>CBDCDB010000008.1:0-2130000 GCA_965215315.1 Truepera sp. | reverse complement strand
TCTTGGCACAAGCTGAAGTCAACCCGACTTGGCAGGTAATTGACGCGTCTCTTTCTGAAACGGAACTCGAGCAGCTTGTCTGGGAAGCCGTAAAACCTTGTCTAGAACCGTATCTGCCGAACCGCTAGAACGGCCTCACGTTTTGCGGCAGAACCCGGTCTAAACTGGCATATATGAAACTGCATCCCGCCATGTTTACGGTGCTCCTTGGTCTGGCCCTACTGACCGGCTGTCAGGGGCAAGAACTCACCGAAGCTGTTCCCGAAATCCTGGAAACGTATCCGCACGATGAGGGCGCGTTTACGCAGGGGTTGCTGCTGGAAAACGACCACTTTTATGAAAGCACCGGGCTTTACGGCGAATCTACTCTGCGCGAGGTTATTCCTGAAACTGGCGAGGTGCTGCGCGAAGTTGACGTGCCGCCGGAGTATTTTGCCGAAGGGCTGACGCTCGTCGGCGACCGCCTGATTCAAATCACCTGGCAGGCGGGCGAGGCGTTTGTCTATAACCTCGACACTTTTGAACAGACCGATACGTTCTCTTACGACGGCGAGGGTTGGGGCATCTGTTATGACGGCGAAGCGCTGATGATGAGTGACGGCAGCAGCACCCTGACGCGGCGTGACCCCGAGACCTTTTCGGTGTTGGGCACGACTGAAGTGAAACTAAACGGTCAGCCGGTGACGATGTTAAACGAACTCGAGTGTGTAGACGGCTTTGTCTACGCGAACGTCTGGCAGACCGATACAATTCTCAAAATTGCCGAAGATGGGAAAGTTGCCCAAGAGATTGACGCCTCAAACCTTTTGAGCGACGCAGAGCGAACGCAACTCGGGCCGAACGCGGTCTTGAACGGGATTGCTTACGACGCTGACGCTGAAACGTTTTTCCTGACCGGGAAGCTCTGGCCTAAGATGCTCGAGGTGCGCTTTACCGAGGAGTGAGGTTAGCGAAAGCTCCCTGAATGCCCGGTTACTTGCTCCGGTACTGCGGGTTCTGCCTCGCCACCCAAATGCTGCGCCAAAAATGCCTCAACGGTCGCGTAGTAGTGCAGCCGATTTTCAGTACGTTCAAAACCGTGTCCCTCATCTTCAAACACCAGGTAGTGTACATCCTTGTCCTCTTGTCGCAACGCTTCGACCATCTGCGTACTCTCCGCTATCGGAGATTGCGGGTCGTGAACGCCGTGGACGACGAGTGAGGGGCCGGTGACGTGTTCGGCGGCGTAAAGAGGTGAACGCGCTTTAAGTAGCTCGAGTTCCGTCTCCGGGTTGCCGATATGACCTTCCAGCCACGCTTTTTGTCCAGCTGAGAGCTGCTCAATGTCCCCGATAAAACTCAGCAAACTGCTGAACCCGCAGAGCGACACGCCTGCGGCAAACACGCCCGGTGATAAGGCCATCGCCCCGAGCGCCATATAGCCCCCGAACGAAAACCCCATCACACCGACACACGCCGGGTCGGTAACGCCCTCTGCCACTGCCCAAGCCAAAGCGTCTAGTACGTCGTACTGCGTCTTGTGTCCCCACTCATGCTCAGCTGCGCTACGAAACGCCCTGCCGTAACCGCTCGAGCCTCGGTAGTTAACCTGCACTACGGCGTAACCTCGGTTCGCTAGCCACTGCACTTCGGCGTCGAACGTCCACCTGTCGCGGGCATTAGGGCCGCCGTGAACGAGCATGACCGTCGGCAGGTTTTGTGCAGGCACACCCAGCGGGAGCGTCAGGTAGCCGTGCAACGTCAGGCCGTCACGCGCCCTGCAGGTAAACGGTCGTTTTTTGGCAAAGGTCAGCCGTTGCAGGTCTGGCTGGGCGGGTTGGAGGGACTCGAGCCTTCCCGAGTTTCGGTCGTAAAGCGCATAGTTCAGGGGCTGGTCATCGGCCCCCAAGCTGACGAGCCAGCGCGTATCGTCTTGGCTACGGCTCAAGATACCGAGTTCGTGTGCGCCGGTTTGAAGCCGCTCGAGGTCGGCCTGCCACGTTTCGTCTAGAGCGCGCCACTCGAGCTTTTCCCGGTAAAACGAGACGGCGGCGGGAACACCCTTTGCGTCTCTCAAGACGCCGCGCCGGTGATACCAGGGGTCGTCATCGAGATCGTAAGCCGGGTCTTCGGCCAAGACGGTTTCACGTCCTGAGGCAAGCTCGAGGGCCAACAGGCGCTTCGTCGGCGCGTTCTGGCTGCTGACGAGATAGAGCGACCCGCCGTCTTCGGAAAACCCTACGATATGCCCGCCTGCCTCCGGCCCGAAGTGATAGACGGGTCGCCAAGGTGCATCGTCCCGGTCACAGACGAGAACGTCATTGCCATCTTCTGCCAAGACCAGCACGGCGCGTACCCGGAGCTGCATATCTGCTACCCAGCCGAAAAGCATTGCTTCCTCGCGCTGGGTCACAAACTTGAGGGTGCCGTCAGAGATCGTAAGTTCATAGACGCCGTTCGGCCCCCAGTCGCCCATCGTAACGATTAACAGGGTATCTGGGCGAGCAGGCGAAGCCATATGCTGCCTGACCCTGATATCTTCAAACGGGGTCAAAGCCCTAGTCTCATGGCTCCGAAAATTGACCGCAAAGAGCCGCCACAATTGGTCGCCGTCTTTGTCTTGCACGTAAATCAGGTGCGTTTGATCGTAGGCCCAAAAGTGCGCGTGAGGGCCGTGGTTGCCTCCGGACGTGACCATCGTTCCTGTCTCTGCTTCGGTGGGACGAACCCAGAGCTGCGTTACCCCGTTCGCGTCCGGCGCGAGATAGGCGAGCTGTGTGCCGTCTGGTGAGAGTTTCGGGTCTTTAAGGTGCGGTTGGGCGAAGAGCTGTGCGCGTGGAATCAGCTTCTGCATAAATTACCCCTATCAGGTTCGCTCGAGCATAGCGTAGCTAAGATATTAGCAAACGGTCAAACGAAAAAACCTCAGGGTTCAGGCTGAGGATTTCGGTACCGGATTCGGTTTTTAAGCTTGATTTAGGTAGAACTGCTGCTCTCGGTCTTCGCAGGAGTCTTGCTGTCCTTCTTTTTGTCAGAATCAGCCTTGCTCATTTCTTTACTGTCATCGGATTTGGTTTCGACCTTGTCGCTTTTGGCGTCGTCTTTTTTGGAACCGTCTTTGGCGCTGGCGGATTTGCTGGCGCGTGAATCGTTGACGTAGAATCCAGAGCCTTTGAAAGCGATACCGACGGGTTGAATCAGGCGTTTTACGGGGTCGCCGGTTTCGGGATGGTGGGTCAGCGCCGACTCGGTGATGCGCTGCTCGAGGTCAAAAATCTCGTTGGTGGTCAGGTTGCGGTAGCGGTAGATAGGCATTTTTGTTCCTCCGGCGCAGCGCGTCAAGGCCGCGCGCACAAGACTAGATTCTAGCATTCCCCTTGACAAAGCCCTGTTAAGCTGAGCGCATGGCGAACGCTTCTGTTTATCTCGCGGTGGTCGGCGCAGGTGCGTGGGGAACGATGCTGGCGCAGCTGCTGGCCCACAACCCGGCACTCTCGGTTACGCTCTGGGCGCGGCGAGCGGAAATGGCGGCGCAGCTTACGCAAACAAGGAGAACGCCCTATATTCCGGGCCTCAACCTTTCCGAACAACTCTCTTTCATAGGGGATGTGGGCGCTCTAGAAAACGCTGAAGCGGTCTTTGTCGCGGTGCCGAGCCGAAACCTGCGGGACGTTTTAGAGTTGTTGCCACCGGTTCGCGCATTTATCAGTGGAACCAAGGGGCTCGAGTCCGGAACCTTAAAACGCCCAACTGAAGTCATTGCCGAGTTCCAACCTCACGCGGTACTAGCGGCGCTTTCCGGGCCAAATCTAGTTGCTGAACTCGCACGTGGGTTGCCCTCGTCGGCGACGGTCGCCTCGAGCGAAGCTGCTTTAGCAAAAGACGTACAGAGCTGGTTTAGTCAGGGGGCGTTTCGGGTCTATACGAGCGCGGATTTGGTGGGCCTCGAGCTGGGCGGCGCACTTAAAAACGTGATCGCACTCGCTGCCGGAATGTGCGACGGCCTCGGCCTCGGGGACAACGCAAAGGCGGCTCTTGTCACGCGTGGCCTCGCCGAAATGGTGCGGCTCGGCGTGAGTCTGGGCGGCAGCGTAGAGACGTTTTACGGGCTTTCGGGGTTGGGCGACCTGATGGCGACGTGCAGCAGCGGCGGTTCGCGCAACCATCAGGCTGGGGTGCGGCTCGCCCGCGGCGAAACCTTGAGCGACCTCGAGGCCGTACATCTCACTGCCGAAGGGATTCCGACGGTGCGGGCGGTGGTCGCGTACGCACGAGAGAGGGGGCTCGAGCTACCCATCTCGGAAGCTGTTTATGAAGTTGTTTCTGGAAAAGCGCCGGAAGCGGTCATTCGTGAGCTGATGGGCCGGAACGTCAAGGCCGAGGGCTAGGTCTGGGTTTTACCTTTCAAACCGAGGCTTGTACTAAAACCGAAGCAACCTTTTCGGCACTGCCCAACGCCGGGTCTTCATAAACCGGTCTCAGTCGGCTTGGCGGGTTGTATAGTTTCGGTGTGGACGAAGGCTATCTTCAGCGCAACCGCTTTTGTCCTCACCTTCGCCGTTGGCATGGGTACCGCACGTATAGGTGCTGCGCACCCAAGTACCGCCGGAGAAGTGGTTGGTTGGGCCCGAGTCCTCTGCCACCACGGCGTCATCTTATACAGCATCCCGTAAAACGTGACCTCACAACAAAAATTACTTGAACCGCGTTAGGCGCATGTCTGGAGCCACTTTGTCAACTAAAGTCCGTCACTTTTCGCAGCGGTTTGTTGCCGTCCTGATCCTCGGCATCTTTACCGTCTCGTGTTATCGGAACGTCCCCATAGTCGATTCAACGAAACCTAACATCATCCTGATCGTCACCGACGACCAGAACGCCGATACGCTCGCGTTTATGCCCACCGTGCAGCGGCTTTTAGTTGACCAGGGCACAACCTTTACGAGCGCCTACGCGACGACGCCGCTCTGCTGTCCGAGTCGGGCGAGTATCTTGACGGGTCAGTACGCGCACAACCACAGCGTCCGCTCAAACGACGGCACGAGCGGCGGCTTCCCCAACTTTTTCACCTCCGGCGCTGAAACCTTAACGTTAGCGACTTCGCTTAAAAATAACGGCTACCACACCGCTCTGGTGGGCAAATACTTTAACGCTTACCCTGAGGGCAAGGTGCCCCCCGAGGGGTTCTCGTCTCCCGGCAAGCGTTACATTCCACCCGGTTGGGACGAGTGGTTTGGGTTTCTCGATTTTTCTGAAGACGGACGTGAAAGCGGCCCTTACGCGATGTACAACTATTCGGTCAACCGAAACGGTCAGATCAAGCAGTACGGCAACAGTCCGCGCGACTATCAGACCGACGTGCTGAGTGACGTCGCTACGAATTTTGTAAAGCGCAGTTCGAAAAAGCCCAAGCCGTTTTTTTTGTACCTTACACCGACCGCCCCGCACCTACCCTCTACGCCTGCACCCCGGCATCAGACTATGTTTGCGGGGCGGCAAGCGCCGCGTTCACCTTCGTTTAACGAGGCGGATATAACCGACAAACCTACGTGGCTTGCTGGATTCCCTTCCCTTCCCCCTGAGCGTATCGCCACCCTTGACGCGACCTACCGCAAACAGGCGCAGGCGCTCTTGGCAGTAGATGAGATGGTCGCCTCGCTCCTTAAGACGCTCGAGGCAACCGGCGAGCTTGATTCGACCTATATCGTCTTTACGTCCGACCACGGCGTACATAGCGGCGACCACCGGCTTGTAGACGTGAAGCTCACCCCCTACGACGCTTCAGCGCGCGTTCCATTAGTCGTACGTGGCCCCGGCGTTCCTGCCGGACAAACGGTTGACGCCCTGTCCCTGCTTTCAGACCTCGCGCCGACGCTGACCGACTTGGCGGGCGCACCGACGCCTGACTCGGTAGACGGTCGCTCGCTTGCACCCTGGCTTGGCAAAGGTAACGCTACGTCCGAACGGCAACAGGTCTTGCACGAGTTTTGGCCGCAGGAAGGCTTTTCACCCGGTTCGCCACGGCCTCTACCTATCCCCGTTTACCAGGCTCTCAGGTCGTCAAAGTATCTTTACGTCGACTACAGCTACGCGGACGGTCGCAAAGAAAAAGAGCTGTACGACTTGGAACATGACCCGTTCGAGTTAAGTAACATCGCCGCAACTGCCGATGACACGCTCCTCTCGGCGCTTTCCGCTAAGCTGGACGTCCTGCGAACTTGTCAGGCGGCAGGGTGCCGTAAAGCTGAGGACAGCCCTCTGTAGAAGCTGCACTTACTTGGCAGTAAACATCTTCAAACGGCTATGAAAAGGTTTGGAGACGTTCTTTTGGGGCCTTGCAAACAACCTTTTTTTGCTCCAAACGACCACTCTCAAAGAGTCTAAAGCGTATTACGCAGACTTTTGTCCGGGTGCAACCTATAGCAATTCCACCTTTCACTGCTCTATTCCGTAGCCACAATGCTCGAAGGTACTAAGAACGTTTGCAGGCGTAACAGACTTGACCGCCTCACAGAAGGCTTGGACGAGCTTGCCCTGCGTATCGGGCCGAAGGCTTTTGATGAACGCTTTAACTTTGGCGAACAGATGTTCGATTGGGTTTAGGTCAGGCGAGTAGGTCGGTAGATATAAGAGTTCACAGCCAAAGCGTTCGGTCAGCTCTCTGACTTCTTCACCATGATGCACTGTCCAATTATCTAAGACCAAAACACTGCCCTCGGCAAGGGTTGGGAGCAGCGTGGCTTCAAGAAAAGCCAGAAAAGCATTTTTGTTGACCGTATCAGGAACGACCAACGCTTGTTCAGCTATTTTGCCCTCAAGGGCTATCGCAGCAATCAAACTGACCCACTCTTTTTTGCCTTTAGGTCGGGTGTCATGGACACGCTCACAGCTTGCTGCCCAGCCATACTCACGGCTTTGTCCGACATAAGCGCTCGTTTCGTCGATGAAGACAAGTGAGTTTATCTCTTTGTGACTGACGTCTGTTCGGTACGCAGTTCGCTTTTCCTCGTCGCGTTCTGTGGCTCTGAAGCTCTTTTTTTGTGCGTGATGCCCAACCGCTTGAGATAGTTTCCTACCGACGACTTAAGCTCTATACCTGTCGCTTTAGAAAGTGCTGCGGCGTGCTGCTCGAGGCTCCAGTCAGGCTGCGCCCTAACCTGCCGCCGCAACACCTCGCAACCTTCAGCGTCAAGCCGCCGTCTTCTACCCGGATGGGGTGTTGCTGCTAGCTTCCCCGCTGCAGAACGTTTGACGTAACGCAGGGCGCTCCAGCGACTTATCCCAAAGCGTCTGGCTACGGCACTTTTGCTCTGCCCTTCATCGACATGCGCTTTGACAATCCGTTCCCGCAGGTCTAGTGAATAGCTCGCCATGCCTTAGCTTAGACTAGAGCTGTAAATGTTGGAAGTGCTACTAAAACCCGAACGAAACTTAATCAAGCAGGTCAGGAACGCAGTAAGTCATGGGTCAAGCGGCGTAACGAAGCGGCCTTAGCCGGGTTTTTGGCGAGGTGTTCAAGCACCAGATGATGCGATAGCCGGGCGAGACCCTTGCAGAGGGCAGCTTTGCCAGGTTTGGCTTTACCCGGCGTCCAGCTGCCGAGCGTCGCCAGAAACAAAACCTCGGGTCGCTCGGGCGTTGCGCCGAGATCGAAGATAAATGCGGCGGCAAGCCAGGCCAAGGCAACCAGGGTACGCAGCGCCTCGTAATCGAGGAGTCTCACGCTCTCCCAGTCGAGCGCGTCCTTGGTCCAACCGAACAAGTCCTCAATCGCCCAGCGTTGCCGATAGGCTTGAACGATGCGTTCTGCTAGGGCGAGTTGCGCCGCGCGTTCGTCATCCAAACGCAGGTTGCTTAACAGCAACCACGGTTGCGCCAGTCGGGGATGGCTAAGTTTCACGACGCTCATGTCGTTCCCAGGTAGCTGCTCAAGTTCCAGGCGTAAGGCACGAACAGCCACCTGGTAGCAAGCCCGACTCGAGGTCGGGCTCAGCAACCGTTTTTCCAACGGCAGCTGACCCGTAACAGCAGCCTCACTGAGCCAGCTTTCAAGCGGCTTGGCAGGGGCGTCTACGCGTATTTTGGCCCGGCGCTTGGGATGTTGCGAACGTACTACGAAGCATTCACCGCGCTCATGGAGCCACCGCAGCAGTTTGTGGTCGTCAAAACCTCGGTCCATCACCCACAACAGCCGACCCACCCGTTCGGCTTTGAGCGCAGCTGAAACCCCTTTCATCGCCGTGCGGTATTCGTCGTTGACGCTGACAAACCCGGGAGCCTGAGCTGAAAAGCTGTGCTGGTACAAAAGCGCCCGGTGACCTGTCCCGCCGATACCCAAAACTGTGAGCGTGTGAAACCCGGAAACCAGATTGCCGTCCAAGTCACGCACTGTGTCGAGATACTCCAGCTCGCGTGCAAATGGCTTTCTGAGGTCAGATTCATCAATGATAAGTAGCACCTCGTGTTCGCCCGCCAGCTGTCTTGCCCCTTCGGACGTGAGCACACTTCCCAACGCTTGGGCTGTTGTCTCAGCGCGCTCGTTGCCACCGTGTAACAACCGCCTCAACCTGCGTTCGCCATATCTCGTCCCCGCCGTAAGGGGATTGCACGCCGCCATCTGCGCCACCTTGCAACCCCCGCTACCAATGATTCCCCATACACACGCATCAAACCCTTCTTGCAAGCGGCGGTCTTTCAAAAGTGTTTTGTAGGGGCGCGTAAAGTCTTGTAAAGAGACGGCTGAAAAGTTTGTTTGCTGTTTCATCTTTGACTATACAGACCTTTGTCCGGGTTTGGGTGCATCTGCTTGACGTATAGCGCATACGGCGGTATAGTTAAAAAATCAAACGCGCTCAAGACGAGCGCGGTTTTTTTGTCTAGTCGCTTCAGTGCCTGCCAAACCTGCACTCTTAACAATGATCCCTAAACTCCCATCCCACAATTTCGAGTACGAACTGGACTTAGGCGTTTTGCGAACTCGCCAAACGGCGGGGCAAACCGTATTTTATGCCCCTGGTTCACTTACTAGGGGCGTGTGGCTCTTGGGCGTTGCCGCGTGCGGCCTTTATCTCTACTCAGTGGCGCTGAGTTTGGGTTGGTTTGGGCGGTTCCCAACCCTTTCCGAAACTCCGTTCTGGCTCTTACCGCTGCTTTTGGGCGGGCTTTTTGCAGTACTGGCTGTAGGCGGCGTGCGGGTGACGGTGGGCAAAGAGGGGCTCGAGCTGACCCACTTCTGGCCCCAGCGCAGCTGCCGGACGCTCTTCTGGGGTGAGCTGCAAGGTGTCCGTTTTTTCGACGAAGAGACTAAAAGCCGCGAAAAGCTTTACGGGATGCGCTTTCGTTTTCCAGAGGCTGAAGTGACCTTGCGGACGGCTGACCCGGCGGCGTGGGGTGCGCTGCGCGAACGGTTTGTTTAGGGATAGCTTTGCCCGCAGTGACTTTAGCGAAGTTGTAAGTTTTCGGCTCAATTTCAGCACCTTCGAGGCCATTCTTGTAAGCAAGCCGAAATGTTCTTAGTATAACCTCTAACTGATTTTAAATTTTTCTAATAAAGGTTCGTATGTGAGCGCCGTAATTCATGTAGGTTCACAATGAAATCACTCCGCGCCATTACGTCCATACGTCTATTCTACTTTGCTTCCTTGCACTCCTCCTAGCATCATGTCAAAGCAGACAAGGTTTCGTAGTCTCTGCTGAGTCGGCGGTAGTTGCCGAGCCATAGGTTAAGCGCATAGCGCCCAGCATTTGCAATGCTCACCTATACGAACGTTCTTTCGACCACCCAGCGCCTAGCTTGTAAATCAAAGCCTTTCTCAACTCGGGGGGCGATGACCTCAAGCACGACACCGAAGCACAAGAGAATACGGTTTGTAAAAGCGACGCCCTTATACCCTCGGTCGAGCCACAAATGGTGTAGCCTTGGTTAAGTGAGGTTTACGCTGGTTCAGAAGTGGCGACAGTCCTTTGCGTTTGGGTACTTTCGCGCTCGTGACCAACACGCTTAGTACCAAACCGAGGGTATCGACCAGCAGATGCCGTTTCTTGCCGTCAACGCTTTTGGCTCCGTCAAAGCCGTTTTGGTGCAAGCTTCCGGCTTCGACCGATTGACTATCGGCACAACCGGCGCTCGGTTCTTCATTGCGCCCTGGCTTCTTCCTGAGTGCTCGCCGCAGATGTTTATTGAGCTTGCGCCACAACCCCACGGCTCGCCATTTTGCAAAATGGTAGTACACGCTTTGCCTAGGTCATCGGCGCTAGCCGAAGGGTCTAGTGACCCTAACCTGCGGGGAGAAAGTCACCCGGTAGGTCTCGCTAGGTATAGCCGTTTCGCAGCACATAGCGCACCGCATTGACCAATACTCTGAGCTTGTGGCTCGCTCTAAGCCCTCTCTTGGGGTGAGGTAGGAGCCGCGACAAGTAAGGCGTGAGTACCTGCCACTCGGCTTCTCTTAAGTCTGTTATATACCGCTTTCGCTTGACCATTCACCCCCTACTCTCCCATAAGCAGGGGGATTTCCAAAACACCCTCCAAAGCGCGGGTACTTGCTGCGCTTCTATAGCATCTAACGGTTTAGAGGCTACAAAAAGCGTCATTTACCTTGTCATGGAAAGCACGGTCTAGGTCAGGATGATGTTTAATAAGGGCTTTAATCTGGTTCCATAGCGGCTCGATGAGGTTGAGGTCAGGAGAATAAGGCGGTAGGGCGAGTAGACGGCAACCGAGCGGCTCGAGTAACTTTTGCAGGGTTGCTTGACGGTGAAATGAGGCGTTATCAAGAATAACGACCTGCCCAGCTTTTAACGTAGGGATGAGCACCTGCTCAAACCAGGTCTCGACTACCGTGCCGTCGCAGTAACCGGTGAAGGTCATCGGTGCCAAGACCTTACCCTGACACCAGGCGGCAATCATCGAGACGCGCTGGGTAAAATGTCCCAGCTTCTCAGCACTGCAGCGTGTACTGAGGCTCCAGCCGTAGCTATAGTCGAGCGTGTTCTCAACGCCAGCTTCATCGATATACACGCACTTCTCCGGGTCTAGTGTGCTTAGCTCCTGCTCGAAGGCTTGCCGTGCTGCTGGTGAGCGCTCCCGGTAGAGATAGCTCTTCTTTTACGCGTATAGCCAAGTCGCTTAAGTGCTCTAGAAAACGCCATCGTACTCAGCCTTGCGCCTTGCTCTTGTTGCCACGCTGCCGCCATCTCTGTAAGTGCGCGGTGCTGCTGCGCTGCGGTAAAAGCCCGCACCTCTGCGGTGTTGCCTAGTACCGCAGGACGCCCGCGATAGTAGTCTGTGTTTGCCGTTACCTTGCCTGTTTCTGCTCGCAGTTTAAGCCAATCGTCTACCGTGCTCCGGCTGATCTTGAACTGCCGATGTACCTCCGTCTTGCTCAGCCCTTCATCCAAAGCCGCTAACACGCCTAAGCGTAAGTCTCTACTGTAAGGCGCTCCCATGCCTTCATTGTAGCTTCTTGGCTGTTAGATGCTATATAAAAAAGTTTTTGTAGGCCCGCTCAAGGTCACGCAAGCTTTGCTGCGAGTAGTCGGCGTACACGTCGTACAACCAGCGGTTAGCTTGTTTGTAGGTAGAAGCCATCTCAAAAACGCCTAAGCAGTAATTTGATGCAGCCGAGATGCAGGAAGGCCAAGAAGTTTAGGGAGTGATGTTCATAGCGAACGACCAGACGGCGAAAGTTGCCGAGGTGGGCGAATAGCCGTTCAATCTTCCAGCGCCGTTTGTAGCGCCTCAGTTTACGTCCATCTTGCGTCTTGGCTTTTTTACGGTTTCTTCGGTGAGGCGCAATCATTTCAACACCTGCTTCGGCGAGTTCAGCGTCAAGCGGATCACTGTCATACGCTTTGTCACCGATTAACTTGTCGGGTTTGCCGCTGACGTGTCGAGATGCGAGAGTCGCGTGTACCAACCGGACCTCATGTGGGCTAGCAGACGTAACGTGCAGGGCGAGGCAAGTACCACCAGCGTCCGATACCGCCATGACTTTGCTACCCTTACCCCGTTTAGTCTTACCAACTGCTGACCCCCTTTTTTCGCAGCCACAAAGGTACCGTCGATAAAGCATTCCGACAAGTCGAGTTTGCCCCGCTGCAGGGGGTCATGCGCTAAAGTCTCTAGAATCTGCCGCAACACGCCGTTTCTCTCCCATTCTTGAAAGCGCCGATGGCACGTCTGATAGGGCGGATAGCGCTCGGGTAAATCAGCCCACTGTGCGCCCGTTCGTAATATCCAGCAGATGCCCTTAAGTATCGCTCGTGGTTCTCGTCTGGGACGGCCTTTGCCATCTTTGCGTCGAGCTGGTTCGGGAATGAGCGGCCCTAGTACTTCCCACTGTTCATCGGTGAGTTCCATACCACCGTTCTAACAGCTATGCAGCTGACTATTCGTTTTTGAGATGGCTTCTATTCGTTTTTGAGATGGCTTCTAGTCATTTCGGCAGACTGCTGAACGTAGGTCAAGCCCTTACCCGTCGTCTCGTAAGCTTCTTTACGCCTAGCCAAACCCTAGTTGTAGATATGGCGGCACAGACTACCCATGTACGTGAGCTTTTCGGCTTGCGTAGCGGTAGGTCGCAACTTGACCTTCAAGGTTTTGGTATGCTTGTCCACGTCGGCGGGGAGACTCCTATACCACCCGCTGACTTAATTATAGTACGTCTAGCACGACTAAACCTCCGTTCGCTACGCTCACCGCTCAATTCCTTTCCTTCGCTAAAGCGAGGGGTTTTCTTAAGCTATTTTCTATGAATTAACCGTAGGGTTTAGCAAACAGCTGACCGCTCAACTTTTGGGTATTAAAGGTTGTACGGTCGAGAAATTTAGCAGTAATACTCGGTGGTTCGCAGTTTTTACGGTTCCCTACAGCATAAACGCTAGGATTGAGGGTTGCGATTTGAAGCTACAGTTTAAGATAGAACCGTGATCGGTATTATCGGTGCGATGGCAGAGGAGTTGGAGCAACTTTTAGGCGCTCTCAGTGAACAGGAGACGGTGCGGCGGGGCGCATATAAGCTTCACCGAGGCATTTTGGAGGGTAAATCCGTCTTAATCGCTCAGTGTGGTGTCGGCAAGGTCAACGCGGCGGCGCTCGCGCAGATTTTTGCGTTGGAGGGTGTGTCGCACGTAATTTTTACGGGCGTTGCAGGCGGCGTCGCGCCGGGGCTCAAAGTTGGGGATATCGTTGTCAGCCGCGACGCGCTGCAACACGACGCCGACGTGCGGGCGCTCGGTTACGCGCTCGGTGAGGTGCCGGGGGAACCGCTCAGCTGGCCTGCGGACGAGGGGTTGCAAGCGGCGGCGCTAGCGGCAGCCGAGGCGCTCTCCGAAGTGGTCTCAGCCGAAGTCAAGGTCGTTTCAGGGCGGATTCTTTCAGGCGATCAATTTATCGCCGACCCGAACAAGGTGACGTTTCTTTTCAAGACGTTTGGTGGTGCCTGCGCCGAGATGGAAGGGGCCGCGGTTGCTCAGGTCTGCAGCCGCGCCGGAGTTCCTTTTGTTATCGTCCGTTCGATCAGCGACACCGCCGATGGCGGCGCTGAGGTGGATTTTCGCAGCTTTACGGTACTCGCGGCGCGGCGAGCCAAAGCGGTCGTAACGGAGATGTTGAGGCGGCTTTAGGTCGGTTGCAGATACAGCATTTAAGCGTTTAGAGGCTACTATCATTATTGTGGAAAGTGAGTTTTAGACAAGGCTCAATATGGAAAGCAAGTGGCTAAAGGTCTGCTAGCGTGAAGTATGGGTTTGTACTTGCAGGATTTGCTAGATGATGAGAAATGCTACGAAAAGCTAAGAGAACTACGTTGGTCTGAGGGTAAGGTGTGTTGCCCTAACTGTGGTAGTTCTCAGGTAAAGCGAACTGGCTATCACAATACGCAAAAGGCGCGGCGGCGCTACGTTTGTCAAGGCGAGTGTTGCGGGCACTTTGATGATCTGACAAATACGGTGTTTGAAGGGCATCATCAAGCCCTAGAAGTGTGGATACTTTGCCTGTACCTAACGGGCTTAAACCTCTCAAACCGCCAGATTGCGGCTGAGCTAGGACTAAACCAGAACGACGTACAGAAGATGACCGAACAGCTTCGCGCAGGTGTCGAGGCAAAAAAAGGGCTGTCGAGCTAGCTGGTGAAGTCGAGTTTGATGAACTTTATGTTGTGGCTGGGCATAAGGGCAACCCCAAAGCTCTCAGAGCTAAAAGGCGACGGGGTAGATGTCGTCGTTTGAAAAAGCGAGGGCGCGGTACGCTTGAGAGTGAAAAGCCACCCGTCTCAGGCATGATCGAGCGCGGTGGCAAGGTCATCATTAGAATGCTGGAGAATGTTCAGCAAAGGACGCTTGAGCCTATCATCACCGAGTTGGTCAAGCGGGGCAGCCAGCTCTATACCGACGAATACAACATCTACAACCGGCTAGAAAGCTGGGGCTATCTACATAAACGTGTCAATCATTCAACTGGAGAATACGCCCGTGACGATGATGGCGACGGCTTCTGTGAAGTTCACGTCAACACTATTGAAGGCTTCTGGTCTTTACTCAGGTCGTGGCTACGTCCACACCAAGGTATATCGCAAGAAAAACTGCCTCTATACCTGAGCTTCTTCGAGTTTGTTCACAACGCTAGAGCTAGAGGCAAAGCTCTGCTACCTTCGCTTCTTGAACTTCTTCTGATCACTTGAAATCTACATAGAGCCTTAGACAAACTATCTTAAAGTGAGGGCGTCCGTTCCCGGATGATACCTGCGATAACGTGCGTGTTAAAGAGCTTTCGTAAAATACGCGGGTAAGCTGTTATAGTGCCGAAGCAGGGGAGTAGCCACCCGTCGGTTTTACGTTCGACAGTTTGGTAAAACACACTCGAGCAAAACGGGGTTGAACGTCGTCAACACGGAGAGCAGGGTTCTTCCGGCGTTCAAAAACAGTGCGAGACCTGAACCGGCGTGGACAATCGGCCTTGACAGCCTATTGTGACAACCAACCGCGTTGGGGAAAGGTTGCAGGGTGATAGACGTACCACTGGTTTTCTGGATCGGTTTTTTAGCTTTTGTGCTGGTTATGTTGGCGCTTGATTTGGGGGTTTTCAACCGCAAGGCGCACACGGTCAGCGTCCGTGAAGCGGGTGCCTGGACGAGCGTTTGGGTGTCGCTGGCTCTTCTCTTTAACCTGGGCCTCTATTTTATCTACGGGCCGCAGATCGGGCTCGAGTTCCTCACCGGCTACCTTATCGAATACTCTTTATCGGTTGACAATATTTTCGTCTTCGTTCTGATTTTTTCGGCGTTTGCGGTGCCGTCTCAGTATCAGCACCGGGTTCTCTTCTGGGGAATTTTGGGGGCGCTCATCATGCGCGGCGCGATGATTGCGCTTGGCGCAACGCTCATCGCCAACTTTCACTGGGTTATCTACATCTTCGGCGCGTTTTTAGTCTTTGCCGGAGTCAGGATGTTTTTTAGCAGCGAAGGTGACACGGTTGATTTGGAGAAAAACGCCGCACTGCGTTTTGTCCGCCGTTTGTTTCCCGTGACCGACGGCTACCGGGAGGCGAAGTTTACGGTACTCGAGGGGGGCCGCCGGATGGTTACGCCTCTGCTGCTGGTTCTTGTGATGATTGAACTGACCGACCTGGTTTTCGCCCTCGATTCGATTCCGGCGATTTTTGCGATCACCCAGGAACCGTTTATCGTCTTTACCAGCAACATCTTCGCTATTTTGGGCCTCCGGAGCCTCTACTTTCTGCTCGCCGGAGTCATCCACAAATTCGTTTACCTGCGTTATGGGCTGGCGTTCGTCCTGACGTTTGTCGGCGTCAAGATGCTCATCGAATACTTTGACGTACATATACCGACCTTCGTGAGCCTGGGTATTATTGTCGGTGCGCTCGCCATCAGCATTATCGCGTCGCTCCTGAGCCCCAAATCGAAAGACCCTAAAGACGAGGTTGAACACATTGACGTGACGGAATTGCCCGAGTCATAAAAAAGGGTGTGAGTAGTTCAGTTGGACAGGACGAACTGCGAGCGGTGAAGTTTTGGCTTACCGCTCGTGGTTTTATGGCTTCTTTACAGTTTCTTTATAGGGTCAGCAGATACAAGAGCGCCGCTGCGTCCCACGCTTGCGGGCGACACGCGACCGGATAGGGAACCGGGGGCGCATCCGTGCGCGGATATCCTGCGACAAGTTCGGGTAAGCGGCGGTCGTTCTGACTGGCAGCCAAATCGCAAAGCGCCTCTCTGATACGCCTCGCCTCGTTGGAAAAGCCGTAACGTGCCAACCCTCCGGCAACGAGCGCCGTATCGTGAGGCCAAACCGAACCGTTGTGATACGACACCGGGTTGTAACGCACCTCGCCTGCGCCGAGCGTGCGAATCCCCCACCCCGACCAGTTCGGATCTGAAAAGAGCGTTCGGACGAGTTTGGGCGCAGTTTCGTCTGGGACGATGCCTGTCCAGAGGAGTTGCCCGGCGTTTGAATTGTGAACCTCGAGCGGGCACTTGTCCCCGTCCAGTGCCAGCGCGTAGGTTTGCAGGTCGTCCAGCCAGAAATGTTCGTGAAACGATATTTTGAGCTTGTCGGCGCGTTCACGCCACGCCTGCCCGTCTCTTTCCCCGAGCGTGTCGTAAAAGTCGGCAGCAGCTTTGTAGGCGGCGTAAGCGTAACCCTGCACCTCACTCCCGGCAATAGCTCCCTCAGCTAACCGTCCGTCTTTATGACTAAGCGAGTCGAACGAGTCTTTCCAGGTTTGCACTGTCAGCGACCGTTCCGCGTCACCCCCGGTAAACTCGAGAAACCCGTCCCCGTCAGCGTCGGCTGCGCCTGTCATCCAGGTGAGTGCCGCTTCCCAGTGTGGGCGCAGCTCCCGAACGAGGTTCAGGTCATGGGTCTGCGTATAAAGCTGATGGAGGAGCATGACAAAAAGCGCGGTCGCATCTACCGTGCCGTAGTAGGGGCCATAAGGAACGACGCCCAGGCGCGTCAACTCACCGAAACGCAGTTCGTGCATAATTTTACCGGGCGCTTCGGCGGTGATGGCAGCTTGTTTTTTTCCCTGATAAGCAGCAAGGTAACGCAGCACGCCCTCGGCAACCTCCGGGCGATGGGGCAAGAGCATCGAAGCCGCCAGCAGCGCGTCCCGACCGAACGCGGCGACGTACCAAGGGATACCCGCTGCTAGATACGGGCCGTGTTCGGTAAAGAGCAAGAGGGCGCGGAGGTCTTCTTGTGCTTGGGTCACAACTTCTTGATGACGTTGTGAAAGCATTTCGGAAACCGGGAATCCTCCCAGCCACGTTTCGTAGTCCATCCCCGGACGGTCTTCGCCAAGCGTTTGCAAGGTAACGCTGACGCTCAGCGTATGTGTTTCTTTCGGAGCCAGCTCGAGGCTAAACACCAACGTCTCTCCCACGACTTCATCCGGCAGTCGTGAAAGTTCTAAAAAAGTTGCAGTCTCTACGCCGTCTTGAGCCGTATAGCGAAGAGCAAACGTCCCGTTTTCCTGAGTGAGATGAACCGGGGCGCGCTCCAACTCGTCCCAGCCCCGCGCCTCGAACATATCGGCAAAGTCAGTAGCAATGCTCAATCTGAGAGTGACGCTGCGGGACTCGGAGCCGGTATTTTGCAGCTCTAAAATGTCTTCAAACCCGTCTGCACGAATTTTGAGCCGCCGCTGAATTCCTAGTACCTGCGACGGCCCCTCGATGTGCGCGTAATGCGCCGAAAGCGTGTCCGGGCGCGGCGTGTGGATAAGGAGCGCCTGAACCTCCTCGCCTAAAGACCAGTTGTAACGGTTTAAGAAACGGGTATCACGGTTGTACACGCCGTGTTCGCCCCCCGCGATTTGTCCGGCGGCGTCGGCGACGAGAAAGGTATAGTTTTCCTTGAGTACGACGTTTTTGCTGAAATCCATAAAATATCCTTGTCCACTGAATGGGCTGCCCTGCCGCGTTACCCTAGCACGGCGAGGCAGCGTCTAGTACCGCCTAAAGGTCTTACTCTTTGCCGCCCCCATACGAGACGCCTTCTAAAAAGTAGCGCTGAAACACCACGAACAAGATGATAATCGGCAGCGCACTCAGGATTGCGCCCGCCAGAATCAGACCCCAGTCGCCGGTCGTCCCGTAAATCTGCCGAAACGATAACAAGCCAATCGGCAGCGTTTTGATGTCTTCGGGTGTCGTCAGGACGATAAAGGGCCAGAAAAACTCGTTCCACGCGCCCTGAAAGCTGAGAATGGCGACTGCGCCCAAAGCGGGCCGCGCCATCGGCAAGACGACGTTCCAGTAACGCCGCCAGTGGTTTGCGCCGTCAATCATGGCGGCCTCCTCGACCTCTTGGGGGATGGACTCGAAAAACTGCTTCATCAGGAAGACCATCCCGGCAGCGACCAGAGCCGAACCGCTCGCCCCGCCGATAATGACTGCCCCAACCGTATTGAGGAGTGTTTGGACACCGAAAAGTTGCGTAAACCCGAAGATGCCGTCACGCAAGACCAGATAGTTCGAGATAAACGTCACCTGACCGGGAATCATCATGCTAAAAAGCGTGGCGAAAAAGATGAGGTTGCGTCCCGGAAAACGGAGCCGTGCGAGGGCGTACCCGGCCATCGACGCGAACAGCAGCGTACTCACGACCCGGACGATACCGATGAGAAACGAGTTGCGGGTCCAAGCCCAGAAAAGACTCTCACCGGTGGTCACGCTTTTGACCTCGGCAAAAACGCGGACGTAGTTGCGAAACACGTAACCGAGTGCGCCGGGGGTGATGGTATCGAACGAGGCGACGCGGCCTCGCCGCTCGAGCCGACTCGGGGTCAAGGTCGCACCTTCATAGAGCTGATTTACGGGCGCGGTGATGTCTAAGGGCAGGGTGTCAACTTCCGGTCCCTGACCGGGGTAGGTGATATTGAACGCATAGGTGACGAACTGTCCGGCGGTTTCTTCTTCTCTTACGGGGTACGAACCGGGGGTACTCGAGACCTCCTCAACTGGACTCACCTCGGCGTAATCGGCGGCGAACTCAATGACCTGCGCGGCTTGCAAGCCTCCGCTACGGCGGCGCGACACCACGACTTCGGGGGGTTCGGCCTGCTGCCCTTCGGGGACGAAATAGGTGATGCGAAAGGGCACATCTGCACCAGGCGCAAACCCGCCGAACCAGCGCCCGCCGCCCCCTGCTGCGCCGAGCCGAGCCGCCGCCGACCAGTTGGCGGGGGAGAGCTGCGGGATATTGAGGGTGGGCGGGTACTCGAGCGGGTTGGTCTTGAGGCTCGAGACCGCCGCAAACAAAATCGGCCCGAGCAGCACCACCGCAAAAAAGAGCATCGCCAGATAGACGAGTCCCGCCCGTGCCCAGCGGCGGCGGGTGTGCCAGCGTTCAAACTCGGCACGGTTGGCGAAGGTTGCTGCGCCACGAGGGGCGACGCGCGTCGCCATCAGCGTTTCTCCGAGGGGATAAAGACGCGCTGAATCAGCACGACGATGAGTGTCAGCACGGCTAAAAACATCGCTGCTGCTGAAGCGAACCCGACTTCGGGCAGCTGTGCGCCGGGAAACATCCGGTCGTAAACAAAATACGCCAGCGTGATGACGGACTCGAGCGGGACAGCATTTCCGAAAATCGCTACCTGGTCGAACATCTGCAACGTCCCGATAAGCCCGAGCGTGACGACCAAAAAGGTCACGGGTTGCACCGACGGGACGGTGATATGCCGAAACTGCTGCGCGGCGGTGGCCCCGTCCAGCGAGGCTGCTTCGTAGTACGATACGGGCACGTCTTGCAGCGCCGCCAAAAACATCAGCATAAAGGTAGGAATGGTCGTAAAGGTGTTGATAAACATAATGACGATTAAAGGAACACCGATAAACCCGACCGACTGCCGGGTATCCAGCCAGATCTGGTCGACCGGCGGAAGGTCGCGCGGGGCGAGGACGCCGCTGATATTGAGGACGACCACGGCTGCGAGCGCGACGAGCAGTGAAATGACCAGCAGGGCCGGGTCGAACCAGCCTGCAGGCAGGTTGCGGGAGCGTTCAAACCTCACCTGGGCGAGTTGCAACACGAGCACGATCCCCACAAAAACGGCGAGGTGAGGCAAATAAGCGAGAAACTGGGTGCTGAGATAGTTGATGAGGCCGGTACGCTGAAAGAGCCACAAAAAAATGAGCGCGATAACGACGCTGCTCGTGACACTCGGCATGTAGAAGGCAGCCCGGAAAAAGCCCAACCCGCGTATCTTTTGGTTGAGAACGGCTGCCATCAAGAGCGCCCCGAAGGTCTGCACGGTGGTGACGACGACCGCGAACGCAACCGAGTTGGTCAGCGCCCGTAAAAAGTTATCGCTCTGAAACAAATTGAGGTAGTTTTCAAAACCGACGAACCCCAAATTCGCGGCGTTGAACAAGTTGTAGTTGGTAAAGCTGTAGATGACGGCGCGGACAAAGGCGTAGACGAAAAAGACGCCGAGCGTCAGCAAAAAAGGCGAGAGAAAGAGGTAGCCAGCCGCGGCGTCGCGGAACTTCCGGTTCATTTCGGGCCTCCTTTAGGTTTGGGTTAGATAGATTCAGGTAAGTCAGGTATAGCCGGAGTTGGCTTTACCCCGGCTACACGAACTTCAGCTCAAACCGCAAACTTCAGCTAAAACAAAGACTAGACAAAGTTACTGGGCACGTTCGATGAGCGCATTGACCTCACCCTGAGCCTGTTCCAAGGCCGCTCCAACTTCGGTTTGACCGGTCGCTACAGCAGTGATGGCGGTGTTGATGGGCGTCGCAAAATCGGTGCCGACGCTGCCGAACTGATAGCTCTCGACGTTGCCCCGAGAAGCCCCCTCGAAGATGATGCGGTTGGCCGCGGCTTCGGGCGTGTCTTCCTGAAAGTAAGGGTTGTCGCCGAGTGATTCGCGGCTGGGGATGGCGAGGCCGTTCTCGAGCACCCACTGCTGCGCTTCTTCGCTGGTTAACGCCGCTAAAACCTGCAGCGCCGCCTCCTGATTGGGCGAGTTCGCGTTGACGCCGTAGGCTACCGTATAGGTGTAGTTGCCGGTTTCACCGGCGGGGCTTACTGGTAAAAAGGTGGTGCCGTACTGCAAGTTAGGCGCGGTATCGCGCAAATAGCCTAAAATCCACGCCCCTTCGATGGCGACGCCCGTATTCCCCGTCCCGAAACAGCCCCCCGACCAGTCCTGACCCAAATCGCTCGGCAGGGCCGTTGTGCCGTCTTGAATCAGGCCCGTATACCAGCTGAACGCCTTGACAAATGCCGGGTCTTGCAAGTTGGTGGTGCCGTCTTCACCTAAAGCTTGCCAGCCTTCAGCAAAAGCGAACGGCCCCATCCGGGCGAGGTCGGCGACAAAACACGCGCCTTTTACGTCGTCTCCTAAGTCGCTGACACCGCGCAACTTTTCGGCAAAGGTTTCCCAGGTGTCCGTTTCATTCGGGTACTCGACGCCCGCTTCGTCGAACAGGTCTTTGTTGTAAAAAACCGCCAGCGTATTAAAATCTTTAGGGACGCCGTAAATCTGACCGTCAAGCGTAAAAGGGTCTAAAAGCGTGTCGATGAACGGCGCTGTATCAAACACATCGTTTAGGGGTAGCACCGTACCGGTCGCCAAAATACCGGGCGCGGTCTCAGCCGGAATATAAAAGATGTCGCCCGCGGTGCCTGCTGAAAGCGCGTTAAAAAGTCCGGCGTTGTAGTCGCCTTCGACGGGTTCGTACTGCACAGAGATTCCGGCCCCCGAAAGTTCGTCGCCGATAACTTCGTTGATGAGACGGTTGACAATCGCCGGGTCTTGACCGCCGTAGCCGGTAATGCGGACGGTGGTCTGGGCAAAGGCGGTCTGTGCAAATACGGTGCAGATGAGAAGTCCGAATAACGCTGAGCCGAAACGTTTCATGTGTTCCTCCAAAAACGAAAAGAGTAAAAATCCAGCTGACTGAACCGAGGGGTCAAGCGTGTCAGATCACAGTGACCTCCTCCGGGCGGTGGTGCCGCGCACCACGAGCTGAACTGGGACAATTTCGTGTCGCACCGGTTCCCCCGCCAAGCCCTCTTTAAGAAGTGCTACCGCAGTTTCGGCAACTTTGGCGATGTCTTGCCGAACCGTCGTCAGACCTTCACCAAATTCGGGCAGGTCGTCAAACCCGACGACTGACACGACTCCGGGAACCCGTAAACCGGCGTCTTCCAACGCGACAATCGCGCCACAGGCCATTTCATCTGAAGCGGCAAAAAGGGCAGAAAACTGTATCCCGGCGTCCAGCGCCCGCCGCACTGCCCGGTACGCGCCGAGTACCGAAAAGCTGCCGCTCAGGGGCTCCAGGGTCATCAGACCGTTTTCAGCCAGAACGTCTCTATACCCGCGCAAGCGGTCGAACGCCGCCTGACCGCTGGGGTCGCCGCCCAGCTGCAAAATGTCGGTATGACCGAGGCGCACGAGATGTTCGGTTGCTTGTCTGCCGCCGCTGTAGTCGTCTGCACGTACCCAGCGCTGACCCGGCGCGTGACCCTCGAGTACAAACGGCACCCCTTGCGCCTCGAGGTACGGAATACGGAGGTCGTCATCATGGACACCGAAAAGCACCATGCCGTCCGGCAGCTGTGCCGGGAGCCCGTCAGGGCGGCTCGGAATATCGTCGAGGCGGTAGCCGTCCTTTTCTAAACCGGCGATGAGGTGTTCCGTAAAGAGCATGTAAAAGGGTGAAAAACGGCTGTTATGCGCCGAAACGTGAAAGCCGATGCGTTTAGTGCGGCCTCCTGAGAGCTGCCGCGCGGCGGTGTCGGGGCGGTACTCTAACCTCGTTACCGCTTCCAGCACCACGACTTTGGTACTCGCTTTGACGCCCGGACGACCGTTCAGCACCCGGCTCACCGTACCGGTCGAAACACCCGCTGCCGACGCGACATCTTGAATCGTAGGGCGCAACCCCTCAGGGATTCTTAGACCCACATATACCTCTCAATACCTGATTTTGTAACCGCTTACAAAAAGAATTGGTACGGCGAGTCTAGAGGTTAAGCACCAATTTGTCAAGGAAAGGCTGTTTTAGTTCCTAAAAATGGTATCTTTCAAGTGCTAAATTCAGACTTCGTGTAAAACTGGCCTGAGTCTCATAAAGCTTTTGTAAACCTTTACAGACTCCGTTCATCTGCCCACAGCGTTAAACTTTGAGGGTGGCTCGAGGGCTCATCGTTGGCGGTCTGAGTTTGGCGCTTTCAGGCGTTGTTCTCCTCTTTTTTCCGAAGCGTTCGCGTGGTTTGGTCAGCTTCCCGGCGACGTTCGCGCGCGGACGGTCTTCTTTCCGGTAACGTCGCCGCTCCTCAGCAGCGGTGTGCTGACGCTTCTTATCGATCTGCTCGGCTGGCTTTTTCGCTCGCGCTAATCCGGGCCTAGCCGCTGATGCAGCAGGCTTACAAACGTAGATTGCAGCGCATATATGAAGTTTTGAGGGTCAAGCTTGGTAGGATGAGCTTATCTCACCGGGCGACCTACTCCCGGTCAGTCCAAAACCGGTGGGTCTAGCTCGTCAGCTCGAAAGGCCAATCTACCGGTTAATCTAAAACCCTACCTAGCCAAGAGGAGGCTTTACCGTGGCTGATACCCTGGAACGCGCCGGAGCCGACACCGACGCCCGGCAGCAACTCAACGAGATTGAGCTTAAAGAGTGGCTCGAGTCTCTAGAGTATGTGCTTGACAGTGCGGGGCCGGAACGCGCCCTAGAGATTCTGGAACGGCTCGAGCAGCACGCCAAGAAACTCGGCGTCGAGATTCCTTTCAGTGCCAACACGCCCTACATCAATACCATTCCGGTAGGCGAAGACGCCGATTATCCCGGCGACCTCGCTGTAGAGCGCCGCATCCGCAACTTGATCCGCTGGAACGCCGTAGCGATGGTGCTTCACGCGAACAAACATTCGGACGGCATCGGCGGTCACTTATCGACCTACGCGTCGGCAGCGACGCTGTACGAAGTCGGGATGAACCACTTTTTTCGTGGGCCGGACGCGGGCACAGACGCCGATATGGTCTATTTTCAAGGGCACGCCAGCCCCGGCATGTACGCGCGTTCGTACCTCGAGCGCCGCTTGGACAAAGAGCACCTGCGCAACTTCCGCCGTGAACTGCAAGATAGCCCCGGTCTGAGCAGTTACCCTCATGCTTGGTTGATGCCCGAGTACTGGACGTTTGCCACCGTTTCGATGGGGATCGGCCCGCTGACCTCGATCTATCAGGCGCGCTTTAACCGCTATCTAGAAGACCGCGGTCTCAAAGAAGCCGGTTCGGGTAAAGTCTGGGCGTTTTTAGGCGACGGCGAAACCGACGAACCTGAAACTTTAGGCGCGATCAGTCTTGCCTCGAGGGAAAAGCTAGACAATTTAATTTGGGTGATCAACTGCAATTTGCAACGACTCGACGGCCCAGTACGCGGCAACGGTCAGATTATTCAGGAGCTCGAGGCTAACTTTCGCGGTACCGGCTGGAACGTTATTAAGGTCATCTGGGGTTCAGGTTGGGACAAACTCCTAGAAGAAGACACGCAAGGTGTCCTCATTAAACGTTTTGACAGCCTTGTTGACGGCGAATCGCAGCGTTACGCAGCGTTTGGTGCAGCCGAACTGCGGAAAAACTTCTTTAATACGCCTGAACTGCAAAAGCTTATCGAAGGCTGGAGCGACGACGACCTCGCCAAACTCAACCGGGGCGGTCACGACCCTATCAAGGTCTACACCGCCTTTAAGTGGGCAACCGAACACAAGGGTCAACCGACTGTCATCTTGGCCCGCACCATCAAGGGTTACGGTTTGGGCGAATCGGGCGAGGGCAAAAACGTTACGCACCAGCAGAAAAAACTGACCGAAGACGAACTCAAGATCTTCCGCGACCGTTTTGAAGTCCCGATTAAAGACGACGAGATCGCGCAGTACCCTTTCTACCGTCCTGAAGAGGACGCAGAAGAGTACAAATACTTGCAGGAACACCGTAAAATATTAGGTGGCAGCATCCCGGCGCGGAGTGTGAAAGCCGAGCCTTTGGCCGCTCCCGACGAAGCTCTGTTCGACGAATTCACTAAAGGCACCGGCGACCGCGCCGCCTCGACGACGATGGTTTTTGTGCGGATTTTAGGTAAACTTTTGCGCGATAAAGCGTGGGGCAAGCTCATTGTGCCGATTATTCCCGATGAGGCCCGTACGTTCGGGATGGAAGCCTTGTTTCGGCAAATTGGGATTTACTCACACGTCGGGCAGCTCTACGAACCTGTCGACTCCGACAACATCTTGTATTACAAAGAGTCGACCGACGGACAGATTTTAGAGGAAGGCATCACCGAAGCGGGTTCGATTTCGTCGTTTATCGCGGCAGGCACAGCGTACGCCGCGCACGGCGTCAATACGATTCCGTTTTTCATCTACTACTCGATGTTCGGGTTTCAGCGTATCGGCGACTTTTTATGGGCTGCTGGCGACATGCGTACCAAAGGCTTTTTGCTGGGCGGCACAGCAGGTCGCACAACGCTCGCTGGGGAAGGCTTGCAGCACCAGGACGGTCACTCGCACGTTTTGGCCTACCCGATTCCCAACCTGATGGCGTATGACCCGTCGTTTGCTTATGAGATGGCGTTTATCATCCGTGAGGGGATGCGGCGGATGTACGAGGAGCAAGAGGACATCTTTTACTACCTTACGGTCGGGAACGAGAACTACCCACAACCGGCGCTGCCTGAACATCTCTCAGCAGATGAGGTTAAAGAAGGTGTGCTTAGAGGCATGTATCTCTATAAGCCGTCAGGCAAAAAGCGCAGCAAACTCAAGGCGCAGCTGTTCGGCTCAGGGTCAATTATGTTGGAGGTCTTAAAAGCTCAAGAGATGCTCGCTGAGTACAACGTCGCCGCCGACGTGTGGAGCGTGACCTCATACAAGTCGCTGCATCAAGACGCCCTCCGCGTGGAGCGCCGTAACCGCCTCAACCCTGAGTCGGAAGCGGAAAAGCCGTTTGTTTACGAGGCACTCAAAGATACCGAAGGTGTATTGGTCGCAGCGTCGGACTATATGAAGATCTTGCCGGACGCGCTCTCTCGTCACCTGCCGCGCCCTATCGTCAGTTTGGGTACGGACGGGTTCGGTCGCAGTGAGGCCCGTGAAGAACTCCGCAACCACTTCGAGGTGGACGCCCGTTTCATTACGCTGGCGACGCTTTACGCACTGCAGCAAGAGGGTCAGCTCGAGGCTTCAGTCGTCGCCAAAGCGATTAAAGACTTGGACATCGACTCGGACAAACTCGACGCGCATGTTGCTTAAGTTAGTATCTAACCTGACTAGGTGCATGAAAGGAAACGCATGGCAACTGAATTCAAACTGCCCGAGGTAGGCGAAGGTATTACGAGCGGCACGGTCGTCGGAGTTTTGGTCGCGGTCGGCGATACGATCGAACAAGACCAGGCGGTGTTGGAGCTCGAGACCGACAAAGCCGTCGTCGAGGTGCCTTCAGCGGTTGCGGGCGTGGTGCAAGAAATCCGCGTCAAGGAAAACGAAGAGGCGTCGGTCGGTCAGGTTGTGCTCGTTGTTGGTGAGGGGGAGGCTGAGGCCAGCGGCGACGCTGCCCCGGCAGAGTCGGCCTCAGATGACGCCGAAAGCAGCGCCGAAAGTAATGAAACAGCCTCTGCGGACGCCGCTGCTGAAGAACCCACCGAAAACCCCGCTGAAACTGCTCAGACCGAAGGCGAAAGCGTAGACGCTGAGGAAGCCGAAATTGACGACGCCGCAAACGCTAAAACCGCCGAAGACGCCGAGAGATCACCGGACTCTTACGACACGCCGGTAGATGAAAAACAGAGCCTTCCGGCAGCACCCTCAGTACGGCGTCTAGCTCGTGAGATGGGCGTCAATTTACGCGAAGTGGCGGGCTCGGGTATTATGGGCCGCATTTCGGCAGAAGACGTCAAGAGTTTTGCGGCGAACGGCAAACCACAAGGTGCGTCTCAGAGCGCGTCTCAGGAGTCCTTTCAACCCGCCGCGCCGCAGGCTCCTGCTGCTGCACCACAGGCTGCGCCACTGCCAGACTTCAGCAAGTACGGCGTTGTAACCCGCGAACCGATGTCGGGGATTCGCAAAGCTACGGTGAGGACGATGGCGAATGCCTGGAGCAGCGTCCCGCTGGTAACGCAGTTCGACAAGGCCGACACCGGCGAGTTTGAAACGCTCCGTAAACGTTACAAAGCGCGGGCCGAAGCCGCCGGAACCAAGCTCACGCCGACGGCGGTGCTCCTCAAGATGGTCGTCGGGGCACTGAAAAAATATCCTAAGTTCAACGCCAGTCTGGATTTGGAGAACAACGAAGTCGTCTATAAGGAATATGTCAACGTCGGCGTCGCCGTAGACACCGAACGCGGGCTGCTTGTCCCGGTCATTCGTGACGTGGACAAAAAAGGCATTCTGCAGCTTGCCAAGGAGTTGGGCGATATCGCTGAAAAAGCCAGGGCCCGCAAGCTCGGCCCTGAAGACATGCAGGGCGGCAATTTTAGCATCTCAAACCTGGGCGGCATCGGCGGCACCGGTTTTACGCCGATTGTCAATCCGCCGGACGTCGCCATCTTGGGCGTCGCACGGGGCAGCGTCGAACCTGTCTGGGACGCCGAAGCGGGCGAGTTCAAGCCGCGCACAATGATGCCGCTGTCGCTCTCGTATGACCACCGGTTAATTGACGGGGCGGACGCGGCGCGGTTTTTGCGGCTGATCTGCGAAACTATCGAAGACCCCTATCTGATGTCGGTCGAGGGGTAAGACGTAAGGGCAAAGCTTAAGCAGGGCTTTACGGCCCTGCTTTTTTAGTGGCGCGGTATGACCGCAGATTTTGTACAGAGCGTCGGTATGGGCGTAACTTAGAGCCAAACGTCTTTGTAGTCGCGGGCAAAGCGCTCGAGCGAAACCGGCGCGTGTCCTGTGACTTGCTTAACCGTGTCGGTGACTTCTTCCGTTTGGCCCGCCCTTACGCCCTAAGCCCGTCATCAGTGTGACGTAGGCTGCGGGCGCACCCGCTGAGGTCATGCCCGTTTGAAACTGTTAACAGGTATCATCTGGTCGGAAACGCCCTATGCAAGAGTTTTTCAGTCTGGCACACACGTTTTGGAATGATGCCTGTGTCAATCTCTTGTGCAGATGCTATGTAAAGCTGGTTTTGGCGTCCCCGGCGGGTTCAGCAAACATGTCTTGCGTGCGGATACTCTCCGCGTAAAACGTGCTGTAGTTCTGTATAAACCAGAGCGGCTTAAGCAAGGTGTACTCTAGTCCCGACGCTTTAAGGTGTTTTTCAACGTCGTGCAGCGGGTTGTCACTATGTTCGACGCCCAGCGCCGAAAACCGCACGGTGCGCTCGACGCCAGCTTAGCTAGGTCGATGACGCGGTTGACGGACGCGGCCTGAGCGTCACCGGGAGCCGCTAGATAGAGCGCCTGGACATCTTGAAGGGCCGCTTTGACTTCGCCCTCATCACCAAAGTCAAAAGGAACGACTTCAGTTTGGGGAAACGCGTTTTGCGCCTTTTCGAGTGTATGTGCGCCTAGACGCACCGGTTGACCCTGCTCGAGTAACATTTTGACGATCTCGCTGCCGACCTTGCCGTTTGGTGTCGAGATTAAAATCATGGTTCTCCTCCTAGACGCGTAAGTGCACGAACAACTGGAGCATGGGCTCTAGCGCTCTAGACGTAAAGCACCTGTCTTTTGGTGTGCTAGAGGACGGAGTATGCTACACCTTGATCATGGACGTCACCCGAGAACAAAACCAGACAGACGGCGGTGCGGCTAACGTACTCAGCAAAGGCTGTCCGTCTAACAGCGTGCTCGAGATGGTCGCAGGCAAGTGGCAGGTGCTGATTCTCTACGCGCTAAAAGGGGGCAAACGGCGTTATAGCGAGTTGCAAAAAGAGGTCGAGGGTATCTCGCAAAAGATGCTGACCCAGACGCTACGCGAGCTGGAGCGTAACGGCCTCGTTACGCGCACGTCTTACCCGGTCGTGCCGCCTCACACCGAATATGAGCTGACGGAGCTAGGGGTAAGCCTCGAGGACATCATCCACCATTTAGGCAGTTGGGCGCAGGAGCATATCGAGGCCGTATTCGAGGCGAGGCACGCCTACGATACGCGGCGCAGTGCGTGAATATCACCTGGCAGAAGATGGTGCCTGAGCTGTATGTATCGGACTTTTTTGTAAGCCTGGAGTTTTACACCGACGTTTTGGGGTTTAACGTGCTCTACGCCAGACACGACCCTGAGTTTGTATATCTGGAGCAAGAGGAACTTCAGCTGATGCTGTTGCAAACGGATACAGATTGGCTGGGGAGCAGGCTCGAGCCCCCTTACGGGCGCGGGGTCAATTTACAGATGGAAGTCACCGACGTTCGACCTATCTACGAGCGGCTGTTGGCAAACGGTACGGTCATGCAGCGCGATATCAAAGATGTATGGCGCGAAACGGGTGACGTTTCTACCGGCTCACGTGAGTTTTACGTGCAAGACCCGGACGGGTATCTGCTGCGGGTTTGTCAACCTTTGGGAGATAAACCTTTGGAGTAGCGAAACGCTCAAGCGTTAGCTTTGAGTAAATGGTTCAAACAAGGCGTATAGGTCACGCCTTGCTCAAAGTCGGCGGCGAGGTCGGCGACGCTCACCTCTGAAAGCGCGGCCAAGAGCGCGTCACGCACCCTTTCCCAAACAGCGCTGCGGGCGTGGCAGCGGCTTTCTTCAGGACATGAAACATGCCAGTTGAGGCTGACGCATGAAAGGGGCGCGACCGGGCCGTCGATAGCTCGCATCACGTCGCGCAAATTGATGTCTGCAGCGTTCTCGGCGAGCGCGTAACCACCGCCGGTTCCCTTTTTCGAGCTGACGATGCCCTTGCTCACAAGCTGTGCGAGAACGCGCATCAGGTAGGGCCGCGCGACGCCGGTCGCCTGACTGATATCATCACCGCCGACCCACCGCTCAGAAGGTTGCGTACCCAAAAAGCCGAGCGCCTGAAACGCGTAGATGTCGGTTGCAGAAAGCCTCATGTGTGCGTTTAGTATAGCCGCTACTGGTAGCAGAAAGCGGAGTTTATATTCGGGCGGGTGAAAGCAAAGCGGTGTGTACTTTTACGACAAAAACTTCTCACAGCAAAGATTGGGTAATAAGGGCAGTCTGTCTTGTTGCTAAGTACAGACGCCACATCGGGGACAAAGATAAGGCAGCGTTTCTGGTTCGCTGCCTAAACGTCGGCTGTCACTGATGTTCTTGGCCAGTTTTTTTACGAAAAGAAAAGTTGCAAAAACTGTGACTGGAAGAACATTACGGTCGCGCCGAAGGCGATGTGGCTGATGATTTGTGAAATAACCAAGATAAAGCGGGTACGAAACTGCTCGAGCGGATGGTGCTCGATCACGATAATCGTCACGATAAAGGCGACCAAAATCCCGTGCCCTAAACCTATTGCGATACCTAAAATAGGATAAAACAAGTTGATCTCGGTGGGTAAACCCGGCAGGATCATAATTCTGGGTATCGGTTGCGGAATTTGCATAAGTGCAAGGACGGCCCAACCGTAAAAGATGGCCATAAAGATGCCACCGCCGAAATAGAGGAGACTACCCAGAAAACGGGCGCGACCGTCGAGCTTTCCAGTTAGCGCCGAGCCGAGTGCGCCCAGCACGTCGTAGAAGTTGCCGCGCCAAACGAGCGGTAAATAGAGAAAAAACACCATCACGGCAGTTGCAATAAGTCCGGCGGCAACAGATGAGAGTAGCAGTGGTATCGCCATACATGGCCTCCTGTTTGGGCCTAGTATACACACTCATCTGGCAAGCAAGCCCCGGTTCCCAGTAGGCTAACGCAGCAAAGCCGGTAGCCACGGATAGGGGAGTCCCAAAGCGCCGATAGCAACTGCACAGCACGGTTATGAAACTGTAGTGAGTGGTACGCTGCTGTGGTGTGAACGGGCGCGGTGCGGTAGGTGCCATGTGCTGAGGGCTTGGGACGTTTGTCCGCTAAGTTTAGTGTGCTGCAGCTTGTATACTCGAGTTCTGCTAGAGACCCGCTACGGGCGGAGAACTGACGCCAGCCAGAGGAGGCGGTGAATGCCAAAGCTAGAATTGTCAACGGTCAAACTCGCCTGGCTGACACTCTCGGTCAACTTGCTGATCATCTTGCAGGGCGCAGTAGTACGCGCGACGGGTTCAGGGGCGGGTTGCGGCAGTCACTGGCCGCTCTGTAACGGTACGGTGGTACCGCTCGCACCAACGACGGAAACACTTATCGAGTATTCGCACCGCCTGCTCTCGCTCGGGGCGCTCGTTTTGGGCGGTTGGCTGTTAAGCCGCGCTTACCGTACCCGCCGGACGAACCGGACACTTTTCGGCGCGGCAACGGCTTCGTTCGTCTTTTTGATCCTCGAGGCCCTTTTAGGTGCTGTGACTGTCCTGCTCGGGTTGACCGGCGAGAACGCCACGCTCGGCCGGGGCATCATCGTGGCGACGCACCTTGTTAACTCGATGCTGCTAGTCGGCGCACTGACTCTGACCCTCGTTTACGCACGCCGGGGCGCACCGGGCGCACCGAAACTGCGCGGTCAAAGCCTCGTCGGGATTACGCTCTCGGTCGGCCTGGTCGGGATGCTCCTGCTGATTTTTACGGGTGGTATCGCGGCGATGGGCAACACCATCTTTCCGTCGGAAAGCCTCGCGGCAGGTTTTCGCGCCGACTTCGACCCAGCGTCGCACCTGCTCATTCGTTTGCGCGTGCTGCACCCGCTGATTGCAATTTCAGTCGGGCTCTACCTGTTTCTCAGCTTGGGGCTCAGCTGGTGGCTCAAGCCGGTGCTGCAGGCGCGTCATATCGCCCGCGTTTTATTCGGCGTCTACCTGACGCAGTTGGTCGTCGGGACGCTCAATCTGGCATTTCTGGGGCCGATCGGTTTGCAACTGTTGCACCTGATGCTGGCGGTGCTGGCGTTTGCACTGCTTTCAGCTTTGACAGTCTATACACTCGGTTCGCCGCGTGCGGCTGTAACGACCGCGTCAGCTTGGCGCGAAGGGATGAGAACGTGACGGTTAAAAATGCTGCTGAAAATGTCGTAATACCCCGTGCGTCGTGGCGCGATTATGTCACGCTGACCAAGCCCAAAGTTATCAGCTTGCTGCTCCTGACGACTGTTGGCGCGATGTTTATCGCCGCTCGCGGGTTTCCCGGTTGGATTTCCCTTTTAGGTGTTCTGGTTGGCGGTTACATGTCGGCGGGGGCGGCGGGCGTGTTTAACATGGTTTACGACCGTGACATCGATGTCCGGATGAAAAGGACGGCGCAGCGGCCAACGGTGACGACGGTGATCTCGAGCCGTGACGCGCTTCTATTCGGCGTCGCGCTGACACTCGGGTCGTTTATCACTATTTCGCTCACTTCAAACGTGCTGGCGGCGCTGCTCTCTTGGGCAGGCATTGCCTTTTACGTCATCATCTATACGATGTGGCTTAAACGCAGCACCTGGCAAAATATCGTGATCGGCGGCGCGGCGGGCGCAATTCCGCCACTGGTGGGTTGGGCGGCTGTTACCGGTGACTTGAGCTTGTTGGCGTGGTTTCTGTTCGCGCTCGTCTTTTTCTGGACGCCGGTTCACTTCTGGGCACTGGCGCTGATGATTAAAGACGATTACGCTGCGGTCGGTGTGCCAATGGCTCCGGTTGTCATTGGCGAACGCGCGACGGTGTTGCAGATGGTGATGTACGCCGTTTTGACGGTCGTGCTCACGGTGATCCCCTTCTTTTTGCACGAGTTCGGTTTGGGCTATTTCGTCGCGGCGCTGTTACTTAACGCCGTGCTGCTCGTTCGGGTGGCAAGGCTGCTTGTGAAGGTAGAGCGGGGCGAAAAGATCGACCGTCCGACCGCGCTCAGTTTGTACAAATATTCGATGTCGTATCTGGCCCTGTTATTTTTAGCGATGGCGCTTGAGCGCGCCCTTATCTAGGAGAAGATGTGAAAAAATATAGGTACAAGCTGCAGTTATTTCCAGCATTCATCGTTTCCCTGTCCGGCTTACTATTTAGCAGTGCGCTGGCCTCGAGCATCTCTGCGCCCGGTATGCCCAAACTCTCGACGCCGAGCATTTTAGACACGGCGTCACCCAACGCACTGGAAATCTCCCGGCTCTTCTGGCTGGTGATGGGCTTTAGCATCTTCGTGATGGCGATCGTCGTAGCCTTTATGGTGGCGGGGATCATCGGCGGGATGCGTGACCGTAACCACGATGAGGAGCCGCCGCAAACGCACGGAAACTTGAAGCTCGAGGTCGCCTGGACGATTATCCCCCTGATTATCTTAGCTATTTTGCTCGTCCCGACGCTGAGCGCTATCTATCAGCTCGACGGCTTCGCCGCCCCCGACGACGCGATTGAAGTCAACGTCATCGGTCGGCAGTTCTGGTGGGAGATGGCCTACAAAGATACGGGCGTCGTCACCGCCAACGAGGTCGTCGCACCGGTCGGCACCGCTGTCAAGCTCAACCTCGCGTCGGGCGATACGATGCACTCATTTTGGATTCCGCAAGTTGCCGGTAAAACCGACTTGGTACCTGGAAACCAGCGCACCCTCTGGTTTACCCCTGACCGTGAAGGCGTGTTTTACGGGCACTGCGCCGAAATTTGCGGCGATTCGCACGCCAATATGCGGCTCCGGCTCGTCGCCCTGTCGCCGGAAAATTATGAAAAGTGGCAGGCCGCCGCGCAGAAAGCTGCTGCACCTCCTAAAGCCGAACTCGCCGTCGCCGGGTCACAACTTTTTATCTCTAAGGGTTGTGTCAACTGCCACGCGGTCAATGGTGTAAACACTTACAACCGTACTGGCCCCGACCTCTCGTTTATCGGTTCGCGTACAAGCATCGCGGCGGGCATCCTTGCCAATACGCCTGAAAACATGATCCGCTGGCTTCGCTACACCGACACCGTCAAACCGGGCGTAGCGATGCCCAACCTGGGTTTAAGCCAAGAAGAAGCTGAACAGCTCACCGCCTACCTGGAATCGTTGACTTTGCCGGGATTTGACATGAAGCAGGCGATCAACGACTCTGTTGACAAAACTGCACCTGCGCAAGTCGAATCTAAACTACCCAAACCCGAAGCTAACACCCCATCATCCGCATCTAACACCCTCGCCAGCCTGGAGAACGCCCAATGAGTATTGCTGTCGGAACCCCCAAACAAGCTGCCAAACGCAAACCCCTGTGGCTCGACCTCTTAACCACCGTCGATCACAAAAAAATCGGTCTGATGTACCTTGTTACCAGCTTTTTCTTTTTCGGCGTCGGTGGGATCGAAGCGCTGCTGATCCGGTTGCAACTTTCACGCCCTAACATGGACGTGTTGGTCGGAAGCTTCTACAACCAGATTTTGACCGCGCACGGCACCACGATGCAGTTCTTGTTTATCATCCCAATTGCCGCGGGGTTCGCTAACTACTTTATTCCGCTGATGATCGGGGCGCGTGACATGGCGCTCCCGCGAATGAACGCGTTCGCCTACTGGCTTTACCTGTTCGGCGGGATTCTGCTCTACGCCGCGCCGCTTTTTGGCGGTTGGGCTGAGGGTGGCTGGGTCGCGTACTTTCCGTTTGCGTCGTCGGAGTATCAGCCGAGCGCCGGTGTTGACGCGTGGATTTTGGGGTTGCAGTTGGTCGGCTTCGCCTCGATTTTCGGCGGGATCAACCTGATCGTCACGATGGTCAATTTGCGTTCACCGGGGATGGGCTGGCGGCAACTGCCGATGTTCGGTTGGGCAATTATGGCAACGTCATTTCTGCAGGTCTTGGCGACGCCTGGTATCACCGCGGCAACCGTTATTACGCTTTTAGATCGCACCACTGGCATCAGCTTGTACAACCCGGCCATCGGTGGCGACCCGGTGTTGTACCAGCACCTGTTCTGGTTCTATTCGCACCCGGCGGTATATATCATGGTGCTGCCGTGGTTCGGTATTGTCTCGGAGATCTTGCCTACTTTCACTCGTAAACCGATCTTTGGTTATACTGCGCTTGCCGGGGCGACGATGGGTATTGCGCTAGTCAGCTACCTTGTTTGGGCGCACCACATGTTTACGTCGATGGGTAGCCCGATCCTTAACTCGGTTTTCGCCTTCACCACGATGCTGGTTGCCGTTCCTACCGGTGTTAAGATTTTCAACTGGTTGGCAACGATTTGGAAGGGCAAAATTGTCTTTAATACGGCGATGCTGATGTGTTTAGGGTTTATCTTCCTCTTTACTATCGGGGGGATCACCGGCGTTGCGCTCGCCATCGTGCCCTTCACCTGGCAGATGCACGACACGTACTGGGTTGTCGCACACTTTCACAATATCTTGATCGGCGGCTCGATTTTTATCGTGATGGCCGGGGTATTTTACTGGTTCCCCAAAATGACAGGCCGATTCTTAAATGAGCGTCTGGGCAAGTGGCTGTTCGGGCTCTGGTTCGTCGGTTTTATGGTGACGTACTTTCCCCAGTACATCTTGGGTCTTCTGGGGATGCCGCGCCGCATCTATACCTACGCTGAAGGGATCGGCTGGGAGGTCTGGAACGCAATTTCGTCGGTCGGTTCGCTGATGCTGGCAGTTGGTTTTCTACTCTTTATCTACAATGTAGTTATCAGCCTACGTAAACCTAAAGAAGCAGGACCTAACCCCTGGGGTTACGGATACAGCCTCGAGTGGGCGACCTCGAGCCCACCCCCTGCCTATAACTTCGGCGTTACGCTCCCTTCTGATTTTCGCAGTGAGCGGCCCCTTTACGATTGGAAAAAGCTTGGCGTCTGGCCTGTAGGTGAAGAGGCGACGCTGCGCGAAGCCGATATCCATCTGCCGAACCCCAGCGCTTGGCCCCTCGTCGCCTCCTTCGGCCTCTTCCTCTTCTTAGCTGGGATGGTCATGCAAGGGCCGCTCTGGGTTGCCGGGATTGCGGTTGCTGTCTTCGCCTTTATCATGTGGGCGAACGAACCCGCGTTTAACAGCCCCGAAATGGAACTCGAGGTCGCGCACCACAACCGCACCAAAACCTCGAACGGCATGATGTTTGCCTACTGGTTTTTAGGCTCCGAGGTCGCGCTCTTCCTGATGGTCTTTTCAGCGTACTTTTACCTGCTCTTCAACGGACGGATGGCGTTTCCCGAAGAGTTGCCGAGTGTGCGGTTGGCGCTTTTGAACACGCTCTTCTTGGTCTCGAGTTCACTGACCGTCCACGTCGCCCACCACGATTTCAATCACGGCAAACGCCGCACCTTCTTGGGTTTGATGGCGGCAACGATAGCGTTCGGCGCGATCTTTTTGGGCATTACTGGGTTCGAGTGGAGCGAGATTTTAGCGCACGCCGACCCGCGTCAAAATCTCTACTTGTCGGCGTTCTTTACGATTACCGGCCTGCACATGCTGCACGTCGTCGCCGGTCTGACGATGCTGGGCGTCGCCTTTGTTCGTGGACGGCAGCGCAAGTTTACGCCGGAGCTGCAAAACGGGCTCGAGGTTCCGGTAGCGTATTGGCACCTTGTGGACGGCGTGTGGATCTTTGTACTGCTTATCGTCTACGTGTTGCCGATCTTTTACAAAGGGCCGGAAACAGTGCGTAACGTCGGCGACCCGTTCGGTGTGTACCAGCAAAATACGATTACCGACGAAGGCGGTACCAACACAGCAGTTCCCACGTTGCCCAAATCTACGACGCCCTATGTACCGCCTGCAACTGAAGCCGCGCCAGCTGAATTACCCGGAGAACTGCCGGGCCCAGGTGCTGGAAATACAGTCCCTCCTAACAGCCCACAGCAGGGTGGGGGCGGTAACTGAGCGCGTGAACTTATCCACCTAGTAGATTTTCCCGGAAAGGGTCGCAAAGATTGTGTGACCCTTTTTTACCCAAGAAGAGGTTATGAAAAAACTTTTGACGCCGCGCTGGATCGCTGGACACCTGTTAGCACTTGGGCTGGTTGTATTGTTCGTCAATTTCGGCCTTTGGCAACTCCGCCGTTTAGCTCAGCGGGAGATGTATAACGCGCTGCTTGAGTCGCGTCTGGAAGCTGATTCGCAGCCCTTTAACAGGCTTATCAGCGACTATTCGTTTACAGCACCCGAAAATGCTGAAGATTCAGTCGCGTACCGCCGTGCGAGCGCGACAGGCCGTTTCGATACGGCAAACGAGGTTTTGCTCCGCTCGCGTGCCTATGACGAAAGTCCGGGATATCACGTCCTGACGCCGCTACGCCTTTCTGGGGGGCGTGCGCTTCTCGTTGACCGAGGCTGGGTGCCTTTTGCGCTCGACGACCCGCCGATTAGAGAAGCCGCGCCGCCAGACGCGCCGGTAAAGGTAACGGGTATCTTGAAGCCTCCTGAAGTGCCGCCTGCTGGGGGTGGCTTTCTCGACCGGCTGGGGCTGATTCAAAAAGACCCGGCAGTAGGAGAGCTCGAGGCCGTCTTTTTTGTCAATCCGGTGCGGTTAGAGCGGCAGCTGCCGTACACGCTCGAGCCTGTTTTTTTAGAACTTGCCTCTCAAACACCCCCGCAGACGGGTCAACTACCTATCCTGCCGCCGCCACCCGAACTCACCAATGGCCCTCACCTCTCATACGCGCTCCAGTGGTTTTCATTTGCGCTCATCGGTATCGTCGGTTACGCCGCGCTTTTACGGGGCGTCCTACACGACGAACCTGTAACCGAAGACGTAAGGCCGGAAGAAGACGTCAAACCAGAGGCGGAGAACAGTCTAGGCGGAGTTCCACAAAAATAATAGTCTGAGGTCAAAGGGGGTCTAGCATGCCGTACAAAAATCTGAGCGACTTGCCCGGTTCGGTTCGGGACAATCTACTCAAACACGCCCAAGAAATCTATCGGGCTGCTTGTAATAGCGCCTGGGACGAGTACAAACCGGATGAACGCCGGGATGACGCCTCGCGTGAAGAGGTGTCGCACCGGGTGGCGTGGTCGGCAGTCGGGCAGACGTACGAGAAAGACGACTCGGGGCGGTGGCGAGAGAAGTAGTTTGGTTATGGAGATGCTAAACATCACGCCTCCATTTTTTAGCAGGTGTCAGCCGGTCGGCAACGCTCTCCACCTAAGTTGTGCCGACTAGCACTCACATTCTAAGGTGATACTTAGTGCAGCTTCTCGTGGAAATGCTATTGGTGCAATTTCTCTCAGCAGTGCTGTTTGTATAGACGTTAGGCCACGACAGGTTGCTGAGCTTTGCCGAGGTAAGCTTCCGCTGCACGTTTTTCCTGCTGTTTCCTAGTTTCAGCCCACGAGAGCGTCTCACCCATTAGCTTTATAACTTTAGGTAGAGCTTCTAAAGCCGCTCCTTGATCTAAAAACGCTAACCGGGTACGCCGCGCCAAAAAGTCTACAGCCGTAGAAGCCCCTTCTTCGGTGGCGCTGTAGATAACTTCTACTTCCAGATGCGGATGGCCCTTGACTAAACGCTTAGGGCGTGTTTCGACGAGTTCGGCTATTTTTACGGCCCGGTCGCCGTAAGCGCGGTTGAGGTAGTCAGCGACGTCTGCCTCGAGACCATGCTGGCGTCTGAGTGCGGTGGCCCCGTCCGGGTCGAACGCCTCTGCGCCGACGAGTTTGAGGGTGTCGGTACCTGACGCACTCGCCTGTAATTCGCCTACCTTAAGTGCCTCGGCGACGGTATCACGCGCCATTTTACGGTAGGTCGTCCACTTGCCCCCGGCAACCGTAATCAGCCCCGAGTCGCTGGTATTGACTACATGGTCGCGTGAGAGTTTCGCGGTGTCTGCTGCTTTGGGGTCGGAAACGAGTGGGCGGAGCCCTGACCAAGTTGCCAAAATGTCGTCTTTGGTTGCTGGGACGTTAAAGTAACGGCTCAGGTACGACAGTAGATAGTCGATATCGTCTTCGCTGGGCTCAGGATTCGTTTCGATAGTGGCGGGATTGTCGGTGGTACCGAACAGGGTATAGCCGAGCCACGGCAACAAAAAGAGGACGCGTCCGTCGTCGGTTTGAGGGATTAAGAGACCCGTGTCAGGTGGCGAAAAACGCCCATCCAACACGATATGTACGCCGGAGCTGGCAGTCAGCATCGGCGGTGCGTCTTTGTTATCGAATTGGCGGATGGCGTCGGTAAAGGGGCCGGTCGCGTTGACGACGGTTTTGGCCCAGATGTCCCAAGTTTTTCCGGTCAAGGTGTCGCGTACCGACGCGCCACTGACCCGTTTGCCGGATTTAAGGAGCGCTGTAACCTCGAGGTGATTGCCAACCGCGGCACCCTCTTCGGCAGCCGTCAGCGCCAGTGAAACGTTCATCCGGGCGTCGTCGAACTGACCATCGTAGTAAAGCACCGCACCCCGTAAACCTTCTTTTTTGAGCATGGGAAAGCGTTTGAGCGCCTCGTCACGGCCCACGAAGCGGCTGCTTTTGAGGTTAGCGCGGCCTGCAAGCGCGTCGTACATTTTAAGGCCGGTCATCATGTAAGGAATCTGAAACCAGCTGTATAAGGGCGTCAAGATAGGTAGTGGGTGCGCCAGGTGCGGCGCAATTTTGAGCAAAATTGCGCGTTCTTTAAGGGCGTCACGCACCAAATTGAACTGCGTGCTGTCAAGCCGTTTAACGGCTTGCTCTAAGTAGCGTACCCCGCCGTGAACGAGTTTGGTCGAGCGGCTGCTGCTCCCAGCGGAAAAGTCGTCGCGTTCGACCAAGGCGGTTTTGAGGCTTCGGCTAGCGGCCTCCAAAGCAACCCCGGCACCCGTCGCACCGCCACCGATGACCAGCATATCGAAGGTTTCGTCTTGTAGTCTCTGAAGCTGGGCGTCGCGGTTCATCGTGGTTCCAACTGAAGCAGCGGTTTGCGCTGCAGGCTCCGCGTAGCTGCTACGCCCGCTATAGATAATACACAGTAAGGTTTCATCTCCTAACCATAAGGCAAAATAGCGCTCAAGTTCCTACTTTACGGTACGGTTATAGATCACCCGAAATTGTGTACGCTGCAACACTCGTTTGTATGAGGCTGCCCAGCAAACTACATCTTCACTATATAATCTATACTACTATGAGCTGAACCAAGGAGACTTTATGAGCTTACGCGTCCACGGAATCCACCACCTCACCGCCATTACTGCCCGCGCCGCCGAAAACGTGGCGTTTTACACAGATACTCTCGGTTTACGGCTCGTGAAAAAGACTGTCAACCAAGACGATGTGCGCGCCTATCACCTTTTCTACGCCGACGGCGCGGGCAGCCCCGGCACGGACATTACTTTCTTCGACTGGCCCGCGGCCAAAGAGCGGCGCGGCAACAACAGCGTCACCCGTACCGGGTTTCGTATTCCGAGGGGTAGTGCGGTGTGGTGGGCAGACCGTTTCAAAAAGCGCGGGGTTGAAGCTGACGCGCCTACTCTGCGCGACGGGCGGACGGTGCTCAATTTTGACGACCCTGAAGGGCAACGTCTGAGCTTGACAGAAGATGACGGTGTTTCGGCTCGGTCGGTTGACAACCAAGTACCACCGGAACATCAGCTTATCGGTCTGGGGCCGGTCACGCTCACCGTGCCGGGGCTTTTCCCGACAGATCAGGTTCTAGAACGCGCTTACGGTATGGAAAAAGCACGTAGTTATGCGGGGCCGGACGGTGAGACGCACGTCTTTGTGATGGACGCTGAAGGGCCGCAGGGTGAACTGCACGTCTCGGTGCCGCCATCATTGCCCCCACACCGGCCCGGTGCTGGCGGCGTCCATCATGTAGCGTTTCGGATTCGCGATGAAGACATTGATGCGTGGGACGAGCACCTAAAACAGCTCGGCTTGGCGACGAGTGGTGAGGTTGAGCGTTACTATTTTCGGAGCATCTACTACCGTGAACCGAACGGGGTGCTGCTCGAGCTAGCTACCGACGGCCCCGGTTTTACCGCCGACGAACCGCTCGCCTCACTAGGCGAAAAGCTGTCGTTGCCGCCCTTTCTAGAAGGTCGCCGCGCCGGCATCGAAGCGCTTTTGAAACCTCTAAAAACCGACGTTGCGGCGAGAAGCCGTGCTAGACGCTAAAACTTTAGACGTTGAAAATAGTGAGGTCACACGCAACGACGACCGTACCCGCTACGAAATCACGGTAGACGGTAAACTCGCGGTGTGCGACTACAACCGCCTCGCCAACGCCGTGATGTTTGCGCGTAAGGTCCCTAAAGTCTGCCATCATTTAGCGACTCAGTATCCAACTATAGAAAGACGACCTCGAGTCTCCCCCAGCCGCCCTCTCAACCTGCAATCAGAGTAAAAAACTTTTCTACAGCGCCGCTTAAACGCCTGCACCTGTTCCGGGGTTAGCTTGCGGGTGCGGCCTGGTGAGGTTTTCGCTTTGAGTTCGCCTTGCCCAGCGCGTGCTAGGTAACGATAAACCGTCGCTCGGTCTATTTTGAAACGTCTTGCTACTTCTACCTTAGCAAGCCCTTCTTCCTCAACTGCTATTACGATTCTCGTTCTTAAGTCTTCCGAGTACGCTCGCATTCCTTACTATCGTGTGTCGTAACCTATTTTGCAAATGCTACCAAAATCAAAGCCTTACTTAGAAAAGCTCAGGCGACTACCCGAGAAACGCTTTCGCACGCTATCAAACACGCTTGCAACGCTATCACCCTCCAAGATGCCCGAGCTTGGTTCAGGCTCTGCGGTTATTTGACTCAATACTTCTGATGATTGCCATACTACACTGTCAGCGAGGTACTGACACCTTCACCTCTGTATAGGCACGTTTGAAGGTGTGTCTAGCCGCTTCTTTGGAGAATTGCCAGTTGAGCTTAACTTGGGCTTGATTGCGCTCTGTTTGCCAAGCGTTAAGTTCAGTTTCAAGGCGGTCACGTTGAGCAATGCGCCGGTCTAGGCACTGTTTGCTTAAAGCGGAGAATTCAAGTTCAGCCATGTTAAGCCAAGAAGCGTGCTTAGGGGTATGAATCATCTCAAACTGCTGGGCAAGTTCGAAGGCAGCTTGCGGTGCTAGAGCAGCATAAAACGAGCCTGGGTTATGGGTGTTGAGATTATCCTGCACCAGCCTGATTTTCTGCGCTTGAGGGAACTGTTGCGTTAAGTACTGCATAAAGTCGGTGTATTCCTGCCGTCGGCGGTGGTCATAGAGCCTAGTCCAACGCCTGCCGGTAAGCGGCTCGACCGCTAAGAGCACTGAACAACTTGCCGTGACTTTATAATGGTAGTCCTCGCGTTTGACCTGGCCTGCTTTCATCGCTACAGGTTGTAAGGTCTGTTCAATCAGATAACAAGGTCGTTCATCAAAACAAAGTACCGGATAGTCGGGGTCATAAGGCTGAGCGTAAGTATCAAGCACCCGCTCCATTTGCCAAATGAACGCAGAGGTGAGCTTGCCCAAACACCAACACCGCTTTAGGTGGGGTTTGAGCTCGTTTTTTTCAGTATCTCGCTGACCCCCTCATGCGAAACAGTCTCAACCAAGCCCAGCTCGACAGCTTTATCCGCTAACAGTCTCAGTGTCCATCTGCTTCTGCCTTCAGGAGCCTCACTACATGCTAAAGCGGTAATCTTCGCTCGCTGTTCACCACTAAAGCGACTTGGGCGTCCTGGTTTGGGCTTGTCCGCTACTACCTCTTGGACGTTACTCTGGCTTTCGCAAAAACGTTTGCGGATCCTCTTGAGCGTTGCCAAACTGATATCTGCTTGCTTGAGAATCTCGGCGTCACTTACCCCGGCATCCGCCAGTAACAGTGCCCTAGCCCGTTTGTACACCCTCACCCGGCACGCTCCCGCTTTTGTTAGCCGTTCGAGCTCTTGCCTTTGTATTTTACTCAGCTTGATTCCATAGCGCTTTTTCATTCGCTTACTTTAGACACTGTGTTGCTATGGGTCAACTCTTCGCTGACAATGTAATAGTCTCCGCTGCGGGTATGGCCCAGCGTCAAGAAGTACCTGTCCCGCTCGAGGTTTTATAAATAGCAACTGTACAAAAAGTGCTAATGTAATAAGCGTCAGTAAAGCCGGAGTAGCCAAGTTAAACGTGCGCCAATACGACCAGTTCGTGCTCAGGCTAATGAGTAACGGAATCAAGAACATTACGGCGATAGTTACGCCCAACGTGATGAACGACTTTAACCGAAAACGCCGTAAAAATCCGTCTCTAGCTACCTTCGTCGCATCTATTGTCTTCATATGAGGCCGATTATACGCGTTTGGCTTCGGCCTGTTCGATTTCCCGCTCGAGAAAATAGTTCAGCAGCGTCCGCAGCAAAACAATCGCGCCAAGGTTCAAGATGTCTTGCCGGGTCGGGGCCACAGCCGTCCGTAAAATGTCGCTGGCCACCGTAAACTCGAGGCCGAGGGTAAGCGCCCGCCCGAGTTTGAGGCGGATGCCTTCGGTGGCGGCTCCTTCAGCTGCCGAACGTGAAAATAGTAGCCGGATATAGCTCAAGATACCGCGTAAAATTGCCAGACCGATCACCAGGGCCGCCGCAATTTCAGCGCCTGCCGCAAAGTAGCCGACGATAAGTTGAGCCAGCCCTCGAGTGGATTGCCCTGGGTTCCTTCACCGACGCTGCCGCCGACATTGGTGTTTAGGCTTAGCAGCAAAACGAGCCCGAAAATCAGGGCGATAGGGAGTAAAAAGCCCGTCCACGATTCTTTAATGACGCTTTTGGGTTCAGGTTCTCTGCTCATCTTCCGGTGTTCAAGTTTCCGTCACCTTACCGCGCCGAGCTTGCCGCGCCGCTAGCCAAACTGCAACCTGCTCGAGGCCCACCAGCATCACCGTAATCCCTATCGCCAACACAAAAAGAAGCAGATTGCTCGCGCTTCCGGCCCGAAATGCAAAACTTAAAGAGGTCGAAACGGCGGGCGGATGCACCGCGTCGAGGACGATCATCAGGACGACGGTGCCGAGCATGGCAGCCCCGGCTGCGAGATAACCGGGCCCGAAGAGGAGATAGGTGCCGAAGCCCAAACTGGCGGCGATCAGGTGCGCCACAACGAGCGTCCGAACGCTGTTCATGCCGTGCTGCGGATCTAGGTAGATTAAAAAGGCGCTCGAGGCCAGTGAAGCAAATAGCAAACGCTGCTGACTCAGCACCTCGACAAAGGCAAAAACAGCGAGGACGGTGACGGTCGGTAGCAGCGCCAAGGTCAGCTCACCGCGTATCCCTAGACGTTGACGGAGCGAACGCTCTTCGCCCTCGCCAGGTTTGAAGCTCTCTTTGGGATAGCTCATAAGCCCACAGCAACTCAGCCTAAAAGAGCGGGTCGCTCGAGGCCACCCTTACGGCGTCCTCAACCTTATCGAGCCTGAACGTCAGCTGTTTTTGCCGCAAATGGCAAAACCCGCGCACATACGCGCCGTCAAACGAAGTCACGTCAACCTGCCGGGTTTTACCGCCGTAAACCATCTGCACGCTGCCCCGAGCTTTGGCAACGTCACGGAACATGGGCGCGAGCGGGTGTTCGGCAAAGCTCATGGCGATGGGGGCGCGGCGTGGGCCTTTTTGAAAAAAGAGTTGCCCGTATTTGCGGGCGTATTCGTAGAGGTCGCGGGTGAGTTTGACGTCTTCCAGGCAGTAGCGCTCGAGCTTTTCCCACTCTCCGGCGCGGTAGTACTCCAAAGCGTCCAAACCCGACCCGAGTTTGCTCGAGCCGAGTGTTGCCTGCGCCAGCGCGTCGAGCGAAATTCGCCGCCCGAGCGCCTTTTGCGCTTCGATCATCAGATCTAGAGTCGGGAGTTCTGTGACCCATAGCCCGAGTTCAGCTGCCAGAACGGGCCAGTCAAACCCGATGAGGTTAAAACCGACGACCTGTTCGGCATCTTTTAACAAATGGGTCAGGTCGTCAAATTGGGTTTCCCGAAACGTCAAAAAACGGTCTTCAGCGTAATCGTACACGCCGACGACGCTGACGCCGAGTTGAGCGCGGTTTTCTGCGCCGCCGACCTCATCGAACGAGCGTTTGGTCTCGAGGTCTAACACCAATCGTCTGGGCGCGGTGGTCATTCCTGGTGCAGGGCGGCGGGAAGCTCGAGCGCCTCCAGCATCGCCTCGTGAACCCTGCCGTTGCTCGCGACCAAAACTTTTTCGTAAACGTTGTAAAGCTCGCCCGCACCGTCCGTTACGCGTCCGCCCGCTTCAGTAACAAGGAGCACCCCAGCAGCCACGTCCCACGGGCTGAGCGTAAGTGCCCACAAGCCGTCAAGCCGTCCGCACGCCAGATATGCTAAATCCAGAGCCGCCGCACCAAAACAACGCACTTTGCGGCAACGGCCCAGCATTCGGCCCATCACCTCAACATTGTTGACGGCACTTTCCGGGTCGTAGGAAAAACCGGTTGCCAACATGCTCCGGCGGAGTTCAGTTTCTTTGGTTACGGCAATAGGCGCACCGTTCAGGAGCGCGCCGCCGCTCCGCACCGCCGTAAAAAGTTCATTATGCACCGGATCGAGGACGACGGCGACCTCGAGCCGCCCCTCAACCTCTAACCCAATCGACACGCAGTAAAACGGAAACCCGTGCGCGTAGTTGAGGGTGCCGTCTAGCGGATCGACAATCCAGCGGCAAGAGGCGTCACCCTGCTGGCCTTCTTCTTCGCCTAAAACCACATGGTCGGGGTAGCTCGAGAGCAAAATCTCGCGGATACGCGCTTCACTCTCCCTGTCAACGCGTGTCACCAAATCGGTCTCGTTCGATTTGGTAGCGATTTTCAGGTTTTGCCCGACGCCGCTCTGGTGGATGTGGGCGGCGGCGCGGGCCGCGCGAATCGCGGTATGTAAGAAGTCTCGCTGCTGGTCGGAGGTTAGCTTTTCCATCGTCCTACGCTACCCCAAAAGAGGGGCTAGGCGGTTTACGGCCCAGCCAACTCCTCGCTGATAGATTACTTAACTGCAAACTGCGCCTTACGACCTCGCTGGGCGGTCTCGAGGTCAGATACCTCTTCACCGGTATGATTACCGAGTTCAGCGGGGGAGGGGATCATGTCGGTAATCAGGCGGGCGTGGCGGTCGTAGGTCAGGTAGTTGTACGCCCAGTCGGTAAACGCGCCGAGACGGTTGCGGTACCCCGGCAGGTAGACGAGGTGAATAAAAAGCCAGCCCAGCCAGCCTAAAAAGCCGCGCAGTTTGATCCCAAGGAAAACCTTACCTAGCTCGGCAACGCCCGCATTACGTCCGATAATCGCCATATTGCCCTTGTCAAAGTAGGAAAACCGGCCCCGTTCGCGCTTACCGCTAAGTTCGTTCATAATCGTTTTTGCGGCAAATTTGCCCTGCTGAATGGCGACCTGCGCGACCTGCAGGAACATCTTGCCGTTTTCATCTTTCGCGCCGGACACGTCTCCGGCAGCGAACGCGTACGGGCGACCGGGCAGGCTCAAGTCGGGATTGACCTTGATGCGGTAGCCTTTCTCGAGTTCAACCCCCAGCGCTTCTACGAGCGGATGTCCGCGTACACCGGCAGCCCAGATGAGCGTTTCAGTCGGGATCACGTCGCCGCCTTTAAGTTCGACCTCACCCTCACATACCTTGGAAATGGCCTCGCCGAGCCGGAGTTCGACGCCGCGCCCCCGCAACACCTCGGCGGTGTACTCTCGCGCCTTGTTGCCGTAAGGAGCCATCAGAAAGTCGAGCATCTCGACCAGGATGATTTTCGCCCGCGACACGTCGAGGTCGGGGTAGTCTTCAGGTAAGACCCGGCTGAACAGCTCGGACAACGCCCCCGCCGTTTCAACGCCGGTCGGCCCACCACCGACGATAACGATGTTGAGTGCGCCCTGGTCGATCAAGCTGGGGTCGGCGCTCGCCCGCTCAAACTGCCGCAGAATATGACTCCGAATGTTGACGGCTTCAGTCAAGCTCTTTACGTAAAAAGCGTTTTCCTTAACGCCCGGAATCCCAAAGTCGTTATAGACCGCGCCTGCGCCGATGATGAGGTAATCGAACTCGAGGGTGTCCCCGCCCGCGAACGCCAGCGTTTTAGCGTCCCAATCGACGTCTTCGACGGTTGCTTGACGAAAGTTGAGGTTTTTTTGCCGCCTGAAAATCGTCCGAACGGTTTGGGCAACCTCTTCGGGCTCGAGGGCCGCCGTCGCCACCTGATAGATCAGCGGTTGAAAGGTGTGATAGTTGTTCTGGTCGATCAGGACGACTTCAACATCGGCTTTACGGAGAGCCTTTGCCGCGTAAATACCGACAAAACCCGCACCGATGATGACAACTCTCGGTTTATTACTTGCACCTCTGCTACTCAGCTGAGGTGTATAGGTCTGAGGGGCTGTTTGGTTCATCGTACCTCCCGGCGGGGTGCTGTGTGCCCGCATTTAGTCCCCCTATCATAGGCTTTAAGCGAAACGCACTTTGTAGTGCTTCTTAATGACGCTACGGTTTACGTTTCGCTGACCCTGCATGTTTGGGAGCTCGAAGGTTCCGGCGGTCAGGTCACTTAACGTTCAGCCATCTTGAGCGCAATCATCCGACCTGTCGGGGTGTCGGCGATCCCGCCTTCGCCGGTCTCACGCAGCTCGGGCGGGAGCATCCGTCCCACCGACGCCATCGCCGAGACGACCTCATCAGGCGGAATAAACGACGTAAGTCCGGCGCGTGCGAGCTGTGCCGCCGCGACCGCGTGAACACTGTAAAAGGCGTTACGAGATACGCACGGTACCTCGACGTAACCGCCGACCGGATCGCACACCAGCCCAATGGTGTTGACCAGCGCGAGGGCCGCTGCGTGAACGGTTTGTTTGGCGTCGCCACCTAAAAGCTCGCACACCGCCGCTGCCGCCATCGCTGCCGACGAGCCGATCTCTGCGCCGCAACCGCCCGTCGCTCCGGCGATAAACATCGTTTGTGAGATGACCTCGCCGATTCCGGCAGCCAAAACGAGCGGCATCAGCAAATCGTCGTCGGTTAAGCCCAATGCGTCACCCACACCGATGAGTGCGCCCGGTACGGTTCCGGCGCTGCCTGCCGTCGGCGCAGCGACGATACGGCCCATGCGGGCGTTTTCTTCGTTGACGGCCATTGCGTAGGCTTGGACGCGTTTTAGCAGCGGTGCTTGCAGCGCGTCGGGAGCCTCCCATAAGGTCTTGGCGTTCCAACCGACCATTCCGGTACGGCTCGGCGCGTCGGACGCTAACCCCCGAGCGATAGAATCTCTCATTTCACCTAAACGGCCGCGCATAGACTCGAGCAGTGCCGCCTGCTCTTCCGGTGGCGTGCTGTCAGTTAACACCGCTTCGGAAGCCCTGCCGGAAACGTTTAGTAGCTCGTTCAAAGTCATCTTCGTCCCCCTACCCGTTCATCACGTCCGGTAGTAACCTGAGCCAGTTTACGACGCCTAGTTGCGACAGGTACGTCAGCACATGGGGCGTCGGCGCTGTTTCGAGCTCGAGCGCCATCAACGCCGTTTCTCCTCGTTTTCTACGCGCACACGTGAGCGTAGCGATATTTACGGCGTCGTCGGCTAAAACTCGCGCGACCGTCGCAATAACCCCAGTTTGGTCGGTATGCCGGATGAGGAGCGTATGGTACGCGCCGGAAAAGTTCGTCTCAAAGCCGCTTACCTTAGACGCTCGGACGAGTCCCCCGCCGAGACTCGAGCCCAAAAATTCAACGGTCTCGTGTTCATTGACGAGCGTAAACTTCACGGTGTTCGGGTGAACGTCGCCCAGGTCTTTAGTGTTGAAGTGGAGCTCGAGGCCCGCTTCTTCAGCTCTTTCTAGTGCGTCTGGAATCCGCGCGTCGTCGGGCGCGTAACCGAGCAAGCCGCCAGCGAGCGCCTGGTCGGTGCCGTGACCTTTGGCAGTTTTAGCAAACGACCCGTGTAGCGTCAGTGTCGCCCTTTGAGGTTTCGACAAGAGTGTACGACGCGCCAAGAGCGCCAGACGGCACGCCCCGGCGGTGTGGCTGCTAGACGGTCCTACCATGACCGGGCCGATAACCTCGAGGAGTCCCATAGGCTCAAAGTGTAGCGTATTTGCGGGGCAGCGTGTTATACCTGAAAGGCCGAAAACTGAGCTGCGAAGTAACAGCACTTCCACGAGAGGCTGCACTAAATATCACCTCAAAATGTGAGTGCTAGTCAGCAAACCTTAGACTGAGAGCGCTGCTGACCAGATAATACCTGCCGTAAAAATCAAGTCTAACTGCACACTTCGCGCTCCGAACCAAAAACAGTCTGGTGAGCAGGGTCGCTTTTGCGAAAGAGCCGTACTCAAAAAAGCTGTACTCGGTAGCTGCCCGATGAACTAACGCACTTCGGGACATTTGTCATTTTATGAATGAACGAACATTCATTATAATAACGATATGACTGATGCGAACTCAGGAAAGGATGTAACTCGCCGAGAGCGGCTTTTAGAGAGCGCTTTGGAACTGTTTGCCGAGTACGGTTACGCCGGAACCAGTGTTAAAGCCATCTCCCAACGCGCAGGTGTCTCTCAAGGGCTACTCTATATCCATTTTGAAAACAAAGAGGCCCTTCTTTTAGCCTTGTTCGAGAAAAGTATGCAAGATGTGCAGGCCACCCTCGAGCTTGACGCAGCAGCTAATGGTACGGAGCGCTTGGAAATCCTGTTACGCAAAACGTTTGGCCTCATGCAGACGAACCGTAACTTCTGGCGGCTTTTTTATACCTTGCGCTTTCAACCAGCAGCAGCTCAAGCACTGGGTTCTACCATCTATGCGGGTACTGAGCGCATCCGTAAGCAGTTAAAGCAGATATGTCAGGACTTAAACGTAGCTCATCCCGAGACGGAAGCCCGGCTGCTCTTCGCCGCGATTGACGGCGTTTGCCAGCACGCGATGCTCGAGCCTGACACCTACCCATTTGAGCGTGTTCTTGAAGCGCTGCTCGGTAATTACCAGGAGGTCTTATGACCCGTCCCGCATGGCTTAACCCGGCACTTTATCCTTTTTCGGGCAATTACCTCGAGCTCGGATCAGGCCGTATGCACTACTTAGACGAAGGTCAAGGCGTTCCCGTTGTAATGGTTCACGGCACCCCAAGCTGGTCGTTTTTGTACCGCCACCTTGTCCGAGACTTGTCCGGCAGTTACCGCTGCATTGCACCCGATCAGCTTGGGTTTGGCCTTTCGGACAAACCTGAAACGTTTGCCTATACCCCGGAGGCACATGCAGAGAACTTGGCGCACCTTATTGATACGCTCGAGCTTAAAGACGTTGTGCTTATCGTCCACGACTTCGGCGGCCCTATCGGTCTCCCTTACGCGCTCGAGCACCCTGAAAACGTCCGGGCAGTCGTAGTGATGAATACTTGGTTGTGGCCCAACGAGTCTCTTATACAGGCAGGTCGCGTACTCAGCAACCCGTTCGGTAGATTTCTCTACACCCGCCCAAACGTTTCGGTTAATGTACTTCTGAAACGTCTGGGCTTCGCAGACCAGACGGTTTTAACTAGCGAACTGCTGAAGCACTACCGAGGACCGTTTCCAACGCCGCAAAGCTGCAGAGCACTCTACGCGCTTGTCGCTACGATAGCTGAGTCTAACAAATGGTTTGAAACGTTGTGGGACAAGCGAGCGGCGATAGAGGACAAACCGGCCCTGCTACTTTGGGGAATGAAAGACAAGCTCGTGCCTTCTAGCTTTTTAACCCGTTGGCGAACAGTATTTAAGAACCCTGAAACATTAGAGCTTGACGCAGGTCATTTTCTTCAAGAAGAGGTGAAAGAGCAAATTACGCAAGCTGTTCGAGATTTTCTGAGAAAGTCGGTTCCTAAAGATTTCTAACCTTACGAGCCTTGCAAAATTGAGGTTGCACCGAGCAAAGCGCGGTTCTAGTCCGGGTACGACTCGCCGCCCCAGTTTTTAATACAAATTTCCCTCTACCAAGCATATCTGAGACTAACAAGACCGGAATAAACGATAATAAACAAGAAAGGCGACCCGAAGGCCGCCTCAACTAACAAAAAGCCCTTAAATCTTGTCTTTAAGAGCTTTGCCGGGTTTGAACGCCGGGTATTTGCTCGCCGGAATCTCGATTTTTTCCGTCGTTCCCGGTTTGACGCCGGTACGGGCTTTGCGTTCGCGCACCTCAAAGGTACCAAACCCTGTAAGCTGCACCTTGTCGCCGCCGTTCAGGTGCTGGGTTACGTGGTCAATCATCGAATCGATAACCGTTTTGACATCTTTTTTCTTCATTTGGGTCTCGTCCGAAACTCGGTCAACGAGATCAGCTTTAGAAACCGTTTTAGCTTTCGCCATAGCCACACCTCCTTTTGGACTTCGGCGTTACTTTAGCACGGTGTTCGGCAGATAGCAAGTCCTAGTCGAGATAACTCGGTTTACGCCGTCAGAGACGTAAACCAGTTCGCTCTTTCAGGTTTAGTGTGTGCCTGACATGGTTTACGACTTGGCAGGGCGTAACTCGTAAATCCGGGTCATGAGTGTTTCGGTGAGCGCGTGCATTGCTGCTTTTGATTTATCCTCAGCATAGATGGGCGTGCCGAAACGTACCCGCAAGCGGCCCCGCTCCTCCCAAATGGCTACGGGTTGCAAGGGTACTTGGGCGCGTTGGGCCAAAAATGCTGCGCCGTCGAGCGCGGCGGCGTCGCCAGCGTTGCGGGTACCTTGCGGAAAAATGCCTATAGCAACGCCGCTATTAAGGAACCGCAGGGCTGTTTTAATCCCTTTGGTGTCGCCCTTGTTGCGGTCGATAGGAAACGCCATCAGGTGTTCGCAAACCCACCGCAGCGGCTGCGTCTCGAAGAGTTCGCGCTTCGCCATAAAGTGGATCTCACGGGTGACGAGCGACCCGACGAGCGGTGGGTCGAAGTTCGACAGGTGATTGCTGGCGATAATTAAACCTTGGGTTTCAGAGCGCGGAACAAGGTCTAATCCTTCGACCTTGAGCCGCCGGAAGACTCGAGCGTAATTCCTCACCAAGTACGAAGCCAGATAGTAAAACCAGAGTCGCTGCAGATCTTTTATCCAACTTTTCATATCACGGTCCAACTAGCCACAATTAGCCTCTGTGCCTGCGCGTCTCTGCGCCACGTGTCACAAAGATCGCCCCGGCAGTCCCAGCCAGAGCTGCAAGTGCGTGCAGCCCTAGCCATACCGGAGCCGTCGGTTCCCACGGCAGCGCTACAGAAAAGAGCGAACGCTGCGAAAGCTGCCAGACGATCACTTGGGGCAAAACATAAAGCAGCGGCGAGACGAAGAGCGCTCCCCAACGCCACGCATAATCTAGGCCCAAAAACGCCAATAGCCCTGACACGAGCATCAGCGGCAGTAGCACGAGCCACGTCTCACCGCCGGTCAGGAGGCCCGCGACGGGCGCGAGGAGCGCCGCGGCAAACGCAAACGGCAGTCCGGCAAAGACGAACGCGGCGTAGCTGCACAAAACGACGCCTAAACTACGAACGAGAATAGGCAAAGGCGCGACGGCTAAAACCACAGCGAGCAAAAAGAAAAACAGTCCGATGATAAAAGGCGCGGTGCTGGGCGAGGCGGCGCGGGCCTTACGGCTCCGGGTCATGCTGGAGCCAATTCGGGGAGACGCGCCTCAATTTCAGGAATCTGCCGCAGGTACGAGCCGGTTGAAGAGGTTGGGTGGACGGCGACGGTTTCGGGGGTGCCTTCGGCGACGACGGTGCCCCCTCTCGAGCCCCCGTCCGGCCCCAGGTCGATAAGCCAATCGGCAGTCTTGATTACGTCCATATTATGCTCGATGACGACCAGCGTGTTGCCCCCTTCAACAAGACGTTGCAGCACGCCTAGCAGCCGCTGCACATCGGCAAAATGTAGGCCGGTGGTCGGTTCGTCCAAGATATAGAGTGTTTTGCCGGTGCTGCGTTTACCGAGTTCCGAGGCCAACTTCACACGCTGCGCCTCGCCCCCTGAAAGGGTAGGTGAGGGCTGCCCGACTTTGATATAGCCCAACCCGACATCTTGCATCAGTTGCAGTTTACGCGCGATGTTGGGGATGTTTTCAAAAAATCCGACCCCTTCATCGACGGTCATCGCCAGCACGTCGGCAATCGATCTACCGCGAATCTTGACCTCTAAAGTTTCGCGGTTGTAGCGTGCGCCTTTACAAACCTCACACGGTACGTAAATGTCGGGCAAAAAGTACATCTCGACCTTGACGGTGCCGTCGCCCTTACACGCCTCGCAACGTCCACCCTTAACGTTAAACGAAAACCGTCCGGCCTTGTAGCCGCGTTTACGGGCCTCGGGCGCACGCGTGTAGAGGTCGCGGATTTCGGTAAATATCCCGGTGTACGTCGCCGGGTTGCTGCGCGGCGTGCGTCCAATCGGGCCCTGGTCGATCTCGATCACCTTGTCGATGTTTTCAGTACCCTGAATCGCCTTGTGCGTGCCCGGTACTTCTTTCGCCCGGTACAGCTCTTTAGCTAAAGACGCGTGCAGGATACGGTGAACCAGCGTCGATTTACCCGAGCCCGACGCGCCGGTAATACAGGTGAGCGTCCCCAGCGGAATCTCGACGCTGACGTTTTGCAAGTTGTGCTCAGTTGCGCCTAAGATTTTAATACGTTTGCCGCTGCCGCCGCGCCTTTTGCTCGGTACCTCGATCTTCTTTTCACCGCGCAAATAAGCTGCCGTCAGCGAGTTCGGATCGTGCATCAGCACGTCCGGCGTCCCTTCAGCGATGATTTCGCCGCCGTGAACCCCGGCTCCCGGCCCTAAATCGACGAGGTAATCGGCGGCCCGCATCGTTTCCTCGTCGTGTTCGACGACGATCAGCGTATTGCCGAGGTCGCGCAGATGCAACAAGGTTTGCAAGAGCCGTGCGTTGTCGCGGGGGTGCAGTCCAATCGAAGGTTCGTCAAGGACGTACAACACGCCGGTGAGTCCACTGCCGACCTGCGTTGCCAAACGGATACGCTGCGCCTCGCCGCCCGAAAGCGTATTCGCGCTGCGGTCGAGCGTCAGGTAGTCGAGCCCGACGTTTTCCAGAAAGCCCAACCGTGCACCGACCTCGCGCATAATGGGCGCGGCAATGGCTCCGCCCGGTTCGGGCAGGTTCAGCGCGGCAAAAAATCCTCTAGCCTCTAAAACCGTCATCCCCGAAAGCTCGGCAATGTTGCGCTCGGCGACCGTTACCGACAAGACCTCGGGTTTGTAACGGGTGCCGCGGCATTTGGGGCAGGGGACGAGCGACATAAACGCCTCGAGCTTCTCCCGCGCGTAGTCCGAGGTGGCCTCGCGGAGGCGGCGCTCCAAGTTTGGAATCACACCTTCAAACTCGACGTTAAAGCGCATCGTTTCGCGGTCGCCGCGTTTGTAGACGACTTCGATGGCCTCGCTCGAGCCGCGCAGCAGCGTCTTCTGCACCTTGTCCGGCAACGCTTGCCAGGGGGTGCGGACATCAAAATCCAGGTGCTCGGCGAGCGCCTTGATGCGGTCCCAGTAAAAAACCTTGTTGCCGTCGCCGCGTCCCTGACTCCACGGCGCAATCGTGCCCTGTCCGATTGAAAGCTCGTCGTCGGGGATGATCAGGGCCGGATCGAACTCGGAGCGGTAGCCGAGGCCGGTGCAGTGCGGGCACGCGCCGTAGGGCGAGTTAAACGAAAAAGCCCTGGGCTCGAGTTCCTCCAACACCGTACCGTGTTCGGGGCAGGCGAAGCGTTCACTAAAGAGTTCTTCCTGATTTTTGTCGGGTAAGGAGACGCGCATCAAGCCTTCGCCTTTTTGCAAGGCCAGCTCGACCGATTCGGCGATCCGTGAACGGTCGCTCTCACTCAGCTTAAGGCGGTCTACCACGATGTCGATGTCGTGTTTTTCGTACTTCTCGAGGCTTAGCTTCAAGGCTTCGTCGAGCGTCTGCACCTCACCGTCAACCCGGACGCGGGCAAAGCCCTCTTTTTTAAGTCCTTCAAAGAGCCGTTTGTACTCGCCCTTACGCCCCCGAACGAGCGGCGCGATAATGAGCGCCCGTTGATCGGTAAAACGCTCTAACATCCGGTCAACGATTTCACTCGCCGACTGCTTTTCGATGACGCGCCCGCAGATCGGGCAGTGCGGCGTTCCGGCGCGGGCGAACAAAAGCCGCAGGTAGTCGTGAATTTCGGTAACGGTACCGACCGTTGAACGTGGATTGTGTGAGGTCGTCTTCTGGTCGATGCTGATAGCGGGCGACAAGCCTTCGATGCTGTCCACATCGGGTTTGTCCATCAAGCCTAAAAACTGCCGCGCGTAAGCTGACAACGATTCGACGTAGCGGCGCTGCCCTTCGGCGTAGATGGTATCGAAAGCTAGGGTTGACTTGCCCGAACCGGACACCCCGGTAAAGACGATGAAGCTGTCTCTGGGAAGCGTGGTCGAGACGTTTTTGAGGTTGTGTGCTCGAGCGCCGCGGATGACAAGGTTTTGCAACGTGCCTCCTTGGAGCAGGGCGCTGACCTGAGCTTTTCGCAGGATCAAGGTCGCAGCGCGTCTGCTAAACATACGAGTATACCAACCCTGTGCGCCGTAGCGGTAGTCTGCCCTTACGCCAGCCAGTGTGACAGGTCGCGCCCGAGCAGCTCTTGAAGTGTTCCGAGGTCGTCTCGGTACGCTGTGATGAGCCGCGCTCTCGCTTCGGGGCTGAGCGGCGGTTTACGCAGGTTTTGGGTTTCGAGGCGTGAGAGCAACTGCCGTTTAGCTCGGTTTCTCAAGGGGGTCGGCAAAAGCGCCTTGCCAAAGTCCTTGAGAGAGCTGGATTTTTTAAGAAAACGGTGCGCTTGGTGTACGAGCCTGCTTCGCGGTACACCTGAAATGTTATGCCTGGTTTTAGTGTCGGGCTTAAAAGAAGGGTCGACGCCGACAAACTTGTAGATATCCTGAACGACCCGTTCGGGTTCGGTCTCGAGGTCTTCGTAAAGAAAGACCTTGATCTGCTCAGGCGCAAACTGTTTGTAAAAACGTGACAGCTGCTCGCCGTAAAATCCCATGTTCTGATAGTGGTAGAGCGGTGCCCAACCCTCGGCGACGCGCTTCGGTTCAGCGTCTAAAGCGTCCATAAATGTTGCGCACAGTTCGTCTTCTTCGCGGATGAGATGAAGGTAGGCGGAATAGGCACGTTCGACCGGGTTGCGGAGTACCGCCACGAGTTTAGCGTCAGGTACTTGCGCGTGGATACGCTTCTCGGAACCTTCGAGATAGATATACATTACCGAAGCTTCGCCTCTGGCCTTAATCCCGGTTCCTGCCTCGAACAGCTTTTGATATGCATCCGAGTTAGTAACGGCGTAGCCATTCTTGCGGGTTTCGCCGTTTCTGACTTCCCACACCTCTTCGTCTGGCCTAAAACCGAAAAAGTGCGGCTCTTTAACCCCCGGCATAAAGATGTCAGGGTGCTGTTTGAGGTAAAAATAAAGCGAGCTGGTACCCGATTTTGTTGCGCCGAAGATAAAAAAGTTGGGTAAGGTCATGCTGGACTCCAATAGCGGGTGTTGTCTAAATGCCGGTACCCTTCAGCAGCTTTTTGCCGACGGTTAAGCCTGTTCTCCAATGAAATCAGTAGCCATCTCTTGTAAAAATGATGCAGATCACAGCTTTACTCACCAGCTGCCGGGATTCCTCAACCCGAACATGCACCGGCCTCGAGCTTAACAGACGTTTGGCTTAAACTAGGGTGCGTTTGGTTCGGCCAAAGCTTTCGTCTACTTTTTGGCTGCCGGAGAACAAAAAGACCAGTCTGGTTGAGAGCGGCGATCAAGGTAAACATAGGCACGAATACGGCAGGAACGAGCCGCGCCGACCAAACGGTTACAGTATTCTCTGACGCTACGCGCGTGCGCTGAATTCGCCTGCGATCTCGCGCGCGGCAGCCCGCGCCTTGTGATTGACTAGAGCTACGTTGGCTTTGGTTTCCGTAATAACTGCCAGTACCGCGCGTGGCTCGGCGGCGTAGAGCAAAATCTGACCGTCGGTGCTGAGAATACTTGTCTCGGTCAGCTCTCCGGCGTTCATGGCGCTGACGATGCGTTTGCTGAGGGCTACTGCTGTCGAAGTCATCGCGGCCATCCGCGTCGCGTCGCTTTGAGTCACGGTTTGCACGAGGGGTAGGCCGTCGCTACGGGCTACGAGAACACCCGAAATCCTGGGTGCGGCGACGCTCAACCTGTCGATGACCTCTTTGACGCGCTCCAGGTCAACTTCAGCCTGCACCTTCTTCCTGTCAGAATGCGGGAGTATTAAGTCCGGCACCGACCACCTCCAGCATGTCTCGTTCCGATTCCTTTTCAATGGCTTTCAGAAGTGTGGCGACAGCGTTCGTTACGCTCTCTTGCTGCGTTGCGTTGACTTTTACCACATCTTCTGGGGCGAGTTCAAAGTACGCCGCAACGTCTTCGGCGTCCCAGGTCTTGACGGGTTACGCCGACGATAAAAGGTACAGGAATACGGCTGGTCACAAACTCGAGAATCCCCCGCGCGTGTTCATAATCCTCCGGGCTAAAATCAAACTTGCCCTGACGGACGCTAAAAAGTTCGCTCACGCGCTTTTGCAAGGTCATCTTATCGCCTACACTGACCCCGTCCTTTTTAAGACAGTAAACTGCACCCTCGTGCAGGTGCAGCTCAAACTGTTTCTGTGGGTCAGGCCAGAGATAGAGTTTCCCCGTTCGGTTTCCCAACAGCCTGAGAACTTCCGGAGTTGACATTTTTGCAAGGCCGCCGAAGATTGCCATGACTTTAAGCATAAGAACGGGCTCTTACAGGGTTATGACAGCTTTTCTCGTCAGGACTTTACTGCTTGCATATTCGTGACTGGAGCGTCCGCTGTCTGCTTGGTAGGCGTACAGCTCGCCCGGTGAAGGGGTAAACCGGAGTGAAATGCGGTGAACTGCAAAGTGTACCTGACCGTATAGCAGTCGTTTTTAACGGTGATAGTGTAAACAGTGACGTTGTAAACAGGGATAGTGTGGCCTCGAGCCGAAACCGGCGTCTCAGCCTCGTTTTGGACGATCAGACGGAAGTATCAGCTGGAGTGCCCAACGCCGCCGTGTGGCATTTCTCTTCTGGACGCAGCGGGTGACCCGCTAAGTTCAGCTTTATGGCCAACCTTTATGGCGACGAGGTGGACACGATGATTGTGCAAAGAACTGAGCAGACAAGGTCGGGCGACGTTCCCGGCATCTTACAACGGGTGTATATCAGCCACGCCCACAGGGACTTCAGCGACGAAGCGCTGCTCGGGCTACTCGAGCGGTCGCGGCGTTACAATACCGCGCGCGGTATTACCGGCGTACTGATGTGCCACGGGAGCTTTTTTGCCCAGTGTCTCGAGGGTCCGGCAGCTGAAGTTGACACACTTTTCGGGCGGATGGAACGGGACGAAAGGCATCACAGCGTTGTGGTTGTTTTTGAGCAGCTGACCGAGCAGCGGGCGTTCTCGCAGTGGTCGATGGGCTACACCGGCATCTCGAGCTTAGAAAGCCTCGAGTTAGCTACGGCGGAGTGGGAAAAGGTCGAGCAGCACCATACGGAAGTAGGCACCCCGTTCCCTGGCTTCGTCTTGTTGCAGTCATTCTGGGACGGCCACAAGAACGTTCCGCAACTCGCGTACAGCGCAGTTGGGCACGGGGCCAGCAACCAACTCTGAACTTACGTATGTACCTGTGCTATTTGCTTGACCGCGTAAAAGCTGCTGTGACGGCTGCCGGCGCTAGACGCCCGGATAACCGGATAACCGGATAACCGGATAACCGGATAACCGGATAACAACAGTCTCTTTTCTTGAGGGGCGTATTTTATGTAATCAGGCGCAACAGTTTGTGATTGCCCTAGAGGGTGTTTTGGAATAGGTTCACCGGTTTCTCCAGGGTGTGTGGTTAGTTTGAGCAAGGCGCTTGGTGATAAAGTCGCGACTTGCGAGATAGATAAAGGCTTCGCTCGAGGCGGGGAGGGTTTCATAATCTTTGCTGAGCCTGCGGTAGTTTCCTAACCAAGCAAACGTGCGCTCCACAACCCAGCGCCTGGCTTGTAGGCCAAAGCCTTTCTTAACACGACGAGCGACGATTTCAAGCACGATACCGAAACACAAAAGGATACGGTTGCTGAAAGCAGTGCCCTTATAACCCCGGTCGAGCCACAAATGCTACAACCTCGGTACATGAGGTTTGCTGTGGTTTAAGAGTAGTGACAGCCCTTTGCGTTCAGGTACATTCGCGCTCGTCACCAACACACTCAGCACCAGCCCGAGGGTATCCACCAGCAGATGCCTTTTCTTGCCGTTAACGCTCTTGGCTCCGTCAAAGCCGTTACCGTGCAAGCTTCCTGCTTTGACCGATTGGCTATCAGCACAACCGGCGCTCGGTTCTTCGTTACGCTCAAGCCTTTTCCTTAACGCACGCCGCAAGTGCTTGTTGAGCTTGCGCCACAGCCCCACCGCTCGCCACTTCGCAAAGTGGTAGTACACGCTTTGCCACGCGGGGAAAGTCGCCTGGTAAGTCTCGCTAGGTGCAGCCGTTTCTCAGCACATAGCGCATAGCATCAAGCAGTACTCTGAGTTCATAACCCGTCTTGCGCCCTCTTCTTGGTTCAGGCAGCAACTTGAGTGAGTAGGGCTCGAGCACCTTCCATTCAGCGTCTTTTAAGTCCGTTGTATACTGCTTTCGCTTGACCATTCACCCCTACCTAAACATAGGTGGGGGATTTCCCAAACACCCTCTAACTAAGTTTTAGAGCTTAGCGACTCAAGCGAGAGTTCGACGTCTAAAAGCTCTCGCTTTGAAACTCACCTTGGAGGAACCCAGCATGTCAACAGCAACAGCACCGAATGTAGACCAGGCACTTGCCGAGGCGATGGCCATCGACGGCGCGTCGGCAGCGATGATCGTCGATTACGAGAGCGGCATGGCGTTAGGTACCATCGGCGGCGGCATCGACCTTGACGTAGCTGCAGCGGGCAACACCGAAGTCGTCCGGGCCAAGATGACAACGATTAACGAACTCGGGCTCAACGACGAGATCGACGATATTTTGATCACCTTAGGCAAGGCGTACCATATCATCCGGCCCCTACCAAACAGCACCCAGTTTTTCTACATCGTGCTGACCCGCAAAGCGAATCTGGCGATGGCCCGTCACAAGCTTAACGGGATTGCTGCCAAAGTTCGCGTCCAGGACGAGAACTGTCTGACGGACGCGGTGATTGTAACCCATCAGTTAAACCGGCTGTTATAAACAGCCAAGCTGCCGCATCACTCTGCAACCTTCCGGCGTCAAAAGTTGAAGTTCGCAAGGCCGACTGAGGGCTTAGAACCGTATGGACACGTTAGGTAGACCATAAAAGAAACGCACCGATATTTATAAGCGGTGCGTTTTTCCCTTTACCGTCAAGAACGGGTTTTGTTTTGGTTGCGGGGACTGGATTTGAACCAATGACCTTCGGGTTATGAGCCCGACGAGCTACCAGACTGCTCCACCCCGCGGCGCAGCAAAAACAAGTGTAACGTGCGCTTTCAGGTTGTGTCAAGGCTGCGTCAGATCTAGCTGCCTACAGGGGCAAATTGGTAGGCTTCTACTTATGACTTTCGTAATTCTCGGTCGGTTGGGAGGGGTGCAGAGCGCTTATGGCTGAACCTGTAGCGGTTGATACGGTCGATGACCTCGAGGTTTGGCTGCGCGGCCCCTTGCCCGACATATCGCCCCTCGCACAACCTGTTGCACACGCGCTGCTACAAGCAGGGGCGGAAGTTGCCGTACTGTTAGACGGATTTCCAGACGCCCTGTTGTGGGAGCGCCCCGCCGGAGCCGCTTCGGTAGGGTTTCACTTGCAGCACCTTACCGGCGTCCTCGACCGGCTTTTTACCTACGCACGCGGCGAAGCGCTAGACGCCGCGCAACTCGGGGCGTTGGCCCAAGAAGGTAGGGGAGACGCAAGCACCGCCGACCTCGTCTCAGGGTTTACAGCTCAGCTCGAAAAGGCGTTGGCAGAGCTGCACGAACTAGACGAGAAGACGCTGACAGAGCCTAGAGCGGTAGGCCGCGCAAAACTCCCCTCGACGGTGATCGGACTCCTCGTTCACGCCGCTGAACACACCACCCGGCACGTCGGGCAGCTGCTCGTAACCGTCAAGATTGTGCGTGCCGGGCTCGAGTAGCCGGGGCGGTATCTGCTAGACTCACTCCAGCCGAACTTAATTAGGTCACTAGCTAAAAACTACAGGGAGAACACATGAAGTGGGAAGATAAGGGGCAAAGCCGTAACGTCACCGACAACCGGAGGCGTAGCGGGCGCGGTAGCGGTAGAGGTGTAGGCCGGGGTGTCGGTGGTGGGATGGCGTCTTTGGGCGTCGGCGGCTTTTTAATCGTGCTGGTTTTGAGTCTGGTCTCCGGCGTCGATCTGTTCGGGCTGCTCGGAATTCAATCTCCGTTAAGTCAAGGTGGTACGACCCAAACCCAATCACAACCGCAGTCACAGTCACGAATACAACCGCAGTCTCAGGGTGGCGTTGGGACACCGGGCGATCAGCAGATGGTCAGCTTTGTCTCAGCCGTGCTTGACGATTCACAAGCGACGTGGACGGCGATTTTCCGGGAAAACGACATTTCTTACAGAGAAGCGCAGCTGTCGCTCGAGAGCGGCACCGTCCCCTCGGCGTGTGGCAATGTTCCCGCTGCCGCCGGGCCTTTTTACTGCCCGCTGGACGAAATCGTCTACCTCAATTTTGCCTTTTTCGATGACCTGCAAAACCGTTACGGCGCGTCGGGCGACTTTGCCCAGGCTTACGTGATCGCTCACGAGATAGGTCATCACGTGCAGAACTTGCTCGGTACGTCGGATGAGGTGCGGCAGCAGCAACAGGCCAATCCGAGAGCTGCTAACCGGTTGTCGGTAGCTCTAGAGCTTCAGGCCGACTGTTACGCCGGGGTCTGGGGCGGCGAACAAACACAGGCTGGCTCGCAGCAGTCAAGTAGCCGGGTCGGATCGATTTCTCAAGCTGATTTTGAAGAGGGGATCACCGCCGCCGCCGCGATTGGCGACGACCGTTTGCAGGAGCAGGCAACGGGCCGCGTCAACCCAGAGACGTTTACGCACGGCTCGTCCGAGCAGCGGGTGAACTGGTTCTCGAGGGGTTTCAAAACCGGCGACCCGAGCCAGTGCGACACCTTCGCCGCGCTTTAAGCAGTCTGTTCTAAGAGAGCTTGGGCGACCCCCAACCCAGACACATAGGCCGCTTCGACCTTGGCCCCGCCGCACCAGTCGCCGCAAAAGAACAGGGTATCGTCCTTGTCGTCCTGAAGATAGGGTTCACCGTAGGGTGTGGTCGCTTTGGCGTAACGCCAGCGGTGCATTTGCGTCCAGCTCGGCCCCGCAAAACCGAGTGAGGCGGCGACTGCCAGCATCTCCGGCACGGCGGCCTCAGGCGTCTCCAGATATTTTTGGGAAAACGCTGGCTCTGCGTGCAAAACCAGTACGGTCGGGTCTCTGTAAACGCGTTTGCTGGTGTCGTCGGCAAGCCACGAGAGCGGACTGCTTTCGTCTTTGACTGTGATTCCCGACCACTCCGGCGCAGACTGGTCGTAGCCCGCCAAAAGCGCCAGACACGGAGCAAACTCGACCTGCTCTAGATGGTTACGGGTTTGCGCTGAAACGTAAGGTGCGCTCAGTGTGAGCGCTTGCGGAGCCGGGACGCCGAGCAAAACGCGTGCGGCGGTGTAGCGGGTGCCGTCCCCTAGCCCTACCGCCCAGCCTGTCCCCGTGCGCAAAAGCTCTGTCACCGTCGCCGAAAGCTGCACATCTAACCCTTCAGCTAAGAGTTTGCCGACACTGTTCATCCCGTTCAGAAAGGTATAGCGCGGATGACCCTCTTCAGGTGCGTGTAAGCCCTCACGGGTCAGTGTGTGAAAGCCTTTTGTCCACACCTCCAACTCGCCCGCTTGCAGCCACGCATCTACCTGAGCCTGAAAACGTTCGTCTCTAGCGGTAAAATACTGTGCGCCGTGGTCAACGCGTATTTCGCGGCCTTTATCGACGCGTTTGGTAGCGGCTCGCCCGCCAAAGCCCCGACTTTTCTCGAGTACGAGAACGTCTGCACCGGCTTGGGTCAGCGTACGCGCCGCCCGTAATCCGGCAATTCCGGCCCCAATCACGAGAATGTCTGCGTCTTTAGATGCTGTCATGCTCTCACTATTTCTTATTCTCAGCGGGAGAACTGTACGTTCGGCGCTGAGGTGAAAGCGCCGAAACCGGTGGAAGGAACAAAAAAAGGGCGACTACAGCCGCCCCTTTGTCTGTGAGATGGTTTTAACGATTTAGACGCGGGCGTCGAAGGTATCTTTAGGCGCGCCTGCAACGGCTCCGAAGATAGCGATGATCGCGCCCAGCAGCAGCGCACCGAAAAGCGCGTAAGCTGTGGTTCCGGCAACACTTGCGGCCTCTTCTGTGGTTTCGACTACTTGGTCGGCGGTCTGCTGCGCCTCTTGTGTAAACTGCTGCACCTGCTGGTTGATCTCTTGCTCACTCAAGTCAGAGTTGTTGGTCAAAAAGGTCTTGAGTTCGTTTTGAGCGTCCGGTGAGGTGAGGCTTTCACCGTTCTGAACGCGCTGTGTGACGAGCTGAACGAGCTGTTGTCCAGCCTGTTCGGGATTCTGCACGCCTGCGTCGGTAAGAAACTGATTGACGCGGTCTTGTACGTTGTTGAGCCCTAACCCTTGGCTCTGCGCGGCGTTGGCAGCTTCAGGAGCGACGGCGGCGGCACCTTGAGCTACGCTCGAGACGGTATTCCCAACGAGTCCGGCAACCCCGCCGACGATTCGGCCCACTGCGGTCGTTAAGAGTAAAATCGTACCGATAGTCAGCACGCTCCAGGTTAGGACGCCGTGGATAACCGCGTCGCCCCGGCGCGGCGAACCGCTCAGACGGCCTGCAATCATGCCGCCTAAAAAGAGCGCCACCACGTTGATAACAACGAGCGCAATGATGCTGGCGGTGCCGTAACCCGATAACGGATTATTGCTTGTAGCCGGGTCGAAGTTGGCTAAACCGATACCGGCGAAGAGCAAATTAAGGAGAAAAGTGACCATCAGGGCAACTAAAGCCCCGGCAAAAACAGCGCCCCAGGCGGTGTGGCGGACGGGGCCGTGGTCGTTTCCCCCGCTATTAACGATAACTCGGTCTGCAGACATGTAGAACTCCTGTTCTTAAAACGATTTCGTCACTAAATACTGTGTAGGTTTTTTGTGTTGACGCGACCTGCGTAAAAGCACCTTTGCGGCGCAAAGTACTACACCATGCTGTTCCCCCATCCCCTATATCCCTTATATCCCTATACCTACTACTTGCTCTAACGGCGATTGGCTCGCATCAGCAACCATGCGAGCCCGAGCCCGACAATTGTAACCGGAACCGAGTGGCGTTTGGCAAATTCGCGGGTTTGTCCGCTCCAACCGTGGGTTCGTTCCAGAAATTTGTCGCTCAAACCTTCGATGGCTCCAAACGTCAGCGCTTGCGTGTCGGCTACTGCGCCCTTCGCATCTTCGCTGAGACCTTCCGGGCTCAGCCGGTAGGAGAGTGAATCGACGTTCTGACTGATCCGCGCCCGCGTTTCGGCGATGTCGCGCTCGAGCTCGTCAGGATTGCGGGTTTTGGGGTCGGCAACTTCTGGCCTCATGAACGGCCCGACCGGTAGGTATTGACGCCACCTCTAGTTACGACAGTCGTTTTCGAACGTCCCGTACGCGGTACCGAGCCCTGCCGCACTGAACTCTGCTTCGCTGAACCCTGTGTGGTTGGGGGCGTACTCTGCGCGAACCGCACGGCTACGAGTCCGGCAACGAACAAACTACCGACGAACAGCGCGCGGTTGCGGTTGGCAAAGGTGCGGACATCGGCGACCAGCGACTCGCCGCTCCGCTCAGCCAGATAGTTCTCTACCGCCTCGACCTCGCCTGCCAGACCCTCACTCAGGTCGGCCAAGCCTGTCAAACTGTCGCCGCGGAACTCTCGACCACTCGCTCTGAGCGCCCGCGCTACCCCGCCGATCTGTGAGGCAAGCTGGGCTTTGCCCTCGCCAAGCGCGCCCGTCGCCTCGCCGCGTACTCTACCCACAAAAGTCTGGGCTTCGTCGGCGACCTTACCCAAGACCTCTTGACTGCGCCTTTTGGCCTCTTGGGTTACGCCCTGCGCCGCTTGTCCGAAGGTGTTGGGGTCGCCCCGTTCGGCCTGAGCGTTGATCCGGACTTCCGTCCGGGCTTCAGTTTGTGCTCTGGTGCGGACTCCGGCGGAGCCCGAATAGCTTTCAGTACGTTCGTCGGTGTTTTCCATTCTGCTCCTTTCAGCTGAGTTTGACTTTGCCGCGTGTTTAGCTATCGTTATCACGACTACGTTTCAACCTTGTCTAATTATTGATGAGCTGAGCTTTGTCACCGTAGTAAGGCATACGGTAGGCCGGGATGGCCGAAAGGGTAGCGTCCCCGCTGCGCCGAGCGCCCACCGCCTTGTAGCATAAAGCATGGCGAAGAAGAGCAAAAAACGGGCGCGGCAGGCGGCGCGGCGAGCCGAGCGGCGTCAACTACCGAAGGTACCGCTAGGCGTCCGCTCAAGACTCATTGAGCGTATCTTTTACGAAGCGAGAGACCGGCACGCCTACGCCGCCTTTGAAAACGAGCAACGCCGCGAGGCAGAGGAGCGCCGCGAAGCGCGAAGCCGTGCGCGGGGCGGGCGGTCTGGAGATGAACGGATAAAAGGCCGGACAGAGCGCCGAACCGACGACTGGCAGGACGAAGGATGAGCGTCACCCTCGTCCCGCTGCTCGGCGCGTGGCATCTGCGCTATCCGGTTTACAACGTGGCGAGCGTTCTGGCGCTCGTGAGGGCGAGTCGTCCTGAAGTGCTGGTGCCCGCACCTTTAGCGCCCCTGGACTTGGGGAGTCCGGCGTGGCAAGATACCCCCGAAATTGTCCTGCCGCCCGTTCTGGCGTGGGCTGAGCGGCAAGGGGTGAAGCTCGAGCCCGGTATGCCCGCAAGCCCCGACCCGGACGCTGAAGTGGATTTTCAGCGTTATCTGGTGAGCTATTCGCACCGTGAACAGTTTGGGAGTCTCGAGGCGCTCCTGCGGCCTCTCGACGCACTTTTGCCGCAACCGCTGACGCTGGCCCAAATTTGGGACAAGGTGGTGCCGATTTTAGAAACGCATCAGCGCGAACGCGAAGCGGCGTTTGGCGACGGCCCCGGCACCGACTGGTGGCGTGAACGCCTGACGGAGCTGGCAGTGCGCGTCGCTGGGCTTCCCGAAACACGCGTCACGGTACTCGCTGCGGTTGAGCAACTGCCGATTTTACTGGGGGTCTTGCGCGAAAAAGGCGCGGACGTAACGCTACCGCGAGACGTTCCTCACGACGAGACCATCCGTGAGCGGGCGCTCCTCGACGTGGCCTTTCGCGGTGACGCTGCCGACCCTACGGCCCTGCTGAGCAGTCTCCGGGACGTTACGGGGGCCGAAGCCCGTTTTCACGAGGCCAATCTGCTTCTGATGAACGGGCACCCCGCCGAGGCTCTGGAGCGGCTCGAGGTCGCTGCTAACGGCGATTTCAGCACCCCTTACTACCTGCCGGGGTATCTGCTCACACGCTTGGGTCAGCTCCGCGACCTCTCCGGCGACCGCGACGGGGCTGTGCGCGCCTACCGGGGCGTGCTGGCCTTCGACTGGGTACCGCAGGACGCTAAAGAAGCGGCGACATTGGGCCTCGAGACTCCCTTCGAGGGCGTTCCCGAAGCGTGAGCGGAAGTAGCAACGTTAGGCAGCTTAAAAAATACCAGAAAGACTTTTCTTATTCGTACAGCTCCGGGGTATTTCCAACCGTAGAACTGCTGACGCACCGGCCCGAGCAGGTCGTGCGGGTCGTCGCGCACAGCAAGGGTGAAAAGAGCAGCGGTCTAGCCAAGCTAAAAGACCTTTGCGCCACCCGCAACATCCCTTTTGAAACGAATGACCGCGCCGTCGAGCGGTTGTCGCACAAGGGTAATGTCTACGTTTTTGGCGTGTTTGACAAATACGGCGCGCCGCTGCAAAGAGGCGCAAACCACCTCCTGCTGGTCAATCCGAGCGACAACGGCAACTTGGGTACGATCGCCCGGACGATGCTGGCGTTTGGGATGCGCGACCTGGCGCTGCTCGAGCCCGCTGTCGATATCTTTAACCCGCACGTCGTTCGTGCTTCGATGGGCGCGACGTTCGCGCTGCGTTTTGGCTACTTCAGCTCGTTGGGGGCGTACCGTAGAGCGTTTTCGCATACGCTCTACCCGTTTATGCTGGACGCTGCGACATCACTTCAAGACGTCCATTTCAGCTCGCCCTACACGCTCGTGTTCGGGCCGGAAGGGGCGGGCCTGCCGCCTGACTACGCTGAAGTCGGCGAAAGTGTCGTCATCCCGCAAAGCCCCCTTGTCGAATCGCTCAACCTCGCAGTTGCAGTCGGGATCGTGCTGTATGAAACCGCGAAAAAGGTCTCGGTCCAGTAAACATTCGGTAAATCTTTAGAACTCTGACGGACCTGCAAAACAATAGAAGAGGCTGCTCGCTAGAGCAGCCTCTCGGTCTCTAAAAAAGCTTAGTTGCCGTCAGTTGCATCTTCGGCAGCGTCCTGAGTGTCATTGGCGGCGTCGTTCACTGCGTCACCGGCATTCTCGGCAGCGTCGCCTACAGCGTCACCGGCATTCTCGGCGGCATTTTCAACCGCTTGACCGGCGTTGTTAGCAGCGTCGTCGGTTTCGTTTGGGTTACAAGCAGCGAGGCCGAAACCTAACACAACAGCAATCATGAGGTATTTCATAAAGTTTTTCATATCTGTCAAAGTATCAACCGAGGTTTACGCAAATTGTAGGCGTGCGTGCAGTTGTCCCTTCATATATGTTTGATGAGTTCGTGCTCGAGCCTCTCCACTGCTCGTTCCCAAGTAAACCGCTGCACATATTCATGACCTTGCTCGGCAAGTCGCAACCGTAACGTCTTGTCTTGGAGCAACGTCAAAACATTTTGGGCGAGTTTTACAGGGTCTTTGGGCGGGCTTAGGAGGGCCGTTTCGCCGTTAACGGCATATTCGCGGTGCCCGCCGACGTCGGTCGCGGCGAGCGCACAACCGCACAGCAGGGCTTCGCACCCCGGCAAACCCCAGCCTTCCGTCCACGACGTTGCCATAAATACGGCACTTTCATTGTAGAGTTCCCGAAGTTTTTCGGGGGAGGGCGTCTGCTCGTAGCGTATCCAGTTGGGCAGACCCTCCGGCGCGGCGGGCGCACCGAAAAGTATCGCCTGAAGCTCAGGAAGGTGCGCTTTTACGGTCTTTAGCGCCGCAATCCCGTCGGCTGAGCCTTTCCAGTCGGCTCCGTGATAAAACATGACGTGCATCTCCCGGTTTTCCGGTGGCGTATCAATCCCAAACGCCGTAAAGTTGAGGCCGTTAGGGACGTATGCGGCGTCTGCACCTTGCGCGTTTACGGGTTCGTCGAGCCAACGCGCAATCACCAGATTGTGCAATCCCACGAACGTGGCGTCTACTCTTGCTTTGGGGCCGCTCCACGTTTCGTAGTGCTGGATGAGATAGAACTTCCGGCCTTTAGAGACGGGGTAAGCCGCGACCCATTCGGCAGTTTGCCACGCAGTCGCAATGACGGCGTCGGCGTCCGGTACGCCCTGCGCTGCCGGAACCCTACGCCAGAGCAGTGAAACCTTTGGGGACAGCGCAAACCAGCCGGGACGGTAACTTTTGTCAAGGTTGCGCTGCACAAAGCGGACACTCTTTTTTAGTCGTTCGCTCGTTGAGGCTTGACGGTCAGGTTGCGCGGTATGAACGACTGTGACGCTGTGACCACGCTCCGTGAGCCGGTTTGCGTATTCATAGACGACTTTGAAGCCGCCGACGGGGACGCTCCCGGCACCCGGTAAAACAAAGGTAACGCGCACGTTACTCGAGCCAGCCCCGCAGGTCACGGCCCAAGAGTTTGCCTAGAGCCTCAACTTCGCCCGTAAAATCGCGGGTAAGCTGAGCTTTTACGGCGGGCTCGAGCGCTACTCTCTCGGCAACCGCCGAATTGAGTTTATCGAGCGCCTTGTAAGTGAAGCGGTTTAGTGGTTTAGGAAGTCGATTTACGGGCGACGCCGGATTTTGCAAAACGTTATGCAGCGCACGTGAGCGGATACGTTTGTTCTGATTGACCACCTTGAAGTTGGGTGTAAAGGGTCTAAGTCCCAAAAACTTCAAAACGTCTGCGTAAATGGCTGCCGCATCCCGCTTAAAGTCGTCAAACACGATGATGTGGAGCTGTTCGGGCGGAAAAACATCCAAGTAGCGTTCCAACTGCTCGGTATAACGGGCCGCGTCGCCGTAAAACGGAAACGCGCCGACCGCTGGAAGGTCGCCCGTTTTGCGTTTCGGTTCGGCTGTTAGCGCTTCGGTTAAAGTCGCACAAGGCTCGGTGCCGTTCACCCGTTTTTGCGAATGGAGCGAGGGAATCATCTCGAGCGGACTCCTGAGCATCGCCACGATAGCCGCGTCCGGACATACCGCCCGAATCCCCTGCGCCGCAACCTTTGAATATAAATACGTCGCCGAAGACTCCCCGACGATGTTACTCCCGGCGTCCTCAAAAAGTGCAGCGTAGATGTCTGGGTCACGCACCGCAAAAGGTGCGTCTACATCGGTGCAAAAAAAGTGCGGTTCCTTAGGTTCAGACATCCAGACGTCCGGGTGCTGCGCCAAGTAGCCGTGCAGCGCCGAGGTGCCACATTTGGGCGCACCCACCAAAAAGAGGTTAGGACGCACGAACGTTTTCGCCCTTCTCCCACGGTAATTTACGGCCTAAAAGCTGCTCGAGCTTCTCTACTTCCGGGCTGAAGCGGCGCTCGAGTTCCCCTTTCAGTTCAGGGTCTAGGGGCGCTCTCACCTCATAGCGGACGTTGGCCTGGTCGAGCCCTTTCATCACCCTTTGGCGCAAACTGCGCGGGAAAAACACGCGGCTCAGGCGTTTGATGCTTTCCGGCGGACTTTGTACAAAGTCACGCAACACGGCGCTGCGGGCACGTTTGTTCGGGTTGACTACTGCAAACTCCGGCAAAAAGTCGCCGCTTACGCCCAAAAACCGTAGCAGGTTACGGTACGTTCCCGGCAGATCGGCGCGAAAATCTTCGTATAAGATGATGTGTACGTTGTCCCGTCCGAAACGTCCAAAATAACGTTCAATTTGCTCGGCGTAACGCACTGTTTCCGAATAGAAAAGCCCCTCCACCAGATGAGCGCTTTTAGGGACGCGTTTACCTGCTTTGCGCTCAGGTTCGGCGGCTAACGCTTCGCGGAAATCTTCGATATCTTCGTTGCCGTTATACAAAAACTGTGAGTGCTGCGAATAGAGCATCTCAGCGGGATTCCGGAGCATGATGATGATTTTGGCGTCCGGGTTGAAATCGTAAATCTCCTGCGCCGCCGTCCGTGAGCACAAATACCAGACCGACGCTTCACCGAGGCGTTTTTCGTCCTTTGCATCCTGAAAAAGTGCAAGGTAAGCCGCTTCATCTCGCAGTGCGCCCTTGGTAATGTCCAAATCCCGTCCGAAAAAATGTACTTCTTTAATGTCGGGGATGAATATCTCGGGGTGTTCGGACAAATAGGTATTCATCGCCGTCGTGCCGCATTTGGGTGCGCCGACGATAAGGAAATTCGGTCTTTTAGGTTGAGTCATAGGGTTTTCTCAGGTTCGGGCTGAGTTTGAGGTGTTTGGGTGGGCTCGAGCCAACCCGACAAATCTCGGTTCAGCTGGTCTTCTACCCAGTGAATCTGCGGTTCGTAATATGCTTGCAGGCGTCCGCGCACCTCCGGCGGAACGTTTTCGGCGGGCGCGGTGTTGACGCGGCGCTCGTCACCCTCTTGAGCAAGTTTTACAGGGTCAATCTCCAAAAATTCGGCGACGCGTTTGAGTTCTGCGCTCGGCTGCGTTACCACGTCGTCGTAAAAGATATAGAGCCGCTGCGACGCCGGAAAATGCGCTTCCCAGTTCGTCAGCGTCAGCGGATAATCGCCCCGCAACAGCCGTTCGGGATGCAGCGCGGCCCGCATCAGCTGCTCAATCTCGTCCGGGCTGAGCGCGTCGCCCTGATGCCGCTGCCACGAATAACGCAGCCCCGACCAGGCGCGGTCGATGGGGTTGCGGATGAGCAAGATAATTTTTACGGCGGGCAGGTGCTCTTTAATCTGTCCCACACGCTCCAGCGAGAGTGTCGAATAATCCGGGGTGATTTCGCCCTTGACTTTCTCTTTGCCGGGTAGAAATTGCAAGCTGTACCAGCGCCAGTGTGCGGGGTTTTCCGGGTCGAAATAGATCGGGCGCGTCCAGCTTGCGCCGGAAACATCGCACGGTTTGTGTTCTCGGTGTTCGTTAAAAAAGTGCAGCTCTTTAAGTTTAGGCAAGTACACATCTGGGTGTTGGGACAACCTCGAGTGTAGCCAGGTACTCGCGGAGCGTGCGGTACCGATACCCAAAAAGTCAGGCTTGATGAGCGGTACATCGGTGCGGCGTCCGGCGGCGGCGACCTCGAGGCGAAACCTCTGATCGTAAACAAACTGTTTAAGCTGCTTTAGCACGGTTTGGCTGCCCGCTGCTGTTGAAACGCGCTGCGCCTCAAGCTGTAGAGGACGCTAGGTGCATCACCGGCAATGTCTTCGACTGTACCCACCAGCTCAAACCCGGTACGTTCCAGCGTTTTGCGTGACGCCGTGTTGTAGCTACGGGCCACGCCAAAAACGTGCTTCTGAGCCATTTCGTTAAAGGTGCGCTCGAGCGCCGCAGAAACCATTTCGCTAGCGTAACTCTGCCCCCAAACCTCCGGGCGAAACCTAAAGTACACATTGTTGTCAAAAAATCCCGGCGCAATCTGCGTTTTCATCACGCCGCCGAAACCGATAACCCTTTCGGGTACAGCTGAATTCACTGTCCAGTAACCGTAATTGTACTCGAGCCAACGCTGCTCCCAATCTCTCAAAAGCTGAACAGCGTCCGAGCGCCTTTTTATCGGGCCTGCGGGGTTGTGGACGTTCGTTCTGGGATCACTGTGAATCTCAAAAATGGTGTCGATATCGGCTTCAGCAGGTTTTCGCAAGATAAGTCGGTCGGTCGTCAGCATAAGCCCTGTACTATACCTATTACTCGAGCCTAGCTGCGTTTTCGCAGCGTATAAACGCCCAAAACTGAATAAAACCCGAGCCGCTTGTAGACAAAATACGACAGCAAAACGTTCCACGCCAGCGTTCCCAAAGCGGTGGCAACTGCTGCGCCCTCGAGCCCCAACCTCGGAATCAGCAAGAGATTGAGGGCAATATTTGCCACCGCGCTAATCCCCACCACAAGCGCCGTATCGCGTTCGTGCCCGGTCATGTTTAAGAGCATAGCGACGGTGCCGGTCGCAGCGTTGAACAGTTGCCCAATACTGAGAATCGTCAGGGTGGTGCGGGCGGCGGTGAACTCGGGGCCGGGAATCGCCAGGAACAGACCTCCCAAAAAGATAAAGGCCAGGGCAATCGGCAGCGAGACGAGCGTGATAGTGCGTGTGCTTCTCGCTACGGCGGACTCGAGCTGCCGCTGCTTCCCCTGTGCGTAAAGCCGTGCCAAAAGTGGAGCAAACGCGGTGTTTACGGCAAGCAGTACCATTGCAATAAAATCGGCCCCGCGTGAGGCGAACTGATAAAGTCCTGCGTCGCCGGGTGTACCGAGTGCGCCCAACATCAAGATGCTGGTACGCGCGTTCAGCACGTACATCCCGCTGATAAGCATAAACGGGAGCGCTGTTTTAAGCCACGTGCGTTCATAGCTCGGTTTGGCCTCCGGTGCGCCCCGTAAAACGCGGGCGAACAGATGCGCACCGACCGAAAATGCGGCGAGCGTCGCCACGCAGAGGGCGGCGACGGCCCACGGCGCGGAGAACTGCACGGAAAACCGGGGCAACAAAAACCACGCCGAAACGCTGAGGGCGACAATCAGCAGGGGCCGTAACACCAGTTCGGGCCACTGTCCGCCGACGATGTGGTCGAAGCCGCGCATGGCGGCCTGCCGTAAAGTTGTCAAAGACATCAGCGGCAACGCCGCAAGGATAAAGTACAGGCTCAAGCGAAACGCGTCCCGGTCTCGGACGGCGTAGGTGACGAAAACGGCCCCGGCTCCGGCAACGACGAGCGAGAAAATTAGAACCGCGAGGTTGCTCCACCGTAAAAAGCCGTAAAGCTTGTCCCATTTGCCCTGTGCCCGAAAGACTGCAATCTCCCGAACCATAAACCTGTCCATGCCGAGGGCGGTCGGCACAGTTAAAAAGGTAAGCCACTCGAGCGCCAGTGCGTAGGTGCCGTACCCGTCGCGTCCCAACAGCCGCGCCAAAATCGTAGCGGTGATAAAGGTCAGGCCGGTCGAGACGATGCGGAGGCCGAAGGTAAAGACTGCGCCGCGCCCTGCGCCGCCGGGCCTATTCAAAAATGTTTTAAGAGACGTGACCATAGAAACGGCCCATCATAACGCGAAACGAGTGGGTATTTGCGGTTTACTCAGGTTCTTCGATGACGCCCTTTTCAATCAGATATTTTACGGCGACATCTTGCGTGAGCTGGGCAATCAGATTTAGGATTTCCTCGTCAGTCGGCCGTAAACCTTTGGTGTCTCTGACTTGCTGCACGATAACCTCAAAGTTTGGGTCTTGACCGAAACGCTAGTAGAGTTCTTGTCGCTCGGAGCTTGGCCAACCCCCGAGTCTATAATCGAGAAAAGCTACTGAAAGCACTGTGTTTGTTGCATTAAACACTACTAGACCTATTGCAAAAGTAGGGCAAATTTGCTGAAGTAGGGTATGTTCATTGAACAGGTTAAGGATTTAGCGTCAGAGCCATTCAAAAGGCTGTCGGGAGTCAAACCAGAGACGTTCAAAATGATGGTTGAGGCGTTGCGAGGAGCAACTGCAAGAAAACGCAAGCCAGGCAGACCCAGCAAGCTCAAACTAGAAGACCAGTTGCTCATGACTTTAATGTACCTAAGAGAGAACCGCACGTATTTCCATATTGGCCATGCTTATGGGGTGAACGCTTCGACGGCTTACCGGATCGTCCGTCATGTTGAGAATATCCTGAGCAAAGAAAAGGCGTTTAGCTTGCCGAGTAAACGGCAACTTCAAGAGAGTGACTTGGAGTTGTCGTTTGTTATCGTCGATGTAACCGAGACGCCTACCGAGCGTCCGAAAAAAAGCAACGGGCCTATTACAGTGGGAAGAAGAAGTGCCATACGCTAAAAGCTCAAGTCGTTTTGGATTGGACGACTAAACAGATACTTTGTACCTACTATGGCAAAGGCAAAACCCATGATCTCAAGCTTTTCAAAGATAGTAAAACGTTCCTACTACAACACATATTCTGGCTAGCTGACTCAGGCTATCAAGGGTTGCAGAAACTTCACGCTAACACCGAGCTACCCCGTAAGCGTCGCCGAGGCTGGGAGCTAGAGCCAAACCAAAAACGTTACAACCGTCCCCTGGCTAAGCTTCGGCTAAGCATTGAACATGTCAATGCCAAACTTAAGGTCTTTAGAATCCTCAGTGAGCGCTACCGCTGTCGGCGTAGACGTTTCGGTCTTCGCTTTAATCTCATCGCAGGTATCTACAACTTTGAGCTTGGTCTCAACTCAAGACTTTCGCAATAGGTCTACTGTTTCTTTCAAGCCGGGGATAAACACATCTTGGGCGATCGTTTCGCCCTGAGCATCAAGGACAACGTAGTCATTGATTAAATCGATGACAGTAGCACTTCCATGTTTTACTGCTCCAACATATAGCCACAAGGCTCGAAGGTATTGAGAACCTGCCTTGGGGTAACAGCTCTGACTGCCTCACAAAAAGCTTGGATAAGGTTGTCTATCGTTTCAGGTCGAAGGCGTTTGATCAATGCCTTGAGCTTGGCGAAAAGCTGTTCTATGGGACTTAAGTCAGGTGAATAGGTCGGCAGATACAAGAGTTCGCAGCCAAAGCGATCAACGAGTTCGTTTACGTCCTCACCGTAATGAACCGTCCAATTGTCCATCACAATAACGCTGCCCTTGGTAAGCGTGGGGAGTAGAACGGTCTCAAGAAAAGTCAGAAAAGCGTTTTTGTTTATTGTGTCCGTGACAACTAAAGCTTGTTTAGCCATTATCCCTTCAAGCGTCACCGCAGCAATTAAGCTAACCCGTTCTTTCTTGCCTTCGGGTTTAACGTCATGGACACGTTCGCAGCTAGGTGCCCAACCATACTCACGGCTTTGTCCAACACAGGCACTCGTTTCGTCTAGGAACACAAGCAACTTCGTGTCTTTATGTTTTACGTCGTCAAGGTAGCGTTGTCGCTCCCCCTCATCTTGCTCGGTGGCGCTGAAACTCTTTTTTTATGGGTGATGCTCATGCGCTTAAGATAGTTGCCGACCGACGACTTCTTAAGCTCTATACCCGTCGCTTTAGAGAGTGTGGCGGCGTGCTGCTCGAGACTCCAGTCAGGCTGCACCTCAACCTGCCGCCGCAATACCTCACCACCTTTTGTATCAAGCCGCCGCCTTCTACCTAGATGTGGCGTTGCCGCTAACGTCCCTACCGCAGCACGTTTAACGTAACGCTCGACGCTCCAGCGGCTTACCCCAAAGCGTCTTGCTACTGCGCTTTTGTTCTGCCCTTCTTCAACTTGCGCTTTAACGATTCGTTCCCGTAGGTCTAGTGAATAACTTGTCATCCTCTAGCTTACTTTGTGGCTGCAAATACTGGAAGTGCTGACAGGTACGGTTGACGAGGAGTTAATGTAAACTGAATCTATGCCCGTCAGAATCTCAAAAGCCCCTTGGATTTCGTCAGTGTTGACTGTGTAGGGGATTTGCCTGAGTGAAGCTGGCTCGTCATCACCAAATGCCAAACCCGCAACTACATGCAGGCTTAGCAAGAGCATCAGGGTTTTACGGTGTCGCCGTTTGATGGTGTCCACAGTCCAGCGTAGGGCGTTTTTGCGCCGCCGGTTGTGAACTTTCGCCCTGTTTTGCGCTTCCCTAACCTTCTTGTAAGAAGCTTGTGACAAGCCTTTTGCTATTTTTTCTTATGTCCTCGCAACACCCGACACCGTTAAACGGCAGCTTGGCTGTGGTTTCGAAACCGGTGTCTGCGAAACCTGAACTTTTAGACCCTGCATCTTTAGACCCTGCATCTTTAGAATCTGCGCGTTTGGGACTCGAGTTCCCCGCTCTCTGGCACGCCAGCCTAACCGACGACGCGTCGCCCCACGCCGAGGACGTGCTGCGGTTGCAAGAGCGCGCGGTGGCGGCGGCCCCGAGCGGCGTCACGATTGCCGATGTGCGGCAGCCCGACTGCCCGGTCATCTACTGCAACCCGGCGTTTACCGCGATTACCGGTTACACCGCCGCCGACGTCCTGGGGCGTAACTGCCGTTTTTTGCAAGGCCCGGACACCGACCCTGAAGCTATCGGTAAGGTTCGCCGCGCCGTCAAAGACGGGCAGGGTTGTACGGTCGTCTTTAAGAATTACCGGAAAGACCACACGCCTTTCTGGAACGAACTGACGATGACGCCCGTTCACGACGCCGCTGGCGGGCTCACGCACTTTATCGGGGTGCAAAATGACGTGACGGCGCGTGAGGAGGCGGAACTCGCGCTCGCTCAGGTTAATAGCGAGCTAGAGGCGCGGGTTCGGGCGCGTACCAGGGAGCTCGAGCAGGCCAACGCCAGGTTGCAGCACGACGCGTTTCACGACGCGCTCACAGGTCTCGCCAACCGTGCGCTGTTTTACGACCGCCTGACTCACGCGCTGGAGCGAGAGAAACGTAACCCGGACGCCGGTTTTGCTGTTCTGTATCTGGACTTTGACCGCTTTAAGGTCATTAACGATTCACTCGGGCATCCGGTCGGGGACAGGTTGCTCCAAGGGATCTCCGCGCGGCTCGCTGAAAACGTCCGCCCCGGCGACACCGTAGCCCGGTTGGGCGGCGACGAGTTTGCAATTTCGCTCGCGGATCTAGGCGACTTCAGCGACGTGACAAAGAGCGCCGAACAGCTTCAGGCGTGTTTTTTAGCACCCTTTAAGCTGGGGCCGCACGAGCTTTACATCTCGGCCAGTATCGGCATCGTCTCCAGCAGCGTAGGCTACACAGAGGCCGAAGAAGTGCTACGGGACGCGGATATCGCTATGTACCGGGCCAAAGCGCTGGGTGGGGCCCGCTACGCGGTTTTTGGCACACCGATGCGCGAACGGGCGCTCAGTCTGATGACGCTTGAGGCCGACCTGCGCCGAGCCGTCGAGCAAGGGGCGCTCGAGGTTCACTATCAACCTATCGTTGCGGCTAACACCGGCCGAACCACAGGGTTTGAAGCGCTCGCGCGCTGGCAGCACCCGGTTCACGGGCTCATTTCGCCGTCGGAGTTTATCCCGTTAGCCGAAGAAACCGGCCTCATCGTTCAGCTCGACCGCTGGGTGCTGCGTGAGGCTTGCGCCCAGCTTGCCGTATGGCAGCAGCGCCCGGATAGACACGCCTTGACGCTGAATGTAAACCTCTCGGGCCAAGGATTTCTCCTCGCCGACCTTGTTGCCTACGTCCAAACGGTACTCGGGCAAACGGGCCTCGGGGCGGAGAGCTTACGGCTCGAGCTGACCGAAACAGTGATGATGAGTTCGTCTGAAGCCGTGCAAAACAACATCGCCCGCCTCCAAACGCTCGGCGTTGCGCTCCACATCGACGATTTCGGCACCGGCTACTCGTCTTTGTCTTATTTGCAACACCTGCCGACCGATACCCTCAAAATCGACCGTTCGTTCGTCGACCGACTCGGTAGGGGCCGTGAGGGTGAACTTGTCCGCACCATCATCGTAATGGCGCATAGTTTGGGACTGAAGGTCGTGGCTGAAGGGGTGGAGACCGAGGCGCAGCTCGAGCTGCTCACGTCGTTCGGGTGCGACTACGCGCAGGGATACCTGTTTTCCAAACCTCTCACGGCCGAAGATGCTGGCCTTTTTATAGCAGAGACGCTTCACCCGAATACTGCCTGCCCAATCATCTAGCAAGTAGCAGCTGGTTTGCATGTGCGAAGTTCTGCGAACGAACGCTCTTACTTTAGAGAATGCCGTTAAACACGCACGTTCTGAGATGACAGCGGGGGAGAAACGATGAATATTTGGAAATGCTAACCGTATCAACAGCAGGTATCATCTGACCAGCAACGCGCTCAGCCTGAGACGTACCGACCAGCACTCACATTCTAAGATAATACTTAGTGCAGCCTTTCCACGAAAGGCTGCACTAAGTGCGTGACATTACCAGGAACGTCGCCAAGTCTATAAGCAACGTGAGAGACGAATACCCGCAGCGTTGAAGCCGAGAAGATCGGGTCACCACGGGTAATCTGCGATGTGTCTAATACCGCAAGGGCAAGTTTACACGCGCATTACATCCTGGGTCTTCTTTCCGGCAGCAAGAGCGTAACCGACATGGCTGAACGCGGCTTGTTGCCGTTTGGCAAGCAGTACGCCTGCAAGCTTCTAGCGCAGAATCCAAACCTCACCAAGACGTTCTGACATGCTGTTTAGCCGACGCACCCCAGGGCGCTTACCTCGCCGTTGATCTGCTCAAGGTCAAGCACCAAGGTGAACGTATCGAGGGGGTCGGACGCTGTTATGACAACAGCAAGGGGGTGATGTGGGGTCACACGTTAGTGAGTAGTGGGCTGGTCCAGTTAGGCGAAGACCCTTATCTACTACGCTGTGATCCGTTTCCCGACGAGCTGATGAGTACTGAGCGCTACCCCAGACTCACGGCTACCGAGGCGATGCTCACGGTGGCTGGCGACGTCGTAAGCGCTGGCGTAAAGGTCAAGGCGTTGCTGGTCGATGCCGAGTTCACGACTCGACTGGGATTACGCTCCTTGAAGCAGCTACCGCTAGCTTTTGTTGGTCGCTTCAGAAGTAACGCCAAAGTGATGTTCGAAGCCCAAAAGGTGCGCGTCAACGATTTGGCTAAACGCTTCATGCCCGGCAAAGCGCGCTGGTATCCAAAACTCAGACGCTATATCAAACGCCTCGAGGTCGTCCTAGCCGAAGTTGGCACTGTGGAGTTGCTGATTGTCTGGAAAGCTCAAGGGTTCGGCTGGCACCTCACCACCTTGATCAGTACCCTTAAAGCCGGCGTTCAGGAAGTCTTTCAGGCTTGGTCAGCGCGTTGGAGCCTGGAAGTCAGTCACAGGCTCCGAAAACAATCCTTGGCGTTGGGCGCGTGTCAGTGCCTGACCTATGCAGCTCATTTGCAACATGCCGAGCTGGTCAACCGGGCCTTCGAGCTGATGCGTCTAGAACGGCAACGAACATCTTATCTAACGTGGAAGTCGGCTCAGCAGCGCGCCGCTGAAACCCTGAGAAACGCCTTGCTGACCGAAGGTTTTCGTATGGTCGCCTGGAATTAACCCTTCAGTACGCGGTTTCTCAATTTGGCGACATTCCTGATTAAGAAGAGCCGCCGCGTGTATGAACCACATGCGGCGGTGCTACAGTAAAAAGTTTTATAGTGCGCAACCAGCTCTGCTCAGGTTGCCGCGCTCGGCTCCTCTTTGCCGCCCGAACGCCCCTCCTCGACAAAGTTTTTAATGGACTCGAGCGCCTTAACCAATCCCTCTTGAATCTGCTCGCGGTTCGGCGCTTCGCTGCTGCTGTCATCGTTCGGCGCGTCGCCCTCCCCAGCAGGTGGCCCACCCGAAAACGACAAATGGACGCTCATCGTTGAGCCGTCCCCTTGACCAGTAACCTCGAGGTGCCCCGAATAGTACTGCTCGTCTGCGCCCCACTCGATGCGGTGGTTCGCCTCGTCTTTGCGAAAAAAGCCGTCAGCGTCGTACTTGTGACCCTGCGCTTCACCCTGTACCCGAACACGTTCGCCCTCTTGGGGCTGTGCGGCGTGGGTTGTCGGTAGGTACTTGGGCAAATTCTCAACCTGCGACATAAAGGCGTAAACCTCGTCTGGTGACGCGTCGATGGTGGTGCTGTGGTCAAATTCCTGTTTGTCTTGTGACATATCGTTCTCCCCCTGCATTTCAGAAACCTGTGACTCGGAATCCTGCAACTTAGCAACCTGTGCTTTGGAAACCTGCAGTGAGTTTTGCACGTTGGTTGCACCTGGAACACTTTTGACAACATCTTCTACGGCACGTTTGGTCTCTTCGCTGTCTACGGTGCCCTCGAGCAGCACGTCACCGTCATCGACCGTAACTTCAACCGTCGAGGCGTCGATCTGTCCGTGCTGGGTCAGCCGTAAGTAGACCTCTTGCCCGGTGGCGTCCCCCGCGCCGACACCGCTTTTTGGCCCGACGCCGGTATATGGCCCCGGCAGTAGCCAAGCTTCGGTATAGACCTCTTCTACCCAAACGTCTTCTACCGGAACGTCTTCTATAGCCCCTAGTTCATCCTGATAGGGGTCGTTTTGGGAAAGAGCGTCGGTGGTGAGCGGTTCAGGCTCGAGCAAACTGTCTGCTAACGGCGCGTCCGCTGCGCTACCGACCTCCACCTCGCTCACGTAGCCGTCGTATGCATTCTCGGTCGCTATACCATCAGTTGGAACGTCACCGACTGACATATCACCAACTAGCGTATCACCAACTAGGCTATTCTCCGTGCTCAGACTTTGTGTGTAGTTTTGTGTATCTGTTTGTAAGTTCGTCTGATCGGCTGCTCTACTTTGATCAGTGTTCTGGTTGTTGCCAGACCGACCGCGAAGGGCTTGTCCAACCAAAAGAGCTGCACCTGCGCCCGCCAAAATCGCTCCTGAAGCAAGGAGCGTGTTTTTTGCGTCAACGTTAGACGCTGCCTCTTTGCCCTTGTCGCTGAGGTCTTGGACCGTTTGCTTGAGGTTCTCTTGTACGTCCGGCATGTCCGCCACCCCAGCTAAATACCGCTCTGTGAGCGTTGGAATATATCCTTCCAACCAGCCTGCCATCTCTTCTTCTTCCTGCAGGATTTGCCGACACACGTCCGCTGTTTCTGCGTCGCCGAGCCGTTCAGCGCCCGCAACCAGCGAGGTGTAGCAGGCGATTTCAAAGTTTTCGGCGGCGTAGTCCCCGAGCGCATTTTTGACGGTGGTATCTTTTGCGGGCAGGTTTGCTATGCCTGTTACCTTACCCAAAGCCGAACTGACGGTCTCCTTAAACGCTGCCGGTTGACCCCCCAAACGCTCGAGGCACCCTGCAATCAGCTCGGCGTGGCGGCGCGTCTGCTCGAGATGCTCGCGGAGCTTCCCCTGCATCTCTGGATAGGCCTCAGCCGCCGATGCGTGATCCTCTAAAGTTGGGAAAGCGCCTACCTCCATAGCGTGCGCGTCTTTAAGCCAAGAAAGTACAGTTTGCTGTTCGGTCATCTTTACCCCCTAAGGTAAAAGCTCTGCCTCAGCTTCCTTACAACGCCGAGCCCAGTGCAGTGATGAGGCAATTATGGCCGCGTCACAGTTCGGGCATTTAGTGTTGCCCCACGGTTTCCGCCTTTACGGTCTCAGACAACACTGCACTCATCACGTCTGGTTGTGGCGCTCTGAATGTAAAACGTGAGGGCACTAAGAAAGTACCCTCGCCAAAAACTACGGTTTACGACGCTGAAGCCTACTTCGCCATCTGCTGCGCCATCTTTAGGTGCATTTGAACAACAGGCAGATACTTCTGTACAAACGATTTGAGCGCACCGTCCTGCGCCGTTTTGGTGGCAATCTCGAACGCGCCTACCGCCGCTTCGTGTGACACGACCTGCTGCTCGAGATACGCTTTGTCGAACGCGTCGCCGTCTAACGTTTCCAAGTAGCTGAGCTCGAGCTGAGCCGCCGGATTTGTCTGCGCCGGGGGCGTCATACCCATCGTCTTAGCAATAGGTTCGAGCGCCGCGGTGGTCTTTTCGTGATCGGCGATCATCTTCTGTGCAAACGCCTGAACCTGCTGATTCTGCGAGTGTTCCAAAGCGAGCTGTGACGAGGTAATCTCGTAAATATCGCTCTGCGCCGCTGCCGTAGCGAAAAGCGGGTCTGCACTCTGTGCAAAAGCAACCACACCAAACACCGCTATCACCGAAAGTACCCCTAACTTCCCTGTTCGTGCCATCACTGCCTCCCCTTGGCTAGCCTTAGTTTGATCTTGTGACGAACATCCTCGAGTCTATATTCGGTTGGGAGTCCGTCAAAAATCCACACCAAATTAAACCCAACTGACCGGCTTTGTGATTAGCCGTGACTACAGTGGGCTATGACTCACATTCGGGCTAGAACGTCGGCTTAGGGGCCACACAGTTCAGCGCTTGGCTATACTGAGAATTTCGTAACTCAGACTTCAAAGTAGAACTACTTCTGGTGCGCCTTTGGCACAGCAGTTTAGGCCTTCCTACTGGACTGTACGTTACACCTACAACGGTCTCCTGAGTAAAGGCTTATTTTGCTTTACGAAACCAAAGCTTCCTAGGGGGGTAGCCATGTTTTATCACGACGGTCAACTGCAGTACAAAGTTGAAGTTACGACGCCAAACCCGGTTTTTGCCAAGATGTTGCAGCAAGCGATTGGTGGTCAAGAGGGGGAGATGCGGGTCGCTTTGCAGTACCTGTTCCAGTCTTGGAACGCACGGGGGCCGAAGAAGTACCGCGATATGCTTTTAGAAACCGGTACTGAAGAGCTGGCGCATATTGAGATGCTGGCGACGGCGGTGGCGTTAAACCTCGAGGGAGCCGCGCCCGCGCTGCAAGAAAAAGCGGCGCAGGACAATCCGGCGGTCGCTGCCGTACTCGGCGGGATGGACGTGCGTCACTACCTTTCGACCGGCTTGGGCGCGATGGCCGCTGACAGTAACGGTGTGCCGTTTACGGGGGCATGGATTGTCGGGAGTGGCAACGTCGCCGCTGACATGTACGCCAACGTCATGGCAGAGGCGACGGGGCGTACACTCGCTGCCCGACTTTACAACTTCACCGATGACCCCGGCATGAAAGACATGCTCTCGTTTCTGATTGCCCGCGACACGATTCACCAGCAACAGTGGTTAGCGGTCTTGGAAGAGTTGGGCGGTTACGAAGGTACTTTGCCAATTCCCAATTCGTTTCCGCAAGAGCAGGAAAACAGCGACTACAACTACGTTTTTCTGTCAACTGCGAAAGACGGTCAGCCGCTCACAAACGGGCGCTGGACGGAAGGCCCGTCTTTAGACGGCAATGCCGAGTACAGCCAGCGGGTAGCAGAGCCTGTTGGCGGTGAACCCAAGCTCGCGCCGCCCATCCCCGAAGCTTACGCGCAGACGGAGCAAGGAAGTCAGAAAGCCAATGCTGGTGGTGACAAGCCAGTCCTCGAGCGGGTGAGCGACGCTCTTACCGGCAAAGAGTAAGCCTCTAAACCACCTATTGCTAGAAGCCTCAGTGTGTGCTGAGGCTTCGTGTGTATGTTCAGGAGCATTTGTGCGTTTTATTCCCACTCGAGTTCACGGTTTTCTCGACTACCTCGTCGGCGCACTTCTTGTTGTTGCGCCCTGGCTTCTGAACTTCGACCGGGGCGGCGCAGAAACTTGGGTGCCCGTCATCCTTGGTGTCGGCGCGTTAGTCTACAGCCTTTTGACCAACTATGAGCTAGGCGTTGTCCGGCGTATACCTATAGGCACGCACCTTAGTCTAGACCTAGCTAGCGGACTGCTACTCGCCGTTTCGCCTTGGCTGTTCGGCTTTAGCGCCTTTGTCTTCTGGCCCCATCTCGTCTTGGGCATCCTCGAGATCATAGCGGCGCTGACAACTCAGACAACGCCGAGTACAGCGGCTAAACCTGCACACCGTTGATAGAAAGGTCTTATGACTTCAGTCTCTGACACAGGTCAAGATGACGCTACCCACGAAATCACGCAAGATTTAGCCTATAAACGTCTAGGTATCGTCAACGTCATTTTCTATGGTCTCCCAAATGGAGACTGGGTTTTAATCGACGCCGGACTGCCCGGTACCGCTGGCGTTATCCGCAAAGCTGCTAAGGAGCGCTTTGGCGCGGGTGTCAAACCCAAAGCCATCATCCTGACACATGGGCATTTTGACCATGTTGGGGCGCTTCACGAACTCGCTGAAAGGTGGGACGTACCCGTTTACGCGCATCAACGTGAGCATCCCTACCTAAACGGCACCTCCGCCTATCCACCTCCTGACCCTTCGGTCGGTGGCGGCCTGATGGCGCGGCTGTCCGGGCTTTATCCGAAAGCACCGGTTGACGTGAGCCGCTGGCTCAGAGCGCTCCCCGAAGATGGCAGCGTCCCCGAGATGTCGGGCTGGCGCTGGTTGCATACGCCCGGTCACAGCCCCGGACACATATCTTTATGGCGTGAGGCCGACCGGCTACTTGTTGCGGGGGACGCTTTTGTAACGACGAAAGCAGAGTCCGCTTACGCAGTTGCCATACAAAAACCTGAAGTCCACGGCCCGCCCATGTACTACACGCCCGATTGGGTAGCGGCTGAGGCGTCGGTAGGGGAGCTGGCAAGACTCGAGCCCGAAACCGTCATCACCGGACACGGCCCCGCACTGCAAGGTGCTGACCTACGCCAAGATTTACATGCTCTAGCCGAAGACTTCAGACGCCTCGCGGTACCTTCGCACGGGCGTTATGTGGACGCACCTGCGCGGGCCGATATGCGCGGAACCCATTACATACCACCAAAAAAAGAGTCGTCCAACATGGCGCTCGTCGGCACGCTCGCCGTCGTCGCCGGAAGCTGGTTTCTCTACCGGGGGCTTAGACGCCAGACTGCACAGAGCAGCTCACGTCGTCAGAACAGCGGCAATCAGAACGAAGGCGTGCAGGAGCAAGGCGCACCGGAAGTTGAACGCTCTCTCACGGTCGGGCGCTCCCCTAAGGAACTTTATAGACTTTGGCTCGAGCCCACCACCCTGCCGAAAATCATGAGCCACGCCGCTGAAGTAAAGAGTGGCGCTGATGGTCAGGCGCACTGGCGGATGCAACTACCGCTGGGTCAAAGCCTCGAGTGGGACACGCACGTTACCGAGGAGCGCCCGAACGAACTGATTCACTGGGCGTCGCTCGAAGGTGCCGCATTGCCCAACGAAGGCCGGGTGACGTTTCGGCCTGCGCCGGGAGACCGAGGCACGGTGGTAACGCTAAAGCTCGAGTTCAGTCCACCCGGCGGCGCGCTCGGCGGTGTTGCCGCCAAACAGTTTGAGTCTGTCCCCAAAAACTTAGTCGGTAAAGCCCTACGCCGGTTTAAGAGCCTAGCTGAAACAGGCGAAATCCCAACGCTTTCGTCTAACCCGTCCGGTCGCGGACGCGGCGATAGCGTCTAAAGGAGACACGATGCGAGCTTTGGTATGGAACGGCGTCAACGACCTGCGGGTCGAAACGGTGCCCGACCCCGAGATTGTCAATCCGAAAGACGTAGTTTTGCGCGTCATTATGTCCACGACGTGCGGCTCAGACTTACACCTAATCGACGGTTTTATCCCCTCGATGCGTGAAGGCGACGTGTTAGGTCACGAGTTTATGGGCGAAGTCGTTGAAGTCGGGAGCGAAGTCAAACGGATCAACAAGGGCGACCGGGTGGTCGTGCCGTCGTTTATCTCGTGCGGCAACTGCTGGTACTGTCAGAAGGACCTCTACTCGTTATGTGACAACACCAATCCCAACGCCGAGTTGCAAGAGCCGATTCTTGGCTATCCGACCGCCGGAATTTACGGTTACACGCACGCCTTCGGCGGTTACGCCGGGTCACACGCAGGTTACATCCGCGTCCCGCACGCTGATGTGGGCTGTTTTACGGTGCCCGAGGGGTTGACGGATGAGCAAGCGCTATTTTTGTCCGACGCGGGGCCGACCGGGTACATGGGCGCGGACTTTTGCAACATTCACCCCGGCGATACGGTCGCGGTGTGGGGCGCGGGCGGCGTTGGGCTGCTGGCAATGAGAAGCGCGTATCTGCTGGGCGCTGAGCGGGTGATTGCTATCGACCGGCTGCCGGAGCGCCTGAGTATGGCTGAAGAAAAAGCCGGGGCGGAAACGCTTGATTATTCCCAAGATAGTGTGTTAGAAGCTCTCAAAGAGTTGACTGGCGGGCGTGGCCCCGACGCGTGTATCGACGCGGTCGGCATGGAAGCGCACGGGACGGGCGTCGGCTACGCTTACGACCGGGTCAAGCAGGCACTGAGGCTCGAGACCGACCGCGGCACTGCGCTCCGCGAGGCGATTCTGGCGTGCCGCAAAGGGGGCACGTTGTCTATTTTGGGCGTCTATGGCCTGATGGACAAATTCCCCATCGGGGCCATTATCAACAAAGGCTTGACAGTGCGGGCCGCGCAGCAACACGGTCAGGCGTACCTGCCGCGCCTCCTAGATCACGCCGTCAAAGGTGAACTCGACGCGTCGCACTTGGCGACGCACACCCTGCCACTCGAGGAAGCGCCGCGCGGCTACGAGATGTTTAAGAACAAAGAAGACGGCTGCGTTAGAGCGGTGTTCGTCCCGTAAGGTCAGTGCAGGTTTCAGGTTTACGTCAAGCTACGCGCGGGTAAAAGTTTGAAATAGGGCTCGAGCGGATAAGGAGAAACCATGAGCGTCAAACTCAAAAAGCTGGGTGAACAAACCCTCGTCATCACCGGTGCAACGTCAGGTATCGGTCTCTCAACAGCGCGGCTGGCAGCAAGACGTGGAGCACGGTTAGTCTTGGCGGCGCGCAACGAGGACGCGCTTAAAGACCTGGTGGCGGAGCTAGAGCGCAAAGGTCACGAAGCCGTTTACGTCGTTGCTGACGTGGGTCAAGAGGGCGACGTTGATAAGGTGGCACAGATGGCCCAAGAGCGTTTCGGCGGGTTCGATACCTGGGTCAACAATGCAGGTGTTGGGATCTTCGGGGCGCTGTTAGAGGGTGAAACTGAAGACTACCGTAAACTCTTTGACACAAACTTTTGGGGCTTGGTTTACGGCTCTTTTGCAGCGGCGCGGCATCTTAAAGACAGGGGCGGCGCACTCATCAACGTCGGTTCAGCCCTGTCCGACCGGGCCATTCCTTTGCAAGGGATGTACTCGACCTCAAAGCACGCCGTCAAAGGTTTTACCGAGGCGTTAAGGGTTGAACTCGAGGCTGATAACGTGCCTGTTTCCGTCACGCTTATCAAACCTGCGAGTATCGACACGCCGTACCCGCATCACGCGAAAAATTATATGGACGAAGAGCCGACCCTGCCGCCGCCCGTGTACACGCCCGAGGTGGTTGCCGAAGCGATTTTGCACTGCGCCGAAACGCCCGAGCGTGACCTGATTGTTGGGAGTGGCGGCAAACTGATTTCAGCTGCCGGACGCTACGCGCCGCGCTCGACCGACAAGGCGATGGGAACGCGAGCTTTTTTCAAGCAGCAAAAGTCGGGCAATCCGGTTCAGTATCCCGGTGGGGCGCTAGACAAGCCGACCTCGAGCCTACAAGAACGCGGCGACTATCAGGGGCGGGTTTGGGGTAGGAGCCTCTACACGCGTTTGGCGGAGCATCCGCTGGCAACCGCTCTCGTCGTAACGGCTGGCGTTGCGGCGGCGGCGCTGCTACTGCGGAGCTCGGCGGGGCGTAACTAGACCGTAAGGCTCGAGTTCGAATACGGTCAAACCTTATAGTGAGGCTGTGCCCGCCTCAACCTCTCGTCGACGCGCCCTCAGTTACGGCGTCGCTGAAACTGGCGCGTCGCTCTCTTACAATACCGTCAACTTTTTTCTGCTCTTTTTTTTGGTGCAAGCCGGACTGAGGCCGGGGCTCGCAGGCGCGGTGCTGCTCGTGGGCCGCATTTTAGACGCGCTCGTTGACCCGTTAATGGGCGCTCTGAGCGACGCCGTAAAAGCGCGTTACGGACGGCGCAGCCCCATCATCTTCTGGGGTGCGCTCCCCTTCGGCGCGACCTTCGCGCTGCCTTGGCTGGTACCGTTTATGCAGCTCGGGGTACAAGGGACGTTCTGGTTGGCAGTTCTGGCGCTCGTCGTTCACGCCTGTGTGTTTACCTTCGTACAGACCTCGTATCTGGCGATGACGCCGGAGCTAGCTCCGGAATACGAAGCGCGTACCGTCTTGAGCGGCTACCGCGTCGTGTTTGCGACCGTAGCGTCACTTTTGGCTGCGGCTGCACCGCCGCTCCTCGCCGCGCAGGTCAACGCGTGGGCGGGTTTGGCGGCGGACGCGAGCCTCGGTTGGGCCGTGATGGGCACTTCATTCGGCGCAGTGATGAGCGCGTCGTATTTAGTGATGATCAAAACTGTTGAGGAACCGAAACGCCTCGCTGCGGCTCCGACAGGCAATTTTTGGATTGGGGCTAGAGAAACTTTACAAGCTCCCGGTTATCCGCCCTTGCTGCTCCTTTTTTCGGTTGTGACACTCGGTATGGGCACGCTTTCGGCGATGTTGCCCTTTTTTCTGCTGAGCCGCCTCAAGCTTTCCCCCTTCACCCAAACAGGACTTTTAGCATTGCTCTTCATCGTCGCTGCTGCGTCCGTTCCGCTCTGGACGTGGGTCTCGAGTCGTCTGGGCAAAAAGCGGGCGCTTGCTGCCGGGCTCAGTTTGCTCGTTTTAGGACTACCGCTGCTCGTTATGCTGTCGCCACCGGGGGCCGTGTCCGCTGTTTTGATCGGCTGCACGCTGCTGGTCGGGGCTGGGGTCGGCTCAATACTGCTGTTTCCTTGGGCGCTGCTGCCTGATGTGATTGAAAATGCGGCTGAAGGTCAAACACGGCGCGACGGCCTCTTTTACGCGCTTTTTACGCTCTGCCAGACGGCGGCGTTTGCGCTCGCGGCGGCGCTGGCGGGTGGGGTGCTCGAGCTGACCGGCTACCGCGCAGGCGCAGCCGTACAGAGTGCCGGAGCTTTGGTCGGGGTGCAAGGGCTTGTCGGCGGCGTGGCAGCGGGGTTTTTTCTGCTGGCGCTCATACCACTCGCCCGTTATCCGTTTCGCTGAGTTTAGGTCAAGTGAAGGTCGGTACCGTACATGATGAGTCCCAGTTTTTTGGCTACGGCTCTGGACGCTAAATTATTCCAAGCGGTGCTGTAAAGCGGGATTCGTCCGGTTTTACGGACTTCCGCCGCCCAACCTGTTACGACTTTTGCGGCGTAACCCTGAGCGCGAAAGGCTGGAATGGTCTCGAGTCCCGCTTCAGCTGCGCCGGGCGAGGTTCTCGAGCTGCAACATACCGATACTGCACGATTTTCTTGGATGACGGCGACGCAAGGTTGCCTAGACGCTAAAACAGCTCTTAAGTCGGCAAAATGTGCGTCCAACACGTCCGCGTTGGTTTCAGTTATCGTCACGACGTTGGGCAAAGACGGGTACTCGTTTTGAAACTTGTCAGGAAACCGGTAAGCAGGCCCAGACTCTACGGCTTGAACCGGCCTATGTTGCCGTAAGATCTCTTTGTATAGCTCCAAATAATCAGATTTTTCGTTGAGGGTTCCGGGTTCTTTGGCAACGATCTCTGCCAACTGTCCGACAATCTTTTGTGGTACATCATCTCGAAACCGGTAGATGACGCCCTCTTTCGTCCGGCCCAGAAAAAACCTCGGCGCTTCGGGGCGTTCGGGTTCGTTGACGTATAAAAGCCGTTTCGCTTCGTTTTGAACAAAGAGCGTTTGGGTTTGCAGGGCGAGAAGCTCGAGGTTACTCAGCATGTTCGGTACCCTACCCCTAATCCGGATAAATAAACCCGAACAGCCATAAAATCCAGACTGCCAGCGTTTTCATCGGGCGATAGAGCAGCGCCCCGAACGCGAGCGCGAGACCCACAACGACCGCCGTCAAGCCGGGAAAAAAGCCGTAAGCACGCACGAGTAGGATACTTGCTGCGATACATAACACTGCCGTGAAAAAGTAGTTGAGCGTCGCGGCAACCAGCCAGTTTCCGGCGTCGCCGCGAGCAAACTTCGCGTGACACACACAGCACACGTCTACGATATTGAATCGTCCCTTAGCGATCCGCCCGGTTCCGCAGTTCGGGCAGCGCAGCGCAAAAACAGTCGCAAAAAAGCGGCGAAACGCCAGTCCGAAACTGCTGGCAGGTTTTTCTTTGCTTGGGCTGCCCGGCACCCGCTAATCCCGCTTGAGGTACAGGTACGCGATGTTGACAAACAGTAGCACAAAGGTGAACAGCCACGTCACCGTCCCGATGATGAGCAGCACCGCCCACACAGGCGGCAGCTGGGCGCTCCGCACGACCAAAAAGATACTGATAATTCCGGCGATAGAAACGACTTGCAACAGGGCGAGGAGCCAGACAATCCGCCATTTCTGCTGCCGCGTGCGGCCCAACTCGAGCATTCCCATCCGTCCAGATTACGCGTTTTACGGCTCCCTGGGGCGGCTTGCGGAGTACGGAGCTGCGCAGCTAGGGGACGAACGCGTGCGTAAGAGGCGGGGTTGGCACGCCTGAAGACGGTTTCTTAGACGCCGCACGTTATACTCGCCGTTGACGTTAGGAGGGGCGTGCGCGAGCTTCTTTACAATGCAGGCGGTCATCTTAAGCGGGGCCGGAAGCTTGCCGAGGCGGGCGACAAACGTGGGGCGCTCCGCGCCTACGCCGACGCCTTGCGTGACCTGCACGCCGTAAAACCGCAGGCGCAGCGCGACGTTTTGCTGGCGCACGTGTATCTGGCGCGTTACAGCCTCGCTTCTGATAAACGCGACCGGGCCGCGCAGCACGACCTGCGCGTCGGCTACTCCTACGCCCGCACGACCGGCGACCCGGCGGTGCGGCTCCTCGCCGAGAACTTGTGGGAAAGTTACCTGCAAGAAAAACACGTACGGGAAGCGCACAAAATACCCTGACGTGTACGCGGTTTAGCGAACCGGGGTGTTAGCATAGGCCATGACGCTGGCCCTTTCCGACGCTGCTTTTGCCCTCGAGCCCACCTATCTAGACAACCTTGAAGCGCTCGTCAAGCTCGAGTCTCCGACCCACGACAAACGCGCCGTTGACGGACTGGTCAATCACCTGTGGGCGCTCCTCAACCTGCGCGGTTGGGCCGTCGAAAGACACGCCGGTGAGACGGTCGGCGACGCCCTGATTGCCCGTAAACGAGGCGGCGACGGGCCGAAAACCTTGTTGCTCACGCACTGCGACACCGTTTGGCCTCTCGGCACGCTCGCCACGATGCCTTTTAGACGCGATGGTGACAAAGTGTACGGCCCCGGCGTGCTCGATATGAAAGCCGGGATTGTGAGTGCGGTAGGGGCTGTGTCTCTAGCTGAAACGGACGGCGCTCTCTCTGGCCCCGTGACCCTGCTCGTTTCAGCCGATGAGGAGGCGGGCAGCCGCAATTCACGGGCGCTGATCGAGACGTTAGCCCGTGAACACGACCGGGTGTTTGTCCTAGAACCAGGCCGCGACGATGGGGCACTCAAGGTCGGGCGTAAAGGCGTCGGCGACTTTCAGGTGTCTTTTTTGGGCCGGAGCGCCCACGCAGGCAACAACCCCGAACTCGGCGCGTCGGCCTTGCGCGAATTGGCGCAGTTTCTGCTTTTTACCGAAAACTTGGCTGACGCCGACGCCGGGACAAGCGTCAACCTGACCGTCGCGCACGGTGGCAGCGTCGGCAATGTGATCGCAGAAGCGGCGACCGCCACGCTCGACTTTCGGGTACTCAAGTTGGCTGAAGGAACGCGGGTTGAAAACGCCATTCGGAGCTACGTCCCGCAGGACGAAAGGGTCAAAATTACCATAGCGGGCGGGCTGAACCGGCCTCCGCTCGAGCCCACCCCAGCCAACCGTGCCCTGTTTGAAGCCGCCAAACAACTCGGTTTTAGCGGTGAAGGTGCCGTTGTCGGCGGCGCGTCGGACGGCAACTTCACCTCGGCGCTGGGCGTCCCGACTCTGGACGGGCTCGGCTCAGTGGGGGAGGGGCCGCACGCACGGCATGAGCATATCCGGGTGCGGGAGACGCTAGAACGAGTTGCGCTGTTAGCAGCTTTGCTCAGCGGGTGAACACAGCTTTAGCTGCCGACGTTCGGGAGCGTAGGTTGCTTTCGAGCAGGTTCGTACTGCGCTCGAGGCGGACGAGCGACCGCTTTTTCAACAAGTACCAGTTCGAGGCTGACCCGAAGCTCCTCGCCCGCGTCGCTACCGCACTCGCCGAACTGATTCCGCCCGGTACGGAGGTGCTGGCACGGCCCGAGTCAGGCGGTACTCCTATCTTCACGGCGCTCTCGCTTGAAACCGGATTGGCGGCGGCTTTTATCCGTAAAGAGGCTGAAACTTACGGGACACGGCGTTCCGCCGAGGGTGCCGCGCGCTCAGGCAAGCTGTTCGTTTTGGTTGAAGATGTGGACTCGAGCGGCGGGGCGATTGTGGACGCGCTAGGGAAATTACAGGGTAATAGGCTCGAGCCTACCGCTGTCCTCTGCGTCATCGACCGGGAGACAGGCGGGTGTAAAGCGTTGAAAGAGGCTGGTCTGCCGCTTCCAAGCGTCTTCCGTATATCGGACTTAAACCTCAGCTGATAGAAGTAACGTGACCATAGCAGGTATCATCTGGTTTGAGACGCTCTGGGAAATGATTGCCGTCTGGCACGCACCCCTAAGAGACGATAGCTGCGAGATTCGCGCTCAGTAGTTATGATAATTGCTATATTTCTGTCTGAGCTTTTCTGGGTACACCTTGAAGACGCCTTAACTTTGTTTAACTCCTTTTGACCATTTTGTTATGCACCTGCGTGCTACCGTGACCTTTGTGTTTTTCTCGCGTGTGCTTTTGGCTCTCGTCTCCGGTGCGCTGTTAAGTGCGGCCTTTCCCCCGGTCGGCGTCTGGCCTCTAGCACTCGCCCTCGCGCCGCTTATTCTTCTTACCGTCAACAGCCTGAGCGCCCGCACCGCCTTCTGGCCCGGTTTCTTTTTCGGCGTAGGGTTTTTTGCGCTCTACCTCTTGTGGTTGCCCGAAAGCTTTGCCCCCTACTCTGGCGGCTATTTCTGGTTTCTCTATCCGCCGATGATTGCCTTGCTCGGTATCTTTTGGGGGCTCGTAACCTTTACGGCGCGGCTCCTAGGCGGTCGCGGCGTCGGGGCGTTGTGGCTCTTGCCCGCGCTCTGGGTCATTATGGAGTGGGCGCGGACGCAGGGGCCGTTTGCGTTTCCGTGGGGTGTTTTGGGTTATCTCTGGGCCGAGACGCCGCTGGCGCAAGCGGCAGATATTGCGGGTGTCTACGGCCTCAGTTTGCTGACGCTCGCTGTGGTGTCGCTGTTAGCTTCACCCTTCGTCTATCTCCCTCCCCAACACACCGTAACGCGGTCGTTCAGAGCGGTGCAGCGCCGTAAAAGGCGGCCCGTGTGGATGTTTAGCCTGCTGCTTGTGGTGGTGTGGGTCGGTTACGGGATTTTTCGGCTCCAGACGGTGACGCTTTCGGCTTCAAAGACGGCGGTGCTGGTGCAGGGGAGTACCGACCCTTTCAGGAGGGTTGTTGAGCCGGGTAGTGAGCTAGACCTTTACCGACGTTTGACGCAGCAGGCGTTAGAAAAATCCGGGCCGGTCGATGTCGTGGTCTGGCCTGAAGGGGTGGCGCTCGAGCTACTCTCTTCTGGTTACGACCTGACGAGTTCTTACGCTGCGCCCGACCGGGCAGAGATTCAGGCGAGCGCTAAGGGGCAACCGGTTATCACTGGCGGCGGAGCCTTTGACGAACGCGCAGTCTTTAGCGCCTCGAACAGTGTCTTTGGGCTCGAGTCCGGCAATGTGACCGGACGTTATGACAAGGTGTACCTGGTGCCCTTCGGTGAATACTTTCCGCTGATTGGGCCGCTCGAGCCCGTTTACCGCACCGTCTTCGGTTGGTTCGGCTACCCGCTTTTGCAGAGCCGCCCACCCGGTCAGGAAATTGCGCCGCTCAATGTTGCGGGCACTGCTATTGCCGCTTACATCTGCTACGAGTCGGTCTTCCCGCAAATCGCCCGCACCATGACGGCGCGGGGCGCACAGGTCTTAGTTAACATCTCAAACGACGCCTGGTTCGGGTTTGGACAGGGGGCGCGGCAGCACTTTTTGATGGGCAACCTCCGGGCGATTGAAACGCGCCGCTACCTCCTCCGTGACGGCAACAACGGCATTACGGCGCTTGTCAACCCGCTCGGTCAGGTTGAGAAAGAATTGCCGAGGGGGGAGCGGGGCGCGCTGAGCGTGCGGTACGGCGAGCGGAGCGGTCTGACGCCGTATGTGCGCTTTGGCGACCTGCTCGTTTTGGGGTTGGCGCTAGCGGTTCCCGTCATTATTCTTTTACGGCGGCGCGGGCGGAGCAAGGTTTCTTAACGCGTCTCGAGCACGTAAACCCGGTCAGGATGCGTATAACCCTCAAACATCACATCTTTTTCGTAAACCATCCCGGCTTTTACGGCGACGCGAACGGACGCCGTGTTGCCGGGGTCGATAGTCGCCACAATTCTTTTTAAGCCGAGAACATCAAAGCCGTAACGTATCGCTGCGCCTACAGCTTCAGAGGCGTATCCCTGCCCCCAATACCGGCGGGCTGAACGGTAGCCGAGGGCAACTTCAGGTTGTCCGCCTATATCGTCCACGTAATTTAGGCCGCAATAGCCGATACAGTAGCCGAGCAAGTCGTCATTTCTGTTGATAACGGCCCATTTGCCATAACCCTGCGCTCCGTAGCTTTTTTGCTCCCCCGAAATCCAATTTTCTACATACGCCGGAGATTTTACGCCGTCGCCGTAAAACATGACCTGTTCGTCGCCGAAAACGTTTTGTAGAGCGGTTCTGTCTTTCATCTCAAACTGCCGTAGGATGAGGCGAGTCGTCTCGGTGACAATCACGGGCGGTTATTCGTTGACCCTCGAGAAGTGGTCGCGCAACCGTCCGATGGCGCGGGTTTCACCGATAATGACCACTTCGTCGCCGGAGGCGATGACAAAATCTGCGCTGGGGCTGATCTCGAGCTTGCCTCGGCGACTTACGGCGATGACCTGCACGCCGAAACGGTTGGCGAGCTTGAGGTCGCTCAGGCGACCGCAGAGTTTTCTCTGCGCCGTAAACTCGATGACTTCGTAGTTGTCGCCTAAGTTAAAGGCGTCGGTAATCGTCGGTGTTGCTAAAGATTTAGCGACGCGCACGCCCATATCGTGTTCGGGGCGCACCACCTCGTCGGCTCCAACCTTGATCATCACCCGCGCAGCAGTTTCACTTGTAGCTTTGCTCAGGATCGTTTTTGCGCCCTGGCTCCGAGCGGCGACAATCGTTAAGATGCTGGCCTCGAGGTTGTTCCCAATTGCCACGATGACCTTATCGAAGCTCGACAGCTCGAGCTTGCTAAGCGCGTCCTCATCGGTCGCGTCCAAGATAACCGCGTGCGTCACCTCGTCCATCACCGCGTCGATGCGCCCCTCATCGCTGTCGGCAACGACGACCTCATGCCCGAGTTCGTAAAGCGTGCTGGCGAGCGCCGAGCCGAAGCGCCCCGCGCCGATAACGAGATACTGTTTTGTTTTCATCTCAGCTCCTAACCGATTAAGACGCCCTCATCGGGATATTTAATGTTGCTGGCGTGAGGTTCTTGCACCAGAGCCAGCGCAAAGGTCAGCGGCCCGATACGCCCCAAGTACATCAATAAGATGATGATAAGTCGCCCCGGCCCGCTCAAGTCAAAGGTCGCGCTCATAGAAAGTCCAACGGTGCTAAACGCCGAGAACGCCTCAAACATGGTGGTTAAGAGCGGCAGCGACTCACTTAAGCTCAGGAGAAACAGGGCGCTCAGCACGAGGCCGGTGCTGAGCAGGGCAACCGACCCGGCTTTAACAACGGTACCGACCGCGACCCGCCGCCCGAACGCCGACAGCTCACCGCGCCCGCGCACCATGCTCCAGGCGCTCGCTGCAAGCACAAAAAAGGTGACGGTTTTAATCCCGCCAGCGGTTGACGCCGGGCTGCCGCCGATAAACATCAAGAGCATGGTGACAAGTAGCGTCGGTTCGCGCATGAGGGTATAGTCAACGGTGTTAAAGCCGGCGGTGCGCGGCGTGACGCCCTGAAAAAAGCCCATCAGCAGTTTTCCGCGTAGCGGCAGCTCGCCCAGGGTTTTGGGATTGGTCCACTCGAGCCCCAATACCACGAGCGTTCCAAACACGCAGAGCAGCAGCGTACTCAGCAGCACAACCTTGCTGTGCAGCGTCAAAGGGTGCCGTCCGCCCCGAAACCGGGTAAAGAGGTTGAGATGTACGATAAAGCCGAGCCCGCCGATGATAAATAGGGCACTAAGGACGAAAATCACGACCGGATTGTCAGCAAACCGAATCAGGCTGTCCGGATAGAGCGCGAAGCCCGCGTTGTTGAACGCGCTGACGCTGTGGAAAAAAGCGTAAAACGCGCCCGCCCCGGAGCCGTGCAGCGCCGCAAACGCCGGGTACAAAATGAGCGCCCCGAGGGTCTCAAAGCCGAGCGAAATCAGAAAGATCGTCCGGACGAGCCGCACCACGCCGCCGGTTCCCGCCGCATTGACCTGCGCGGCGGCGCGTAATCGCCCCTGAAAGCCGACGCGTCGCCCCAAAAGGAGCGCCACCATCGTACTAAGCGTGACAATCCCCAACCCCCCGATTTGAATCAGCAGCATCAGCACCACGCGACCTAAAGGACTCCACGCGCTCGCCGTATCGACGACGATGAGCCCGGTGACGCAGAGGGCGCTCGTCGCCGTAAAGAGGGCGTCTAGAAAGGTGATGTTTTGTCCCGGTGCGTGACACCAAGGCAGCCACAAGAGGAGCGTCCCGATGACAATCGCGCCTAAAAACGACAGGGCGATGGCCTTTGCCGGTGACGGTTTGCGGTTTCCTTTACGGCGCGGCTGAGAACGCGGGCGTGGCACGCTCATGAGATTTTCACCGGTTTGCCTCGAGGTTACAAATTACATAAAATGTGCGCAGAACCACGGCAATAAGGTATCACGCGCCGCGTACCCAACGGGTAAAAAAAGCCTTTCGTTCGCCCGACCCGGCAGACGGTAAACTATCTGGGTATGCCCGCCTCCGTCACCGCGCCCTTACCCCCCGCCTTTGATGTTCAGCTCGAGCGCCGAGACTTTTTGTACTACACCTGGGTGCTGGCCCTAAAACGCCCCGTTCTGCCCTTTTTGCTCTACAGCTTTATCTTTCTCTTTTTGCTCGGGATTACCGGCGTCTGGCCCGCAGCCCGCGTTTTCTCACTCGCTGTTTTTGCGCCGCTGCTCGGCTACTTGTTTTGGGTCTGGAGTTCGGCTGTAACATTGTGGGCGCGTTTTCCGGCGCTCCGGGAGACGCGGCACTACCGTTTTACGGCGGAGTTATACCGGCTCGAGACCGCTCAGGGAGAGGCGGAAGTCAGTTACGAAGACGTTGAAGCTCTGGGTTCGCGCCGCGCGTTTTACCTTATCCGCAGGGACGGGAGCGCGGATATTTTGCCCCGCGACGCGCTGCCGGAGGGACTCGAGGCTCTTTTAGAAGAAAAGTTTGAGGTGGAGCGCTCGAGCTTTTTATAATGACGCGTGAAAAAGCGGTTCGTTGCGATTTAGGCGAAGATGCGCGTGCCCATCTACGTGAGAAGCTAGATATTTACGGCTCCAATGTGTTGACGGCAGCAATTAAAGAGCAGCTAGATTTGTTCAAAGGAGAAATCTTCGCCTTTCTGCCTGAAAACTTGAGCGCAGACGATTTGACGATTAGGGCGCTCAACCGTATCTGCTACGAGAGGCACTACGACATGTATCCGCCTCTTTTTGAACTTCTGGGAAAGCATCTAAAGCAAGATGATGCGGTCGTCGTTGTGCCTGATGCTATCTTTACCTATCAAGAGTTTGTGGCGGGGAATGAAGATTGGTTGCCGCCGCTACTACTCGGGTTTGATACTCAAGCGTGTCACGCTTGGACGATTTACACCGAAGATGAGGGTGAGTTCGAGGCGATGTTAGGCATGACTGAAGACTGGCAGCACCTTGCTTTTCTGACCTGTTCGCCCGAGCTGCGCGGACGTACTGGAAAACTCGAGGTTGGGATACCCGAACTCCTAATCAAAGAGTTAGTGGAGAAGACTCGAGCCATCATTACTAAAACATTTGACGGTGAAGGTTGTATCGTATGGCAGCGGTGAAAAGTTGACTTTGGTCAGAGTGGCGCAGCCTGAACCTCCGGCTCCACCCCCTTCGCCTCAAACGACGCCTGCCACCGCCCCGAACGAAACCGTAAAAAGTACACGGCCGCCAGTACGAACAGGTAAACCATCGCGCCGCCCCACGCCCCGCGAATCCCAAGTCCAAGTGGAAAAGCCAATACATACGCGAGTGGCAAGAAAAGCCCCCACGCGCACACCAGCCGCGCCAACATCGTATACGTCGTATCACCCGCCCCGTTGAGCGATCCACCCAAAACGATGGTCGCCGCGTCAACAACTTGGTAAATCGCTACGAGTTGCAAGATAGCGACGCCCGCCGTAACGACCCTAATGTCATCGCTAAAAATACCCATCAAAAACTCCGGTGCGATAAAGTAGCCGAGCCCGACTAACCCCATCAAAATCATGCCCAGGATGGTAGCGCGGTAGCCGACCCGTTTGGCCTCGCCCGGTTCCTTTGCCCCTAGAGACTGAGCGACGAGGCTCGCGCTGGCCTGTGCCACCGCAATCCCCATCGTAAACGACAGGCTCATAAACTGGAGCGCGATGTTGTTCGCCGCCAGCACCTCATTGCCGAGCCGCCCGATAATGGCAAAAAACGCCGTAAACGACGCCACGTCGATAAAATCGCCGATGCCCATCGGCAAGCCGACCCGCAGTACATCGCGCAGTTCGGTAAACCCTGCTAGCCGTGCGCGGCGGGTGCCGAAACGCGCGTGCGAGTCCGGACGCCACAAAATCCAGGCGCTGAGGAGGGCGACGACGACGTTGGCCAAAACGGTTGCTACGGCTGCCCCGGCCACGCCCCACGCCGGAAAGCCGAGATTGCCGGGAACCAACAGCCAGTCGAGCGCGATATTGGTCAGAACCTGTATCCATGCGAGTAACATCGGCGTCCTCGAGTCACCGCGTCCGACCAGAAAGCCCCAGACGACGGCGCTGAACATGGCCAGGGGGACCTCGAGCGCCCGAATCTGTAGATACTGTGTCCCTAATTCACGCACTACCGGGCTATCTCCAGGAGCTACGTAGCCGAACAGAAAGGTAAATACCCACGGCAGCGTCAGCGCGAACACGCTCAGCAGCACAACCATATTGAGCAGCCGCCACACCGCCGCGCCGACCTCAGCGTTATCGTTCGCACCGTGCGCCCGCCCGACAAAGACGACGCTGCTCATCGCCGTCGAACGAAAGAGCAGCATCAGCGAAAAGAACAGCACGCCCGCAAGTCCAACTGCGCCGACCGCCTCGGTGCTGATACGCGACACGAAAAAGGTGTCGGTGACGCCCAAAAGTGCGAAGGAGAGGTTTTGCAAGATGAGGGGGAAGGCGAGTAGAGCAATTTTACGGGTCAGATTTGCGGGAATCGGTGGGGCGCGCACGGAGACCTCCAAGCTCGTCAGTGTACGCCGCTTTTGTCAGCTAGAGGTTGTTCAGCTGAACATAACGTTAGTTTGGGAACTGTTTAGAGGGACTCGCGTCCCCTTTAACCGGATTTTTAGACGTTTCCTGACACTTCAGCGCAAAAAACGGGAATGCCCTGGTCAGCGTTTTACGGCAGGTGACGTCGCCCAGAGTCGTTTCCGCTGCGACCGCTTGGTTTTTTACGTCGGCGCTCAAACGGGTATTTGAAAGTGCAACAACAATGAGCCAGACGAGGAGCAGCAGCGCGGCAATACTCCCAATGGAGCCCAGAACCCAGCGTAATCTGTTCCTTTTGACCATAAGCCGATGATAGAGCAAAGCCTGACGGTTGTGTACCGTCAGGCTCGAGTTCATTGTCTAAATGTGACTTACTGCTTACTTCTAGTCATGCCCACTCGCTGAGCTTGCGCCGCGCGGGTAACGGATGTTCTCGACAAACTCTTGCAGCGCTACGGGCGGCGGCGGGGTCAGCCTCGAGACTCCGTAAGTCACGATAAACGACAGAATCATCCCTATGGTGCCGATGCCCTGCGCCCGAATCCCGAATAAAAAGGGCTCGATGTCCATCAGCCGGTCAGCAGTCATAATGATATACGCGCCCGTAAAGATGATGCCGACGAGCATCCCTGAAACTGCGCCGTACTTGTTCGTGCGTTTGTCGAAAATCCCCAGCACGATGGCCGGAAAAAAGCTCGCGGCAGCGAGGCCGAACGCAAACGCCACCACCTCCCCGACGAACCCCGGTGGATTGACACCGAAATATCCGGCGACGATGACCGCGACTAGAACCGAGCCTCGAGCCACCAACAGCTCATTTTGTTCCGAGGCGTTCGGATTGATAAAACGTTTGTAGATGTCGTGCGAAAACGACGAGCCGATGACCAGCAGGAGTCCCGAAGCTGTTGACAGCGCCGCCGCTAATCCGCCAGCAACCACCAAGCCGACGACCCACGCGGGCAGCCCGGCAATTTCAGCGTTCGCCAACACGATGATGTCGGGGCTGATGGTCAGTTCGTTGTCGTCTCCGGCGTTATAAGTGACGACACCGTCGCCATTTTTGTCGTCGAAAGTCAAGAGCCCGGTCGTCTCCCAGTTACCGACCCATTCGGGCAAATCAGCGTAAGGCTGAGCGCTCACGGTCTGAATCAGGTTGTAGCGGGCAAACGCAGCAATCGCGGGCGCGGTGGTGTACAAGATGGCGATAAAGAGCAGCGCAAAAAAGCCCGTCCAACGTGCGCCTTTAACGCTCTTGGCGGTGTAAAAGCGGATGATGACGTGCGGCAGTCCGGCGGTGCCGCACATTAATGCAGCGGTAATCAAAAAGACGTTGAGGCCACTTAAATTAACAAAGGGCGAAGTGTACTCTCCAAACCCCAACTCTGCGCCGATACCGTTAAGCCGCGTGGCAATCTCACCGAACGCCGCTTGCGGTACGGGGTTGCCGGTCAGCGATACACCAATGGCAATCGCCGGAATTAGGTACGCGACAATCAGTACGAGGTACTGCGCGACCTGTGTGTAGGTGATGCCCTTCATGCCGCCCAGAACAGCGTAAAACGCGACGATAATCATCCCGACGACGACGCCCCAGAAGATAGACGTTTGCAAAAAGCGGCTGAAGGCGATGCCCATGCCCTGCATCTGTCCGGCGACGTAGGTAAACGACACCACAATCGCGCAGAGTGCTGCGACGACCCTAGCGGTGCTCGAGGCGTAGCGGTCGCCGATAAACTCGGGCACCGTAAACTTGCCGAACTTACGCAAATACGGCGCGAGCAGGAGCGCCAGCAGCACATAACCGCCTGTCCAGCCGAGCAGATAAATCGCACCGTCGAAGCCGAGCGCTGAAATCAGCCCTGCCAGCGAGATAAACGACGCGGCGCTCATCCAGTCGGCGGCGGTCGCCATGCCGTTAAACACGGACGGCACACCCTGACCGGCAACGTAAAACCCTGAGGTGGTCGAAACCCGAGACCAGATTGCAATCCCGATATAGAGGCTGAAGCTTAAAACGACGAAGACGAGCGTCCAGAGTTGAATGCTCATTCGTCAACCCCAAACTCTTTATCCATCCCGTTCATCGCTACGGCGTAGATGAAAATCAGCAAGACGAATACGTAGATGGCACCGTTCTGCGCCATCCAAAACCCTAGTGGCGCGCCCAAAAAGGTGAAATTGTTGAGCGCCGGAGCGAAGACGATTGAGAGCAGATAACCGAAGATAAACCAGACGGCAAGTAGCGTAAGCGTCAGGCGGATATTGCGTTTCCAGTACGCCTCGAGCACCTCTTGATCCGCGCCTGCCAATTCCTGATTGAGCGCGGCCTGCTCATCGGTGATGGCGTCCTCGGTGTCGGGGGTAACGATAACGCGGGGCTTTTCTTGACTCATACGTTCTCCTTTGGGGTGAGGCTGAGGGATTTAAGACTCGAGGGTTGACGTGTCGCCGGGATCTTGCCCCAGCGTCCGGGCTTTTAGGAGGCGGCGCATAATCTTGCCGCTGCGGGTTTTGGGCAATGCGTCTACGATGTTGACGCTTGCGGGCGCAGCAATCGGCCCGAGTTCGTCTCGGACATGCTGAATCAGCGTGCGCTCATCGGTCGTTTGTCCGCTCCGTAAAACGACGAACGCGACGATGGCTTCCCCTTTAAGTTCGTCGGGAATCCCAATCACAGCAGCCTCGGCAACGGCTGGGTTCGAGACCAAAGCCGACTCGACATCTGCGGTGCCGATGCGGTGTCCGGCGACGCTCAACACGTCGTCGGCGCGGCCCAAGACGCTGATGCGGCCCGCTTCGTCACGTACCGCGACGTCCCCGGAAACGTAATAACCGGGAAAGTCTGTCCACGTCTGTTCGTAGCGCTCCGGTGCGCCGTAAATCGTGCGGAGCATGTGCGGAAAGGGGCGTTTGAGGGCCAACAGCCCGCCTACGTTCGGCGGTTGCGGTTCGCCGGTCTCGCTCAGGATTTCGGCCTCGACGCCCAACACGGGTCGTCCGACGAAACCGGGTTTGCATTCTTGCACCGCATACGTGCCGAGCGTCGGTGCGCCTGTTTCGGTTTGCCACCAGTTGTCCATTACATAGCCGTGATCTCCCATCAGGTTGGTCTGCGCCCAGCGAAACGCTTCGGGGTTCAGGGGTTCCCCGGCGACGGCTAAAACGCGGAGTGTAGAAAGGTCGCGGCCCCGTAAAGGTTCGTCGCCGTACCGCATCCACAGCCGTAACACCGTCGGAGCCGTAAGCATCGCCGTTACGCCGTACCGCTCGACAATCTCCCAGGCGACCCCCGGATGCGGCGTATCGGGCGCGCCTTCACGGAACACCGTCGTCAGGCCGCCAATCAGCGGGGCATAGGCGATGTACGCGTGACCGACGGCCCAGCCGATATCGCTCATGTTCCAGAACACGTCGTCTTCATTCAGGTCGTAAAACGTTTTTAGGTGCAGATACGTCCCGACCATGTAGCCGCCGTGAACGTGCAGCACGCCTTTGGGTTTGCCGGTCGTGCCTGAGGTGTAGAGGATGTAAAGAGGGTGTTCTGCTTCGACAATTTCGGCGGCGCATTCGTCTGAGTTCTCTAAGAGCGTTTCCCAAGCGACCTCGAGTCCCCCCAACCTCACGTCTTCCCGGTTAAAGACGACCACGTATTCAACAAAATCGAGCGGCTTTACGGCCTGCCGGGTAATGCTGAGCAAATCGGTCGTTTTACCGCGCCGATAACTTACGTCGCCGCTGATGACGACTTTTGCGCCCGCATCCTCAATCCGAGTACGGAGCGCCCCTGCTGCAAACCCGGCGTAAACGACGCTGTGAACCGCGCCGATACGGGCGCACGCGAGCATGGCGGTGACGCCCTCTAGCGTCAGCGGCATATAAATCACCACGCGGTCGCCCTTTTTTACGCCTAAGCCTTTAAGTCCGTTGGCGATCCGGTTGACCTGTCCGTAGAGCTCCTGGTACGTCAGGCGCTGTTCGCTGCCGTCCTCACCAAGCCAGACATACGCGGTTTTGTCGCCACGGTTCGCCTCGAGGTTACGCTCGAGCGCGTTCACCGTGATGTTTGTCTCGCCGCCCACGAACCAGCGGTGATGAACGCCGTCGAACTCTAAAACGGTATCCCAAGGCTTCGCCCAATCTAGTTTACTAGCAGCTTCGGCCCAGAACGCTTCGTTGTCCTCAACCGAGCGCCGATACGCAGCGTCGTAATCTTGGAGCGCCGCGCGGGTCTTGACCACTTGTGGGGGTACAACCGTCTGCTGTTCTGCTGAAAGTGCCTCGAGCTTCGTCATGCTCACCCAGCCTTTCGCTTATTTGTATTACGGCATACGTTCGTGAACGCAGCTTATCGCGCTGTCCAAACGCCGTCAAGCATAGAACGGCGTTTTATGAGCGAAATAAGAGTTTCTGACCACCCTGCACCTAGGCGGTCATAACCTGGTCGGATATAACCTAAACAGATGTATTGAGTGTGTGAGGTCAGCCGCCCCACTAGACTCACAGGCCCGCGTGCTTGCTAAGATAGCTGAGGAATCGAAGTGTACCGACGTTTACCTAAGGAGGAACCGTGACCGACCGTATCGAATCGATGATGCAAGAAGGGCGCACGATAAGCCCGAGCGAGGACTTCAGGCAAAATGCCAAGCTCAACAGCGTCGCTGAATACGAAAAGCTTTATCGCCAGTCGTTAGACGACCCCGAAACTTTCTGGGGCGGCGTAGCGAACGAACTCCACTGGTTCAAGCCGTGGGACACCGTAACGGAGTGGGATGAGCCGTTTGTCAAATGGTTCGTCGGTGGCAAGACCAATATCGCCTACAACTGTTTGGACTTTCAGATTGAGCAGGGCCGGGGTGACAAACAAGCCTTGCTCTGGGAGGGTGAACCCGGCGACAAACGCACCTTCACCTACCGCGAACTGCTTACAGAAGTCTCCAAATTTTCCAACGTCTTAAAAGCTCAGGGCGTCCAAAAAGGGGATGTGGTTGCGGTCTATATGCCTCTCGTCCCGGAAGCGGTCGTGGCGATGCTTGCTTGTGCCCGCATCGGCGCGGTTCACAGCGTCGTGTTCGGCGGCTTCAGCGCCTCGGCGTTAGCCGACCGGATCAACGACGCTTCAGCGAAGTTGGTTATCACGGCGGATGGCGGTTATCGGCGCGGGAGCGTCTTCCCGCTCAAACCTGTTGTCGATGAGGCGGCGGAGAAGTGCGCCAGTTTGGAACACATTATCGTCGTGCAGCGCGGTAAAAACGACGTGACGATCAAAGAGAGCCGCGACCGGTGGTATCACGAGCTGATGGCGGACGCCTCGCCCGATTGCCCTGCTCAACAGATGGACGCCGAAGACCCGCTCTTTATCCTCTACACCTCGGGTTCGACCGGCAAACCTAAAGGCGTGCTGCACACCGTCGGTGGGTATCAGACGTACACGTACCTAACCGTAAAATACGTGTTCGACCTGCAACCTGACGACCTCTACTGGTGCCCCGCCGACGTAGGCTGGATTACCGGGCACTCATATGTGGTTTACGGCCCGCTCTTAAACGGCGCGACCCAACTTCTCTACGAAGGCACGCCGTCGTACCCTGCGCCCGACCGTCATTGGGAGATGATTGAACGTTACGGCGTGAGCATTTACTACTACGCGCCGACTGCGATTCGCGCGTTTATGAAAGCAGGGGAGGAGCATCCGAACAAACACGATTTATCGTCTTTACGGCTGCTCGGCACCGTCGGTGAACCTATCAATCCCGAAGCGTGGCTCTGGTATCACCGCGTCATCGGCGGCGAACGTTGCCCGGTTGTGGATACCTGGTGGCAGACGGAGACGGGCGGCATCATGCTCACGACCCTGCCGGGGGTTCACGACACCAAACCGGGCGCAGCGGGCAAGCCCTTTTTCGGCGTTGAACCCGCCATCATGGACGTTGAGGGTAACGAACAAGACGACGGCGGCGGTTTCCTGACCATCAAACGCCCCTGGCCGAGTATGCTCCGCACGGTTTACGGCGACGACGACCGCTACCGGGCGCAGTACTGGACGGAGATTCCGCACGTGTATTTTGCGGGGGACGGCGCGCGTAAGGACAAAGACGGTTATTTCTGGATTATGGGCCGGGTAGACGATGTGGTGAACGTTTCCGGGCACCGTTTGGGGACAGCTGAGGTCGAATCGGCGTTGGTTTCGCATCCGGCAGTAGCAGAAGCGGCGGTTGTAGGGCGACCTGATGAGCTTAAAGGGCAGAGCATAGTCGCGTTTGTAACGCTCGAGGGCACCCGCCAAGGTTCAGACGACCTTTTAACCGAACTGCGTCAACACGTCAGCAAAGAAATCGGCGCGATTGCGCGGCCCGACGATATCCGTTTTGCCGACGCCTTGCCCAAAACCCGGAGCGGGAAGATTATGCGGCGGCTTTTGCGGAATATTGCGGCTGGGGAAGAGGCGGCGGGGGACATCAGCACGTTAGAAGACAAAAGTGTGGTGGAGAAGTTGATGCAACCGGGGAAGTAGCGTTTGAATTTTCTGTGAAGCGTGCATCTTAAATAGATGCACGCCGAGGCAGTTTGGAAAAACCAACGGTAGCCCCCAAGGTTTACGCTATCATGGTCTATGTCAATCAACTCTGAAGAAGAACTCGAGGGTATGAAGCAGGTCGGCGCGGTCGTCGCTGAAGCGCTCACTGCCATGAAAGCCGAAGTTGCGCCCGGCGTCACTCCGGCTGAGCTTAACGAAATATGCGGCGCTGTATTTAGGTATTACGGCGCGGTCTCTGCGCCTTATCTCGAGTACGGTGCGCCCGTTCATGCTTTTGTCTCGGTCAATGAAGACGTTGTTCACGGGTTGCCGACGGCTCGGCCCCTAAAGCCCGGTGATGTTGTCAAGCTCGACGTAACGCCAAACCTAAACGGCTTCGTTGCTTGCTGACGCTGCACTCACCACCGTCGTTTCTTCTATTTCTGCAACGTCTCGGCGTTTAGTTGCTTGCGCCGAAGCTGCGTTTTGGGCGGCTACGGGGGTTGCTAGGGCAGGTCGCCCGCTTAGCGCCATCGGCCGGGCAGTCGAGCGCAAGGTCAAACAGCGTGGTCTGCACGTTATTCATGAGCTGGCGGGTCACGGCGTAGGGCGGGCCATTCACGAAAGCCCTGAAGTTTTGAACTTTTACCGTTCTGGCGACCGCACGCTTTTAACCGAGGGTTTGGTTTTAGCTATCGAGCCGATGGTTTCTGTCCGTCTGGGTAGGATAACGGCTCGAGCTGACGGTTGGACGCTGGGAATGCGGGGAGGAAACCTCACCGCGCACTACGAACATACGGTCGTGATAACGAAGGGCAAACCGCTGGTGCTGACTGCGTAATACAGATTGCTTAATACAAGCTGCGTAATACACCGAAGAAAAAGCTTTGGCTACGTCTGGCTGTACTAAAGATTTGTAAAAAGTCACAAACGGCTGTACCTGCTAGAGGCTAAACGTGCAGCTTCATATTCGCCTAAAATAAAAATAGCCCGTCTAGAACGCACCTTTTAGTGGTTTAGCTGCTTCCCTGACGTCAGCCCTGATGTGCTGCTAAGTAAGAGGCATAACGCTCTATAGCTGCTCTAATGTCGAAGAGCACAGGCCAAATGTGGATTTTACCTAAACAGTTTCGCGTTTCAAACCCTACTATCAAAAGTCCATGATTTATTATCTTGCAGTAGCGGTGAAACAGGCTTCTTTTCACCCTCCCCCAACGCTTTGTAAGGGTCTCTTAGATGGGCGAATAAGAAATGAGGTTTAAGGTTATCTTAAGTTTGCGCGGATAGACTAAAAGTAACAAAACCTAGTGAGGCAAGACGGAACTTCTGTTCGAGGCTTGCGAAGCTGCACCGATAAAACGGCTTATCGGGCAAAAACATATCGAGAAGAGGAGTTTGTTATGAACACCAGTTCACTGTCAGTTGCTACTCCTGTACCTGCTTTATTTGCTGCTTGCAGGCAGCTTGTTACTCTTATACAATCTGCTGACGCTAGAACGTTGGAGACAGAGTCCGAGGTCAAGTCTGTAATCAAGGCAAACGACAAAGCAAACGCTATCATGAGACCTTTTGCTGAAGTAAGTTCGGCTGTTCAAAACAGACGTGTAGGAACTGGTTTGGTTATGGTAGGTCTCGAGTGATTAGCTATGCAGAGAGTCTAGTACGGGCACCGCCAAAAGTTAATCGAAACGGCAAACAGCGGGTTGCTGTCTTTCTTACCAACCTCGGGGGCGGCGGGGCCGAACGCGTTACGCTCAACCTTCTTAAAGGCTTGTCGCCCGAGCAGTTTGAGCTCGAGCTGGTGCTTATAAGTGCCAAAGGGCAGTTTCTAGCTCAGGTTCCAGATCACGTCAAGTTGGTTGACTTGGGAGCTTCCGGCGTAACCGGGGCTATCTTGCCGCTCACCCGCTATTTGCGCCGCCGCCGACCGGCGGTCTTGATGTCGCATCTTAGTCACGTCAACGTTGGCGCACTGCTCGCCCGGAGTTTATCGGGTACCCGCACCAGGGTCGTGCTGGTCGAACACAACGACCTTTCAAATGTTCCCCAAACCAAGAAGCGGCGCTTCGGCTGGCTTGGTTGGGTTACGCGGCCACAGCGCCGCCTTTTGCCTCACCTCATACGGCGTATCTACCACCGAGCCGACGCTGTAGTCGGCGTTGCGGAAGGGGTCTCGAGCTTTGTTAGACGCCGTTTCAACGTACCCGTGGCGCTTGTTCACACTATCTACAACCCGGTCGTTGACGACACCCTCCTCGAGCGCTCCAGACAACCTCCCGAACACCCTTGGCTGCTAGAGCGAGACGTCCCTACCCTGGTAGCTGTAGGCCGCCTTAACGAGCAAAAAGATTTTGCTACCCTGCTACGCGCCTTTGCCAAGGTGAGAAGATACCGCGACGTTCGTCTCATCATTTTTGGTGAAGGCCCGCACCGTGAACGTCTCGAGGCGTTAACCCAGGAACTCGGTATTGCAGCAGCGACGTCGCTGCCAGGGTTTACGCAAAATCCCTACGCTGCGATGCGTCATGCGTCGCTGCTGGCTCTCTCGTCGCGCTGGGAAGGACTACCTACTGTACTCATCGAGGCGATGGCGTGCGGCTGCCCGGTGGTCGCCACCGATTGTCCGAGCGGGCCGCGCACCGTGTTGGGGTCAGGTAAGTGGGGGCCTCTGGTCGCAGTGGGAGACGATGACGCGCTGGCTAAGGCCATTCTTAAAACCTTGGCGGAGCCGCTACCCGCAGCTGCGGGCGAGGCTAGAGCTGCAAGTTTTTCCTACGAGCGAGCTGTGACCGCGTACACACAACTGTTATCGTCGCTGGCTGCTCAGTCTTCGGTAACTGCAGAGGCTGACTCGGCAGGCTAGACCTTTATTTAACCTGAGATGCTGTGTTGATTTGTCAAGCTTGAACTGAAGTTGGCTGGAAGGGTTTCCTGTGCGTAAGCACGCCAAAGATCATCCTTAGCAGTTTAGCCATACATGCTACCACCGCCGCCTTTTTATGTTTACCATGCCTCACCAGACGTTCAAAGAAGTCCTTAACGACAGGATTAAAACGAATAGCTGCGAGGCACGGCATGTACAAGATATGCCGCAAGTAGGCAGAACCTAAGCGTGAGATATGGCTTGGTTGAGCCACGCTCGTACCGGAGGTAAACTGGGTAGGTGTCAGCCCAACAAAGGCGACTAGCTTGCGTGCTGTAGCAAACCGCGCTACCGAGCCTAACTCTGCCAGGAGCAGACACGCAGTCCGAATCCCAATCCCAGGAATGCTCGTCAACAACAAGAGTTCGTGCTCGTTCGAACGCTTCGTCTCCAGCTCGAGCTCATTCTCCAGGGCTTGCTTTTCTACTGCTAGTGAGGCCATGCGCCGCTTCAGGGAAGTCACCACCTCGGGATGAACCTGACCATGTTCGGCTGCCTCGAGCCGGTTCTTGAGTCGCGTCAGGTCCTTCGCTAGCGCCTGAATTTCCCGAGCGAGCGATTGCCGTAGCGGACTCACGGCGAGGGTGGGAGCAGGTTGCCGCTCTTTGACGTAAACCGCTAGCCACAAGGCGTCCGCTTTATCGGTTTTGTTACGGCGGTGCTGGCGCTTCATGAAATAGCTGACCTGGGCTGGATTAAGGATGCTCACGCTCACGTAAGTGCCTTGTAAGGTCGCAGCAAGACGCCGGTGGTAGGAGCCCGTTGCTTCCAGGGCCAGACGGCAGTTCGGAAAGAATTCGAGCCAAGTTAGCAGCTCACGATGGCCTTCTGGGGTGTTACCAAACTTTCCCCGATGGATTTCACCGGTATCAAGGAGTGCAGCCACGTCCAGGCTGAGTTTGCTTACGTCGATGCCTACAAACGTCATCTCGTCCTCCAGCTTGGGTCCGGCTCTAGGCCACCACCGCTCGCATACTTGCAGATCCGGCCTTAACGGCTCAGGATGCTGGTTCGGAGTCTTGGTGATGGGTTGAGCAGGCCTATCTCAGGTACGAGCTCAAACGCTCAGGTTCGGAGTCGGCCTTACTCTTGACCCGCACTCAACATACAAGTTCGGAGTTATTCTCACGTCCGGCACGCAAATCCTGTACTTTCGGTGACTGACAACCGTCTCAAGGGTTGCGTTTTCGCTGTTTAAGCCTACGTGAGCGTTTTAGCCTCAGGCCCGCCTTACGCTTGTAAAAGCAAACCTGGCAGAAACGGAAAAACCATCCCTGGAGAAACCTCGAACTCAGGTTTATTTAGTTTCGAACTCCCGCATCAACGCCGCCGTCGCCCGTTCTTCTTCACGTTCACTCCGGCCCAATCCCTCGATAACACCGGCCCGGTCTTGAGCATCTTTATTCTGACTGAGCTTGTATTTGCCCTCGAGCCTCACGACCCGCAGCTCAAAGGTCACGACTGCTGCCATCAGCCGTCGCTCAAAATCCGCCGGAATAGGCTCCATCTCGGGCGTATGCTCTGCAACGAGCTTGTAAGCAGTCTCCCGCTCGCGCTCCCCGGTAATCACTTCAGCCTGACCGTAAATGTGAACGACAGCGTAGTTCCAGGTGGGAACGTTGGGACTGCTGTCATAGAGCACAGAACTTACGAGGGCGTGCGGGCCTTGAAAGATAGCTAGGGTCTCGCCCTCACTAAAATGCTGCCACTGCGGATTGGCGCGGGCCATGTGAGAAAGGAGTACAAAATCGTCTCCGGTCTTTTCAACCATCAGCGGCAGATGCGTCGCAAAAGGTCGCCCTTCGGGAGCTGTGACGAGTGTGGCAAACGGATACGCCCGCATGAGCGCCAACAGGTCGGCTTCATCGTCGTGTTTGGTATAGCCGGGGATGTACATACCCCAGTTTAAGGGGCTGGTGGAGCGGGCTCGAGCCCTCCCTCCTTTTCCAGCCTAAGTTCACTCAATAGCATCGCTACGCCGACCAGCCCAGCGCCGACCCAACCCCACACGCCGAGCGACTCGCCGAGGAGCAGATAGGCGAACAGCGCGGCAAAGACGGGCTCGAGCACAAAAATCAGCGCCGCCACGTGTGCGCTCACCACCCGCTGCGCCCGTACCTGCAAAATCGAGACTAGCGCCGTCGCCACCGCGCCCAGATAAACAAGCGACCCCACCGACCCGGCGCTTAGATTCCCCAATTGCCCAAGTTGCGGCGCGGCCCATACCCACGCCAAGAGCGCCATCAACCAGAACTGCACGGCGGACAGCTCGAGCACCCCGTATTTCGGCGCAACTTCGCCCAAGTAGATGATGTAAAACGCGTAAAAGACCGCTGTTCCTAAAATCCACATGTCGCCCTCCGTAAGTCCCTGTGCGCCGGTCAGACTCATCAGCCCAAGACCGCTGAGGGCGACTGCCGCCGCCAGATACGCCCTCGTTGGAACGCTGCGCCGAAACCCCCTAAAGCGAAACCACAAGGCGCTAAAAAGTGGCGTCAAAATTACGCTGAGGCCGGTGATAAAGGCGGCTTTTGAGGCGGTCGTACCGACCAAACCTATGGTCTGGGTTGCAAAGCCTAAAAACGACAGCACGCCCAAAATCAGTCCCGGTACGAGCGCCCTTTTGCTCGGCCTGACCCAGATGAATAGGAGCGCCGCAACTGAAAAACGCAGGGCCAGCAGCAGCGCGGGGGAGACGGTGGCGACGGTCTCCTTGACGATGACAAACGTCGTTCCCCAGATGAGGGTGATCAAGACGAGGGTAAAGATACCGGTGCGGCGGGGCATAAGGTTGATTGTATAAGGCCGGGTAGATTACGGCGAACCCCTACAATAGGGTATGAGCGTTTTGGACGGGTTACGGATCGGGTTTGGCGAGGACGCGCACGCGCTGATAGCTGACAGACGGTTGCTGCTGGGCGGCGTCGAGGTACCGAGTTTACGGGGGGCGGCGGCACATTCGGACGGGGACGCGCCCCTGCACGCGCTCTCAGACGCGCTTCTGTCGAGCCTCGCGTTAGGCGACATCGGCGTGTACTATCCGCCTTCCGACCCGGCCTTTAAGGACATGGACAGTCGCGAGATCGTTTCGCGTTGTCTCGAGACGCTCCGTTCGCGCGGGGCCGAACTCGTCAACGTCGCCCTCGTGGTGACGCTTGACACGCCCAAACTCGGGCCGTACCGCGCAGATATTGCGAGCAGCGTCGCCGCGCTGCTCGGGCTGTCACCGGAACGCGTCGGCATCGGTTTTAAGACCAGCGAAGGACTCGCGCTCGACCACGTGCAGGCGCGGGCGACGGTACTCGTCCGGGTGCGCTAGTGGATTTGCGTTGCCAACGTGCCCAAATCTTGCAACGCATGAACGTTCAGCGGCTTCTCTTTTAGTGCAGCAAGTGCCTTGACGAGCCAGCGGGCGGCGTCGGCTGTCGTGACGTAGGGGACGCCGGACTCGAGCCCCCTCCTTAACTCTTGCGTATGGTCGGTGTCAATCAGCAGGTCATACTCGGGTTCTTCAGACGTCGATTCGGTGATGAGGGTAAAGCCTAACACCTCCAACTCAGCTTTTACGGCGTCTAAACCCTTACCTAAAACGAGCGCGGTACCCACCTCCGGCAGCTTGACGTTCGCGCCCAGCAACGCTTTGGCGTACGCCACATACGGGTCGGGGTCGGTGCCCATGCTCTCACCCGTCGAACGCATCTCCGGCCCCAACACCGGCAGAATATTTTTGAACTTGAGAAACGGCAAGACGACCTCTTTGGCGCTGTAAAACGCCGGTTTCGGCGTCTCGGTAAAACCCAACCCTTCTAGTGTTTTCCCGGCAGCAATCAGCGCGGCGTATTTAGCTAGGGGATGTCCGACAGCTTTGGATAAATACGGCACGGTGCGGCTGGCGCGCGGGTTTGCTTCGATGACCAGCACTTCACCATTTTTGATGACGTACTGGATATTGACAAGACCACGTACCCCAATAGCCTCAGCTAACTTAACGCTGTACTCGTGCAGTGTTTGAATGACCGCTTCGCTTAGATTTACGGGCGGCGTGATACACGCCGAATCACCTGAATGGACGCCTGCACCCTCGATATGCTCCATGATGCCCGCGACAACGACCCGTTCACCGTCGGCAAGCGCGTCTACGTCCACCTCTTGCGCTCCGGCGATAAAGTCATCGACCAAGATAGACGGGTTTCCGGGCAGTTCGGCGTAAACGTCCGTCAGATAACGCTCTAGCTCCACCTCATCGTAAACGACCTGCATCGCCCGCCCACCGAGTACAAACGACGGCCTGACCATCACCGGATAACCGATGCCTGCGGCAAGTTTGGCGGCGTCTTCAGGTTTTACGGCGACGCCCCCGACGGGTTGCGGAATGTTTAAGCGTTTGCAGAGTTCGTGAAATGAATTGCGGTCTTCGGCTTGGGAGATGGCTCGAGCCGGTGTTCCCCAAAGCGGGACGCCCGCGTCGGTCAAAGGCTGCGCAAGTCTTAACGGCGTCTGCCCGCCGAGTTGAACGATGACGCCGACCGGACGTTCGCGGTCAACGATGTTGAGGACGTCCTCGAGCGTCAGCGGTTCAAAATAGAGCCGGTCGGCGGTGTCGTAGTCCGTCGAGACGGTTTCCGGGTTCGAGTTGACCATGATGGTTTCAAACCCGGCGTCTTTCAGCGCCCAGACCGCATGAACGGTTGCGTAGTCGAATTCGACCCCTTGCCCGATACGGTTCGGGCCGGAACCTAAAATCACGACTTTGGGCCGGTCTGAGGACTCCACTTCGTCTTCCCACTCATACGTCGAGTAGTGATACGGCGTGTACGCCTCGAACTCGGCGGCGCAGGTGTCTACGGTTTTGTAAACCGGGGCGCTGTGGTGCTCCAAACGCCATCTTCTGACATCTTTAGCATCAGCACCGGTCAAGGTCGCTAAATCAGCGTCGGAGAAACCAAACCGCTTGACCTCGCGCCACGTCTCCCAGTTCCAGTTTTCCGGGTTGCCGAGCGCCGTAATCTCGTGTTCGGCGTCGGTAATCTCTTTGAGTTGGGAGAGAAACCAGGGGTCGATGGCGGTTTTGTCGTGTAAGAACCTCACACTTTTGCCGCGCCGTAAAAGCTCGAGCACAGCCGGAAGGCGTTTGGGGGTCGCGGTGAGGCGGGCCTCGAGTCCCCCCAAACTCAAATCCTTGGTTTCCGTCCTTACGTCGGACTCTAAAGACCGGAGCGCCTTCTGGAGCGACTCCTTAAAGGTGCGCCCAATCGCCATGACCTCGCCGACCGAGCGCATCTGTGTGCCTAAGAGTTCCGTCGTACCGGGAAACTTTTCAAAGGCAAACCGGGGAATCTTCGTCACCACGTAATCAATCGAGGGTTCAAACGCCGCTTTGGTCTCCTGCGTGATGTCGTTCGGCAGTTCGTCGAGGTGATAGCCGACTGCTAAGAGCGCTGCAATCTTCGCGATCGGATAGCCTGTTGCTTTAGACGCCAGCGCCGACGAGCGCGACACTCTCGGGTTCATCTCAATCACAATTACGTCACCGTCTTTAGGGTTCACCGCAAACTGAATATTCGAGCCGCCGGTATCGACGCCAATTTCACGGATGATCGCTATCGAATAGTCCCGTAAACGCTGGTACTCCTTGTCGGATAACGTTTGTGCCGGGGCTACCGTAATCGAATCGCCGGTATGCACGCCCATCGGGTCGAAGTTTTCAATCGAGCAGATGATGACCACGGTGTCATTAACGTCGCGCATGACCTCGAGCTCATACTCTTTCCAGCCCAACACCGACTGCTCTACGAGTACTGAATGCACCGGCGAATCGTGCAAGCCTCCCTTGACGATCTCCCGAAACTCGGCCTCGTCGTAAGCGATGCCGCCGCCCGTGCCGCCAAGCGTAAATGAAGGCCGGATAATCGCCGGATAACCGATGGTTTCGGTAAAGGCCAACGCTTCAGTGAGGGTCGTGACCATCTTTCCGGCGGGCGTTTTGATGCCGATTTTCGCCATCGCTGCCTGAAACAGCTGCCGGTCTTCGCCCTTGTTGATGGCGTCGTAATTCGCGCCGATGAGTTCGACGCCGTATCTATCTAAAATGCCGGTTTCAAACAAGGTTTTGGCTAAGTTAAGCGCGGTTTGTCCGCCGAGTGTGGGCAACAAAGCATCGGGTTTTTCGGCGGCAATCACGAGTTCGGCAACTTCGGGGGTAAGCGGTTCGATGTAAGTTCTATCCGCCACCTCCGGGTCGGTCATAATCGTTGCCGGGTTTGAGTTGATCAGCGTTACTGTGAAGCCAGCGGCGCGGAGTGCTTTACACGCCTGCGTACCGGAATAGTCGAACTCGGCGGCTTGGCCGATGACGATGGGGCCGCTGCCGAGAATCAGGATTTTTTGGAGGTCGTCGCGTTTAGGCATCTCAAGAACTGACCATAACGCATAAAGATGCAACTCGCAAAATATAGCATTTGCAAAATAGGTTACGACACACGATAGTAAGGAATGCGAGCGTACTCGGAAGACTTAAGAACGAGAATCGTAATAGCAGTTGAGGAAGAAGGGCTTGCTAAGGTAGAAGTAGCAAGACGTTTCAAAATAGACCGAGCGACGGTTTATCGTTACCTAGCACGCGCTGGGCAAGGCGAACTCAAAGCAAGAACCTCACCAGGCCGCACCCGCAAGCTAACCCCGGAACAGGTGCAGGCGTTTAAGCGGCAGCTCGAGGCGCATAGCGATGAGACGCTGATAGAACATGCTGAACGGTTTGCTAAGGAACCTGAGTTCGAGGTTTCTCCGGGGATAGGTTTTCCGCCCCTGACAGGTTTCCTCTCATAAGCTTAAGGCGTACCTATGACCAAAACGCTCGAGTACTTTCAAGAAACGGCGAAGTCGCAATCTTTGGGAAGGTTGTCAGTCACCGAAAGTACAGGATTTGCGTGCCGGACGTGAGAATAACTCCGAACTTGTATGTTGAGTGCGGGTCAAGAGTAAGGCCGACTCCGAACCTGAGCGTTTGAGCTCGTACCTGAGATAGGCCTGCTCAACCCATCACCAAGACTCCGAACCAGCATCCTGAGCCGTTAAGGCCGGATCTGCAAGTATGCGAGCGGTGGTGGCCTAGAGCCGGACCCAAGCTGGAGGACGAGATGACGTTTGTAGGCATCGACGTAAGCAAACTCAGCCTGGACGTGGCTGCACTCCTTGATACCGGTGAAATCCATCGGGGAAAGTTTGGTAACACCCCAGAAGGCCATCGTGAGCTGCTAACTTGGCTCGAATTCTTTCCGAACTGCCGTCTGGCCCTGGAAGCAACGGGCTCCTACCACCGGCGTCTTGCTGCGACCTTACAAGGCACTTACGTGAGCGTGAGCATCCTTAATCCAGCCCAGGTCAGCTATTTCATGAAGCGCCAGCACCGCCGTAACAAAACCGATAAAGCGGACGCCTTGTGGCTAGCGGTTTACGTCAAAGAGCGGCAACCTGCTCCCACCCTCGCCGTGAGTCCGCTACGGCAATCGCTCGCTCGGGAAATTCAGGCGCTAGCGAAGGACCTGACGCGACTCAAGAACCGGCTCGAGGCAGCCGAACATGGTCAGGTTCATCCCGAGGTGGTGACTTCCCTGAAGCGGCGCATGGCCTCACTAGCAGTAGAAAAGCAAGCCCTGGAGAATGAGCTCGAGCTGGAGACGAAGCGTTCGAACGAGCACGAACTCTTGTTGTTGACGAGCATTCCTGGGATTGGGATTCGGACTGCGTGTCTGCTCCTGGCAGAGTTAGGCTCGGTAGCGCGGTTTGCTACAGCACGCAAGCTAGTCGCCTTTGTTGGGCTGACACCTACCCAGTTTACCTCCGGTACGAGCGTGGCTCAACCAAGCCATATCTCACGCTTAGGTTCTGCCTACTTGCGGCATATCTTGTACATGCCGTGCCTCGCAGCTATTCGTTTTAATCCTGTCGTTAAGGACTTCTTTGAACGTCTGGTGAGGCATGGTAAACATAAAAAGGCGGCGGTGGTAGCATGTATGGCTAAACTGCTAAGGATGATCTTTGGCGTGCTTACGCACAGGAAACCCTTCCAGCCAACTTCAGTTCAAGCTTGACAAATCAACACAGCATCTCAGGTTAAGGAACAAGGGGTTGAACTCGCCTTTTCGACGGTGAACTTGTATTGCAAACGACTGGGTATCACGCGTAAAAAAAGCGTCTCTACGCCAAAGAACGGGACGAAGCTGCTCGCGAACAGTGGTTAGCCGAAGTCACCCGGCTCGAGGCCGAAGACTTTGTGTTTCTAGATGAAAGCGGGGCGTGGTTGGGACTGACCCGCACCTACGCCCGCTCAGCTAAAGGAACCCGTGCAGTCGATGACGCCCCCAGACGCAGAGAAGGCAAGCTCAGCTTAATCGCTGCAATTACCCCACAAGGACTCGACCCTGAACGTTGCCTGATTCATCCCGGTGCTGTAGATACTACGGCGTTTCTCACCTACTTGCGTGAGGTACTCGTCCCCACGCTAAACCCTGGACAAGTGGTGTTTATGGATAACTTCACCATTCACCACAACAAAAACGTCAGGCGACTCGTTGAAGGTGCAGGCTGCTACCTTGGCTACCTCCCAACCTACTCACCCGACTTTAATCCCATCGAACTCGTCTTCTCTAAAGTCAAAGCCTTTCTTAGAAAAGCCCGCGCAACTCTTGTCGCCGACCTCATCAACGCTATTGCTAAAGCTATTGCTACCGTCTCACCGCAAGAGGTTCAGAACTGCTTTAATCACTGTGGCTATGATTGATGCAAATGCTAAGCAGGACACCCTGAGCATCCGACTCGAGACAAAACGACGACAACGCCGGAGCCCCGACGCCACGCTCGCGCAGATGCTGCGAGGCTACTTGGTTGATGGGCAAGCCTCCGGTCATGTGGGGTTTGAACGGCCCAAGCAGTTTGGTAACGAGGTGAAGTCCGGCGTCGCTCGGCGTAAAACTGAGCAGGCCGTACGGGTTTCGCTCGAGCCCGCCAATAAGCAAATGCTGCCGCTCGGCGTAGAGCGCACGCATCCTGCGAATAGGTCTGGCAAAGTGGCCCGCTTCGGGAAAATGGTGGAGCGCGACCTGTTCCAAAAGCCCTAAGCTGCGCTGCGTCGTTTCAAGAAACGCCGTGACCGCCGCTAACAGGGGTTGCGGCGCGACCCTATAACCGAGCCGCAGCGCCGGAAACAGGGTTTTACTAAAGGTCATCAGGTAGACCACCCGTCCGGCCCGCTCGAGCCCTTGCAACGACTCGAGCGGATGCCCGGAATAGCGAAACTCGCTGTCATAGCCGTCTTCGACGATCCACGCGCCGGAGCGCTCCGCCCACTCGAGCAGCTCCACGCGCCGCCCCAGACGCATCGTCACGCCGAGCAGATGCTGGTGCGACGACGTCACCGGGCTCGAGTAACAGCTGCGTCACGGCCCACAACGCCTTTTGGGTTCCGCTCGTAATGACGATCTGCTCGGGCGTGCAGCGCACACCGTGCAGGCAGTTGCGGCGACGGCCTACAGGCACTTTACGGGGCACAAAGAGGACATCCTAGTCGGCCCCGGTAACATCTACGTCGCCAAAGCCAAACGCCTCCTGTCCGGCAGGCATCGACGTGTTTGCGGGGCCGAGTGAGGTCGCGGTGAGTGCCGAGGAAAGCGCCGACCCTGAACGCGTCGCAGTTGACCTCGTGGCGCAAGCCGAACACGGCCCGACCTCACCGGCGTGGCTTCCTCCACAGTTGCCGAGCGGGTCGCAGCGCGTATTCCCGAACTGATTGCCGCTTTGCCGAGTCCCGCACGCGAAGCTGCCGGAAGCGCGTGGGAAGATTGCGGCGAAATCGTCTTGTGTGACAGCTTTGCGGAAACCGTAGCGGTCAGCGACCGTTACGCCCCTGAACAGCTGGAGGTTCACGCAGACAAGCCGAGGCGGTATCTGGGCGCGCTCCACAGTTATGGCAGCCTGTTTCTGGGCGAAGAGGTGCCGGTAGCTTACGGCGATAAAGTGTCCGGCCCCAACCACATCTTGCCGACGCGCTACGCCGCGCACTACAGCAGCGGCCTCAACGTTGGCAAGTTTATGAAATCGCTGACGTTTCAGCCCATGACGCCTGAAGCGAGCCTCGAGCTAGAGGGTGTTTTGGAATAGGTTCACCGGTTTCTCCAGGGTGTGTGGTTAGTTTGAGCAAGGCGCTTGGTGATAAAGTCGCGACTTGCGAGATAGATAAAGGCTTCGCTCGAGGCGGGGAGGGTTTCATAATCTTTGCTGAGCCTGCGGTAGTTTCCTAACCAAGCAAACGTGCGCTCCACAACCCAGCGCCTGGCTTGTAGGCCAAAGCCTTTCTTAACACGACGAGCGACGATTTCAAGCACGATACCGAAACACAAAAGGATACGGTTGCTGAAAGCAGTGCCCTTATAACCCCGGTCGAGCCACAAATGCTACAACCTCGGTACATGAGGTTTGCTGTGGTTTAAGAGTAGTGACAGCCCTTTGCGTTCAGGTACATTCGCGCTCGTCACCAACACACTCAGCACCAGCCCGAGGGTATCCACCAGCAGATGCCTTTTCTTGCCGTTAACGCTCTTGGCTCCGTCAAAGCCGTTACCGTGCAAGCTTCCTGCTTTGACCGATTGGCTATCAGCACAACCGGCGCTCGGTTCTTCGTTACGCTCAAGCCTTTTCCTTAACGCACGCCGCAAGTGCTTGTTGAGCTTGCGCCACAGCCCCACCGCTCGCCACTTCGCAAAGTGGTAGTACACGCTTTGCCACGCGGGGAAAGTCGCCTGGTAAGTCTCGCTAGGTGCAGCCGTTTCTCAGCACATAGCGCATAGCATCAAGCAGTACTCTGAGTTCATAACCCGTCTTGCGCCCTCTTCTTGGTTCAGGCAGCAACTTGAGTGAGTAGGGCTCGAGCACCTTCCATTCAGCGTCTTTTAAGTCCGTTGTATACTGCTTTCGCTTGACCATTCACCCCTACCTAAACATAGGTGGGGGATTTCCCAAACACCCTCTAGGCGCAGTAACAGCGCGGCTATCGCGGCTCGCGGGGATGGAAGGCCACGTCCGCAGCGCCGACATCCGTTTGGAAAGGTACGCCCGGTTGGAAACGAAATAGCAGTTAAGCTTAGCGGGAGCGTGGGCAATGCGGAGCTTCCCGTAGGGCAGGTTAGCTGTTCGGGGTCAGCTCGAGCGAATCAAGCATGGTCTGGCACGCACATCCCGAGATAATCGCTGCTGTACGTGTTAGATACTTTATACTTGAGAGAAATCCGGTCGTACTTGGAGCACCATGACAAAACCCTCGAGTGTACTTGGGGAAAGAACCGAAGACCCCTCAGACTCGCAAGCGTCACATCTTATAAATCCCCAGACAATCTCCCGGCGAGATACGCTGGCACTGCTCGGAAAGACGTCGGCGGTGGCGCTGCTCGCGTCAGCCTGTGGGATCGACCCCTCACTCGAGCCTCAAGCCAAACGTCCCAACATTATCTACATGCATTCTCACGACACCGGGCGCTACATCCAGCCCTACGGCTACAACGTGGCGACGCCAAACCTGCAACGTTTTGCGAACGAGGCATTTTTGTTCAAACGGGCGTTCAGTGCGTCACCGACTTGTTCACCCTCGAGAGCGTCACTCCTGACCGGGATGACGCCCGGTTGCAACGGTATGTGGGGGCTGGCTCACCGTGGCTGGAAACTCAACAGTTATTCGCAAACCCTGCCTCAGGTACTCAGGCGTGCGGGCTACGTTACCGCGTTAGCAGGGTTGCAACACGTCGCCTCGGGAGACGCCAAAACGTCGGCCAAGCAGATTGGTTACGACACCTTGCTGCAACCCAAAGGTTTAGCCAAACCCGTTGCCGACGCAGCAGTCGCGTACCTGAAGCGCCTTCCCAAACAACCCTTCTTTCTCGACGTTGGTTTTATGGAAACGCACGTGATGGTCAGAACGGGTACCTCTCGTTTCGGTTACGGCCCTGGGGATACCCGCACCGCCGGAATTCCCAACACGCTCCGCGACAGCCCCGAGACGCGGCGCGATATGGCCGCCTACACGGTCGCTGCAGGCGTTCTCGACGAGGCGATGGGGCGGGTTCTAGCGGCGCTTGAGCACAGTGGTCAAGCCGACGACACGCTCGTCATCATCACCACCGACCACGGGCTCCCGCTCCCCGGTAGCAAAGGAAACCACACCAACGCCGGTCTCGGCGTGATGCTGATGATGCGCGGCCCCGGTGGGTTTTCCGGCGGCAAGGTCAACCGGGCGCTCGTTTCGCAGCTCGATATCTTCCCGACCGTGTGCGACCTGCTCCGCCTCCCGGTTCCGGCTTGGGTGCAGGGCACGTCGCTGCTACCGCTGGTAAGCGGCAAAAAGAGAGTGATCAATGACGCACTTTTCTCCGAGCACGAAGCACATTCGGTTCCTGAGCCGCAAGCGTCGGTGCGTACCGAACGCTACCGCTATATCCGGCGGCTCGACGGTTCAACGGGCTCGAGACCTGAAAACTGTGACCCGACCGATACCAAAGCGTTGTGGGTTAGAGAAGGCTGGCTAGGTCGAACACTCGAGCCCGAGCAACTTTACGATATTTACGAAGATCCTTACGAAAAGAAGAACCTAGCGGCCGATCCTCGTTACGCCAAACTTCTGGCAGAAATGCGCGGACGCTTAGTGGAGCGGATGAACACCTACAACAATCCGCTTTTACACAAGTACGCGGTCTCGACAAAACCACCGAGAAGGCGAGCGGGGCTAAACGGGCGGCAAAGTGAGCTTGTTGAAATTGAGAACGACGTAGCTGTATAAATCAAAACCCACAGCATTTACGCTGTGGGTTCAGGTATTACAGTCACGCTACTAATCGGTCGATTCGTCTAGAAACTGTTGCAGTTTCGCCATATCGACTGCAATCGGGGCGCGGCGACGGCGCACCGCACCGTATTCCAAGAGCCGCGCCAGACAGTGGGAAACGGTCTCACGGGTTGCGCCGATCATTTTGGACAGGTCTTGCTGGGTCAAGTTGAGGTCGATGATGGTGCCGCGGTCGCCCTCTTTACCGAAGTCGTGGGCGAGGCGCAGCAGCAAGTTGGCAAGGCGTCCGGGGGCGTCGAACGCGCCGACCTCGGCAAAGCGGGTCTGGGCTTGCCAGAGGTTCGTGGACATCACCTGAATAAATTTCATGGCGATTTTGGGCTGCTGGGTGATGAGGCGCTGAAAATCTTCTTCGGGCAGTACGATGAGGGTCGTGTCCATCACGGCTTCGGCTTGGTTCGGACGGCGCTCAGACGGGAGGAGGAGCAGCTCACCAAAGGCGTCGTATTTGCCAAAGAGCGCCAAAATCATCTCTTTGCCGTTCGGAAAATACATCGAGATTTTGACCATGCCTTCGCGGATAAAGTAGAGTGCGTCGGCGGGGTCTTCCATGTGATAGATCACATCTCCGGCTTTGAAACGCTTGTAGGGGGTGATGCGCGCGAGACCCTCGAGCTCTTCTTCGGAGAGGTCTTCGAACAGTTGGGTATTCTTTAGGTGCCAAACGAGACTTGGATACTCTTGCATCATGGGAGTAGTGTAACGCACCGCGTATTTATTCTCTTCACATTCCTCACGTGAGGAATCTTACTTTCGTGCGAAAAATAGCAAACCACGTTCAGCACGTAAGATAGCGGCATCTTCATGGTTCGTCTTCAGCGCTCAGCTGCGCCCCGCACGCATCCCACTCGTCGGTGCTGCCCGGTTCGCGGTAAAAAGCCAACCCCCGCAGGTAGCCCGAGCGGGCAATCATATAGGCCGAGAGCGGCGCAGTCAGAAAGAAAAAAGTGGTGATGAGAACGAGTCTCGAGACCGCCAGCGTCGTCCCAAAATGGAGGGCCGCGGCGATAAAGATACCGACGCCGCCGAGCGTCACAAGCTTCGTCGAAGCGTGCAGGCGGGTGTAAAAGTCGGGGAAACGGAACACACCGATGGCGGCGGCCAGGATAAAAAAGCTGCCGAAGAGGAGAAACAGGTCGCTGACGACCTTCACTGCGCCGCCCTCATTTGAGCACTCGGTGCAGGAGCAGATAGCGGGTCAGCGCGACGGTCGTCAAAAAACCCAGGATGGACACGAGCAGCGCCACGTCGAGAAAGCTTTCAAAGTCGGTACGAATCGCCAGAACGACGACTAATACAGCCAGGTTGACAGTCAAAAAGTCGAACGCCGTAATCCGGTCGCCCCACGACGGGCCCCGAATCACGCGGTAGACGGCGAGTGCTACAGCAATCAGTAGACAGCCAAGTGCAACAGTCGTCACCTAAACCCCTTTCACTTCATAAACCCCAGAATGCGCGTTTCCATCTTGGTTACGCTCTCCCTCGCTTCCTCGATGTCTTTAATGTTGATGGCGTGCGCGTAGAGCAGTTTACGGTCTGCCGAAACGCCCATCGCCACCGTTCCCGGCAGCAGCGTGATGGTCGCGCTCAAGAGCGAAATCGCGGCGTCGCTCTCTACCCTGAGCGGTACAGCGATGATGTGCGGGTAAAAGACCGGACGGCGGCGCAGCGCCAGGAGCGCAATCACGATGTTGGCTAAGAGCAGCTCCCAGAAAAACGCGCCCAAGTAGCGCACAAATGCCCCTAAACGCCTCGCAAACGACTCACCGCCACTTTGCAGCACACTCAGCAGCAAAACCGCCAGCAGGCCGCCGATAATCAGGTTGTAGGCGGTCAGCTCACCGACCAAGATGGGCCACAGAAGCGCAAACAGAAACAAGATGAAAACTTGAATCACGGCGTCTTCTCCGGGATTGTTTCTTGGGGTGTTTCTCGAGCCGCTTCTCGCACTGTTTCTCGAGCTGTGGCTTCGACCCTGTCTGGTGGTAGGACGCTCGAGATATACCCTTCAGACGTGTTCAGCTGCGCCGCAACCCGCTCAGTCAACGCGTAGACCGGGCCGCTCGCAACAGCCAACAAAACGAGCAGTGCGCCCGCTACGCCCGTCACGCGCCACATCCCTTTTGGTAAGGCGACCTCGTGAACGGCGTCCTCGTCACCCCAAAAGAAGCCGCGCCAGATAGCCATGCCAGCGTACAGCAGCAGCAGCCCGGAGGCGACGGCGACCGTTGCCACGCCGATGCGGAGCGCCCCACCGGTTTCTAAAAGCGCCTGAATCAGCGCAAATTTGCCGATAAACCCGCTTGTCGGTGGGAGTCCGGCAAGGGCCAACGCCGCAACAAAATAGACCGCACCCAAAAACGGGTACGCGCCCAAATGTCCCTCGGTGTGGTCGCCGAAGCGCTCACCTGCAATGAGTTCAGCAAGTCCGGCGAGTAAAAAGAGCGTAAAAACCACCAAGACCGAGTGGATAAGGTAGTAGAGCGTTGGGGCCAACGCGCCGCTGGCCAGACCCATCACCAAGTAGCCGACCGAGGCGATATTGGCGAACGCCAGCAGATGCCGCCAGCGCCGCTGCGCCACCGCGCCGAGTGCGCCGAACAAAATGGTCAGCCCGGCAAGCGCCAAAAGTATGTTGCGTAACCCCGTCTCTTCAGGCGTCAGCAGCGTAAACAGCCGTAACAGCGCGTAAATCCCGACTTTGGTCAGCATCGCCCCGAAAAATGCGCCGACTGCGCCCGGTACGACCGGATAGCTGTACGGCAACCAGAAGCCGAACGGGAAGGTGGCGGCTTTAGTGGCGAAGACGAGCGCTAGCAGGGCGGCGACGAGCGTCACGCGGGTGTCGCCAGAGACGCCCTGCACACGCAGCGCGATGTCAGCAAAGTTGAGGGTGCCGAAGAGACCGTAAGCCAGCCCCGCCGCCGCCACAAAGATCGCCGAAGCGACGAGGTTCACAACCACGTACTTAAAGCCTTCGCGGAGTTGCGGCAGCGTTCCGCCGATGAGCAAAAGTCCATACGAGGCGATGAGCATCACCTCGAACGAGACAAACAGGTTGAAGAGGTCGCCGGTTAAAAACGACATGTTGACGCCCATGAATAAGAACTGTAACAGGGCCAGCGTGCCCAGCTTTTCGCGGAGACGGTTCAGCAGCGGCGACGCCCCCCAGCGCGGCGCATGTCCAAGGCTCGAGCCCGCGTAAACCGTACTTAGGAGCCCGGTTACACCCGAGAGCAGCAGCATAATTCCGGTCAGACCGTCGGCGACGAGCGTAATCCCGTAAGGTGCAGGCCAACCGCCAAGCTGCGTCGCCAGCACCTCACCAGAAAAGCTGAGAACAGCGAGCCAAGCCGAGGCCAAAAGCGTCAGCAGCGCAGTGATGACCGAGACCCAGGCCCGCGCCCTAGGTGAGCCGAGCAGCAGCAGTATTGCCCCACCGAACACGGGTAACAAGACGGGTAGCGTCAGGACAATCATAGGGGCGCTTTCATTGAGGCGTCCTCATGAGCTTGACTGCCTTGCGTCTTGTGTGTCACGCGTGTCACGCGTTTCCGGCGAGACCGAAGGGTGTTCAGGGTCGGCGTAAATACGTTGCGGCGTTACCGGGTCGGGTTTTTCTAGAAGCTCTTGCACGTGGTCGGTGCCGGTCGCCTGAAACGCACGCATGGCGAGAACGAGCAGGAGCGAGGTGGTACCGAAACCGATCACAATCGCGGTCAGAATGAGCGCCTGCGGCAGCGGATCAACGTAGGGGCCGCCCAGATTCGTCAAGGGCGGGTCACTGAGTCTACCGCCAGCAACGAGTAAAATAGACAAGTTCGCCCCATAATTGATCATCGAAAGCCCGATAATCAGACGGATCATCGCCCGCGACAAGACCAGAAAGACGCCGGTACCAACGAGCAGCGCCGCGAGCAGCGGCAGAAGCAGTTCCATCAGGAGTCCTCTTCGGCGTCGAGGCGTGAGAGCGTCGTATCGGTTTCTGCTAGCAGCTCGATGATGGTGAGCGTCGTGCCGACCACGACCAGAAAGACGCCCGCGTCGAATAGCACGGCTGTGGCCCACTCGAACTCGCCGATCAGCGGCCAGGTCAGGTAGCCGTAGTCGGACTTCAAGAAGGCTTGACCAAAGACGAGCGGCACGACGCCGGTCAGGAGCGCCAACAGGAGCCCCCACGGGAGCAGGCGTTGCGGCGGCAGGTTCAAAAAGGGTCGGTCGAGGACAATGCGCGACAGCAGCGCCGCGACTGCAACCACGAGCCCCGCGATAAAGCCGCCCCCCGGCGCATTATGGCCCCGTAGAAAGAGGTGAAAGCCCAGAAATACCAGCACAAATACGACGGGCCGCGCAAACGTTTGGAAGAGCAGCTCGAGCCCCCGCTTGTCCTCTGGGGCTGGTTTAGTCGTCATCGCGCTCCTTTTCAGACACCGTTTTAATCTTGAGCAGCGCGTAAACGCTTACCCCGACAATCGCCAGCACGGTAATCTCGCCGAACGTGTCGTACCCTCTAAAATCGACCAAAATCACATTGACGACGTTGTAGCCGCCGCCACCCTCTTTACTCTGGTCGAGAAAAAACGCTTGTAACCGCTCACCGATGGGCGTCTGCACCGCTAACAGCGCTCCAAACACCGTCAAACCGACCGCGCCGGAAAGCGCCGCGTCAAAGAGCGAGGCGTGCCTCGAGCGCCGGTAGCGGGTCAGCTTCGGCAGGTAGCGAAACACCGAGACGAACAAGATAACTGTCACTGTTTCAATCAAAAGCTGCGTCAGGGCGAGGTCGGGGGCGCGAAGTGCGACGAACAGCACCACCAGCGACAACCCCGCTAAACCGGAGAAAATCAGCACTGCAATCCGCGTCTGAGCGATGATCACGCCGTAAGACCCGCCGACGACCAGGAGGGCAGCGGCGAGGAACTCGAGCGGAACCGGCGTCAGTCCTTGCGGCAGGTACGCGCCCAGTCCGGTGAAGACAAACCCTATCCCGAGCAGCGCAACTGGAATCCAGAGCAGCCTGAGTTGCGCGGCAAAGGTTGCGTTTTGCGTCCGGTGGGTAGCGAAGCGGGCGGTGCGCTCGAGGCCGCCCATCAGCGCGTAATAGACCGTGTTGGCGTTCCACGCAGGCGTTAAGGTTTCCTGAAGCTGTCTGAAAGGGATACGGAGCAGGTAGAGACCTAACCCGAGCCCCCACGTCCAGAACGACAGGATTAGCGCCTGATTAAAGCCGTGCCAGAGGTAGAGCGCTTTGGCTTCAAACTCGAGCGCCGGAGCCGCGAGCGCCACTACGGGCGTCGCCAGCGTCGCGTTCCACGGGAAAACGCCAAAAACAATGACGAGCACGCTCAGCGAGGCAGGCGGCAGGAGCATCCACAAGGGCGCTTCGTGAACGCTGGGCCGGTCACAGCGGTACGGCCCGACAAACACGCTTAAAAACTTGAGGCTATACGCGAAGGTCATCACGCTGCCTACTACGGCCAGCACAAGCGGCAACGTGCCGCTACGCAACATCTCCTCGTAAAACAGCTCTTTAGAGATAAACCCGCCGAACGGGGGCAAGCCTGCCATCGACAGTGCCGCCGGGACCGCAATCAAAAATGTCCAGGGCAGCTTACGGGCAAGCCCGGACAGCTCACGGATGCTGCGGCTCCCGGTCTCGTGGTCGATACTCCCGACGACTAAAAAGAGCGCCGCCTTAAACGCAGCGTGATTCACCAGATGCGCCGTCGCTGCAAACGGATAGCCTGCGCCGTAAAGCGCTGTCAGGAGCCCGAGTTGCGAAACGGTCGAGTAGGCCAACAGCGCCTTGAGGTCGTCTTGTTTGAGGGCCAGATACGACCCCCAAACCATTGTGACGAGCCCCAGATAGAGCAGCCCGTCCGACCAGCTGCTCAGCACAAAGAGCGGCGCAAACTTGGCGAGCAGCACGATACCCGCTTTGACCATCGTCGCGGAGTGCAGGTACGCCGAAATGGGCGTGGGCGCTTCCATCGCGGTCGGGAGCCAGATATAAAAGGGGAACTGCGCCGATTTAGTCAGCGCGGCAAAGAGCAGCAGCGCGAGCGCCGGAACGAACGACGGACTCTGCCGAACCGCAGCGAAATCGAGCTGTGAAAGGTTGACGCTGCCGCCAGCGGCAATCAAGAGAATCACCGAGGCGAGGAGCGCCAGCCCACCTGCTGAGGTAATGACCAGCGCCTTGAGCGCTCCGTCTTGTGCGGCGCGGCGTTCGTCCCAAAAGCCGATCAGTAAAAACGACGCGACCGAGGTCATTTCCCAAAAGGCGAACATGGCGATGAGATTGTCGCTCAGAACAAAGCCCAACATCGCACCGCCGAAGAGCAGCAGGTAGCTGTAAAACCGCCCGTGCCGCTCTTTTGAACCGAGGTACGACGACGCGTAGATCATGACCAAAACGCCCATCACCGCGACGAGCAGCGCGAATAGCAGTGAAAAGCCGTCGGCGCGGAAGGTGAGATTGAGCTCGAGCCCCGGCACCCACGCCACGCTCCCCTGTGCGGGTGTACCGTGCGCCGCCGGAATCAGCGTGGCAAGCGCCAAGGGCGGCGCAAACGCGAGCGCCAGAGGCCACCCGGCCCGCGCCCCCAAAGGCCGCGTCAGAAAAGGGGCCAGGAGCGCCCCCAAAAAAGGTGTCAGAACAGCCCAGACGAGCAGCATCTAGCGAAACGCCCCCAGTCTCGAGATCGCCCGTTCATAACTCGCCACGTCGTTGGCCCGCGGTATCCGGTAAGGCCCGACAAACACCGACGGCGTACTGCTTACACCGAGCTGCTGCGTGGCGACCTCGAGGTCGTTCTGGATTTCCGCCGTAAAACGCCCGTCAGCGAGGCAAGCCGCCACCCCTTCATTCGACAAGCCGACCTCTTTGGCTAAACGGACAAAATAAGGCGCGGCGTCGCCCAAACCTTCCCACGCTTTTTGCCGTTCAAAGAGTGCGTCGTGGTACGTCCAAAACGCTTCGGGTGTATTTGCGGCAGTTACGCATTCGGCGGCTTCGGCTGCAAGCTGGGCGTTGGCGTGGATGCTGGTCAATGGCAGATAGTGATATTCAAACCGCACGTCGCCGCGCGCCAGCAACGTTTTTTTCAGCTCCGGCAACACTTGCGTGGCGTACTGCGCGCAGTACGGACACTGAAAATCGGAAAACTCGCGGATGACGACCTTCGCGTCTTTCGGCCCAAGTGTATGAGTTGATGTCGGGAACCCTTCAATTTCGGCAAGTTCCAGTGCAAACGTCGTACGGTACGGCTCAGCCTCGCCTGTTACGTTGAGTTTCAAATCGAACTCTTCGACGTTGAGGGCAACCTCGCCCTGTCCGGCAAGCTCGGCAGCTCTCGTTTTTAAGAACTCGGTGATGGGTTCAGTAAGCCCCTCCCCGTACCCCGACGCCGCGCCGACGAGTTTGGCCAGCGCCGCTTGCCCTTGCGAGTTGAGCGTCGCGTCCCCGGAAACGCTGTAAAGTGCGCCGTTACGATTTTCAAACGCAAACTTCACACCTTTGGCGTTGTATCCCTGCGCGGTTTGAGTCGGGTTGAGGCTCTCCAATTCTCCTATCAGCTGAGCCGGAGGTAAACCGACTTGGGCGAAAGCGACCCCGGAAAGCAGCAAAAGAGCTAGAAATCTCTTCACGCCGTAACCCCGTAAAGCGTCCCGAACTTCTCTTTTAGATAGCGGATATAAGGCTTGGCATCTAAACTCTTACCCGTTGCCCTCTCCAGAAGTTCGGCGGGTTCGTACCTCGAGCCGTGCTGATGGATGTTCTCGCGGAGCCAAGCTAGAAGGTTACTAAACTCTCCTTGTTCTATCTCGCTTTCGAGCCCCGGATGCGCCGCCTTCGCCGCTTCAAAAAGCTGCACGCTGATGAGGTTGCCGAGCGTATAGGTTGGGAAATAGCCGAACGCTCCCATAGACCAGTGGATATCTTGCAAACAGCCGTGCGCGTCGTCGGGCGGCGTAACGCCCAGATACGCTTCGTATTTGGCGTTCCACGCTTCGGGCAAGTCGCTTACTTTTAAGGTGCCTTCGGTAAGGGCGAGCTCGAGTTCAAAGCGCACCATCACGTGCAAGTTATAGGTCACTTCGTCGGCCTCGACCCGAATTAGGCTCGGTGACACGCGGTTGATAGCAGCGTAAAAATCTTCTCGTGAGACCTTACCCAATTGTCCCGGAAAAGTCTCTTGCAGTTTCGGATACGCCCACGCCCAGAAGCCTTCACTCCGGCCTACCAGGTTTTCCCATAACCGCGACTGCGATTCGTGAATCCCTAAACTTACGGCGGTTCCAAGCGGGGAGCGGTCGTAGTCGCTCGAGATACCCTGCTCGTACATCGCGTGCCCCGCCTCATGCAACGTACCGAACAGCGCTGGACTCAGAAAGTTTGCGTCGTAACGTGTCGTAATCCGCACATCGTACTTGCTCAGACTCGTGGCGAACGGGTGAATGGTGCGGTCTAAACGCCCGTAGTCGAAATCGTAGCCGAACGCCCGGATGACGTGCGTGGCGAACGCTTCTTGTTCGGCTTCCGGAAACATCTGACGGAGCGGCGCGTCCGAGTTTTCTTTTCTGCTCAGGTCGCGTAACAGCGGCACCGCCGCGTCACGAAGTTCGGAGAAAACGGTGCGGAGCTTCTCAGTGCTGCTGCCGCGTTCAAAAAGGTTGTGCAGCGCGTCATACGGGTGGGCGTCGTAGCCTAAAAGCTCAGCTTGACGGAGGTTGAGGTCGACCATTTTTTGCAGGTGTGGGGCAAATTGGGAGAAGTCCGACGCGGCCCTTGCCCCGACCCAAGCCGTCTGCGACGCGCTCTTAGCTTTGGCGAAGTCCTCGACGAATGCCCCTGGCAACTTCGTCGCCTGCTCAAAGTCGTGGCGGGTTTCGCGTACTAAGGCGGCGTCGGCGGTGTCACCCTGGTCGGCTCCTGCATCTTCCAAAGTCTTAAGCCAACCGTCTACCTGAGGGTTGGTGTCTCTTTCATGAACCACGCGGCCCAAGGTGGCGAGCTGTTGACCACGGGCGCTAGCTGCGCCGGGGGGCAAGTAGACGTTCTGGTCCCAGTTGAGCAGGGCTTGCGCCTGCCGCAAGTCGGCGGTCACGGCTAGCTGCGCCCGAAGTTGTGTGAGGGTTTCTCGAGTCGTCATACAGCTTAGCTTAACGCACTCCTTGGTTTAACGCACTTCGTCGCTACGCCGTAAATCGCTGCTTGAACTGCCAGCTAAACCCTCGTCCACAGGCCGTTTTAGAGGGGCCGGACTGCGTGCTATTGTGCAGGTTATGAACCTCCACATGTCCGAGGCGGCGCGTGCGCTCCTAAACCGCGAACGCCTCGTTATCGCCGACCTCAGGGCGCTGCTGGGGCGCTTAGAGGCGCGCCCCGAAGACCGGTCTGAACTCCAAACTGCGCTGAGCGACCTCGAGGGCCTCTTTCTCCTCGTCGTCTGCGGCGAATACAACGCGGGTAAATCAACCTTCTTAAACGCGCTCTTAGGTGAAAAGGTGATGTTAGAGGGCGTCACCCCGACGACCGACCGCATTACGATTGTCACCTACGGCGACGTCAAGCGCGACACCGAAGAGGGTGAGTTAATTCTCCGCCGCGAGTATCCCGCCGAAATCCTGCGCGAGCTGGCCTTTGTTGATACGCCCGGTACCAACGCGGTCATCAAACGCCATCAAGAGCTGACTGAACGGTTTGTGCCTCGAGCCGACCTAGTCTTGTTCGTCACCTCCGCCGACCGCCCCTTTACCGAGTCCGAACGGCAGTTTTTAGAGCTGATCCGTTCGTGGGGCAAAAAAGTCGTGGTCATCGTTAATAAGATCGATATTCTAGCAGCAGACGAGCAGCAGAAGGTGCTGGCGTTCGTTCGGGAACACGCTGCTGAAACGCTTAAAGAAACGCTCGGCAGCGACCCGCAAGTTTTCGGCGTCGCTGCGAGAAACGCGTACAAGGCAAGGGTTGCCGGGGATGACGCGGCTTTAGAAGAGAGCGGGCTACCCAAACTCGAGCGTTTTATCAGCACGACTATCGCTGGCGAAACCCGCCTTCAACTCAAATTTGGGACGCCGCTAGGCGTGGCGCAGCGCCTCGCTGAACGTTATGGGGGCGTCGTCAGCGGCGAACTGGGGTTGTTGGGCGGCGACCGCCGCACCCTAGAAGAGGTCGAGCGGCAGGTCGGGCAGTTCAAAAAAGATATGCGGCGTGAGTTTGAAAGTTATCTCTCACGTGTGAAAACGGTGCTGCTCGAGGTCGAGCGGCGCGGCGACGTATTTTTCGACGACACTGTGCGGCTCACCAAAATCTTACAGCTCATAGACAACGAACGGATGCGTGAAGCGTTTCGCCTCCGGGTGATTCGCGGCGCGGACAAGGAGATAGACCGGGCCGTCGCTGAGATGGTGGACTGGTTTATCGGGCGCAACCTGCAACTTTGGGAGGACGTGATGGCGTTCGTACAGGGGCGGCGACAAGCCTCGGACGAACGCGTCATCGGCGAAATCGGCGGGCGGTTTCAGTACGACCGCGACGCGCTGATTCGAGGCCTCAGCGAGAGCGCCGAAACGGTCATGACCAGCTACAACGAAGACACCGAATCGCGCCGTTTAGCTGACGCGATGCAGAGTTCGGCGCTGCAAACCGGCCTGATTCAGGTCGGCGGGTTAGGTTTAGGCGCGGCGATGGTGGCCTTTTTATCGGGAGCGGCGTTAGACGCCACCGGGGTTCTGGCTGGGTTGACAGTTGCCGGACTCGGCTTGCTGGTATTACCCAACCGCCGCCGCACCGCCAAACGCAACCTGCACGAAGAGATGCAGCGTCTACGTGACGGGCTCTCAGAAAGCTTGAACGGACAGTTCGAACGCGAGCTGGCACGTTCTGCCGAAAAGCTCAACGCCGCCATCTCGCCTTATACGCGCTTTGTTAAAAGTGAAGTGGGGCGGCTCGAGACCCTCCAAACCGAGCTTGAAACCCTGACCGGCAGCCTTCGCAACTTACGCCGGGAGGTCAACGCTATCTCGGAAAAGGCGAGCTGAACCCACACAAAAGCTAAAAAAGCGCAACCTTATAGGGTTGCGCTCTAATTTACGAGCTACGCTAAAGAGTTACTGGATGTTGACGTAGCCTCGAGCTTGTCCGAGCACCGAGTTACCTAAAGTATCGGTCACGTTGGCGCGGAAGACGTAGGCGAACTCGCTGCCTGCACCGTCGAGTTCTGAAATGTCCACCGTTCCGGCATCAACCGTAATCGGGTAGACACAGGTCACTTCGGTCGGAGTGCTGCCCAAGTTACAACCGGTCGGCGTACCCTGCGTAAAGCCGCCTGCAGGAAGTGGCCCTTTAAGACCTTCCGGGCTGCTGTTGACGAGGTTGATAGCGATGCTGGCAATACCGTCAGGGTCGCTGTACTTGACCTGAGCGTAGAAAGTGCCGCCCGCTGCAACATCGATGATCCGACCGTCACCGTCGTTGGTAATGCGGCCTTCACCGGTCTGGTCGCTCGAGAACGTGCCCGTAGCGGTCGCGCTGACGCCGAAAGTACCTTCGGGTGCGCTGCCGGGATCGCCGCCGTTACCGTCACCGCCGTCACCGCCACCTGAGCCGCCACCACCCGAACCGCTGTCGCCACCGACTGTGACCGTCGTAGTTTCGGTTTTGGTGCCTGCTGCGTTTGTAGCTGTGAGGGTATAGGTCGTTGTCGTCGTAGGCGTAACGGTTGCGCTGACGTCGCCTGTTACATCACCGACGCCGCCCGAAATCGAGATGCTGGTTGGGGTACCAGAAACGCTCCAAGCCAGTACCGAACTGCTGCCAGCCATAATGGTCGAAGGGGTTGCGGTGAAGCTGGTGATTGACGGGCCGCCCCCACCTAAAAGATCACAAGCTGTCAGGCTGAGCATCAGTCCGACAGACAAAAGTCCTAATTTACCTGCGTTCATACGTTTCCTCCTGTACATAATTGGCAGTCCTCCTATGTGCAATCACAAGGGAGTAAGTTACTGCCTCTACTCCTCCACCTTACAAGATCGGAGATGAAAAGCCCATGACGTTTGCACACGGTTTTGGCGAATTTTATGTATAGGTTCTTAACAGTCTAGCAAATTCACACGCTTGTAGGGATGCATTTTCTTATAAAGGTCAGGTTCAGTCTTCAAAAGTCAGGCAGAGGCTGACATCCGGCGAGCTTAGTTGGGCAGTCCCAAATTCTCACGTCAGTCCGCGTCAGCTGAAAGCAGATAAGCTTTGCGTCTCATGGCCGATTTTACACCGACTTAGAAGCGGAACGGCGCTAGCTGGCGGCACTCCGGGTCGTCAGCTGGGCAAGCTGGTCTCTACCGTTTTAGGTTCAGCCAGGGGACAGCTGAACGCTCTCGCAAGCTGAAAGCCGACCGGTTTGGAGAAGAAGAACCCCTGCGCGTAGAGGCACTCTAAAGTTTGCAGCGTGCTGACCTGTTCAGCTGATCCGACCCCTTCGGAGACGACCTCGAGGCCCAGGTTTCGCGCCATCAGAATAACGGTTCGGACGACCTCTAAACTCCGGGGGTCGCTGCCCATCGCCCGGACGAACGGTCGATCTTTACGGTATTAAAAGGCAGGTAGTGCAGGTAGCCCAAAGATGAATAGCCGGTGCCGAAGTCGTCGGTGGCGAGCCGAGCCGCACACCGAGCCGCCGGAGGGCGTAGAGCACGTTTTTAGCGCGCTCCATATCTTCCATAAGGATGGCTTCGGTAATCTCTAGGCACAGGCGTTCGGGTGGCAACCCACTCGCTTCTGAAATACGCGCGACCCGTTCAACCAGATCGGGTTGCTCGAGCTGCTTGGTTGACAAGTTGACGCTGAGCGCTTCGGCCCCGTCCCCTGTCCAGGCGCTCATCTGGTGGCACGCTTTGCTCAACACCCATTCGCCGATAGCGGTAATGAGCCGGGGTCTCTTCGGCCAGCGGGATAAACATTTCGGGCGAGAGCAGGCCGCGCGTCGGGTGTTGCCAGCGCACCAACGCTTCGAAACCGCTGACTGCGCCGTTGTGAAGGCTGACGATAGGTTGATACTCTACAAAGAACTCACCGCGTTCCAGCGCCCGCCGGAGGTCGATTTCGTCTTGTTGCCTCGAGACGATCCGCTCCAACAGCGGCGGCTTAAAGAAGGCGTAAGGGACACGCTCTTTTCTCGCGTGATACATCGCAACGTCGGCGTCGCGCAAGATGTCTTCGATATGCGTGTAGCTGCCCAGATCGCTGACGATACCGATACTCGCGCCGCCGACCACCTGATGTCTGCCGAGTTCAAAGGTGGCGGTGATGTAGCGCTCAATCCGGCCCACAATCTGCATGAGCGTGTAGTCCTTGACGTCCTCGAGCAGCACCACGAACTCGTCGCCGCCCAGCCGCGCGACCGTATCGCCGGTACGCACGCAGAGCTGCAAACGCCGCGTCAGCTCGACTAAGAGCAGGTCGCCGACGCGGCACCCGAGCGAATCGTTAACGACCTTGAAGGCGGTCGAGGTCGATGAACAGGGGCGCGCAGCTGCGCTCAGGGTTGCGGCGGTACGCCTCGAACGCGCCTGTGAGCCGGTCGTACAGGAGCACCCGGTTGGGTAGGCCGGTCAGCGAATCAAAAATGCCCCGCTGGTGCAAACTCGTCAGCGAACCGGTCAGCCGCACGGCTTCACCCGACGCATTCCGCAGGGCGACAGCTCTGGTCTGCATCCAGCGGTACGAACCATCTTCATGACGCAAACGGTGGTCATATTCAAACGTCTCGGTTTTAGATATCTGTGTTTCAAGCGTCCCAGTGCGGCCCGCCCGGAACGCCTCGCGGCCAAGCAGCAACCCACCTAAGTCACGTGGGTGAACGCGCCCGAACCAGGTCTCGGCGTCCCTGTCCAATACCGTCTCAACTTCGGTCAGACCCAAAAGTGCCCGCCAGGGCGCGGAATAACGTATTTGGTCCGCAACTAAATCCCAATCCCACACGCCGTCCTTGATCAGACCGAAAAGACGAACACAGTGCGCCTCACGCTCCAGGCAGGGCGCAGGCATCGTTTCGGGGATGCTGTCCCTAAGACCGTCATCCGGCCCGTCATCCGACCTGTCAGAGGTGGACCTTATCCTTGAGACAGCACCCCGTTCGTTCTTAACGCTGTTCACGAGCAAGGTCTCGGCGTCACCGCCCTACCCAATATCGGCAGATGGGGCAGTACCCGGTTGCTTGTGGCCTCACCATACACCGCATTAGGTGTTTGCTTGCTGAGGCTGCTGTGACGGCGTTCGCCGTTGTAATAGCTGAGGTAGCGCTCTAGGCCAATTCGGGCTTCGTTAAGATTGTTGTAGGCATAGAGATAAACCTCCTCGTATTTGAGACTTCTCCAGAAGCGTTCGATAAAGACATTATCGATCCAGCGACCTTTGCCATCCATGCTGATCCGAACCCCGTGCTGGTCAAGCAAGCTGGTGAATGCTTGAGAGGTGAACTGAGCACCCTGGTCGGTATTGAAGATCTCAGGTGCGCCGTGTGTTGCCAAGGCCTCGGTTAAGGCAGTCATGCAAAAGCGTGGGTCGAGGCTGTTCGACAGCTGCCAACTCAGAATCTTACGGCTGTACAAATCCATGATCGCGACGAGGTAGCAGAAGCCTTTGGGCATCGGCAGATACGTGATATCGGCGACCCATATTTGATTGGGTCGGCTCGGCTCGAGTCCCTGAAGTAGGTAGGGATAGATTTCGTGTCCCTTGGCAGCTTTCGAGGTTCTTGGTTGGGGATAGACCGCAGTGATGCCCATCCGTCTCATGAGCCGCTGCACGCGCTTTCGGTTGACCGTGAAACCGCGATCTTTGAGTTCGCCTTCGATCCGGCGACTTCCTAGGAACGGCCTTGCCAGATGAATCTCGTCGATAGCCCACATGATTGCCAGTTCTTCTTTTGAGACTGTTGCCCTCCGGCGGTACACCGACGCGCGGCCTACACCCAGTAGTCGGCATTGCCTTACAACCGGTAATGGCATTTCCTTGTCGATCATCGCTTGGCGCTCAGACCTGCTTAGCGCCTGAGCTTGCCGGACAAAAAATCGCGCTCCATCGTAAGTTCACCGATCTTGGCGTGGAGGTCTTTGACCTCAGACTCGAAGTCACACTGCTTGTCAGTACCACTCTCAAAGACCTCACTGACTTGAGCTAGCAGTTGCCGTTTCCACGCTGAGATTTGCTGTACGTGGACACCAAACTGCTGGGACAGCTCAGCCAACGTCTTTTCCTCTTTAGCCGCTTCTAATGCCACCTTTGCCTTGAACGCTGCTGAGTGGTTTCGCCTCTGCTTTTTCATTTCTTCCCCTTTCTGAAAGCCTAGCGCTTTCAACCAAGGGGTCTGTCTCGATTCTTGGGTCCATTTCTGTCACCAGACATAGAGGTAAAGGTAACGCGAGGCAGGTCTGGGGAGCGGACGGGGCAGGGTTGGCGGCGCTGAGGTCATGGCGTCAAGGTACCGACCCGGCCGACCCTGCAAGACCCGCGCTGGCTGGCGCGTTGGGGCTCAGGCATCCGGCTGGCGAGCAGCTACCGTAAAAACCGGGTATTTCTGGCCGGAGACGCTGCCCATGTTCACAGTCCGGCGGGCGGACAGGGGATGAATACCGGGATTCAGGACACCTTTAATCTGGCCTGGAAGCTCGCGTTAGTCGTCAAGGGTGACGCGCCTGAAACGCTCTTAGAGACCTTTGAGCAGGAGCGGCGTCCAGTAGGTGAACGGGCGGTTAAAACGAGCGACCGGATTTTGCGGAGTTTACTGCTTAAAAATCCGGCACTCCGAGCAACCAGAGAGTTGTTAGTTCGCACACTTGTACCCCGAAAAGGCGTTCAAAAAACGCTCTCCAAAGGGCTTTCGGGCATCGGTATCAGCTACAAAGGCGCAGCTAGGGACAGGGGTGAGTTGCGCGGCGACTTGCGTGATGTACCAAACCCGGACGCGCTCCGCGCAGGCGACCGCGTACCTGACCTCGAGCTTGCCACCCCGGACGGCTTCAAATCGTCCAGCACACCGAACCGCGTGAGGCTTTTTGAGTTGCTGGGGCTGGGATATACGCTTTTCGTCTTTATCGGTTCCGAACATGTGGGTGATGATTTGGAAAGAACGCTCGCCGAAATCGGTCACACCGTAAAAACAGATTTCGGCAAGGCAGTCACGGTTTGCGGCGTCCTTGGTCAAGGCACACCCAAAAGTGGAACAGGCGTCCCCATCCTGGCAGACTTTAAGAAACGTTTTCAGACCAAACTTGGGGCTGAAGACGGAAGCGCCTTGTTGGTCAGACCCGACGGCTACCTGGCCTTTCACCGCAAAGGGTACACGCCCCTACTCAGTGCGGCGCAAGCACGCTGGGTGCAGCGTCCGCTACCTAGTGGCAAAGTCTCTAGCAACAGGGTCTCCAGCAGCATGTATGAAAACGCATTATGAAGCTGATGGAGAAAATCGTTCAGGATTTGTTGGGAATGACGTTTTTAGGCTCTGGCACGTCGAAGTTGGCCGGGTCTAGCGAGATGATAGACGCGCAAAAGCCTCGCCCTACAGACGCCGAACGGACTGTAAGAGTTCTGTGAGATACGCCGGTTTAGCTTTAGATCAGTTGAGAACGAACCCATCCCTGCACGTCCGTAAGAAAGGAACCCGGACCTCGACCAAAACGCTCTGCACAACCCTAAGCACACCCGCTCACCCCCCCCCCCCACGTCACCCTACTCCTGAGAGGCCTCATTTTGCATCACGTTATCCCCCAGCCTTACCTTCCTCAAACCTCTCGCCCTGCTCGCACCAAACTTGTCCTCGGCACGCTTTCACTTCTGCCCTTCTCGCCACATTTCTTGGTGCCTGTAGCGGCGCAGCTGTTACCGAGCAGGCTGTCCCTGACCCTTACGACTACTCACTCAGCGTTTCGCTGAGACTGGGCGACGCTCGAGCCGATGTCTATCTGCACTGCCGCAACGGGCCGCAGCACCCGGCAGCTGGACGCGTCGCTTTCGGCGTCCCGACCGAGAGTATTCCAGGTGTCCAGGACGAAGTCGCTGCAATAGCAGAGCTTGCCCAGACTGAACGCGGTGCTGAAACATTTATCGGAGAAGCTGCGACGCTCAGCGCATTTTTTACCCGTGCGCCGCACGCAGGCGTCCTGCATCTGGCGACGCACGGCGTCTACCGGCCCGACAACCCCATCTTCTCCGGACTGCGCCTCGTTGACGGTTGGTTAACCGCCCGCGACCTCTATACGCTCGGGTTACGCGCCGCTCCGGTCATCTTGTCGGCGTGTGAAAGTGCGCTTTCAGGTCAGGGCGTCGGCGACGAACAGTTCGGTCTGGCACGCGGCTTTTTACACGCAGGCGCGCCTGCGCTCGTCGCCAGCCGCTGGCTCGTCAAAGACGAGCAGACGACCCTGCTCATCCGCGCCCTCTACACGCGGCTTTACAGCGGCGAGAGCGTAGGTAGAGCGCTCCGGGGTGCCCCAAGGTACGCCGCAGCCACCCCAACCCCTACTACTGGGCCGCCTTCACCGTCATCGGCGACCCCAAACGTACCGTTGTCGGCGCTTAGCTAGAGGGTGCTGCACTGTCCTTCTCTACTGCCTGACACAGTATTATCAATACCTTCAGGCGCAGGATCGTTCCCCTCACACAGCAGGTTGCCCTCGACGAAAGTTTCCTCGATAGAAACGCCACCGGTATTTTGCGAAACCTGAACGTTACCTTCGACAGAGGTTTCTGACATGTTAATAGCCCCACTGTTACCCACAAGTTGCAGATTGCCACCGACGTCGCTGGCACCGATTAGATCGATAATCTTACCTCCCTCGAGCTGAACGTCACCTTCAACAACTACGCCGTCTAAAATGACCTCTGCAGCACCCTGACCCTGAACACTGCCGAGCGTCGTACCTATATAGGCATACAAAGTGGCACCCGGAGCCAGCGTCACAGCTCCCGTGACCGTCGTGAGCGTCAACTCACAGGTTTCGCCTGCGGCAACCTCTAAGCTCGGCAACGTTTGATCTTCGAAGGTACATTCAAACTCCGGCGGAACGTCTTCGGTCGGTGGGTCTGCCGGTGGTCTAGTCGTTGTACCCCCACCACATCCCGCTAAGACCACCGCCAGGATTAAAAGCCCGGATAAACGTGAGTTAAACATGTTTAAATCCTTCCCTTAACTCCAAGCGTTTTGGAGTGTAGAACCCCGACTTTACAACCCGGAAAGATGAAAAGAAGTAACGCTTGACGGAAACCCCTGCCGTTTTGCTGTTTAGGACGCGAGACTAGTGAATAGACAAGTAATTTTCACACAGCGATTTGTATAGCAGGTATCATCGGGGAACAGACGCCCTCACATTCATCTAAACTGTCTAGCACGTACATTCTATGGTGATAAATGTAGCCTTCAACTGCTTGAGTGCTATATGACTCATCCGTATGAAAGCGTTAAACAGCCCCAAGCCCACCCTCAAAAAGAGCGGGCTCGAGGCTTCGACCTTACCGCCTTCTTAACGCAATCCGCCGCAGCGAAAGCTAGGGTTGACTAAAGTTGGCAATAACGTCCTTGTTTCCGTCCAGCGTCAGCGGACAAGTTGGCGACGTACCTGAAGGGGCGCAGGCACCCCCCCACCCTAAAAACGTCGAATTGACGCCGATAGCAGTCAGCGTTACGGCTGTATTTGCCGGATAGATCGTACAACCTAAATTCGGGCCGGACTCACATTTTGCGCCTTTTACAGCCGCTTTTGCCCCGACGTTACCGCGACCTGTCTGACTCACTCTAAGCTGATACGTCGCTGAGGCCGCCGTAAAGGTCGCCGTTACATTTTTGGCGCTGTCCACCGTGACTTCACACGTTGACGAGGTACCGGCGTCGGCACACGCACCGCCCCAACCGGAGAAACTCGCGCCGTTGTCCGGCTTCGCCGTCAGCGTTACTTCCGTACCGGCGGCGTAGGTGACGCAGCCTATACCGCAATTCTCACCTTTGGGATCGGCGACGACGTTACCGCCTCCCGTTTGCGTCACCGTAAGGTTGTAGGTCGTGGGTACGGGCGGCGGCGGGCTACCCGGCACCGCTACGGTCAGTGTTTTCGTTTCGGTGTCCGACCCACCTTTACTGTCTTTAACCGTCAACGTCACCTCGTAATTGTCGGAAGCTGTATATTTCTTGGTAAAGTCGCGGGTGGTTGCGCTCGAGCCGTCACCAAAGTTCCACGCATAAGAGAGCGCGTCCCCGTCTGGGTCGGAAGAATCCACGGCACTAAACTTATAGGTCACGCCGGTCGCGTCGGACGCCGTTTGGACGTTTGTAAAAGCCGCTTCCGGGTCTCTGTTGCCGGGTGTAGGGGGTGTTGTCGGGGGCGTACCCGCGCTGCCGCCCACCGTCACGTAGCCGCGCGGCGGCTCGTCATACGGAACACCCCCGGCTGTATCCGTGATACGTGTCCGAAATACATAGGCAAACTCACCACTTACACCCGGCAAGCCGGTGATGTTCGGGATGCCGGAAGCTACCGTAATCGGATAGATACACGTCACCGAAGGTTGTGTGCCGTCTACTGTACAGCCGCCGACCGCTTCGCCTAAGGTAAACCCTTTGACGTTGGTGTTTACTGCGAGGTCGGCCATAAGTCCCGGCGGACTGCTGTTGGCAATATAGATCGTCACGCCTGTGACCGGTGCGGGGCCGCTGTACGAGACCGACGCGTAAAAGGTGTCACCCGCAGCTACATTGACGATACGCGGATCACCTGCTGAGATACCGCCGTTTCCGTCGCCGGTAAAGGGGCCGCCTTGATCTTTACTTACGCCGAAAGAAACGGTTTTGGTGCCGCTGGGCGGAGGCTGTGTTCCGTCTACGGTGACTGTGACCGATTTGGTCGCGGTATCGCTGCCGTTACTCGCAGTCAGGGTGTAGGTCGTCGTCGCGGTCGGATTGACGATTTTGTTGGTGCCTATCACCTCACCGACGTTGTTATCAATGCTCAGGCCCGTCGCGCTACCCGTGATCGTCCAGCTGAGCGTGACCGGAGCGCCCGAAATAACATTCATTGGATTTGCTGTGAAGCTCGAGATTTGCGGTGCGCCGCCGCCACTCCCACCACCGGAAACGCCGGGACAGGCTGTGAGCAGCAGCGCCAGCGCTCCTAAAATGAGAGGCCAAAAACGCCGTAACATCGGTTGAACATGGTGCATACAATCAACTCCTTGAAACCGGGGCGTGCCCCCACACGACCCAAATAAGGTCTGCAACATACTTCAGGGGCCGGACCTTATCATTTTAGACTGACGCCCGCGTATAGCGTCAAGATTTGGAACATTTTTGGGTTGTGTGCCACGTCGTTTGGATCCCGAGTAAAGCTGGAACACAGAATACCGAACCTGACTCGGAGAGACCCTCAACCTTTAGAGGTTTACGGTTTTTCGACCGACTCCAGGTAGCTCGTCTTAAAAACCACTACAGAAAGCGCAACTCAGTCGTCAGAAAACCGGTGTTCCCACAGATGGATCTTCTTCGGCGGTGACCCCAGCTTTTCGCTGTTCTCCTCCATATAATAAACGTCGAGCTTGACGAGTTCTCGGCTCGTAGGTTGCGATTTGTTCCAGGCGTTGTAGAGGTAGATCGCAAAGTTGCGGTAACGACCGGGATCTTGTTTAGCAACGAGATTCTCCAAGTATTTGCGCCACTGCACGTTGGGAAACCTCGCGGCGACCGAAGCGGGTTTGTCCCACGTCACCTCCTCCCCGTCTCGAGAAATGAGGGCCCGAAACACATCGATCCGTTCGCCGTTTCGCAAGGTTGCCGGAATCACAAACCAACCGTCGTCAACTTTCGGATACGGCGCGAACATCCCCCACGACTGGTGAATTTGTAGCACGTTGGCGACCTGCCAGAAGGGGGCCGCGAAGTTTCTGTAACCCGCTAAGTTCCACATTACCACGTAGATGAGAAGCAGCCCCGCCGCGACCTGCCCGATCAGCGGCAACTTCCAGCGCAGTGGACGCGGCTCAAACCACCCCAGCGTCCGCGAAGCGCCCGAACGATGCGACGCAATCAAGCCGTAAAGATTGTCGGACAAGCGTAAAATCGGTTTGAGCGCAAAAAGGTAGTGCAAGGGCCACAACACCGGCGAAGCCCGCAAAAGCACCTTCAGGGCTGCCGCGCGGGTATAGGTCTCCCCCTCTGTTTGCACCACCCACGAGTTTTGCACTTTCATCAACGCTTCAGCCGCCGCGTCTTCTTGCGCCGCTAAAATGCTGGCTCGGGGCAAGATAAAAAAGGTGCGGATGAGCAGCACCAGCTTGTTACAAAAGCTGCAACCGCCATCGTAAAAAATCGTAACGCCTTCACCTCGGCTACTGCCAAACAGATTCCAGAAGCGCGGTGGCAAAAAAGGCATGATCGAGACGATAGACACGAACGGAAACGTAGCTAGTACCATTAGCGCGGCAAACGAAAGGTGCATCAGCACGAGCAGCGGCACGACGATGAGCCTGACGACGGGTGTGTAGAAGGGTATAAAGAGCGCGATAGGCGCTAGCAGTTCAAACCAGAAGACAACCGGGGTAAGGAGCGAAAGAAGCCACGGAAAGTTGAGCAGGGAGCGGCCCAGCGCCGTCGTCCCTTGATCCCAGTTGAGCGCCAGCCAAACGGCGGTACCGTCATGCCACGGCGCTCCGGTTTTAAGCAGCGCGGCAAACAGGTAGACGAGCGCCGCCTGCACCAGAACCGCCGCTGTCGCGGTAGAAAGTACGCGCAGCGGGACGGCAGCGCCGTTCGTGGCGCGGGCGCGGTCTAGCGACCAGTGCAGGTTGAGCGGCAAGAACAGTCCCCAAAAGAGCAGCAAGAGCATTAAAATATCGCCGGAAGATTGCACCTCCGGATTACGCACAAAAAGAGACGCCAGCAGCAGCCACGAAACGAACGTTGCCAGCCGCGTTTTATAACCGAATAAGAGCGCTACTGCTGCGATAACCGCACAGAAAAATAAAAACCCCTCGAAGTACGGCGACCCGCTCGCCAAATGCAGCGAAAAGCTCCAGAGATTTTGGGTATTTTCAGCGATGAAGCTCCGGGGCATAATGCCCTGATCGGTATAAAAAGCGCTCAGATTACGTGCCCGGACGCTCAGCTCGTCGAGCAACACCAGCGACAAACCGACGCGGAACAGCGCCAGCGAACGGGTGTCGATACCGAAGAGCCGGTCTATGAAGACAAGCAGGTTCAGGATACCTCTGGTGTAGCCGCGAAAGCCCTCGAGCCTGTGAGAATCTCTTTCGTATACCTTCACGCTCTTTACAGTTTACTGCTTAACGGCTAGGGAGCAAAGCTCGAGGCTCAGTAGTAATGACAAAGGCCCGCTAACTTTCAGCGGGCCTTGTCAACCTAGTTGGGGTTAAACTCAACCTTTAACGGTCCTGCTAAAGTAGTTATAGACCTGTCGAACTACCGCCACCAGTCGTAGGCGTGGGTACGCCAGTTGTTCCCGTCGTGCTGCCTCCGGTTGTACTACCACCCGTAGTCGTGCCGTCGTCAGTCCCACCATTGTCAGTCCCACCATCGTTAGTGCCACCCGTCGTGGTGGTTCCGGTGGTAACACCCGTTGTAGTAGGTATACCAGTTGTGCTTCCAGTTGTCGTCGGTGTCGTTGTCGTACCGCCCGTTGTCGTACCCGTCGTTGGTGTGCTCGTGGTTCCGCCTGTAGTGGTTGTACCGCTCGTCGTGCTACCGGTCGTGCTGCCGCCACTGGTCGTGCCACTGGTCGTGCCACCGCTCGAACCGCCGATCACCACATAGCCGCGCTGTGATCTGTCGGGAGCGTTTCCAGCAGCGTCTGTTACATCTGTACGGAAAACGTAAGCAAACTCGCCATCGGCACCGTCTAGGTCGTCAATATTCTGTGTTCCAGAACCAACAGCGATCGGATAAACACACGTTACGGTGGTTTGCGTGCCGTCCAGCACACAACCCGTAAGCTCATCACCTAACGTAAAGCCGCCGACCGACTGACCGTTCGAGAGCGGTGCGCGGAGTCCGGCGGGGCTGCTGTTGACGATATTGACAGTAACGGACGAAATACCACCGGGGTCGCTGTAGGCAACCTGCGCGTAAAAGGTATCACCCGCAGCTACGTTGACCACATTCTCGTCAGAAGGACTGGTGATGGTGCCATTGACGTCGCTCAGGAACGGGCCGGTCTGGGTGTCGCTTACACCGAAACTGCCGCTAGGTGGCAGGCCGTCTTCGTTGAGAGGAGGAGACCCGGTGCTACCACCTGTAGTGGTCGTAGTACCGCCAGTGGTAGTACCGGTACCGGTACCGGGGGCCCCCTCACCGCAGCCGAACAATACGACGGCTAGCAGCAGGGGAGATAGTTTTAGTATTCTGTTCATTCTTTCCTCCAAGTTGAGAAGAGGTGTTGCGCCAGACTATGCTGAGACGCTTGACTCTCCCCCATACGTGATTTGACTATCCGTTGGTCGGAGGCGTTAGAAACGTAGTGCGGATAGAGTGTGCCTATTGTAAACATATTTATGGTTGAAAAACGAGTGCTGAGCCCAAAATAGGAAGCTTTGAGCCTCACTTGCCGGTAAAACTAGCTAGCCTTATGCACTTCAGCGTAAAGCCTCAGCATCACATCAACCCGCATTTTGTAATCTTCTTGGGTTTGACAGCAGGTATTATCTGGTCAGCAACGCTCTTAGTTTAAGTTATGCCGACCAGCACACACGTAGACAATACTTAATCTGAGTACGAGGTTTCTCCGGGGATGGTTCTTTTGTCTCTGCCAGGTTTGCTTTTACAAGCGTAAGGCGGGCCTGAGGCTAAAACGCTCACGTAGGCTTAAACAGCGAAAACGCAACCCTCGAGACGGTTGTCAGTCACCGAAAGTACAGGATTTGCGTGCCGGACGTGAGAATAACTCCGAACTTGTATGTTGAGTGCGGGTCAAGAGTAAGGCCGACTCCGAACCTGAGCGTTTGAGCTCGTACCTGAGATAGGCCTGCTCAACCCATCACCAAGACTCCGAACCAGCATCCTGAGCCGTTAAGGCCGGATCTGCAAGTATGCGAGCGGTGGTGGCCTAGAGCCGGACCCAAGCTGGAGGACGAGATGACGTTTGTAGGCATCGACGTAAGCAAACTCAGCCTGGACGTGGCTGCACTCCTTGATACCGGTGAAATCCATCGGGGAAAGTTTGGTAACACCCCAGAAGGCCATCGTGAGCTGCTAACTTGGCTCGAATTCTTTCCGAACTGCCGTCTGGCCCTAGAAGCAACGGGCTCCTACCACCGGCGTCTTGCTGCGACCTTACAAGGCACTTACGTGAGCGTGAGCATCCTTAATCCAGCCCAGGTCAGCTATTTCATGAAGCGCCAGCACCGCCGTAACAAAACCGATAAAGCGGACGCCTTGTGGCTAGCGGTTTACGTCAAAGAGCGGCAACCTGCTCCCACCCTCGCCGTGAGTCCGCTACGGCAATCGCTCGCTCGGGAAATTCAGGCGCTAGCGAAGGACCTGACGCGACTCAAGAACCGGCTCGAGGCAGCCGAACATGGTCAGGTTCATCCCGAGGTGGTGACTTCCCTGAAGCGGCGCATGGCCTCACTAGCAGTAGAAAAGCAAGCCCTGGAGAATGAGCTCGAGCTGGAGACGAAGCGTTCGAACGAGCACGAACTCTTGTTGTTGACGAGCATTCCTGGGATTGGGATTCGGACTGCGTGTCTGCTCCTGGCAGAGTTAGGCTCGGTAGCGCGGTTTGCTACAGCACGCAAGCTAGTCGCCTTTGTTGGGCTGACACCTACCCAGTTTACCTCCGGTACGAGCGTGGCTCAACCAAGCCATATCTCACGCTTAGGTTCTGCCTACTTGCGGCATATCTTGTACATGCCGTGCCTCGCAGCTATTCGTTTTAATCCTGTCGTTAAGGACTTCTTTGAACGTCTGGTGAGGCATGGTAAACATAAAAAGGCGGCGGTGGTAGCATGTATGGCTAAACTGCTAAGGATGATCTTTGGCGTGCTTACGCACAGGAAACCCTTCCAGCCAACTTCAGTTCAAGCTTGACAAATCAACACAGCATCTCAGGTTAAGGAACAAGGGGTTGAACTCGCCTTTTCGACGGTGAACTTGTATTGCAAACGACTGGGTATCACGCGTAAAAAAAGCGTCTCTACGCCAAAGAACGGGACGAAGCTGCTCGCGAACAGTGGTTAGCCGAAGTCACCCGGCTCGAGGCCGAAGACTTTGTGTTTCTAGATGAAAGCGGGGCGTGGTTGGGACTGACCCGCACCTACGCCCGCTCAGCTAAAGGAACCCGTGCAGTCGATGACGCCCCCAGACGCAGAGAAGGCAAGCTCAGCTTAATCGCTGCAATTACCCCACAAGGACTCGACCCTGAACGTTGCCTGATTCATCCCGGTGCTGTAGATACTACGGCGTTTCTCACCTACTTGCGTGAGGTACTCGTCCCCACGCTAAACCCTGGACAAGTGGTGTTTATGGATAACTTCACCATTCACCACAACAAAAACGTCAGGCGACTCGTTGAAGGTGCAGGCTGCTACCTTGGCTACCTCCCAACCTACTCACCCGACTTTAATCCCATCGAACTCGTCTTCTCTAAAGTCAAAGCCTTTCTTAGAAAAGCCCGCGCAACTCTTGTCGCCGACCTCATCAACGCTATTGCTAAAGCTATTGCTACCGTCTCACCGCAAGAGGTTCAGAACTGCTTTAATCACTGTGGCTATGATTGATGCAAATGCTACTAGTGTCACACACTGCGGGTTTTCGAGTATTATATTTTCACGATGACGGTTGAAAAACGTAAACTTACCGTAAAAGACTTTCTACTGATGGGAGAGATGGGCGTGTTTGCGCCCGACGAACATCTCGAGCTGCTAGATGGGGAAATCTATACTGTGTCGCCGCCGAGTAGTAAGCACACCGCATGGGTCAACCGCATTATGAAGGCACTCGAGCGCAGCGTCGGCGATAAAACGATTGTGCAAGTCCAAAGTCCGGTACAGCTTTCCGAGACCGATGCGCCCGAGCCGGATGTGGCGGTGCTTGCACCTAAAGCAGATTTTTACGAAGCGGAATTACCGGGCGCAAGTGACGTGTATCTAGCTGTCGAAGTTAGCTTGAGTACGCTCCGCGAAGACCGCACCCGAAAACTTTCTATCTATGCCCGCGCTGGGGTGCCGGAATACTGGCTTTTCAACCTCGAGGCGCGGCAGCTCGAAGTCTACCGCGAACCCAAAAACGGGTACTACCGAATCAGAATGCTCCTGAGTGTAGAAGAAGGCGTAACACCTACCGCAGTTCCAGACGCTTCAGAGATTTTCTTCTGAGTCGCCCAAATCTTCTTCCCCGTCAAGCTCCAAGACGAACTCTTCATCCCCCACGCGCACCACGTCCCCTTCGCGCAACTTGCGTTTACGGCGCGTTTCAACCTCGCCGTTGACTGAAACTTGCCCCGACTGAATCAGCGCTTTAGCTTGTCCGCCGGTTCCGGCTAAACCGGAGAGCTTAAGCGCGTCGTTCAAAGTAATCGCTTCATGTAAAAATGTGTCTTGCGTGTCTTCGGTCATCTTGTCCTTCAATCTAACTGCTCTAAGCTGGTTTAAGTTTAGCGAGAAAGTTCTGCAATGGTCGGCGCTGCCGGATACGAGCCCAAAAATTTGACGAACGCGGCGCGGCGCATCAGGCCGGTCATCGCTTCACGGACGTTGTCGTCTTCGATATGGCCTTCGAGGTCGATATAAAAGAGGTAACTCCACGGTTTGTCACGGCGCGGGCGAGACTCGAGCTTCGTCATGTTGACGCCGTTTTGCGGAAATAATTCCAAGCAGCGCACCAGGTCGCCGGGGCGGTGCCGGGTAGCAATCACCAAACTCGACTTGTGCGGCCCGCCGTTTTTATGGACTTCATCGGGCCCCAAGATAAAAAAGCGGGTGTAGTTAAAATCCATATCTTCGATGTTTTCAGCTAGAACCTCGAGGCCGTAAATCTCGGCGCTCCGCTTGGAGGCAATCGCCGCTTGGCCTCCGGCTGTTCCGGCCTCTACGCGTTCACTCAAGAGTTTGGCGGCTCCAGCCGTGTCGAAGTCAGTCACAGCTTCAAACCTGTGCCTGGCGAGGTAGCCTCGGCACTGCTCGAGCGCCTGCGTATGCGAGTACACCCGCTTGACGTCTTTTAAGGTCGTTCCGGGAGGCGCTAACAAGGTGTGTTCGACGCGCACAACCTGTTCGCCAATGACGTGCAAGACCGAATCGGTCAACAGGTCGTAGGTTTGGTTGATAGAACCCGCTAGTGAGTTTTCTACCGGCAAACACGCATAGTCGCAGTGACCCAAAACCGCTGCCTGAAACCCGTCAAAAAAGGTGGGAAACCCGACCGTCGCCGCGTCCGGCAAAAATTGCAGCGCGGCCTGCTGGCTAAATGCACCCGATACACCTTGAAAGGCGACGCGAGCGGGTTTTACGGCCTGTTCAGCTTGGCTAGGTGGGGCAGAGCGTGACGCCATAACGTAAAACTCTACCACTCACACTCGCCTCAGCCCGTCAGGTGCAGTTCAGCTATTTATGTCTGCTTTTCGCTTCTCATAACTCATTTACTAATCCGCGCTCGAGTCCGGTACACCCTCCGCGTCTTCGGGGCGTTTCAAGGTAATGAGCGTCAACTCCGGCGGACAGTTCAGCCGTATCGGGGCGACGCTGCAGCCAATCCCCCTCGTGATATAGAGCCGGTTTCCGGCGCTGCCGTAACGCTTGGCCCAGTCCGCGTTGTAGTTTTGCCCGTCGCGGAGCCAGGTCAGGAGCGAACGCCCAGAGGCAAACGGCAGCCGCACCTGCCCGCCGTGCGTATGTCCGGCAAACGCCAGCGGCGCTTTTCGCGGCGCAATCTCGGCGTAGGAGTCGGGGTGGTGCATCATCACCAGGCGCGGCGCAGCGGCAGGCACCTCGGCAAACGCCCGTTCTACATCGTCATTTTCCGGGACGTGCGAACTGATACCGACCAGATAGAGTGTCTTACCGGCACGTTCTAGGGCCACACTCTGATTGTGCAGAACCCGGATGCCGATGTCCTCTAAAGCACGTTCCAACTTTTCCGCCAGCGCCGGGTCGCCCTTGTCCCTAGCGGTCGGCATCGCGTAATCATGGTTGCCCAGCACCGCAAACGTCGGAATCCCGGCCTTCGTCAGCGGCTCTAGCAGCTCCGTGACCGGTTTGATGCCCCGCTTCGTGTCGTGGATAAAATCCCCGGCGAGCAGCACTACAGCAGGCCGCAGCGCCACCGTCCGCGCCACCGCCCGCCGCACCGTCGCACGGTTGTCCATAAAAAGCCCCACCTGAAAGTCCGCGAGCAGCACGATCCTCGCGCCCTGCCAGCCCTCCGGCAACCCCGGCACAGGCCCGTCAATCTCGTCTGTAACCAGCCGGTACGGTTCTAGAATCCCTTGAATGAGGAGAACGGTGAAAACCAGCAGGATGAAGAGAGGGACGCTCATGCAACTCCACTTTACGCCGCGCGCATAAGCCTGCCGTCAGCTTCGCCACGCTTAGGTGCTGGTTTGGTGAAGTGCTTCATAGTTAGGCAAATTAAGCTTTAGTTAAGGAATCTTGTGTTATATGATAAATCAGTACCGCAAAGGTCTGAAGGGCAACCCTATGTCGGGGACGGGTTGACCTCACATTGGAGGAAAAGATGCACAGAATTCGCACTGCACCACTCCTGCTTCTGGCAACGCTGGCGTTTTTACTAACGGCTTGCCCGGAAACCGGCGGCGGCGGGGGCGGCGGCGCACCACAAATTACGCGCTTTACGGCAAATCCGACCAGTGTTGCAGCTGGGGCTCCGGTCACGCTTAGCTGGACGATCTCCGGCAGCGCAACGAGCCTGAGTATCGACAACGGCGTCGGGACGGTGACAGGTAACAACAGAGTTGTGAACCCGACTGTGACGACGACCTATACGCTGACGGCAAGTAACGGCAGCAGCAGCGATACCGAAACGGCACTCGTCACCGTAGACGGCACCGTACCGCCGCCCAGCGGCACCAAAACTGTCTCTTTCGGCGTGAGTAACGATCAGGACGGACCCTTTGAAAGCGACGCCAACGGCAACATCACCAGTGCTGCTGATGACCGCGTGGTCAACGTTTCCGCTTCCGGCGGCACCTTTTACGCCTCAGTCTCGTACAGCGGCCCTGCACCGGTCACGGGCGTGACCATTTACATTGCCAACAGAAGCCCGGCAGGTCTGCTGGCTGACCTCGTACCAGGCACCAACGTCAGCGGCTTTACCTTGAGTGAAGCGGTCGGCGGCTGCCCAACGGACGGTACGCAGACCTCGGTGACGTGTATCTATCCGATTGCGGTCGCAGCAGGCACGGAGAACATCGATGATCTGGACGGTTCCGGAAGCGAGTTTGCCTATGTGTTTCGGACACGCATCACGGATACGGGCGGTGTTCCGTATGACGAGCCGCCACGCGGGTATGTGACGGTCGGCGGTTCAGGTGGTGGCGGCGGTGGTGGTGGCGGCACAACAACTGGTACGACCACGGGCACAACAACTGGTACGACCACGGGCACAACAACTGGTACGACCACGGGCACAACAACTGGTACGACCACAGGCACAACAACTGGTACGACCACGGGCACAACAACTGGTACGACCACAGGCACAACAACTGGTACGACCACAGGCACAACAACTGGTACGACCACAGGCACAACAACTGGTACGACCACAGGCACAACAACTGGTACGACTAGCAGTGGTTCGTTTGGTCAGTAATACCTAAACTTATCATTGGTCACGTCTGTAGCTCGCGTTTTGATAAAAGGCAAAGTCCGTCAACTTTTGGCGGGCTTTCACTTTTGCAAACAACAGGTGCTCAACCTAAATAGCAATAGCACTTCCAACATTTGCTGACCCAGAGTAAGCTAGCTGAATGAGAGGCTACTCACTGGATTTACGAAAGCGGATTGTGGCAGCGGTAGGTGCGGGGCAAAGCGAGACAGCCGTAGGCGAACGATTTGAGGTGAGCTTGTCTACGGTAAAGCGCTATCTTAAGCGACAAGCGCAAGGAGGGCTGGGCCCGAACCGACATCCTGGACGACCCCAACGACTAAGTAGCGGCGACTGTGAACAGTTGCGGCGTCAGGTTGAGGCACACCACGACTGGAGCCTCGAGCAGCACGCCGCTGAGCTTAGTAGAGAGACGGGTATAGAGCTTAAGAAGTCATCAGTAGGCAACTACCTCAAGCGCATGGGCATCACCTATAAAAAAAGAGTTTCAGTGCTATAGAACGAGACGAGCAAAAGCGAGCAGCTTATCTGAAAGATGTCAGCTGTAAAAAGACGAAGACGCTTGTATTCATTGACGAAACAAGTGCCTACGTCGGGCAGAGCCGTGAGTACGGCTGGGCTGTAAGTCGTGAGCGTGTCCATGACAGCCGACCCAAAGGCAAGAAAGAAGGGGTCAGTCTGATTGCTGCCGTCAGCCTAGATGGTGCAATGGCTGAGCAAACCTTAGTTGTCACCGATACGGTCAACAACAACGCTTTTCTGGCTTTTCTCGAGTTCGTACTGCTCCTGACATTGGACAGGGGCAGCGTGATCATCATGGACAACTGGACAGTTCACTACGGTGAGGACGTAAACGAACTCGTCGAACGCTTTGACTGTGAACTCTTATATCTGCCGACCTATTCACCCGACCTAAATCCCATAGAACAGCTTTTCGCCAAGCTCAAGGCATTGATCAAACGCCTTCGACCTGAAACGATAGACAACCTTATCCAAGCTTTCTGTGAAGCGGTTGAAACCGTGACTCCCAAACAAGTCCTCAATACCTTTGAGCATTGTGGCTATAAGCTAGAGCAGTGAAACGTGGAAGTGCTACAAGAAGTAGACTGTGAGCATAGCGACCACACGCAGAACGAAACGCTCAATTCAAACATTCGAGGGTTCTCGAGGTGATACAAGAGCGATATTAAATGTGCTGGTTGTTATGACCGTCTCTTTGACATCGACACCCGTCCGTATTCTTTCGTGTCGGCTTGTTTACCGTGCTGCTTAACGAGCTAACTGTCCGGGCGCACAACCTTACGGTCTGCTATACCGATCGGGGCGTCGTGCCCCGCAGCTTCATCACCCAGCGGGTGGCTCAGCTACTTTGAGGCGCTGCTATCAAGACAGTTACCTTTTGCACTATCTAGGCTAAACCGATCAGCGACGAGCGCAGCAAGCAGGGCTAGTCCGAAGACGTCGTATGAGCTGCGTACACGCGGGTCGCCGAAGATAAGGATTGCGACGACCACGGCGCAACCGAGGTGAGCCAACATCACCGCTTCCCCCGATCGCCAGCCGAGCTTGCGCCGCCGAGCGAGGAACACCGACTCAATCACGATCCACGGCAGTAGCAGGCAGTACGCCACGTTACTCCACGTCACGACGCCGCGCAGGCCCGGCTTGCCGCCGACCTGCGGCCACGGAACCGTGGTCGCGGTCATGTCCAAAACGTTGCGGGCTAGGAGACGGATGTGACCGATCCCGTCCCTGCGGATGCACTGTAGGCCGAGACTAAAAAAAAACTTTTGATCCCAGGCGAAGCGACCCTCGAAAGTGTAGGTTCCGCCGCGACCCAACTGACCGGGGACGGGAAGCCCGAACACAAGCGACGTATTCTGGCTTGCGTCGTTCGTCCGCACCTCAGCCACGTCGCAATGCCCCATCCAGAAATTTATAGCACTGTTCTCGCTCAGCCCCGTCAGTTTGCCGGTCGCCACGCTGTTATGCCAAACGACCCCCAATAGCACGACCATGATGCTGATAGCGAAGCTGACGAACGCCGGGGCTTGCCGCCGCCAAGCAAGCAGCGCGGGCAGAGCCAGGATTGCAAGGTTGAGGATGAACTGCGGGCGATTGGCGACAGCCACCCCACCGAACACCCCCGCCAGTATCCCGAGGGCCGCTGCTGCCCTGCCCCGGGCGGTGCGGGCGCGGTAGCCGAGCCAAAGGGCCGCCAGACCGAACGCGAGAGTGGGCGTCTCAGACGTAAAGAACCCGGCGTAGGTGATGTACAGCGGCCAAAAGGCGCAAAACGCCGTAGTCAAAGCGGCGGCAGCCGGGGTCAGAAGCAGGCGCGCCAGTCGCCAAGCGAAGAAAGGGGTGACGCTCGAGAGTAAACACCAGAGCGCGGCACCGGCCCATAGACCGGCCCGGCCCGGCCCGAAGAGGGCGAGCGGACCGGCTAGCACCATGTGTGTGCCCGGTGGCCAGAACGCGTCCAAGCGGTTTGGGAACTCGCCAGCCGCCAGCCGCTGCGCCCGTTCGACGTAACCCCCCATGTCCGAGTAGACGAAATCGACGGCGGGATGGACGACCAACCCCCAAACGACCCGAAGAACTGCGCCGAGCAAGATGCAGGCTATAGCGAACCGATTCCAATATCGCGTCCGTGGGGCAATCGGCTCGGTCTCGGTCTGTGGACGTTCTTCTGAGGAGCCAGGGATAACCGCCGCGAGCGTCGCTCCCTCCCGGATCGGCGGCAAATTTACCTTCACCGCCCCGAATCCTGAGGGCAACACACTCGGCTCGTCACGGAACCCGTTCTCCGGCGCGAATCGCCCCTCACCGTCCACCCTATCTCACGTCGAACAAAGACGAAAATAGAAAGGGTAGAAGCGCCTAGCTCGAGAACAAGCTGAGTCATAGCGTCAGTATAGCTAATGCTCGAGTCCTCGTAAGGCGCTTTGGGAAGTCTCGAGGGTCTTAAGCTGTCCGTGCTAGGCTTTCCTGAGCTATGCACTTTGAGATCGTCGGCGCTATTACCGAACTAGAAGCTGTCGCAACTGGAAACGGTATTCGCGAAGTTGCGCGTTTGCAGAAAATCTACGGTCGGGGTCGTTGGCGCAAACTCAGAGGTGTTCTACGGTTTCTCTAAAGGATGACATCTTACGCAGGGCAGGGGTTCACCCATACGAAGCAAACGGAACCGGGCGCAAAGAGTTTAAGATCAAGCGCTTTTTGGATTAAGCTGGAGCTATGGACGAATTAGAAGTAGCCGAACCGCGTTTTGCGGTGTGTGTGCAAAATACGGGTTTTGAGGTCTCGCTCGAGTTGCACAAGCTTTACCGGGTTCTGAACGATAGTGAAGCTCAAAAAGCTGGACTCCTAAGAATTGTGGATGAATCCGGCGAAGATTATCTCTACCCCGAAACCTATTTTGTCGCTATTGACCTGCCTCAAGCTTTGAAGAATGTGCTGTTGCAGGCGGCTTAGATTTTCGTTGCGGGCCGTAAGTCATGAGCGCAAAAGATTTGCCGAAGTTCTCAAAAACCGATTGGGCTAGGGTTGACACTTTGACCGACGCCGACATCGACACTTCTGAAGGTTTACTCGACGAAGACTTTTTTAGCCGAGCCGAGTTACGTTTATCTGAGCCCCGAACAGCCGTGACGCGCGAGACAGACTCGAGGGTGCTGGCCTGGTTTCGTAGCATTTCCAAGAAAGACTGCACTAAGTAACCTGAGATGCTGTGTTGATTTGTCAAGCTTGAACTGAAGTTGGCTGGAAGGGTTTCCTGTGCGTAAGCACGCCAAAGATCATCCTTAGCAGTTTAGCCATACATGCTACCACCGCCGCCTTTTTATGTTTACCATGCCTCACCAGACGTTCAAAGAAGTCCTTAACGACAGGATTAAAACGAATAGCTGCGAGGCACGGCATGTACAAGATATGCCGCAAGTAGGCAGAACCTAAGCGTGAGATATGGCTTGGTTGAGCCACGCTCGTACCGGAGGTAAACTGGGTAGGTGTCAGCCCAACAAAGGCGACTAGCTTGCGTGCTGTAGCAAACCGCGCTACCGAGCCTAACTCTGCCAGGAGCAGACACGCAGTCCGAATCCCAATCCCAGGAATGCTCGTCAACAACAAGAGTTCGTGCTCGTTCGAACGCTTCGTCTCCAGCTCGAGCTCATTCTCCAGGGCTTGCTTTTCTACTGCTAGTGAGGCCATGCGCCGCTTCAGGGAAGTCACCACCTCGGGATGAACCTGACCATGTTCGGCTGCCTCGAGCCGGTTCTTGAGTCGCGTCAGGTCCTTCGCTAGCGCCTGAATTTCCCGAGCGAGCGATTGCCGTAGCGGACTCACGGCGAGGGTGGGAGCAGGTTGCCGCTCTTTGACGTAAACCGCTAGCCACAAGGCGTCCGCTTTATCGGTTTTGTTACGGCGGTGCTGGCGCTTCATGAAATAGCTGACCTGGGCTGGATTAAGGATGCTCACGCTCACGTAAGTGCCTTGTAAGGTCGCAGCAAGACGCCGGTGGTAGGAGCCCGTTGCTTCCAGGGCCAGACGGCAGTTCGGAAAGAATTCGAGCCAAGTTAGCAGCTCACGATGGCCTTCTGGGGTGTTACCAAACTTTCCCCGATGGATTTCACCGGTATCAAGGAGTGCAGCCACGTCCAGGCTGAGTTTGCTTACGTCGATGCCTACAAACGTCATCTCGTCCTCCAGCTTGGGTCCGGCTCTAGGCCACCACCGCTCGCATACTTGCAGATCCGGCCTTAACGGCTCAGGATGCTGGTTCGGAGTCTTGGTGATGGGTTGAGCAGGCCTATCTCAGGTACGAGCTCAAACGCTCAGGTTCGGAGTCGGCCTTACTCTTGACCCGCACTCAACATACAAGTTCGGGGTTATTCTCACGTCCGGCACGCAAATCCTGTACTTTCGGTGACTGCCGACCTTCCCAAAGATTGCGACTTCGCCGTTTCTTAAAAACACTCGAGCGTTTTGGTCATAGGTACGCCTTAAGCTTATGAGAGGAAACCTGTCAGAGACGGAAAACCTATCCCCGGAGAAACCTCGAACTCAGGTTCCTTAGCAAACCGTTCAGCATGTTCTATCAGCGTCTCATCGCTATGCGCCTCGAGCTGCCGCTTAAACGCCTGCACCTGTTCCGGGGTTAGCTTGCGGGTGCGGCCTGGTGAGGTTCTTGCTTTGAGTTCGCCTTGCCCAGCGCGTGCTAGGTAACGATAAACCGTCGCTCGGTCTATTTTGAAACGTCTTGCTACTTCTACCTTAGCAAGCCCTTCTTCCTCAACTGCTATTACGATTCTCGTTCTTAAGTCTTCCGAGTACGCTCGCATTCCTTACTATCGTGTGTCGTAACCTATTTTGCAAATGCTATGCTATAGCGGGTATCATCTGGGAACAGACGCTCCCACATTCATCTGAACTGTCTAGCACGTACACTCTATGGTGATAAAGGTAGCCTTCAACCGCTTGAGTGCTATAGGGTTTACCGGTGCAGAAGCGGAAACCGCCCTCGCGGTGACGAAGGAAGTTTTGTCGAGACCGTTCTAGCTGTAGGTAGGGGGCTAGACCTCGAGCGCCGTTCTCGTATCAATTTCAGCGGGGGTCGTTTCAGCGGCGGTGACGTCAGCGACCTCAACCTTGGGCACGAGCGAGACGAGCATGTCTCCGGCAGCGAGGTCTAGAGACGCCCCTGAGACGACGACGAGCGTTTTGCCGCGAATGATAAACAGCGGCAGATACCCTTCGTTTTTCGCCTCGAAGTCTTTGCGGGTAAACGCTTCGGTCAGCGGCGTCTTTTTAAGCTCACCGCCGAGGAAGTGCGCCTCGAGCTCTTCAAAGGTCGTGCCGCGCCCGAACAGCAGCCGTCCCCGGCGCGCTTCGTCTAGGGTGTCGCGGTCGCTTTCGCCGGGTTTAAGCTGAAACACGTGCGCCCCGTCGAACGTGCGGGTGAACTTGATCGCGGCGAGCGCGTTGGCCTCATCGTTGGAGGTTAGCGCCAGCAGGTTGCCGATGCCGGAAAGCCGCATCTCTTCGTCGGCGCGGCCTGAGAGCGGGCTGCCGTAGTAGGCGTCAAGACCCTCGAGCCTCGCTGTAGTGATGTTGGCGTAGTTTGTATCCGCGAGCAGCGTGGTAAAGCCTTCGGTTTGTAAAAATGCCGCAAGCTGCCGCGCGGCGGTGTGCGCCCCTAAAAGCAGCACGCCCTGCGGCTCAGGTTCGGCCACTCCCAAAAGCCGCGCGACCGGTTTGGCCGTCAGGCTGTTTAAGGTGACGCTGCCGACAATGATGATAAAAACAAGCGGAACAAGCACCTCCGCGCCACTAACCTCGGCCTGCGTCAGGCGCGACGCGAACAGCGACGTCACCGACGCCGCCACGATGCCGCGCGGCGCAATCCACGACAAAAAGAGTTTTTCCCGCCACGAAAGGGGTGAGCCGATGGTGCTGAGAAAGATATTGAGGGGCCGCACCACGAACATAATCACGCCGACAAGCGCCAGACTCTGCCACGACAGCGCCGCGACAAACGCGCTCAACTCGATGTTCGCTGCCAGTACGATAAAGAGCAGTGAGATAAAGAGCAGGCTTAGATCCTCTTTGAAGGTCAAAATCTCGCCGATGTTCGGCGCGCGCAAGTTCGCCATCAAGAGCCCCATGACGGTGGTCGCCAGCAACCCCGACTCCGGCGCTAACAGGTTCGAGCCTGCATAAACGCTGAAAACGAGCGCCAGTGCGACCAGGTTGGTCAGGTAGTCGGGTACAAAGCGGCGACGCAGCAAAAAGGTAAAGATGAGGCCGCCGACGACGCCGACCAAAGCGCCAACGACGACAAACAAAACGAGCGACAAAAGCGTGTGGCTGAGCGCCTTGTTAGGGTCGCCGAGGAGCAAAAACTCGAAGACCAGCACGGCGACGAGCGCCCCGATGGGGTCAATTAAAATGCCTTCCCACTTGAGAATGTTTGCCACCCGCGGTTTAGCCCGGACGCTCCGCATCAGCGGCCCGATCACGGTCGGCCCCGTAACGATGACGAGCGCCCCGAACAGGAGCGCGAGCGGCAGCGTCAGACCGATCAAGTAGTGACTCGCTGCTGTGACTAAAAGCCAGGTGAGAAGCGCCCCGACGCTGACGAGGTTCAGAACGACGCGCCGCACCTCCCGAACTTCGGGGAACCGCAGGGTCAGGCCGCCCTCAAAGAGGATTAAACCGACCGCGAGGCCGACCGCCGGAAAGAGCAGGTCTTCGCTGATAAACTCGAGCGGTTTAACAAGCCCCGTCAGCGGCCCGACGATAAAACCGATGATCAGCAGCGGCAAGATGGCGGGTAAGTTGATACGCCACGCCAGCCACTGCGCGGCGGCTCCGAGGGCGATAAGTAGGGCGACGTAAACGCTGGGTTCGACCATATCTGCACCAGTTTGTCACAGCTTCACTTACCAAAGTGTCAGATTCACGATACATTTGCCCTGAAGCTGGTGTAGCGGTGCCTAACGTTTCCAAAAACTGAACTAATCCGGCCCCAACAGCGTCAACGTATTGCTCCCGTAAACGTGCCGCTCACCGCCCAACGTCAGCTCCGAAGGGTGCTGGAAGATGTACAGTTCTGCCACCTCAGCGGCTAAAATGGTTTCGAAAATGGTCTCCAACGCCAGCGGATAGGGCGGCGCGGCAAAAACAACATCGAAGCCGGAATGCTTTTTGGCATACGCCAGTGCGTCACCTTGCACCACCTGAGCGTCGAGTTTGAGGGCGTGGGCGTTTTTACGGATAACGCTGGCGGCACCTTGGGAGAGGTCAACGCACGTCGCTTGCCAACCCCTTGAGGCGGCCTCGAGTCCCACCGCCCCCGACCCACTGTAGAGGTCTAGAAAGGTGCCACGGGGCCGAAAGCCGATGATGTTAAATAGCGCCTCGCGGAGCCTGCTCGGACTTGGGCGTGTGCCGCTTTTGGGAACGTCTAGCACGCGGCCCTTAGCCAAGCCGCCGATGATTCGGGGTTTGCTCACGTAACGGCGTCTTTCGTAAAGTCAACAGGCATCGCCTGAGTTTACCGTAAGGCTAGAGGCTTTATGACCGAACTGTCAGTTAAGCCGCCCTACCCCGAAGTGCTGCTAGGCTAACAAAAACGTAAGTCCAGAGAAAGCTGACCAAAGTCACCCCGAGGAGCAACGCTGCCCATAGACTGAGATGACCCAGCGGTCTCAGTGCAAAAGCTTCAACTGCCAACACAGCTAAGGTTCCCAATACACTTATGCTAATGACAGTGGTAAGGCGCACGCGCCTAAGCTCACTCAAGGGGCTAAATGTTAAGAGCCAAGCAGGTAATAACAGCAAGCTCAGACCGTGAACGCCGACCGCGTGGATGACGACGAGGTTGCCCCCGCTGACGCCCTCGGAGAAGTTCGCCCTATCAGTATCAAAACCGGGCCGCAGCATACCCAGCGACCCCCCTTGCCAGACGCCGCTCCAGTTCAAAATCATCAATACCCCGACAAGCGTACCCAGCAGCAAAACGACGGTTCCCACCCGGAGGGCCAGCAGCAGGCTGGGCGCGAGTGCCTGACGGCGTAAAGTAGCCGCTAAGAGCAAGCACACACTGATGAGAAAAACGGCGGCGTCAATGCCCGCGAACACAAACATACCGGTGTTGAACGCACTGAGGGTATTGTAGTGAAAAGGGACGCCGCGCCACGCCTGAACGACGGCGATGAGTGTTTCACCGACGCCGAACAAAAGCGCGCCGCCAGCGATAAAGATGCCTTCCCAGACCCTCATCTTGAGCTGTCCTAAAAGCCAGCCGACCGACCAACACAAGAGCCAACCGGTCTCGGCGAAGGTGGCCGGTTTACGCAGCGAGACGGGGCCGCTTGAAGGGCCGCCGGTGACGAACAGGGCAACAAGGTGAAACACCATCACCCCGAAGAGAACGGTGCCGGTCACGAAGAGAACCTTCTGCGCCCTCGAACCCTTCCAGTAAGTCTGCCTTAACGCACTGAAGCTGAAATCTGTTCGGGTCACGTTCTTCCTCTCGAGGTCACTGACGCGTGCCTGATATGGTGCGATGACTTTAAGGTGCAATACCTTAAAGCGGAAACCGAGCTTGGACTCATCGTAGCCGAAACCGCCTTCATTTATCAGGGTTGGCCTTCCGAGACCTGCTGGGTGAGGTTTGCCTCCGTGATTGACCTGCTTCTACAACCGAGCTGCAGTGGGGTAAAGTACTTCACAGTGATTCGCTCCACCTCCCCCGACGAACTCGAGTGGTTTCTCGCCTCTTCCTACGAATTTTTGGGTCACAGCGACCCGCGCGGGTTTGCGCGGCGGAGTATGCGCGCCTTTCACGACCCCCTGAGCGAGGCCGACGGCTGTTTTATCCTCTTCGCACCCGGCGATATACCCCTTGCGGGAGCCTATGTGCAGGCTCCCGCACTTGAGGACGACGACCAGAACTTGCATCTCAGCAACCTCTGGTTCAAGCATTCCGCCGACGATTTACGGGTGCTGCTCGAGCATTTGCTGGACAAATTCGACCACGAGGCGGTGCATTGTCCGCTCTACAACGTTTCGCCCGCACGCTTGGAAATGCTCGCCCCGGCGCTTACGGCGCTCGGCTTCGAGGGGCGGCAAGCGGTTGATCTGGAGTTCGACCTCGCCGAACTGCCGCCTTTAGGCACGCCTTTGGTGCTCGAGGCGTGGAGTGAAGAGCAGGACGAAAGGTTTCAAAAGGTGTTCGAGCAAAGCGAAGGTTCTGCGCCCTCCGAGGCGTTTTGGGGTTGGCTCAAACGCTGGCGCGGCCCGTTTTACCCGAACCTGTGGTTTTTGGCCTCCGAAACGCTCGACCAGGAGCCGGTTGGCTACGCCTTTTACGGCGTGTTAGAAGACAGCATCGACGGGGTTTATTACCTTACGGCGGCGGGTGTGTTGGCCGAGCACCGCGACTCCTCAGAGATGTTGCAGCGGCTGCTACTCTCGAGTATGCAAGAACTCGCCGCCCGCAGCCCCTTGGCCCGCCTGCAAACGCTGGTGACGCAGCGCGACCCCAAGTTGGTGCGTATCATGGAATCTATCGGGTTCGAGCGGCGCGGGAGTTATCCGGTTTTTGTCAAGCAACCCAAATAAGGCAGCCGAAAGCAGCCAATAACGAGAGATGAGTAAAGGGATAACAGCTGAATGTCTGCTTATGCAATTTTGGATGCAGTAGGCATTTACCTTTAGGAGCAAAAGATGAAAAGACTCATTTTTCTGACCTTACTCGTTTTGCTTAGCGGTTGTTATGACCCGCTAGCTGACGTAGCAGCGATTGGCATTTCTGAGTTGGAAGTCAGTACACTGACCTCTCCAGCAGAACAACCGGTAGTCGTAATCGTCTCTGGGAGAACTGAACTTGGCAATAGTCCAAAGCCTCAGTATGTATTTAATGATTTGAATATAGGTGTGTGCTTCACCAGGACAGATGAAGGCTCAGACGAATCGGGAGGGTTCTGCGAACCAGTTACAACTCCTCCGCCGACAGGAATCGAACTTCCAGATGAAGCCAGCTATCAAAAGTCGTTGGGCAATTTTGCAGTCAAGGCTGGGCAAGCCCGTGATTTTTCGCATACTTTTACGTTTACGGCACGCGAGCCTGCCACTTATCAACTCCGTGGATTTATAAGTTCTATAGGCAATGAATCAGGAGAAAAGATTTTTATTGAAGGAGACCCTAGAACTATAACCTTCAACTAGCGTGGTCAGAATTTATGATTGACTCGGGACTTAGCAAGCTCACCAACTGAGCATCTGCCAAGTACCTTCTTAATCCCGAACCGGTCAAACGACTGACCAAACGGCTTAAGGCAGAGACGTACAGACCACCCCGTCGCCGTTCCCGTCAAGCCTGTTGGGATCATCCGGCCCTGCCGCCTCGAAAAACGCCTGCGCTTCGGCTTGCGTCTGAAAGTCGCTACAGTTGCGGTCGGTGTCACCTGAAGCTGCGCTCGAGTCCGGACGCAAATCTGTGCGTTCAGACTCATTTGCGGTCGGGCTCACACTCACCTGATAGCTGCCGCCCTGCGCCGCCGAAACTTGAACCGTGCCGCTCTGGTCGGTACGGTAGACCTCTGCACCTACACCTTTGTAAAGGGCTAGCGCCTCCGCCGAAGGATGCCCGTAAGCGTTGTCTCGGCCTACGGAAATGACGACCGTTTTGGGTTTGAACGTCCCGATACTTTCAGGACTGTCGCCGTTGGGAGAACCGTGGTGTGCTGCTTTATAGACGGCGACCGGCCTCAGGAGTTCGGGAACGTTCTCGAGCCACCAACGAAACTCAGATTCTTCAGCGTCGCCGGTCAGCGCTGCTCGAAATTTGCCATAACTTACGATGATGCCGACGCTATGGCTGTTGCTGTCCAAACTGTCGTCGCTTGGTGGCGGGATGATCTGAAGTGACGCGTCACCGAGACCGATACGCCGCGCGGTCGGCGGGACAAGCTGCGAGCCTGCGTCTTTTACAGCCTGCAAAAGCCCTCGGTAGGTCTGCGTATCGTGTGTCAGGCCGTTGTCCATAAAGAGCCGGGGTTTGTAAGCGCGCACCACCGCTTCCAAGCCGCCGATATGATCGGCGTCGGCGTGTGAGGCGATGACTAGCTCGAGCGACGTTACCCCGACCGCTTGGAGGTACTCGAGCACCTCTTTTGCCGGTCTGCCGCCATCGTAAAGCACGTTTTGCCCTGACGGGCTGCGGATGAGCACCGCGTCGCCCTGTCCGACGTCGATAAAGGTCAAGGTGAGGCGTTCGGACGGGCTTTCACAGCTGACGAGCATAAGGAGTAGAAAGGTTAAAACGAGATATTTAACGATTTGCTTTGCCTTGTACCCGTTTACGGTGCGGTGGTTCATAATTCGATATCACCCTCGTCTTGCAGCACGGGCAGCTCGGCGCAGAGTTGTTCGGTTTCACTCCGGCGTGCGGCTGAGAGCGTTTCATCTACGGTGTAACGAACCGTACCGGGGCGGTACCAGGGTAGCTTTTCGAGGACGTCGCCCTCACGCACTCCGGGGGGCAGTTCGGCGCAGTTTACGATGAGCGAGTCGCCGGTGTCGGTCTCGAGCACCACTAGACCGGCGTCTTCAAAACGCTCGAGGGTGTAAAGCATGGGTTTAGTTTAACGGGTACCCGCGTCAATAGAGCTTGCATACGTGGAGGGACTCGAGCGTTTGAGAGACGATGACCCGTAAGCCCCATACCCTGCTAAACTGTAGCCATGTATCTGCTGCTCCGCTGGCTGCTTAACGCCGCCTCACTCTGGCTCACCACTGAAATCATCCCCGGCATCACCTTTACCCAACCGGGCCTCGGACCGATTCTGATTGCCGCGCTCGTGCTGGGTCTTGTCAACGCGGTTGTGCGCCCCATCATGATCCTGCTGACGCTGCCTCTGACGTTAGTAACGCTCGGGCTCTTTCTACTGTTTGTCAACGCCATCACGTTCGGTATCGTGGTTGCCCTGACCCCGTTGGCGACGACCGGGTTTGGGACAACGCTCGTTGCCGCGCTTGTACTGACGATTATCAGCACCGCCTTAAACGCACTCATCGGGGTAGGGCGTGAACGTGAGCTTTAGCTTTTGGGCAAAGGACACTCGAGGCTTACGGTCAGCTAAAAACAGATGCGAATGATTGGCCTGCGCCGAGCTGTGTTTTAGCGTAAGCGGTAAACGTCTGCATCGTCCGGTCGAAAGGGTGCGGCAGGCTGCTGCACCGCAACTCCCAAGTGCTGATAAGCTTTTCCAACTGCTCGGGCGCCAGCTCCGCGACGTAGCAGGGTAGCCCCAGCGCCCGCAGATGCGCTGAAAGTGCCTCTTCTTGGCTGCCGCGCCGCGCTGAACTCTGTAACACTTTATCGGTGCTGAAAGCTTGCTGATACAGCGTACCAAGCTCGTACAGCAGCGCGAGTGCGACTACATGATCGTCGCTCAGAGGGCTGAAAACGAGCGACCGTAGGTGGACGACCGCCTTGCTGAAGCGCTGCTCTTCGGGGTCAGCGGCAAAAGCCGAAAGAAACATACTCATCTCTTTCATTCTAAACTAACCGGGCGCTCAGTTGGATGAGGACATGTTCAAGAGGTTGCTAACACCGCAAAAAGGCTACTTGAACGGGCAGCCTTTTCGCAAAGTGATGTTACGGTATGCAGCTTTACTTCGCGGCTTCTGCTCCTAAAACCGTATCGCTACGCGCTGACAGGTTTTGAATCCGGGTGTCTTCAGCGGCGGGTGTGTCAGCCTCCGTAAAGGTACCGATTTCGCCCAAATACGCGCCCAACGCGGCCTGCTCTGCCGGTTCGATGTCTTCACGCTGCGCGTCTTCCGGGAAGGGGTAGCTGTCGCCGCCGTCGGCTAAAAAGCCCAGAGTTACGACGCGGATGGGGCGCTCGGCGTCGCCGACGAGCTGACCGTTTTCAACCAGGACATCTTTAACGCTGCCGTCGTCGTTGAGAATAGCAGCGCTGCGGACGCGTTCACCGGGGGTAGTGAGACCCTCTTCGCTGTACACGCTTCCGGGCAGGCTAGGATCGAACGAAAAGCTGACGCCGCCGACCTGCGGAAACTGCCCCGGGGTCGCGCCGGGTTCAGACGCGGCGACGCCGTGCTCGAGTATCTCATAGAGCTCTGCCGCCGTAAGGGTCAGGATGCTCAGCGAGTTGTCAAAACGCAGGGCGTTCTGTACGTCTAGGAGCGAAACCTGTCCGGCTTCTTTGCCCGTCAAGGGGTTAGCGACCGGCGGAATCAAGGTTCCTTCGGGGCCGGGTTCAACCGCGCCGATCGAGGCGCGAATGCCGCCGCCGTTCTTAACCGAGACGTCAACGGTCGGGTCAATGGCGCGGGCCGCAGCGAGGTTCGCGTCAGCCGAGAGGTCGCCCAAGTTGGTCTCTTCGCTGCGCACCGCTTCGCGCAGTCCGTTCAGGTAAAACTCGGTCGCGCCGAAAATCTGCCCGTCGAGTTCAGTGACGACCTCGCGCACTTCGTCGGTTGCGGCAACGACTTCAGAGATGGGCGCAGCGCCTCCGGTCGCCTCGACACCTTCGGGGTCGGTCGCGTAAGCGCCGCTCTCAGCGCCAATTTCAGAGAGGACTCCGGCCCCGTCGAACCCGGCGACCAAACGCCCCACGTAGCGGTATTCACGTGAGGTGTTGACGACCGCCACAGGCTGCCCGGTCGCTGAAGCGCGGAGCAGCGGATAGGTTCCGGCTCGAGAGTCGTTTGTCCGCAAACGGTCGCCGTCAGCTGCTAAAAGAGTATCTGAACCGCCTGCCACGACGATATCGACGTCGGTTAAGAGAGGGGCAAGCTCGAGTTCAAGACTGAGCTGTTGCAGGTGCGCGAGGAGGATAATTTTGTCGATACCCTGGGCGCTCAGGTCATCTACGACCGGCTGCACAATCGCAGCGAGCGCCTCTAAATCAGCTGGATCGGAGGGCGAAACCACCACGTCACCGGGCGACGAGATGCTCGGCAAAAGGGGCGTAGTAACGCCGACGACGCCGTAAGTTTCGTCCCCTTCAGTGATGATGGTGCTCCGGGCGATGCTGTTGGGAATCTCACTCGCTTCTCGACCATCGGGAACCACAAAGTCTGCTAGGTAGCTCTCTGAAAAGTCCAGATTGCTGCTCAGGTACGGGAAGGTCGTACCGGGGTAGAGGTCGGCGGTCGCCTCCTCGCCCTCTTCGGGTTCTTCGGCGGCAATCAGGTCGCCGACGACGCTGGTGCCGAGATCGAACTCGTGATTGCCGAATACGGCGGCCTGCGTGCCGAGCGCGTCCATGATGCGGATGTCGGCCTGACCCGTCGTGGTGCTAAAAAACGGGCCGGAGATGTAGAGGTCGCCGGACATGAGCGTCAAGGTTGCGTCAAAGGTCTGTGTGGCGTCATCACGCAGCGCAGTCAGTACCGACGAGAAGCGCGGCGCGTCGTCGATGGCGTCTAAACCGGCTTCCTGATCCGAAGCGTGCAGCAGTTGCAGCGTGGTGGCGGTTTCACCGGAAAGGGACACGGCGGGGTCGCTGACGAAATCTAGACCGGGCGCAGTTGGGTCGGTACCCGTGTCGTCACTTGCGGGCGCACAGGCCGCGAGTAGCACGAAAAGGGCGAGTAAGGTAGAGCGTTTCACCAAATAACCTCCAGTAGGCTGGTTTACCTAAGACAGTTTGCCCAGAACAGTTTACGCGATTGAGGTGGGGTGTTCGTCAGGTCGAGGTCAGCTGCCGGGACACAGCTGCTCATTCATGTTTGTCAGGGCCGGGACAGCTCGAGCCGGTAAACTACGGTTGTAAAATGCTTACGGAGGCGATCATGCAGCTCATCAGCGTCAACATCGGCAAAGCGCAGGCGATAGAGGCCAAGTCGGGCCAGACCGGTATCTACAAACGGCCCGTTCAAACCCCCGTTACGGTCGGAACGTTGGGGCTCGAGCAAGACGCCATCTGCGACACCGAAAATCACGGCGGCGTTGACCAAGCGGTTTATGTTTACGGCGAACCCGATTATGTGTGGTGGTCTCAGGCTTTGGGTCAAAAACTGCATCCCGGTACGTTTGGCGAAAACCTTACGGTAAGTGGGTTGGAGAGTGCGTCGCTAAAAATCGGCGACCGTTTCGAGGTGGGGACGGTGGGGCTCGAGGTCACGTCCCCGCGCGTTCCCTGTGTCACCCTAGCAGCGCGGATGGAAGACCCGACGTTTGTCAGACGGTTCCGGCAGGCAGAGCGCCCCGGCGTGTACTGCCGCGTGGTGCAAACAGGTCAGGTGCAAGTCGGCGATGAAGTGACGCTTCACCCTTACGAGGGCGAGACGATTTCGGCGGCAGAGATGTTTCGCGATTTTTACAAACCGAAGCTGGACGAGGCGACACTGCGCCGTCACCTGGCTGCGCCTATTTCGGAACGCGACCGGGCGGAGCAAGAAGCGGAGTTACAAGGATCGTTGCAAGCTCGGATTGTTGCAAACTCGTAGTGCTGGTACGGTCGTCGAGCCGAAGCGCCCGGTCAGGCGGCAGAGATTTGCGGAGCGCGCGCTAAGGTAAAAGCGTTTTGAGCTTTTTGATAACCTCGTCAAGCGTATCGTCGGGAAGTTTGACGATAAGCTCGGCCTTACGTTTTCGCCAATCCAAGCTTTTTACCTGGTCTGAAAGAACAACACCCGAAACCTGTACGCCTCCCGGTATAACGACCTCGAACGGATACCCTTTAACTCGGTTCGTGATAGGGCAAAAGAGCGCCAGCCCTACCTTGCGGTTGTACGCGGAGGGTGATAAAACCAAGGCGGGACGCCTACCTGCTTGTTTATGCCCCGTTTGCGGACTAAGGTCTAGCCATACAGCGTCACCTTTTTCTGGAATGTAAACAGGCGCGTGAGTCACTACCAAGTCTCGTTGCCGACGGAACCGCCTGTATCCACCTCGGCGTGGAGGTTGTCTTCGGAAACGCCCTCGAGAAGCGCCTCGAGCGAATAGTCGATTTTGACAGGCGTAATAATAAGCGTGCCGCCAACTAGACTCAAATCAACTTCGGCGTCGGGTTCCAGGCACGTTTCGGCTACAAATGATTTGGGAATCCGCAAAGCTAAGCTATTTCCCCATTTTTGAACTTTTGTCTTCATCTATCCTCCAAAGTATCTATAAAGAGTATACGCCTCCCGGCTCAGATTTCGCCAACGGTTTTATACTCGAGTAACAAAGAAGCTGTGTCATCCCACCTAACTTCAGCGGGCAGCGGGACGTTGATACGCAACTTGCTGATGCACGGTTCTAAACCCCAACGATGCGTAGAGCTGAACCGTCTCCGGCGCATCTCCCCACGACTGAAGTTCAGCTCTGAGAGCATTTTGCATTTTGAGATAGGCTACGCCCGAAAGCAGAAGTGTTTGGTAAAGCTTGACCGATCTCTTTTCGGGAACGATTCCGGGGCTGCTAACTCGTCCGCTCAAAACACCGCTACGCTCCGATAGGTCGGGCGCAAGTTCTGCGCTTACTTCTCCAGCAACACTGCCGTCTGGCGCAAAGAGGAGAAATAAACCATCCCAGTCAATTTGGGCAAGGTGCGGCGCAAACTCGGTTTCGGTTGTGTGGTGATGACCCAAAAGCCCTTCAAAGCCACGGTTCAGCGCTTCGACAAGCGTTGGCAAATCGTCAACCTCTCGGTAAGAACGGAGCGTAAAACCGTCCGGTAAAACGGGTTCAGTCGTCACGTCGGCTAAAACGGCGTGCATTTCGGTGTAGGTGTCGGCGGGGTCGGGCTCGAGCCCCCTTTTTACGGCAGAGGTAACGGTGGCCTCGAGGCTCGGGTCGAGATAAAACCGTAAAGCAACGTCAGATTGTGCAAGCCTCTCCTCAATCCGTGAAAAAAGAGTGCTTCCCAAACCTTGCCGCCGCCACACTGGGTGAACGACAAGTGTCCCGTCAGCAACCCGGCGGTCATCGGCTTCACTCGGTAGCTGAAGCGCCGCGTGAGCGATGAGCGTTTTGTTCTTACGATATTCGATGACCCAACGGTCGGTTTGGGGATTGTGATTCGGCAATGACAAGTAGAGGCGCAACTGCTCTTCTGAAAGCAACTCACCTGAATTGTCAAGGGCTTCAGCGTCGGCTAGGAGTTGTAAAAGTAGGGGTACATCGGTGTCTAACCTGAAAGGACGAACCTCGAGGCCGGTAGGTAAAACGGTCATACGAACTTTCTCGGGCCTGCTCTTGGAAGTTTCCGCGAGCAGCTACAACTATAAGGACTTTTGCGAAGCTGTAGTAAAAACAGTTTAGCTTTTAGGGCGCAATAATGCTAGTGGCCTCGAGCCCGAAAATGCGAGTGAAGAAAGATATAGAATTCTGAGCGTGAGCAGGGCGGCGGCGACACTTAAAATCAGCCAGAGCGTCGCCGGGTTGTCCTGATAGGCGCTAAACGCGAGCGTTCCGGCGGCTGGCAGACAACCGACCAAGCCTAACGTAGGAAAAGCGAGCCGCCAGCCCCGGTAGCTGCGGTGAACGATGGCGCTCAGGTTGACGACTGCGTAGACGGATAAAAAGACGAGGCTCGCGCAAACCGCACCTTGTGCTCTACTTTCGCTTTAGCTCGAGCTAAACGGTAAGAGCGCCACCATATTTAGGTAGGCTCGAGCCTCAGGGTCATCTTTAGACGCTTTATCTAATTGCAGGGCGTGTTCCAACAACCCTCTCAGTTCTTCACCCAAAGCGCGGGCATCTTCATCACGTAATTTAACGTAAACATCGGTAAAAATATTGGGTAGACCCGCCGGAGTCTGCTCGGGTAAGAGGTCGCTCGTCCAAACCACGCCGTTTTCGTTCAAAAAGATGTGGTGTCCGTAACGCTCGTTTTGTCTAAGGGTTGCCGCGTAGGCTCGGAGAAGCCCCCCGAAGATGGGTTGAGACTGAACCTCGAGCCTTTCTTCTAATGTTGCATAAGGTGTGACGTTAAACGGTACAAAGTAGGCGTCGTGAACAGAGCGGTAGATTTTGACTGTACGGCCTTTACGGGGTTCTTCTCTGATGATCTCGAGCAGGCCGGACTGCAAAAGCGTCTTAATACGGTAGAGCATGGTGTTGAGGCTACAGCGCATGATGGCTGCGGCTTCTGAGGCACTGCGCTCACAAGCTAAAAACGGTTTGAAAAACTCTTTGCTGGTCGGTTCTGTCAGTAGCCGCGCCTGTTCGGTATCTGTCACCGTAAAAAAGCTACCTGAATCTGGCTCTGTCATTTGTACTAGCTTAGCACTCAAGCTGTGTAGATGACCGAACGCCCGCTTTTACAGCTTCTACGCAACCGCAACTTCATGCTGATGTGGTGGGCTGGCCTTATCTCTTGGGTCGGTAACTACATGCTCTTTATCGCGTTGCCGGTTTATGTCTACAACGAAACTGGCTCGACCTTGGCAACGAGTTTTAGCGTCATCGCTAGCGCCTTACCGATGATTGTCGTGGGGCAGCTTGCGGGCGTGCTGGTAGACCGCTGGGATTACCGGCGCACGATGGTCATCGCTAACTTTGTGCTGGTCGGGGTGACGCTTTTGTTTTTGACGGTTTTAAGCACACCGTGGTGGTTGGTCGTCCCCATCGCGTTTTTACAATCGTCAGTCGGGCAGTTTATCGGCCCTGCGGAAAACGCACTTTTGCCGACGCTCGTGGACGAGTCGCGTTTGGGGGCTGCCAACAGTCTGAACGCACTCAACAATAATCTGGCGCGGCTTATCGGTCCTGCGCTGGGCGGAGTTTTAATCGCGTCGGTCGGCTTTGGTGGCGTCGTCACCGTAAACGCGCTGACGTATCTTCTGGCGGCGCTGCTTGTTTTGGGGGTGCGCGCCCCGCAAATTGCGAGAGAGCAGGCCGTCGCTACGGGGTTGCTTCGGCGGTTAGTGAGCGAGTGGCGAACGGGACTTGCAGCAGTAAGGCGAAACCGCACTTTGATACTGAGTTTTTCGGTCGTGGCGCTGACGGGTTTGGGTGAAGGGACAATTTCGACGCTGATGGTGCCTTTTATCAAGGTGATGCTGGGGGGCGGGGGGCTCGAGCTTGGGCTCATCATGTCAGCACAGGCTATCGGCGGGATTGCAGGCGGGCTTTTACTGACCAACTTCGCTGACCGCTTCCCGATGTTAAAGCTGCTCGGTTGGGGGGCTCTGCTGGGCGGCGTAATGGACGGTCTACTTCTGAACTATCCGCTCTTTTACCCGGTGCTGTGGCCTAGTCTGGTGCTGATTGCCATTGCTGGTGTACCCTTTGCGATGTTTGGCACCGCGCAGATGACGCTTTTACAAACCGAAGCTGAGCCGGGGGTACGGGGGCGCGTTTTTAGCGCCTACTTTGCGGTATTCGGCGCGGCGCAACTCGTTGGGATGCTCGGTTCGGGCGTGCTCGGGGATACGCTCGGCGTGATGCTTATCAATACGCAGGTCGTTGGCTATCTGCTGACCGGGATGATTGTTCTGTTCGTGTCAGGACGGTGGCTAAGCCTGCGTCGCAAGCAGACCGCTGAACTTCAGCCTGAATAGATAGACTGGCCTATGGACAAACTCTTAACGACGATGCGCCGCCTTCGTGCGCCGGACGGTTGCCCTTGGGACAGAGAACAAACGCATGAAAGCCTGCGGCCCTATCTGCTCGAGGAGGCCGCCGAAGCCGTGGACGCGCTCTCTACGGGCGACCCTAAAGTGATGGCGGACGAACTCGGCGATGTTTTGTTGCAGGTTGCTTTTCACGCAGTCGTGGCAGAAGAGGCTGAGACATTTTCGTATGAGGATATTGAAAACAGCATTGTGGCGAAGCTCGAGCGTCGTCATCCGCATATCTTTGGGGACATTCAGGTTGCCGATTCAGCTGAGGTCAAACGCAACTGGGAACGTATCAAAACTGAAGAGTGGGGCGGGGTCGAGCTGGCCCCGGCTGAACGTGTCCCGCGCAGCCTGCCAGCACTGATGCGAGCGGCGGAGCTGGGCCGAAAATTGGCTTGGTCTTCCGGTCATCCCGACCATATCAGGGCCGCACTAGACGCGCCGCCGACTGAAGAAACGCTCGGTGAACTGCTCCTCGCCGTTTCTGACTACGCCCGCGCTGCCGGCGTCAATCCCGAACTCGCTTTACGGCGTGCGGCTGACGCCAGGGCCGAAGCCGAACCTGTTACGTGACGATCCAACCGGACGAGCTTATAGACAAACTTAAACGTAAACTGCCGCACCGTCCCCGTAAAACTCTGGACTTTCCCGACTTTCGCCGCGCCGCCGTGTTGGTGCCGCTTTTGAGGGCACCGGGGGGACTCGAGCTGCTCTTTACGGTTCGTAGCAGTGAGCTTTCAAACCACGCCGGTCAGATTTCGTTTCCGGGGGGGCGGCTCGAGGTCGGTGAAACCGTAATGCAAGCGGCGCGGCGCGAAACGTTTGAAGAAATTGGTCTGAACGTTCCGGAAACCTCCCTGTTAGGAACCTTGGGCGACCTGCCTTCGCCCGCCCGTTACACCGTGACGCCGGTCGTCAGCGTTGTGCCGTGGCCTCGACCCCTCACCTTGCAAACTGCTGAAGTCGCCGAGGTTTTTACGGTGCCGCTAGCCGAACTTCTCGACCTTACCCCTCGGCAAGAGACGAGGATGCTCGGGGGACAGCGCCGCACCATCTATTTTTACGCCCATCAGAGTTCGTCAGGAGAGCGGCTGATCTGGGGACTTACCGGCCGCGTCGTTGCTGATTTTTTGAGCGTGGTACGCGCATTAGACGAGTAGAGATAGTTTTCTATCGGTATCTGCGCTTTTAACCCTGCGAACTAGGCTTAAACTGAAGCTATGAAGCAGGGGTTCAAGGTTGTGCGCGAAGGGGACAAGGTGCCGTTTCAACTCGGGACGGTCGTTGAGTCGTTGCAGGGCTCGGGCCTCCTGACCGATGATTCAATTCAGCTGGCACGGGCGCTGGAAAAGCACTACCGGGGGAAAAAAGAAGTCAAGCTTCCGGCGCTGGTCAAAACGCTGACCGAGCTGGTTAAAGAGGCGCACGGCGCGGGGGCGGCGGCCCGTTTCGCTGAACAACCGCCACCCTTTGCGCCCCTCAGAGTTCGGGAGGACACGACCGAAGAGACGAGCTTTTCGCGCCGTAATCTTTCAGGAACCTTGGAGAAACAGGGCTACTCGTTCAAGGAAGCGAACACGCTAGCGCGGCAGATTGAGGGAGAACTCAGGCGTACGGGGTCGGGGCTCATCACCCCGCCAGAGCTGGCGCATCAGACGGCGCTCGCAATCAGCGCACGTTACGGGCGGGAGGCGAGGGAGCGCTTCGAGGCGGCGCAGGGACGCCCTTCGGAGTTGTGGGTCATTGGTGAAGACGAGGTGCGGGTGCCGTACTCGAGGGGTATTCTCGCGCAGTCCCTGATGGCGCTGGGTCTCGGCCCGGAAATGTCGCACCAGCTCGCCAAACGTACCGAGGTCGCGCTCTGGCGGCTGGGGCAGCGTGACCTGCCGGTCGCAACGCTGCGCGGCAGTGTCAAACGGCTGTTGCTCCAAGAAGCGGGAGAGGAGTTTTTACGGCGTTATGAGCTGCTCCACGCGCTCCGCCGCCCTGACAGACCGCTCGTGATTCTTATCGGCGGCGCACCGGGGGTCGGCAAATCGAACCTCGCGTCGGCGCTCGCGTACCGCTTGGGGCTACCCCGGATCGTTTCGACCGACGCCATCCGGCAGGCCCTGCGCTCACTGATCAGCCCCGAACTGAGCCCCGAGCTGCACACCTCGAGCTTTACCGCGTGGCGCGCCGAACTACTCCCTTCCGAGCAACCTAAACCTAAACGCAAACGGGTCGTGCGCGGCTTTCAGCGGCAGGTGCAGCAGCTGACCGCGCCCCTGCAGGCCATCGTTGACCGCAGCATCACCGAGGCGAGTTCGGTCGTGATGGAAGGCGTGCATCTGGTACCGGGCTTTATGTCGTTAGAGCAAGAAGGGGCGACGGTCGTCGAACTTATCTTAAACGTCGCCGACCCCGAATTGCACCGCAGCTATTTCGGTACCCGTGAGGCGCAGACGCAGAGCCGCCGCCGCCGCGACCACTACTTAGAGCACTTTGAAGAGATTCGGATGATTCAGGACTTTTGTCTGGTGCAGGCTAAAACCGAGGGCGTGCCGGTCGTCGAAGCCGGAGATTTTGACGAGCTGATCGACGACGCCATCGAGGTTATCTTGAACGCTACGTTGGTCGAGCAAGCGCCGCTGGAGAACGAACTCGAGGCCCTCACCCGCGAACTTACCGAAACTGTGAGCGAAGCTGTTTGAGTCAACCTCTGGAACCCGGCCTGCCCGGATGCTAGGCTAAAAAGGTGCAGCGTCACACGCCAAAGCAGCTGGGGGTGCCCCCCAAGACGTTCCTAACCGGGTGGGCAGTCGTACTCGCGCTGATAGGCTTTTTTCTGAGCTTTCAAAGGGCCTCGGCGCAGGCGATTTCTTATACCGTTCAGGTTGCGGCGCTCTCGGATCAGACCTCGGCGGAGTCTTTACGGCGTACGCTCGAGGGTGAAGGCTATCCGGCGTACCTAGTTAGCGTACTCGGCGCACAGACGGTCTACCGGCTCCGCGTCGGCGCGTTTGCCGACCGGGACGGGGCTGAGGCGTACGCGTCGGCGATGCGCGGCGTGGGCGGTACGGTCCCGGTTCCAGCGCTTGCCGAGGGGATTCCGCCCGACCTGTTTCCGCTCGAGCCCAAGTTCGTAACGCGCTACCCGCTGACGCCTTCGGAACGGCTCGAGGTCGTCCCCTGGGGTGACGCTGCCGCCCTCAGAACGCAGGGCCGTTTTGAAAACGAACCGCTGATTGCAACCTACCGTGTACTGAGCGCCGAACTTGCCGGGTTGCCCTTTGCCGCGTGGCGGGCCGCGCCCCTTCCCGGTACGGCGTCGGCTGGGTCTGATACGGCTGAAGCAGAGCTGCCTGAAGCCAACGTTCTCGAGCGCGTTGCCAACTTGTCTCTTTTCGCCCCTGAAGAAGCCAACTCACTGCCGGACGGCGCACTCAGCAAGACCGGACAGGCGCGGCTGTTAGAGGCGGCTGAAGCCCTCGGACTCGCCGAAGCGCAAATTCGGCCTTATATCTCCTACGAACCGGGCCGCGGCGCACCGTTTCTGGTCGTTGCCGAACGCTTCGATCCGGTCAGCCAAACGGGAGGCCGCTACCCCGCGCTCGGCAATCCCGGTAGCCGGGACGCGGCTGGCCCCAAGCTGACTTGGTTCGGTCGATCCCCCCCTGAAACTTTCCCGCAAGCGCTCCCTGACCCGCTCTTTTCGCTGGCGTCTGTTGTCAAAAAAGGTCAGCTTGTGCCGCCGACAGGCACGCTGACCGGCGCGGGCTGGCAAGCTATCCGTGACGGGCGCTATACTGTGCTGTCGGTGGGGTCTCGGCGGTGGCGGGCGGTGGTTGGTCAACCCCTCTGGGCCGGTGGTGATTTTTTGCTCGTTTACGCCCGCCCGGATGTGGTTCTTTATCAGATTTCGCCGCCGAGCCATTAGCTTTTGGTCTAACTCGGGATTATAGCAGGTATCATCTGGTTTGAGCCAGTCTATGAGAATAAAGCACAGTCTAGCACGCACGTTCTGAGATGATAGCTGCGAGAAGCTAGCTCAGTAACTACGAAAAACGCTATAGTGACCGCAAAAACGGTTTTACGGTGTGGCTCGAGCCGTCCCAAGCCAGTAGAGATACGAAAGTTTGAGCGCTAAGTTTCTTCACAATATTCCGGCTACCCTTACCGAACGACGTGTGATGGCCCATAATGAAAAGAGCACCGGCTTGTAGCTACCCGGTGCTCTATGTTTAAGTTGTTACGCCTTAGTCTAAACCGCGTCTACTGCGTTCAAAATGTCCGCTTCTGAATTCGTGACCTGAACATGCGCTTCTTTCTCCGCGAGGTAGCGCTCTGCTGCCATCGCCGCCCGCGTTCCGGCTCCAACGCTCGTCGCTAGCTGCCGGTACACCTCGTCAGCCACGTCACCGGCGGCAAAAATGCCCGGTACGTTGGTGTAAATGTCGTCGTGAACTTTGGCGTAACCGGTACTGCTCAGTTCGATAAGCCCGTCCAAGTAGTCAGTATTGGGATTGTGCCCGACGTAGATAAATACGCCGTCAGTCGGCAATGTGCTGCGCTCTTCGGTACCAACGTTTTTTACGGCGACGCCGGTCACTTGCTCGCTGCCAAGAACTTCTTCGACGACCGTATTCCAGACCCACTTCATTTTGGGGTTGGCAAACGCGCGCCGCTGCGCTTCTTTATTGGCCCGCAGTTCGCCTCGGCGGTGGACAACCGTTACGCTGTCGGCAAACTTGGTCAAAAACAAACCCTCTTCGACTGCTGCGTCGCCACCACCGACGACGACGACGTTTTTGCCCCGGTAAAAAAAGCCGTCGCAGGTCGCGCAGGTCGAGACGCCGCGCCCGTAAAATTCGTCTTCACCGGGAACACCCAAACGGCGCGGGGTTGCGCCTGTGGCGATAATGATTGCCCCAGCCTCGTAAAAGCCGTCATAACCTTTGACGACGAAACGGTCGCCGTCGTGCCGGATGTGCTGCACTTCTTCCATCAGAATTTCAGCGCCGAACTTTTCAGCCTGCTTCACCATCCGCTGTGACAGCTCGGGGCCGCTGATAGCTTCGTCGAAACCGGGATAATTTTCGACCTCTTCAGTCTGGGCAATCTGCCCGCCGGGAAGTCCTTTTTCCAAAATGAGGGTCTCCAACTGTGCCCGCCCCGTATAAATCCCTGAGGTAAGACCCGCAGGGCCACCCCCAACGACGATCACATCAGCTTTTCTTGTCTCAACCTTGTTGCTCATAAGTCCTCCACGGCGGGTATAAAACGCTTCTGCGCTGCCCGCATCACTATTAAAAATGTATCACGCGCCGTAAAACCCCTCTGTCTGTTTCTATACGGAGGATGTCCGGAGGTAGCTGTAACGACTGACGGGTCTAGGTGGCATTACGTCCGCTCTAACGCTGAGTATGTAGATATAACCGGCTGTAACAGCGATAACCGCTTGAAAAAGTATAAAATCCGGAAGGATTTTATTACGCGGCTTTATACAGTAAACGTTATGGAACTATCCTTTGACTTTCGCTTGCTTGTTGCCCCCGTCATCTTACTCTTGCTTATTACGGTTGCCAAAACCGTCGCCGGAAAGAGGCCAAAAGGAGCCGTCAGCTATCCTTACAGCGATTTGCGCTAGCTTTGATATAGCGTCATAGTGGAGCATGGCATACTCACTCGACTTACGCGAACGAATTGTCGAAGCGGTAGCGGAAGGGCAGAAGCATCAGGACGTTGCAGCGCGCTTCAAGGTAGGCGTGGCGACGGTGCGGCGTTACCTCAGCCGCTCACGGGGAGCTGGCAGCCAAGGCACCACCGGGCCGCAGCGCGTTAATTCCAGCCGAAGCGTATGAGCTGCTAAGCGAACAAGTCAGACAGCATAACCAGGTCACCCTGGCCAGACACTGCGAACTCTGGGAAGAACAGCAGGGCGTCAAGGTCAGCATCGTAGCCATGTGCCGCACGATGCAGCGTGCTGATCTATCGAGAAAAAAAGACGTTGGGAGCGAGTGAACGTGACGAAGGGCAACGCTTGCGCTGGCTGGCTAAAGTGTTCTGTGTTGACCCAGGCAAAGTCGTCTTTGTCGATGAGAGCGGCTTTAACTTTGCTATGACACCTCTCTACGCCCGTGCTCCGAAGGGGGAACGCGCTTACAACCAAGTGCCCCGTAACCGGGGTGAGAATACCAGCCTCATCGCCGCCCTTTCCCTTAACGGACTGCAAGCTCCTATGACACTTCAGGGCAGCGTTGACGGCCTTGCGTTCGAGACCTATGTCGAGCAGATGCTTGTACCTACCCTTACCCCAGGTCAGATCGTCGTGCTGGACAACCACCGTATCTATAAAGGCGATAGGGTCGCCGAATTGCTGGCTTCCAAAGGCTGCTCGCTGCTTTTCCTGCCACCTTACTCACCGGACCTGAACCCCATCGAAGAAGCGCTTTCTAAAATCAAGACCTTCGTCAAAGCGAGCCAGGCACGAGCTCGAGACGCCCTCGATCAAGCCATTGCCGCTGCCCTGAAAACCATCTCCTTGCAAGACATCCTTGGCTGGTTCGGTCATTCCGGCTATAACCTACGCTATCAGTGATTACGCAAAGCGCTGTAAGTTCCTGCACAGAGCTTGTTTACCAAAAATGAGCAGCAGTTTTTGATAGTGTTGGAGCAAGCCGCCGGAGACTACCGTGTGTTCGGCAAGGTGCGCGTCGCCGACGTTATCGGAGTGCGTAAAGGTCTCTCTGGGAGTGAAAGGCAGAGGGCATTCAACCGCAGCTCGCAAAAGCACCTCGATTTCGTACTTTGCCGTCCGCATAACCTGAGCGTGTACTGCACGGTTGAACTTGACGACAAAACACACGAACGGGCTGAGCGGAAGGGTAGAGACGAACTGCTGGAAAAAGCTTTGGCTGCCGCTGAGGTTCCTTTAGTGCGGGTGCTAAGTCGGCGCAGCTACGATGTTGCTGAAATCAAAACCCTGCTCGAGACGCAGCAGCTAAAAGCTGCCTGAACAGGGTATTTTACTTAGCCTTTGATGCTGCCCATCGTCAAACCCTTGACGTAAAAGCGCTGCAACGTCAAAAAGACGAGCGCGAGCGGGACAACCGACACAGCTAAAGCCGCCTGCCGCAAGGATTGCCCTGAAGGGTTGTTGTACGCCGACTGCATCAGGAATATTCCGACGGTGAGGGGTTGCAAATCCGGATTCGTGCGGGTGACGGTCAGCGTCCAGATAAACTCGTTCCACTGGTACAAAAACACGAATACGCCGAGCGTCACCAACGCAGGTTTGAGCAGCGGCAACACGACGCTCCAGAAGATTCTGAACTCGTTGGCACCGTCTATTCTGGCTGCGTCTAGGATGGCGTCAGGGATGCCCACCATAAACTGCCGCATCAAAAAGATGCCGTAATACGTCACCATAAACGGCAAGATAACCGCCGCGTAGGTGCCCAAAAGTCCGACGCCGCCCTGACCAAAAAGGTCGTTGCCGCCCGCTAGCGGAAAAAAGCGCATGATAAAAAAGAGCGGAATCAAAAACAGAAAAAAGGGAAACATCTGTGCGCCCAAAACGGCCCGGAAGATGGTGTTGCGCCCGCGGAACTGATATTTTGCGAGGGCAAATCCGGCCATCGTGCTGGTGATAAGCTGCAAAACCGTAACGGTTCCGGTGATAAACAAACTGTTGGCGTACCACTTGAGCATCGGCAAAGCGGTAAAAACCTGCTGATAAACGCTCCACTGCGCGACTTCGGGCCAAAAGGTCGGCGGCGTCGCCACGCGTTCGGCGGGCGTTCGGAGTGCGCCGACAAACATCTCTAAAAACGGCAGCAAAACGAGCAGTGCGCCCGCAGTGAGCAGCACGTATTTGAGAATGTTTAGAAAAAGCCGTAACCCTTTAGATGATCCGGTTGAGGTTGGGGGCCGCGGCTGTTCACGTTTCGTTACAGCTTCTTGGCGTCCGGTCAGGCCTGCCATCAGTACGCCTCGAGCCCGCCGCGTCTAAAAAAGCGCAGCTGAACCGCAGTTAGAACGATGATAATCACAAACAGCACAAACGCTGCTGCCGACGCCCTGCCTAAACGCAAATCTTCAAACGCCGTCTGGTACATGTAAAACGCACTTACGCTGGTGCTTCCGGCGGGGCCGCCGTTGGTCAACGCCAGAACCAGGTCGAACGCGCCCATCCCGCTGATAAAACTTGTAACGGTAACAAACAGCAAAGTCGGGCGCAACAGCGGCAAGGTAACATGCCAAAAGCTCTGCCAGAGGTTTGCGCCGTCAACCTCGGCGGCTTCAACATAAGAGCCGTCGATGCCCTCCAAACCTGCTGAAAAGATCAGCATATTGGCCCCCAAACTTGTCCAGATCGCTACGATAATCACCGCCCACATCGCGAAGGTCGGGTCGGTCAACCAACTGGGGCCGACAATGCCAAAGACGCCCAAAAGCCGGTTGAAAAGTCCGTAACGCCCGTCCAAGATAAATTGCCACAAGTAAGCAATGGCAACGATGTTGGTAATCATCGGCAACCAGTAAATTGAGCGCCAGAACGCCCGAAAGCGGCTCTGGGTAAAGGTAAACGCAACCGAAAGCGCCAGCGGAATTCCTAAAAACACCGTTCCAGCGGCGTAAAAGAGCGTGTTAAGTAAGGAGCGCCGAAACCCGGCGTCCTGAAAGATAAAGGTGAAGTTGTCGAGCCCAACAAAGCGCGGCGCGGAGAGCCCGTTCCAGCGGGTAAAGGTCAGGTAGAGCGAAAACCCTACCGGGAGCAGAAAGAAAATGACGAAAAAGACCAGCAGCGGTGCTAAAAAAACGTAAGGTGCCCAGTCTTTTTGCTGTCTGGCGCGGCGGGAGCGGCCCGCAAGTGGCGTACCCCCCGGTGAAGCCGTACGCATCAGCCCCGTCTCATTGGTAGAATTCGGCCAAAATCGCGCTGATTTCGCTGTCAGCCTGCGAAAGCGCGTCCTCGGGAGAGATGTCGCCCCGGTAGGCTTGGGTCAGGTAGGTCTGCATGATCGTTTCAATTTCAGACGCCTGAATGACGTTGGGTTCGGTGATGGAGCGCTCCAATGCGTCCGCGTAGGGTGCCGTAAAAGCGTCGCCGAGTGCGTCCTGAGCGGCTTCGATATCAGCGTTGTTTGCGGTAAGTGCGCCGAGGCCGACGAGCATTTCGCCCATACATGAGGGGCCGCCGTCTTGCTGAGCACTCGCCTGAGAGTTGAGCCATTTGATAAATGCCCACGACTCGTCCTGCACGTCGCTGTTCGCGTCAACGCCGTAAAAAAAAGCGTATTGGAGGCTCTTCCAGTCGTTGCCCATCGGAATCGGCGCGACGCCGACGGTGTCTTCAAAAGCGTCACCGAAGACCTCGCGGTAGGTACCCTCTTGCCAACCGGCCTGAATCGTCATCGCTACGTCACCGGCTTCAAAAGCGTCCGAATCGACGCTGAGGTCGGCGGAACCGGCGTCGAATAAACTGACCATTTCTTGCAGCGCTTCTAAAGCTTCAGGCGTCCCTAAGTTCGTTTCGGTAAAGTCGTCGTTAAAGAGTTGCATCCCTTTCGAGTAGAGCAGCGTCAGGTACGGATGTACAACTCCGGCGACGCTCGGGTAGTAGCTGGCAAAGCCTATCTGCGCGGCGCGGCCCTGCGCGTCGCGCTCCGTCGTTGCCGCGGCGTCTTGCATCAGCTCAGCCCAAGTAGTGGGCGGCGCGTCGATGCCTGCTTCTTGAAAAATCTTTTTGTTGTAAACGAGCAGGTAGTTCGACACTTCGGTCGGCACGCCCCACATCTGGTCGTCGATCGTTACGGCGTCTACGGTACTAGGGACGTACCCGTCCGAAACGAAGCTCAAAATATCGTCCGGCGGGGTGGCGAGGAGGCCGTTATCGACGAGCTGCGCGGCCCAGATTGAGTAGACGTGATAGATATCGGGGGACTGACCGCCTAGACGCGCTGTTAAAATCGTCTGGAGATAGTCGCCGTAAGGAATCTGCTGATGGACGACCTTGACGCCCGTTTCCTGTTCGTATTGGGCGAAGCAGGGCTCGAGTACCTTGACGTTTTCCGGCGGATAGTGCGTCGCCAGCGTAATGGTCTGTGCGGTTGCGGCTGAAAATAAGAACACCACACCCAGCGCCAAGGGTAAAAAGCTCTTCATAAGTTTTCCCTTCAGTTCGGCAATTGCGTTTCAATCTACCCAATCATTTTACTTTGCCGGGTTGTCTACCAAAAGCTAAGTTGATTACGTTTGTACACAATTTAGTCCAGGTGTCCGGAATTACGTCAGGCGGGGTGAACGTAGCTGTTGAGGGGACGCGAGCGACTGCCATTCTCAGCTCACGAATCCGTCTAGGCACGACCTGTACGTCCGCCTACTATCAACACAACGCCGTTTCGGGCTAGAATACCGCCCAGGAGGGCTTTATAGGTTTTATCGCGTGGATTGTTCTGGGTGCGCTCGCCGGTTGGATTGCCAGTTTGATTGCCGGTACGAATCGGCAGCAAGGGTGTCTTATCGACATCATCGTCGGCATCGTCGGGGCGTTTATCGGCGGCTTTCTCTTTACAACGCTGACCGGACGCTCATTTAACGCAGGGTTTAACGTTCCCAGTTTGCTTATCGCCGTCGGTGGGGCTGTTGTACTGCTCTTTATCGTCAAGGCGGTTCAGGGGCGGCGCTAGGCTGGGCGTTTAGAGCATCTAGCAGCAGGTATTATCTGGTCGGTAACACTCTTACTTTGAGTTCCGCTGACCAGCATGTATATTTTGAGGCAATACTTTAGTGCGGTCTTTGTTAGAAATGCTGTAGTTAAAAGAGAACGACGTGGAGTTTAATCTCCACGTCGTTTGTCTTGGTTTTAGGGGAAGCGCTAGCGGCTGTAGCGAGAGTTTCTCGAGCGGTTGCTGTAGTCCCGGTTGTTTCCGCTACCCTCAACACGGCGGCGTGGACGCCCCGACTGTCTGGGCTGCCTTTCAAACGGCGCGGCTTCGACCGTCGTGGCGGCGCGGACGCTGAGACCTTCGAGGTCGGCGGGGAGCCCCGCGACGTCTTCAGGTCTAACGTCGGCGTAACCACTTTTGAGTCCGGCCTGTACCCGGCCCAGATCGCCGATTCCGGCTTGTTTGAGGAGGCGCACGGTTTGCGGAACGCTCATCGGGCGGCCCTCTAGCTGCACGGTCGTCCAGCCTTCTTCACCGGTCAGGAGGCTGCGCGGAGCCGGAGCGCCGCCCAAGGTAAGGGCCAAAAATCCGGCGAGGGTGTCGGCGTCACCGGTCTCGAGCCAACTTTCCGCAACTTCTCGCCAGGTGGCTTTATCTGCGGCGCTCTGTAGGGCGATGCTGCGCTGGAGTCCGGCGAGTTTAGCGCCCTGCACGGCTTCAGATTGAGGCGGTTCGGCCCGCTCCAACTTGCGCGAGATGGCGCGCTCGAGCATTGCCAGTTCGCGGCGTTCGCGCGGGCTCATCAGCAATACGACCGTTCCGGCGCGGCCTGCACGTCCGGTACGACCCGAACGGTGCTGATACCGCTCCATCTGCTCGGGGAAGCGGTAGTGAACCACCAGATCAACGTCAGGAATGTCGAGACCCCGCGCGGCAACGTCGGTGGCGACCAGAACCGTTACCTGACCGGCACGGAAGCGGTCTAAAACGCGCTCACGCTGCACCTGATTGAGGTCGCCGTGAACGGCTTCGGCGGCGTGACCCTGGGCGCTCAAGGTTTTGGCCAGCTCGTCAACTTCGGCTTTGGTACGGGTAAAGACAATCGTGTGGCCCTGACCGTGAACGTGCAGCACGTCGCTCAAGATGCCCAAACGGGCGCTCAGCGGCGCTTCAATAACGATCTCGTCGTAGGAGACCTCTTCGTCTTTGATGACGTTCGCGCGGAGCGGGTTACGGAGGTGCCGTGCGGCGAGGCTTTCAGCCCAGCGGGGCAGCGTGGCGGAGAAGAGCATCGTCTGGCGCTCGTCGGGCGTCGCTGAGAGGAGCAGTTCGACGTCCTCTTCAAACCCGGCGTTGAGCATCTCGTCGGCTTCGTCTAACACCACGACCTCGACGTGTGCGAGTTGCAACAAGCCTTGTTTGTAGTAGTCGATGGCGCGTCCGGGCGTAGCGACCACGATGTCCGCGCCGCGTTTGAGGTCGGCGGCCTGTTTGCCGTAGCCGGTGCCGCCGTAAACGGTGACGACTTTGAGGTCAGTAGCGAGCCACTCGAGTTCCCCCGCAACTTGCAGCGCGAGTTCACGGGTCGGCGCGAGAATCAGGGCGCGGGGTGCGCGGCCCTTCGCATTTTCTGGTTCTAAACGGTGCGCCATCGGCAGGCCGAAGGCGAGCGTTTTACCGGTGCCGGTACGCGCCAGACCTAAAACGTCACCGCCTGCTAGGGCGTGGGGCAGGGCAGCCTCTTGAATGGCGGTTTGCGTGGTAAAACCTTTGGCGGCAAGCGCACGCGCGACAGGTTCCCGCAAGGGAAAGTCTATAAACATATGTGTCCTTTCTGGGCCTGCTTAAACCTTAGCCCATACTCAGAACCTAATTACGTTTTTCTTCCGGGGGTTCAAAATTTTTGGGGTGGTAAGGCGCAGCAGGTGTGTGCCTTATCTGAGTGTAGGGGAGAGGCGCGTCAAAGTCAACGTTATCGACGACATTTGTCCGGGCAGCGTCCAGCAGCTATCATCCGGGCAAGAACGTTTTTCTTCTAGGTTTTGCCGACCGGCACGCATGTTTTGACAAAATGGGTTCCAAGCATATAACCGCAGCAACGTTTCATAGAGAAGTCAATCAGGGTGCTTCACGGTAGTGATACCTGTAAAGCGTGCTAAAGCCGAGCCGTTCATAGACCCTTTGTGCGCCCATATTGTCTTCCGAAACCTGAAGATACGCCGACGCTGCCCCTTGCGTCTCACCCCAGTTTAGCAAGACTGTAACAACTGCGCTCCCCAACCCGCGCCGCCGCGCCAAAGGATATGTGGCAATGTTGAAAAGCCCGAGCAGACCACGGTGCGTCACGCCGACGCCGGTTGCCGCGGGGTGGCCTTCATGACTTGCCAATGCAAACACAGTCTGACCCGGAAGCTTGCCGAGCATCGTTGCAAACGTCTCTGCCTGAACGCCGTAAAGCTGTTCGGTCTCGCAGTAAAGCTTCAAAAAGGTCTCGTCAGGGGTTTTTGACAGCTGTATGTCTGCCGTAGGCTTCGGCACCCCATCTGCAGCTAAAGACCTGACCTGAACGCACACAGCTTCAGGAACGCGTTTGTACCCTCGAGCTGCCAAAAGCTCGTCTAGACCGTCCGGTTGTGACGCCGGGGAGAGCTGAAACCGCGCTTTGAGACCGTAAAACGCGTAAAACGCTTGGGCTTGTACGATTTTGTTCCCTATTTCTAAACTGCCGTCGTCAAAGTTTGCCAAAACCGAATTGGGACGACGTTTGACCCCGTGGTTAAAGCGTAGCCGCCAGCCGCCCAGAGGCTCGACGACAGCAGCAGGAACAGCGTCGGCGGCGACGTTTTCGATGACTCGGATGTGCTCGAGAGCTGACGCCACGCACTATCTTAAAACGAGCGGCGACAGAAAAAAGGGCCAAACGAAAAAGCCGCCCCGTTTGAGACGGCTCTGAGTATATTTGAACGGACGTTGGAGGCTACTAGAGACTGAGCGAGAGCGTACCGCCCTCAACGGACTGCTTGAAGTTTTGCAGGTCGTCTCTAATCTGCTGTGAGGGCTCCTCACCGAAGAGTTTGGCAACGGCTGCGCCGACCGGCCCAAGCGGAGGGTGATACGTCAGCGAGACGATGACTTCGGTGCTGCGCTCATCACGTTTGCTAAAACGCACGGTGCCTTCGTTAGGAATCTGCGCGTCTGGGAGCGCACGCCATGAAATCGTTTCATTCTCGCGCTCGTCGGTAATAACAGCGTCCCACTCGGGATTCATGCCGAGCGGCCCTTTGGCCTTCCAATGTGAACGCTTGCCCATCTCTGTCACCGACTCGAGGTGACTCATGATGCGGGGCAGGTTTTCTAACCTGCGCCAGTAGCGGTACAACTCGCTGTCGGGTTTTTCGATGATGATGCTCTCTCTGACCTGAATGCCTGAGCCCTGTTTGCGGTAGGGCGCGTAGCGGTCGTTTCCGCCCTGCAGCTGTGCGTCGTCTTGGTTGACGCCGCGAAAGATCAGGTACGCCCCGGCTGCAACGAGTAGTCCGCCGATAGCGACGTAGCCCCAGTTGGTGTCGTCGCCGGAATCGTTGTAGCTGCCCCTCGAGCTTGGGCTGTAGGGTTGGTTGTATCTCGGTGTGTAACTCATAATTTCCTCCAAAGCAAAACTTTCCGTGGGCACTGCGGCTCCTAGTCGGAACCGTAACGACCTATCGTAGGCGCTCCGCTTAGGTCGTTTTTCGGGTCAAGTCACAGTTGGGGGTTTCTGAGGTCGTCTCAGGTTGAGGCTCGAGGTTTCCCTGGTTCTACGCGGACGTCCGTGCGTTTGCCAAACCTATTGACAATTCTGCGGAGAGGTCGAAGCTCAAATCCAAAAATGACGTAGTTGCCAAAGATGGCTGCAGAACGCGGAGTTCACGCTTTGTTCACGCCTGTCCGCGCATCCTGAGCCCAGCTAAACCAATTTTTCGGGGAGAGAAGGTGATACGTGAACAGCTGACTTTATAGAGAGATATACCCAGTTTGCAGGTTATAAATCTGCACAGACCCAACAGCTATGGTTTCAAGAAAGGAACCCACCGATGACCGTGACCATGCAAAAAGCGACCGATTACGCCCAAGACCTCGCCGACAAAAACCCCAACAACAGCGACGAAATCTCTGTCAAAAACACGCAGGGCAAACGCAGCTATATCGGCAACTTTCATAAAGGCTTGCCGCACAACGCGTTAGGCGAAGTGCAGGCGTCTGCGTATAAATCGCTGCTTAAAGCGCTCACTACCGAACAACCCGCCGACTTTGCCGCTATCACCATGTCGCCACACGTATCGTTTCGAAAGTTCGTCAATCCTCTGGCAGGAATCGCCGACGATTCTCAAGTTGACCCCAAGAGCTTTACAATCCCGCTCGCGCCGGGGGTACGTTCAGCCAAAGCCGCCGCCGAAGCCGTCGAACTCTACTGGATGGCGCTGCTACGCGACGTGCCTTTTTCGGTGTTCGGTACCCGCGGTGAGGTTGGGAGCGCGGCGGCGGAACTCTCCGGCTTGGCGTTTGCCGGAGACTTGCCGACCGACCCCGCCGAACCGGGAGCCGTCACCCCCAAAACGCTCTTTCGGGGGCTGACGCCGGGCGACCACCGCGGCCCATTTGTTTCACAGTTTCTTCTTAAAAACATCACTTACGGGTCGCTCACCATCGAACAGCGGCAACAGACGGTACTCCCCGGTTACGACTACCTCACGACGTTTGACCTGTGGCGGCGGGTTCAGAACGGTGCGGACGTATCGCGCGTGACGCCTGAACGTTTCGACCCGGAGCGCCGCTACATTCGTTCGATGCGCGATTTGGGGCACTACGTCCACGTTGACGCACTCTATGAGGCGTACCTCAACGCCTGTTTGATGTTGCTTGCGATGAACGCCCCATTTGATCCCGGCAACCCTTACAAGGATTCTAAAAACCAGCAGGGTTTCGGTACTTTCGGCGGGCCGCACGTCCTCAGTTTGGTGTGCGAAGTAGCGACGCGGGCGCTCAAGGCGGTCTGGCGGCAGAAATGGTTTGTCCACCGGCGGTTGCGGCCCGAAGCTTACGGCGGCCTCGTCCACCTGAGCCGCACCGACGCTGCTAAAGCTGCCGAGTACGCGCTTCACGGCAGCGTGCTGAACAGTGAGGCGCTAGACCTTACTGCTCACAAGTACGGCACCTACCTGATGCCGATGGCGTTTCCTGAAGGGAGCCCCATGCACCCGTCTTACGGAGCCGGACACGCGACGGTCGCCGGGGCGTGCGTCACCATCCTTAAAGCGTGGTTTGACGAAGCACACGTGTTGCAAAATCCGGTCGTTGCCAGCGCCGACGGTACGGCGCTGCTGCCCTATACCGGCCCGGACGCAGACGCGCTTACGGTCGGTGGCGAACTCAACAAGGTTGCCGCGAACATCTCGGTCGGGCGTAATATGGCCGGGGTTCACTGGCGGAGCGACTATACCGAGTCCATCAAACTCGGCGAAGCAGTGGCGATTGCGCTTTTAGAACATCAGAAAAACGACTACAAAGAGCGTAGCGGCGCGGGCTTTACAACGCCCCCTTCGTTTTCACTGACGAAGTTTGACGGAACCGAAATCACAATTTAAGGCGTTTTACGGTAAATAACACAAAGTACACAAAGAAGGTGGCTTACTGGGGGCCACCTTTTTGGCTGTCGGACGTATTTTGCGCTGGCCTCGAGCCTGACAAGCCAACCTCGAATACCTCACAACTTGTCCCAACTGTCTGTTTGAATTTGAAAAAAAGTTGAAGTTTGCCGCGCCTAAAGGCCGTCTCTAAAGGTTCGGGCGGCGGCTGACCCGGCAATACGTTCGACCTGCGGCGTCAACCGCTCAACCAGTTCAGCTCTGGGGAACCCGCCAAGTTCGGTATACATAAGTCCGAAAACGCGTTCTGCCCGACTTCCGAGTTGGGCGCGGAGCACGCTTTGAAACCGCTCCCAAACCTCTTCGGTGCCTTCCGAAACCTCCTGCCGTTTGCTCTGACGACTCGAGCCGAAATGGGTTTGTGATAGCGCGGTTTTTTGACCTGTAACGTTTTGAACCGCAACGTTCTGACCTGTAGCATTTTGAACCGGGGCACTTTGACCCGAGGCGCTGTGAGCTGTGCTGCGAACGGTAGTTTTCTGGACTGCCGTGTTCTGGACTGCCGTGTTTTGGGCTGACGTATCCTGAGCTGAAGGATCACGTACAGACGTGTTGTGGGCTGCGGTGTTGGGAACGTAGGTACTGGGAATTTGTGTGTTCTGAAAGTAGATGGTGCGAACCTGAGTGCCCTGAGTCTGAGTGCCCTGAGTCTGAGTGCCCTGAACTTGCGTGTTTCCAGGCTGAGTGCCCTGAACCTGTGTATTGCGCGTCATCGTATGCCGCACCGGTCGTGCGGAGGGTTGTACCGGTTGTACTGTGGTGGCCTCTGCGGGCGGCTGGGCGTCTCCGGGCTCAGTTCCGCCGACTTCGCTGAGCATCTGCTCTTGCCAGACGATCTGCGTCAGGCGGCCCGAGCGGATTCTCTGGGGCAGCTTGACCGTGTTAAGGACGCGCCCGCGCTGAAACCGCCAGACGAGCGTCTGCAAGCCTTGCTCGAGCGCCACCACGCCCGTAAAATTCTGCTGTGAAAGCTGCCCCAGGAGCGCTGGAACCTGTTCGGGGTCGGCGCTCAACGTTTCGCCGAGAGCCAGCGGAATACCGGCTAGGGCCGCGCACGCGAAGATAATCTGTTCGTCGCTGAGCTCCAGCGTATAAAGGTGTGCGTCTCCTGCACCCTGACGAATCTCTGCGAGCGCTTTCTCCCCGCTGCTGTTCTCGCGTTGTGCAAAAATCAAACGTCCAACCTGAACGAGCAACCGTCCCAGCGACCCACTCCCCAGCTCGACCTCGATCAGGGCGCTTTTGCCCCCGTCTCGCAGCGTCTCTAACGTCTCGTCTAAGGCGCTGCCCGGTGTGCGCTGTGCGCGGGCGCGTCCACGACCGAGCAGCCGAAACACGTAGGTGCTGGCGGCGTAATTTAGCTGCGGCTTCGTCATAGTCCAACCAATCTCTGCAACCCTTCGGAACTCCCTGAAGACGCGGCTGTACCGCGCCGTGTCCTAACGTTTTATACGTGGTTTGTACGCCCTGAGCTGTGAAAAAACAGGCTTCACTAGATTGCAGCGAAGCTGCCGGAGCTACTGCCGGAGCTATTGCCAGAATTACCGCTGGAGTCGTGAGCAAGCTTTAGGTAGCGTCACGGCACTGAAGTTACGGCGTTGTAGTGAGTTCGTAACAGCTTTACTGCGAACGTACTGGCAGTTTGTAAGCTGCTGTCTTGTACGCTACCCGGCACGCTGTTTGACGCGTCCTCTACCGGTTTGGTACGGGCGTAAAAATTCTTACTTTCCCCGCGCAGGAAACCCTAGACGAAGTTTTTAACAGTGTCGCCCTACCCCTCGCCCCATAGTAGGGATACGGGGGCCGAGAGCGCCTCACGTCGTCGCTGCCGGGTGCTATGATAACGCCAACGATAAGACCAGGCGACGCTGTAGAAAGGAACTCTGTGGCAAAAATTACGCTGATCGACGATTCTTCCGCAACCCTCGACATGCTCGCTAAGATTCTCCGGGGTGAGGGGCATACGGTGCAGGCACTCTCGAGTGGCGTCGGCGCTGAAACCAAGCTCTCCGAAGACGCGCCCAACCTCGTTTTGCTCGACGTCGTAATGCCTGAACGTAACGGCTACGAAATACTGCGTGCCCTTAAGCGCCAGAGTGCAACGAAAACCATTCCTGTCATTATGATCAGCTCCAAAGGTGAAGACACCGATATCCGCTGGGGCTTACGTCAGGGTGCGGCGGACTACGTAACCAAACCCTTTACGCCCGAGACGGTTTTGGCTGCGGTTAGAAAGCAACTTTAACCTTGAGCTATACGGTCTCCCAGCGGGCTTGTTACTTTCGTCTGGGCGAACAGCTGCTCGCGTTCGGGAGTGAACACCTGCGTCAGATTGTCACCGTCGGCAGCCTCACCAGGGTTCCGCGAGTGGGTTCTGAACTGCTGGGGTTATTTTCGGTCGGCGGCGCTATCTTGCCTCTGATTGACCTACGCCCGGTTTTGGGCCTGCCCGCGCCGCCCCTACAAACGACGAAGATAGCCGCGCTCGTTGAGTACGAAGGTCATCAGGTCGCTTTTCACCTAGACATTATGTTTGGGTTTTTTCCCTATAAAAAGGTTTTGGGTCAACCGGAAAACTCCGCGCTGGGCACGTTCAGTTCGGAAACCGCCGTTTATCAAGACCTGCAAGCTGCGGTAATCGACGTTTCTAAAGTTATGAAGACTTTAGAAACTCGGCTCGTGCCGGTGTAACGCTGCTCAGTTCTGCGCTGCCCGGCACTTGCCTAACACTGTCGCTGTTCTGTTTCATACTGTTCGGCGCACACCAAATTACAGTTACCCTGGCAAGCACCTGTAAACAGCTGTATCTGCTACTTATTATCCGTAAAATCCACACCCAAGGAGTCAAGATGGACAATCCCGTAAACCGCACCTCGCTCAACCGGCCTGCTGTAGAGCGCAGCGCCCGCGAGATATCCTCGCGTACACAGAAGGGACAGGGCCGACCTAACCGGCCACGCCAAGACGATGAGTCCAAACGTTCCCCGCTGGGTAATCTTAAAATCAGCCGCAAGCTGAGTCTTATCTTTTCGGCGTTCGTTATTCCGCTGATTGTTCTACTTTACCTCGTCGTCATCAACCAAAACAGAAGTATCAATTTGGTTGCCGAAGAGCTGCGGGGACTCGAGTACCTCAAGCCGCTGGAACGCGTGTTGATAGCTGTTCCCCTACACCGTGACCTGAGTATCAGATTGCTGAGCGGGGACGCCTCACTTGCCGAACAGCAGCGCAGCGCCGCAGCCGAGGTCAGCAGTGCGCTAACCGCGCTCACTGCTAACGAAGCGCGTTACGGGAGTGAGTTCGGTACCGCTGATTATGTAACTGAACTGGTCAACGGTTGGCAAACGCTCGAGAGCCGCGTCTCTACGCTTACACCGGGAGAGAGTTTTCAGGAACACGTTGCGCTGATGTCCGACCAGGTATTTCCGCTGCTCGAGCAGGTCAGCGACAGATCGAATCTTGGTCTTGACGACGACCTGAACAACTTTTACGTTTCTAAATTGGCGCTTACGACCCTGCCCCGTCTTTCTGAGTCTATAAGTCAGCTCCGCGATCAAGGCTCCGGCATCCTTACGCGGCAAGCCATCTTGCCAGAAGAGCAAGACTACCTCGGCACCTTAGCACGGCAAGTGACTACCGACCTTGCAGAACTTCAGCGCGACGTGCGTATTGCAACTGAAGGGCAGCCCTCTTATAAAGCAGTTTTCAACCAAAATCTAGAGGAGCTTACGGAGCTTGCGGGGTATACGGTCGCAGTCGCTAACAGTAACCTCATCAGTCGTTTTAATCCCGGCCTTACGCCAGCAACCTACTTTAGAGAGGCTACTCGGGCGGTTACGGCTAGTTTCGGGTTCTTTCGTACAAGTACGGACGCGTTGACTGAAGACCTTAACGCGCAAGATGCAGCCTTAAAGCGGAACCGTCTGTTGACGCTGGGCAGCGTACTTTTAGGGCTAGTCCTCTCAACGTTGCTCGTACTCTGGATTGCCCGGCAGATTACCCGGCCTATCGGTACGCTCGTTGAGGTTGCCGAGCGCGTCTCTAAAGGCGACCTTTCGAAAACTGCGCCCGTCACCTCACGCGACGAAATCGGTACACTCGGTACAACCTTCAACAACGCCATTATGCAGCTCCGCGAAGCGGCGACGCGCAACGAGCAAGAGGTCGTGCGGTCTCGAGACCTTCAAACCAACATCGGCAGCTTTTTGAACGTGGCGATGGATATTGCGGGGGGCGACTTTACGCAGCGCGGACAAGTTTCTGAAGACGTGCTCGGCAACGTCGTTGACGCGATCAACCTGATGGTCGAAGAGATCAGTTTGGTGCTCACCGAGTTTAGCGAAACGGCGAACTCGGTTAGAAGCGGTTCAGGCGAGCTGCTGCTGACAACCGAAGCGATTGCGGCGGGGAGTCAGCAGCAAACAGTAGAAGCGCAGCGCGCTCGCAATCAGGTGGTGCAGATTACCGGCTCAATTCAGCAGATGGCGCGTGACGCGGAAGCCTCGGCGCGGGCCACACAACAGGCTTTAACCGCCTCGGAACAAGGGCAGCAGGCGATGGACGACACCTTGGGCGGGATGCAGAACATCCGGCGAGAAGTGCAGGGCATCTCGAAGCGGGTGAAGACGCTGGGCGAGCGGTCGCTGGAGATTTCGGAAATTGTGGAGACGATCTCGAGGATTTCGTCGCAGACGAACCTCCTGGCCCTTAACGCGGCGATTGAGGCTGCCGGTGCCGGTGAAGCCGGAGAGCGCTTTTCAGTTATCGCCGCTCAGGTTCGTAAGCTCGCCGAAGATACCTCATCAGCAACCGGACGTGTAGACGGTTTGATCAAGCGCATCCAAGAAGAGGTGCAAGAGGTGAACCTGGGCGTCGAAGGGGGCACGCGCGAGGTAGAAGCGGGCTACCGCGTGGCCACAGAAGCGGGCGAACGCCTGAAAGAAGTTGCCGAAGTGGTACGTCAAGCGGTGACGTTTGCCCAGAGCATCTCACAAGCGACGGAAACGCAGGTGGTTAACGTGACCGAGGTCGGGAACTCGGTGCAGTCGATGGCGACGCTGTCGGAATCGTCGAGGGACCGGGTGGTCAGAGGACGCGAAGCGGCGGAGAACCTGCAAGACCTGGCCGAACGACTGACCGAGAGCTTAGTTCGCTTTCGCCTGGCCTAAGGAGGATATAGCGTGCAGGCAGACGGGAATTTTTTGGACGCAGAAGCAGATGGGGCAACCTTGTTGCCCCGCACGGTGCCGGGGCCACCTGCTCGTGTTCGATCTGCCCTTAGGCCACGCGGTCGGTGTCTTGCCGCTGTTTTTTCGCCCACTCGCTTTTCGGTTCCTGAGCTGAACACGAACGCTAGGAGTTTTTATGGATACACCTAAGTCACGCCCCTCACGGACGGTTCGCCGTTCTAGAACACCGGGTAGACCAAGCAGCAACCCGAGAAATAGTCCAGGGCAGGGCCGCTCTAGTGCCAAAGACTTTTTAGGTTCGCTTAAAATCTGGCCGAAGCTGCTGCTGATCACCCTCGCCTTTCTTGTTCCGTTTGTCGTCGTTACCGGACGCCTCATCTATACCCAAAACCAGACCATCGACTTTTCCTTGAAGGAAACGTATGGCGTTAAATATCTCAGGCCTACCAAACGGCTTTTGGTCGCGCTCGAGCAGCACCTCGTAGTATCCGACCAAGTTCTGCGTGGCGACGTTCAGGCTGCGGCGCGTCAGGTAGAAGCTGCGGCCCAGGTTGACTCTGCGTTAAGAAGCGTCGTCAGCATTGATAGGCGTTACGGCGCTGAGTTCGGCACGCGTGAGCAGGTTCAGGCTATCGCCGCTGCGTGGGAAGGGATTCAGGTGGAGGCTGCTGCGGGCGAGTCAAGGCAAAACGCCTTCAGGCACCTCGACCTACTCCGCGTCGATATTCCGCAGCTTTTCGGCGACGTGGCCAACGCCTCAAACTTGGCGTTCGATCCTGAACAAACAAGCTCTCTTATAACGAGCCTGGCGGTAACGCGTCTGCTCGAACTCGAGTCAACTGTAAACACCTTGCTCGACCGTACCAACAGCGTCTTGTACCGTAACGAAATCACTGAGCCGGAGCGGTCATTTATCAACCAGCAGCTTGGTTTTGCCACGCGGTCGCTAAGAGATATCGAGCAAAACGTCACCTACGCCGTCGAGACGGATTCCGGTCTGGAGGAGGCTCTGGCAGCGCCAACGGCTCGAGCCGCCCAATCTATCGACACCTATATCACCGGAATCAAGCAGGTCATCCTTCAAGCTGCCGAACTCCCCGGCCCACGCGCCCTTAACGGCGACGCAACGTCAGCCTTAGCCGACCTCGCCGCTCTGCACAATGTCAGCTTCAATGTGCTCAACGAGCGGTTGGAAAACCGCGTTGCCAATTTGCGCCGCGCTCAGCTGCTCGGGATGGTGTTTATCGCGTTGGCTATATCCCTCGCCTACGTGTTGTTCGCCCTGATTGCAACCCGCATCTCAGGCCCGATCAACCAGCTTTTCAACGCGTCAACCCGCCTTAGTCAAGGCGACCTGAGCGCCCGCGCCAACGTCTCTTCAACCGATGAACTTGGGGTGCTGGCCGGTACGTTTAACAACTCGGTCAGGCAGCTTCAGCTTAAAGCTCAAGCCGACGCCGAGATTTTAGAGCGCAACCGCGAACTGCAGGGCAACATCGGCAGCTTTTTGAACGTGGCGATGGATATTGCGGGGGGCGACTTTACGCAGCGCGGACAAGTTTCTGAAGACGTGCTCGGCAACGTCGTTGACGCGATCAACCTGATGGTCGAAGAGATCAGTTTGGTGCTCACCGAGTTTAGCGAAACGGCGAACTCGGTTAGAAGCGGTTCAGGCGAGCTGCTGCTGACAACCGAAGCGATTGCGGCGGGGAGTCAGCAGCAAACAGTAGAAGCGCAGCGCGCTCGCAATCAGGTGGTGCAGATTACCGGCTCAATTCAGCAGATGGCGCGTGACGCGGAAGCCTCGGCGCGGGCCACACAACAGGCTTTAACCGCCTCGGAACAAGGGCAGCAGGCGATGGACGACACCTTGGGCGGGATGCAGAACATCCGGCGAGAAGTGCAGGGCATCTCGAAGCGGGTGAAGACGCTGGGCGAGCGGTCGCTGGAGATTTCGGAAATTGTGGAGACGATCTCGAGGATTTCGTCGCAGACGAACCTCCTGGCCGTTAACGCGGCGATTGAGGCTGCCGGTGCCGGTCGCGCGGGTCAACGCTTCTCGGTTATCGCCGATGAAGTCGGTCGGCTCGCCGAAGACACCTCACTAGCAACCGGACGTGTAGACGAACTCATTAAAGGCATCCAAGAAGAGGTGCAAGAGGTGAACCTGGGCGTCGAAGGGGGCACGCGCGAGGTAGAAGCGGGCTACCGCGTGGCCACAGAAGCGGGCGAACGCCTGAAAGAAGTTGCCGAAGTGGTACGTCAAGCGGTGACGTTTGCCCAGAGCATCTCACAAGCGACGGAAACGCAGGTGGTTAACGTGACCGAGGTCGGGAACTCGGTGCAGTCGATGGCGACGCTGTCGGAATCGTCGAGGGACCGGGTGGTCAGAGGACGCGAAGCGGCGGAGAACCTGCAAGACCTGGCCGAACGACTGACCGAGAGCTTAGTTCGCTTTCGCCTGGCCTAAGGAGGATATAGCGTGCAGATGGAAACCGTAACGTCCGATTTACAAGACAGCTTTATCTTCGACGCGTGGGACGCGCTCGGGCACTTTGAAGCGGCAACCGCGAAGCTTCAGGGTACGTTCGAGCCGAGCGTGCTTAAAGAGCTGGGAGTGCTGTCTCACCGGCTCAAGGGTGCTGCGGCGCTCTACAACTACCCGCAGGTCTCGAGCCTCGCGGCGCTGACCGAACGCTTGTTAGAGCGGAGCCGCTACCTGCCCGCAGGGGAGACTGTCCGGGTTCGTGACTTCTTGGAAAAAGTGGCGGTCTGTTTGCAAGACGCGCTGACCCGAATTGCCGAGGGCCGCGCCGAAGGAGATTTAGGCCTCGAGCTGAACTACCTGGGTGGTTCGACTTTGCTCCAAGACCTGCTACGTGAAAACCGCGCCTCTTTTCGCAATCCTGACGCGCTAGCAGCTCAGAGCGACGATGTACCCGCGCCGGGTTCGGCGCAGGCGCAAATTGGCCTGACCGCGACGCTCCGTACATTCTTTCGTCAGCATCAGGAAGACTGGGAGTTTTTCGCACCTGAAGCGAACGAACACCTGGAAATGATCACCGATACGCTTCAGGCGGTGCGGAACGAGGGTCCGAGCGCAGACCGTTTGACCGAGCTGTTCCGCTCGACCCACACGCTTAAAGGGGCCGCATACATGGTCGGTTTGGCCCCGATGGGCGACCTCGCGCACCTGTTAGAAGACCTGATGGTCGAGGTGCGTGAGGGGGACGCAGCGTTTGACGACGCGGCGCAGCGCGTGCTGCAGCGCGGCACCGATACGCTCTCCCTGATGCTCTCCGCCGCCGAAGGCCGTTCCACCGACGTTGAAGACAGGACGAAAGAGGTGCGAGCAGCGCTTCATACGCATCTGGGAATGACCGCTCCTGAAGCCCTTTCAGATGGTGTTCAGACAGTTGGCAACGTAGGCGAAGACCTGACAGGCGAACTGCGCACGTTTCACGAAGCTAACCCGGACGCCTGGACGCACTTTGCGCCCGAAGTGCGCGGGCATATCGCTACAATCCGCGCTGCAACCGAAGCCATCGCCGAGTCGGGCGTCGCCGACGAACAGGTCAGCTCGATCTTCCGCGCCGCGCACACCGTCAAGGGTGCCGCCGCGATGGTCGGTTGCCCGGTCATGCCGGACATTGCGCTCCGGTTAGAGCGTTTGATGATCGAGGTGCGTGAGCAGGGCTTGCCGTTTGACGCCGACGTTGCCGAGGTTGTGGGCATTGGAGCCGACGTTTTGGAGAGTTTTCTCACGACTGCCGAAACCGAGGGTGCAACATCTTTACCTACAGTCCTCGAGACCTTCCAAGCCCTTTTGGAACCCTTTACCGAGACCCCTGAACCGGCCCGCGCTGAAGAAGTACAAGCCGCCACGACGACCCCCGGCGGGGACGCAGGAGCCGGGAGTACCATCCGGGTCAGCCTCGCTAAACTCGATACGCTGATGACACTCTCGAACGAACTCGTCGCGGCGCGCGCCCGCGTCGACCGTTTGCTGGGTCAGTTCAGCAGCTTGAACGACCTGCTGGACACCAGCCGCAGCCGCCTCAGCCGGACGGTGTCGGAGTTTGAAGAGCGTTACCTCAACCCGCGTTTGCAGGCGGCTGTGACGCAGCGCAGCTCGGCGCTCTCGCCGGACGACGCGCCCAATCAGAGCCTCCGGGCCAACTTGAGCGAACAGTTCGATGAACTCGAGTTCGATTCGTACAGCGACCTCAATATCTTGGCCCGCAGCGTCGCGGAGATGTCGAGCGACCTTGCCGAGGTACAAACGCAGTTCAGTCAACTCGGCGGGCGTCTGCGCGAAGAGACGACCAGCGTCGAAAAACTCACCCGCTCGCTCCGGGGTGAAGTCGGGCGCGCCCGCATGGTTGCTGTACGCGGACTGTTCGGCAGGCTGCGCCGTTTGGTCGGTGAAGTACCGGGCAAGTCGTTTACCTTTCGGGCGACCGGCGAGTCGGTCGAGGTCGATAACTTGATCTTGGAGGCCGTCGCCGACCCCCTGCTGCACCTCGTTAAAAACGCTGCCTTTCACGGGATTGAAACCGAAGCGGTACGTCTTGCAGCGGGTAAACCTGCCGAAGGTACGGTCAGCGTAAGCGCCCGTCACCAAGGCAACCGCGTCTATATCGAAGTTTCCGACGATGGTCACGGTATCGACGTCGAGGCCGTAAAAGCCAAGGCGTTAGAGCGCGGCCTTATCTCCCCTGAAGCCGCCGCCGACCTGTCTGACGAAGCGGCGCTCGAGCTGATCTTCTTGCCCGGCCTGAGTACCGCCAAAGAGGTTACGACCGACGCGGGCCGGGGCGTCGGCATGGAGGCGGTCGCCGCCAATATCGCGCGGCTTAAAGGTGAAGTGGCGATTCAGAGCGAGCCGGGCCGCGGCACGCGCTTTACCCTCGCCCTGCCGCTGACCCTGATCGTGACTGAAGCGCTGATGCTTACCGTCGGCGAGCAGTTGCTGGCGTTCCCGGCTGACACGGTGCGGGTGCTGCGGGCGCTGCCTCAAGACGACTTTCTTCGTGACGGGTCGCGGACGTTCGTCACGATTGACAATCAGCTCACCGAGTTTTTCCACCTGCGAAGCCTCTTAGGAATGCCCGAAGAGGACGCCCCACTGGTGCAGGTTGCTCTGCTAGACACGGGTGGGACGAAAGTTGCGTTCGGCGTTGACGCTTTTCTAGACCTCGAGGAGGTCGTCGTGCGCGGCCTCGAGGCTCCCTTGCAGGCGCTTACCCACCTCTCCGGGGCCGCAGTTTCGGGTTCGGGTGACGTCGTGCTGATGCTAGACCCCGCCGGAGTACGGGCGCTCGCCGGACAAGCCGCCGGTTCACGCAGCACCTTCGTCCGCCCACAAACGTTTACGCCGGTCGCGTCGGGTCATCTGCTCCTCGTTGACGACAGCGTCAGCGTCCGCAAGATCGTTGCCAAGATGCTCACCCGCGCAGGCTACCGCGTCAGCACCGCCGCCGACGGGTTAGAGGCGCTCGAGCTCATGCGCGAAACCACCTTCGACGCGGTACTAAGCGACCTCGAGATGCCCCGGATGAACGGCTACGAACTCATCGAGGAGATCCGCCGCAAACCCGCGTTGGTCGAGCTGCCGGTCTTAGTTATGACCACCCGCGCAGGTGAAAAACACATGCGTCTGGCCTTTGAACTTGGCGCGACAGACTACCTGACCAAACCCGTTGACGAAACCAAACTCTTGAGCTTTTTAAGCCGCACGGTCTTCGCGCAGCGCAGCGGCTTGGGGCCGAACTAACGATGCTACCGGGAAGGGCTATGTCAACGCCCAAGCCGCACGCGGCCCGCTCTCTGCCCGGTGCTGTCAAATTGGCGAACAAGCTTACAAGTAGACCGGGCGCAAGCGGTGAGTGGGCCGCGTGATCAGGATTCTTCTCGTTACCGCTGACCCGGCCTGGTCGCAAGCCCTGACCGAAGGGTTCGAGGCCGCCCTTGCCGAAGGGGTGCAGCTCGAGGTCGTCGGCGGCGCACTCTACGCGCTGACGAGCCTCGAGCGGCGTCAGGCCGACCTGGTCGTAAGCAGCGAAGCACTCGACGATATGAACGGGCGCGACCTCTACGACCTCGTAAATGACGACGCGGCGCTCCGCCAGGTGCCTTTTATCTTGCTCTCGGGCACAGGCAGCGACCTCGTGCTACCCGACCATCAGCTCATCTTGTGGGCGCAGGCAAGCGCCGCCGAAGTGCTCACCGCTGCGTTTACAATGCTCCTCACCTCCGGCAAGCTCGGCGTGACCCCGCCCCTCGAACGCAGTTACGCGCCCGGCGAGGTCAAAATCAGCGGGACGCTCGAGGCGCTCACCCTTTTTGATCTAGTAGTCTCACTCGGTCAGGGCAAACGCTCGGGCCGACTCGTAGTCCTTATCGGCGACCTCGAGGGCACCCTCTTTCTAAAAGGGGGCCGCCTGAACCACGCAACCTTCGCTGAAGCGACCGGGGAAGACGCCGTACAAGAGATTTTTGCCTGCGTCCATCATAAGCCTAAAACCTCATTTTTGTTTGTCGGCGGCGTACCCGCCAAGATGCCAAAAACAATCCGCACGTCGCTCGACAAACTTTTGCTGCAGGTTGCCGTCAACCTGGACGAGCAGGGTGTAGCAGCCTGATGGTTTACCCCTACTCGTTCTTCTCTGGCGGCTACTTTGGGATTCACTTCGCTTCAGACAGACTAAATTCGCCTGCCAAAGCATCAATAATCTGAACCTGCAGCCGTGCAAGCGTTTTTTGGAGCGTCACACTGCCCCAAGAGTTAGAAAAGCCCAACTGTGTGTCCCAAGTATCTTCTAAACTATTTTCCAAGCAGGTATTGGTTCAGCAAATACAGGCCATTCAAGGGAGTAAACGATGAAAATACTTGTAGTTGACGACAGTGTAAGTGTCCGTAAAGCCTTAGAACGCATTCTTTCAACGCGTAAATGGAGCGTGATTGCCACAGGCAGCGCGGAAGAAGCGCTCGAGAAACTACCCGGCAGCAACCCCGCGCTCGTCATTGCCGACGTGGTGATGCCCGGTATGGACGGTTTCGGGCTCTGTCAAAAAATTAAAACAAACACGCGTTACGCGCATCTGCCGGTGCTGCTGATTTCAGGCATCGTCAACGCGGACGTCGAACGCCGAGCCGAAGAGGTCGGCGCAACCGGCATCGCCAAAAAACCCTTTACGCCCGCCGATCTATTTCCCAAAATCGAGGCGGCGCTCGCAGCAGCCGGGCCTGCACCTGAAGCTGAGGCTCTAGCCGCTGCCGAACCAATGGCTACGCCCGTAGTAACCGCGCCGCAACCCGTACTGAGCCAACAAGAAGGGCTCGAGCGGTTGTTATCGCCCCTGCTCGAGAACGCCGCTGTTCACGCGGCCCTCTTTGCCGACGCTCAAGGAGGGTGTCTGGCCCAAGTCGGAAGTGGGTTGGAAGACGGCGACACGCTGGCGGTCTACAGCCGCACGCTCGCTTCGATAGCTGCGGCGCTCGGCGACCGGATTGAGGGAGACAGCAAGAGCACGGGAGGTCTTGGCAGCCTGCACCTCGAGTACAACGGGCACAGCCTCCTGATTACTAGAATAGCAACGCGCGGCACCCTGCTTCTGCGCCTCAAAGACGCCTCTTCTATCGGCGTCGTTCGCTACCTCGTCCGCAAGTTCATCGACGAGGAGGCGCAGCTCTCTGGGGAACCGGTGCTGGCGTCTTAAGTGGAACTGTCAATTAGCGGGTCGGTGTAAGACCTGATTACGTTCAAAAAGAGCTCTTACGGCGCGTGTACCGTAAAAGCTCTTTTTAGTCGGCTAACTTTTGAATCCGGAAAACCCTGACTGTCACTACATCAAAAGGTGAGATTTAGGTGAGCAAGTCGCAATTTACGGTGACGCTGGAAAGAACCGTCTGGGCTCAATCCAATTTTTACAGGCTCATCCCGCCGTCAGCTGTGAGATTCGCGCCGACGATAAACGACGCGTCGGGTGAGGCGAGAAACGCGACCGTTTTGGCAATTTCGCCTGGGTCGCCGAACCGTCCAACCGGAACTCGACTCTGAATCTGACCGGCAAACGCCTCTAACTGCTCGGGCGGCATCCCCATCTTGCCGTAGATTGGCGTGTTGACCGGGCCGGGGCTTACCGCGTTCACGCGGACGCCCCTCGGCGCAAGCTCGGCGGATAAAACCTTAACGAGGCTGTTTACCGCTGCTTTACTCGCGCTGTAGACGCTCGAGCCCGCCATCGCCATCTCCGCCAGACAAGACGAATTGAACACGACTGAGCTTCCTACACTCATAAGCGGCAACGCTTTTTGCACGGTGAAAAACGCGCCTTTGAGGTTGACGTTCATCTCGGCGTCGTAATCCGCTTCCGAGACCTCTTCAACACCTCCTAAGTGGGTACGACCCGCGTTGACGAAGAGGATGTCCACCTTACCGAAGTGCGCTTTGGTTTCAGAGAATAGTCTTTCCAGGTCTGGGAGTTTGGTCACGTCGCCTGTAACGGTGAGCGTATCCTCCCCCAGCTCCTGTTTAGCTTCTGCCAGCGCCGCTTCAGAGCGTCCGAAGAGAACGAGTTTGGCCCCTCGACTTTTCAGCTCTCTAGCCGTTGCCAAACCGATGCCGCTATTTCCGCCAGTAATTACCGCAACTTTGTCTTTCAACTGTAGATTGTTCATTATTCTCCTTAGATCTAAGTTTTTTACTATTTAGTCAAAAATGGGTAAAAAACAACGCGTCAGTTTAATCCAAAGCTGCTAGGGTGAGGTTGACGACGCGCTTGAGGTTCGTTTTGTCCGGTGTTGTCCGCGCTCTGACGCGTAGACCGATAACCGCGTTGTAGAGAAACGCAGCCAGCGCCTCAGGGTCTTTGTCTAGGCTTATCTCGCCGTTCGCTTGGCCAAGCCTGACTACCTCAGCGAAGACGGCTTCATTTTCTCGTTCGGCGTTATAAGTGATTTCGCTGACAGCCGGGTCGATAGCTGCGAGTTCGGTCATCGCGTTGACGACCATGCAGCCCTTGCACTCCGGGTCGGTTACGGCTTCAGTAACGATCAGGGAGAACAGCTTCTCGAATCCTTCCCTAACGGACGGTTGGTTCAAGCAGGCGAGTAAACCCTCACCTTGCAGCGCCCTATAGTGCTTCAGTGCCTCCAAGTACAGACTGTGCTTGTCGCCAAAGCTGTTGTACAGGCTCTGACGCTTGATGTTCATCGCGGCGGTCAGGTCGTCGAGCGACGCCTTTTCGTAACCCTGCCGCCAAAAGACGGTCATCGCGTCTTCCAGGGCTTTCTGGCGGTCAAACTCGAGCGGGCGGGCCACGGGTCACTCCTTTCAAAAAGGAGCTTACACTTTTTTTACTGATTAGTCAATAACGTGCTATAGTGCCCTTATGAACCGTACCGGCATCTTTCCTAAACGACTTGAGGTCGTGGTCTTTTCGTTTTTTCTCTCGCTCCTCATGACATTTATCGTTTCAGGCGTTTCTACGCTCCGCACGTTTGGGTTCGGCGACACTTTCCTATCGGTATGGGCTGCCAATTTCGTTTCGTCGTGGCCGGTCGCGTTTCCGGCTGTTCTGGTCGCTGCGCCCCTTGTACGCAGGCTCGTCGCTAAACTTATCAAGCAAGATGCCCCCGTCAAACCGGAGGCGTCTTAACCAAACTGTCTTCACAAAATTTTACGCACCGTCGATAAATACACCTACCCCCCGGTCAGCAGCTGTCAACTGCTCTTTTTGGACTTAGCTGCGAGTTGGGCGCTCGGTAACAGCACCTCGAGCAAATCTTCGTTGCTCTGCTCCCAGCCGGTATCTAACGCGAGTATCGGCGGCGCTTCGGTGTTCTCGGTCAAGACTTTGACAACGCTCTCGGCGGCCTTTTTGCTCAGATATTTAATCCGTCCAAGCGGCTCAGAGGTCGCAAAAACGGTGACTAATAGCGCTCCGTCACCCAGCTCTTCGGTGTGCGTTACGACGTCTTTGCCCTGCTGCGTCAACTCTCTAAAGCCGTCTTCGCCGAAGAGTTTAGCGAGGGCAGTTGTCGCCAAAAAGTTCGAGGCAATCAGTGAACCGAGTGAGTCCAGCGGCGGCGGTTCAGACGCCAGCGGCGCGCGGATGTGCAGGAGGACAAAGCCGCGCAGATCGACAATCAGTGAGTAGCGGGCGCGGCCTTTGGCGAGGAGTTCGCCGAGCTGCGCCTCGACCTCGAGCAGCGCCTGACCGTGAAGGTTTGTAGAAACGTCCATCACGCGCGTACCCGGTTATACCCGGACAGGTACAGGGCTGAGACACCGAAGCCGCGCTGCAACGCTAACCCCATAACTTCCACCAGGGGCGCTTTTCAGGTTCGGCAACTCTGAGTCTGACGGCTTTAAGGTCGGCGAGGGTTCGCTCGAGCCCCGCGTTGGCAGTTTTAAGCGTGTCAACCTCAGCCTGCGCCTTTTGGGTTTCAGCTTCGGCCTTCGCCAGACGTTCAGAAAGGGTTTTCGTCTCTAGGGTCTGCGCCTTGAGCGTCTTGAGCTGCTGCTTGAGGGCGTGAACTTCGACGAGTTCTTCGTCTTGCGTGTTGAGCGTTTCGCGCAAACGGGTCAGCTCGAGCTGCGCGCTACTCACCTTCTCTTCACGCGTTCTGACCTCAGCCTCGAGGTGCGTCAGCTGGGTGCGTGACTCGGTGAGTTCGGTTTCTCGGCCTGCCAGCGTTTTTTGTACCCGGTCTAGCTCGAGCTGCGCCTCGGCGCGCGCTCCGTCTGCGGCTTCACGCTCTTCCCAGCGCTCCTCCGAGACCGCCTCGGCAGCTTTTTTCAGCACGCTGAGTTCTGCAAACAGCTCACGGTAAGATTCTTCAGTTACGAGTTCGGTGGTGTCGGTAGCTGAAGGTGTCCCCCCGACGTTGTCGGCGCTCATTGTGTTTACAGCACTCTGATGCACGCCCCGGGGCACATTCTGAGGTGCGGCAAGCTCTTCCGCCCAGGCAGTCATGCCCTCAGGCAGCGGCTCAGGTGTCGGATTGACGGGCTTGGTACCGAGCGTGACGCCCTCGAGATAGCTCAGCACGTCACGTTCGTTGACGCCTCCCCCGGCGTCGCTACCTTCTAGAGACTGCCATTCGACGTTGTTCTCTTCAGCGATGCGCCGTGCAAGCGGCGAGATAGAAAGCTCGGTCATGGCTACATTGTAGCGCTCAGCGTGATTTTAGATATTCAATACTTTACATCTAGCGAGTTGTTATATTTTCGTAACGAACTTACCCGTATGTTCGGTTCTTGGGCGTGATAGGAACGGCTCGAGAAATCCTCTGCACATCCCCTCAGATTACGTTGGCAGCTGTTTCTTGCAGAGTTTACGCGCCGAACGTGCTGAAAGCCGACACCGCAAATTCTCCTGAATCTTATCTACCGTCTACTTTTACGTTTCGTACAGGAATTGAGGCTGCCAAGCCGAAACGCCAATAGAATTTAGCGTGGGCAGCTACCAGGGTGGTTCAACTCCTGGTTAGTAACGCAGCAAAGCCGCGCCCCACGCTAAACCGCCCCCGAAAGCGCTTAACCCAACGGTATCGCCGCGCTTAATCAACCCTCTTTTTACGGCGAGGTCGAACGCCAAAGGAACCGACGCCGCCGAATTGTTACCGTAATCGCGGATGGTGCTGACCACTCTTTCTGCCTGAACCCCCAAAGCTTCAGCAACAGCCGTGAGGATACGCTGATTGGCCTGATGTGGCACGAGATAGTCTACGTCGCCGATGGTCAGGTTGCTCGCCGCCACCACGTCTTTGATCGCACCGGTCATCGCCCGGACGGCCAGCTGAAAGATAGCCCGTCCGTTCATCTTGATGTGTGGTACCCGGCCCTCGGTCGCCGCGTGTGAGCCGCCGCCGGAAACGTAAAGCTTGTCGTAGTGTCCACCGTCGCTGTACGAGCGGCTGGCTAACAGCCCCGGCACTTCGCTGCGTGACAAGACGAACGCCCCGGCCCCGTCACCGAACAAGATGCAGGTGCCCCGGTCTTCGTAGTCAACAATGCGCGACATCGTGTCGGCTCCGACGATGAGTGCGTGTTCGGCTGCGCCCGTGCGGACGAACTGTTCGGCGACGCCCAGGGCCGTCAAAAACCCTGAGCAAGCAGCGTTGACGTCGAACGCAGCAATCGGGCCGCACCCGAGCCGGTCTTGCAGTTTGCACGCAACCGACGGAAATACGTGGTCGGGGGTCGAGGTGCCGACGACGATGAGGCCCAGCGCTGAAGCCTCGAGCCCGGCACCCGCTAACGCTGCCCTAGCTGCTTCATACGCCAAATCCGAGGTGGCTTGCTGCGGTTCGGCAATCCGGCGCTCCGAGATGCCGGTGCGGGTGGTAATCCATGCGTCGGAGGTTTCGACCAGTTTTTCCAAATCGGCGTTGGTCAGCCGCCCCGACGGGACGTACGACCCCGTTCCGGCAACTCTGACTTGGTACACGCGCTTAGTCTTGCGCCAGGGGAGAGGTGCCGGTCTCCGAAGGGGCGTAGTAGGGATTCGTACCGGCGGCGTGGTCGGTGGCGTCGAGCACGCGTTTGAGCTCGGGCACCGCGCCCAAAATCGCCTCTTCAATCCCTTGCCGCAGGGTCACGTCGGCTGCGCCGCAGCCCTGACAGCCGCCGCCCAAACGCACATAGGCCGCGTCGCCCTCGACTTTGGCTAAGGAGACGTGCCCGCCGTGACTTGCCACGCCGGGGTTCACCTGTTGGTCAAGCACATCCTGAACGCGCTGCGCGACAGCGTCGCCCCACTTAGGGCTCGGCCAAAATACGCGAAAGCCGCTCTGCATCATGTCGTCAACGAAGTCTACGGTTGCGCCGCCTAGCTGCTTACGGCTCATCGGGTCTAAAAATACCTCGAAGCCGTCCATTACGAGAACCTCGTCGTCGTCTCGGCGATCGTCGGCTTTGACCAGCCAGAGTTTTTGCTCGGATTTTGTGCCTGCGAGCCGCAGGGCGCTTACATCCTGCCCCCGTTGCAGGTCTAAAAAGTGTAGAACACGTTCGTGGGCGGTTTCGGTAAAGGTAATCATTGCCCTCAGTCTACGGTTAAAACGCCCAAAGTCGTGCGTCAAGTCTTACGTGCAGGTCTTATGTGAAGTTCAGCAGCAGCAGCGCCGAGCCTTTGTGTAGCGCAACTATAAGAGGCTTGCCCGTCGTTTCGTTCGAGACGCCCAAGCCGATACCGAAGCGTAATTCGGCGTGTGTGAGGGGGTAGCTCGAGCCTTCTAGACTAAGCTCTGAGGATACTAGACTGAGAATACTAAACGTTATTCCAGCTGGAACAGCTAACGTCAACACGTCACCAGAGCAAAGCGGATACGCCGCAGCGTCCCCCGAATGAAGAACTATTTTGTACCGAGGCTGTAAACGAGCCGCGATAAAGAGCGCGGCGAGTGTCTGGTCGAGGCGTCCGCCGAGTGCGCCGACGATGATGAAGTCGGTGGCACCTTGCGCTGCGGCTTCTTGAAGGGCTAGCTCGAGGTCGAGCGAATCTTTTCGCACCGGATGGGTTTGCCTGGGTACATTCGGGTAAAGCGCTAAATCCTTTTCGGTCGCCGAATCGAAATCGCCGACGATGAGGTCGGGCGTGACCTCGAGCGCCGCCGCGTGCCGCACCCCGGAATCGGCAGCAACGACAAAATCAGCACCTTCACAGAGCTCTCTGAGCGCCACTGTAACGGTAACGTCACTTCCAGCCAAAATAAGCGCTTTCATGCTCATGGTAGCGAGATGACGAGCCCGTCAAAGGCGTACCGTAAACCTTCCGGCGCGGGTTTACGGCAATCAACGCCGTGCCCCAAGTGCGTCAGAACAGTTTCTTTGGGTTTTAGCTCAGCGACCAGCGCCGCGGCTTCCTGAACGTCGTAAACGCTCCGGCTCTCTACGGGCGCGTCCTCGTGGTAGAAGCTCGAGCCCAGTACGAGTAGCTCGAGCTTGCGCCAAGGTTCCAACTCTTTTAGGTTGAGACAGTCGGGCATGTACCCCCAGGCTTTGCCTTCACGCTCGAAACGAAACGCAAACGAAAACCCGTTGAACCCGTGCGGCACGCGAATAGCCTGAACCGCGTAGCCGCTAAAGGTGCTCGAGGTTGGCAAACTTCTAAACGGCGTCCGCGCCTGATAACTCGCCGATAAAAGATAACCGAAGCGCGTCTCTATTTGCGGCAACACCTCTTCCGGCGCGTAAACCGGGCAGTCTCGGCCCGTCCAGCGGCCCCAGTCGGCGAGGTCGCCCAAACCCAACAGGTGGTCGTTATGCGCGTGGGTGATGAGCGCAGCGTCAAATCCTTGTATGACCTCCCTAGAACATTGCAGCCGCAGTTCAGGCGGCGCGTCCAGCAAAACGTGTTCGGCCCCTCCGATAACCGCTCCCGGACGGGTACGGGCATTTTTGCCGGTGTGTCTAGCTTCTTCGCAAACGCTGCACCGACACCACCAGCGTGGTACCCCTTGCGAGTCGGACGTCCCCAGAAAACGAAGTTGCGCCATACCTTTCAGCATAACCAGCCAGCATACAAAGGGTGTTTGGGAAATCTCCTTATCTAACGCCTACCTTCACAGCGTATCGACTGCGCTTACAAGTTCTGCCTTACGAGATTTTCGCCAATTGACGCCGACAATCAGAATAAAGCCGAGTATTTCCAGCCAGTGGTTCGGCCAGAAAATCAGTACAACGCCCGCCGCCACCACCAGACGCGACCAGAGATACATCCAGGTAAACATATAGCCTTCTAGGGCGGCCGTAAACGCGCCGAGTGCGGCAACGGCGGTGAGAATATTCCAAGCTACCAGCAAAACGGGACCACCCACGATAATCTCGGGGTTGTAGATCATAAATAAAGGGATGAGATAGAGACCCTTAGCGAACTTCCAGGCTTCGATGGACGTGCGCATAGGGTCGGCTCCGGCGATGCCCTGCCCCGGCAAAGGCAGCTAGCGCCACCGGCGGCGTCACGTTCGAATCTTGGGAGTACCAAAAGATGACGAGGTGAGCGATGATGAGCGGAATCCCGAAGCCTCCCTCAGCTACCGGTTGAGACAGGGCGGGCGCAGCTAACACAGCTAAGACGATATAACTTGCCGTGACGGGCAACTCCGTACCAAGAACTAGGCTCGCCAGAATGAGTAGAAACAAGGCCAGCAGCAAGTTCCCCCGAAAAACTCACCATGAGCGAAGAGAATTTTAGACCCAGGCTCGTCAAGCCAATCGTGCCCACTACGATGCCTGCTACGGCGCAGGCGGAGGCGGTAGAGACCGGGACGGGACGGGCGTTGCGAGCGCCGGACTCGAGCGCCCCCAATAACCCTGCCACCGCGTCCCGCCCAAGCTGAGGAAGGGGTCCGCTCTCAGCCTCCCCAACCCGCAGGGCGTACTGTCGGACAAAGTAGCGTAGCGCTGAGACGATGAGAATCGCCGTGATCGCCACGAAGCCCACCCGACCCGGCGAAACGTTGCGTAGCAAAAAATAGATCAAAATACCCAGCGGCACCAAAAAGTACCAGCCGTCCCGAAAGACCTGCCCGAGTTTAGGCAACTCACCCTTACTCATCCCGCGTTTGGCGGCGATGATATCTACAAATAAGTACACCGTAGCGAAGTACAAAATGGCGGGTAAAACGCTGAGCCTTACGATGTCAATGTAGGGCAGCCGCGTGTACTCGGCGATCAAAAACGTCCCCGCACCCATGATGGGCGGCATGATCTGCCCGTACTCGCCGCCGCTTCGACACCCCCGGCCTCTTCGGGTTTGTAACCGAGTTTTTTCATCAGTGGAATTGTGAACGCGCCCGAGGTCACGACGTTGGCAATCGCGCTGCCTGAAATACTGCCCATAAAGCCCGACGCGATCACCGCCGCCTTAGCCGGGCCGCCGCGCTGCCGCCCTGCTGCAGCGTAAGCGAGGTCGATAAAAAAACTGCCCTGCCCCAGTGACCTCTAAAAAAGCCCCGAACAAGACAAAGATAAACACCACCGTCGCCGCTACACCCAGCGGGATCCCGAAGATGCCCTCGAGCCCCATCTAAAGCTGCGACACGATGCGGTCAATCCGGTAGCCTCTATGCTCCAAAATGCTGGGTAAAAAGGTGCCGAGCCAGGGCAACGTGCCGCGCGGTCCCGCCATCGCGTAGAGGATGGCGACGAGCCCGATCACAGTAATGCTTGCCCCGATCACGCGCCGACTGGCCTCTAGCAAAACGACGACGAGGATGGCTCCGGCCACGATATCCGTTTGCGTGGCGAAGTCCACACGCCGGGTAAAGGCCGATACGTCGCTCAGCATGTGAAACGCGGCGAAGCTCGAGCCCCCTATCAAGGCCAAATCTATGAGCCAACCGAACACGCCACGTTTACGCGCTTTGCCAAACGCCGGATAGAGCAAAAAGACCAAAATCAATATGAGCGCCAGATGCAACCCGCGTTGCCAGTAAGCTCCCGGTGAGCGAATACCTGAGGGGATCCCTAAACTTGGGCCATTTCGGATGTGAGTCTAGGCGTCTTTTGACCCGCTGCCAGAAATTGGTCCAGGTGAAGGAGGAGAAAACGACCTTACGAATAGCCTACGGCTTGCTGAGCGAACTGTCCAGGTGGGATGTTTCCGAGTCCCGAGTGCGGCCTGAAATGGTTGTACTCGACCCTCCAGTTTTCGATCTTCTCCCGAGCATCTTCGAGTGATAAAAACCAGTGGATGTTCAGACACTCGTCTCTGAGTGAACCATTGAACGATTCGATAAAGGGGTTATCGGTAGGGCGACCAGGACGAGAGAAGTCCATCGTGATTTGGTTTTCGTAAGCCCACTTGTCCAGAGCTTTGCTGACGAATTCACTACCGTTGTCGGTCTGCAGTCGCCTGGGGATGCCACGAGTGGCAGCGAGCTGGCTCATCAAGACGGCGACCTGATCGCCTTTGATGTTTTGGTCGGTATGAATAGCTAAGCACTCTCGGGTGTACTGGTCCATGACGGTCAACGCTCGAAAGCGTTTGCCGTTAAAGAGGGCGTCGGAGACAAAATCCATGGTCCAGCAGTCATTGGCTTTTGTCACGTCAGGACGAGAGATGCGGTGACTTGCCATACGTCTTCTTTTGGGTCGTTTGCTTCTAAGGTTGAGCCCAGCCAGACAGTAAATACGGGGTACACACGCTTAGAGTTGACCCGCCAGCCTTCACGCTGTAGGAGGATATGGATACGCCGGTAGCCGTAACGAATCCTTACAGCAGCGATCTCCTCCATGCGCTTGCGGATAGGCGCGTCGAGCAGGGGACGTTTGGGTTGGTAGCGAATAGCCGAACGATGTGCTCCAATCACCCTGGCCGCTCGACGTTCGCTCACCCTCCAGGCGTCTTGCAACTTCAGCACGAGTTCCCGCTTCGCTGCTGACTTTAAAGCTTTTTTCCCAGCACGTCCTGCAACATCGCCTTATCGAGACTCAAGTCGGCTACGAGTTGCTTGAGCTTGCGGTTCTCCTCTTCGAGCTGCCTGAGCCGACGCAATTCGGACACGCCGAGCCCCGAGAACTTCTTCTTCCAGTTGTAGAAGGTGTTCTCTGACACGCCCATCTTCCGGCACACCTCAGCGACTGTTACCCCTGACTCTGCCTGCTTGAGGGCAAAGGCGATCTGCTCTTCGGTAAACTTCGACCTTTTCATACGAGCCTCCTTAAAGCTCTAGATTAGGTCGTTTTCTCCACTTTAGCCTGGACTCGTTTTCTGGAAGCAGGTCATACCCGCCGTATAAAGCTGATACAAAGACAACCCGATACCCACTACGCTCACAGCCAGCAAAACCCACTTGTGCAGCGAAGGACTGTCCTGTTCGGCCTCTTCTAGTGGCGTCAAATCCGGTCTGGCGATGTTGGGTTGCTCACTCATGCGTCATCCTTTGGCCTATTTTTTGCGGCGTCTTTCATAATAGCATTTGCATCAATCATAGCCACAGTGATTAAAGCAGTTCTGAACCTCTTGCGGTGAGACGGTAGCAATAGCTTTAGCAATAGCGTTGATGAGGTCGGCGACAAGAGTTGCGCGGGCTTTTCTAAGAAAGGCTTTGACTTTAGAGAAGACGAGTTCGATGGGATTAAAGTCGGGTGAGTAGGTTGGGAGGTAGCCAAGGTAGCAGCCTGCACCTTCAACGAGTCGCCTGACGTTTTTGTTGTGGTGAATGGTGAAGTTATCCATAAACACCACTTGTCCAGGGTTTAGCGTGGGGACGAGTACCTCACGCAAGTAGGTGAGAAACGCCGTAGTATCTACAGCACCGGGATGAATCAGGCAACGTTCAGGGTCGAGTCCTTGTGGGGTAATTGCAGCGATTAAGCTGAGCTTGCCTTCTCTGCGTCTGGGGGCGTCATCGACTGCACGGGTTCCTTTAGCTGAGCGGGCGTAGGTGCGGGTCAGTCCCAACCACGCCCCGCTTTCATCTAGAAACACAAAGTCTTCGGCCTCGAGCCGGGTGACTTCGGCTAACCACTGTTCGCGAGCAGCTTCGTCCCGTTCTTTGGCGTAGAGACGCTTTTTTTACGCGTGATACCCAGTCGTTTGCAATACAAGTTCACCGTCGAAAAGGCGAGGTTGACGCTCTGTTCCTCGGCAAACCGTTCAGCATGTTCTATCAGCGTCTCATCGCTATGCGCCTCGAGCTGCCGCTTAAACGCCTGCACCTGTTCCGGGGTTAGCTTGCGGGTGCGGCCTGGTGAGGTTTTCGCTTTGAGTTCGCCTTGCCCAGCGCGTGCTAGGTAACGATAAACCGTCGCTCGGTCTATTTTGAAACGTCTTGCTACTTCTACCTTAGCAAGCCCTTCTTCCTCAACTGCTATTACGATTCTCGTTCTTAAGTCTTCCGAGTACGCTCGCATTCCTTACTATCGTGTGTCGTAACCTATTTTGCAAATGCTAATAAGAACTTGAGGTTAAATTATTCAGCACCCTCGAGAGTAAACGATGAGGGAAAAGCTGACTCGAAGAAATCTTCCGCCAACCCTACTTTTCGAATTCTAAAACTTGAATCTCGATAATGACGCGCGTGTTCGGCGCAAGTTTACTTAGCGAATAGACGTGTCCTGCGTGGATGATGCGGTGATCTACTCGAGCCGAACCTACCCGCAACACGTAGGCGTTCCCTGCGACAGCCTCGTCGATAGCTAAAACGAAATAACCGTGGTGTCCGTCAGAGACCTGCCTACCTCGGCCCGGAATATGCCCTAAACCCGCGTCGAAGCTGGGCGTGTGCGTGCCCGTGAGGAGCATTTGGCGACCGTTCCAGCGGTAATAGTCACTTACAACGATGCCCGTCACCGAATGGTTCCAGCGCACCGTCCAGTTGGGGTTTTCGCTCAGCGGTAGCCCAAGCAAAATCTGCTCGTCACCCTCCACGACAAGGTAAGGCGTCTTCGCCGTAACTGCGCCCAAACACAGCAAAATCAGGAGGGACAAGCCCACAAGTCCCTCCCGCCTAACCATCTACGGCTCCAGCAACTTTTCGGGAATCTCTAATCCCTGCTCCTCGTAGTAGCGCAGTACGCCGGGGTACAGCGGGCTAGGGGTCGAGGTCAGGCTGAACTCGGCGGTCGTATCGTTGGCGGACGGATGCACCGCGATCACCTCGTCAATATGCTCGTAGAGCACGCTTAAAAAGTCGTGGGTGAGCCCCTCGTCCAGCTCTTCAGCTACGACGATGACGTTAGGCCGTACCGAGGGTCAGCACGTCTTCGTCCTGACCCTTGTAGGTTCCTCTTGGGAGGGTGTAGGACGCAGAGGTCGGGTCAACGGCTAGCGTTGCGTCGATTTCCGCTTGGGTAAGCGGCACTAGTTTGATATTGCGGGTTTCTGCGAGACTTAAAATCGCACTCGTCGGTGCGCCGACGTTCAAAAAGCCTGCGTCAATTTGCCCGTCACTCAGGGCGTCGGTGGTCTCGTTGTAGTTGAGAAACGACTCTTCTATGTCGTCGTAAGTGAGGCCGTTGGCAGCCAAAATTGCGGCGGCGGACACTTCGGTACCCGAACCCGGCGCGCCTACCGACACGCGTTTACCTGCTAAGTCGGCGAGTGAGTTGACACCCGAATCCGCGAGCGTCAGGATATGCACCGCGTTGCTGTAGGCGCTGCCTAACGCACGCAAATTGGATAAGGCCACGCCCGGATCGCCGTCAGGCGCGAAGGGGCCGGTGCCGGTATACGCCTGATAAACCGTATCGGCCAGAGCCAAAGCGATATCCGTGTCCCCGCGTGAAATCAGCGCGACGTTTTCGACAGACGCGCCCGTGACTTCGGCTACGGCGGTGTAGCCCCCGAGGTACTTATTGACCAGCTCGGCGTAAGCGCCGCCTACCGGGTAGTGCACGCCACCCGTACCGCCGGTAGCAATCGATAGGTCCGTCTGGGCGTAGCTGACGCTCAACAGCGCCACGGCCCAAATTAGCAGAGAGAAGCGTATCAGCCTTATCATAGTGACCCCCTCTAAAGTGTTGTTTGTCTATCATCCTAGCAGAATTAAATTTAATATTCAAGCCGTTCGCTTTTTACCGGGCGTCAGTGGATTTGGTAGGCTTGACAAAAGCTTTGGGTTGAGGAGATTGGGTGAGCGTGTTTAGAGTTGGGTTACACCCCACTGTACTGAGTAACCAAGCTTATCGGAGCTTGCGGGCCGCAATCCTGACAGGTAAACTCAGCGGGGGCAGTCAGCTCGTGGTACGGGAACTAAGTGAATCTTTAGAGCTTTCCCCTACTCCAATCAAGTCGGCGCTCACAACCTTGGAGAGCGAAGGTCTGGTCGTCTCAGTTCCCTACCGGGGCTTTTTTATGCCCACCTTCGACGTCAGCGATATTACCGAGATCTTTGGCGTGCGCGAAGCTCTGGAGCGCAAGACGGCGCGACTCGCGGCGTTGCGCCGTCATCCTCAGAGTTTGGGCAAGTTGGAGTCTTTGCTCAACCGCCAAAAAACACACCGAGACGCCGCTACGGGGCTCGAGGACGACCTAGACTTTCACCAGCTCATCGCCGAAGCGTCCGGCAACAGTCGGCTATTTGATCTGGCCTATACTGTGCTGAGCCAAGCCCACTTGCTGCTGGCAACCTCAGCTGGGTTTAGCGAAACGGCGAGTTTGGGTGAACACGAGCGTATCGTCACGGCTATCGCAGCAGGTCAACCCGACGCTGCGGAAGAGGCGAGCTGGCACCATAACCGCATCACCTGCCTCGCTTTGGTGCAGTATTTCCAGGACAGGGATGACGTGAGCGGCGCAGAGGTAGGTATTGAAGCCCTCCTGAGCTATAACTCGAGCCTCAAGCTAGCGTTGGAACTCGAGCAACCCTACCTGGAACAGACCTTGACCAAGGCCCAAAAAGACGCCCTCTACGACGCCCTAGCCGAGTACATCGGCCCGATGGCGATTGTCGTGTGTAGCGACGTTTTGGGCAAACACGTTGCCTTGGAAAGTGCCTTAGAACAGCTGGCGAAGCGCATTCCCGACCCGGCGAAAGCGGCACAGTTCATCGCGGACGCCCGCACCTACTTGTGAAGCTCACTCACGGCGATAGCCACCCTTATCTTCAGGCGTTCTATCGACCTGGCTAACCTACCGATTTCATCTTTGCGCAAGGTTTGACTTAGAGGCTGCTCGAGCCCGCCCCGACTGATTTTGTCGGCAACGCTCGAAAGATGCTCTAAGGGCTGCACCACTTTACGGGCCAGAACGAGCGCCGCAGCTACCACGCCGCCGCCAGTCAGCAGCAGTAACCCTGGCGCGAGACGGCGCGAACGCTGAAGCGGCGCGAAGGCTTCAGTGTAACCTTGCTGCACCACGAGCGTCCAACCGAGCTGCGTTTCTTGGGTGTAGGCCACTACGCGCTTTTTCTCAGCGCCGTAAACAAATAGACTTCCGTCAGCGCCTGTAAGGCTGGCTTGCACGACGGCGGGATGCCGACTGAAGTCTTGCAGGGCTCCGCTCAAAACGTCAGGGGAACCGTGAGCGACCAAGCGACCTGTATCATCGACCAAAAAGGCAAAGCCCGTTTCGCCGACCCTAGTGTTTACCACAGCGTCGGAAATCTGCTTGACCTGCGCGGACATGGCGACGATACCTTCCAGCGAAGCATCTGCAGCGTAAACGGGTTTAGCTAAGACAAGCGAAGGTTTACCGCTGGTTCGCCCGATCAGCATCTGCTGACCCAAAGGCGCACCCGACATAACTTGCCCGAAGTAGCTGCGGTCGCCGAAATAAAAGTCTCCGGGCTCGAGGCCGTCGTTACGACCGATGTTTTGGCCGAGCAGGTCTACTGTAAACGCTAGATAGATCCACTCATACGTCGCGGCCATCGCCTCGAGGTAAGCCGTTTGTTGCGGGGTTCATAGAGATAATAGCGTCAACTTGACTGGCGTGCTCGAGCATCCGCAAATTCAGATCGAGTTAACCGTCTACTCTCGCGACCAGTCCAGCGGCACTCTGACCTAAAATCGTCTCGATGGTTGCGCTTAGGTCGCACTCGGCTTGTCGGGTGTTGAGCCACCAAAAGCCAGCTAAGGGCAACAAACTGATCAGCAACATGCCCAGCAGCACCTGAAAGAAGATACCCGTTTCGATCCGTTTCACGATTTCTCTCACAGGTCGCACCGTCACACTTTCCTCCTTGCTACAAGACGTGCTTACAACAAAAGGTATTTTTAAGACTCGCTGAGAGGCTAAGCTTACCACCATCTCACCAAGTTCTTTTAGGCCTTGTATGTTTGGTTTCCGGTAGCAGTTTTTGGGGACAATTTTAAGCAGTGCGTTATGTCAGCTGTTGTGGGAGAAGCTAGCCCGCTTCGGCTAAACCAGACGCGCTGAACGGCTCGCCGACTGTGCTGCACTTTGATGCTCGAGGGTAGGGGAGAACGTTATGATTTCAGAGATGACACGCGCCCTGCTCTTTACGACCCTTTTGTCTTTTGCTTCAGCCCAGCAACCCCCGCAACTCGGTGATAGGGGCCAAAACCCCCGGGCCGAAGAGATCTTGCGAACTGCCTGCACCGTTTCTCGTTACGACGACCCCGACGAGCCGCAACGCGAGGGCCAGGTTTGGGATGAAGAATACGCCCGCAGGCGCGCCTACAACGCAGTAATGCCGGAATTTTTTGCGGCGGTGCCTCTAAAGCGCGACACTGAACTGCCCATGCCCGTCGAGGGCGTATCGCTCAGCCAAGTTTCAGATACTTGGGGCGCGGCCCGCAGCGAAGGGCGCACGCACGAGGGCACCGACATCTTTGCACCTGTAGGCACGCGGGTCTATTCGGCGACTCCCGGCTACGTCTACCGCATCGGCACCAACCCGTACGGCGGCAACGTTGTCACGGTCATGGGCGGCGCGGGCGTGCGCTACTACTACGCGCACCTATCAGCCTTTAATGAAGACCTGCAAGAAGGGCAGTACGTCACGCCTGAAACGGTTTTAGGCTATGTCGGTAATACCGGCAACGCTGCGACAACCCCGCCGCACCTACACTTCGGGGTCTACCCCGGCCCTTACGAGACGTGCGCGTGGGAGGCGGAAAATCCTTACGAGCTACTGGCTGACCGGGTGTGGGAAACCGTGGAGCAGTAGCAGGCCGTGAGTCAGGCCAAAACTGAATAGGCCAGATTTTGGCTCCGGGGTGGTACTGAACACCTCCACGCGAACTACGTGACCCACGCCTTCGCGCCGCATACACATGAGGGTTACGTTATTGTAGCTGTCGAAGGTGGCGTGCAGGGGTTTCGTTACCACGGAGCCGGGCATCACGCGACGCCGGGATGTCTGATTTTTATCAATCCCAGCGAAGTCCACACCGGCTACGCAGAAACCGCAAAGGGTTGGTGCTACCGCGTTCTTTATCCGGAGGTGGGGGCGGTGGCGGACGCAGTGGCGTCAGTTCACGGGGTCAAGCGCGTTCTTTATTTCCCCCAAGCTGTCGTCTATGACCCTCACCTGGCTGCTCGAGTATGGCGTTATCATCAGCTTGCGGCGCGTGAAGGCGACTTGGCACGTGACGAGGCGTTTCTGGAACTCACCGCTGCAGTTACCCGTTACGCAGACGGTTCGTTTCATTCCGGCACTGTTGCTAAAGAATCCGGTGCCGTGCGGCAGATAAGGGACTACCTCGAGGCGTACACGGGCGTGAACATCACGCTCGCCGACCTCGCTGACCTTACAGGGCTCAGCACCTACGCAGTACTGCGCGCTTTTCGTCGCCAAACCGGATTGACGCCGCACGCTTACCAGCTCCAGCGGCGTGTAGAGTGCGCCAAAAAGCGGTTGCAAAACGGCGAAGCCATCGCTGTCGTCGCGGCAGAGACGGGTTTTTTCGACCAGAGTCACCTTACAAGGCATTTCAAACGCATTGTCGGGGTTACACCCTATGTGTTTGCGCGGGGCTCAGCCGTGCAATTTCATCCTAGAAACGTTTGACCACACCAAGTAGCGTAGGGTATGACAGGTTTTTGGCGTGGCTTCGGCGCGACGCTGCCGCTCTGGTTGGGGTTGATCCCTTTTGGGGCAGCTTACGCGGTGTCGGCTAGGGCAGCAGGTTTGACCCTGGTAGAAACGCAGCTGATGAGCCTCGTTGTTTTAGCGGGTGGAGCCCAGTTCGGCGCGGCAGGACTTTTTGCAGCTAAGGTTTCGCCGCTAACTATCGTTGCCACAACCTTTCTTATCAACGCGCGTCACCTCGTCTACGGGATTTCGCTCGGTCAGCTTGTCCCGTTTAGCTGGCGTCAACGTCTTCTAGCGGCCCATCTTTTAACCGATGAAGCTTATGGAGTTACAATCAATAGTGCAGCGCGCTCAGCTGGATTTTTTATAGGGACGGGCTCGAGCCTCTTCTTCATCTGGAACCTGAGTACGCTGCTCGGCGCACTGCTGAGCGGTCTCGTTTCTGACCCGGCAGCACTTGGCATTGACTTTATCTTTCCACTGGCGTTTCTGGCGCTCCTGATTCTGCTCCTGAAAAGCTGGCCTGCGCTGGCGGTCGCCGTCTTCGCCGGGTTCGTCGCACTTTTCGCGGCGCAAGTTATGAATACGGGGCTGGCGGTTTTGCTGGCGGGGATTCTCGGCCCGTTTTTGGGTGCTTACTTGGCTAGGGGCACGTGACCATCCTAACGATTTTGCTGATGGCGCTCGTGACTTACGGGCCGCGTCTGGTCGGGTTGTCGCTCGCCAAGGTCAGCCTGCCGCTTTTCTGGGCACGTTTTTTGCAGTTCGTCCCGGTTGCGGTGTTTGCCGCGCTCATCGTACCCGTTCTGCCGAGTTCCGGTGAAACTTCTATTCGACTCGTCGCGGCTGGGGTTGCCGCGCTGGTGCTGTGGCGGGTGTGGTCGCTGTGGTTCGGGCTGCTGGTCGGGATGGTCGTTTTTTGGAGCTTACGAGCGTTCTAAACTGTCTTTAACCAACTGTTTTTAACCAAGGCGGCGAGCTTTAAGCGCCACAAAAAGCGGGATATCGAGCGTTTCTTTTTTTGTTGCTTTCTCGACGTTTGGATCGGGGAGTTCCTCGAGGCGCTCCACGAAAAATCCCAACTCACTCAGCGTATTGACGTATTCACTCAGCGGCCTGTGAAAACTCATGGTCGTACCCGAAGCCCGCGCCGACACTTCTGCATACGCCTTCATCGGTACCTCACGCACGGTCAGATACGAATCCACCCGCCGATACGTCAGCTTGCGCCCAGGGTCAAACCCCCAACCGCTCTGCCGGGGCACCCGAAACGCCGGGTGCAGCATAAAAATCACGATACGCGAGGCTGGTTTGAGCGCCCACGCCGCCGCCGCCAATATCTCACCCAACGGGTTCATATCTTGAATGCTGAGCATAAACACGGCAACGTCGGCGTGACCCGCTTGAAGCTCGGGTAGTGAGCTGAGCTTGCGTGCGTCACCGACAATAAACTGGGCCTTGTTTCCAGCATTTTCACCGTGATGTTTGCGGGCAAGTTGGACGAGCGTCCGGCTACCGTCTACGCCTCTATACGTTGCGCCTCGTTTAAGCACGTGCGGCGCTAACACGCCCTGCCCGCACCCTATATCGAGCAGCAGCTCACCGGGTTTGGGGTCGGCAAGCTCCAGAACCGTTGGCAGCGAGACCGCCCGGTGATACAAGCTGCCCTTTTTCCCGACCCAGCCGTTGTACCACTTGGCTACGGGGTCCCAGTGCGTCTGGCGCTCGAGTCTAGGCTTGAACGTCTTTTTAGTTGGTTTGGTATTCAAAAAAACCTCATCAGTGCGTCGCCGTAAAGTGAGAGTCAGCGTATCACGAGGGGCGTTTTACGGCGGTAAGGAGCGGTTGGAAACTCTATACTTCGGATACATGGATGAGCAAAGTGAAGTCTTATTTATCGGCGGACGTTCGGGCGTCGGCAAAACCAGAGTTGCCTTTGAGTTGCACGAACAGCTCTCTGTACGGCAAATCAAACACTGCGTTATCGAAGGGGATAATCTCGATTTGGCTTACCCAGCACCGTGGCAGCAGGGGCACAAGCTGGCAGAGCAAAACTTGAGGGCGATGTGGGCGAACTGCCGTACTCTGGGCTATCGCCGCATGATTTATACGGACACCGTGAGCGTCCTCGAGGCCGCAGGGTTAAGCGCCGCAATGGGTGACGACCCTCTGGTCAAAGCTGTTTTGCTGCAGGCATCCGACGACACGGTTTTACGGCGTCTGGAAAAGCGCGAGAGTGCCGCCACCTTGCAAAGTCACCTCGAGCGGAGCCAGTTACGGGCGATTGAACTCGATAAACAAACCCCTGTTTGGGTCTGGCGAATTGATACCGGTGGTAAAGACAGCCCAACCGTTGCCGCCGAGATTTTACAGCTGCTCAACTGGACATAAGCTGCATAAAACACGTATTTCCCAGAAAGGGCTTGACATTTTCTTCATATCCGGCTAATCTCATGAAGCCTACTAAAGGCGACCTCAAAAAAGTAATCCTGAAAGGAGCGGTGCCCAATGAAACAATTCGCTGAGAAAATCACTCTCATCCTCGCCGCTTCTGCGCGTGCGGTTGGCGACGTCGTGCCACTTGCACAGGAGAGGTCTGCCCAGACGTAGCCGTTTAAGAGACTCGAGGCCGTGGGAGACCCAACCGTCCCCACGGCCTTTTTTTGCTCTTTTACCTCGGAGTCGGCCTCAGGGGAGTTAGAGGATGACCCTTTAGGGAAAACAATGCCGAGCGCCCGACAAAACATAAGCCGGTTTACCCACACTTTTGGCTTCTTCCTCTTAGCCGTGCCGTCCTCCGCAAAAAGGCTGAGGCGTGTCCTCAGTTGGCTCGCTACCCTGCACCTGTCTAGACCTGGAGACCTTTCATGATTCCTCTAGCCCGTTACGCCAAACTTTTAGGCCGCTACTTACGCCCGCAGTGGCGCACCGCTGCGCTGATGGCTGGGCTTCTGCTCGTCAGCATCGGCCTGCAACTCGTAGTGCCGCAAATTTTGCGGTTCTTTATCGACACGGCGCGGGCGGGGGGAAGTCTCGAGTCGCTAACTCGAGCCGCCCTGCTGTTTTTAGCCGTCGCGGTTGTGACGCAGCTTCTAAGCGCCGCTGCAACGTATTTCGCTGCCGCTGTCGGCTGGACGGCGACAAATGCCATGCGCGAAGACTTAGCGAGGCACTGCCTAAAGCTCGACATGAGCTTTCACACGGCCCGCACCCCCGGCGAACTCATCGAACGGATTGACGGGGACGTCACGGCGCTGTCCAACTTTTTCTCGCAGTTTTCGGTGCGGGTTTTGGGCGGGGCGCTGATGCTGGCAGGGATTCTGGTGATCTTGTGGCTCGAGAGTCCCCCCGTCGGCGTCGCCCTCACGCTCTTTACCCTCATGGTTTTCGTAGCGCTTTACCTAACCCGCAACGTCGCCGTCGTCGCCACCAAAGACGAACGCGAATCGAGCGCCCAGCTTTTCGGCTTTGTCGAGGAGCGTCTAGCAGGACTTGACGACCTCCGCGCGAACGGTGGCGGCGGTTACGCCATGCAGAGTTTTACGCGGGTTGCCCAAAACTTCTTTTTCCGGGGCCGCCGCGCCTGGATGAAGCGCTCGTCGGTATGGATGCTCTCTTACGGGATGTTTACGGTCGGTGATTTGATTACGCTCGGCGCAGCGATTTACCTGTTTCAGCAGGGCAGCATCACGCTCGGGACGGCGTATCTGTTCTTTACCTATATGTTGATGCTAGAAGAGCCCATCGAACAGATTACCCAGCAGATGCAGGAGTTGCAAAAAGCCGGGGCCGGAATCAGCCGGATTGACGAACTCTTCGCGCTCGAGAGTGAGTTGCCGAGGGGTAAAGATAAGACGTTGCCGGATGGCGCACTGCCGCTCAGTTTTGAAAAGCTAGGTTTTGCTTACGGCGACAAACGCATCTTGGACGATGTGACGTTCCGCCTGGGAGCCGGTAAAGTTTTAGGACTTTTAGGTCGTACCGGCAGCGGTAAAACGACCCTGACCCGTTTAATCTTCCGGCTTTACGACCCGACTTCAGGAAGTGTCAAACTCGGTGGGATAGATACTCGAGACGCAGAAGCCAGCTCGTTACGCGAACGCGTCGGCATGGTCACGCAAGAAGTGCAGCTCTTTCACGCCTCGGTACGCGACAATTTAACCTTTTTTAGCGAAGGCATTTCAGACGAACGTATTGAAACGGTCCTACGCGACCTCGGTTTGGGCGGCTGGCTGGAAAGTCTGGAAAACGGCCTCGACACGACGCTGGCGGCGAGCGGTGGCGGACTTTCGGCGGGGCAAGCACAGCTGTTGGCGTTTGCCAGGGTGTTTCTCAAAGACCCCGGCTTGGTCATTCTAGACGAACCCTCGTCTCGCCTCGACCCGGCAACGGAAAAGCTCTTGGAACGCGCCGTAGACAAACTTTTGCGGGGCCGCACGGCGATTATCATCGCGCACCGGCTCGAGACCGTCCGCCGCGCCGACGACATCCTTATCTTAAAAGACGGGTGCATTTTGGAACACGGGCCACGTCAGGCACTTTTACGCTCAGACTCGCACTTTACGCGGCTCTTAAAAGCTGGGGGACAGTCCGATTTAGATAACCCGGCGGACTTGGAAGAGGCGCTTACTGATACCTTGGAGGGAATTGCATGAGCAAATTACATCTCAAAACCGAACGTTTGACGATTCGTGACTCTACCGAGGCCGATTGGCAGAGCATTGTCGAAAGGACAACGCAAGAAAGTGTCGTACGGTTTATGACCTGGGATGTTACGACTTACGCTGAACAAACAAAGGTTGTCGCTTGGATTCGAGAGCAAGGGGTGCTGACGCTCACGACCCCCGATAAGCACCTCGAGTTTGCCGTCGAAAAAGACGAAATAGTAATCGGCAACATTGGGTTCAAACGCCCTAGCGAGGTTGATGAGCCTGCTGAGATCGGTTGGAGTTTTAGTCCTGAATACTGGCGGCAGGGTTACGCGACCGAGGCTAGCGCGGCGCTTATGGACTGGTGTTTTCGGAACTTCGAGTTGCACCGGTTTATCTCGGTATGCGACGCAAGAAACACTAGCTCATACAAGCTTATGGAACGCCTCGGGATGCGCCGCGAAGCGCATCACCTTAAAAGCAGGTTTAACAAGGGCGAGTGGGTAGACGATTTTATTTACGCCGTTCTCAAAGATGAGTGGCTGAGCCGTCCGTCGCCCCGCTACACCGTCCGCACCCCTACTCAGAACGAGGAACCCGTATGACCACGCACGCAGCAAACACCGAAACCTGGACGACGATGCGCTACATGCGCCGCCTCGTCTCGTACCGCCCCGGCCTGTTCGCCCTCAACCTGAGCATGTGGGGCGCAGTTCACCTCCTGCCGGTGCTATTTCCCATCCTGATTGCCCAACTCCTTAACGGGTTAGAGGTAGAAGGTAGCGCGGCGTTCGGCTGGAGCCCGTGGACGTTTCTCATCTTGCTGACGGCGCTGAACCTAGGGCGTATTGGGGTATTTATCCCAAGCATCTATATCTGGGCGACGCTCTGGCACGAGTTGGGACTGCTTTTACGGCGCAACCTGATTGACTACATCACCCGCGCCCCCGGTTCGCGCGTCTTACCCGATTCGCCTTCCGAAGCGGTCAGCCGCTTCCGTGACGACGTGGACGAAGTGACGATGCTCGTCGAAACGTGGGTAGATTCGGGCGGGCTGGTACTCTCGGCGCTCGTCTCGCTTGTCGTGATGTACCGGGTAAGTCCGGTGATTACGCTTGCCGTCGCCGCGCCGCTGCTCGCTATGGTCGCCTTGACGCGGGGGTTTACCGAACGCATTCGCCTTTACCGCCGCCGCAGCCGCGAGGCGACAGGGCGCGTCACGAGCTTTATCGGTGAGACGTTTACAGCCGTGCAAGCCGTAAAAGTTGCCGGACGTGAGGGAGACGTAACCCGTCACTTTAGCGGCCTCAACCAGACGCGGCGACAAGCCGCGCTGAAAGACACGCTCCTGACCGAGTTTTTACGGGGCGCGAACGCCAACATGACGAATATCGGTACCGGTATCGTTTTACTTTTGTCCGCTAGGGCGATGTTAAACGAGAGCTTTTCCATCGGTGATTTTGCGCTGTTTGCGTTTTATCTGCCGCGCTTAACGAGCATCATGGCGTTCGTTGGGGACGCGATGGCGCAGCACAAACGTGCCGGGGTATCGTTCGAGCGGATGGCGCGGCTGTTGCAAGACGCGCCGCCCGAAACGTTGGTGCAGAACGCGCCGCTGCACCTGCACGGTGGCGTACCTGAAGTGGTTGCGCCGCCCATCACGGTGGGGGAGAGGCTGGAGAGGCTCGAGCTACAAAACCTCACCTTCCACTATCCCGGCACCCAAAACGGTATCACTGACGTAAACCTGAGCCTAGAACGCGGCTCGTTTACGGTCGTAACCGGGCGTATCGGCAGCGGCAAAACGACCCTGCTCCGCACGCTGATGGGCCTCGTGCCAAAGGGTTCCGGCGAAATCCTGTGGAACGGCGACGCTGTAAAAGACCCGGCCTCGTGGTTTGTCCCACCCCGGAGCGCCTACACCGCGCAGGTACCGCGCCTATTTTCGGACTCTTTACGGCAAAATATCTTGATGGGCCGCACGGGGGAAGATGAGGCGCTGGGCGAGATAGTGGATTTGGCGGTGATGACGCATGATGTACGGGGGCTCGAGCTGGGCCTCGACACCCTCGTCGGCACGCGCGGCGTCAAACTTTCCGGCGGTCAGGTGCAGCGCTCCTCCGCAGCGCGGATGTTTTTACGGGGGGCCGACCTGCTGATTTTTGACGACCTCTCTTCAGCCCTCGATGTTGAAACCGAAGCGCATTTGTGGCGTCAGCTTTTCGCCAAACAGCAGGTGACGTGCCTCGTCGTGTCGCACCGCCGCGCCGCGCTGAGACGCGCCGACCACATCGTCGTTCTGAAAGATGGGCAGGTAGAAGCTGAAGGGACGCTCACTGAGCTTTTGGAGACTTCAAAGGAGATGAGGGGGTTGTGGGCGGAGGAGAAGCAGTGAGTTACGAACAATAAGGCATTAGATAGGTTTCCGTCAGCGCTTAGACATCGGGCCAAGTTCGCTGATTTCCTCGTAAAGCTCACTTGCAGTGATGTTTGATTTTGTCCAATGGTGAAAAGCTTTTGAAGCAGCAAGCTTCTCACCTAATTCAGTTGCCTCAGGTTGGTACTTGAACCAAAGTTCACGCCAGCGTTTCTGACCCATCCTAGCGCGAAGCTCGAGTATCAATGTCATCAAGACAAACTCGAGTGTTTCATTCGATGGTTTATGTACCTCGCAGGGAAAGCGCCGCATAAACTCGTTGGCACTTAAAAAATTTGTGGAGCCTGCGCTCGGGTCTCCTGAAGCGAAGTGAACTGCGCGTAATTGAGTCATACGAATCGCACCCGTACACACCGGGCAAGGTTCTAGGGATGAATAGATTTCGCTCTCTACTCGGTTAGTATCTTTTGGCAAATTCCACAGCACGTCGGTTTCAGCGTGTCGAAGGCGGTTTGACCAATCGTTACGACCTCTTGAAATTATCTTGCCCTCGCCCTCGCCGTCAACAATGACTGCGCCGATAGGATTAGAAGAGTGGCGCAAGTAAGCTTCTGCTGCTTCAACAAAACAAGCTTGCCAAACATCACCTAACTCAGTCCAAGTTGACATAACAGAATCAGCCTAACAGATTTGTTCTAAAGGCGTCGGATAAGCTGCCGTCAACGTTTTTGGGGTAGCCTCGAGTCCTACCTTTTAATGAGGCAATCTGGGTTTCAGGACACCGTAAAGCCAGGTACCGATAAGGGCGAACAGCAGAACAATCAGCATCGGCAGCACACCAGCGCCGATAAGGACGAAAATCGGGCCGGGGCACACACCCGCTAATCCCCAACCTAGACCGAAGAGCAGGCCGCCGTAAACGTAGCGCTGCCACGTCAGCGTTTTGGTGGCAACCCGGATCGGCTCGCCGCTCAGAGATTTTTTTCTGAGTGCGCGGAGTAGGGCGGTCGTGATCAGACCGGTGACGACGGCGGAACCGATGATGCCGTACATATGGAACGACTGAAAGCGGAACATCTCTTGGATGCGGTACCAAGAAGCCGCTTCTGACTTGACTAGAGTAAGGCCGAAGAGCAGTCCGGCGAACAGATAGACCCATCCCGTTGCCGCTCGAGTTGTGGGTGTGGTGGAGGTCTTGGGGGTAGAGCGTTGCATCAAAGTCTCCTGAAGCCGGGTGATAAGGTGAGGGCTAGCCTAAAAACAGGGGTAACAACAGGTTTGCGCTGATGATGCCGCCGATAAAAAAGCTGACGGTCGCGATAAGTGACGGGAGCTGCAACGTCGAGAGTCCGGTGATGGCGTGACCTGAGGTGCAGCCGCCGCCGTAGCGCGTCCCGAAACCGATCAATAGGCCGCTAAAGGCGAGCAGAAGCCAGACTCTGAGGCTGAGTAGGTTGCTAAATACGGACGGAACCAGTCCGGGCTCGAGTCCAACCTCAAGCTTCTGCAAGCTCGAGATCGCTGCCGGAGAAAGGCGCGTCGGCTCTGGGTTTGCCAGCAGGACGCCCCCGACAAGCCCCCCCAAAACGAGACCGAGCGCGAACAGCAGATTCCACGATTCGCTGCGCCAGTTGTAGCGAAACAGCGCCGGTTTCGCCCGCTCAGGCAAGAGGATGGCGCAGGCATGCTGCAGATTTGACGAAATCCCGAAAGATTTGTTGCCGATTAAGAGCAGGGCTGGAACGGTCAGGCCGATAAGCGGCCCCGCCACGTACCAGGGCCAGGGTTGACGTAAAAAATTGATAAGGTCAGTCATCGTTTCCTCGGTTTAGGTATAAGGGTTTCGGTGTAGGGCTCGGGTTCAAGCGGCCCACGCCCGACTATCATGCACTAAAACGCGCAGCGCTGCGCTATAAAACCTCACGGGTCAGGCGGATCCGCCGAACATGGTGTCGAGCTGCTGCTCGAGCAGCTCACCGGTCTGCTTGTCCACCGTAAGTTTGAGCTTGAGCGCGAGACGACGCGCTGTCTGCTCTAAAGCCACAGCGGTTTCTGCCGCCTCTAGGGTGTCCAGATAGACGCTGCTCTGTCGGCCCAGTTTAGGCGCGAGCAGTTTGACTAGCTCGAGCTTAAAGGTGTCGAGTTGCGTTCTCGGAACCAGGGCGTTTCGTGCGGCGGGCCTTGTCTCGGCTGTAAGTAGTGTAACGAGCGACAGAGCCGGTTCGAGTTCCGGCGGAGCCGCTACCTTTGAAAATGGTGCTACTGCTTCCGCCGACGTGCCCGACTCGTAGATGCTGAGGACGCCCTGCTCGAGCAGATTTTGAATAAAAACGCCCACCGTGCCGATGGGTAAACCCGAACGCCGCGCGATCTCCTCAGCGGCTAACGGCTCGCTGCAAGCATGAAAAATCTTGAGACCTTCGCGCATCAGACGTTGGTCGAGCCGGGGTTTGGGGTGGCGACAATAAAGTGTGCTGTACATCAGACGCTCACGGCGTCGGCGATGGCGCTCACCAGCCGGAGAGCGAGAAGCACGAAAACAGCGCCGAAGGTAAGGATAAGGCTGAGCAAAACGAGCACCAGCGGGGTGCCAACAGCTTGAGGCCAGATGAGCACCCCGATAGCTGCGTAACCCGCCGCGAAAAGGCCGATAAAAACGAGCAGTTGGTTGAGGCGTGTACCGATAATACCACCGGTTACGCTTCGGCGCAGCTGCAAACCCGAAATGAGGTTATACACCATAATCAGAAAACCGGCGACCAGCAAAGCTTTAATCATTTTGTCTCCAGCAAGGGCGTAGAGGCACGCTGAACAACAAGTAGACCCACTGTCTGGTAGCTTGGTCGCTCTTACAAATCCTTAAGCGCTTCGGCCCCCCACCGAAACAGTCTGAACAAATCAAGCTCATACGACGATACTCCTCCGTGTCTCCTCCCACAGCTTTACTACGTGGGTAAAGAAAATGTGAGAATTGTAACTGGCACGTGAGTATTGTAACCGACACAGACCTCGTTATGCTAGGGTAGAAACGTCTCTGCTCTAGAAAGCCCCTGTCAGAGGTGTTTTCGCTCCGTATAAACTGGATAATTGAAGCTTAAAAAAGAGGGTTTTGCTCTCATCTTTTGTTTTTGGAGCGACTTAGAAAGCTAAAACCAAAGTGCATTTTTGACGTCAGCTTTTCGTTAAACAATAGGCGATGTACTTTGTTGTGTCTAACGGCGGCGCAGCCTTGAGATGTGCCGAGCATATCGTCGTTTTAGAAGATGGGCGGGTTGAAGCTGAGGGGACGCTAGACGAGCTTTTGGAGAATTTACAGGAGATGCGGCGGTTGTGGGCGGAGGAGAAACAGCCATGAGTTAGTTGAACCTCATTGCTGTTTCTTAGTTTTAATTATCGTTTTAATTGGTTTTAACAAGCAGAGTGTATGGATTCTTGCTCCCTGCTTCGGGGACCCCGGAAGAGTTGCGCTCCGCTTTGATGTAATACTTTCCGGGTTGCAGCACATCAGTAACGGTCTCAACACGAGTTCCGGTGGAACCGCGACTAGAATTAATGAAAGTGTTTTGTCCGTCAGAAAGCTCGAGCTTCATCGCTATATCGGCTGGTGGCGGGTCAATCGTTACCGTAACTGGAGCAGGCTGGGACAGGTCGAACGTGTAGATGTCCGTGTCATAGGTAGTCTTTATGAGAGCTGCGTTTCCGTAACTATAACCCTGAACAGGCTCATTGAGCGAAATGGGTGTGGCTTCGACCTGTGTGTCGTTGACCTCATATCTATCTTCAGTAGATAGTCCTACATTCAGGACGTAATTCTGCTCACTAGCTCTCTTCTGGTAAGATGCGTTTGCTTTCAAAAAGTAGGTGCCAGCTCTAGCTACTTGTGTTACAAAAACGGGTTCGCCGTCACTTGTTGCGACGTCAGAAGCTGTAGGTATAGTTTGACTTTCCCCGGCGTACCACGAAAGCGTGAGCCTTTGGTCACGTGGGACAGTACCGAGCGACATCTCCAGTACACCCGGTTTGTCAACCGTAAATTCATAAAATTTCTCTTCGTTGTTTTCAGTGAGCCTACCCTCAATAGAACCGCCTATTTCGACCGTACACGCTGTAATGGGTTCGTTGCAGGTGTTGTCGGGCAAAGGGGTTGCCCATCGGTAGGCTGTCCATCAGGAGATTGCCCACCACAAGCTGCAAGTAGAAAGCTGAGCAAAAAGATTAATTGGGCGTAGTTGCGCGTCTTCACGATTTTCCCCAAACCGCTGAACTTCAAACCAACGTTAACTGCGACTATCTACCCGCTACATCGTTACTTACTGTTGGCTAGACTGAGCTTACTCTGATTCGGAAAGCGTTGCAAACCTTCGACATACTGACTTACGGCATCGGATAGTTTGCCGTCAGCGCCTTGACCTCTTTCCGAATCACCGCCGGGTCTTCACCCTCGAGCGTCCGGTGGATCAACTCGGCAACTTGCGTCATCGTCTCCGGGGTAAAACCCCTCGTCGTCAAAGCGGGCGTCCCGATACGAATCCCGGAGGTCACAAACGGCGAACGGGTATCGAACGGCACGGTATTTTTGTTGACGGTAATTCCTGCTGCGTCGAGCAAGTTCTGCGCCTTTTTCCCGCTGATATCTTGAGCGCTCAGATCGACCAAAAAGTTGTGGTTGTCCGTGCCGCCCGAGACGATGCGGTAGCCTCTAGCTGAGAGCGCCCCCGCCAGCGCCTGCGCGTTTTTAACAATCTGCTGCGCGTAGATCTTGAATTCAGGTTGTAGCGCCTCGAAAAAAGCAATGGCTTTACCCGCGACGACATGCTCGAGCGGCCCGCCTTGCGTCCCCGGAAAGATCATTTTGTCGATGCGTTTGCCGAGGTCTTCATCGTTGGATAAAATCACCGCGCTACGCGGCCCCCGTAAACTCTTGTGCGTCGTGGTCATCACCACATGCGCGTGCGGGAAGGGGCTCGGATGAACGCCGCCTGCGACCAACCCGGAGATGTGCGAGATGTCCGCGAGGAGCGTTGCACCCACCGCATCGGCGATTTCACGAAATTTAGCAAAGTCGATGGTACGGCTGTAGGCGGTTGCGCCGCAGATAATGAGTTTGGGGCGGTGTTCTTTGGCAAGTGCAAGCGCCCCCTCATAATCAATCAGCTCGGTTTCTTTGTCTACTTTGTAAGACACGACGTTGTACAAGATGCCTGACAGGTTGACCGGGCTGCCGTGCGTCAGGTGTCCGCCGTGCGAGAGGTCGAGGCCCATCAGTGTGTCACCGGGCGTAAGGAGCGTACTGTAAATCACATGATTCGCTGTCGAACCCGAGTGCGGCTGCACATTCGCCCAACTGCAGCCGAACAGCTCTTTGACCCGGTCGATGGCTAACAGCTCGACTTCATCGACGACTTCGCAACCGCCGTAGTAGCGTTTGCCGGGATAGCCTTCGGCGTATTTGTTTGTCAGAACGCTGCCGACGGCTTCCATCACCGCTTGGGAGGTAAAGTTTTCCGAAGCGATAAGTTCCAAGCCGTCGCGCTGACGCTCGAACTCTTCGTCTATGAGCGCAAATATTTTGTCGTCACGCTTGCTGGTGTTCATTTTGCGGGGGGCCGTAGTTGTCATGGGCAAAGTATAGCAAGCTTTGGTAGGGGTTCTTTAATCTCCCCAGACGACTCTCTGTAAACCGTCAGCGCTGTAGTGTGCGACGCCTAAACTCACAGTGTCGCTTTCGATCGCTACATCTTCGACAAGCTTTTCCAGTGCGTGCGCCGTCGTTTCGATGATGTCTAGCGCCGTAAAAGCTTCCGGTTTCGTCCAGTGCAGTGTGCCTTCAGTACAGTCCGGTAATGCGTAGCGTTCTAGCTCAGCCGTAAAGTAAAAAAGGACGGTGAGCGGTTCGCCGGGGCGGTTGTGGGTGAGCATTCGTCGTAAAGTGAGGTGCTCGAGGTCGCCCTCTCCCAAGCCGGTTTCTTCGGTGAGTTCGCGCAGGACTGAGCCGCGTAGGTCGTCAAGCTCATCGGCTTCGACGCGCCCGCCCAAGCCGGTGTAACGGTTTGGCATAAGGCGTTTTTGCGCCGAGCGTTTGAGCAGCAGCCACCTGCCTTCAAAGCGCAGAAAGAGTGTGGTGTAGTGAGCAACGGCGTTACTCGGCACGGCTCAAGATGTCCTGAATGAAGAGGCGCTTGCTGTTCGTGTAGGCTTCACGGTCTTTGGGAAACTGTTCGGCAAGTTGCGCCTTAAGGTTCTGGTACTGCTCCAACGCTTCCGGACGGGCGCGCAGGTAATCTCTAAAAAAGAGCAGGTTACGCCATTCTGGATTGGTGCGCTCCAACATATGCAGGTGATGCGTTCGGTTATCGTCCGGGCCTTTGACGAAGTAGTGTCTGCGCGGAATGCTCTGCTCACCGCGAAAGGTGTAGCCGAGCGCCTCTAAAGGTCTAACCAACGCAAAAGCCGCGTCAAAATCTTTTACACCGACGCCGATATCTAAAATCGGTTTGGCTTGAAGACCGGGAACAGAGGTACTGCCGATATGCTGAACGTCTACTTCGTCACCTAGAACTGTCGCTAGCTGTAAGCGTTCCGCTTCAAAGCGTTTAGCCCACCCCTTATTATATGGCTTTAGCATGACGGTGTAACGCTCGAGCCCGAGAGATTCTCTATGCACAAGCTATCGTAACGCACAAATGAAAAGGGCTCGAGTCAACCTCGAGCCCCCTCGACATCAAACTTTTTTAGGCGGCAACGTCGCTAATTAAAGACCCGGTAATGTGGGTTTTAAGCTGCCGCCGAATCGTCGCGTGATCGGACAAGAGGGCCGCTTCTTGCAGGTTTTGGACGGTGCGGTCTAGTGCCTCGAGTTCTAAAGGTGAAGGTTTGGCGACGAAGATCTTTTCGTGTGCGGTCGAACCGCCTTTTTCTTCGTTCGTCATCAGCTCCTCGTAGAGCTTTTCGCCGGGGCGAATCCCGGAAAAGGCAATCTGAATATCGACGTCGGGTTCAAAACCCGAGAGTTTGATCAGGTCTCTAGCTAAATCGACGATACGCACCGGCTCACCCATATCGAGGATGTAAATCTCACCGTTGCGGCCCTGTCCGGCGGCCTGCAACACGAGCTGCGAGGCTTCGGGGATGGTCATAAAGTAGCGCGTCATGTCCGGGTGCGTGACTGTAACCGGCCCACCTGACAAAATCTGCTGCTTAAAAACCGGAATCACGCTGCCGCGGCTGCCCAAAACGTTGCCGAAACGCACCGAAACAAACTTCTGCTCCGGACGTGCCCGGAGCGCGGCGCTCTGCACAACCTGTTCGACCATCCGTTTCGACGCGCCCATCACTGAGGTCGGGTTGACGGCCTTGTCGGTCGAGATGTTGACGAAGTGTGAAATCCCGTACTTAAGTGAAAGCGTCACCAGGTTGCGTGAGCCGATGATGTTGTTGAAGACCGCCTCTTCGGGGTTGAGTTCCATCAGCGGAACGTGTTTGTGCGCCGCCGCGTGAAAGACGACTTGCGGCCCGTAGCGGCGAAACACGTAGTCAAGCCGGACGATGTTTTGCACGTTGGCGATGACGCTGTGATACGGAATATCCGGCCAGTCGCGGTCGAGTTCGCGCTCTAAAGTATAGATGCTATTTTCGCCGCGCCCGAATAAAATCAGCTCTTTAGGCCGAAACCGGCAGATCTGCCGTACCAGTTCGGAACCGATCGAGCCGCCCGCGCCTGTGACCATCACCACTTGGTCGGTGATGTAGTTTGAAATCGCGGTGTTGTCAAGTTCGACCGGCGGGCGGCGGAGCAGGTCTTCGATCTGCACTTCGCGGATACGGTTGATCCCGACCTGACCGCTTAAAAGCTCATAGACGCCGGGCATGATGCGGTACTTGAGGCCCGCTTTCGCGCCTTCGATACGGCCTACGATCTGACGCACGACGCGACCATCCGAAGAGGGGAGTGCGATCAAAACCTCGTCTACATCGTGGCGCTGCACGAGCTTGTTGATATCGGCGGTAGTTCCCAAAACGGGCACGGTAGCGATGCGGTAGCCGACCTTTTTGGGGTCGTCGTCTAGAAAACCGACGGGTCTAAGACCCATTTCGGGGTGCCGGAGCATCTCCCGGACGATAAGCGTACCCGCTTCACCTGCGCCGATGATCAGGACAGCCTTACGCCCGCCCCCGCTTTCGGGCTGGCCCAAACGAGCCTCGTGGCGAAAACGAGCGGCGGCCCGCACACCCGACATGATAAACAGGGTAAGAAGACCGTCTGTAAGGGCGATGGAGCGCGGGATACCGCTGATGGGGCCGAGCCAAAACAGCAGCACGCTACCTAGCAGGGCCACGCTCGAGACCGCCCTTAATAAGTTGCCGAGGTCACGAAACGCCAACCGTGACCAGCTGCGGCGGTAAAGCCCGAAAAGATACGCCGCGCCGAGTTTGAGAACGAACAGTCCGAGCGTCGCCAGGATAAGGGCGCTCCACGACCCGCCTGGGAAACTCCAGTCGTAACGAATCAAAAATGCAATCGGCGTCGCTAAAAGCCAGCCGAGCGCGTCGATAGCGATCTTTTTACGACCGAAATAACTCGGTTCTCCCCAGATGGTCAGTTTTTCTTCATTCGGCATAGTCCCTCCCTAGTGCCGGTGTTTGGCGTGGGACAGCCTCACTGTAACGTATTTCAGGGCGGGCGTCGCCAAGATGCGTGAGTAAACCGTGAGCTGTAAGACGAGGTGGTGTAAGTGTGGGTTGCTCCCGAGGTGATCGCACCGTAAGCCCTTTCGTAGATACTAGTAGACGCTGGGGGTAGAGAGGTAACGCCTTAGAACCACCTACCAGGGTGGTCTCTATAAAGTGTAGCGGTTAGGGCGGTCAAAAGCTGTGACGTCTGATGCCGCGCCAACGTTGTAAAAAGTGTGGGCATCAAGTCGAGTTTGCGTATAAGACGGACTTCTCACCTGTTTTATAGGACACACGTTTGGCTGAGTTCCTTACAGGATTCCAAGAAGACCAAACTCTCAGGTTGGTACATTTTCAGACCAGTGCAAAGATTCAAGCAACTTCGGAGATACAATCAAATGTGCGTCCCTGAAACTAAATACTCGAGAATAGAGATTCAGTTACAGTTCTGCAAAAATTGTCTTTGGTGTGCTTTGGTGTGCTTTGGTGTGGGATGCTGGACATGCGTTCCGAGCTAAGCCTACCCATCATGCAACAGATGTAAATGGCAGTGCGAACGACGCTACTTTGGGCGGCCGCTTCCGCGTCCCTGATTTGCCCCACGCTCCCGAGAAGGCGACAAAAGTTGCGGCGGTGCATTTTGGACGCGCTCCTCGAACTCGGCGTCGCGGCTATAGCGGGGGTTGGCGCGGGGGCTGCTACGACCGACAAAGGTCGCGGCGATGCCGAAGATACGCACGCCGCTCCGCTGCAGACGTTCGACGGTCTCTTCTAGACCTTGAGGGTCGGTTGTCTCGAGGCTCGCCACCAAAACTGTCCCGGTGCAAAGAGGCGCAATCGTTAGGGTATCAGCGACGTCTAGGAGGGGCGCGGAGTCGATAACGATCACGTCGTAGTCCTCGCTCCAGGTCGCCAGACATTCGGGGAATCCGGCGCTTAAGAGTTCGGTCGGCGAGGGGGCCGCCCGGAAAGTCGGGAGGATGTCGAGCGTTTGGGTAAGGTTGACCCCGACGTGCGCCGCTTCATATGCGCCTTGCGGGTTCTCGAGGTGCGTCCGGAGCGGCATATAACGTTTGTCGTCCAAGTTGTACTCGCGGGCGATGACGGGTTGACGCAAGTCGGCGTCGACGAGCAGGGTGCGGTAGTTGGCCAGCGTAAAGCTTTCGGCGAGGCTCAGGGCGACGCTCGACTTGCCTTCGCTGTGGTTTGGGCTCGTGACCAAAATAACCTTGGGATGCACGCTCTGGGTGCTCAGGAGCAGGTTGGTACGCAGGTAGCTCGAGGCTTCACGGGGCAGCCGCCGGGTCTTTTTCGCCGACTTGGGAAACTCAGCCAGAATCGGCAAACCGATCACAGTAGCGAGATCATCGACGTTTCTGAGTTTGGTATCGAGCAGGTTACGCAGGAGCAAGATGCCGTAAGCGAGTAAAAACCCTAAAATACCGGCGATCGCCGCGTCGAAAAGCGGTTTAGGCGAGACCGGCCTGATGGGTACCGAGGCGGCCTGAATAAACTCGAGCCGACTCTGGGCGGTACCGACCGCCGCCTCGACGGTTTCCCGGTTGGACTGCTGCGCTGAAAGCCGGTTTTGCAGGCGACCGATGTCGCCCGTGCTGCCCCCATCCGCCTCGAGCCGCGCGATCTCGTTTTGGGTCGCGGCGATGGTGCGGTCAAACTGATCGATGGTGTCGCTGATAGCGTTTTCGGCGCGCCCTCTGTCCCAGTCGATCAGCGCCGCGCCGAGCGCGTTGAGCGTCCCGGCAATTCCCTCGGGGTCGGGGCCGCGAAGTTCCATCGTAATCTGGCTGCTGTCCCGAAAAGATGAGCTTGATTCCGCACCGACGATGAGGCGTCTGCGAATGCTGTCAACCCGTGCGGGCGTAACCTCGCGCCCGAGTGCGATCAGCGCTGCGCCGATCACGTCTTGACCTTTAGCGGCAGCTTCATACGAGTCGGGATTGATCGCCGGGGCCGCGACGATATCCACGTTGACGCCGCCCAAGCCGACCTCGCCCAAAGTTGCCAGCAAAATTGCGTCGGTTGTATAGCTCGGCGTCTGTGAGCTGCTAACAAAGTAGGCGACGCCCGCGCCGATAGCTGCGAGCAGCACCGCCAACAGGAGGCCGCGGCGTAAAAACCGGAAAACGTCTCCCAAACTTACACTGAGGTCTTGTTGCATAGTGTTCCTGTCCGTTTCACCTAATCGTTAGGGTTTGCGCCGTTAGGATTTTCTGGGCTTCTGCCGGGCGTTACGTCCGGCTCTTGAGGTTCACTCTAACAGATGCGTTCCGCTTTCCTCTTTGCAGGATTCACACCACGCGTGTGAGCTCAGTAACTCTGGACGGTTTTGGGCGACGCTCGCGAGTTCTCTCACCGGAGCCACCGCCAAACTACGATTTTCAAATAGCTGATGTTTCGTCGGCGTCTTCTTGTAGCACTTCCATGTTTTACTGCTCCAACATATAGCCACAAGGCTCGAAGGTATTGAGAACCTGCCTTGGGGTAACAGCTCTGACTGCCTCACAAAAAGCTTGGATAAGGTTGTCTATCGTTTCAGGTCGAAGGCGTTTGATCAATGCCTTGAGCTTGGCGAAAAGCTGTTCTATGGGACTTAAGTCAGGTGAATAGGTCGGCAGATACAAGAGTTCGCAGCCAAAGCGATCAACGAGTTCGTTTACGTCCTCACCGTAATGAACCGTCCAATTGTCCATCACAATAACGCTGCCCTTGGTAAGCGTGGGGAGTAGAACGGTCTCAAGAAAAGTCAGAAAAGCGTTTTTGTTTATTGTGTCCGTGACAACTAAAGCTTGTTTAGCCATTATCCCTTCAAGCGTCACCGCAGCAATTAAGCTAACCCGTTCTTTCTTGCCTTCGGGTTTAACGTCATGGACACGTTCGCAGCTAGGTGCCCAACCATACTCACGGCTTTGTCCAACACAGGCACTCGTTTCGTCTAGGAACACAAGCAACTTCGTGTCTTTATGTTTTACGTCGTCAAGGTAGCGTTGTCGCTCCCCCTCATCTTGCTCGGTGGCGCTGAAACTCTTTTTTTATGGGTGATGCTCATGCGCTTAAGATAGTTGCCGACCGACGACTTCTTAAGCTCTATACCCGTCGCTTTAGAGAGTGTGGCGGCGTGCTGCTCGAGACTCCAGTCAGGCTGCACCTCAACCTGCCGCCGCAATACCTCACCACCTTTTGTATCAAGCCGCCGCCTTCTACCTAGATGTGGCGTTGCCGCTAACGTCCCTACCGCAGCACGTTTAACGTAACGCTCGACGCTCCAGCGGCTTACCCCAAAGCGTCTTGCTACTGCGCTTTTGTTCTGCCCTTCTTCAACTTGCGCTTTAACGATTCGTTCCCGTAGGTCTAGTGAATAACTTGTCATCCTCTAGCTTACTTTGTGGCTGCAAATACTGGAAGTGCTGTTGAAAGAGAAGGCTGGCAATGAGAAGCTAGTCTTTAGAAGCCAGCTTTATGATCATGTCACCTCTACGCTGCTACTACGTCCAAACTGTGCCGTAAACCCTAATAAATCACTGTAAACGCGCTAACCAGCTCGGCGCTTCAGCACGCTTCAGCGCCGTCATCTGCGGCTCTTTGGCGAACCAGGTGCGCTGCCGTTTGGCGTACCGCAAGGTTGCCTGACTGACCGCTTGCGGCGCACCTTCCAGCGTGTCCTCCATGATAGCTCTGCGCACCTCTTTGTAGCCGATAGCTTGCAGCGCGGTCGGCGTGTCCGGGTAGCGCTCCAATAGTCCTAGCACCTCAGCGACCAGACCCGCACGAAACATCGTCTCGGTGCGCTCGTGTATAGCCGCCTCGAGCTCCCCCAAACCAGTACCAAACTCGAGCTGCCGTTTGCTGTAGCGGTACCGGGGTCTGGTCATAGGAAACGTCGTCGGCGAGCGCCCGCTCCGCTCCCAGATCTCGAGCGCCCGGATGATACGCCGGGGGTTGCGCTGTGCGCGTGCGGCGTCTTCATGGCTAAGCCGGAAGAGGTCGGCCTCGAGCGCGTCGAGGCCGGTTTGCTCGAGGCGTTCCCAAAGCCCTCGCTGCACCTTGGCGTTGGGTGGCGGCGTCGTCGGCAACCCGACTGTCAGGGCGCGAATATAAAACCCCGTACCGCCGACCACGAGCGGCAGACGGCCCCGCGCCAGAACCTCAGCGATAGCCCGCTCTGCCAGCGTCACGTAGCGTGCGACGCTAAACGCCTCGTCCGGCCACGCAACGTCGATAAGGTGGTGCGGCACCCGCGCCCGCTCGTCCGGCGTCGGTTTCGCCGTCCCGATGTCGAGCCCCCGGTAGACCATCATGGCGTCGGCAGAGATTAGCTCGAGCCCAAAATCCTGCGCCAACGTGAGCGCCAGCGCGCTTTTACCACTCGCCGTGACCCCGCCCAAAACGGCGATGACCGGGCCGGTTTCAGGCTCGGCTTCAAACGAATTAGATATAAAGCTTTCAGACCCAGAGCTTTCAGGCATAGAGCTTTCAGGCATAGAGCTTTGAGTTATATGCGACCCGTTTCTGCGCAACCTCGTGTCCAGCTGTGTTCGTCGTCATCGGCCCCAGTATACGGTTCACAATTCCCGAAGTTGAAATCACGCCAAGCCTCAGCTCAAAAGGTGTGTGCCGGTCGGTAAACCTCGAGCTGAGAGCGCTGCCGACCACGGTAATAGCTGCCGGATTTATGTACAAACGCCCCGGAAGGGTGAAAAGCGAATGCTAAACTTTCCTTATGGAGTTGGACAAACGCGACAATAGCACCCAAAACGCCACCCAGCGCGACCTGCAGAGTCTGCTTATTCTGCGCGACCGGGTGAGCGAGCTGGCCGCCGGGGTGACGCAGCAGAGCTTGGAGCTCAAACTCGACCTGCTCGACCTCGGTGAGGCGTACCGGCTGATTGTAGACCTGCCCGGCGTCGCTCAGGACGACCTCGAGATCGCCCTGCACGGGCGGCAGCTCACGGTTGCGGGCCTGCGCGAGATGAACGGTGGTGAACAGACGTTTGCGGTACGTGAACGCGCCGGAGGACACTTTCAAAGGACGCTCGAGCTACCCGGTGACGTTCACTACGAAGCGAGCAGCGCCCAACTGCGTGAAGGTTTACTGATTTTACATCTGCCTAAAGTCTGAAGCTGTTCTCTGCCGTAATTTGGTGCGTGTCATCCGACGAGAGCAACCTGCTGAAGTTTAGCTCAGCAGGCTGCCTTGCTGTTTCAGAAAGTTTCGTTTGGGTCGTCAGGTGGGATGAAATTATCATCACCACTCGTAGAATCTCCTGAGCTGTCGGCTCCATCACCTGTAGAATCTCCTGAACCGTCGGTTGCTCCGCTTGTATCGCCCGAAGAATCACCGCTGGTGTCTGAGCCTGTACTTGAGCTGTCACCGCCGATGCTCAAGTCGGGCAGCGACGCCTCGTCGTCCCCGAGGTCGAGCGTAAACGCTCCCTTGACCTCACCTACGACCACCACGTCGTTGCTGTCGAGGTCGTATTCGATGACCTCGCCCCTGACTTCACTCTCGTTGTTGCGGCTGACCGCTGGATTGCCGCGCAGCACCGCAAACCCGGCCGCTTCGTCAAGTTCCAGGATATCCGCTTCGCTCTTGCGCCCGTCGGACTCGACCTTGACGTTGCCTTTAAGCGTCTGAATATCGTCGTCAACGTTAAACGAAAAGCGGTCAGACGAGGAGGTCAGCGCGGGCGACTCGCCGGAGGCGCGGCGATTCAGGTCAACCGGGCCGGTCATATCCCCAATGCCGGTGCTGTTTCTGTAGACGAGCGGGCCACCTTCGACGGTCGTGCGGCCCTCGGTGATGGTCACTTTAGGGTCGCCGCCACGTTTGATATTGGTGGGGCAGAGCGTGTCGTTGTCAACGCCTAACGACCCGCCGAAAAAGTTGAGGTCCGCTTCTTCTTGCGCCTCTGCGCCGCCCTCTTTGGGTTGGGTACGGAGGACGACGCTCGAGTTAATCCGGGTTTTATTGACCGTGGTGTCAATACGTTTGGGGTTGGGCGCATAGAAAAACGAGATATTCCTGTCCTTACGGCAGTCACTCCCGCCTTTGGTGATGTTGATGCCCCCTTCGGCGTCGGTCGCGGTCTGCTTCACAACAATCGGGCGGTCGCCACGTCTGAGTTCAAACGACGGCAGGTTGGCTGCCGGGTCAACCGCTGGCGTTTCTGCTGGGGACTCGGTCTCTTCTGCTGGTGTCTCGGTTGCCTCTTCCGGCGTTTCTGCTGGCGTTGCTGGCGAGGTCTCTGCCGGATTTACGGGCGGCGTTTCCGGCGGCTTTGCGCCGTTTTGTGCCGTACTTATCCCCAAGCCACCGATTGCTAACAGGCCGCCGTAAAGTCCTAAAATGATAAGCCGCCGCACCGTAAACATCACCGTAAACGCCTTTTTACGGGGCCGGAGCTGCGGCGGTTTCGCTCGACAGACGGAACTGCGCGGTGTCGAAGCTCGGCGTCGGGTCGCTCAGCTGCTGTACCGCGTCGATGTCGGTGCGCTGCTCGATGCGTGCGCCACTGATCGTTGAACCGAACGCTTCGTCAACTGAAACCGCCGGATTACCGATGACTTCGGCTCTCGAGGCGTCGTCGTCGTAGTAGAGCGTATCGCCGGTCGTTGTATTGTCGCCGTCTACAATAGAAACGTTGCCGGTCGCCAAAAGCACGTCGGTCTCGGTCAGGGCGCGAATCTCGTCGGCGGTAATGGTCAGGAAGGTGCCGTCGTCGTTTTCGCGCCGTACTACGGCCTGCCCCTGCTCATTGCTCAGTACCGCCAAATCGCGCCCCTCTTCAAAGACGAGTTCGTCCGCCTCTGCGTCCTGCGCCCCGTTGGTCAGCGTCACGTTCCCCTGACTGACGCTCGTATCGGTATCGACGTCGAACGTTACGGTGTCGGTAGCGATATTTACGACGTCGTTGTTTTTATCGGCAGGTTCCACGACGATGGCGGTTTTTTGCGGCATCACGCCACGGCCCGTCGCTTCGCTGTACTCGAGTCCCGGCCCGGTCGCCGTCAACCGACCCCGCTCGACCCGCACGCCGCCGGTAAAGTTCGCTTCACGCTCCCCTTCGGCCTCAGCAATCAGCACGTCTTTAGGGGCGCTCAGTTCGCCGCGTTGGGAGAAAATCTCGAGGTTCGACACGCTCGCCTTGATGCCGTCCGGCTGTGGGTGCTCGTACACATAGGGGCCGTAGCGGAGGTCAGGACTGTCGCGGGTGCCGCCGTCATAGGTGATGGTGATAATGCGCTCACCCGGCCCGGCGGGTGTAGGTGCGCCCTCGACCTGTCCAGCTGGCGCGTCACCTGCAGGCGCAGGGTCAGCAGGTGCGTCTTGCGCTAAAGCGAAGCCCAGGCACAGGGAAGCGGATAGAGCGGCAAGTTTGGCAAGGTCGTAAGCAGTAGTCAACATAAAACTCCTCTATCGTTACTCGAGATTTAATTTGCCCCGTCTCTAAAACTATCACTGTTTCGGGTACCCTCGCCGCCGGAGACAAAGTTCTTCAGGTCGAAGTCCATCCCTGCGTCTTGGGAGCGGCTGTTAATATCAGGGCCGGAAATATCCAGAAACGGCGCGCTAAACCTGCCTTCTTGCTGGTCGATAACGACCGGCGTACCGGACTTATTCTTCATGTCAAGCGTCCACTTGGCTTCGGGGATGTAAACCTCGAGCTGCTGACCGCGGAGGTTCTCCTGTGCGTCGATGACCAGACGCTTTGACGCCAGCGTAAAGTCCGTTTTGCCGCCCACCGTTCTTTCAGCGTCGTCAATGTCGTACAAAACAGTTTCCTGCACGTCGGGTTTGTAATCTACCCGGTCAGCGGCAAAGTGCCAGACTGCGTCCGGGTCGGCTTGGGGGTAGAGCGTGACGCCTGCGCCGGACAACGAGATAGTGCCCCCCGGCGTCACCTGCCGCCGCTGCGGAACCAGCGACAACGCCACGAGAACGGCGACCGTAAGGCCGAGCGCGATAAGAGCAAGTCGGAACACTGATCTAATTTATCAGGCTATTGGGGTGAGAAGCGTGACGAAACCATCAGGGTGCCTTGGGGACGGTTCAACTGTAAATGCTACTGAGACAATCCTGAATGCTGCCCCTACACCGCCTTGATCCCTTTGGAATCATCTCCACATATCCCTGTCGGTGTCGCTCTAGCGCGGCTTTTAGAGCTGAGTTATGCTATAGTCTTATATTAGCGCGATGCGGCGCGACTGATTCATGGCGAGCGCCAAGAACTCCACCCAAGAAATACCCAAAAAGCTGAGAACCGCAGTACGCGGCCTTTTCTACTGCTTTCTACTATCTATACTCAGTCCGCCCGAATCCGTTGGAGGCAAAATGACCGAAGCAAACGTCAAAACGAAACCCAAAGCAAAAAAAGCACCTGTCAAAAAAACTGCTAAATCCACCCAAGCCGAAACGCCTGTAGCCGGCCCGGCGTGGGTCAACGCACCGCAAATCCAAAAACTTTTCGAAACCGGTAAGCGCGACGGCTCGCTCAACTCTGAAGAGATTACCTCCGCGCTCAACAAGGCGGTCGAATCGCTGAATCTAGACAGCGCCAGCGACGACTTCGAGACCCTAATCGGTCTTCTGGGCGCACAAAAAATTGAAATTGCCGACCTCGCCGACGACGAAGTTATCGACGACGACGAGTTTGACGGCGTCGCCGAACTCGATGATGCGGAAGACGATGAAGGCGACCTCAACCGTGACCGTGAAGAGATGGAGGCGCGCGCCGAAGCGATGGCGGGTAGCCGCTTGTCAACGAACGACCCGGTGCGGCAGTATCTGCACGAAATCGGGCGCGTGAGTTTGTTGACTTTGGAGGAAGAAATCTCGCTCGCACGGCGTATCGAAGACGGTGAAGCCGCCGAAAAACGCTCCGCTGAAGAGGGCGAAAGCCTGCCCGAACGCACCAAACGTGGCCTTAAGCGCGTGCAAGAAGACGGTGACATGGCACGGCAGCACCTCATCGAAGCCAACTTGCGCCTTGTCGTCTCGATTGCCAAAAAGTACACCGGACGCGGCTTGTCGTTTCTCGACCTCATCCAGGAGGGTAATCAGGGGCTGATCCGCGCGGTTGAAAAGTTCGAGTACCGCCGCCGCTACAAGTTCTCTACCTACGCGACGTGGTGGATTCGGCAGGCCATCAACCGCGCCATCGCCGACCAAGCCCGCACCATCCGTATCCCCGTTCACATGGTCGAAACCATCAACAAGCTGACCCGCACGGCGCGGCAGCTCCAGCAAGAACTCAGCCGCGAACCGACCTACGAAGAGGTTGCCGACGCGATGGGGCCGGGTTGGAACGCCGAAAAGGTCGAAGAGGTTTTTAAGGTCTCGCAGGAGCCGGTGTCTTTAGAAACGCCTATCGGCGACGAAAAAGACTCGTTTTACGGCGACTTTATCCCCGACGATAACGTCGAATCGCCGGTTGACCAAGCCTCGAAAACGCTCTTGTCCGAAGAGCTTGACAAAGCTTTGGACAAGCTCACTGAACGCGAGTCGATGGTTTTGAAGTTCCGCAAAGGTCTGGTAGACGGGCGCGAGCACACGCTCGAGGAGGTTGGTGCACACTTCGGCGTAACCCGTGAGCGGATTCGGCAGATTGAAAACAAGGCGCTCCGCAAACTCAAGTATCACGAGTCTCGGACGCGGAAATTGAGAGATTTTCTCGACTAGGCAGGTTTTCAAAGCTCCAAGGTAACGTCCGAGCAATTTAGGCTAGATACATTCCGCCACACGGTGTAATTGTGTACTTAGAAACTAGATCGCTCAGATTTGTTTCGCTCACAAAATTAAAGCGGGAAGGGAATGAACCGTGCAGAAAATACAGTCTCTGTTTAAGCGTGACTATCAAGGCACGCGCCTAATCTATGATGAACTGGTTTCTGGAACCGAATGGGTCGCCGCCGGTGAGGGTGTTGCGACACTAAAAGTGGACGGCACTAGCTGCATGGTTCATGACGGTAAGCTCTACAAGCGTTACGACCGTAGGCTTAGTGACCAAGCAGTAAAGCGTAAAAAGAAAGGTTATGACGGCCCTTGGGAACTGACAGACTACAAAGCAGCTCCTGCTAATTGGCAAGCAGCAGAGGAAAATGCAGACCCCAATACGGGGCATTGGCCTGGCTGGTTGCCCATTTCTGATACGCCAGATGACAAGTGGCACCAGGAAGCTTTCGATCCTTCATTGTCAGACGGAACATATGAGTTAGTCGGGCCAAAGGTACAGAGGAATCTTTATAATCTCCAGCAGCACCAACTTTGGCGTCATGGCTCGGAGACAATTGAATCTCCGCGTACCTTTGACGAATTGAAGGAGTGGTTCCAGAACCATGTCGTTGAGGGCGTAGTTTGGCATCACCCTGATGGGCGAATGGTCAAAATCAAGCGTAAGGATTTTGGGTATAAATGGCCGGAGTAGAAGTAGCATGAAGTTGTAATAAGAAGTGCCGCTTTGGGTCACTTGCCGTATTTAGTACGGCGCTCGAGCCACTTCAGTAAACTAGACGCAACAAGCGTAATGGCGATGTAAAGCACGGCGACCGTATTGAACGGCTCGAAAACCTGAAAGTTCGCAGCCTGATATTCGCGGGCAAGTTGCGTCAACTCGCGCACCCCTAAAACCGACAGCAACGACGAATCTTTGAGCATGGCGATAAACTCGTTGCCGAGGGGCGGTGTAACGATTCGCAGGGCTTGGGGCAAGACGACAAAACGGGCGGTTTGCGCACCTGTCAAACCCAACGTGCGGGCCGCTTCGCGCTGACCGTGCGGCACGGCTTCGATGCCAGCCCGGAAGATTTCTGCCAGATAAGCCGCGTAGCCAAGTGCAATCGCGACGACGCCGCGCATCAAGATGGGCATGTCGAGAACGCCGCCGGTGGCGTCCCGTAAGGCACCCTGAAGCGGAAACCCAACGTAGAGAATAATCACCAGCATCGGAATGCCGCGAATCATATCGATGTAGAGTTCGGCAAAGATCCTGAGCGGGTGTTCACGGCTCCACCAGCCAGCGGCGCTCAGCATCAGGAGCAGCACGGCAAGCACGGCGCTCAGGAGGGCCGGATTACGGGCTGCCGAGGGTAAAAAAGCGACTTGCCAGAGGACATTTGCGCCCTGCGGAACCTCTGCAGTAGGGATAAAGGCGGCGCTGACGGTACCGTCTTCCAACCCGGCAAGCGCATCTTCGACCGACGTAAACGACCGCACCGACATCCCGTCGCCGCCGTAAGCCCCGGACTGAATCTGCTTGGAAACGCGCCCCGGCGTGCCCTGAATGATGGCGACGCGCCCGTCGGCGCTACCGATTAAGGTGTAATCGGTTGCCGGACGCGAGAAGAAAAACACGCTGACGAACGCTGCTAACAGTGCTGCGATACCGAAACGCAGGTTCGTCCAGCGTCCGCATTTAAGGAGCAACAGTCCGGCAAGCCCCAAACCCAACAACATCGCCGTGATGTAGGCGAGGATAGTGACGACGGCTGTAACCCCGACACCCGGTACGATGTAGCGGAGTGCCCGCTGATAATCAGGAGCGGTAACGAACAGATAGATGACAAACGGCAGGGCGCTCAGAAGAACAATTGTGCTGGGGCCGAGACTTGCGCCTTGCGCCGGAGTTCCGGGCGTCGGGGTGGGTTTACTCATGGGCGTTACCGGAAACCTGTCGGAACGTTATAGCACTTAAGCGGTTGAAAGCTACCCTTACCATCACAGAATGTGCGTGCTAGACAGTTCAGATGAATGTAAGGGCGTCTGTTCCCAGATGATACTTGCTACAAAACCCAACGTAAAAAGCCCGGTTTGACCGGGCCCTTTCGTAAATGAGTTCACTAATTGCCTACAGCCAGCCATTTCGCCTCGAGTTCAGCCAAGGTGCCGTCAGCCTGAACCTCGGCGAGTCCGGCGTTCAGGGCGTCAACAAGCGAATCGCCTTCCTGAACGACAAAACCCAGCTCAGTACCCGATTCTACGTCGGCAATGTTGACGGTCAGCTCTCCGGCGTACTGCTCGACGAACGCGTCTGCCGAAGTGCCGTCAATCTCTACGCCGTCCACGTCGCCATTAAGGAGCGCCTGCACCGCCGTATTGAAGTTGTCGTAAAGGCGGAGCCGGTCGCGCCCGACGAGGCTTTCAGCGGTTACGGCGTTCGTGGTGCCGGTTTGTGCGCCCAAAATCAGGTCGCCGCCGGTAAAATCTTCCAGGGTCAGGTCGGCGTCTTCAACTTTTACGGCAATCGCTTCGGTGACGGCGAGGTAGGGGTCGGTAAAGTCAACAATCTGGTCGCGTTCCGGCGTAATCGATACACCCGAGGCGACCATATCGAACTCACCGTTAGCTAAGGCCGGAAAGATACCGTCCCACGCGGTCGTCTTAAACTCGGCGACGCAGTTGACCTTTTCACAAATCGCGTTTACGACGTCAACGTCGAAGCCGACGGCTTCACCCTGCTGATTGATTGTTTCAAAAGGTGGATAGGTGGTGTCCGAGCCGACGCTGAGGGTACGGCCTTCTAGGTCGGGCATATCGCTTTGGGCCAGAGCAAAGGGCGTGAGTAAGAGAGCGGCGAGTGCAAATCGTTTCATAAAAGCTCCTTTGTGACGCGTTGGGCGAGGTGTCATGGGCAATTATAGCCTTAAAAGCGCCCAAGTGTAGGGGGAACCCTTGACGCCGCAGAAGATTTCGGAAGCAGCAGCAAATGTCGGGTCGTTCAGTAGTTGCTTGGAAGTCGTCTGAAGGTCGTTTGCACCCTTCAAAAGATGGGTATTTGTTATGCTCAGCGTATCCGGGTACGCTCAGTGCACCTACCCAAATGAAGGATGTTTCGCTGCGCCGCAAACCTGCGCGGCAGTTGAAGGTGAAATGACCTATTCGTTCGACGTTTTCGATACCTGCATCGTAAGAACCTGTGCGCGGCCCGCCGACCTCTTTTATCTGCTCGCTGAAACGTTGCTCCGCGAAAGCGGTCAAGCTTACGGCCCTGAAGAGGTGAGTGAGCTGGCGGCGCTGCGCGTAGCGGCGGAAAAGCAGGCGCACAAGACTGTGCAAGCTGAGGAGATTACCCTTACCGATATTTACGGCGGCCTCGAGCTTGACGGCTGGGGTTTTACGGCCCAGGAGATGCAGGGCGCTGAGGTAAGGCTCGAGCTTGATTCCATGCGTCCGGTCGTCCCAATGCGTACGCGTATCGAAGTGCTGCAAGGAGCCGGAGAACGCGTGCTGTTCGTCTCTGACATGTATCTGCCGCGTGAGGTCGTGCGGGAGATGCTTTTACGGTGCGGCTACACCGTACCGGACGAGACACTTTACGTCTCGAGCGACGTTGGCAAGACCAAACGCGCCGGGAGCCTCTACCGCCACGTTTTAGAAAAAGAAAATCTCCAAGCCCGTGATCTGCTGCACTGCGGCGACGGTGTAGAGAGTGACTTTTTGGGGGCGCGTAAGGTGGGCGTCCGCACCGAACTCTTTACGGGAACGCAGCTCAACCGCTTTGAACGGGCGATGCTGAACGTCTCGAGCCGGTCGCCTTGGATCACGTCGCAACTCGCTGGAATCTCGCGGGTTACACGCCTGAGTGTGAATGACGACGGCGCGCGTTCAGGAAGCGCGGAGCTGGCCTCGAGCGTCGTCGCCCCGCTGCTAGTTGGCTTCGTAACATGGGTGCTGCAAGACGCAAAGACACACGGTTTGGAACGGCTTTATTTCGTCGCCCGTGACGGACAGGTATTGCACAAAATCGCTCAGGCGCTCGAGCCCGACTTAGAGGTTCGCTACCTCTACGGTTCGCGGCAGGCGTGGTATGTCCCCTCGGCATTTTCGGTAAGCCGGAAGGAACTCGAGTTCGTCCTCATGACCGGGCAGTCGTCCGCGCCGCGTCACAATCTCAAACGGGTAAATCTGACGCCGGAGGGTCTCGAGGCTCCCTTAGTGCGGCACGGTTTTCCCAAAGAAACGTGGGACACGCAGCTCGAGGGCGAAACATATGGACGGTTCTGGACGTTTTTAGAAGATCCTGAAGTCGCGCCGCAGATTATGGCGCAAGCAGAAGCGGCGCGGGAGGCGGCCCTTGCGTATTTCAAGCAAGAAGGACTGTTACGCGATGACCGCTGGGCGCTCGTCGATGTGGGTTGGACGCTCCGCACGCAGGGTTCGCTGCACAAGGTCTTGGCTTCAGCGGGGCAACCGCACACACTTGGCTACTATCTGGGCATCTCCAAAACGCGGTTCTCTTCACGGGCGTATGGTCAGGGACGGGCGTATCTGCTGGAAGAGGCCGAAAACGAAGCTTTGGCTCCGGTACGCACCCTGTTTGAGAACAAAGGACTTATCGACCAAGTATTTACGATGGCCGACCACGGCAGCACGAGCCGTTACGCCGTAAAAGACGGCAGGGTCGAGCCGGTGCTCTCAACGCTTCTGGCCTACCCTAAGCGCGAGGCATTTTTGCGCACTGTCCACGAACTTGTAACGCGGTTCGCTGAAGAATTGGCAAAAAGTCCTGCCAAACATCACGAACCCGAACTGCGGGCGTGTGCGCGGTTAGTGACCGGAATGCTGATCTCCGAACCGACCCGCGCCGAAGCTAAAGCGCTCGCTTGGGCCCCTATCAGCGACGACCCCAACGAACTGCGGGCCGCGCCCCTTGCCAAAGCGCTCTCGGCAGGCGACCTGTTCGGTATCGGGCGGGACGTATTCGGGCGAGTGCGGAAGTCGCGGGGGAGCAGAGCTAAAGCGGCGGAAACTTTGGCGGAGAACAAAACCGTCCCGACCCTATTTTATAAAGACCTGTCGTGGGGCTTTTCGTGGCTCGAGGGTTCCGTCGCCATGTCTGGCCTGCTTGCCAAACTTGCGCTTAGAGGCTTTCGGACGCTCCAGTATATGAACCGCGAAAAGAAAACGCTCGCCGCTAAACCGGTGACGGTGTGGCAACGTCTGAGAGGCAAACGTGCCTAGACGCGTCCTGTTTCTCCTCACCGGGCTCTACCATAACGGCGCGGTACTCAGCACCCTGACGACGATGTACTACCTCGACCGGACGAAGTTCACACCCGAACTGTTCGTTTTGGAACCCGGCGAGGCGTGGCCTGAACTGCTCGCTGGCACCCCTGTAACTTACGGCTTGAAATCCGGCGAAAGCGTAAAAACACACGCGCTGCACATTTTTGCGCGGCTCTGGCACGTTTTACGGCGGGCCGACATGTTAGTCGGCAGCCTCGAGATGGCTCCGACCTTTTTGGCTGTGGTGCTGGGCAAGCTGACTGGTAAACCTGCGGTGGGCTTCGTTCGCAACTCACTCCCCGAACTTTTAGAGAGTTTGCCGGGTCGTTACACCACCCTGACCAAACGCCTCTATCCAGGGCTGACGCGGGTGGTGGCCATCTCGAGCGGTATCCAGGAGAGCGTAGAACAGCTTGTCCCGGCGCTTCGGGAGCGGGTACGGACGGTTTATATTCCGCTCGAGCTGGATAAAGTCAAAATGCGGGCGGCGGAACCGCTACCGGAAACTGCGCCGCAGGAGCCGTACCTCGTCGCGGTGGGGCGGCTCGAGCCGCAAAAAGGCTTTGACATCCTCTTACGCGCTTACGCCGAGCTGCGCGGGCGCGGCGTCGTCGAACTGCTCGTTATCGTCGGTGAGGGCAGAGACAAAGCGATGCTGCAAAAACTGGCTCAATCGTTGGGTATTGCCGATTGGGTTGTGCTGACCGGGTTTCAGGCAAACCCGTATCCGTGGCTGGCAGGAGCTGAGGTGTTCGTCTCGAGTTCGCGCTTTGAAGGGTTCTGCCGGGTGATTGCCGAAGCTCTAGCTGTTGGGACGCCGGTCGTCGCCACCGACTGCCCGAGTGGGCCTGCGGAGGTGCTCGAGGACGGTCAAGCAGGTGTCGTTGTTCCTAACGAAGACGTTTCTGCGCTTGCCGAGGGCATTTACGGGCTGCTTAACGATAAAACATTACAAGCTAAATTGCGCGCTTACGGGCCGGTGCGGGCGGAAGCGTTTACGCCCACGGCTACGGTGCGGGCGTTCGAGGATGTGCTGAGTGAGTTGTAAAGCTGTAATTCTAAAGTACGTTTTTGGTAAGGGCCGTAGGGGAGAGGTATGAACGTCCTCGTCACGAGTGCAGGTAGACGCGTTTCACTGGTGCAGGCGTTTGCTAAATCGGCGCACGCGCGGGGTGCGGAGGTCTTTGCCGGTGATGCGAGCAGCCTTGCCCCGGCGATCTACAAAGCCGACGGCGCGTTCCGGTTGCCGCCGGTCAAGTCTGAAAGTTATATTCCCGAACTGCTCGCGCTGGTTTCCGCACACGACATCCGCCTGATTGTCCCGACCATCGACACCGAGTTGGAGGTCTTATCGACCAATATTCAAACATTTGCCGACGCAGGGTGTCGGGCGCTGGTCTCGAGTCCCGCGTTCGTCGCGCTGAGCGGAGACAAATGGCTGACGCAGCGGGCGTTTGCTGAACACGATATCGACGTGCCGCAAAGCTGGGCGGTGGATGAGCTCGGAGGCGCGGCGCTACCTGAACAGCTCTTCGTCAAACCGCGGGACGGTTCCTCGAGCCGTGACATCTACCGCGCCACACCCGAAACGCTCACCGGCATCTTGGCCCGCGTTCCGAACGCTATCGTCCAGGAAGAGCTCTCCGGTCCCGAAATTACCATCGACGCGCTCATCGACTTTGACGGCAGACCGCTGCACTACGTTCCGCGTATCCGCATTCGGACGCTGGCGGGTGAGTCGATTCAGGGCGTCACGATTGCCGACGACGACATCCGTGATTGGTTGACGCGTCTTTTAGAGGTTGCCGCTGAACTCGGCGCACGCGGCCCCATCACCTTGCAGGCGTTTTTAACCGAACGCGGCCCGGTGTTAATCGAGGTCAATCCGCGCTTCGGCGGCGGTTTTCCCTTAGCTTATGAGGCGGGTGGACACTATCCGGACTGGCTTTTGGCGATGTTGAACGGCGAAAAGGTTGAGCCCAGCCTCGGCGTCTATACGGTCGGGCTTTACATGACCCGCTACAACGTCGAGCACTTTACAACCGAGCCGCTCTGGTGATGCCCGAACTGGGCGTTGTTTTCGACCTTGACGATACGCTTTATTTAGAGCGCGATTACGTTAAGAGCGGCTTTCGGGCGGTAGCGGAAACCGCCGTAAAAGATACCGAAGTCAGCGCAGACGACGCCTTCGCGTTTTTGTGGCAAGACTTTTTGTCGGGCTCGAGAGGCTCGAGCTTCAATGCTTTACTAGAACGTTACCCGGAACTCACCCAAAACGTTGAAGTTACGGCACTGGTAAAACGCTACCGTGAACACGCGCCTGACATCGGCTACTTGCCCGGAATTGAACCGCTCTTAGCTGAACTGCAAAGCTTAAACGTACCTCTCGCCGTCATCTCAGACGGGCCGCTCGTCAGTCAAGCCGCAAAAGCCGAAGCGCTTGGCGTGGCCTGCTACGCCGACCCGATTGTTTTAACCGACGCTTGGGGACAGGAGTTTTGGAAACCGCACGTGCGAGCGTTCGAGTATGTTGCCGAAGCGTTCGGTTTACCTCACGAAAAGCTCGTCTACATCGGCGACAACCCGCTTAAAGACTTTCACGCGCCCGCCAAGCTCGGTTGGCAGAGTGTCCGTTTACGGTTGCCTAAACAGGTACGCGAAACGTTGCCGCACGACGCCATGCCGCCGACTTACGAAGTCGGGTCGGTTGCATCATTGCGAGAAACGCTGCTGCGATTGCTTTAACTCATTTTCGGTTTGTATAACGCCGTAAAAACATTGTAAAATCGGGTTTATTCTAATCTGCAGCTTATAAGGAGCTTATGAAACAAATACGTGTTGCTGTCTTCGCAGTTATGACCGCTTTGCTTGCCGCCTGTGCTACATCTGGTGACAACGCTGCTCCCCCAACTGATGCCCCAGTCATCAGCAGCTTTACTGCAACGCCCTCGACAATAACGTCAGGACAAGATTCGGTGCTGGCTTGGAGTGTGGATACTACTGCGACCGCTATAACAATTTCGGGCGGTATTGGCGCGGTGATAGCCGACGCAGACAAGCGTTTCGTCGTTTCTCCAACTGTAACTATGATCTACACGCTCACTGCTGTAAACGCAGGAGGTGTCTCGTCACAAAACGCGACAGTTACGGTTAATTCTTCACAAACACCAGACCCTGAGCCGGAACCGACGCCCGACCCTGAACCTGAAGAACCGGCCTTACAGTACCAGGTTACTTCCGACTGCGGCAAGGTATCGACCACATATGCTACTGCCGACGGTGGTACCGCTCAACGTGACTTCGGCAATGGATTTGTCTATGAAACAGATTACGTTGCTAGAGACACGTTCTTATACATTAGCGCTCAAAATCAGTGCAGAAGAGGTGATGTAACAGTGAGAATTTACAAACGAGGGTCAGTTTACCGAGAAACTACCTCGTCTGGTGCTTATGTCATTGCTACAGCGTCCGGCACGTATTGAGTCACGCCGCTTTAACCTTGCTCAACTGTGAAAGCTACATCTACGGCACGCTCCAAACTAGAGTTCGCGTAAATCCTCGAGCACCTGCCAGCCCACACCGGGCGGGGTGGTCTCAAGTTTTCCCTGCAACACTTCAGCGAGCCACGGCGTCAAGCTTTCGGGATTTTCAGAGCGGGTTAGCACCGTAAACTGAAAGATGTGCTGCGTCGCCGCGAGCGTACCGTCGTCAAAAAAGGCAAAGGGAGGCCGCACCTCGTCCCACAAGACGTGAATGTCGGGCTCGAGCGTCCGCGGTAAGTAATCGCCCAAGTCGATGTCGGCGTCTTTCGGATACCAGACATAACCTTGTAACAGCCTCGTCGCTTTGGGTTCGTTCACGGCAAAGGCAGGTCGGGTAGAAGTTTCTCCCACGCAGCGGCGAAACCGTCGTAGGTCTCGAGTAAAAGTCCTTTATACCCGAGCGTCTCGCACGCCGCGATGTTGTCCGGGTTATCGTCCACAAAGACGGTTTCTTCCGGTGGACGCCCCAGCGCCTCAGTCAGCGCTGCAAACGCCGCCGGGTCGGGTTTGCGCACCTTGATTTCGTTGGAGAAGACGAAGTGTTCGACTCTCGCCGTTCGTGGGTCGTCCTGCACGCTGTCGCACAGCACCGCGACGTTGTTCGATAAAATCCCGACGGTGTATCGTTCAGGAATACTCGCCAGCAGGTCGTACATCTTCTGCCGGTCAACGACTGAACCGAGAAAGACGTTTCTAAACTCGGGCGCACCCAAAGAGATACCAGATTCGCTGAGAAAGCGCTCGGTAAAAGTCTCAAAGTCGAACGCCCCGGCCTCAAAGTGTTCCATCAGTGGGAAATAGACTTTAGCGACGTCAGCTTCTGAGACGTTTGTTTTAGCAGCCAAGTTGCGAACAGCCGAAGAGTCGAAGGTGTTTTCGGTAAAGATGCCGCCCCAATCGAAGGCGATAGCGGTGATAGACATGCTTTAAGATACCTTATAGCGGTCTGTGCTGAGGTCTGCTTTTTTTAGTCGTGGGCAGCGACTAGCGACTATTTTCCAGCAGTCAGAGCGTTACCTTTTTCAACACGAGCTTTGTATTCTCTCGCTGAACTTCCATAGCAAAATCAAACAGGTCAATTTTAACGGCACACTCCAAATCGCCAAGCGGGAATGCACTGAGGGTATCGTCAAGAAACTTACCGCTTGCAGGCGCTTGCTGAACTCGCTCGACAAGTTCTGCGTAGTCTACCGAACGGTTTGACACTAAAGCCTCTAGAAGGTCGCCGCAAACGGTATCTTCAACCCCGTGCCCCGATCCATTGACGCCTATTTCAACGAGACGTAACTCGCTTACCTCAAAACGGTTGAGGTAGTTGACCGTAGCGCTGGCGTTGCACAGACCTGTTGCCAAAATGTGCTTTGCGTGACGTGATCTGACAACCCCTTGTGTCCCCGCTGAGGTTCTCTGTGCGAGGGTGAGGCCGTCCAGCGTTACGTCTATGAGTTCAGCAGGAGAATTGGGGAAATCAAATTCTTTGATGGGTAAGCCGTCTGTTTCGCCGAGCAGAAGGAACTCAGGGTTCTCTCGCTTGAGGGCGAAAGCTTCCTCAACTTTTGAAACTAGGACAATCTCTTTGGCTCCTGCTACAAACGCGTAAGCAGCTGCCGTAAACGCTCTCAGAACGTCGATGACAACGACCGTATCAGTTGCTGAAACACAGGTCTCGAGGGTTGCACGGCTGATTTTTATAGCGTTTTGGGAGTAAAAATACGATTCGATTAAGCTTGCGCACGCTTACGGTAACGCGTCTTATTTTCTTTCTTATACCACTCAAAAAACGTAAGGATAAAGGGTAGCCCGAACGTAACCAGACCGCCAAGTTTCATCAGTGCCCCGCCCATCGTCTGATCCATCCGCGCGTCGCCGAACATCACGTGCGGTGAATTGGCGTAGGTCGGATAGAGCGAGTGGTCGGCAAAGGTTACGGCGGCAAATACAGGAAGTTGCGCGATAGGCAGCAAAAAGAGATAAACGAGTGCGCCTGCGTGCGAGAGCCTTGGCAGCTCGGGCAGCGGGCTTAGCAGTGGCCACCACAAGAGCAGCGCCGTAAAGAGAAAAAGAACGTGTTCGGCGTGATGGACGAGCGAGTTCGTCAGCGCACCTTCGTAGATAACCGGGATATGCCAGAGTGAAAAGAAGAGGCTAAAAACTACGAAGGCAACAACCGGACTCGTCAGCACCTTAGCGATAGGTTTGACAAAAGGATGTAGCAGAAGCGGGCGTAACAGCCAATCGGGAAGACCGCGCAGCATCAACGTCGGCACGATGTAGGCGAGCAGCATATGCTGCACCATATGAGCGCTAAATGAGTACAGTTCGGACAGGTCGTGTAGCGGTGAGCCGTCAGTCAGGTAGAGCAAAACGACCGCGCTGTAAAAGTAGAAGGCTTTACGGCGCGGATACGCTTCGCCTGGTGCGTAACGCTGCCGCAACGGGCCAGTTAATAAAAAGTAAACGAGCGCCAGCGTCACGAGCCCACCGATTAGAACGGGATCGAGAATCCAGCGCCCTGTCATTAGGGTAAGTTCAAGGTCTGCCGGAGTTCGTAGACCTGCTGCGAGCTAAGGTTATCCGCGCGCTGCGCTTTTACGCTGTCGGCCGTAAACGCCGGATAGTCGGCGGACATGGCGTCGGCGTTCCCCCAGCTGCTCAGCACGTAGTTGAGAACATTCGCCAAGTCATCGTCGGAAAGCTGTGCCCACGCAGGCATAACGCCGTTATAGACTTGCCCTGACACATTGATCTCGCCCTGCAGACCGTAGAGCAGAAGTTTTTCCATGTACTCATGTCCGCCGTCGGCGTTGGCTAGCTCAGGGGCGTGCCCGACAAGTGTGGGAAAGGCTCCAGGAATACCCTGCCCGTTTGCCTGGTGGCACGAGACGCAGTTGGTGGTAAAGATACCCTCGCCCGCGCTGATGTCGGCGTCGGTCAAGAGTGGGCCGTTTGCAGCACTGTCTGCAGCACTACTCGAGCCTGGAGCGGCAGCGTCCTGCGCGGCTGTTTGGGCGGGTTGCTGCGCTGCTTGTGTCGGTGCAGCGGGCTGCTGAGCCGCCGGTTGTTGCGTGGGCTGCTGCGTAAACGGGTCGGGCAGTGTGACAGCGACGGGCGGTGCGGCTAGAGGAATACCTGCTGCGGTACGTCCGCCGCCGCTGTTGGCTGCTTTTTGGGTGGGCCCCCCACTCGCTACGACGCTCATCCCTGCCAAAATCTGGCCTTCAGGGGCGAGGTTGATCTCCTTAACGTCGAGCGTTTTGGGGGCCGGATACTCGAAGCGGTGCGCCATCGTCGCCTCTTGTTCGGCTTCGTGTTCTTCTGTTTCAGCTTGGACTTGCTCTTCTTGTTGTGGCGTTTGAGCTACTGCAACGCTCCGAACGGTGAAGAGCGCGGAGAGGGCGAGAAGGGTGCCAGCGGCAATCACCATGCCGGAGGTAAAAAAGCCTGTAAAGGTGCGGTCGTCTCCTTGCAAATGCATAAAAAACATTACCACCATGACGAACTTCACAACTGAAAGGCCGACTAGCAAAAAGACGATCCAGAAGCTGCTGAGCGCAGCAAACCAGGTGTCTTGATGCTCGACCAGCGCGAATTCGACGTAGGTGATTGCGCCTAGGACGAGCGCGATAAAAATGTAGAAACCGACGCTCGAGCCCTCGTGCTTGCTATGTACGTCGTCATGTTTCGCTTGATCGTTTTCAGTATTCTTAGCCATAACTTTAGCAGTAACCCCTAGATGAACTCGACTAAATAGACAGCGGTAAAAATCACGATCCAGACGATATCGACAAAGTGCCAGTAGAGCCCAGCAATCTCTACGCTCAGTGCGTCGCGCTCGGTCATCGGGCGGATGTATGAAAGAATCAGCAGTGATAAGAGCCACAGCACCCCAAGAGTCACGTGAACCCCGTGCGTCCCGGTCAGCGTGAAAAAGGTGCTACCGAACAGGTTCTGCTGGAGCGTCAAACCTTCGTGGACGAAGTGACGGAACTCGTAAACCTGAAAGCCCAGGAAGATCGCACCGAAAAATGCCACACCGAACGTCCATAACCGAAACTTGGGGATGTCACCCAAACGAATGGCGTGGAGCGCCAGAACCATCAAAAAGCTCGACATCAACAGGACGAACGTACTCACCGTTGTAAGCGGAATATCCAGTACATCAACCGGATATGGTCCCGTAAGGCTGCGCCCGTTGTAGACCAGATAGGTGCCGATCAGCGCCGCAAAGAACATGCAGTCGGACGCTAGAAAAAGCCACATCATCAGCTTTCGGTCGGCGAGCGGCGTGCTGCGATGTTCAGCGTGTTCGTGTGCTGGTGCTGCCCTTTGTGCCTGCGCTTGACTGCTCATGATTGCCCGCCCAGTGATTTCTTAGGTTTGATATAGGCGAGGCCGGTACCACGGCGGTCACTCGGACGCAGCCGCACGTAGTGTCCGCCCACGCCTTCAAAAGCCCACGCAAAGACGCAGAGCATGATAAAAGCAAGGCTAAGGCTGCCTAAAAGCCAGTTGTGATAGACCGCCGCCATCCCGCCGACAAACAGCCCAACCGAGGCCAGGAACGGGAACCATGACTGACCGGGGATATGCACGAACTCGTCCTCGTCGTCGGCTGCGTTTTGGAAAGTGGGTTCGTCGTCAGTGCTTTCGGACAGGTCATCACGTTTTTCGATGAGTTCGGGGTGTTTGGCGTGCCAGAGTGGGTCGCGGTCTTTGACGATAGGCAGGTCGCCGAAGTCATAATGCGGTGGGGGGGACGAGATGCTCCACTCGAGCGTCCGCCCGTCCCAGGGATCATCCCCGGCTTCTTTCCCGCTTCTTATATCGCGCAGGAGGCTAAAGATAAACAGTAGCACCCCTGCCCCTAAAACCAATACCCCGATGGACGACATCAGGTTGTAAAAATCCCAGCCCAAGCCCACGTCGTAGGTCTGCACGCGGCGCGGCATCCCTAAGATACCTAAAAAGTGCTGTGGGAAAAAGATCAGGTGAAAGCCGCCGACGACAAACCCAAACACCCACTTGCCAAGCCGTTCGCTGAGCATCCGGCCCGTCATTTTAGGGAACCAGTAGTAGATTCCGGCGAAGAACGACAAGAGCGCCCCGCCGCCCATCACATAGTGAAAGTGCGCGACGATAAAGTAAGAGTCCGACACCTGCTGGTCAAACGGCGGTACCGCGACCATAATGCCGGTAATCCCGCCGAGCGTAAACGTCACTAAAAAGGCGATAGCAAAGAGCATCGAGGTGGTAAACCAGATGCGTCCGGCCCACATCGTTGCCAACCAGTTGAAAATCTTGACACCGGTCGGAATCGCAATCACAAAACTCGCAATTGCAAATACGGAGTTCGCCATCGGCCCCATGCCGGTCGTAAACATGTGGTGGCTCCAGACTGCGAAACCCATAAACCCGATGAAAATCCCGGCCAACACGACCATCGGATAGCCGAACAGCGGTTTACGCGAAAACGTCGGAATGACCTCGCTGATAATACCGAAGGCGGGCAAGATGACGATATAGACCTCCGGGTGCCCAAAAATCCAGAAGAGGTGCTGCCACAAAATTGGCAAACCGCCCCCTTCGGGATTGAAAAAGAGCGTTCCGAACGACCGGTCCATAATGACTTCGAAAAGGGCAATCGTCAGCGGCGGAAAGGCGAAGATCACCAGAAACGCGGTGACGAGCATCATCCACGGAAAGAGCGGCATCCGCATCATGCTCATCCCCGGCGCACGCATGTTGATAATCGTAATAATCAGGTTCATCGCCGTAACGAGTGTGCCGATACCGCTGATGAGTAGTCCGACCATATAGAAGTCGATGCCTTGACCGGGGTTATACGCGGTCTGCGTCATCGGCGCGTAGGCGAACCAACCGGCGTCGGGCGCGCCACCTAAGAGGAAGCTCGAGTAAAAAATAAGCCCGCCCGCCAGATACGCCCAGTAACCGAAGGCGTTGAGGCGGGGGAAGGCCAGGTCTCTGGCTCCAATCTGCAAGGGTACAAAATAGTTTGCAAACGCCGTACCGAGCGGCATAATGGCCAAAAATACCATCGTCACGCCGTGAACGGTAAAGAGCTGATTGTAAAAGTCTGGGCTCACAAGTTGCTGATTCGGCGCGGCGAGCTGGGCGCGAATGACCGCCGCCTCGATACTGCCGAGCAGGAAGAAACCGAAGGTTGTTACAAAATAGAGAATCCCCAAACGTTTGTGGTCGACGGTGGTGAGCCAGCTCCAAATACCGGTCTCCCAAGTCGGGCGTTTGAGAAGCGCTCTAGTTTCGGGTGCGCTGTGCGGAACGGATTGTCCGGGTTGTCTACCGAGTGCCATCGTTACCTCCCGGCCTGAACGCTCGCGGTAAGTTCGGGGCTATGGCCCAAGCTCTCCAAATAGGCGACCAGCGCGGCGATTTCTTCATCACGTTTGGGGTCATCTGCAGCCCACAGGTTCGGCATGTAGTTGCCGGGTTTGAGTTCTTGCGGGTTGCGGAGCCAGTTCGTCAGGTTTTCGGGTGTGTTGTCGGCGACGCCTGCTGCGAGCGAGGTGCGAATCCCGAAGCTCGTCAGGTTCGGAGCTTTTTCACCGTAGGCATAGCCTTGAACCGCGTGACACGTCGCGCAGCCCTTCGTCTTAAACAGGGCTTGTCCAGCTGCAATCTGCGGGTCGGCGGGTTGAGCTTGCGCTTGAACCATCTGTGCGCCGTCCGGTTTGAAGAGCGCCGTCCAAGTTTTGAATTCGGCGTCGTCGCTAGCAACCACCCGAAAGCGCATGTAGGCGTGTGCGCCCAAACACAACTCGGCGCACTGACCCCGGTAGAGACCCGCTTCGTCGGCTTTAATCCAGAGCTGGTTCGCCTGATTGGGAATCAGGTCGCGCTTACCGGCAATTCTTGGTACCCAGAACGAGTGCAGTACGTCGCCGGAGTTGAGGTTGAGAATCACGCGCCGTCCGGTCGGGATGTGCAGTTCGTTGGCGGTGGTGATGCCGAGTTCGGGATATTCAAACTCCCACCACCACTGATAGCCGGTTACGTTCACCACGAGGTCGTCTTGGGTGGGCGTAACGCGGCTCTCTTGGCGGAAGATGAGGCCGACCGTCGGAACGCCGATGATGACTAGGATGATGGCGGGCGCTACCGTCCAGGCAGCCTCGAGCCACACCACCCCGTGAATCTGGTCGGGTACCGAACCGTCGTCGTCGCCGCGCCTGCGGTACCTGATGATGGTATAGACGAGCACGCCCGTCACAATCGCAAAAACCCCGACCGCCATCCAGAAGATAAAGATAAAGAGACTCTCTTGACTTCGCGCCACCGGCCCGACCGTATCGAAAATTGATTGGGGGCCGCTGAGCGCACAGCCGCTGAGAAGTCCTGAGGCTAGTAAAAAAAGTATCAGCCGAGGTGGTCGTTTTCGCTTGCCCACGTATACCCTCCTGCACACAAAAATTAAACACAATCTGCCCTCCAATCTAGCACTTTCGTAGAAGGCTTGACTAGGGCAAATTTGTCTCGTCATGAGCTGGAGGGTGCGCCGATACGCTTTTACATTCTCTGGTACTAGGAATTACCCCGGTAGCTGACCGCTTCGGCGAGGTGCGCTTCGCTCAAGTTCGCGTCACCGCTGAGGTCGGCAATCGTCCGGGAGACGCGCAAAAGCCGGTCGAAACCGCGTCCGGACAAGGCCAGCTGCTTGGCCACGGCCTGGGCAAACGCGCCCGCGCCCGGTGACAGCGCAGCGTGTTCGCGCAGGGCCGTCCCGCTGAGTTCGGCGTTGGGGACGCCTTGCCTCGCTACGGCGCACGACCGCGCCGCCCCGACCCTGGCGTGAACGACGCTGCTGGCTTCGCCGGGTGGGGCATGTAGAAGTTCGTCGGGACTGAGGCGCGGCACATTTAGACGCAGGTCGATGCGGTCTAGGAGCGGCCCGCTGAGGCGTTCGCGGTAGCGTTGCCGGAGCACCGGCGAGCAGGTGCAAGGTTTTTGGGCGTCGCCGTAAAACCCGCACGGACAGGGATTTTGCGACGCGACGAGCATAAAGCGGGCGGGAAAGGTCAGGGCGGCTCGAGCCCGACTAATCGTGACTACACCGTCCTCTAAAGGTTGCCGTAAAACCTCCAGGACACGCCTCGAGAACTCCGGGAACTCGTCCATAAAGAGGACGCCTCGGTGCGCCAAAGACACTTCGCCCGGTCTCGGAATGTTGCCGCCGCCAATCAAACCGGCGTCTGAAACAGTGTGGTGCGGGCTGCGGAAGGGCGGGTGCTGTATGAGGCCACCTTGCAGGGTTCCAGCGCTCGAGTGAATCCGCGTGACTTCGGTCGCTTCGCCTCGAGTCAGCCGCGGCATAATCCCCGGCAAGCGCCGCGCCAGCATCGTCTTACCTGAACCGGGTGGGCCGCTCAGGAGCAGATTATGTGCCCCAGCAGCAGCAATTTCCAACGCGCGTTTGGCGGCGCTCTGCCCTTTGATGTCGGCTAAATCGAGAGTGTTTTGGGCCACCGGAACGAGTTCGGGAACGGTTGGCGTCAAGGTTTCGCGGCCCTGTAAAAAAGCGACAGTCTGTGTGAGCGTCTTGGGCGCGTAAACTTCTAAGCCCTCAATCGCAGCAGCTTCCTGGGCATTCTCAGGCGCAACGATAAGCCGTTTGATGCCCGCCTGAGACGCATAAAGCGCGACGTTGATGACGCCGCGTACCGGCCTGAGCGCTCCGTCCAACGCGAGTTCTCCAACGATTAAAGTGTGCTCTAAGGCCCGCTCCTGAACCACGCCCTGCGCGAGCAAAATCGCCAGTGCAATCGGCAGGTCAAAGGCTGGGCCTTCCTTACGGACATCAGCCGGGGCCAAGTTGACGACGATGCGCGTTGCCGGAAAGGGCAACCCGGTGTTGCGAATGGCGGAGCGCACCCGTTCTCTAGACTCCTGCACCGCGGCGTCAGGCAACCCGACGATCATCATCCCCGGCAGGCCACCCGCAACGTCAACTTCGATTTCTACAGCGTAGGCGTCAACACCTAAGAGGGCGGCGGCGGTCAGTTTGGCGAACACCCCGTTAGTTTAGGGGCGCACGCTTACCGGCGGGATGAAAAACTAGGCAGGGCTAGCCGTTAGGCTCAGGTCGGATAGGCGTAAAAGCCGTAAGTACCGGGGCCGACGTGCGTAGCGATGACCGCGCCAATCTCGTAGGTGCCGCCGTCGTGAAAGGTAATTCCGCTTTGTTGCATCGCTTGGCGCAGATTGGCAGCCGCGTCCGGGTCTTGAATATGCAAAAAATGCACGGTCGGCGTACCTTGCTCGGCAAGTCCTTTGAGGTCGCCCAACATCGTCTGAAGCGCCTTTTTGCTCCCGCGTACGCGCCCGACAGGTTCGACCTTGCCGGTCACGACCGACAAAATCGGTTTGATGTTCAGCAGGCTTCCGAGCAGAGCGCTTGCGCCGCCGATGCGACCGTTTTTCTTGAGATAGTCGAGGTTGCCGACGGTAAAACGCAGCATTGCTACGTCGCGGATGCGGGTCAGCTCATCTAAAATGGTGCTCACATCGGCGTTTTGATCACGCATCTCGGCGACGCGTTTAAGCATCATGGCGATACCCAAACTTGCGGCCAACGAATCGAAGACGTGAACGGGTACGCCAAAGTCTTCAGCGGCGACGGTTGCCGACTGAAAGGTGCCGGAGAGTCCGCTCGAGATAACCACACATAAAATCTCGGTGGCACCTTCCTCTACCGCGGCGGTGTAGGCGTCTACAAAATCTTGCGGACTCGGCTGGCTGGTACTCGGAATGGCAGCCCCGGCAGCGACGCCCTCGACGATATCGTGAGGGTTAATCTCGAGCCAGTCTTTATACACTTCACCTTTAAAGTTGACGTAAAGGGGAACCCGGTGAATTTTAAGCGCTTGCAGTTCGGCCTCGGGCAAGTCGCAGGTCGAATCGGTGATGATGGCGAGCATAAGCCCTCCTCTTGGTTGAAGTGAGGTTACGATACCCTAAACTGCGCTGTAAAACGTACCGTAAAAGCCTTGCGCTATCTCATACGTTCAGAATCTAAGCTACAAGCTGTGAAATGGGCGGGTTATTACGAAGGCGTGGTGCTAGCACTTTTACACGCGGTAGCGGCTTGGCTGACGCTCATCGCCGGGTTCGCTTTTGTAGTCCAGCAGACCGGGGTACCGGGCAGCATCTTAGTTGTCGCGCTCTTTAATCTCATTGCCAATTTTGAGTCAGGGGATTTTGGCGCTGGTGTTCGGGAGTTACCGGCGGGTTCTGGCGCTCGGTTGGCTTGTGACGGGGATGCTCGAGGGTATAGGCTTGGTCTTCTTGCTATTTTTGCTTTTTCGCTGACAATATTGACTTTACGGCTTGAAGTCGGGGGAGAGCCAAAGGTATCTTGGACGTTGCGCTGTTTCGTTTAGGAGCCTCCTGTCAATGTCTATCCCACGTTTTGCAATCTCTGCCATATTTTTCGTCAACGGTTTTATTTTAGCGAGTTGGGTCGCCCGGATTCCGGCGGTGAGTGAGCGGTTAGGGCTAAACAGTGCTCAACTCGGGATTGCGCTTTTAGGTATGGCGGTCGGCGCGCTGCTGGCCTTTCCCGTCACCGGCTACCTTATCGCCCGTTTTGGCAGCGCCCGCGTGACCGCTGCGTTCGGCTTGTCGCTCATGCTCACGCTGCCTCTGCTCGCACTTGCGCCCAACCTCCTGCTGCTGTTTTTTAGTCTGCTGCTGTTCGGTGCCAGCAACGGCGGCATGGACGTCGCTATGAACGCGCAAGGGGTCGAGGTCGAAAAATCTCTGGACAAGCCGATTCTCAATTCGCTGCACGGGTTCTTTAGCCTCGGCGGATTGGCTGGCGCTTCGCTCGGGGGCGGCGTCGCGGCTCTTGGCACGGATGCGCTCACACATTTCTTAATCGTTACAGTCGCGGCTATCTTGGCGCTCTTTTGGCTCCGGCAGAAGCTCTTAGCCGACGCCCCTTCCGAAACGACAGCTGCGGCACCTGTGTTTGCTTTGCCGCCCAGAGCCCTCTGGGGACTCGGCGTAGTTGCGTTCTGCGCCGCTTCGGGCGAAGGTGCAATGGCGGACTGGAGCGCCCTATATTTGCACGACTCGCTCGGCACAACCACAGGTTTAGCGGCTTTCGGCTATGCTGCTTTTTCGCTGACGATGCTTATCGGACGTTTTTCAGGAGACCGGCTCGTCACACGCTTTGGGCCGACGCTCATCGTAAGTTCTGGCGGCGCAGTTGCGGCGGTGGGTCTGGCGACCGGACTGCTGCTCGGAACGCCAGCAGGTGCTATTTTTGGGTTTGGTGCGGTCGGCTTAGGGCTTTCAGTTACCGTGCCGCTGGTCTTTAGCGCCGCTGGGTATCATCCTGAGATTCCTCGGGGGACGGCGGTCGCAGCGGTAGCGACGATGGGTTACAGCGGGTTTTTGGTCGGCCCACCGCTGTTGGGCTGGCTTGCCCAAATCTCTTCGTTGCGGCTGGCGCTCTTTGTGGTTGTTCTGCTAGGTGTACTGATTGTCGTGCTGGCTCCGGCAGCGCGGCGTGTGAGCCAAACTGCACCGTAAACCGTGCTGTGACCTACTCGGGGCTCGAGCTTTCTTTAACGTTACGCACGGCGTTCCCAAAGAAGCGGTGTTCCCTCATCGCTGGGCTTTTCGCCTACATTTCCGAATCCGGTTTTTTTGTAATACCCGAGCTGAAGCGTGGTTGGCCTCGAGACACTCCGCCGTCACGGTTTTTACGCTGGGTTGCTCGAGCAGCCACGAGGCGAGCGCACCGACAATTTCTGTTACGTAACCGCGCCCCCGAGCTTCAGGAACAAGGTTGTAACCGATTTCGACCAAACTGTTCTCGTCCGGTTTAACCTTGCAACCGACCTGTCCAATAGCTGTTAGTGTAGTGCGCTCGACCAGTGTACCGTCCCAAAGCTCCTCGTCTGGGTTTGTCTCGAGCTATTCAATCAGCCTTGGAAAAGTCACGCGGGCGTCTCTGGGCCACGTCGCTGGAAAGGTCACGAGTTTTGGCCCATTTGCTAGGGGCATATCGGCGGCGAACGTGTCGTCGTGCGTAAGCCTCTTTTTCAGTACGTTTAAGGGTGTTGCAACGAGCATAAGCCGCTAGGTGTCGAGGTAAAACATCAAGGCTCGAGTCTCTCCGGCAGTTTATTCCGGCAGCTTACACAGTACGCTTGTTCAGGTACCTTTAGCCCGCAGTGCGGACAGACCAGCGAATTGCGAATCACCGCCCGCACGCCCATCTCTTTAAGCTCAGCGGCAATCAGCACGGCGTCTTCTTCGCTCACGTCAGACACGCTCAGCTCAATATCATCAGCAAAGGCCGATACGATGTAAGACCCGCGCCGGTAGGGTTGGGCGCTGCCGTCTTGATTGGCCGCGCCCACGCTCGTACTTACGTCCCGGAAATACTGCCACAGCGGATGGTCATCCATATGTTAGGGTAGCTCGAGCCGTCCCCGAACGATAAGTAAAAGGGTTTATTTAAGCCTTGCCTGCCGTCCCCATCAGCTCAAACTTCTCCGCCACAATCTGCGCCATGTATTCCCTGGCTTTACCCAAAATTTTACGGGGGTCGAACTCTTTGGGATTATTGATAAGAATTTCGCGTACCCCGGCTGTGAGCGCCAGCCGCAAATCGGTGTCTACGTTGACTTTGGCAACGGCGGTTGGTAAGACGCGCCGAATATCGTCGTCGTGAATTCCGGCGGGGTCGCCGATGTCCGAACCGGTCTCACGGAGTTTTTCGGTGAGGTACTTGGGTACACCCGACGAGCCGTGCATCACGAGCGGAATCCCGAGACGTTTGGAAAGCAGTTCGATGCGGTCGTGGTCGATGTACGGGCGACCTTTACCTTTATATGCGCCGTGCGAAGTGCCGATGGCAACCGCTAGATAATCCACACCCGTTTCGGAGACGAACTGCTCGGCTTCGTCCGGGTCGGTTAAAAACGCATCTTTGGCAGAGACGTTGATGTCATCTTCGATGCCGCCCAAACGCCCGAGTTCGGCCTCGGTAGAAACTCCGACGGCGTGCGCGGCCTCAATACATTTCTTGCTCTCAGCGATGTTTTCTTCTAACGGATGGTGCGAGGCGTCAATCATTACGCTGGTAAAGCCTGCCCGCAAAGCTTGTAAAACTTTTTCGTAGCTCGAGCCGTGGTCTAAATGTAACGCGACAGGAACCGACACGCGGCTCGCCATATCGCGTACCAAATTGGGCAGGGTTTCCGGGCCGCCGTAGCCGAGCGCCGAGTTGGAAAGTTGGACAAATACGGGTGCGCGCATCTTTTCGGCGGTGTCCAAAATAGCTTGGGTGGTCTCGAGGTTGTTCGTGTTAAAACTCGGAACCGTGTAGCCGCCCTCTTTTGCTGCAGCTAAAATCTCTTTACCGATAACTAAAGGCATCTTTCTCCTTGTGGCTTGACTAAGATTCTCCGCGCAGGGCCGCGAGGTTGTCTTTTACGGGGCTTCTGTTGTAGACGGCGCTGCCGACGACCACGATGTCCGCACCTGCCGCGCCGACCATGCCGATATTATCAGCTTTGACGCCGCCGTCAACCTCGAGCAAACACGCCGGGTTCACCGCGTCACGCATCTTCTTGAGTTTTTTAAGCCGGTCGGTTGTACCGGGAAGGTACGCTTGACCGCCAAAACCGGGATTGACGCTCAGTACGAGCACCATATCTAGCTCAGCTAGAAGCGGCTCTAATGCAACCAGCGGCGTGCCCGGATTGAGGGCCAAACCGACCTGTTTGCCTGTTTCTTTGACCGTCTGTACGGCGCGGTGGGGGTGCCGAGTCGCCTCAACGTGAACGATGATGACGTCTGACCCAGCGTCGGCAAACATCTCCACAAAACGCTCAGGTTCCTCGACCATTAGGTGAACGTGCAGCGGCAGTTTCGTGGCCTGCCGCACCGCCGCGATGATGCTCGGCCCAAAGCTGATGTTCGGAACAAAATTGCCGTCCATCACGTCCAGATGAAACAGTTCGACACCTGCGGCTTCAGCTTCCTCAATTTGCGCTGCCAAGTGACCAAAGTCGGCGGTCAGGATGGACGGGGCAATTTTGGGTAGCGTTCCGGGTGCAGGCATAAAGTCCTGCCGGGTGTACGTCATGAGTCTATCTTAACCCTGTTCCAGCTTGCTTTTACGGTGCGGCTTTTAGAGGTTTGCGGAGTTTTACGGCGGTTGTGCTGTTCTGCTAACAGGCCCAAGCTGACGCGGGTTCTAAACTGACCCTATGAGTGCTATCAATCCCGTAAAACCCAAAAGTGCCGTAAAACCCGACGATTCTGTAAGGCCCAAGATGTTGGACTCGTTTGTCGGTAATACGCCGGTTGTCAAATTGCACAAGGTCGTGACGCCTGACATGGCGGAGGTTTGGGTGAAGCTCGAGGGTCAAAACCCGGCAGGTTCCATCAAAGACCGCACCGCTTTAGGCATGATTTTAGACGCCGAAGAGCGCGGCATCCTGACCCCCGGTAGCGGGCAGAGCATCGTCGAACCCACCAGCGGGAATACCGGTATCGGCTTGGCCTTTATCGCTGCCATGCGCGGCTACCGCTGCACTATCGTCTTGCCCGACACCATGAGCGAGGAGCGTAAACGCACGCTATTGGCCTACGGCGCAGAACTCGTCTTTACCCCCGGTGAACTCCGGATGCAGGGCGCGATTCCCAAAGCGCAGGAGATTGCTGAAGCAACGGGCGCGTGGATGCCCAACCAGTTTGAAAATCCGGCGAATCCAAACTATCATCAGCGCGTCACCGGGCCGGAGTTTTGGGGACAGTTGCAGGGCCGCATTGACGCCTTCGTTTGGGCATCGGGGACAGGCGGCAGCGTCAGCGGCGTCGGGCGCTACTTTAAGGAGCAAAATCCGAAGATCAGGGTTTACGCGGTCGAACCGGCCCGGAGCGCGGTCATCAACGGGCATGAACGTGGGCAGCACAAGTTTCAGGGGATGGGGCCGGGGTTTATTCCGGGGAACCTCGACGTGGCTATGCTGGACGGCGCAATCATGGCGTGGGAAGAGGACGCGTTTCCGCTCGTGCGGCGATTGGCGCACGAAGAGGGGATATTCGTCGGGATGAGCAGCGGTGCGACAGTTTGGGCGGCGCTCGAGAAAGCTAAGGAACTTGGCCCAGGTAAGGTTGTGGTGTGTATCGCGGCAGATACGGGGGCCCGGTACATGAGTACGGAGCTTTTTGCAGAACCGGCGTAATCGCGTAGCTCCAAGAGACTCGTCTTGTCTCAGGCAGAAATGTCAACATATACGATATCACGGTCATAAATGCTTTGGCAGACAGAGGCGATGTCATAACTACTGGCGTTACCAAAGCTGTAATAGGTGCGTTGTACGCTGCGGCGTTTCTGGTAGCTGAAGGGTCATCTGTCCGCCTTACAAAGATGCGTCCAGCACAGAACTCAGGAGATTACCCTAAGGCAGACCCGGAACGGCCCGAGACCTGAATCCGGCCCCGCTCGCCAAACTTCGGCGCTCGAGCGGTGCTAGACTAAGCTCGTGAACGCGATTTCCGCAACCAACCTGAGCAAACGCTACCGCCGGGACGTCGCCGTCGATAACGTATCTTTTACGGTGGGAACCGGCGAAGTTGTCGGCTTTTTGGGGCCAAACGGGGCCGGTAAAACGACGACGATGCGGATGCTCGCCGGACTGATTCGGCCTTCGTCGGGCGCAGCGCAGATTCTAGATACCAAGGTACCAGGCTCGAGTTTAACGAACGTCGGAACGATGATTGAAGAACCGTCATTTTATCCGTACATGTCGGGTTTCGACAACTTGCGCTACACAGCACTTTTGCACGGCGGCGTCGCGGCGTCACGTATCCACGAAGTCTTGAGCTTTGTTCGGATGGAAGACGCGGCGAACAAAAAACTCTCGGCGTATTCGCAGGGGATGCGGCAACGGCTCGGATTAGCGCGGGCGCTCCTCTGGAACCCCAAAGTCTTGCTGCTAGACGAACCGACGAACGGCCTCGACCCGGTTGGCATCGCTGAAATTCGGGAGAATCTGCGACTTGTCGCGCAGCAGGGGGTGACGGTGCTGGTCTCGAGCCACATCCTCGCCGAAATCGAAAAGCTGGTCGAACGGGTTTTGGTGATCGAAAAGGGCAAACTGCTCTTTGACGGCCCGCTCCATCAACTGACGCGGCAGCTGAGCGAAACCGAAATCACCTATGAGCTTTTGGCAGTGGACATCGTGAAGTTGCAAAATGCCCTGACAGGGTACGGTTACGAGGTTGGGGAACACACTGAAGGGACGACCGGCCTCGCAAATGAACTTACTGTGCGGGTGCCGCAAACGGAGGCTGACATGCTGCTCTCGAGGCTGGCCGGAGACGGGGTTCACGTTACCGAAGCGCGGCGGCAAGAAGAGAGTCTTGAGAGCGCCTACTTGCGCCTCGTCCGCCCTGAAAGCCGCCCGTCATGACCCGCACCATTCAGGAGACTCTATGAACGGCTACCTCAACACCGTCCGCGCTGAAATCTTTAAGCTTCGGCACAAACGCCGCAGCTACGTCATGGCAGGGTTTTTGTGGCTGCTGCTGCCTGCGCTGCTGCTCCTCATCGGCTGGATTTTAGAAACCAGAGTCGCCGGAACCTTTATCGACGAAGGTCTTACCGTCAACGAAGTTGTGCAAAACATCGCCTCGCCGATTGCCATCGCCCGGAACAGCCTGCTGATTATGGGCAACCTCTCGCCGAGTTTACTCATTATCATCGTCGCGCTGACCGCCGCGCTCCTGGTCGGCGAAGAGCGCTCACAGAATATGTGGAAAACCGTCCTGACGGCGCAACCGAACCGGGTCGCCGTACTTTCCGGCAAACTCACGGCGGTCATGCTCTTTTTAGGTGTTCTGCTTGTCGGGAGTTTCGTTTGGAGCCTCGTGTTCGGCTTCGTCGGAACGCTCTTTTTGCCGACGACGTTTGGCTCGGGTTGGTTGGGGCTGTTTGGACTTTACGCGCTGCAGTGGGCTTTCGCGTTCACCGCGACGCTCTTTGCCTTTTTGATGGTCTGGTTGTTACGAAGCTTGCCGCTCGGCATTGTCAGTATCTTTTTTCTACCTGCGGTTTTGGAAGGCGGTTACACCTTTTACCGCACCGCAGTCGGCTTTGACAGGCTCAACCGTTTTAACGCGCTCTTGGAGGGTCTCCAACTCACCAACACCCTGCAAAACCTGCCCCGCTACTTTTTCTCGACCAACCTTTACGCGCCCTCGAGGGAACCCATCTCAGCACTTGCTACGGTCTTCGGCGCACAGTTAGACGCCGCCGATATGGGGCCGCTCAGCAACTTGTTTGTGGTCGATTTAGGCCGCGCAACACTCGTAATGGCGGTTTACGCGCTCGTTTTTGGCGTCATTTTATTTTGGAGCTTTACCCGGAGCGACGTAGCCTGAGTTATAAGAATCTCCAGAGTTTGTAGAAACGTAGGCGAGAAGCTATCCTACTCGCATCCAAGTGGCAACTAAACTCGCCACACCTAAGATGCCGAAAACATACGCTACCACGACGATAAGGCGTTGATATCTCTGTTCTACGTTGTAGAGTATCAACACAGCTAGGTAACCAAGAATAATGATGCCTGATAAGTTGCTCATTCCTGACCAGAGCTGCCCATGCCAAAAATCGTAAGCCGTTAACCTAAATTAAAGAGGGCCGCAAGAACGTTGAAAACCAAAATGCCGTACATCCATTTTGGAAGGTTGCGCCTGCGTACCATGTCCATAAATTAGCACAGAAAACAGCGTTTACGTCACGAAAGGTCAGTCAGATGATTCGCGTTGAAAAACGTTTTAGGGTCAAGCTCGAGCCCCCCATAATCCAGAATACGGGCGGCCGCCTCCTTTACGAATGTCTGAATCTTAAACTGACCGGTCTCGAGCCGCCTTTGGGCGAGAGGTAAGAGACTCGTGTGATAGAGCGCAGCTAAAGGCTCCAATTTTCCTTCCGGCCCGCTTACGACGACAGCGTGAGCATCGCCAACCTGACTCAAAAGTTGCTGCCAATAATCCGGCGTCAGAAAGGGCATATCACAAGCCGCCAGCGCAACCCAGTCGTGTTTTGCATAGGTCAAGGCGGCGTGCAGGCCACCTAAACTGCTACCAGGGTAAAGGTCGCCGTAAACCGGTACGCCGAAGTTGTAGGGACGGCTCGAGACTAAAAACCGCTCACTCGCCGCTGTAAAGCTGTCTAGCGCCCACACCGCCAGCGGTTTACCCTCATAAAGATAGCTCGCTTTGTCCTGAGTGAAACGGCTCGAGCGCCCCCCCGCCAAAACCGCGCCGCTAAACTCCGGGTGCTGTAACGAGGCCGTATTGTTCCCCTTGCATCTGGAAATTCAGTAGATCTGCTTGAGGTTTTCCAGACACATCATACAAAGCCAGTTGAAACCCGGCGTCGGTCGTCAATCCTAGCGCTTCGTAGCCCGCAGCTTTGGCCGCTTCGTCGCCGTAGAGCGCAGCAAAACACGTTGGAAAGTCGGACTTTTGCAAATAAGGCGCGATAACTTCTCGGCTGTACGCCAGCTCATCTGCTGCTAGTTCGGGCGTGTACCCTGCGTAACTCAGCACTCGGCCTTCTTGCTGCATCATCTCCGCCAGTGTGTCTGGTGCGCCGATGTAGCGGCGGTGCAGCGCTCGGTAAAGTGCGCTCCTGACTTCTCTTTTGACATACGTTTCGGTCGCTTCGGTGTCCGTCCAGAGCAGAACGCTAACCCATCTGTCAAAACCGTCCAGCGTTACACTTTTGGGTAAAGCGTCATTTTTGAGAGTAAAACGCCAGTCTGCGTCGGTAAGCTGCCGCTGCGTCCAACCGTTACGCGGTACGTCGGCGACGACCAGCATAAGTCTGAAACGCTCATTAAGTAAGACGAAATCAGCTGCAACGTCATCAGCTGTAGTTTGCGCCAGACCTTCTGCGTTTACGGCGATAAGTCCGTCGAGATACGCGGCTTGTCGTTCACCCATAGGGCTAAACGTTCCTATAGGTAAAGGTTCGCCTCGAGTCTTACCGGAGCCGAGTGAAGCATACGCGTCAAAGCGTCTAAAACGGTCGCTTATCGCGTAAAGACCGCGTAAATCCTCGAGGATAGGTGTAAGTAAAACGTTCACATTGCCTCCCAACTTCTTGGCTAAGAATGCTGTTTGGGTCCACAGCTTGGCACTTTAGAGCAGTTTGATTATAAGGGGAGGGTCTCGAGCACCCCTTTAGCCGTCTGACGTGCGTCTCTGACGGTATCGTTGACCCCGACGCCGTGATAGGCGTTGCCGGTGAGAAAAATCGGATACTTGGCAAGGGCGGTTTTTGCCCGCGCAACCCTTTCCAAATGTCCCAACTCGTACTGCGGAATCCCTTTAGGCCACGGCACGTGTTCGACAAACTCCGGTTCTGCTACGATGCCCATCATCACGCGCAAATCGCGGCGCACAGCCGAGAGCGCTTCATCCGGTGATAACGCTGCAAACTCTGGGTCAACGGTGCCCCCGGCGATGACCCGTAAAAGCACCCGTCCGTTCGGGGCTTGTCCGGGAAAAATTGACGAGCTGTAGAGCACGCCCAGAACCCGCACGCCTTCGCCGCGCGGGACGAGAAAACCAAAGCTGTCTAACGTACTCGGAACGTCGATGCGGTTGTAACCGAGACCGAAAACCTGAACGTCGGCGTAGGGGATTTCGCGTAGGGCAACCGCCGCGTCTGGAGCAAAAGGTGTGACGAGTTCAGCCGAAACGAACGACGGCGTAGCCAGCACGACAGCGTCGGCTTCCAAGCGTTCACCTAACGCCGTAACTTCAAAGATTTCTCTATCAACCTTCAGCTGTTCTACGGCGACGCCCGTCTCGAGCCGCCCCCTAAACCGCCCTTGCAACGCCCCAACCAGCGCCCCACTTCCACCCGGAAAACTCGTCAAACGTTTGGGCTTGTCTGGGTCGAGATTTTTCTGAGCCGCCCGCTGCTGAGCCATTAACCCTCGGACTAAACTGCCGTGCTGACGCTCGAGCGCCCGAAACCTCGGAAACAGTGCGTCCAGACTGAGCTTCTTCGCGTCCCCCGCTGTAATCCCCAACACGAACGGCCCCGCAAACACCTCGGCGACGCCGCGCCCGAAGTGACGTGCTACAAAGTCGTAGACCGATTCTTCACTGCTATGTGACCGACCCAGAACGGGTTCGGCGGCGGCACGGAGTTTTTCAGAAGGGAGGAGCAGGCTCGAGGCCAGAAGAGCCGGGGGCGAACCGGGCAGTTTTCGCAGCGCACCATTTTTGTATAAAAGCCGAGTTTTGGCAACCGCGTCGGCTTCACGCAACTCGAGCCCCAACGCTTTCGCCAGCTCTAAAGTATCCGGGACGTTGGGTAAAAAGCCGTTAGCGGCCCAGTCTACCGTGTAGCCGTCCCGCCGGGTAGCGAGGACTTTACCGCCTGCTTGGGGGAGTCGCTCGAGTACCGTAACCTCAAGTTCAGGCCGCGCCTGCTGCAAAAAAAAAGCGGTGCCAAGACCCGCAAGTCCGCCGCCGACGATCATGACGTGTTTCATACTCTCAGAATACCCCTACCAGCACACTCTTTATGAGAGCCAAAAAGACAGCCCGGAGCGATATGCTCCGGGCTGGGTACCCGCCAGGTTCTGAGGACAACGGAAGCCATCTCTCAGGACGAGGCCATGGTCAGTTACCCTCGACGGGTACCTCCACTGGTCTGTTCATTTTGTAAAATTAGGACCACCTCCTCTCTGTGGTAAAGAGATTGTACAGCAAAATTGTCCCGAAGGTGTAGGCTTTGTTACGTTTTAGGCTGTTAGCTTCTGGTCGGTTTGTGCAGAGAGCAGTGAGGCGGGTTCTTCTTTGCCGGTTTCGCCGTGTAGCATGTGCTTTCCCAAGTTGATAAGGTGGCTTCTAAACAGCTAAATGTTGCTGGTACCGGATGTGGATTTACGGTGTTTGGTTCGCAAGCTTGATGTTTGGATGGGGGTCGGGCTCGAGGACATCTGCCCCGGTAGCTGCGCCTTATACTCCCTTTAATGAAGCTCTCTTTACGCCAACTCTGGACGCTCATTCTTGTCGGACTCGTTGCCGCCGCCGCCGCCGGGTTTGCGTATGTACAACTGCAACGGGCAAATACACCTGAGTTTTACGGCACGCCACTTGACACGCCCGTTCAGGTTGAACCGTTCACGCTTACCGACGCTCAGGGTGAACAAGTGACCTTGCAAAAATGGCGCGGCGACCTGCTGCTTGTCTTTTTCGGCTTTACCCGCTGCCCCGACGTGTGCCCGCTCACACTCGGACGGTTGGCAAAAGTCTATCAGGACTTAGGCGAACCTAAAGACCTGCAAGTCGTAATGATTACCGTAGACCCCGAGCACGACACGCCGAAACTTACGCAGCAGTATGCGGGCGGCTTTAACCCCGACTTTGTAGGCTTGGGCGGAAGCAGCAGCGATATCGCTCACGCAGCCAAGACGTTTTTTGTCGGCTACCGGGGGCTTAAAACCAATGACTTCTTGCATACCGATTCGGTAGCGCTCTTGGACCGTGAGGGAAAGATGCGTTTTGTCTACGGTCAGGATAAGGTGGCGCGGCTGAGTGAAGACCTGCCCCGGATGTTGGCCTCGCGCAACTTTTAAGCTGGGATGAACCTAGAGCAGTTTGTCCAGCTCGTCGGCAAACGTCGGCTGGTTAAAGGTAAAACCCTCGCGCTCTAACCTCGCCGGGAGCACCTTCGCACTCGCCAAAATAAGCGCGTCCGCAAGTCCTCCGAGCGCTAAACGCAGCGCAAAAGCCGGAGCCGGGACGACGGCGGGGCGTGAAAGCTTGGCGGCAGTCTGCCGGGTCAAGGTAATCTGCCGCACCGGTTCGGGCGCGGTGAAGTTATAAACGCCTTCAGCATTGTCACTTTCAATTAAAAAGAGAATCGCCCGTGCGAGGTCGTCCGAGTCAATCCACGACAACCACTGCTGACCGCTGCCGAGCGGCCCGCCGACGAAGAGCTTGATGGGTAAGAGCAGCTTCTGCCAGGTTTCGGCCTCTTTTGACAGCACGATGCCTAGACGCCCGGTGACGAGTCTCGCGCCACCTGCATCCTCAGGCGCTGCTTCCCAGAGCCTACAAATCTCGCTGAGCGGGGCGTTGCCGATAGGGGAGCGTTCGGTGAGTTCGGTGTCGCCCCGGTCGCCGTAAAAGCCGGTTGCCGAGGTTTGAAACCAGACTTTGGCGGGCTGCTCCGCGCGTCTTTGGGCGAGCAGGAGTGCTTTGGCACTCTCGAGCCGACTCTCCAAAATGCGCTTCTGGTGTTCGTCACCAAGCCTGCCGTCAGCAATCGAGGTGCCCGCCAGGTTGATAATCGCGTATGCACCTGAGACCGCATTGGTGAGACTCCCCAACGCAGCTTCGTCCCCTTCACCCGCCGCTTTGGAATCCCACGTAATCCAGGTCTGACCGTCCGGGGCGGTTTTACCGCTGCTACGGGTCAGCAGGCGCAGATCGTAACGAGACTTGGCAGCTTCAATCAAATGCGAACCGACGAGGCCGGACGCACCGGAGATCACTAGGACGGGGCGTCCGGATTTACTCTGAGAAGTCATACGCTAGTCTAGCGCTTTACCCTTAGACCGCACCGCCTTTAACAGTCGGTATTTGTTTGCGGTTCGCCTGTACGTTTCCGGCGAGCTGCTTGATGAGGTCGGGAGTCAGGGCGCTGTGAAGTTCTAAACGGCCCGCTTTAAGTGGTCCGTCCAGCCGGACGAGCGTCCCCTTGCGAAAGCGTACCCCGGCGTGAGCGTCCGCGCCGCAGAGCAGATAGCTTGTCAAGCCGCCTAGGTAGGGTTCGTGACCGACGAGGGCAACGGCCTTGTCCGAAGTTCTCAAGCTGCTCCGGAGCACCCTTAAAAGTTCGGGATAGTCGTCTCCGGTCAGCTCGGACAGGAGCTCGAGCCGCCCCCCCCGGACATGCGGCGTCAGCGGCGCGGCGGTTTCAGCGGCGCGGGTGTAGGGTGACGAAAAGAGCCGGTGAAAGCGGATGTCCAGCTTGCTTAGGGTTTCGGAGAGGATTTCGGCCTGCTTTTGACCTTTGCGTGATAGAGGGCGCAGCTGGTCATCCGGATTTTCGTGGTTTCCTGCGCCTGCGTGGGTGTGCCGGATAAGGTAGAGGGTCATCTACACCCGTCCTAACAGCGTCAGTGCATGCGTGAGTTTGTCTTGGGCGTGAGGTGCAAGGCCGAACTGCTCGAGAGGCCGTGCCAACATCGCCAGGTCAGCGTCCGGTGTGTCCGGCGAGGCTTCAAGCTCGAGTTCACGAAACGTCGCACGCGTTTCACCGTCAACACTCGTTACGTCGTCAAACGTCAGTTCGGCTCGTGGTCGCCCCTCCTTGACGAGCAGAAACCGCTGGCGCTGCGTCGCAAGCTCTAAAAGCGGTTCTAAGGTACCTATGACGCCGAGGAGCTCGAGCTTCTCCAGAATCTCCTGAGGCCACACGCCGGTGTAAGGTAGCTCGAGTTCCTCACGTGCGTGCAGGCTACCCGTTACCGTCCCGGCACCCTTATAAGTCGCTAACTTCTGCCCGGCAAAGCTCCGTTGCCGCAACGCCGCGCCCGCGCGTAGCAGGGTCAAATCAGCGGTGTCGTAGTAGGTGTCTTGTTGGTCTCGAGTCCCCTGAACGTAAAGCTTCAGGCCCAGCGCCGCGTACGCTTCTTGCAGCTCCGTCGCCTCGGGAAACGCCCCGTCAACCCTGAATTTGTGTTCGCGCTCCGTTGCCATGCCCTACTCTAGCCGCATCACAGGTGCTTGACACAGCCTTCAGCGCTACCTATACTGAGCTATACCTTAATTGTTTAGGTAAAAATTATCTAACGTTAAACGAGTCGAGTCGCGGGGGAGTTACAAAGGTGAAGGCATGAACGAGCTACCAAAAATGCAACGAAAAGTTTACGAGCGTCTCTGTGAGGTCAAAGAGCGCACCGGCAGAGCGCCGGATTTGGCGGTTTTTGCCAGAGAGCTCAACATTCACTACGTCTCGTTGCGGCAACACCTCGAGGCCCTGCACCGTAAAGGATTCTTGGTTTTTGAAAGTCGTGGGCGCGGTCAGTCGCCGCGTTTGGAATTACCCCTCAGAGCAACCGGTGTACCGGTTTTAGGCAGTATTCCGGCAGGCCCGCTGAGTGAGGCTTTGCTCGAGCCCGAAGGCTTTTTACCGCTGAGTAACGCCCGTGAGCAGTTTGCGCTGCGCGTCTCCGGAAATTCGATGGCCGACCTGATTCAAGACGGTGACATCGTGCTGTTTCGTCAGGGAATGCCCGAACGCAGCGGCGAAATCTGTGCGGTGCGCGTCGGTAGCAGCGAGGTCACGCTCAAGTATGTCGATAGGCTCGAGCCCAAAACCATCGCCCTGCGCCCGCACAATTCGCAGTATCCAACTGTAGCGGTGCCCGCCAGAGAGGTACATATCGAAGGTGTTTACGCCGGGTTGGTGCGTGGTGAACTGATTGGAGCGCTCTATGAAGACTGCTAACTAAGGCTGCACTTGAAACTGAGAGAACCCGCGCCATCCGCCAAGATTTGCGGGCCTCAGCTGTACACAGTTTTTGTAAACCTGCTTCTTATACATCCGCCTTTTACACATTCAAACCTTGCCAAAACCGACTCGAACAAGAGGAGAACGTATGAACCATCCTGTCTCAATCTTTAGAGCGCTGTCAAGTGCATTTCAGTATGACGCTGCGAGTCAGGCCGTCGATGTCCTCGCCGCTGAGTTGGCGGCGCAGGTAGGCCGGAGCAGTCACGCCCTCTTGCTAGGGCTGATTCACCGCGACGCCGTGCGTAAGTTTTACGGCCTCGTCTACCTGTTAGACGGCTACGGCCTCACACTGCGGCAGCGGCACCGCGAACGGGGCGACGGGGTATTTGTCTACGCCGAACGTAAAGACGCGGCGTTGTCCGAGTTCGAAGGCGCAACCGTTTCCGAGCGTGCTTCTGAGCGCGTAGACGAAGCGCCTTACGTGTTCCCGCAGGCGGCCTGAGATGGCACTTTCGTGGGACGAACTCAGCGTGCGGCTGGCCGAACCCTTTCCAGCGTCGGTTGTGTCGTGGCGGGCCGGTTCGGTCAGCCGTGATAAAAAGCGGGCGCAGGCGCTCGCCTACGCTGAACCTAGAGTTTATGAAGACCGCCTGAACGAGGTTGCAGGCCCCGACTGGTCGTGCCGGTTTATCACTTGGGGTGAGCAGCGCTTGCTTTGTGAGCTGAGCGTTACTGTCCAAGACGGCGCGGGCGGCGTCCGCGAAATCACCCGCACCTCGACCGGCGAGTTCGATTCGGGCGACCGTGTTGCTCAGGGCACCGCGGCAGAAGCTCAGGCCTTTAAGCGGGCGTGCAGCAAGTTTGGTTTAGGCCGCTACCTCTACGACCTGCCAACTTTCTGGGTTGGTTATGACGAGACCACCTGTCGCCTGACCGAAGCGCCGAGCTTGCCCAAACAGAGCGTCCCTGTTCGTGCAGCACCGAAACCCGTACCGGTTACAGACGTGCGCGAGGTAGAAGCGACCGGCCCGGTGCTCTCAGCGAGGCGCGCCGACGCGATGCAGCGCGAACTTACGAAACTCGGTTTCGCTGAACCTGGACAGCGCGGGCTTGCCGAAAGGGTTTTGGGGCACAAGGTCACGCAGTTTTCCGAGTTGACCGAGGCCGAAGCGCTCGAGGTCTGGAACGTCGCGCGGCGAACGCCGCCTAACGTGCCCCCACGCCTTTCACACGTGGTGGGGCTTTAGTGCCCGCAGTATCCTCACGGCCGCCTGATACCGAGGCGGCGGAGGTTCGTTATCGCTGCCCGAAGTGTCGGCTCGAGGTCGGCTTGATGCTTAAAGCGTCGGTCAGCTGTAGCCGCTGTGGACGAGCCATGAAACGTATCGAGGCCAGCGACGCACAAGCCAGCGATGCTCCCTGAACTTATCTTGGTGACTTGTGAAGCGTGTGGCGGTGAAGGCTACACGCTCACTTTGACTGAAACGGCGGGCGACGGATTTCCGACTGAACATAGGGAAGCTTGTGCGGTTTGCGGCGGCTCGGGTGAGGTCGAAGTTTGTGAAGGGTGCCTCGAGTCTCCTGAGATTTTAGGCGGGCTCGAGGTCTGCGGTTGTATTACTGTTACGCTTAAGCAGGCAGCCTAGCTAAATGGATATAAGTCGCTAGCGTCATTAGTGCGTCGGCAAGTACCTTTCGCAGTTCCGGGTCGTGAATCTGTCCGTCCGCTTCGGTAAGGTGCCGCTCGACAGGGATACGAATACACGCAGGTTCGGCGATATCTGCACCGACATACCCGAGCACCTTTTCCAGTGAGGTGTGCGCGTCCGCGCTATCTGTAGGGGCGGCGGGAGCAGCAGCGTTAAACCACGCTACAGGCTTTCGGTACATTTCTCCGCCGCCGACCGTCCAGTCGAGCAGGTTTTTGAACGAACCCGGCAGCGCCCCGGCATATTCCGGTGTCGAAAAGAGCAGGGCGTCGGCCTCGCTTATCTGTCGGCGAAGCCCCACGACAGCGGGGTGGAGTGACCTGTCACTACTGTCGTAAGGGTCAACGTCGTCGTTGGGACTGAAGCGCGGCAGTTCGGAGAGCCCGCCGTAAAGGTCGCCGTTTACAGTGGCAGGCAGAAGTTCCAGCGCTGTTTTTAACAGGGCGGCGCTACTCGAGCCCGCCTGTAAACTCCCGCAAATCAGCAAAAACCGGAGGGGCGGCGTCATGTTCCGGCCAGCGCCCGCCGCCGCAACTCGGCAACTTTGCCGGTTTGCTCCCAGGGAAACTCGGGGCGTCCAAAGTGTCCGTAGGCGCTCGTTTCCCGGTAGATGGGCCGTTTGAGGTCAAGCTGCGCGATAATCGCCGCCGGACGTGCGTCGAACACGTTTTGCAAAAGTTCAGCGAGTAGCTCGTCTGAAAGTTCCGACGTGCCGAAGGTGTCCACGTAGATGCCGACAGGTTGCGCGACGCCGATGGCGTAGGCGAGCTGGACTTGGGCGCGTTTGGCGAGGCCCGCCGCGACCAGATTTTTAGCCATGTAACGCGCGTAGTACGAGGCGCTGCGGTCAACTTTGGTTGGGTCTTTGCCGCTGAACGCGCCCCCGCCGTGCGGCGCTGCGCCGCCGTAAGTATCGACGATAATCTTGCGCCCGGTTAGCCCCGCGTCCCCTTCGGGGCCACCGATAACGAAGCGCCCGGTCGGGTTGATGTAGAAACGCGTGTCGTCGCCTAGCAAGTCTTCCGGGATAACGGCGCGAATCACAAAGGTTTCTAGGTCTTCCATAAGCTGCACACTGCTGACGTCCGGGTCGTGCTGCGCGGACAAGACGACTGCTGTCAATTTTACGGGCGTGTCACCGTCGTAGGCAATCGTGACTTGCGCTTTACCGTCGGGGCGAAGATACGCCAACAAGCCGGTTTTTCTGACCTCTGCTAAACGGCGCGTCAAGGCGTGCGCGAGGGTAATCGGGAGTGGCATCAGCTCGGGGGTTTCGTCCGTGGCGTAGCCGAACATTAACCCCTGGTCGCCTGCACCCACGAGGTCGTAAGGGTCGCCGGAGTCTGAATCCTGTGCTCGAGAAACCCCCTGCGCGATATCCGGCGACTGTTCGGTGATGGCAATCAGCACCGCCGAGTGGTCGGCGTCGATGCCGTAAGCCGCGTCGGTATAGCCGACGCCCCGCACTGTGTCCCGGACAATCTGCTGCAAATCCACGTACCCGTTACACGTGACTTCACCGGCAATCAGTGCGAGCCCTTTAGTGAGAATCGTTTCAGCGGCGACGCGGGCGTCAGGGTCAACGGCTAACATCGCGTCCAACACGCTGTCGCTGATACGGTCGGCGAGTTTGTCGGGGTGGCCTTCTGTAACGGATTCTGAAGTGATGAGTTTATACATAGCTGCTTGCTCTCCTAAAATTCGGCAGGGTGCTGCAAGGTTTTAAGCTGAGGTGACGGGGCGTTCCCAACCGCCCCTGAAGTCCGGTGAGTATAGCAAGGCGGCCCGCCTCTTTAGGCACATTAGCTTACGGCTTCCGGCCTCCAAACTCCGGGGCTGACGTGTGGCTGCTAATAGCGTGCCCTACCTAAAAAACCCAGCCGTGAGGGTCGTTATACTTACCCTCTATGTCCCGCATCATTCGCGCTGCAACCGTTTCCGACGCTCCGGCGCTCGCGGCGCTTCACCGCAGCATCTACGACGAGGGGCGCTGGTTCGTCGGGGACGGGCCGCCTACAGTTGAAACGCTGCGCGGACGGCTCCGAGTGTTGGAACCCAAGCGTTCGCTCTATTTGGTCGCTGTCTTAGAACCCGCCGAGACTAAACAGGTGGGCGGCTGGCTCGAGCTTCACTGCCTCAATCCGAAAAAGCTCGCCCACGTCGCCGTTCTGACCCTAGCGGTCGAGGAACCGTTTCGCCGTCAGGGATTGGCTGGTTCACTTTTGGCGCACGCGTATCCGTGGGCGAGGGAGGTCGGCGTGCATAAAATCCAGCTAAGCGTACGGTCTAAAAATCTCGCCGCCATCTCGCTTTATAAACGTGAAGGGTTTGGGCTCGAGGGCCGTGAACGCAATCAGGTCTTTGACGCCGAGGGTTTTGAAGACAACCTCATCATGGCGAAGTTTTTGTGACGCGCCTTTATACTGTCCCTAATGGATAGCCCCGCTCGTCTAGCTTCGCGTATCGGAGAGTGGCCCGAGCAGCGCGTCGCCCTCTTTGTCGATACTCAAAACCTCTACTACGCCGCCCGCGACGTCTACAGCCGCCACGTCGATTACGAAACGCTGTTGTCGCTGAGTATCCGGGGCCGCCGTTTGGCGCAGGCGAGCGCCTACGTCGTCGAACGCGAGGGTGAGGCGACCGCCTACGGTTTCGTGACCAAGCTCTCGTCTCTCGGCTACCGGGTGCGCCGCCGTAAAGTGCGGGTTCACCGGGCCGACAGCGGCGGACGGCCTGTTTTGGAGGGCGACTGGGACATGGGGGTCGCCGCCGACATCGTGCGGGCGTGGGAGTTCGTCGATGTGATTGTCTTGGCGAGTGGTGACGGCGACTTTGTGCCGCTCCTCGAGTTGGCGCAGCAGCGGGGTAAACGAGTCGAGGTGTTGTCGTTCCGGGAGGCGTCTTCTCAACTTCTGCTAGACCTCGCCGACGCCTTTCAAAACCTCGCCGACGCACCGGATATCTTTGTGTGACGCTCTCTTCGGTTTTAGATTGGGTCTGGTATCGCTGAGGACAGCGGCAGGCTCCTTTACGGTAAAGCGTGATTCTTTTCCAAACAAATTTCGCAATTTTACGGTGTCGCTGTGACTGCTGACCTGACCCCTGACTCAACCGAAGTGGCTGCCCTCTACAAAGCGGCGTTGCCCGCCGGTACGCTGCTGAGTTTTCCGGTTACTAAGCTCGACCAAACGGGCGTGCCGTCGTGGAGTGTGACGCTCGTTCCGGGTAGCTCGAGCGGTGGACACGGTTACGGCTGGAGTGACGGGCAAGCGAAAGTGAGCGCGCTCGGTGAGCTGCACGAACGGCTGCAAAGCCAACTCGTCGTGCCAACGTTGCCTACCGAACGAGCTTCGTATCACGATCTCATGCGAACTTACGGTGAGCGTTTTGTAACCGACCCGCTGACGCTTTCGCTCCCGGCGGGCAGCCCTTACACGCCGGATATGTCCCGGTTGTGGGTCAGAATGACGCAATTGGGTACAGGTGAGGCGGTCTGGATTTTACTCGAGGCGGCGACCTCGAGCCCCACCGAACTTCCTACGGGCTACGACCCGCTTTACTTGAGCGTGTCCAACGGACTCGGCGCAGGATTCAACAATGAACAAGCTCTAACTCACGCGCTTTTTGAACTGTTGCAGCGTGACGGCAACAGCGTCAACTACCGGGCGCTCGACCAGGGCGTCGGGGTAGACCTTACGGGCGCTGCGCTGCCGGAACGGGTGACGGCGTTGCTGAGGCATTTTGCTGAGTTGGGCGTCAAGGTACAAGTCAAACTGGCAAGTACGGACTTCGGGTTGAATAATCTGTACGTTGTCGGTGCGAAAGAAGGGGGGGAGACGCCGGGGATTATGGCGGCAGCAGCAGGTGAGGCGTGCCATCCGGACAAGGGTGTAGCGCTCGAGAAAGCCCTCTTAGAGTTCGCCGCTGCCCGTACCCGACTGGCGTTTAACCACGGTCCGCTGGAACGCGTGCGTGAGATTGCGCCGCTGAGGTATCTAGAGACGTACAAAGAAGCGTTCGGTGATTCGAGCGAAGAAGCGCGGGCGCTGTCGGCGATGCGGGCATGGTCAGGGCTCGAGTCCCAAACGCTCCGTCAAAAGTTAGCGCGTGTTTGCGAGGTTCGCAGTCAGGTCTTATGGGACGCGCTACCGCACGCGCAACCCATCAATCCTTTGACCGACGCTGTAAACCGTCTGGCTGGGTTTGATTTGCTCTACCTCGAGCTGGCAAGCCCGAAAGCGCAAGAACACGGCGTTACGGCGGTGAAGGCGGTGGTGCCGGGACTCGAGGTCGAAACCGTCAGTTACGCACGCCTGAGCGCACGCAACTTGACCCGGTTGTTAGAACGAGACAGCTCTCTCGTCGGGCTGGGCACACCGCCCGCCGGGGCCGCGCCTGTCCGCCTGAGCGCCGAGGCTGAAGCTTCGTTCGGGTCTCCGGCTTGGCTTGATATTTCGGCGCTGGGGCAACTTGCCGAACCGGTTTACCCGCTCTACCGCGAACCGGGCCGTCACGCGGTTCACTGGGCGGTTTGATGTTTAGGCGCTACGAAGACTTTGAAACGTTGCTCAAGGTGTGTGCCCGCCGCGACCTGCGCTTTGAAGGGGTGCCGATGTACTTGGGGCTCGAGGTACTCGACACTGCACCAAACGAATCGGTAAGTTTTACGCCCGACGAGGTTGGAACCCAACTTGCCGACGCTGCCGAAACACTTTTTACGGCGTTTTTAGCCTGTAACCCCTATCCGACGGTGCTCGAGCTGCGTCTGTTCGTCGAAACGTTGGCGCAAGGACTCTTCGGCCCGACGCTGGGGCCTGCTCCAACCCCCCTCGATATGCTCCGGCCCCCAACCGAAGAGCCGCCCCTCATACTTCCCAAACCGTTTGCAGCGTCATTTGCCGAGTTGCTGGCAAATTTTCGCCGGGGTAGCTACCTCCGCGTCGTCAACTTTCACAACACGCCACGTTTTAACACTGGTCATTACAACGCGCTGTTACGCTGGTACGCCGAGCACTTCTCGTCGGCAACCGAGGCTGATTTGGCACAGTTGTTCGCTACCGGACGCTGGCACAAGGAGAAACCGCCCCTGCTCCTCTGCTTCTTTGAAGGCACCCGCAACCACTATGAGGTCATTTTGCCGCTGTTAGAGCGCTACGGGCTCACCGGCTGGTTTTTTATCATCCCGCACTTTTTGGCGGTGCCGCCCGCCAAACAGGTTGCCTATGCGGACGCGCACTATATCGGCACGGTTTCGGGTGAATACGGGGACGAGCGCCTCACCCTGTCGTGGGACGAAGTGCGTCACCTGAGCCAAAACCATGTGCTGGTCAGCCATACGATGACGCACACCGCACTGACGCCTGACTCGTCAGACGCGTTGATGATACGTGAAATCGGTGAATCCAAACGTGTGCTCGAGGCGCAGCTAGGCCGTAAAACCAAAAGTTTCGCGTGGCTTTTGGGGGCCGAACACGGGCTCAATCCGAGAGCCGATACCCATCTGCTGGACGCTGGCTACACCTATCTCTTCAGCACCTTTAAGCTGCAAAGGTTGCTGGGTTAGCGTCGGTGTTCGACAAGGTAACGCAGGCAGATGTGCGCTTCTCGAGCGCCCTCTAAAACAGAGCACAGTAAGCTAACCTGGTGTCCGAAACGACCGAAATCCTCGCAGTTACGCCTGAACTGGTTTCCCTTTGCGGGCGTCCGGGGCGACTCGAGCCCCTCGGTGACACCGCAAATGACGCTGTAAACGGCACCGCTAACGAAAGTTGCTGGGTCTGGCGGACGGATAGAGGTCTTTTACAGGGTTCTCTCCTACAGGGTTCCGGGCGGCCTGTCGGCGGTTCACTCTTTACTCTCGCCTGTGAGGTCGCTGAGCTTTACCACCGTCGGTGCGCCGTGCAGCTGAGCGACGTTCCCGGCGCGGCTCTAGAGGTGATGTGGCTCGAGCTGGCAGCGGATAACTCTCTGCTGGTCTTCTTAAAATCAGCTCCGACAGCTCACACCTGAACCCTATTTGAGGGCGATTTGTGTACACCACTGACCTACGTCAAACTGCACCGTTCACTTCCTCACGCTATAGTTTCCTTATGACAACCCAACCTGTATTTGTAACGGTCCTCCGCACGCCCGTCGGCAGAGCGCACAAAGGCATGTTCAAAGACACCCGCCCCGATGACCTCGGCGGCTTTATCTTAAAAGAAGCATTAGCGCGAACAACCGGTCTCGACGCCGCGCACATCGACGACGTGCTGATGGGCAACGCGCACCCTGAAGGTGAAGCGGGTTACAATGTGGCGCGGATTGCGCTGCAAATCGCGGGTTTTCCCGAGAGCGTCGCGGGCGCAACCGTCAACCGCTTTTGCGCGTCGGGCCTCCAAACGATGGTGCAGGGGTCGCAGGCGGTCGCCGCCGGGATGTGCGAGGTCGTTTTTGCGGGCGGCGTGGACTGCACCTCACGCGTCCCAATGGGTGGTCACACCATGTCCATCAACAAGGCGCTCTACAAGGAGCAGCCGGGCGCGTATCACACGATGGGGCAGACGGCCGAAGCGGTCGCCCGCAAGTTCGGTATCAGCCGTGAAGAGCAAGATACTTTTGCGCTCCGGTCGCACCAGAAGGCGATAGCGGCGCAAAAAGCCGGACGTTTTGACGCGCAGGTCGTGCCGGTCCCGGTTCGGGTCAAAGATGAGGCGGGCGAGTGGCGCGAGGTCACGGTAGAGCGCGACGAAGGCCCACGGGCCGATACGACGTTGGAGCGGCTGGCGGGGCTCAGAACGGTTTTTGCTGAGGACGACGCGGCGACGGTGACAGCGGGAAACTCGAGCCCCCTCAACGACGGCGCGGCGATGACCGTCGTGATGACCGAAGACAAGGCCCAAAACCTCGGCCTCGAACCTCTAGCGAGGCTCGTACAAGCCGCAGTCGTCGGCGTTGCCCCGACCCTGATGGGCGTCGGGCCGGTTCCGGCGATTCGTAAGCTGCTCGCCAAGGTGGGGATGCAGGTTTCCGACATCGACCTGTTTGAAATCAACGAGGCGTTTGCCAGCCAGTGCTTTTACAGCCAGAGAGAACTCGGGATTCCCGACGACAAACTCAATGTCAACGGGGGTGCCATCGCTATTGGACATCCGCTCGGCGCGACGGGCGCACGGATTGCTGCCGATTTGTTTGCAGAGATGGCCCGCCGGGACGCCGAATACGGCATTGTTTCAATGTGTGTCGGGGGCGGTCAGGGGATGGCGGCGCTTTTTAGAAGAGATTAAGATATCTTTAACTTTGCGTAAGAGCGTTGTAAGACCCTTTCGGCTACCTTAAACACGTGGCAACTATCCTTATCGTCGACGACCATCCCACCATGCGCTTTTTGCTCAAGAGTATCTTAACGAGCGAAGGGCACCAAGTCCTCGAGGCTTCCGACGGCCGTGCCGCCTTAGCCAGCCTCGCCGAGTCCCCTGAAGTCGCGCTGCTCGTTACCGACGTTGATATGCCGGTGATGGACGGGCTCGAGCTGCTCCGCGCGCTAGGCTTCCGTGAAGATCTGCCCAAACTCGTCATCAGCGGCGCAACCGTCGCGCCTCCCTTAGCTGACCTGGGCGTCAGCGGATTTTTCAGCAAACCGCTCAACTTGGCTCAGTTTAAACACACCGTCGCGCGGCTTCTTACTCCTAAGGCGGCGCTAGCGTAACAGCTCCCGGCTGTGTCTGAGCACAAGTTCACGTTCCGAACGCGCAGTATGCTTGGCCTATGAACGTCTCTCGCCGCGCTTTTTTGGGCTACTTGTTAGCCGGGAGCGCGGCGCTCTTTGGCGGACGCATTGCCGGAAATGTCTATCACGCCGAAGTGACGCGTCACAGGCTGTCTTCACCTAAGCTCAAAGAGGCGATTCGGGTCGTGCAGCTGAGCGACCTGCACTACGGCCCCTATATTCATGAGGGTTCGGTGGCGGCGTGGGCCAAACAGGCGCAGGCGCAAAGGGGCGACCTGATTGTCATCACCGGCGATATGGTTGACCGCTGGTTGGCGCGTCCCCTAGAGCCTCTAACTGAAGCGCTTTCAGGTCTCCGTGCGCCGCTCGGGGTGTGGGCCTGCCTGGGCAACCACGACCGCAGCCGGTTCAGGCACGAGCTAGGGAAGCTCGAGGACGCCCTCACCGAAGCCGGTATCACCCTGCTGGTCAATCAGGGCGTCCCCCTCAGAGACGACCTCTATCTGGGAGCCGTTGACGATTATAGCACCGGCCTGCCTGACCTTACGGCGGCGCTCGGTGAGGCTCCGGGCGGCGCAGCGACGCTCTTACTATGCCACCAACCCGACTATTTTCCGCAGATGACCCTGCACGCCGACCTAACGCTCGCCGGACACACCCACGGCGGGCAGGTCAAGCTGCCTTTCTTCGGAACGCCTGTGACCTCATCGGCTTACGGTGAACGTTACTTGCAGGGTTGGGCACCCCCACCTAACAACCGTTTTGGTAAAGCCTACGTCGTTCGGGGGTTAGGTGTGAGCTTTTTGCCGCTACGCCTGAACTGTCCGGCGGAGCTGGCGGTGTTTGACATTTCACCTGAGCCTGCTTGAGTTAGGCCGTAAAACAGTCTGTTTCAGGCCACGTCCCGGAAAACTTAGACTTTTGTAAAACCCAGCTGTTCATAAAGCCGCTGCGCTGGCGTATTGCCTTCTGTCACGACGAGCGTCAAGCTGCTATGGCCCTGCTTTTTGAGGCTCGAGCAACTCTGCGTCACGAAGTACTTGGCTAACCCCTGCTGCTTGTAGTCGGGGTGCGTCATAGTAAAGGCTAGAAACGGGCTACCTTCAAAGTAAGTGACGAGGCTCGCGACGCGGAGCGTACTGTCAACTTCTAAAAGCTGGGAGTCGTCTGGCATAAAACGCCCGTAGTCACCCGTAAAAAGGCTGGTGATTTCACTACGGGCGTCCGCTAGCGTTTCACTGCCGTCGGTGTCAGTAGTGCCCCGATACGCCTCGAGCATAAGTCGCGCGAGCGCTTCATGGTCGTCTTCATAAACAATGCGGGAGGTTCCTAAAGTTGCTGGAGATAGTGGGAGCTGCTCGAGAGATAAATGCATCGTGATACGTTGCGGCATAAGTCGACGTCCTTCCAAGAGATTCAATCGAGTTTTTGGCGGGCTGCCAGACCAATGGCGTATATCACTGTAGCATATGAGGCGCCAAACCAAGCTGAATTTAGGGAGGGCTACTACTAAATGAATTGCAGTCTGAATTAGCCGCCGATAGCCACCATCGTCCGCGCCCGCTGCGTCGGCGCGGTGATACCCGAGGCAACTTTGCGGTGCGCCGCGACCAAAAACATATCTTGAATTGCCGTAACCGGCTCGTCAGCAAGCAGTGCGGGCCGTAAATCGAACTCGCGGTCGTTTAACAGGCACGGGCGCAGCTTAGCGTCCGACGTGAGCCGCATCCGGCTGCACGCGCCGCAAAACGGCTCCGAGACCGGATTGATAAAGCCGACTGCGCCCGCCCAACCCGGTACTTTGAAAAGCCGTGCCGGGGCACTCGGGTCAGTCGGGACGGTTTCCAGAGCGCCGAACGCATCTTCGACCTTTGACCTAATCTCTTGACCTGCGACAAAGCTCCCGTGGTAGCTCTCACTGTCGGCGTTGTTCAGGTGCATATATTCGATAAACCGCACGTGGAGCGGCAAGGTCTCGGTCAGCTGTGCCAGTCGGGTGATTTCAGAGTCGTTGACACCGCGCATCACGACCGCGTTAATTTTTACGGGATGCAAGCCTTGCGAAAGCAGCTCATGGATGCTCGCCCACACGGGTTTGCTGCTACCGCCGCCCGTCGCTTGCTTAAACACGGTTTCGTCCACCGCGTCGAGTGAGATGTTGACGCGCACGAGTCCGGCAGCTAGTAGTTCGGGCAAACGGCGTTTCAAGAGCGTCGCATTCGTGGTAATCGCCACGTCTTCAACCCCGGCAGCCCGCGTATAGGCGATCATTTCTGGGAGCTCTTTGCGCAGGAGCGGTTCGCCACCCGTAAACCGTACTGAGGTCACGCCCAAGCCGACAGCGGCGTCGATGACATGCTCGATATCTTTAACACTAACCGTACCGAGCGGGTCTTTGTAGCCGTCACCGAGCGGGTCGCAGTAGCTGCAGCGGAAGTTGCAGCGCGGCGTCACGCTGATTCTGAGGTCGCGGATGACGCGCCCGTGCTGGTCGGTGAGGGATGAGGCGTTCACGTAAGCTCGAGCCTACCCAATCCGCGCAAGCCGGAGGCGACATCAGCCGACACTTGACACTCTGTCTGAAAACCTGCAGGCACGTCCACCCAATGCGTACATAACAACACAGTGCGGCCTCAGGCTTATCTTATAGAATAAGAAAGACGTAAAATTCCGGCTTCGGATCAGCTACGCGCCGAGGCAGGCAGAGGAAGGAGGCCCGGTGTCAAACGAAAGTAGCCGACCTAAAAACAAACGCAAGGTCAAGGTCGTTACGGTTGACGGGGCGCAGGTCAAGCGCCGGGGCGATCTGCTGGTGACTGAAGAGCCGTTAGAAATCCGGTTACTCGCGGGTGGGCAGCGTCAGAACGTCGCGGTGACGATGCGGACGCCGGGCGCAGACTTTGAACTTGCCGCCGGGTTTCTTTACGGCGAGGGCATCATTCAGAGCCGGGACGAGATTTTGCAGATTTCTTACTGCACCGAGGCCGAGCAGCAGTACAACACCGTCAACGTCACCCTGCGCGGTGAGATGCCGGAGGTGGGGCGGTTAGAGCGTCACTTCACCACCACGTCGGCGTGCGGCGTGTGCGGCAAGGCGAGTTTGGAGAGTTTGGAGCTGCAAGCGTGCCCCTTGCCCGACTCAACGTTTACGGCGACGCCGGAAGTCATCACCTCACTCCCCGACAAACTCCGGGCGGCGCAGGGTCTGTTCGACAAGACCGGCGGCCTGCACGCGGCGGCGCTATTTACCTGGGACGGTGAATTGCTAGCTTTGCGCGAAGATGTCGGGCGGCACAACGCGCTCGACAAACTCGTGGGCTGGGCGCTATTAGAAAACCGACTCCCGCTCCAAAACCACATCGTCTTACTCAGCGGTCGCGCGAGTTTTGAGCTCTTGCAAAAGTCACTGATGGCCGGGGTGCCGCTGGTCTGCGCCGTCTCCGCGCCGAGCAGCTTAGCGGTGTCGGTCGCGCAAAGCTTCAACCTGACGCTGCTCGGCTTTTTGCGTGGCGAGCGGTTTAACATTTATAGTGGAGAAGCTAGAATCAACTTAGCCGGTGCAGAGCGACAACACGTAGACAGCGCGAGCGTCGCGCTTTAAGGGAGAATGATGGACGTTAAAGACACAGGTGTTAAAGACCCCTCCGCAACTCAGTCCGAAAGGCACGGCGAGCCTGACCATTATGAGGTCAAGCAAGACGTCGAAAACGCCGTCGGTCAGCATCCCGACAACCAAGACACTCACGAAGAAACGGGCATCTTCGCGCAGCCTCCGCCTGAACTGACCGGCCTCAAACTAACGAAACCCAAAACGAGCGCTGCAGGTATCCCGGCGGTGATGTCGAGCATGGAGTACGCGCTGCGCGAAACCGGTCCGATTCGCGGCGCAAAACTGCTCTTGACCATGAACCAAAAAGACGGGTTTGATTGCACTTCGTGCGCGTGGCCCGACCCGGACGAAGATCGTTCGGTCGCCGAGTTTTGTGAAAACGGGGCGAAGGCCGTTCTAGACGAAGGTACCCTTCGGCGCGTGACCCCGGAATTTTTCAAAAAGCACTCGGTTGCTGAACTCTCAGAACGTTCGGACTACTGGCTTAACCATCAGGGCCGGATTACCGAACCGATGATTTTACGCGAAGGCGGGACGCACTACGAGCCGATCGGTTGGATAGAGGCGTTTGCCAAGCTCGGCGCGGAACTTAACGCGTTATCACCCGACGAGGCGATCTTTTACACCTCGGGCCGTGCGAGCAACGAAGCGGCCTTTTTGTATCAGCTCTTCGTCCGGCAGTACGGCACCAACAACATGCCCGACTGCTCGAACATGTGCCACGAGTCTTCGGGAACGGCGCTTTCTGAAACGCTCGGGCTAGGTAAGGGTTCGGTCACGCTCGAGGACTTCTACTACACCGACCTGATCATGATTTTGGGTCAAAACCCCGGCACGAATCATCCTCGGATGATGAGCGCGTTAGAGCGCGGCAAACGCAACGGCGCGAAACTCATCGCCATCAACCCACTGCCTGAAGCCGGACTGCTCAACTTCAAAAATCCGCAAGATTACCTGCACCCGACGAAAGCGCTACGTCAGGAGACGCACCTCGCCGACCTGTTCGTCCCGGTACGCATCGGCGGCGACGTGCCACTCCTTAAAGGCGTGATGAAAGAGCTGTTAGAGGAAGAGGACAAGCGTCCCGGTGAGGTTTTCGACCACACTTTCATTAACGAAAAGACCGAAGGCTTTGACGACATGGTCAAAGACCTCCGCGCCGAAGACTGGGACAAAATCGTTTTTGAGTCGGGCATCGGTCGGACGCAGCTCCGCGAAGTTGCCGAGATGGTCATGGCCTCGGAGCGCATCATCATCTGCTGGGCGATGGGTCTGACGCAGCACACGAACGCGGTCGGCAGCATTCAGGAGATCGTGAACCTGCTCCTTTTAAAAGGCAGCATCGGCAAACCCGGCGCAGGTACGTGCCCGGTACGCGGGCACTCGAACGTACAAGGCGACCGGACGATGGGCGTGTGGGAACGGCCGCAAGAGCCCTTTTTAGACGCGCTACAAAAAGAATTTAACTTCGACCCGCCGCGTGAACACGGTTACGACACCGTTGAAGCGATTAAAGCGATGCATGAGGGTAAAGCGAAGGTCTTTTTAGCGCTCGGCGGAAACTTCTTATCTGCCACGCCCGACACCGAATACACCGCCGAAGCCCTGCAAAACTGCACGCTGACCGCGCACATCTCAACCAAACTCAACCGGGCGCACCTCGTTCACGGGAAAGAGGCGCTCATCTTGCCGTGTTTGGGCCGCACCGAAGCCGACGAGCAGAGGGCGGGGCCGCAATTTGTCACGGTAGAAAATTCGATGGGCGTCGTTCACGATTCGCAGGGGATGTTAAAGCCCGCGTCTGAGCACCTTAAGAGTGAAGTGGCGATTATTGCAGGCGTTGCCAAAGCGACGCTCGCGGGGCGCTCGAGCGTCAACTGGGACACACTAAAAGATGACTACAGTAGGATCCGGGAGCACATCTCTCACGTCATCCCCGGTTGTGAAAACTACAACGAAAAAGTGCGTGGTGCCGGATTTTATCTGCCGAACGGCCCGCGCGAAGGTGTGTTTACTACCGACACCGAAAAGGCTAAGTTTACCGTTCATCCGATTCCCGAGCGGCCTCTTGAAGACGGTCAGTTTGTAATGATGACCATTCGCACCCACGACCAGTTCAACACGGTCGTTTACGGCCTCGATGACCGCTACCGGGGCATTAAAAACGAACGCCGTGTAATTCTTATGAATCCTGACGACATGGCCCAAGCGGGCATTGATGAGGGCGACGTGCTCGACTTGACAAGTCACTTCAACGGTGAGACGCGTCTTGCAGAGCGGTTTATCGCGGTGCCGTACCCGATTCCGAGCCGCTGCGCCGCGACCTACTTTCCTGAAACGAACGTGTTGGTGCCCATCGGCAGCGTAGCGGAGAAATCCAACACGCCGGTCTCTAAATACGTGGTGATTACGGTTGCGCCGACGCAGTATAAGGGCAAGTTCGACCCTGAATATCAGAAGGGTAAAAAAGCCGAAGTGGAGGCCCAAGCCGAAGCCCAAGAATCTGAACAGGGCCGCCCCGCGCCCGCTTACGCCTAAAAGCAGCTAGGCTAGACAACCGAAGTCCGCTGCGGTTCAACACCGTGTCGGGCTTTTTAGCTGTGGCGGGGCACATCCTCCTCAGCACCTCAAGGTTTACCCTGCGGCGACGAAGGCTGGATGATGCGACGTATTCTTGCTCAGATGACGCTTTTTGGGGTTGTTGTGCTGACACCTTCCGCACTAGCGCAAACGGAAACAGAAAACCTAGCGCCCAAAGTCCTTTACTAAGGTCGGGATACACCTCGCCCGCCGAGGTTATAGACCAAGCTGCGCGGCTGGACAAGAGCGCGTTTGACGCCGTAGTTTTTAAGTACAGCGGGCCGGAGCAAATCTTTACCCACGCGCCACTGCTGGAAGCCGCGTTTGACGAAGATATCGCCGCCATGCAGAAGCTAGGAGCCAAAAAACTTAGTGAGAGCTTTTTGCGAGTACAGGTCAATACTGAAGACGGTTGGGACTGGACGAGCGAGTCGGGTTGGGCCGCGTTTGAGCAAAACCTTCGCCCTCACGCCCGCCTCGCGCGTGAGGGCGGGCTTAAAGGACTTCTTTTAGACCCGGAGCCTTGCGGCTTTAACATCTGGAACTACGAAACCCAACCTGCAAGAGATGAACGGTCGTTTGAGGCATTGGCAACTATCTCGCGGGCGAGGAGCGCGGAATTCGCACGTATAGCAGGTATCATCTGGGAACAGACGCCCTCACGTTCATCTGAACTGTCTAGCACGTACATTCTATAGTGGTAAGTGTAGCCTTCAACTGCTTGAGTGCCATATCTCAAAGGTCGAATATCCGGGCATCACGGTATTTCCGCTGATGATGTTTTCGCAAAGTCTCTGGCAGCTCGACGACGACCCGAGCCGTGACGAAGTTCGGGCTGCGGTTCAAAATGATACGTTTCACGGTCTCTGATACGGTTTCGCGGACGGGCTGGTCAGTGAATTAGACGAAGAGATAACACTTATCGACGGGAACGAATTGTCTTACTACTATCTAAACGCCGCTGATTTTGCGTGGGGCCGAACGGCTGTTTACGACCTGTCCACAGCCTTTTTAGAACCGGAAAACGTCAGGGTTTACAAAGCGTAGGTCGGGTTGGCGCACGCGGTTTATCTGGACGGACTCCTAAACTTGGCAGATTCGCCGGTGTGTTTCGGTTACTACCTTAGAGATGACGGGGAGCGCTTCGGGATGCTCGAGCACAACCTCTTCTACGGTCTTGAGAACAGTGACGAATATCTTTGGGTTTACGCGGAGCAGACGCGCTGATGGGATGCAGAGAACGTTCCGCCGAACCTCGAGCCACTAATTAGGCGGGTTAAAAACAGTGTGATGACAGGTCAAGCTCCAGCGTTTGACACCAAGTTTATCGGGGTAGCGGAGGGGGCTTTTGACGCCCCCGTCGGCAGCGGCGGGAGCATCACGCCGAACGCAGCTGAGGTGAAGTTTTCGCTTGAAGGCTTGCCGGATACGGCGTGCAACGCCCACAACAACGGCAGCAAATACACCTGCACCTTTCCGGCAGGCAGCACCGTGACTGTGAAACCTACAGCTGAAGGGGTGACGTTTCGTCCACCTTCTTATACCTACAATTTTCGGGAACAAACCGAGCTGACCGACCCCTACGCTCGAAACTTCAGCGCACAGTAGCTTTCCAGCTCCGGCTAAAACTTTGCAGGCGCTAAAGGGTATACTTAACGGGCTTAACCCAATCTAGAGCAGGTTTGTAGAGGAGTCAGGATGTCGTTTTTAAGTCGTGAGCGTTCGGTGGCAGGGCCGGGGTTTAGTCGTTGGCTGGTGCCGCCCGCAGCACTCGCCGTGCATTTGTCTATCGGGCAGATTTACGCCTACAGCGTTTTTAACGAGCCGATGTCGCGGCTTCTGGGCGTAAGTGAAGCTGCGCCGGGAGACTGGAGTCTCGCTACGATCGGCTGGATTTTTACGATCGCGCTGGCGGTGCTGGGTGCGTCGGCGGCCATTTTCGGGAAGTGGCTCGAGCGCGTTGGCCCGCGTATGGCGATGTTCGCCTCGGCCTGCTGTTTCGGCGGCGGCTTTTTAGTCGCGGCTTACGGCGCGTCTATTCACAATATCTGGATTGTTTTTCTAGGTAACGGTGTGTTGGGCGGTATCGGTCTAGGTCTCGGGTATATTTCACCGGTTTCGACGCTCATCAAATGGTTTCCGGACAGGCCCGGTTTGGCAACTGGAATGGCGATTATGGGGTTTGGTGGCGGCGCGATGATTGCTTCACCCCTATCGCTCGGGTTGATGAACCGCTTTGCCACCGACACGTCAGTTGGGGTCGCGCCGACGCTCCTGACGATGGGCATCATCTACTTCGCCTTTATGATGTTCGGCGTTTTTACGGTACGGGTGCCGCCGGAAAACTGGAAACCAGCGGGTTACGTCGCACCTAAGGCAGCTAAAAAGCTCGTTACCAACGCCAACGTAGACGCTGACACGGCGGTCCGCACGCCGCAATTCTGGTTTTTGTTTGCAGTTCTCTGCCTCAACGTGACCGCCGGAATCGGGGTGTTAGGTCAAGCTTCGGTGATGATTCAGGAGCTGTTTTCAGAAAGTTCGGTAGGCGCGGGCGCTGCAGTTACCGCCGCCGCCGCTGCCGGGTTCGTCGGGCTGCTGAGCCTGTTTAACATGGCGGGCCGCTTCTTTTGGGCGTCGGTCTCTGACTATATTGGCCGCAAAAACACCTACAGCATCTTTTTTGTCCTCGGCGCAATTCTTTACTTTCTCGTACCAACGTTCGGCAACCAGGGCAATGTATTTTTGTTCGTCGCCAGCTTCTGCATCATCCTGACGATGTACGGCGGCGGCTTTGCCACGATTCCGGCCTACCTGCGCGACCTGTTCGGGACGTTGCAAGTCGGCGCGATTCACGGGCGTTTGCTGCTTGCGTGGTCGCTTGCAGCGGTAATTGGGCCGGTGCTGATTAACTACATCCGGCAAGGTCAGATTAACAGCGGGGTTCCGGCAGCGCAGGCGTATTCGGTGACGATGTACATCATGGCGGGGCTGCTCGTCGTCGGTTTCGTCTGTAACTTGATGGTTCGTGAGGTTGATTCGCGGTTTCACGTTGAAGAAGCTAAGGCGAGTAATCCCTCAACCCCCGCTGCAACCGGCAGCGCCCGTAAAGCTTAGGAGAAGGTGATGGCAAAAGTTACGGTACAACCTGTAGAAGCCGAGTCCAAACACGATTTTGAGAGTACACCTACCTTGCGGCTTATCATTGCGTGGGCCGTGGTCGGCGTGCCGCTACTTTACGGCGTCACCCAAGTATTTCTAAAGTCGCTCGCGCTGTTTCAGTAGCTTACGTTCCGTCGTCCGCAGGGTACGCGCTCGCGCCGCCCTGCGGATTTTTTGGTGTCCAGTTTCCACACTGTCCGCCGCGCCAGAGGTAGTTCACAGCTTTAGTTGAAGGCGCGCGCCCGAGCATTTCCAAAACGTTTTCCAGCGGGATACGGTAGGCGAAGCGGGTTTTTAAGTACCACAGCTCGAGCCCCCCTCTCAGCTTATCCCGATTGTCCAGCGGCAAGCCCAGACGCAGCGCGTAGGTCAGCGCTTTATTTACGGCAGCGTCGAACAACTCCGGGCGGGACACCTTACTCGAGGTCTCCCTCGTCCGGCGTAGGCGAAACAAACTCGGCAGCTTCACCGTGAAGATGTTCTACCGAGGCCCACTGCACAAGCTTTAGCTGCAACGTGTCGTTCTCGAACGAAGCTTCAAGCTCCGTGATGGCGCAGTTGGGATGACGCCGCATCATCGTCCGGGTCAATTTGGGAAAACGGCGCATAAATGGTAGCCCAATACTGCCGCCGTGTGCGACGAGTACTAAAGTTTTATCTTCTTTACCCTGGCATATCAGCTTGTAGCCCGCGTCGGTACGTTCGTACAGCTCGAGAAAGTTCTCACCGCCGGGAAAACGTTTGTCAACATCTCCCTGCCACCACGTCCCGATGATGTCGTCATGGAGTTTCCAGGCGGCGGCAGTTGGGGGAGAGCCCTCGAGGTCGCCGACATGGACTTCACGGAAAGGCTCGAGCAAGCTCACGTCTCCACCCACTTTGGAGGCGATAACCTCTGCTGTTTCATGAGCCCGCTTGAGCGGCGAGCTAAAAACCTGTGTCACGGAGAAAGTGCGCAGGTATTGGGCAGTCTGCTCGGCTTGAAGCTTACCCTTATCGGTCAGCGGATAATCCACCAAACGGTGCGAAAACTCTTTGGTCAGGTTTGCGCGGTTCTCACCGTGCCGGACAAGTAAAAGCCGTTTTACTCCCACTATCCTCGCCCTCTCGCTTCGTATCCGGCAGCCGTCAGCGCCTGCGTGCCGCGTCTCAACCCCTCTTCACTATCGAACGCCAGCCTTAGCGCACCGCCCGCCTCACGGATAGATAAAACTTCAATGTCCTTGACGTTGACCTCGGCTTCGCCTAGCGCTTGCGTAATCCGGGCCAGTTCGCCGGGACGGTCGGGGACGGCAATCACGACTTCGAAGCGGGCCGGGAGGAGGCTTCGTTTGACGATAGGAAAGGCGTCGCGGGCGCGTTTGGCGGCTTCGGCGCGCTCTAGCATGATGTCAGGGTGCTCGAGTAACCCTTCAAGCTCATCTAGATGTTTCCGGAAAAAAGCCAGCGCCCCGCTGAGCGCCTCTTTATTCCCGACCACCATATCGCGGCTCATCCGTGGACTGCCCGACGCGACGCGGGTCAGGTCGCGGAACCCACCCGCAGCTAGGAGCATCATCAGGTCGCGGTTTTCGTCCTGCGCGGCGAGTTCGGTCAAGGCGACGGCGCTCAGGTAGGGCAGGTGACTTACGGCGGCGACGAGGCGGTCGTGTTGTTCGGGTGAAGTCGTCAGCGGAACGGCCCCGAGCTGTTCGACAAAACCTTGAACGCGGGCCAGGGCTTCAGCGTCGGTGTGAGCGTCCGGCGTCAGCACCCAAACGGCATTTTCCAACAGCCCAGCGTCCGCGTGAAGGACGCCGACCCGTTCGCTGCCCGCCATCGGATGTCCACCAACAAACCGTAAATCTGAGAGTTCGGCGCACACTGCGCCTTTGATGCTGCCAACGTCGGTAAAGATGGTGTCAGGCCGGGTAAAGCGGGCGAGGTCACGTGCCGACGCGGTGAGTGTTCCGGCAGGCGACGCCAGCACGATGAGGCCGGCCTCTGCCAGCCACGCGCCGGAGTGAAGCTGCGCTTCGTCGATGACGCCCAGGCCCCTAGCGGCCTCGAGCGTCGCCGGGTCGTAGTCGAACCCGATAACCTTGTCTGCTAAAAATCGCTGCCGGGTACCGAGACCGACCGAGCCGCCGATCAGCCCGACGCCAGCGATAACTATTGTGCCGAAAAGTGCTTGGGGCCGCACGTCAGCCTAAAAAGGAGAGGCGCACTATTCGGGTTCGTCGTCTAGTCGGTCGAGCTGCTCTAACTCGTCTTGGTACAGTTCGGTGTCTTCCTCCAACAGTTCATCGTCATAGGCGTCGCCGTCGAAATCTTCGGTATGTGGGTTGCGGTCGTCCATAAAGGACATTTTAAGCGCTAACCTTCCATCAGTGTGTTGGCGCGGCCCTCGTAAAAGCTGTAAACGTCGTCGCTCAGCTCAGGATTGAGGTAGTTGCCGACGGCCAGCCCGAACGCGGCGAAGGCGTGGCCTTGTGCGGTGATGACGTTTCCGTTAGTAACTACAGGTTCGTAGCGGAAGCTCTCCTCAGCAAAACAACCTAGAAAATCGCGCTGCTCACGGGCCATCGTAACGGTATAAGGGCGGTCTGCCAGAACTCCAGCCTGGGCCAAAACATACGCGCCGCTACAGATAGCCGCCAGCAGTTTCTCTTGCTTGTGGAGTTCTCTGGCAAACGCGAAAAGAGGCTCGGCGTCTCTGAAGTAATTCATATCGCCGCCGGGAACGATGAGCACCTCGAGGTCGTCGGGTTTTACGTCACTCAGTTTGCAGTGAGGTTGGCACAGCAAGCCTGATTCGCTTTTGACAGTGGTTTCGTCTAACGCCAACGTTACCACTTCATACGTCGCTGAAGGGATAAGTGATAGCGCGACCGTGATTTCAAATTCGCTAAACCCTGGAAATAGTAGCAGTCCAACCTGTTTCATCTGTCTCCTGTAGTTAACCGTTAGGCGTGAACGAGTTGAGCTTTTTCAACTGCCTGCATAAACGCTGCGAACGGTGCAATCTGCTCATCAAACGCTTGGAAGCTCATCTCCGGGTGCCACTGTACGCTCAACACAAACGAGCCTTCGGTGTTCTCTACGGCTTCGGTGATGCCGTCCGCGCTCCGTCCGACAACCCGTAAACCTTGACCCAGTTTGTCAACGGCCTGATGATGGTATGAGTTCGTGCGGATACGTTCAGAACCGAACGCCTGAGCTAAGGCTGAACCGGGCTCGAGCGCGACCCCGTGCGAAGGTGTGCCGCTGATGTCTAACTGTTCGTGCTGCACGGTGCCGGAGAGGGTTGGAACGTGCTGGTGCAAGGTGCCGCCCGCCGCGATGTTAATCAGCTGATGCCCCCGGCAGACGCCCAAAACCGGTACGCCTTTGGCCCGCGCTGCCCGGTAGAGCGCCATTTCAAAACGGTCACGGGGGAGGTCTACGAGACCCAACATCGGGTGCGGTTCCGCACCGAAAAACCTTGGGTCAACATCGACGCCGCCCGTAAGTAAAAGTCCGTCTGCATCCTCAAGGTACGCTTCGGCGAGTTCAGGCTCCAAGTTACTGACCATCAGCGGCAAACCGCCGAGCTGCGCGACGGCCTGGTTGTAGTTGAGGCCGGTGACAGCGTCGATGCGGCGGAGTCCAAAATCGCGGAAAACGGACGATGTGCTGATGAGGATACGGGGGTGTCTCATAGCTTCAAGCCTATCACCTGCGCTGAAAGCTGCGGTGTCATTTACGGTCTGCGTTTTATGTCACAGCTGCGGCTCACCGTGACACTTGGGGCAACGTCACATGAAACGCCGCGCCCCCTTGCGGGCGGTTACGCGCTTCGACGCGGCCCCCGTGCAGTTCGACAAGTGTGTGAACGATAGCGAGGCCCAGACCGCTGCCACCACTCTGTCTGCTACGGCTCGTTTCAGCGCGGTAAAACCGCTCGAAGATGCGAGTTTGGGTCTCCTCTGATAAACCCGGCCCGGAATCTTCGACGCTCAGCTCTGCGCCGCCGGGGGGCGCGGCGACCGTGACCGTGACCCAACCCCCGGAAGGGGTGTAGCGGACGGCGTTCTCGAGCAGATTGCTCAGTACCTGTGCGAGTCGGTCGGGGTCGGCGAGTAGGGGCGCGTGTGGCGCGTGGGCGTGAAACTTCAAAGTCAGCCCCTGCCGCCCTGCTTTTTCACGGAAGCTTTCGCACACGCGCCGGGAGATGCTGACGAGGTCGGTCTCGACGCGCTCCAAAGTCAGGCGTTTAGCGTCGGCAAGTGACAGCGTGCGAAGGTCGTCGATTAAACGGGCCAAGAGTTCGGTCTGGGTGTCCAACTTGGCGAGTTCACTACGGTCGAAGGGGACAATGCCGTCGCCCATCGCGTCGAGCTGGCCTTGCAAGATGGTCAGCGGGGTACGGAGTTCGTGAGCGATGTCGGCAATCAGCGCTTGGCGTTCGTGCTCGAGCTTCTCCAACGCCTCCGCCATCTTGTCGAAGTGGCGGGCGAGCATCCCGGTTTCGTCGCGGCTCCTTTGTGCGTAGGCGGGCAGCACCGCGCGGGCCGAGAGGTCGCCCTCGGCGATGCGGGCGGCGGCCTCGGCAACGGCGGTAATCGGCTTCGAGATACGCCGCGCCAAAAAAAGGGCGGCGGCGACACTTAACACTACCAGCACGCCGATACTCAACACCACCAGCTGATTTCGCAACCGGCTGAGGCGGTTTCCCCGCGTCTGCACCTCTTCAAAGTTCTGGCTGAGCCCTTCGATAAGCGCCTCGAACTGAGGTTGCAAAGATTCGGCGGTTCCCTCTTCCCGGAGCCCTCTATCAATAGCAATCAGCGGGTCACGCACCTCGGCGGGGAACTGCTGAAACTGCCGGTTGACTAACAGAATCTGTAAAAGCGCAAACAGCATCGTCAGGAGGGAGACGCCGACAATTGTCAGGGTGAGGCGGGTAGCGAGGCGGTTCACCTGAGCTAATCGTCGGCGCTGAGCCGGTAGCCCATGCCGCGCACCGTTTGGAGCATTTCAGCGGCGTTTACGGCCTCGAGCTTTTTCCGCAAGTTCCGCAGATGAACGTCGATGACGCGCTCCAACGCTTCACTTTCAGGGAGAGCCGCCTCGAGGAGTTCGGCGCGGTTAAAAATCCGGCCCGGTGCCCCGGCGAGGTGATGCAGGAGCCGAAACTCGGTCGCAGTGAGTTTAAGCGCGGCGTCGCCGACTCTGACGGAGGCTTGCAGGGGGTCTAGCTCGAGCCTCCCAAGCCGAAGCGGGCCACTCTGACCGGAGGGTTGCGTGCGCCGTAAAACGGCCTTGACCCGCGCCATTACCTCACGCGGGCGAAACGGTTTGGTCACGTAGTCGTCTGCGCCCAGCTCGAGTGCCAACAGCTTATCGAGTTCTTCGGTGCGGGCGGTCAGCATGATAATCGGCGTCGTACTTTCGGCCCGAACTGTTTTAAGCACCTCTAAACCGCCCAATACTGGCAGCATCACGTCGAGCAAAACGAGGTCAGGGTGTGTGCTACGAAACAGGCTGAGGGCGCGTTCGCCGTCGGCGGCGAGTTCGGTGCGGTAGCCGCTGCTCCGCAAATAGCCTTCCAAAATCTCGGCAATCTGCGGTTCGTCTTCGACAACCAAAACGAGCGGCACAGGCTCTACTATACGGTCTAGGGCGTCTGAAAAGCTCGCTTCGAGGTTAGGTTCAGGGGCCGGACGGGGCACATGATGAGCCTAAACGCGCTGTGTAAAGCGCTGGTTCAGGCTCGGTCAAGATTTCTTGTTTTTTACTTTTGTCTTAGGCCGGTTTACTCGCCCTGCTGAACTTCCTCGAGCAGCTGACTGAAAGGAACCGGTTCTGCCGCGCCGGTTTGAACCGTCCTTTGGGCGAGTGCGGGGTTGCCTTTGAGGGCGGCCTCGAGTGGGGCGCGTGCGTCGCTAAGGCGGCCCAGGTCGTAGTAGATAAGCCCCAAGTTGAGCTGCGCTTCGCTGTTGCTCGGGTCAGCGGCGACGGCGCGGGTCAAAAAGTCTACTGCCTTGTCTAACCGCCCTAGACGGTAGTAGGCAAATCCGGCGTTGTTGAGTACCGTCGCCTGACCGGGGTTAGGTGTACTAAAGTCCTTTAACGCTGTCTCGTAAGCGGTGACTGCGCCGCGCAGGTCGCCCTGAAGCTGCCGGGTGTACCCCTGATAAAAGCTTGGCAAACCGCCCGGAGCGAGGTCGGTCGCCTCGTTAAAGGCAGTCTGCGCCGCCGCAACGTCGCGGCGCTCGAGCGCCGTCAGCCCCTCTTGCAAAGTAGCTGCTGCTTCGCCGCCGAGGGGTGTATCGACCCCTTCGGCAAGCCGCTGCGTCTGCGCGACGAACGCCTGCGTTTGCAGCGCTTCGCGGTTTTGCGGGCTGAGCCGCAGAGCTTCGCCCAGCGCGGTCAGCGCTCGGTCATATTCCCCGGTTCGGCCCAGCGCCGCGCCGTAGAGCGTATAGAGGCTCGCATCTTCGGGGGAAACTTCAAGGAGCGGCTCCAGGGTTTCAACCGCCGCCTCGTTTTGGCCTGCCTGCACGTAAATCTCGGCGAGGTTGCGCTCTAAAACGCTCTTCAACTCCGGGTTTTGTTGTGCTGCGCTTTGTAGCGTCGCGGCTGCCGCGTCGGTTTTACCCTGTTCGGCCTGCGCGAGGGCGAGCTGATTGGCCACTTCAGGATTGTCCGGTGCAAAACGCCGCGTGCCCATAAGCACCTCCTCCGCGCCCGCGTAATCGCCAGTTTTACCGAGGGTTTCGGCTTCAGCCAAGACTAGACCTACGTCTTGCGGGTACGCTTCGCGGCCCTGGCGCAAGATAGCGAGCGCCCGCCCACTCTGCTCAGCCGGGAGTGACGCAGCGAGGGCGAATAGGCTCGGCTCCGGGTTCGGAGTTTTGAGAGCGTCCTCGAGAAAACTCACAGCCTCAGCGGTGTTACCGCTCCGCACCGCTTCAGTGACAAACGCGCTCGCCAAACCCGACGATTCGGGAACTTCGCCCACACCTTTGCGGAGCGTTTGCAGGGCGGTTTGCGGGCTGCCCGTCTGACGTTGCAAGGTGGACAGCTCAAGGTACGCCGCCGCGTAACGCGGATACGACGCCAGCGCCGCCCGCAGATCACGCTGCGCCGTTTCCGGGTTTTCAGAAAGCCTTGCCTGCCCCGCCAGCGCGACGGCGTGCGCGGGGTTGACCCCGAGCGCCGCCGCAAACGCTTCTCTCGCCGCCGGGATGTCCCCGGCAGCGGCGAGCACGACGCCTCGGCTGACGAGCGCTTCGGCGTCTCCGGGTGCTGCCTTGACTGCCCGCTGCGAGAGCGCCAGCGCCTCCTCATCCTGACCGGCAGCGCCGAGCGTTTCGGCACGTTCAGACAAGGCCCAGCTCGAGCCGTCCGCCGCCGCCTGCGTCAGCTCCGGTGAATCGGCGACGGCAAGCCCCAACGACGCTTCACCAACGACGCCCAACTTGTCTAAGGACGGGGTTTGGGCAACGACAGCGTCGAGTTCTGCCCGGTCTTCGGGTGTGATACTCAGCTCGAGTTCACTTACCACCGTGTCAACAACCTTACCGAGCAAATCTGCGGTGTCTTGCAGCGTCCCTTCAACGGCGACCCGGCGCGTTTCCTGGCCCGGTTCAGCAAAAAAGATATCGACCTGTGCGGCCGCTGCCGTGGTCGTCACCAGACCGCTGACGAGCGCCTGAACCCCGAACGCTTCGGCAAAAACGGTCGTATCGAGCTCTGCTGCGTCGGTGCTTTGCGCGACGATGAGCGTGTCCCCGACCGGCGGCACATAAAGGTTGTCAATGACGTTGAGGCTACGCTGCAAACCGGTCGCCAGACCGAAACGGTAGGGGGCGGCAGCTTCGTCGGCATCGAAAGCGAGAACTGCTACTCGCACGGGTTGCGCCGCCGCTGTACCCAAGAGGGCCAGACAGATTAAAAAGAAGACTCGTTTCATCCCCCGAAGTATACCTAAGCCGGAGTGAGAAGGGGTTTAGGGCAAGCGCAGAGCGTATGGTGATTAGAAGCTCAGCACAGACAGTTTACTGACTTTTACGGGTCACTTTCCTCGAGCCACGCCGTAAAACGATGTGTCAACAATAAAACCGCGTCAATTCTCGAGCCGAAACCCGCCGGGTAGGAGTCCCGCCACCGTCCACGATCTCACGACGCCCCGGTCATTGACCAGATAGACCGCCGCATCTTCGGCGAATTCAAACAACACTTGGCGGCACGCGCCGCAAGGACTCGAGGGTTCGGGCGCGGTCGTGTAGACGACGATCTCGCTAAACGTGCGTTCTCCGGCTGACGCCATCGCCTGAATTGCCGACTGCTCCGCGCAGCGCCCGAGGCCGTAAGAGGCGTTTTCGATGTTCGCGCCCGCGTAGAGTTTGCCGCTTTTAGCCCGCAGCGCCGCGCCGACGTGAAACTTGGAGTAGGGTGCGTAGGCGTTTTGGTGGGCAATTCGAGCCGCCTCGAGCAGGTCTTCGGGTGGACTTGAAGTATCAGGCATGAGCTAGTCTATCCGGCCCCGGCAATTAGAGAAAGGTCTATCAGCTGCGCCCCAATAGTTGCTGGTAAAATACCAACTACCGCTAGATTTTAGAACTTTCAGCATTGACTGAAAACTCAATGAAGACTACTATCTACTTAACCTGAGTTCGAGGTTTCTCCGGGGATGGGTTTTCTGTCTCTGCCGAGTTTGCTTTTACAAGCGTAAGGCGTACCTAAGGCTAAAACGCTCGCGTCGTCTTAAACAGCGAAAGCGCAATCCTTGAGACAGTCGTCAGTCACCAAAAGTACAGGATTTGTGTACCCGACGTAAAAACAATTCCGGACTCAGGTTACTTAAGAAATTTCAGTCATTTCTGAACATACAGAAAAACAAGTGTATCTCGAGGAACTTGGCATGGCGTTAGAAAGTTTCGGGATGCCCCGCATCGCCGGACGGGTCTTGAGCGCCCTTCTAGTCGCCGACCCGTCTGAACAGACTGCCGAACAACTCTCTGAGACGCTGCAAGCGAGCCGGGGCGCTGTCAGCGGTGGAACGACGACGTTGGTGACGATGGGCCTGATTGAGCGACGCCGACGACCGGGCGACCGCAAAGATTATTTTCGCAACCGTCCGGACGCCTGGTTCGAGATGACGAAGCAGCAGGTGGTTTCAATCGCACAGCTGCGGCGGTTGTCTGAACGGGGACTCGAGGTTTTGGGCAGCGACGACCCCGAAATTACCAGAGGTTTACGCGCTGTGCGCGACATGTTGACCTTTTACGAACGCGAACTGCTGGAGATGTTCGCACAGTGGGAGCAAAAAAGGGGATCGAAACTCCTATGAAGATCCTTTTGCTGACGCTCGGTTCACGTAGAGACGTGCAGCCCTTTGTCGCTCTCGGTCAAGCTCTAAAACAGCATGGCTGGGCGGCCCAAGTTTGTACGAGCGACTGCTTCAGGCCGTTTACCGAACAGTACGGGCTGAGTTACGCCTATATGAACAGCGGGCTGATCGCGCTTGCCGAAGACCCCGAAGCGCGGCGCGCGCTCGAGGGTTCAAAACGCAAGGCTTTAGCGCTGATCAAAAAGGTTGGACCGATATTTCGTAAAACGCTCCACGAGGCGTGGGCGGCGGCGCAAGGCGCTGACGCAATCGTCTATCATCCCAAAGCGTTAGCAGGCCATTCATTGGCAGAAAAGCTCGGTATTCCCGGCTTTCTGAGCCTTCCGGCTCCTCTACACACCCCGACAGACGCGTTTCCCAATCCCCTGTTTCCCAAACTGAAGCTGAGTGGCCCGCTCAACCGTCTGAGCTACAGCGTCAACCGCTGGGGTAGCGCGCTGTATTCGGGTGTGCTTAACAAATGGCGGCAGAGCGTTCTCGGACTGCCCAAACGCAGCCTCGGCGCAAACGATCTTGTTCTGCCCAGCGGTAAGGTGGTGCCGACGCTCTACAGCTATCGTCCGCATGTTGTTCCCCAACCGGAAGACTGGCCTGAAAGTACCCACGCTACCGGGTACTGGTTTTTAGATGAAGGCTACGCGAACCTTCTGCCGGAGGATTTGACCGCTTTTTTATCGTCCGGTGCGCCGCCTGTTTATATCGGTTTCGGTAGTATTGCAGGAAGTCGTCCGGTCCAAACAACCGCAGTTGTGCTAGAGGCGCTTTTACAAACACGTCAGCGTGGCATCTTGGCAACAGGTTGGGGCGGTCTCGAGGCCGATACCTTGCCGGACGGTATCTTTGAGCTTGGGGCCGCCCCACATGACCAACTCTTGGCGGCAGCTGTACACTACGGCGGTGCCGGTACGACGGCGGCTGGGTTACGCGCGGGCGTAACGAACATCGTCTGCCCCTACTTCGGCGACCAGACCTTTTGGGGTGAGCGCGTGCGTAGTCTGGGAGTCAGCCCAGCGCCGTTGCCGCAAAAAACGCTGACAGCCGACGCTCTAGCCCAAGCTATCCGCGTCGCTATGACAGATGAGGGGATGAAGCGGCGGGCGCACAAGTTAGGACAGCAATTAAGAGCAGAGGATGGACTCGAGACAGCCGTGCAGCTCATCTCTACCTATGTGACCAATCACAGCAGTTCAGAACGTACGATAAGGTGAATTGAAGTGTGCAAGGGATCCTTTCGAGCGTCTGAAACGTGTGCCTCACGTAAACAGGTTTGCGGCAAGCGCCCATAAAGGCGGCCCGAGCAGCCATAAACCGACGACAACTGAAATCAGTGCGGCAAGCAGTACGGCTCCGGCAGCGGCATCTTTGGCATATCTGGCTACCGGCTGCAGCCCGGGAGAGGCGAGGTCTACGGCGGCCTCGAGCCCACTGTTTACCATTTCTAAAGACAACACCAGGGCGCACAAGATAAGCACCGGGACAACGCCGGTCTTTAGTACTACGCTCAGCAGCAGAGCACAAACGCCGATACCGACCTCGAGACGGAAATTTCCGCATGTCTGCCAGACCGCGCCGACGCCCGCAAACGCAGCGCTGAACGCGGCCCGGAGCCGCGTTACTGAGAGAGCAGCGCCACGATGCGCGTTTGGTTGGCGCGGAAGGTGGCCCATTCGTCCTCCGTGGGGTGGTCATAACCTAGTAGGTGCGTGAGGCCGTGCGCGGCTAGGGTGGCGACTTCGGTCTCGAGCGAATGCCCGGCAGCGTCGGCTTGGCGCTGCGCGGTGTCTAAACTGATCACCACGTCGCCCAAGTGCGGCACATCGGGAAAGCCCTCATCGCCGAGTTCAAAAAGCGGAAATGACAACACGTCAGTCGGTTTATCGACGCCCAAATGCTCGGTGTTGAGCGCGTGAATCTCCTCGTCGTCAACCAAAACGACGGTGAGCTGTTTGTCACCGACGCCGAGTTCGCCCGTAAGCGCCCTGAGCGCCTGTTTGAGGGTGCTACGGGAGGGGTAGCGCTGGGCTTCGCCGAGTATCTCGATCATGTTTTAGCCTCTGAATCTCCTCCGTGGAGGGGTAAGCGACGCGCCGGTGGAGGATGGCGGTGAGCATCCGCTCGAAGGTGTTGGCGATCACTTCCAAATCGTGAAAGTTGAGCGGGCTTTCGGCGAGTTGATCATCTTGGAGCCGCGTCTCAAAAAGCCGGTCGATCATCGCACGGATGCTGCCTTGCGACGGTTCTGCGAGCGTTCTCGAGGCCGATTCTACGGCGTCGGCGAGCATCAAGACGGCGGTCTCTTTGGTTTGCGGGCGCGGCCCAGCGTAGCGGAAGTTGAGTTCTTTGACGCTTTCAGAACCCTCGAGCGCCCGTTTGTAAAAGTAGGCCAAAACGGTCGTCCCGTGGTGTTCGTTGACGAAGGGCTCCAAAGTCGCCGGAAGACCGTACTCGCGCAGCAGTTCAAGCCCGTCGCGCACGTGACTGGTAATAATCAGGTACGACAGGTGCGGCGAGATGCGGTCGTGCGGGTTTTCCCCAGCAAACTGGTTTTCGGTAAAAAACTGTGGCCTTTTGAGCTTACCGACGTCGTGATACAGGGCCGCGACGCGGGCCAAAAGTGCGTCTCCGCCGATGTTGGTGACGGCTTGGTCAACTAAGTTTGAGATAATCAGGCTGTGCTGATAGGTTCCGGGCGCTTCTAACAGGAGTTTTTGCAACAGCGGGTTCGACGGACTCATAAGTTCTAGCAGGCGAAATTCGGTTAAAAAGCCCATGTTGCTTTCAGCTAGCGGTAGCGCCGCGAGCGCAAGAATGCCACTCAGGAGGCCGCCGCCTAAAATCCAGGCACCCCCGGCCGCTACCCCCAGGGTTTCAAAGCCGCCACTGAGAGCGGTAAATACCGCAAAACTCAGGAGTCCGGCAGCGCCGCCCAACAGTCCGGCGAGTAGCAGCGACGCCCGCGTCCGGAAGGTTCTCGCCAATAGGAGCGCGACGACGCTGCTGCAGAGCACCACGAGCAGCGTAACGAAGCCGCTGCCGGAGGTTAAAAAGGCGGTGATGACCGCAAGCCACACCGCCAGCACGAAGGCCAAACGTTCGCCGAACAAGACCGCGCCCAAAAGTGGCAAAAAGGCGACGAAGAGAAAATGGCTGTCGGCGATCAGGGCGAGGCGCTGCGCGACGAGCGCCAGCGCCCAAAGTGCGACCAAAAACGACAACTGCCCAATGGTAACGCTCCGCCGGAGCGCCGCGTAAAAAAAGAGCAGCGGCGCACTTAAGAGCAGCGCTAAAACCGTGCATATGAGCCATAGACGAACGCCCTGGGCTATCTGTTCGCTCCTAGAGTTGTATAAACCGGTGTCCTCGAGCACGTCTAGAACATTTTGCGTCAGAGGTTGTCCGCGCTCGACGATGACCTCACCGGCTCCCAAGGAGCGCAGTACCGGGGTGACGCTCCCGGCCGCCGCCTCCCGCGCCGCTTCGGTCAGCCGAACGTTTGGTTCAGCGCTGGCCAAAAGCGTTCGGGCGAGTGTTTGGGCCGTGCTGGGCCGCTGGGCGTCCGGGACGAGCGCGACCGCGTCCTGAACAAGCACGCCCAGGGCGGGCGCGCTGACCCCTTCCGGGCGGTTGTAAGCCGTCCTTAAAAAGCGTTTGACGCGTTCGCTGAGGCGGCTGCCGGAGATCTGCTCGAGCACCAATCCACGCAGTTCAGGCACCGAGCTGTAGATGGTACCAACCTGATTTCGCGCCCCCTGCCGCTCCCGCGCAGTAGCGACCTCATCGACCGCCGTAAGCTGCTGCGGCGCGACGAAAGTTTGTGGACTCGGCTGCCCGACCCGGAGCGCCTGCGCCGGATAGAGGCCGTAAACACTGTAAAAAAGGCCCGTTAGCGTCGCCGCAAAAAGCGCTACCGTCAGACCAAAACGCCGCCGTGAGAGTTCGCGTCGTCGCCGCCAGCCGAGCCGCAACTCGGTTTTAGAGGCGGGTCTAGGGCTCCTGGAAGCTGTCATACGCTTTGACGATACGCGCGACGAGCGGGTGCCGCACCACGTCGCTCTCGTCGAAGTAGATAAAGTCGATGCCTTCAATGTTCTTTAAGATGCGTTCGCCAACTCTGAGGCCACTGATAATGTTTTGCGGCAGGTCGGTCTGGGTGATGTCGCCGGTGACGACCACCCGGCTGTTAAAGCCCATCCGCGTCAGAAACATCTTCATCTGTTCGGGTGTCGTATTTTGCGCCTCGTCCAAGATGATAAAAGCGTCGTTGAGCGTACGGCCCCGCATAAATGCCAAAGGTGCGACCTCGATGGTGCCGTTTTGAAACAGTAACTCGCCTTTGTCGCCGTCTAGCATGTCGTAAAGTGCGTCGTAAAGCGGGCGCAGATAGGGGTCGATTTTAGCCTGTAAGTCCCCCGGTAAAAAGCCGAGCCTTTCACCTGCTTCGACGGCGGGGCGCGTCAGCACGATGCGTTTGACCCTTTTGTCTTTAAGCGCCTGCACCGCCATTGCAACGGCCAGGTACGTTTTGCCGGTTCCGGCGGGGCCGATGCCGAAGGTGATCTCGCTCCCTTCGATAGCCGAGACGTAGCGGCGCTGCCCCGCTGTTTTAGGGCGGGCGCGGCGCGGGAGCCGTTCGGCTGCGCCTTGCACCGATGGTTCTGCCGAAGCCGGGTTCGGGTTGCTCAACGTTTCGGCGCTCAGGTGCGTCAGTTCGGTAAGACTCAGCGCTTCGCCACGCCGAATGCTGCTTAGCAGTGAGGCAAATGTGCGCTCGGCCTCGGCTACGTCACGGTCGTCGCCGGACAAGCGGAGTTCGTCCCCACGAGCGACAACTTTGGCGCTCAGTTTGTGCCGTAAAAGTTTGAGGTTTTCATCGTTCTGCCCAAACAGCGAGATGGCCTCGGCGGGCGAGCGTAACTTCAGCGTTGACGTTGCGATTGACCGTTCCTCCTTTTGGAAAGCGGTTCTGAGAGGATTTGATGCCAGATAAAGCCAGTCATCAGGGTCTCTTCATCAAACCGCATCTTATACGAACCCGGTCTAGTCCCTCGCCGAACGCCGACGCGTTGCACGCGCAGGGGCGGCGCGGGCGTTTTTGTCGGTCGCTTCGTCGGCGCTGAAGTGCGTTCTAAACTGACGGGAGTGGGGCGGTAATCCTCGTAGCTCGTCGGTTTCGGTTGTGCCGCTGCCGGACGTGTTTGGCTAGGGCGCGGGGTAGACGGACGGGGCTGAACGAGCGGCCTGGCTGTTTGGGGTTGGGAGGTTGCCTGAGTTCCGCGCCCGCCCCGTCCCTCCGTTTCGCCCTGCTGCGCCTCACGTACCCGGCGCTGCGCCTCCTCGAGCCACCGCGGAACATCCGTACGTGTCTCGGTCTGGGTACGCGTGTCGGCTGAAGGGTTGGGGGCACCAGGTCTATCGGGCCGGTTTCGGGTCGGCGGGCGCGGCTGCCCCCGACCCTGAACCCGCCGCACCACGCTGCTGAGCGCGGGCAGCACGAAAAACAGCACGATAAAGATGAGTTCAAAGGGAATGTTCAACCGTTAGCTCCCGTCTTCGCCGTCGGTCGCGCGGGCGATGTTGCCGCGCATCTGGGTGTCGGACTGGAGGTTTTGCAGGTTGTAGTAGTCCATCACGCCGAAATTGCCGCTGCGAAAGGCTTCGGCGAGGGCGCGGGGCACTTCGGCCTCGGACTCGACCACTTTGGCGCGCATCTCCTCGACCTTGGCGCGGTTTTCCTGCTCGGCAGCGACCGCCATCGCGCGGCGCTCTTCAGCTTTCGCCTGAGCGACGCTCTTGTCGGCCTCGGCCTGGTCGGTCTGCAAGATGGCACCGATGTTTTTACCGACGTCTACGTCGGCGATGTCGATCGACAAAATTTCAAAGGCGGTACCTGAATCGAGCCCTTTGGAGAGCACGGTTTTGGAGATGACGTCGGGGTTTTCGAGCACCGTCTTGTGACTTGCCGACGACCCGATGGACGAGACGATACCCTCACCGACGCGGGCGATAATGGTCTCTTCTCCCGCACCCCCGACGAGGCGTTCCAAGTTTGCCCGCACCGTTACGCGGGCGGTTGAAATCAGCTGAATCCCGTCTTTAGCAACTGCTGCGACCGACGGCGTTTGAATCACGCGTGGGTTGACCGATACTTTTACGGCGTCTAACACGTCACGGCCCGCGAGGTCGATGGCGGCGGCGCGGTCGAAGGGGAGACCGATCTTAGCTTTGTCGGCGGCAATCAGCGCGTCTACCACCCGGTCAACGTTACCCCCGGCGAGGAAGTGCGCCTCGAGCAGATCTTGCGTGACGTCAATTCCGGCTTTGTCGGCTTTGATCAGCGGCAAGATAATGCGGTGGGGCGGGACGCGCCGGAGTCGCATGGCGACGAGGCTTGTCAGGCTGACGCGCACGCCCGCCGAAATTGCGGAAATCCACAGGCCAATCGGCACAAACGAAAACAAGATGATAAAAAAGACGACGACGATCGCGGCGGTGATGATGACACTTAAATCCACAAAAAACTCCTTTAGATAGCCGTTTTTGCGACGGCTCTGCCAAACATGGTTTCAGCTAAGCTAAACGCAAGATAGAGGTTGGGGCCGTAAAAGTAAAGCTCGAGGCTCGTTTTGGGCACAGTCCTCAATACCGCGCTTAGGCGCTCAGGTCGCGCACCGTGACGCGCGTACCTTCGACCCGGACGACTTCAACGTCGCTGCCACGGGCGATGTAGCCGCCCTCGGTTACGACGTCCACGCGCAACTTGTCAATTTTTACGGTACCTGCCGGACGCAGGTCGGTGAGCGCGGTGCCGGTCTGACCGAGCAGATCGTGCGGCGACCTCGGCGCAAGCAGCGTCTCTTCTTTAGGTGAAGCCGAAAGCCGCGCCGAGAGGGTAAGCGGGCGCATGAGCCTCGAATTAGGCAAAAGCCATAACGCTAAACCCAAGAGCGCCGCGCCGATGAGGGTGGTGTACCCGAGCATCGTAAAAGTGTTGCCCTGAAAGATGCGGGCAATGCCCCACGCCAGGGTTGCAAACCCCAGCACCCCCGCGACGCCGAAACCAGGAATGACGAACAGCTCTAAGGCGACCAGAATTACGCCGCCCAAAATCAGCGCCACATCCAGGATACCCGGCGGACTCGCCGCAAACGACCCCGCAAAAAAGAGCAGCAACGCCACGATACCGACGCCGCCCGGAATCCCGAACCCCGGCGTAAAGATTTCAATCGCGACGCCGATCACGCCGACGGCGAGCAGTACGGCGGCAAAAAGCGGGTTGGTCAGGGCTCCGGCGAAGCGTTCCCAAGGGCTGGGCTCGAGCCTTTCTAACGCCACGTCGCCGTACCCGAGTTCGTCAAGCGCTCCCCGTAAACTGTCGGCCCGCAGATTGGCGACGTTGTACTCGACGGCCTGCGCCGCCGTCAGGGTGACGAGTTCTTTGTTCGTCGAAAGCCCCGGAATCTCGATACGCTCCGAGACCATCCCCTCGGCGACGCGGGCGTTGCGGCTCCGCGCCTCGGCGACGCTCCGGAACTGCCCACGCCACGCCGAATTGATCTTTTCCGAAGCGGTCTGCCCGGTAATCCCGTTGATGGCTGTGGCCGCGCCGATGGTGCCGCCGGGGAGCATGGCGAGCTGTTCGGCGCTCATGGCAATCAGCGCTCCGGCGCTCAGCGCCTGATTTGCCACCGCAATCGTCGGAACCGGGGCGTTCAAGATATTGTTGGCGATCTTTTCGGCGGCGGCGACGCTGCCGCCGGGGGTGTCAATTTCAAACACGACCGCCAAAGGTTGCGCGTCGGCGGCCTCGTCTAGCCGCGCCTCGATAAACTGCGCCGTAGCTGAAGAGATTACGCCTTCAATCGGCACGACCCACACCGGGCGCTGCGCCTGCGCCGTGCCCCACACGAAAAAACACGTTAAAAAAATCGCCAGCCCAACAGGGCGCGTCACCCGTTGCCACCAGCCTCTGTACGTTCTCTGCATAGCTCTCAGTATACGGGTTAGGGACGCCGTGACCGTGCGACCCGGCGACGCTGCCGCTTTGGGGCGAGCTGCGAGCCGCAAGACTGGGCTGCGGGATTGGGTCGCGAGTTTTGGGCCGTGAGATTGCGGCCTGCACGCCTGAACCCCTCCTCCGCTAGGCTATACTGTGACGTTATGCTTTTTCTCTCTCTTATCTGTTTTGCGCTGGCGGCACTCGGGGTGTTCTGGGTTTTACGGGCGTTTAGAACCACCGACAAAACCCCGACCGAACGCGCCGACCTAGACCGGGCGGGCGGCATCATCTTTACGGTCGTATGCCTGTGTGTCGGCGGCGTCGCGCTCTACCTCTATGCGAGCGACTATCTGGCACCCGTACCGGGACTCGAGCCCGACACCAGCGTTCGGAGCGTGCAACTCGTCTAGTTGTAGGAGGGTTTATCGTTCGTCTGCAGGTCGGCGAAGACTTGTCCCGATAACAGGTAGATGATGTCGCTGAGGTCAACCGCTTCTTCTAGGCAGCTGATTTCAACCTCGAGCTGCTGCTTTTCAGGGAGCGACCACCACCAGAGGAGGGCGTTGGGGGAGAGGTCTTTCATGGCTTTACTCTAACCGGGCTAAAAATGGGTCAATGGGTAAAGTTTGGCATCTGGTGGGGCTGTCTGAGGATTGTGAAATACGCTACGGGCGCACCAAAACGCTTTCGGATGGACGCAACGTCGAGTAGGTGCAGCTTCGCTTTAAGTTTTAGGCTTAAAAAACAAATCGCAGAGCCAAAACGTATTGGACATCGTTCATAGACCTCGAGTCGCCGCCAGCAAAGTATGTGCGCGTCGCCGTTTCTCGCTCAACACAGCATGGTTTTCTGCGTCTGGCGTCAGCAGGGTGCGTTCTCCGACCGAAGCAATTTTAGCCGCGCCTTCAAACGTCGTCCAGTGAAGCGCAATCTGAGCGAGTAAGGCCGCGCCGATAGCTGAAGCGTCGGCGACGCGGTTAAGTTCGGCCTTGACGCCGAGTGTATCGGTAATGAGCTGCGCCCAAAACGGGGAGCGGGTGACGCCGCCGGTCAGTTGCAGGGGTTGCTCGTTGGGCCGGAGCAAGCTGTACACATCTGCGAGACAGAAGGCGACGCCCTCGAGCCCCGCCCGCGCAAGGTCGGCGCGTGTGTGAGCTTTGCCGACGCCGAACACGCTGCCCCGCAAAGACGCGTCCCAGTGCGGGGTGCGTTCGCCGGTCAGGTAGGGCAAACAGATGACGTCACTTGGCTCTGCCTCAGCTGCGTCTTTGAGCAGCTGCTCGAAACCCCTCTGTCTCGAAAATTCGCCGTAAAAGGTAGCGCGGAGCCACTCGAGCGCCAACCCACCGTTGTTAATCGCTCCTCCGGCGAAGTAGCGGTTTTCAGCGAGCAGATAGCACCAGGTCAACCCTTCCGGGCCGAGTTGCGGCGCGTCGGCAACCTGCCGCACCGCGCCGCTCGTGCCGACGGTGACGACCGTTTCACCGGGATGAACGACGCCGGAGCCCAGATTCGCCAAGCCGCCGTCGCTCGTTCCGGCAAAGATGGGGGTTCCTGCTGCAAGTCCGGTCGTGGCGGCGGTTTCCGCGCTCAACATACTGAGTTGTGCTGTAGGTGAGGTGAGTTCGGGCAGAACGTCTGCGGTGATTTCGGCTAGCTCGAGTGCGTCCCCATCCCACTGCGCCGTATGAATATCCAGCAACCCGCTTGTCGAGGCCATGCCGATGTCCGTGGCGAGGGTTCCGGTCAGGCGATAGGCAACGTAATCCTTGATGGAGACGAAGGTGCGAGTACGCGCAAACAGTTCCGGTCGCGCCTCTCTAAACCAGCGTAGCCGCGCCGGGTGGTACGGTGTTTCCAACGGGCATCCGGTTTTCCCGTAGATATCCCCAGCGTCTTCTAGAAGTTCTTCAGCACGGCTGTCCGCCCACGTTACAGCGTTTCCTAGAGGTTCCGCGTGTGCGCCGAGCGGCAACAGGCTGTGCATCGCGCCACTTAGCGAAAGACCTGCGGGGTGCGGCGGTAGCCCTGAATGAAAGAGATGGTCGGACACCCCTTTCAAACTTTCACACACTGCCCCCCAAATCGCGTGCGGGTCTTGTTCGGCCTTGCCAGCAGCGTCGGTCAGGAGCGGATACGTTGCCGACGCTACGCCCAAAACGTTGCCCGCAGCGCCCAGCGCGACGACCTTGCAACCGGTCGTACCGATGTCGAGTCCGAGGGTTAGGTCGGTCTTCTTCAGGTCAGCCATCGAAGGTTCAGCTTAACCCGCTCAGGTGCTCCGCAGGGACAAGCTCCGGGGCGAGGTTTACGGTGCCGACGGTTTCGTTAAAAGTACGGTAAAAATACAGTGCCGTAAAACAGTGCTACGAAAAGAGACGGTGAAAGCGTTTGTAGGCGTCTTCCCACGCTTGACCGTTCTGCGGCTCGTAATGGATTTGGGGGCTCGAGGCTGCCACAACCGCCCGTCCCGCTGCCAAATCGGGCAAAAAGCCGCGAGCCAACGCCTGCATCATCAGGTTGCCGAGCGCGGTAGCTTCAGCGGGGCCAGCGGCGACCGAGCGGCGGCAGGCGTTGGCGGTGTACTGGCATAAAAGTGTGTTTTGAGAGCCGCCGCCGACGATTCGCACCGTGTCCATAGAGGTGCCGGTGAGGGTCTCGAGGTCGTCTAATACGCTCCGGTATTTGAGCGCCAGACTCTCCAAACAGCAGCGAACGAACGCGCCGATACCGTCCGGTTCCGGTTCGCCGTGTTTACAGCAAGCTTGCCGGATGGCCTCCGGCATACTGTCCGGATTTAAGAACGTCTCCGCGCCGGGGTCGATGAGGCTGCGAAACGCCTCGGCCTGTTCGCCCAACAGTAAGAGCTGTTCCCAGCCGTAGTCGTGGCCTTCTGCGGCCCACTGTTTACGGCACCCCTGCAAAAGCCACAAGCCTGCGACATTTTTAAGCAGTCGGACGGTGCCGCCGACGCCGCTCTCGTTGGTAAAGTCGAGTGCCAACGCTTCAGGCGTCAAGATAGGTTCGGCAATTTTGGTTCCGACTAAGCTCCAGGTACCGGAGCTGACGAACATCCCGCCGCCGGAAAGCGCCGCAAAAGCGCTCGCGGTGTCGTGCGTTGCGGGCGCGACGACAGGCGTGTCGGGCGACAGCTGCGTGTCTTTGGCGACGGCGGGGTGAAGCGTTCCTAAAACGGTTCCGGGCGGTACGAGGGGGGGTAAAATGTGACCGGGTAGCCCCAACGTTTTCAAAAGGTCAGTGTCCCATTGCCGGGTTGTCGCGTCTAAGAGCTGACTTGTCGAGGCGACCGTCGTTTCGCCGTAAACTTCGCCGGTCAGCCAGTAGTGAAACAGGTCAGGCATCATTAAAAGCGTCTCCGCTGCCTCTAACTGTGCGTGTCCTTTCAGGCTATAAAGCTGATAGAGCGTATTGATCTGCATAAATTGTAACCCGGTGCGGCGGTACAACTCGGTTTTGGGAACCTGCTCGAAAACCTTGTCCATTACCCCGTCGGTGCGGGGGTCGCGGTAGTGGTGGGGGTTGCCGAGGAGGTCGCCACGCCCGTCCAGCAGCGCAAAATCTACGCCCCAAGTGTCTACGCCGATGCCGTCTAGCGGAGCCTTGACTTCGCGGGCATACTGGCTGAGCGCACTCTGAACTTGACGCCACAGCTCGAGCGGATTCCAGTACAAGCTCGAGTTTGAAACCCCTCTACCCAGCCGCACCGGGCCGTTGGCAAACCGGTGCAGTTCGCGCAGCTCGAAGCGTTCACCGGTCAGCGTCCCGAGCAGCACGCGACCGCTCGAGGCTCCTAAATCCACCGCTAGAAAGTTCGCCGACTCAGCCATTATTCAACCAACCGTGCGCGGCGGTAGTGTTCATCCAAGCGGGTATCAATCCGCGTCACCTCTTCTTCGGGCAAAAAGTTCGGCCCACCGAGCGCGTAAGTACCTGCGAGCGTCCGCGCCCACTTGTCGGTCATCAGGGTGATGTTGAGGGCTTCGCGGGCGCTGCCGCCGAGCGCGACCAGCCCGTGATTCTCGAGCAGTAAGAGTTTGGGCAGGGTGTCGTAAGCGTCTCTGTACCGTAAAAGCTCCCCTTGCACCGCTTTGGCGAGGCCGAAACCGGGGTCAACATACGGGACAACTGCCGGAGCGACGCCGCAAACGACCACCGCATCGGGAAAGATATGCTGCTTGAACGGTCTTGCGCCGAGCGTGCTGCACAAAATTCGGTTGACGGCCTCTGCGTGCGTGTGCGCCACCCACATTGCGCCGTTTTGTAAGCAGAGCGCGTGTAAAAAGGTCTCGACTGAGGGTTTTTTGTGCGCCGGGTCAACTTGTGCTTCGACGAGCACCGCCTCAACCTCAGCTTCGCTCATTTCGTCTCTGTCTAGAACGTCTAAAACCGTTTTAAAACGAACCCGGCTCAGGTCGGCGGGGACGAGCGTCCCCAGACTGCTCCCCGACGCCTTGACCCAGAATGTTTCTTCGTCCGCACGGGCGCTGACGTTGCCTTCGCCCAAAATAGCCAGCGAGCGAGCCGGGTCTCCGAGGGTTTGGGCGAGGTCTACGAGTTCCCGACGTACCGCCCTTTGTCTAGCGCCGCCTTGTTGCAGCACGTCAGCTTGAAAGTTTGTCACAGTGACCTCTATAAAAATAATGCAGTTAGCTAAACGTACACCCGCAGCACGGGGCTACGGGTGCGTTCTGTTTTACGGCAACAAGGGCTTAAAAATTGAAATCGTTGATGTTCTCGGCCGTAAAGATAAACGGTGCGCCGAGCAAGACTTCCGAGCCGTTGACAATCTGCAAATCGCCCAAGCGTCCGGCGGAAACGGTGCTTGAGTCAGCGGTCAGCGTTCCTTCGGCTGCTGCCCGCAGCACATACGTCGCGGCGTAACCGAGATCAATGGGGTTCCAAAGCACGACCGACTTGACACAATCCGCGTCTACATAGGGCTTCATATCGTTGGGGGTGGCGAGTCCGATGACGGCGACTTCACCGCAAAGTCCGGCCTGCGTTACGGCGTCTGCCGATGAGGGCGTTGCTACGCTCGTCATGCCGAAAATGCCGTCCAGGTCGTCACCATATTTGTTGATAAGCGTATTTGCCTGATTAAACGACTGCACGGCGTCTTCTTGGGCCTCGAGCGTCTCGAGCCAGCCCATCTCCGGAAAGCACGATTCCTGATACGCCTGCATCTCGGCAATCCAGCGGGCCTGATTCGGGGTCGTAAAGGTGCTGGTGACGATGCCGAACTGCGCGTCTTCACCCTTTTCAGCGGCCATGCTGTCGATCATCGCTTTGGCAATCCCGTTGAACTCGGCCTGGTTGACGAACCACTCGCGTGCGTCGGGTTGACTGTTGGCGTCGTAACCGACGACGTGAATGCCCTCTTCTAAAGCCCGTTTTAAGACCGGTGAAATCGCTACCGGGTCGTTCGCGGCGAACAAGATGCCCTGAACGCTACCGCTCGAGATGTAATTTTCAATGACTGCAATCTGGTCGTCGATATTCGCTTCGGTCGGGCCGTCCGTTCTGCCGGTCATATTGCCGAGTTCTTCAGCGGCCTCCTGAATACCCTGCGAGGTCGCGTTGAAATAGCCGATGCCGACGAGTTTCGGCACGTCTACAAAGCTGAGTGAATCTCCTGCGGCGATCGCTGCGCCGCTGGCGCTGCCGCCGTCGTAGGGTTGCGCGGCGGGTGCGGGCGCGGCTTCGCTGCCGCACGGCAGTGGATTGGTCGGCAGGTCGTCACCGCCGTCCCACGAGCTTTGAGCCATGCTGAGGCTAAAAAGTGACGCGGTAACGAGTAAGGCAGTAAGTTTTACAGTGTTCATAAATCCTCCGGTTGAGTGGTGAATGGGTGAAGGCTCGAGTCCGTTTCTGGCATCCAAGTTCTACATAAACCCTCCCCGAAGACGCTGAATCAGGTTATTCACGAGAATGGCCAAGATCAGGGTGCTACCGATGACGATAATCGTCGCGTCGCTCGTAACGCCGGTCAGGGCTAAACCGTTTTTTAGAAGTTGAATCAATACGAGACCCAAAATTGTGCCGAAGATGCTGCCTTTACCGCCGAAAATGCTGGTGCCGCCTAACACCACGGCGGCGATGGCGTCTAGCTCGAGCCCCGTCCCCATGTCGCTCCGGGTAGTGGTGACTCTCGAGACGAAGATGATCGCGGCGAGCGCCGCCATCAAGCCGGAAAAGGCGTAGATAATGAGTAGATTGCGTCCGACCGGAAGCCCGGAGAAGCGTGCGCCGATGGGATTATTTCCGACGGCGTAGAGCGAGCGCCCGAGTGTCGTACTGCGGAGACCTACCCCTGAAACGACCGCCATGATGATAAAAGCCCACAGCTGCACGGGTAATCCGGCGATCCGACCCTGACCGAACCAGAAAAACCATTCGGGATAGCCCGTCACACTCCGCGCCTGACTAATACCTTGCGCCAAACCCCGGTAGAGCGCCAGCGTCGCCAGCGTCATAATCAGCGGTGGCACGCCGACCTGGACGATAAAGGCTGCGTTAAACACCCCGGCTAACATACCGACGACCAGCACCAGAATCAGCACAATCCCGAGCGGAATCCCCAACCCCTGCCAGAGGACGCCGAGTAAAATCGCACAAAGTCCCAGAATCGAGCCGACCGAGAGGTCGATGCCGCCTGTCACGATAATAAAGGTCATCGGCAAGGCCACTAATCCGACCTCGCTCATCAACCGACCCTGATTGATGAGGTTGCGCGGCGTAAAAAAGGCGTCGCTACGCCCTGCGAGTACCGCAATCACGATGACTAGAATGACGAATAAGATTCCCTCTTGGCTCAAAATGATATTCCGCACGCGCTGTGCCAGACTCGGCGTGTGTGCAGACGTTTGGCGCGTCATAAGAGTTGCCTCCGGCGTCTCAAGAGGTCAAGCAGTACGGTGACGAGAATCAGCACGCCCTGCACCGCCTGAATCCAGAAAGGGGAGACGTTCACGAAGATCATCCCCGAGCGAATCGTATTGAGCAAAATGGCTGCTAACATCGCGCCGATAACCGTGCCCTTACCGCCCAAGATGCTGACTCCGCCCACGACGGCGGCGGTAATGACAAATAACTCCAAACCGGGTGGCGGCGTTGGTTGAATGACGTTGAGCTGCGTGGCGTAAAGGACGGCAGCAATGCCCGCAAAAACGCCGTTCAGGATAAAGACCTGCATTGTCAGGCGCGTCTGCGAAAAGCCTGAGAGCCGCGCGGCTTCCGCGTTGCCGCCGAGCGCGTAAAACGCTCGCCCAAGCCCGCTGTAACGGAGCCAGAGCGCCGCCAGTAGCGTCAGAACAAGCATAAAAATGACCGGCATCGGGATTCCGAAGGGCCGCGCCTGCGCCAGATAAAATGCTTCCGGCATTCCGGTAATGCGCTCGCCACTCGTCCAGATAATCAGGATGCCTTTGAGGATGCTAAGCATCCCGAGCGTCACGACAATTGAGGGAATCCGCAGATAAGCGACGAGCAGGCCGATCACTGCGCCGACACCGCCGCCGACAAGAAGCGGAACGAGCCATGCAACGACGACGGGCACATCGTTGACGACCAAACGCCCGCTGATGATCGCCAACAAACCGATGAGTGAACCGACTGAGATGTCGATGTTGCCGGTAATAATCACCATCGACATGCCGATGGCGGCGACGGCGATATAGGCGTTGCCCTGCAAGATGTCAAGCAGGTTGCGTTCGGCTAAAAAGCGCGGATTTGAGAGACCGATGGTGATAAATAGGACAACCAGTGCGACGACGATGACGCTCTCTTGGTTGGCGAACAGGCGGTTTAGGCGGTATTCGGGCGGCGTTTCGGAACGGGGCAGCGCAAGTTGCAAGAGCATTACAACGCCTAATCCCAGCATCAGCCAGAAACTCAGTCCCATAGCGCTCAGATAGGTGCCTTCATCGCCCCGGTAAGAGAGAAAAAAGACGGCGTAGTATTCCAGCACCAGCACGCCGCCGAGTGCAGTTACGGCAGAAACCGCACGCCCTACGCTCTTGTTCGTGAGTCCCCAAACCCCAGCGAGCAGCGTAATTCCAGCCGCAAACAAGATGAACTGAGCACCGTTGGTCTCGAGGTTAAATTCGTTAGTGTCTCTCGAGGCGTTCACCGCCGGAAAGGTACTCGGCCCCAGCTCCGGTTGCGTCACAAAGGGCAGAAAAACATACGAAACCAAAAGTGCTGCGCCGAGTAAGAGCGGCAACCACGCCAGCGGTGAACGAACTGCGTTCGTATTTGGACTCACGTTGCGACCTGCTCGCTCATCATCGCCGCACCGACCCGTTCCGGTGTCGCTTCGGCCCTGGCAAACTCTGCCACAATCCGGCCCTCACGCATGACCAATACCCGGTCACTCATCCCTAAAATCTCCGGGAGCTCCGACGAGATCATCAGGATGGCTAGACCTTGTTCCGCTGCAAGTTGCCCGATGAGCCGGTGAATCTCAGCTTTTGCGCCAACGTCAACGCCGCGCGTCGGTTCGTCGATAATTAACACTTTGGGACTGCTCGCCAACCACTTGCCGACGACGACCTTCTGCTGATTGCCGCCTGAAAGCGTCCCGACAAGCTGCTCGGGGCCGTAGGCGCGGATGCCGAACTGCTTGATGGCGTCCTGCGCCATCCGCCGCTCCTGACCTACGTCGATAAACCCGCCTTTGGCCACCTGCTTAAGCACCGCCAGCGAGGTGTTTTCGCGGAGCGTCATCTCTTTGATAAGCCCCTGCGTACCCCGGTCTTCAGGGACGTAGGCGACGCCGTGCGCGACGGCTTGAGCCGGGTCTCGAATGGTGACAGGTTTGCCCGCGACCAAAATCTCGCCGCTGTGCGCCGGGAGCGTGCCGAAGATAGCCTGCGCCGTTTCGCTCCGGCCTGAGCCGACGAGTCCGGCTAGCCCGACGATTTCACCGGCCCGAAGTTTGAACGAAACGTCGTGCGTGTGCGGGGCGCGGTTGATGTGGCGAAGCTCGAGCACTACCTCTCCCACTTCACTCTCCTGCTTGGGAAACAGCGTTCCCACGTCGCGCCCGACCATCATGCTGATCAGGCTCTGCTCATCGGTCTCTGCGACCTGTTTCGTGCCGATATACTGCCCGTCGCGCAAAACCGTTACCCGGTCGGCAAGCTCGAATACTTCGCTGAGTTTGTGCGAAATATAGACGACGCCGACCCCTCGGTCACGGAGTAGACGCACCGTCCGGAAGAGGTGCAGGGTATCCGTTTCGCCGAGCGCGGCGGTCGGTTCATCCATGATCAGCAGCTTGGCGTTGAGCGAGAGGGCTTTGGCAATCTCGACGCGTTGCCGGTTGCCGATACTGAGCGCCCCGACCTTACCGCGTACATCGAGGTTGTACACGTCTAGTTCGGCTAACAGCTCACCCGCGCGGCGAAATATCGTGTCCCAGTCCATCACCTTAAACGGCCCGACCCGGCGGTAGGGTGCGTGCCCCATAAAGATATTTTCGGCGACCGTAAGTTCGGGGTAGAGGCTCAGCTCCTGATAGATGGTATTGATACCGAGTTTTTGCGCGTCTTTGGGCGTACTGAAACGAACAGCTCGTCCTTCAAACCGCAACTCGCCACCATCAGGTTGATGAACCCCTGCGACCGTCTTGATGAGCGTCGATTTGCCCGCCCCGTTCTCACCCAAGAGCGCGTGAACTTCACCCGCCTGCACCGCAAAGTCAACGCCGCGGAGCGCCTGAACGCCTGCAAAACTTTTATGGATGCCGACCAACTCTAAGAGTGGAGCCGTACCTGTCATAGGGAGCTAGGGGCGCTGCTCGAGCCCACATTCATCACCGGTAGCTGAAGCGCTGAGAACAAGCCTCTACCCCTTTAGTTCATATATAGATTACAAACAGCCCGTAAAAACCGCCCTGAGATTAAGTCTTTAGCAGAGCGTAGCACGAGCTAACACAAACGCGCAAGCACAGCCTTTTAGATGTTAAAACGTGTGAAAACAGCGCTAGAGGCTGCGACAGAACTCTCGCAACAGTTTCTAAAGCTGGTCTGCGCGAAGCCGCTCGAGCCCGTCTAAAATAAGCTCCAAGCCGAAGTCGAACTCATTGGCGAAGGCGTAACCGGGTTTAAGGGCGTGCTGGGTGGTTAGCTCGGTGAGGTGAGGATAGTCGGTAGCAGCTTGCTCGAGGATCGCCTCTGCGACCTCCCCAAGTTCAGCTGACGTCTCAAACGGCAAGCTCAGCTCTTGCAGTACAAAACCGTAGATGTAGCTGTCCAAAACCGAAAACGCGTGCGCTGCTCCTGCGACCGAAAAACCTGTCCCGCGTAGAGTGCCGATTACGGCGTCGTGGTGGTTAAGCGTCGCTGGGCCGGGATTAGCCCGCGAATCTAACAGTCCGACAGCCCAGCGGTGGCGCAAAAGCGCGGCACGGGCCGAGAACGCACGCTGCCGCATTGCTGTTTTCCAGTCGATTTTATCTATAGGCAGTGCGATTTCACTGAAAACTGCATCAACCATTCCGTCCAAAACCTCGTCTTTGTTGGCAACATGATGGTACAAAGACATCGCTTTGACCCCGAGCTTTTCGGCAAGTTTACGCATCGAGAGCGCCGCGACGCCCCCTTCGTCAGCGAGTGCGACGGCAGCCTGTAAAACGTCCGCTCTGGTTAAGGGGACTCGAGGCTCGGTACTCAGGTCATCCTTCGTCACAGCTATATCCTGACTCTTGCGTGGCTCACAGACTAAGTCTCAGCATACTTGACAAGCTTACACTGTAAGGTTTACCTTACAGTGTAAGTCCAAACCTCAAAGAGTAAATTTGTCTGGTTGCGTCCTAGAGAAAGAGAGACTGTATGAAAACCGAGCAAAATCCGAACGCAGCGTCTCACGCCGTAAACGAAATGGTGCCGCCGCAGAACGTCAGCCCGAAAAAGGTCTGTATCGTCGGCGCGTCAGGCAAACTTGGGCAGTACCTGATAGAGCACGCGTTGGGGCAGGGTTACGAAGTCGTCGGCGTGTGCCGCGAGCAGAGTGTAGGAAAACTTGGACGGTTTGAAGGGCGCATCAGAGTCATTCCGGGAGCCACAAACGACCGCAACGTTATCAAGGGGGCGGTTGTAGGGTGCGACGCCGTGCTGAGCGTGCTAGTGCCGTGGGGCGTTCAGCAGTATGCGACCGGAACCGCGCAGGCCGTTCTCGACTACGCCGAGCCGGGGGCGCGGCTCATATTTTCGTGCGGCTGGCACATCTCTAAAGACGGACAGGATATTTATTCACGGCAGCTCAAGCTGTTCGTCAAGGTTTTCGGCTGGCTTGCACGCCTCGTGCGTTTTGGCGACCTGAACGACCAAGTAGCAGCGTGCCACCGCATCTTTGCCAGCGATACTCGGTGGACAGTCGTGCGGGGCAGTGACTTAGAAGAAGGTGAGAGCCAGGGTTTACCGGTGTGGAGCCGTCACGTCGGCGACCCAATTCTTAAGAGCAACCGCACCCGCCGCATAGACTTTGCGCTCTTTATGGTGGCAGCTACAGAGAACGACGGTCTGGTTCACGAAGCTCCGGCGATCGTCGGGTGCCGGACGCGCTCGGCGCTCGAGCAACCCTCGCCAAAAAACCCTGTATGAAATCCGCCGCTACTCTGACCGGGCTTAAAAATCTGCCGTGTTATCCGTCTGGTAACTTTCTCACCACCCCTAAAAAGGGGAGACAATGAACTCGGCAACTACAGGGAAACTTGCAGGCGTGTTTTATCTCCTCATCGTTGTTTGCGGCGGCTTCGCTGAGCTGGTCGTGCGTGAGCGCATCGTTGTTCCCGGCAACGCTGCTGAGACGGCGCGTCATATTCTGGCGTCCGAACGCCTGTTCCGAATCGCCTTTATCGCCGACCTCGTTGTGATGATGAGCTATCTGCTCTTGGGTTTGACCCTGTATATGTTACTCAAAGGCGTTGACAAACATGCAACCCGGCTGATGGTGGCGTTTAACCTGATCGGCGTACCTAATCATGTGCCTGAATATGCTCAACCATTTTGCTCCTCTCTACGTTTTGGGCGGCGCGGACTATCTGAAGGTCTTTTCGCCGGAGCAGTTAGACGCGCTGGCACTGTTTTTTCTCAGCTTGCACCGTTACGGCTATATCATCGCTCAGGTCTCCACCGGTACGTGGCTCCTTCCGCTTGGTTATCTAGTTTATAAGTCGGGATTCATCCCTAAAATCCTCGGCGCGTTGCTGATGGTTGCTTCAGTCGGCTATCTGATTGACCTGCTCGCACAGTTTCTGTTGCCGAATTACGCGGGCGTGATTGGAGTCGTTGCGCTAGCACCTACATCACTCGGCGAATTTGCGTTTCTCCTAATATCTCTTGATTAGAGGAGTAAATCAGCGGAGTGCGGTTTAACTGAGTGCTGCCACAGTTCGGCAGAGTTTTTGCTGGGAAGTATGCCGTAACCTACTACACGCTCGAGAACCCATAACCCAAAGCTCCAGCTGAGCTAAAATTACGCACGTTAATTCTTTCACTTTCCGCTCATAGTCGGCCCCATGCTTGCTACACTGCGGGCACATGGTCGTCGCTACGCATCTTCTCTGGGCCGCTCCCCCTCATCACCGTGAACGTTTCTCCGACGCTGTCGCCAAACTCGGCGTCCCGGTCGTCCCGGTCGATTCGGCGGAAACGCTCCTCTACCACACACGCGCGCAAGCACCGCTGGCGATTTTGCTCGATGACGCCGTCGTCAGAAGCGTGCCGCAACTCGACCTTACCGCGCTCCTGCGCCGCCGTAAACATCTGGCGCAGACGCCGATTATCTGCCTCGGGCCGGACAGCTTGGAAGGTCATCTGGGAGCGCTCGAGTCGGGCGCAGACGTTTACTTCGGGGACGCGACGCCCGCAGAACTCGTGACGAGCTACCTCGCCAAGATTCTAGAACGCGAACGCGCGGACGCAGGGTTGCGGGAGGCGCTTTCACGGCTCAGGCAGCTCGAGCAGGCCCACAAAGAATCCGAACGGGTCAAGGAAGATCTCACCCACATGCTCGTCCACGACCTCAAAAGCCCGATTGCCAGCGTGATGGGTTTACTCGAGCATTCGCTCGACATCACCAAAGACTCATCTGACATCTACGGTTTGCGCGAACTGCTGGATTTAGCGCACGGTGAAGCCCAACATCTACTCAATTTAGCAGCGAATATTCTGGACGTGCGGCGGATGAAAGAGGGTAATATGCCCTATTATCCGGGCCAGATTGACAGCCTCAGTGAGCTGGCGCGTACCTCCCTCGGCGACGTGAGTTTGTCGGTCAAAGAGCGGCAGGTGTCGTCTATCGTGCGCCCTGAAGCGGAGCGTATCTACGCCGACGGTGCGCTTTTACGGCGTATTCTCGCCAACCTTTTTGCCAACGCGGTCAAACACACGCGGGCGGGCGGGCACGTTGACTTTCGTGCGTGGAAAGATGAGCAGTACTATGTGTTGTCGGTGCGCGACGACGGTGAGGGCATTCCTGAAGAAGACCAAAAGCGTATCTTCAAAGCCTTCGAGCAGTCGAAGTACACGCTTCACGAACGCTTCGATACCGGGATGGGCTTGACCTTTTGTAAGCTCGCCGTAGAAAAGCACGGCGGCAAAATCTGGGTCGAGTCGAAAGTGGGGCGGGGGAGCACCTTCTTTCTGAGTATTCCGCTGAGCGTGAGTGCGCCGGTGGAAGCGGATGATGTGCTGCTGACGTAATGAGAACGAACTGAGAGCCTTGCACGTTAGACTCTTTGGGTGTCGGTTAGAACTCGAGCGGTCACAACGGGGGCAGGGTGGGGGCTCGAGCAGCATTTGTGGTCACGTGGTTACGCCCGCATCGCCGGAATCGACGAGGCGGGGCGTGGGGCACTCGCAGGGCCGGTCGTCGCGGCAGTTGTGCTGCTCCCTTACGGCGAGTTTCCCTTCGATGACTCTAAAAAGCTCACGCCCAAAGAGCGCGAGGTGTTCGCCGCGCAGATTAAAAAAGTTGCGCTCGCGTGGGGCGTCGGGCAGGCCAGCGCTGCTGAAATTGACGCCCTAAACGTTTTGCAAGCTACGCACTTGGCGGTGGCTAGAGCGCTCGCCAAGCTGAAACTACCTGTGGATGCGCTCGTTACCGACTACCTCAAACTAAGCTTTCCCGGCCCGGTTTCGGCCCCACCTCGAGCCGACGCGCAAAGTGTGCAGGTTGCAGCTGCCAGCATCCTCGCCAAGACCACGCGTGACACCCTGATGCGAAATCTGCACGCCCGCGACGCCCGTTACGGGTTCGCGTCACACAAGGGTTACGGTGCCCCCGTACACCTGCGGGCGCTCGCCGAACATGGCCCGAGCGAGGCGCACCGCCTCAGCTTCGCGCCGGTTGCCAGATTAGGGCGCACACCGTAAACACGCTCTGAGCGTTCTAGTCTCATATACTAGAGCGGGGAATACCTAACTTTTTCTCGCCGTAGGGCTGTTTTACGGCGCTACACGGCGTCTTTGGAGGCTTTACTATGCCCGACTGTATCGGTGTCCGGTTCGACAATGGGCCGAAACTTCACTATTTAGAGGTACCTGCACACGCACCTGAGGTCGGCTCACGCTGCGTCGTTTCTACGCGGCGGGGCCTCGAGCTAGGCCTCGTCCGCACGCTGGTTTGCAACGCCGAAAGACCGAGCGGTCACTTCGTCCGCACCGCCCAACCCGACGACCTAGAGCGGTTTGAAGGGCTCAAAGAGAAGGCTGAAGAACTCAAGTGGTTTCTTAAGGCAAGGGCCCGTGAACGCAACCTACCGCTTAAAATCGTACAGCTCGAGTTCACCCTAGACGAGGCGATGCTCCTAATTACCTACAGCACCGAACAACAGGTGTCTTTGCGCCCACTCGTCCAAGACCTCGCGCCGCTGACGCGGGCCAGGCTCGAGTTTGAAAATGTCGGCCCGCGCGACCAGGCCCGGATGATCGGCACGCTGGGCGCGTGCGGCAGCGGCTCGTGCAGCTCGACGTGGTTGCAGAGTTTTAGCACCGTGTCCATCCGGATGGCCCGCGACCAACAGCTCCCGCTAAACCCCGAAAAAATCAGCGGCCCGTGTGGGCGGCTGATGTGCTGTTTGCAGTTTGAACACGACATGTACCGCGACCTGCTCGCGGATTTGCCAAAAAAAGGCAGCAAAGCTTGTCACACCGAGACGGGCGCGTGCGGGCGCGTGGTCAAACTCAACGCGCTTAAAGGTACGGTAGATGTTGCCTATGACGAGGGCGGGTATGAAGAGCTGCCGCCGGAGAAGCTCGAGCGGCCCAAAAAGCCTCAAAATTCTAAACGCACCTAAGAAAAATTGACAACACCGAGATGCCGCCGAAGTGAGGCGGCATTTACTTGTGCCCTAGACAACATGCTACAAAAGATTAAGGAATAATGAAGGAAAATATGAGAAAATTAAGTAGAAAATAAGTGTAATTAACTTTACACTTCACTCAGCTAAGCAAGTTCAGAAATCAAAATCCATGGGTCTGAACTGTTTAGTAAATCATTGGTGTAAAAAGGAACCGATGTGAAGCCAATACATACATACATACATAGTCCTTTTCTCTTTGGGTGTTCTGGCACTTGCCGGATGCCGCGCGGTGTCGGATGTGACATTGCCGCAGCAAGTTACAGCGGAGCAGAAATATAGTATTTTCCCGATGCTGACGGTCGAATCTCTTGATAAGAGTATTCCGCTAGGAGAATCTTTTCCAGTTGCCATTGATATAACAAACGCCGCACCTAACGATGAATTCGAGCTTGAAATAGAGGGTGGCGGAGTCATTCCCAGTGTTACCAAAGCAGGTGTAACGACTGATTCGGCTGGGCGTGCCCAAGTTCGGCTGAGTGCCCGCGCAGCTCAACCCGCACTAGATGCCCTTCACGTCGTTGCCTATGGTAGTAGCGGTCACACACTCACGGGTACGCTCTACACCAACTTTGAAACGCCGTACGTCGAAGGGGCAGAGTTACAGACGCAAAGCAGCAAACCTATGGGCGAGCCGCTAACCATAGATGAATACTATGACACTCTACCGGTTGCTAAAACCGAAGCGGACATCGAAGCGTTTAACGAAGACCCAAGCCCTCCAAAAGCATATATTCTAGACGGCGTTCAGTTCAAAAATGTTGACGGAAAACTCGAGCAGAAGTTCGACGCTGTTGTCCTTGATAGTGGTACAGAAAATATTGATACCGCTTCAGCGCAAAGTCAGCCTTCACTTACGGCGCAAGCTTGCACCACCAAGTCAACATACGTTACTTTGAAAACTGTCATAGATCAAAGACCTGCTGATCATATCAAAGGAACGAGAGTAAGGATAAATACCGGAACGGGTCCGATGCAAGTTCGGTACGTTGGTGATAATGGTCGTACGACATTTGACTACAGTTGCAGCACAAAGGTGAGTTTTGAAGTTGACGCATGGACTAATACGGGTATATATATGCATACCGCGCAAGCTCTTCTTACAGAAAAGCTTTTTGTTTGGAAGGGGAGTGTCGCCGCTGGTGGAAAAGTGTTCACTGCAGACAACATACGCGGCACCGTTGTAAGAACAGACGGAGATACACTAAGTATAGACTCGCAACGGTTGTTTTGGAAGATAAATCAGGTCTACGACTGGGAGAGAAAGTCGCACAGCCTTTATGATACTTTTCCGCTAGACATCTTTTATCCATACATTGGAGTTGGCGGTTTATCCGGCGTTGGTCGTACAAATATACCTGGTGCTGGGGCTAGGCAAGACCGTTTGATTTTTCACGAATTCGGTCATGAAGTTTACTACCGGAGAATGTTGGGTGGAGCAGAATATAACCGGCTTCACCAAGACGTCACGCTACGCGGCAAGACCCCAGCCTATCCAGCATGTTTAGATGCTTTAGGTTGGAAGACGTGGGCGATTGAAGGGCCTTGTGCAGGTATGCTTGAAGGCTTCGCCCTTTGGTTTCAAAGTGTTTCAACGAGAGCATTAAACGCGGAAATTGATACTAGTTTCGACGTAGAATTAACACCTGCCTCCGATACTCGAACTGCAGGTACTCAGAGGCCCGGTAGTGTGGCTCAGTTTCTCTTAGACCTCACTGACAGTCACAGCTCGGGAGTTCTCTTGAACTATGAACCTCCTGCCATTGACCCTGTAAAGCCGTCAAGCTCGGATATCAGAGCCAGGTATCAAAACGTTGCACAGTTTTTTCGCAATGGGCCTATCGAGTCTGACTTCAGCAGTGTGTGGAAAAACATGTTTAAGCCTCGGTTGACCAAGGCTCAGTTAATTAACTACTGCGTTGTTAAGAAGCATAATATGGGAACCTGGGCTGGTGACGGATGCTAAAGGTGCCTAATATACGAAAGATTTTTCTGTTGGTAGTAGTGCTTATTTTTGCTCTTTCGGCGTGTACAAGTCGTCTTGAGAGTAGGCTTATGAAGCCGCTAAGTATCACCGTGAGTAAGTCGCAAGCAGTTGTGGGAGAACAAGTTACCGTAACCTTGACAGGCGGCTTCGTCAATCTTGAAAGTATACCTTCACCCGACCTCATCGTCTACGATTTTCGGCTTGGCGCATGTTTCGGTCGAACTGCCGACCAGCCCATCGAAACTAGAGGAGGTATGTGTCAACTTAAAGACTCACCGCTTCCTCGCTACATTGTCATCGCTGAAGGGCAAAGTTACCGGAAGGCTTTTGGTGAGCAGGTTGTCAAGAGTGGCGAAGAGGTTGTTTTGAAGCATACCTTTTCATTTACGTCAACAGAGCCTGGCCCAGTTAGGCTGATGGCGTTAAGTCAGAGGGAGACAGAGGGTTTGTCCGGAATAGGTGTCGAAAGCAGTGTAGACATCGAAGTGCAGTTTGAGTAATAGCTGCAAACGCTTAACTTTTGTGTAAATCAACTGACCCCTCGCGTCCTACTCTCGAGGGGTTTGCCATAAAATCTCCCTAAGCTCGAGCGTCAACACCTGCACCGCCACCCCCGGCGACGCATACGCCCCGAGCGCCGCTTCACACCGCTCCAAAGCGGCTAGTCCTGCGGCGTACGTCCCACCGGGCCATTCGCTCTTTGGTTTGAGTCTGTTTCTACAAGAGCGTTAGGAGCGATACCACAATCTACAAACAACAGTATCAGCGGTGGCTTTGATCCAGAACTTAGGCCTACTGGTACCCAGTATTCAGAAGGCTCTGTTACACCAGGAAGGGTGGCTCAGTTCTTGATAGATATCACTGACAGTCATAGTGGCTCGGGAATCCTCCGGAACAATGAATCTGCTTCGCAAGACCCTATGAGGCAACTAGACCCAAACATCAGCGTGAGGTATCGCAACGTCGCGCAATTCTTTTCTAACGGGCGGATTGAAATTAGCTTTGATGCTGTATGGAGGGGCAAGATCAAACCGAGGCTACCAAAAAGTGAGCTGATTGACTACTGTGTTGTCAAGAATTACAACAAGGTGAACACTCCGAATGATGGATGCTAGGAGGTAGGTCAATTATGTACAAACTACTTACTATTATTGTATTTCTTGCAATTGGCTTATCTGCTTGCACAAGTAGGGTAGACGGGCGAGGGATTGTGCTTCCAGAAATTAAGGTGGATAGGACACAAGCTGCAGTTGGAGAACAGATCACGGTAACTGTAACCGGTGGCTTTGCCAATATAGGGGCGGCCCTTTCACCCGACTTTAACGTAAAAGATTATCGGCTCGGTGTTTGCTTCGGTCGTGATCCTAATGAGCCAAATGCGCCTGTAGGGGGTCTTTGTCTCAATAAGGACTTGCCCCTTCCCGACTATATCGTGATAGCCGAGGGAGAAGCCTACCAGCGAGCGTTTGGTGAGCAGGTCATCAGAAGTGGAGAAGAGCGCGTTTTGGAACACTCGTTCTCCTTTACCTCTACGAGTCCGGGACTCGTTACAATCTTCTCTACGAGTCAATCGTTTTATGAGACAATACCTCAACCTAGTATTGAGAACACCTTGGGCGTAAAAATCGTGTTTGAGTAATAGCTATGGATGGGAAACCCCTCGAGTCCTACTCTCGAGGGGTTTGCCGTAAAATCTCCCTCAGCTCGAGCGTCAACACCTGCACCGCCACCCCCGGCGACGCATACGCTGCCAAAGCCGCTTCACACCGCTCTAAAGCGGCTAGTCCTGCGGCGTACGTCCTACCGGGCCATTCGCTCAGGCGGGCGCGGAGAAGTTCAGACACGCTGAAACGGGCATCTTCCGACCAGGCTTTCTCTAAGGCGTCTGCTCGTTCAAACGCCTCTTCCAAACCTTTGGGTAGCGCCAGCAAATAGTCGTGAACGATGCTCAGTTGGGCGCTGTAAGCGTCGGGGTGTTCGGCGGCTTCCAACAGTTCACCGACGCGCCCGAGCCGCGCTGCCGGGTGCGGTTCCGGCAGGTTTATGGGCGTGTTGACTGCGCCGAAACGAACCGTGACGCTCCTCGAGACAATCGTCGGCAGGACGCTCTCGATACTTGGCGCGATGAGAATAACAACGGCATACGAGGGCGGCTCCTCTAAAAACTTGAGGAAAGCGTTGGCAGCGGCGGCACTCAGCAGGTCGGCTCCGTCGATGACGGCAACGCGTTTGGCAAAGCGGGGGCGGGCCTCGAGCCACGTGCTCAGCGGTGTGCCGGGGCTGTCTTCGCGGGGTACGAGGTCGCCGATACGGAGTTGCGGGCGGCGGCTGCGGCGGCCCGTTTTGGTCTCCGACACCGGCGCGAGGAGGCGCAGGTCGGGGTGCGTGTCTGCGTGTGCGTCTGCGTGTCCATCAGCGCCGAAGAGTCGGCAGCTTTCACAGCTGCTGCACGGTTCGGTGTCCGAGTTCGGGCAGTTGAGCAGCTGCGCGTACCAGCGAGCGACGACCCTCCGCCCGACGCGGGGTGGCCCGACGAACAGAAGTGTGTGTGCGCCGCCGTTTGCGCCGAGGCCGCGCAGCGTTGCCTGCGCCTCGTCGTGTCCGATGACCTGTTTGGGGACGTGTGGGGGAGAGGTGATGTCAGCGACCTTTGCCGAGCCGCACCGCCAAGGCTGAAGGGTAATCCGAATCTTTAACGAGGCGCTGCATGGTGCCGATGTCAAACGGTACCCGGTAGTGCTCTAGGGTGCGGGCGTCTTCGTCGTAAACGGCGTAAGAGGCGAGCGGAATGCCGTCCCGAGGTTGTCCGACGGAACCGGGATTAAACAGGACCTGGGCGTTCGGGGGCAGGCGAAAACTCGTTTTTTCTTTGGTTAGCGGGATGCTCCGGGAGAGTCTTTGTCCATTGTTGTCAATAAACAAGTAGATGATCGGGACGTGGGTGTGCCCGAAGAAGAGTAGCGGGCGAGTCATCTTGGGCGGCTCGCTCTGGGCGCGCTCGAGCGAATCGATATAGTCCCACGAAGCCGCAAGCGTGCTGTGTACGGCCTCCCAGGTTTCGCCGTAAGCGTGCCGCGTCAGCTGCGTTAGAAAGTTTCGGGAGGTGCCAGGGAGCTGGGTTCGCTGTCTGTCCAAAACGTCCGTAACCACGCTTCTAAAACCGCTACTGCCGGTGGTCTCGAGCAAAATCGCGTCGTGGTTGCCCAAAATGGCGGCCGTAAGGGGTAGCGTCTGCAACAGAGAAACGGCCTCTTCGGGTTGCGGATAGTAGCCTACCGCGTCACCCAAAAAGATGACCTGTTGCCACTTCGTTTCGGCGTGCTGTAAAACCGCCTTGAGCGCGACGGCGTTGGCGTGAACGTCGCTGAGGAGCAGATAACGCATCCCTATTACTTTAGCAGTTGGGCGGGCTGCACCCTCGTCAGCGTCAACGCCTCCGTTACTGCCGCCGCCGTCTTCACTACAGCTATGACCTCGAGCGTCGCTACCACCCGCTTCACCACCCGTTTCACCACCATCCGCTTCAGCACAAGCCTGCCCCGGATATCGAGGTAGTCGTCACGCGCTTTCGGGTACCGGGGGCTATACTTGGGAGGTGACGCGCACGCTACGCTGGACGCTGTTAAAAGCTTGTTTGGGCGCGGCGCTGCTCTTCTGGAGCGGCGCTCACGCCCAGGTTGTGGTCCCTAACTTTGGTGTTCAGGGCGACGTTCCCAGCGCTATGGTCGAGCGCTTTATGAAGATCTTTCGGCAACAGCTCGGACTCCGCACCGGCCTGAGCGTCTTGCCGGGAACGACCGCCGCGCAGACGCTCGTAGGCCGCCTGGAGCCCGACGTCGCTGCGGCTATAGCTACCTTAGGCGGCGGGCGCTACAGCGTCTCCGGCGAAGTGATTGCTCTAAAAACTGGCCTCAGCGAAACCAACTATACCGTCAACTTGCTCGTTATCGACGCGCGTACGAGGCGCACTTCCGACCTTTTTAGTCAGCCTTTAGAGCACACCGATCTGCCCGCCACCGTCGCCACTCTGACGCGGGCGGTCGGCGCGTTTATCAACCCGGCCCGGCCCATGAGCGGGTCGGCCAGTCTGTTTATCACGAGTGAACCCGGCGACGCGCCGGTCTACCTTAACGGCGTCGAGGTCGGGACGACCGCCAATCCGCTGTTGCCGCTTGCGCCGGGTCGTTATGACGTCGAGGTGCGTAAAAAAGGGTTCGTGCCGGAGAGCGATACGGTCGTACTCGAGACCGACGAAACGCAGTTTCTGGGCTTTTCGCTGACCGAGATTCGGGGTGGCAGCATCTTGGTCAGCAGCGTCCCTACCGCCGAAGTTTTGCTCGACGGGCGTAGCGTCGGACATACTCCGCTGACCATTGAAGCGCAACCGGGCGTACGCACGCTCCGTTTGACCCGTTCCGGTTTTAGGCCGACCGTACAGTCGGTGACAGTACGCAACTTTTTTGTCTCGAGAGTGCCCGAGGCGAGGCTCGAGCCCAACTATCAAAACCTTGTGTTCTGGACGCCGCTGACCGGCTTTAGCGTGACCGTTGACGGTGTGGCGCGGCCCCGCGACTTTGCCGCCAACTTGCAACCCGGCACGCACCAGGCGGTCTTGTCGCGGCGCGGCGTCGATATTCCCTTTACGTTCGAGCTGCCGCGCCCCGGCGTTTTTGAACTCGACGTACAGACGCATGAACTGACGAGGCTCAGGTAGTTTCAAGTCGTTGCAGGCTCCCTGTACCGTTTACGCACGAGGCCCTAAATGACCTGATGGACGAGTTGGTTGACCTTACTGCTCTGTAGGTGCCACTGCTAAGCGTAAAAGATACTTTTGCTCCCCTTGCGTTTCTTTCTGTCGGTACCGCGTCAAAATCGTTGCCAGTTCCATTTGTAGAGCTTTGGCGTCCTCATGCTTGAGTCTGAGGTTTCCCCAGGTATCCCATACGGCGGGGGCGTCCGGCTCGAGGAGTTGGTCGAAAAAGCAGTTGGGATGGTCTTCTTCTGGGTCGGGGACGATGTTGTGCGTAATTTCACCCTCAACGTTACGGAAAACGAGCATACCTAAAGTTTGCTGCTCGCCGCAGGCAGCCAACCATGCCTGACCTATGCTCTCGTTTAGCCTGTCCTGTAATTTCCTAAACGTATGGGGCACGATGTTTGCACCATAAGCGAGGTGGCCTGAAAAGGGACGAAAAAGCCGTCGGCTACGCTGCAGTAGTAGCGGATAGGACGACCTTGACGAGGCTCCACACGAACCTCCTCGATTAAGCCGAGGCGAATGAACTGCCTTACCCGGTAGAGCACGGAACTTGTATCGACCCCCAGTTCCGCTGCTACCTTGCTGACGGTTCTCTCCCGACCGACGAACGGCAGGAGAAAGCGCCGCGCCGCCGGGTCGGTTACGATTCTTGCGGCTTCTGGTTCCTCTATCCTTAACCACTTTCTACTTGGAGACGCCTGTTTCATTCCAAATAGTCTACCCTCGACACTGGATACATGACGAAACCAACAGTGCTTCTAGGAACACGGCGATGGTAGCCGTTTTACGCAACCGAAACTTTTCTTTGCTCTGGTGGGGAGGATTAGTCTCCATGATGGGGGACTATATGCTCTTCGTCGCGCTACCAATTTACATCTATCAGGAGACGGCTTCAACCCTAGCGACGAGCTTGATGTTTATAGCAGGAGCCGCCCCCCGCATCCTACTGGGTTCAGTAGCAGGCGTGTTCGTAGACCGTTGGCCGCGCCAACGAACGATGGTCGTCTGCAACCTGCTACTGGCGCTAGGTATCACGCCTCTGTTACTCATCGCGCTGGGCGGCCCCGTCTGGCCCGTGTACGTGGTAGCTGTCTTCCAGTCATCCGTAAACCAGTTTTTCGGGCCTGCCGAGAATGCTCTTTTACCGACCTTAGTCGAGCAAAAGCAACTTGTGTCGGCAAACGCGCTAAATGCGCTTAACAACAATCTGGCACGTCTTATCGGGCCTGCTGCGGGCGGAATCGTAGTCGGCTTTTCCGGTCTTGCCGGGGTTGTCGCCTTCGACTTAACTTCTTACCTGATTGTCGCTTTTCTTATCGCTTATATGAAACTGCCCACTATTAGAGCAACTGCACGTCGAGAACGGCGCTCAGTTGCTGACGTCCTGCGCGTTCTGGGATTGGAGTGGCGTAAAGGTTTGCAGGTCATTTTGCGTAACCGGGTTGTTGCGCTGCTAGCTGGTACTAAAACCCTTACCTCACTGGGAGAGGGCGTTTTCAGCGTCCTGCTCGCGCCCTTCGTGGCTGAAGTTTTTCGGGGCGGGGCATTAGAACTCGGTTGGGTGTTGTCGGCTCAGGCGGTAGGCGGCATCGTTGGTGGCGTTGCGATTGGCTGGCTGGGTGGGCGCATCGCTCCTGCTCACTTACTGAGTTTCGGAGCCTTGTTCTTGGGAGTTATCGACCTCGTTATATTTAACTATCCCACCTTTTTTCCGAGTATCACGCCAGCGCTCGTCTTAATGGCGGTTGTAGGGATTCCTGCCTCAAGTTTTGGAGCAGGTTACGCCACACTGATGCAAACCAACGTTAAAGACAAGCTCTCGGGTAGAGTGTTCGGCGCTGTAGGTACGACCTCGGCGTTCGGTATGTTGCTCGGTATGGGGACAGCCGGAGTTTTGGGCGACCGTATCGGCGTCGTACCAGTTCTCAGCGTCCAAGGTGTCGTTTACGTCATAGCAGGTATTGTAGTTTTAGCTTTGGTTCAACCGAGACAGATAAAAGCGCAAGGTATGTAACCCTGCGATGGTGCTACGTTAGTACGTGCTGAGGTTGACTGACGTGCGTTAAAACCGGTAAGCGTAGGAACCCCGGAGGAGAAAGGGTTCGACGCCGAAGTCATTGGCTAGGGCCGCGCCTAGCTCGAGCCCCACCACGCCCGGCCCTAGTTCCGTCCCAAGTGCGAGGTTGGCGCGGTAGGGCGGCGCAGTGGTGCGGTAGGGTTCAGCGGCGAGTTCGGCGCGGTACGAAAAGCTGCTCACTTCACCCGAAGCGCTTCCGCGAAAACCGGGCCGGAGACCTGCTTCACTCGAGCCGAGCAGCAGTGCCCCGGTCAGCGAAGGTAGACCCCGGCGGTTGAGCTGATATTCGGCTCCGCCAGCGACAAAGGCGCGTCCGTCACCCGGCCCGGTGTGCGCCTCGAGCAGCAAAACCCCGTTGTCGCTGTCGATGAGGCGGCGCAGCTGAAGCCGTGTGTCAATGCCGACGCCGAACCCAAGCCCTGATTGATAACTGAGCGCGGGCGTAGCCTCGAGTAAAAGTGTCCGACCGAGCCGCTGAGTTGCTCCGACCCCAAAGTACGCGCCGACGCCCGTATCTTCTCTATTCCCAGCTAAAACCGGAAAGAAAGGGCGGCTACCGAGCGTATACGCGGCGGTCGGGGCAAACGCGCCAGGGTTACGGTTAAAGACGTTCAGCGAAGCGTCCAACCCAGTTGACGCGAGCGCACCCGAAGCGTCGGCGCTCAGCTCGAAGCCGCCGACGGTATCGGCGTCGGCACGGCCCAGCGCGCTCACCGTTCCGAGCGGGCCGAACGAACTGCGAAAGCGTACGGCTGCGCCCACCTCGAGCGGCCCCGTCAAGCCGTCGGCAACGCGCAAATCAAGGGTTGCGCGGCCCAAGTCAAGGTCGCGGAGCTGGATTTCGGGCTCGAGCGCACCCTCGTAAGAGAAGGCCACGCCGAACGTCTGTGCAAAACTGCTACCGAGTGTAAGCAGTCCGGACAGTGCTAAAGCCGAAATCCAGGTACGTTTGAAAAAGTGTGTGCGTCTAAAGTAAGCCATACGCAACTATAGCCGGTCGGCGTTTGTGCTTGATAAGGCTTTGGACTGCCAATAAGCGTTGAGGGAGGGTACAAAAGCGGTGGACTTCAGCGCTGAAAGTGGTACATTTTAACCGGGCGTGCCTGTGCCAGTCCGGTCGGCTCTCCTTGCTGAGATTCTGCCGGTAACGCCCCACTAATAATCAGGTTTGACCCGTCGCGGCTGCGTCAAGCGGCAAGCACAGAGCGGTAAGCAGAACCGTAAACAGTACCCCTTTGAAGAGCATTGCCGTAAAAAGCACTGTTATGGAACTGGGCCGCGCAAAATAGAGAAGAGGCTTCATGAATATTCTTGGACATATGACCGTCCTACCCGACGTTCCAGGGCGCATCGCGCGTTTGGGTGACATCTCGAACAACCTTTACTGGACGTGGCGTCCCGACGCGCGCAGGCTTTTTCGCCGCCTCGACCCAGAGCTGTGGGAGAAAATCGGTCACAGCCCGGTGGAAATGCTGCGGGACATCGCGCAGGACAGGCTCGAGGCTGCTGCCCAAAATCCTGAATATCTGGCGCTCTACGATGAGGTCGTCGGCGCGTTTGACGCGTACATGAAGCGTACTGAAAGCTGGTTTAGCGAGGACTCGAGCGGTCAATCCAACGACGTATTCGCGTACTTCTGTATGGAGTACGGCTGGCACGAGGCTGTCGCGCTCTACTCGGGCGGTCTGGGCGTCCTGGCAGGCGACCACACCAAAGCCGCCTCGGACTTGGGCGTACCGCTCGTGGCGGTCGGCCCGTGGTTCCCCGAAGGCTACTTTCACCAGCGCGTCGCGCAAACCGGTGAGCAAGAAGCGTTTTACGAACGCCTGAGCCCGAGTGAAATGCCCTTTACGCCGGTGCTTAAGGGTGGCGAGGAAGTGCGCGTCGGCGTTACCCTGCAGGGCCGCGAGGTGCAGCTGCGGGCGTGGCATCTGGCGGTCGGGACGGTTCCAGTCTACCTGCTCGACACCGACGTGCCGGAAAACTCACCGGAAGATAGAGGGCTCTTCTCACGACTTTACGGCGGCGACCAGCGCACCCGGATTGCCCAAGAGATTTTGCTCGGTATCGGCGGCGTGCGCCTCTTGCGGGCGCTCGGTATCGCCCCGACCTCGTGGCACATGAACGAAGGCCACAGCGCGTTTATGCCGCTCGAGCGTTGCCGCGAACTCGTCGAGGCGGGCGTCCCGTTTTCTGAAGCGCGTGAAGTCGTCGCGGCGGGTACCGCTTTTACGGTTCACACGCCGGTCGCTGCCGGAAACGACACCTTTCCGTTCGATTTGGTCAACCAGTTTTTTAGCGGTTTTTGGGGTAGCCTGGGCCTGAGCCAGAGCGAGTTTCACGACCTGGGCCGTCACGACCACGGTTGGGGGCCGGTATTCAGTATGCCCGCGCTGGCGCTGCGCTTTTCGACGGGGCGTAACGGCGTCGCCAAACTGCACGGCGAAACCTCACGCGAAATCTGGCGCGACCTCTGGCCGGAAGTGCCGACCGACGAGGTGCCGATTTCGCACATCACCAATGGCGTCCACGATAAAACCTGGGTCGCCCCTGAGATTCACGAGCTGGTCGGCGAGGTGTTGCCTCCAGACTGGCAGGGGCGCTTCGACGACGCAGCGATGTGGGCCGAGGTCAAAAAGGTCGATAATGCCAAACTCTGGGCGGTGCGGCAAGAGCTCAATCAGCAGAGCATCGACTTTTTCCGTGACAGAGTAGCGCGGCAACGTACCCGTTACGGCTCCTCCCCGACCGCTGTCCGCGAAAGCGAAACGCTGTTCGACAAAAACACCCTGACGATCGGGTTTGCACGGCGTTTTGCGACCTATAAACGGGCGACGCTCATCTTCCGCGACCTAGACCGGCTCGCCCGCATTTTGAGTGACGCCGACAAACCTGTGCAACTCGTGTTTGCAGGGAAGGCGCACCCCGCCGATGTACCGGGGCAGGCGCTCATTTCAACGATTCAGGCATTGTCGCAAGAACCGCGTTTTGCGGGCAAAATCTTGTTTATTGAAGACTACGACATGGCGATTGGGCGGGCGATGACGCGCGGGGTTGACGTTTGGCTCAACAACCCGAGAAGGCCGCTCGAGGCGTCCGGAACCAGCGGCCAAAAAGCCGCGATGAATGGCATCTTGAACCTGTCTATTCTGGACGGTTGGTGGCCCGAAGGGTTTGACGGCAACAACGGCTGGGCGATCGGCTCGGGCGTTAATATGTCGGTGTCGGACGCCGCCGATGCTGCCGACGCCGACGCGCTCTATGACCTTCTGGAGCACGAAGTCGTGCCGCTCTATTACGAACGTGATGCTAGCGGCGTGCCGCAGCGCTGGATGGAACGCTCAAAAGACTCGATTGCGACTATCAGCCCGGCCTTTAACGCCCGCCGCATGGTCAAAGATTACGTCGAGCGGTTTTACGCGCCCGCCGCTGAACGCGCGCGGCAGCTCTCGGCGAAGGATTACGCTCCCGCCAAAGCGCTCGCCGGGTGGCGGCAAAAAGTTCAGAGTGGCTGGCACGGCGTTTATGTGAGCGCCAAACCCTTGCAAACCGCGTCGGCGCGTATCGGGGAGAAGCTTCAAATTGAGGCGGTCGTCAACCCTCGAGACTTCGAGCAAGGATCGCTCTGTGTCGAACTTGTTTACAGCCCCGAAGGGGACGCTTTAGAGCACAATTTGCACACAGTAACGATGAGGTGCGCCGAACAGTACGAAGACGGCGGCTGCTTGTACCGCGCGACGTTTACGCCTGCGGTCAGTGGACGGCTTGCTTATGGTGTCCGGGTTTATCCGACCAACAAGGCGCTCGTAAGTCCCTTTGACGCGCACGCGATACGCTGGGCCTAAAGTCTTTAGGTTTTAGATTTTAGAAAACTTGAGGGAGCAGGTTCGCCTGCTCTTTTTCTCTGACATATTTGCGGTTTTACATGGCATTTCTACGAGAAATTGCACCAACTATAGCAACTCTCAGAAGTATTGATTAAACTAGCGAGATGCGGGCATATTCAGAAGACTTGCGGGAGCGAATTGTTAGAGCCGTGGAGCAGGGCAAGCCTACAGCTGAGGTAGCTCAGGCGTTCGAGGTCAGCGTTGCAAGTGTCGTGCGCTTTGTAAGACAGCAGCGGGAGCGGGGACACTTGCGTTCGCAGTTGCCGCCAGGACGCCCGCGCAGCTTGTCGGCAAAACATGAGGCAGTGCTGACTGAACAGGTCGAGAAACACCGAGACGCAAGTTTGAAAGAGCACACCGAGATGCTAGGTGAAGCGACCGGACGCCGGGTCAGTCTGATGACGGTGCAACGTACCTTGCTACGTTTAAGAATTACGAGAAAATAAAGACTCGTCAGCCGAGTGAGCGTGATGAACCGGCACGGCTCGAGTGGTGGGTGCTGAGCCGAAGACTTGATTCTGACAAGCTAGTCTTTGTGGACGAAAGCGGTACACACTTGAACATGAACCGAGCCTATGCGCGTTCTTCAAATGGCGCAAGGGCTTACAGCAGCGGGCCTTACCATCCGGGCGAACGCACGAACCTCATCGCCGCGCTATCGACTTCAGGAATGCAAGCACCTTGGCTCGTGACCGGCTCGGTCAACACGGCAGCTTTTATCACCTACGTCAAATACGTGCTGTGCCCAACACTGCTACCAGGACAGCTGGTTATTTTAGATAACTACAGCATCCATATTGACAGCCGGATTCGTGAGCTCATCGAGGCAAAAGACTGCCAGCTGCTTTTTCTGCCTACTTACTCACCTGACTTTAGTCCCATCGAGAACGCTTTCTCCAAAATTAAAGCCTTGCTTAGAAAAGCTCAGGCACCTACCCAAGAAACGCTCTCCTATGCTATCAAACATGCTTGTAACGCTATAACCCTCCAAGATGCCAGAGCCTGGTTCAGGCTCTGCGGTTACTCAACTCAATACTTATGATGATTGCCATACTACACTGTCAGCGAGGTACTGACACCTTCACCTCTGTATAGGCACGTTTGAAGGTGTGTCTAGCCGCTTCTTTGGAGAATTGCCAGTTGAGCTTAACTTGGGCTTGATTGCGCTCTGTTTGCCAAGCGTTAAGTTCAGTTTCAAGGCGGTCACGTTGAGCAATGCGCCGGTCTAGGCACTGTTTGCTTAAAGCGGAGAATTCAAGTTCAGCCATGTTAAGCCAAGAAGCGTGCTTAGGGGTATGAATCATCTCAAACTGCTGGGCAAGTTCGAAGGCAGCTTGCGGTGCTAGAGCAGCATAAAACGAGCCTGGGTTATGGGTGTTGAGATTATCCTGCACCAGCCTGATTTTCTGCGCTTGAGGGAACTGTTGCGTTAAGTACTGCATAAAGTCGGTGTATTCCTGCCGTCGGCGGTGGTCATAGAGCCTAGTCCAACGCCTGCCGGTAAGCGGCTCGACCGCTAAGAGCACTGAACAACTTGCCGTGACTTTATAATGGTAGTCCTCGCGTTTGACCTGGCCTGCTTTCATCGCTACAGGTTGTAAGGTCTGTTCAATCAGATAACAAGGTCGTTCATCAAAACAAAGTACCGGATAGTCGGGGTCATAAGGCTGAGCGTAAGTATCAAGCACCCGCTCCATTTGCCAAATGAACGCAGAGGTGAGCTTGCCCAAACACCAACACCGCTTTAGGTGGGGTTTGAGCTCGTTTTTTTCAGTATCTCGCTGACCCCCTCATGCGAAACAGTCTCAACCAAGCCCAGCTCGACAGCTTTATCCGCTAACAGTCTCAGTGTCCATCTGCTTCTGCCTTCAGGAGCCTCACTACATGCTAAAGCGGTAATCTTCGCTCGCTGTTCACCACTAAAGCGACTTGGGCGTCCTGGTTTGGGCTTGTCCGCTACTACCTCTTGGACGTTACTCTGGCTTTCGCAAAAACGTTTGCGGATCCTCTTGAGCGTTGCCAAACTGATATCTGCTTGCTTGAGAATCTCGGCGTCACTTACCCCGGCATCCGCCAGTAACAGTGCCCTAGCCCGTTTGTACACCCTCACCCGGCACGCTCCCGCTTTTGTTAGCCGTTCGAGCTCTTGCCTTTGTATTTTACTCAGCTTGATTCCATAGCGCTTTTTCATTCGCTTACTTTAGACACTGTGTTGCTATGGGTCAACTCTTCGCTGACAATGTACTATAGCAGGTATTATCTGGGAACAGACGCCCCCACATTCATCTAAACCGTCTAGCACGTACATTCTGTGGTGATGAAGGTAGCCTTCAACCGCTTAAGTGCTATATCATCTCAGTATGTACGTGCTAATCGGTACAAATCAGGCGGAGAACGTTGCTGACCAGCTGATGCCTGCTAATAGAGTCAACTTTCTCAAGCCTTACTACCGCAGAGTGCGTACTGATTGCGTTAACTTCAACAAATTTTTTGCAAACCAACTGATCTGTCAAAAACAGGACTTTACAAACAGGCGCTCTGCCGCTTGAACGACGTGATGTAGTCTCGAGCCCCCGCTAGCGGATACGTCAGGACAGGTTCACCGTCCGGCGCGGCGTCGAGCCAGAGCTCTACGGCTCCCTGAGCTAGAGCCACCGTAACAAGCTCTTCTTTAGCGCGGAGGTCAGCCGCGCACTGCACGGTTACGGTTTCGTTTTGCGGAAGGTTCATGAGGTGGACTTGAGCCTTTTCCTCACCCGTAAAAAAGAGCGCAACGCGTTGCCCCTCAACACGCAAAAGTGCCGGATCGAGAACGCTAGGATAAAACCGCCCTAAGAAATAGAGCGGATGGTCTAAAAACTCGGTCATCGGCTACGTTTGCCGGGCGCTATTTTTAGCGGTTGCTGCCCGGATTCCAGTTCGTCGCAAAGTCGAACAGGCTCAGCGGCGGCTTCTTCTTGAATTGATGCGGAACTCGCGCTTTCGCTGCCGCTATTTCTGCGGTGCTAGCGCCGCCGCTCGCCATGTCCTGCTTGACGATAACGCCAGAAATCTGGATGTTGTTCTCTCCGTCCAAGACGGTCGTTTCGCCCTGCTGCGTATTGGGGCTGAGATTACAAGCTGCCAGCACCGCAGCTAAACCTAAACCCAAAAGCATCGATAAAATAGCCTTACCCACCATGTCACGCCTCCAAAACGCCTCAGTCATTATAGTTTAACAGGACACGTTACCCGTGTGGGGCGAAATGTCCCGGTTTTGGTCTAGCGCACGCGCTACGGGCGCAGGTAACGCGCTAGAATAGCCTTTAATGGATATCGACCGCGAAGTGCTCTACACATTCTTTCAGCAGCATCCTGAAAAACCCTGGCATCTTCAGGACGTGCAAAGACAACTTAAACTCAGCGACCGCGAAGACCTGCGCCGCGAACTCGCCGCCCTCGTTGACGAGGGGCGGCTGATCCGTACCCGCCGCCGCACCTACGGTTTGCCGCAAGAGATGAACCTCCGGCCCGGACGGTTGCAGGTCACGTCAGGCGGTTACGGGTTTGTCATTCTAGACGGCGATACCGGCGAAAAAGACCTGTTTGTGCCAGCGGAGAGTCTGAACGGCGCGTGGGACGGCGACCGCGTATTAGCAAGGCCCGACCGGGGTGGCGGCGAAAAACCTTCGGGTGAAATCGTCCGCGTGCTGGAGCGTAAACACGACCGCGTAGTCGGAACTTTAGAATATTCTCGGGGCTACGCCATCTTGCGTCCCGATTCGCCGCGCCTGCGCGAACGCATCCTGCTCCTGCCCGATTCGGTGGGGAAACTTACTGCTGGCTCCCGCATCGTCGTCAAAATCGTCTGGCCTGAAGACTCGGGTGAGAAAGACCCGTTTGGGGAACTCGAGGAGTCACTAGGCGACGGCGACTCACCTGAAATCGAAACACGCGCTGTCATCGTCAAGTTTGACCTTAAAGACGAGTTCGACGCCAAAACGCTCGCCGAAGCTGAAGCGGTACCCGGCACGGTCTCGGCGGAGATGATGAGCGGCCGCACCGATATGCGCGGTGTGAATACCTTTACCATTGACGGAGCCGACGCCAAAGACTTCGATGATGCGATCTCTTTGGAGCGTATCGGCAAGGGCAAAGCTGCCCTGCTGCGCGTCGGGGTTCACATCGCCGACGTGTCGTACTACGTCGCTGAAGGCACCAGTTTAGACTCCGAAGCCAAAGAACGCGCGACCAGCGTATACCTGCCCGGTCAGGTGTTGCCGATGCTGCCTGAAGCCTTGTCGAACGGGATTTGCTCACTCGTCGAGGGCGAGCCGCGCCTGACGCTCTCGGTTTTTGCCGACCTGAGTAAAACCGGTGAGGTCAAAAACATGGAGGTCAAGGAGACCGTCATCACTTCGGATGCCCGTCTGACCTACGAAGAGGTGCAGGCGTTTGCCGAAGGTGAAAAACTCCCTAAAGGCAAAGGTAAACTGGGCCGCGACATCACGCAGCTTTTGAAACTCACGCAGACGTTGCGGGAGGCGAGGCTCGAGAAGGGCGCACTCAACTTCGAGTTTACCGAAGCCAAAGTTGACGTCACTGACGAAGGCGAACTCAGCGTCACGCCGATCCGTCCGAACCAGGCGCGGCAGCTCATCGAAGAACTGATGCTCTTAGCCAACCGGCTGGTGGCGCAAGACCTCTCGAAAAAAGATATTCCCGCCTTGTACCGCGTCCACGAAGACCCAAGTGAGGCTAAAGTGCAGGCGCTCGTCGGCAGTTTGGGGCGGCTCGGTTACAAGCTCGATATGACGCAAGTTGACGCTGAAGACCTGCAGCGCATTATTCAAGAGGCTGCTGGAAAACCCGAAGCGCAACTTGTCAACACGCTTCTTTTGCGCTCCCTTAAACAAGCCCGCTATAGCGCCGAGAACATGGGGCATTTCGGGCTGGCGTTCGATCACTACCTGCACTTCACCTCACCGATTCGCCGCTACCCCGACCTCGTGGTTCACCGCGTCCTACGGGCGTCGCTGCAAAACCGCCTCTCGCCGACCTTAAAAGAACGCCTCAAGAGCGACTTTCCGGCCCTAGCTGAACACGTTAGCGAACGCGAGCGTTTGGCTGAAGACGCCGAACGCGACCTGACGCGCTACTACCACTCGAGGTGGGCCAAGGAGCACCGCGGCGAGGTCTTTAACGGCCTGATTACGGGCGTTACGAACTTCGGTATCTTCGTCGCGCTGCCCAACGGCGTCGAAGGTTTGGTGCATGTGTCGCAGCTCGAGGACGACTACTACATGTATATCGAAGAGCAGATGATGATGCTCGGCAAATCGAGTAAGAAAAAATTCCGGCTCGGCGGTCGGATGGAGGTGCGTATCCTGAATGCGAACCCGACGATTCGGCAGATCGACCTCGGCCCGAGCAGCGCTGAGCTGCCCGACGAACCCGAGGAAGGGGAGCCCACACAGCAGCACGCGCCGCGTCACCTCAAAACGCCGCTGAGCGCCGCAGGCGGCGCGTCGAACGGGGTGGCGCGCCCCACCAAAGATCGGGGGCCGGAACGTCACGCCGGAGCGCTTGATGCCGACCCTGACGAAGCCGAGGCTGGCATCTCGCGTGACGACGACGTGCGTGACGACCTAAAACGCCGTGAGGTGAGGCCGACGCGGGGCTCAAGTCGGGGTCGAGCGCGAACGGGGGAGGCTGCCAAAACCCAACCGCCGGTTGCCGTTTCTCCGGCTGTCCCGGCTGAGCCCGCACGTAAACGCCGCGTGCTGGTCTTTGGCGACCATCACAAAAAGTGAGTATCTGCCCGGATGGTTGAACGCTCACCTTTGATCGAGCTTTTGGGCCTCGAGCCCCACATCGAAGGGGGCTACTACCGTGAGCTGTGGCGCTCAGAAGTCGTGTTGCCCTCACTCCTGCTCGGTGAGCGCTACAGCGGGGCGCGGGCGAGTGCCTCGAGCATCTACTTTCTCCTTCACCCCGGCGAGGTTTCTACGTGGCACGCCGTCGTTTCAGCGGAGCTGTGGCTCTACCATCTGGGTAGCCCACTGACACTCACTTTGGGCGGGGACGGGGAGACGCCCGCCGCCGAACTTGAGGTCATCCTCGGCTCCGACTTTGCCAGAAGGGAGAGGCCGCAACAGCTCGTCCCACCTGGCGTGTGGCAAACGGCGCAAAATCGCGGCACCGAACCGACGCTGGTTTCGTGTATTGTCTCTCCAGCGTTTCACCCGGACGAGTTTCGCTTGGCTGTTCCTTAAACCGTAGACAAGGAAAATCAACTGAAGCGCCTATAAGTTCGGCCAAATGGAAAAACAGATAGGATGGCCCGTTTTGGTCTGGTTTCACTGCTGCGGGGGCCGTTATCTTGCGGCCCTCGAGCAACTGTAAGCTGATACACACAGGTAGGCTACGCAGAGTTTTTTACGAAGTACTCGGTAGTGCAGCGCCCCGTAAAAGGTTGTCCAAGACGCATATTTTGCAACACTGTTGGTAGCCAGCCTGAAAGAAAGGGTGTTTAGAGTCATCACCTCGAGACCGGCACGCGGTAGTTTTGGTGAGCCCGGTCTTTATCACCTCGGGGGATTGGGTCTGATAAACTCATGATATAACCTCGTGCGCCGAGCGCTCTAGACCAGGCGCTAAAGAACTGAGCTAAACCGACTTGCTGACTCAATTTAGCGACGCTGAAAAGGTGGAGACGATGCCCAATACTTATACCTACCACATCACCCGTAACTGCCTAAAAAGCGGCTTTATGTTTCTTTCACCTTCAGCTAAAGCGCTGTTTCCGCGTGAGGGACAGGTTCAAGCCAAAGACACGGCGAGCGGTGAGACGCTTGCTCTGACGCTGATTGAAGCTCGCATCGTCACGGGGTTGGGCCCACTTTACGCGCGGCACGGGCTCGAGCCCAACGATCTCGTGGTCATCGCCAGAGACGGCGACACCTACACCCTGACGCCCAAAGCCAAGCCGCGTCTCGCAGACTATACGCACCCCGAGGTGCAGCGGCGGCTCGTTGACCGGGTGGTCGAGCAAGCGCCCCTGTCTGAGCGGGAGATACGCGAACTTTTTCCCGACCTGCCGAGCGGGTTCGAGCTAGCTCCGGTACTCGCCGGGGACGGTCGCCTGCATAAGTACGAAGGGCGCTGGCAGTTCGTTCCGGCGGACGCTGCCGACGCTGAACCGGGCCGCGCTACGGTCAGACCTTACCGTACACCCCCGGGAGACGACCTTTTTTCTGCCGCCCCTACCGGCGACGTGTCACTGCACACGCGGGCGCGGGAGGCGCTCACAAGCTTCGGGTTTCGCCTCGAGCCGCGCAGTTCGGTTCAGCTGTTGGCGCACGCTGACCTAGGCCGCCGCCCTTACAGCGTGTTGGTACAGCTGCTCGCCGAAGGGTCACGTCTTGACTGGACGAAGCTCCTGGCCCGCCGCCGCGAACTCAAAACTACACAGTTAGCTGTGTTCGGCGCTCACGAAGACCTCTTGCGGCTTCAATCCCCGGCGCTCGAGGCCCGCGCAACGCTCTGGTCGTGGCAGGCGCTGGCACGCGCTGTCGACCTCGTGGCAGCAGTGCCGATCAGCCCTTTTGACCTTGAGCCCTACTTTGCTCAGAGTGGCCTGTTTGAAGAGGGTTTACGGCGTTTTGAACGGATGATCGAACACCGTGTCGATGCTCGCGGCGACTTTTCTATCGTGTTGCAACGCCTCGCCGCTCTACGTGCTCCGGCGGTCTTTTTGCTCGAGGACATCATGGTCGATACGAACCTCCCCCGCGAGCAGGTTATGACGACGCTGAACCTCCTCAGCGACGCGCCGTTTCACCTCGTCAGCCGCGTCGATAACGGTGAGTTTCACCTCCGGCAGGGCGTTTTTGAAAACCTGACTCACCTTTCAGACTACGCGCTCTCACTTACCGAACGCCTGCCTGTACGCCGCACCGAATATGTAAGGGGCAACGCCGCAGTCACCGAAACTACAACTGAACCTACAGCAGCAGAGTCGCCGAGCGCCGTAAAAACCTTTGCGAAAGTCTTCGGTCGGTCCTAGCGCCGGGTCAGCAGGCTGTGACGGCAGGTAGTAACGGCTATTCCCAACGAAGCTGCACTGGGTTAAGTCATAGCGTAAAGTCACCGGGTCGTCTCACTCTTTACGGGCCTACGGTACTTCACGCTTTCCATCTGCTTACGATCTTCCGTAAAGACGCCAACGGCAAAACGAAAAGCCCCTCAGTCGAGGGGCTTTTTAACATTCTGACTTTTCAGCGTCTTACTAGCGTAGCTTTTACGGGCGAAGGTTAAAGCCTACAGCTACCGTCGGGTAGATGGTCTTGTTGCCTTCAAAGCCTCTTACTTCAATGAGGTCGAAGTAGTAGTCAGCGGTACCTTCAACGAAGAAGGTGACGGGGCCGTTGCCGAACTCTGCGCCGAGCAGCGCACCGGCGAAAGCACCTTCCTTAACGCCCGACTCGGCGATAAGGTCGGCGAACTGATAACCGCCTCCGACACCGAGATAGCCGCTAACCCCTGAGGAACCGAGTGTGTAGGTGATATGACCCGAGGCTGCGAGTGAACCGGAGCCGATGAGAGACTGACGCCCGTAGTCGGCCGCAGCGCGAATACCGAAACCTGACACGATATCGTCAACGCCGATGATCACGCGGGGACGAATCCGGATACCGTCCAAAAAGCTAAACGTGCCGCCGCCACTAGGCTCAGGGTTGGTGTACCCGATCTCGTAAAAGCCGCCGACGCCGAAATGGAACTTGCCGCGTTCACTACCGAGTGAAACCGTATCGGGCGCTGCTACGGGTGTGATGTCAACAGGAGGTTCTTCGGGCGTGGGTTCTTCCACTGTAGGCGTGCTTGCGGTATCGAGTCGGTTTCTAAGGTTGTTGACCTGCCGGTTGAGCGCTGTGACCTGCTCCTGGAGCGCTGTAACGTCAGGGCCGGGGGCAGTGGGTGCCGGAGCCTGCTCGAGTGCGGCGACGCGGCCTTCAAGCGCTGTAAACGAATCAGTAAGGTCGCCTTTAGGGGCAGCCGACTCGAGCGCACTCACACGGTCGGTCAGAGCGCTTAACGCTTCGTCGTTGCCTGAAGGGGCACTCTCGAGCGCACTTATCCGGTCGGTCAGCGACCCGAGCTGGTTTTGCAGCTCGGCGACGGCGTTGTTGACCGTAGCCAAATCTTCTTCGCTGAGCGCACCCGCAGCAGCGGTGTTCTCGTCAATGACGCTCAAGAGGCGGCTGACGACAAGCGCAGCCTGGTAGCGCGTGAAGGCTTCGTTCCCGCGAAACGTTCCGTCGGGAAAGCCGTTGACAATGCCCAGCTCAACGAGCTGCGACACCGCGTCGGCGGCGTAAGAGTCGCCGGGTACATCGGGGAAACTGTTCTGCGCCAGTGCCCCTCCCATGACCCCGCCAAACGCGAGAGCTGTTACCGATGTAAGCAGAACTTTTTTCATAACTACCTCTTTTCCAGTGCCAAGCTTAACAGCTTCGGCTACGCTGATGGGCGCTTCCAGCTAGAAGCGGACTCGAGTACGCTAGCAACGAGTATACCCGCGTCACATTAACCTGCCTTACAAAGGTCTTGATGAGGGGTCTCGATGAGGCGTTTCTAATGAACGCAGCAGCAGCGTTCAACCGGCTTGGCTTTTGCCCTCTTGAACAGAAACCAGAACGCGGTCGCCACTGAGTTCAACCCCGTAAAGCCGCACTTTTTTAACTGCTGGAATTGTGCCTTTGCCCGTTTCCAAATTGAACTTCGCGCCGTGCCACTCGCACTTAACCGCGCCGCCCAACAGCTCGCCGGTATGGAGCGGGTACTCGCGGTGCGTGCAACGGTCAGCGAGGGCGTAAAATTGTCCGTCTTGGTGAACGAGCAGTACAGCTTCACCGGCGACGTCTACAGGATGCATGGTGTTTTCAGGAAAATCGGCGATTGCCCCGATGTCAACAAAGCTCTCAGTCATATTGGAGGTGAACAGTAAACCGAACGTTGTGGCGTACACCGCAACTGCTAGAGCTTTTCATCGACGCCCGGAACACCGAGTTTGGCCTGAACGATGCGTTCGACGTATTCGGCAACTTTAGGCAGCGTTACGCGGCTCGTGACTTCGTGCAAAAATCCGGTTACGAGGACGTGTTCGGCGACTTCGGGTGCGAGACCCCTCGAGGTCAGGTAAAAGCGCTGGTCTTCCGGTACCGGTGAGGTGGTCGAGCCGTGCGAGCACCTCACGTCGTTTGCGCCGATTTCCAGCTGCGGAATACTCACTGCGTCGGACTGGGAATCGAGCAGCAGGTTGCGGTTCGTCTGGTAGGCGTCGGTTTTTTGTGCGTTCTCGTCAACCCGAATCATCCCTGAATAAACGGCCTCGGAGCCGTCGCGCAGCGCACCCTTGAAGAGCAGATCACTGTGGGCGTGGTCAGCGGCGTGGTGCTGCAAGGTGTACTGGTTGTAGTGCTGCTTTTTGTCGGCGAAGTAGAGCCCCAGCATTTCAGACTCCGCGCCCGGCCCGGCCATTTCGCACTCGACCTCGGCGCGGGCCGCGTCGGCACCTAACGAGACAGTGAGGGACTCGAGCCGACTGCTCCTATCCAACCGGGCTTTAATTCGGTTGATCTGCACGACCGTCCGGCTCCAGTTTTGCAGCGACACATACCGCAAGTTGGCCCCGTCGCCTAAGATAATTTCAACCGACCCCGTGCTAAAGAGCCGTTCACCGAACTCTTCGGAGGAATATTCGTCGATAAACGTCGCTTTGGCGTTGGCCCCCAGCACGATTAGCGTGCGCGGCGCACTGAGGCCGCCCGCGTCCGCCGAGTAAAACGCGCCTAAAGGTAATTCGACTTCGGTGTTTTTCGGGACGTACAAAAACGTTCCGTTTTGCCACACCGCCGCGTTCAGTGCCGTGTATTTCGACTGCGTGGCGTTGACGACGCTGTAAAGATGCTGTCTAACGAGGTCTTCGTGTTCTGCCAGCGCGGTGTGAAGGTCGGTAAAGACGACGCCCGTCTCGCTGATTTTCGAGTCGCGGTAGATGACTTCGCCGCCCTTGTAAACGAGTACACCCTCAGCGTCGGAGTCGGCAATGCGCGTTTCGGTGCGTTTGGGAACGCTTTTGTCAGTGGGCGCAGAAACGAGTTCCAGGCCGTCCAGGGCAAACCGTTTTATATCGGTATAGCGCCAATTTTCGTCGCGTCGGGTGGGAAACGGTTGTGCTTCAAAGCTCCTTAGGGCGGCGCGGCGTTCGTCAGCAAGCCACGTGGGTTCGTTGTACTGCTCGATGATCCCCTCGACGACTCTGGGAGAAATGGTTTCGGTCAGGCTCATAAAGTCCTTTCTTACCGTGTTTCTGATAGCAGGGTTTGAAGGCGGGCGGCGAGGTCATTGCGGGCAGTAAGCGGCACAATCTCAGCTTCAGGTACGCCCAAGTAGTCGAAGACTCGTGGGCCTTTCTTACCCTCCGGGATATCAGCCCGTCTCGGAACGACGTGAAAATGAACATGTTGATGCTCACTTTTCTCGGCAAACAGAACGGTGTAGGTCCTCACCGTACCTGTCACCTCTTGCAGCGCCCTCGAGACCCTACGCAAAAACGGCCCGAAACTCAGCGCTTCTTCTTCGGTCAAGTCGGCAAAGCTGGAGGCGTGACGCATTGAAACGACAACCAGCCAACCCGGTAATGAGGTATTAAACGCATGGACGACGCGCCAATGTTCGGTTTCAAAAATCCGTTCGCATAAGGGCTGCTTGAGCCGGATGGCGGTAAGGTAGCAAGTCATACAAGTCGTCATCATTTTGTTGTTATAACCTGTCGTCTCAAAACTCAGGGGCTCGTCTTGTATGCGCCACGGCTAAGATGAGCAGTAGATCTTCCGTCAGTACGTAGAGAATAACATAAGGAAAACGAGGGAGAAGTCGGCGGCGGATAGCTTTGGGACTAACGACAGGAGCCGACTCGGGAAACTCGAGCAGCGCAGCAACCGTAGCGTTTAGCTCCGTGCGGAAAGTTCCCCCGAGACCCGAACTTTGCGCCTCGAGGTAGCTTTCAATCTCGAGCGTTTCCTCGAGCGCAGCTTCGGCGTACGCCTCTCGGTATTCGGACACGCTTGCGCGCTTCCTCACCTGAAACAACGCGCATGGTTCCCTGCTCGACCCCCTCGAGCCGCCTTTCCGCTTCGTCCACCCAAAGCGCTGCAAGCTCCTCTTTAGAGGGTTCGGCAAGCGTCTCTAATAAAGCTTGTGCAAGAGCAGCCCGCTCTTTGATAGCTAGGCTTAAAACTTGATTTTTGACCTCTTCAAAGCTCACGGACTGCTCCTTTCTGAGAGGTTGGTCTGCTTAGCCGACTGAACCTTCCATCTCGAGTTCAATCAGCCTGTTGAGTTCGACGGCGTACTCGAGCGGCAGTTCTTTGGCGACCGGCTCTAAAAACCCGCGAACAATCAGCGCGGCAGCTTCGGCCTCTTCCAACCCGCGCGACTGCAAGTAAAAAATCTGCTCGTCGTTGAGCTTTGACACCGACGCTTCGTGCCCGACGTGTGCGGTCTTTTCGTTGATCTGAATGTACGGATAGGTGTCGGTTTTGGCGGTGTCGTCTAAGAGGAGCGCGTCACACTCGACGTTGCTGCGGGCACCCGTAGCACCTTCGTGGATTTCAACCAGACCCCGGTACGAGCTGCGTCCGCCGTCTTTAGAGATCGACTTCGACACAACGCTGCTGCTCGTATGCGGCGCGGCGTGAACCATCTTTGCGCCTGCGTCTTGGTGCTGTCCGTCACCGGCAAAGGCAATCGACAACACCTCGCCGCGTGCGCCCTCTTCCATCAGGTAGCAAGACGGATATTTCATCGTGACCTTCGAGCCGAGGTTGCCGTCTAGCCAGCCCATCGAGGCGTTTTTGTACACGAGCGCCCGCTGCGTGACGAGGTTGTAAACGTTGTGCGACCAGTTCTGAATGGTCGAGTAACGCACCTGGCTGTTCTCTTTACAGATGATTTCAATAACGCCCGAGTGAAACGAGTCCGAGTTGTAGGTCGGCGCGGTGCAACCTTCGATGTAGTGAAACTTCGAGCCTTCTTCACCGATGATGAGCGTGCGCTCAAACTGGCCCATGCTCTGCGCGTTGATGAGGAAGTACGCTTGCAGCGGCACCTCGACCTCGACGCCTGCCGGAACGTAGACGAACGACCCGCCCGACCACGCCGCGGAGTTGACGGCGGCGAAGTAGTTGTCTTCGGGCGGAACGACGGTGGCGAAGTGCTCCTTAAAGAGTTCCGGATACTTGTTTACGGCTGAATCGGTATCGGAAAAGATAACGCCTTTTTTCTCCCACTCTTCTTTAAGCGAGTGGTAGACCATTTCAGATTCGTACTGTGCGCCGACGCCTGCCAAAGCTTTTTGCTCTGCCTCGGGGATACCGAGCCGACGGTAGGTCTCGCGCACCTCTTCGGGTACGTCGTCCCACGAATTGGTGCCGACTTTATCCTGCGGGCGGATGTAGAAGTAGATGTCGTCGAAGTTCAAGTGGCTTAAATCCGGCCCCCACTTCGGGCGACCTTTTTTCTCGGCGATCTCGAGCGCCTGAAGCCGGAACTTGAGCATCCATTCGGGTTCGTTTTTGTGATAAGAAATCTGCTCGATGACGCGGCGGTTTAAGCCTTTTTCGGAGCGGAAAAAGTACTCTTCGGGCAGGCTGAACTCGTACTGCCGTTCGTGCTGCATACCCTGCAAGTTGGTTCCGGGAATTGCGCTGTCAGACATGGTGTCTCCCTCTGTGCTCTAGGTGTTTGGATACTGCTACTTGAATCAACCTTTAGTACCCCATTGGCTTACGCGCCGACCGCCTCCTGCTCTTGCCGGAGCCAGTCGTAACCGCGCTGATCGAGTTCCATCGCCAACTCTTTCGGACCTTCCTTGATAATTTGGCCCTTGTACATCACGTGAACCTTGTCGGGAACGATGTAGTTTAGCAGGCGCTGGTAGTGCGTAATCACGAGCGCGCCGAACTCGGGACCACGCGCGGCGTTGACGCCTTTAGACACGACCTTGAGCGCGTCCACATCTAGACCCGAATCGGTTTCGTCGAGAAGCGCATATTTGGGCTCGAGCACCAGAAGCTGCAACACCTCGCTGCGCTTTTTCTCACCACCCGAAAACCCTTCGTTGAGATAGCGCTCTAAGATGTTTTCGTCCCAATTGAGTTCTTTCACAGCCTGCTGCACTTTGTTGTAAAAGTCCATCACGCCGATTTCGTCGTCTTCGTCCCGGCGAGCGTTTAAGGCTAAACGCAAAAAGTTGGCCATCGATACGCCCGGTACCTCGACCGGATACTGAAACGCTAGGTAGATACCGGCGCGGGCGCGTTCGTCGGGTTCCATTTCTAAAACGTTTTCGCCGTCTACCAAAACTTCGCCTTCGGTCACTTCGTAGGTCGGGTCGCCAGCGATAACTTTGGAGAGCGTGGACTTACCCGAGCCGTTCGGCCCCATGAGCGCGTGAACTTCACCTTTGGGGATAACTAAATTGACGCCGCGCAGGATAGGGTCGCCGTTAATCGTGGCGTGAAGATTACGAATTTCCAGTTGATTCATCTTGACCTCGCTTCGGTTGACGGGATTAAAGGACGGGTAGGATGCTCGAGCCCATTTTTAGGACTCATTCCGAATTGAGTATACACCGAAGGCCCACACGCCCCTAGTATGCGGTTAGACAATCTACAGTAACAGGGTAGGAATTAAGACTGCATCAAGGCGAAAACATCGTTTGTGACCAGGAAGTGCTGCGTTCGGAGAATTTCTTGACCTTAGACCCTGTTCACGTAGCAAAATTTGGTGTGCTAAGCAAGGCTTGCTAAAACCTTCTCAATTTTCGCACCTTTCAGAGTTAGCGCCGTATGCTTTGGTCGCTTGAAGCAGCAGCACTTAGCTCAGCTCTTCAAGGCTCTGTGCCAGACGCATCCGCCGCCGCGCCAGCTCATTGGGAAGTGTGGTGAGCGCCTGCGCGTAAGCGAGCAGGTTGTGGTGCAGGCGGTAAAACGCCAACCGTTTTTTCTCCCAGCGGGAGAGTGCGCCGTAGCCGTCTATAAAGGCGTCTCGGCAACCGTAGAGCTCGAGGCTGTCCATCAGAGCGGCGAGGTCGGTCATAGGGTCGCTGCGGCGGGCGTCGCCGAAGTCGAGCGCCGCTACCACGTCAGCGCGAGCCGGGTCGTAAAGAAACGTATTTAGGCCCGGATGCCTGTGCGTCAGGGCGATGGGCGCGTCGCGGAGGAGCGCCCGGCCGCGCCGGAGTGCCAGAACAAGCTTGGGCATATCGAGCATGTAATCTTTGGCAGCGAGACGCAGCGGCGTCTGCCAGAGCGCTGTAAAATCTTCTTCAAGGCGTACCCCGTCGGCTTCCGGCTGCGCGAGGTCGCCAGCTAGCTCGAAGCGGGTACGGTGCAAAAAGCGCACGGCAGCGCCCCACGTTGCAGCTAGCTGCTCGACCTGTTCACCGGCTATTTCGTTGGTTACGTCTTGGTGTAGCCAGGCGTCACCCAGGGTCGGGATATTTAGGTATTCGGTGATGAGATAGGGATACTCGAGGCGTGTCAGGCTCACATCGGCGCGTACCAGCGGCGTGCTGAAGCCGCCCAAAAGCTCTATCGCCGCGGCGCAGCGAGCAACTCTGGGTTCATCCGGCTCGCGCTGGTTGATCCACAAAACCTGCTCCGCACCGCCCTCAAGTTGCACGTAGTAGACAGCGTCGAGCGGTTCGGCGGCGAGCCGTCGCCACGAACGTACCGGCGCGTCAAAAACGCATCTGAGGCGTTCCGGTACGCCGACTAACGGCGTCGCATTTTGGCTGCCCTTGCGCGTCGCCAGCTGTATCATTCGTTACACCGCCCTTTCTCTGCCTAGAGATAGCATACCTTATCTCTTAACCTTTCGTTAACCTTAAAGCCCGTTCAGGACGTAATGTATAGTGCCTCACAAAGAGACAGATTAAGGTGTTTCGTCCTGCAGGTGCCGTTTGGCTCCTCCCGCCCTACCCTGTCAGTTACGGCTTTCTCCTAAAAGCCTACTCTAGTCCTGCGTTCGGTGGGTGTAATTTTCGTGAGTGGGGTGGCTACTGCTCTACTCCAGCGCTCACATCGAAATCCCCGACCCCTGAGACCGGATGCGTTAGGCTCAACCCTATGAACGTCTTTCAGGCTACCGCGCTGCTCCTAAGCTTAACGGCACTCTTTTCGTACCTCAACGCGCGTTTTCTTAAACTTAATCCAGCCATCGGTAGCTTGCTGGTGGCGCTTGGCTTGTCGCTAGGGCTGGTGGTTTTCGGCAGCACCGGATTTATCGGTAACGCCGGGAGCTTTTTAGACAGCCTTAACTTCGACGACCTGGTGCTTCAGGGTCTGCTGAGTTTTTTGCTCTTCGCGGGGGCGCTCAACGTCGATCTAGACCGTTTGAACCGTCTTAAGTGGCCTATTTTGACCTTGGCAACCGTTGGCGTAGTGGTCTCAACCCTCATGGTCGGGAGTGTGATGTTTTTTGCGCTCGAGCTCCTCGGTCTCCCCGTGCCGTATCCCTACGCGCTGCTGTTCGGCGCGCTCATCTCACCGACCGACCCGATTGCGGTGATCTCAATCTTGAAACGGGCGGGCGTCCCGGAAACGACCGAAACGCTGATCACCGGCGAATCGCTCTTTAACGACGGGGTGGGCGTAGTTGTTTTTAGCGTGCTTTTGGGCAGCGTCGCGGTGGGTGAACACGGTGGCGGCGGGCTGAGCGGTGGCCTCATCCTTTTTGTTCAAGAAGCGGTCGGGGGCGTGGTCTTCGGCGGTGTACTGGGGATTATCGCGTTTCGCCTGCTTAAAAGTATCGACGACTACGCTGCTGAAGTCTTGATCACCTTAGCCGTCGTCACGGGCGGTTACGCGCTGGCGCAGGCGCTCCATACGTCCGGCCCGCTGGCGGTTGTGGTCGCAGGGCTGCTCATCGGCAACCGTGGACGACTTTTGGCTATGTCGGACACGACGCGCACACATCTAGACACCTTTTGGGCCGTCATCGACGAGATTTTGAACGCGGTGCTGTTTGTTTTGATTGGACTCGAGCTCCTCGTGCTGGACTTCTCCCCGCGCTACCTCTGGGCGATTTTGCTCGCCATTCCTGTTGTACTCGGCGCACGTTTTCTAAGCGTCAGCGTCCCTATCAACCTGTTTCGGCTACGCCGGACGTTTCAGCCCTACACGGTGCGGCTGATGGTCTGGGGCGGTCTCCGGGGCGGGATTTCGGTAGCGCTGGCGCTCTCGCTCCCGGCAAGTTCTGAGCGCGACCTGCTCATCGCGCTGACTTACGGGGTTGTCGTGTTTTCGGTGCTGGTGCAGGGGCTGACGGTGGGCCGGGTTGCGGGTCGGGCCAAAGTCAGCGTCGTCAAGTCTGAGTGAGGTTGGCTTGTGGCAAGTAAGGTTTGGTTTCTAAGCCACAGGCTATGAGCTGGCTATATCTGAACGCTCTGCTAAAAACCTGATGGCTGCGCCGTAACCCGCAAAACCGAGCCCGGTGATGGTGCCGACGCAAACCGCTGAGAGGTACGAGTAGTGCCGAAACGCTTCCCTGGCATAAACGTTTGAGATGTGCACCTCGACTGCCGGAAGTGCGACGCCTGCAACCGCGTCGCGTAACGCCACCGAGGTATGGGTCAATGCGCCGAAGTTTAGGACGAGCCCGGTGACGCCTTCGGCAGCGGCCCCGTGAAGCCACTCGAGCAGGACGCCTTCATGATTGCTCTGGCGACAGACGACCTGTATTCCGGCATCCGTACCCCACTTCTCGCACTGAGTCTCGAGCTCAGCAAGCGTCGCACGCCCGTAAACTTCGGGTTCGCGTTTTCCCAGCAAATTCAGGTTGGGGCCGTTCAGAACCAAAATCATACGGGTTCCCTGACGGCGGCTTGTAAATACGCCCAGGCGTCTTGTAATTCACTCTCCTGCATATCGTCAGCTAAATAGGGCTCACCGATGCGTTTTAGCAGTACCCAACGCTGTTTCGCGCCGTGTTTTTTGTCTCTGGCGATAAACGGTAAGAGGGGCTCGAGTGAACTATCGGGCAGGGGAGACGGGTTGACCCAGTTGACAAACGCCCGTACCCGTTCGGTCTCATCGGCGTAACCACGGGCGGCGGCGAGTCTGGTAGCAAATAGCAGGCCGTACGTTACGGCGTCCCCGTGAGAGAGCCTATGGTGGGTGTGAGCCTCGAGCGCGTGCGCTAACGTGTGTCCCAAATTGAGGTACGCCCGTCTGCCCCCTTCACGTTCATCTTCGGCGACGATAGCGGCTTTGACCTTGACGGAATGGGCGACGGTTGCAGAGAGAAAATCCGCAGGCCCGTCCCGGCGAAAACGGGCGTCAGCTACGTCGTCCAAAAGCTGTGGGTCAGCCAGCAAACCGTGTTTGAACAGCTCGACTGCGCCGCCCCGAAACTCGCGCTCGGGCAGCGTTGCGAGGGTTGAAACGTCCATCAGAACGGCTTTGGGTTGCCAGAATGCGCCGACTAGATTTTTGCCTTCGGGTAAGTTGACCCCGGTTTTTCCGCCGACGGCGGCGTCAACCATCCCTAAGAGCGTGGTGGAGAGCGTATAGAGGGCTATTCCGCGCATATAAGACGCGGCAACGAATCCCGCTAGGTCGCTGACGACGCCGCCGCCGAGTGCGGCGACTGCCCCTTCACGGGTAAAACCGTCCGCCGCAAGCTGCCGTAAAAGTGTCTCTAAAGTCGTAAGCGATTTGCTGTCTTCGTTTGCCGGAACTGTGTAGCGAAAGACCTGGCTGCCCTTATCCGCTAAACTCTTCTGTACCGTATCTGCGTAAAGCGGCGCGACCTTCTCGTCGCTGATGAGGGCAACTTTAGGTGCGCGGATAAACTCGCCTGTGCGGGCTAAAAGTCCGGCTTCGACTGTTACGTCGTACGGCGGCGTCAGGGCGACCGTAAGCTTCACGCCTTTACCTCCCTGTTTTCGTTGTCTTCACGCCACGCCCACAGCCGTTCGACAATCTCTTCGACCACTTGGGCCGACTGCCGCCCATCGGTTGAAACCTTGAGGCTCGCCGCCGCGTCGTAAGCCGGGACGCGCGCTTCGGTAAGTTCGCGGATACGCTCGACCGGGTTGCCGATTTCTAAAAGGGGCCGTTTGTGCCGCCGGGTGCGTTTATAGATGGTTTCGGGGCTGGCAACGAGCACAATCACCGGCCCCCGGCTGAGGAGCATCTCGCGGTTTTCTGGGCGCATGACGGTGCCGCCCCCGGTGGAGATAACGACGTCCTCGAGCCTCAAAGACCGCCTCACGACCTCGCTCTCGTACTCCCGAAAGACGGCCTCGCCGTAGAGTTCAAAGAGGTCAGGGATCCGCAAACATGAGACCCGCTCGATCACCCGGTCGGTGTCGATAAAGTTAAGTCCGAGCCGCCGCGAGAGCTCCCAGCCGATGCGACTTTTGCCGGTACCCATAAAGCCCGCCAGGGCAACCCAGGTGACGGGGCGCTCGAGCCGGTGACGTCGGTTCACTGCCCCTGCCCCTAGAATGTGGCGGCGTGGCGGCGGTACGCCTCAGCGCGTTCTTTAATCTCACGCACGGTGTCGGCCCCGAACTTCTCCATCACCGCGTCGGCTAACACGAGGGCGCTCATCGCCAGCACGACAATTGACGCGGCGGGCACAGCGGTTGTGTCGCTCCGTTCGCGGGCAGCGTCGGCGGCTTCGTGGGTGGTTACGTCAACGGTCGGTAAGGGCGTCATCAGCGTGGCAATCGGTTTCATGGCGGCCCGCACCACGAGGTCTTCGCCGGTGGTCATGCCAGCTTCCAAACCTCCGGCCCGGTTCGTCTCCCGGTAGTAGCCCCGCTCGCCGTGATAGATGGCGTCGTGAACCTGACTGCCGGGGCTCATCGCGGCGCTCCAGCCGTCCCCGATTTCAACGCCTTTGATGGCCTGAATACTCATCGCGGCCTGCGCCAAACGTCCGTCGAGTTTGCGGTCCCACTGCGTATGGCTACCGAGGCCCATCGGGAGTCCTCGGAACCTTGCTTCAACGACGCCGCCGAGCGTATCGCCGTCCCGTTTCGCTTCGTCGATACGAGCGATGATCCTTGCTTCAGCGTCCTTGTCGAACGTTCGCAGGGGGCTTTCGTCGAGCGCGTCCAGCTTGTTCCAGTCGAGGTCGCCGTCACACGGGATGCCGCCCAACGAGACCATCCGGGCGCACACTTTTATGCCGATGCTCTCCAAAATCTGCACCGCAACTGCGCCAGCCGCGACGCGGCTGGCGGTTTCTCTAGCAGAAGCGCGTTCTAAAACATCCCGCAGGTCTTTATGGTCATATTTAACGCCGCCGGTTAGGTCGGCGTGACCGGGGCGGGCGGCGGTGAGCGCCTTTTTACGGGGTTCGCCCCCCGGCAAAGGGGACATGATCTCCGTCCAGTTGCGCCAGTCGCGGTTTTCAATTTGCAGGCTCAAGGGTGCGCCTGTCGTGCGTCCGGCTCGGACACCCGAAAGAATCGCGGCGCTGTCGGTTTCGATGACCATCCGGCGGCCCCGTCCGTAACCTCCTTGACGGCGGCGGAGCCAGGGGTCGATGTGGTCGCCGGCAACCAAAGCCAGCCCCGCCGGAACACCGTCTAGCATGACGGTTAAGGCGGGGCCGTGTGATTCACCGGCGGAGAGGAATCTAAGCATATAAGAAGCTTAGCACGCCCCCTCCGGTAGGGATTTTTTGAGGTTACTCGAGGACGTTTGAGGTAACGATTACCACGAGTTCAGTAGTGTTATCGGTTGTCAGATTCGTGCTGAAGAGATTGCCCAAAACGGGTACGTCACCGAGGCCGGGTACTTTGCGGCTTGTGCTTGACTGTTGATTTTGCATTAGACCACCGAGTACAACTGTTTGTCCGGGCTCGAGCGTTACTCTAGAATTCGCTCTACGAGTTGTAAAATCGATAATCCTTCCTTGATCATCACGCAAGTTGGGTATATCAACTCGGGCACAAACATCTAGTGAGACCTCATTGTCGTTGGTGATCTGGGGAGCAAATCCTACAATCACCCCGTAATCAATGGCGTCTCTCGTTACTTCGCCATCGGCGTTCACGACGTAGTTGTATTGGGTTCCACCAGACTGTAATTTGGCTACGCCGTTGTTCAGCACAGTTAGGTTGCTGTCGTCAACTCGTCTGGATAAACCCTGCTGCTCGAGTACGTCTAAGATTGCTCCCAAGTTAAAGCCAGTGACGGCTTTCTGAGCGTCGAAGATAAAGTTGAGCCCTCCATCTCCTGAAAACAGCGTAGTCGAAAAGTTACCCAAAGCTGCGGTGAGGTTGACGCCGAGCTGTTCACTCGCGGTAGTAGAAATTTCTTGGATGCGTACCTGAACGTTGACTTGGCGCTCGGGTTGGTCGAGTGCTTCTATAAGTGCCTCTACTTGTTCTTGAACACGTACAGGAGCTGTGACGATAAGGCGATTTGTACGTGGATCGGCAGAAATTGACAGAGGATTCTTGCTGTTTTCATCTTCACTGTTTCCGTCCGGCGTCGTACCAGCCGTATCAGTTGACGTGTCGGTCGCGTCTGTAGAAGTCGCGGATGCATCGGAAGTGCATAAGTCGGTAACGGTGCGCTGCTCAGAAGAGCCTAAGGTGTTGGTCGAAAAAAGCGTCCCGAGCAAAACGCCTGCTAGGTTGCTCGCCCGAGCATATGAGAGCGGATAGATGCGGCGCACCTGCACGACCTCGCTGCGGTCGAAACGCTCGAGGGTGTCTTTAACGAGGATGTGCTGCGCCGCTGTACCCTGTACCGACAAGAGTTTGAGTTCGTCAAAGGCCGTGACGCTTACACCGCTTCCAGCGGGGAACTGGCTTTCTAAAAGCGTTTGTAACTGGCTGGGTGGGCTGTTGACCGTATACGTGACGGTCGTGCTGGGTTCGGCTTCGTCTTGCTGCGGTTGTAGACTCGCTAATACTTCGGGCGGCCCGACCACGACGATGTTGTCGCTGCGCAGCACGTACTCGAGGCCGTTTAGCGTCAACACAATGTCCCAAACTTCACGAAACGGTTTGGGCGCACCCAGGTTGTAGCGCCCCACCGCGCCTTCAGGAATGCCTTGCGTGACAGCGCTGAGGCCGACCGAGCGGGCGAGCGCCTGAATCAGCGTGTCTAGAGACTCTCCGGCGGGGCGAGTCCGCAGGTCAACGTTCTGACTGAACTGCTCGGTATCGGGCAGCGGGGCGAGCTGGACTTGGGCGGGGGGTGCTTCTAAAGCGGCTGCGGGCGCTGCATCTTGAGCCGAACTCAGGGTGCTTACGGTACACGCAAGCATAGCGAGGGCGAGCAGGATCGGGCGGGGGGAGGGGGGAATAGGTCTTCTCATCGCCCCCTAAGGGTAGTTCAGGGGGCTAAAAACAGCGTGTGACGAACGTCGTCTTCGGTGAACTGAGCGCCCTGATTCGTGAGAGCAGTGAGAACGAGCCCGGTTCCCGGTAGCGCTTCGCCGGGTGCCAATAAAAGGGGCGTTGTATCGTCTCCCACACGGAAGATCGCGGTGCCGGTGGTCATCGCCGTAAAGTGAACTTGCAGCGAATTCAGGGCGCGGCTGACCCGGTTTCCGCCCAAAGATGTGAAATTTCCGTCACCTGCGTTAAAGCCCAAAGTGCTGACGCCGGAACCGAGCGCGACTTGCTGCGCGCCGCTCGGAATACGGGCTGCTCCTGCGCCTTCTGCGGGCACAGTACCTAGCGGGGAAAGGCTGGACGGCGTGCGGACGGCAGCAAGGGCGCTGGCGGGGCCGAGAGCGCTCACATCACTCTGAGCGGCTAAAGCGCGGGGTAAAGGGCTTGCGCTCAGGTCGGTTCTGAGGGGCACAGTGCTGCGTAAGTTTGCGGCTAAGCTTCGCGGCAACGCCGGTCGGCTGATGCGTGCTTGCGGCAAGGGAACCGGAGACTTTGGCGGCGTGGCGACTCTAGGCGCAGGCGCAGCGACAGGAGGCGCGGCGACGGCGGGTGCGGGTTGCTGGGCGGGTTGCTGGGCGGGTTGCTGTGCGGCCTGCGGTGTAGGAGCTGTGGGCGCAGGTTCGGCGGCTTGCGGCGGCTGAGGCAGCAGCAGCGGCGAGAAAGGGTTGAGTACGCTGTCTTTTCCGCCCGTCACAGGTACGGGGATCTCTACATCGTCTGCCTCTTCCGGAGGCTCTGTAACGAGGAGCGGCAGCTCTTCGACCGCGACGCCACGGGCGACCGCCGGGGTTTCGGGTTGAGGGAGGAGCGGCAGAGCGCCACCGCTGACACTGGGATTTGCTGGCGGGTTTTCTGAGGCTGCGTCCGTTTGGGTTGACCCCGGTTGTTCGGCTGCGGGGGTCGTTTCTTCGCTGGGCATAGGCGCAGCGGCGAAGGCTGCGCTGCTTAAAGACGCTGCCAAGAGCGCACTTAAAATGGCAGTACGGGAGAGGGCGGTGCGGGTCTGGCGCATTACTGCGCCTCCGTTTCGGGCTCTGCGGGTAGGGCGTTGGGGTCGGCATTAGGGTCTGCTGTGGGGTCGAGTAGCGCCGGGTCACTACCGGTGTAAACGTAAACCGTAAAGTCGTAAGACGCTGTGAGGGTGGGATCGGCGGTCTCTTCGGTAGCGGTATTGAGACCGACGCGTTGCACCCTGGTAAAGCGCGGGAGCGCCTCGAGCGACCGCAAAAACCGAATCGTACGGTTGTAGCTGCCCTCGGTGGCGAGCGTAAAGTTCAGCAGCCGGACGCCCGGAACGATCTCACTCCCAGCGCCGCTGTTCTGCAGCCCGGTAAAGCTGACCTCATTGTCGCGGGCGGCGCTGCGGAGCTGATCGAGCAGTTCGGCAACTTCGTTTTGTTCAGGGAGCTGCGCTAAAAATACGTCGCGCTGCTCTTTGAGTTTGGCGACTTCGGCGCGGAGTCCGGGCAGGTTGGCGCGGGCCGCGCGGCCCACTTCGATATCGGCCTCGAGCGCACTGTTTTCAGCTGCGAGCAGCTCAATTTGCGCTTTTGTGGGGGTGTAGAGGTAAAAGTACCAGAGCATTCCGAGAAGGACTGCGGCGCTGATAGCGACCAGGGCCAGTTCGCGCCCGCGCAGTTTGAAACCGCCCGTGCTGCCGCCGCTCTTGGAGCCAAAACTAAGTTTTGCGAGCATCTTATCTCTCTCCCGCGCCGCTCGGGTCAGACGTGTTTGCGCCGAGCTGCGCCGTTTTATCCGCTTGTGGCCCGTCTAGTTGTGCCGCGCCGATAGTCAGGGTGAAGTTGTAAAAGTCTGTTTCCGTGTCCTTTGACAAGTTGCCTAAAGAGACCGCAAAATTGGGCGCGTCTTGCAGTTCGCGGATGTAGTCGGCCACGACCTCTGAACTGCCGGCAATCCCCGTGACGTTCATCTCGGCAACTGCCGCGAGTCCTTCATAGGTGTCGGTACCGGTAAGTTGGGCGCTCGCCGCTTCGTCTAGGGCGCGCATCTCGAGGGTCGTGAAAGCCATCCGTGACGCCACTGTGGGGCCGGGTAAGGGGCGCGTTTCTAACATCGCGTAGAGCTGCCGCGACCAAAAGATGCGGCCCGTCCGAACGAGCTCGGCGACGCCTTCGATCCCGGCGAGTTCGCCGCGTTCAGCCTCGAGCGCCGCCTGCTCATCGACGAAGGGTTGCAACACGGCCTTTTCGTTGCGGAGCCCTGCGCCCTGCTCGGTCAAGCGGCCCTTTTCATTGACGACTTGCAGTTGCAAAAACCCGCACGTGACGAGCACGATGACCGGTACGGCGACGGCGACCCCTTTCCACGGGTCAATACCCTTGCTGCGGCGTAGGGTTTTGGGAAGTAAGTTAACGTTAATCAAGGCCGATAGCTCCTCTCAAGGCGAGACCTAACGGCACGCCGAACTCTGGTGCGATGGAGTTTAGATAGGCCGCCTCGTAACGGTCGCCCTGCATGATGCTCAGCCAGGGGTCGCCGAATTCGACCTTAAAGCCGAGCGAGCGGCCGATGGCCTCGTCTAAACTGCGCAGTTTGGAACCGCCACCCGACAGATACATCTGCGTGACGCTTGCGTCTCCCGACTGCACCCGGAAGAACTCGAGGCTCCGGCGAATCTCAGTGGTGAGGTCGCTCAGGGTCGGGCGGAGCGCTTCGTGAACCCGCATGGGTGAAAAGCGCTCGCTCTGCCCGTCGGTCGAGAGGGCCGCTTCGGTTTCGCCGGGCATCACCGCGCTGCCGTAATGCACCTTGACCTCTTCGGCGGTATCGAAATCCAAACCGAACGCGCGCTGCAAGGCGCTGGTAAAATCATCTCCGGCAACGCCCAAATTACGGTTCATGACCACCCGTTCGCCGCGTACGAGCGTGACGGTACTGCTCGACGCGCCGATCTCTAAAATCGCGCCGATCTCGCCCTCATCGGTGTATTTGTCGTCGAAAATCGTGGTGCGGTTGAAGCGTTCGCCTTGCAATGAGCCCTTGAGCGAACGTAGCAGTGCAAAGGGTTTGATGTCGATGACGGTGGGCTCGAGTCCCGCCTTCTTCAGCCCCTCGGTGAGTTGCGAGACCATATCGAGGCGAGCGGCGGCGATCACGACCTCGACCTCACTGCCATCGGCCACGTCGGCAGGGTTATCCAAAATATAGTGATCCATCGCCACTTCGTCTAGGGGGAAGGGGATGTAGCGCTCCGCTTCCCAGGGGACGGCCTTCTCGAGTTCTTTCAAGGGCATTTTCGGCACGTGGATATTACGGGTAATCGCCGAGCGGTTACTGACCGCCGTTACGACAAAGCGGCGGCTGATGCCGGCGTCCTTGAAGAGCGCGCTGAGTTCGGCGGCGAGGGCTTCGGTGTCGACGATCTGGTCATCTTGTACCAAACCGGGGGGGAGCGGCCTCATGGCGAGCGCCTCGAGCTTGGGCGGTGTCCCCCCCTGCAGCTCGATCACCTTGAGGCTGCTCGTACCGATCTCGAGTCCGACCGCAACGGTTCGCGGGTTAAACAGATTTGTAAGCTTAGACCAGTTCATCTTGCCTCCAGAACACCGTTACGCTAGCAGCTGGGCGGCGCTGAAGGAGATAAAGATTTTCGCTTTTGGGGCTTTAATTTTGCAGTGTAGCAGTCTTCACAAGCTGAGCCGGGTCGGAGCGCACAGATTTTTCAGAGCACGTTTTTCGGGTTCGTGAAACCTCGCGCCGTAAACCTACCGCAAAACTTTGGTTGTAAAACTTGCGCCGTAAAACCGCCGTAAAACGCGCTTCACCGTCTCCGCGTAGTCGGCTCCGAGTTGCCACCGACACGCGCTTTTGCCGTAAAAGAGGCGTATGATAGGCGTATAAGCACCGCTAGGCGCGGTTATAGAGAACTGTTATAGAAAGCTGTGGAGGTCGTATGGAAAGCCAAACTGGAACGCTGAGAGTTAAAACGGGATTTGCTGAGATGTTTAAGGGCGGCGTCATTATGGACGTGGTCAACGCAGAGCAGGCGCGGATTGCTGAAGACGCGGGCGCAACTGCGGTCATGGCCTTGGAGCGCGTTCCTGCCGATATCCGCGCCCAAGGCGGCGTCGCCCGCATGAGCGATCCAAGCATGATCGAGGAGATTATCGCGGAGGTCTCCATTCCGGTCATGGCGAAGGTGCGCATTGGTCACTTTGTCGAAGCGCAGATTCTGCAGTCTTTGGGCGTTGACTTTATCGACGAGTCCGAGGTGTTGACCCCCGCCGACGAAAACTTTCACGTTGACAAACACGCCTTTACGGTGCCGTTTGTCTGCGGCGCGAAAGACTTGGGCGAAGCGCTCCGGCGCGTTGGTGAGGGCGCGACGATGATCCGTACGAAGGGCGAAGCCGGAACCGGTAACGTTGTCGAGGCGGTGCGGCACGCCCGCACCATCATGGGCGAAATCCGCCGGATTCAAACCATCCCCCGTGAAGAGCTGATGAGTACCGCAAGGGATCTCCGCGCCCCCTACGAACTCGTTTTATATATTCACGAACACGGCAAACTGCCGGTCGTGAATTTTGCGGCAGGCGGCGTCGCGACTCCCGCCGACGCCGCGTTGATGATGCAACTCGGGATGGACGGCGTGTTTGTCGGCTCAGGTATCTTTAAGGCTGGCGCTACGCTAACGAGCGCTGAAGAGCGTAACCGCGCCCACTCGGGCCGCGCCCGCGCGATCGTTGAAGCCGTCACGCACTTTCGGGACGCCGACATCTTGGCAAAAGTTTCGCGTAACCTGGGTGAACCGATGGTCGGTATCAACATTGACACCTTGGCAGAGGGCGAACTGATGGCGGCGCGGGGCTGGTAGGCTCGAGCCCCGTAAACCCTGAAGGCTGAGTCACAACTCAGCCTTTTTTTGTGGCTTAGACAACATCTGCTGTTTTACAGCTGCAGAGGTGCAAACGCCGTGAACTGCCCTATGCGTCTCTGCTAAGCTAAATTGACTGTCTACTCACGCAGCAAAGCCGGGTAGCTTTATAAAGTAGCGTGTAATTCAGAGGAGGCGTTTTAATGAGACAGCGTTTTTTGGCAAAACAACTAAGTTGGGTTCTGCTCAGCATCTTTGTAGGCTTTTGGAGTGCCGGGTTTGCGCAGGATAACCCGGTAAAAGTGCGCATCGAAGCGTACATCGTTTCGCAGGTAACCGCCGACGACGGCAGCGTTACGGAGCGTTTTAGCGAGTCAACCACGGCGCGCCCCGGTCAAGTAGTCGAATACCGCGTGTTCGCTACAAATGACGACGCGACGACCCTGCCCGCCGAGTCGGTCAGCGTGCTCGGCCCGGTTCCGGACGGTTCAACCTATGTAGCTGGTTCTGCAACGGGAACGCTAGGGGAGAGGGCACAAGCTCTTTCCAATCCAGACAACTCAAGTACATTGACTCGGGATCAAGTACGAACGGAATTCTCGCTTGACAGTGAAACTTTCAGTTCAGCATCTGAAATAACAGAAAGCTCGGAAGCTTATCGGGCTGTACGTTGGACATTGCTAGTACCCCTCGAGCCCAGTCAAGAAGAGCGCTTTGTCTACCGCGTAACCATCAACTAACGGGCGACTAGAAATAAACAGTTCAGGCCGGGGAAACCCGGCTTTTTCGTGCTACCTTAACAGGGTGAAGTTGTCTGCGTTACCTTCGGCTCGAGGCTTCTACGCTGCCCTGATGAGCACTTTAGCTGCCCTACTGCTAGGGCTTTTTTTAGTCTGCGAGATCGAGGGCGTCTTGACGCTTTGCATCTACGAAGACCTCGCCGGACTCGGGCGGATGGGTATCGGGGTGCTGCTTTATCTGGGCGGTCAGCTGGCGCTTCGTGAACGTGACACGGTATTAGCGCAGTAAATGTCAGAGCGTTAAGTCAAGCGTTAGGCGACACATTCGACATGCGGACGTGCTGTACAATTTGAAAGGCGAGATAGACAGCGGCGGCGACGACGCCTAGAACGAGCAGCGCTTCGCTCCCCCACTGCCGCACAGCAATACCGAAAAAAGCCCAGACTAAAACCAGGACAAAAGCCACGTCGCCGCGCCGACGCAGTACGGTGAGGCCGATTGCGGTAGCAACCAAAACGACGACGAGTGTCCAGAAGGGTGAGGCCCAGTTGACCTGCACTCCGAACCCCAACAGCGTTACTGTCGCGTTGGCAACCGTAGCGACTGTAATCCAGCCGAGGTAAACGCTAAAGGGGAGCCGTGCGGCGAACGTCTCGGTGCAGGCGACTTCATTTTTACCGATCTCCAAGCGTTCGTAAATTATAATCAAGGTCGCTAGCAGTCCCAGCATCACGAGCATCGACAACGGAATTAGGAGAAAGTGCCAGGAGAAAAGCCACGCGACGTTGAGCGCACAGCTCAGCACGAAGAGGTAGCCGAGACGCTCCAACCGAGGATTATGCCGCTGTGCCGGTAGCGCCTGATACACCACAAAAATGCCGAGGAGCAAGTAAATCAGCCCCCAGATGGCGAAGACGTAGCCAGCAGGCGTAAAAAAACTGGGAAACGAATCTGAAATAGCGCCGGTTGTCAGACCGTTTAAGGGTAAGATATTAGCGAGCGCGTTGACAAAGACGACGATGATAAATGCCACGATATTAAGCACGGGGAGCAACCTTGCCATGCGGTTAGAGGCGGGTACGACAGTTACGTTAGACATGAGACCTCCAAATGGATACGTGTTGCTACAGCATACTGCCCCAACTGCTCTTTGCGTCTAACGCCACATCTGTAAGTCACAAAAGCAAAAAGCTCCCCGAAGGGAGCTCGAGGGTAGCGCTAAACACTTAAACTTGGCTTTCACCTAACGCCGGTGAACGACCCGGAGGGCGTAAGGAGCGTCCGTCTTCCGACGCTTCACCCTCCACGACGATGACGTTATCTCCGCCAGTCTGCCCTTCGCCGCGTTCGTGACGTTTATGTTCAAACTGATAAAACGCTGCCGGTACGACGTAAAAGGTCAGGAGCGCCGAGGTCAGGACGCCGCCCAAAATCACCAATCCGAGCGGGTAGCGAAACTCGCTGCCTTCACCGAGACCGAGCAGCAGCGGCAAGCTGATGACAACGACGGTCGAGGTCGTCATCAGGATAGGACGAAAACGCACTGCAGCAGCCGTGAGCAGCGCCTCTCGCAGCGGCACACCGTTTCTAGTCTCGGCGAGCGTCACATCGAGGAGCAAAATCGCGTTTTTCGTTACCAGACCGATAAGCATCACCACGCCCAAAATACTGATGATGTCGAGCGAGGTATCCGTGAAGTAGAAAAGCCAGACGGCCCCGACGAGTGCGAGCGGCACCGTCAGCAGGAGGTACAAAGGATACTTAAACGAATTGAACTGGCTGCCGATAGCGAGGTAGTTGAGCAGCAGCGCGAGGCCGAACGCAATGGGCGCGTAAAAGAGCAGGTCGCCCAACAGATCGAAGTTAGCCCCTTGAATTTTCGTTACACGGTTGTCCAGTACACCGGCTTGTTGCAAGCGTTTGTCAACTGTAGCTGTAACCTCTGAAAGGTTGGCTCCCGGCGTCAGCTCGGCGCTCAGGGTCGAGCTGTAGGCTTGGTCGGCGCGGTTGATAGTCGCGGGCGCAGAACTCGTCTGAAACGTACCCAGCGCCGAGAGCGGCAGGCTACTTTGAAGTGCCGGAGCCTGAATCGGCAAACTCAAGAGGCTCTGTTCGTCGCGGATCAGAAGTGGGTCGGCGCGTACCCGAATCGGGGTCTCGTCGCCGCCCTGCCGTAGACGGGCCGCCTCGCTTCCGACGTTATAGGCTGAGAGCGTATTAAAAATGTCACTATTGGTCAAGCCGGTACCGTCGAGCTGTGCGGGGTCAACAACGAACACGCGTTCATCGGTGGTACTAGACAAGTCAGATGCTACGTTGCGGAGCCCCGGTGTATCTTCCAAGACCCCCTGCGCCTGCTCACTCCGTTCGCGCAGCAAGTTCAGGTCGGTCGAGCCGAGCGATAGGGTGTAGCCGGTGCCGCCCGGCGGCCCGGAGCCCTCGTTGCTAAGGTTGAGTTCAGCTTCGGGAAAGGGTTTTAAGACGGCGTTCAGTTCTTTCTCTAACGCCACAATCGAGCCCGTCGTATCGAGTTTGCGCTCATCCTTAGGTACGAGCTGTACGCTGAGGCTCGCTTGTTCGGATGAGGAGCCGCCTAACACGTCGCCGGAGCCGACTGTAACCTGCACGGTATCGACCTCAGGATCGTTTAACAGCCGGGTTTCCAACCTTCCGGCAATCTGGTTCGTCTGGTTGAGGCTGGTACCGGGGGGAAGCTCGAGCGTCCCCCCAATCAACCCCGAATCATCGGGCGGCTGAAAGTTAAAGCCGATTTTGGGGAACACCCAGAAAAGACTGCCGAAGAGCAGCGCAGAAAGCCCCAGCACAAGCCACGCGTGCGCCAACACGAAGCGCAGCGAGCGGACATACCCGCTTCTAACGCCGTTGACCAGAAAATTCCCTGAACGGTACAAGCCGAGCGCCATCACCCCGAGGACGTAAAGGATGAGGCGGCCTAGGTAACGCAGCAAAAAGAGCGCGGGCGGCACCGCTAACAGCCACAAGAGCATCAGCGGTTGTTGGGGCGCGACGCGGAAGTAGAGCGCTGCGCCTGCGCCCGCAATCAGTAGCCAGAACCAGATCCGGCGAAAGTTGAGGATGCCCCAGCGTGCGTCGGTGCCGAATTTGCGCGCCGCGCCGCCGAGTTCGCGGGGCCCGGGTGGGAGCGGGTCAGGGGAGAGCGCCAAACGGACGGTCAAAAAGAACATCGCCTCAAAGTACGAAAACGTAACCGCCGCCGCCATCGTCACGCCGAACTGCTGAAAAAACTGTCCGATCACGCCTGGCAAGACCGAAATCGGGATAAACACCGCGAGCAGCGAGAGCGTCGCCGCGAGTACCGCCGTACTGACCTCGCTTGCGCCCTTGATGACTGAATCGCGCCGCGACATCCCCGCTTCGCGGTAGCGGTCGATATTTTCGGCAATGACAATCGCGTCGTCAACGACCAGACCAATAGCCACGGTAATCGCCAACAGGGTAATAATGTTAAAGGTAAAACCGAAAAAGTTGATGATAATCAGTGCGCCTGCAATCGACACCGGAATCGCCAAAACGACCGCCAACACCGAGCCCAAACGCCCCGTAAAGAGCAGCACGATAAACGACACCGCAAACGCGGCTAACACGGTTTCAGTCAGCGTGTCTTCAACGCTTGAGGCGATAAATACCGACGAGTCACCGACGATTTCGGTGCGGTAGCCTTTGGGCAGTTCAAAGTCTGTCAAGGTTTTACGCAGGTTGCTCGCAGCAGCGACGGCGTTTTCACCGGAAAGTTTACGCACCTCGAGCAGCACCACCGGCTCACCGTTCAGGCGTGCGTAGGTCGTCGGGTCTTCCGAGGCGTCGCGTACGGTCGCCACGTCACCGACGCGGACGCCTTGCGCCGAATCGATGCGGATCTGCTGAACATCGCGGAGGCTGGTGGGCGTTGCCCGGCCCGCCAACAGCAACCGGTTGTCAGCGACGGTCAGGTTTCCGGCAGAGGTGTCCACTGCCGACGCGCCGATGGCGACCACCACAGCTTGCGGCGTCAGCGCGTAAGAGTCGAGCAGCGACGGGTCGAGCAAGACCTGAATCTCACGCGCTGACGGACCGACGACGGACACGTCGGCAACACCGTCAACCCGGCGGAGCGCAGGTTGCAATTCGTCCTCGGCAAAGCGCTGAATCGTGCTCAGGCTGACCCCCGGCGCAGCGACAGCGACGCTCAAGATCGGCTGGTCGGAGGGGTCGAACTTCTGCACGTTGGGCGTGTCGGTTCCTTCGGGCAACAGCGACGCAACCGAGTTGACGCGCCCGCTTACGTCAATCGCCGCCTCGTTGATGTCAACACCGGCGTCAAACTGGGCGATCACGAAGCTAAAGCCTTCGTTCGAGACCGAGGTAACGGAACTGATCCCCGGCAGTGTAGCGAGTTGGCCCTCCAAGGGTTCAGAGACGCCCCTAGCAACCTCTTCCGGCCCCGCCCCCTGATACTGGGTCGTAACCGCCACAACCGGGATTTCAAACTCGGGCAATAGGTCGATGCCGACGCCGAGCGCGCTGATCCCGCCGAACAAGACGAGCGCACCGAAAACGCTGAAGGTCAGGACGTAATTGTCAACGAAGAACCGGATAAGTTTTTTCATGCGCCGCCTCCTGAATTGGTATTCGCTCCCCCCATATCTAAAATCTCAACGGGTGTACCGGGCGTAAGGTCGGCGGGCAGGGGATAGATTACGCTGGTTCCCGCCTTAATCCCGGACACGGCGACCTGCGCGCCGCCTTCACTCAGGAGGTTTACGGGTACCTCCCGGGCGCGGCCCTCTTGCGCGGCTAGGACGCTGACCCGGCCTCCGCTCTGCCGGAGCGCTCCGCTCGGAATCAAGATGCCCTTAGCCAAAACGAGTTCATAGTCGAACTGCGTGACGGTGCCGTTGGGAATGGGTGTGTCGGACGGGTAGATACTCGCCTCAACCTTGACCAGACGACCGCCTTGCGTTTGCGAGGTCTGATTGACCTGCGCGGCGTAATCGAGACCGTTGTAGGGCAGCCAGATACGGCCTTGCTCGAGCAACCGCTGTGCGTCCTCAGGGGCGACGCTGAAGCGGGCGAGCTGCCGGTCGGTGCTCACGAGCCGAAACGCGGGGCTGCCTGCGCCGATAAACTCGCCCTCTTCGACCAGTACTTCAGCGACTTCGCCCGCGTAAGGGGCCGTCAGTTGGGCGTCGGCAAGGCTCTGCTGCGCCTGCGCAACCTGCGTTTGGGCTTGCTGAACCTGAAGCCGTAACAGCTCTAGGTCTTCTTCCGGGGCACGCTGACTCTGGTCGTCGGCGGCTTGTGCTTGGAGCAAGGTGGCCTGGGCCTGCTCGAGCCCCACCTTAAGCTGGTCGAACTCGTTTTGTGAGATGCCGCCCGCTGTGAGGAGCGACTGACCTTCGGTAAAGCTCTGCTGGGCAATCTGAAGCCCTGTCTGGGCGGCCTGCAACCCCGCTTTGCTCTGCGCGGTATTGGAGCCGCTCGAGCGTTCGGCGCTCTGGAGGTTGACCTGCGCAGTTTTAAGCGAAAGCTGCGCGTTACCGAGTTGGAGTTGCAGGGCGTCGTCGTCGAGCTGAATCACAACCTGACCCGCCGCGACTCGCGTCCCGCTGCGGGCAACGATGCGCTCGACCTGTCCGGTCGTCCCGGCTGAAACCTGACTCTCCTGCAGGGGTTCAATCGTCGCCGAGGCGCTCCGGGTCACGCTCAAGGTGCCAGGTTTGGCCTCAATGACCCGGACGCTGCGGCTTAGTTCGGTTTGACTCTGCGCTGTTTGGGCCGCGTCCTGTGTGTCCTGCGCTTTAACGCCGCACGCAGCGAGCGGGAGGAGGGCGAGAAGAAAGGCTGCTTTAGCGTTCATTTGGCTCCCTACTAAACGGTTTCCCTAGCGGGACGAGGCTGCCCGCTTGCAGCTCGAGCAAAGCGTTCAGATATACGCTCCGAGCGTTTTCAGCCTCCAACTCGGCTTGCGCGGTCGTCAGCTCCGACTGGTCGAACTCAATCTGTGAGATGAGCCCACCGTCTAGGCGCTGCTGCTGCGTCTCTCCCCGCGCCTGTGCATTTTGTAACGCGCCGTCCTCTAACCGCAAGGTGGCGCGGGCATTTTCGGCCTGCGTGTAGAGGTTGCGAACCTGCAAGCGAAAACTCCGCTGCGCTTCAGCGAGGCCCCCGGCGGCGCTCTCCTGCTGGCTCTCGGCGGTGTCAATCTGGGCTTGCGCCGCGTAGAGCGGGTCTAGAATCTCGGTGCCGAGCTCCGCAAGTTCGGCTTGCTGATTGACGCTTAACAGGTCGGGGTGACGTTCGGCGCTCCTAAGGGCGGCCTCGAGCGGCGGCAACTCAGGAATCACAGCTTCAGGAATCTCTTCGAGGTCGTCTGCCGAGACCTCTTCGCCCAAAATGCTGACGAGGTTGTCGAGCGCCAATTCTTGTCCTTCAACGCCTGCCCGGAGGCCGTTTTGCGCTTCGTTTAGGGACGCGTCGGCGTCGTCTAGGTCTAGCTGCGTGGCGCTGCCGTTCTCGAGGCGAATTGTCGCCACGCGCAGTGAGCGCTGCGCTAAGGTGAGGCTCTGCTGGGCCAACGCGACCTGGGCGTTCGCACCTAGAACGCCCGTGTAGGCGCTCGTGAGTTCACTTGCGGCGGCGTAGCGGCTCTGCTCGAGGCTGGCCTCGGCGAGCGCCAGACGCTGCTCGGCTTGGAGGGTGTCGGTACGCACCGCGAGTGGGTCGCGCGTGATCCGCTCCAAGTTCGTCTCTGCGTCGGTGAGTTCAGTACGGGCGTTGACGACGCTGCTGCGGCGCTCTACTTGCGTCAGGGTTTCGGTCAAGGTGAGCGCGTAAGCGTTCGCTAACAGCGTGAACGTAGTCAGGGCGAGAAACAAGGGACGTAAGGGGCGTTTCATCGTAGGGTCTCCGAGGGGGGCAGTGCGTAAAGTTCGTATAGGTCTAACAGGGCGCTCAGGGTCGTCAGTTCACTGCTGCGGCGCGTGATGTCGGCTTGCAAGAGGTCAAGCAGTGAGGTTTGGGTCTCGAGTGGGGTGCTCAGCCCCAACTCCTGCCGGGTGACGTTCTCCTGATAGGTAATACGGGCGTTACGAAAATTGCGGCGGTCGAGTTCAGCAGTTTGTTCGGCCTTGGTGTAGGCGGCTCCCAAAGTTGTTTCTTGGAGCGTGCCGCCCTGCCGCGCCGCCCGGAGGCTCTCACTCGCCGCCACTTCCTGACGCTGCGCTGCGTTAAGGATGTCGATGGCCCCGACCGAGATATTCGCTGAAATCCCGACCTGAAAGGTGCCGTTCACCGCGCTTTGCGGCAGCGTGCGCGCGGGGTCTCGGTACGAAAACCCGACGCTCGGTTGCAACGTGCGCGATTCCAGAGAGGCCGTCAGCGTTGAGGAATCTGAAACGTTCCACGCGTAACTCGCCGAGGCAACCGGAATAATTTCGCGTTGCGCCGCTGAAATCTGCAAGCTTACGAGCTGCGTTTGTAGCTGAACCTGCATGACGCTCAGCGGGATACGCGGTTCGGGCGGTGTCAAGCTGCCCAAAACGCGGTAGCTCGGCGGCGGCACGTCACCGACAAGCGTTTTTAAGTTGAGCTGGGAGCTTTGAGCGTCGAGTTGCGCGTTGCTCAGGAGCGTTTGTGCTTGAAACAGAGCGGCCTCGGCGTCGCGGAGGTCGCGGGCGTTGGCGGCACCCTTGTCGGTGCGTAACCGGGCTGCTCTAAGCCCTTGCGTCGCGGCTTCGACCCCTGCTTGTGACAGCCGGACGGAACGCTCGGTGAGTCTTACTCGCAGAGCGGCCTCGAGCGCCCTTGCCTCGAGTCCCACCCGAGCGTTCACAAGGTCTAACTGACTGGTCTGCAGCTCGATCTGGCGCTGCGTCAACAGGTCGGCGGTATCCCCGAACGGAAAAGGCCGAAAGACCAGCGTCGCCCCGAGCTGATAGCCCGTTTCAGACGGGATTTCCGAGCCGCCACCTGCGCCTGGATCGGTGCCGGGGTCGGTCGGTGCTTGAGCCGCCCGTAGACCTGTGGGTAAACCCGTTAGTGAGTCGTCAATGTCAATACGGCTATAACCGCCGGTCGCCTCGAGCGCTACCGGGTCGCGGGCGGCGTTAAGGAGCAGCTGGGCCGCGTCAGTTCCGGCTTGCGCCGCGAGCAGTTCGGGATTGTCTTCTAAAGCTGCTAAAAAACGTGTCAGTGACGTTCTGGCAGCCGAGGAAGGTGCAGCTTGCGCGGCGACCGGTGGCAAACCGAACAGTACCGCTGCACTTAAGCTGCACGTAACTAAGCCGCAGCTAAAGCGGCGCAAAATAGATGTCATAGACCTCCGAGGCACACACCGAGACTAGCTGGGAAACGTACGCGGTGTCTGCGAGGCGCACGTCTGTTCTGGTTAGTTTGACGAGGCGCTGTTAATGCTCGGCGTAGAACAGGTTAAGCGGCGGTTAAGACGAGGTGCTCACCGGGCGTTGCAACGCGTGTCTGGCGGGGCTACCGACCGTATGGACGAGGCTTTCACGGCAGCCTTGACGTTGCCTTAACATACCGCACGGTGACGTGGCAAAGGTGTCGGGTGCTTAACTATTTGACCTCTCACTGAGGCATCTTCCTGAGGCCCTCTGCCGCCGTAAAACACCGTAAAACCGGCTCGAGCCAAAAAACCGCGCAGGGAAAACGTCCTGTGCGGTTCTCATTTCTGTTTGAACGTCTAGCTTGCGCCGACCTTTTCTTCTTTTTTCCGCATGTTCGGGTCGAGGGTGCGCTTACGCAACCGAACGCTTTTAGGCGTAACTTCTAACAGTTCGTCGTCGGTGATATACTCCAAAGCCTCTTCTAAGGTCAGTCTTTTCGGCGGCGTCAGGGTGATGTTGTCGTCACTTGAGGAAGCCCGGACGTTCGTCATCTTTTTGTTTTTAGTGACGTTGATGTTCATATCGCCCGTGCGTGAGTTCGCACCGACAATCATCCCGACGTAAACTTCGGTGCCGGGGTCGATAAAGAACACGCCACGGTCTTGCAGCTTAAAGATGCTGTAGGCGAAGACCTCGCCGGATTCCATCGCGACTAAAGAGCCGCCCTGCCGGGTTTTGAGGCCGCCGACGAGCGGTTCGTAGCCGTCAAAGGTATGGTTTAAGAGTCCTTCACCCTGCGTCATCGACAAGAAGTTGGTGCGGTAGCCGAACAGCGCGCGTGAGGGGATGGAGAACTCGAGCCGTGCCCGTCCCAGCTCCTGCGTCATATTGATTAAGGTTCCGCGTCGTCCTGACAAGGACTCCATCACGCCGCCCATCGCAGACTCGGGCACATCGGCAATCACATGCTCGAAGGGTTCATAGGTCTTGCCCTCGACCTCTTTTAAGATGACCTCGGGGCGCGACACCGAAAACTCGTACCCTTCGCGGCGCATCTGCTCGATCAAAACGGACAGGTGCAGTTCGCCCCGGCCCGAGACGCGGTGGCTCTCATTACCGAGTTCTTCGACGCGGAGGGCGACGTTGGTTAAGAGTTCGCGGTCTAGGCGGTCTTTGACGTGCCGCGAGGTAACGTATTTGCCCTCGCGTCCGGCAAACGGGCTGGTGTTCGGGCTAAACGTCACTGAAACGGTCGGTTCATCGACGCTCATTACGGGGAGCGCGTCGGGGGCGTTCGGGTCGGTCAGCGTATCGCCGATCTGCACTTCGTCAACGCCGGTCAGCGCGATAATATCCCCGGCGGAAACCTCTTCGGTCTCAACACGGGCGAGGCCCAGATGCGTATAGAGTTTTGTAACCCGCGCTCGCACTTCACCGGTTCGGGTCAAACGCAGTATGCTGTCACCCTTTTTTAGCGTGCCGCGGAGCACCCGTCCGACCGCAATCCGGCCTAGGTAATCCGAATAATCGAGGTTCGAGACTTGCAGCTGAAAGGGCGCTTCGTTGTCGGCCACCGCTTCAGGGATGTACTTCAAGATAGTCTCAAAGAGGGGATCGAGTTCGTCGCCGGGGGTTTCTAGCTCGAGCCACGCCTTCCCCTCACGCGCAATCGCGTAGACAATCGGAAAGTCTAACTGCTCATCGTTCGCGCCGAGTTCGACCATCAGGTCAAAGGTCAGGTTCACAACTTCGTCGGGACGGGCATCTTTACGGTCGATCTTGTTGATGACGACAATCGGTTTAAGACCTAACGCCAAGGCTTTTTTCAGCACAAAACGCGTTTGCGGCATCGGGCCTTCGGCGGCGTCTACGAGGAGCAGCACACCGTCCACCATCCCGAGGGCACGTTCGACCTCGCCGCCAAAGTCGGCGTGTCCGGGCGTATCGACGATGTTGATTTTGGTGCCGTGCCACTCGACGGCGGTATTTTTAGCCAGAATGGTAATGCCGCGTTCGCGCTCCAAGTCGTTCGAGTCCATCACGCGTTCGCGCACCTCCTGGTTATCGCGGAAGATGTGCGACTGCCGTAACAGGCCGTCTACAAGGGTGGTTTTGCCGTGGTCAACGTGTGCGACGATGGCGATGTTGCGGTAGGTCATAGGGTTTCCTTTAAGGTGGGGCAGCGTTGCCGTGAAGGTGTCTTCGGGAGGTGCGGTGAAGCTGGTTTCAGTTTGCGTTGGAGATAAAACAGAGCCGCGCACAGGGCGGGGCTGTACAAGAGTCCAGTATACACGGGATTTTCAAACTTTACGTTCAGCTGCCTGACACGGGATTATCCGTGTTTGCTTTCCCCGTGGCCCGAGTATCAACATAAGCATCAAAACAGATAAGCATCAACACAGCCAAACTGTCCTCATTACATTTCACCTTATTACATTCCAACTGTACACGGCGGAAATTTGCACGCCGGGGCTGCGCTCAAATGCGCTCAGCCGACCCTTTCGCATCCAACTTTGTACTTTAGGGCGTACCTTGGAACAGATGGACGCCGATGTAGAAGCAATATTGCTCGTCCGCCTGCGGCACGAAGACCAGTCCGCGCTGCGTGAACTCTACGCGCAGCTCTCCGGCAACGTATACGCCCTGGCGGTTCAAATGCTCTCGAGTCATGAGGAGGCTGAGGAGGTGTTACAAGATACGTTTTTCAAGGTTTTCAAAAACGCGCACACTTTCGACCCCGAACGCGGGTCGGCGCGGGCGTTTATCTATACGGTCGCGCGTAATACCTGCTTGTCACGGCTACGGGCGCGGCGTTCTCGACCGCAAAAAGACGCCGCGTGGGACTTGCACGACCCTGAACGGCAACCTGCAGCGGCCCAGACCGACCCGGTACTGAGCGTTCAGACCGAGCAGGCATTGGGGCAGCTCGAGCCCCTCGACCGCGACCTGCTGAAAGCCTCGTTTTACGGCGGTCACAGCCACGGCGAAATTGCTAAAGCCTTCGATTTGCCGCTGGGTACCGTAAAAAGTCGGGTACGGCGGGCGCTCCTGACCCTCCGGGGCTACTGGGAGGCGTCGTGATACGCAGTGAAATAAATGGTGAGGCTCCCGACGTGCGGCTTACTGACTACGCCCTCGGGATGCTGGGATCTGCTGAAACTGCTGAAGTCGAAGCGCTTTTGGCTGAGTCGGAGGGAGCCCGCGCCGAACTGCGGAGCCTGCGTACGTCGCTAGTAAGGCTGACCGAAGCCCTGCCACCTGTAGAACCACCCGCGCACGTCTGGAAGGGGTTGCAGGGGAGGCTCGAGGCGTCACCCGACCTGTCAGAGACCGAAACGCCACCTGTTTTTCAACCCTTACACCGCCGTGCTTATTTAGGCTGGGCGTTAGCTGCTTGTCTGGCCTTCGTCGCTGTCGGTGAACTCGTCTGGGTACAGACTGTACAAACAGCGTCTCGGCAAACCGAACGCGAAGCGGCGCTAGTTGCCAACTTTTTAAGTGCGCCCGAAACCCAGAAGATTTCGCTTTACGGACGGCAACGCGAAGCGCTCGGCAGCGTTCTCACCCGTCCGGACGGAGACGCCCTGTTCGTCCTCGGTCAAAAGGCACCCGCAGGCCAGACCTATCAGGCGTGGGGACACACCAACGACGACTGGGAACCCGGAAGCAGCGACCAGCTCACCTCGCTTACTGTGTCTGACCAGTCCGTATTTGAGATTGAAACGCAGAACTTCGCCGCGCTTTACTTGAGCCTCGAGCCCCCCGGCGGCAGCCCGCAACCGACCTATCCCATCAGCCGCGTCTCCTTCACCGAACCCGTCGCCACCTCGCCGCTACGCATCACCTCACCTGCTGACGGTGCCGAGCTCGGGCGAGCCAGCGTTATCATCACCGGCGTCGTCGCCCCCGACGTTGCCGAGCTGAGTTATAGTCTCAACAGTGAACCAAGCCAGACGACAACCGCAGCCGGTAGCCGTTTCAGTTTTACGCTCAGCCTGGAGCCCGGCGTCAATACGCTGAGCGTCCAGGCCGTGGGGCCGCAGGGCGCGACCACCGAGACCCTGACCCTGACGAGAACCAGATGACGAGGTAGCAGGCCACGAGGTCACCTCGAGCTGAGGGTTGGCATTTACAGTACGGGGGAAAACAATGAACAGACGGCGACAAACGTGGGCTTCTCTCTTCGTCCTTTTTTCGGGTCTAGCTCACGCACAGACCTCAGACCAGCTTCTAACTATAAGTAAACCGCCCGCGCCGCTCCTGCCGACTGACCCGGCCCAAGGACTCGTCTACGCCTCACCTGCCGACCTTGCGTCGGCTGAGGTGTTCTTTGATGCTGCAGATAATGCTGCGGGTGGGCCGGTCAGCTTGGTGTACATCGTGGTGGACGCCCGGGGGACAGGCTATCTGACCTTTGACGATGGCCCGGATGAGGGTGCGCCCGGTGGCGTGATGATCGTTCCGGATTTACTGACTCGAGCCGAGCACACCTTTGACGCTGAAAGAGACCAGCTTATTACCGGGGCTTTGACCAACCTTGCCGAACCGAAAGATTTGCTCATTTTGGAGGATTTAGGGTTTATCTTGGTTGCCGACTTCGCCCGCGCCGACATCAAAGTTTTTGACGCCCTCAGTTTCGGCAACGTTGCACCGTTTTTTACGGCAGATGACCTCGGCCCTGGCGGTGAACCGCGCCGCCCTTGGGGGCTGGCCTACGACGGAGCTGCCGACCGTCTTTTTGTCGGCGCGACCGACGGCACACTGCTTGTTTACGACACCTTCGTCGCGCGTCAGGGTGAAGGTGGCCCCGACCGGATGGTGACGCCGACCTTTAACAGTAGACCGGTAGCCCACAATCTGCACGAACTCAGCTATTCAGCCGAGACCGATACGGTCGCCGTCGTTGACGTGGGCGCGGCGACAACGAGCGACCAACCGGGGTTTGGCAGCGACGGCTCGCTCTTTGTAATCCAAAATGCCAGCGAAGCCGAGGGGCCGACGCCGGTCAACTTGTGGCTGCACGGCCCCGCCTCACTGCTCGGCAACCCGGTCTCTTTAGCCTTACAAGGTGACGATATTTTTGTCGGTGACGCGGCGCTCGATCTGGTGCTACGGTTTGACGGGCTACTAAGCCGTCAGGGTGAGGTCGAGGTGGCCCCGGACGCTGCGCTCAGCATCGTCAAACCCGAATCGGTCATTCTATTAGAGTAGAAACCGAAATTCATCTGCAACCGGCGTTCTCCAACTGAGCTAACGAGTTGTTTTAGAGCCCCGAATATGAGAGCGGCAGTAGTTTAGTCCCGCTGAGCCCTACTCAAAAACTATGCCCTGGGAGCATAAGCGGAGCATCTGACAGCAGCGCGTCTGCAGCACATTTTTAGCACGTCTGCAGCACATCTGTTCAAACTTTGACCCCTCAGCGTGTACATTTTACGGCTTTGACAGCCTCTGATATTTACGTAAAACGTAAAAGCTTGTGACCTTTTGCATCCAAGATGTGCGGACGTGCGTTTCTTGAACTAGCAGGGCAACGAAAGAGAAACAAACACAATACCGAATACCTTGCGTCGGAGGGAGGCCTTTACACCTATTCTTGCTAAAAACACGCCTCTAAGAAACTCTGTGAAAGGACACCTTTGATGAACCGAATACCAAGTAAAAGTCTAGCTGCAGCTGCCTTTACTGCTTTGCTGCTCGCCGCCTGCTCCAATCCTTTTTCCCAAGCGCCCGCCGAGACGCCCGCACTGAGCTTCGCTGAACCGCTCGACTGCACCTACGGCTCGGACAGCTGCACGCTGCTGGTCTCTGACGGTACGCTCGAGCTTTCCGGCACCACCAACGGCTCGGTAGCGCAGATGAGTTACACCGTCAACGAGGGCGAAACGCAGCTCGTTCCGCTTACGGGCGACACCTTTGACGTTACGGTTCCCGGCCTGAATGAAGGCGGCAACGTCATCACCATTAACCTCGAGGGTTTAGACGGTCAAACGGTCGTGGTCGTCGTGGTCGTCGTCAATAACCCCGGCGCGAACGCCTTTGCTCCCGACGAAATGACGGTTTACGTCTCGAACAACGGTTCTGATAACGCGGGCAATATCGACGTGTTTAACGAACGCTTCGAGTTGCAGAGCGTGTTTATGGGTGGGAATAACGAGGGGCTCGAGGTGGACAGCGCCGGTAACGTCTACCAGGCCGGAGATTCTGAGCGCGGCCCGAGTATCCGCATCATCTCGCAACTCTACACCCGTGAAAACCTCGCTTTCGACGCCGATTCGGACCGTGAAATCAGCGGTAACGCGACCGGTTTAGTGGCACCTAAAGGGCTCGAGTTAGCTGAAGACGCGGGTCTGATTATCGCCGCCGATTTCGGTGACAGCAATATCAAGGTCTTTAACACCTCGGACGACGGCAACACCTCGCCGGTTGCGACGACCGGGCTCGAGGTCGCCCCGTGGGACGTGGTGTACGACCCAACAGCCGACCGCCTCTTCGCCGCCCTGACCGACGGCACTGTCGGCGTGTTCGACGGGTACTTAAACGACTCGGATGACGGTTTCGGTAGTAACGGCCCCGACCGCATCATCACCCCAGCCAGAGACGACAACCAGATCTCCGATAACCTGCACGGTATCGCCTACGATTTCGACTCGGACACGCTGGTCGTGAGTGACGTCGGCGCAGCGACCACACCTGAGCAACCTGGTTTCAAAAATGACGGCAGCCTCTATGTGCTCGAGAACGCCAGCACCGCTGACGGCAACGCGACGCCGCGCCGCGTGGTCGAAGGCCGCTGGACGCTCCTCGGCAACCCCGTTGACCTGATCTTGAACGGGGACGAAGTGCGCGTCGCCGAAAAAGCCGGTGACTTCCTGCTGGTCTTCGACAACATCTTCGACCCGAACAGCGAAACCTTGGGTGACGAAGTGATGCCCGACCTCGTCAAAGCCGAAATCAAACCCGAAGCGCTGGTGGGCGCGCCGGTAGACTTCACCGACCCCGGCACGACCCCGACGCAAAATCCCGATGTGACCGACATCGATGACCCCAACATCGCCATCGACGCGCTCTTCGCTACGAGCAATGTTCCTGACGCTGGCAACGACTTTGTGGTGAGCGTGGAGCCCGACCTTTCAGGCACGCTCAGCGCGTTTGACACGACCGGCGCGACGGTCAACCCCGAAAATCTCACTTTCGGTGGGAATGGCGACGGCTTTCTTACCTTCGACGACGGTAAGACACCGAGTCAGGGTGGCCTGCTCGTCATCGACCGGCTCGCAGCAGGCCGGGACGCCTTCGCTGCTGACAGCGACCGCATAATTACGGGCGACCGGACAGGACTCGTCGGCCCGAAAGGTCTGGACGTGGCGGGTTCGCTAAATACCGCTATCGTTGCAGATTTCGGCGCACAGGACATCAAGGTGTTTAGCACGGCTGCGGACGGCAATATTGCGCCGCTTTACGTCACGGACGACCTCGGTAACGATATGCGGAGCGTCTGGGATTTAGACTACGAGCCCAGCAACGACACGCTTTACGTCGCTGCGACCGACGGCGCGGTACTCGTCTATGAAGGGTACTCGAGCAGCTACGGCGCAAACGGCCCCGACCGGGTGCTGACCCCGACCAAAGCTGGAGACAAAGTTTCCGCCAATCTGCACGGTATCGTTTACGTTGCCGACAAGGACGCCCTGATTCTAGCCGACGTGGGCGCGGCGACGACCCCCGAGCAAGACGGTTTTAACAGCGACGGTCAGCTCTTGACGCTCGAGAACCTTGGCGACGCCGACGGTGAACTCGCGGTCACAGCGCGAATTCGCGGCCCCAATACGACGCTCGGCAACCCGGTTGACCTGACCTTTAGCGGCGCTACCTTTTACATCGCCGAAAAGACCCAAGATACCGTCATCACCTACGACGCCGAACAGGTGCTCGACCGTCCCGGCGACTGGAACATTGCACCCTCTTCGTCTATCACCGTCGATAACGTCGAATCGGTCGCTTTAGCTCCCGACTTTCTGAACTAGACCCGACATTTTAGAAGGCCCATCACGCAGCTTTGTGAAGGGCCTTTTTTGTGTATTATAGCGGTTTTCGTAGTTACTGAGCTAGCTTCTCGCAGCTATCGTCTCTTAGGGGTGCGTGCTGGTGTACGAAGTCCTCCGCAGGAACGACAATCATCGTCCCAGAGCGTCTCAAACCAGCTGATACCTGCTATAACCTTTTGGCCTAATGCTTAAGCTATTGCCCGACTTCACCGCACGCTACAGCGGCGTCGTCACCTGCTGACGCGGTGACATTAAGTGCGTGGTCGTTACTGACAACATCGGCAAAAGGTACCTCTAAAACGGTCGTGCTGAAGCCGGTCGCGCCGGAAATGGGCTCGAGCCCTGCCACCTCTTCAGCAAATGCACCACAACTACCCACGTAAAGCGTTGCCGGATGCTCTCCGCCCGCAGGCGTTCCTGAAAGCGAAATACTGACGACGGTTCGGTCTGCGCTATATTCTGCCACCAACACCGACCCTGACACGCCGCTGCCGTTGGTTTCGTCAAGGGTGTAGCGTTCACTCGCTTCGGCGGTGCTCGAGTACAGCCCCGTACCCCCGCTCGCTGCGCTGTCGTCACCTGCTCCAGCCGTCTGGTCGGGCGGCGTCAGCACCGTGTCGATGGCAAAAACTACCCCGTTTGACGCTAGAATATCAACCGCCGTGACCGCCGCGTCACCGACGCCCGCTTGCGTAATCGGGAGTTCACTGCCCTCCAACGTCGTAAAACTCGTCATATCTGCGGCGATGTCTGAAGTGGTAAAGCTGCCCGGTACGACGTGATAGGTCAGCACCCGCGTCAGCGCTTCGGGGTCGGTCAAAAGTGCGTTCAAAGCGTCGTCCGAGAGTTTGGCAAACGCTTCGTCCGTCGGCGCGAACACCGTAAAAGGGCCGGAACCCTGAAGCGTTTCGGTGAGTCCAGCAGCTTCGATGGCCCCCACCAAGGTGCTGAAGTCCGGCATTCCGGCGGCTACCCCGACAACGGTCGCGTCCTCAGCCGCGCTCTGGGCCTCTGTAGTCCCAAACTGCGTACTCAGTAAAACCAGTCCAAAAAATAGTCCGGTCATTTGTCTTACCCTCGTAACTGTCATCACTGACCTCCTTAAACCTGTACTTGACACAACCTAAACAGCGCTAAAAAACGTGTGCGGCAAACGGTATAACCCTTGCACGGTTCACATTATGCCAAGCTGCGCTTCAGTATCTTAGGCGTCCGTACCTTTTTACATCGTTTTTACATTTGGACTCGGCCTTTAGGAACGTGTCAAGCAGCCTACATAGCGGTCTGTAAGGGGTTGATACCTTGCAGTCAGTGGGTGCAACTACGCCCGATTCTCATTTTTAGGAGACCCTAATGTCCTTTTTACCCGAACTGACTACGCCTGACCTTACAGCAGACAACACGCTTGTGATGTACACGACGAACTGGTGCGGCGACTGTATGGTGACGAAAAAAGCCCTGACCAAACTCGACGTGCCTTACCTCGAGGTCAACATCGAAGAAGACCCGGACGCCGCAGCCTATGTCATGCAGGTCAACGGCGGCCGCCGCAGCGTTCCAACGCTCGTTTACAACGGTGACGCCGCGAGTTTATCAAACTTCAGCCGCGCCAAGCTCGACAGTTTTTTGTCACGTCATCAGCTGCTCGACTAAATGCGGCAAGAAGTTTACCGTTGTTACAAAGCCTCGAGCGAATCCTCGAGGCTTTGCAGTGCAACAAAAGCTTGCAACTGCTTGGCGTTGCCTGCGCTCAAGCGGCTGGTTATTCTTAGGATCCATTCATAAAATTTAGCAGGGCACGGCCCTTCTTCTTAAGCTACGCTCATATAATCTTAACGACACATTCCGAACAGAAGCGGCTGTGCTAGATTTGAAGAGATGAAATCTTCTTCGCCGCCGCCGGAGCATTCAGCTCATGATGTTTATTCGGACGAGTCGGTAGGGGAGGGCAAGGCCGCGCAGGTTCACGCGATGTTTTCGTCGATTGCGCGGCGTTACGACCTGCTCAATACGGTACTCAGTTTTGGTCTTGACAAGGGCTGGCGCAGGGACGCCGTAAGGGCCGCTTTTGCGGGCGGCGCAACGCGCGTTCTAGATGTCGCAACCGGCACCGCAGACCTGGCGCTGGCGCTTAAAAAGTACCGACCTAGAGCTGAGGTTATCGGCGTCGATTTTGTCGAAGCGATGCTCCAAATCGGTCGCCGTAAAGCGCGTGAACAGGAACTTAAGGTAACGCTCGAGCAGGGCGACGGTCTCGCGCTACCCTATCCCGACGCGTCGTTCGGGGCGCTTACGATTGCCTACGGCCTTCGCAACTTTGCCGATATTGACAAGGGGTTAGCGGAGTTTTACCGGGTGTTGAAACCGGGGGGGCGGGTAGTGGTGCTCGAGTTTCCGCCGCCCCCCAAAGGTCTATTTGGCACCCTCTTCAGATTTTACTTTTTACAGGTTTTGCCGCGGCTTGGCGGCCTCGTTTCGGGCCGTAAAAGCGCGTATACCTATCTGCCCGACTCCGTCCTCAAATTTCCCGCTCCAGACGCGCTCGCCGCACGTATGACGCACGCCGGGTTCAGCGGCGTGCAGTACAAGCTCCAAATGTTCGGCGTATCGGCGCTGCATACAGGAGAAAAAACCGCCTAACTATTTTTACATCAACCTTTCAGGAGAAACACCTTGATCACACCCGGTTTTGAAGTTAACACCGACGTAGAACTTATCAATCCCGATTGGGATGAATTCGCTACGCTGCACGAACAGCGTTACGGCCTCGCCATCGCCTACCTCAAGGGCACCGTTCAGGGTGCCTCTTACGGCAACGCCGTGATGAAACTCGTCGTCGGTGACGCGGGCTTTTACGCTCAGTCGAAAAACTTTCCCAGCGCATTTTACGGCGACCTGGGCGCAGCCGAGGTGACGTGGCTTTCTGAAGAGGAGGCGCAGGCGACTATCTGGGAGGCCGTAGCACTCTACAAGGCGAGTGAAGCACAGTCGTTGACGGTGGTTTACAGCAGCGTCCCGTCGGACGTGTTTTTCGGCTACCGCATCGGCGAGAGCGAACGCTACGAACTGGGTCGCCCTAAAACCGGCCTGCCGCTGCACCTGCGCGTCATGGTTGACGCGCCGGGGCCGACAGAGATGTTGGGGCAATCCAAGGGCGTTTTACTCTATCAGCGCACCGACGGCGGACGCCACCTGCTCCTGCGCGCCCCCGGACGGCGGCAACCGTTTCCGCTGCTAGACGGGTTTGACGAATAGCGCTGCCGAATCCCAATACTCCTCACTACGACCTGATTGTCGTCGGGGCCGGACTGACCGGCAGCGAGGCGGCGCTGAGCGCAGCTCGTGCCGGTTTCAGCGTCCTGCTTGTAACCACCAGCCTCGATACGGTCTATAACCTCGTCGGGGCAGCGGCGGAACTGACGCCGCCTGCCGGGACGCTCCTTGAGGAGCTTTGCGGCGGTAGTGAGACTCAAACTGTAGAGACGTTTGCGCTGCGTAGACGGGCGAAGGGGAGGCTCGAGCGCGAACCCACCTTGCATCTGCTCCAGTCGAGCGTCATGGGTTTACGCGTTCAAGACGGACAGGTCATCGGCGTTTCAACCTGGGAAGGGGTAGACCGCACCGCCCCACGCGTCGCGCTCTGCGTCGGTAGTTTTTTACGGGCACGGCTGCGCGTTGGAACCTTGACGGAAACCGCCGGACGACTTTCGGAAATGGCTTATGACGACCTCTACGACAACCTTACGGAATCAGGGTTTACCTTTGGGGATGTGACGCTCGAGGCTCCCGAAAGCCGCGGTGCGCCGCCCTACACCGTGACCTGCCGACAGTTTGAGGGCGGCGAATGGGACGCCGAAACGTTTTCTCTAAAGCGGCTAAAGGGATTGTACGCTGCGGGCGTTTGTGCAGCGGGTTACTTGTCTTATGAAGCGGCGGTGATGCAGGGCCAAAGGCTGGCAGAGAGCCTCACGAACTCGGTGACAAAACCCTAAACGCCAACCTCAAGAGATAAACTGTGCGCTAAACCAGACGACAAGCGCAAAAAGCGCGACCGGCAACGCGTAAACGTAAAGTCCGTACATGGTCACAACGCGCGTCGCCCGTTTTCCCAAAAAGACCCGAAGCGCCGCGCGAAGCGTCACAAAATGCCACGCGAGTACCCCGACGAGGGCGGCGACGAGAGCAGGTAGCGGAAAGAGAAAAAGCGGAATCAGCATCGACACTGCGCCGAAGAGCGCGGGTGTCCAGCACCAGCCCGTGACTTCCCAGGTACGCAGGTCGAGCGCTCCGGCGCGTTGCACAAAGATGCTGCCGAAGGCCCAGGCATACAAAAAGAAGGCGCTCGCCCCGACGACTGCAAAGATGGTAAAAAGCAGCGGCGCGTCCGAACGTGTCAGCCGACTGAGTGCAAGGGCACACGCGAGGCTCAGCGCAACGATGCTGCCGTAAGCGACCGCGCCGCCGCGTACCGTGCGGATCGGTTGAGGCTCGAGCCACCCGAAAAAACGTTCCGGCGCAGAAGCCGCCGCCCAAAGCTGCCGTAAAAACCCAGTCACTCTAGAAATCCAGTCATTCCGCCAAGAATAACGGTTGACAGGCCTCCGGGACGAGACCCCCCGCCCTTGCCCGCTCGTAAAGTTCAGAGACTGCCCGCCTCCCGACGTCACCCACATCTAGCGAAAGCTTATTGACGTACAGGTCGATGTGCTGCTGCATCACCCGCTCGTTCATCTCTTGCGCGTGCGCAGCGATGTAGGGCTGCGCCTCGGCGCGGTGGGTGTACCCGTACTCGAGGCTCTCCCGAACCGCGCTGTCAAGCTCCCGCAACTTCGCCTCTCCAAGCAACCGCTTCGCCATAATGCCGCCTAGAGGCAGCGGTAAGCCCGTTTCACCCTCCCACCACGCGCCCAAATCGAGGTGTTTGACCAGCCCATACTCTGGATAGGTAAAACGCGATTCGTGAATAATCAACCCCGCATCAACCTCACCGGCAGCGACGGCGGGCATGATGCGGTCGTAACGTAACGTAAGCAGTTCAACATCACCCGGTTGTGAGAGCTTGAGCAGCAGATTCGCCGTCGTCAAACCGCCGGGAATCGCAATACGGCGACCTGAAAGCGTGTCTAACGGCCCTTTGCTGACGATTAAAGGCCCGACGCCGAACCCGAGTGCGCCGCCCGAACGGAGCATCATGTACTCCTCGGTCAGGTGAAAAAACGCGTAATAACTGATTTTACTCATCGGCAGCGTGCCGTTTCTAGCAAGTTGATTGAGCGTTTCGACGTCCTCGAGTCTCACCTCAAAATCCAGTTCCGGCGCGACTTTGCCGTGCGCGAGGCCGTAAAAGATAAAACAGTCATTGGGGCAGGGGGAGTAACCTAGTTGCATAAGCTAAGTTTAAGGCTGCGCGAAAAGATTAACGTTACTCGTCTTGGCGAAGGGCCGCTTCTAAAGCTACCTCGCTGTACATTTGCCCCTGTGGACGAGACACCGAAAGCTGCGCGTCGTAGGTTTGACTGTCGCCGCTATAAATGAGGGTAATAAACGCAGATCCCTTAGCAGACCGTTTTTCGGTAACCTGCCAGCCCGCCTTCGAAAGCTGCGCCGCAAAGTGCTCAGCGAGTCAGACAGGAGAAAGACTCGTCGTTACTCCTGTGCTTGCGCTTATGGCCTCGTTACTTTCAAAGGCAGACATTGCGCCCATTTCAGCACCTTTAGGTACAGTTAGCGAAGGAAGAAACGCGACCACACCTGTTCTTTTGATAGGCAACAGGCCTTTTACCGGTCTGTCTCCGCTCTCAACCCGAAAGTAAGCTCGAGTAGGGCGTCCCGGTCTGGCGGTTGGAGAATTGAGGGTCAGCGTCATACCGTCTTTTTGAAAAAATGGCGTACCCGCCAGCCCCTTTTCGGGCGGCGGTGAATTGTTAGGCTTAAACGGGAACGGCTCTATGGTGGGTATGGGAAGCCTGACCGGTTTCCAGCCGCTCCTCTCCCAACCCATCTGCGCGCGAAAAACATCGGGGGACAAGGTTGTCTCGAGTCTTACTCCAGCAGAAAAACTGAAAGGGCTGCTGCGGCGAACGTAGGAAACGACGACTTGTGTTTCTCTTGGAAGTGGCAAACCCGCAAGCCGGTTGGGAAGGCTTCCGTGGATGACGGCAGCGTTTTCGAAACCCAGTAACAGGCTGAGAAGTCGGATTACGAGTGCTAGAGACACCTGCTTACTCTAGTGCAGTTTGGCAAACTTCAGCAAGGCTTTAAGTCATTGACGACCACCCTATGTAGCCCTTAAATTGCAGTTATGTCTGTCTATCTAAAAATGTTCGTGCTGCTCGCGCTTTGCAACAGTTTTGCCAACGCCGCCGGTTTAGCTCAGTTACAAGCCGAATTAAAAGCTGCTCTGCCCAATGACCGCGCCGGTATCGCCGTCGGTCACATCAGCGCTGAAGGCCAAACAACGCGGTTCATCGGCAATCCTGAGCTTACCGACGCAACGCTATTTGAATACAGCTCTATTACAAAAGTTTTTACGGCAACCTTACTCGCTGAACTTGCCCAAAAACAGGTCGTCAGCCCCACAGATAGTGTGAATATTTATCTGCCCAAGGATATACAAAACGAAAAATGGCAAGATGTAACGCTTAGGGATTTAGCGACGCACACGGCAGGTTTGCCCCTATCGCCACCCAATATAAACCTCCTTTACAAGCTTCGTTGGCGTGATGAAACCTACGCCCAATTTGACGAAACGATGCTTTTTGAAGCGGTTAAAGAGGTGAAGCTCGAGCCCGCTGGTCAGTTTAATTCCTACTCTAATTTTGGCTTCGGCCTACTTGGAACGCTTTTGGCGAGAGCTACAAAAACACCTTACAAAATCCTCGTTGAAAACCGTATTTTCAAGCCTTTAGGGATGCAGGGTGCGACCATGACAGGCTGGAGTTCTGAAGATATTGCGCCGCCTCTCATGGTGGGCGGGGTGGCAGCGAGTTACTGGGACTGGGACGCGCTCGCTGGAGCTGGGGCTGTGAGGGGTTCAGTCACCGACGCACTGAGATTCTTGAACGCTTCTATCGATGCGTGTAAAACGCCTGGAACACTTTCTGAGGCCAACTGCGCGGCACAAAAAGCAACCAAAGTAAAAGTAAGCCAGTACGCTGCGCAGGGGCTTGGCTGGATACGTTCACGAAGTACTACCGGGGACATCGTGTGGCATAACGGTGGGTCGGCAGGTTACTCGGCCTTTCTTGGGTTTAACGCCAAAACTGGAGAAGGTTTAGTCTTGCTGGCAAACGTAGGGGATATTTACGGGACTTTGACACAGGTCGGTTTAGAGCGCCTTGCCAAACAGGAATAGAAGGTTCAAGCACGGTCTTTGACCCTATTTTTTTTAAGCTCCTTGAGCGGATAAAACGTCCCGCGCCACCTTATCCCGCCCTGCGCGAGCGCTTTGAAGGCAGACTCGAGCGTCGCGTAAACCAAAATCGCTGTGCCGAGCGGGTGCAGCGCCGCGTACACCGGGCTAAGTTTGGTGAGACGGTAGCCCAGTGCGTAGACGAACAAGATATTAAACAAGGCGAGCGCGAAAACGACCTGTGTCCAGCCCGCCGTTAAAAAAACTGCAACAAACGGCCAGATATGCGTTACGACGAGCGTCAGCGTGACGAGCAGCACGAATAAAGGCGAGTACCCAAGACCGGCAAACGCGTTCTTGTTGAGCCCCCGAACCGCCTCGAGCACGCTCGTGTACCATTCAACCCGCATCAGCTCGGTGGCAAGAACCACCCGTTGCCGTAACCCGGCGCGTTGAATCAGCTTGCCGAGCATCATATCGTCGTCTGGGCGAAGCGCGATAGGCGCGTGACCCCCGACGGCCCTGTAAACGGAGCGCCGGAGCAGATTAAAAGCGCCCAAACCGACATACGCGTTTGTCGCAGGTGCTGAGGCGCGCATAATGCCAAAGCTAAAGAGCAGCATAAGCGCCGCCACAAACGATTTAAGCCAGGGACTCTTAGCCGTCATGTGAGGAACAGCGGTCAAGTGGTCGAGGTTCTCACGCGCCGCGTAGCTCACCGCCGCCGAAAGCGCACCTGGCCTAAACTGTACGTCGGCGTCGGTAAAGAGCAGCCACTCCCCCTGCGCTCTTTGCGCCCCCAGCTGAAGCGCGTGATTTTTGCCGAGCCAGCCTGCAGGCAGCGTCTCGATATGCACTACCTGAAGCTGTGGGTATTCTCCTTGCATCCGGTCTAAGATCGCGCCGGTGGCGTCGGTCGAGCGGTCGTTGATGGCGATGACCTCGAGCCCCGGATAGTCTTGCGCCAAAACTGACCTGAGGCCGGTCTCAACTGCATCTTGCTCGTTAAGCGCCGGAATCACCACCGACAATGTAGGCAGCGTGTTTTGGACAGCCGAAGTGTCTAGTTGATCAGTTCTTACAAGACCTAAAAGCCAATCTGCAGTAAGTACAAGCCAAAGTAAAAGCGTGAGAGACGCCAAAATGAGCACATCTCAGACTAACGCTGAGTTAGCCGAGAAATTTGCTTTACGGCTACGATAATTCGTTCTGAGACGGCGCTAACGTCTCCGGGCACGTTGCTTAAACCGCCCTGGTCTGCTATACTGACATGCTGTGCAGAGCGTATTTCGCGCCTGAACACAAGCTTTTGGAGGTGACGTTTATAGCCAGAGAGATGAAGGTAAACGAGCAGATTCGGGTAAGGCAGGTCCGCCTCATTGGAGACGACGGTCAGCAGCAGGGGATTGTCGAAACCCGTGACGCGCTCCGGATGGCCCGCGAAGGCGAGACCGATCTGGTGCTCGTCGGCGAAGGTGCCCAGCCCCCCGTCGCTAAACTGATGGATTACGGTAAATACCGCTACGAACTCCAGCAGCAGGAAAAAGAGACCCGTAAAAAGTCGCGGCAGCAGGAGCTCAAAGCCATCAAGTTTCGCGTCAAGATAGACGACCACGACTATACGACCAAAGTCAACCACGTCAAACGCTTTCTTAAAGGCGGTCACAAGGTCAAAATTACGATTATGTTCCGGGGCCGTGAACGCACGCACCCAGAGCTTGGTCAAGGCATTTTGAACCGCGTCGCCAGTGACGTTTCCGACATGGCAGTCGTTGAATCTGCCCCTAACCTCGCCGGGATGGATATGAACATGGTTTTAGGCCCGTCGAAAATCGCACCACCCAAAGACGAGCAGGAGACCGCGCAAGCTTCTAGCTAGGTCAAACTAGCTCAAATCAGAAATAGGAGAAGAGATGCCGAAACAAAAGACCCATAAGGGCACCAAAGCCCGTGTTAAAATCACAGGGCGAGGTAAGGTCAAGGCTATGCGGAGCGGAAAACGTCACCTGAACTTCAAGAAGAGTGGCAAACGTATCCGTCAGGGTAGAACCGGACTCGTCATCGCCGATGTAGACGCGAAGCGTATCAAAGTGCTGCTTCCGTACGGGTAGGTTGTAGATGCCAAGAGCCAAGACCGGCGTCGTTCGCCGCCACAAGCACAAGAAAATCCTCAAACGCGCCAAAGGTTTCTGGGGGATGCGCTCGAAGAGTGTTCGCATCGCGCAGCAAACACTTCTTAACGCCGCTGACTACGAATACCGTGACCGCCGCGACAAGAAAAACGATTTTCGTCGGTTATGGATTACCCGCATCAACGCAGCTTCCCGTCAGGAAGGCTTGAGCTATTCGGTCTTCATGAGCGGGTTGCGTAAATCGGGCGTTGAAATTAACCGTAAAATTTTGGCCGATTTAGCGGTGCAACACCCGGACGCATTCAAGCGTTTGGTGGACTTGTCTAAAAGCGCGTAAAAGTATAGTGACAACATAAGTTAAGAGGCTGCCTCCGGGCGGCCTTTTCGTTATTTAACCTTAAACCCATGCGCGGAGTGGTAAATGAACAGCCTGATTGAAAGCGAGTTTCCGTTACATCAAACTCAATGCGAGCGATACGACTTGTTGCAGGTGTTGACAGACAGCGACCTGGCCTATAAGCTGCCGGGCGATAATCCAACCTTCGGGGAGTTGTGCCGGGAGAGCGGCGAACTCGAGCAAAACTACATTCAGTCATTCAAAACCTTCAAGTACGAGGTGTCATACCGCACTCCTGAGCCAGAACTTGCAACCAGCGTGGTGCGTTTTCAGGCGTGGTACAGGGCGCTTGATAATGAGTTTGAGACCGTCTTACAAGGGTTTTCTGAAGATGACCTGCACCATAAGCAGATTGATAGAGGACACGGCTTTACGCCGTCCCTCTATGTACAGTTTCAAATTTACCGCGAGGCGTTACTGATGTTTTACGCCAAGGCCAGTGTGTATCTCAAGGCGCTCCAAAAGTCCGTAAATGACCAGTGGCAGGCCGGAATTGGCTAGGTAGTCATAACAATCTTAATAATTTCGGCTAAACGTCCAAAAACCGCTCGGCAATCACCACATCTCGCCACTCGCCCGCAATCTGACCGTGCCGCTCATACACCCCTACCTCACGAAACCCGACCGACGCGAGCAGGCGGCGGCTGGCGTAGTTTTCGACAAAAACGCGTGAAACCAGCTTGTACAGGCCAGCCTCGGCAGCGGCGGGGAAGAGGGCCTCGAGTACCTTTTTACCCAACCTCTGACTCTGATGCTCCGGCGCAACATACCCCATAAACTCAGCGATGCCCGCGTAGCACGCCCTCGGACGGTAGCTCGAGGTAGCCGCAAACGCCTTGACGCCGGTGTCGTCTTCGGCGACGACCACCGGATACGGCGTTTCAAACCAGAGGGCGATAGCAGCAGCGTTTCTCGGTTCCGTTTCAAATGTAGCCAGCCGGGCGGCGATGCCCTGATTGTAGATTTCAGCGATCGGCGCGGCGTCGGCAGCGGTAGCGAGGCGCGTGTTCATAGGGTAGTTTTAGACGTTCTTCAGGGTTCTTGTTGAGAAAAGTTTCCGGTTTGGCCTCAGCCAAGCGTACCCAAATAGTTGTAAGCTTGCAACAAGCGTGTATGCGGGCAAATCGCTAGTATGATGCTCTGTATGCAGGTTTTACGTGGATATGCTGAAGCCGAGCGGGTCTTCTCGAGTCGTGGCGGCGAGCCGGACGCCGGTCAACGGGACGTTGTAGCGGACATTCTGGCGCAGGTCAAAACCTCAGGTGACGCGGCGGTGCTGAGCTGTACCGAGCGTTTCGACGGGGTGAAGCTGGACGCCTTGCGGGTACCGGAGGCGGCTTTTGCCGAGGCCGAACGTAGTGTTCCGGGAGCGGTAAAAGAGGCGATGGCGCTGTCTGCCGCGCGTATCCGGGCGTTTTACGCGCATCAACCGCAAGAGGGGTTTTTGCAGCAGGCGGGCGGTGGGCTATTAGGGCAACTGGTGCGTCCTCTGGAGCGTGTCGGCGTCTACGTTCCAGGGGGGAGTGCACCGCTCTTCAGTACCCTGCTGATGTGCGCCGTTCCCGCGCAGGTTGCGGGTGTTCCTGAGCTTGTGGTTGCGACGCCCCCTCGAGCCGACGGCAGCGTCGCCCCGGAAATCCTCGTCGCGGCGCGGCTTCTTGGTATTCGTGAGGTCTACCGCGTCGGCGGCGCACAGGCGATTGCGGCGCTCGCCTACGGCACCGAGAGCGTCCCCCGTGTTGACAAAATCGTCGGCCCCGGTAACACTTACGTGGTCCTCGCCAAGCAGCTCGTGTTCGGCGTAGTGGGGATTGAAGCGCTGCCCGGCCCGACCGAAACGCTCGTCTTGGCCGACGCTACCGCCGACCCTAAACACGTCGCCGCCGACCTTTTAGCCCAAGCTGAACACGCCTTTGCGCAACCGGTGCTGGTCACGACTGATGAAGCGCTCTTGACGCGAGTTGAGCGGGAACTCGAGCAGCAGCTCCGTACCCTCTCGACGGAAGAGGCGGCTAGAGATTCCCTCGAGACCCGCGGTTACGCCGTCGTTGTCGGGTCACTCTCTGAAGGATTAGAGGTCGCTAACCTCTACGCGCCCGAACACCTCTGCTTATTGGTTCAAGACCCGTGGGCGGCGCTGCCGGAGGTTAAACACGCGGGTGGGATTTTTTTAGGAGCCTCGAGTATGGAAGCTCTGGGCGACTACGCGGCGGGGCCGAGTCACGTGATGCCGACGGGCGGCACGGCGCGGTTCGCTTCGGCGCTCAACGTGCGCGACTTTCAAAAGGTTATTCCGCTTGTCGGTATCGGCGCGGCGACGCTGCAAGAAATTGGGCCGGGGGCGGCGCGGCTGGCGCGGGCTGAAGGCCTCGAGGCCCACGCCCGTGCGATCGAAGCGAGACTCGAGCCTGTAACCGGTGAGCCCACACCCTGATGACGCGCCCGAGCTTGCGTCACCTGACCTCGTTCAGTATCGGGCTGCTGCTCGTCACTTTGTTAGGTGCAGGCTGGGTCTCACACGCGCAAGCTCCACGAGCTTCACAGTGCCCCGCTGACAGCCTCGTGGTGATGGGCGCGGCGCAGTACAACGGAACGCCGTCGCCGGTGTTCGCGCGTCGGCTCGACCGGGCGCTGGCGCTCTACCGAGCGGGCTGTGCGCCGCGTATTCTGGTTACGGGTGGCAAACAACCTGGCGATAGCTTTACCGAAGGGGGAGCCGGGGTGCGCTACCTCGCTGAACACGGGGTGCCTAAAGCGGCGCTCGTAAGTGAGAAGAGGAGCCGCTCGAGCTACCAAAACCTGCACTTTAGTGAGCCGCTGCTCCGGGGTCAGCGCGTTCTTATCGTCACCGACGACCTGCACGCCTACCGCACCAAACTCTTGGCGCGGCATCTGGGCCTCGACGCCCAGGTTGCGCCCGTCCAAACGCACGGCCCCCGTCTCCCGTACCGCCTGCGCGAAGCTGCCGGAGTAGCGGCGTACCTGTTAGGGATCTACCACTAGTGGGACGGGGGCAGGGTAGGTACCGGGCAGAGCGAGACGCGTGCGCCGCCCGAAGCTGTTTTCGGGCTGTCTAGACTGACGGCTTCTAAGGGTGTACCAAAGGGGTCGCGGAGGTCGTAAAAAAACGTCCCGGAGTTCGGTACGCGGGTCGTACGCGAGATCTGCGCGCGCGTGGTGTAGCCGCTGTAACGCAGCTCGAGGTCAAACTTGACCAGTGCAGGGTCGTCTAGCTCGAGTTGCAAATAGACGTTACCTGAGGGCACGTTTAACCCTTCAAAAAGCGCCGTCCGGCCTTCAGGCAACGTTTTTACAGCGCGTCTCGCCAGCGCGCGCGAACATACGCCGTAAACGCTCGGCAGCACCTGCCGCTGTTCGGTCTCCAAGCTGTGGCGGCGGTGCCAGCTCATATAGGTTGTCTCCCACAGCAGCACCCTGGGCGGCGCTTGGCGGTATTCGCCCGAAAGCAAATACGCTTCTAAAGCGCCGTAGACCCCGGCACCGGGGAAAGAGACGTTAAGGACGTCGCGTGAGGTGGCCTGCCGTAAAAACCCGTCGAAGTTGAGTTCTGGCTTGTCTTCTCCCCGGTGGCTGTTGCTAGTACCTGCCAAGACAACCTCGGGAACCACGGTGTCGAAGAGAGCTGCGCTGTCTACCTTGCTAACGTTTCGTGGTCGGGTTGAGAACTGCGTAACGGACTCGAGCGGCAGACTGAGGCCGGGACAGAACGCCTCGGCCCGCCGCTGCAGCGTGCCCAGCTGGGTTTTGGCAGGCGTTTGCGAGGTCGCAAAAGATGTTGTGGGCAGGGCGGCGAGACGGATCTCGAGCTGTGCTGCGACCCTCCGCGCGACGACCTGCGCCGCTGCGGGCGTCCAGTGATGGTCACGTCTAAAAAAGAATGCTTTGCCCTCGATCTGCGCGACCGTGAGCAGGTCGGGCGCGATAAAGCCCGCTGTTCGCAACTGTGTCAAAAAGGCGCGGTAGCCTCGAGCCGCCTCTTTCGCACTGTACTTGGCCAGCGCCGGGTTGCGGCTTCGCTGCTGAGGACCTATCTGGGTGTACGCCACCGAGCCGCGCGTCGGGACGACGAGCGCGACGGGGGTAACGCCTTCAGCTTTAAGCGCCGCTGCGAGCTGCGCTAGGTAAGGGAGCGCCGTTTTAGGGAGCTGCAACGTGGTGATGAGGTCGGGTCGCCCAAAGAGCCAGTCGTCTTCGCCCCGCCAGATAGGGCGTATGTTGGCCTCTTCTGAAGCCTTGCAGAGCTGTGTAGAGGACGTTTCCTGCCCCTGTGCGAGACCGCCCGCCAGCCCTATCAATACGAAGCCCGCTAAGACGATGTGCGTCAACCTGAACCGTATGTAAGTAAACTCGGAAGTGCGTGACCCTCGTTGCGTTTGGGTGTGAGGTTGACCGAAGTTTTGGCTGCGCTGGGTAGGCGCGGCTTTACGGCGACCTGAACCGCTCTGAGGGCGTTTGAGGGGGTTTATGCAGAAGCTTGAACTAGACACCCTCTACCTTAACGTTCAGACTGTTTTGCTAACAAGTAGTTTGGAGCCCGGTCAAGCTCCGGTGAATTGGACTCGAGCACGCACTTAACGGCATGTACACGGACACCTCCCAGTACGTTACACCCGTACAGACGTAAACTCTTCGGTCCGGTAGAAGCGCAGAACGCGCTGCGCCCAAATCATGTGCATATTTTGTAAGACCCGGGTGCTTAAGCTGCGTTTATGGAGTCCAGGATGCCAGCCGTGAAAACAGCAGTGAGGGCAGCCTCGAGCATATTCAGAACCGTGCGGGCACGTTACCTGCTGGCGCTGACCCTGGTTGCGCTTCTCAGCACGAGCGCCTACATTCTGTTAAGCCGCGTGATCGACGCGCAAGACAGTAGCGCGGCGGTCATCAATATGAGTGGTCGGCAGCGGATGCTCTCGCAGCGTACGGCGCTTTTTGCCCAGCAGCTTGTTCTGGCTGAGGGCCGGGCCGAGCGCGACCTGGCAAAACACGAACTGGCTTCGGCTATAGACCTCCTTGAACGTGTTCATTTGGTGCTGACCCAGGTAGACCCGGCGCGAAACCAGAGAGACGCTAGAACGCACCTTCCCCGTAAGCCCTCACCAATTGTTACCGAGCTCTACTTTTCTGCGCCGCTCGAGCTAGACGCACAAGTCCGGGACTATATCGCCGCCGTGCGCCGTTTGCTGAGCGCACCTGACGAGGCGCTGACGACTCAAAATCCCGATCTGCGGCGTATCCTGATCGTGGCTCCGGGACGGCTTCTGGAGTCGCTTGACTTTGTAACGAGTCAATATGAAAAGGAGGCCAACGAGCAGATCACCGACCTTAAACGGCTCGAGGCGGGAGTCTGGATCGTGACACTTTTGGCCCTGCTGCTCGAGGGGCTACTAATTTTTTACCCACTCGAACGTGACCTTTCGCGCGGTCGTAAAAGTTTACTGCATAACGCGCTGCACGACACGCTGACCGGACTCCCCAACCGGGCACTTTTAACCGACCGGCTCGAGCAGGCGCTATTTAGACGCAGACGCCACCCTGAACAGAGTTTCGCGGTGCTATTTTTAGACCTCAACCGGTTCAAGGTGATTAACGATTCGCTCGGTCATCAGGTGGGCGACCGTCTGCTGGTAGCGTTTAGTCACAGGCTTAAAAGCTGCGTTCGTGAGCTCGATACCGTAGCGCGGCTGGGCGGCGACGAGTTTACGATCTTGCTCGAGAACGTTTCCTCACTGCAGACGGCTGAGGCGCTTGCCAAGCGAATTAACGGGGCGCTCGAGCAGCCTTTTGAACTTGAGACGCACACGCTGCACGTCTCAACAAGTATCGGCATCGTGTTGTCTGAAGCGGGTCACAGGTCTCCCGAAGATATTCTCCGCGACGCCGACATTGCGATGTACCGGGCGAAAGCTCGCGGCGTCGTAGGGTTCGAGGTCTTTACCCCGGAGATGCGTGAACGCGCGTCTAGTCTGATGAGTTTAGAAGGCGATTTGCGGGGCGCGGCTGAGCGGGGTGAACTGACGCTGCACTATCAACCTATCGTCTCGCTCTCAACCGGTCAGACGACGGGTTTCGAGGCGCTGGTAAGGTGGCAGCATCCGAGGCACGGTCCCATTTCTCCAGCCGAGTTTATCCCGCTAGCTGAAGAGACCGGGCTGATCTTAGAGCTCGACCGCTGGGTACTGCGTGAGGGAGCGGCGCAGCTCAGCCTTTGGCAACAGGCCTTCCCGGAGGTGTCGCCGACGCTCAGTCTGAACTTGTCGAGTCAGAGCTTCGCGCAGCCCGGGCTCGTAGATTTTGTCACTACGCTTATTCTAGAAACCGGTGTAGACGCGGCGGCGCTGCACCTGGAAATTACCGAGGGTGTGATCGTAACGAGTTCCGAAACAGTTCTCCAGACGCTCTCCGATCTCAAAGCCCTCGGCCTGAAACTCCATATCGACGACTTTGGTACAGGGTATTCGTCGCTGTCGTACCTGCAGCGGTTTCCAGTCGATACGCTCAAGATTGACCGCAGCTTCGTCGATCAGCTGACCCAGAGTGAAGCGAGCGTTAAGCTCGTCCAGATGATCGTTTCAGTCGCGCACGCGCTCGAGCTCGAGGTCGTAGCCGAAGGGGTTGAAACGCAGGCCCAGCTCGAGTGTTTGCAGAGCCTCTCGTGTGAGTTTTTCCAAGGTTTCTACACCTCTAAACCGCTACCAGCACGTGAAGCCGAACGGTTCTTAGAACGTCAGGGTGAGGTTTTAGAGGTGCTTTAGGCCCACATAAAACCGCCCCACTCTTCAGCGAGGCTTAAGCTTACGTGGTTAGCGTACACTTTGTGGTGCGCCCGATCCGAATCGAACGGATGACCTTGGGCTTAGGAGTCCCCTGCTCTATCCTACTGAGCTACGGGCGCATACGCCTTAGTCTATACAATCCGCCGGAACGCTTCAAGGTTCGGCTATTTACGAGACGCCGGTGCGAGAATTATTATAGTGAGCAGGGGTCAAACGGTAGACTAGGGCCGGTCAGCTGCGGCTTAGCAGCGGTCGACCGGCCCTTAAAACGCCGAACTGGGGACGTGATGAAAGCAAGTATATGAAAGTAAAACTGAAACAGACGGTGCCGTCGGTGTTAGAAGACCTTAAGTTGCCTGTAGGCACCTCTGTCGGCACTATAGACAGCGCTCCACCCCGCTTCTCGGTACCGCGTTCGGCGTGGCTGGTGCCTGCGTTTCTAGTGGTTTTAACGGTGGTATTTACCCTATTTGTGATACTGTCGCCCGCAGCTGAAGCTTTTTACGGTGGTGTGCTGAGCCGTTTAACGCTACTAGGTGCGCCTTCCGGCGCGACTTCCCTGCGGCTTCGCCCCTTTTTCTTGGCGTTCTTTCTGACCTTTAGCGTGTTCGCTGCCGGAACCTGGGGCTGGCGACTCAAGTTGCTAACGAGTCTGACTCTGATGGTCACACTCTTCACCTTCGTTCTCGATATCGTCTTCGCCAATCTCCAGAGCCTTTTGGGTGGGCCGTTTACCCCCTCCCTGACCGATCTTGTTCTAGGATTCGCCGTACTCGGCGCGTTTTCGTGGCTGCTGCTGCGGCAAGCTACCCTTCCGGACGACGAGCTGGTCAGAACCCGGAGAAAGCGCCCTAAACGCTATCCTGTGCGTTTCGTGTTTGCTGCGGCCTTAGCTGGCGTGCTGTCTTTTGCTGCCAGCACCTTTCTCAGTGCGCCGCTCGAGTTTCTCAAAAGCGCAGCGCTGCTCGGCGGTCTCGGCCCCGGCATCTTGCTCTTTTTCCCTATCTTCATCGCGATTTTGGCAGGCATCGAAACGCTGTCGCTCCGCGGGAAAACCGGTGACATCCGGTTTTCCGTCGCCTTTTTGGTACCTGCTTTTAACGAGGCGGAAAATATCGCCGACTGCATCCGGAGCCTCGACCTAGCCGCGCAGCGTTATGGGCGCGTGTGCAAGCTCTACCTCGTTGACAACGGTTCGCAAGACCTGACGCGCGCCCTCGCCGAGGTTGAGCTGAGGCGCTGTACGGCGCTCGACGGTGTGGTGCTGACGTGCCCTCAACCGGGCAAATCGAAGGCGCTCAACCACGGCCTAAGCTACGTCAAAGAAGATATCGTCGTGCGCGTCGACGCCGATACGCAAGTCTCACCCAACCTGCTCGCCAGGGCGGTTCCGCACTTTGCTGACGAGGGTGTGGGCGCGGTCAGTGGGCTGCCGCTGCCGCTGGGGTCTCGCCCTCTACTCTCCAAGATGCGCGCGACCGAAGTCTATCTCAATCAGGGGTTTGTTCGCCTCGGCATGAGCGCCATCGACGGCGTGCTGAGTTTATCGGGCGTGTTTTCGGCCTACCGCCGGAGCTGTCTGGTGACGCTCGGCGGCTTTGCCGAGGAGATCAACGGCGAAGATACGGACGTCGTGCTGCGAATCGGGCGGCTCGGCTACCGGCTGATCAACGACCCCGGTCTGCACGTCTATTCGGAGGTGCCGCGCACCCTGGCCCAGTTGCGCGAGCAGCGGCTCAGGTGGTTTCGGAGTACCTTTCACGTCGCAGCGCGTAACCGCTCGGCGATGACGAGGCGTCAAGGTGTCCGCGGCGTATTCACCTTGCCGTGGGCACTTTTACAGGTTGCGCGGCGTTCGGCGACGGTGCCGCTGCTGCTTTTCGGCCTAGTAACGCTCGTTCTGACGCCCGACGCACTTTTTTTACGTCACGGTGCAGCGCTCGGCGCGGTCGTAGTCGGTTTACCGTTTTTGGTTAGTGTCGTGGTTCTTGCCGTGTACCGTCAGTTCAGCCTGCTGCCTTATCTACCGGTTTACGTCCTGTTTCGGGTGCTGAGAAGCTACTACAGCCTCGAGATGCTCTTTACGCTTCCCTTTGGTGCGCCGCCCTCAGAACGTCCGGCTAAAACGCCTAAAGTTCAGCGTCAGCGTTCAGTAGAGCGATAAAAGCGACGGCGCGGTCGGCAAAGTTTGGGGACCACCAGAGCAGCGCTCCCGAAAGCCCCCGCTGTTTCGCCTCTTCCAAGCACGCCCGCGCCTGCGCCACGGTCGTGCCGTTGGGCGCGTCCGGATCGACGGTCACTTGTGGAATCCAGGGGCGCAGCTGGGTACGGTTGCCGTACTGCTTTTCAAGCGTGTCGATGGCTTCGGCAAAGACCTGCGGACTCTCTTTACAATAAGTCTGCGTTTGGACGAACAGCTCATCGACGGCTTCGGCGAGGCGGCTGTAGTCCCATTCATAAGACTGCAAGCTGGACTGTAACAGGGGTCTGCCCGTCGGTTTGCCCACTGTCCTGAAGCCATTTTGACCGATCAAAGCTTCAGCTTCATCAAAGCGTTCCAAGGTCGCGTCGAAGTCCCAGCTAAACTCCGGCTGGTTGAGAAAATTGGGTTCGTAGACGTAGACGATGGCTTCTATCAGTGTGCCTACCTCTCGGCTCGCCGCTGCTACGTTGCTGAGGCCGCTCGTCGCCGCGTAAATGGGCGTTGCTGGATATGTTGTGCGCAGCTCGAGCGCCGACCGGTTGAGCCAGGGCACATCAACCTCACCGTCCATATTGCCCGAGACGAGCATAAAGCGGTCACGCGAACGCAGCTGCGGTTTGAACTGTGTCAGCGCCGCCCTGAGTCCCGCCTCGTTGTAAATTGGAATCACCAGACCAAAATCCCGTTCGTTGGCAGGTTCGGTTATAGGTTCAGCGACCTGGCAGCTGCCAAGTAACAGCCCGACGAGCAGCAGTCCAAACTGTCGCAAGCCAAAGCGCCGCCCCCGACCCTTTTGTCTGCGTGTTTGTAAAGGAGACGCCACACGGTATAGTACCCCTGTGAACGAGCGTTTAGACGTGCTGAATGCCGCAGGACTACCTACCGGAGAGATAAAGGCTCGAGACGCCGTTCACCGCGACGGCAATCTGCACCGCACGTTTCATCTGTGGCTGCTTAAAGATGGGCACATTAAAGATAGATACAGCGTACTGCTGCAGCGGCGTGCGCCGGATAAAGACCTCGAGCCCGGTAAGCTCGACGTCGCCGTCGGTGGACACTTCGGCGCAGGGGAGACGCTCCCGGACGTTCTCCGTGAGACCCGCGAAGAGCTCGGCTTTGAAGTTTCCCTGCACGAGCTTATCTATCTGGGCACGACGCACGCACGCCGCAAGTATCCGGGTGTGTCTGATCATGAACTGCAAGAGACGTACCTGCTCGTCCGAGGCGCGCCGCTGGAAAGCTACCGGCTGAACCGTGAAGAGGTCGAGGTGCTTTATGAGCTGCCTTTGGAGGGTGCGCTGGCTCTGTTCGAACACGGTACGCCTTTAGCCGCCGCTGGGTTCGACGCTTACGGGCGGCACAACAACGCGCTTCTTATCGCCGCTGATCTTATCGAATCAGCTCGAGCGGAGGTTGTCTTACGTCTTAAACAGATTCAGACTTTTGCTGACACCGGGGTACAGCCAGACCCGTTAGACCTCTGACCAAAGCGTCTTCCCTTAAGGTTTGCACCCACCATTTTAGCTTTTGTGCAAGCAGAATCATTTTTGGCACATGACGACCATACAAACCCGACAATGGGGCTGGGCGCAGATTGTAGTTTGACCGTCAGGAAGATGAAAATGCACCAGGAAGGACTCGAACCCTCGGCCTACCGCTTAGAAGGCGGCTGCTCTATCCGGCTGAGCTACTGGTGCAAGAACGGTAACATTGACTAACCAACGCTACCCGAGACCGCTGAAATCCTTTGCTTATGCAACGCTCGAAAATCTTACAAAATACTGTCTATAACAAAAACCATAAACGAAAGATTTAATGGAGCGGGAGACGAGATTCGAACTCGCGACATACAGCTTGGAAGGCTGTCACTCTACCAACTGAGTTACTCCCGCGACTTAGGGGTATCATCCCTAACTTTCGTTATAAGTATCGTGCACGCTGCGTTATAGATGATACCTATAATCTTTTGGTCGGGGCGGCTGGATTCGAACCAACGACCCCCTGGTCCCAAACCAGGTGCGCTACCAGACTGCGCCACGCCCCGTGACCTCAGCGCTCCCGAGTATACAGGAAGAGGCGTGACAGGGCAAGGTGTTTGGGCGAGCAGGGGAAGCGTTACGGCCTCCTGCGCTAACTTGTGACTTTCGTTAAGGTTCGCTTAAGGCTGGCCCTTTACACTCACGCCTATGAACACATTTACGAAAACCCTATTGATCCTGTTCATCCTAGCCATTCCGAGCGCCTTTGCCCAAACCGTTTACGTGGGTGTTACCGGCGGAACGCCTATCGTCAACAAGAGCACGAAATGGAAGCTTGGTGCGCAGTTAGGCGTCAACCTGACCCCTGAGTTCGAGGTGCGTGTGAGCGCCGAGGGCAACCTCACTAACTTGCAACCCAACATGGCCAGCCTAGACGCGTTCACAAACTTTTTTCTAAACGTTGACCGTCTCACCTCAGGTGGAGACGCGATTGTCGGTGCGCCGACGAACAATGCGCTCTACGTGGGTGCTGGAGTAGACGGCTACTACGGCAAAAATGCCAACGAACTTAGAGACGCGTATGACTATGGTTTTCACGCGGTTGTCGGTGCAGAAGCGCTGCTCGGACGTTTTGCTTTCTTCGGTGAGATTCAACCGGGGGCCATCGTGAAGCGAGATTTCACCGAAGTCGGTGGATCGTTTCGCGCCAAATTCGGCGTTAACTTCAATCTCTAGCTAAAATAAATTTTCTCAAAGCTGCTTGAAAGGGCAGCTTTTTTCTTTGTTTGTAGGAGAAGTGTGGGCTCGAGAAACCTAAACACGCTTACTCACCGTATCCCAAACTTGACTATCTTTTCAAACACATGTGTCGGCTGTTGAACCGTAAGCTGACGTCCCTGTAGAACCCCGTTCACCGCCGCAAGTACCATATTGATCCAGCTGACGCTCACCTCGTAGCGTCTCTCTACCTGCCACAAAAAGAGGCGCGGGTTACCGACCTGCGCCTCTTAGCGGTCAAATGATTGAACGCTACGCATTACTCACTAAAAGCAAACTGCACCTTTAACCGTTTGGGGTCGCGTTCAGCAAGTTGTAAGCCCTGCTCGAAGTCGCGGATAGGCAGCGTGTGTGAGATAAGCGGTGCCAATTTGAGCGCACCCCCGCGCACGAGTGAAATCGCCTCATGAAAGGTCTTGTTGAGTGCGAATGAGCCGATGATTTTGAGGTCTTTACGGAAGACTTCATAGGGCGAAAACGGAACCGTTGCGTCTCCAGCAGCGACGCCGAAAACCCAGACCTTGCCTCCCGGCTTCACGTAGTCGAACGTTCCCCCAATGACCTGCGGAACGCCGGTAGCGTCGGCTACCACGTCAAAACCGTAGGGGGCAACGTCTTTGAGGGCTTCGGGTGTAAGCGCGTCGGCTTCAACCGTCGTTGCGCCGAGCTGCGCGGCGAGCTTAAGCCGCCACGGTTCTTTGTCAACGATCACGACTGACGCGGCTCCGGCGCGTAGCACCGCTTGCAGCATCAGCATCCCCATCGGGCCAGCCCCGAAGATGAGCATGGTGTCACCGGCTTGGAGTTGGACTTGTTTCAGTCCCCAAACAACGCAGGCGAGCGGCTCGAGCAGCGCCGCTTCGGAAAACGGCATTTCGCCGATGCCGTAAACCGCGCTTTCGGGAACGGAAACGTAGCGTGAGAACGCGCCGCTCCGGGTAACGCCGACGACTTCCAAGTTGAGGCACTGATTAAACTGCCGCTGCTGACAAAACACGCAGCTGTAGCAGGGTAGGTTCGGGTCGGCGGTGACGCGCTCTCCGACCGCGAAGTTCTGCGCCTGTTCGCCGACAGCGGCGATGACGCCGCTGAACTCGTGTCCCGGTACTACCGGGTAAGCCGCAAGCGCGTAAGAACCGTGCCAGATATGCAGGTCGGTACCACAAATCCCGGCGTTTTGAACTTCGATCAGCACGTCGCGGGGGCCGACGTAGGGTTCGGCAGTTTCTAACAGGTCGGACTCGAGCGGTGAGCGAATCTGCGCCGCAATCATCTGTCCCTCACTTGATCGCGCCCATCGTTAGACCGGTCACAAGCTGCCGCTGCGCGATCCAACCGGCAAGTAAAACGGGGACGACCGCTGCGGTAGCTGCCGCTGACATCTTGGCGATAAAGAGGTCGCCCTGCGCCGCCTTAAAGGTCGAGACGTAAACGGACAAGGGTGAAGCGTCGCGCGAGGTCAGGTTAACGGCTAGGAAAAACTCGTTCCAGGTAAAAATCATCGCTAAAAGTGAGGTTGCGGCCAAGCCGGGGATCAGCAGCGGCATAATCACGCGCATAAATTCCTGCCACAAGTTCGCGCCGTCCAACCGCGCAGCTTCAACCACCTCATAGGGAACCTCGAGCATAAACGAGCGCATCATCCACACCACCAGCGGAAAGTTCATCCCGGCGTAGAGGATAATCAGGCCCAGGTGTGTATCCAACAGCCCAAGGTTCAAGAACAACACGTACAAGGGTACGATGACCCCGGCAGGTGGCAACATCCGTGTGGACATCATCCACAGGAGTGAGGCGTCGGTGCGCTTGGTCTGGTAAAACGCCATCGCGTAAGCGGTCGGTACACCCAGGATAAGCGACAGCAAGATGGCAAAGAAGGTGATGATGACGGTGTTTTGCAGGTATTCTAAAAAGGGCGAGTTAAAGAGTGCCGTTCGCCAATTTTCAAGCGTCGGTTCAAAGATAAACTGGGGCGGAAAGGTAATTGCCATCTGCTCGGTCTTAAACGAGGTCATCACCATCCATAAGATGGGGAAGAACATCGCAATAGCGAGCAGGATCGTAAAGATCGAAAGAAGCGTCCCACCAAGTTTTGAATTTCCAGGTTTCATAAGTTCACCTCACCTGAGTTGGCATTGTTTCGCAAGACGCGCAAAAAGAGGACGATGACGATGTTCGCTAAAATCACGGCGAAAATCCCGTAAGCGCTCGCGCGTCCGACGTTTTGCCTCGAGAACGCCTCCAAAAAAATCTGATACGGCAAATTGGTCGTCTGGATGCCCGGCCCACCGGCGGTCGTAACAAAAATCGTCCCGAACTCGCTCAAGATAAAAATCGTCTCCAAGAGGAGCGCAATCTCGATAAACTGCCGCAGGTGCGGGATGATGATGTGACGAAACATCGCGAAACCGCTCGCACCGTCGATCCTAGCGGCTTCCGTCGTCGAGTCCGGCAACGACTGGAGTCCGGCGAGCAAAATCAGCATCACAAAAGGTATCCACTGCCACGAGATAATCGCGATCACGGTCGGTAGGGGAAACGCCTCGAGCGCGTAAAAATTGCGAATGCCAAAAAAACGCAGATAGTACGAAAAAAAGCCGAACGAAGGGTCTAGCAAAATGTTCTTCCAGAGCACTGCAGCGGCAACCGGCATCATCAGAAACGGCGAGATGAGCAGCGTCCGGGCAAAAGCGCGCCCTGGAAACGGGCGGTTTAAGAGCAGTGCCAGCCCCAAGCCACCGAGAAACGTGATAACAACAACTGAGACCGTTAAGATGACGGTCGTAAGGATGACGGTAACGAAGTCCGGACTGGTCAGAATGCGCGAATAGTTGCGCCACAACCGGTCCAGGCCGATAAAACCGGTTGAGTCTGGGCGGAGCAAGTTCCAGTTGGTAAATGAAAACCAGATCGCAAACACAAAGGGAACCTGGGTAACGATAATAAGAAATATAAGTCCGGGCGCAGATAAGTACTTGCGCCGTTCGCCGTTCTGCGGCTTTGAGCTTACGGTGGGTTCATCGGGGGTCATGGCTTGACTTGCCATAGCTGCCTCCTCGAGCTAAGGGGTTTTGACAATCTATAAATAAAACAAACAGCGTGAAGCAGGGTGTCAGTGTAAATATAGCAGGTCTCTCTTTTTCACGCTACTCGAGCTTTAGTTTCCTTAGGAACGGCTTGAAGGAACCTAAACCTACAGAGAAACCTAAAAAGGCGGGGTTTCGAGAACCCCACCTTTTCTGTTTATACGTGTGGACTCCTACCTAGCTCAGTAGTAACCGGCGTCGATCATCGCGTTGTCAGCGATGTCCTGAGCGCGGGCAAGACCCGTGTCTATATCTGTACCGCCTGAAAGGATTTCTGCAAAGATTTGCCCGACGTCGTTACCAATCCCCTGGAACTCGGGAATCTGCACGAACTGTACGCCGGGGGCAATAATGGGTTCAGCGTGTGCGTCGGTCGGGTCAGCGTTTTCGATAGACTGCAGCACTAAAGGCGCAAACGGTGCAGCATCTAGGTATTCTTGGTTCTCATAGGTCGAGGTACGGGTACCGGGCGGCACAGCAGCCCAGCCTTTGTTCTCGGCGACGAGGTTGATATACTCCTGCGAGGTTGCCCAAGCTACAAATTTGGCGGCAGCTTCTTGGTTTTGGCTCGAGCTGGGGACGCCTAAGTTCCAAGACCAGAGCCACGCGTTACCCTTGTCGAGCGAACCAACTGGGGCGAGTGCGTAGTCGAGGTCGGGCCCGGCGTCAGTACCGGCTAGAAAGCCTGCTGCTACGGTAGCGTCAACCCAGATCGCAGCCTGACCCTGAGACATGAGCTGCAGCGCTTCGGGAAAGCTGTTACCGGTGATGCCAGGTGCGCCGCACTCGTTAGCCATCTCTGCATAGAGGGTGACGGCGTCGGCCCAAACCTGCGAGTCGAGTTGTGGATGTCCTTCAGCGTCGAACCACTGCCCGCCATAGGTGTTGACAATGGTTGTCAGCGGGGCCATATTGTCGCCCCAACCGGGTTTGCCACGTAAGACGATACCTGACACACCATTCGCGGGGTCGTGCAGCGTACAGGCAAATTCGCGGATTTGCTCCCAGGTAGGTTGCTCGGGCATAGTCAGGCCAGCCTCATCAAACAAGCGTTTGTTGTACATCGTAAAGCTCGACTCGCCGTAGAAAGGCACCGCGTAGAGTTGGTCTTCGTAGCTGAGCTGTGCGGTGACAGCGGGGAGCAGGTCGTCTAAACTATAGTCGGCAAACGGCTCGGGGAACTGTTCAGCAAGTGAATCGACCGAAACGATCCAGTCGTTCGCGGCCCACAGTGGGGTTTCGTACGCGCCCACAGTTACCACATCGAACGAACCCGAACCGGTAGCGACGTCAGTGGTGAGGCGGCTGCGGAGGGTGCCTTCATCTAAAAAGAGCCACTCGAGCGTGATGTCGGGGTTTTGCTCTTCAAAGGTGGTCGACAGCTCTTGCATCGTCACCATGTCGGGGTTGTTGACCGAGGCAACCGTCAGGGTCGTCTGGGCCGAAGCTGCGGCGGCTAAAAGCAGCGCAGCTGTTCCTAAAGCGAGTTTATTCATGTCTATCTCCTGGGGGCAAGCGTGAGTTGACGTAGCTGGGCGTAAAACTGATTAAGTATGACGACCTGAATGTAGCGTGGTCTTGCGACCGCCCTCCTTCCGATGTACGCACGTCTAACAGCATAAACTATCAGCGTCCGCTTTTCTACGATGGTCTCGTGACCATCAAGATAAACCAGCGGCTATAGGCTTGTCAAGTGGGTATAAAGTTTTGTATTTATACGTCTCGGTCTGGTATTTTTTTCTCTTTTTGCTATAGTGGCCTCGTGGCCAATATCTTAGATGTGGCGAAACGCGCCGGTGTTTCGTCTACAACGGCGAAACGTGCGATACGCTCACCTGAACTGCTGGCACCCGAAACGCTCGCCAAGGTTCAACGCGCCGTTGCCGAACTCAACTACGAACCCGATCAGATCGCCGCGACGCTCCGGCGGGGTCAGAGCCGAACGGTGGGCCTGATTGTCGGCAACCTCGTTGAACCGTTTTTTGCCGGTTTGACGAGGACAATCAGCAAGGCGCTCAAAACCGAAGGCTACACGCTACTCGTCGCCGACAATGAGTACGACGCGGTCAATGAATTGGAGCAACTTAAAGCGTTTTCGGGCCTCCGCATCGCTGGTCTGATCCTGCGGTCGGGTTACGGGACGCCCAACTTGGAGTACCTCTGCCGGATGCAGGCGCGCGGCACCGCCGTTGTCGAAGTCGACTATATCTTTCCGGGCAGCCCGTTTAGCCACGTGATGCTCGACAATGAGAGGTGCATTCGTGCGGGACTCGAGTATCTGGTATCGCTCGGTCACACCCGCGTCGCCTCGCTCGGCACGTTTCACGAGACGATTTTGCCCGACGAACGCACGCTCGCGTTTCCGAAAGTGATGCAGGAATTTGGTCTCTCGCTGCCGCCCGAATACCAGCGGGTCATTCATCCGACGCCGCAAGACGCCTACAGCTTGACAAACGCGCTTATGAACCTGCCGGAGCCGCCGACAGCGCTTTTTTCAACGACGGGCAACCTGGCGCTCGGCGCGTTTCAGGCGCTTAAAGAGCAGGGACTCAAGATTCCAGAGGATGTTTCGCTCATCACGTTTGATGACTACCCGTGGACGCAGGTCGTCGACGCGCCGGTAGATGTGATTGCGCAACCCGTCGAGGCGATGGGGACGGCGGCGGCGAGGTTCGTCTTGCAAGAGATCAAAAATCCCGGCCACCCGGCTGAGCAGCTCCGTTTGAGCGGAACACTGATTCGGCGGGGGAGTTGCGGGCCGCCACCGAAGCCGTAAAACGGCTGCCGTAAACCTGTAAAACTAGCCTAGTTCTAATAAGGCCAGCGCTGTCCAGTAACGGATTTCTTCGGTCAGCTCGAGCCCACCTAAGCCCACTTTGTCGTACCAGCCGAGCGTTTCGTCCGCTTCTAAAAGTGCGCCGCCATAGTCTGGGAGCGGTTTGGCAAAATAGATCAGGTCGATATGTTCGTGATTTGGCACGCCGTTACTTAGCGAGATGGTCTCGAGCTGCACCCCCCGAGGCCGAATAAGCTGCCGGGGTTCAGCGAGCGGGAGCGCCCGTTCACCGATCAGCGCGACTGGCACGCCCGACTCTTCTAACACCTCACGCACAGCGGCGTCATCAGGGAGTTCGTTCGGTTCGATGTGCCCACCGGGGGGAAACCAGCGCTCCAGTTTTTTGTGTTTGTGTAACAGCACGCCGCCCTGCCAGACCACAAACGTCGTAGCGGTAAAATCCCTCGTTACTTCCGTCACGGCTTAGCTCGAGTCCAAGCACGTCGCCATGCGGGAGCGTCAAAAGGTTCAGGCCAGAACTCACGTTGCCACAAAATAAGCCCAGCTTCAACGGTTGAAAAGGTAATAACTCGGGCCTCGACAACACTGTCCGTGACGCTTGTGTCAGTGACGACTTCCGGCCCGTCAGCGACGAGCTTGTGAACCGTAAAACGCCACAGCCCGTTCGCCGGATAATCTTCGTTGATACGGGCGAAGTTGTCCAGACCGTAGAACGTTTCGCCGGATTGGGGATACTCGAGCACGTATTCATCAGACAGTAGCCGACCAACAGCCCGAAAATCGTTGGTATTCATCTCGTCCCAAAACGTTCTAACGACCTCTGCTGGAGACACTAGAAACGCTTCACGACGCCATCATCAGCGGAATGCTCTCCCGCACCGTCCCGGCAACCGTCCCGTAAAGCGTGTGCGGCGTGGCGGTCTCAACCTTCACACTGTAAAGCCCCATCTCACCGACCTGCTCACGCGGGACTAGAACTGTGTGATTCTGGTCTGAATGCCCGACCACATACTGCGAATCGGTCGCGGCTTCACGAATCAGCACGCGCAGCTCACGCCCGACCCAACGCTGGTTTTTGAGGTGTGACCACCCTTTTTGCCGTTCGATCAGCCGCTGCAGCCGCTCTGTTTTGACCGCTCTGGGCAAATCGTCAAAATGCGTGTACGAAGGTGTTCCGGGCCGCGCCGAGTACATAAACATATAGGCGGTGTCGTACTGTACCGCTTCGTAGAGCGACATCGTTGCACCGAAGTCTTCTTCGGTCTCACTCGGAAAGCCGACGATGATGTCCGTTGAGAGTACGACGTCGGGGATTTTGGCTTTGATTTCGGCGACGGTAGCCAGATAACGCTCGCGCCGGTATTCTCTCGCCATCCGCCGCAAAATCCGGTCGGAACCCGACTGCACCGGCAGGTGGATGTACTTGCAGATATTTTCGTGTTCGGCGACGGCGTCAATCACGTCCGAAGTGAAGTTCATCGGGTGCGAGGTCGTAAACTTGACGCGCGGGATGCCGGTATCGGCCACACGCCGTAAGAGTTCGGCGAATGAGGGCAAGTCCGGGCGGCCCAGGCCGTAAGAATTGACGTTTTGGCCTAAAAGATAGATCTCTTGCACACCGTTTTGTTGCATCGCTTTAGCTTCAAAGAGGATGCTTTCTAAAGACCTCGAGACCTCCGGCCCACGTGTTTGTGGCACGATGCAGTAGGTGCAGTGGTGATTGCAGCCGCGCATAATCGTTAAAAAACCGGTCAGGGTGTTTGGAGCCGGGGTCAGGTGTTCATGTAAGTTGTCTTTGAACTCGAGGCTCCAAAACGGTTCCTGTTTCTGCTCGACTGTTTCAATAGCAGTCAAAATATCGGTAATCGCTCCCGGCCCAACCAGAATATCAACACCGAATTTACGGGCGATCTCTTGACCCTCGTTAAGTTGTGCCAAACAGCCCATCATCCCGACGGTCAGGTCACGTCCGGCGAGTTTTTGTTTACGGTATTCGCCCAGCATGGTCACGACTTTTTCAACCGGTTTGCCGCGCACCGCGCAGGTATTTAAGAGGATCACATCCGCGTCCTCGGGGGTGCCCACGATCTGATGCCCACCTGCTGCGAGTTCGGACAAGACGGTATGTGTGTCGTATTCGTTCATCTGACAGCCGTGGGTGATGACGTGAACCCTCCGACCGTCGGCGCGAAAGTTTTTCTCGGGTGAAGCAGTAACGGGTAACTCCATCCGGCTAGTTTAGCGCAGCGGCGCAATGATTTGTGATGCGCCGGACTAGGGGGTGTAAGCGCACCCCAAATATTGACATTTCCGACCGGATTAAAACGCCCGTAGGGTCAAAGCTAGGCAAAACCTCGTCAAGGTTTTGCTGAAACCAAACATCTTGAGTAGATTTTGGACACTTTCTAGATAGCTACCAAATAGCTCGGACTTCTGCCGAAATGTATACCGAGAAAGAGCTTGAAACGTTTCAAAATCTGTGCTAAAGTCTCCCTACACAAAACGAAGAAAGGTTTTATGGCTACGATGAAAGACGTTGCGAGAGCGGCGGGCGTGTCTTTAGGGAGCGTTTCGCACTATCTGAACGACCGGGTTCCGGTGTCGCCTGCCAAAGCGGAGCGAATCCAGCGGGCGATTGACGCGCTCGGCTACCGGGTCGACCAGGGCGCACGGTCTTTACGGCGCGGACAAACCCAAACTGTCGGCCTGATTATTCCCAATATTTCCAACCCGTTTTACGCGGAGTTGGCGAGGGCCATCGAACACCGTTTGTGGGACAGAGGCTTTCAGACCTTTTTGTGCGATTCGGCGCACGACGCCGCGCGTGAACGGGCACACTTTTTCAACCTGCTCGACCGCCGCGCCGACGGTATTTTGGTGATTTACAGCAGCGAAACGAGCGACCTGCCCGAATTAGCGGGGGAGACCCAAACGCCGGTTGTTTTCTTGGACCGGCCCGTTACGGGGCGGGTTTCGGTAACGTCGGATAACTACTTGGGTGGGCAGCTGGCTGCCGAACATCTTTTAGCGCTCGGTCACACCCGTATCGGTGCGCTCGTCGGCGACGCCGAGGTATCGAACATGCGTTCACGAATGGACGGGTTTATGGCGGCGTTGGCTGAGGGTGGCGTGGGGCTCGAGCCCCCCTATGTCTGTCACGGGGCGCAAGATTTGTCTTTAGGCGAGCGTGTCACCGAATTAATGCGCTTGCCCGAACCGCCGACAGCAATTTTTGCAACCAACGACATCGTAGCTGTGGGTGCGTGGCAAACGCTCTTGGAGCTAGGGCACCGTATCCCGGAGGACGTATCGCTCTTGGGTTTTGACGACATCGAGATAGGGCGGCTTCTCCTGCCCCCCTTAACAACGGTTGCCCAGGACATTTCTGTGCTCAGCGCACGCGCTGCCGAGCTGCTCTTAAATCCGCCTGAAACCCTGGTGGTGGGTCGTGGCGTCGTTACGCCTCGTCTTATCGCTCGAGGCTCGACCGCTCCTGTGGGTCAGAGGGAGGCGAACGGTATGTAGAAGGTCGAAACGGTGTGCTAAGCTCGCGAGAAAGTAGACCAACAGGTATTCACCGAGGAGAAAACATGAAACGTATCGGTTTAGTGGCAGGTGTGCTGTTAGCGCTTAACTTTGCAGGCGCACAGGAGTGGAGTTTGGCAGAAGCCGCGGCTCCCTACGAGGGTACGACCATCAAGGCGCTTTTTCTAGACCGTCCTGGTTATGTGGCGGCGCAAGAACTCATTCCACAGTTTGAAGAAGCGACAGGCATCAAGGTCGAGTGGGAGGTGTTGCCCTACGAAAACTCCCGCGAACGTGAAGTGCTGGACTTTACCTCGGCGACCGCCGACTTCGATATCGTCCTCGTGGACGTCGTATGGATTGGCGAGTATGCGGCGTCGGGCTGGTTGACCCCGCTCGAGACCTTTTACAACGACTCGGCGCTAGCGGACCCGAACCTGAACCTAGACGGCTTCTTTCCGGTCTTGCTCGATTCGTTCGGCACCTGGGACGGTGTCGTGTACGGTCTACCGTTCGACAATTACTCCGGGCTCCTGTACTACAACCGCTGCATGTTGGAAGATGCCGGTTTCAGTGAGCCGCCCGCAACCTGGACGCAACTTTTAGAGGAGTACGGCCCTGCTCTGACCAACGCTGAACAAAACCAGTACGCCTTCGCCCTGCAGTCACGGCGCGGCGAGACGCAGAGCGCCGACTCATTTATGCGGGTTCTCTGGCCCTTCGGCGGTTCGCTGATCGACAACGAGACGTTTGAACCGAATTTGCAATCCGACGCCTCACTCGAGGGTCTCAACTTCCGTCAAGCACTGATGGAGTATATGCCTAAGGGCATCGTCGATTACGACCACAGCGAGGCTGTGAACGCGCTCGCCCAGGGCCGCGTCGCCATGATTACCGAATGGTCGTCGTTTTACGCGACGCTCGCCGACCCCGAATCTTCGACCGTGACCGATTGTCTGGCTGTCGCTACCGAACCTGAAGGTTCAGCGGGCTTAAAACCGGCGCTCGGCGGCTTTTCGCTCGGTGTGAATTCGTTTTCTTCACCTGAAGAGCAGGCAGCGGCCTATCTGTTTATCCAGTGGATGACCTCTGAAGAGATGGCGCAACCTTACGTCGAGGCGGGCGGCGTCAGCGGTCGCACCGCTGTCTACGAAGACCCGGCGATTGCCGAGGCTTTCCCCTACGTTGAACCGCTCGTCACTTCGTGGCAAGCAGATACCGCCGTACCGTTTTTTCGCCCGCGTTTCCCCGAATGGCCGCAGATTTCTGAAATCATCGCCGACTACGGCACACGCATCATGCTCGGTGAGGTCAGTGTTGATGAAGGTGCGGCGACGCTGGATGAGCAGGTGCGGGGGGTGCTCGAGCAAGGCGGCTACTACGCCGACCGGCCTAAGATTCAGTAAGGCTTGTTTTTGTGAAACCGCTACCTGAATTGGCGGAGGGAGCATTGGACGAACTCAGGGCGGTCTTTGCCGCCCTGAGCCCGGACGCTGCCGAACCGCTCGTAGGCGAACTGCTGCAAGCAAACCGCATCGCCCTTTACGGCGTAGGCCGCGAAGGGCTGATGATGCGTGCCTTAACGATGCGGCTCTTTCATCTGGGTTTGGACACGCACGTCGTCGGGGATATGACAACTCCGTCACTCGGCGCAGGCGATCTGCTCGTCGTAAGTGCAGGGCCGGGAGGTTTTTCGACCGTAAATGCACTCTTGGGTGTGGCGAAAGATGCTGGTGCGAGAACGCTTCTACTTACAGCGCAACCCAGTGGCGAAGCGTCTAGATTGGCGGATACCGTGGTCGTTCTCCCCGCACAGACGATGGCAGACGATCAGGCCAAACCCGGCATTTTACCGATGGGCAGCCTTTATGAAGCGGCGCAGCTGATATTTTTTGACCTCGTGACGCTGCTCTTACGTGACCGGTTGGGTCAGGACGCTGAAGCGTTGCGTGCGCGGCATACGAATCTCGAGTAATGGTCTCTAAGGGGGGGTTATGTGGCGTGCGCGCCCTGTCACCTGGTTGTTTCTTTTTCCGGCAGTTTTTACGCTGCTCGCAGTCGGGCTTTATCCGCTGCTCTTTGCCCTGCAGGTTTCGTTTCGGCAGTATCAGCTGGCGAGAGCCTACCTGCCTAAAAACTTCGTCTGGTTCGACAACTATGTGAGCGTTTTGCAAGACCCAAACTTTTGGGGGGCTTTGGGACGCACTGGAACGTTTTTAGTGACGGTGTTGCCGCTCGAGATTCTCCTCGGCCTCGCCGTCGCGCTGCTCTTAAACCTGCCGGGGTTCGGTTTTTTGCGGGCGGTGACGCGTGTGGCTCTGGTCATTCCGTTAGCTACGACCTACGCCGTCGTCGGGCTTATCGGTCGGCTCGTCTATAACGGCGACTTCGGCGTCGCCAACTTTGCCCTCACCGAAATTGGTTTGCAGCCTTTGCAGTGGCTGGGCCGTCCGGGTACAGCGTTCGGCGCGGTCGCTTCGATGGACGTGTGGCAGTGGACGCCCTTTGTCGCACTCATCTTTTTAGCCGGTCTCAGCAGCGTTCCTAAAGACATCGAAGATGCGGCGGCGCTCGAGACCAACAACTGGCTGACGGTACTCTTCAATATTCAGCTGCCCTACCTGTTGCCGGGTCTGACTGCCGTTTTGATTTTGCGCACCGCCGACATTTTAAAGCTCTTCGATATGATCTTCGTCATGACGCGCGGTGGCCCCGGTAATGCGACCGACCTCATCAGCATCTACATCCAGCGCATCGGCTTCCGCGTATTCGATATGGGCACGGCGTCGGCGCAGGCGATTTTGCTGCTGATTCTTTGCGTCGTGTTGTCGCGCCTTTACGTCCGTGTGTTCTACCGGGAGGTGAGTACCTGATGGCCCGTGTTCAAACCTACGCCGCGCCCACGACCAAGCCGCGCCGCACGTTTCGCGCAGGCAAGTTTTCAAGGAAAACGCTTCAACTCTTGGCCATTTTGTTGGTGCTGTTCGCCACCGTTTTCCCCTTTTACTGGATGGTCAGTACCTCGCTCAAAACCACCGTGCAGACATTTGCCAATCCGCCCGTGTTCGTCTTTACGCCGACCTTGGAGCACTACCGCGCCGCCTTGCAAGACTACGGTGTTGGGAGCTCGCTCATCAACTCACTGATCGTCTCGGTGACGACGACGTTCTTGGCTATCCTCATTGGGACGCCCGCTGCTTACGCTTTGGCCCGCTACGAGTTTCGCGGTAAACGCGACCTCTGGTTCTGGTTTATCACCAACCGGATGGTTTCGCCCATCGTGCTGGCGCTGCCGATATTCTTGATTGCCACGCAGCTCCGCCTCATCGACTCGCACCTCGTCCTGATTTTGGTCTACTTGACCTTTACGCTGCCTATCGTCGTCTGGCTCTGCTCCGACCAGTTTCGCACCGTGCCCAAAGAACTCGATGAGGCGGCCTTCGTTGACGGGCTGGGCGTGTTCGGCACGTTTTTTCGGATTGCCCTGCCGCTGGCCCTACCGGGTATCGTCGTGTCGGCAATTTTGTCGTTCATCTTCTCCTGGAACGAGTTACTTTACCCACTCATTCTGACGCGTGACGCGGCCCGAACTGCGCCGGTTGCAGCGACCTCGTTTATGAGCGGGTACGAGCTGCCGTGGGGCGAAATTATGGCGACGGGAACGCTTATCGTGTTGCCGGTCATTATCTTCGCCATGCTCGTCTCCAAACACCTCGTGCGCGGTCTGACGATGGGGGCCGTAAAGTAATGACTGAATTTGGCGTCAACCTCTCGTTCGCTGTCAAACGCTGGCCCGAACCCGAAGTCTGGGCGGCGTTCGTGCGGCGTGAGCTGGACGTAGACCTCGTACAGTTTTCGTTCGATTTGCTCGACCCGTGGTGGCCCGACGAGCTTTCGCGTCCGCTCGCCAAACGGATTCGGGAAGCTGCCACAGCCGAAGGTTTAACCTTGCACAGCGCTTTTGTCGGGCTAGCGGCATATACCTACAACGGTCTTTTGCACCCTGAGCCTGAAGGTCGCAAGGCTGCGAAGGGGTGGCTCGAGCGCGCCATAGACCTCGCTGCCGAGCTGGAGCTGCCTGCTATCGGCGGGCCGGTAGGTGGTCTCAGTGTGACGCAAGCTGCCGAGCCGGAACAGGTTGACCGCCGCTACGATGAACTTATTCAGGACTTGGGCGACCTGACAGCCTACGCAAAAGAAGCCGGTCTTAAAGAGTGGCTTATCGAACCTACGCCGCTCGAGCGTGAAATCCCGTGGAACGTTGCGGACGCTGAGAAGCTCCTAAGGGATGTGACTGAGGTCGCTGCTCTGCCGGTTCGTTACGCTTTAGATATGGGGCACGTACTTTATACCCCCCTTTACGGGGAGGGGGCGAGGCTCGAGCCCTGGCTCACCTTAGGTAAAAACATCGGGCTTATCCACCTGCAACAAACCGACGGTCTGAGCGATTCGCATTGGGGCTTTGCCCGTGCAGGAATCGTCGATGTAAAGGTTGTGGTGGAACAACTTGTCCGGGCTGGAACAGACGTGCCGCTGATTTTAGAGGTCTTTTATCCGTTCGAGCAAGATGACGAGACCGTGGAGCAAGACATCATAGAAAGCGTGCAGCACTGTAAAGATGCGCTCGAGTCGAAACCATAAGGAGGCATAAACCATGTCGGACACCTTGACTAGAGAGACAAGCTTAGCCGAAACCACTGCAGACACCATGATGGCGGTGCGCAACTACGGCCCGCGCGATTACCGCCTGGAGACCATCGCCAGACCGACTGCCGGGCCGGGTGAAGTCATTATCCACGTAGACGCCTCGGGGATTTGCGGGTCGGACGGCAAGTGCTTTACCGGCAGCGGGATGTTCTGGGACGGCGACGATCCTTACGTCAAGGTGCCCGTTACGCCCGGACACGAGTTTTTCGGCACCGTAACCGAACTCGGTGATGGAGCTGCGGAGAAGCACGGCCTCAAAGTCGGCGACAAGGCGATAGCCGAACAGATTTATCCGTGCGACCGGTGCCGTTATTGCACGCGCGGGCAGTACTGGATGTGCGAGATTCACAACATCTATGGGTTTCAGCGTGAGGTTGCGGACGGAGCGTGGGCCGACTATATGAAGTTCGGCGTCAACGCCCGCGTTCATAAAGTGCCGGATGATATGTCTTTAGAGGCGGGCGTCCTCATCGAACCCTTGGCGTGCGCGGTTCACGCCGTCGAACGCGGCGAGATTCAGCTCGGCGATACGGTCGTTTTAGCGGGTGCCGGGACGCTGGGACTCCTTAAGCTGCAGGTCATTAAGCAGAAAAATCCCGGTCTGATTATCGTGCAGGACGGCAAACCGGAGCGGCTCGAGCTGGCCAAAAAACTCGGCGCAGATATCGTCATCAACATCAACGACCAAGACCCGGTGCAGAGCGTCAAGGACTTGACTGACGGTTACGGCGCGGACGTGTTTATCGAGGCGACGGGCTACCCGCAGGCGGTCGTCAACGGCCTCAACATGATTCGCAAGCTCGGCACCTTCGTCGCGTTCGGGGTGTTTGGCTCGCCGACGACGGCTGATTGGTCGATCATCGGTGACCGTAAAGAACTCAATATTCACGGGGCGCATTTGGGGCCGTACTGCTACCCGCTGGCGATTGATTATCTCTACCGGGGCGTGGTGGACGCGAACGCGATTGTCACGCACCGCTTGCCGCTCAGCCGCTTTGCTGAGGGGATGGAGATGCTGCTGCGCGGTGAAGGCGTGAAGATTATGCTCGAGCCCGACGCACAGTGAGCCTGATCCGGAAAGGCGACCCCGGTAGTTTACTAAAATCTCACCTCCCACTAAAGGGAGAGGACTTTTTAGCAGGGATGATGTGATGCTGGTGGGTGCTAAGATTTAGAAACGGTTTGAGGGTAAAGCACGCTCGGGTCAGCCGAGCGTGCCGCCTTAACCTGTTTGCTCCTGTCGTGGCGAGAACCTCGAGCTTACTGGCCTCGAGCCCGCTGAGCGCAGCGCTTACAATATCTGCTGGGCGGCTCTTTTCGGCGTCCAACTCTGCAATCATGTCGGTATTGGCTGCGCCCAGGTGCAACCCCGTGACCAACGTTCCCTGACCGGCTAGCTCGGGGCTTATCCCTTATCCCGTCGGTGAGGCTCCGCTCGGCAGCTTTGGCGGCGCAGTAAGCGTTGGCCCCAGCACAAGAAAACCGTGACAGGATAGGCAAGACGTTGAGGATGGCCCCGCCCCCGTTGGTCGCCAAAACAGGGGCAAAAGCCCGCACCATGTTGAGCGTCCCGAAGTAGTGGGAGTTCAACTCGAGCCTGATTTTCTCTAAATCGCCGGTGACGAGGTTTTGATTAGTGGCGGTACCGGCGTTGCTGATAAGCACGTCCACGTCGGGTGCTACCGCCGCTGCTGCTACGACGGACGCGGTACCGGTAATGCCGAGTTGTAAGGTTTCTACGCCGGGGGTGTTGATGTGTTCCGGGTTGCGCGCGGTTGCGTAGACCTCCGCGCTCCGCGCTGAGAACTGTTCGGCAAACTGTCGGCCCAAACCCCGGTTGGCTCCAGTAATAAGAGCCGTGCTGCTGGCTAATTTCATAACGACCTTCTGTAAACTGCCTGGCTGTCAGCTACTGATAAAGCCGACGTGAGTTATTGTATGCGTCTCTAAGGGGCTTATACAATGCTTGTTTAGGTTAATTTAATTGCTAACTGCCTCAATAGTAAGCTGTCTTTGCTCAAGTGGGTATCGCGGCTGTTTACGGCGCGTCAGCCTAGCTACTCGAGCTTGTAAGGCCGCTCCCCCTCACGAAACGCGTAGCGCGTGCGTAAAAGCAAATCTTGCGGATGATTGCCGAATTTGCGCCCGAAGAGGTTGACGCCGCCGACGTGCGCGGCGTCTGTTTCAATCCCGAACCGCACCGAGATATGATTGTGATGATCTAAGCCGAGGTCGCTTAGGGTGACGCTCGAGAGTTCCCTATCATCCACCGTTACGCCGCGTTCCGTGACGCGCCAGCAGGTCAGCAGGCCGTACTGCGTCTGCTCGGTCTGCCACCACGGGGGGGTCAGGCGACCCCGTTCGCCGCCGAAATCTCCCGGCGCAGTCCAGGTGCCGAGCTCAATATCGTTGATCCACAGCGTAATGTCTGAGGGCCAGTTGAGGTCGTATTCGGGCGCTTCGGCGCAGAGTTCGATAGACAGCTCCAAATCGGTTGCTGCCGCGCCGTAAGGTACATTATTGGGAAAGTCGTACTCGACAAAGCCTTCCCGGAACCACAAAATCTGCGCGAACACATGTTCGGGTTCGTAAAAACTGCGGGGGTCGTCGATCCTCCCGATGACTTTGCGTTCTGAGGCGAGTCCGCAGGTGGGGCGCACCTCAAAGCGCTTAAAGTTGCCGATGGGCATCGACACTTCGACCACATCCGGCGAACTTTCGGTGCCGATTCCTGGAAGCTTCAAGAGCACCTCGTCGTAGCGCTTAGAGATAAGCTTTTGCCGTCCGCGGGTGCCGGGGGTGTACTGGACTTGTAAAAGTCCGGCCTCCTCGAGCTGCTTGAGGTTAAAATTCACGGTCGAGTGTGGGAGGCCCAAAGTTTTCGTCAAATCAGACACGTTCATCACGCGGTGCGAGAGCAAACTCAGCATCAAAAGGCGCGTTTCAGAACTCAGGGCTTGCAAGACGTTTAGAGCGCTGTCGCCGTCGATAGTCAGAGTTTTAGTGCCAGCTACGCTCATCGGTTCACTCCTAAATGCCGCAAACACCTACAGCTTTACAAAATATCTTGACATTATTTCGCACGTAATAACTTGCAGAAAAGCGTATTCAGTTCGCCTATTTATAGCAGATATTGTTCGGTTGAGAGCGTTCTCAACCTAAGATTTGCCGACCAGCACACATGTTCTGAAGTGATATTTACGCCAATCTTTTACAAAATGCTATCTGACGGTTTTTTAGAGGTAGGCTCGAGCACCGTGAATCTCTGTAAACCTTCAAATTATAACCAAAAAACTTGACTTTTATAAAGAACCCGCTTAAATTGTTTTTATTACCCGCGGGTCTCGGCCCGGTAAACAATTTCAGGGAGGTGTCGTCATAAGAGACCGGTTCAGCAGGTTTGATTTGTCTGGTTCGGTTTTGGCCCGCTTTTGGTTGTGTCCGAGCTGCTACGCTATCCTCGGACAGTTTTGTACGCTTCTGCAGAAGCGTTTTTCTCCGAAAGGAAATTTTATGAAACGTCTCGGTTTAGGTTTAGGTATCGCCGGAATGCTCTTGGCAGGCGCAGCTTCGGCGCAGCTTCCTCCTCTAGAACAAGCAGACAGCTATACGGTCGGATTCGCCCAGACGGAGAGCAACAACCCTTGGCGCATCGCGCAGACGAACTCGCTGCAAGACACTGCTAAAGAGCGCGGCGATCAACTCGTTTACACCGACGCTGCGGGTTCGGCGGCCAAGCAAGTTGCCGACGTGCGTTCGATGATCGCGCAAGGTGTTGACCTGATCTTTTTGGCCCCCCGTGAAGAAAAACCACTCGCTCCGGTTATTTTAGAGGCCAAAGACGCCGGAATTCCCGTGATTCTTTTAGACCGTAACGTCGATCAGTCGCTCGCCAAAGCAGGCGAAGATTACGTGACCTTTATCGGCTCGGACTTTATCCGTGAAGGGGAGCGCGCGGCGGAGTGGCTCGTTGAGAACTCGAGCGGCGACGTTACGATTATCGAACTCGAGGGCACGACCGGCTCATCACCCGCCAACGACCGTAAAAAAGGCTTTGACGACGTGATCGCCCAACAAGACAACATGACCATCGTCGCTTCACAATCCGGCGACTTCGCCCGTGATACGGGTCGTCAGGTGATGGAGACGCTGCTCCAAGCGCACCCCGACGTGAACGTCGTCTACGCCCACAACGATGAGATGGCGATCGGCGCGATTGCGGCGCTCGAGGCCGCCGGTCGCACCCCCGGCGAAGACGTGCTGGTACTCTCAATAGATGGCGGCAAAGAAGCCGTGCAGCTTGTTATAGACGGCAAGATCAATTATGTGGTCGAATGTAACCCCCGTTTTGGCCCGAAAGCGTTTGAAACGGTGGACGCTTACGCCAGCGGCGAAGCTGTTCCGCCCGTGATTATCAACCAAGACCGCGACTACACCGCTGAAAACGCGGAAGAAGGTCTTGCCAGCGCCTACTAACTGAGCCTGTCCCGCGAGCAGGCAGGGTTGACCCTGCCTGCTCGGGTGCTGAAAGCTAAATATTAAAAGCCGAGCAGTAAAAGCCGTAACAGAAGCTTATTTTGCGAGGGACTTATGACAGAACATATAGCTAGCTCAGTAGCGGCTTTATGACTGACAACGCAGTTCAGGGTGAGACGTCTGAGACCGCCTCAGCGGGAGCGGGCGAGGTACTGCTCGAGATCACAGACGTAACCAAAAGTTTCGGCGGCGTCCGGGCGCTCAGCAGCGCACAGCTCAGCGTTTTACCTGGCGAGGTTCACGCACTTGTCGGGCAAAATGGCGCGGGCAAATCAACCCTAATTAAAATCTTGACCGGGGCGTACCGCCGCGACACGGGCAGTGTACGCTTTTTAGGGCAAGAGGTGGACTTCGCCTCGCCGGGGGCGGCGCAGTCAGCAGGGATCAGCACCATCTATCAAGAGGTGAACCTCGTGCCGCTCCGGTCGGTCGCCGAAAATATCTTTTTGGGCCGTGAACCCAAACGCTGGGGACTTTTAGACTGGCGCACGATGAACCGTGAGGCCGAAGCGCTGTTGACCCGGTTCAATATCTATATCGACGTGACGCAGCCGCTGTCAACCTACAATATCGCGGTGCAGCAGATGGTCGCGATTGCGCGGGCGGTGTCGTTTCGCACGCAGCTCGTGGTGATGGACGAACCCACCTCATCACTAGACGACCGCGAGGTCGAACTCTTGTTCGGCGTCATCCGGCAGCTCAAGGCGGACGGGGTAGCGACGCTCTTTATTACCCATAGGTTTGATGAGCTTTACGCGGTCTGTGACTGGATTACGGTGTTGCGTGACGGGGAGACGGTTTTTGCGGGCGAGATGGGCGGGTTGGGGCGGCTCGAGCTCGTCGCGCAGATGCTCGGCAAAGGGGTGCAAGAGGTCGCTAAAGAGGGGCAAACTGCGTTTGGGGCGCGAAGTGGGGGCTCGAGTAAACCCCTACTTACCGCGCAAGGGTTAGCACATAAACCCAAAGTGCGTCAGGTTGACGTGAGCGTCCGGAGCGGCGAGATCGTCGGTCTGGCCGGGCTTTTGGGCGCGGGCCGCACCGAAACGGCGCGGCTCGTTTTCGGCGCAGACACGCCGCAAGCAGGCACGTTCACCTTTGAAGGGCAGACGGCGCAGTTCAGCGCTCCAGCCGACGCCATCGAAGCCGGTATCGGGTTCTGCTCCGAAGACCGCAAGGCTGAGGGTATCGTTCCGCAGCTCTCAGTCAAGGAAAATCTGACGCTCGCGCTGCTGCCACAGCTCGCCCGGTCGGGCATCGTTGACCGCGCCCGTCAACGCGAGATTGTTGATACGTTCATCCGCAAACTAGGCGTCAAAACGGCGGGTGCGGAGCAACCCATCGGTGAACTCTCCGGCGGCAATCAGCAGAAGGTGCTCCTCGCCCGCTGGCTCTGTTTGAATCCCAAGCTGCTTATCTTGGACGAACCGACGCGGGGCATCGATGTAGGCGCGAAAGGCGAGATTCAAAGGCTTATCAACGAACTTGCCGAGAACGGTTTGGGCGTACTGATGATCTCGTCGGAGTTGGGGGAGCTCGCCGAAGGCTGCGACCGCGTGGTCGTCCTCCGCGACGGCGTGAGCGTCGCTGAACTCTCCGGTACTGAGGTGAACGAAGGAGCGATGATGAACCTGATTGCAACTGGGGCAGAAGACGCGGCTGAACCTGAGGCGTCACATGCGTTCTGAGACGAGCCTCCCTGCAGAAGCTAAGGCCCCAAAGCGGGCGTGGCGGCTCGGGCCGACCTTAACGGCGCTTATCGTGCTGGTTGCCCTGATCGCTTTTAACATCTTCTTTACCAACAACTTTCTGACGCTCCGCACCCTCAACGTCAACCTCACGCAGGTTGCGACGGTGGCGATTGTCGGCGTCGGGATGACGCTCGTGATTGCCACAGGTGGCATCGACCTCTCGGTTGGTTCGCTGATGGCGATCAGCGGGGCGCTCGCGCCGATTCTTTTTTCTTATTCGGGTTGGCCGCCCGCTTTGGGACTTACGCTGGCTTTTATCTTGCCTGTCCTTGTTGCTGGAGCCTGCGGGCTTTTTAACGGTTTGCTCGTTACGCGTTTCCGCATCCAACCGATTATCGCCACGCTGATTCTCTACATTGCCGGACGCGGTATCGCACAGGTAATGACCAACGGCAATTTGCAAGCGTTTCGTAATCCGGGGTTTGAGATGATTGCTTACGGACGGTTTTTGGGTCTGCCTTTTCAAGTCTGGATCATGATCGTGATCGCTTTGGGGGCGGCCTGGCTCGTGAGGGCGACTGTTTTTGGGCGCTATATCCTAGCGGTCGGGGGCAACGAAGCGGCGTCTCGGCTTGTTGGGGTTCCGGTCAACCGTGTCAAGCTGGCGGTCTACACCTTGAGCGGGCTTCTCGCAGGAGTGGCGGGACTCGTCGTGGTCGCCATCAACCGCTCGTCGGACGCTAATCAAGTCGGCCTCAACATGGAACTCGACGCGATTGCAGCGGTTGCCGTCGGCGGAACCGCCCTGACCGGTGGACGCGCCTACGTCATCGGAACGCTTTTGGGGGCGTGTATCTTGCAACTCATCCGCTACACCTTGCTGGCAAGGGGTGTATCCGACGCGGCGGCACTAGTGGTCAAAGCTGCCATCATCATCGCGGCGGTCTACCTTTTACGGCCTCGTCAGGGCTGAACGTGGAGTCGATAATGATTTGGAAAGCTAAACGCAGCTTGGGAGAAAGATGACGACAACCTCGGTGAAACGCCCCGCGAGACGGCGCTTCGGATTTTTAACCCGGCAGGGTGTGTGGTTGGCGCTGGTAGCGCTTATCGTCTTCGGCGGCGTACGCTACGAGCGGTTTTTGTCCGAATACAACATCGAGAGCTTTTTGCGCTACAACTCGATGTTCGCGCTTATTTCGCTGGGGATGGCGTTTGTCATCATGACCGGGGGTATCGACCTCTCGGTAGGGAGTGTGGTGGCGTTCTCGAGCGTCGTCTCTGCGCTCCTCAGTCCCTACGGACTCGTGCCCGCAACCCTCGCCGCAATTCTCGCCGGGGCGCTGCTTGGCCTTATCAACGGCCTCGTCATCATACGGCTCAAGGTCTTGCCCTTTATTGCAACCTTGGCGATGATGCTCGCTGCGCGGGGCGGCGCACTGACCCTTGCCCGCAATCAGTCGGTCGGCGTCTCCTACGACAACAATTTTATCGCCCTCGGTCAGGGTAACTGGTTGGGGTTTCCTATCCCGGCGTGGCTGATGTTTGCGGCGTTTATCTTCGGTCTGGTACTCCTCCACTACACCTCGTTCGGGCGTCATGTGCTGGCAATTGGCGGCAACGAAGAGGCGAGCCGTCTGATGGGGCTGCCGACCGACCGCGTTGTGCTGCTCGTATACATCCTTTCAGGGCTGCTTGCGGGGCTCGCCGGGGTCATCCTGGCGTCGCAGTTCGGGGCCGGACAACCGACCGAAGGGCTCGGCTGGGAGCTGTCGGCGATTGCGGCGGTTGTGGTCGGCGGAACGCTCTTGACCGGCGGCGTCGGCAGCGTCGGCGGAACGCTTGCGGGTGCGCTCTTGTTGGGGCTGATTTTCAACATGCTGAACTTTGAAAACGGGCGCGGCGTCGTCAGCCTCAGTTCGTACTGGCAGTCGGTGATTCGTGGCGGGTTTTTGCTCCTAGTCGTGCTGTTGCAAAACCGTCTGGCACGTAACGTCAAACATTAGCTGCATCTTTGTGTAAAAATTAGCTGATGAGGATTCGTGCCGGAGTCGTTTTATTGCGTGGAGAAAGCCTTGCTCTGATAAAACGTGTCAAGCCTCATCGTCAGTATTTCGCCCTTCCTGGTGGCGGCGTTGAGGAGGCTGAATATACCGAAGACGGCGCTGTTCGGGAAGCAAAAGAAGAACTTGGGTTAGCTGTCGAGATCAAGCGGCTTGTTGCGGTCGTTGAAAGAATTGAAAGAGGTAAAATAACGCATTTGCAAATGTACTACCGTGCAGAGATAGTGAGCGGTACCTTCGGTTCTGGAAGGGGCGAAAAATTTCCTCGTACTGAACCTCATGGGAGCTACGAGCCTATCTGGACGCCTCTTAGAGAACTTCACGAACACGAAGTTTATCCGAGTGTGCTTGTAGATTACCTAGCCACATACGGTTTACCTGAGTGCATTCTACATTTGAGAGAACCTAATGATTACTCCCACGGAGCAGCCTGATCCGGCGTGAGTTGTAGTTATGCCTAACCGACCGTTAGATAGCGACTTTGTTATGCCGAGTTTACGGTTGGATGGGCGTGTGGCACTTGTAACCGGCGGCAGTCGTGGTCTCGGTTTGGGGATGGCACTTGCGCTTGCCCACAGCGGTGCGGACGTTGCGCTTGCGGCCCGGTCTAGGGAGCAGCTCGAGGAAGCCGCCGCTCTCGTCCGGCAAACCGGGCAGCAGGCCATCACGCTTCCGACCGACGTATCTCAGGTTGCCGAAGTCAAGAAGATGGTCGCAGACGCACACGCGCACTTTGGGCGGCTCGATATTCTGGTCAACGCAGCCGGAATCAACCTCCGTCAACCTGCTGAAACGTTCTCTGAAACCGACTGGGACGCGCTGATGAACGTCAACTTGAAGGGTGCTTTTTTTGCGTGTCAGGCGGCGGGCGAAGTCATGCAGGCGCAAGGTAGCGGTAAAATTATCAACTTAGGGTCGCTCTCGTTTGAGATCGTAGTGCCGAATATCGCACTTTACGCGGTGAGTAAGGGCGGCCTCCGGCAGCTGACGCGGGCTTTGGCGGTCGAGTGGGCGGCGCACAACGTTCAGGTCAACGCCATCGCGCCGGGACGGTTCTGGACGGCGATGACCGACGCGGTTTTTTCCGACCCTGACCTTTACGAAAGCGCAGTTAGCGTCATTCCGCAAGGTCGTCCGGGAATACCCTCAGACCTTGCCGGAGCGACGTTACTGCTGGCATCGGACGCAGGAGCTTATATTACGGGTCAGACGATTGTCGTGGACGGCGGTTGGCTGGTCGGGGGCGGGGTCAAGGGGTGATGATGAACAGCGAAACGATGCGGGCGCTGGTGTTGACGGAGATTGGGAAGCTCGAGCTGCAAATCCTGCCCTTACCTGAACTCACACGTCCCGACGATGTACTTATCGAGGTTCAGGCCGCTGGGGTATGTGGGTCGGATTTACACGGTTATACGGGCGCGAGCGGTCGCCGCGTCCCGCCGCTCATCATGGGCCACGAGGCAACCGGACGGGTGGTGCAGGTCGGGGACGGGGTAACGGATTTGGCGGTTGGAGCCAGGGTTGCGCTGATGCCGCTTTTAGTAGAAAACGGTCAGCGCCGACTTATGGGGATGGACGTGCCTGGCGCGTATGCGACGCACGTTGTTTGGCCTGCCGGACGGCTTTTTCCGCTTTCCAAAGGGCTTTCCTACGACGCCGGAGCCTTTGCCGAACCCCTCGCCGTAGCACTCCGCGCCGCCGAGGTGTCACGCAAACTTACTCCGACTTACGACACGGTTTTCGTCGCCGGAGCTGGGACGATCGGGTTGCTGCTGGCGTCGGTGCTGCTGGCGGCGGGCGTCCGGACGGTCGTCGTCAGCGACGTAAGTAACGCACGGTTAGAGGTTGCCCGCTCGCTTGGGGTGACGCGGACGCTCAACCCGAACGAGGAAGACGTACTCAGCGCCGTGCGTGAGCTTACCGGCGGACGGGGTGCGGACGTGACCTTTGAAGCGGTCGGTATCAGCGCGACGGTCGCGCAGTCGGTGGCAGGGGTCAAAGATGGTGGCACGGTCGTTTGGGTCGGGAACAACGCGCGCACAGTCGAGGTCGAGATGCAGGCGGTCGTGACGCGTCAACTCAGCATCCTCGGGACTTACGGCCTTACCGACGAGGATTTTCAGGCAGCGCTCGAGCTGCTTGCAGCGGGCCGTATTCCCACAGAACTGCTGACGAGTAGGCGCGTTACGTTAGATGACGGCGAAGGGCTTTTTGACGACCTGCTCCGGTCGCCGGAAACGGTCAAGTGTTTGATTCAGCCCAATCTGTAACTCGCCTGGTTAAGTTCAGTTACGCCGCAGCCCTGGCAACGGTTGCCACATAGACCTGTTCGGCCCCGGCTCCCAAAAGCGTCAAGGCACATTCGGTTACGGTCGCGCCGCTCGTCATCACGTCGTCAATAAGCAGCACGCGTTCACCATTTAGAGGATGAGCATGAAATGCTCCCGAAACATTGTCTTCACGCGCAACTGCGCCGAGTTTGGCCTGCTGCTGCGTGGTGCGGACACGCCGTAAAAGGGGGCGGTAGGGGAGACCGCTACAGGCTGCCGCGCTCTGCGCGACTAAAGCCGACTGGTTATAACCTCGGTGCAGGTAACGTGTAACGTGCAGCGGCACCGCGCAAAGCGTATCGATAGGCCAAGCCGTTTTCCCCAGCGTAGCGGCCAACTCACGCCCAAAAAGTCCACCAAGCTGTCTAACACCGTCAAACTTGTAGGCGCGTACCGCTCGTCCCAACCGTCCCCCGTAAACGCCGAGTGAAAGCTCGAACTGCCCTATTTCCGGCTCAAATAAATTCTCGGCGCAGCGCTTACAAAGGCCGTCATAGCCGCTTCTGGCGTTCTGGCAAACGGGGCAACGAATAAGTCCATACACGTCTTTAAGTTAGCTGCTTAGAGGCAGTTTACGGCGTGAAATTGACCGTAAAGCAGGCAGATGTAACTTTTTCTACACGTTTACGGCAGATTGGGTCAGCGACGTGCCCGGTGCAAGTTCTTTTACGGTGACACTATGTTGATAAGTTTGTGGCTACGACCTGCTGACGACTATCTAAGTGCGGCGCTGCGCGACCTCGGCGAGTGTCGTCAGGATCGCTTCGGCTACTGCCCTTCCCGGCAACTCTCCGAGACACGTTTGCAAGAGCTTCAGGCCGGTTTCAGCTTTCGCTTCGGCAACCTTTTGCGCGTAAGCTAGCGAACCTGTCGCCCGCAAATGCAGAAGCGCTCGCCCAACTTCGGTGTGCGTTTTTTGGCCTCGAGGTTTCCCCAACAGCTCCCTGACCTCACCCTGAAGCGCAGGCACAGCGTGGGTAAAAAAGTGCGCGAGCACGAGCGTGCGTTTCCCTTCGAAAAGGTCGCCCGCAAACTCTTTGCCGTAAGACACATCGCTCATCAGGTTCAGCACATCGTCACGAATTTGAAACGCGACCCCTAGTGCTAGACCCGCTTCTGTCAATCTGGGGTCGGGTTCACTACCCGCGCAAAGTGCGCCCAGCGTAAGCGGCCCCACAACCGTGTAGTACGCCGACTTAAGCGTCACCATCGCCAGATAGTCGGCTTCAGTCACGTCAAAGCGCCCCTCGGCAACCCACGCCAGGTCTAGATGTTGCCCTTCGGCAGTGTGCGAGATCATCGCCTCGAAGGTTTCGACGATACGCTTTCCCGCTGCACCTAACTCCCAGGTCTGCCGCAGCAACGTCCGCCACATATAGATATGCAGTGCGTCGCCGACGTTGAGCGCGACGGGCATGCCGACCTGTTTGTGCAGCGCCGGACGCCCGCGCCGGTCTTCGGAGTCGTCTTCGATGTCGTCGTGAATTAAAACCCAGTTTTGAAACAGCTCGAGCGCCGCCGCTACGCCCAGTCCTCTCTGCCACGGTGCGCCGTGGGCGGCCGTTGACAAGAGCAGCAGCAGCCCGCGCAGGCGTTTGCCACCACGCTCCGGGTAGTTCCGCAGCAGCGTGTAAAACTGCTTGAGTTCAGGCCGTGTGTGGGCAGTAGGCAGTTCGCGGAAAATAGCGGCGTCCAGCTCGGCGTATAGAGGCCCTAAGTCAAAAGTAAGGGAGACGGTCACGGTTCCGAGTATAGCAAGGTAGAGATTGCCGAAAGATTGTACGGAACGGGTCGTTACGACTGTGAGGCTCATGTATAGGTTTAGCTACCGCATCTGACCTTTAGGGCAACCTTTTCGCAGCGTCGCCCAAGGTTTGCTCGAGCTGTCTCGTTTCAATCTTTACGGCGAATTCCGGCTTCGGTGTCAGGGCTGCCAAAAACGCTTCGTCTGCATGACCGATGCCGATGGCGATCAGGGCAATGCCCTCTGCACGTGCCAACCGCGCCGCGTTAAGCGTGGCTTCCCGGCTGTTGGGCATACCGTCGGTGACGAGCAGCAGGGTTTTATCGCCGGGCCGCCGCTGGAGTTGCCGCATTCCTAAGCGAATCGCGTGGGCCATTGCGGTGCGTCCGGTGGGCTCGAGCGTCCCCAACCGAGCCCGAAAACGCGCCGCGTCGCACGTTGCCCGTAAGAGGAGTTCGGCGCGGTTCGCAAACCTGATGATACCAACCGCGTAGTCACGTTTCTGCGCCTCGGCGAAGAGGTGCAGGGAGCCGCGCACGAGCCCCGCCATCTTGCCGCTGTCGGACATGCTCGCCGACGTATCGAGGAGCAAGTAGACGGTGCCGCGCAGTTTGGGTAGCCGGACGAGTCCACCAAATACACGCTTCGGCAAACCCACCTCTGATTCCTCCCGCCGAACCAACAGGTCACGGCTTGGAGGCTCAGGCGAATAGGCTGCCTCATCTGCGTTTTTACGCTTCTCGTTTATCCTGAAAGTTTACCGCACGGACGCATTTCGGTTGTGGCCGCGCACTACCCTAAACTGTCTGGACGTAGGGGTTCCGGTCGGTATAGCACCCAAGCAGTCGAAGGCTACACTTACCACTATAGAATGTACGTGCTAGACAGTTCAGATGAACGTGAGGGCGTCTGTTCCCAGATGATACCTGCTATATTTTGCGGGGTGTTCTGCTGAGTTTGCAAGAACGACCCGGTAGGGGGCTCGAGCCACTACCGCACTCCGTACCCTCAGACCGTCAAATACGCTATGCAGCTAAACCCCGCTCACTGCTAATCTGTAAGTGGAGGTTACAAATGAAGGTATTCCTAAACCGCACCGTCCTGGCCCTAGCGCTCGTCACCGGGTTTTCAGCAAGCCTCGCCCAGTCAGCTGCGCCTGAAGTCGAAGGGATGGTCGTCAGTGAGAGCCCTCACGACGTTACGCAAACCGTTGAGCAGCTTGAGGCGGCCCTCGAGACTGGCGGCCTTACAATTGTCGCTGAAGTTGACCACAGTGCGAGCGCGGAGAAAGCCGGACTTACATTACCGCCTACCTACCTCGTGATTTTCGGTAATCCGAAAGCCGGAACCCCACTGATGCAAGAGTCGCGCACGGTCGCCATCGACCTACCGCAAAAGATGCTCGTCTGGGAAGACGAAGGCACCGTCTACGTCGGATATAACGACCCGGTCTACCTCGCCGAACGGCACGGCCTAGACCCCGAGGGCGAAGGGATTATGAACATCTCCGCTGCCCTCAGCGGACTTGCAGACGCGGCGGTTGCACCCTAAACAGCGCGCGTCAGACTCTAATCAAGCCGTAAAAAGAGCCCATTTTGAATGGGCTCTTTTCTTATTCGCTTCTTTACGCTACTTTCAGCAGGTATCAGCTGGTCAGGGACGTTCTCAGCCCGAGATTCACCGACTATAGCAGGTATCATCTGGGAACGGACGCTCTCACCTTCAACTAAACCGTCTAGCACGCACATTCTGAGGTGATAGCTGCGAGAAGCTAGCTCGGTAACTATGAAAACCGCTATAGTACTCACCTTCTAAGATGATACTTGGTGCAACCTCTCGTAGCGATGCTGTTTTACGTCACTTTTACGTTATTTGGGGCAACAGCTCGGTGACAATACCGAACACACCGATACCGAGCAGCAGCACACCCGATACGCGGGTAAGCAGCGTGTGGTTCCGGGTCAACCAGCCTACGCCGCGCCGCTGCATAGACATCGCTGCGAAAGGTAACAGGACGAGGGGCCAGCCAAAACCGAGTCCGAAGACAAAGAAGTACAACAGACTGCTCGCCAACGCGCTCGCACTTCCGGCTCCGAGCAAAAAAGCGCTGACGACGACTGGGCCGGTACACGGCAAGGTCATCGGGCCTAGCAAGACGCCGTAAAGGTAGGCGCTCGCCAGCGGATTACGCAGTAGTGGCGTCGAGACGCCGCCGAGCTTGGCAAAGGGATTGACGCCGAAGAGCATCAGCCCGCCCAAAATGATAACTGCGCCGTAGATAACGGGCAACAGCCAAACGAGCACCCCGCCGAACGTCGCTTGCAAGATATAGAGCAAAAACCCTACCAGGGTCATCAAGCTGAGCACGCCTAAGAGCACCATCAGCCCGAGCCAGGGCGTAACGCGTTTGGCCCGTTCATTGCCAGCGTTGCCCGCTAAAAAGGCGATAAGGCCAGGGTAGAGCGGCAACAAACAGACGTTCGTTAAAATAGCGGCGTTCCCCAACAGGAACGCCCCAAAAAGTTCACTCATCGTTGATTAGTCACTGTTGATTGACCGAACTACGGCTGCACGGCGGCGACGATCGCGTCGGGTGCACTAAATCCTGTGAGCAGCTCGCTGGTGGTGCCGTCCGGACGGATGATGAAGTGCGGCGTCGAGGGCGGTACGGCGACCGATTGTCCGAACTCGGCAGCTAGAGCGCGGAGCAGTTCAGGGGTGAGCACCGCAAACTTAAAGTCAAACCTCTCCTCATCGGCGTAGCGGGCCAGATCTTCGGCTTTGAGGCTCGTCTCGACGCTGAGCGCCACAAACGTTACCTCGTCACCAAGCTCTGCTGCTGCGTCGCGGACGTTACCGAGCTGCTGACGGCAGTTGCTGCACCAGGTCGCCATCGGTTCAGCGTAAACGTAACCTTCCAAGCCTCCTAAGGTGAATGTTTCGCCCGTCCGGGCGTCAGTCAGGGGTAAGTCTTTCCAGCTGACGTCCTGGGCCAAAGCAGACGCGCCAAGTGCTAGGATAAGCAGCAGAGAAAGTTTTACCAGCGTCTTTACAGTAGCGTTTGCGGTATCTTGCACGGTCAGTTTCATCATCACCTCGTTCTAGAATCCGCTCGCCTTCTTGCGGTCTTTCAAAAACCATTATGAGGCTGAGCAGCTACGAGTTACGTCAAGGATTTGACGAACCCGGTAAGATATATCTGGTCGGCCTCGAGCTTCACGTCCGCTTACCGTGCTCTACACGTACACATGTACTGCGCCCAACGTACTCTTTTTCTGGTTAGTGCATACTGGAGGCAGGTGTCGGCTATCATCATCTTCAACAAATACGAGGGTACAGTAGCGAGTATGTTTTACGCTGTGTGGACACGTTTTGGGACAGAAACCCGGAGCGAAAGTCTCGAGACCGGCGAGGCACCTGTCAATCAAAATCATGTCATCAACACCCCTATTGATAGTAACCCTGCTAAAACGACCCTGAAGGCGGCGACCATGACGTGTAAAACCCAGTGGTGAGTAAACCCTGGTTCGTCCACGGAACCGAGTTTTCCGAACGTATCGACAGCCGCGACTACGGCATGTTTATGCGCGTATGTCCCGAAAAGCGTTACAAACGTGGCGAGACCATCTTTCGTCTGGGCGACCCGGCAACGAGTCTGCATGTCATCGCTGAAGGCCAAGTCAAGCTGGTGACGGCGGCGGCGGGTGGCAACGAACGTATCTTGGCAATCTGCGGCCCCGACGACTTTATCGGTGAGGCGTTCCTGCAAGAAACGCAGGCTTACCGCGTTGACGCGGTGGCCCTGACCGACGCCATCACCTGCCCGATGAGCCGCGACCAGTTTCTCGAGCTGGCTCTGCGCGCCCCGACCTTTACCCTGAGTTTTGCTGAAATTTTAGCCGGTCAGCTCTTTAGCTGCCGCGAACAGCTGGCGAATAGCTACGACGCGGTGCCGCAGCGGTTGGCACGGGTGCTGTTAGAGCAAGCTGAGCGTTTCGGTACGCCTTTGGGGGAGGGCTGGTGTGAACTCCTGACCGAACTCCGTCACGAAGAGCTGGCGTCGATGGTCAGCGCGACGCGGGTGTCGGTCTCGACGGCGTTTGCCGAATTACGGACGCGGGGGTTTGTCGAGGGGAGCCGAGGACACTACCGGCTACATGTGCCGAGCTTGAACGACTCGCTCTAGAAACCTCTACAGCCGGGGCAAAGGATTTAGCGTTTATAATATGTTGACGTGTTTGTAGATACCAATGTTCGTGCGTATACCGAGCCGTTTTTGGAAGGCTTATAGGTCGAAGCTTGTACGTTCATGCAACGCAGCAGCACTGTGCGCATTGACGGTAGCAGCTTGACTAACAGATTCTACAAGATTAACAAAATGATCCCGTTTGCTACCCAAAAAGGACACCCAAGCGAGCAGAGGGTTATAGACGGCTATTTTGAGATCGGCACGAGCCCTAACCGACCTAAAGGTTTTTACTTAAGCAACCATTAAGCCTCATATGCAAACGCCAATTTGGAAAAGGAGGACTAGAGCGAAAGCCTGTCTAAACTGATAAGCGAGGCTAGTGGTATAAATGTGAAGCACCAAGCCAATACTAGAGCGATAAGGTCTATCTGAGAGTCCTAATCTGTCAAGCGAGGAGAAAACGGTTTCAATGATGCGATGCTTTTTGTAAAGCCTTTGCTCAGCTGCTGGTGGAGGTAATTGGTTGCTTTTTCTAGGCGTAACGAGATGAACAGCCTGTTTGTCCAAATCTGCTTTTAGGTTTTGGCTGATGTAACCTTTATCGGCGGTGACGATAGTGTAATCGAGAACTTTAAGTAACCGTGGCGCTACCGCGACATCGTGTTCACGAGCAGGTCGTAGCAGCGCACAGCAAAGCTGTCCTTCATCGTCAGCGCTAGCATGAAGCCTAAAGCCGTAAAAGACTCGTTTATGGATATGGTCGTAACCGTAATCGCCTACTAGCTTGCTTCTGTTTGCCCTGGCGAAGTCAATAACCTCGAGCTTTTTTGAATCCAGATGTTGTTTGGTGGCGGTTGGCTTGAGCAGAGTTGCTTAACCGCTAGAATATGCATCACTAACAGTGCTTTACGCTCAGCAAAGGTAGAAGCTGCGGGTACATCTTTGCCTAATGATGCCAAAACCTCTAGCATCTGCTGAGCGTACTTGAACCCAGCTAACTTTTGATAAATAGCTAAGGCGATGATATAACCGTCTGAATAAAGAGGTTTGCGTCCCTGAAGCGCTCTCTTGCGTTTGGCTAGACCTATGTTCTCTACCCGGCCTACAATCTGGTTGAGGGTTGGAATTTTGCTCATACACTATTCCAGCCCTCTTCCTCTTTACAGTCAAGCCTTTCCCGAATTGGGGTATGCTAATATCTTCTCACTATAAACTTAGTATAAGGAGAGCTGTAAGCGTCCGCCCAGAGTAGCGCCGACTCATATGTTTCAGAACAGAAAGAGGCTTAACCAGCGTTCAGCGCCGTGGGGCGCGAAGGGGTGTACAATGTTCAAACGCGGTTTTCTCCTACTCCTAATAGCTTCCCTAACCCTTGCCGCATGTTCGCAAGCTCCGCTCTCACCTACTGAGCAGGTTAACCTCTCGGCCCAGCGTTTGGGTACGGCTGCCGATGACTCGGTTGTCGATGTTGCAGTTGATCGGGGGTTGGGAGCTGTTTACACCGTTGGCGTTACGAACGGCTCGCTTGATGGCCCTAACCGGGGCGGATCTGACATGTTCTTGAGGCGCTACAACCGCAGCGGCGGGGTGGTCTGGAAGCAGCAGCTCGGCAGCGCCTCGGAAGATTACGCTGGCGACATCGCCGTTCAGCCGGGGGGAAACGTCTACGTCTCCTTCAACACGTTCAACGGGGACAGCTTCCTTCACAAGTACCTTGCCGACGGAAGACTCTTGTGGAGCCGTAGACTCTTGTCCGAAGACGGAGAAGCTTCCGTGGCAACCGACTTTCGGGGGAACGTCTACCTAGCGGGTAGTAGGTACACCGACATTGGTGCGGTGGCCTTCGTCAGCAAATACTCTTATAGCGGCTTGCTACTGTGGTCACGCGCCTACGAGGGACCTAACTACGTACGACGGGTTGGGGGGCTTGCTACTGACGCTGCCGGGAACGTTTACGTGGGTGGCATTGATGAGGACGACGACTACTTTAATACCTTCCTCTTCAAGCTCAATCCGAATGGTGAGCAACTGTTTGAAACCAGTTCGTATGGTGCCATCAGGGACATCGCCATAGTTGGTGACGCCCTCTACACCGCGGGGTCCGTGGTTTACCTTTACGGCGTTCCCGACCTCGAAACCACGGACGCCGTTGTCGGAAAATACACGCTCGGCGGTGTATTGCAGTGGCAAAAGACCTTCGGCACGACCGAGCGCGACAGTGCCGGAGGCATTTCAACCGATACAAGCGGCAACCTTTACGTCACCGGGACGACCTGTGGAAAGTTGACCAGTGTAGACCCAGGCGGCTGCGACATCTTCTTCCGTAAATATAACAGCAGCGGTCAAGCCCTCTGGACCAAACAAATTGGCTCGTCGGGCGACGACTATGGGAACGCGGTCGTAGCTTACAGCAGCGGCGAACTCTACTTGGGCGGTGAGGCAGGCGGCGCACTTTTGGGAGGCACCTATCGGGGCGGTCAGGACGGTTTCTTGCGCCGCACCGACGGTCGGGGCAACCGCGTCTGGACCGATTAGTAAGGAGGTCTGCGGCTGCCCCTTGGGATTTTGGTTAGGAAAAACTATATGTAAGTTCAAGGAAAGATTACCCCGTTTGCCCCTGAACTGAGGCGAGAGAAAGGGGATGGTGGTTTTGTCTATAAACATACATCCCCGCTACCAGCATAGTTTTGAAGATTTGTCTTGCACGTTTACGTTCTCGTTGATAACTGGTTCAAGGAGAACGGATCACAGTTTGCGTTACACAAGCAGCGCACACAGGTGGCAAGTCATAGCGAGTTGTTCACCGTCGCTATAGTCGGCGAGCTAGAGCGTGTTATGAACTCTAGTCCTAAGGATAAGTTTCCGGGAGCTGTTGCAGCTGCAAGCTTCGGCTGTGAGCTTACTCACAGCTAAAAGTGGGGCAAACACCCGGCATCTATGACAAGTTCTGTAAATTTTACAAAAGCAGCGTAAAGCGTAAGAAAAGCGCATCAGAACAGACATTGTGAGCTTTTATCAACAGGCAAGACCTACCTCGGAAGTTCATAACAGCCTCTAGTCAGAAGCTTACTGGAAGCTGAACTCAAGATTGTTAATGAAGCCGCTGCCGGTAGCTAAAGGTGAACGGGCGAGCTGAGCAAAGTGTCTTGAAGCGCGTAAAAGCTTTTCTACTATAGCCTGAGTTCGAGGTTTCTCCGGGGATAGGTTTTCCGTCTCTGACAGGTTTCCTCTCATAAGCTTAAGGCGTACCTTATGACCAAAACGCTCGAGTGTTTTTAAGAAACGGCGAAGTCGCAATCTTTGGGAAGGCCGTCAGTCGCCGAAACTACAGGATTCGCGTACCCGACGTGAGAATAACTCCGAACTCGGGTTAACTAACAGCGAAAACGCAATCCTCGAGACGGTTGTCAGTCACCGAAAGTACAGGATTTGCGTGCCGGACGTGAGAATAACCCCGAACTTGTATGTTGAGTGCGGGTCAAGAGTAAGGCCGACTCCGAACCTGAGCGTTTGAGCTCGTACCTGAGATAGGCCTGCTCAACCCATCACCAAGACTCCGAACCAGCATCCTGAGCCGTTAAGGCCGGATCTGCAAGTATGCGAGCGGTGGTGGCCTAGAGCCGGACCCAAGCTGGAGGACGAGATGACGTTTGTAGGCATCGACGTAAGCAAACTCAGCCTGGACGTGGCTGCACTCCTTGATACCGGTGAAATCCATCGGGGAAAGTTTGGTAACACCCCAGAAGGCCATCGTGAGCTGCTAACTTGGCTCGAATTCTTTCCGAACTGCCGTCTGGCCCTAGAAGCAACGGGCTCCTACCACCGGCGTCTTGCTGCGACCTTACAAGGCACTTACGTGAGCGTGAGCATCCTTAATCCAGCCCAGGTCAGCTATTTCATGAAGCGCCAGCACCGCCGTAACAAAACCGATAAAGCGGACGCCTTGTGGCTAGCGGTTTACGTCAAAGAGCGGCAACCTGCTCCCACCCTCGCCGTGAGTCCGCTACGGCAATCGCTCGCTCGGGAAATTCAGGCGCTAGCGAAGGACCTGACGCGACTCAAGAACCGGCTCGAGGCAGCCGAACATGGTCAGGTTCATCCCGAGGTGGTGACTTCCCTGAAGCGGCGCATGGCCTCACTAGCAGTAGAAAAGCAAGCCCTGGAGAATGAGCTCGAGCTGGAGACGAAGCGTTCGAACGAGCACGAACTCTTGTTGTTGACGAGCATTCCTGGGATTGGGATTCGGACTGCGTGTCTGCTCCTGGCAGAGTTAGGCTCGGTAGCGCGGTTTGCTACAGCACGCAAGCTAGTCGCCTTTGTTGGGCTGACACCTACCCAGTTTACCTCCGGTACGAGCGTGGCTCAACCAAGCCATATCTCACGCTTAGGTTCTGCCTACTTGCGGCATATCTTGTACATGCCGTGCCTCGCAGCTATTCGTTTTAATCCTGTCGTTAAGGACTTCTTTGAACGTCTGGTGAGGCATGGTAAACATAAAAAGGCGGCGGTGGTAGCATGTATGGCTAAACTGCTAAGGATGATCTTTGGCGTGCTTACGCACAGGAAACCCTTCCAGCCAACTTCAGTTCAAGCTTGACAAATCAACACAGCATCTCAGGTTAAGTAAGTATTCAAATGAGCACCTGAAACAGTAAAAAATCCGCAGAAGCGGATTCTTAAATTTTAGTTAGGCCCAGGCCGCTTTATACACGCTTTGAAATGACCCGGTGACACCTCTTCTAGAGGCGGCACGACCTCCCCACACTCTTTACTGGCAATCGGGCAACGCGTCCGGAAAACGCACCCTGAAGGTGGGTTGATGGGGCTAGGAATATCACCTTGTAAGAGGGTGCGCTCGCGTCTGACGGTCGGATCGGGGATCGGTACCGCCGAGAGCAGCGCCTCAGTGTAGGGGTGAACCGGGTTGCGGTAGAGTTCTTTGGCAGGCGCAATCTCCATCACGCGGCCCAAATACATGACCACCACGCGGTCGGAAATGTACTCGACGACGCCCAAATCGTGCGCGATAAAAAGCAGCGTTAGACCGAGTTCTTCTTTGAGGTCTTGGAGCAAATTGACGACCTGCGCCTGAATCGACACGTCGAGCGCCGATACGGGTTCGTCGGCGACAATAAACTGCGGGTCAACCGCGAGCGCCCGTGCGATGCCGATACGCTGACGTTGACCGCCCGAAAACTCGTGCGGATAGCGCCGCATATGCTGCGCCGACAAACCGGTGCGTTCTAGAAGTTGCACGACACGCTCTTCTCGAGCCTTGCCCCGAGCGAGCTTGTGAATATCTAGCGCTTCACCGATAATGTCGCCGACGGTCATCCTCGGGTTCAAGCTGGCAAACGGGTCTTGAAAGATGATCTGCATCTCTTTACGGTAGTCGCGCATCTGCGAACGCGACGCCTTGGCGATGTCGGTGCCGTTAAAGATAATTTCGCCTTCGGTCGGTTCGATCAGCCGCAAGATTGTGCGTCCGGCGGTCGTTTTACCCGATCCCGACTCGCCGACGAGTCCGACAACCTCACCGGGTTTGATATTGAGCGACACGTCTTCAACGGCTTTGACGTTGGCGACGGTGCGCGAAAAAACGCCGCCCTTAATCGGAAAATACTTTTTGAGGTTTTTAATCTCCAAGAGGTACTCGCCTTTGGTGACGCCGCGTTTGTCTGCGCCGGAGGAGCGTTCAGGTTCCTGAACTACACGTACAGCGTCGCTCACGCCATCACCTTCTCTTCATCAAGCTCGAGTTCGTTCCAGCGGATGCAGCGCACCATATGCCCGCCGCCGGTGTCTTCGAGGGGCGGAATCGCCTCTTTACATTCGTCCCGGACGAAGCTGCAACGGGGATGAAACGCGCACCCTTGCGGCAGATAGAGCGGGTTCGGAACATTGCCGGGGATGGCCTCGAGCCTGTCCTGATGTTCAGCGGCCTTGTCCACACGCGGAATCGAGTTCATCAGGCCGAGTGTGTAAGGCATCTGCGGATTGGCAAAAATCTCGTTGACGCTGCCTTCTTCAACGGCGCGGCCCGCGTACATCACCACCACGCGGTCGGCAATTTCGGCAACGACGCCCAAATCGTGCGTGATAAACAAGATGCTCATGCCGATTTCACGCTGAAGCTGCCGCATCAGGTCTAAAATCTGCGCCTGAATCGTCACGTCGAGCGCGGTAGTAGGTTCATCGGCGATCAGCAGCTTGGGGCCGCACGACAGCGCCATCGCAATCATCACGCGCTGGCGCATCCCGCCCGACATCTGGTGCGGATAGTTGTGAACCCGTTTGCCCGGTTCAGGGATGCCGACCAAGTCAAGCATCTCGGTGGCAAGTTTCATCGCCTGTTTACGGCGTTTGTTCTGGTGGAGCTGAATGGCTTCGGCGATCTGGTCGCCGACGGTGTAGACCGGGTTCAGGCTGGTCATCGGTTCTTGAAAGATCATCGAGATGTCGTTGCCGCGAATCTTGCGCATCTCCGACTCGCTCCGTTTGACCAAGTCCTGACCTTCAAAGAGCATTTCGCCGCCCGCGATACGCCCCGGCGGTTGGGCAATCAGCCGCATGATAGACAAACTCGTCACCGATTTACCCGAGCCCGATTCACCGACGACTGCGAGCGTTTCGCCGCGGTTGATGTGAAACGTCACGCCGTCGACGGCTTTAACCGTACCTTCGTCGGTACCGAAATAGGTCTTGAGGTCGTTGACCTCGAGGATACGCTCTTTGTCAGCCATATTTACAGGACTCCTGTCATAGACGAGTATACATCATATAAATTGCGCCGATTTACCAACACGGGAGGACACGTCATTGCCGTTTACGGGGGTCGAAAGCGTCACGGAGGCCGTCCCCAAGAAGCTGAAAGCTAGTGATGGTTACGACGATAAAAAGTCCGGGAATAAGCACCCACGGGCGCGTTGTAATCGAAGCGAACCCACCCTCCTGCGCCTGCGTTAGAAGCGAACCCCAACTAGCATAGGGTTCAGCGACACCTAAACCCAGAAAAGACAGCCCTGATTCGGTCAAGATAAAAAGTGGAATTGTAAGGCTCAGAGAAACAATCAGGTACGTGTAAACAGAGGGCAGCATGTGCTTGAAGATAATGCGGGGCGACTCTGCGCCGAGCGCTTTAGCTGCTTGGATGTAGTCGAGTTCGCGGGTAGACAACAGCTGACTACGAACAACTCGGGCCAAATTGCCCCAGCCGATCAGTGCGATGATAAGAATCACGATGTAGAGAATTAAGATGGGATTCATATCTATCGGAAAGATGGCGCGCAGCGAAAGCAGCAAGAAAAGGCTGGGAATAGCTGAGATAACCTCTACAAGCCGCATAACAAACTCGTCAACCCAGCCGCCAAAATAGCCTGCAACACCCCCCAATACGACGCCGATAAAGAATGTCAAGGCCGTCGCAGCGAGGCCGATAGTAAGAGATATCTGCGAAGCAAACAGGGTGCGGCTGAAGAGGTCGCGGCCCAAACTGTCAGCCCCGAGGGGAAAGATGCGTCCGGGTTCTTCAACACCAAAAAGATGAATGTTCCCCGGTATAAACCCTAAAATTTTGTAGGGCGCACCTTCGACGAAAAAGCGTATAGGATACCGGGTGTTCAAATCAGGGACGAATGCGTTTTCAAACGTTTCGAGGTCCAATTCCTCAGTGTACTGATAGACAAAAGGGCGCGTGGGGCTGCCTGTTTCTGGATCGGTAAATTGAATTGGGGTGGGGGGCTGAAACCGGGTAATCTGTGAGCGGCTGTAAACGTTGAGACCATAGGGTGCGATAAATGGCGCAAAAATAGCAATAAGCGTAAGGAAACCAAGGATAGCGCCGCCTACCAACGCAAGCGGGTTTTTGCGAAACTGCTTCCAAGCAATTTGTGACTGTGATCGGGACTGTGACTGCTGCAACTGCTCCGCAGAGGCTATCACTGTCTCTGTTGTAGGTTCGGCGTTACTATCCATATTGAATCCTCGGGTCTACTACGCCTAGAAGAATATCCGCCAAGAGGTTCCCAACTACCAGGAGTACGGCTGTAATCATGCTGAAACCGCTAACGATAAAGATGTCTTGCTGTGTGATAGCAGTCAAAAACATCGGTGTAATCCCTGGATAGGAAAAGACCACTTCCACAAAACCTGCGCCGGTAAAGAGTGCGGGCAAGAGACCTCCAATCGTAGCGACAAAGGGAATAATCGCGTTACGCAGCGTGTGCTTGTAGATAACGGTTCTCTCTTTGATACCTTTGGAGCGCGCAGTGCGGATATAGTCTGCGCCCAGATACTCGAGCATCTGTCCCCGCATATACCTGCTCAAGCTGGCAATATCACCCAAAACCAGAATGAGCGCAGGTACCAAAATGTGCTTGAAAATATCGAGTATTTTGCCAACTTCACCCAGCTCGGCGTGGTTGGGTGAGGTCAGGCCGGACAAAGGTATACCCCAACCGGTTGCAAAATTGAGCTGCAAGATGAAGAAGATAGCCAGGAGTGCAAAGAAGAAACTGGGGATACCGAGGAAAAAGTAGCTTAAAACGCTCGAGACCTTGTCACCAAAACTGTACTGATTAACTGCGCCGTAAACGCCTAGCGGAATAGCGATGAGATAAAGAAAAACGGTCGAAAGTACAACGAGATAGAGAGAATTAATGATGCGAGGTGTAACAACGTCTAGAACCGGCGCTCGGTAGGTAAACGAAAGTCCGAAATCGCCGCGTAAAATGTTACTCAGCCAGGTAAAATATTGGATATAAACAGGTTGGTCGAGACCGAAGTTGCGGCGTAGGTTCTCGATAGCTTCCGGGCTGATGTTAGGGTCAGCCAAACGAGCTGATAAAAAATCTCCCGGCGCTGCTTGAGTAATAAAAAAGATGAGCAGACTGCAACCGAGTAGCGTAGGTATGGTATTGATAATTCGGCGAATAATAAATGCAGTCACCTAAGAATCTCCTGTACTAAAGAACTCTGGAATGTGTAACACCTACGGTAAGGCTGAAGCGGAACCAAACTTTTAACTGGGTTCCGCTTCAACTAACCTGTTATGTTTTACCCTTAACGAATGAAGGTAAGTTCTTTAATACGTGGCCCGAAGAGGGCGTCTGCAAGGAGCGACGTGATGATCTCTTCAGAATAGTTACCGCCGACGCGGTTGTTCCAAGTGGGGTTATACGAAGGCCCGACCAGGTAAGTAAACCCTTGCAGCTCACTCCATATTCTCTGCAACTCGAAACCCGTTTGACGGCGCTCTTCTAGGTCGAGCTGTTTACGGCCCTGATAGTAGAGGCGCTCAGCACTGATTTCGCGCGTGTCCAAGCACTCTCCGTCTACCGGATAGTTAAACGCGTGGAGGTTAGTACCGCAAGGCGTGACGTTGCTACCGAAAGGCCAGTCGATGTCGCCACCTGTGAGACCGAGCAAGATAGCGTCGAAACCGCGCTCGTCCGCTTGATCGGTGAGCTGATTGACGAGTACTTCAAAGGCGATAGGGCGAACGTTGACCTGTACACCTGCTTCTTTGGCGGTATCGGCAAAGATCCTTGCAGCCTGCTCGCGCTGATCGTTACCAGAGTTGGTGATGAGGTTAAACGATACGCGGCGGCCGTCTTCGTTGACGAGAAAGCCTTCGTTGTCGCGTTCGGTAAAACCGAGTTCGCCGAGAAGCTCTATAGCACGCTCAGGATCGTAAGGGTAGGTAGGCGTTTCAGGATTGATCCACTCGTCTAAAACCGGATATACGCCGCCGTAAATGGGTTCTGCCAGTCCGCCGTAAACAAGGCGTACCATCGCTTCACGGTCGACAAGGTGGCTCATCGCGTAACGAAACTTATCTTCGCGGAAAAGCTCTTGCTTAAAAGGCGCGTCGGCGTGGTTCCAGTTAAAGGTAATCCAGAGTGAGCTGGCCTGACCGCTTATGTTTGGTAGCAACGTCGCGTCGAGCTGGCCTGCTTGCGTGGACTGCTGAATCTGCTGAATCTGCTCGACAGTTGACGGGCCGAAGAGGTCGATGTTGCCCCCCAAGTATTCAGCCAGTGCGCCGTTGAGGTCGGCAACTAAGGTTACAGCAAGACCGTCTAAGTAAGGCAACTGATTGGCCTCGCTGTCTACGTTCCAAGTACCGAAGTAAGGGTTGCGTTCAAAGGTCGCGCGTTCGCCAGGTGTATAGGCAGCGGGAACGAACGGCCCTGGTGAAACAACGTTTGCGAGGTCTTCGCTGAGCGTCCACATTTCGGTGATAGCTTCTGCGCCACCTTCATCATAGACTGGGCCGAAGATATGAGCGGGCCAGGGCGTATAGGAAGCAATTGACAGCGCTCCAGCATCGGGTTGAGGAAAAGTTATCGTCAGTTCGTAGTCGCCGCTGCTCGAGACGGTAATCGGTTTGTCTTCGATAAACCAGTTGCTGAAAGCGTTTGCACCTACGTCGGGATCAGTCGTAATCTCGAAGGATTTAACCCAGTCTTCAGCAGTAATCTCTTCACCGTCGCTGAAGCGCATGCCCTGACGAATTTGGAAAGTGTACTCGGTGCCATCGTCGGAAACTTCATAGCTTTCCGCCATGTACGGCACCCACTCCTGCAGATCATTAGGATTACGGCGGACAAGACCGTTGTATCCGTCGCCGTTGGTCATCCCATCGTTTGGTAAGTCAGGCGATGAGGAAACTGTAAACGGGTTAAATGAGTCGAAATCGCTGATGCTGTACGAACGGAACTGTCCGCCCATCGTGGCTTCGCCTTGAGCTGCCGAACTCCATTCTGCCGGATACACGAAAGGGTTCTCTATCGTCTCTAGCTGCTCATCTTGAGCAAACGCAAAAGTTGCTAGAACCAAAAGACTTGAAACGGCTAATAATCTCTTCACTGCCACTACCTCCTCGAGTTTTGAAAACGTAATCTCAACCTTTTGAGCTGCAACAACCTATATTTTGACTCCCTTATGGCGAAAATCCGTTTTCTCGTTACTCCCAAAGGCTAACCTCACGGGGGGTAAAAATCAAGTTGTTCCGCTTCTGCCAGCTGTGTGCGATGTTAGCCTTTTCACACTTGCAATCTAGCACCCCGAAGTGAACGCGTCAAACAGTTTGGGATAACGCTACACATGTTTATAGTGTTGGTTGGTACGCTTGACCTGAAAACCAAGCAGAGTGTCACAAGTAAGTGAGTCGAAGTGCATATATTGGTGTTACAGCACAGATTTGAGATTGAGCGGAGTAGCCTCGAGCCCCCTGTGTACCTTGTGACAAGGAACCAGTCACGAAAATATACGGCAAAGAAAAATCCCGTCAGGTCGATGACGGGATCTAGGTGCTTTAGCTGGAAAGTACGGTAGTGTTGCGCGGCTCGGCTGCTACACCCTCGGCACAATAGCCAGCGCCAGCGCCAGCAACCCCCAGGTGACGCCCAGGTAGATGGTCAAACGCTGCAAACCGCCTGCGGTGCCGCCCGTAGACGCGGAAAAGTCTTGTCCGCCGCCGCCTAAACCTTCACCGAGACCGCCCTGTTTGGGTTCTTGCATGATGATAATAGCGGTCAGGGCAAACGACGTCAAGATGAAAAGTAGAAAGATAAGCCAAAATACGATAAACACTTGGGAAGCCTCCGTCAGAAAAGCTGTGAGCCGTAGGCTACAGCAGGGGTAATAAGGTGGTGCCGAGAGCGGGACTCGAACCCGCACAGCCGAAGCCGGTAGATTTTGAGTCTACTGCGTCTACCAATTCCGCCATCCCGGCACAGTTTGGCCTAAGCCCTACATGGTTGGGACGTTCAGCCCTTAGGGGCTTGCCATGCAAAACAGGTTATCTTATCGCGGGTTTGGGCTAAAAGCAACTGGAGGTCGACCCAAGTCTCGAGTGTGAGACGTTTCGGGTTCTCCTATTAGCAATGTTTCCAGTTCAGCGAGCGTGCTGACGTGCAACATCTTAGGACGCAGCGTCGCCCCGTCCGGTAGCGCTTCAAGGTAGCGCAGGAGCTGCCCGCGCAGCTTGACGACGGCGTGGTCGGAGCCGTACCAACGGTGGGCGTGGCGGGCGTGTTCCAGAATGAGCGCTATCTTTTCGCTCCGTATGGGTTCCGCTTCGCCGCGAAACGTTGAAAAAAGCCACGGCTGACCGAGTGCGCCGCGCCCTACCATCACGCCGAGACCTAAAGAGCGGTAATGTTCAAACTGCGCTCTCGTGGTGACGTCTCCTGAGCCGACGACGGGAATCTCTAGCTGACCGGCGACCTCGGCAACCGTGTCCCAGTCGGCTTCACCTGTGTACTTCTGCGCGGCGGTGCGTCCGTGAATCGTCACGAGGGCTGCGCCCGCTTCTTGGAGGGCCAGGGCGACCTCGAGCACATTCACTACATCAAAGCCAAGCCGAAGTTTGGCGCTGACGGGTACGGGCACGGCTTGGGCCAGCGCGTAAACGATAGCCGCCGCCCGCTCAGGGTCTCCCATCAGCCAGGAACCGCAACTTTTCCCCGTAACTTTTTTAACCGGACACCCCATGTTGAGGTCTAGCGCGGCGGGCCGGTAGGTGTCAAACAAGATGCGCCCGCCTGCGGCGACGATGTCGGGTTCGCCGCCGAAAACCTGAATGACCAGATCGGGTTCGTCCGGGTAGGGTGCGCCGATCTCCAACCCGCGCCCGTCACCCTGAACAAGCGCCTTGGCGCTGACCATCTCGGTGACGGCCCAACCGCTCCCGAAACGGCGGCAGAGCCTGCGAAACGGGGCGTCGGTAAAGCCTGCCATCGGCGCGAGAACGGCGCGGCCCTCGGCGAGTTTACGGGTGTAAAAGGTTTCGGGCTGAGTTGTTGCCTGGGTTACGGCCTGGGTCATCGTCCGTCTAGGCTACCTGAAAGTTTGGGGGTGAGAAGTAAAGAGCCGGGAGCAATGATCTTTGTCGTTGCTTACTCGGGTAGTGCTCTCTGCAAAAACCGAAACCATGTGTCGCCTAAAAAATCTGCCCTCGCTACTTCAGGCACGGCCTCACCGAGACGGGCGAAGTCTGCGCCCCGGTGAAGCTCAGCCGGGATGTCCTCGACGCCGAAACCACCGTCGAAGTCGGTGCCGACGGCTACCTTGTCCCACCCGATCAGCCCGGCGACATGTTCGGCGTGACGTTTTACGGCTTCAAGCGTCACCTGACTTTTGGGTGACGCTTCGGTCACGTCCGGGTTTAGAAAAGCGTTGGCAATCACGAGGCCCGTTACGCCACCCTTCGCGCCGAGTGCGCGGATCATCGCGTCCGAGAGGTGGCGGTCGGTCGGGACGAAACTGCGGGCGTTCGCGTGGCTGGCGATGACGTGTTCGGGGCCGGTCTCGAGCGCCCCCCAAAAACTCTCTTCAGCGAGGTGGCTGACGTCCAGTACCACCCCTTCCTGACGCATGGCGTGCATGAGTTCCACTCCGAGTTCGGTCAGCGGCCCCGGCGCTCGGGTGCCGCCTGCGTAGCGAGTACGTTGCCACGCGGGGCCTAAGATTCGGAGACCCCTCGCCGTCCACTGACTCAGGTCGTCCGGCGTGACGAGCGGATCGGCTCCTTCCAGCAACACGACCAGACCCGTCGGCAGCTCAGCCTCAGGCGCGTTGTAAGGCTCTAAATCGGCTTTGGTTCGGAGGATGCGGATGAGCCCTACGTCTTCCCAGCGTTCATAAAGCTCCAACTGTTCCAACCCGAGCGCCCGCGCCTCTTCGGGCGTTTCGTAGGCGCGGCCTTTCAGAGAGCTGCTCATCTGCACCCCCGCAGCGGGTTTAACATAGATGGTGCCGAAAACAATGCTGACGCCCCCGTGACGAAGCTCAGGCAAGGTGACAAGTGCGTCCGTGTGTCCCTGAGCGCGCAGCTCGTCCAAAGGTAGCGTGAGGTCGCGGTTGACCGAAAGGACGTTATAGGCGAGGTCTAGGTGTCCATCTATCAGGTGCTGGTAAGGGCGCGTGTGGGTCATGCTAGGAAGTCTACTCGCCCCAGGTCAAACAGGACGCGAGACGGGCCAACAGGCGCTTGCCGCGCTTCCGTCTAGACCGTCACAGAAGCCGTTACAAGACGCGTCGCCGGGATTGTAGCCCTCCATGAGCTTGTACTGGAACCTGCAAACGCAGTGCCTCACGCCTGAGCGGTGTCACAAGTAAAGAAACCTACATCATTTCTTAATCGGCTACAGTTAAACTCACGAAAGCCGTTATACTATCCTAAAATATCTGCATATACCACTTCGTCTCTTGGGAGAACGACCCATGACCATGCCTACGTCTGCTACACCGAACCTGCACACCCGGCTCGCTACTATGGCCGACGCCGAACACGTCTTTAACCTCTACTGCCGGGCACCCCGCTACTTTGAACTTTTGTCCGCGCCGCTGCCGACCCTACCCGAGGTTGAGCGTGAGTTGGAGGCCGCTGCCCAAGACCCCAAACGCTGCGTCGAACTGCTGATCGACAAAGGTCAGCATGAAGACGGGGGTGAAAACCAGATGGTCGGCTACCTCGACTATAAGCTCGACTACCCCGAACCCGGCGACGTAACCGTCAATCTGCTCCTCATCCCCGAAGCGTTACAAAGCCGTGGCTACGGGCGGCGCTCCATCGGGCTTTTGGAGGCTGGTCTACAAGGCCGCGCAAAACGTATTTTGGCGAGCATTTACGGCAGCAACCCGCGTGCCAAACGGTTCTGGCGTTCGCTCGGCTACCGCTTTGCGATTGATGCGAGGCCGGTGCTCGAGTGGTACGCCAAAGAGTTGTAGAATATAGCAAGATAATGAAGAACACAGTATAAAGTTGCACGCCTTTTTTTGCGTTCTCTGCTCTTGTTTACGGCTTTCTTTGTAACTTGCTTGCGGTAAACGCATCTGCTATGGTTTACTAACCTTTACCCACGCCACGCCGTGGAACCTATCAAGAGCAACCGAGGGAACTGGTCCCAAGACGTTGCAGCAACCAGCCTTCATCTAGGCGGGTGCTCCCTCCAGCCGAGGTCAGTTTACGATGACACCCCTCGGGCAGATAGAGGCCGTGCGCCTCACTTTAGGAGGCGACGATGTACAGTAAGTACAAGTATCAACCCAAACGAATGTCTTAAGCCGCAAATCAACGTTTTCAGGAGCGTTAAGGCGGCTTCTTGTAGGTTTATATTCTTTCGCAAAGTAAAGCCATTTTGTTCCAACCACAAAGCGATAACTAAGGAGTAAATCATGTCCCACCGTTTTGAAACCTTACAGATTCACGCCGGACAAGAGATAGACGCCACGACCAAAGCGAGGGCTGTGCCTATCTACCAGACGACTGCCTACGCCTTCGATAACGCCGACCACGCAGCGCGGCTTTTCGCGCTGCAGGAGTTCGGTAATATCTATTCGCGCATCATGAACCCGACCAACGATGTGCTGGAAAAACGGATCGCCGCGCTCGAGGGCGGCGTCGCCGGTCTCGCCGTCGCGTCGGGCCACGCTGCAGAGTTTTTGACCGTGACCATGCTCGCCGAAGCGGGCGACAACATCGTCGCGTCGCCAAATCTCTACGGCGGCACCGCGAACATGTTTACGGTGACGTTGCCGCGCCTTGGTATCGAGGTGCGCTTTGTCGAGCCGGACGACAATCCTGATGATTACGCTGCAAAAATTGACGACAAGACCAAAGCGGTGTACTTGGAGTCTATCCCCAACCCGTCTTTGGCGCTGCCGAACGTCGCCGCGATTGCTGAGGCCGCGCACGCCAAAGGTGTCGCGGTGGTCGTCGATAACACCTCGGGGATGGGCGGCTACCTCTACCGACCGATTCCGGACGGCGCAGACATCGTGCTGCACTCGGCAACAAAGTGGATCAACGGGCACGGCACCGGCATCGGCGGGCTGATCGTCGATGCCGGGAGTTTTGCGTGGGACAACGGGCGGTATCCGCGCTTTACCGAACCGAGCGCGTCTTACGGTGGGCTCGAGTTTTACGAGACGTTCGGCAACTTGGCCTTTATCATCCGCGCCCGCGTCGAAGGGCTCCGCGACTTGGGCCCCGCGCTCTCGCCGCAAAACGCCTTTTACTTTTTGCAGGGTCTCGAGACCCTCTCCCTACGCGCCGAACGCCATATCGAGAACACCGAAGCGTTGGCAAGGTGGCTCAAAGCGCAACCGGGCGTCGCGTCGGTCAACTATCCGGGACTGCCCGAACACCCGTTTTATGACTACGCACAGGCGCATTTTCCGTGCGGCGTCGGCAGCATCCTGACCTTCGAGATTGAAGGCGGCAGGGACGCTGGACGCACTTTTTTGGACAGCGTAGAGCTGGCCTCGAGGCTCGTCAACTTGGGCGACGCCAAAACGTCGGTGACGCACCCGGCTTCGACCACACACGCGCAGCTTACGCCTGCCGCGCTTCTCGCAGCGGGCGTTTCGGCGGGGATGATTCGGGTCGCGGTAGGCATCGAACACATCGATGACATCACCGAAGATTTCGCGCAGGCGCTGACCCACGCCGTACCCCAACCCGTCGCTTCATGAGCGTTCAAGAGAAACTTCCAACCGAACAGCAGGGCGAAACCGAACCGGACTTCAGCACGCTGAGCGTCCACGCTGGACAAAAACCCGACCCGGTGACAGGCTCGAGAGCCGTTCCCATCTACGCTACGGCGTCGTACACGTACGAAAGTGCCGAACACGCTGCGGGTCTCTTCGCTGGCGAAATCGCCGGAAATCAGTACGGGCGGATGCACAACCCGACCGTAGACGTATTTGTAGATAGACTAGTAGCGCTCGAGGCTGGGGCCGCCGGTTTGGGCCTGTCTTCAGGTCAGGCGGCGACGACCGCGACGCTTTTGGCTTTGGCGCGTCCGGGCGGGCATTTGGTGGTCTCGAGCGAGTGTTTTGGTGGAACCCACAGTGTTTTAAGGAAGGTACTCGAGCCGTGGGGTTGTGACGTTTCGACCGTTGCGCCGAACCCCGACGCCATTCAAGCCGCCATCCGCGCTGAAACGGTCGGCGTTTGGGTCGAAACGATTGCCAATCCGAGTTGCAGCGTGCCCGATATCTCTGCGATTGCCGAGCTGTGTCAAACCGAAAAAGTCTCGTTTATTGTGGACAACACCTGGGGTTGCGGCGGCTATTTATGCAGGCCGCTAGCGCTCGGCGCAGACATCGTGGTGCATTCGGCGACGAAATGGATTGGCGGGCACGGCACCTTTGTCGGTGGGGCCATCGTCGAGGCCGGACGGTTCGACTGGGCGGCGCAACCGGAGCGGTTTCCGGCGTTCGTCAAACCCGACGGCAAGGGCCGCACCTACGTTTCCAGGGCACCCCAAACCGCGTTTACGCTGCGAGCTTACGACTTGGGACTCTTTACAATGGGGATGACGCTCTCGCCTTACGCCGCGTCTTTAGCGTTGCAAGGTCTAGAGACCTTGCCTCTCCGAGTACAGCGTTCGTGTCATACGACTTTGGAACTGGCGCGGTGGCTCGAGCGTCAACCTGAAATCAAACGGGTGCTCTATCCCGGCTTGCCGTCACATCCGTCTTTTGAGACCGCAAAAAGGACGCTTACGCACGGTTTTGGCGCGGTTCTCTCGTTCGAGACAGAAACGCCGGAGCAAGCGCAGAGCTTTTTGAACTGCGTGCAACTCGCCTCGCACCTAGCCAACATCGGCGACGCCAAAACAGTTGTGATTAGCCCCTGGACGACGACGCACGCAAGTCTTGGCGAGGCGGCCCGCCGTGACGCCGGGGTTACGCCGGAGTTGGTGCGGGTTTCGGTAGGGCTCGAGGCGCTCCCCGATATTCAAACCGACTTTACCCAAGCTTTACGGGGCTAGCATGACCACGCTCGTTCACGAAACCTGGGGCGACCACGCTGCCTTACTAGCCCGTTCGCAAGACAGCAGCGCGGGCGTCGGCGTCGTCAAACCCCGGACGCTTACCGTCGCTACGCCGGACGATCCGCTGAGGCTCGAGTACGGCGGCGTCTTGCGCGACGTTTGCGTCACTTTCGAGACCTACGGCGAGCTGAACGCCGCAAAAGATAACACCGTGCTGCTCTGTCACGCTCTGACCGGCTCGGCGCACGCGGCAGGCGTACAAGGATTGGGGCGACCCGAGGGTGAGGTGCCGGGGTGGTGGGATCCGCTCATCGGCCCCGGTAAACCTATCGACACCCGTAAGCATTTTGTCGTGTGCCCAAACGTGCTGGGCGGTTGTTACGGGACGACCGGCCCGAGTAGCCCAAATCCGGACACAGGGGAGCCGTACCGTTTGGCTTTTCCACGTTATACGGTGCGCGATATGGTGGCGGTGCAGGCGCGGCTGTTAGACCAACTCGGTATTGATTCGGTGCGGGCGGTGATCGGCGGGAGTATGGGCGGGATGCAGGCGCTCGAGTGGGCCGCCCTCTACCCGGAGCGCGTCCGTAGCCTCATCAGTATCGCTGTCGGGGCGCGGCATTCGGCGTGGGCTATCGGCTTAAACGAGGTGGCGCGGCGGGCCATTACCAGTGACCCGGTTTGGAACGGGGGAGACTATCTGCCGGGGACGCAACCCGAAGCGGGGCTGGGACTCGCCAGGGCCGTTGCGATGCTCTCATACCGCTCGGTGGATTCTTTAGAGGCTAAATTCGGGCGTGAACGCATTTCGGCTTCCCGCGACCTACTCGCTCACTCGTTTGAAATCGAGTCGTACCTGAACTATCAGGGCGTCAAGCTCGTCAAGCGTTTCGACGCCAACACCTACTTGTACCTGACCAAAGCGATGGACGATTTTGACCTTTCCGAAGGGCGGGGCCGCCTTAAAACCGTGTTCAAAAAGATGACGATGCCGTCCTTGATTATGGGCATCACCAGTGATGTCCTCTACCCGGAACCTGAACAGTTAGCGCTCGTTGAAGGACTGCCCAACGCCGACTACGCCCGTATCAGCTCACCTCACGGTCACGACGCATTTTTAATCGAGTTTCCGCAGTTGGCGGCGCGGCTCAGGCGGTTTTTGGGTGGGCTCGAGTAGCTTGCTGCACTTCGGCTGGGCGCTGACTGGCCTGAACTTAAACCTCTTTTACGGGCATATTTTAGTGAGACTTACGTTTACGGCGTCCCTTTCTCGGCCCTTTTCGCATCCTGAAACGCTCGCCGCTGCTTGGTAACTTCGTAGAGCACGATGCCCGCCGAAGTGCCCAGGTTGAGGCTCTCAACCATGCCGTACATCGGAATACTGACGCAAAGCCCGCTGCGCTCAACTGCAACCTCGCTGACGCCGGACACTTCGTTACCAAACCAAACCGCTAGCTTTTTGTACTTGGTAAAGTCTCCCGACCCCAGCGAAACGTTGTCTTTGCCTTTGACATGCGGGGAGGTAACGACCGACTTAAACCCATTTTTCTCGAGGTGATCAAAACAAGTTTGGGTGTCATCAAAGCGTTTGACAAAGCTCCACTTGATCGCAGACGCGGACTTTTTGAAAAGCGTTCGGTTCTCCCGCATGGCTTGCCAGTGTTCAGGTAGTTTTCCCGCCCGGTCTACGACGTAAACTTTCTCTGCGCCCAAAGCGTTAACGTTCCGGATGACCGTACCGATATTTTTCCAATCAAAAGGGTTCTCGAGCACCACAATCAGGTTTCTGCACGTAAATTCCTTGATCTCGTCCGCCCTGAGCCTCAGCGCGGACTTACTCAGTATAGATCTACTTTTTTCTGTGTTCATTTAGTTTATCTTCGCTGTAAAGTAGCTGAAGTTGTGCGGACTAGAGCGGCGTTGTTTCTGCTTAGCTGAGTCCGCTTTAGTGCGTGCCCGCGCCTGATCGTCTCGTGCAGGTAGCCGACCTCAATCCCCCTAAAGGTAATTCGTCCGATGTTATCAATTGTTTTACCGCCGCGTTCTAGCGTAAGGGTCTGGTGCATGGTGAGGCCCCCCGGAAGCGCGTACTCGAGCTTAAATTGCGGCCCTTTTACATGCCCAGTAACGGAACCCTCAGCGTCGCTCAGTGTACCCGCGTAGGTTCCTGGCGAGACTCTATTTAAGAGCCAGTGCCGTTTCTGAGGCGGTTTTCCGGCAAACGTTACGGTCTGGTTTAGACGAAAGGTGCCGTCGGCTTGGGCAAATCCTCGGCTTTCAACCTCGAAGGGCTGCGGCACCTGAAAGATAACGCTAAGGAGACCGTCACCGTGACTACGGCCCGCAAACGCCGCTACAGGATCGAAGGTGAGCTGAGCAGGATTGGCTGTAGCGGGCGCGGTACAAGCGCTGAGGAGCAGCCCGAGTGCTGCGAGTAAGAGCAGGTAAGGTCGTCCGAGCATCATTTTGTATCTTACCTTAAGCTAAGTATCCCCAAGCTATACTTGAGGGATGCAACCCCTCTATGTTGAGCTGAGCGAGCAAGAAGACAGAAAGCTGCTAGAGATAGAGAAAGCCCCCCACTTCAAGCCCAAGGTGCGTCTGCGAGCCAGTGTTCTACGGTTATCGAACCAAGGCTGGCGTGTGCCGAAGCTAGCTGCTTACTTGGGCCGAGGCGAAGAAAGTATCAGGCGCGATCTGAAAAGGTGGCAACAGCAAGGCGTGGCAGGTCTGGGCGACGGCACAGCGCCGGGACAAGCTCCTTTGATTACGGACGAAATAAGAACCCAACTGGCCCTATACCTTGCTGAAGAACGGAGCTGGACAGCCTCGCAGCTTGCCGCTGAGATAGCTGGGAAATTCAACATAAAGGTCACAGCTGAAGCGATACGCCAGCACCTCAACCGCTTGGGCTATGTCTGGAAAAGGACGCGCTACGTGCCCTGTAAAACGGTAGACCCTGAGCTTGAACAGCAGCACCGAGCGGGTTTAGACACGCTTAAAAGGGGGCGGCAGAAAAAAGGCTGAAGCTTTATTATCTAGACGAAGTAGGCTTTAGTCTGGCGCTGGGCACAACGTACACCTGGGCAAAATCTGGTCACACCACATTAGCAGTTCCGACACGCTGGAGATAGAACGGGCAAAGCCCGGCCCGTTGGGCCTAGTTCGCAGTCACGGACGACTTAACCTTATCGGTGCGCTCGAAGTTTATGGAGCAAGGCAAACGCTTCACTACGAAGCTTTAGAAACATCGGTCAGAAGTGCCAATGTCCTAGCCTTCTTAGAACACCTCGCTGATAGCTGTTCGCCTGACAGCTTGAGTGTTGTGGTTCTGGATAACGCTACTTTTCACCGCGCTAAAATGGTTCAATCCAAACGTGCTGCTTGGGAAGCTCAGGGACTCTATCTACGCTTTCTGCCGCCTTATTGCCCACACTTCAATCTCATCGAATGTCTTTGGAAACGGCTCAAGGCTTGGCTCCTCCCAAGGCGTTGCTACGATGCCCTCAGAGACCTCCGCAAAGCTGTTACCCAAGCACTCGAGCTGCTTGGAGCAACCGCCGTCTAAGCCTCAGTCTTCATTTGGGGGTACTTAGTAGCGCCGCCAATTGTCCTGCGTGCCACACCGAATGACGGATGTTGAGCGACACGACCTCGCCAATCGTCATCGTTCTTTGTCCGTACTGAAGTTTGACCTCGAGGTTATCCGGGGTCAACGCCGCCACTTCCTCGGCTTCTCAAGTCATTAGCGCAGTCAGGTCATGAGCCAATTCTTCAGGTGAGTCAGGCCATGAGAGGGCCTGGGTGATGAGCGCGGCGTACTCGAGCTTCGTCTCTAAAATATGCTGCTCGAGCCACTGTGCAAGTTCGGGTGGGTCGTCGGGCATTTTGTCCAAAGCACGTTGCACGGATTCCCACCCATCGAAGTTGGCGGCTTGTAACAGCTCAGCGTAAATCACAACTCTCCTTGCTTATGGTAGCAACCAGTATTCCTAAAAGAGGTGCACTGCTTTAACGCTTCGGTTAACCTACCGAGAACGAACGCTCTCAATCTGAATTCTTCCTGCCACATTTCCAGTTGACTTGAAGGTTCGTTGTAGCGCTTAGTTACGCCACGTTAACGGATATGCTTTAACTGCACAGTAAGCCTTTGTAAGCGACGTTGTAGAGAACCTTTAGCTGGTTTTAGCTCCAAATCGAAACGTTCGGCTACCTTTTCTGCAATTTCAGCAACAGACAGATTATCTGTTACCAAGTATTCTGAACCGTCTAATTTAGCTAAGCCCTCAAGACATCGGTCGATTTGTTCAGCACCCCAAGACTTTGTACCGTCGCCTCGCCGTCTAAGCCGCCTAAGCAATGTTTCTTTAGAAGCTGTAAGCGCTACGTGGTGGACAACGATACCTGAATTTCTAAGAGTCCCCACAATTTCACTGAAGTACACAGGGTTGACCAAGGTCATAGGTACAATAAGAGCTTCGTTACCCTTACTCGAGTGAAGAAGTGTTTCGCTTACCATTTTGCGCCATAGAAGATAATCTTGAAAGTCTGAACGCTGCTGTGAAGGTGGGGTCAGCTTTCCTATGACAAAGCCAATTTCTTCAGGATCAAGAACAAAACTTCCTTCCAGGCGAGAGTGAAGCTCGAAGGCTAACTGTGTTTTGCCTACTCCAAAGGCACCGTTTATCCAGATGACCATGATCTTGCTAGATTCTAGCAGCTAGTACAGTCAAGTTACTCTCAGCACACTCTTAACTCGCTTTCGGCTCGAACTCGCTCCCCGCCGCATACGTCTGCATCGTCACCTCGTCACGCCCCCAAGCCTCTAAAATCGGCGTCATAATCCGCCACGCCTCTTCCGCTTCATCGGCGCGAATCGAGAGCGTGTTGTCACCTTCCAAGATGTCTAGCAGCAACCGGGCATACGCACCCATCTCTTGCGGGGCCAACTTCAAGTCGAGTTCGGCGGGTTCCAAATGAAACGGGTCGCCCGCCCCATTTAGGTTCAGGTCTAGGCTCAGCTCGTCGGGTTTCAGGCGTAGCCGCAAGATATTCTTGCGCGGCATCGAGTCGTGCCACATCGTCAGCGCCGGAACTTCGCGGAAGGTGATCGCCGCTTCTTGACAGGTATCGCCGAGCGCTTTGCCCGAACGTAAGACAAACGGCACGCTCCCCCAACGCCAGGTATCGACGTGCAGCGTAATCTGTGCGAACGTTTCGGTGTTGCGCTCCGGTTCGACGCCCGCTTCGTCAACGTATGAAGGCACGTTACGCTCGCCGATAGTTCCGGCGATGTAACGCGCCCGGACGGTCTCGCGTTTGACGTCGCTGGGGGAGAGGTCGCGGACTCGTTTGAGAACGGCAACCTTTTGGTCACGCAGGTCGTGTTCGCTCAGCGACGCGGGCGGCTCCATCGCAATCATGCACAAAATCTGCAACAGGTGGTTCTGCAGCATGTCGCGGAGCGCCCCGGCGCGGTCGTAGTAGCTCGCGCGGCCCTCCAACGTCAGCTCTTCGTCCCACCTGATATCGACGCGTTCGATATGTTCACCTGTCCACAGCGGTTCAAAAAGCCGGTTGGCAAAGCGGAGTCCTAAGACGTTCTGCACGGTCTGTTTGCCCAAAAAGTGGTCGATCCTAAATACGGAGCCTTCAGGATAGGTTTGAGCTAACAGGGCGTTGAGCTTCTTTGTTCCTTCCAGGTCGGTGCCGTGCGGTTTTTCGATGACGATGTGGCTGTCCTGACCGACCCCGGCAGCGGCAATCGCTTTCACGGCGGGTTCAAAAACCGGGGCGGGGAGCGCCAGATACACGACCAGCGGCCCGTCTTCAGGTTTGAGCGCCCCCTTGAGCGCGTCTGCGTCGGTCACGTCGGCTTGAGTGTAACTAAGTGTTTCGACCAGCTTGTTTCGTACCGCTTTGGGGATGGCGGTGGCAAATTCGGCGAGGGCTTCTTTAATGTGGGCTTGAAAATCTTTGGTAGGCAGGGGCTCGAGCCCCACGCCCACGACCGTAAACCCGTCCGGCAAGTGACCGTCTTTCATTAAGGTGGCGAGCGCAGGCATGAGGAGTCTCGAGGTCAGGTCGCCCGCTGCGCCCAAAATAGCGAACTTCTTCAGCACCGGTTTACCCACGATAGTCCTTCTTTCTCTTGACCAGATTCGTCGCGCTCGTGATGATACCGATGTGCGAAAACGCCTGCGGAAAGTTGCCCAAAAACCGCCCTGTTTCGGGGTCAATCTCTTCGGACAAAAGTCCTAGATGATTCGCGCGGTCGCAGAGCGAGTTAAAGAGCGCTTCAGCCTCGTCCAGACGGCCCTGGTCGGCTAGATTGTCAACCAGCCAGAACGACGGCAGGACGAACGCGCCCTCGTCACCGTTGAGACCGTCCGGTGACTTTTCGGGCAGATAGCGGTACAAAAGCCCGTCACCACGCGCACCTTTTGCGCCCAAATGCTTAGTGACGACTTCAGTTGTCGCTTTCATCTTCGGATGGTCGGCGTCGATGACGCGGCGTAGGGGGAGCGCCAGCAGCGAAGCGTCGATGCCCCCGTCCGGGCCGAGATGTTCGGTCAGCGAGCCTTGTTTTTCGTCCCAGGCTTCGTCTAAAATTGCCTGTTTAATCCGTTCAGCTTCGGCGCGCCAACCCTCAACGTCGCCGGGTAAGTTGTAGCGTTCGGCGAGTTTGGCCCCGCGGTCGAGCGCCACGTGACACATCGCCACCGAATAGGTAAACTGCCGCCCCGAGGAGCGCACCTCCCAGATGCCTTGGTCGGGCTCGAGCCACGCCACCCGCGCCCGTTCGATAAGTTTACGGAGTTCGGCCCACAAAGGTGCGTCGATGGTGCCGCCCGCTATCGCCCAGAGGTAGGCGCAGTCGATAATTTCACCGTAAACGTCGTGCTGGACTTGCTCCGCCGCGCCGTTGTACCAGCGCACCGGTGCTGAGTTCCGGTAGCCGCTCAGCTCCGGGTCGTGCTGTTCGGTCGGCGGCAGGTCGCCGTCAATCGTGTAGAGGATTTTGGGGCCGCCGTGCCGCTCCAAAGCGTCTAACACCCAGCCCAAAAACGCCCACGCCTCTTCGGTAATCCCGACCTGCCGCAGCGCGTAGACCGAAAACCCTGCGTCCCTCACCCAGGCGTAGCGGTAATCCCAGTTGCGTTCGCCGCCGATTTTTTCCGGCAGTGACGAGGTAGGTGCGGCGACCATCGCGCCGGTGCGGTTGTAGTCCAAAAGCTGCAGCGTAATTGCTGAGCGGCGTACCAGCTCGGCGCGTGGCCCGTCGTAGCTGAAACACTTCATCCAGCGCTGCCACGACGCTAGGGTATTCGCCAAAATCTTGTCCGGTTCGACCTTCTGATGACGGTGCGGCGGGTGGCCCCAGGTGAGTTGCAGGTACATCTCTTCGCCTTCAGCGAGCGTATAGCTCGTGCTGAGGCCGGAGAAGGGTCTCGAGGTCACCAGATTTAGAGCTAACTCGGGCCGTTCTTTAAGCTTGATAAGCAGCCCGCCGCTCCGCTTTTGCGTTTCTGCCCCGCCCCTCGGCGTACAGTTCACCGTAAACGTCACCGTCCCCGACACAACCTTGATGCAGCGGAGCAGTTCGCTCCGTTCGACCGGCGTGCCCTCGCTGAGTTCGGCCCCGGCCCGGAGCGTCAGCGCGTCGGTGACTTGCAGGGTGCCGCTCTCACAGCGCATTTCGGTGACTAGGACGCCGCTGTCCTCTAAGTAAAACTGCCGTGACGCCTCGAGTCCTTCCGGCGTCACCGAAAACGCGCCACCTTTATCTTTGTCCAGGATGCCGCAAAAAACCGGCGGTGAATCGAAATGCGGCAGACAGAGCCAGGGGATGCTGCCGTCTCGTCCGACGAGGGCCGCCGTCGCCAGGTCGCCGATAAGTCCAAAGTCTTCGATGGGGAGGTAGCCGTCCAGATACGTTAGGGGAGAGAAGTCGCTCATTCCCTCATTTATACCTGTAAGGGGTGCTTCGTGTACGCCCTTCTCTACAGTTTGCAGAAGTTTCTTCACGTTTTGTAATTAGATACTTTTTCATCTACGGCGTACCGGGCGGGGTTTGGGGGGCAGCGTAAACGCCGACTGCACCGGTGACGGGAGCGTCACCGCTCGAGCCCGCCATCATCAGCCCTAGTTTTTCGGCGGTTGCGTCAGCTTGCGTCAGCTCACCCATGACCCGGCCTTCAAACAACACGATAATGCGGTCGGACAAGCTCATCACTTCGTTGAGGTCGGCGGACACCAGCAAAACTGCCAGCCCTTCGTCCCGCGCTGCGACGATACGCCCGTGAATAAATTCGATTGCGCCGATGTCCACCCCGCGCGTCGGTTGTGAGGCGATGAGCAGTTTCGGGTTCGATGACAGCTCGCGGGCCACGATGAGTTTTTGCGCGTTGCCGCCCGAATAGCTCAGAGCGCTCACCTCGGTCGAGGCCGGACGAACGTCGTAATCGCGGATACAGCGCTCGGCGTGCGCTTCGATAGCGTTGTCTTGCAAAAACCCGTAACGGCTATAGGGCGCTTTATATACGTCCCCCAAAACGCTGTTCAGAGCCGCGCTGTACTCGCCGACAAGCCCGCGTTCGTTGCGGTCTTCGGGGATGTGCGACATGCCTGCCTCACGCACCTCGCGGGCGCTCCGTCCGGCGAGGTCTTGTCCGTCTAGCTGGATGTTGCCTCCGTCTATCGGGCGCAACCCGGTCAAGGTTTCAACGAGTTCGGACTGACCGTTGCCGTCGATTCCGGCAATACCTAAGATTTCACCGGCGCGGAGCTTGAACGAGATGTCATTGAGTAAGGGCTTCTGCCTGCCTGCTTGCCAGAGGGTGACGTGTTCGACCTCGAGCTTTACCTCTTCAGGTGCTGCCGGGGTTTTCTCGACGCTCAGCAGCACCTCACGCCCAACCATCATATTCGCCAGCTCACGCTGACTCGTCGCTTCGCGCGTAACGGTTCCAATCATCCTACCGTCACGCATCACGCTCATCCGGTCGCAGATTTCGATGACTTCATCAAGCTTGTGCGAGATAAAAATCACGGCGTTGCCAGCCTCGGCAAACTCGCGGATAAAGGCGAACAACCCGCGCGTCTCTTGCGGCGTCAGCACGGCGGTCGGCTCGTCCATAATCAGGATGCGTGCGCCCCGGTAGAGCGTCTTTAAGATTTCGACCTGTTGCTGCAAGCCGACCGGCAGGTCTTCAATTTTGCTGCTCGGGTCGATGTCAAACCCGAACTGCTTAATCAGCTCCTGCGCTTTACGTCTCGCCTCGCGGGTATTTAAGCTGGGGCCGATGTGCGGTTCTGCGCCTAAAATTAGGTTTTCGGTTACGGTCAACGGCTCGATGAGCATAAAGTGCTGATGCACCATCCCGATACCGAGACCGAAAGCATCCTTGGCACTAGCGATTTGGGCGGGTTTGCCGTCAATCAGGATTGCGCCCTCGTCGGGTTGCTGGACACCGCCCAGGATTTTCATCAGGGTGGATTTGCCCGCGCCGTTTTCGCCGATGAGCGCGTGAACCTCGCCCCAGTTGACCTCGAGGTTCACCGAATCATTGGCCAAAACCAGTGGAAACCGTTTGACGATATCTTGCATGTATACGGCGGGTGTGGCGCTAGTTTGGGTTGAGGCCGTCATGGTTTAGTTTAGCAGTCAGCGGCCTGAGGGGTGTTTGGTTTGGAGGCTCGAGCTTTCAGCGTTTTTAGTATGGCTATCGGCTTACGGTTGCTCACCACACGAAAACACCCCCGCACAAGTTCTGTCAGCTTGTGCAGGGGTATTGGTTTAGCCATTTCAACAAGTTTACAGTTGTATTCAGTAACCGATTTCGGTCTTACTGGTTCGTTGGTAACGTCACAGGTGGGCTAGGCTCAGTCGGCTCAGTCGGCTCAGTCGGTTCGGTTGGCTCGGTTGGCTCGGTTGGGTCAGTAGGGTCGGTAGGATCGGTTGGTTCAGTCGGTTCGGTTGGCTCGGTCGGTTCGGTTGGTTCAGTCGGTTCGGTTGGCTCGGTTGGCTCGGTCGGTTCGGTTGGCTCGGTCGGTTCGGTTGGCTCAGTCGGTTCGGTTGGCTCGGTTGGCTCAGTCGGTTCGGTTGGCTCGGTTGGCTCGGTTGGGTCAGTAGGGTCGGTAGGATCGGTTGGTTCAGTCGGTTCGGTTGGTTCAGTTGGATCGGTAGGATCGGTTGGGTCAGTAGGGTTAGTGGGGTCAGTGCTTGCAGAAACTTTTATGGTTACACTGTCGTTCGCTACTTCTCCGTCACTGTTTCTTGCTGATACGACAACTACATACGTTCCAGCATTGGCAAACGTATATGTAAGAACGTTACCGTCTACTTCAATCTTTCTATCACCCACGTACCACGAAAATGTAGCATCTTCGCTCACAGAAGCAGTAAATGTAACTCTTAAGGGCGCTTGACCAACTGTACCGTTAGATTTTAATGAAACAGTTAGATTAGTTTGGGCTGGTGGTGTAGGTGCTGGAGGCGCTCCAGGTGTTGAAGGCGGATTACTTGGAACATTTACGCCACTACCTCCGCTGTCAGAATTACATGCTGCCGTTATCAAGGTAAGCATGATGCAAAGAAACACCAAAAGTCTTTTCTTGCTCCGACTTGCACGTAAACGTATAGACTCTTCTAACACAATTCTCCTATTCAGACTAACTTCTGAGGACTCGCTGAGCGTGTCACAGAGAGAAAACCGCTGTTAGCGCTGCCGTTGGTACTTCTCTCATTGGTATTTCCGTTGTTTGGGGAATTACCGAAACCGTCGCACGCCGTCAAAGCGAACGGCAAACTTCAAGAGACTAAAACTATTAGGGCGTGTCTGAAACGCATTTATTCTCCATGATGTAGTGAACTTGAATTCCGACCCCCGGCACCTAAAAGCCGTACAGCGTCCCTTTCTTTGGGTGTTAAGTATTTGACACCAGTAAATTACATGTGATTTTTCTGAGTTTTGCTCGAGTAGTCCACCTCAAAACTTAAAGCCGCTGCTGTGCTATACTACGCGTCCCTAACCGCTTCGGTGACGGGCATGTCTGGGGGCGTCCCGGTTTCGACGGGGCTCACCACGGACTTGGTGGCGCGTAGAGGACGCCGTTGGCCTCTCAAAAAAACGGCAACGCCATTAACTGGCAACAATAACAACAGCGCCTACTACGGCGCAATGGCTGCGTAAAAACGGCTGTTTCGTTCACTAGAAGCCCCACCTGTGGCTCGCTAGACCGAACGTCCTAAAACGGGTTAGCCGAAAGCTTCTAGCGCTGGGCTGAGGCGAAACTAAAGGTGCGTAAGCGTAGGGTGTGAGCGGGTCGCTAGGCTCGCCCTGCGCCGACAATTGACAAGCGACTACACGCGTAGAAGCCAGTCTTAGGGGGTTTCGGACGCGGGTTCGATTCCCGCCGCCTCCACCAGAAAGCCGAGAGTGTCAAGCTCTCGGCTTTATTTTTCTTGAGATACTCAGTTTGCGAAGTTACGGCATCATCCTAAGGCGTGCGTGCTAAACGGCTCTGGCTACACTGTGAACGTCTGCTGCTAAATACCTACCTACCGATACCCGAGAATTTTTTCGCGGCGGTGGCCCCACTCGAGCGCACTACTGATCCCTTCATCAATACTCAGCTCGGCCCGCCAGTCTAAAAGTTTTGCGGCCCGGTCTGCGTTCGCGTAGGCTCCAGCTACGTCACCGGGTCGCGGCGGCGCTTCGGACTTGGCGATTTCGATACCCCAAACCCGCTCAAAAGCCGCAACGAGTTCTTTTACGGTCACGCCGTCGCCGGTGCCCAGGTTGATGACGGCGTAGGGTGCGTCAACTTCTGCCAAAACCTCATCAAACCGCGTTACGGCGGCGACGTGCGCCTTCGCCAAGTCCCACACGTGAACATAGTCGCGGACGCCGCTGCCGTCTCTCGTAGGCCAATCGACGCCGGTAATCTTAAACTCGGGTTGTTTGCCCAGCGCCGTATCTACGAGTTTACCGACGACGTGCGAGGGTTCCGGAACATAGATGCCGCTGCGAAACTCCGGGTCAGCCCCGATAGGGTTGAAGTAACGCAGCGCAATGCCGCGTAAACCCGTAGCGTGAGCGAGGTCGGACAAAACCATTTCCATCATGTACTTCGTGCGGGCATACGGCGACAAAGGCATAAGCGGCGCATCTTCCGTGACCTTAAAGCCGGGTACGGCGTCGTAAATACTTGCCGACGAGCTAAAGACGACCCTGGGATGACCCAGTTCAGTCAAAAGCCGAAACAACTCCAAAGATTTGCAAACATTTTCGTGATAGTAGCGGTAGGGCTGTTCGACGGATTCCGGTACGACAATGAGCGCGGCGCAGTGAACGGTCGCGCGGATGTCCGGATGGTCGGAGAAAACCTGCTCTAACAGCTCTTTGTCGGCAATGTCGCCTTCGTAAAAGATACGTTTGTCGGTAAACACCCTTGGCCCGCTGACGAGCGAGTCGAGCAAGACGGGCGTGTGGCCTTCGTCTTCTAACGCGCTCGCCACCGTACTCCCGATATAGCCTGCGCCGCCCGTAATCAAAACTTTCATGGTTTACCCTCACTTTCCGAACGTCTCACGCCGTCCTTACGGCGGCACGTTTACACGTCTCCCCGGCGTAAGGCGTTCGTTTCATCTAACTCTAGCCCAAAGTCAGTTTACGGCGTACTGTCTTTGTATCACCCTAATACCTAACTAATTGAGGTATAGTGACGTGTGGCCCAAACATTCGCTCCGCTTCATATCGTCTGGTACAAACGCGATTTACGGCTCTGTGACCACGCGCCGCTCGTCGCCGCAGCAAAACACGCGCCGGTCGTCGGGCTTTACGTCTATGAACCTGAGATTTACAGTGACGCTGAGTTTGACGCAGCGCATTTAGAGTTCATCAATCAGTCGCTCTTGAGCCTCGAGTCCGACCTAGCACGTTTAGGCGGACGCCTCCTCTACCGGACGGGCCGGATGCCCGACGTTTTAGAAGCGCTGCACAGCGAATACGGGGTTGCTGGACTTTACGCTCACGAAGAGGCGGGCAACGCGGTTTCGTTTGAGCGGGACGAGCGGGTCAGGGCTTGGGCCAAAGCCGGGGGCGTCCCGTTTTACGAGTTTGCCAGCGGCGCGGTTTTACGGGGCAAACGTGCTGCCACGGTACGCGGCGAAGCGTGGCGAAGTCACTGGTTTGGGACGGTTTACGCGCCTGTTCTCGAGTCCCCTAAACGTATCATTTCAGCACCGATTCCGACTGAACGTCACCGAACCCCGTGGGACTTAGGTTTAGAACCGACCAGAAAGGTTTTGCCGGTCGCAGGTGAAGCGGCGGCTCAAGATGTTTTAGAAAGCTTTTTAACCCGGCGCGGGCTGAGCTACAGCCGGGACATCTCGAGCCCGGAACGCTCCCGCGTCTCCTCGTCGCACCTCAGCCCGTATCTGGCGTGGGGAAACGTCTCGAGTCGTCAAGTATTCCAGCTGAGCGCCCGTAAACAGCGCCTGTTACGGGCGCGTCCGGCGGGCGCACCCGGAGACGCCGCGTGGCTCCGCTCACTGGCGATGTTCCACAACCGTTTACGGTGGCGCGAGCACTTCATGCAGAAATTTGAGCGCGAACCGGGACTCGAGTTCTGCCCGCTCAACCGTGCCTTTGAAGGTTTGCGGGATGACTTCTCCGATGAACGTTTTGCGGCGTTCTGCGCTGGACAGACCGGGTATCCGATGGTGGACGCGTGTGTCCGGGCACTCGTGACAACGGGCTGGCTCAACTTCCGGATGCGGGCGATGCTGGTGTCGTTTGCGGTTTATCATCTGTGGCTCGACTGGCGTCCGGTGGGGCAGTTTCTGGCGCGGCACTGGCTCGATATGGAGCCGGGAATTCACTGGTTTCAGATGCAGATGCAAGCGGGTGTGACGAGTGTTCACACGCTGCGGCTCTATTCGCCAACAAAACAGGCCCGTGAACACGACCCGACCGGGGCGTTTATCCGACGCTGGGTACCGGAACTCGCGGCCCTGCCGACGCACTACCTCGCCGAACCGCATCTGTTACCGCCCCTCACGCAAGGGATGCTCGGTTGCATTATCGGACGGGATTATCCACGGCCTATCGTCGAGCATAAAAAAGCGGTCGCTGAAGCGAGGGAAAAGCTTGCGGCGTTTTTGGAACAGCCCGAAACGCAGCGGGAGCGCGAACGTATTATGTCCGAAAACGGTTATCTGAAAGATGTGGGTCTAAAAGGCATTCAGACCCAAGCCGTTAAAAAGGCCGCGTAAAGAGATAGCCATACCTGATGCCGGTGACAATCTGTCTGTGGAAACACTGTGCAGCCGAAATTATCCAGCGGATAGTTGACGTTGAACAGCAGAATCTCTATAATCAAGTAATAAGTTAGACAAACTTACTTTAAGGAGTGTATGGCACAAACCCTCGAGCAAACCCTCACCGAGTTTATCGACACCCTCGACCTATCGCTCAAAAGCGTGCAGCGAGATATGGGCAGCGTTGCAGGTATCTCGAGCCTAACCTTAAGCCAGTTTCAGTACATCGACGCTATTTACACTCTGGGAGAACCCAGCCTCACGGAGATTGCCGACAAGTTGGCCTTTACGAAAGCTTCTGTGACGACGGCTGTCAACAAACTAGCCGAGCTGAACTATCTCGTTAAAACTCGCTCAGAGGATGACCGGCGCGTATTTCACGTTAGTTTGACCGCGAAGGGTGCATCACTGGTCAAGGCGAAACAGGAAGCCCTGCAAAACTACGGCGTATTCATCCGGTCAGCCCTAAGTAAAGGTGAGGCTGAGCAGCTCGAGCAGCTACTGGGCAAACTTACCAAGCTTTTCGGACGACCGTAAAGGCGATTTGCGAAAAGTTAGTTAGTCAAATTAACTGAAAGAGGGTTTATGCGCGTTACTTTGTTGGCAGCCGGTTCAAGAGGCGACACCCAACCTTATCTGGCGCTGGGTTTAGCGCTTAAGCAGGTTGGATATACCGTCCGAATTGCAGCTTCCGAAACATTCAAAGACGCTGTCGAAGCGCTCGAGCTGGAGTTTTACCCGGTCGGCGGTAGCGTCGTCTCGAAAATTGCCGAGGACGGGGAGCTTAAAAAGGCGATGCAGGCCGATACGCCTCTAAAAGTCATCAGAAGTTTCGGCACGCTTAGAGATTACGCTTTCGCCTTGCAACGAGGGTTTTACGACGCTTGTGCCGGTTCTGACGCCATTATCTATCATCCGGGCGCGGCGATAGGCTATTTTGCGGCTCGAGCGCTGGGCGTTCCCAGCATCTTAGCCACACCTTTTCCGATGACCCCCACGAAAGCGTATCCTGCGCTCGTTTTTCGCAACGCCGCGTGGCTCGGAGGGCGAGGAAACTGGCTGAGCCACAGGTTATTTGAACGGGTGTTGTGGCTTACGTCGCGTGCTCCGGTCGAGCGGTTTTGGAAAGAAAAGTTTGGGCACGCACCAGAAGCTTTTGCAAACCCGTTTAGAGCGCAGCCAACAAGCTATCCGACGCTTGTCTCTTGCAGCAGCTATGTGTTTCCGGAACCGAACGATTGGCCCGAAGGCGTCCACAACACCGGCTACTGGTTTCTGGACGAAGCCGACTGGCAGCCCCCGCCCGAACTGCAAGCCTTTTTGCAGCGGGGCGCGCCACCCGTCTATGTCGGGTTTGGCAGCTTGGGCGACCCGGCTAAAGCCGCCGCAACGACGGAGCTGGTGATTGCCGCGCTCAGGCGCTCAGGGCAGCGCGGCATTCTGGCGACGGGCTGGAGCGGTATGACGAAACTCGAAACCGTCCCCGAAGACATCTTTATCTTAGAAAGTGTGCCGCATTCGTGGTTGTTTCCGCAACTGGCGGCTGTTGTCCATCACGGCGGGGCCGGGACAACGGCTGCGGGTTTAAGGTCTGGAGTGCCGAGCATCGTCGTACCTCACGCGAACGACCAATTCGCTTGGGGGAGGCGGGTGTATGAGCTTGGGGTCGGCGCAAAGCCGCTGCCGAAAAAGACCCTCACACCAGAAAAGTTAGCTGCCGCTATCGTTTACGCTTTAACCGACGAAGTGAAGGTCGCTGCCAAGGCGTTGGGGGAAAAGATAGCAGGAGAGAACGGAGCCAAGCGAGCAGCTGAGATCGTTGTGGGGTGTCTCGAGCCGGAGCGGTTGAAAGCGGCGTTATAGACGCGGTAGTAATGGCGACTGTTTTTGTAGTTGCAAGCAGAACACGGGCGGCTAAATGAGACTCATGCCTAACCCGTCAAACAGGCCGCGTAAGGGCAGACTCAGTGGCCCGCGGAACCCGCCTAGCGCAAAGGCTTCGGTCTGAAAAAAGCCTTCCAGCTTCTCTCTGGCCTCGTCGGTCATCTGCGCCATTCGTGAGGTCGGCCCCATCTGCGAACGGTGCGCTGCCAAAGCTGCCTGTTTTTTTTCTTGTTGTTCTTTGACGTCTAGGTTTACGGTGACGGTATCGTCCGAGACGCCGTAAAGCAGCGGGTCTAAACCGCGCGCCTCGCCGAGCATCTTCGCGGTCTCAATGGGGTTGACGCCGAAGAACAAGCGGCGCGGCGACCCTTCAAGGTGTCCGGTCGAAAAAAATGCGGCGCTCGTCGCGCGGTGAACGGCTAGATGGTCAGCGTGCCCATACGCGCCGTGCGGGTCGAACGTCATCACGACCTGCGGGCGCACCTCTCGGATAACCTCACGGATTCTTGCTTCAACCTCATCTAAAGGGACGTTCATCAGCGCTTGGGTGTCGCCTGTCCGGGTACGCTCTTCGCGCCCTGAATCGCCGTAACCGAGCATGATCACGTTCTGTACGCCGAGCAGTGCGGTGGCGCGCCCCAGTTCTTCAGCCCGCAGCGCCGCGAGTTCTTCCGGGCTGCTTATTTTAAGTTCAGGGTCGGTAACTTTACCCGCGTCGCCCTTAGTGGCGCATACCAACGTGACGTTTGCGCCTAATCCGGCGTAGTGCGCCAGGGTGCCGCCGCAAAAAACTTCATCGTCGGGATGGGCAAATACTGCTAGCAGAGAAGGGGTCATAAGGTATCAAACCATCCCGGCGCGTCTCAAACGTGCTACCGGAGGCTTTACGCCGTGAAAGCCCTTGTGCTACACTTCCTTTATTCAGTTCACTGACGCGTCCGGAGCCCCTCGAGGGTCTAATCAACCGGGGCGCAATTGGAGGCATCATGGCAGAAGTAACGCTCGAACACATCTATAAGCGCTACGGCCCGGTCACGGTCGTTAAAGACTTTAACTTAGAGATTAAAGACGAAGAGTTCATGGTTTTCGTCGGGCCCTCAGGTTGCGGCAAAACTACGACTTTGCGGATGATTGCTGGGTTAGAAGAGATCAGCGACGGCACGCTCCGCATCGGCGACAAGGTTGTCAACGACGTACCGCCTAAAGACCGCGATATTGCCATGGTGTTTCAGAACTACGCGCTCTACCCGCATATGAACGTCGAGCAGAACATGTCGTTCGGGTTGCGTCTCCGCAAAACCCCCAAGCAGGACATCACCCGCCGCGTGACCGAAGCTGCCAAAATCTTGCAGATCGAACATCTGTTGCAGCGCCGCCCACGCGAGCTTTCCGGTGGTCAGCGTCAGCGCGTCGCTCTAGGCCGCGCCATCGTCCGCGAGCCGAAAGTCTTTTTGATGGACGAGCCGCTCTCGAACCTGGACGCCAAACTCCGCGTCGAGATGCGCGCGTCGATCACCAAACTGCACCAGCGCTTAGGGGTTACGACAGTTTACGTGACGCACGACCAGGTTGAGGCTATGACGATGGGTACGCGCATTGTGGTCATGAAAGATGGGCTGATTCAGCAGGTCGATTCGCCCATCAACCTTTACGAAAAACCCGTCAACAAGTTTGTCGCGGGCTTTATGGGTTCACCGGCGATGAACTTCCTCGTCGGTACGGCGCAAGACGGTAAGATCACCAGCCCGAGCTTTAGTGTGACGCCTGACGACGAGCTCAACCAGAAACTTAAAAAGGTCAACGGTCAGAAGGTTTACTTCGGGATTCGTCCGGAAGATTTGGGGATTCGCGGTGTTGACGGCGTTCCCGGTTCCGACAACATCATCAAAGCGACCGTCGAGGTCGTCGAACCGCTCGGCGCAGAAACGCAGATTATCACCTCGGTTGACGGCGATCAGAGCCTTGTGGCCCGTGTTGACGCGCACGCTCAAGTTAGACCCGGCGATCAAGTCGAACTACTCGCCGACCCTAAAAAGATGCACGCGTTTACGCTCGAGAGCGAAGACAACATCCGCTTTTCGTAAGTCAGCTCGAAGTAAACCACTATAAAAGCAGCGCCCGACCGAAAAGGTTGGGCGCTTTTTGCGGCTCCTGCTTGCGGCTTGGTTACAGCTGTTTTGATCTCGAGCTTCGCTACCGATCTCACTTCTAAAAATGCTTGACGAACCGCGTTTACTGCACAGTTGACATAACTGTGTGAGTGGGTGCTGCGTTACGCCCCGCCATATTGTCAAACGTTCGTCCAGATGATACGTTGTGAGACGTGGGGGTGGTCAGGACGTTTTACAAAGTCTGCGCGGTGTGAGCTTGACGCAAGTTCGTCCACAACGCACGCTGCCCCGGGTTTGGCGGCGGCTTTTTCGTAACGGTTTGGGGTTGTTCGGTTTCGGGGTAGTCTTTGTTGTAATCGTTCTTGCAGTCTTTGCACCGCAACTCGCACCTTACAACCCTGATGAACAGTTTTTCGACGGGCTGACCCTGACCGGTTCGCCGCTGCCGCCGAGTTTCCGTTTTTGGCTCGGCACCGACCTGCTCGGGCGTGATCTGTTCTCACGTCTGCTTTACGGTGCCCGCGTCTCACTGACCATCGGCCTTGTTGCCAACGCTGCGGCACTCCTGCTGGGTACGTTTTTAGGCGTGTTGGCAGGCTATTTCAAAGGCTGGGTCGGCCTTTTGATCATGCGCTTTACCGACGTAATGATGGCGTTTCCGGCGCTCCTGTTAGCCATTGCACTCTCAGCCATCTTGCGCCCGAGTTTGTGGATTGTCGCGCTGGTGATTGCGCTGGTGAACTGGGTGCAGGTCGCGCGGGTTGTTTACGCGCAGGTCTTGGCCCTATCTGAAAACGATTTTATCGGTGCGGCGCTTTCGCTCGGCGCGGGCCGGAGCCGGATTTTGTTTAAGCACCTCGTTCCGCACGTGTTACCGACGATGCTCGTTTACGGGACTTTGGGGATTTCGACGACGGTGCTGCTCGAGGCCACCCTCTCATTTTTGGGTGTCGGGGTGCAGCCGCCGACGCCGAGTTGGGGCGGCGTCATCAACGAAAGCCAGTCGTTCTTTTTTACTGCGCCGTGGCTCGTCGCGTTTCCGGGACTGGCGATTTTACTGACGGCGGTTGCCTTTAACCTCGTCGGTGACGCCCTGCGTGACGCGCTCGATCCGAAAGGCCGGTGAAGGTCGGATGCTGACGTATCTCGCGTCCCGACTCGCTCAGACGGTTTTCGTGCTGCTAGGCGTCGTAACGGTTTCGTTTTTGCTCACCAACCTGATTCCGGCTGACCCTGCGCGGATGCTGGCGGGTCGCCAAGCCAACGCGGAGACCGTCGCCGGTATTCGGGCGCAGCTCGGGCTCGACAAACCGCTCTACGTACAGTACGGGCGGTACGTCGGCGGTTTGGCGCGGGGTGATTTGGGCCGCTCGTATCAGCAGCGTACCGAGATTCGGACGCTGCTTTTCTCACGGCTACCGGCAACTCTGCAACTTACGGCGGGCGGGATCGTTCTCGAGCTGCTCTTCGGCGTTCCGCTCGGGATTTTGGCGGCCCTTTACGCAGGGCGGGCGCTCGACAAAGGGGCGATGGTTTTTGCGTTTATCGGGGTGTCCGCGCCGCAGTTTGCGCTCGGGCTGATTTTGCTTTACGTGTTTGCTTACCGGTTGGCGCTTTTGCCGCTCGGGGGTTACGGGACGCCGCAACACCTGATTTTGCCCGCCCTGACGTTGGCGACGACTGGAGCAGGCTGGTACGCGCGGGTGATGCGGGCGGCGATGCTCGAGACCCTCCAGTCCGACTACATCCGCACCGGCACCGCCAAAGGTCTCGCACGCCGCCGCGTTGTGCTCAAACATGCGCTCCGTAACGCGGTCTTGCCGATTATCGCCATGATTGGCCTCGACATCGGCTTACTCATGGGCGGCGTCGTTGTCGTCGAATCGGTGTTTGCGTGGCCCGGCATCGGTCAGCTCGCGTGGCAGGCGATTCAGGTTTTGGACATTCCGGTCATTATGGGCACGGTTTTGATTACGGCGCTCTTCATCGTCTTGGGTAATCTGCTCGCCGACCTCGTGTATCCGCTGGTTGACCCGAGACTTCGCTACAACTAGGTTGGTTCGCGGGCAGCTGCTCGCGTGAAAGGGGAAAGATGAAACGTTTGCTTTTAGGTGCAGTACTCATGCTGAGTGGTTTGGGGCTGGCTCAACAGGGTGGCAGCGTCGTCGTGACGTACAAAGATGACATCTCGACGCTCGACCCAGCGATTGGCTACGACTGGCAGAACTTTTCGATCATCAAGGCGATGTTTAGCGGGCTGATGGGCTACAAACCGGGAACGGCAGAACTCGAGCCCAACCTGGCTGAAAGTTACACGGTGTCTGACGACGGCAAAACCTATACCTTTAAGCTGCGCACAGGCGTGACTTTTCATAACGGGCGCGAGATGAGCGCGAAAGACGTGAAGTATTCGCTCGAGCGCACCCTAAACCCCGCCACACGTAGCCCCGGTCAGGGGTTTTATCTCGGGATCAGCGGCGCACGAGCGTTTATCGACGGCACCGCTGACGAGGTTTCCGGAATTCAAACGCCAGCTGATACAACGGTCGAAATCACGCTCGACGAACCGAGCGCCCCCTTTTTACAACTGATGGCGCTCAACTTCTCGTACGTCGTACCGCAAGAAGAGGTCGAACGTTACGGCGAAGATTTCGGCCGGAATCCGGTCGGCACCGGCGCGTTCAAACTGCGCGAGTGGCAACTCGGTCAGCGCCTCGTCATCGAACGCAACCCCGACTATTTTCACGAGGGCTTGCCGTACTTAGACGATGTGACCTTTGATATTGGCGTCGAACCAACTGTCGCGCTGCTTCGTCTACAACGGGGTCAGGCTGATATTTTAGGCGACGGCATCCCACCTGCCCAGTTCGTTGCGTTTACGGGCGATCCGAACAGTGCCGAGCTCATCGCCAGTGGCCCGCAGCTGCAAACGGGCTATATCACCCTGAACGGCAACGTCGCACCGTTTGACAACGTCAAGGTGCGTCAAGCCGTCAATATGGCGGTCAATAAAGACCGGATTATCCAGCTTATCAACGGACGTGCAACTCCTGCGACGCAACCCTTGCCGCCGCTGATGCCCGGTTACGACGACTCTTATGCGGGTTACGCTTACGACCCTGAAGGTGCGAAAGCGCTCCTCGCCGAAGCGGGGTTTGGGGACGGCTTTAGCACACAGCTTTACGCGACCAACACCGACCCGAACCCGCGTATCGCGCAGGCCGTCCAGCAAGATTTGGCGGCGGTCGGCATTACCGCTGAACTCCGCACGCAGGCGCAGAGTACGGTGATTGCTGCTGGTGGCGAACCCGAAGGTGCGCCGATGATCTGGTCGGGTGGGATGGCGTGGATTGCCGATTACCCCGACCCGAGCAACTTTTACTGGCCGATTTTAGGCTGCGCGGGCGCAGTTCAGGGCGGTTGGAACTGGGCTTGGTACTGTAACGAAGACCTAGACGCGCAGGCGACTGCCGCTGACGCGATGGTGCAACCCGCTCAGAGCGCCGCCCGTAACAAAGCGTGGGCCGACATCTACGCCGCTGTGATGGACGACGCCCCCTGGGTGCCGGTCTTTAACGAAACGCGCTACACCGTTCACGCGGCGCGGTTAACCGGGCCGGAGGGTATCTTCGTCGATCCGACGCACACGCCGGTCGATTACGAAAACGTCTATGTCCAGTAGTATCAGAACCATTCACAGTGAACACAGCCACACGGGGTGGGATAACACGCTCGAGCCGGTGCTCGAGCTATCCCCCGGTGAAACGTTGACGCTCGAGACTCTAGACGCCTCAGGCGGACAACTGAGCGCGTCGTCTACAGTTCAAGAGGTGGTGTCGCTCGACTTCGGTAAGATCAATCCGGTCACGGGGCCAGTCAGGATTTCCGGAGCAGAACCCGGCGACGCACTGAGCGTCAAGATTTTGGAGTTCAAACCGAGCGGTTGGGGGTGGACGGCGAATATTCCAGGGTTTGGTCTGCTAGCTGACCAGTTTACGGAGCCGTACCTCAAAACCTGGACGTTCAGCAAGGACAGCGCAACCTTTGCTGACGGGATCGACGTACCCCTCAAAGCGTTTCCTGGAACCATCGGCGTTGCGCCCGCCGAACCGGGTTTACACAGCATCGTACCGCCGAGGGCGTGCGGCGGTAATCTGGACATCCGTGATTTAGCGGTCGGCAGCACTCTACATCTGCCCATACAGGTTGAGGGCGCACTCTTTTCAGTGGGGGATACCCACGCCGCACAGGGCGACGGTGAGGTCTGCGGCACCGCTATCGAATCGCCGATGGAGTTGACGGTGCAGTTTGAGCTCGTCAAAGGGGCTAACCTGCGTACGCCACAGTTTGAAACGGCTGGGCCGGTTACGAGGCACCTTGACGAAAAAGGCTACTACGTGACGACCGGTATCGGTTCGGACTTAATGACAGCGAGCCGAGACGCGGTGCTGGCGATGCTCGAACATCTCGGCAAACGTTACCAGCTCTCACCGGAAGACGCCTATCTGCTGTGCAGCGTCGCGTGTGATTTACGGATCAGCGAAATCGTTGACGCGCCGAACTGGGTGGTATCTTTTTATCTACCGCTCAAGCTTTTTAGCTAAAGATTGGTTGGGTTTACCCTAAACGTGCAATATCCGTAAAAGCTTAAACAGCGTTCAGTAGAAAAATCTGCTGAACGCTGCTGTAGGTCTACGCAAGCGGGTCTGAGCCAAGTTCCTGTAAAATTTCATTTTCTGAGTAGGTACGTGCGTTCTTGAATTTTTGTAGGCTGTGCTGAACAGTTTCAATCCTCTGCTGCACACCCTGTTGAACACTGGTTTGCGTTTTTTGTGAGCTGCTTAGCAGGCTTTCGCGCTTGGCTTTGGCGCGTTCGCCGAGGTAGGTGTTGATGTCGTCCAAATCTCGAGTGGTCAGTGCGGACAGTTCGCCATCACAGAGTTCGCGGCGCATTAGACGTTGGATAAAAGAAGCAATCTCTGGTGTTGTCATGACGTTAATCTTAAAGATTCCGCGCCCCGCCCACATGGGCCGTTAGACCGCCCTGTTCGCTGCGTAAAGGTCTAGACCTTTACGCAGTGTTGGTACAGGTGTACGGGGCTAGTCCTCTTCGCAACGGCGAATCTCCTCGTCCTCGAGGTGTTGCTCAAATTCGGTATCGCCGGGCTAGACGCCCTCTTCGGGAAGTTCGTTCTCAACATTCTCATCATCCATCGGCGCGTCGAAAGTACTGGGCGTATCGTCGGTCAAAAGGTCGGGGCTGATCTGCGCTTCTTCGTCGAGGATGAGACCGCCTTCAAGGTTGGGATTGTGGGAGTCGTCCATAGCCGCCTAATCCTTTTCGACTTCGGTGTAGTCGGTGTCGTCGCGTTCCAGAAGCTCATCTTCAGGGTCGGGAACCGTACTGCTTTTCCCAAGCTCGTCCTCGACCGGGTTACGCTCTAAATCTTCCAAATCTTCTCCCTCAGCGAGGTCACGGCTGGTCTTTTCGTTGTCGGTGTCATGTGAATCGGTCATGGTCGCCTCCTAGAACTATTGTGGAAAGCTCTACGTTGCCTTGACTGTAGGCCCGCCTAACGTTGGGGCGTACCTCCGGGAAGTGTTACGACCCTCGCACCTAATGCTCTTGTTTTAGCGACAGAGCGCTCAAGATGCCGGGTCTGACTAACTGATAAAACATCCGCGCCATCTCATCTTTCGGGGTGCGCATGTCGTCCTCGAGCCAACCTGTCAACACCGACAGCATCGCTCCGGCAATAAAGTCGGCGATAAGTGCGGGCGGTACCTTAGGCGTTACCCCGAGGGTTTCAAGCGCTTGGTGTGCGGTTTGGCCCGCATAATACCGAAGGCGTTGCAACATCAGGCTGCCCCCCTGCCCGCTCAGCACGACGCGGAAGAGCGCAGGGTTGCGCTCGACATACTCAAAAACGACGAGCGCCGGGTGCGGCGCACCGCTGAGCAAATCTTGCTTGGAAAACCCTTTGACCTTTTCAACGATAGTTTCCATAAGTGTGTCGAGTGAACTTAGCAGCAAAGCGTCTTTGTCGTCGTAGTGCAGGTAAAAAGTTGCCCGCGCTACGTCGGCGCGTTCGACGATTTCGGATACGGTAACGCTCTCGTAAGGCTTTTCCAGAATAAGTTCCATCAGCGCGTCGAAGAGCAGCTTTTGCGAGCGGCGTACCCGTTTGTCGGGCTTTTTGTCGGTTGCAATTTCGGACATTTCGGCCTTTCTGTCTTGTACCGGACGTTTTCAGCAATCTGTTCTTGACCCGACCTCGAGCTTCCCCTAAGGTAACAGCAAGACCATTAAAAGACAAATGTCTATAAAAAATCATTTGTCTGGAAAAGGAGAAATACGAATAAAGTGGACGTACTCATCACCGGAGCGGGGCCGACCGGTCTGACCGCAGCGACCCTTTTGGCCCGTTACGGCGTAAACTTCCGCATCGTTGACAAAAACGCCGAGGCTGCGGAAAAGTCTAGGGCGTTAGGGGTGCAGGCGCGGACGCTCGAGCTGTGGGACAAACTCGGCCTTGCCGAAGGCGCAGTCGAGCGCGGGCAACCGCTCGAGGCTCTCAATCTGCTGACCAAGAGCACGCTCTCAAAAGGGGGCAAGCCGTTTATAGCGCTAGGTCGTGACGGCAAAGACGTGTCGCCGTACCCTTATCTGCTGATTCACGAACAGAGTAAGACCGAACGGATGCTCTTAGACGATTTAGGGGAACAAACGGGGCCGAAGGGCGCTTACGGCGTCGAGCGGAACACGGAGATTGTGGGGTTTAAGCCGAACCCCGAAAGTGTCACGGTGACGTTGCGGCACGAGGACAGAACCGAAGAGATGGTCGAGGCGCGTTACCTCATCGCCGCAGACGGCGCGAGCAGTTTTGTGAGGAAAGCTCTGGGGCTCGAGTTCAGCGGCGCAACCTACGCCGACCCACTGTTCGTTGCCGATGTAGCTATGACCTGGCCTTTAGACCGCGACACCTTCTATGTTCAGCTGCCGCGCCAAGGGATGCTAGCTTTTTTTCCGATGCGGGGCGACGGGTACAGCGACAGTCAGTACCGTATCATCGGGCGTATTCCCAGAGCTTGGGAGGGTAAAGAGGAGCTGACGGGGGGCGACGTTCAGCGTTTATTAGACGACCACAGCGTCGTCAAGGCGACGATCAACGACGCGGGTTGGGTTTCGAAGTACCGTATTCACCGCCGCATGACGAAGCAGTTTCGCGTCGGGCACATCTTTTTCGCCGGTGACGCGGCGCATATTCACAGTCCGGCAGGCGGACAGGGGATGAACACCGGGATTCAAGACGCCTGGAATATCGCTTGGAAACTCGCGCTCGTGGTCAAAGGGCAGGCAGACGAAACGCTCCTAGACAGCTACGAACTCGAGCGCATCCCCGTCGCTAGAGCGGTACTGAACGGCTCAGACAAAGGTTTTTCGTTGATCGGCTCCCCCAACTACGGTTTACACCTTTTACGCAGCGCCGTCTTGCCGCGTCTGACCGAGATTGCCTCGAGGGAAAGGTTCGGCAAAGCTATCTTTGAGTTTTTGTCGCAGACCTGGATCGGCTACCGTAAAAGTCCGGCGGTGGGTGGCGACAAAAATGTAAAACGGGCGCAACCCGGCGACCGTGCGCCCTACGCTCACTTCAGGTCGGGCACGAGCATTTTTTCGGTTTTACGGGGCGTAGACCATCATCTGCTGCTGTTCGTGAGTGCAGGGATAGACGCGGACGCCGCAAAAGTTAGGGTAGAGGCGCAGCTGAAAGGCTACGGCGTGACGACGCACGTTCACGTGATTAGCGCTGAGCAGTCTGCGCTGCGTGACAAGTACGGCGTGACCTCGGAGGCAGCGTTTTTCGTTCGACCTGACGGGCATATTGCGTGGCGTGGGCCTGCCGATCTGAAGGACTTGACGGACTACCTGAACAAGTTCTACGTGCAACGTCACGAAGCCGAGTACCAAAGCGCAGCTACACAACCGAGCTTGAAAAAAGTGGCTTAAAGCTTTGAGGTGAGGGACTCGAGTTCACTCGGACAGCTTTAATCTCCAATCCCAGAAAGGTGTATAAAAAATGAACGCAAAAGGAGAAACTATGAAGGTTATCGGTGTGGGCTTCGGACGGACAGGTACAACTTCAATTCAACGAGCGTTGGAGGGACTCGGCTATCACGCGTATAACTTTGAGGCGGTCATGCAGAACGAACAGTTCAGCGCGTGGCGTGAAGCGAACGAAGGTCGTCCCGACTGGCAAGAAATCTTTCGCGGATATGACGCTACAATTAGCTGGCCCGCCTGCTTTTTTTACGAAGTGCTCTACGAAGCCTATCCAGACGCCAAGTTCATCCTGACGACCCGCGACTCCGAGCGGTGGGCTGAAAGCGTGAGCCGCAGCATGAAACACTTTCCTAAACTCAAGGCTTTTCGTTTCGTGACCCGTGTACGGGCGATGTTGGAGCTGATGGACACCCTAATCGTTCCCAAATTCGGTAGCTTAAACCCCAGCAAAGCGCATTTGATAGAACTTTTAGCAGAACACAACCGCGCCGTTCAAGCCTTTGTGCCGTCTGAAAAGCTTCTCGTTTACGAGGTTAAGGACGGTTGGGCACCGCTCTGTGACTTTTTGGGACAGCCGGTTCCTGATACACCTTTTCCCTTTGAGAACCAAGGGGAAGACTTTATTCAGCAAACACTCGGGCGTTTTGTCCGGGGAGAGGCGACTCGAGCAAGTTAGGTTTCTCGGGTCTCATAGCCAACAGTAGACGTTTACCGTTCTAAAAACACGCTCAAATAGAGAGAGAGCAAACACGTGGGTGTGCGTGTTTGCTCTCCAACTGGTGCCGAGAATGGGACTTGAACCCACACCCTCTTACGAGGACTAGCTCCTGAAGCTAGCGCGTCTACCGATTCCGCCATCTCGGCGCGTTCAGGAAGTGCAGTCTAACAAGAATACCAAAGGTTGACAAGACATCTTGTGTCTGCCCAAAAAGGTTCAGCCTCAGCAGCAGTGGGGCAGATGCTAGACTGTCAAGATGACGCAGCGACAGCTTGATCGGGCGGTTTTGGGGAGCATCGGGGCGTTGCTCCTTGTTATTTTAGGGTTGGCGCTGAGTCCCGCACCCACCTCAGCAGGCGATATTAGCGACCCTGCTGTGCGACCTCCAGTAACAGCTGAGCCAGACGCCACCGTGCAGGAAGGCGGTGCCGAGGACGGTTCGGAAGGTGAAAAAAGCGCGGCTGCTGTCGAACCGCCGGTTGTAAAGAACGACCCGGCTGCAAACACCGAAATGAACACGCCGCCTGAAACGGTGCCGCCCCCTACCGACGAGCCGACTGCGCAAACGCCAGAACTGGTAGCGGGTGTGTCAGTCGAGCGTGTCGGGTTTGCCTACGCGACCGGCAGCGAAGGTGCGTGCGGCGTCCCGCTCACCGCCTGGAACTACGTCGCTGTAAGCCGTGATCTGTTAGAAACGTATCCGTGCGGCACCGCCGTAACGCTGACCTTTGATGATGAGATTGCTGGACGGGGCTCCGTTACGGCGCAGGTCGGCGACACGATGGGGGCGGAGATTACGGATACGGTCAATGTGTTTGTCGGCGAAGACGAACCAGCGCTCGAGTACGGCGTTACGCGCGGCACACTCGCACAGTAGGTGGCTCAGGTGCGACGGTTTACCGCTCGAGGGACGAACACAGGTTTTATCTGCGCGAATTGTGAACGCAATGTGCCGCCGCTACAAAACGGTTCGTACCGCAACCACTGCCCGTATTGCCTCCGTTCGCTTCACGTTGATGTGTTTCCCGGAGACCGTGCGAACGCCTGTCACGGACTTTTAGAACCCGTCGGCGCGGAACACAGCGGCAAAAAGGGCTGGGTGATTCGCTACCGCTGCACGCGCTGCGGCGAACTTAGCCGAAACAAAGCGGCTTTAGATGACGCGACCCCTGACGATTTTGAACAGCTTGTCACCCTGACCTTACCTAAGGAGACCTAAAGATGCCTAGCGCCTACAAAACGCTAAAGGTAACGCAAACCGGCGCACTTTTGACGATTTCTCTCAACCGGCCTCAGGTGCTCAACGCGCTGACGTTGGAGCTATTGGGGGAACTTCAAACCGCCCTCGAGGAAGCCGCCGACACGGTGCGAGCTGTGCTGTTGACCGGTGAAGGGCGCGGCTTCTGCTCAGGTGCCGACCTCAGCGCAACGACTTTGGACAAAGACACCACTAAGATTGTCGAAACCTACTACAACCCGGTCGCTACAGCGCTGATGACGCTACAAAAACCTGTCATTGCCGCCGTAAACGGCGTTGCAGCCGGGGCCGGGATGAGTCTGGCGCTGGCGTGTGATATGAGACTCTTGTCGTCAGAGGCCGTTTTCGCACTCGGGTTTAGCCGTATCGGGCTGGTGATGGACGCGTCGATAAGTTACACGCTGCCGCGCTTGGTAGGGCCAGCTCGGGCGCTCGAGCTAGCTTACACAGGACGTAAAGTCAGTGCAGATGAAGCGCTCAAACTCGGTTTGGGCGAGCTGATGCTACCTGCTGAGGGCTTTGCAGAGAAGGCTACGGAATTTGCCCAAGCGCTCGCCGAAGGCCCGACGCAGAGCTACGCCCGCATCAAAGCGCAGGTTGCTTTATCTTTGGAAAATACTTTGGAAGCGCAGTTGGGGCTCGAGGCCCGCCTGCAAGGGGAAGCCAGTCAGACCGCCGACTTTGCCGAAGGGGTCAAGGCGTTTGCCGAAAAACGGACGCCGGAGTTTCGTGGATATTAAGATAGAAGCTAAAAAGGACGAAAACGTGCGAGATGTTCTTTTTTACGGTGGCCCGGTTCTGACGCAAGATGATGCGAACCCTCGAGCCGAAGCTGTCTTGGTGCGTGGTGAACGGATTGCATTCGTCGGTGCTTTAGCAGACGCCGAAAGCTTGGCCAGCCCCGCCGTAAACCGTATCGACCTCGCCAGACGTGCGCTGCTGCCGGGGTTTCACGACGCGCATGTGCATTTGACGCAGCACGGGTTTGACCTCTCGAGGCTCAACTTGCTCCAAACACAAATGCTGGACGAAGCGCTGGAACTCGTCGAGGCGCGCACAAAAGAACAAAAACCGGGGAACTGGATTCAAGGCTCGGGTCTGTCGATGAGCCGCTGGAACGTCTCACACTTAGATAAGCGCGACCTCGACCGGGTGTCGCCGCAGCATCCGGTGTCGCTCCGCTCACAAGACGGGCACAGCATCTGGGTCAATTCGCTTGCGCTTGAACGCATGGGTATCGGCCCGGACACGCCCGACCCTGAAAAGGGTGTCATCGAACGGGACGCTCACGGTGAACCGACCGGACGATTGCTCGAGCTTGCCACCAAACTGCTGGATGCTGCGGTGCCGCAACCCTCGGAGGCGGAGCTTCAAACAGCACTGAAGCAGGCCGGGGCGCATCTCGCAAGTTTAGGCATTACGACCGTTCATCACATGGCCTACGAACCCGCACGGAACTGGCGGCAATTGGCTTTGGCTGCCAGCCGGGACGATTTTCCGCTCCGCGTATGGGCGTGCATAGACCAAGAGCATATCGAAGCGGCAGACGCGCTCGGTGTGGCGACGGGGCAAGGCGGCGAGCGTTTTACGGTGGGGGGCGCAAAGTTTTTCGCGGACGGGGCACTTGGGAGTCTGACGGCGTGGATGCTCGAACCTTATACCGGCACCGATACGGTCGGCGTCACCGTTCACGGGCCAGACGTTTTACGGGAGCGGTATCCTAAAGCGCTAGACGCAAACCTTACGCTCGTCACGCACGCGATTGGTGACGCGGCGAACCGGGCGGTGCTGGACGCGTTAGAAGCGACTCGAGACCAGTGGCAGGCTAAAGGGTTGAGGCCGAGGCTCGAGCACGCCCAACACCTTCACCCGGACGACGTGGCCCGCGCCGCAAAACTCGGCGTAGTGGTGTCGACGCAACCCATTCACCTCACCTTCGACGTTAAACGCATCGGTGAGCTTTTAGCTGACCGACAAAACGGCGCGTACCGAACGAAATCGCTGCTAAACGCTGGCACCGTCCTTGCCTTTGGCTCAGACACGCCGGTCGCGTCACCCGACGTCATCACCGGAATAAGGGCCGCGTGCCGCCGCGAAGCCGTAGACGGGTCGGTACTCAATTCGGCGGAAGCCTTGACGATAGACGAGGCGCTCGCCGCCTACACCAGGGGTGCCGCCTACGCCATCAGCCGCGAACACCGTTCAGGAATGCTTAAAGCCGGGTTCGACGCCGATTTTGTGATGCTGTCGCACGACCCGCAGGGGTCTCTGGACGAGCTTTCAGTTGCAGGGACGATGCTGGCAGGGGTGTGGACACATCAATCCTGATATACCGACCCTGACGGCGCTTCTTTAGAGGCTATACTGACCCATGCACGCCACGACCAACCCCGTCACGTTAGACCGTATCGACCTGAGCGACCTTTTGGGCCGCTCCCGAACTGCCAGCCGTACACTCGCCCGCGCCGACCGGAACGGGGCGCTCTTGGCAGTGGCTGAAGGGTTATTGAGGCACACCTCCGCTATTCTGGCGGCGAACGCCGAAGACGTCACCGCTGAACGCGCCAAAGGTACCTCGGACGCGCTGTTAGACCGCCTGAGTTTGAACGAAGGACGGCTTCAGGAGATTGCCGAAGCCGTGCGTCAGGTTGCGGCGTTGCCTGACCCGCTCCACCGGACGTTGGGGCAGTGGACGCTCGAGAATGGCCTCGAGGTTCGTAAAACGAGCGTTCCCTTTGGCGTCATCGGCATGATTTACGAATCGCGTCCGAACGTCACCGTGGACGCGGCGATGCTGGCGCTTAAAGCTGGCAGCGCCGCGGTGCTGCGCGGCTCGGCGAACGCCCTGCGGAGTAACCGGGTGCTGGTCGCGGCGATGCGTGAAGCGCTCTCGCGTGCAGACTTGCCTGAAGACGCAGTGCAGCTCATCGACTCACCCGACCGGGCACTCGTCACCGAACTCCTGACGGCGCGGGGTCAGGTCGATTTGGTCATCCCGAGGGGCGGCGCGGGTTTAATCAACCACGTCGTCGAAACGGCGAAAGTCCCGGTGATTGAAACTGGTACCGGCAACTGTCATATTTTTGTCGATGCGTCGGCTGATCTAGCGAGTGCGAAAGAAATCGTTCTGAACGCGAAAGTGCAGCGCCCCGGCGTGTGCAATTCCGTAGAAACGCTTTTGGTCCACCAAGACGTTGCCAAAACCTTTTTACCCGAATTAAAAGCACTCGTCGAGGCTGGTGTGCAACTTAAAGGTTGTGAGCGGGCACGGGCTATCTTTCCCCAAGTGGACGCCGCGACCGAAACCGACTGGGAGACGGAATACTTGGACCTCAAAGTAGCCGTCCGCGTGGTGAATTCGGTAGACGAGGCCATCGCCCATATCAACCGCTACGGTACGCAGCATAGCGAGGCGATTCTTACGGCGTCAACGGAGAACGCGCAGCGTTTTCAAGACGAAGTAGACGCCGCTGCCGTGTACGTCAACGCCTCGACCCGCTTTACCGACGGCTTTGTGTTCGGTTTCGGCGCAGAAATTGGCATCAGCACGCAGAAGCTGCACGCGCGTGGGCCGATGGGTCTGGTAGAAATTACAACCTACAAATATCTGCTCAACGGTCAAGGGCAAATACGCGGCTAACGACTTAGGGCAGGTTTGAAAACCGGTCTGAAAATAAAGAGTATTGTCGTCTGAGACGTGTCTCCTAACGTCTCCGTAAGTTGCTTTGGAGTGGTACACTACAGTTGAAACCTTGGACTCTCTGGGTTTGGCGGGAGTTTCTGGCGCGGTTTTCTGGAGGACACATTGACAACTTATACTGCTGACAGCATCAAAGTTCTGAAGGGGCTCGAGGGCGTCCGTAAACGTCCGGCCATGTATGTTCAAGGTGGTACCGGCGTTGACGGCTACCATCAGCTTTTAACTGAGATCATCGACAACGCCATTGATGAGTCTTTGGCAGGTCACGCCGATACGGTTGGGGTCATTTTAAACGCCGACGGTTCGGCTACCGTAACCGACAACGGACGCGGCATCCCCGTTGGGATGATGCAGCGTGAAGGTCGCTCCGCCATCGAAGTCATCTTTACCGAGCTGCACGCGGGCGGCAAGTTCGATTCGGACTCGTATAAGGTCTCGGGCGGTCTGCACGGGGTCGGCTCGTCGGTCGTGAACGCGCTGTCGGTGTTTCTCATCGCTGAAGTTAAAACCGACGGCAAACTTCACCGCGTCCGCTTCGACGCTGGCGAAGTCACCGAACCTGTTCATCTTATCGGCAAGGTCGCCAAAAACGACTCCGGTTCACGCATCACCTTCTTGCCCGACCACGACATCTTCAAAGAAGTTAAGGCGTTTGAATACACCCGGATTCGCCGCCGTTTGCGTGAGCTAGCGTTTCTGACAGCGGGCGTTAAAATTGTCTTAGAGGACAACCGTGGTCCCGAGTCTAAACGTGAAGAGTTTCAGGAGCACGGCGGCGTCGCCGCGTTTGCACTCAACTTAGCTGAAGGTAGCAAGTTTACCTACGAACCGCCGGTACTTATCTCGGGTGTCTCAGACGAGATTGAGGTCGAAGTCGGCTTTATCCACACCAGTTCGTACAATCAGACTATTCTGACCTACGCGAACATGATTACCAACCGTGACGGCGGCACGCACCTGACCGGCTTTAAGACGGCCTACACGCGCGTGCTAAACAATTACGCCAAAGCTAAAAATATGATCAAGAAGGGTGAGCCTGCACCGACCGGAGACGACTTTTTGGAGGGCATCAGCTGCGTTATCTCCGTAAAACTCGGCGATCCGCAGTTCGAGTCGCAGGCTAAGGTCAAGCTCCTGAACCCCGAAGCGCAGAGCGCCGTGCAGTCGGTCGTTTACGAGCGGCTCAACGAGGTTCTAGAAGAAAATCCGAAGATTGCCAAAGCCGTTATCGAAAAAGCGGTCAACGCCGCGCGCGCCCGTGAAGCGGCTCGTAAAGCCAGGGACTTGGTGCGCCGCGCCAACCCCATCGACAACGATGAACTCCCCGGTAAGCTAGCCGATTGTCAGTCAGAAGACCCATCGGTCAGCGAACTCTACATCGTCGAAGGAAACTCGGCGGGCGGCTCTGCCAAAGGCGGGCGTGAACGCCGTTTTCAGGCGATTTTGCCGCTTAGAGGTAAAGTCCTAAACGTCGAAAAGGCGCAGCTTAGCAAGGTCTTAAAGAACGCTGAAATCCGGGCGATGATTGCTGCGATCGGTGCAGGGATTGAAGGCACGGGTGACAACGCGCACTTTAGCCTCGAGTCCGTCCGCTATCACCGCATCATCATTATGGCCGACGCCGACGTTGACGGTTCGCACATTCGGACGCTACTTTTGACGTTTTTCTACAACTACATGCGCCCCCTTATCGACGCAGGCTACATCTACCTGGCGCAACCGCCCCTTTACGGCGTCCGTTTCGGGCGCGAAAAAGAACCGACTTACGTTTATGACGACGGTGACTTGCAGCGCCTGCTGAGCGGCAATAAAGGCCGTAAAGTTGACATCCAGCGCTTCAAGGGTCTCGGTGAAATGAACGCCGAAGAGCTGTGGACAACGACGATGAACCCCGAAACGCGCATCCTCAAAAAAGTCGGTATTGAAGATGCTCTCGACGCCAAAGAAACCTTCGAGATGTTGATGGGTACAGAGGTGCCGCCGCGCCGCCGCTTTATCGAAGAGAACGCGCACTTGGCGCAGTTAGACGTTTAACGTTTAGAGAAGCTAGCGTACACGCTTAGGGAAACCTGAGCGTGTTTTTTAGTGTTACCGTTTTAGATATGCAGAGAGTTGTTGTGATCGGTTCTACCGGCTAAAGTCTACACTTGCGAGACAAATAGCTGCGCGTTTAGGCCTGCCGTACTTTCCAACCGACCCACTCTATTGGGGTGAAAACTGGCGACGCGTGCCGCTCACCGAGGTTCACACCCAAATTGAGGGGGTGACGACGCATACCCAATGGGTTATTGACGGCAACTTTGACGATGCCCGTGAGCTTGTGTGGAACCGAGCCGACACGCTCATCTGGCTTGACTATTCGCGCTACGTGGTTTGGTCGCAGCTTATCCGGCGTAATTTTGGCTGGTTTCTTTCGGGTGTGCCTACTTGGTCGGGAAACCGGATGACCTTGGGGATTGCGCTTTCAGGTATCTGGCACGGCTTGCGCGGGTACGAGACAAAGCAGCGCGAATACGCGGCAGTGCTGCCGTATCTGGATACTCGTGTCTTCCGGTTTAGGCGTCCTCGAGACACCGCCGCGTGGTTAAGCAGGCTATAGCGTCACCTTTTAGGACTCACAAAAACTGCCGTTGTAAGCCCAGGCACGACAAAGGTTCCGTCCGCCCTAGCACGCGCAAACTTCACGAGTGGGTCACTGCCCCGCTGCTGCACCGGATGAAGCGTCATGCCGCCCGTCAACTCCGGCACTGTAAGCTGCTGCATATCAGGTGTGCCGTTAAAAACAACGGTTATACCCTCGAAGCTGGGGTCAAGCCCAGCAGTATCTGCAAGGTGCATGACGATAACGCCGGGAACCTGCTCCGAGCCGGTGTTGTAAAAAGTCAGCGCCTTCTGAACCGCTTCGGCTGTGGGCAATCTGAACAGGGGAGAGCTGTTACGAATGTTGAGCAGCTCTTGCAGCTGTTCGGCGTTCCGGCGAATCTCCGGTTCGCTGGGTGTAGGCAGTGTTCCGAGTAGACGGCTCATCAGCGGCCAGTTTTCGCCGTTGTCGGCCTCCGGCGGTAAACCGACGCCCCAGTTGTTCGTCCGCTGCGAAAAGTCGAGCCGGTTAAACCAGTCGCCTGAATTAAACGAATTACGGTCCAACGATTTTGAACGTAACAGGTCGCTGCCTGCGTGAAAAAAGGGTACGCCCTGCGACAACGCGACGAGCGATAAACCTAGATTTTGCAGCCGTACCCGGTCACTCACTGAGGTCGCCAGCGGCGCTTTAAGGGCGATAGCGTCGAAAAGCGTTTCGTTGTCGTGCGCTGAGACGTAAACGATATTCTCCTGTGGGTCTTGCGTATACCCGACCGGCGCTTCGCCGTAAAGAACCTCGGCTCCACGCACGGTTTCGCCTGCCGCATTTTGAAAGGTGTAGTCAGCTAAGTTGCCCGCCAACCCGACACGAATCTGATCACCAGCGAGTAGCAGCCTGTCTTGTTGCTCTTCCGGTGTGCCCTGCTCCGAATCGTTCGGGTCGGTCAGAAGTCCGGTGATAAAGCCTTGCTCTTGCGGCCCGGAAAAGGGTGTTCCGCCCCTTGCCGCGTCACGTAACCGGTCGTTAAAGGTGCCGATACCGAGTCCGCCGACGTTTTGCTGCGTCGCGTTGACGCCGCGAGCGTTTCCGGCGACCTCGCTAAAGTCCCAGCCTTCGCCGTAAAGATAGATGCCGGAACCGTCTACTCCGTCTTTTTCCAGGGTGAAATTCTCTAGCGCCTCTTTTACAGCCACCATATTCGAGACCATATGATGCCCCATCAGGTCGAACCGGAACCCGTCAACTTTGTAGTCTTTCGCCCACGTCACTAGCGAGTCCACCATCAACTTTTCCATCATGGCGTGTTCAGTAGCGGTATTTTGGCAGCACGTCGAGGTTTCGACGTCACCGTCTAGGTTCAGGCGGTGGTAGTAACCGGGGACGATGCGGTCCAAGACGGACAAGTCGGCTTGTCCGCTCGAGTTCGTGTGGTTGTATACGACGTCCATGACGACGCGCAGACCGGTTTCGTTTAAGCTCTGCACCATCTGGCGGAACTCCAAAGTGCGCGCCGCACCTTCCGGATTTACGGCGTAAGAGCCCTCAGGAACGGTGTAGTGCAGGGGGTCATAACCCCAATTGAAGGCGTCTTGGTCTTGCACGGTAGTTACGGCGGCTTGCTGCTCGGCGCTGCCCGGTGCGTAGCTCGCCAAGTCACCTGCGGGCGTTTCCCAGGTGCTTTTATCCTCACTGATGGTAGCAATGTCGAAGACAGGCAGAAGGTGGAGGTGCGTCAGTCCGGCTTCGGTGAGGGCGCGTAAATGTTTCATGCCATCCGACTCAGGAACGTTAAACGCGCCGTAAGTCCCGCGTACCGTTTCAGGCACCGTCTCGTCGGACGCGCTGAAGTCACGCACGTGTAATTCGTACACGCTGATGTCTTCAGGACTCGCTAAAGAGGGTTTGGCGAATACCGTCCAGCCTTCAGGTTGCAAGGCAAGGTCATTTAGATCAACGATTTGTGAGCGAACGCTGTTCATTGACAGGGCGTGCGCGTAGGGGTCGGTGACGAGATTCGTTTCGAGTTTTCGCGTCGTGGGTGCGTAAACCGTAACCTCAAAGAGGTAGTATTTGCCGTGCCAGTCGGGGTTGCCCTGAACCGACCAAACACCGGACGCGTCGTCACGGGTCAGCTCGAGCACGTCCTCAGCCTCCCCCTCGGCACTAGGAAAAAGGTGCAGCCGAACGTTTTGGGCCGTCGGTGCCCAGACACGAACGGTAGGTGTGTCACCCTGCCAAACAACGCCCAGAGGTTCGTCGTAGGCGGCCTCAGCGTAAAGGTCATCAAGAACGCCCGGAAGCTGAACGGCGGTTGCGTCGAGTAGATTTCTGTCCGCGTCCAGCGCTGAAACGGCGAGTTGACCCTGTAAGAAACTTTTTGCGGGTGCTATGTCCAAGTCGACCTTGTAAACGGGATAGTCTGCTAGATAGGGAAACTTCGTTTTGAGGTCTTCGCTGAGGCCACCCTGAAGTGGGGTGAGTGGCACGTCAAAAGAGGTTGTGGCAATAGGTGTAGGGCTGGGTTGTTGTACGCCTGTTGCGGTTAGCTCGAGCCCTCCACCCGCCGCAGAAGTGAGCAGCACTTGCGCCCCTTCCGGCAACTTAGCGTCCCACACGAGTGTTGTTCTACCTAGCCAGTGGGCGCGCGCCGTACTCAAGTCGCCGGGTACAGGAACTTGATTCGGATCGGGTAAAGATGTGTAGACCACCGTATCTCCTGAGACGACCCACGCTTCACGGCTTTCGGTTACGTCTAACGTCATGTCCGGGCCGGGGTCTTTTTCGTCACCTTTATGAACGATAAAGTTAAGCTGCTCAGCGTCGTCTTGTAGTCCTACGTCCCAGTAAGCGCCGAAGTCGTCCTCGCCAGTGGGCTCCAACCCTGTTTCCCACGTCACGCTTTCTGTCGTATCTTCCCAGACGTGCAACGTCCATTCAGCGAACGCTGTGTCGGGACGGGTGTAGTGAATACGGGCCATATTTTCCGGTACGTCTTGAGCGTTCACATTTAATCCCAACGTCATTACAACTGCTAAAACGACACCAAAGCGTTTCATAGCTACTCCTCAAACCTCGTTAGACTTGAGGCAGTTTACCCCGAGCACACTATAAAAAAAGTACATTACAAAAAAAGGTGAGCCGAAGCTCACCGTGAAAACATAAGTAAAAGGCGTGCCTAGTCGTTTTCGCTCAAACCGAGTTGCTGCCTCAGTTCGTAAACGTCAGTCGCGCTGAGTCCGGCGTCTCTGGCGCTCGCTATCTCACTGGCCTCATAGGGCTGAAAGTCTTGCAGCGCGTCAGCGTTACCCCACGTATTTGTCACGTAGTTCAGCACATTGGCAATGTCATCGTCTGAAAGTTGCTGCCACGCGGGCATCACGCCGTTATACGCTTGGCCTTCAACCTGAATTTCACCCTGTAAACCGTACAAAAGAAGGTTGATCAAGTAGCTTCGGTCGGCGTTGTAAAGCGTCGGGACGTGGCCTACGAGGGGCGGAAACGCGCCTGCAACGCCTAGACCTGTCGTCTGGTGGCATGAAACGCAGTTCGTCGTATAGACCGCCTCACCCGCGCTGAGGTCGAGGCTTGCAGGTTGCGCCTGCCCTGCTTGAGGCTGGGCGGGTTGGGCTTGCTGTGTGGGAATTTGTGTTAGGGCCTGTTGCGCCTGATTTTGTTGCGCAGATTGTTGGGCCTGCTCAGCGGGTGCAGCAGGGGCCGCTGCACCTTCAGCCGGAGCTGCGTTCGCTGGAGTATCGGGCGCAGCTAAAGCTTGGGCGACAGGGCCGAGCCCTTCCTCGGCGACGAGTGAGATAGCCTCGTCAATCGGGATACGGGCTGTTTGGTCGCCCTCATTCGGAGCAGTAGTGCTGATCGTGTCGGTAGCCTCTTGCAACGTTCTCTGATACTGCGTCTCGTCAGCGGGCGTGTAACGACCTTGAGGGCCACTCGAGGCCAACGTCAGGATAAAAACGATCAGTGCAACCCCGGCGACGTTGCTGGCGATAAACAAGTTGCGTAACCCCCTAGGCGAGATGAGATAGTCACGCGCTTTAGGTGAAGGAACCTCTTCTGCCTCCTCAGCCGGTACAACCCTGTCAACTTTGGCGTTGTCTTCAGGGCGTGTAAGGGGGCGGCTCTGTTTTTCGCTGGCGTCGATTTTCTCTTCGCCGGGTACGCCCATCTCATCTTCAGCGATGTTCTCGCGGTCATTCTGCGTGCCCTGATTGGGCTTTAGCGCTTCAGCCTCGCGCCCAACTTCTTTTGGATCGTCGTCCTTACCGGGACTGTGGTTGTTTGAGCTGTGGGTGTCGGATTTATCTTTGTCAGTCATGAGCAGCTGCCCCCGTCAGCTCAGCTTCGATACGTGGGTCGTGAGCAGGTAAAATAGAGGTGCCTTTAAGCCGCCGGAAAAAGAAACTCAACCAGATACCGCCGAACGCCAGCACGAGTGCGATGTCGAGGAGTCTAAAGGCGCTACCGGTACGCTCGAAAGTCGGGACGATAATCCAGTAAATATCGACGATCCGCATAAGGATCATCCAGCCTGCGACCCACATGAGGGCGCGACCCTTCCTCTTAACCCAACGAGAAAACAAGATCATAAAGGGTGCAATAAAGTGGAAAATCAGTAGAAACGAGCTAACCCAGACCCAACCGGACTCGAGGCGCGTTACATACCAGGTGTTGGTTTCAACGATATTGTTCGACCAAAGGATGATCAGCTGCGACATCTGCACGTAGGCCCAGAACATCGTAAACGCCATCAAAAAGTTGCCGTAATCTTGAAGGCGGGCTGCGTTCAAGACTTTGGGCAGCGGCTCGACCTCTTGAAAGCTGACAAGCAGCAGGATCAGGAGCGCCACCGCGCTGATCAGCTGACCGATCATAAAGATTACGCCGTACATCCCGGAAAACCATTCCGGCGTCAACGACATACCCCAGTCAAAGGCTGCGAAAGTCATCGTGACAACGAACATAAGGAGACCGGCCGCACCCGCATTTTTCATCTGCTGGGTCATCCCCTGATCGCCTGCGTCTTGCCGCTTCGACCACCCTTGAAAAAGCCGAACGAGGATGCCCCAGGTGGCGAAGTAGATGATGGTTCGGACGATAAAGAAAGGAATATTGAGATAGCCCGTTTTGAGCTCGACGATATGGTGCGCTGCAACGTACGCCGGATCGGTCCAGAGGTAAAGGCTTCTGAGGCCAAGCAAGATCGGAATAACGAGCACTGCCATCATGAAGATGTTACTCGCGCCCGCCTCTAAAAAGCGCCGTGCGATGGCACCCCAGGGGCCGCCTGCTAGGTGCTGAATCAGCAGCAGCGCTAGGCAGCCGAGCGTCAAGCCGACCCAGAAGATGAACCCGACCAGATACGACTGAAAAAAAGCGGTGAGGCCGCCGCTGACCGGGACGAGGATAACGGCGACCACAAGACCCAAAACGCCGACAATCGTGGCGAGGCTTTGGGCGCGGCTAAGCTTGGCCTGATACACGTCGGTATCTACGTGGCTCACTGATTGGCTCCTTCGTTGGCGGCAGCTTGTGCGTTCTGATTTGCGCCGCTGTTGCCATTACCTGCGCCGCCTTGCGTAAGCTGCTGACGGACATCTTCGGGTAGGTCGGCAACGGGTGCGTTTTGCGAGTACTGCAGCGTCTTGATATACGCCGAGATTGCCCAGCGGTCTTCGGGTGGGACACGCGACGCGTAAGAGTACATCCGGCCATAACCGTTGGTGATCACGTTGAAAAAGTAACCGACCGGCGAGGCGCGGAGCCGGGGATCGTGGAATGAGGTCGGTTGGACAAACCCCTTCTGTACAATCATGCCTTTGCCGTTACCTGAATAGTTGTGACACGGTGAGCAGTAGATATTAAACCGCTCCTGACCACGTTTGAGAACCGCTTCGGTCACGTCCATCGGGACTTCGGTGACGAGACCGTTCGCATCTTGACCGGTAAAGAAGACTTCGTCGATTGCCCCGCGACTCCGCGAGACCGAACCCTCGACAAGGGGCCTCGAGGATGTACCGTCGGCAAAAAACGCTGAGGGTTCATCCTCTTGATATTTGGCTTGCTCGTACATATTACGACCGCAACCGGACAGCGCTCCGGTAAGGAGCAGAAGTAGCAGGGTGAAAAAACGTACCTTCATGTTAAACCTCAACCTTGGAGACGCGGAGCGGACTCAGCGCCCTTAAAAACTCGCTAGTCTCTTCGGAATCGAACTTCTCGTCGGTCGCCTCGATACAGAGGAAAAAGTGATCGCGGGTCGCGGTTTCAAAGTTCGGAGTATTAAAAATAGAGTGGTAGGGCTGCGGCAGACCGTTGCGGGCGAGCATAAATAGCCCGGCGGTAAAGGCAGCAAAGAGAATCGTACATTCAAACGTAATAACGATGAAGTTGGGCCACGAGTTGAGCGGTTTCCCGCCGATATTAAGCGGGTAAAAGATGGCGTTGGCGTAGTACTGCATCGCAAACGCGCTAGCGCCGCCTACAATTCCCATCAAGAGGACAAACCAACCCAAGCGGGTGTTGGTCATCCCTAGCGCTTCGTCGAGCCCACTAACTGGGAAAGGTGTGTAAGCGTCCATCTTTTTGTAGCCTGCTTCGCGGGCTTGGTTCGCAGCGTCGGTTACAGCTTCGGGTGTATCAAATTCGGCGACGACGCCGTACAGCTCACCATCGGGCGCAGCCGATGCCAATGGCTCCACGTCAACACGGGTAGTCATCAGCCTGCCTCCGGTTCTGTTCGGTTGAGCGGAGATTCGTCGGTGTCGTGAGTTTCGTGCCCTGGGCTTTCACGATCATGGTGCATGTCGTGATGAACCAGTTCTTTAATTTCTGAAGTAGCAATCGACGGGAGCAGGCGAATGAAGACGAACCAGAGCGATAAAAAGAGACCCATCGAACCGATAAAGAGTGACCAGTCGAAGACGGTCGGGGTGTAGTTGCCCCATGAGGAGGGCAAGAAGTCGCGGGTCAAGCTGATTGCGACAATTACGTAGCGCTCGAGCCACATCCCGACCGACACGATCAGGGCGATGACGAAGAGCGCGACGTTCGACTGCCGCACAGCCTTAAACCAGAGCGGCTGAATCGCGATACCGTTACAGATGATCAGCGCCCAGAACGCCCAAGCATAATCGCCGAAAACGCGGTTGTACGCCATAAACCGTTCGTATTCGACACCCGAATACCAGGCGATAAAGAGTTCGATGATGTAGCCGTACAAAACGATCATGCCGGTGGCGAACATGACCTTGGCGCAGTTGTCGAGATGCTTTTTGGTGATGAGGCCCTCGAGCCCAAACGCCCGCCGGAGCGGAATCCCTAAAATCAGCACCATCGCAAACCCGGCGTAAACGGCTCCGGCGACGAAGTAGGGCGGCGCGATCGTATTGTTCCAACCCGGCAGCTGCGCCACGGCGAAGTCCATGGCAATCGTTGAGTGAACGGACAAGACGAGGGGTGTTGAAAGAGCGGCTAGGAGCAGATACGCCCGCTGATACCGCTGCCAGTGTTTCGTCGAACCGCGCCAGCCGAGCGCTAACGTACCGTAAAAGATACGGGAAAAAGGGTGTTTTGCTTTGTCACGCATCGACGCCAAATCGGGAACGAGGCCGATAAACCAGAACAGCGCCGAGACGGTCGCGTAGGTTGAGATCGCAAACACGTCCCAGTCGAGGGGGCTGCGAAATTGGGGCCACAACCCGTAAGTATTCGGGTAGGGGAAAAGCCAGTAGAAGAGCCACGGACGCCCCAAGTGCAAAATCGGTCCGAGACCCGCACAGACGACGGCAAAGAGCGTCATCGCTTCAGCGAAACGGTTGATCGAGGTGCGCCAATCTTGCCGGAAGAGCAGCAAAATAGCAGAGATGAGCGTCCCGGCGTGACCGATACCGATCCACCAGACGAAGTTGATAATCGGGAAGGCCCAAGCGACCGGGATGTTGTTCCCGAAAATACCCGTCCCGCGGATGATCAGCGTAACGACGGTATAGAGCCAGAGCATGAGCAGTACAAAGCCAATGGCAAAGCCCAGAAACCACCAACGCGGCGCGTGCGTTAGATTTCTAAATATCGGGCGGTTGACAACATCGTCAACACCGCCGTAAGACTGCCCGGGGGCGATGACGCGGTTTGTCTCCTGAACGCGCCGCCTTCTCGGTTGAACAGCCATCAGTGAGCTCCTGTCTCGGTACCGGCGTCGGCGAGGGCCGGGTGGGGGTTGGTGATTTTTGCCAAGTAGGTCGTGCGCGGCTGCGTGTTGAGTTCGGACAGCACGCTGTAGTTTAAGACCGAGCGCTTGGTGGCGACGACGGTGCTCGCTTCGTTGTTGAGGTCGCCGAAGACAATGGCGTTAGTGGGGCAGGCACTCTGGCACGCGGTTACAACCTCACTCGGGCCGATAGGCCGACGTTCGTTACCGGCGTAGATGCTGGCTTTGCGGATACGCTGCAAGCAGTAGTTGCACTTTTCCATGACCCCGCGGCTCCTGACCGTAACGTTAGGGTTGGCGAGCATGGCGAGGCTGGTGTCCTCGAGTTCGCTGTACTGTAAAAAGTTAAAACGGCGCACCTTATAGGGGCAGTTGTTCGAGCAGTAGCGGGTCCCGACGCAGCGGTTGTAAACCATCACGTTGATACCTTCGTGGTCGTGAACGGTTGCGCCGACTGGACAGACAGGTTCGCACGGCGCTTGCTCGCACATCTGGCACATCATCGGCATACTGTAGAAGCTCGGGTCGTCGATGTCGCCAGAATAGTAGGCGTCAACGCGGATCCAGTGCATCTCGCGGCCTACAGCAATCTGATCTTTGCCGACAATCGGAACGTTGTTCTCAGCTTGGCAGGCGGTCACGCAGGCGTTACAAGAGGTGCAGACGTTCATATCGACGACCATGCCCCATTTGCTACCAGGGTAGCTGAAGTTGCTGTAGAGGTCGGACTCGGGGTGTTCGACGGGGTGAACGAAGTGTGGGTGTTCGGGCTCTGCTTTGAGTTCGGCGAGGGTGCCGTGCCGGATAATATGCCGGTTTTCGACCCCTTTAGTATCGAGCGAATGGTGCATCTGTGTGCTAGCTAAGGTGTAGTGGTCGCCGGTCGGGGTGAGCTGTGCGCCCGCCGCGTGCCAATAGGTCGCGGTCGTACGCAGCGCATTGACGTCGAACCCGACGTCGGTACCGATATGCCCGGCGTTTTTGCGCCCGTAACCGAGGTGCATGACGATGAGATTGTCGGCCTGACCGGGAGTCAACCAAACAGGCAAAGTAAGGTTCCGCTGTCCAACTGTCACACGCACCATGTCGCCGTTGCTGAGCCCTTGCCGTTCAGCCAAAGCTGGAGCGATCATGGCGGTGTTATCCCAGGTGAGTTTGGAGAAGGGCTTGGGTAATTCTTGCAGCCAGCCGTTGTTGCTGTAACGTCCGTCTAGAATGTTCGGGTCGAGCCGGAAGGCGACCTCGAGCCCTTCACCTGCCGGAGCCACTTGGGCCCCCGCTAGTGCGTTCGCCCTCAGTTTGGGTTGAAGCGGTTTGAAAGCGGTGCCGTTGACCGTGCCTTGATAGACGGTCTGTCGCCAGAAAGCGTCAAAGTCATCTTGAACCTGATCTTGGTAGGTCGCTTGTACCAGCTCGAGCGGCCCTGAGTCGGTGTCGCCTAAAATGGCGGCAAGTACCTGGTGCGCCGAAATTCCGTTATAGAACGGTTCGATCATCTGCTGCATCACGGTCGCGGTACCGTCGAAGGCGCGCGCGTCGCTCCAGGTCTCGAGTTCGTGCGTTTGCGGGAGGTGCCACGTCGAACGTGCCGAAGTCTCATCTTGGTACATGCTCAGGTGGGCACTGAAGGGGACGTTGGTCAAGGCTTGAGCGAAGTTCAGGTCGTTAGGGGCTGCGTAAACCGGATTGCCGCCCAGCATCAGCAAAACCTGAACGTTGCCGTTGTTCGCCGCCTCGGTAAGAGTGCGTAGAGGTTCGACCGGGTCGGCAGGGTGTGTTGCAACCGGTTCTGTATAAAATACAGCGGTGCCGACGCTCCCGAGCGCTGCGTTCATGGCGTGCGCGAGCACGTGAACCTCGGCGGGTTGCTCAGCTCCAGGGATGACGACGCAACGACCTCCAGCTCCTTGGAGATCTTCGACAAGCGCTTCGACCCACGCCGCTTCTAAAGCTTCCGGCCATTCACCCGTTGCGCCTTGCACGCCGAGCTGTCCGGCGATATGACGCGCCGCCGCTGCAATCTGCGTCGGTGTCAGCGCAACGCGGTGATCGGTCATGCTCCCGGTGATGGTCGGGCTGACCTCGAGCGCGTAAAAGCGGTTCATCGTGTCTTCAGCGCTACGTACCCGGCGACGCTCCGAAAAAGCTTGGCTGTAGGCGAGCTGCCCCGGCCCCGGCCCGAGAAAGTCGGCGTCTAAAGACAGAATTACGTCAGCGTTAGCGAAGTCGTAACGTGTCTGCACGGCCCGTCCGAACGCCTGCACCGCGCCTGCATGTGCGCCCGTCTGAAGTCCGTCGAACTGGTGCCACTGCGCGTCTGGATACTGGCGCAACACGTCGGCGAGCTGCCGCGTCAAGGTCGGCGAGGTCACGGTTTCGCTCAAGATATGAAATCCGGCCCCGTTTTGAAGGCCAGAGAGAGCGGTCGAGAATACCCGCACGAACTCTTCAAAACTGCTCTCATTGCCGCCGGTGACGACAAACTGTGAACGGTCGGGGTCGTAGAGCGTCAGGGTGTTGGCCTGCATTTGGGTGCTCGAGCTGCCCAAACTGTCGGGATGGTCGGGGTTCCCTTCGACTTTGGTAGGGCGGCCCTGATAACTTTCGATCAACACGCCCTGCGCGTAACCGCCGTAGGTCAGCGCCGACGCGAACAGTAGCGGCTCGTCGGGCACGAGTTCTTCGGGCGCTTTGACGTAAGGTGCAAATTTATCCTGATGGTAAGGCCGCACGCACGACGTCAACCCGGCAAGCGCCAGAGACGCGCCCAAAAGCTTGATAAAGCCGCGGCGGTCGAGTGAGCTTTCCAGTGGCGCAGCTTGCCGCGGAAACTCTTTAACCAAAAACTCTTCAAATTCGGGCGTTTCGGCAAGTTCTTCCAAGCTGCGCCAATACGCCTGACCTTTTTGATTTTCCAACCGCGTCCGTATTTGGGTCAGGTCGAGCGGTTTGGGGGTGGTCGCCGGATCAGCTTGAATATCCAAAATAGGTTCCGTTCTCATAGGTGACATAAACCGAGCGCTCAGCGGTGGCAGATCGAGCAGTTGGCAAGTGCGTCGGCGTTGATGTTATAGGCCTTGACGAGCCTCGCGCCCAGCTCGAGCTGATTCTCGGGGGGTTGATAGGCCATGTTAAAGACCTCTTCGCGGGGCCGAATATACTTTGCGGGCGCGCGGTGGCATTCCAGGCACCAGCCCATCGTCTGCGGCTTCGCTTTCCAGATGGCCGACATTTGGTCTACCCGCCCGTGACAGTAACTACAGCCGACGCCGTTGTTGATGTGCGCGCTGTGGTTGAAATAGACAAAGTCGGCGAGGTCATGAACACGGTTCCAGACGATCGGGGTTTCGGTTTCCCAACTCTCGTAAACCGCTGACAGCTGCGGCGCACCGACGCGAATCTGTGAGTGGCACGTCATACACACTTCAGTCGGGGGAATGTTTGAGTAGGCTGCGACCTCAACCGAATAGTGACAGTAGCGGCAGTCGATTCCGAGTTCGCCAGCGTGCAGCGAGTGCTGAAAGCCGACCGGTTGCGCGACGGGCACGCCGACGCGGTTTCTATCGGTGCGGGCAAAAACGACGAGCGCCGTAACGAGTGCGACGACAAAGATGATGCCGCCAATGGTGCTCCATTTGGCAAACGTGTTCGAGTTGGGCGGCAGAATTTGCGGCATTAAAAGACCGTCCTAAAGGGTGAAAACGCCTGCCGACCGGCGGCTGAGATGGGTTGCGGTAACGTCACAAAATAACACCTTTCATGTGAGCTTTCATAGTGAGCATTATAGCCAGATTAAGCGCAGCTGAAACGGATGAAGCCGCTACGATTAGAAGCCGACGGGCCGATAGGCGGCAGCTAGCTCTACTTATCATAGAGAGTTCTGTAGCACCCGGTTGCGGTTTTGTAAGCATTATCAATATCAACACCCCTTCCCGTAACACACACACCCTCTGTTTTGAAACGCCGTTTCACGTCTTAACAACCATTTTGCAGAAACCATCCGACTCCACCTTTAAGAAATCACACGACTGGGCAAGTTTCTGGTCAAGTGTGAGACCACGAAAAACGATAGGCTAGATCAAAATACCACACCAAGCTCAGCCACCCCTGGGACGTTTGTCCTCTGCGTCCTGGACGGGCTAAACTCGAGTTTCAAAGACCGGTTTTCGGGGCACTCGGCGTCACTCGGCGTACCCGTTTACGGCTGCTGGATTGAACAGCTGAGAACCTAGTGAGCGTATTACGAAAGCGGCGTTGCAGTACCCCGCTGCTCCTAGCTAAAACGCACCTCCGGCGGGCACAAACACACCATCTCCCAACTATAATTAGGTCGGCAAAACCTGCTCCGGTTCACCTACGTACGTAGTGCTTGAGTACACAGTAGAGGTTATACAGCTAGCGCGCTCAGAGCGCTTTTAACCAAGCGTCAGCCGCTCAGTGGTATCTTCAGCGTTAGTGTTGACGCGAGGAATGTTTCCCACAACAGCTACTGACCTCGAGCACGCCACAGTGATACTAAGGCGTGGTGGCGTCGTCGCTTTTCCTACCGAAACGGTTTACGGCCTCGGCGCGGACGCGGCAAACGAGCAGGCGGTACAGAAAATTTTTCGGCTTAAAGGGCGTCCGGCCGACCACCCCGTTATCGTGCATCTGCCGAACGCTACGCATCTCGAAAGGTGGGCGCAAGCTATTCCTGACACGGCTTGGCACTTGGCTCAAAGCTTTTGGCCGGGGCCGTTGACGCTGATTTTGCGGCGGCAGCCGTGGGTTAGTAACGCACTGACCGGGGGCCAAGAGACGGTCGGCGTGCGGGTTCCGGCGCATCCGCTGGCGCTAGCGCTACTGGGGCGTTTTGGTGGCGGCGTCGCGGCACCCTCGGCCAACCGTTTCGGTCACATTTCCCCGACGACGGCTGAACACGTCCGGGCCGAGTTCGGCGGTACGGTGCCGGTTTTGGATGGTGGGGCGGCGGCGGTGGGGCTCGAGTCTACCATCCTCGACCTGAGCGGCAGCGTGCCGAGCATCTTGCGCCCCGGCGTCATTTCGGGGGCGATGCTGGGGGACGTTTTGCACCTACCGGTAGCCGAACCGGATCTGGACGACCCCTTGAGGCCAGCGCCGGCCTCACCACGCGTTTCGGGCAGTCTCAAACGCCACTACGCGCCGCACACCCCGGCCTATCTTGTTCAAGATGCGGGGGCGCACGCTTGCGGTACAGACGCTGTGCTGAGCCGCCGCACACAGCTTGCAACCGCTAAAATGTGGCTGACCTTGCCGGACAATCCGGCAGGGTACGGCAGAGCGCTCTACGCGGCGCTCCGCGACCTTGACGCGTCCGGCGCGGCGCGTATCCTTGTTGAAACAGTACCGGACACTCCGGTTTGGGCCGCTGTTCAAAACCGTTTGGTGCGGGCGACAACGTCGGCTTTAACAGGATCTAACGACAGTTGATTTGGAGGAAGCTTTGTGGCTGAGGTATCTACCGCTGTGGTTGCCGTTGTTATGGGTAGCACTTCGGACTGGGAGACGATGCAACACGCTGCTAAGGTACTGGAGGAGTTTGGCGTCTCGTACCACCGCGAGGTCGTTTCGGCGCACCGGACGCCTGCCAAACTAACGACGTTTGCTGAGGACGCTGTAAACGCCGGGTTTGAAGTCGTCATCGCCGGAGCGGGGGGCGCGGCGCATCTGCCGGGGATGATTGCCGCGCAGACGCCGCTGCCGGTTCTCGGGGTGCCTGTTGAAAGCCGCACCCTTGAGGGATTTGACTCTCTCCTGTCAATTGTCCAAATGCCTGCGGGTATTCCGGTCGGTACATTGGCGATTGGGCAGGCTGGGGCGACCAACGCAGGGCTTTTAGCGGTTGCGATTTTGGCGAACAGCCGACCTGAACTCCGGGAAAAATTGAACGCTTACCGTCAAGCGCAAACTGAGCGTGTGTTGGCGGCGAAACTCCCGTGAGCACGCATGTAGGTACGCACACGGACGCTATTTTACCCGGCAGCACCGTCGGTATTCTTGGGGGTGGCCAACTGGGGCGGATGCTCGCGTTGGTCGCCAAAAGAATGGGCTACCGCGTCGCCGTTTTTTCACCCAAACCGGATTCGCCTGCAGGCAGCGTCGCCGACGCCGAATACATCGCTGACTACACCGACCTGGGCGCAGTGACGGCTTTTGCCCAAACGGTTGACGTTGTTACCCTCGAGTTTGAAAACGTGCCGGTCACGGCGCTCGAGGCCGCCGCTATCTACGCCCCTGTGCGCCCCGGTTGGCGCGCACTTTACACCGCGCAGCACCGCCTCCGGGAAAAGACGTTTTTGGCTAAACAGGGCGTGCCGACCGCTCCGTTCAGGCCAATTCGCAGGTCCGAAGAACTCGGGCTGGCCCTGCGCGAACTCGGCGACAAGGCCGTACTGAAAACTGCTGGGTTTGGCTACGACGGCAAAGGGCAGCGGGTCGTTGAGACACTTGAGGAGGCGAAGGCTGCGTTCGCTGAACTCGGTGGCGAGTGCGTCCTCGAGGCGTTTATAGCTTTTGAACGTGAGCTTTCGGTCGTTGGCGCACGCGGCGTAGACAGGACGTTTGTGCATCTGGCTCCAGCCGAAAACCGCCATGTCCGGCATGTTCTGGACGTTTCTTTCGCGCCTGCCAAGGTGCCTGCTGCGGTCGCGGCGCACGCCGCAACGCTGACCCGCGAAATCATGGAAATGTTGGACGTCGTAGGCGTCCTCTGTGCCGAGTTTTTCTTGACGCTTGACGAACAGCTGCTCGTCAACGAGTTAGCTCCGCGTCCGCACAATTCTGGGCACTTAAGTATCGAAGCGTGCAGCGTCAGTCAGTTTGAACTGCAACTCCGCGCGGTTTGCGGCTTACCCCTCGTTACGTCGGCGCAGCGTCCGGCGGCGACCGCGAACCTGCTTGGCGACCTGTGGGAGCAGGGCGAACCTAACTGGGCCGCCGCGCTTGCCGAGGATGTCACCCTGCATCTTTACGGCAAAACTGAAGCGCGTCCCGGACGCAAGATGGGCCATTTGACCGCTCTTGCTGACACACCGGAAGATGCGGCGGAAAAAGTTCAGACTGTCCGCCGTAAGCTGACAGGGAACGCTTAGTGCGGGCGCTTTATACGCTTTCACCGGAAGCTAGGGCCACCTTAGAACAGATTGTGCCTGGGCTAGACGGTGCGCTCGCAGATTTGGGGACGCGCGACCGGCAGCTTTTTCGGTTGCGGTTGGAGCGGCAATTCAGCAACCTTTATGACGGTTTGGAGCCGCTTTACGGTGAACGGCCAGATTTTGCAGCTTTTTTGGGCCGCCTCGTCCTTAAACTTGCCGAGTTTTACCGCGACCGCCCCGAAGCGCTTAAAGTTCTCGATTTGGAACGCGAACTAGCCCCCGACTGGTTTCAGCGCCCGGAGATGGTCGGTTACGTCGCCTATGCCGAACGCTTTGCCTCAAACTTGACGGGCGTTGCGGAGCATCTGAATTATCTCGAGGAACTGGGCGTGACCTATTTGCACCTGATGTCGGTCTTGAAAACGCGTGCGGGCGAAAACGACGGCGGTTACGCGGTCGAAGATTATCTGGCGGTGCAACCCAATCTCGGGACGATAGACGATTTAGAAAGGCTCTGCAGCACGCTGCGCGGCTCCGGTATCAGTCTCTGCCTAGACCTTGTGCTCAACCACTGCGCCGACATGCACGCATGGGCCAAAGCTGCCAAAAGGGGCGACCCGCACTATCAGAATTACTTCTACACTTACGATGATCGCGTGCTGCCCGAACAGTATGAAAGGACGCTGCCCGAGGTATTCCCCGACTTTGCGCCCGGCAACTTCACCTATGTGCCAGAGATGCGGCGCTGGGTCTGGACGACGTTTAACACATATCAGTGGGATTTGAACTATACGAACCCGGAGGTGATGCTCGAGATTACCGGTGTTCTGCTAGCACTTGCTAACCGGGGCGTCGAAGTGTTTCGGCTCGACGCGGTGGCGTTTATGTGGAAACGGCTCGGGACGAACTCACAAAATCAGCCTGAAGTTCATATGCTCTTGCAAGCGCTCCGGGCGTGTTCGAAAATTGCGGCTCCAGCGGTCATTCACAAAGCCGAAGCCATCGTCTCACCGAGCGATTTGGTGCAGTATTTCGGTACCGGTACGCACTTCGGCAAGGTTTCCAATCTGGCGTACCATAACTCGCTGATGGTGCAGTTCTGGGCGTCTTTGGCAAGCCGCGATACGGGCTTGATGGCCCACGTTTTACGGGGGTTTCCGCCGACCCCGCCGAATACCGCGTGGGCGACCTACATTCGCTGCCATGACGACATCGGCTGGGCCGTGACTGAAGAAGACGCGGCGGCAGTTGGACTGGACGGGGCGGCGCACCGAAGTTTTTTATCAGATTATTATGCGGGTCTTTTTCCGGGTTCGCACGCGGTTGGTGAGGTATTTCAGTACAACCCGGTCATAAACGACCGGCGTATTTCGGGCACCTTTGCAAGTCTGGCGGGGCTCGAGGCCGCTCTCGCTCAAGAAGACAGTTACGGCATTGACCTCAGCACCCAACGCATCTTGCTGGGCAACGCGCTGATGCTCGGCTTCGGCGGCGTTCCGCTCCTCTATATGGGTGACGAGTTGGGGCTTCTAAACGATTACACGTTTACCGAAAACCCCGCTACCTATGACGACAACCGCTGGCTACACCGGCCCCAGCTGGACTGGGCGCGTGCAGAACGGCGGTTTGAGGCTGGAACTCCAGAAGCCAGAATTTTTAGTGGGGTTCAACACCTCACCGAGGTTCGCCGTCACACACCGCAGCTCCACGCAGGGTATCAGACCGAGATTTTAGACTTACCCCGGCAGTTTTTCGCCTACGTCCGGGTGCATCCGCTCGGCAACTTGCTGGCGGTGTACAACTTTACCGAGCACGCGCAGGTGTTGCCGATGAGTTCGCTGGGGCTTTATGGGTTTGCTGAAATGACTGACCGGCTGACAGGGCGACAGGTTACGCCCCTAGACGGGTTGCTCGAGCTACCCCCTTACGCGCGGCTGTGGCTCGTATAACGCGGTTCGTAACGGTTGACTTTAGGCTCGCTGGGTATGTTTAGAGTGGTGTTTAACGCGACATTTACGGTGTCCTGCGTTTTACGCTCCACTTACACTGAACCGGCTTCTATCTCTAGCGTACGTGGTTTCTTACGGTTGCTCAGATAGAGCGCCAGCGACGTGACGCCTGCGATGAGGGCGTAACCGGCGGCGAGCGCAGCTCTCGGTTCGTGGTGGGCGGTAGTTAGAAATCCAGCGGCGCAAAGCGCTAATACGGCGCTTAAAAGTAAAATAAGGTGTGGCTTCATGCGTAGCAGCTTAAACCCCTAATCTGAACGGTTTCTTAAGAAGGGGCTTAACTTGTGGGAGTGGGCTCGAGTTTTATACACTTAAGCAGTTAGAAGCTACCGCAATTACCTCAGAATGTGCATGCTAGACGGTTTAGTTGAAGGTGAGAGCGTCCGTTCCCAAATGATGCCTGCCATAATAGAAATTACCGTCTAGCATATGCTTTCTGCTGTTTCGCCGCCATAGAGCTATTGCCTTGTTCGTCAATCAGCCTTCAACATCGTAACGGGCTAAAGTTTAGAACCACTGCTCCAAACGGATAATCTTGCCGTTTGGTGTGGTTTTTCACAGGTTGTTCTTGCGAGTTGTGACCGGCTACTCTATCACATCTCATTTTCGCTACATCTAAAGAGATTGTATAAAAGTGAGGCTGTTGTCTGAAGCTTGATTTTTACCCTGCTATGCGGCTATACTTGAGTGTTTGAACTCCCTAACCCGCAGCGTTGGGTCTGGGAGCGCTTTTGTCGTGTGCAGCCAACTTCCGTAACGCTTATGTAGTTCGTCTACACCTGCCGCCCACACCACCTAAGTCATGTGCAGCTTTAACCAGCTTGCAGTCAGGTACCGACCTGAGAGGATGTGATTGTTCTGCCAACTGTTAACCAACTCCTGCGTAAAGGGCGCAAGCCGCTCCCGAAGAAAAACAAAGTTCCAGCCCTTAAGGGAAGCCCGCAACGTCGCGGCGTCTGCGTCATCGTCAAAACTCAGACCCCGAAAAAGCCCAACTCGGCACTTCGCAAAATCGCCCGTGTCCGACTCTCGCACGGCGCGGAAGTCACGGCCTATATCCCCGGTGAAAAGCACAATTTGCAAGAGCACTCGGTTGTACTAATCCGCGGCGGCCGTATCAAAGACCTGCCAGGTGTTCGCTACCACATCGTCCGCGGCGCACTTGACGCTCAGGGTGTCGGTGTAGGTCGGTACGTGCAGCGCAACCAGGGCCGTAGTAAATACGGTACGAAAAAGCCGAAAGCGAAGTAGGAGATTTATGGGACGCAGAAGGAGAGCTGAAATCCGCCGCCTCGAGCCCGACCTCGTGTACAGCGATACGACCGTGACCGCGTTTGTCAATAAACTGATGCGCGACGGCAAAAAGAACTTGGCGAGCCGCATCTTTTACGGCGCGTGCCGCCTTATTCAAGACCGCAGCGGTCAAGAGCCGCTCAAGGTTTTTCGTCAGGGTTTGGACAACATCAAACCCCGCATCGAGGTTAAAAGCCGCCGCGTCGGTGGGGCCACCTATCAAGTACCTATCGAAGTCGCGCCGCGCCGCGCTCAGTCGCTAGCCCTTCGCTGGCTCGTTGCCGCGTCGAACGCACGCCCTGAACGCACCGCCGTCGAGCGCGTGGCCGGTGAGCTGTTGGACGCCGCTGCGGGCCGTGGTGGAGCTGTTAAGAAAAAAGACGACGTAGAGCGTATGGCGGAAGCCAACCGCGCTTACGCGCATTACCGCTGGTAAAAACGAGGTAGAAGCGTCCTCGGCGCTAACCTCTGATGAGCTAGAAGTGTCCTTGACGCTAAGCTCTGCTCTGAGATACAGGAGAGACTATGACGACAAAAACAGGTATTGACCTGAACATGACGCGAAATATCGGGATCGCCGCGCACATCGATGCGGGTAAAACGACACTGACCGAGCGTATCTTGTTCTTTACCGGTCGGATTCATAAAACCGGTGAAGTCCATGAAGGCGCAGCCACGATGGACTGGATGGAGCAGGAGCGTGAACGCGGCATCACTATCACGTCGGCAGTGACGCAGGCGTTCTGGAAAGACTTCCGCATCAACATTATCGACACACCCGGACACGTGGACTTTACGATGGAAGTTGAACGTTCGATGCGCGTGCTTGACGCTGCCGTCGCCGTATTTGACGCGTCGCAAGGGGTTGAACCACAATCTGAAACCGTTTGGCGGCAAGCTGACAAGTACCGTGTGCCGCGTCTTGCGTTTGCTAACAAGATGGATAAAACCGGGGCGGACTTTCAGCTCGTCCTCGAGTCCATGGAAGAGCGCCTCGGCGCGAACGCGGTGCCGATTCAGTGGCCCATAGGTACCGAGGATTCGTTCAAAGGCATTATCGACCTCGTCGAGATGCGTGCGTTTACCTTTCTCGACGACTTGGGTCAGAACATCGAAGAGTCGGACATTCCCGCTGAATACGCCCAAATCGCTGAAGAAAAGCGCGGCGTCATGCTCGAGAAACTCGCGGACGTCTCGGACGACCTGGCCATGCTCTACCTCGAGGGTGAAGAGATCCCCGTAGACATCGTTAAAGACGCCATCCGTGAAGGCACCGTAAAACTCAAGCATTATCCGGTCTTGTGCGGCTCGGCGCTTAAAAACAAAGGCGTCCAGCGTCTTCTGGACGCTGTGACCTATTATCTGCCGAGTCCGCTCGACGTGCCGCCCATTCGCGGCGTCGTGCCTGATTCCGAGGAAGAAGATACGCGCGGCGCAGACGAAAATGCCCCGGTTTCGGCGCTCGCTTTCAAAATTGCCACTGACCCTTATGTGGGCCGTTTGACCTTTGTCCGTGTCTACTCGGGCGTGCTCGAGTCGGGTTCCTACATCAACAACATCTCGAAGGGCAAAAAAGAGCGCGTCGGTCGCCTGCTTAAAATGCACTCGAACAACCGTGAAGAGGTTGACCGTATCGGCGCGGGCGACTTGGGCGCGATTATCGGTCTTAAAGATACCACAACCGGTGACACGCTCGCCGACGCCAACGCGCCGATTATCCTCGAGCGTATGGAGTTTCCTGAGCCGGTCATCACGGTTGCGATCGAACCTTCGTCGAAAGCTGACCAGGACAAGCTCTCGAACGGGATGGTCAAACTAGCCGAAGAAGACCCGACCTTCCGTGTCGAAACCGACCCGGAAACGGGCCAGACGACGATTTCAGGGATGGGTGAGCTTCACTTGGAGATTATTGTTGACCGCCTCCGCCGTGAGTTTAACGTCAGCGCGACGGTCGGTGCGCCGCAGGTTGCCTACCGTGAGACCATTACCCGCGCCGTTGACGTGCAGGGTAAGTTCGTCCGGCAATCCGGTGGGCGTGGTCAGTACGGCGACGTGCGCCTGAAAGCGGAACCGCTCGAGCGTGGTAGCGGCTTCGAGTTTGAAAACGCGGTCGTCGGCGGCACGATTCCCCGTGAATACATCCCGGCGGTGCAAAAGGGTGTTGAAGAAGCGATGCAAAACGGGCCGCTGCTCGGCTTTCCGATCGTTGACATGAAGGTCAGTGTTTACGACGGTTCATACCACGAGGTCGACTCATCCGAGATGGCCTTTAAGATCGCTGCGTCGATGGCGATCAAAGAGGTGATGACGAAAGGTGTGGCAGCGGTGCTCGAGCCTGTTATGAGCGTCGAAGTCGTTACGCCAGAAAACTACATGGGCGACGCCATCGGCAGCCTCAACTCGCGCCGTGGTCAGATTCAGGGGATGCAGCCGCGCGGCAACGCGCAGGTGATCAACGCGCACGTTCCACTGTCTGAAATGTTCGGTTACGCGACCGACCTCCGCAGCCTGACGCAGGGCCGCGCGACCTTCAGCATGGTTCTAGATCACTACGCGCAGGTTCCGCGCAACATTCAAGAAGAACTCGTTAAGAAGTAGTTAACGCTAGAGGTGGTGGTCGTATAGCGCCGCCTCACCACAAAACAGACTTAAGGAGAACAGCAACATGGCAAAAGCGACCTTTACGAGAACGAAACCGCACGTGAACATCGGAACGGTGGGACACGTCGATCACGGGAAGACGACGTTAACGGCGGCGATTACATTTACAGCAGCGGCGTCGGATCCCACCATCGAGACCCTGAGCTACGACATGATCGACAAAGCCCCGGAAGAGAAAGCCCGCGGCATCACGATCAATACCAGCCACGTCGAATACCAGACGCAGGCCAGACACTACTCTCACGTCGACTGCCCCGGTCACGCCGACTACGTCAAGAACATGATTACTGGTGCCGCCCAGATGGACGGCGCGATCTTGGTCGTCTCGGCAGCGGATGGCCCGATGCCGCAAACGCGTGAACACATCTTGTTGGCCCGTCAGGTCGGCGTGCCGTACATCGTCGTGTTTATGAACAAAACCGACATGGTCGACGACGAAGAACTGTTGGAACTCGTCGAGATGGAAGTTCGTGAACTGTTGTCAAGCTACGACTTCCCCGGCGACGACATCCCGGTGGTTAAAGGCTCGGCTCTCAAAGCCCTGGACGCCCTGACCGCCAACTCCAACACCCAACGCGGCGAAAACGAATGGGTTGACCATATCTGGGAACTCCTGGACGCGGTTGACTCGTACATCCCCACCCCCGAACGCGACATCGACCGCCCCTTCTTGATGCCGGTTGAAGACGTGTTCACGATTACCGGTCGCGGCACCGTCGCAACGGGTAGGGTCGAACGCGGTCAGGTTAAAACGGGTGAAGAGATCGCCATCGTCGGACTGACCGATACTCGCAAGAGTATCGTCACCGGCGTTGAAATGCACCGTAAAACGCTCGATTCGGGGATGGCAGGCGATAACGTCGGCGTCCTGCTTAGAGGCGTGCAACGCGACGATATCGAACGCGGTCAAGTTCTTTCAAAGCCGGGCTCGATCACCCCGCACACCGGCTTCAAGGGCTCGGTGTACATCCTTAAGAAAGAAGAAGGCGGACGGCACAGCGCGTTCTTTACCGGCTACCGACCGCAGTTCTACTTCCGCACCACCGACGTGACGGGCGTCTGCACCTTACCTGATGGGGTGGAGATGGTGATGCCGGGCGATAATATCGAGTTGGACGTCGAACTGATCAAACCCATTGCGATGGAAGACGGCTTGCGCTTTGCCATTCGTGAAGGGGGCAGAACTGTGGGTGCGGGGGTTGTTAGTCAGGTGACCAAGTAATGGCGTCACCCCGTATTCGGATCAAGCTCCGGGCGTTCGATCACCGTAGTCTGGACTCGTCAGCGACCAAAATCGTCGATACGGTCAAACGTACCGGCGCAAAAGTCGCTGGCCCGGTGCCGCTTCCAACGCGTATTCGCCGTTTCTGTGTGCTCCGCAGTCCATTTGTTGACAAAGACTCACGCGAGCACTTTGAAATTCGTACGCACAACCGGCTGATCGATATCAAAGCGCCTACCAAAAGCACCATCGATAGCCTGATGCACCTAGATCTCCCTACGGGAGTCGATATCGAGATCAAGACGGTCGGAGGCCGGTAGTGAAAGGAATTCTAGGCACCAAGGTAGGGATGACGCAAATATGGCAGGGAGACCGGTTGATCCCGGTGACTGTCGTACTTGCGGGCCCTTGCCCAGTCGTGCAACGTAAAACGCCGGAGACGGACGGCTACAGCGCCGTTCAGCTCGGCTGGTCGGAAAAGCGCACCAAAGTAGCGAATAAACCCGAGTTGGGCCACGCCAAAAAAGCTGGCGTAAGTGCGCAAAAAACACTTTTAGAGTTTCGTGACTATGCACCTGAAAACGATAGTGTTACCGTTGAGATTTTTGAAGCCGGTCAAAACGTCGATGTCACGGGTACCACTAAAGGCCGCGGGATGACCGGTGTGATGAAGCGTTGGAATTTCGCCGGGATGCCCGCCTCGCACGGAGTCAAGAAAAAGCACCGTGCGCCAGGTTCAATCGGTCAGCGTAAGTTTCCGGGACGCGTTTACAAAGGCAAAAAAATGGCGGGGCAGTACGGAAACGAGCGGGTGACGACGGTAGGACTCGAGCTGCTCGAGATTCGCCCCGACGAAAACCTGCTCCTGATCAAAGGGGCCATCCCCGGAGCCAACGGCGGCCTCGTTATCGTTAAAGACTCGCAGAGGAGGGCGTCGTAATGGCCTTTACCCTCGATGTTATCGGGAGTGAGCGTAAGGTGACGCTCGAGCTACCTGAACCTAAAGAAGCTGTACTCCACGAGGTTGTCTCGTGGCAGCTTTCCAAACGCCGCCGCGGAACCGCTGCGACTAAAACGCGCGGCACCGTTTCCGGTACAACCGCGAAGAGCCGTCCGCAAAAAGGAACAGGTGCTGCGAGGCACGGCTCATACAAAGCGCCAATTTTCGTCGGTGGCGGGATCGCTTTCGGGCCGCACCCCCGCGACTATGGGTATTCGCTGCCCAAACGCGTCCGCCGCTTAGGGCTCGGGATGGCGCTCGCTGCCCGCGCCAACGACGGCAAGCTGACGCTCGTCGAATCGTTCGACATCGGTGGTAAAACTAAAGAATTCGTCTCTTGGGCCAAAGACAACGGTTTTAGTGGCGCTGAGCGCGTATTACTTGTAACCGACAACGAGCTTGTGCGCCGCGCCGCCCGCAATTTGCCGTGGGTCGGCGTGTTGCCGGGGCGTGGACTCAACGTTTACGACATCTTGCGTTACGACCACATCATTGCCGACGCCGCTATCTTCGAAGACGTCCACGACGCGCAGGGCGAAGAGGGGGCCGCATGAACCCGCATGATGTGATCTTGCGTCCGGTCTTGAGCGAGAAAGCACTGACCGGCATCGAGAGCAGTAAATACGTTTTCTACGTCCATCCGAACGCGAACCGCACCCAGATTAAAGACGCGGTCGAACTCGTTTTTGGCGTTCAGGTCGTCAAACTCAACCTTTCAAACGTGCGCGGCAAGGAAAAAACGATGGGCCGTTACCGTGGCGTGCGTCCGCAACGCAAAAAAGCGATGGTTACGCTGCGCGCGGGCCAGAAGATTCAGCAGCTCGAAGGGCTGGTGTAAGGTGCCAACCAAGAAGTACCGTCCGTATACCCCCTCGAGGCGTTTTATGACAACCTCGGACTTTGCCGAAGTCACGACCAGCACACCGGAAAAGTCGCTTTTGGAAACGCAAAAACGTACCGGGGGCCGTAACAACCGGGGCCGCATCACCTCACGCTTTCGGGGCGGCGGTCACAAGCGCCGCTACCGCGTGATCGACTTCCGCCGCCGCGACAAAGAAGGTGTCCCTGCAAAAGTTGCCACGGTCGAATACGATCCGAACCGTAGCGCCCGCATTGCGCTCTTACACTACGTTGACGGCGAAAAACGCTACATCCTCGCGCCGGAAAATATCGCCGTGGGTAGCCGCATCGTCGCTGGTCCCGAAGCCGAGCCGGTCTTAGGCAACGCTTTACCCCTCCGCTTTATCCCGGTCGGAACGGTCGTCCACAACGTCGAACTCGTCCCCGGCAAAGGGGCGCAACTTTCGCGCAGCGCCGGAACGAGTGTGCAGCTTCAGGGGCGTGACGGCAACTACGTGACGCTGCGTTTGCCTTCAGGCGAGCTGCGCCGGATTCACGGTGAGTGTTACGCGACTGTCGGCACCGTAGGCAACGCTGAACATAAAAACGTTGTTTACGGTAAAGCCGGTCGTACCCGCTGGATGGGCCGCAAACCGCACCAGCGCGGCCGCGCGATGAACCCGGTGGACCACCCACATGGTGGGGGTGAGGGGCGCTCGAGCAGCGGTCGTCCACCCGTAAGCCCGTGGGGTCAGCAGGCCAAAGGTCTTAAAACCCGTACTAAACGTAAGGTCTCGTCACGCTTTATCGTGCGCCGCCGGAAAGGAAGCTAGCCATGGGACGCAGCATGAAAAAAGGCCCGTTCGTCGATGATCACTTGCTCGATAAGATCGACGTGGCGAACGACAAAAACGACCGCAAGGTCATTCGTACCTGGAGCCGCCGCAGCACCGTCGTTCCGGAGATGATCGGGCACACCATCGGCGTGCATAACGGCAAGCAGCACGTACCAGTTTTTATTCAGGAAAATATGGTCGGGCACAAACTTGGCGAGTTTTCGCCGACCCGCACCTTCCGTATTCACGCCGGGAACCGCAAATAATGGAAGCGAAAGCTTACCTTACAGCGCTCCGCGTGACGCCACAAAAAACGCGTCTCGTGGCGAACCTGATCCGCGGCAAAGGGGTTACAGAAGCCGAGAGTATCTTGCGGTTTACCCCGCGCAGCTCGGCTGCGCCGATGCTCAAACTGCTCCGCAGCGCCAAAGCGAACGCAGTCAACAATCACGACATGTTTGAAGACAGCCTGTTTGTCTCCAAGATTATGATCGACGAAGGCCCAGTTCTAAAACGTTACCTGCCGCGCGCCCGTGGCCGCGCCGACCTGATGCGTAAACGTACAAGCCACATCACCATCATTTTGGAGGAAAAGTGAGCTATGGGGAATAAAATCAATCCCGTCGGCTTCCGCTTGGGTGTCAACAAGGTGCCCTCGGCCAAGTGGTACGCGAACACTAAAACGTACCCGAAGCTGTTAGCTGAAGACGGCGTTATCCGTGAAACCGTGTTGTCCGACGTTGGACACTCGGGCGTCGCGCGTATTGACATCGAGCGTGCCGCGCACAACATCAATATTACGGTTCACACCGCCAAACCGGGCGTTGTGATCGGTCGTGGTGGCGAGTCGATCAAGGTGCTGCGCAGCAAACTTGACAGCCTTATCGAAGGCACAATCGCTGTCAACGTGCAAGAAGTTGCCAATCCGAACACGAGTGGGCCTCTCATCGCGCAGCGTATTGCTGAGCAGCTCGAGCGCCGCTTTGCCTTTCGCCGCGCCATGAAGCAGGCCATCCAGCGCACGATGGAGTCAGGGGCACAGGGCGTTAAGATTCGCTGCTCGGGTCGTTTGGGCGGTTCTGAACAAGCGCGTCCCGAGTCCTATATGGACGGGCGTGTCCCACTGCAAACCCTTCGCGCCGACATCGATTACGGCACGGCAAGAGCCAGCACGACCTACGGTGTCATCGGCGTCAAGGCGTGGGTGTTTCACGGTGAGATCGTTGGTGACAAGCAGCGCCGCGCTGCCAACTTGCCCCGTCCTCGTCAAGATGAAGACAAAAACCGCCGTCGTCGCCGCCCACAAGCGCGTCGTCGCCCCGAAGGTGGTCCCGGTGCCGGACGTGGCGGTAGTAGTAGCAGTGACCGGCCCCCCGGACGCAGCCGTCCGGCTGATAGGAAAGAGCGTAACTAATGCTGTTACCCAAGCGTGTAAAATATCGTAAGCAGATGCGCGGACGGATGTCCGGCGACACCAAAGGTGGCGACTATGTAGCCTTCGGTGACTACGGCCTCGTTGCGATGGAACCGGCGTGGATCAAGTCGAACCAGATCGAAGCGTGCCGCATCACCATGAGCCGCTTTTTTCGCCGTGGCGGTAAGATCTATATCCGCATTTTCCCCGACAAGCCTGTCACCAAAAAGCCTGCCGAAACCCGCATGGGCAAGGGTAAAGGGGCTGTCGAATACTGGGTTTCGGTCGTCAAGCCGGGGCGCATTATCTTTGAAGTCGCCAACGTGACCGAAGCGCAGGCGAAAGAAGCGTTTCGGCTAGCGGGTCACAAGCTCCCCATCAAAACCAAGATGGTTAAACGCGAGGTTTACGATGAAGCCCAGTGAGCTGCGTAAGATGAGCGCTTCAGAACTCAGCAGTGAGGTCGGCAAGCGCCGGAAAGAACTGCTCGATTTGCGGATTCAGGCGTCGGTCGGTCAAGCGACAAATCCGCGCCGCATCCGCACGGCGAAGCGTGAAATCGCTCAGCTGCTGACCATCGCTGCCGAGAAAGGCACCCAATGAAGAAGACGCTTCAGGGGCGTGTTGTAAGCGACAAGGCCGAAAAGACTGTTACAGTTCTGGTCGAACGCCGCTTCAAGCACCCGCTTTACGGTAAAGTCGTCGCGGTATCCAAAAAGTACCTCGCGCACGACGAAAATGATGAGTACAACGAGGGCGATCTAGTAGAGATCATCACCCGCCGTCCGATCAGCAAACGCAAACGGTTTGCGGTGACGAAACTCTTAGAGAAAGCCAGAGGCTAGACCGTGATTCAGCAAGAATCTTATCTGGACGTGGCTGACAACTCAGGTGCGCGCCGCATCCAGTGCATCCGCGTTTTGGGTACCGGGTCGCAGTTCGTCGGCGGCGTCGGCGACGTCATCGTTGCCGCAGTAAAAGACGCGATTCCCCGTGCCGGTGTTAAAAAAGGCGACGTCGTAAGAGCAGTGATCGTTCGCACGGCTAAAGAGATCAGCCGCGCTGACGGCAGCAGCATCCGTTTCGACAACAACGCCGCCGTCATTATCAACAACCAAAACGAACCGCGCGGTACCCGCGTTTTCGGGCCGGTGGCCCGCGAACTGCGTGAGCGCCGGTTTATGCGTATCGTTTCACTTGCGCCGGAGGTGCTCTAAATGAAGCAGGAAAAAACGCGCATTCGTCTTCGTAACGGCGATCAAGTACGCGTCATGACTGGCAAAAATCGGGGCGTGGAAGGCGAAATTATCGCCGTAATGCCCGAAAAAAACCGCGTTATCGTTAAGGGCGTCAATATCGCAAAAAAGACGCGTCGTCCGACGCAGGAAAACCCGCGCGGCGGTTTTGACGAACGCGAAGCGCCGATTCACGCCTCGAACGTACAGCTGTTAGATCCTAAAACAGGCGCGCCGACGCGCGTTGGCACCGAATTTGACGGCGAACGCAAACGCCGTATCAGCCGCAAAAGCGGTGTGCGGCTAGGCGAATAGGAGAGGTATGAGCAAGGTAGCCATAGCGCTTAAAACGCGCTATCAAAACGAAGTTCGGCAGAGTATGCAGGAGCGGCACAACTATTCAAACGTGATGGCGGTGCCTAAGCTCGAGAAGGTCGTCATCAATATCGGTCTCGGTGAAGCCCGCGACGATTCGAAGGTTATCGAACGCGCGTCACGCGAGTTGGCGCAGATTGCGTTGCAACGCCCCGTCGTCACCAAAGCCAAAAAGTCGGTGTCGAATTTTAAGTTACGCGCCGGAATGCCGATCGGCCTTAAAGTGACGTTGCGCGGCGAGCGGATGTGGGTCTTTTTGGAAAAGCTCATCAATGTAGCGTTGCCCAGAGTTCGTGACTTTCGCGGCGTCAATCCCAACGCGTTTGACGGTCGCGGCAACTACACGCTCGGCTTACGCGAACAGTTGGTGTTTCCAGAAATCTCGATCGATCAGGTTGACGCGACGCGCGGGATGGACATCTCCGTCGTGACGACCGCCCAAACCGATGAAGAAGCCCGGAGCCTCTTAGAGCTGCTCGGAATGCCCTTCAGAAAATAAGGAGTAGAGGATGGCTACAAAAGCACATATCGCCAAATCGAAACGGACACCCAAGTTTGCGGTACGTCAGGTTAACCGCTGCGCCCGCTGCGGTCGTTCACGCAGCTACTTGCGCGACTTCGACCTCTGCCGCATCTGCGTTCGTGAGATGGCCCACCAGGGATTTTTACCCGGTATCCGCAAGGCCAGCTGGTAAGCCCGGCTAGTTCGTCCAAAGCAAGAAACGCTTTTTATGGGGTGATGGTTAGCGCGTTTGTGCTAAGACCAACCTCGGTGAAGGAGATACAGGAGACTCATGTATACGGATCCAATTGCTGACATGCTGACGCGCATCCGCAACGGCGTCGCGATCGTTGCTGCAACCGTCGATGTACCGGCGAGCAAATTCAAGAAGTCGCTGGCTGACGTTCTCGTTAAAGAGGGCTACCTCAAATCTGTTGAGCAGACCAAAGTTGACGGTAAAGCGGTGCTGCGTATCGGCCTCAAGTACGGCCCGAAGCGTTCGTCGATCATCAATGAACTTAAACGGGTTTCAAAACCCGGACGACGCGCCTACGCCAAAGCGACCCATATCCCGGTCGTTCGCGGCGGTCTCGGCGTCGCCGTTATCTCGACCCCGCAAGGTCTGCTCGTTGACCGTGACGCCCGCCGTCACCACGTCGGCGGCGAAGTCGTTTGCGAGGTGTGGTAGTGAGCCGTATCGGACGCACGCCCATCACGCTGCCTAAAGGTGTCGAAATCAGTGCGGCAAAAACCTCGGTGACGGTCAAAGGCCCCAAAGGTCAGCTCGTTGTCCCGTTTAATCCGCGCTTAAAACTCAACCAAGAAGAGGGTGTGTTGACGCTCGAGCGCCCCTCTGACGCCCCCCGCGACCGCGCCCAGCACGGCCTTATTCGCAGCCTACTTAACAATGCGGTTCAAGGTGTGACCGAAGGCTATTCGCGCAACTTGCAGATTCAAGGTGTCGGCTACCGCTGCGCGATGAAGGGCAAAAACCTAGAGCTTCAGTTGGGTTTCTCACACCCGGTTGTCTTTGAGCCGCCTGAAGGTATAACGATTGCCGCGCCGCAACCGACCGCGATTACGATTTCAGGGATCGACAAACAGCTCGTCGGTCAGGTTGCCGCCAATATCCGCGAAGTTCGTCCGCCCGACTCGTATCACGGCAAAGGTGTCCGTTACGAAGGCGAGCAGGTTCGTCTCAAGCCCGGTAAGACCGCGGCCCGCTAGGAGTTCGTATGACTGTTTTGCATACCAAAGAGCGTCGCCGCTTTCGCACCCGCCGGAAGCTGCAACGCCCCGTAGCGACCGACCGCCTCCGCTTGACGGTGTTCCGGAGCGCCAAGCATATCTACGCGCAAGTCATCGACATGACCGAAGGGCGCACCGTTGCCGAAGCGAACAGTAAGAGCTTGGGTCTGACCGGCAACAAAACCGAACAAGCTGCCGCAGTTGGGAAAACCATCGCCGAACGCGCCACCGGCGCAGGTGCCAAACGGATTGTATTTGACCGCGGCGCTTACCGCTACCACGGTCGTATCAAGGCGCTCGCCGAGAGCGCCCGTGAAGGAGGGCTCGAGTTCTAATGGCTGAAGAGTTTGAAGACAAGGTTATCTATATCCGCCGCACCGCCAAAACCTACCAAGGGGGCCGCCGCTTCCGCTTCGGCGCGATGGTCGCTATCGGCGACCGTAACGGCCGCGTCGGGATCGGTCTTGGCAAGGCCAAAGAGGTACCGATTGCCGTACAAAAGGGTCAGTACGTCGCCCGCCGTAACCTCATCGAAGTGCCCATCGAAGAACCGGGTACAATTCCGCACGAAGTTTTAGGGACGCACAGCACGAGCCGCGTGATGCTTAAACCCGCCGGTGCCGGTACAGGCGTTATTGCGGGCAGCGTACCGCGCGCGATCATCGAGTTGGCAGGGTTTCGCAATCTGCTTACTAAAGAACTTGGTTCGCGCAATCAGACCAACGTCGCCTACGCCGTGATCGACGGCCTCAAGCAGCTTAAAACCTTTGAAGAGTCGAAGCAAGAACGGCAGGCCGCCAAGTGAAAGCAACGCTGGTGCGCTCGCTTATCGGCGTCAAAAAAGACCAGAAGGCAACCGTTCGTGCGCTCGGCTTCAAAAAAACCGGCGATACCCGCGAACTCAAAGACACGCCGGACGTTCGCGGCATGGTGAACAAGGTCTCGTATCTGTTTAAGGTGGAAGGATAAGGATGAAACTTAACGACTTAAAACCTGCTCCCGGCTCGAGGAAAAATCGTCGCCGGGTCGGGCGGGGTTTGGGGAGCGGACACGGCAAAACAGCGGGTCGGGGTCAAAAGGGCCAGTCGAGCCGTTCCGGATTTTCGCAGGGTGCCGGTTGGGAAGGGGGGCGCTCACGTTTGATCATGCGCCTACCCAAACGCGGTTTTGTCCACCACAATACGGACTATCAGATCGTCAACCTAGACGCGCTCAACCTCTTTGAAGCGGGCGCGACCGTCAACGCGCAGACGCTCCGCGAGCTGGGCGCGGTGCGGCATCAAGATCGCCCGATCAAGCTTTTAGGAAACGGTGAAGTAACCGTGCAAAACCTTACGGTCGAAGTTGACGCGTACAGCCGCAGCGCGGTACGTGCGCTGCAGGGTGCGGGCGGCACGGTTCGCGGCGACACCTCCTCAGAAGCTACCGAGGCGCAGGCCGAAGGGCCGAACTAGATGTTGTCAGCTTTCGGAAACGCCTTCCGTATCCCTGACTTGCGGGCCAAACTGCTCATCGTCATCGGGCTTTTGGCGGTCTACCGCTTGGGCGTTTTTGTACCGACGCCGGGAGTTGACGCGCAAGCACTTCAGGGTCAGCTCAATAACGGCGTCTTCGAACTGCTGGGGTTTATTACCGGCGGCAATATCAGTCAGTTTTCGGTGTTCGCGCTCGGCGTGATTCCCTACATCACCGCGAGCATCATCTTTCAGCTGCTGACGTCGATCTACCCACCCTTAGAGAAGCTCTCCAAAGAGGGCGAAGAGGGGCGGCGCAAAATCACGCAGTACACCCGTTACGCCGCGCTCGGCCTCGGCGCAGTGCAGGGGCTCTTCTTAGCCACAGCGGTGATTGGGCCTTCCGGTGCGCTCCGCCTCGGCTGGAGTAACGGCCCCTTCTTCTGGCTGACCGTTCTGATTACCCAGATCGCGGGGATTGCCGTCGTCATGTATTTAGGCGAAAAGATCACCGAATACGGTATCGGCAACGGGATTTCACTGATTATCTACGCGGGTATCGTCGCCGCCTATCCTCAGGCCATCGCGCGAAATATCGCGCTAGTCGGTACGGGTGAATCAAACCTGATCGGTATCATCATCTTTTTCGTCTTGCTGGTCGTAGCGGTTGCCGGGATGGTGCTGATCCAACAAGCTGAGCGGCGGATACCCGTACAGTATGCCCGCAAGGTCGTGGGTCGCCGGGTCATGGGCGGGCAAAGCACCTATATCCCGATGCGGCTAAACGCTGCCGGGGTTATTCCCGTTATTTTCGCCGTGTCCGTCCTCGTCATTCCGACGACGCTCATCTCCGCATTTCCCAATGTCATTTGGTTACAGTCAGCCGCTGTGTGGTTTAACCCGTCGAACTGGCAAGGGCTGATCGTCAGTACGCTTCTAATCGTCGCTTTTACCTACTTCTACACGCAGATTTCGTTCGACCCCAAACGCATTTCAGAAAACTTGCGTGAGTACGGCGGTTTTGTACCGGGGGTACGGCCCGGTCAGCAGACGACCGAACACCTGACCCGCATCACCGGTCGTATCACGCTCTGGGGCGCACTGTTTTTGGGTTTGGTCAACGCTTTGCCACAAGTTTTAGGCTGGCTTACTGGTCAGGGGCAACTCTCACTGGTGTTTTCGGGGATCGGTCTCTTGATTGTCGTCGGCGTAGCGCTCGATACGTTGCGGCAGCTCGAGTCCCAACTTAAAATGCGTCATTACGACGGCTTTGTCAGTAAAGGCCGAATTCGCGGGCGCGGGCGGCGTTTTTGATGATGTCTGAAGTTCTGCTGCTTGTCGGCCCCCCCGGAGCCGGTAAGGGCACCCAAGCTGAAAAGCTGGCGCGGGCCCGCCGCTTGACCAAGCTTTCAACCGGTGACATGCTCCGCGATCACGTCAAGCGTGAGACCGACGTCGGTCAGGTTGCCAAACAGGTGATGGAAGCGGGCCAGCTGGTCTCGGACGAGCTAATTGTAGCGATGGTTAAAAGTGAATTGGGGGCGCAAAAAACGGTTCGTGTTCTGCTCGATGGGTTCCCCCGAACGGCAGTTCAGGCTGAGGCGCTAGACGCATCCCTGCAAGAACTCGGCACAGCAATTACGGCGGTGGTGTTTCTCGAGGTCAGTACCGACGAACTCGTCTCCCGCCTTGTCGGACGGGCCGCCGAGCAAGACCGTACCGACGACAACGAAGCGACGATCCGTACCCGGATGCAGGTCTACGGTGAGCAGACCGCGCCGCTGCTAGAGTACTACGAAGCGCGTGGGAAACTCCGACACGTTGACGGTAGCGGCACCGTCGAAGAGGTTTTCGCCCGCATCTCTGAGGTGCTGCCGTGAGAGGTGCTGCTGTGAGTTTTGCCGTGAGCGCCCCCCGATGATCCTCAAACGTGCCCGTGAGATCGACGCGATGGTCGAGGCGGCAGTTATCAACCGTGAAGCCCTCGAGTCGATCGAACCGCTTGTCCGCGTAGGCGCAACAACCGCTAAGCTCAACGCCGCTGCTGAGGATTTCATCCTTTCGAGGGGGGCAACACCTGCCTTTAAGGGCTACCGGGGTTCGACCGCCTCGACCGTCCCCTTTCCCGGCACACTCTGCACTTCGGTCAATGACGTCGTGGTTCACGGCATCCCCGACCGTAAACCGCTTAGAGAAGGCGACATCGTATCAGTCGATATCGGGTTATTCTATAAAGGCTACGCTGCGGATATGGCGAAAACCTACGCCGTAGGCGGTATTCCCAAGCGCGTTCGAGCTTTGCTCGAGGCTACTGAGCGCTCACTTTACGCAGGTATCGAAGCGGCGCAACCTGGGGGCCGCTTGGGAGACGTCGCCGCAGCCATTCAGCGCACAGTCGAAGCTGCAGGCTTCTGGGTTGTGCGTGAATTCGTCGGTCACGGTATCGGCACCTCGTTTCACGAGTCGCCGGACGTGCCGAATTATGGCCTTGCCGGAACCGGGCCGAAGCTCAGACCGGGGCTAGTTCTAGCTATCGAACCGATGGTGACAGAATCGGAGACCGAGATCGAGATTTTGAGCGACGGTTGGACTGCGCCGACCAAAAACGGTTCAAGGGCGGCGCACTTTGAACACACCGTTGCGATTACTGAAGCCGGGCCGCGCGTGCTGACCATGGCGGGCGCACCCATTTATGAGAGAGAGCTAGGAGGTGTACGTGGCGCGTAGTAGATCAGGCGGAGGCCGCCGAGGCCCACCCAAAGAGCGCGCGGAGCGCCCCGAAGAGACGACCCAAGACACCATTCGTACGGAAGGGGTTGTACTCGAGGCTCGGCCCAACACGACATTTTTAGTTCAGTTAGACGCTGGGCCGGAAATTTTGGCCCATGTTGGCGGCAAGATGCGGCGGCACTATATCCGTATCCTCCCCGGCGACCGCGTCGTTTTAGAAATCAGTACCTACGACCCCGAAAAGGGCCGTATTGTCTACCGGAAGTAATAGGAGAATTATGAAAGTACGTGCGTCCGTCAAGCCGATCTGCGACAAATGCAAAGTCATTCGTCGTCACGGCAAAGTGTTCGTGATCTGCTCGGTCAATCCGAAGCACAAGCAAAGGCAGGGTTAACCATGGCGCGAATTGCCGGTATCGACCTCCCCCGCGACAAGCGTATCGAATACGCGCTCCCCTATATCTTCGGCATCGGTTTGACCCGCTCACAGCAGGTTCTAGCCGAAGCGGGCGTCAGCCCCGACACGCGGGTCAAAGACCTCGCTGAAACTGAAGTCGCACGTCTCCGCGAAATCGTCGAAAAGACCTACAAGGTCGAAGGCGACCTCCGCCGCGAAATTCAGCTCAACATCAAACGGCTGATGGATATCGGCTGCTACCGGGGCCTTCGCCACCGCCGCGGCTTGCCCGTTCGTGGTCAATCGACTAAAACGAACGCCCGTACCCGTAAGGGGCCGCGCCGCACCGTCGCCGGTAAAAAGAAAGCTGCGAAGAAGTAAGGGGATCCCATGAGCAGACAAGCTACGAGGAACAAAACCAAAAAGCGCGTCAGACGTAACCTCGCCGAAGGTAAGGTCTATATCCACGCGTCGTACAACAACACCATCGTTACGATCACCGACATGGACGGCAACACCGTCGCGTGGTCGAGCTCAGGCAGCATCGGCTACAAAGGCTCGAAAAAGGGCACGCCTTACGCCGCACAGCTCGCCGCCGCCGACGCCACCCGCAAAGCGCAAAACATGGGCGTCAGCCAGCTCGATATTGTCATTCGCGGTACCGGCTCGGGCCGTGAGCAGGCGATCCGTTCGATTCAGGCAACGGGCGTCAATGTGCGCTCGATCATCGACGCAACGCCGGTCGCCCACAACGGCTGCCGCCTTACCAAACGTCAACGCCTCAAAAATTAGTGCTGGTCTAGCACCTGTCAAGGGAGAACTATGGGTCGTCAGAGAGAACCGATCGTCAAGCTGAGTCGCCGCGAAGGGGTCAACCTCGCGGAGACGCCGAAAGTACAAAAATATATGGAGCGCCGTCCGTATCCTCCGGGACAGCACGGACAACGCCGGGGCCGAAAGATTTCGGACTATGGTGTGCGCCTCCGCGAAAAGCAAAAGCTCCGCCGTCTGTACAATATGAGCGAAAAGCAGTTCCGCACGCTGTTTGATGAAGCCGTACGTCAAGAAGGGGCGACCGGCGCGGTGTTTTTACAACTGCTCGAGTCCCGCCTCGACAACGTCGTATTTCGTTTGGGTATCGCGCACACCCGCCGTCAGGCGCGTCAACTCGTGTCGCACAAGCACCTTAATGTCAATGGTAAACCGGTTGACGTGCCGTCGTACCGTGTCAAACCCGGTGACGAAATCGCTGTTGCGACGCGCAGCCGCTCAAACGAGATTATCAAAGGTAACGTCGAGGCGCGCAAACGGGGGAAACTCAGCCCGTGGCTCGAGTTCGACGCTGAGTCCTTGAAGGGTAAGTTTCAACGCCTGCCCGCCCGCGAAGACCTGAGCGTTCCTGTCAACGAACTTCAGGTTATCGAGTACTACTCGAGATAGCGCCTAGACTTGACCAGAACAGGAGTTTACGGTGCAGATTACACCTGAATTTAAGGCCCGCGTAGGCGAGCAGTACGGCGAATTTACCGTTGAACCGTTGCCGCGCGGTTACGGCGTCACGATTGGCAACCCGCTCCGGCGAATTTTGCTCTCGTCAGTTGCCGGAACCGCTGTGACGAGCGTCTATATCGAAGACGTGTTACATGAGTTTTCAACCATCGAGGGGATGAAAGAGGATGTCATGCAGCTCATCCTCAACCTCAAAGAGTTGGTCGTCAAACTGCACGACAACGAACCGGTTACGCTGACCCTCCGCGCTGAACGCGCCGGGCCGGTCACAGCCGGAGATTTTGAAGTGCCGATGGGCGCGTCCGTCGTTAACCCCGAGTTATACCTAGCGACCCTCAATGAAGGCGGCAAGCTCGTGATGGAAGTCCGGGTCGAACCGGGCGTCGGTTACGTCCCAGCGGAGATTCACGCGACGAAAGACCGGATCAACTCGATTCCGGTTGACGCCGTATTTACGCCGGTACGCCGCGTCGCCTACCGCGTCGAAGACACCCGCGTCGGTCAAAAAACCGACCTCGACCGTCTCGTGCTGCGCGTTTGGACGGACGGCAGCATCTCACCTAAAGAAGCGCTCGAGAGTGCCGTAGATACGCTCCGTAGTCAACTCTCCGTCTTCAGTGGCGGTGAATTTGAAGAACCCGTTCCGGTGATTGCTGCGCCGACAACCTCGAGCGCCGCGGCTTCGGAACCTGCCGCGGTAGGTCGTAGTGAAACCACGCAGGTTACGCTAGAAAGCCTTGACCTCTCGAGTCGCGTGTTGCACTCATTGCAAGAAGAGGGTATCGACTCCGTTGACGCGCTGCTAGCGTTGTCCGAACGCGACCTTAAAAAAGTCGGCGGCGTCGGTGACAAATCGCTCGAGGAGATTAAGGAGCGCCTGCAAGCGCAGGGCTTCGAACTCAAGGAGTAGCATCCTTACGCGCTACGTTTAGGTTCGCCCTCAAGCGGGTGAACCGGAAAGGACTTATCTTGTGAGACACATGTCTTCAGGGCGCAAGTTAGGCCGCAGCAGCAGCCACCGCACCGCCCTCGCCCGGTCCCAAGCGACCTCGCTATTTCGACACGGTCGTATCAAAACAACGGTTGCCAAGGCCAAAAACCTGCGCCCGTACGTCGAGAAGCTGATTACCACCGCTAAAGGCGGCGACCTTCACGCACGGCGGTTGGTGCTTAAAGAGATTCATGACGTAGTGATCGTCCGTAAACTTATGGACGAGATCGCACCGTCGTTTAGCGCCCGTCCGGGCGGGTACACCCGTATCTACCGTTTAGAGACCCGCCGCGGCGACGGAGCCCAGGAAGCCTTGATCGAACTCGTGACGGACGCCGCTTAATTCGTCCGCCGCAACTGGTATTTTGGCTCTCAGTGCTTAGCTGGGAGCTTTTTCGTTGATCTTTCTTCGGTGTATCGGAACGGTGTTGGCGTCGCTGTTGTTGTCCGTCCTGACGCCGGTCCGGGCACACCTCGGCGTGCCTGCGTCGCAACTCAGCGGCGTTACGTTTTGTTTAGAACCCTCGTCAGTACAGCTCGAGACTGAGGGAATAGCGCTTTCTCCAACTGTTAGTCGAAGGGTGCGCCGAGAAATTGCTGGAGACTTGCAAAAACGGCTCGAGGCTCAAAATGTCCCTTACGACGCTGGTTGTGCGGCTGAAACTTACGCTGGACGCTACGTGCTGCTGGGTATTTACGCTAGATTCCTAGACCCTCAAACTTATGTGGGGTTTCTGGAAAACTCGTACACCTACGTCACCGTGGTGCAAGTCGGCGATTTCGCCGCGGGCGCGGAGGCCCAAACGGTATTGCCGGGAGGCGTTTACAGTGCGTCAACGAGCGATATCTTTCAGGCTGCTACACCAGGAGAATTCGAAAAGTACCTAGTCAAGCTCGGTGAAACCGAAAGCGAGGCGCTTATCCTGATGTGGCTTGAGGCCAATACGGTCACGCTCGGCAGCTATCTGTTTTTTGTAATACTCGGGTTGTCGCTTGTTGCCCTGCGCGTCCTAAGTTCTGTCTTACGCTAGTTTCTGCTGATCTTTCAGTTCAGCCGCTCCACTATCTGTCGTTCGGAAGGTCAGTCTTCAGCTCGTGAGCAGCTGCTCGAACCGTGTAGTACGAAACTATAGCGGTTTTCGTAGTTACTGAGCCGGCTTCTCGTAGCTATCATCTCTTAGGGGTGCGTGCTAGACTGTGCTTTATCCGCATAGACTAGCTTAAACCAGATGATACCTGCTGTAGTAGCTTGTCTTGTCCGTTTTTAGGCTCGGAATGGCACCTTGTTCGAAATCCAAAACGAGTTCCGTGACAGTTGATTCGTCCCTTGGGCCGGTAGCCGAGAGCGACCTACCTGTTGCTGTGTTTGGCCTTGCAAGAGGGTCTCAAGCATTCGCCCACAACAGGGTTTATTCAAGAAAACGTGTGATGGACTGTGTATTCCGACCCGACTATCTCTTCGGCGGTATACCCGCGTGAACTCATGGTGTAGCCTATTCGCGTACGGATAAACGTGAAACAACCCGGAAGCCAAGTTCTGACATCCCCTTGACATGTTTTCGGTCTACTATTAGGTTACTTTGTCTATAACGAATGGGAGCTACCAAACACTGTGAAACGATTTCTAGGGCCGATTTTGACGCTGCTGCTCGCCGTGGGGGTAGGGGCTGCACTCTACCTGTCGGTTACGGGACAACTCAGCGCTCGCCGCGTCGTCGTAGTGCGGGGGCTGATCGGCTCGGAAAAAGAAGACTTCTTTCTCGATGAGCGGGTCAGGGCGGAGCTGCGAAAAAACGGGCTCGAGGTCAAAGTTGAAAAGGCGGGCTCGAGGCAGATTGCTACCGATTACACCGCGTCGGATTACGATTTTGTCTTTCCGGCAGGGTCTCCGGCAGCTGAAAAGATTCGCCGCGAAAGTGATGTGCGGGCGTCGTTCGACGCGTTTTTTACGCCGATGACGGTGGCGTCGTGGACGTTGATTGCTGACGTACTCGAGGCCAATGACCTGGTGCGGCGTGAGGGAGAGGTGCGGTACCTCGAGCTTGAGCCGCTGCTTAAGCTCATGGAGGCCGAAAGGCGCTGGAGCGACCTTTCTAGCAATCCCGACTACAACGTTGATAAAGGGGTGCTGATCACCTCGACCGACGTGCGGCGGAGCAATTCGGCGGCGATGTACCTGTCGCTCATGAGCTTTGTTGCCAACAGCGGCGCGGTGGTGCAGGATGACGCGCAGCTGAGTACGGTGATGCCCCTTGTTTCGCCGCTATTCTTTCGGCAAGGGTTTCAGGAATACTCGTCGGCGGTGCCGTTTGAAGATTATCTGGTGATGGGGCCGGGGAAAGCGCCGCTGGTGATGGTCTACGAATCGCAGTTTTTGCAGACTGCCGCTGAAGGGAGCGTGACGCCGGAAATGACGCTGCTTTACCCGGAACCGACGCTCTACACCAAACACGTGCTGCTCGCGGTGAGTGAAGCCGGGGAAAAGTTGGGACAGCTTTTAAGCACCGACCCTGAGTTGGGGCGGCTCGAGGTCGCCTACGGCTTTCGCAACAACGACACCGCCGCCTTTGGGCAGTTTGTCAGCGAACATGGGCTCAGCGTACCCGAGACGCTCGTCAACGTGATCGACCCGCCCTCGTATGAGATTTTAGAAAAGATGATCGGGCAGATTGAACGGGGCTACGCCCGCGCCCAAAACGCCCCCTAGCTAAGAAGGAGCACCTCATGGCCCAAGATTTGAATCCCCCAGACGTTCAGCCGCAACCGCTCACCCCGCCCGAACCCGCGCTGCCGGTCGCACAAGACGACGCGGCGACGATGGTCAAGCTAAACGAAAAGACCACGCAAAACTTAGATGTGAAGGTTCGGGAATTTGTCGAGTCGGTGATGACCCTGGACGCGCAGAGCCCGGACTTCAGGAGCAAAGTGGACAGCGTTCATGCTCTGGGAAACGCCGACATCCGCGCCGCTGCAGGCGTCTCGAACCGGATGCTCGAGCGTCCCGTCGCCGCCCTTGACGACGGTTTGTTCGGTGACAAAGCGCCGATTGCCCGTTCCCTGACCGACCTGCGCACCACCGTCGAAGACTTAGACCCTTCCCGCCAAGGCGACCTGAGTCCGCGCAAACTGTTGGGAATGCTGCCCTTTGGCAACCGCGCGAAAGACTATTTTATGAAGTACCGCTCGGCGCAAAACCACATCAACGCGATTTTAGAAAGTCTTTACCGGGGTCAGGACGAACTCCGGCGCGACAACGCCGCCATTGAGCAGGAAAAGGTCAACTTATGGACGACCATGCAGCGGCTTCAGGGCTACGTGTATCTGGGCAAAAAGGTTGACGCGGCACTCTCGGAAAAAGTGGGGGAACTCGAGCAGCGCGACCCCGAAAAAGCTCGCATCGTCAAAGAAGAGATGCTCTTTTACACCCGCCAAAAAGTAACTGATTTGCTAACGCAACTTGCGGTGAGCATTCAGGGCTATCTAGCCCTCGATCTGGTACGCAAAAACAACTTAGAGCTGATTAAAGGTGTAGACCGCGCCACCACCACGACCGTTTCAGCACTCCGAACCGCCGTAATGGTCGCGCAGGCGTTAACGAATCAGAAGCTCGTGTTAGACCAGATTACGGCGCTCAACACCACGACCGGCAACCTTATCGAATCGACCTCGGCAATGCTAAAAGACCAATCCAAAGGGGTTTACGAAAACGCCTCGAGCGCGTCGGTGGATTTGAAACAGCTCGAGAAAGCCTTTGCCAACACCTACGCGGCGCTCGATATGATTTCGGACTACAAGGTGCAGGCGCTCGGGACGATGCAAAAGACGGTGGATACGTTGACCGGTGAACTGGGGCGCGCCGAAACCTACTTCGACCGGGTACGCCGTGAGGAGATTGCGCCCGTGACCGACGGCTTGAGCCTGCCGCCGGGTGAACCGGGATTATGACGCTCCGCCGTACACTCGTCCTGGCCTTGCTCTTGACCGCTCTCGCGGGGTGCCGCAACGGGCCGGAGGAGACGCTTACGGTGATGGCGGGGTCGGAACTCGAGGATTTGGAACCGCTGTTCCCCGACATCGCACGCGAGACCGGCGTCACACTGGAGATAAACTACACCGGTACGCTCGACGGGGTAGACCGCCTTGTGGGGGGCGAAAAGGTTGACTTGGCTTGGTTTTCACACGCGAAGTATTTGACGCTACTCGAGCCTGAACAGATCAAAGCGCAAGAGAAGATCATGCTCTCACCGGTCGTTTTAGGGGTTAAAGAGAGCGAGGCGCAGGCGTGGGGTTGGATCGATAACCCCGACCTGACCTGGCGTGATATTGCAGCGCGGGCGGACGCAGGCGACCTGCGCTACGCGATGACCAATCCGGCCTCATCGAACTCGGGTTTTACCGCGCTGATGGGCGTCGTCGCCGCGCTGTCGGGGTCGCCCGACGCTGTAGCGGTCAGCGACGTGAACCGGGACGCGCTGCAAGGCTTTTTCAAAGGTCAGGCGCTGACCTCGGGAAGTTCGGGTTGGCTGGCCGAGAGTTATGTGCGAGAACAAAATCAGTTAGACGGGATGGTCAACTACGAATCGGTGCTGATGGAGCTTAACGACAGTGGTCAGCTCCGCGAACCGCTCTACCTGCTCTATCCGAAAGAGGGCATCGTCACGGCCGATTATCCGCTGATTTTGCTCAACGAGGACAAACGCGAAGCCTATGACAAGCTCGCCTCGTACTTGCGTTCTCCCGACGTGCAGACGCGCATCATGAACGAGACGTTGCGCCGCCCTGCCGTACCGGGGGTTGCGCTCAGTGACGCATTCCCCAAAAACATCTTGGTCGAACTGCCGTTTCCCGGTACGCGCAAGGCGGTTGAAAGTATCTTGTTCGCCTATCTAGACGAGGTGCGTAAACCTTCGTCGGCCATTTTCGTGCTGGACGTGTCGGGGTCGATGGAAGGCGAGCGGTTGGGGCAACTCCAAACTGCACTACGCAACCTGAGCGGCTTGGACGAGAGCTTAACAGGGCAATTCGCCCGCTTTTCCGACCGCGAGCGCTTGACGTTTGTAACATTCAGCAGCGGCGTGGACGATGTAAGAGAGTTTTCGATTACGGGCGACGCGACGCGGGCCGCTCAGTTTGAAGATATTCAGAGTTACGTAGGCGAACTTTACGCGGACGGGGGCACCGCGATGTTCTCGGCCTTGGAGGAAGCGTATGGTTTAGCCGAACGCGCCTATCAAGCCGACCCGAACCGCTACTATTCGGTCGTTTTGATGACCGACGGCGAAAACAACGAAGGCGCGACCGAAAACGACTTTTTACGCTTCTACGCTTCTCTGCCCCAAACGATGCACGACGTTAAAACCTTTCCTATCTTGTTCGGCGAGGCTGACCAGGGCAGTTTGGCGGCGGTCGCCGACGAAACCGGCGGTCGCCTTTTTGACGGTCGGGGGGAGAACTTGAGCGCCGTCTTTAAGCAGATTCGCGGGTATCAGTGAGCTGTGATTCGTGGGCAGCATGAGTGAGCGGCGAAAACGCCTGCTCTTTTTCCTCTATGGTACACCCAACATCGTCGGTTCGGCGCTCGGGCTCGTCGGGCTCGTCCTCTTTTTTACCGACGTGATTGGGGCGTTCTGGTTTTTTATCGTCGTGGGGCTTTACGCGCTCGGCTACCTCGTAACGCCCAAAAATCAACCGGTTGACCTGCACCTCAAGAGTCAGCTCGACGCAGCGGAGATCAAGGGAGAGTTGGAGGAGCTTGTCGCCAGCGTTAAAAACCGGGTGTCTAAAGAGGTTTTGGGGCACGTTTTGAACGTCCAAAGCTCAATCTTGGAGGTGCTGCCGACCCTTACTCGTGACGGCGCACATACGCATCACGCCTACGTCGTCAAACAAACTGCGTTAGAGTATCTACCGGAAACGCTCGAGACCTATCTCAACTTGCCGCCCGCTTTTGCCCGGCTCCACACCGTTAAAGACGGCAAAACGGCGCAACAACTCCTTTTGGGACAGCTCGAGCTGTTAGACACGACCCTGCAAGATATTGTCGTTGACCTTCACCAGAACGATACCGACCGGCTGCTGATTAACGGCAGGTTTCTGGAAGAGAAGTTCCGCAAGAGCGATTTGGCTTTTTGAACAGACCCGATCCGGTGTGCTGGCGTAAAAAACGTAACCAGGGTCGTGAACGCCGATAACCTCAGCGGGTTCAAACGTGAGGGTCAACTCGAGTCCCTCAGCTCCCGGCGGACACGTAAAGGTGAACTCGAGGTGACGTTTGCTATCGGTTTCAGAAAGCGTTCCTTGGAAGCTGGCAAGACGGGTCATCAACTCAGCTTACGTCCGGCATATCTCGCTAACGTCAACCCCTTTGCGAACAGTTGCTTAAAAGAACAGTTGCTTAAAAGTTTGGATTAAACCTTTGTAGCCGAATGTTTAGTTTCAATCTCCGCCAAAATATCGAGCACCTCTTTGGGTTTGCGGGCTACGTAGTCGGGAACCTCGAGTTCACTTTGCGGCACTTTTGAGCGGCGTGGTGCCCAGTCGAGCCAAATCGTGACGAGACCCAGCGCGTTGGCTCCGGCAATGTCACGCTCCAGATTGTTACCGACCATTACGACCCGGCTGTAATCCTGTTTACGGATGCTTAGCTGCTCGAGCACACCGTAAAACATCCGTGCGTCGGGCTTTTCGGCCAAGAGCGTTTCAGAGATAGCGATAGCGTCGAAGAGGGGCCAGAGACCGGCGTAACCCAAAACGTTGGTGAAGCTCTCTACCAAACCATCGGCGATGAGCGCGACCGGATACCCCTCAGCTTTAACGGCCTGAACGGTGTCGGCAGCACCCTCTATAAGCTTGGCGCGGAGTACAACCCCGCGCACGTCACGGACTTCGGTGCCTTCGTCTATAAGCGTGTCCCCCGAATCGAAACAAACGGCTGCAATGTAATGTGTCACGTGTTTACCCCTTTTCCAAACTCCCGCTCTACGTCCAAAAAGATGTCGGCGTGGTCTAAGTTGATCAGCTCGACCTCCAGCTCCAACGCACGCCGAAATGCTTCACGGGAGCGGCTAGACTCGGTAATCATGACCTTCATCGCTAAGTCGCGGGCGACGCTGAGCAGTTCCGGGGTCGCGTGAGGCAGCGTCGTTTCGATGATGTTGGCGTCCAGTGTTTCTTTGGCCCGCCGGACATCTCGAGGCGTGCGGACGTTGAGTTTGATGGCGATCTCAGGGCTCAGCGCCCGCAGTCGGCGCAACCACCCTTTGCTATGCGACCAGAGGAAGCACTGCTCGGTCATCCCGGTTTCTGCAAGGACCGCCAGCACCTTCTCCAGGCTTCCTGCTTTGACGTCCAAGAAGACTTTTGCCTTGCCGTTAAGCCAGCCTAAAAACGCGCTAAGTCTTGGTAAAGGTTCACCGGCAAATTCAGGCGCAAACCAGCTTCCGGCCTCGAGCGTATCCAGATAGGCCGAATCTCTCTAGAAGCCATCTCAAAAACGCCTAAGCAGTAATTTGATGCAGCCGAGATGCAGGAAGGCCAAGAAGTTTAGGGAGTGATGTTCATAGCGAACGACCAGACGGCGAAAGTTGCCGAGGTGGGCGAATAGCCGTTCAATCTTCCAGCGCCGTTTGTAGCGCCTCAGTTTACGTCCATCTTGCGTCTTGGCTTTTTTACGGTTTCTTCGGTGAGGCGCAATCATTTCAACACCTGCTTCGGCGAGTTCAGCGTCAAGCGGATCACTGTCATACGCTTTGTCACCGATTAACTTGTCGGGTTTGCCGCTGACGTGTCGAGATGCGAGAGTCGCGTGTACCAACCGGACCTCATGTGGGCTAGCAGACGTAACGTGCAGGGCGAGGCAAGTACCACCAGCGTCCGATACCGCCATGACTTTGCTACCCTTACCCCGTTTAGTCTTACCAACTGCTGACCCCCTTTTTTCGCAGCCACAAAGGTACCGTCGATAAAGCATTCCGACAAGTCGAGTTTGCCCCGCTGCAGGGGGTCATGCGCTAAAGTCTCTAGAATCTGCCGCAACACGCCGTTTCTCTCCCATTCTTGAAAGCGCCGATGGCACGTCTGATAGGGCGGATAGCGCTCGGGTAAATCAGCCCACTGTGCGCCCGTTCGTAATATCCAGCAGATGCCCTTAAGTATCGCTCGTGGTTCTCGTCTGGGACGGCCTTTGCCATCTTTGCGTCGAGCTGGTTCGGGAATGAGCGGCCCTAGTACTTCCCACTGTTCATCGGTGAGTTCCATACCACCGTTCTAACAGCTATGCAGCTGACTATTCGTTTTTGAGATGGCTTCTAGACGATCAGGCCCTTGCCACTCGTGGTCGGCCCCAACCTCGGGCCGTGCAGCAAGTAGAGCACCCCGTCACGGCTACAGTTTACGTCTACCTCGACGTAACTCACGCCCCAATCCACGCAGATTCGAGCCGAAGCGAAGGTATTTTCAGGTGCGTAGGCGCTGGCCCCGCGGTGGCAGACGATCTGCATGTGATTTACCCTTCTTTAGCAGTTTCACCAGTTGTCAGCAGGTATCAGCTGGTTTGAGCCGCTCTGGGAAAATGATCGTCGTTCCTGCGGAGGACTTCGTACACTAGCACGCACCCCTAAGAGATGATAGCTGCGAGCTTCGCGCTCGGTAGGTGTGATCATTGCTATAGTCCACACCCTACCCGATTATGCCTGCAGTGCGGCCCATTACGGCGACCGTTTCAGCGCACACTACGTCTTAGCTCGTTTACAGCGACTACCAAGGGTGGTCAGACGAAACCTGGCGGGCAAGGTGGGCTGATGCAGCCTCTTCCTTAGCGTGGTGGCGTGGGCAAGATGAGACCTCAACGTCTGCCGCTAGACAGTTTGAGTATTGAAGATGCTTGCGGTTATTTGCGCTGGCACGCCTTAACGTTTCGAGACCTGACGGCTCTCCGCGTCGTAAAACCGCAGCGGCGCATCTTTCCAGGCTCCGGCGTAGTCCACCCCGACACGCGTTGTCTTTATGATTTCAGTTGGCGGCGAACCTTCAGCAAACGTCAGTGGTTTTTGGGTTAGGTTGTGGCGGTTGTAATCTCTGGTCAAACCCAAAGCCCGTGTCAGTTTACCGGGGCCGTCGGTTTTGCCCGTAACGCCAGCAAGCGGTTCACCGGCCCGGACAAGGACGCCCTGCGCGTCGCCATCGCTCCCGGTAATGACGTTGAACAGTTCGTACATTCCGTAAATCAAATATAAATAAGCCCGCCCCGGTGGGCCAAACATCACGTCCGTTCGGGCCGTGCGGCCCTTTGAAGCGTGACATGCGAGATCAAACGTGCCGACGTAGGCTTCAGTTTCGACGATGCGGAGGCGTTTATCCCTAAACACCAGCACCTTGCCGAGTAGTTCTCGAGCGACTGTTTCGGCGTCTCGAGCGTAAAAAGAAATGGGTAGTGCAACTTCAGGCGCGTTCACTCTCTCAGCTTACCCATATAGTACGGATATGGACACCTCGACCAACGGCGCTAAAGCCGACGCGCTAAAGATTGCCGTACTGTTTTATAACGGCGTCGCCGACCTCGACGCGCTGGGCGTTTACGGCGTCCTGGGCGCGGCGAAGTCGGCGCTTCCTGAAGACGCCTTGGGCGTCTACACCGTAGCCCGTTCGCGCATGTCGGTGACGACAGCGGGCGGCCTCGTCGTAACGCCACACTGGGCGTTTATGAGTGCGCCGCCGCCGGACGTGCTCGTCATTCCGGGCGGCGACGTTGACGCCGTAAAAAAAGACCGCGCGGTGATGGCCTACCTGACGGAACACGCGCCGAAGGTGCGGATCTGCGCGGCGGTCGGTACGGGCGCGTTTTTGCTGGGTGAGCTGGGACTGCTGCGCGACATGGACGCGACGACCTGGGCCGGGGCGTTAGAGCGGCTCCGTGATTACGAAGCAGGTGAGATTATCGCTGCGCCGGTCGTAAAAAATAGGCTCGAGGACGGTAACAGTCGCTGGTTCGCCGGAGGTGGCGAGAAGAGCTTGACCGTCGGTTTAGAGTTGCTGCGAGACCTTTTTGGCGGTGAAGTAGCAGACGTAGTGGGCGAGAGGCTCGAGCTTACTCAGGCTGTGAACCTGTAATGGACGTCATCCTCATCTTCGATGTGAACGAAACCCTGCTCGACTTGAGCGCTTTGGACGGGCGTTTTGAACGCATCTTCGGCGACGCCGGGGTACGCACCGAATGGTTTGAAACGATGATTCAGTCGGCGATGCTGGGCATTATTACAGAGACCTATCACGAGTTTGGGGCGGTGGCGAAGGGTGCGCTCGAGACCGTTGCCGCTCGAAGAAATATAAAACTGACAGGTGAAGATACGAAGGCTGTTTTACGGCAGATGCGTGAGCTGCCGCCGCACCCCGATGTGGTTGAGGGTTTAGCTCTTTTGCAAAACGCCGGAATGCGGCTCGTCGCTCTGACCAATTCGGCGCTAACTGTCGTACAAGCGCAGCTGGACTACGCCGGACTTACCGGTTACTTTGAGCGTATCTTTTCTGCCGATACCGTAAAGCGGCTTAAACCTGCCGCCGAACCGTATGAACACGTCGCGGCGGCGTTGGGTGTGCCGGTCCCCAATCTAAAACTTGTTGCGGCGCACGCATGGGACGTCGCAGGCGCGAAGCGTGCGGGCTGCGGGACGGTATTTGTCGCGCGGCCCGGCAAGGTGCTCGACCCGTTGGCGCTGCAACCAGACGTAGTAGCGCAGGATTTGCTCCATGTCGCCCGTAAACTTTTGGGTGCCGAGTCGGGTTCTCTCTAACGGTTTATGACGCCGTAAACGACGCCGTAAAGTATGCCGAGTAGTGCCAGCCAGCTGAGTACGACGATGATTGCGCCCCACTTTGAGGCTGGGGCGGCGGTGGCCCTAACCCGCGCCTCTGCCATGACGTGTTTAGGTATGAGCTTGAGTACTAAGTAAATTCCTAGCGGTAACAAGATCAGGTCGTCTAAAAATCCCAAAACCGGAATAAAGTCGGGGATCAGGTCGATGGGCGAAAGCGCGTAGGCGATGATGCAAAAGATAGCGGCGCGGGCGACCCACGGCGTATCTGGGTGCCGCTGCGCGTAGGCGAGCGCCGTCACCTCTTGTTTAAGGTGTCTTGCCTGACGTTTAGGCCACTCAAGCATCTAGCGCGTACTTAGATAGGCGATGACCTCAGCAGCGTTTTGGTCGGGCGGAAAAACTGGATAAAAAACTTTTTCAATCACGCTGTCCTGAACGATTAGTGTCATCCGTTTTAGATAGGTTTGCCCGTTTAAGGTGAAGGTTGGCAACGTAAGCGACGCCGCAAACTCAAACTCGGCGTCGCTCAGAAGTAGATACGGGAGATGCAAGCGTTTAGCGGCCTCTTGCTGGTCGCCTATAGACTGGGCGCTGACACCGTAAACCTGCGTCCCTAACGCGTCAAGCTCACATTTGTGGTCACGAAACGCATAAGACTGCGGCGTACACCCGCGTGCGCCGGGGGTTTCGTCCCAACCGTCCGGTAGGTCCCGGCCTGGTCTACCGGTCATCGGGTAGAGATAGAGAACAGCTCGGCCCGAGAGGGTAGCGAGCTCGAGCTGCGTCCCATCGGTCGCCGGTAAGGTGAGCTGCGGTAGCGGCAAGCCGGAGAGATGGTCGCACGCACCGTCATCTGTTGGGACGGGCAGGTCGTCCGGCAGTTGCAAGCTCATACGTCCGGTTTGCTTTCTGGTGTAGAGAACAGCGTCCAGACCGTCTCGGCAAACGCTGCGTCGCTGAGCGCTCGGTACGCTTTTAAGAACGTCGTAAAGGTGTAGCGTTCGGTCAACCCGCGCACGAGCGTCGCTGAGCTGTACGGGTCACGCTTTTGCGCCCCCGAAAATCTACCGGGCACCCGGCCCTGAGCGTTTAGCAGCGCTAGCTCTTCTAAAACTTTACGGCAGAGCGCTGCTTTGGCGTCACTGCAGCCGAGCGGCGACCCGCGTTGCAACCGGACGTAGGCGGCCCTTACCTCACGCAAGGTCGGCGGCAGCTCGAGCCCGTCCAGCCTTCTCAGTTCTTCATTTGAGAGATTAAAAAGGACGCCGTTTTTCGCTTTCACAAGGTCTCTAAGCGGTTCTGTAAGCCTCAGCAGGTCGGAGCTGAGGGGTAGCTCGAGCACCTCTTCCCCTGTAAAATCTGCGGGTGCCTGACCTCTAAAAATCGGGTGTGACGTTTCTTCGGTCGTATCTAGCTCGAGCGGTCTCGAGGCCCTTACGCCGTCGGCTAAAAACTCGAGCGTCGTCTTGTTTTGCCAGGTATTTTCTTTGAGGCTGACCGCCGCGTCAACCCGTCCGGCAGCCCGCAGCGTGTCAGCGGCGTCACCTTGATTCCACGCCATCCCGCCCACCCCGCCGAGCCGTAACTTGAGGTGCTTGCCGTCCGCGCCGACGCCCCGAGCGGTCTCGAGCGCCCCCGACAATGCAAACAGGGGAGCCGGGTGCCCGGTACCGTAAGGCTCGAGGAGCCCGACCGCTTTGTAGAGGTCGTCTTCGATCTCGTCAGTGGAGAGCAGCGCGTCGGCCAAGAGTTGCGGTTGCGGCGTCGGGTGCTCGGCGGCGTACGCGCAGATGCGTTCTCGGAACGCCTCAAGTTGACCGTCACGGAGCGAAAACCCGGCAGCTTGGGAGTGTCCACCAAAGCGTCCCAACAGGTCGTGGGTGCGCTCCAAACCGCCGACTGCTGAAATCCCCGGTGTTGACCGTACCGAGCCTTTGCCGCCCGCAACGATATACACGGGTTTGTAAAACCGGTCTAACAGCTTGCTCGCTACAATGCCCATCACGCCGGGGTGCCAACCTTTAGCCTCTAGGACGAGTGCGGGTGCAGTAGGGTCAACGAGCTCGAGCGCTTCAGTGAGCATAGCGTCTTGCACCTTACGGCGGTCGGCGTTGCGGGCGTCCAGGTAGCTCGCCAGCTCGAGCGCCCGCCTTTCCGAAGCGGTGGTGAGCAGCTCGAGGCCCAAATCCGCTTCGCCTAAGCGTCCGGCTGCGTTAAGGCGTGGGGCCAGAACGAACGCGACGTACCTTGCGGTGACGTCTTTGCCGTGCGTGAGCGTGCGCCTCATCATCGTCTGGAGTCCGGGCCAGCGCGACTGTGCCAGCTGGTTTAGGCCAGCATTGACCAGCGCGCGGTTTTCACCCATGAGGGGCGCAACGTCGGCGATGGTGCCGAGGGTCGCCAGGTCGCTATATTCGAGGGGAGACCCCAACCCCAACCGCTCGTGCAGCGCCCACAACAGGTGATATGCGACGCCCGCGCCGGTGAGTTCCGGCAGACCTTTTTGCGCGTAGGGCGACAGTGACGGATGCACCGTCAGGCAGTCCGGCAAGACCTGACCGGGGTGGTGGTGGTCGGTGATGATGACCTCGACCCCGAGCGCTTGCAACGCGTGAACCTCGGCGCGGTTGCTGATACCGCAGTCCACGGTGACAAAGAGGTCAGCGGTCGCAGCGTGCTGCGCAACTTTGTCCGGATGAACGCCGTAACCTTCACCCAAACGGTTAGGGATAAACGGTGTGACGTTGCCGCCGAGCGCCCGCAACCCGAGCGTCAGGACAGCCGTTCCGCTGATGCCGTCGGCGTCGTAATCGCCGTGAATGAGGATGCGTTTTTTGTTCGTCAGCGCGTCGTGTAGCCGTTCGGCGGCCGTAAAAAGTTCGGGGATACGGGTCAGCTCGAGCGGGGGTTTAAGCGCCTCTATATTGACGCCCCGAGCCCACAAAATGCTCGCTAACAGCGGCGGCAGCGACAGCTCGCGCACGAGTGTTTCGACGGCGTGGGGGGGCGCGGCGGGGCGCACGGCCCAGCGGGTTTCCGGGAGTTTAGGTTCTGAGATATCTGTAGGTTGACTTAAGATACTCATCGGGGTGGTGGCAGAGGTCTTTCGTTGCGAACAGGTTTGGGGGCAGGTTCAGCCTCGAGCCCCGCTTTAATCAGCCGCTGATGGAGCGCCTTGTTCTGCCGGTTGAGCCGAAACACCCGACCGGAGAGCGACAACCAGCCGACGACAAAGCCGAGCAGTAACGAAATAGCGATAACCCACTCCACATGTAAGGGAAGCAAAAGGGGCAATAGAACAGTGTTCCGATTTGCGTAGCCGATAAGCGCTATATAAATAATCAACAGCAGCAAAGCTAAAACCTGTAGAACTCGAGCAATCGTGGTCGCAACCTTCATTTTGTCAGTCTACCGTACCTAACTGACAGAACTCTGAAGGTGCACTTGAGGACAGGTTTTGAGGCGGGCTCGAGCCGACCCTAGCGACCACCGTAAAATACCGCGAAACGCCGTAAAAGATGGCTACAAACGGTTACACCGTCGATGCTCAGGCCAAAATCGTCTCGAGCCCCGTAAACCCGAGGCTGCACAGCCAGTAGCGTGCAACCTTTTGTCACGGTCAACGCCTCATTGAGAAACCAAGGTTATGAGACAGTCGGATGAAGTTGCCCCTGTCCCTCGCGCTCGAGCGCCTCAGCTTTCTTCCCGATAGCCGCCAACATCGACGGAAAGATAAAGAGGTGAAACGGATACATCGTCCACCAATACAAAAACCCGAACAACCCTTTAGGCTCGAAAAATGCGGTCTGCCGCACCTCGCTCTCGCCGTTTCCGGCGTCGTACACGTCGAACCTGAGCACGCCCGCCCCGGTACCTTCATCTCGGCGCGAAGTTGCAGATGGTCGCCCGGTTTAACGCTCTCGACGCGCCAAAAGTCGATGGCGTCGCCTGCTTGGAGCGTGTTCGGGTCGCGCCTGCCCCGCCGCATCCCGACGCCGCCGACCAGACGGTCTAACACGCCGCGTATCTGCCACAACCAATCAAACGTGTACCAGCCCTCTTCGCCGCCGATCCTGACAACCGCCCGAAACGCACTGTCCGAGCCTGCCTGAAAGTGCTGCACGCGCCGGTCGAAGAGCATCCCTTCGGTGTCTTGCAGTTTGTCGGAAACGGGTGTGCCGCGCGGCACGGCGGCGAGCGCCCCGCTCCAGAGCGTTTCGATGGCCCCTTGCGTGGTGCGGTCGAGCGCGAGTTTTACGGCGGTTTCGTACGAGATAGGCCGCACCTTGTACGCCTTAGCGGGTTCGGGATCGTCCACGATGACCTCACTTGTCAACCCTTCGACGAGGGGGCGGGCAATCGAGGCGGGAATCGGCGTAATAAGATTCACCCAGTACGACGACAACTTCGGGCTCAGCACCGGCGTCGAGAACATTCGGCGGTGCAGGCCGCGTGCGTGGGCGTAGTTCAGCATCATCTCGCGGTAGGTGATGACGTCCGGCCCGCCGATCTCAACGATGTGATGGCCTTTAGGAACCTCGTCCAGCGCACTTTGCAGATAGGCAAGCACGTCACGAATGGCAATCGGTTGCACTTTGGTGCTGACCCACTGCGGCGTAATCATAATCGGCAGGCGTTCGGTCAGGTAGCGCAGCATTTCAAACGAGATGCTGCCCGAGCCGACGATAATCGCGGCGCGAAACTCGGTGACGGGAATGCCGGCCTCTGCCAGGGCTTCGCCGGTGTGTTGCCTCGAGGCCAAATGTTTCGACATCCCCTTGTCGCCGGAACCAAGCCCGCCCAAGTAGATGATGTGCCTGACCCCGGCAACTTTCGCAGCTTCGGCAAAGTTTTTAGCAGCTTGCAAGTCACGGTTTTCAAAGCCTGACTCGGCGGCTCCCATCGAATGAATCAGATAGTAGGCGGTTTGGACACCCTCGAGCACCCCGTCTAACGTTTCAGGCTCTAAAACATCCGCCTCGATCACCTCAACCTCGTCAAACCACGCTTTGCCGCGCAGCCGCTCCCGGTCACGTACCAGACAGCGAACGTTCAAACCTGCTGCTAACAGTCTAGGAACGAGTCGCCCGCCGATGTAGCCGGTGGCCCCGGTGACAAGCACAAGTGCCTGATTGTCTGATTCTGTTTGTAGTTGAGACATACTGTTTAGTGTGCGCGTTTTGAGACGAAAAGACAACGACTTCATGACCCTTTTGGCTTTCGAGTTGAGAGCGTGACAGCTTCACTGACACTCACACTGCTCCGGCACGGTCGTTTTCGTGTGGACGATGAACGGGTTCACGAAGGGCGCTACGACAGCCCGCTTACTGAGGTTGGCGAAAGGCAAGCCGTAAAACTTGCAGCGTATTGGCAGCAAAACCCACCAGGATTTGAACGGGTGGTCTGCTCGAGCCTCATCCGGGCGCAGCGCACAGCAGGGATTATTGGTCAGGCGCTCGGTTTAGAGGTAATGCCAGACGATGCGTGGCGTGAGTTTGACAACGGTCCTGTCGCCGGGTTGCCTTACGATCAAGCCAGAAGACGTTATCCCGCGCCCTCGTTTCGGCACCGCTTCGAGCAATTTACCGAAGACGGCGGTGAAGCTTACGCGGCGTTTTCGGGGCGCATTAGCGGGGCGCTCGAGGCGCTCTTTCAAAGCGACCTGACCAACGTGCTGGTCGCCTCACACGGCGGCTGCCTCAGCGTGGCGCTCCGCGACCTTTTGCAGGCTCCGGCGCAAACCTCGTTTGCGTTTGGCGATACAAGTTCTGCTGAGGTCAACGTGTCGCGGCAATCAGAACAGGTCAGGCTGCTCAGCCTCAACCGGACGCCGCACCTTTAGGCCAACTGACGGTAAGCCCCGATCATAATTGCTGAGGTCAGCGTGGCGGCTGTTGTTCATCTGTTGTCTCAAGCTTTATAAAGCGCACACGCAGTTCATCTATCTTGAGCGGTTTCGGCTTGGTGTCGTTCAGCCGCAAGCGGCCCACGATAAGCCGACCGATAGCGACCATTCCCACCGCCGAAGTCCCAACGGCAAGCGCCCCGACCGCAAGTGCAGAGACGACCGAACCTGCGTGAGAGGGTTTCGGCGTCCTCTTGTTCCTACCTGAACTCATTTTCTATCCCTCCTGCTGTTTTGCGTACACGTCTCAGGGCGATAAACGTAAAACATATAGCCGCCCTTAGCTGACGGCGGACTCGAGCAACTCCAAAACTCTTTTCTCAGGGTTTACGGCGACGTTGCACCCCAGCGGCAGGGTCATCATCGGATTCGTGTGCCCGATGTCCAGGTCGGCAACGACCGGCATGTCTTCTCGGTCAACCTCTAGAAGCACCATTTTGACTGCGTTCCACAGAGCTTCTTTTTGTTCGGAGGTATAGCCGCGTGGTCTGGCGATAAGGAGTGCCGCCGCCTCACCTAAAATCCCTTGTGTAGCGTAGTTGCGGAGCCAGTATTCCAGCTGGTCAGGGCTGGGGGCGTCGCTGGCCTCGAGAAACACCACTGCGCCCTGCCACAGTTCCGGTCTGGGCCACCACTTCGTTCCCTTGAGCATTTCCAAGACTTCAACGCAACCGCCGATAAGGTGGCCTTCGGCTCGAGTTTCACCCTGAAGCCAGCGCCAGCCGCCGGAATATGTCTTTCTATAACGGCTGACCTCAGTTTCAAAATCGGGTGCTTCCCAGTCCGAGAGGTCTTCGGTCCATGTTCCAGTAGCTTCATAGAGTCCAGACCAACCGCTTAAGAGCCGTTTGGCCCAAGTCTCGGTATAAGGAAACACGTTAAGGTCAGCAAATCCAGCCATCAAACTCGGTCCGTAAAACGACGTAACGCCCGCACTTGAGAACGCTAGATGTGAAACGGTCGTGTCGGAAAAACCGAGCAGCACTTTAGGATTTTCTCGGATAAGGTCGGGGTCGATAAAGGGCAAAACCCGCACCGATTCATAGCCGCCGATGGTGCTGAATAGTCCTTTTACATCGGAGTTTTGCAGCGCCCAGTGAAGGTCGTCGGCTCTAGCCTCCGGGTTTTGGTAAAGCCAGTTATCTAGTTTGAGAGCATTAGGCGTTTCGATAAGGTAGACGCCGAAGGTTTGCTCCAAGTTCCTTTTCGCCACCTCATAAACCTTTGGAAACTCACCGGCGGCACCGGAGGAGAGTGAAATCGCCGCGACCGTATCCCCGACCTGAAGTTTGGGCGGTTTGACAAAGGTCATCTCGCCTCCATGTTGCGCTGCACCCGAAGCGCGTAGAACGTATCGAATAGCAGTAAAAAGCCACCTTGTACGATGATGCCGACGCCGTTACCGTGAGCAAACTCGGTTGTAAAGGTTATCAAAACGAGAACGCCGCCAATCACGTAAAGTACGTCAAGACCTGCGTTGATGAGGAGCAGACGGCGCAGGCTACGCGCTTCACGTTGAAGCGTTTTCGGCAGGTTTCCGTCAGGTTTCCCTCGTTTGCGCCGAAGTTGTAAGAGGCCGACTCCGGCAATCGCTGCGTCAATCACGCCCCAAACGAGCCCCTGCACCCCGACGCCGCGCCAGAAGGGAGTTAGAAAAAGGAGCAGCGCACCCACGATGACGCTTAAGGCGCTCCAGACGAGCAGCTGGCGGCTGATACGGGCTTGAAGAGACCAAATCGTCATCTCTGGACTCTACCTGCTCGAGCGCCCATAAAGCCCGAAAAACGTTGACACCGCCTCGACAAACGCCCCCGTCGCCTCTCGTGGCAACCAGTGCCCGCACCGCCGGACAAGCTTGATTTCTGCGTCCGGGGCCAACTTCGCTGCCCGCCGCGCACCCCGGACAGGCACGACCAAATCGCGTGTCCCGTGCAAAAAAAGCGTCGGCACCCGGAGCTCGGTAATGCGGCGGCTGTAGTCGGTCGCGTAGTGAAACAGCCCCAGCTCACCGCGTAACCAGGCGATAAAGGCGGTTTCGCTGCCCTCTTGCGCCAAAGGTTCGCGTACCTCGGCTAAAAGCTGCTCGGTGACGGCTCCAGCGTCGCTAAAGATGACGCGCTTGAGGTAGAGCGGCAGAAGCCGCCGGTAACGGCGCAGACTACGCCAAAAAAACCGTATCAGCCAGGGCATACGGAGGGCAAAATAAGGCAGAAAGGGAAATGTGACCCAGTGGTTGAGCGAATACGCGCTCACCAGCATGAGTTTACGGATGTGCTCCGGGTGCTCGAGCCCGACCCCCAACGCAATCGCGCCACCTTTAGAAAACCCGACCAGATTGACCTTTTCTAACCCAAGCGCAGCCAAAAATTTGATGACGAACCGCACATACTCAGCGGTTGTGTAAAACGTTTCAGGTGACGCGCTGTGACCGTAACCCGGCAGGTCGGGCATAATGACATCGAAATGTTCAGATAGTGGCCCAAACGCGGGGCCGTAGGTGAGGCGGCTCGAGCCCACCGTAAACCCGTGCAGTAAGAGTAAAGGCGCACCGTAACCGCCTCTGACGTAGTGGATTTTCAGGCCGTCAACCGTCACTTGCTGCTCGGTCAGCTGGCTTTCGCCCGACCGATTTTCGTTCAGCTGAGTTATCACCGGCAGTCCCGTCACACCCTACAGCTTAAAGCTTCGCCTCGCAGCCGGACAGGGTCTCGGCGACCAGAAAATCTACAACAGCTTTCGGGTCTTGGGTGCGCTCTAAAACCTCTAACTGCCTATCCGCACTCGTCCCGCGCTCTAAAATCGTAAAGACGTGCTCGACCTCTCTGCGGCTGCCGAGTTCGTCCACTACATCATCGACAAACCCCACGAGTTCTTCTAGGAGTGCCTTCGCCGGAAGCTCCTCTTGCCGCCCGAAGTCGATGAGCTTGCCGCTCGTCCCGTAACGCACCGCCCGCCACTTGTTCTCCTCAACCATCGCCAGCGGATACCGCCGGAAGGTTACATTATCCACCCGCATTTTGTAGTGCTTCAAGACTAATGCCTGAAACAGCGCCGCGCAGCAGATCGCGTCTTCCACGTTTGTGCAAAGATCGCAAATCCGAAACTCGAGGGTCGGATACCGGTGATGCGGGCGAACGTCCCAGTAGATTTTTGAGGCGTCAGGGATGCTGCCGGTTTGCACCAGCACCTCGATAAAGTTTGTGTATTCGCTGTAAGAACCAAACTCGGCCGGTAGACCGGTACGCGGAAAGCGCTTGAAGATAGCGCTGCGGTAGCTTTTCAGGCCGGTGTTGCGCCCCTCCCACATCGGTGATGACGACGAGAGCGCCAGGATGTGCGGCGTAAAGTAGCGCAGCACGTTCATGCTGTCAATCACCTGTTCGGGGTCTTCGATGGCGACGTGGACGTGCATCCCGAAAATCAGCATCTGCCGCGCCAAGTCCTGCATATCCTGCACGATGCCTGCGTAGCGGTCTTCGGGGGTGATTTTTTGATTTTGCCAGCTCGAGAACGGATGCGTCCCCGCCGCCGCAATCTGTGCGCCCTGTTTGCGGGCGTAGGCAGACACCCGGCGGCGCAAATCGACCAGTTCGTCCCTTGCCTCCTGCACCGTCGTACACGCTTTCGTCCCGACCTCAACCATGCTCTGATGCAGTTCGGGTTTAAGCTCCAACGTCCGCAAAACGCTGTGGTCGCCCTCTAAAAACTGCGTGATGTAACTCTTCAGCTCGCGCGTTTCCGGGTCAATAATCTGATACTCTTCTTCGATACCGATGGTAAGTGAGGGGCGTTTAATGGCCATAACTGGCTCCGTTCGTTCTAGAAATGACTCGTAACTTTATTATAAACGGTGGGGCGAACTGAAACATTATGCACTACTATAATAAAATTTAACCAGCTCCGGCCTCGCTGTAAAAACATCAACCCTTCACGAATACAGTCTCGTTTCGTCCAAACTGCCAAATAAACTTTCAGTCGGGTGAAGAAGATAGGTAATTCAGAGCTGCTAAAGCTAAAAACCATATAATAGGGGCAGCAATAACTGCAGCCAGAAGACCATGCAAAACCTTCTTTTCCGAACTTGGTGCAATCATGTTTATTACGAGAGCTAGAGTCACAACGCTCAGCAAGAGGCAAATTCCAATATATATCGAGTCAAGGTTGATCCACGGAATGAATCCTAAAACGACTAAATAAGCCGTTGCAATAAAAGGCCAGAACAGCACGATAAGCGCCGTGGTAAGTAGGATGTGTTTCCAGTTCAGCTCTTTCACCCGCTCAATTATAAGGGGACTCGAGCCTTATAGAATCACCATAACGTGCCATCATAGCTACATGAACCCCGTCCCCTTAGACCAACTACAGTGGTACAACCCGCCCCTAAGCACCGCCGTAAAAGACGGCGTCCTCACCGTAAAAACCGGCGACCAGACTGACTTTTGGCGTGAAACGTTTTACGGCTTCGTGCATGACGACGGACATTTCGGCTTCACCGAAGTATCGGGTGACTTTAGCGCGGAAGTTTCGTTTGCGGGCGACTACACCGAACTCTATGACCAAGCTGGGATGATGATCCGCTTGGACGCCGAAACTTGGCTTAAAGCGGGGATTGAATATACCGACGGACAACAGCATCTTAGCGTCGTCGTGACGCGGGGTGTTTCGGACTGGTCGGTGCTGCCGCTTACCACTCCGCCCGCTGAAATCAAGCTGCGGCTGACCCGCTTGGGTGGCGCGGTGCTAGTACACGCGTCGCTAAATGGCGGGGCAAGCTACACGATGCTGCGCCTTGCCGCACTGACCGACGCCGTAAAAGTGCAAGTTGGAGTAATGTGCTGCTCGCCGAAACGTTCAGGCTTCCAGGTAACGTTTTGGGGGCTCGAGGTCGGCCCCCCGGTCGTCACCGAGCTGCACACCTCGTAACGCTCGTCTGCTAATCCTGCTGAGACCACGCAGCGCACCGTAGACTGTAGGGATGGAAGGTCTTCTCATCGCCGAACAGCTCCGGCGCGTCACCCCACTGCTGCCGAGCACCCGCCTGAGCTGGCGGTTTTCCGACCCTTATACCTTTGTGCTGCCGCTTAAAAAAGGCGGATTATGGTTTTACAACCGCCCGCCGAACGCGCAGGTCTCGTACCGGGACAAGGTGCCGAGTTTTGGCCGGACGTATACCGGCTTTCAGGATTTGCTGGTGGCGCGGGCTGCCGGCGACCTGCTCACAGCCGAACAGGTCAAGCTCGACCGGGTATTTCGGTTGACCTTTGCGCCCAGTCAGGGATTTGTCGAAACCCCCGGCGTCGTGCTGATTGCCGAGCTAACTGGGCGCAACTGCAACCTAATTTTATTGGACGAGGATGGCATCATTTTGGGCGCGGCTAGAGAAGTAACGAGCACCATCAACCGTTTTCGCGAAGTACGGGCCGGACTCCGTTACACCCCGCCGCCCCCTTACGACAAGCGCGACCCGCGCACGCTGTCTGAAGCCGAACTAACTGAACTCTTAACAGGCCGTAAACTCTCGGAATTACGGGATTTGCTCGACGGCCTCGGGCCACAGCTGACCGCCGCCGCCGCACAACTCGTCGGTATGCCGCGTAATGCTGTGCTAGACGAAGCGACTGCAAGAAGAGCTGCTGCCGCCGTAAAACGTATCGGTGACGTACCGAGCGCCGTTTTAGATGAAATTGGCGGACGCGCCGACCTGAGCGCCCTCCGCGAAGCCGAAGCGCAAGAGGCGAGGATTCAGCGTTTGCGGAGCGCCCTCGAGAAACGCCTTGGACTCGCTCAAAAACGTTTGGACGACCTCTCGAGAACCTTAGAGTCCGCTTTAGAGGCCGATACTTTACGCAGCGACGCCGACTTGCTGATGGCGTACCCCAAAGAGGTTTCCGCCCACGCTGTAAGGGCTGTGCTGACGGATTTTACGGGCGAACCGCGAGAAATTACGCTGAACATACGCCTAAACGCGGTTGAAAACGCCCAAGCCTTATATGAAAAGGCCAAAAAGCGGGAGGGGCGGCTCGAGGGCGCTGCGGCCCGTGAAGCGGGTCTCGAGGCCGACCTTGCCGAACTGACAGAATTATTGGCGCGTCTTCCGAGCTTGTCCGACGCTGAAATCAAAACGCTCAGTCAAACCTACGTCAATGAAACCAAACCTCAGGGACGCGCCGCGCCGGGAACGCGCTACACCAGCCCGCAGGGGTTCGACGTGTGGGTGGGCCGCAGCTCTCGCGGCAACGACGAACTGACCTTTAAGGTGGCCAAAAGCCGCGACGTCTGGCTGCACGCGCAGGGCTACCCCGGTTCACACGTGATTGTGAAGGCTGAAAACCGCGAAGTGCCGTTTGAAACGGTACTCTTTGCCGCGCAGCTCGCCGCCGCTTATTCCAAAGCCGGGATGTCCGACAACGTACCGGTGGACTATACGCTCAAAAAGAACGTCTGGAAGGTCAAGGGCGCTGCGCCGGGAGCCGTAAACTTCAGTCAGCAAAAAACCGTTTACGTGACGCCGAGCCGTCGCCCGGAGGGAGCTGTGAGCCTCGAGTAACAAGGGGCTGGAGACGCATTACTGATGAGGCGTAAACTCACATATATGGCGACCTCTGCTTCTAAACCTGTTTCTAACCGTATTGCCCTAACTGGGGCGGGCCTCTCAACGCTGCTCATCGCCGTTCACGCCACCAACGACGCGTTTAGCAGTATGTTGGCGGCGCTACTACCGACCTTCCAACTTCGCTTCGGTTTGACTGAGGCGACGCTGGCGCTTCTGGTCGCTACGTTGTCGTTTTCGTCGTCGGTGTTGCAACCCTTTTTCGGTTCGCTCGCGGATAGGTTCGGACGGCGGCTCGTCGGGGCACTCGGCATCATCACGAGTTCGTCGCTGCTGAGTCTGATGGGCGTCGTCCCGGACGCTGCGCTACTCTTCGTCTTGCTCTTCGCCGGTGGCCTCGGTTCAGCGGCGTTTCACCCTTCGGGGACGAGTATGGCGAGGGCGGCGGGCGGCAAAAACAAGGCGCTTACCGTCAGCCTCTTTAGTGCCGGTGGAACGCTCGGCTTGGCGCTCGGGCCGTCAATTATTTTGCTACTGGCAAGGACAGTCGGGTTACAGTTCAGCCCTCTGCTAATGATTCCGGGCGTTCTCTTGGGGATTGCGATGTATTTTTTGATTCCGGCTCAGCCCAAAATAGACCGAACGGTCAACCCACGACTTTTTGATATAGACCTTTTCCGTGGGCCGGTCGGGGTGCTGTGCGTTTCGGGCATCCTGCGGAGCGTTTCATATGTGACCTTTACCAATGCTGTGCCGCTTTATCTGGTGTCACAGGGGGCCTCGAGAGACAGCTCGCTTATCAGCATAACGCTGCTCGCCTTTTCACTCGCGGCAGGCACCGGCGGCATTTTGGCGGGTATTCTTGGGCGACACGTCAGCTCGCAGATTTTAATTACCGGAACGATGCTTTTGGCGCTACCTCTTTTCTATGGCATCTTCTGGGTTCCGGCAGGGTCGGCGCTTTACTTCGTCTTCGTCGTCCTCGCAGGCGTCCTCGTCAACGCCGGGTTGCCGCTGATGGTCGTCGCGGCGCAAGACCTCGCGCCGCACGCGGTTGGGACGGCCTCGGGGATGATGATGGGCTTTACCTGGGGCTGCGCCGGGGTACTCTATATCGGCATCGGCTGGGTGCAGCAGCACTTAGGGCTGACGGCGGCGATGCAGCTGAGCTTCTTGAGTTTGTTACCGGGGGCGGTGCTGGCGTTTTGGGTGCTTAGGAAAAATCAGCGTTCAGAGCTTTAGCACATGATTCTTAAGGGGGTTTTGCACGCTTTTTATAAATTTGCTTGAAACTTTGATATTGCGCGTTACGGATTTTTTCTAAGAGCTTCATACTTTTCTATAACATCAGCTTTTATGAGAGAAAAGATTTTTTCTGATCTCTCTTCCATAAACTCAGGGAACTTTTGATCCATGTCTCCTGATAACAATCCCTCAGAGTGTGGTATAAGATGGCTCTCCAAACTACGAGAAAGGTTGCTATTATCCTTCTGAAGCTGCTTCATATAATCCGAAGGGCTCTTCTTGCCAATTTTGATATTCGTAATTTTCGGAATGAGTGTACGATTGACAACTGAGTCAACGAGCCCGCTTTCTACCGAGTCTTTGCCGTGTAAATCAGCGATGTACTGCTTAGGATAAATATGATGATCATGGATATCACTATTGAAGGATAAGCGGCTTGTATTCTTCCAATCTTTAAGACCGTCTGTCTTGTAGTTGATGAAGTTGAGCGTGCCTTTGTAGAGCGCACTGCCCTTTTGAGTAACAGAGAGAAGATCGTCGGCTCGTTCTATCTTAGGTCTTAGTTCATAAATCAATGCGCGATCATCTAATTGTTGCCCCTTTGCCATTCTAGCCAAAAACTTAGAATCTTTAGAGACTACTTCATTAGAATTGACAGAGTAGCGTTCTGCAAAGATCGAACACCAGTACCATGCTTCTAGATCGTCCCGCTGATTTTGCGTCATCTGTGAAAAGTCGCTTCCTAAGCTGTTAAGGAAAGCTATCAACGGGATCAGCATATTAGGATAAGGAATCCAATTTTGCGAAACAATCCAGCGGTTGTCGTATAAGAAATCTAAGCAACGCCGATAGTGTGCTGTTACGTCGTCCCAATAGCGATCAAAATGTCTATGATCAAGTGTTTTGAGAATGTAACCTCGATCCACCTTACCCGAACCTTCTAAAAAAGCTATAGCACGAACTATTGCTTCGCGGCTAAGTTGGTAGTTTTTATGCTCTTCTTCAAACTCGTTGATCTTCTCGCGCAAATTGAACCCGATGTAAAGCTTGGCCGCAAGTACATCAATGAAATTAAGTTGTATGCCCTTGCTGTTGCTTCTCTCGAAAAAGAGCGCAAACTTTTCTGAGTTGGTATTGAGAAGGTAGTACGAAAGCAAAGTTTCCGCTTTGAAAAAGTCTGCCAGTTTGTTTTGTATACTCAGGTAGATATCGAATTCTTGTTCAGAATCAATGTCTGGATTCTTCGTATGGTCTAGAACCTCAAAGTGCTCCTCTTTAATTTTGCTCTCTCGAAAAGTTTTTTCTACGGTTGCGTAGACGTTAGCCAAGTTAATCGAGAGACGGTCAGGTCTTTGATCCCCAGCGAATTGATAAAGTAACGATTCTAGGCCGAGCTCATCGTGATTGTTATTGCCAAACTCTTCTAACAGTTCTTGCTGCGTTTTACAGATAAACCAAACATTGTCTATGCCTTTAAGAGCTCTTACTATTGAAGTAACTCGCTGCTGCCCATCAAGGATCAGCCGGAAATTATCAACGTTTGCTTTTTGCTTTACCTGCTCTTCAGTAAACGAAATGACAGAAAGCTTTGCGCGGCTACCTTTACCTCGTCTTGGACGTTTATCTAATTCTCTGACCGTAATACCAAATGCGGGTTTACCGTAGATAATTGAACCGACGAATATACCTTTTACCAAACTGTCGAATAGATCGTAACTCTTACCTATTTCCCAAACGAAATCCCTCTGAAATTCTGGAAGCGCCACAACACTTTTTTCGACTTCTTGGACAAGCTGGGTAAGCGACTCTGTTTTGGGAGAAGTTTCCATGTCATAGAAATATAGCAAGGATTGGACAAGCTCACATGTAAAGAAAGAAGCACTCTAGATGCCTAGCGCGTTACTTGCAAGTAGTCCAGCACAGCCCAATTGACTGCTTTCACAGCCCCGCCGATATCCCAACGCGCTTTATCTCGCTCCCCAACCATGTTGCTGATACCGCGCAACTCGGCAAAAGGAACGCCCAGCGCAATACAAACCTGCGCGGCGGCGGCTCCTTCCATTGACTCTACGGCGACCTCAAACCGCTCATAAAGTGCGGAGGCCCCTGCCCGGTTTCCGGTCACCGTTTCAGATGTGCCGAACACACCAGGCGTCGCCCCCGTAAGCGTGATCAACGTTTGAGTCAGCTCAGCGTCAGTTGGCAAGGTGTTGTAGTAGTCCCCTAGTAAAGGAAACCCTAAGGTCTCCATACCTTGCCAGTCGTGTTCTAATTGAACTCCTGTATCGAGATGTGTCTCTTGCGTCGCTGCGGCAACTTGTCCCAGCTCGAGCCCCGCTTCAGCAAACGCCCCGCCGATACCGAACTGAATAACTCTGTCTGGCTTCAAGGTGTGCAGCGCCAGCGCCAAACCCGCCGCCGTATTGACCTTGGCGACGCCCAGATGCGCGAGGTAAATGTCTTGTTCAGGTAGCTTGAAAAGTTCGCCGTAAAAAGAGGGGAGAGGGTGCCAGAGCAAAGCTTCTTTAAGAGGGGCGGCCTCGAGCCCCGTCGCTGTAACTAAAAGTGTCACTGCCACAGCTCAAATACTCCTGTTTCAACCTGTTCAAAAACGAATGCTTTTTTGCCTTGCGTCTCGGCTTCAAAGTGCAGCCGTGCCCGGAGTGCGGTATTAGCTTCTTGGGTGAGGGACTCGAGCACAAACGCAACTAATTTGTCAGAAAACGCCTGTGTCACCATCGCGCCGACGGGTTTGCCGTCATATGCCACAAACGCGGTGAGGGTGGGCTCGAGCTGCAGCGCTAGTGCTAATGATTGACCGACGGCAACTGCATACGGGCTCAGTGCATACTTCTCTGCGATGACCTCACCGAGCGTGCGCGTCTGCGCCCAGCTCACCTGTTCGACTTCCAAAGAGCTGATTTCTATAGCACCGACCGGCGTAAAACCATACTGCGCTGTCCGTGAGAAGCCTGCGTTGCTCAGTGCGAGCGTTTGGAAAAGTTCTTCGTCCAACTCTGCCGATAAAAAGTACGCCGCCGAAACACCCTGCTCACCATAAAAGTCTCGAGCCTCAGCAATGCTTTCAGGCTCGGGATACCAGAGCGCGTTGCTGAGGACGATAGGCGCGGTGGTGTTGACGAGCGCCTTACTCTTGCCGAGCGGTGTGTAAATTTCGGTTAAGAGCCGCCAGAAACCAAACGCGTCGGCGTAACCGCCACGTCCGTCAAACGGCGCACTCACCTCACGCAGCGGCGGTCTCGGGCATATCGAGGAGCGCCCGCACGTAGGCGGCGGCGTCGTAGGGTTGCAGGTCTTCAGCCTTTTCACCCACGCCGATAAATTTGATCGGCAGCTTTAGCTCACGGACAATCGGCAGCAAGATGCCGCCCTTCGCCGTCCCATCGAGTTTAGTCACCACCACGCCCGTGAGACCGACGGCTTCGTGAAACTTTTTAGCTTGGGCGAGACCGTTTTGCCCAGTCACCGCGTCGAGCACCAGCCAGACCTCTTTGGGTTCGTTTGGGTCGGCTTTGGCGATCACGCGTTTGACCTTTTTAAGCTCTTCCATCAGGTTGTGCTTGGTGTGCAGGCGTCCGGCGGTATCTACAAAGAGCAGGTCAAAGCCCCTAGCCCGCCGTGCCTGCGCCGCGTCAAAGGCGACCGCGCCGGGGTCGGAGCCGTCCGGCCCGGCAATCGTCGGAATGCCTAAGCGACCCCCCCAGACTTCCAACTGCGCCGTCGCTGCGGCTCGGAAGGTGTCTCCTGCTGCAAACATCACCTTGTCACCGTGCCCGGTGTAATACTGCCCAAGTTTAGCGATGGTGGTGGTTTTACCGACGCCGTTGACGCCGACGACCATCACCACTTTGCCTTTAGGCTCGACTAAATTACGCGATACGTCCAAGTTAAAACCCACGCGGCGGAGCTTTTGCCGCATCCGGTCGGGCTCGAGCTGGTCCAATAGCGCCTTCTCCAGAGACTCCCGGAAACTCGTGCCGCGCTCACGTTCGCGTTTGGCTTCAGCCACAACCTCTGAGGCGATTTTCGCGCCCGTGTCGGCCCCAATGAGGGCGAACTCGAGGTCATCCCATTCCATCTCCCACGAACGGCCCAAATCGCGCACGTCGGTGGTAAGCATGTCACGAGTTTTGCCCAGCCCTTGCCGGAGCCTATCGAACCAGGCCATCAGGCGGCCTCACTGCTGCTTTGCCCACCCTTATCTTTAGGTGCTTTGTCCGGTTTATCATCGGGAAGACCTTGGGTAATCGCGGTTAGAGCCCGTCCAAGGCGGTCGGTGACGCGTTTTCTGCCTAAAATGCTCACGACTTCGGTCATTCCCGGTGAGTGCGTGGTGCCGGTCAAAGCGGCGCGCAAGGGTTGCAAAATCGCGCCCATCTTGACGCCGCTCTGTGACTGCACGTAGTCGTGCAAGGCGTCGTCTACCGAGTCTTCATCAAACGAGTCGAGCCGCGCAAACTCGCGCTCGAGCCCCTCCAGATACTTCTGCCCGCCCTGAAGTTTTTTCTTGGCACCGTCGTCATACGAAAAGTCTTCGGTAAAAAAGTAACCGTGCTCAGCGAAGTCTCGCAGCGTTTCGGCGCGGGGACGGAGTACCTCGAGCACGTCGAGCAAATAGTCGTCATCGTCCCATGAGATACCGGCCTCCTGTAGAAACGGCTTGGCTCTTTCAGCCAGTTTCTCTAATGGCAACTCACGCAGGTATTTAGCGTTGTAGTGCCGCAACCGTTTGGGGTCGAAGATCGAACCACCCAGCGAAATCCGCTCGAACGAAAAGTCCTGAATCATCTCACTCAGCGTAAAAAATTCTCTGCCACCCGGCATACTGTAGCCCATCGTGCCCAGATAATTAAGCAGCGCTTCGGATAAGAAGCCTTGCTGACGGTACGAGTCCAGATTGGTATCGTCTTTGCGTTTGCTGAGCTTTTTGCCTGAGGCGTTCTTTAAGACCGGCATGTGAATCCAAACCGGCTCATCCCATCCGAACGCTTTGTGGAGCAGCACGTGAATCGGTGAGGTCGGAATCCACTCTTCGCCGCGGATGACGTGTGTCACGCCCATCAGATGGTCGTCTACGACAACCGCCAGGTGATAGGTCGGTAAACCGTCGCTTTTTAAGAGCACCATGTCGGGCACTTCACGGTTAGGAATACGGATCTCACCGCGTAGAAGGTCGTTGACGACGGTTTCACCTTCGTCGGGAGAGATGAGCCGGACGGAGAATGGTTCACCGGAGGCGGCGCGGCGCTCGGACTCTTCTTTGGACACCTTACGCCCGCGTCCGTCATAGCCGTAGCCGAGACCTTGAGTCTGAAGCTCAGACCGAATTTCGGCGAGTTCTTCAGCGGTTTCAAACGCCCGGTACGCTTTGCCTTCATCTAGAAGTTTTTGAACGTGCTCTAGGTAAATCTCTTTACGCTCGGTCTGCCGGTAAGGGGCGTTCGGACCACCCTTGCTGGGGTCTTCGTCGGGTTCTAAACCAAGCCAACCGAGCGCGTCCAAAACTCTCGTTTCGGCTTCTGGTTGATAGCGTTTCTGGTCGGTATCTTCGACCCGTAAAATAAAGGTGCCCCCTTGCTGTTTGGCAAACACATAGTCGAACAGGCTCATATAAGCTGTACCGACGTGAGGGTCGCCGGTGGGTGAAGGGGCAATACGTGTAACCGTCATGGTTCCTCCCAAATGAGCCTAGTCTAACGCGAGCCGGTCTAAGCGGTTGTTCTGCACGCGCCTGCTCGTAGCCGACCGGTGGATGACTGACGCCATTTTGAAGCAGCGCTACATATTTAAGTTTGCATCTCAGAGGTGAGACTCGAGCAACCCGGCAGCTTTTTACAGCAACAGCTCGCGCCGACAGTTTTACGGCAGAGGCTTTGTATAGATTTTACGCCAGCGGTTGCAGCACCCCTAGAGCCAACAAGATAAAGACGACGACGCCCAAGCCGATACGGTACACGACAAACGGCAGGTAGCTGTTACGGCTCACATAACGGAGCAGCCACGCAATCGAAGCGTAGCCGACAACAAACGACGCAACCGTAGCAATCAAAGTCGGCGCTAAACCGGGGCCGTCGCCGACCGAAATATCTTTAAGCTGAAAAATCCCTGATGCCAAAATTGCCGGAACCGACAGTAAAAACGAGTAGCGGGCGGCAGCCTCACGGGTGTAACCTAAAAAAAGACCGGCGCTGATGGTTGAACCCGAACGGGATACGCCGGGAACAAGCGCCAGAGCCTGAAAAAAACCATAAATCAGACCGTCACGGAGCGTCAGGTCGTCTACACCCTTACGCTGACGGCCCGTGCGGTCGGCCCACCAGAGCACTAGCCCGAGTAAGATGAGCGTAGTAGCGACAACCCACAAGCTGCGAAAAACAGTCTCAATCTGGGCTTGGAAGAGGAGTCCTAGAATAGCAATAGGGAGCGTGCCCAAGAGGATATACCAGCCGATGCGGGCGTCCGGATCGGCGCGGAGACTCGGCGTAAAAAGGGAGCGCACCCAGGTGATGAGGATGCGCCACAAGTCGCGGATAAAAAAGATAATCACGGCGGCAATCGTCCCGAGCTGAATCACGGCGCTAAAGGCCGTGCCGGGGTCGCCCCAACCGAAGAGCGCAGGGAAGATGCGGAGGTGGGCGGTGCTCGAGACCGGCAAAAACTCGGTCAAACCCTGCAGGGTACCTAGAATAATTGCTTGAAACGTCGTCATAAAAGGTTTGTCTCTTTATCTGAGCGAAACATAAAGATAGATGACTGTTCCGCAAAGCCCGACAAATGCCGATAATCGAATCTCTGATCTTTGCTGATCGTCTGAGTTCACAAAGTCTGCAAAAAAAGAAGTCTGCAATAAGAACAAAAGGGCAGCAAAAGCAAAAAATACAATGGCGAGTAATCCAGATAAGATAGACGTGCTTCGCAGAATTGAGTTTAGCCAGTGATCATAGAGGTAGCTATATCCTATAGCAAGACCCACAAAAATGCTGGCAAGACAAGATGCCAGAACAGCAAATTTTCGTACCCAGTGATTAACCAAATTGTACACGCCAATGTGTTGACACCATGCCACGGGCAAAAAGAGAACACAAAGAGCTAACACAAGTATGATCAGGGTTCCATAAGTAACGGTTATAGGATTTAGGCTTTCTAAGATCACCTGAGCGAGTCCAGGCAAAGGTACGACTGAAGCTCCTAAAACTAATGACAAAGCCATACTCAAAAACAGTTTACGATTCAGGGCAACTTTTTTGGATGTATCTTGCATTTTTCACCGTCCGACTAAATCAGAATTGGGGCAAAAGAAGAGGTTGAGCCGTTGTGACCCAACCTCTAAAAACCTTTTTTTGGTGACGTTTAGCGCTTGCTGTACTGCGGAGCGCGGCGGGCTTTACGCAGGCCGTACTTCTTGCGCTCGACCTCACGCGCGTCGCGGGTCAAGTAGCCGCCCGGTTTGAGGCGGGCACGAAACTCGGGGTTAACTGCGACGAGGGCGCGGGCGACACCTAGTTTGATGGCGTCGGCCTGACCGCTCGGGCCACCACCTTTTACGGTGATCAGAGCGTCGTAGCGACCGGCTGAACCGGTGACTTTAAGGGGCTCTAAAGCCTGAACGCCGACCAAAATACCGCGAAAGTAGTCCTGAAAGTCTTTGCCGTTGACTGTAATGCGGCCTCCGCCGGGGCGTAGAAACACGCGGGCGACGGCGGCTTTGCGGCGGCCTGTACCGTAAAACTGTTCCATTAAACGCTCATTTCTTTGGGTTGCTGGGCGGCGTGCGGGTGTGCGCCGCCGGGATAGACCTTGAGGCGGCGGATCATCCGGCGGCCTAAACGGGTTTTCGGGAGCATCCCCCAAACGGCGTGTTCCAAAATACGCTCGGGGTGTTTCTCGAGCGTCGTCCGGGCGTTTGTCTTTTTGAGACCGCCCTGATACCCGCTGTAGCGAGTATAGACTTTTTGATCCAGCTTTTTGCCGGTAAAAACGACCTTTTCGGCGTTAATGACAACAACGAAGTCGCCGCCGAGCTGATTCGGAGTAAAGTCGGGGCGGTGCTTGCCCCGCAAAACGGTGGCAATCTGCGTCGCTAATCTGCCGACGGTCTGCCCTTCGGCGTCAACGACAACCCAACCGTTCGTGGGTTCTTTGGGAAAGTAGGTTTTCACGTTCACATCCTCATCAAGTTTAGTCAAGCGCTCGTTCGGTGAAGCGTTCGCACGTGTATCGCGCACCGGCCCGATGATGGGTGGGGAGGCCAGCCGCGAAGCCAAAGGAAAGTGTAGCATATTTGTCCGCGCGGGTATAGTTCAGGGTTTTGGGGTTCGTACTTCTTTAAGTACCATACTGTATTTAGGAATCAGTTTTGCTGGTTATGAAATCCATTACCGGCTTATCTCTACGTTCCGAATTGCAACGCAAACAAGCTGTTATTAAATTTCCAAATGAATGATCACCCCCTTTAGAAACAGGCTGAATGTGGTCAAGCGTTGCGCTAAACCTAGTTAGTTGTTTAGAACAATAACGGCATGTATAGCTGTCGCGTTCAAAAACCTTGAGCCTATTCTCAGTCACGTTATAAAAATCAAGTTCACGTTTGGGATCAACACTCACTGAACTAAAAGACGACTCTTCCTTCATACGCTCTCGGCACAAAAGAATCTCGTCTGGGATTGAGACCTTGTATAGGGTTCCGCCCCTGTTAGTATCGCCGACGATTTGTATAACATCTTTTTCTTTTAGAGAGTCAATAGCCTTTTTAACAGCGCCATAGCTTAGCTCTTCAGATTGTCCACTGCCTGACTTAGCTATTGAACTCATACCTCTCGTGCTGGCTCGAGCATACTGATTACCGCTCCTTACGACTGATTCATTGAATAAGTGCCAGTAGATTGCTATCTCATATTGGAGTCAGTAAAGGGTGTAGGTAGCTCACGATAGCTGAGACAATGCTGGGCAGTTCCAGAGCGTTGTAATTTTGTGAAAAATACTTTTCTTCAACTTCTGTTTTTACTTCAAGTTGAGATAACAACTCTCTAATCTGGTTGATGGTTTCTTTCATAGATTCTGAGTCGCTCAATCCTAACTGAAAAGAAATATTGCCTACATAGTCGTGTTATTTTTCCACACGTACCACGATAGCATTTCGCCGTTAATTTAGCCTATCCCATCCCTAATACGCTACACTGATTTTACGGTGACGATTTCTAAACAAACCCGGCGCAGACGCTTTCGCTGGTGGTTTATTCCGCTCGGCCTGCTCGCTATCTTGCTGCTCGCACTCCTCGGCGCATTTGTCTACCTCCGCACTTCGCTGCCCAAACTAAACGGAACACTTACGCTGCCCGGTTTAGGTGCTCCGGTTGAGATCGTCCGGGATGACAACGCCGTGCCCCATATCTACGCCGAAAGCTCTGAAGACGCGCTCTTTGCCCTCGGGTTCGTTCACGCCCAAGACCGGCTGTTTCAGATGGATTTTCAGCGGCGGGTCGGGGCGGGTCGGCTTTCAGAAGTTTTGGGGGGCGCAACTTTAGAGACCGACAAATTCTTGCGGACGTTAGGCGTTTACCGCTCAGCTGAACGGACACTCCCTAACCTCAGCGCTGAGGCGCAAGGTGCGTTAGCGGCGTACAGCGCGGGCGTCAATGCGTTTTTAGAAGAGCGTAAAGGCGCGTTGCCCCCTGAGTTTTTAATTTTGGGTTACGAACCCGAACCTTGGCAGCCTGCTGATTCGCTTGTCTGGCTCAAGATGATGGCGTGGGATTTGGGCGGGAACTGGGATGATGAGCTGTTACGGGCGCGGCTCTTAAAGGTCTTGCCGCCCGAGCGGGTTGCCGAACTCTGGCCGCCGTATCCGGGAGACGCGCCGACAATTTTGCCGGACTTTTCTGCGCTCTATAAACAGTTGCCGCTAGACCAACTCTGGGCTACGTCGCCCAAACCACTGCCGCCGGGAGCCGGATCGAACAACTGGGTTTTAGACGGCACTAAAAGCGTGACCGGCGCACCACTGTTAGCCAATGACCCACATTTGGCCTTGCAAACTCCGGCGCTCTGGTATCTAGCGCATTTGTCGGCACCGGGCTTAGAGGCTACCGGCGCAACCCTTCCCGGACTGCCCTTCGTCGTCCTCGGACACACTGACCAAATCGCGTGGGGGTTTACAAATACTGGGCCTGACACGCAAGATTTGTTTATCGAACAGTTGGAGCCCGAAAATCCGAACCGTTACAAAACACCGACAGGCTGGGCCGACGTAAAAACGCGGCAGGAAACGGTTCGGGTCAAAGGTCAGGATGATGTGACGCTCTTTGTGCGCGAAACCCGGCACGGGCCGCTCATCTCGGATGTGAGTGCGGGCGCGGCTGAGGTCGCCGGTTCGGATGAATACGCGCTCGCTTTTTCGTGGCCTTCGCTGCGAGACGATGACCTGTCGGCGCAGGCGGGGCTCGAGCTCAACCGCGCCCAAAACTGGGGAGACTTTACCGAAGCCCTCCGCAACTTTCACGCGCCGCAGCAAAATATCGTTTACGCCGACATAGACGGAAACATTGGGATGTACGCGCCCGCCCATGTACCTATCCGCAAAAACGGTGACGGCTTGGTGCCGGTGCCGGGCTGGACAGGTGAATACGACTGGAACGGCTTTGTCCCGTTTGAGGCGCTGCCGCACGTTTACAATCCGCCTTCGGGCCAGGTCGTCACCGCAAATAACAAGCTCGTCCCGGACAGCTATCCGTATTTTCTGACCTCGGACTGGGCCGAACCGTACCGGGTCGAGCGCATTACAGCGCTGCTGGCGGCGCAGGACAAACATTCGCTCGGTTCGTTTAGGGACGTTCAGGCCGACCAGCTTTCGGGGATGGTCGGCGACTTTTTACCCCTACTGCTAAACGTGCAAGCCGAAGGTGCTGAAGCGCAAACCCTGCAAACGCGGCTCGCAGCCTGGGACGGCGTGATGGCGGCGGGCGTGCCCGAACCGCTGATCTTTAGCACCTGGTACCGTAAATTCACCCGGCTCGTGTCGGAAGATGACCTGGGCTCATTGTTTGGCGACACCTGGGGCTTTCGACCCATCTTTTTTCGTCATGTGATAGATGGGCAAACCGGATGGTGCGACAATAAAGAGACGCTCGAGACCGAAACCTGCGACTTGCTGGCAGCAACTGCGCTCCGGCAGACGGCCCAAGAACTCCGTGAGCTTTACGGCGACGACCCACAAAGCTGGCGTTGGGGCGACGTTCACTATGCCGACCACGACCATCTCATCTTTGGCGAAACTCCGCTCGCACGTTTGTTTAACCTGCGCGTCCCGAATGGGGGAGACGCGTTTACCGTAAATGCGGCGCGTTACGCCGTTGATGAGGAAGGTGCCGCGCAGACCAGTGGGCCGGGTCTGCGGGCGCTCTACAACCTTTCAGCTTTGGAACGCTCACAGTTTATGCAACCGACGGGTCAGTCGGGCAACGTTTTGTCTTCACACTACCGCGACTTTTTAGACCGTTGGGTGAACGTCGAGTACCTGCCAATTTTTACGGCTAGAGAACAGGTTGAAGAGAACTCTACGGGGACGCTTACGCTGACTCCGGAGCGTTAGCTTCAGGCGTCTGAAGGCGGCAACTGCCAATCGGTCAGATCGGCCCACGCGAACGCCCCCGCCATCAGCACATCAAAGACTGGGTCTTTGATGTCGTAGTAGGCTTCTGTGTTGTCAGGAAAATAACGTGCAAGCTGCGTTTTGACTTCGGCGTAAGCGTCCCGAGCAAGCGGCTGGAGCCGTAAAAAATCGCGGCAGAGGAGCGCGTACCGCTGATTAAAGCGATTTGCGGCGCGAATATGGAGATGGACGGGCCGCTCGAGTCGCTGGAAGTAGCGTTTCTCGAGTTCCTTCAGCGCAAGCGTCATACCGGGCGGCGCGTGGTCTCTACGAATGTCATCGCGGAAGGTAAATCCTGCGCTTTCTAAGGGATGCTGTGGCGGGACGTTCAGGTCGGCAACTGTCACCTGAACGTCAATCACATCTTTTGCAGCTAAACCCGGCACGCTCGTCGAACCGATGTGGTGAACAGCTAAAGCAGTGTCCCCTAGTGCTGCGCGCATTTCTGCGCCAATCGCCGTAAACTCTACCTGCCAAGCGGGTTTATAGGGAACGATGCGAATCATCGGCTAGGGGTGCTTCTCTCAGCTTTTAGCTGACGCGACCAGCTTCTCGATAGCTTCCGTCTGAATCTCATCACGGTACAAGTTCCCGATGACTTCACCCTTCTTGATAATCAGGAGCTGCGGCGAGGCGTGTTCAGCACCGAAGCGCTCGGCGGCAGCGGCTGAAACATCTTTGGCGTACTGCACCGTCAGGGCGTAGCGGGGGACGCCCTCAACCTCGACAAATTGCTCTTGCGCCCTAGCGCTAAACGGACAAGTCATGCTGTGTTTGAACAGCAGCACGGGTTCTTTTTGGGACGCTTCAGCAACAGCCTCTAAGTCGTCTATAGATTTCAAAATTTCAATTGGAGGCAGGGTCATGGGTTCAGTATAACTTTTTAGCCTCACTTCTATTTGGGTACGCCGCACCCTAAGAGGTATGCTCTTAACGTGCGCTTAAGACTCGACCCCTGGGCGGTTGAATACAACACCGCCTATCACGCAGAAACCGCCGGTGACGGCCGCGAAGACGTAGATACGAGCGTCGAAGGGCCGTGGCAACGCCGTGAACCTGAGCACGCCGGAACATTTTGGGATGACCTCTACTTTTTAGACGGGAGCCGCCGGATTGAGGCGAGAGTTTTACTCGAGCAAGATGCCGCGCAGGTGGCGTTCGGCGCACTCGGTACTTACGGCGTCGGCGTCGTGTCATGTTGCGCGAACAAAAGCCGTCAGGCAAGCTTTTTGCACGGAGAAGAGACGCTCTTCGTACGCCGTATCTGTGCGCTCAGCAGCGGTCACAGTACCGCGGACTTTGCGCTTCTGGAGACGCGCTCACGGTTGGGCAAGCTTCACTACGAGGTCGTCGGAACGGCGGAACGTGACCCCGACGCGGTGGTGCGGCGGCTTCAAACCGAGATGTTAGACGCGGAAAAACGGTTGGCCTCGAGACTCGTCAGTCAGAATCCAGCCGCGCTGATTGTCTGTGACGGCCCGCGACCCTTTTTGAGCGGCGAAAAAAACGTCATCGGCTACCTCAAAACGATTCACGAACCGAAAATTTCGGAAACTGAGCTGAACGTGGTGCGCGCGCTTGAGCAAGGCGAACGCTCCCCCCTGTATTTGGTGCGTACCCGTGACGCCGAAAACAGCTATTTCGAATGGTTTTTACGGCTGCGCGACCCGCGCCCGTGGCTCTACAGCCTCGCGGGGATGGTGCGGCTGCAAGCGTATGCGGGGCCGAACTGGAGCGAAAGGCTCTCGTGGACAGCGAACCTCGCCGACTGGAGCTGCCTGAATTTGCCTGAGTTCGCCAGCCGTCAACACCAAGACCCACGTGCGCCGCAGCAGCTTCTACCTATCAGAGCGCTCGAGGGCGAACTCTCGCGGCGTATGGGGAACGCGCAGATTATCCGCCGCCGGGTGATGCAGCATTTGGCGAGTTTAGGAGACGCGGCATAGTGGCTGAAATCATCCAGTTCAGCGACCTGCCTATTGGGATGGTGCTGGGCACCGAAGACGCGACGCCCTTGCAGTTTTGGTTCGGCGTGTTGGACGGCTGCAAGGTGCAGCTCGATGACCTCATCGTCGTTGAAGTCGAAGACCCGAGCAGCAGCAGGGAAAAGGTCATCTTTTACGGCGTGGTAGACGAGGTGCGTCGCCGTTTTGAGGGTGTGCAGTTTGATGGCGACACCGAGCTTGTGAGCAGTGGTCTGATGCCTGCCAACATCGCTTACGCCGCGCACGTCCTCGTGACCCGCGTCGAACCTGAAGACTACATCCCGCCGACCCCCGGCGATTCGGTGCGGTTGGCTACGGGGGAGGCGCTCGAGAAAGCCTTATATCTCGACAGTATGGACGCGCCGCTTCCGGCAGGCGTACTTCGCAACGGCGAGCCGGGCTTTATCAACTTTGACTTTATCAGCGGGCAAAAGGGCGCGCACATCAACATCTCGGGGATTTCCGGAATTGCGACCAAAACCTCGTATGCGCTCTTTCTCCTGTACAGCATTTTCAACGCCCAAAACCGCAAAAGAGACACGCCAACGAGTTTGCTACAAAATATCAACGCGAGCAAGGCACTGATTTTTAACGTCAAGGGTGAAGACCTACTCTTTTTGGACAAGGCGAACAAAGACTTTGATGAGCAAGAAGGAAAGTGGCAGGCTAAGCGCCGCAGCGACCGTACCCGTTACGAGATCCTGGATTTGCCCGCGAAGCCGTTTGAAAGCGTTGGGCTGCACGCGCCTGCCTTAGAGGGCAGTGGCGTGATGGCCTCCGCGCAGGGGCGGGGCGGAGTGTCGCCTTACCTCTGGACGCTGCGTGACTTTGCAAGGGAACGGATGCTGCCTTTCGTCCTAGCCGACAAAGATGCGATGACCAACTTGGGCTTTCTAGTCTCGCACTTAGAAGAACGCCTTTTTAAGCTGGCTGAAAAACAGCGGGGGCCACACCTCGAGACCGAAGACGGCGACGCAGATTTTGCCTTAGAACGTGACTTAGACGCAAAGGGCCGCGTGCGGATGGGCGCGGACGAGGGCGTCTCGATTGACCGTCTGGGTAGTGGTTTAGGCGTACGGCTGACCAAGTTTGACGATTTGGTGGAGTACCTCGAGTACAAACTGCTTAAAAAGAACGCGGGTGAAGACGACGGCGCAGGCGGCAGCAACAAAGGCGGCGACCCGCGCTGGACCGCCAATCAAGCCAAAGCGACCCGTGAGGCGCTGATTCGGCGGTTACGGGGCGCATCAAAACATCTGCGGGCACTCGTTCGCGGCGACCTCTCGGCGGGGGAGGTGAAAAGGTCACGGCTCGAGCTACTCGACAGCCCCGAACAAGTTCACGTCGTAGACATCCACACCCTTGCGCCGCTAGCGCAGATGTTCGTCGTCGGTGTGCTTTTACGGGGCGTTTTTGAAGCCCAAGAAGGCCGGAACAGCCGTGGTCAAATCTTTGTCGTGTTGGACGAGCTGAATAAATACGCGCCCGCCGAGGGTGACAGCCCCATCAAAGATGTGCTCTTAGACATCGCCGAACGCGGGCGGAGTTTGGGGATTATCCTCATTGGGGCGCAGCAAACCGCCAGCGAAGTTGAGCGCCGGGTGGTAAGTAACGCCGCCGTGCGGATTGTCGGGCGCTTAGATGCTGCTGAAAGTGAACGCGCCGAATACCGGTTTATGCCGCGCAGCTTTTTGGGCCGTGCGACCATTTTGGCTCCCGGTACGATGATTGTCCATCAGCCCGATGTGCCGCAACCGATGATGCTGAACTTTCCGTTTCCGGCGTGGGCGACGCGGCGTAAAGAGATGGATGAGACGGTGACGGATGATGAGGCGCTGGACGTATTAGGTTGAAAACCTTAACACTGTAGAAAAATTTCGTAAACACTACTAAAGAGGGTTCTACAAATGCCTTAAAGTCACGTACACCCTAAACACTGGATTCACAAACTCGTACACTCCGTTATCCACTTTGGTCAAAACGGGGCCGTACTTCTGATCTACAAGCCTTGGAACCAGTTGGTCAATATGGTCAACCTCGAAATCCTGGGCTTCAACTCTTACTTTTTTGAGATAAACTTGACCTTGCATTCCCCTGAAATCGCTTAACTCTTCTTTCTGTTCAGCTAAAAGGTGCAAGAGGGTTTGTCTGCCGTCAGAGTCACCGATGGCCTGCTTGTATGATCTCTCGAGAGTAGGAAAAGCTCTTCCACTTCTTATCCGTTCACGCACTTCGGCAAATATCTCTGAAGTTATATGGGATTTGTTTGTCTCATTAGCTACAGTTATGCAAGTTTTGCCTATAAGTTGGGTCAAATATGGATACCCTTGTGAGATTTCTGCTATCCCCTCCGCAACTGGCTCGTCAAATGTCACTTTATTTCTGAATAGCCGCTCTGCTGTATGCACAATTTCTTTGCTCTCTTCACTATGCATTGGACGCACGAAAACAGAGCCGCTTTCTAATAATCGTTCAACAGATGCGTGATCTTCAACTAATTCGTTTATGTCCTTTCCTATACCGCACACCGCAAACTTTACTGCATTGCTACTTAAAGATTTTACGAGAGAACCTAAGTTCGCCCGATTTTTAATAACGTCAAATTCGTCAAGTAAAATCAAGATGCCGTTGTACTTCATTCGTCTGACTTGATGAACTTCCACCGCATTTATGAAGTTGCGAAATGTCTGTACCGTATCATTTGGGACAACGCGAGCATACTTGGAGGTCTCAACACCCGAAACTCCCCACTGAACAACTTTGAGGTCTGTTCCGGCATTGACGGCTTTTGACCTCGAGAATTCGGTTATTTCTTTGCCGTCATTTGGCACAAGCCTTAAGAGACCGTCTTCGTCGTCTTGGTCGTTGCATAAGCGCCTCAGTAAACTTTCACTATCGTTGATACTAGAATCACACGTATAGAAAATAGTTAGATACTTGCGAGGGTTTTTTGGTATTAAATGGCTCAACCCTGCCCTCTTTGCCAGTGAATAGTCTCCTGTTGCCATTTGTTGAACTTGTCGTAGCAGCGAAGATTTGCCAACTCCACGTTTTCCGTAAACTGCTATAAGCCCTAGAGATGTATTCAAGGCTGTTATGCAATCTCTTATATCGTCTGTCCTACCAACAAATCTATCTGGATCACGAACCACGTCTGATGTAAAACCTATCTCAGGATCGAACATATTTTTAAGCATAACAAATACCTTTTTTGAACGTTGAATCGAACCTCAAACGAAATAAGGCCTGGGACTCTTGTCCCTATTCTCACGTAAACCCGGTTTTATCTGTCACTTCCAAACTTCAAATAGCAGTGCCAAAGTACAATTGGACCCTCGAGCCCTACCCATCTCTTTCGTTGACACTTACCAAAGCGGGTTGCTATGCTGAGCCACATAAAGCGCGATAGGTCTATTTCGCGTTTTTTTATGCCGTAAGACGCTAGCGTTTAACCCGGCTCTGGCTACAGCTTTTTACAACGACGCCGGAACCGCGTAAGCGTGTGTCTTTGACCATAGGGAAGGAGGATCGCTTGGAAGCGCAGGGTGAAAAATTACTGCAACGTCTCGCCGACGAAGAGCAGCAACTCCTGGGGAAGATAGAGCAGGCCGAACAAGAGGCGGCTCAGATCGTCGCTGACGCGGAGAAAAAGGCGGAAGACATCCGCCAGAGCGCCGCTGAACGCGCGGACAAAGCTGCCCAGAAACGGCGTGACGAAGCTGAAAGCGAGAGCAGCGCGGCCCGCGATGAAACGTTGGAGCGCGCCAAAAAAGATGTTGCCGAAGCTGAGGCTAGGGGCAAAAAAGGGCGCGACAGGGCTGTCGAGCGGATCATGGAGCAGGTGCTGCCGTGATCTCGTCATGATTTCTGCAATGGATCAGCTGCTCGTCGTCGGGCGTAAAGGCATCGCCAAAGAGGTGCTTGCCAGCCTTCAGCAACTTGGGGTGGTGCAGCTCGTTCCGGTTCACAGTGAAGAGCTCGGTCGCTTCGAGGTCGGTGATACCGACAAGCAGACCGAAGAGGCGTGGGACGCGGCGGTCGCCCGTAGCGAAGGGTTGCTCTCGAGTTTCGGCCTAGAGGGTCAACCAACGCCCAGAGTAAGCAACAAAGACCGCGACCGTATGCCGAGCAGCCTGGGCGATATCGAGGATTACCTCGCCGAGGTTGGGGCGCAGACGGATCGCCTCATCGCTGAACGCGCGCAGATCGCTGACGAACAAGACGTTATAAATGCGTACTTGCCGCAGTTTCGTGATCTCGCGCCGCTCTTGGCTCCGCTGGAAAACAGCCGCTACCTGGATAGTGCTGCCTTTTTAATTTCAAACGAAGACGTGTTGGAGAAGACTCGAGCAGCTCTCAACGAAATGCTCTCTGAGCGCTACGAGCTGGCGCTAAGGCCGCAGGGTAAGGCTTACGTCGCTGTCGTCGTAGTTGCAAAAGCCGACCACGCTGAATTGTTAACGACGCTTTCGCGCTTGGGTCTCGGGGAGCTTAGTTTACCCGAACGTTACGCCAACGAAGGGGTCGCCAAAGCCGTCCATCTGATGACGGAACGGTCACAGTCGCTGCCTAAACGCCGTCAGACCATCGACAGCGAACTTGCTGAACTTGGTAAAATAAACGGCACTAAACTCCTGCTGATGCGTGATACGGCGCTGACCTACCGGGCGCGTTACGACGCTCTCGGCGGTATGGCGGGGGGGCGTTACAGCTTCGCTTTGCAGGGCTGGGTGCCTTCGGATGAGCGCTCACGAGTTGTCGCTGCGCTCGAGAAACAGTTCGGTTCGGGTATCGTTACCGAGAGCCGCCGCGCCGACGACCACCACGACGAGGCGATTCCGGTGAAGCTCGAGAACCCCGGTTGGGTCAAACCCTTCGAGGGTCTCTTGTCTCTTTTCTCGCCGCCTAAGTACGGCTACTTCGACCCTGCCTGGACATTAGCGGTCTTTTTCCCGCTATTCTTCGGCCTGGTTGTCGGCGATATTGGCTTTGGCCTAATTTTTCTGGCACTCGGCCTCTGGTTACGAGCACGCGGTAAAGCCGGTAAATCTCTGAGCCTCGGGCCTATCGGCATCACCCTGCAACCCGCAGCGATGCCGTCAATCGGCACTGTCATCAACTGGTGCGCGGCGTGGTCGATCCTCTGGGGCTTTCTTTACGGCGAGTTTTTCGGCAACTTTTTAGAATACTGGCCGACGGGCAAACCGATCTTTTACACCACGCTCCACCACGAGGCTGGGTACGGTTGGATTCCGATTGTGCTCTTCCGGGTCGAAGTGTTTCAACCTCTGCTCTTGCTGTCGCTCGGGTTTGGGGTTTTTCAGGTGCTGTTCGGCTGGGCGATTCGCGCGTACTACGGTCTTCAGCACGGCGATATGAAACACGTTTGGGAAGGCGTCGGGATGTTCAGCGGCCTTGCTGCTGTCGTCATCTTTTCTTACGGCTTCTTAACAGAGTCAGTCAACGGCTTTATCATTTTTTTGACGATCGTCGGTTTTGCAATTTTCATCTTGGGCGTCATACGTTCACGCATCCTGCTGATGATTGTTGAACTCATCTCGAACTCGGGTGCAATTCTGTCTTACTTGCGGCTTTTCGCGGTCGGCTTGTCGGCCGCGCTCGTTGCAAACTTGGCAACCCAGTTGGGTTTTGCGCTCGGAGAGGTTGCGCCTATCATCGGGCCGATCCTCGGCATCATTGTCGCCCTAGCCGTTCACACCCTAGCGATTGCCCTGACGATTATCGGGCACACGCTGCAACCTTTACGTCTTCAGTACGTCGAGTTTTTTACCAGATTCGGGTTTTATGAAGAAGACGGTACGCCGTACCGTCCGTTTCGCACTCTTGGAGGAAAAGCATGAAAAAAGTTCTCGTTTTAGTCGCTCTCTTTACGCTCGTCAGCTTGGGTTTTGCCCAAGAAGGTGAAGCTGCCGCCGCCGCTGTTCGCACCCTCGGTGACGGTCTCATTGCCGTCGGCGCGGCGCTTGCCGTCGGCCTTGCAGCCATTGGAGTAGGTATCGCGCAGGCTTCTATTGGGAGTGCCGGGGCCGGAACGCTGGCTGAGCGCCCCCAAGCCTTCGGTCAGATTCTGATCTACCTCGTTATTCCTGAAACGCTCATCATCTTCGGTTTCGTTATCGCTTTCTTCCTTAACAGCAAGATTGTAGGCTAAACGTGGCGAATCTTTCGGCTCTGCTTGAACGTGAAGCGGGCGCGGAGATCGAAGCCATCCTCTCCGAGGCGCGGCAGCGTGCCTCGGAGATCGTCGCCAAGGCGGAAGAAGATGCCAAAGTGGCGGCGGCCCAACGCGAGCGCCTGTCGCAGTCTCAGGGTGAAGCGGCTCAGGTACGCGCGCGCAGTGCGGCGCAGCTAGAAGCGTCGTCGCTGAAACTGCGTGCTCAGCACAGCGTGGTCGAGGATGTGTTCGGATCGGCGGAAGCCGAACTCCGTAAGCTCAGCAAAGATAAAAAACGCTACGCGCCAGTGCTGTCGGCGCTCCTTAGTGAGGCCGTTGACGCCCTCGGGGGAAGAGACAATGTAAGTAAAGTGTTCGTCAATCCGGAGGATGAGCAGGTCGGCAAAGAGGCGGCGAAAAAGGTCGGCTTGGAGAACAAGCTCGAGACCAACCCAAGCGTCGAAGGTGGCGTCAAGGTCAAGGCAACCTCGAACATCACGATTGAAAACAGCCTGTTTGACCGGTTGCGGGCCGCACGCGAAGATTTGGCGTCGGAGGTGTCGCAGATGCTGGGCGCTGGGTCGGATCAACTGCAGTCAGATCAACTCCAAGCTGAGTCGGCGCCTGCTGAGTCAAAACCCAAGTCGGACGCATAATGCCCGCCGATTTCGGTTACATCAACGCCCGTGTGCGCGGCCTCAAAGCCAAGCTCTTGGGTGACGAGTTTTACGCGGCGGCGCTCGGTGACTCGGACTTTAGCGCGTTTCTGAGCAGCTTTTCGCAAACGGCCTACTCGCGTGAAGCCGACGAAGCGCAGGCGCGTTACGGGGGCGATCTGCGCGCCGTTGACGACGCCCTCGCCCGCAACTTCTATACGACGACCCGGGCGCTGCTGAACGTCTCGGACGGCCTTCCGGAGCGGCTCTTAAAGCTGCTTTTGCTGCGCTACGACCTCGGCAACCTCAAAACGATTGCCCGCGCCAAAAGTGCGGGCCGTGAGCCTGAAGAGGTCGAGGCGGGGCTGTTACCTGCTGGTGAACTCAAACCGGCGGTGCTAGAAACCATCGCACAGGCGAGCGACCTACCGGCGGCGGCGCAGGCGGTCGCTGTTACCGGGCACCCGCTCGGCAGCGCCTTTACTCGCGCGGTTGCCAAGTTCAGTTCAGATGGCGACCTGTACGACCTCGAGCTGACCCTAGACCGCGCCTACTACGAAGCGCTCAGCAGCGAGGTCGCTAGGGGCGGTTTTCCCAAAGACTTTGGGCGTTATGTTCAGCGTGAAATTGACGCGACGAACATTCGCACGGCGCTTAAGCTGCGCGGCGCAGAAGGTACCGACGCCGAGGCTCTGTTTGTCAAAGGCGGCAAAGAGGTGCGGCGCGCGACGTTTGATACGCTCCTGACCGGCGACTTGCAGGCGCTGTCAAACACCACCTTCGCCGAAGTTGCTGAAACCGACGACCTGAGCCGCGCCGAAGAGATTTTGCGCGAAAGTCTAGACGCGCAGGCCCGCAAACTGGCGCTCCGCGACCCGCTCGGCGTCGGGGTGATCCTGAACTACCTGCGCCTCAAAGAAAACGAGACGGCTCGCCTCAGGCTGCTAGCACGGGGCAAGTTTTACGGCGTGCCGCGCAACCGTCTGGAACAGGAGCTCGGCCGTGCCTAGAATGGTCATCTTAACTGACAGCGAAACTGCAACGGGGTTCCGTCTAGCAGGTGTCGAGGTACGCGAAGCCGATCAGGACGGCGCGCAAGGGGCACTCGAGGAACTCATCGAGTCGAATGACTTCGGTTTAGTCGCCGTTGATGAGTCACTGATTGCCGACCCGAACCGCTCGTCGGCGCGTGCGATGCGGGGCCGCGAACTACCGGTTTTGCTCACCATGCCGAGTCTCGGAGCCGCGTTCGACGAAGAAGGTGGCGACGCCGCCGATTACATGAAGCAACTCGTTCGCAGTGCCATCGGTTTTGACGTAAAGCTCGAGTAATACCGTATGCCAACCCCGTACGGGCGCTCCCGGCGCGGTCTAGACTAGAGAAAGCAGCATAAGTATAACGAGGAGGAACTGTGGCGATTGAAGGAAAAGTACAGCGTATCTCCGGCCCGGCGGTGATCGCCGACGGGATGATGGGCGCACGGATGTTCGACATCGTGCGCGTCGGTCAAGAAAACTTGATCGGTGAGATTATTCGTTTAGACGGCAACACAGCTTTTGTACAGGTCTATGAAGATACCGGCGGCCTGACCATCGGTGAACCGGTCGTGTCAACTGAACTGCCGCTCGCTGTTGAACTCGGGCCGGGGATGCTCAACGGCATTTTCGACGGGATTCAGCGTCCTTTAGACAAGATCAACGAAGCTTCAGGCACCTATATCGACCGCGGCATCACCGTAAACTCGCTGTCGCGTGACGCCAAGTGGCCGTTTACACCGGAAGTTAAGGTCGGCGATGAAGTCAAGGGCGGTCAGGTTATCGGAACTGTGCCCGAGTTTTCGTTTACTCACAAAATCATGGTTCCCCCGAACAAGTCGGGCAAGATCAAATCCATCGTTGAAGCGGGCGACTACACCGTCGAAGATGTGGTGGGGACGCTCGAGGACGGCACCGAACTCCGCCTCTATCACCCGTGGGCCGTGCGTCAAGCCCGCCCGGTCGAACAAAAACTCGATCCGGTGACGCCGTTCCTGACGGGGATGCGGATTTTAGACGTGTTGTTTCCGCTGGCGATGGGCGGCACCGCCGCGATTCCGGGGCCGTTCGGTTCAGGTAAAACCGTCACGCAGCAGTCGATTGCCAAGTACGGTAACGCCGACATTGTCGTTTACGTCGGTTGTGGTGAACGCGGCAACGAGATGACCGACGTTCTGGTCGAGTTCCCGGAACTTGAAGATCCACAGACCGGCAACCCGCTCATGCACCGCACCGTACTGATCGCTAACACCTCGAACATGCCGGTCGCCGCGCGTGAAGCTTCGATCTATACTGGAATTACCCTAGCTGAATACTTCCGCGATCAGGGGTACGCCGTTTCGGTGATGGCCGATTCGACGAGCCGCTGGGCCGAAGCGCTCCGCGAGATTTCTTCACGACTCGAAGAGATGCCCGCAGAAGAGGGCTATCCGCCGTATCTCGCCTCACGTCTGGCAGCGTTTTACGAACGCGGGGGCCGCGTGACGACGCTCGCCGGTGAACCGGGCGCGGTCTCGATTATCGGCGCAGTTTCGCCTGCTGGTGGCGATTTCTCTGAGCCTGTCACGCAGGCGACGCTCCGCATTACGGGCTGCTTCTGGGCGCTCGACGCGTCGCTGGCCCAACGTCGTCACTTCCCGGCGATCAACTGGAACCGCTCGTACTCGCTCTTTACGGGGATTCTCGAGGACTGGTACGCCGAAAACGTCGCGCCCGACTTTGCCGAGCTCCGTGACCGCGCCGTGAACCTGCTTCAACGCGAAGCTGAACTCCAGGAGGTCGTTCAGCTCGTCGGCCCGGACGCACTGCAAGACCAAGAGCGCTTGGTCATCGAAGTAGGCCGGATTTTACGGCAAGACTTCTTGCAGCAAAACGGCTTCGACCCCATCGACGCTTCGTGTTCGATGCCGAAAGCGTATGGGCTCTTGCAACTTATGACGACGCTGAACGATCAAGCCCGGCGTGCGCTGGACGGCGGCGCAACCGTCGACGACATCCTCAAAAACGAGGTCGTTGAAAAGGTCAGCCGCGCCCGCTACGTGCCTGAGGACGAGTTCGAAGCGTATAAAACCGACACGCTTAAAGAACTCGACGACGCCTTCGCGGTTCCCGCGTAAGGAGGGGAGACATGGCTACTACCAAAGACACAGCGCAAGACACCAACAAAGATACGGCGCAAGACAAGTCTAAAGACGCGCCCAAAACCACGAAGAAGTTTATGAAAAAAGAGTACAGTGAGGTCTCGTATATCTCGGGACCGCTGCTCTTTCTGCAAAACGCGCCCGACCTCGCCTATAACGCGATTGTCCGTATTAGAGACGCGTCCGGGCGTGAACGCGGCGGTCAGGTAATCGAGGTTTCAGATAAGGTTACGGTGCTTCAGGTTTTTGAGGAACCTTCGGGGATTGATCTTTCGAGCACCACCGTCTGGCTCGTTGAAGACGTCGCCCGTTTGGGCGTTTCGACCGAGATGATCGGTCGCCGCTTCAACGGTATCGGGGAACCTATTGACGGTCTGCCACCGGTTGTCGCCGAAAAGCGTTTGCCGATCGGCGGCGCACCGATCAACCCGGTGGCGCGGCAGAAGCCTGAAGAGTTCATTCAGACCGGCGTCTCGACCATCGATACGTTGATCACGCTCGTTCGGGGTCAGAAGCTGCCGATCTTCTCCGGATCGGGCTTGCCTGCGAACGAACTCGCCGCTCAGATCGCACGTCAAGCAAAAGTTTTAGGTGAAGGCTCCGAATTTGCCGTCGTCTTTGCCGCAATGGGCGTGACGCAGCGCGAGATCACCTATTTCACCAAAGAGTTTGAGCGTACCGGTGCGCTGGCGCGTTCGGTGCTGTTCCTAAACAAGGCCGACGACCCTGCGGTCGAGCGTCTGTTGACGCCGAAGATGGCGCTAACGGCCGCTGAATACTTGGCCTTCGAGCACGATTATCACGTACTCGTCATTCTGACCGACATGACCAACTACTGCGAGGCGCTCCGCGAAATCGGTGGGGCTCGTGAAGAGATTCCGGGTCGCCGTGGCTATCCCGGTTATATGTACACCGACCTTGCCTCGATCTATGAACGCGCCGGAGTTGTCGAGGGCCGTAAAGGTTCGGTGACACAGTTGCCGATTCTTTCGATGCCTGACGACGACGTGACGCACCCGATTCCTGATCTTACGGGGTACATCACCGAAGGCCAAATCTACCTGGCGCGTAACCTGCACAACCAGGGGATTTATCCTCCGATCAACCCCGGCCCGAGCTTGTCGCGTTTGATGAACAACGGTATTGGTAAAGGCAAAACACGTCCTGACCACAAAAACATCGCTGACCAGCTTCAGTCTGCGTACGCGAACGGTCTCGACTTGCGGCGTTTGGTCGCCATTACCGGGGAAGACGCGCTTTCTGAGAATGACAAGCTCTACCTCAAATTTGCTGACGACTTTGAAAAGCGCTTTGTCAACCAGGGTTCGGAAGACCGAGGCATTGAAGACTCGCTCGACATCGCTTGGGGAATTTTGTCTACGCTGCCTAAGTCCGAGCTGACCCGCTTATCACGTGACCAGATCGACAAATACTACGGCGCGAAAACGGACGAGCTGTGGGGAGTCAGGCAAGGGATATAGGGTGGCTGAGCAAGTTGCCCCAACCCGTTCTAACCTGCTTCAGCGGCGCGACCAGCTCAAGCTCGCTAACCGCGGCGCTGATCTGTTAAAGCGCAAACGCGACGCGCTCATCGGTGAGTTCTTTAGCTTGGTGCAGGAGTCGCTTAAAGCGCGGCGGGCGCTTAACAGCAGCAGCCGTGAGGCGTACTTCAGTCTCTTCTTGGCCAAAGCGTGGGACGGCCCCGAAGCGGTCGAGAGCTTGTCGTTGGCGGGGGATAAGCAGCTCGAGCTCGACCTCAAAGTGCAGAACTTGTTCGGCGTCAAGGTGCCGCAGGTTCAGCCGCCTAAATTCGACACCAACTTGCCCTTTTCGCCGGTTGGCGCGGGGGCACGCACGCTAGACGCCGCTGCGCAGTTTCGGTCGCTCACTGAAGCGATTGTTCAGGTTGCGGCAACTGAAACACGTTTACGGCTCGTCGGTGAAGAGATCAAAAAAACGAGTCGCCGCGTGAACGCGCTCGAGCAGATCGTCATTCCCGGTGTGCAGCTGCAGATTCGGGATATTCGCAGCGTGCTTGATCAGCGGGCGCTCGAAGAGACGACCGTTTTGAAACGTATTAAAGCGAAACTCGAGGCGCGGGAAGAGGCCGAAGCGGAAGAAGATGCCCTCAAGAAGCAAGCTTCGATGGCGGCAACGTCGGCGTAAAGCTGTTCTGGCGAGCCAACATAGTACCGAAACAGCCCCGACCTTGGGGCTGTTTTTCATTCAAGGTTACTGCTGGTGTGGGTTGCAACAACGCGTCGGCCCGCCTACGCCTGTATCAAGGCTCGGAGTAGACCCGTCAGACTGCGTTGTCACCAAAAAACAGTACGCGGGTTAACTTGTAATGACACAAGAAACCGTTCTGCGCCTCTTTTTCATACAGTATGAACGGCATTGTAAGCGCTGCTCTTGTAAAGTTCTTTACAAGCCTGCGTTTTTACAGGTACTATAGAGGAAGCCTTATCCGGCCCAACCATAAAGCAACTCACCCTAAGGAGACAAGATGCGTAAATGGATAGTACTTATCGCCGTTGCAACATTCGTACTAGGTAACGCCTACGCCCAAGGCGGCAAGCTCGCTGAAGTTAAACAGCGCGGCGAACTGATCTGCGGCGTCAACGACCAGTTACCGGGATTCGGCAGCGTTGACGAAGCGGGCGAATTCGTCGGTTTCGATGTAGACTTTTGCCGCGCGGTTGCTGCTGCTGTTCTAGGCGACGCCGAAGCGGTGCGCTTTCGCCCGCTTTCTGCGCAAGAACGCTTTACGGCCGTGCAAACCGGTGAAGTTGACGTGCTGTTTCGCAACACCACCTGGACGAGCAGCCGCGACAGCGACGTTGGACTGGACTTTGCGCCCGTCAACTTTTATGACGGTCAAGGGTTTATGGTTCGCACCGATTCAGGGATCAACGAACTCCAAGACCTCGAGGGCTTACGCATCGGCGTGCAGTCCGGAACAACGACCGAACTCAACCTTGCCGACGTGATGGGCGCACTTAACATTCAGTACGAACCGGTCATTTTTGAACAGGCTGACCAGCTCGTTCGGGCTTATGATCAGGGTGCCGTTGACGCCTGGACGACGGACAAGTCGGGTTTGGCCAGCTATGTACCGACGCTCCAAGACCCCAGCGCTCACAAAATCCTCGAGTCGACCATCTCAAAAGAGCCGTTGGCACCCGCCGTGCTTCAGGGTGATAGCCAGTGGCACGACGTCGTAAGCTGGGTGATGTACGCCCTCTTCGGCGCTGAAGAATACGGAATTACCTCGGAAAATGCTGCGGAGCAGGCTGAAACCTCGCAGGTTCCAGACGTGCAGCGTCTCCTCGGAACCGAGCCCGAGCCCGTGCAGCAACTTGGTCTCGAGCCCACCGCGATGCTCACCGCTATTCAGGCTACTGGCAACTACGGCGAAATCTACGACCGCAACCTGGGCCCGGATACACAGTTCAATATCCCGCGCGGCCTTAACGCCCAGTGGAGCGACGGCGGCCTCCTCTACGGGATGCCCTTCCGCTAGAGCGAAAAACGCTGAGGGGGGTGGGTCAACCACCCCCTATTTTTATTTATAAGCCACAGTACCAGCGCCGCTAAAACCTAATGAGCTAGCACCTAAACACCTATTCAGCAACTGTCAGGAGGTCGAGATGGCGACGCGAGCGCGTACGTTACAAGCCGAATCAGAGCGAATTCCCTTTTACCGCAACGTCAAGGTGCTCGGGACGCTGGCGCAGGTTATCTTCGTGACCGCGCTTATTTTAGGTATTTTAGTCATGTATTTCAACGTGACCTCGGCGCTCGAGCGTTCGCGTATCCCTGCGAACTTTGGGTTTCTAGATTCGCGCGCCGGGATTCCCATCGGCGAGTCGCTTATCTCGTACAGTCCCAGCGACACCTTTGCACGGGCGCTGTTAGTCGGCGTCCTCAACACCCTACGGGTTGCGCTTATCGGTGTGGTGCTGGCCACGCTGCTCGGCATCTTGATCGGTGTGATGCGGCTGTCGAAAAACTGGCTGCTACGACAAATTGCGCTTGTTTACGTCGAGACGATCCGTAATACGCCGCTCGCGGTGCAGCTTGTGTTCTGGTTTTACGCGGTGCTGATTCCGCTACCGCCACTGATCAGCAACCCTGTCGAACTGCCCTTTGGCGCGTACTTCAGCCAAGTAGGGTTAGCACTGCCGTGGTTCTATCCGGGCTACAGCTTTAACGCGTGGTTGCCGTGGCTGGGCGGGGCGCTGGCACTTTTTACCATCTTCTACATCATTCGGCGGGTACAGATACGCCGTTCGGAACTTCCGGGCAACGCGTGGCTCTTTCCGCTCATAGCGGCGGTCGTCGTCGCCGGTATCGGGTTTCCGCTAGCTTCACAACCGCTGCCTGACGGGACAACTACAGACTTTGACGCCGACCGTGGGCGCGGTACGGTCTTTGTCGACGCTGACGGGAACGGTGTTCAGGGTCAGGGCGAACGTGCGCTCCCGTATACCCGAGTAGAGATCAGTGTTCCGCAGGCGGTGCTATCACAGAATACCCAAAACATCGTCGAATCGCGGCGGCGGGTACAGAGCACCTTTCGCTTTGCGGCGCTGAGAGAAAGTCAGTTCAGCAGCGCCGAAGTGACGTTTGCCAATCCTGACGCGGCGCAGGGGCTCGCCGTTCACTACTTCAACTTTCCTTCGTCCGGGCTCGTCTACCGCGACCGTAACGGCAACGGTGAATACGATAGGGATGAGGAGCGAAACCTCGAGAACCCCGATCAAGGAGGCTTCAACGGCCTGCCGCTGCTCCTTAGCGTCGAGGGTTTTGAAGAAACCTTGACGGCTGACCGTACCGGGCAGTTTCGGTTGCCGCCCTTTGAGTCGCAGGCTCAGCTCGACGCCGCTACCGAAGCAGCCGCTGCGGCGTCAGCCGCTGCAGATGAACCGCAAACAGAAGCGGGCACAACGAGCCGTGGTGGAGACACCTCGAGCCCTGCGGGTTTGTTTGGTGGTGCAAGCAGCAGTAACGATAGTGGGGACACCTCGAGTCCTGCCGGTCTATTCGGCGGCGGCGGTGATGAAACTGCCGACGCCGACGCGCCGCCCCCTATCGATGCGAGCGTCAACATCTTGCCGAGCGGCCCCCTCGTCCTCAGCATTCCGACCGTCCCGCTGACCAGCTACGAAGGCGGTGTCCAGCTCTCCGCGCCGTTTCTCGCGCTGCTCCTCGGTCTAGTTATCTACACCGCGTCGTTTATCTCCGAAATCGTTCGCGGCGGTATCCAGGCCGTCAATAAAGGTCAACGTGAAGCCGCCAAGTCGGTCGGTCTCAGCGACCGCCAGACGTTTAACTTGATCGTTTTCCCGCAGGCGCTCCGCATCATCTTGCCGCCCCTGTTAAGCCAATACCTCAACCTCACCAAAAACTCGTCTTTGGCACTGCTGATTACCTTTATCGACTTTTTCGCCATCGGCCGGATTATCGGCAACCAGACCGGGGCGACGGTGCCGATTATTGTTATTATTATCGGAGGATATCTGCTTGTGAGCTTCGCTTTCGCTTTTGTTCTTAACGTCGTCAACGCCCGGTTTGCGCTGGTCGAGCGGTGATCGAGGCGCGTCGCCCCCCTACGCTCGAGACTGGCGCGTCCGCGTGGCTCCGCCGCAACCTGTTTAACTCGCCCATCAGCAGCGTTGCTACCGTTGTTATCGCTGTTGGTGTGGCTTTCGTCCTTTACGAACTGCTCACCTGGATCATTTTAGCGGGGAACTGGCAGCAACTCTGGAACAACCTTAAGCTGTTCGCCGTCTACCGCTACCCCGCCGACCTGCTAGATCGTCCCCTGTCGGTCGCCGCGATGTTTATGACGCTGTTAGGCGTAACCGCAGGTGCGTCTCAAAGCGGTACCGGGCGCATCGTCCGGGGCGTTTTCGTTCAACTTCTCGTTATGGTTGTCGCTTTGGCGGTGCTGGGGATTCTTTACTGGGAGGCCGTGCGCTGGGGTTGGTTAGCCGTCGGCGTATCAGCTCTCGTCGGTTTCGGCTTCGGTCGGCTTAGCCCCAGGGTGATGTCCGGACTGATGTGGGCGTGGCTCGGCGCACTCGTCGTCGGTATCGTGCTGCTTTACGGTCTTCCGGGCGTTCGCAGCGGCGAGTGGCGCGTCGTACCGACCCGTGAATGGGGCGGCTTTATGCTGACGCTCATCTTGTCAGTCGTCGGCATCACCGTCAGTTTTCCGCTCGGTATCGCGCTCGCCCTCGGTCGCAGGAGCAGTTTGCCGACCATCAAATATGTCTGTATCGCCTTTATCGAGGTCGTTCGCGGAGCACCGCTGATCACCTGGCTCTTCATCGCGTCTTTGATGGTGCCGCTCCTCCTAAATATCGACACCGACCGGATCAGCGCCCTCAACAAGGCGTTTGTTGCGCTGACCCTCTTTTCGGCGGCTTACATGGCAGAAAACGTGCGTGGTGGGCTTCAGGCAGTCGCCAAAGGTCAAGGGGAAGCGGCGCGGGCGCTTGGACTCTCAGGCTGGCAGTCGATGCAGCTGATTATCTTGCCGCAAGCGCTTAAGGCGGTGATTCCAGCGATTGTCGGGCAATCTATCGGACTCTTTAAGGATACCTCACTCGTACTGATTGTCGGGTTGCAAGACTTTTTTAATATTTACAACATCGTCGCGCAGCAACCGGCGTCGTTGCAAGTTCAGGGTGGGGTAAGGCTCGAGCTCTGCCTCTTTTTAGCCTTTATCTACTGGTTTTTCGCCTTCCGGATGAGCCGCGCGAGTCGGCAGCTCGAGGCTGAACTCGGCGTAGGCACACGCTAAGGCGTAGTTAGGAGATAGTTGTGACTGTTACTGTCAACAAAAATAGTGATAACGTTCGGGCCGATGCGCCGCAAGACGGGGAAAAGATTATTGAAATTGCCGACTTGAATAAATGGTTCGGTGAGTTCCACGTTCTCAAAGACATCAACTTGTCGGTCAACAAAGCCGAAGTCGTGGTCGTGATTGGGCCGTCGGGTTCAGGTAAGTCTACGCTGATTCGGTGTGTGAATAGGCTCGAGGAACACCAACAGGGAAAAATCACCGTGGACGGCGTAGAACTCACCGACGACGTTAAAAAAATCGACCAGATTCGCCGTGAAACCGGGATGGTGTTTCAACAGTTCAACCTGTTTCCGCACCTAACCGTGCTGGAAAATATCATCTTGGCCCCCGTCCGCGTACGGAAGTGGAAACGCTCCAAAGCTGAGGAGCGGGCGCGGTACTTTTTGGAGAAAGTTGGCATTCCCGAGCAAGCCGACAAATATCCCGGTCAGCTTTCGGGTGGACAGCAGCAGCGCGTGGCAATTGCGCGGGCACTGACGATGGAACCCAAAGTCATGCTCTTCGACGAACCGACCTCTGCTTTAGACCCCGAGGTCATCGGTGAGGTTTTGGAAGTCATGGTCAACCTTGCTAAAGAGGGCATCACTATGATTGTGGTGACGCACGAGATGGGGTTTGCCCGTGAAGTGGGCGACCGCGTGATTTTTATGGACAGGGGACAGATTGTCGAAGTTGGGTCGCCTGAACACTTCTTTACCAACCCGCAAGAAGAGCGCACCAAGTCGTTTTTGTCGAAGATTTTGAAAGCTGCGAAAGACTAAACGTAACTTTTTATTTAGGAACGCTCCTGAACTCAGGAGCGTTCTTTTCGTTTACAGCCAGTGGTGCGGCAGCAAATCGCGGAGCTTCGCCACCTGGTTGTCCGGCATCAGGACATCTGTGTCAAAGTTGTCCCGGTCAACCTGAGCCATCATTTCTCGGCACCTTCCGCAAGGGCTGATGACGTGACTCGAGACAGCAACAATCGTCTTAATCTTCGTTTCTCCGCCTTTAATTAGCATTTGCAAAATAGGTTACGACACACGATAGTAAGGAATGCGAGCGTACTCGGAAGACTTAAGAACGAGAATCGTAATAGCAGTTGAGGAAGAAGGGCTTGCTAAGGTAGAAGTAGCAAGACGTTTCAAAATAGACCGAGCGACGGTTTATCGTTACCTAGCACGCGCTGGGCAAGGCGAACTCAAAGCAAGAACCTCACCAGGCCGCACCCGCAAGCTAACCCCGGAACAGGTGCAGGCGTTTAAGCGGCAGCTCGAGGCGCATAGCGATGAGACGCTGATAGAACATGCTGAACGGTTTGCCGAGGAACAGAGCGTCAACCTCGCCTTTTCGACGGTGAACTTGTATTGCAAACGACTGGGTATCACGCGTAAAAAAAGCGTCTCTACGCCAAAGAACGGGACGAAGCTGCTCGCGAACAGTGGTTAGCCGAAGTCACCCGGCTCGAGGCCGAAGACTTTGTGTTTCTAGATGAAAGCGGGGCGTGGTTGGGACTGACCCGCACCTACGCCCGCTCAGCTAAAGGAACCCGTGCAGTCGATGACGCCCCCAGACGCAGAGAAGGCAAGCTCAGCTTAATCGCTGCAATTACCCCACAAGGACTCGACCCTGAACGTTGCCTGATTCATCCCGGTGCTGTAGATACTACGGCGTTTCTCACCTACTTGCGTGAGGTACTCGTCCCCACGCTAAACCCTGGACAAGTGGTGTTTATGGATAACTTCACCATTCACCACAACAAAAACGTCAGGCGACTCGTTGAAGGTGCAGGCTGCTACCTTGGCTACCTCCCAACCTACTCACCCGACTTTAATCCCATCGAACTCGTCTTCTCTAAAGTCAAAGCCTTTCTTAGAAAAGCCCGCGCAACTCTTGTCGCCGACCTCATCAACGCTATCGCTAAAGCTATTGCTACCGTCTCACCGCAAGAGGTTCAGAACTGCTTTAATCACTGTGGCTATGATTGATGCAAATGCTAAATCATGTTGGCAATCGCCGCCGCTTCAGCGCAAAAGCCTAACCCGCACGACAGATGAATACAAACACCTTCGTACAGGTTGGTTTCGGTTACGAGCACGCATCCTACGGTCGCCGCGTCTAAATCCGGTGCTGTCAACGTTATCGGTCGAACTAGCGTTTTAGCTCGAGCGATAAGCTCAGCGTAGTTTAGCTCCATCTGCTGTTTCCTCAACTTCCATGGCTTTTAGACCATCGTCAGAACATTAGGTCTCCACGCCACCGTACCTACAACGTCACCCGTCAAATCGTAAGCCGTCGCCCCCATAATTTTCACCTTGACGATATCGCCAATTTTTACGGTGCCATCACCTACCGCAAAAACATTACCGTCAATCCCCGGCGCGTCGGCTTTCGTGCGGCCTACTAAATCGCCGGGAAACTCGCCGTAATCGTCTACGATGACCTCTATCTCTCGCCCAACTTTGCTTCGGCTAATATCCAGACTAATCTCTTGCTGCGTCGCCATCAACCTTTCAAACCGCTCCTGCTTCACCTCTTCAGGCACCTGGTTGTCGAAACTGTTTGCCACCGCGCCCGGAACCTCGCTGTAGGTAAACGCGCCGACGCGCTCGAGCCTCGCCTCCCGTAAAAAGTCCAGAAGCTGCGTAAAGTCGTCTTCAGTCTCACCTGGGAAACCCACAATAAAGGTCGAACGAATCGCCAGCTCCGGACAGATGTCGCGCCACGCTTGGACGGTTTCCAAGTGACTTATTGCGCCACCGGGACGCCGCATTGCTTTCAAAATCTTGGGGCTCGCGTGTTGCAGCGGCACATCTAGATAGGGGAGAAGCTTGCCCTCTGCCATCAGCGGAATCAGGTTTTTGACGTGCGGATACGGGTAGACGTAGTGAAGCCGCACCCACACGCCCATTTCAGAAAGTTCCGTAACGAGCGGGACAAGGTGTGCGCCGACCTGCCGCCCCTGAAACTCACTTTCGCGGTGCCCGATGTCCGAGCCGTAAGCCGACGAATCTTGCGCGATGACTAACAGCTCTTTGGTGCCGCTCGCTACCAGCCGGTAGGCTTCGTAGAGGATGTCGCCAGCGTCTCTCGAGTCTTGCAACCCGCGCATCTGCGGGATGATACAAAACGCGCATTTGTGATTGCAACCTTCGGCAATCTTCAGATACGAATAGTGACGCGGCGTGAGCTTGACGCCTTGCGGCGGGACAAGGCTGGTAAAGGGGTTGTCGTCTCGGGGCAGGGTGCGGTGAACGGCGTCCATCACGCCCTCAACGTCGGCCTGTCCGGTAACGGCTAACACGCTTGGGTGACGTTCCATAATCTCATCCGGGCGTTCGCCCAAGCAACCTGTGACGATGACCTTACCGTTTTGCTCTAATGCTTCACCGATTGCGCCTAAAGACTCTTCGACCGCTGGGGTGATAAAGCCGCAGGTATTGACGACGACAACTTCCGCTTCGTCATAGCTCGGGACGACGCTGTAGCCCTCGGCGCGGAGCTGGGTAAGGATACGTTCGCTATCAACTAAGGCTTTGGGGCAGCCCAGACTTACAAAACCGACTTTGCCAGACATTTTAACTCCAAAAACTAGATGGTAAGATTTTCCATGTCTAAATACGAAAACTTTATCCGAGATTATCCTAAAAGGTTAAAAACTATTTTAGACACCCAGTACGAAACCGCAAGGGAGCAGGGTCTAGAAGTTACGCTAATGCTCACGGTTGCTTCATCAGGGCTTATCGTACCATTTGAGCGACTTAAGAAACGGAACGTTCCGCACCCTACAAAAGATAGGGAGCGATTTGAAGTAGCTGCTGAAAGGTTGGATATTTTAATGCAGGAGAAACCGTTTTGGGGGTCTACACTCTGGCCCAGAGAAGTTGGCACATGGAAAGGAGGGACGCTTGCTCTAACAACACTCGAAAAATATCCTGATGACCCGATGGGTTGGGATGAACTCGAGCGTGCCGAAAGAATCAAAGACAATCTACGGTTAGAATCCGTCTTGGCAACCATTCGTAACGCTTTGGCGCACGGAAATATCTTCGTTGCTCCGAGTAGTCGGAGAATAGGTGAGATTATATTCTTGTCAGAAAAGCTCGAGAAAAACCAAAACGGCGTACTAGAGCGTGTAAGGTACAACTTTTTAATCTGCTCGACAAATGACTTCAGGGATTTTATGGGTTTTTGGTTTCAGTTTCTTGAAAACCTGCCACTTCCACAAGATGTAATTCCGGAATCAACTAATCTTGATTACGTTGGGAGTGGAGCAGCTGACTAGAATAGCTTTCTATCCCTGTTGCGCTCGAGATTTCTTAGAACCGCTCGAGATGCTCAGTAACTATGTTGATGAAGTCATCTTTTGTGACCCTAACCCAAACTTAAAAGCTGAGTTGGCATCGTTGAACGTACAAGAGAAAGAATACCTCCCCACAGCCCGTTTGATTTCAGACGGTGCAAGACGGGGGATAAGGACGCTCGAGCGCATAGATGTTCTTTTCTATCGGAAAGACAGTATGGGCGAAGGAGGAAGCGGAGTTCTCGTTTTAGCTAAACCTTTTCTACTCACAGTACTAGAAAAGATGCCGCCCGAAGGTGGTTTGATTATCACCGACGGTTCAAATCACGGCAATCACTATTATCAGAAAACGTTTCGCCCGCAAGGGGTCAACAAATTTGGGTATCACATGTGCGCTCTGCCTGAATCGGAACAGCCTTTCATAAAGGAAGATTTGCATGTTATCAAGGTAAAGCGCCTGTAGTTAATTTAAGTTCTGGAAATCACAGCTATCTCTTTTGCTCAACCTTTTCCTTGTCTTCTGATACGTCCTTAAACTCTGCGTCTACGGGTTCCTCGAGCCCTTCTCTATACTCTGTTTTCGACTGCCGAAACGCGCCCAGCAGCTTTGTCAACCGTTTACCGTTAAAAAGTAGAACGATAACGATTCCAATCAGTATAATTTCCCCAAACCCAAGCGTCACGTGTAGCCTCCTGTAGTCCTTTTAGGCTACCACTTAGGCGGCTTAAAGCCGGGTCAGTCGTCCGTTAAACCCAAGTGTGCTCTAATTTCTGCGACTTGCTTTTTGAGCATCTCGACCTCGCGCCGGAGGGACTCGAGCGTTCCCGCTTCAGCCGTCATCTCTGATGGCGCGGTCTCTTCTGCTGCTTGGCGCACTCTGGGTTTAAGCCGCTCTGGGTCGGGGCCGAGCAGATGCGTCCAGCGCGTCTGACTCTGACCGGGGGCGCGGCCTTCGTCACGGGCCAGCGGCGGTTTGTAGGCGGCCAAACGCCGTAAACTCGCGTCTACGGCGGACACGTCAGAAAAGGTTGCGTAGCGTTCGGTGCGGCCCCGTAATTCTCCAGCCGTCTGCGGGCCGCGCAGCATCAGGACAGCAAGGATAGCGAAGTCCTGCGGGTTCAGGTCGAACGCTCCTGTGAGGCGGTGCTGATGTTTGATGACCCTTTCGGCCATCCCCTGTTCGGAGCTGACCAAGCCTCGGTCGCGGAGCCCTTGCAGGGCGGTTTCAACGTCGCGCTGACTGTAGTCCGTTACGGGGGCGCGGCTGGTTTTTTGGTTGCACGCCAACACGAGCGCGTTGATAGAGAGCGGATAATTTTCGGGGGTGGTGCGCTCTTTCTCGAGCAGCGTCCCCAAGATGCGAACGTCAATATCAGACAAGCTCACGCGGAGAGTTTAACAGATTTGGGTGAGGGCTTGCTTAAGCCAGTGGCAGGCGTCGGCCCAGCTCTGGATAGTTGGAGAAGCAGAAGCGATAGTTAGGTCGGTTAAAAGGCTCTCGGCGGCGAGCGTCAAGGTCGTGCGTTCACGTTCGGTTAGGGGCGTGTCTAGGGTAAGCTCGAGCCTCCCCGCCCGCTCACCTCCCGGTTCGATACCTCCGGCAACGACGAGAAGCTGAGCTGGGACAAAGTCCGGATGTTCAGGTGAAACGTCAACCGTCCACGCTAGCGGGATACCGTTTTGCAGCAGCGTGAGCTGAAACCGGCGTAACTGACGGCGAGTTTGCCGGGTCTCGCGGGGTGTGCAAGTTTCCATCAAACAGTAAACTGCAAGTGTTCCCGCCGCTTCCCCGACGGCCCATTCAACCGGATGCAAGCGGTACGCGCCGTTTGTCAGATGCGTCGTGCCGAGGGCTTTACCGGCTGCTAAAAGGTTACTCGGCTGAAGCGGCAGGAGGCTGCCGAGCGGAATTTGAAAAGGCCGGGTCGGTGCAAACAAGGCCATGTCCGGATTATCCACGCAGCGGTGCAGGTCGATAGGATACCAACCGACGCCGACCGTATCGTCAGAGGGGGCGGCTCTCGCGTTTTTCTGACACGCTGCGCTGACGGCTTGCTCGAGTATCCGTTTATGCGCCCGGATACGGCGTCCCTCACGGATATACGGCGCTTTACTGAGGCCGTCCGGGGTGCCCATCACGTCTTTGCGTAGTCTAAGTTCAGGGTAGCCGAATCCACCGTCGTCACGGGGTGCTTCGGTTTGCAGCCAGTAGAGAAAGCCTAACGCTTGCGCTTTGGCCTCTGTGTGTGCTTCAGGGTCGAACGGGCCGCGCCAGAAATAGTCGTTACTTACCCAGTTGATAAGCGCAACGTCGTTTGGGACGCTCAGCAGGTCAGCCGCTAACAGACGGCGGTAGCTCCAGAAGGGGAGTGCGCGCGCTTCTCCGGGTGCGAACATCCGAAAGCGTCGTCCGGTTCGACCGTCGCCGTTGTCTAGCGTCAGGGTATACAGACCGGCGTCACGAAAACGTTCGTAGCTTTCCGGTTTAGGGATGATATGCGATTCTCCGGGGCAGTATTCGGCGGCGAAACCGTAGGTCATCGCCTGCATCTCGTTCGGATTCGCTGAAGTAGGCGCGTGCGGTTCGCCGGTGTCGGACTGCGCCTCTGCGCCGGTTACAAACGGTGCGCCGCAAAGGGGCAACAGGTCGCCCAAATCCGTGGCGTCTAAAAAGTAGGTTGCGTGGAGCTCTACTGGTTCGGTACCACGCTGCAATGTAACGGTTTTGACGGTTCTCGCTTCTACTTTTGTGGCGACCGGCCTGTGCCCATACAAAACGCTGAGCTGACCAGATTTCAGGTAGGGCCCCAACATTGCTCCCATGACCTCAACGCCTACTCTAGGTTCAAAACAGAGGCGGCTGACCCAGCCGTTACCGGGATTTAACGGAAGGCCGTCCGGCATCGTTTCGGGTGCGCCGTAAAGGTCGCAGTAGTGCCGCCGCACGCGCGTTCGTAATTCGTTATAGCGCGTCGTGCCACCGAACTGTTCGATGAGCGGATGTTCGTCGGGTGCGCTCACGCCCTGACTCGTTAGCTGTCCGCCGAGCCAATCCGTAGGCTCAGTTAGGACAACTCGAGCCCCCCCGGACAGTGCTGCAAGGGCCGCTGCGACGCCGCCCAAACCGCCGCCGATAATGGCTACGTCGGTTTCTAACTTGTTCATACGACTCTAAAAGGAAAGCGGGCCGTAAAAAGACGGGGCCAGGGAAGGGTCGGCGGGTGCCACTCGAGCCCGTATCCCGTTCCGGCAAAGTGCGCGTCCCACAAGGCTCTGGCACGGGGCTCCAACAGTTCGTTCAGCTTCTCTTCGGCCTCAGCGTGCTGCTCGCCCAAGTCAAACGGGCTTGGATTGCCCAAAGCTTGGAACAGTTCAGAACGTACCAAACCTTGATACAGTGCGTCGTCTACCAGCCTGTTAAAACGCAGTTCAGTCCAGCGGGCGTGGTCTTTAACGTGAGCTGCCGCAACCCCGAGAGCCACGGCGGTTCCAAGCGTGTTTCCTGCCGTGTTCCAGGCGCAAAAGCCTGCGAGTCGCTCTAACCCCACGCTCTGCGACATCCTAAAAAACCGCGCCTCGGCCCCGTTCGGATAGGCGATGTCGGCTACCGTAACGGAGTGTCCTGCGCTTAGCGTTCGTTCGATAAGATCTACAAACTCGGGCAAGTTGCGTTCAGACGTATCGACGGTTTCAAAGTCGGGTGCAGGTTCGCCCTGGCTTCGGCCCGGTGTGTTGACGGCTAAAACAAAGGCTGCTTCAGCAGGGGTTTCCACGCCGTAACACCCCGCCGCGCGGAGCTGCGCTTTAACGAGTTCGCCTGCCGGTCGGTCTTCATATTTGAGCCCTGCCGCCGCGCCGAGCGTGCCGGAGTAGCGGACGAATATAGGCGTGGGTTCAGGACTCAGAACGCGGGCCAGCAGGGTACTCGGAACTTCGTCGGCACCGGGGTAGATGTCCACTTTGGGCCAGAGGTCGAGGGCGTCGGTACGGGCCTCGAGCGCCCGCCTATCTACCGCTGCCAGACCGTAGGGGCTCGTGTCGTCGAGGGTCAAGCAGAGATGATGGATAACGCCCGTGTGGGTCAGCTCGAGGGCGCGCAGATGCAGCGCATGGTTGCGTCTACGCGCCGCTAACCAGTCTTCCAGAACGTCCGGCGGGACAGCCTTTTCAGTTTGCTCGAGCTCCCCTTCCAACGCTGCGTCAGGGCGGCGGGCGTAGCGGTCAAACGCTTCGCTGTAGCGGCGGAGGTCGGGGCCGTAACGTCCGTAGTAGGGTTTTTCTTCTACCGGGTCGTCGCCGTGAGCAACGCGCACGATAACGCCGTGCGCGAGAATTCGCAGGTCAGGATAGCGGGCTTTGAGCTGAGAGAGCAGCTCGAGCCTCTTTACGGCGTCCTCTAAAGTATCGTCTACCCGCCGCGCCGGAATCATCCCGCCTAGTGTGAGGGTCTCGAGGCAGACGATCAGGGTATCCGCGTTTGCGGCGGCACTTTCCAGCCAGTCGGCCAGTACGCCCAGATTGCCGGGTTGGTTGATGTGCGGCAGCGCTTCAGCCGGTGGCACCTGTACGTCCATACCTACGGCCCTGGCTAGGGAGACCGGAAAATCGAGCGTCGGCGGGCGGGTGTCGGGCGGTACGAAAAGCAGTTTCATAAGAGGTTGATAGGGCCAGGGCTTTACAAGTTGCGGTCGGTGACGGCGCGAGCGGTCGTAGCGACGATTTCTGCGGCGTTCGGTAGACGTTCCAACAGCTCGGCAAAAAGCGCGTCGAGAACGAGGAGCTGACCGATTTTGCTCGAGATCGACCCACCCGTTAGCGGCGATTCACTGGAGGAGGTGTAGAGCACCACGTCGGCAATGGCCGTCGCCGGACTTTTAACGCGTTCGGTGACGAGGAGCGTTTTAACCCCGCGGGCGCGGGCGAGCTCGAGGACTTTTACGGTATCTAAGGTCGAGCCGGAGCGGGTCAGCGCGACGAGCACCGCCTCAGCGGGCAGCGTCGTCGCCGCCATGGCGGCGAGGTGAGCGTCGGTGTAAACGCAGACGTTGTACCCCAACCGTAAAAACTTGTAGCCGTAATCCTGGGCGCTGATACCTGACGCGCCTGCCCCGTAAATGAGAAGCGTCCGCGCCGCGCCGAGCGCTCCTAGCGCAGGTTCCAACGCGCCGGTGAGCATCGCTGAGGTTTCGGCAACCGCCCGCAGCGCCGTCTCGGTGACGTATTCCAGAGCGCCCGCGCCGGACGGCCCTTCGGTGACGCGTGCGAGGTCGGCGGCTAGGGCCAGCTTAAAATCCTGAAAGCCCTTAAACCTGAGGTCACGGCAGAGCCGAATCACGCTGGCTTCGCCAACTTCAGCGAGGTCGGCAAGTTCAGTGACCGACTGATAGATAACCTCTTGCGGCGACGCCAAGACAACTTCAGCCAACCGCCGGAGCGCCGGGGTCAGATGCGTTTGCTCAGTGCGCAGCCGTGAGAGTGCCCCTGCCCCGTGCGAACTAACAGCCATCACTAAGCGTCCACTACTAAATGTCACGGAGCGCGGCAGCAAACCGGGCGCTCAGCACTTCGGGCCGGGTAATGGCACCGCCGACGACGACTGCGAGCGCGCCGCGCCGGAGCGCTTCGGTAGCCTCTTCGGGGGTGCGGAGCCGCCCTTCCGCGAGGGGCTGGATACCTTGCGTGGCGAGAGCTGAAATCAGCTCAAAGTCCGGGCCATCTTGTTGGGGACTCGAGTCCGTATACCCCGAAAGCGTCGTGCTGACCCAGTCGGCACCTACTGATAAGGCGTGTTCAGCGTCCGCTACGGTAGCCACGTCTGCGAGCGCCATAAGGCCGTGCGCGTGAACTTCACGGACAAGTTCGGCAACCTCGGCGGGCCGTTCGCGCAGGGTCGCGTCGAAGGCTACGATGTCCGCGCCAGCTTCGGCGATAGCGGTCACGTCGCCCTTTTCCGGGGTGATGTAGATAGGCTCGAACACGCCGCGCCGCTTGATGAGGCCGATAATGGGCAGCTCAGTCACGGGTCTTACGGCGCGGATGTTGGCGGAGCCCTCGAGCCGCAACCCCTGCGCCCCACCTTGCAGCGCCGCCAGCGCAAACGCCCGGATAAACTCAGGTGCGTAAAAAGGACTCGTCTCATCCGCCTGACACGAGACTATCAAGCTTCCTGCAGGAATTCGGGCACCACTCATCCTTTAACCGACCCTGCCAGACCTTCGATAAAGTAGCGTTGCAAAACCAGAAAAATCAAAATCACCGGAATCATCGAAATAACGGTCGCGGCGGCGATATTGCCGAAATTTAGAGCCAGCTCCCCGACGGTCAGGCGTGAGAGCGCAACCGAAAGCGGAAACTTGTTCGCGTCGCTGAGGACAATCAGGGGCCACTGGTAGATGTTCCACATGGCGACGAACTCCAAAATTGTGACGGTAAGGAGTGCCGGACGTACGAGCGGCAGCATCACGCGCCACCACAAAATGAACTCGTTGGCTCCGTCGATGCGGCCTGCGTCCTCGAGTTCGCGAGGAATCGACAAAAACGACTGCCGCAGCAAAAACACGTTAAAGACCGTGACCGCGTTTGGTAAGATCACGCCGATAAAGGTATCGGTCAAGCCGAGTTGCACCAGCGTAATAAAGTTGACGACGATGTTGAGCGTATTCGGCAGCACCAGCGTCGAAACGATGAGAAAAAACACGATATCGCGCCCCGGAAAACGAATCCGGGCGAGCGCGTAGCCCGCCGTCGCTGCCATCGCCAGGTTCGCCAGCACGCCCCAAAACGAAATGATAAAAGTATTGAGCAGAAACCGGGGCATATTTTGTGCCCGCCATACGTCAACATAGCTTTCAAACGAGACCGGGTTCGGGAGCAGCTTCGGCGGATACGACAAGATATTTTGTCCGCTTTTAAGCGAGGTCGAAACGAGCCACAAAAATGGCCCGACGCACAGCACGGCAAACAAGAGCAGCAGCGCGTACAGAAGAACCATCGTCAGCGGCTTTTTGGCTGAACGGCGGGGTGCGCGCTGGGTTACATCAGGGGTCGTCGTCACCATCAGTAGTAGTTCAGCCCCCCCCTACGGTTAAAGATAAACACGCCGATTGAAGCGGTCAGCACCACCACGCCGAGCGCCAAACCGACGGCGGCAGCGTAGCCGAAATCGAGCTGTTCAAAACCGGTGCGGTAAAGGTAGGCATTGGCGACCATCGTTGAATCAATGGGGCCGCCGCGGGTCATCACCCAAACTTCGTCGAACACGCGCAAGGCGGCAATTGTTGAGAGCAGGCTGCACAGGAGCACGTACGGGCGCAACAAGGGAATCGTAATAAACCAGAGGTTTTGGGCGCGGTTGGCCCCGTCAATTTCGGCGGCCTCACCGAGTTCGGCAGGGACAGACTGCAACCCGGCTAAATAGATAATCATGTAGTAGCCGAGCCCTTTCCACAGCGTTACCGCCATCACCGACCAGAGCGCGATGTTGGGGTCGGTCAAAAAGCCGATAGGCTCGAGCGGATGAATCGCCCCGATGGTTGCTAGAAAGCTGTTGATAAGTCCCCGGTCTTGGTAGAGCCACTTCCAGGTGATGGCCACCGCCACCATCGAAGTCACGACGGGGATGTAGTACATCACCCGGAAGACCGCTGTACCGGGCAACTTTTGGTTGAGCAGAACGGCTAGCGTAATCGACAAAAGCTGCAGGGGCGGCACGACTGCAAGATAAAGCAAGGAGTTTTTCATCGCGTTCCAGAAGTTCGCGTCGTTCCAGAGTCGCTCGAAGTGCGTCATGCCGACGAAGGTAGGCTCGAGCTGCAACGACACGTTAAAAAATGCCAGCGGAATGCCTAAGATAATGGGGTAAATCGTAAAAACGCCAAAAACGATAACGGTCGGTAAGATAAACAGCCAACCGACGAGCGTACGGCGGCGGGCGGCAGCTTTACGGCTGGGTGCGGCTGATGCTGAGGCTACTGATGAGGCCATATATCTCCCAAACAGCGGAGCCGGACGACTTCAGTTGACGTCCGGCTCCGTGTTAGAACTAGCGGTTCAGGATTTGAGCAACGGCTTGCTCCGCGTCGGCAAGGCCGGTCGCGGCGTCTTTTTGCCCGAGCATCGCCTCGGCAAAGCCCCGGCGAATCTCCTGTTTGATGTCTTCGCGTACCTGATTGTCGAAGCCGCGTTCAATCGAGTTGGCCTGAATACACCGCGCCTGACCCTCGAGCGATTCCTCATCGCTGCAAAAGAAGGGGTCTTGGGCGGCTTCTTTGGTTGACGGAAAAATCGACACGAGTTTGGCGAACGCCAGCTGATTGACGTCGTTGGTCACGAAATTGGCGAGTTCGATGGCCAGCTCGATGTTGTCGCTTCCGGCCGGGACAACCATGTTTTGAATCGCGTTGGGGATAATGCCCGTTTCCGTCTGCGGATAGGGCGCGACGCCCAGGTTCTTGTAAACCTCGGGACCGTCGGACTCGACGGTGCGGATAAACTGCGGCCCGGTCACGAGCATCGCCGACTGTCCGCCGACAAAATCGCGGATGGACTTTTCGTAGTCGAAGTTGGCAGCTTCACGGCTGACCGCCCGGCTTTCTTCGGCGTCCACGTAAATTTGCAGTGCGGCGACCCCTTCAGGGGTGTTGAAGGCGGGCGCGGTGCCGTCTTCGTTCAGGATGCTGACGCCGTTTTGGACGAGCCAGTCTTCGGGGAAAGGCAGCGGGCTGATGCCCTCTAAGAGCGTCGCCTCGCGGATGGTGAGCGCCTGCTCGAGGGCATCGGCGTAGGTGGCGGGGGGCGCTTCGGGGTCGAGGTCGGCGTCTGCAAAAATCGCCTTGTTGTACATCAAGACGGTCGGCGCTTGATACCAGGGAAAGGCGTACACGTCGCCGCCGACACTGCTCGAGTCAAGCAGATTTTCAAAGTAAATCCCGAGTTGTTCCGGCGTCGCCTCTTCGCTCAGGTTCACCAGCGCACCCTGTTCTTGCGCCTGGAGCATCCGCGAGGTGTTCAAGTTCACTACGTCAGGCGCACGGTCGGCCGCAACCGAGGCAAAAAAGCGGTCGGGAAAGCCGCCGTCGGGCAGGTCGACCCAGTTGACGGTGACCCCTTCGTGTTCGGCTTCAAAGTCGGCGATGACGCCGTTGATGTAGTCGTCAAAGGTGGGCGAGAGCGCGAGCGTCCACATCTCGAGTTCTTGCGCCGACGCAGCGGATGCGCTCAGTAAGACCAAAACCAGTAAAATACGTTTCATACGCCTCCTAAACGGCTACGACGTCTTGTATTCACGCCTTGGGTATTTTATACGAGCCGTAAATTAAGTATGCGGTGGAGTTTTATGTTTGTCAAGTCCTATCAATATAGAGTTTTACTCCAAACGGTAAGCTGAGTTATGAATGAACTGGTAGGGTTAGGGATTGATGCGGGGGGCTCGAGTACCCGTTGGTTGTTACGCTCAAGTGGTGGAACAAGCTTGGGCGAAGGACGTACCGGCCCTTTGACCGGGCACATCTTCAGCGAAAACGACGTGCAGCTGGCGCAGTTTGTCGGTATTTTAGCAGCGGCTAAAGCCGCTCATCCGCCGGACGCGCTCGTTGCCGGAATCACCGGACTACATCCGGGGACGGTCGCCGTAAAGCTGTTGGCCCGCGCCGTAAAAGATGGTTTAGGTCTGACCCCGGAGCGTACCGTCCTCGACAACGACATGCACGTCGCGTTTGCCAGCGCTTTCGGGCCGGGTGAAGGGGTTCTCGTCTATGCGGGTACGGGCAGCGTCGCGTATCACGAGACCCATGCGGGCGAAATCGTCCGGGCTGGAGGTTACGGCTATCTGGTTGACGACGCCGGAGCCGGGTACTGGCTTGGGCACCAGGGACTTAGGGCGCTCTTTCGGCAGATTGACACGCTTGGTAAGCCGTCTAAAACGTCACTAGCTGAACTTCTTTATGCTCGGCTCGGTAGCCGTGATTGGCCTGAGATTATGCCGGTCGTTTACGGCGGAGGCCGAGAGTTCGTCGCGTCGCTCGCTCCGGCAGTGGCAGAAGCTGAACGTGCGGGAGATGAAACGGCGAAAGCTATTCTGGAACAGGCCGGGGCTGAACTCGCACGGTTGGTTCGAGATGTACAGGGGCGTTTAGACACATTTTTACCCGTCGCGTTTGCCGGAGGGATTACGCGCCTGAGTGGGGTAGTGAGGGAGGGGCTCGAGACCCACCTAAACACCCCCGTCAGAGTCGTAAACGATGAGCCGGTCGTAGCGGCGGCGCGGTTGGCGCTCACGTTGGCTCAGGCCAAATAAGACCGCCATAAACTGTGCGTAAAGCTGTTCTTACTTGAAGGAGGTGCAGATGGATAACGTTTTGCTGATTACGGGCGGAAGCCGAGGCATCGGCGCAGCAACGGCGCGGCTGGCGGCGGCTCGAGGGTACGCGGTCTGCGTGAACTACCGGAGTCGGCACGAGGAGGCCGAAGCGCTCGTGTCGGAGTTGCAGGTGGGCGGGGCCGAGGCTACAGCGGTTCAGGCCGATATCTCAGTTGAAAGTGAGGTCGTGCGGCTGTTTACGGCGGTGGACGATTTCGGGACGCTCCGGGCGCTCGTGAATAATGTGGGAACGCTCGAGCCCCAGAGTCGGCTCGAGGCTTTAGATATGGCCCGCCTGACTCGAGTTTTTTCGACCAACGTTTTCGGTGCGTTTATGTGTGCGCGTGAGGCGGTGCGGCGGATGTCGGCGCGTTACGGCGGCGCGGGGGGCGGGGTCGTCAACGTCTCGTCGCTCGCGGCGCGTACCGGGTCGCCGGGGGAATACATTGACTACGCCGCCAGCAAAGGCGCGCTCGACACCATGACAGTCGGACTCGCGCGTGAAGTTGCCGGGGAGGGCATCCGGGTCAACGGGGTCAGGCCGGGGTTTATCGATACCGAGATTCACGCCCAAGGCGGCGAACCGGGAAGGTTGGGGCGGCTTGCGCCGACGGTTCCGCTGGGGCGCGGCGGAAAGCCCGAAGAGGTCGCGCACGCGGTTCTCTGGTTGCTCTCGGCAGAAGCGTCTTATATTACCGGAACCTTTGTTGATGTTGCCGGAGGCCGCTGACCCATCACGTTTCTGCTAATGCTTGCTCAGCCATCGTTAAATACTTTCGGATAAGACCGGGCGCATCTTTTTGAACGTCGGGAACGTCCAGACGAAACGGCAGTTTACCGGCTGTATAAAAGATCTTCATTGCTGTGCTAAGTTTAAGCTCGGAGACAGTTGGGCGCGGTTCGCCGTAACCCGTAAAAAACGCCCTCCAGCCCTCATGTCCCCTGGCGACAGCGTGAAAACGCACCGTGCCGAGGTCAAAAGCAGGGAAACCGAACCCGCACTCGTCAAAGTCGAGCAGCGTCCACACGTTACGATTAACGAGTACGTTACCGAAGTGAAGGTCGGCGTGAACAAAACTTTTTTCGGGATTGCAAAGGGCGTAAAGCTCCCGCAACTGCTCTGCTAAGATTACACACCGTTGTTTGTCGGCGTCGCCTAACAGGAGGGTTTGGAGGAGGGACTCGAGCGCCCCTGCTACAATGTGCAGGTTGCAAGTCGGTCGCTGACGTCCTGCCCAGTGTTCAGGTCTCGTTTCTAGAACGTGCGCTGCTGCGCCGTGCAGTTGCCGTAAAAGCTGGCCTAAACGTCTAAAATCCTCAGGTGTCGGCGGGTCGGGTTCATTTCCGGCGATGTAGGGAAACGCCGCGTAACTATCAGCACCTTGAACGGTGTAACGCGTTCCGTCACGTGTTTTCAAAGCTGGGACGACCGGAACGGTGCCTTTAAGAGCCGCTAACCACTCGAGTTCCGCACTCACCTCAGCGGGCGTGTATCTTTTTTTACGGTAGCGCCGCACGACGATTCTATCCCTGGAGGTCGTCACGACACAGGTGCTGTTCTCACCTTCATGAAGTGTAAGACCTTCGGTTATCGTCCAACCGTAAGCGTGCTCGAGAAACGTCTGCCCGGCAGCGGATAGCGTCATCTAGGAGCCGTACCCCCCGGCAGAAGCGGTCTCAACTGTCCCGCCAGATAAAACGACCCGGCAACCACGACCTGTCCACCCTTTGCACAATGTGCCAGAGCTTCCTGAAGCGCCGCTTCGGGGTCTGCGACGAACGTCAGTCCGGACTTTTGGAGTGACCTTGGCTTACCGGGTACGGCGTTTGTCAGGATGATGTGTTTGGCGTGGGGCTCTAGAACCTCGAGCGTTTCCGCGCCGAGTTTTTTCGGCAGCGCACCGAAAAGCAAGACGAAGGGCGGGCGGGTGTGCCCTAGCAGCGCCCGGGCTGCGTCCGGGTTGTGCGCCCCGTCGAGCAAAACTTCTTTGTCTCCGAGTAAAAACCGTTCGGCTCTTGCAGGCAGGGTCGCTCTGAGACCTTGACAGATAGCCGTTTCGGGAACGCCCTGCAACCGCAGCGCCGCCGCTGCTAGCTGCTGATTGTGCGCTGTAGTCGGTGTGCTTTGGGGCAACCCTTCCGGCAACTGAAAGAGTGAACTTTGCGGCGTTCTGAAGAAAAGCGGGCTGCGCCGCCGCGCTGCAACTTCGGTAATCACTTCTAAAACTTCGCCGGTCGCGCCGGTCAGAGTCGGGACGCCGGGCCTTATGGCGTCGGCCTTGTCTTCGGCAACGTCTCGAAAGGTGGGACCGAGCGTGTCCAGATGGTCGCGTCCGACGTTGGTGATGATCACGGCGCGGACATTCTCCAGTACCCGCGTCGCGTCGTGCTTGGCTCCGACGCCCGCCTCAATGACTGCGACCTCGACCTCTTTACGGGCAAAGTGCGCCAGTGTCAGTGCCAGCGTCAACTCGAAAAAGGCCGGATTTGGGTTGAGCTTGGGCAAGGTCTGAATAAACGCCACGACCTCAGCTGCAGAAATCCACTGTCCGTCTACAGAAATCCGTTCCCGGAAACTTTCAACATGCGGCGAGATAAAGCGCCCGGTTTTCTTACCGGCAGCGCCATAAGCAGCCGCTAACATCGCCGTCACACTGCCCTTGCCGTTTGTTCCGACGACGTGAACAACGTTCGGAGGTGAGTCTAGTGCAAGCGTTTCTATCAGCTGCTGCATCCGCACGGGGTCGCGCGGCGCACCGCTCCGGGTTTGGGCAAAAAGCCACTCGAGCACACTGGGGTAGGTAATCGGGTCGGTGAGGGGGTCGGTCATGCGGTTTTGCAGCATAGCGTATTTACGGCTCCAAAGGCGTCCGCACCTCAGGCCGTCGGTCTTGGGTCACAATAAGGGCATGATTCAAGACGACCTTGCCCGCGCCCTCATCGAAACGCACCCGCTCGAGGCGGCCCGCATTCTGGAACGGCTCGAGCCGCATGAAGTCATTGACGAATTGTCGCGCTTTGAGAGTGAGCTGCGCGCACCGGTACTCGAGTGGTTCTCGCCGGATTTTGCGGCCCGCGTGTTGCAGGAACTGCCTCCCGAAGAAGCCGCCCGCTTGGTGCGTGAACTCCCGTTTGAAGACACCAACGACATCTTTGAATACCTGCCCGAACGCGAACGACAGGCGCTGCTCGAGCGCCTCCCGAGCGCCCACGTCGAAGAACTTGAAGAACTCGCCGATTACGAAGAGGACACCGCCGGAAGCATTATGTCGCCCGATTACGTGGCGCTCCGTGAAGGGGCGACGGTCGCCGACGCGCTTACCCGCCTGCGCCGTCTTGCGCTCGTTGGGCGTGAGGTCAACTACGTTTACGTGATCGACGAGGTTCGCGCCCTCAAAGGGGTGCTCTTGATGCGCGACCTCGTACTCAATCTGCCCCGGACGCCACTTTCACGGGTGATGGTCGCCGAGGTCATGCGTGTTCACGCCAACGACCCCCTCGACGAGGTGAGAGACGTACTGTTAGAGCGCAACCTGCTGTCGGTGCCGGTAGTTGACGACCGTGAACACCTGCGCGGGGTTATCCTAGCAACGCAGCTTGTCAGCGAACTGCAAGAAGAAGGCTATGAGGACGCGCAAAAGATGTTCGGGGCCGGGTCGGACGAACACGCGTCGTCATCGGCGGGGTTTTCAATCCGTAAGCGCCTGCCTTGGATGCAGGTCAACCTATTGACTGCATTTTTAGCGGCGGCGGTCGTCGGCGCGTTCGACGGCATCATCGCGCAGATTACGATTCTGGCCGCCCTGTTGCCGGTTGTCGCCGGTCAGGGCGGGAATGCGGGCGCACAAGCGCAGGCCGTGATGCTCCGCTCGCTCGCATTAGAAGATGTAGACATCGGGCGTTCGCGCAAAGTGCTCCTCAAAGAAGGCATCGTCGGCGCGGTCAACGGCGCGGCAACCGGTGTCGTTGCCGGGGCCGCTGCGTCCCTTTTCAGCGGCAACGTCGCGCTCGGAATCGTCGTCGCTTCGGCGATGACTGTCAATCTGCTGGTTGCTGGCGTTGCCGGGGCCGGGATTCCTCTTGTCATGGAGCGGCTCGGGCAAGACCCGGCGCAGTCATCAAACATTATTTTAACGACGGTTACGGATGTGCTCGGGTTTGCGTCATTTCTGGGGTTTGCGGTGTTGGCGCGGCCTTGGTTGGTGGGGTGATTGGGGCATGGCAAAGGGCGAGAAGTCGTAACCTCTCGCCTTTTGCTGTTTAGCTGAATTTGTTGCTACCTAACGTATCCAGACCTTGCGGCCCTGAGCGTTGAGCCGGACGAGGAAGGCGTCATCCCCCCCTTGTTGCTTCCGTTGATCTTGCTGCTCGTCGCACCTGCAAGATAGATGGCGCGTCCATCTTTAGTTGAAACTGCCCTTATCTCTTTTCCGGTGTCCTCGTGCTTATAAGTCCAGCTGAGCGCACCTGAAGCCGTGTATCTGCGGGCAAAGTTACTTCGGTAGAGACCCCGATACATAAAGGTTGCCTTTGCCATCGACGGCTGCAGAGGCAACCCAAGCCTTGCTCTTTGCAGAAATCGTCTTCTGCCAGCTTACTGAGCCGTTCGCTGCGTATTTTTGAATGATGACTTCTTTGCGGTCGTCAAAAAATCCACCGGTATTGGTAATCAAGTAGACGTCTTTCCCGGCTCCTGTAATAACGTTATATGGCAGGTATCATCTGGGAACAGACGCCCCCACATTCATCTGAACTGTCTAGCACGTACATTCTATGGTGATAAATGTAGCTTTCAACTGCATAATGGTTCATCCGTTAAAAAGCGCTCACCACAGGCAAGGCAGCGACGCCAAATTTGCGGGGTGTGCGGTGGCGTCTTCTTCTGCCCCAGACGTAGGGATGCTTGTGGGCGTTCCAATAGTCGGTAGCTTGTTGGACGGGTTCGACCATCTCGGTCCAGACCTCGAAGCGCCTGCTCTTAAGAGCCAAAGAGCGGCGCGTCTTCCACCAGGGCTCAATAAGGTTCAAGTAGCCCGCGTACTCAGGTTGGAACACGAACTCCCAGCGAGGGTAGGCAAGACTGAAGAGCATGACGTCGTAGGCGCTGTGCATGTAGAGGTTATCGACGATGGCGTAGCCCCGTTCGACCTCGGATGGTAGCCACTGCTCGACCTTCTCCAAGAACTCGACATAGTTTCCCACGATGCGGCGCGAGTACATTTCGGTGAGCACCTCACCTGTGGCGGGTTGCAGTGCGCCAAACACGAAACCACCTTTGGGACGGTGCTGGTAATCGAGGGCGACCTTTGCTCGTCCAGCAGGGGACCGTGAATCTTAGTGAGCTGCTTGCCTTCATAAGTTCGCGAGGCGAGCGGTCCTATCTCGTCTATACAGAGGACTACGCTGTGTGCTGGAGAGTCGGTGCAGAGCCGTTCAATGACCCCCTTTTTTCGGCGAAGTCGGGATCGACGCGCTGCCCGAACCACCCTTGTTGTTGTCGCCAGCGCAACCCTTCGTTTCTGAAGATTTCGCTCATGCGGCTACGGCTCATAGCGACGCCTTTTGCTTCACTCAGGTAGGTCGTCAATCTACCGAGGGTCCAAGCGCCGAACGGCAAGCCCAGCGTGTCCGGCTTCGTTAAGGCGGTTTGAATCACGACGCTCACGTGCTCCGTCTTATAGATGTGCGGACGTCCATGACGCGGTCCTTCTTCTAACCCTGGGATACCTAGCTTGCTCAAGCGGTTGACCCACTTCCGCACACTTTGATGATGCAGCCCTGGGCCTTTCGGCAATCTCTTGCACGAGTAAACCCCGGTGCGACAGTAAGACAACCCGTGCCCGCCGCACCTTACTCACTCCCATCGTGCGCGAGCGTTCGAGAGCGTTTGAGTTCCCAGTATTCCGCTTCGGTTAACTTGCGAACACGGGTGTAAGGGCGCATAACTCACCTCCGCTTAACTGAGAGTCCAAGCTTAGTCCTGAGTCGAATTAACCGGATGAACCATTAAAGCTAGCTACTGGTTCTATAGGAAAGAGAATAAATGCTTCGGTACCTCACGCGGTCGCGCCCGTGAACTAAGAAAAGCCTAATGACGTCACGAAGCTCGATATCCCCAGGCTCTAAAAAAATCTTCCATCACCGCTTCGTGCATCCCGGCTAGGTTATCTTTGACCATCAACAGGTGGCCTGAAATCTCTGCGCTGACGAGTCCATGAGCGAGCACCCACATTTTGAGCGCCATCGCTTCTGGTTCACTGGCGAGGAGTTTTTGTTCAGCACACAACTCGAGCGCACGAATAAGTGGCGTGATACTCTGCCAGGCCGCCTCGAGCTGCGTTTCAGAAGGGCTAAATTCGGGTACCGGGCGGGCGAACATGATGCTGTAGTGCGTTGGGTTAGCTACTGCAAACCGGCGATAAGCGCGGTTGAGTTCGCGTACCCACTCGAGTGGCTCGCCCGTGTTGGTAGCCTCCAGCGTCGCCTTTAACCGCTCGAAGCCTTCGCCGTACAGGGCGGCAATGATCTCTTCTTTACCCCGAAACTGGCTGTACAACACACCGGTAGAACACTGTGCTAGCTTTGCAATGCGGCGCATGGACAACGCTTGTGGACCTTCACGCTCCAATAGATCGCTGGCGACTTTTAACAGTGCCGTTCGCACAGCTCGCTTACCTTCGGCGCGTACGTCTACGGTAGAAAAGGGCTTAGCCATCTTTTACAGTCTACTGCTCCCTTCGGTTGCGTACGCTAAACGCTCCATTACCAGGGGCAGCTCACGCATGAAGCCGCGTCCTAGAAGCTGCGCAAAGACGAATCCCAACTTGCCTTCAAAACGCACATTGTGTACGAATATTAGGCTGTTATCTTTTTTACTGAAATAGCGCCTCACCACCAAACGTGCGCCCGGCAATTTTGTTTCGAAGATGTAGCTCTCGTTTTGACTGACGCGCGTGAGTGTAAAGGTTGACTGTTGCCCCGACTTTGTTTTGAGCTGCCCCATCGTACCCGCAGTAAATTCACCGTCCAAGGTGGCTTCGGCCAAAGGCGTGTCCCAGTCAGGCCAAGCTGGGACGTCTGTCTAGACATCCCAAAAGTGCTGCTTATCAACCGTTACGGGTAGTGAGTAAGAGAAGTTGCGCGGCGTTCCCTCGGCTTTTGTCATATCGGCTCCTCGAGTTTGCTGACTTGAAGATTTTGCAGGCGGCTTAAAGACTGCGGGTCGTGACTCGGCAGAAAGACGGTTGCGTGAGATGACAGGTAAGCTCGCGTTCTCGCCATGCTCGCTTTCGTAAGAGCGACGCCTGTGTTGATACCCGACACCTCACCACTGAAGAGTTGCCGTTCGCCGTAGACCACATCGCCAGCGAAGAAGAGGGTCAAGTCGCCAGTGTTAAGTAGCACGGATTGATGACCGTAGCTGTGACCGGGCGTCGGCACAATAATGACGTCACCCGCGTCTGTGAGAAGAAAGTGTCCTCCGAAGGAGCCGTAGCGCTGTGGCAGGTAATCCAGGGGTGTTGGATCGAAAGCAAGCGGGTACTTGCAGGGAACCGCGCCCATCGGTCTTACTCTATGGCCCTCGAGTTCCGCTCTAGCGACTAAAACCTCAGCGTTGGGTAAGAAGCCGAAGCCGTTCGCGTGGTCGAAGTGAAGGTGCGTTTGAACGCACCACCTCACGTCACGAGAAGATAATCCTAGCGCCTCGAGCTGAGGGCCGAGTTCGCTCTCCGGCTCGACGTTCACACGGAAGTTGCGGAAGATGAAGTAGCGGCTGCCCGCATCAGCGCAGCTCAGATAACTCGTCAGGTCCTTCGCCCCCGCCCGCTCGCCCGAATCTATGACGATCAGTCCTTCGGGGTGTTCAATGACCCACGAAAGGATAGGTTTCGGCTCGGTCCAACGTATATAGCAATCATCATAAGTATTGAGTTGAGTAACCGCAGAGCCTGAACCAGGCTCTGGCATCTTGGAGGGTTATAGCGTTACAAGCATGTTTGATAGCATAGGAGAGCGTTTCTTGGGTAGGTGCCTGAGCTTTTCTAAGCAAGGCTTTAATTTTGGAGAAAGCGTTCTCGATGGGACTAAAGTCAGGTGAGTAAGTAGGCAGAAAAAGCAGCTGGCAGTCTTTTGCCTCGATGAGCTCACGAATCCGGCTGTCAATATGGATGCTGTAGTTATCTAAAATAACCAGCTGTCCTGGTAGCAGTGTTGGGCACAGCACGTATTTGACGTAGGTGATAAAAGCTGCCGTGTTGACCGAGCCGGTCACGAGCCAAGGTGCTTGCATTCCTGAAGTCGATAGCGCGGCGATGAGGTTCGTGCGTTCGCCCGGATGGTAAGGCCCGCTGCTGTAAGCCCTTGCGCCATTTGAAGAACGCGCATAGGCTCGGTTCATGTTCAAGTGTGTACCGCTTTCGTCCACAAAGACTAGCTTGTCAGAATCAAGTCTTCGGCTCAGCACCCACCACTCGAGCCGTGCCGGTTCATCACGCTCACTCGGCTGACGAGTCTTTATTTTCTCGTAATTCTTAAACGTAGCAAGGTACGTTGCACCGTCATCAGACTGACCCGGCGTCCGGTCGCTTCACCTAGCATCTCGGTGTGCTCTTTCAAACTTGCGTCTCGGTGTTTCTCGACCTGTTCAGTCAGCACTGCCTCATGTTTTGCCGACAAGCTGCGCGGGCGTCCTGGCGGCAACTGCGAACGCAAGTGTCCCCGCTCCCGCTGCTGTCTTACAAAGCGCACGACACTTGCAACGCTGACCTCGAACGCCTGAGCTACCTCAGCTGTAGGCTTGCCCTGCTCCACGGCTCTAACAATTCGCTCCCGCAAGTCTTCTGAATATGCCCGCATCTCGCTAGTTTAATCAATACTTCTGAGAGTTGCTATATAATAAGCACTTTGAGATGACACAAAAAACACTTGGTGAACAAGCTTTTACGGCGGCTTGGAAAGCTGGTGAGCAGTTGACCCTCGAGGAAACCGTAGCTTTTGTCCTCGAGCAGCAAACGCCCGCCTCTAACCCCGTAAACTGAACTTATGAACGCAGAAGCTTATCTCGAGCGGATTGGGTACGAAGGGAGTCTCGAGCCTACCCTGGAAACCTTGCAAAACCTGCACCGCGCACACCTGTTCGCTATTCCCTACGAAAATCTGGATATTCATTTGGGACAGCCGCTCACGCTCGAGCTACCCCAAATCTTTGATAAACTCGTCACCCAAAAGCGCGGCGGTTGGTGCTTCGAGATGAACGGGCTGTTCGCCTGGGCGCTGCGCGAGTTGGGGTTTCAGGTGACACTTTTAGGAGGAGCGGTCAACCGCACGCACTGCGACGACGCGGCTCGGCTCGGTCATCTGCTGTTACGGGTTGACCTAGAACAGCCGTACCTTTGCGATGTGGGCTTTGGCGATGGGCTACTCGAGCCTCTATTTCTAAACGTTGGTCACTGCCGTCAAGGATTTTTGGACTACGAGCTAACGCGCTTGGGAACAGGTTGGTACTTGCGTAATCAGCCTCACGGGGCGACGTCAGGATTTTGTTTCGAGCTGACGCCGCGAACGTTCGTGTCTTTTTCCGGTATGTGCCACGTGCTGCAAACCGCGCCCGAGTCGGGGTTTGTCCGGTCTACGGTGTGTAGCCGCTTTCAAACTGAAGGGTACAGCGTTTTACGGGGGGCGACGCTGCGCACTGTGACGGCGGCTGGTGTGGAAGAAAGAGTGCTTAAAGACGCCGCCGATTTTGACGATGTGCTGAAGAGGGTGTTTGGGCTCGAGCTACCGGGAGCTACCAAACTCTGGCCTGCCGTCTGGCAGAGTCATTTGGCGTGGCTGGCGGCGACCACCGACTAGCCGACGGATGTTTTTAGCGCTGTTTTTAGCGCCTCGAGTCCCAATGTCACGTACACGGAACTGTTTGGGCGGGTCTCGAGTTCTGCTCTATCAAACCAGCCGTAAGCCTGATGTTCGCCGCTCAGAGTAATTTTGGCAGTGTCAGACCGGCAGGTATAGATAATGTGGAGAACGTAGACGTTATCGCCCGGGTCAAAGGCGCTCATCACCTTTAAGGGCGTAAACTGTTCAACCCGTAAACCGGTCTCCTCAAGGAGTTCTCTTGGCAGCGCCTCGCCGTGAAGCTCGCCCCATTCAACGTTGCCACCCGGAAAATCCCAGTCGCCGGGTCTGAAGCTGTCGTTGGCGCTGCGTTTGAGCAGTAACACTTTCGCGTCGGTAGGGTGAAACACAGCAACCTTTTGCAGAAATCTAATCGCTTCGCTAAACATCCCTTACTGTTCGACCCGCCGCCGTCTGCGCCCCCCGCGCCTGCGGCGTTTGCCGGAGCGCTCTTTCGCCCCTTCTTTCGGCCCGCTCAGCGTTCCGTCTCCTTGTACCGCCCGGATGAGTGACGCCTCGACCTGACCGTACTGCGTGGGTTGAACAAGCCGCACCACCGCATGCGGTGGGCGTGCGTCTACATAAACGTAGCTGAGACCCGGACGAAGGACGTAACCGAAGGTCGGGCGTTCGCCGCTAGTTGTGCCTAGTTCCCACTCGCCCAAACTTTCAATGACGACCTCTTTGCCGAGTAGCGGCAGCCGTTTGACAAGCGCCGAACCGTGCGCCAGACCCCGAATGATGTGGAGCAGCCCGAGGGGGTCGCTGTACGGGAGCAGATAGGGTGTCTCGGCACGTTCGACCTGCGCGCCGACCTGCCGCGTCGCCTTGACCAGACCGCTGCGTGCATCAAACGTCAGGTCGTATTTGTGCTTGTCACCCTTGCTCTCGGTTGTTTCGCTGAAACGGAGGCTCTCAAAGCTGCCGGTCAGAAGCTGGCTCGACTGCTCGGTGCTGTACGAACCGAGCGCACCCTGAAACAGGGCGCGGCACTCGAGGATCGTGATGCGGGCGGTTACGGTCGTTCTGATGACCTGTGACCCGACCGCCTTTGCGCCAAGCGAGAGAGCGTAGGAGAGAATTTCAACTGCCATAGGCTCGAGTCTACCGTGCGCCCCTGTATTTGGCGTATCTAGAGCGTTGTACTGTAAAAGCGTCCGCGCAGCTCGAGTCCCACCTCATCCCCCAAAAGCGTTAGCGTGAGGTACGCGTATTCGTCGCCGACGCCGTTCATGTCTAAGAGCAGCGCCCGCCCCTGTGAGGCGAAGTGGACGCCGCCCCGCACCGGCGTGTGCCCGTAAACACCGAAACGGTAGGGGGTCTCGGCTAACACGTCGCGTGGGTCTAGAATCCAGTCGCGGCGGTTCTCGAGATAAAAGCCCGCGTCGTAGCGGTTATGTTCGGGCCTCGGCCCGACGTGGGCGAAGTGCAGATCAAGAATCACCAGTTCGCGCGGCCACGTTTCCAGCCACGCGGCGAGGTCGCCGGGTAGGGTACGGCCCGAGGCGCGCCACTCGAGGTGCGACAAGGTGTCGGTACGTAGCACGCCTTCATCGCCGGTCAGGGCGTTATAGTCGTGGTTGCCGAGCAAAATCGTGACGTTGCCCCCAGCACGGTCACAGAACGTTTTTACGGCGCGTAGAAACGCCTCTTGCGCGGCTTCGGCCTTTTCGATGTCCGGCGGGTGATGCTCGTCAAAGGGGCTACCGATAAGGGCGCTGTACCCCTCACGCGTTTTGGCGTGAACGAGGTCGCCCAACAAAATCAGGTGTGTGCTACCAGCTACGAGTTCGCGTGCGGGCTGACACTCGCCGGTGAGCAGGCCCGCCTCGTGCAAGATATGCCAGAACTTTTCGGTCTGGGCGTGGATATCGCCGACGACAATGAGTTTACGGGCGGTAACGGGAGAGGGCGTCACGGTCTGAGACTCACAGTTTGGGGCTACCCAGCGCCGCTTTGCCTTTTTGTGAAAGGGTGTACCGGCGGCCCAAAAGCCCGCGCCTCAGCTCCAGAAATCCGCGCCGTAAAAACCAGTCAGCCGTTTCTCCAGCCTGTTTACGCCGCCGGGGTCGCCTGAACTGAGCTAGGGTCGCGAGGCTTGTGTTCGTCAAATACGGTTCCGGACGGCACACGTCGCAGCCGCACGCACCCGTACTTTGGGCGTCGCCGAAATACCCCAGCAGCCGGTTGCGGCGGCAGCTGTTCAGGTCGGCGTAACGGATGATTTCTTCTAACAGTCGTTTACGCCGCGCGTTGTATTCGGTAATCCATGCGGGCTGAAAATCGGGGAGGGCGCGGGTAAACGCCGGTCTCAAGGAGAGTTTTACGTCCCTACCTTCGCGTAAAACAGCCGCAATCTTTTTATCTTCTAAAAGCTGCACAGTACCGATGAGTTTGCCCCGGTTGAGGTCGAGGTGTTCGGTCGAAACTCCTTCGGGCTGGGCGTTGCGGAGTTTCAGATAAGCCCTTTTAAGGTCGAGCAGGGTGGGGCTCGAGGCTCGGAGCAGCCCCTTTTGCTTGTCAGCGTCGCCGTCTGCGTAGAGAAGCGTGCAGGTCGCACGTTGCCCGCCCCGGCCCGCACGTCCGGCTTCTTGGTAGTACGCCTCTAAAGATGCGGGCAGTTCCAGATGCACGACCCCAGCAACGTCCGCTTTATCGACGCCCATCCCGAACGCGTTGGTCGCCACCATAACGTCAACTCGGCCCACCAGAAACGCTTCCTGCACAGCGTTTCTGGTGGGCGCGTCCAGACCGGCGTGATAGGCCGCGCTCTTGAACCCTCGTTCTAAAAGCTTTTGCGCGGTCGTTTCGGTACGTTCACGTGTTCCGGCGTAGACGATGCACGGGCCGGACGCACGCTCCAGCAAGGTGTAAAGCGCCTCCTCCCGCGCCCTTTCGTCCGGTACGGGCAGTACCCGGTAACGCAAGTTGGGTCGGTCAAAGCCGGTCAATACCCGCACCGGGTCACGGAGTTCCAACAGCGCAGCGATATCATCCCTGACGGCCTCTGTCGCCGTCGCGGTCAGCGCCGTGACAGGTGGATTGCCGAGTGTGACGCGGATACGCCCGAGCTGCCGGTAATCTGGGCGAAAATCGTGACCCCAACCGGAGATGCAGTGCGCTTCATCAACGATGAATCGGGCGACGCCGACGCCGAGCAGCGCACGCTGCACTCGCGTGTTACCCAGGCGCTCGGGCGAGAGGTAGAGCAGCCGTAACGTACCGAGCTGAGCCAAGCACCGCTCCTGCTCCGTATGGGACAACTGGCTCGTCAGTGAAGCGGCCCTGATACCCCGTCGTAAAAGCGCCTCAACTTGGTCTTTCATCAGGGCAATCAGGGGGCTGACGACGACTGTTAGGCCGCATGACCCAAGCGCCGGAAGCTGATAACAGAGCGATTTGCCCGCACCGGTCGGCATCACCGCCAAAATGTCCTCTTCCCTGAAGGCGGCCTCGATAACCTCGCGTTGACCGGGACGAAACGCTGCCAGACCAAAACGCCGTAACAAGCTCTCAAAATCAGGCTCGACAGGATTTGATATCACAGATGGTGTCGTCGGCACAGCTTCCAGTGTAGCAGTCCCTTGCTAGAGAGCCCCAAACGGATACGTTACTTTTGGGCCCGAGACCGGTTTGAGGTTTAGATCAGGTTTAAGGTAGCGACGCAGTGCGCTCGAGGTACGGCAAGGGGTCAACCGCCTGACCGTTGATACGAATTTCAAAGTGCAGGTGCGAACCCGTTGCCCGGCCGGTAGCGCCAACCTTGGCGATGACGTCACCGGCGTCAACTTGTCGGCCTACCTGGGTCAGGAGTTCCGAAGCGTGACCGTAGTAGTACTCCACACCGTCCGCTTCGACGACCGTCAGATACCCGTAGCCGCCCTGCCAACCGCTGTAGGTGACTGTACCGGGCATCGCAGCGACGATCGGGTCGCCGGTTTCGCCGTCGATATCGAGACCGTAGTGATAGGTCATCCCGAGCAGCTGGCGGGGGCCGAAGTATGAGGTAATTGGCCCTGTGAGCGGCCAGATAATGCTGGGCGTTACGTCACGGCTCGAGGCTGGTGGCAACAGCAGCGTCGCTCCGGTATTTAAGACGTCGCCGTCCAAACCGTTCAGGTTTTTGAGCGCCTCGACGCTGGTACCGTGCCGGAGCGCGATTTCAGAGAGTGAATCGCCCGATTCGATGGTGATGCTCGGTTCCGCGCCCCCCCCCTGATCGCTCGGCACGGCGTCCACCTGGACACCGGGGATAGAGAGCGTTTCGCCCACTTCGAGCATCGCGTCGGGGGCCAAACCGTTGGCCCCGCTGAGCGCACCCTCCGGTAGTCCGTAACGCTCTGACAGTGACCAGAGCGAATCGCCGGGTTTGGCGGTGACGCTGAGCGGTCTTGCAGGGGCAGCGCCGCCCAACACCAGCTTCTGCCCGATGACGAGCGTGGTATCTGACAGGCCGTTCATCGCCATCAGCTCTTCAACGGGTATATTCGTTTGCAGAGCGACGTCTGATAAGGTGTCGCCGGGTTCGACGGTATAGGTGTCTGTTTCGGGAATGTTCAGCGTCGTGCCAACGGTGAGGTCGGTGCCTGAGAGCAAATTGGCCGCCGAAAGCGCCTCGACCGTGGTGCCGTAACGCGCTGCTAACGCGCTGAGGGTGTCGCCGGGTTGCACCGTATACAGCTCTTGCGCCGCTCCTATCGGCCCTGCTGATAAGAGCACCACCAGAGAGAAAATAGAGAAAGCTTTGAGAGGCCGTGACATCGGTTGCAGTGTATCAGAAATTTTCAGGCTGTGTGAAGACAATTACATCTGATGCACATAATGCTTAAAGACTGTAGAGCTATTTGAAGCGTCGTGAGACGTTTACGGCGGATGTGCAATGAAGCAAGCTAAGTATCCCCAAGCTATACTTGAGGGATGCAACCCCTCTATGTTGAGCTGAGCGAGCAAGAAGACAGAAAGCTGCTAGAGATAGAGAAAGCCCCCCACTTCAAGCCCAAGGTGCGTCTGCGAGCCAGTGTTCTACGGTTATCGAACCAAGGCTGGCGTGTGCCGAAGCTAGCTGCTTACTTGGGCCGAGGCGAAGAAAGTATCAGGCGCGATCTGAAAAGGTGGCAACAGCAAGGCGTGGCAGGTCTGGGCGACGGCACAGCGCCGGGACAAGCTCCTTTGATTACGGACGAAATAAGAACCCAACTGGCCCTATACCTTGCTGAAGAACGGAGCTGGACAGCCTCGCAGCTTGCCGCTGAGATAGCTGGGAAATTCAACATAAAGGTCACAGCTGAAGCGATACGCCAGCACCTCAACCGCTTGGGCTATGTCTGGAAAAGGACGCGCTACGTGCCCTGTAAAACGGTAGACCCTGAGCTTGAACAGCAGCACCGAGCGGGTTTAGACACGCTTAAAAGGGGGCGGCAGAAAAAAGGCTGAAGCTTTATTATCTAGACGAAGTAGGCTTTAGTCTGGCGCTGGGCACAACGTACACCTGGGCAAAATCTGGTCACACCACATTAGCAGTTCCGACACGCTGGAGATAGAACGGGCAAAGCCCGGCCCGTTGGGCCTAGTTCGCAGTCACGGACGACTTAACCTTATCGGTGCGCTCGAAGTTTATGGAGCAAGGCAAACGCTTCACTACGAAGCTTTAGAAACATCGGTCAGAAGTGCCAATGTCCTAGCCTTCTTAGAACACCTCGCTGATAGCTGTTCGCCTGACAGCTTGAGTGTTGTGGTTCTGGATAACGCTACTTTTCACCGCGCTAAAATGGTTCAATCCAAACGTGCTGCTTGGGAAGCTCAGGGACTCTATCTACGCTTTCTGCCGCCTTATTGCCCACACTTCAATCTCATCGAATGTCTTTGGAAACGGCTCAAGGCTTGGCTCCTCCCAAGGCGTTGCTACGATGCCCTCAGAGACCTCCGCAAAGCTGTTACCCAAGCACTCGAGCTGCTTGGAGCAACCGCCGTCTAAGCCTCAGTCTTCATTTGGGGGTACTTAGTTAAGCAATTAAAAGGAGCGAAGTGACGCCTTATGCTTACTCATGCTCTAGGCGCTGTTTGCCGTCGAGCGTGAGCAGGCGGCTGTAGAGTTCGGGGCGGCGGTCACGAAAAAAGCCGAACCCGGCCCGGAACTGTCTGGCTAGCGCAAAATCGAGTTCAGCGTAAATGACGGTCTCGGAGGTTTCGTCGGCCTCGGCGAGCTTGGTGCCGGTGTAGTCGCAGATAAATGACGACCCGTAAAAACGAGCGTCGCCCTCCTGTCCAACCCGGTTGGCGGCGGCAACATAAACACAGTTTGAAACCGCGTGCCCAACCATCGCCCGCTGCCACATGTCACGGGTCCCCAACCCCCCCACCTCCTGCGGTTCCGAGCCGATAGCCGTCGGATAGAGGAGCAAATTCGCGCCTTGCAGGGCCATCGCCCGCGCCGCCTCGGGAAACCACTGGTCCCAGCAGATGGCCGCGCCCACCTTGCCAAACTGCGTCTCCCACGCCTTAAAGCCGGTATCACCAACGTTAAAGTAAAACTTCTCCTCGTAACCGGGGCCGTCGGGGATGTGCGATTTACGGTAGATGCCCAAATCGCCGCCCGCGTCGAACAGCTTCAGGCTGTTGTAGTACGCTTGCCCCGCCGACTCGAAAAAAGACACCGGCAGCACCACGCCGAGTTCGGCGGCGAGCGCGCCGAAACGCTCGAGAAACGGGTGCTTAGCTGCCGGGTGTGCGAGCGCGAAGAGGTCGTCGCGCTCGAGCTGCGGAAAGTACAGGTTTTCAAAAAGTTCTTGCAGCAAGACGATATTTGCCCCGGCCCCGGCAGCTTCGCGGACGAAATGTTCAGCTTTCTCGAGGTTTTCTTCCAGTACGTTTGAGCAGCTCATCTGGATTACGGCGAGTTTAACGGTAGACATAAGCTTTACTTTAGCCCAAGGTGCGCGGCGATGGCGGCAGCTGTTTCGTGCGGCGGGGTAGCGGTCGTGTCTAGCTGTAAGCTTGGCCTCGCTGGATAAGGTGTGAAGAGGTCGTAAGTCTCGAGTAACCCTTCAAGCGTTTCCACATCTTTAATTTTGCCGTAAACTTGCCGCGACGCCTCACCGAGTCGCATTTTAAGCATTTCTTGCTTGCAGATAAGCTGAACAAGCAGAATGCTTGCGCCGTACTTCTTAAATATGCCCAGCATCCACTGAACTTCAGAAATATCTTGTGGATGTGCATAGACAAAGGTGAAGATAAGGTTTATTCCCGCCTCTGCTGTTTTCTCAAAGACAACTTGGTTGAGCGCTTTTACGGTCGGGCCAAATGACGGGCTATTACGGGTAAAGATTTCTTCAGCGAGATCAACGCTGAAGTGATTGTGAAATACTTTGAAACTCGTTTGCTGTGCCAGCTCTTTCGCCACCGTCAACTTGCCCACAGCAGGCGGGCCGTAAAGCAAGACAAACGTCATGGGGCCAAGATTTTCCCGGCGGGTTGCTGCTGCGTGACGCAGTGAAACGACCCGCCGCCAGTAATGAGCGCCCGTGACGAAAGCTCGATGACCTCGCGCCCCGGAAAGAGTGGCGTTAAAATCTCCAAAGCCAGCGCGTCGTTGTCGTCGCCGTACTGCGGCACCACCACAAAGCCGTTTCCGACGTAAAAGTTGGCGTAAGAAGGTGCCAGCCGAACGCCCGCAAAGTCTCGGCGCTTTTTAGGTAGGGGTAATTCAATCACGGTGTAGGGTTCGCCCTCATGGTCGTGCAAACTTTTTAAGTGTGTCAGGTTGCGCTGCATCGGCCCAAAGTTGGCGTCTTCCTTATCTTCGGCAACGGCGCAAACAATCGTTTGGTCGTCCGTAAAACGGACAATCGTATCAATGTGACCGTCGGTGTGGTCGCCCTCGAGTCCCCCCGCAAGCCACACGACATGCCTAACGCCTAAGTTTGCCCGTAAAACCGCTTCCAAGTCCGTCTCACTCAAGTTAGGGTTACGCTGCTGCGACAGCAAACAGCTCTGTGTGGTTAATAAGACGCCTTGCCCGTTTAGTTCTAAAGACCCGCCTTCCATTACGACAGGTACCGTAAACCGCTTCATCGCTAAGGTTTTCGCTACCTTTTCCGGCGCACGGTCATCATTATCCCAGGGCGCGTACTTTTTGCCCCAGGCGTTAAAGCCCCAGTCGGTTAGCGCGACCTCACCTGCTGTGTTACGGACAAAAATAGGCCCGTTATCCCGAAACCAGACGTCATTTAGCAGAACACGGTGGAAGGTGATGTTGTCTAAAGGTGCGTTGTGAGCCCCTAACCTCGTCCTCGCATCGGCTTCTGTCTCTTCGTCCCGGACGTTCAAAACTACCGGCTCGAAACGCGCTACAGTTGCTACCAACGCCGTAAATTCGTCTCTAACTGCCGCCAATTGTCCTTCCCAGAGCGCGTCGTCAAAGGGCCAACTCGTCCAGGTGGCGGCGTGCGGCGACCACTCCGGGGGTACTGAAAGACCCAACTCGGCTGGGCTGGGGGCCGGATACGAAACTTTATCTGTCATAGCTTCTCATATATATAGAGTGTCCGACCGGTTAGCGGCGACTTTCTTCGGGTACGGTAACGGAGGTGCCGCTCGAGGGTTCCGGCGGTACGGTCAGTGAACTAGGTAGCTCTTCAGCAAGCGCTTTGAGCGCACCCTCATACCCGCAGCGAATTGCCTCGTCCATTTTACTGAACTGATGCGGCATAATGTTCCCGGAGAGGGGCGGTTTGATAATCAGGTCGGGCGGGTGCATCGCGTACATGAGTTCGGCCACTTTGCCTTGCGTGATGGTGAAGGCTTTTTCAGCAATCGCCATCGGCACCGTAAACTGCTTGGGGCTCAGCCGCGACGTGAGCTTCTGCCAGAAGTGCTCCTGGTCGCCCTCCACCAGGTTGATTTCCCGGTCTATCGGTACCGTCACGTCGATGGCGATAACCGGCCTGTCGGTGAGCGTACGAATCACGTCAACCGGGACGATGTTGAGGGTACCGCCGTCGATAAAAAAGCGGCCTTCGTCTTCTACCGGGTCGAACACACCGGGAAAAGCGTTGCTGGCGCAGACGCGCCGAACCAGCGGGCCACGCCGTAAAACGCACGAAAGCCCCTGCTGCACGTCTACAGCGACGGCGGCAAAGGGATAATTCAGCTCTTCAAAGGTCGCAGGCAGGTGCGGCGCTAAAATCTCGGCGAGGCCGTCTGAGCCGATCATGCCGTTGCCCCCGTCAAGGTCGATGTCCAGGACTTTAAGCATATTTGCGTCGTGAAAAATCTCTTTGATACGGTTTGGCGCGTGACCGGCGGCGTGAAGTGCGCCGACAACCGCGCCCGCTGAACAGGTACTCATGGCGACGGGTTCGAAGCCGTGTTCTTCCAACGCCTGTAGTGCGCCGATGTGGGCAAAGCAGCGTGCGCCGCCGCCGCCTAGAACCACGCCTACTTTCACGCTCGAGCCCCTGATTTCGATGTTTTGGCTGACATAGCTGACTCCATCTCCCTACCATCTCACATTTTACGGCGGTCAAACGTTTTATATTACGGGTGCAGCTAGACTGGTTACAGTTTTAGCTGCAGCTCGGCGCGGACTCGGGCGTTACCCAATCGGCCCCCCGCGACCTACAAGCGTCACGTCGTAACCGTAACGGGACAACAATGGGAGTCTTTGTGAAAAACCTAGTGTGTCGCTCGCCTACATCCCTCTTGCCAGTGCGTTTCTAATGGCGTCGTCTTCAGCTTGGCGTGGGAAGGTCAAAACCGTTGACGACGCGGTAGAAGCCGTCGGTTTGGGCCGCTTCCAGTGGCGGCTTTTAGGCGTCAACGGCCTCGTCTGGGCGGGGGACGCGATGGAAATCGTCGGCATCGGCTTCATTATCCCGTCGATTATCGCTACGTTCGGTGTGAGCGGCGGTCAAGCGGGGCTGATCGGCTCACTCTTTTTTGCCGGGATGTTTTTCGGCGCGTGGGGCTTCGGCTCGCTCGCCGACCGTATCGGACGGCGGCAGGTGTTTCTGCTGACGATCGCGCTTAACGCGGTGTTTGCGCTCGCCTCGGCGTTCGCGCCGAATTTTACGGTGCTGCTCATGTTACGGTTCGTAAACGGTCTGGCGGTCGGTGGTACGCTGCCCGTCGATTATGCGGTAATGGCTGAATACCTGCCCAAACGCGAACGCGGGCGCTTTCTGGTGTACCTCGAGAGTTTCTGGGCGCTCGGGACGGTGATTGTTGCGCTGCTGGCCTGGGCCATCGTGCCGCAACTGCCGGAAACCGGCTGGCGCTGGCTGCTGGCTATCAACGCGCTGCCCGGTATCTTGGGCTTCTGGGTGCGGCTCAACGTCCCGGAATCGCCGCGTTTTCTGCTCTTGCGTGGGGACGTTGAGGGCGCTAAAGGGGTGCTGAGGCGCGTGGCCAACATCAACCGTGTAGAACTGGATTTGACCCGGCTTATCGAGACGCCGCCCGCGCCGCGCCGTAATACGACGGCGGCTCTTTTTACCCCTGAACTCTTGCCCCGGACACTCTCGCTGCTCGTAGTCTGGTTCGCGCTCTCGTTTGGCTATTACGGCGTGTTTACCTGGCTCCGGCCAATATTTGTCGGGCAAGGCGTCGCAGTTTTGGGGACCTACTGGTTTTTAGTGGTGCTAGCGCTCGCGCAGCTGCCCGGTTACGCGCTTGCCGCAGTCAGCTTGGAGCGTTTTGGACGTAAACCGACGCTGGCGGTATTTTTGGGGGTGAGCGCGATCTCGAGCATGGTCTTCGCCTTTTCGACCACACCCGCCGTCGTGATTACGGCAAGTTTGCTCTTGTCTGCATCACTGCTCGGCGCGTGGGGCGCACTCTACGCCGCCACCCCCGAGTTTTACCCGACCGAGGTCCGGGCGACCGGCACCGGTGTGATGGGGGCGGCAGCTAGAGCCGGAGGCATCGTCGCGGCGCAGCTCGGCGGCACCCTGCTCCTGGTTTCATTTCCGCTGGCGCTGGGTATTTTTGCCTTCTCTCTCGTCGTGGCGGGCATTGCCGTTCTTTTCCTGACCGGTGAAAAACGCGCTCAGGCGCTCAGTGAACGCTTGGGTGAACCTGTTTCCGGTAAAAGCACCTGACCTACGCAGTTTTACGGTAGAAAGCTTTAGAGACGTGCGTAAGGAATAGAGAGTGCAGCGAATAAAACAATCATTCGCTGTATTCTCAGACTTCTCGGTTTGGTGTGTGAGGCGCTGGCTTAAGACTTGTTTTAGTTCTGGGTGTCGGGCGTAAGTTCGTAAGAGAGCGTGCCGCGACTTAACCCCTTAAACGGTGCCTGCGAAAAATCTACGATGATGGCGCTGCCGTCGCCGCTCCTTACATTATCGAGCGCGTAGATGCGTACCGGCCCGGTGGCGCGTACCCCGCTCTGCGACCGGGTAAAGGGTTGTTCGTCGTCGTGGGGGTGCGCGAGTACTCGTCGCCCGTTTTCCGCCCCTTCAAGGACGATGGTGTCGGCGTAGTCGTCCCAGCCCTGGTCGTTGTGACGCACCGTTGCGCCCATACTGAAGGTATCCGGCGCAGCCTCCCGGCTAAAACGCATACCAATCACGTGCGGCTGGTTAAAGGTGCCGTAATCGGCTAGGTGAAGCTCGAGCTGACCCCCTTCAAAGTAGATGGTCATCGGTTCGTTAGGGTCTTCGACGCCGAAAAACTCGCCGTTGCGGTTTGAGCCCTCACCCGAATCCCACTGCAAGGGTTTGCCGTCTAGCGTAAGTTTGAGCGAGTAGTACTGTATCTGCTGCGCTGAAACCAAAGAGAGCAGCGCAAAGCCGAGGGCGAATAAAAGGGTTCGTTTCATAGGTTCACCTTTCGTATCATCTCTAGTGTCACCCTACGGGGCGCAGGTTAAGCTTGGCTGCGGAGATGATGAAAGAGTTAAACACCCCGGCACGCAAAGCTCATCTCTCAGGATTCACAAGTTGAGCCGTTCCCTGCTGCTTGCCCGCAGATTTCTCGGTCAGCGGGTGAACGTTAGGGTTGACCGCCCGCTCGGGTCGCGTCATCCTCGCCACCACGACATTGTATATCCGGTCAATTACGGTTACCTGCCCGGTACACTCGCGCCGGACGGCGAAGCGTTAGATGCTTACATTTTAGGTGTTGACGTAGCCCTCGAGATGTTTAGAGGCCGCGCCGTCGCCGTGATTCACCGTGAAGACGATGACGATGACAAACTTGTGGTGGTACCTGAAGATTTTACCCCGGCCGACACACAAATCATGGACGCGGTGAGGTTTCAAGAACAATTCTTCCGCTCATCCGTCGTTCGCTATTGACAGACTCGCGCCTGAACCTCGCCGCTTGCACCCGCCGGCAGCGTCAACGTCGCTGACGCTAGGGGTTTGTCGAACGACAAAAAAAACCTGCCGTCGTTGGGTTCGCGGGGTGAGCGCTCGAGCGCTACCCGCTCTTGTTTGCCGTCGGTGTAGCCGAGCTTCAGGTCGAGCGAGATTTGTGAGAGGTTGGATAGCTCTAAATACAAGAAGCCTGTCTTTGTGCCCTCTAAAGCCGTAAAGAGGGGCACCGTTCGGCTGAGCGGCTTTGTAACCGACGTTTCGGGCGCAGCGCACACGCCCTGAACGCTGGGGATGAGTTGCCGGTAAAAGCGTGGGTCTTGCGGCGCGTCGAACAGCGTCGCAAACTCCCATACCAAAAAAACAGGCTTGGCCTGCCGGAACGTTTCGGAACGGAGGTACGCCTCGAGCGCCGCTTGCGGTCCGCCGCCGACGGTTGCCACGTTTAGCACCTCAAGTCCGGTAGCCTGCTCCAGAAAGCCCTCGAAATTGAGGTCTTTACGGACGCTGTTGCTCGTTCCGGCAAGTGCAACGGGGGGCGCGGACGCCCCGAATAGACCCTCATCTGGTGACGCCTCCGCAGGTTCGGTTTGATAACGCGTCAGCTTTTCGGCGGGCGGATTTTTCCCGCAAATGCGGCCAACAGCCTCACCGTACGACCCGACTTGCGCTTCGGTGCGCACCTTCTCGGTCTTAAAGGTATGTTGTTCAGCCCTGACTGACCCAAACGCCGGGGTTGACTCGAGGGTTGCGGCGACAGCTTCGGCGCTGGCCCTCGAGCCGTCCGGGGTCCAGTGGTGATCACGCCGAAAGAAATAGTTCGGCGTTTTTACGGCGACAGTGGCGAGGTCGGTGACGTGTAGCCCGGCATTTTGCAGCGTATTCCGCGCCGCCTCGTACTGAGCTGCGGCGTCACCCGGCGCGTAGTCGGGCAGACTGTCCGCTGCCAGCGCCACGCCGCGCGGCGGCTGCGCGGCAACGACTAAAGTAACGCCCTGACGTTTCAGAGCCTTGTCGAGCGTAACCAGATACTTCAGCGTTTGATGCTCCAGCTCAAAGCTTGTTAAAAGGTCATCCGAGCGTAGGAGCCAGCCCCCCGGCGCAGGCTGGAGCCGGTAAAACCATTCGTCGGTGTATGAGGCGGGTTCGTTTGCGGCGTCACAGAAATAGGTTTGCCTATCCTGGAAGCCCAACCGTGCTAAAAACCCCGCACCTAACCCGAAAAGAAGGCCGAGTGTGAGGTAGGGGAGGGCGCGTCTCATGCTTGCAGTTTACCGATCCAAGCTGACGAAAAGATGACGGTAGCGCAAAGTCTGGCTGGACCGTTAGTCGAACAGTGCGGCGATACCGGGCAGCGTTTTGCCTTCTAAGAATTCCAAGCTCGCCCCGCCCCCGGTCGAGATGTGGTCGAACTTGTCAGCCACCCCTACCGCGTTTACGGCGGCGACCGAATCACCCCCGCCGACGACCGTGTAGGCGTCCAAACTGGCAAGTGTCTCGGCAATAGCCCGCGTTCCGGCGTCGAAAGGCGGCACTTCAAAGACGCCCAGCGGCCCGTTCCAAAGGACGGTTTTGGCGTTTTTCAGCACAGCTTCATAGCTTTTTACGGCTTCCGGCCCCGCGTCGAGCCCCAACCAGCCGTCTGGAATCTCATCGGATGGATAGACCTCGGTCTTAGTGCCCGCTTCTATTTTGTGGGCGCATACCGAATCTTCAGGCAAATGCAACGTGACGCCTTTGGTTTGCGCTTTCTCGAGCAAATCGAGAGCCAGCTCGAGCTTGTCGTCTTCAACCAAAGACCCGCCGACACTGCCGCCCTGCGCCTTGAAAAACGTATAGGCCATCGCGCCGCCGATTAAGATATCATTCGCAACATCCAGCATAGCTTCAATGACGCCGATTTTGTCCGAGACTTTTGCGCCGCCGACAATCATCGCAAAGGGTTTTACGGGATGCTCTAAAAGCTCCGACAGCACTTCGTTTTCGCGAGCTAACAAAAGCCCTGCCGCGCTCGGTAACAGTTTGGCGACGCCCTCGGTACTTGCGTGTGCCCGGTGCGCCGCGCCGAACGCGTCGTTCACGTAAACGTCGGCGTATTCGGAGAGTTTTTTGGCAAGCTTTGGGTCATTTTTGGTTTCACGTGAGTCGAAGCGAGTATTTTCCAAAAGCGTGACGCTGCCCGGTTCAGCTTCGGCAACGAACTTCGCCTGTTCGTCTGAGGCGGGGCCGCCCGTCGGTTTGTAACGCGCTTCCTTACCCAAAAGCTCACTCAACCGCGCCGCAACCGGCCCCAATCGGCTTTTATCTTCCGGTGCTTTGGGTCGTCCTAAATGGCTCAGCAAAACCAGCGTCGCGCCCTCATCTAAAAGCTTTTTGAGCGTCGGCAGCGTCGCCTGAATCCGGCTGTCATCAGAGATTACGCCGTCTTTAAGCGGGACGTTAAAGTCAGCGCGAACGAGTACATGTTTGTTTTTTACGTCCAGAGTGTCCAGCGTTCTCAAGGCCATCATGGCTCCTCACGAAAAAGCGGTCAGCTCTTAGTGCTGACCGCGAAAAATTCTCTGTCGGCTACTTTTTGCCGTCCATCAGCTCGAGTACGTCTACCATCCGCTCGCTAAAGCCCCATTCGTTGTCGTACCAGACAAACAGTTTTGCCATCTTACCCATCGCTTTGGTCATCTCGCTATCGACAATCGCCGAGTGCGGGTTGCCTACGATGTCTTTGGAGACGAGCGGGTCGGTGCTGTATTCGACAATGCCTTTCAGCGGCCCTTCGGCGGCTTCTTTGAGCGCCGTGTTGACCTCGTCGGCGCTCGCTTCGCGTTTGAGCATCGCCGTGACATCCGAGAGTGAGCCGGTCGGGGTCGGAACGCGCACCGAAACGCCGTCGAAAATACCGTCAAGTTGGGGCAACACCTTACCGACGGCTTTCGCTGCGCCGGTCGTGGTTGGGATAATATTGACCGCCGCCGCCCGCGCCCGCCGTAGGTCTTTGTGCGGCATATCGAGTACGCTCTGGTCGTTTGTATATGAGTGAATCGTGGTCATCATCGCCTGCTCGATGCCGAACGTTTCGTCCAGCACCTTCATTACAGCGGCGAGTGAGTTTGTCGTACACGAAGCGTTCGACAAGATATCGTGCTTGGCGGGGTCGTATTCGCTCTCGTTGACGCCCATCATGATGTCTAGGTCGGCGTCCGGGGAGGGCGCAGAAATCAGAACTTTTTTTGCGCCAGCTTGCAGGTGCTTGGCGGCCTGCTCGCGTTTGGTAAAGAAGCCGGTAGACTCCACGACAACATCTACGTCCAGCTCACCCCATGGCAGTTCGGCAGGGTCTTTGAGGGCGGTTGCGCGAACTTTTTTACCGTCTACGATGAGATTTTCGTCGTCATACGTAACTTCGCCCGGAAACTTGCCGTAATTCGAGTCGTATTTGAGGAGCTGTGCCAGTGTCTTATTATCGGTCAGGTCGTTGACCAGCACAACATCATGACCCCGCTCGTGCAAGATGCGGAAAATCTGCCGTCCGATACGTCCGAAACCGTTGATGCCTACTTTCATCGTTACCTCCAAAGGTGTTAAACAGCTGACTAAACAACCTCACCGAGTTTACCCTGCCGGGTTTGGCAAGGGGTAGTTTGAGACGAGCCCAGGGCAAAATTATATCGTGCAGCTATGGAGCCTTTTCGCCAGTGCGCCGCCGTTATCCTCACAGATGACCAGAACCGGGTGTTGCTTTTATGGCAATCCAGACAATCTTACGGCTTGCCGGGGGGCGTGGTTGAACCTGATGAAACGCCGCCGATGGCCGCAGTGCGCGAAGCCAAAGAAGAAATCGGCGTCGAGGTTGCTTTGGAGTATCTCGTCGGTACTTATCATCTATGCGGGGGCGGGAAGATTGATAACTTTGAATTTATCTACAGAGCCCGCATTGTTTCGGGTGAACCTCATATAGCAGATGTAGATGAAGTGCTGAGGCTCGAGTGGTTTGAACCGGGTGCGCTCCCAAACCTTAGATCAATGTTAAACGTGATGCGAACGGCTATCTCAGACTTCTGGGCCGGTGAGCGCGGTGTCATACGTGACTTAGAACGCCTGTAAGTTATGACCTTCCAGAATTGAGATTTGAAGAAACCAGCGAGGTGCAAGAAGGTGCCATCCCGCTGACCCGATTAGGCTACTGGTGCAGCTTTTTCGGTTTTGCTCAAACTTATCGTCAAGGGCGTTCCTTCAACTTCAGCAGCTTCGCTATAGGTCGCGTCAGCCAACGGTTCAAAACTGACTTCAGCTGCCAAGACTTCGTTTTGAATGGTTCCCAAATGCGTTTTTACGGCCCCAAGCACATCGCCGTTGACTTCTAAACTCAACCGGACAGTATCTGAAACCTCGAGCCCCGCGTTTTTACGGGCGTTTTGCACGAGCCTAATCACGTCTCGAGCCAACCCTTCTTGCACCAACTCAGGTGTGAGCCGCGTGTTCAAAGCCGCCAAATACCCGCGTTCCTCAAGTGCCGTATACCCTTCCGGGCTTTTCGCGTCGAGGAGGAATGCTTCAGGCTCGAGGCGATGCGCTTCACCATTCAAAACCAAAACAGTTTCCTGACCCTCCCGCACGTTTTTGGCGATGTCGCGCCCGTCCGTCTCCTCAATCGCTTTTCTGAGCGCTGGGATGAGTTTGCCGAAACGCTTGCCGATGAGGGGTAGATTCGGTTTGACGTCGTATTCGACAAAATCGGCAGTTACGTCCAGATAAGTTGCCTTTTTAACGTTGAGTTCTTCTAAAAGTTGGGGCTCGAGCGTCTTCAGCCCCGCTAACTCTTCAGCGCTCCGCACCCGCACCAACACTTCAGGCAGCGGTTGCCGCGTTTTGACCTTCGAGGCGGCCCGCGCTCCGCGTCCGAGTTCGACGATCCGCACGAGTGCGTTCATATCCCGTAGAAGGGCATCGTCAATCAGTTCGGCGTCGGCTTCAGGCCATTCTGAGAGATGTACCGATTCGGGCGCGTCCGGTGTCACGGACAAGACCAGATTGCGGTAAAGCGTTTCAGAGATAAACGGGGCCAGCGGTGCCATCAATTTCGTCAGCGTCACCAGCGCTTCATAAAGCGTTTTGTACGCCGCAAGTTTGTCGGCGTCGGCCCCGGACTTCCAGAAGCGGCGACGGTTGCGCCGCACATACCAGTTTGACAGGTCGCTCACGACAAAGTCACGGATGAGGCGGCTAGCGCTCGTCGGGTCGTAGGTCTCGAGCCTGTCTGTCACATCCCGGACGAGCGCGTGCGTTTTGGCAACCAACCAGCGGTCGATGTCGGGCCGCTCGGCAACGGGAACCGTTTGCGTCAGGTCGGGTTTGTCGAGGTTGGCGTAAAGCACGAAAAAGCTGTAAGTGTTCCACAACGTCATAAATAAATCGCGCTGCGTCTCTTCGACTAGGGCAGGCGAAAAACGCTTCTGGTCGCCGGGTTCGGACGCGCTGAACATATACCAGCGCACACAGTCCGCGCCGTACTGGTCAAAAAGCGGAATCGGTTTGACGACGTTACCTTTCGATTTTGACATCTTTTTGCCGTGTTCGTCAACGATGTGGCCCAAACAGATGACGTTTTTGTACGCTGGCGCGCCGTAAAGCAGCGTGCTGATGGCGTGTAGGCTGTAAAACCAACCGCGGGTTTGGTCGATGGCTTCGCAGATATAATCGGCGGGGAAGTGCTGCTCGAATTGCTCCAAGCTCTCTTCAGCACCGGGTAACGGCGCGTCACCCTCAGCGTCCAGCAGCAGATGCCACTGCGCGTAGGGCATCGACCCCGAATCGAACCAGACATCTAAAACTTCCGGCACGCGCCGAAACAGCTTGCCGTCCTTTGTAAACGTCACATCGTCGATATACGGACGGTGCAAATCCAGCTCTGACAAATCACGTCCTGCCAGTTCTGAAAGTTCCTGCACGCTGCCGACGCAGACCATTTCGCTGCCGTCTTCAGCGACCCAAAAGGGGAGCGGCGTGCCCCAGTAGCGTTCACGGGAAATAGCCCAATCCACGTTGCCCTCGAGCCACCGCCCAAACCGTCCGTGTTTGATGTTCTTCGGCACCCAGTTGATCCGTTCGTTCTGCTCTAAAAGTTCCGGAGCCATCCGCTGTGTCCGGACGTACCACGACGGTTTGGCGAAATACAAAATCGGGTCGCCGGTGCGGTCGTGAAACGGGTAGCGGTGGCGGTACACTCCGGCCCAGACCATGAGGCCTCGAGCCTGTAAATCTTCAATCAAACTTTTGTCAGCATCCTTAAAAAACTGCCCGCGTGCGTGCGTGACCTGCATAATGCCGTGGTTGTTCGTCCCAAAAACCATTGGCGTCTCGTAAACCCGGCTGAGCTCCAAGTCTTCCGCGCCGTAAACCGGCGCTTCGTGCGCGACGCCCGAGCCGTCCTCAGCGCTGACAAACTCTGCGAGTGCGACGAAGTGCATCCGGCCCGTCACGCCGAGTTCTTGAACGACTTCGGGAAACGGTTGGGTGTAACCCCAAAACTCCATATCACGTCCCTTTAGCGTAGCGAGTACCGAAAGCGGTTCCGGGTATAGTTCTGAAACTCGTTCTACGGCGTCTTGCGCGATGATGATTGGTCCATTGGGAGAGCTGCAAACGGCGTAGGTGAGTTCCGGATTCACTGCCGCCATCGTATTCGACGGCAGTGTCCACGGCGTCGTCGTCCAGACCACCAGCGCGAGTTCCGGCAGGTCAGTAAGTTTTACGCCTTGCGCCGAAAACGCGTCCAGCACAGCCTGCGGCGTCGTCTCCGGTTTTACGGGAAAGCGGACGTATACACTCGGGTCATCAACCTCGCGGTACGAATCCTCTTCGCCCAACTCGGCTTTAGAGAGCGTCGTGGCGATACGCGGCGAGAGCGGCACCACTTTGTAATCCTGCGCGACCAGACCTTGAGTCCATAACCGCTTGAGCAGGTTCCACACTGATTCGATGTACGGGTTTTCATAGGTGATGTAGGCGTCACCTAAATCCACCCAGTAGCCGAGGCGTTCGGTAAACCTGTTCCAGTCCTGAATGGTGCTCCACACTGATTCGCGGCAGAGGCGGTTAAAGGTCTCTAATTCCTCCCGAGTAGCGTCGTGGTTGCGCCCTTGTAGACCGAGCTTTTTCTCAACACTGATTTCAACGGGTAGGCCGTGCGTGTCCCAGCCCCCGCGACGCGGGACGTAGTAGCCTTGCATACTCTTAAAGCGCGGGAACAGGTCTTTGAATGAGCGGGCCAGTACGTGATGCAAAGCGGGTTGCCCGTTAGCAGTCGGTGGGCCTTCGTAAAAGACGTATTCACCTTTGGGTGAAGGTTTGTCCACGGACTTTTTGAAAATCTCGTGCTCGCGCCAGAAGGCTGCAACTTCGCGCTCTAAGGCTGGAAACTCGGCTCCTTCAACACTTCTAAACATAACGCTCCTTTTACGGGGGCTCCAAACAAAAAAGCGCCCCGAACATTTCGATTGGGACGCCCTGAATGTCTTTACAAACCGGCGTGATACCACCCAACTTCGCCGGTGCGTCGCCGCACCTGCCTCTGCGATTGCCCCTCTTAAGCTAGTAAGGGGATAATCTGCCGCTGTAACGTGCAGCTCACGTTCCACTCTACTGAGGTTATAAACCCGTTCGGTGGACGGCTCGAGGCTGATTTTCGCGGGCTCTGCGTATTACCGGGCTCGCACCGTCCCCGGCTCGCTCCTAACCGCCTTTTAGCCCCTACTCCTGCCTGTCATCGCCTTTATGTTGACCCGGTCAAGGGTTTTGCATCGTCTGCGCTTTACATCTGCGCGTCTGAGTGCGTATACTCAGGTTAGCAGCACTTTATCAGGCACGTCAACACGCCGCGCTGCACACCCGCTGACAATTAAGTGCAACTATCCGGGTGCTGTAGCCTTACCAAGTTAGAAAATCTTGTTGTCCCTATAGTTTTAGACCGGCTCATCCTCTTATAGCCTGACGCACGGTTGAGCGCAGATAGCTTAAACATAGATATATGTATGAAAGTAGAGCCTCCATGAGCGAAGCCAACGAAAGTGATACCCAAACCCTCGAGCCGGGAACCGACGAGGTTGCGCCGCAGCCGCGCCGCCGTGGTCGGCCAAAGGGAAGCGGGCGCAAGAAAACGCCTGAAACTACCGCAGAACCCGCGGCAGAGGAACCCGCTGCAGAAGCTGCTCGTACAGACGCGGCAGCTGACAGCACCGAAACTGCTGAACCGGTCAAACGCCGGGGCAGGCGTCCGAACCGCCCCAAGGTCGAGGCGGAAGATAACGTGGAAACCGAACCGGGACGCGGTAAACGCGCCGCTCGAGACACCCAAGCTCGAGACGCGGACACGGCAGACACCAGAGACGATAGCGCAGACGACGATAGCGACAACGAACGTAACACCTCTGACCGTGACACCTCTGACCGTGATACCTCCGACCGTGATACCTCCGACACAGCGAACAACACCCCCCGCCGGGGCCGCAATAACCGTAACTCGCGCCGCCTAACGCTCAACTACCGCGATTTGCAGGCCAAAATCTTGCCTGAACTGCACCTTTTAGCCATCGAGGTCGGGTTATCGGATTACCGTCAGTTCAGCAAAGATGAGCTTTCAGTCGCTATTTTAGAGCGCGCTTCAGAAGCTGAGGGTTTACGCCTCGTCAAAGGCTACCTAGAAATCTCGTCGGACGGCTACGGTTTCTTGCAAGAATCATTGCTGCAAAATAACACCCGCTCGGTCATCGTTTCGGCGGGACTTATCAAACAGTTCAAACTTCGCACCGGCGACTTTATCTTGGGTAAAGCCCGCCGCCCGCGTGATAATGAGCGTTACGGCACGCTCATCCGGGTTGAAGCCGTCAACGGCGTCGATCCATTTCAAGCCGCCAAACGTCCCCGCTTTGATGACCTCGTGCCGACGTTTCCCGACTCGCGTATCAAGCTCGAGACCACCCAAAACGAGGTCGCTGCGCGGGTTATCGACCTTTTAGCCCCCATCGGGCGCGGTCAACGCGGACTTATCGTCGCGCCGCCCAAAGCCGGTAAAACAACGCTTCTGAAAAAGATTGCCAACTCGGTTGTGCAAAACGAACCCGATATCAAAGTCATCGTCTTGCTGGTTGACGAACGCCCCGAAGAGGTTACGGATTTCCGCGAGTCGGTTTCGGGTGTCGAGGTGATCGCCAGCACCTTTGACGAGCCGCCGACCAACCACATCCGCGTCGCGGAGTTTGTCCACGAACGCAGCCGCCGCATTGTCGAAGAGGGCGGGCACGTGATGATTTTATTGGATTCGATCACACGTCTCGCACGCGCGAATAACCTTGTGACGCCGCCGACCGGACGTACCCTTTCGGGTGGTCTCGACAGCAGTGCGCTGCACTGGCCCAAACGCTTTTTGGGCGCAGCCCGTAATATTCGCGGCGGCGGTTCGTTGTCAATTTTAGCGACGGCTCTGGTTGAAACCGGCTCCCGGATGGACGACGTGATTTTTGAAGAGTTCAAGGGTACCGGTAACATGGAACTGCACCTGTCACGCCGCCTAGAAGAGCGCCGCATCTTTCCGGCCATCGACATCCTCAAATCAGGCACACGCCGCGAAGACCTGCTCTTGGGTGAAGCTGTGCTTGCTAAAATGTGGCTCCTCCGTAAAGTCATCTCCGACATGGACCCGGCAGAGGCGATGGACATGCTGTTGTCGCGTCTGGGCCGCGTCAAAACCAACGGCGAGTTTTTATCGACGCTGGGGCAAGGCTAAGTGCAAACGGGGTTGCCCAAACCTCGGAATCGTTCCGATTTTCTTGACGTAGCCGTAGGGCGCGGTCTATAGTGACCGTTAGCTGACCCAGGAGGACGCTATGTGGGTTTCGACACGCGCACAATACGGAATGCGGGCACTTGTGGAGATTGCCCTCAGCAGTGAACCGACGAGCCTCAAGGTCGTTGCCGACCGGCAAAATATCAGCCAGCACTACCTCGAGCAGATTATCGCGGTTTTACGGCGGGCGGGCATTGTCGAGTCGACGCGCGGCGCTTACGGCGGCTACCGCGTCACCCGGCCCTTAGAGCAAGTCACTGCTTTAGAGGTTGTTGAACTGATGGAAGGCAGCCTCGCACCGGTCGCATGTATCGACGACACCGACGCCTGCGAGCACACCGGGCACTGTTCGACGGAAACGCTCTGGAACCGTGTTGATAACGCCGTTCGTGACGTTTTGGGCGGTACGACGCTGGCACAGCTCGTTTCTGAACGGGAACTGTTGCAGCTCGAGCCCTTACCCGAACAGTTTGCTAGTACCAACTAATTTTCTTGCTTACCGTGCGGCGTGAGAAATCATGCCGTTTTTTATGGTTGGCTGACCCGTTTTGTCTGCTTTATCCCCTAAACTAGAGAGATGAACGCTTACCTCGACTACGCTGCGACGACGCCGCTCGAGCCCCTTGTCTTGGAGGCGATGCTCCCGGCTCTAAAAGGTAACTTCGGCAACCCGGCGTCACTCCACCGTGCGGGACAGCGGGCACGTAGGGCGGTTGAGACAGCGCGGGAAAGGTTAGCCTCAGCGATAAACGCTCAGCCCCGTGAAATAACCTTTGCGTCGGGCGCAACCGAAGCCGATAATCACGCCCTGCGCGCCTATGCTTCGCAGTTTCCGGGCGGGCATATCGTGACGAGTTTGCTCGAGCACGCCGCTGTTTTGAGTACGTGTAGGTATCTCGAGACCCATGGCTGGCAGGTTACTTACCTAAAACCCAACACACGTGGCGAAATTACCCCAGACGCGGTTCAAGCAGCCTTACAACCTGACACATTCTTAGTTGCATTGATGCTCGTCAATAATGAAACCGGTGTCGTCACCGATATTCCGGCTATCAGCCAAATCGTCCACGAGGCTGGCGCAGTTCTCTTCTGTGACGCGGTACAGGCGCTCGGTGTGATGGACGTAAATGTGCAGCAATTAGGCACGGATATGCTGGCACTTTCGGCGCACAAAGTTTACGGCCCCAAGGGAGTCGGGGCGCTTTATGTGAGGAGCGGCCTCGCGCTACCCCCCTTTTTACTCGGTGGTGAGCAGGAGCGCGGCCTCCGCGCCGGAACCCTAAACGTTCCGGCGATTGTCGGGTTTGGTCGGGCGGCGGAGTTGGCGCAAGAGCGTTTGGCAACAGACCCGGAGGGGATTGCCCGGTCGCGGGATAGACTCGAGGCTCAAATCCTCAAAATCGACGGCGTAAAGCTCAACGCGCCCGGTGCGCCGCGCAGCCCCAAACATCTGAACGTCCGAGTTGCCGGGGTGGATGGGGAAGACCTGCTGATGGGTTTGGACGCTGCCGGAGTTTACGCGAGTGCGGGGTCGGCGTGTGCAGCGGGGACGCTCGAGCCCTCCCACGTCCTGCTAGCAATGGGCCTAAGTCACCGTGAAGCGAAAGCGAGTATTAGATTATCGCTGGGGCGCGGGGTTACGGATGAGATGGTGGATTTTGCGGCGAAAGCGTTTGCTGAAGTAGTTGAACGTTGCCGCGTCTATATCCAGTAATCAAAGCCTAGAAGCATACCGCCTTTACCAGTGGGGGATACCGGCGTCTCTTAAACCTTTTTCCCGCCAAAATGTAACTTCTAAGTAATTGCCGTCTGGGTCGGTAAAATACAAACCTGTTGCCGAGCGCTTGTAAAGAACACCTTGTTCGTCCAAACGTTTTTCAAGGACGCCTAATGTTTTTTCCGGTGCGGAGAACGCGATATGCGGAGTTCGTGACCAGTCTAGCTCGATTCCAAGAGCTTTCGGTGTCTGCATTGGATTAAGCGCTAGATTGAGCGTTTGAGCAACCCCAAAATTGAGCCAGTAGAACGCTGCGTTTTCTGTTGAACCTGAGTCAACGACGCGCATACCTAGTACATCGCAGTAGAAGTCCACTGAACGCCGTAAATCGGAGACAGCTACTGCGATGTGGTCTAGTCCCTGAATCATTATGCCTTAAAAACTTTACGCTGTCCTCTGCCGCTCAGCCTGCGCCAAAATCATCTGTGGGTTGTCCAAATTCTCGAGGTTCACGTTAATCGCCGACAAATCGTTCCCCGGCACCTCATACATTAACTCTAAAAGCGTTTTTTCCATCACTGAGCGAAGTCCGCGTGCGCCGGTGCCCCTAGCTTTGGCGCGGCTGGCAATTTCGTAGAGGGCCGACTCGTTAAAGCTGAGGTCAACGCCCTCGAGCCTAAACAGCTCCCTATACTGCTTCACAAGGGCGTTTTTCGGTTTGGTCAACACGTCTACGAGCGCCTCTAGGCTGAGTTGGTTGAGGCTCGAGGTCACAGCCAAACGTCCGATAAGTTCAGGAATCAGTCCAAACCGCACGAGGTCTTCGGGCGTCACCTTCTCCGCGACGTTTTCACTCTTTGCCTCGCCTTGATACCCAAACCCGACCTTCGACACATCGGTGCGGTTGCGGATAATCCCGTCCAAACCTTCAAACGCGCCGCCGCAGATAAATAAGATATTCGTGGTGTCCACCGCGATAAGCTCTTGATGCGGATGTTTGCGCCCCCCTTGCGGCGGCACATGCGTCACCGAACCCTCGACAATTTTGAGCAGGGCTTGCTGCACACCTTCACCCGACACGTCGCGGGTGATGCTTGTTCCTTCACTTTTACGGGCGATTTTGTCGATTTCATCGATGTAGATGATGCCGCGCTCGGCAGCCTCGACGTTGTAGTCGGCGGTTTGCAAAAGTCGCACGATAATGTTTTCTACATCGTCACCGACGTACCCGGCTTCGGTCAGCGTAGTGGCGTCGGCAATGGCAAAGGGGACTTCCAAAATGCGAGCGAGCGTCTGAGCGAGGAGCGTTTTGCCTGTTCCACTCGGGCCGAGCAGCAAGATATTGGCTTTTTGCAACTCTGAGTCTGGGTGCTGGAGCCGCAGATAGTGGTTAAACACCGCGACCGAAAGCGTCTTCTTCGCCTCGTCTTGTTCGATCACATAGGCGTCTAGCTGCGCTTTGATTTCGCGCGGCGTGACCGGGTGCGGCAGCGGGGCGCTACTCCCTTTGGCCTGCGCCAGAACCTGCGAAATGCGTGTTACGCAGTCGCTGCAGATGTGGGTGACGCCGTTTTCAGCTGCGACGAGGTGACGTACTTCGGCGTGGGTACGACCGCAAAAGTTGCAGCGGGCTTGCGCCACCTATTCGTCCCCCTCGGGCAGTCCGGCACCTGTAAAGCGCTCGAGCCCCCGTGGTTCGACCACACGGTCGATGAGACCATACTCTTGCGCCGCCTGAGGGTTCATAAAGAGGTCGCGTTCCATATCGCGCAGGAGTTTTTCACGGCTGTGGCTCGCGTTCGTATGGCGTTCGTAAAGGTCAACCATCTGGTCGCGCAGATACAAGACCTCTTTGGCCTGCACCTCAACGTCCGGCGTGTTGCCGCGAAAGCCCGACGAACCTTGGTGAATCATGATGCGGCTGTGCGGCAGCGCGGCCCGTTTACCTTCGGCCCCCGCCATTAGAATCACCGAACCCATCGACATGGCGATACCGACGCAGGTTGTGGCGACGGGCGCACTGATGAACTGCATCGTGTCGTAGATGGCGAGTCCGGCGTAGACCTCACCGCCGGGGCAGTTGATAAATACGCTGATTTCCTGCTCGGACGACTGCGAATCGAGCAGGAGAAGCTGCGCGACGATGACGTTGGCAACTTCACTGTCAATTGGTGAGCCCAAAAAGATGATGCGCTCTTTTAAGAGGCGGCTATAAACGTCGTACATCCGTTCACCGCGCCCGGTTTGTTCGATCACGTAGGGGACCAAGGGCATAACGCGCTCCTAACTGGTTATACTTCGGATTCTACCGGAGTTTTGGGGGTGTTGTCATACGAGCTGTTATCTTCGTTGTCCGGCTGAGGCTGAGTGTCACCGGCTTGCGCGGCGAGCAGTTCCATAACGGTCTCACGCACCGCTTTGTCACGGGTCAGGAGAAAGCGGTAGTTGGCCAGCCCCGATTCGCCGAGTTCTTGCCGCAGAGCTTGCGGGGTGCTGTTCTGGCGCTGGGCGGTGTAGGCGAGCGCCGCGTCGAACTCTTCGTTGGCGAGCCTTGTGCCGCGCTGCTCTAACAGCCGCTCCAGTACCAAATCGCGTTTTACGGCGTTTTCGGCGGCTTCATCGAGTTCACGGTCGAACTCTTCGCGTTTGCCCTCTTCAGCGTCCAAACTTTCCAGGTAGCCCTGCAGCGTCGCGCCCCGCCCCTCCAACTCACGGGTCAAGTTTTGCAACAGGCTACTTTTACGGCGCGTTTTGAGGCTTGGCGGCACCGGTACGTCGGCCTCTATGAGCAGCTTTTCGGTAAACTCTTCTTGTTGCGCCGAAAGTGCGTCCTGTGCGAGTTGCAACTCGAGATTCGTGCGCAGCTGCGTTTCGACCTCAGCCCAGGTCGTCAGCCCCAACGTCTGGGCGAACTCATCATCCGTTTCGGGAAGTTCTTTCTCTTTGATGTCTTTGACGACCACGCGCAAGGTCGTGGGTTCGGGGACAGCTTCGTCGTTTGTGGCTACTGCGTCCGTCTCCGTATCTACAGCTGCACCTGTATCGTCCGCGCTCACCTCGGCGACGATTTCATCATCTGCGTCCGACTCGTCATCTTCGGTTTCTTCCGAAAGGGTCAGTTCAATTTCCTCACCGATGCTTTTACCTAAAAATTGCTCGGCGAGTTCAGGGGCGACGTTTTCCAGGTCTACAGGGATGCTCGAGCCCTCCCGCCCTTCCTCGTCACTCACCGTTTCGACCATCAGGTAATCCCCGGCTGCAGCGGGGCGCTCGACCGGAATCAGAGTCGCGTTCTGGCGGCGGAGCGCCTCGATATTCTCTTGCAGCAACTCATCTGTGACCGGCTCCTGCTCGGTGTCGAAAATGATCTGTGAGGTGTCGGGCAACTCGAAGTCGGGGTACAACTCGACTTCGGCCTCGAAAGCGTAGTCTTCGCCGTCTACGGGCTCGTGCGCGTGCAGGTGCTGCGATACGGGCGTTAGCGACAGCTCTTCGACCGCTTGCGGAAGATACGTTTGCACGAGCGCGTCACGCACCTCTTGGGCAATCGCGTCTTTGCCGACGCGCGTTTCGATCACGCCTCTAGGCGCTTTGCCGGGACGAAACCCAGGTACGCGGATCTGCCTCGAAATACTGCTCAAAACCTGTTGATACGTCTTAGCAACGTCGCCCGCCGGGATTTCAACCTTGATCTTGGCGCTCTGCGCGTCTCTTTCAATGATATGTGTTTGCATGGACTCTCCTTGGGCCGCAGTTTGATAAAAAGGTGCGGCGAAACGGTTTAGTCTAACCTGCGCTCAGGGCGTTCGGCGTAGGCAACTGTGCAATTAGGGCGTTCGTGGTGGGTACGCATAAAAAAAGCAAGCCGAAGCTTGCTGTTGGTGCGAGGAATGGGACTTGAACCCACACACCTTGCGGTACTAGATCCTAAATCTAGCGCGTCTACCAGTTCCGCCATCCTCGCAAGAGTCAGAGGTACCATCCCTAATAAGCAGTGGGGGTGATACTCCTAAAAATATGGGGTGGATGATGGGATTTGAACCCACGACCCCCGGAACCACAATCCGGTGCTCTAACCTGCTGAGCTACACCCACCATAGACAGAGCGCGGTGCCAGCACCGAACTCAAGAGAACCAAAATATCATTTTCAGCCCGCTAATGCAAACGGTTTTGTAGCCAAATTTGGTGAGGGCGAGGCCTAAGTTGTCGGACTTTACGACTCTAAAAAAGCCTCAACCCGCACGTCGCCTTCTGCTTGTGCTGCCCGGTACGCTTCAACCACCGCAAGGATTTTGTGGTCGAGCGTTGAAAGTGCCAGGGCTGAAACGTCGCTTAGCGCGACCCAGCTGCCGGACTCCGGAGGCTCAGCTACCAGAACAGGCGTCGCCGTAATTTTGAAATGGGTATAGGCGTGTTGAACGGCCCCTAGTTGCTCGCCCGGTAGGGCCACGTCACTCAGGACAAAACCCCATAACCCGCCCAGCATCTCGTCCTCACCACGCCTGCGAAGCCAAAGCGTACCTTCCCTTTCACAAACGAAGGCAAAGCGCCCATAATGCGGTACTTTTCTACGGACTTTCGGTTCTGGAAACGCTGCAACACGTCCCGTTTGAAACGCGCCACAGTACCTGCTGACCGGGCAACCCACGCAGTTGGGTGTCCGCGGCGTGCAGAGCGTTGCGCCGAGTTCCATCAGCGCTTCGTTAAACGCTCCAGCTTGGGTGCGGGGGAGGTGAGGCTCCAATCTTTTTTTTACGGCGTTCGGTGTGACCACGCCGGGAATACAGAAGAGCCTCGAGGCCACCCGTTTTACGTTGCCGTCAACCGCCAAAACAGCTTCATCAAACGCCAGCGACGCAATCGCGGCGGCGGTGTAGGGGCCGATACCGGGTAGCTGCAAAAGCTCATCATACGTTTCCGGCACGCGGCCCCCGTACGCCGTGACAACCCGCTTGGCCCCGCTGTGTAGCAGACGGGCGCGGCGGTAGTACCCGAGCCCTTCCCACGCTTTAAGCACGTCCTTCAGCGGTGCGGCGGCGAGCCCTTCTAAAGTTGAAAAACGCGTCAGCCAGCGCTCAAAATACGGGACGACGGTGCTGACCTGCGTCTGCTGTAACATCGTCTCAGACACCCACACGCGGTAAGGCGTAGGCCGGTCACGCCACGGCAACTGCCGCTTGTTAGCGGCGAACCAGCGCAGCAAACGGTCGGCGAAGGGCGTCATACGTCAACGTAACCTCTCAGCAAGCGCCCGAATGTCGCATCCAAAAGCGCTATTCTACGCGCAAGATAGGGATGTTACACTCTAGGTAGGTAAAGCAGGAGCGTTTTAAGGAGCCGTGTTGTCTAGTAGCCGCGACAAAACGATAGGGGAGAGCTTTCAGGCGCAGACCAAATATCGCCGGGGCGCGTTGCCGTCTAAAACCGGCAAGATTGTGAGTCCGTTTAAGGTTTACGCCAATCCGCTCGAGGTCGCCTCCCTGCCGGTTCCCGAACTCTCCGCTGGTAAGGGGTTATGGGCCGCGTTCTCGACGACCCGCGAGAGCATCGCCGAAGGGGGCCGGTTACGGCAGAGCGACGTGTCGCAGCTGCTCTGGGCGACGGCTGGGTTTACCTACGGTGGGCAACGCACCCATACGACGGCGGTGCCGATTGCCGGTTTGGAAACCTACCTGATCGTGCGGCAGATCGAAGATGTGTTTCCCGGCGTGTACCACTACAACCCGCGTGAACACGCCCTAGAACACCTTCGGCGTACCGAACCGAGTTTAGACCTCGCCGACGCGCTGTTAGGTGATACCGACATCGGCGCGTGCGGCGCTATCGTTGCCTATACGGGCTTGCCGGGACGGATTGACGACGGCTCGAAAAGTCGGGCGTACAGATACTTGTATCTCGAGGCCGGAGCTGCGGCGCAGTGCGCGATGTTGGCCGCCGTTGGTTTAGGACTTGTTGCCACGGTGCGCGCCGAGTTTTACGATGACGAGTTGGCGCGGCTTTTGCAGGTAGACGGAACGAGTGAAGTTCCGCTCTGTGTACTGACGCTCGGGACGTAAAGCCTGCTCGAGCCGAATCTGCGAACGTTAGCACTCAAAAGGTTTAATCTAGCCGTATGAACGAAGACCTGAAAACCTTTTACGACCTCGCGCAGCGCACCAGAGCAAAAGTACTTGATTGGCTCGAGCGCTTGGCTACCCTCACCCCGGCAACCCCGATACAAATTTGGTTGATCCTTAAGGCGTCTCTTGACTCAACCCATCTCTGATCTTTTCGTTTACGGCACCCTTAAACCGGGCGGCTCCAACTATTTTTTAGCCAAGGGCGTCATCCACTCCGAGTCCGCCCAGCTTGACGGCTACAACTTGCTGCATTTCGATCCGGAGGGCTACCCGGCGATAGTTCCCGGTGAGGGCCGCGTTTACGGCGTTGTGTTGACCTTTGAGGATAACGAAGCGGCACTTCCAGCGCTCGACGCGCTCGAGGGTCTCGACTCAAACCCGCCCGAATACGAACGCGTGCTCGTAACGGTGCAACCCTCCGGCAAAACGGTCTGGACGTATGTCTACGTCAATGAGACGCGGCTGGCGGCCTCCGGCGTCACCCAAGTTGTCGGGGGAGACTGGGCACTGTAACAAGCAAAAAGGGGGCCTGGTCTCGAGCCCCCTTTGCTGACCCTCTACGCTTTACTGGTCTGTCCAGACGATGTTGCCCGCGCCGTCGGTGCGCCTTAAGAAGCCGTCTTGTCCGCCCCGGTGCGTGGTGCCTTTAAGTGCGCCGCCCGTACTTCCGGCAAGGTAGAGCTCATTTTTGCTATACGTGGCAACCGAGTTGCCGTAATCGTCGCCCGCAGAACCGATCTGTTTGGTCCAGAGGGTACTGCCGCCCGTGCTGAACTTGCGTAAAAAGATGTCGCTGCCACCGATCTGTTTCCCGGCCAGTGTGCCGTAGGTAAAACCGGTGACGTAAACGCCGCTGGCGTCTGCCGTAACGCCGCTCGCGTCGTCGTAAGACCTGGTGCCGAAGCCTTGTTGCCAGACCCGGTTCCCGCTGAGCGAGTATTGGGCGACGAAGCCGTCATCGTCGTAAGGCTTGTCCAGATCACCGGCCCAGTTAAAGTGTTTGGTACCGACCAGGTAGAGCGCGTCACCCTGAACCTGAAGGCCGGTCAGCTCGAGGTCGTTGGTTGCGGCGCTGATGGTTTTGTTGAAAATCTGCGTTCCAGTGGGGCTATACTTCAAAATCGTATTGGTAATGTACGAATCATCAACTTCGTTGACCGTAATGTAGATGTTTTTGCCTGCGTCGGTGCCGATACCCGTCGGATAGAAGAAGAGTCCGCCACCCTCGACACTTTTTGTCCACTGGAGCGAACCGGCACCCGAATATTTGAATAGGTACATGGTTTCATACAAGGCACCAGCCGCGTAGATGTTGCCGTCTTTGTCAGTTGTTAAAGCAGATACTGTAACCGGTTCATAACCGTATGAGGTTTTAGTTTGAACTGTGCGGTTCCAAACAGCTGTGCCGTCGCTGCGAAATTTCTCGAGTCTACCGGCAGTTCCTTCAGGCCCGTCAAGGGTATACGCCGCATACAAAACCCCTTTACTGTCCGCAGTGATAGCGCCTGCACTATCATACCCGCTCGTCCCAAACTGACGTTTCCAGACGACTTTACCGCTGCGGTTGTAGCGTTGCAAGATGATGTCGCTCTCACCCTTGTTAGCCCCGGCAAGCGAACCTTCAGTTACGCCCATCACGTAAACTGCGCCGAGCTTAGAGTCTACCGCGACGCTGGTCGCCACATCGTCCGCGCGGGTGCTGAGCCGCTGCGCGATGAGCTCGGGGTTGGTGCTGGCGTCGGTGCCGGGGGTAGGAGCGGGAGCCTGCGAACAGGCGGCTAAGAGCAGGAGTCCGAAAAATAGGGTACGTCTCATGGTAAACCTTTCCGACGTTTGGACGTCACTTCGGCGAGAGGGTGAAACCGTTTCGGCAGGGGGTTTAGACATAAAAATAGGAGGTTGCTCGAGCAAAACGGTTTTGAATATGAGCTTAATCTTTCCTTTCTTAAAGTCCGATGTGTGCAGCTTAAGAACAGAAGCTTAAGCGAAACTTAAGTCTGAACAAGTTAGCGTCTTCATGAAGACAAGGCTATAACGTTCGGCTGAGGCGTTGCTCCTGACTTCTGTTAGGCGTTAGTTGCGCGTAGTATATAAAGAAAAGAGGCAGGGCTTCAAGCCCTACCTCTCATAAATTAGATGAGAAAAAGTTAGTTATTGTTAGCCCTCGAGCACCGTTGGCACAATCAGCGGGTTTCTGCCGGTTGCTTTGCGCAGATGCCGCCTGACCGGATAGAAGATATCGTCACGAATATCTGAGAGCGTGCGCTTTTCGCGGACGCCGCGCTTCAGGCTCTCTAAAGCGATTTTTTCAATCTCGCCGTTGAGTTCGCGGTGGTTTTGCGAGACGCCCCGGCTAATCACCTCAACTGAGGGGCTTTTACCCACCAACGCCATAATTACCACGACACCCTCTGCAGAGAGCGTCTGCCGGTCACGGATGATCGGCTCGGTGACCTCTTCGCCGGTTTTACCGACCGAGTCGATCAACACGACGCCTGCGTCAATCTGTCCAACTTTTTTGAGGTCGTTTCTGGTTAGCTCCAAAACGTCACCGTTTTCGGCAATCAATACTTTTTGCGGCGGCGTCGCCATCTGCTCAGCCAGCCGTTTATGGTTGACCTGATGCCGCACCTCGCCGTGCCAGGGGATGAAGAACTTGGGCCGGGTAAGGTCTAAGACGAGCTTGAGTTCTTCTTGTGAAGCGTGACCCGAGGCGTGAACGCGGTAGGTCGGCGGGTAAAAGACCGACACACCTTTGCCGTAAAGTTCGTTGATCACGCGCCCGACCGCCTCTTCGTTGCCGGGAATCGGATTCGACGACAAGATGACGGTATCGCCCTGTTTGAGGCTGATTTTACGGTGTGTACCCGAGGCGAGCCGCGACAGCGCCGCCATCGGTTGCCCCTGCGAACCGGTGCATAAAAACAGCACCTTGTCATCGGCTAGGTTGTTCATCTCATCAGAACTCACCAGCGGATGTTTAACTTCTAAATAACCGAGTTCTTGCGCGATACGCGTGTTTTTGACCATCGAGCGGCCTTCGACAACGACGCGCCGGTCGTGCTTTTCGGCGACCCGGATAAAGTTTTGCAACCTATGCACGTGTGAGGCGAAGGTCGTCACGATCACGCGCCCGGTGGCTTTAGAAACGAGTTGATCGACGGCGTTCATCACGTCGCGTTCGCTCGGCGTGTAACCGGGGCGTTCGGCGTTGGTCGAATCTGAAATAAGCGCCAACACGCCCTCTTGCCCGGACTGCGCGAGTTTGTGCAGGTGGCTGGTTTTACCGTCAGCAGGGTTGTAATCGAGCTTGAAATCACCCGAATGGACGATGCGCCCGATTGGAGTGTGGATAATCAAGCCCGAATTGTCAGGGATCGAGTGCGTCATCCGGAAAAAGTCAACGGTAAAGTATTTCGATACTTTGATGCGTTCGTCGGTTGAGATTTCGCGGAGGTCGGCGTCGGACTCTTTAAGGCGAAATTCGTCGAACTTGCCGCGCAGGAGTCCCAAAGTCAGCTTTGCGCCGTACATCGGAATTTTCGGCAGGAGCTTGATCATGTAGGGTAGGCCGCCAATATGGTCTTCGTGACCGTGGGTGAGTACCCAGCCTTTGATCCGGGCGGCGTTTTCGATCACCCAGTCGATGCGGGGAACCAAGATATCAACGCCCAGCATATCGGCGTCGGGGAAGGCCAAACCGCCGTCGATGAGTAAGATTTCGTCTTCGTACTCCATCGCGAACATGTTTTTGCCGATTTCGCCCATCCCGCCGATCGGGATGATGCGGAGCGCCTTGTTAGGCGCGTCGAGGTCGTTTTTAATCTCTTTAGGTGTGTCGGGTGCCGCACGGTTGCGGTCTCCATTTTCACGTGGTTCACGTCTACGTGGACGGTTCATAAATCTCCTTATGGATGCCGCAGGGTTTACGGCCCCCTCATGTGGGTATAGCTTGTAGCTGTGCGCTTGGGTAGACAGGCGGCTCGTTCGGGGGGACGGGCTACCTTATTGATTTGTCGGCCATAGCAATCTAGCTGGTATAAATAAACTCGTTCAGCGGTATGGCCCTACCGCGTTATAAGCCAATGTCCGGTTGGGTGTCCGGTAAGTTCATCGTGTGGAAATCTAAGCAGCTTGTCGTTAAGGCCGACAAGCTGCCGCAACGTCTTTACGGACGGCGCGGCCCACGGTCGCGGTCACGACCACCGGAACGGTCGCCCCTCGGTGGCCCTGAGCGCGGTGCCCTCGGCGCGATCTTGCCCTCCAACTCAGGGCGGATCAGGTCGAGCTTGCCGCGGTTGTCGATACCCGCGATTTTGACCGCGAGCGTATCGCCAACCTTAAGAAAATCCTCGACGTTATTCACGCGCTCTTCGGCAATCTGCGAGATGTGCAAGAGTCCGTCGGTGCCGGGAAAGATGTTAACAAACGCGCCGAAATCCGCGACCTTAACAACTTTACCGTCGTAGGTCTTACCGACTTCAGGAACGGCTGTCAGCCCTTCGATCTGTGTTTTTACGGCGTCGGCGGCGCTAGCGTCTTCGCTGTAGATTTTAATCAGACCGTCTTCGCCGACGTCGATCTGGACGCCCATCGCCTCGAGTTCACGAATCTGTTTGCCGCCCGGCCCGATAACGCTGCCGATTTTTTCGACCGGAATCTGCACGGACACGATACGCGGTGCGTTCTTTGAAACTTCGCTGCGCGGAGCGCTCAAGGTTTCGTCCATGATGCCCAAAATGTGCGTCCGACCGACGCGGGCTTGCGCCAACGCCGCCTTCATAATCTCGGCCGTGATGCCCTGAATCTTGATGTCCATCTGCAAGGCCGTCACGCCGTCTCGAGTACCCGTGACCTTAAAGTCCATATCGCCCAAAGCGTCTTCAGACCCCAAAATGTCGGACAAAATCTGGTAGTCGTCGCCCTCTTTAATCAGACCCATCGCAATTCCAGCGATGGGTTTTTTAAGTGGGACACCCGCGTCCATCATCGACAAGGTGGCGGCGCACACCGACGCCATCGACGATGAGCCGTTCGATTCTAGGGTTTCCGCAACCACCCGGATGACGTACCCGAAGTCTTCCTGGTTGGGAATCATCCGCTCTAAAGCGCGCCGCGCCAAGTTGCCGTGGCCGAGCTCACGCCTCGAGATACCCCGGAGCCGTTTGACTTCACCCGTTGAAAAGGGCGGAAAGTTGTAGTGGAGCATAAAGGTTTCGCTGGTTTCGATCCCCAAGTCGTCGATCAGTCGGTCGGCTTTGCCGGTGCCGAGCGTAGCAACGCCCAGAACTTGCGTCTCGCCGCGCGTAAAGACCACCGAACCGTGCGCTTTGGGGAGCACCCCGGCTTCAATCCAGATAGGCCGGATTTCATCGGGTTTACGGCCGTCGGCGCGGAGAAGGTCTTCTAAAACCATCCGCCGCGACTCGCGCTGCACCGCCGCCGAAAACGCCTCTTTTAAGAGGGCGATCTGCGCTTTGTCTTCGGCTGTGTCACTGTCCGGGACGTGTGCGGAGATCAGCGTATCGCGGAGCGTTTTGGTCGCCGCGCCCCGGTCTTTTTTGTTGGGCGTCAAGAGCGCATCTTTAAGTCCGGCGTGAACCGCACTCTGATAGATGCTTTCTTTGTCCTCGTCGGACACGGACGCTTTCGCTTCAAAGGTCGCTTTTTCGTGACCGACTTCGGCGCGCATCGTTTCGATGAGGTCTAGAACGGGCTGCAACTCGCTCTGGGCAAACTCGATGGCCCCGACCATCACGTCTTCAGGCAGTTCGTCGGCGCTCGCTTCGACCATCAGCACGGCGTTACGGGACGCGGCGACGGTCAGCTCGAGCGCAGAACTCTGAAGCTGCTGTAAGGTCGGATAGAGCACATATTGGCCCGCTTCGTACCCGACGCTGACACACGCCGTCGGACCGTCCCAGGGAATGTTTGAGATTGACAGCGCCGCCGACGCGCCGATAGCGGCAATCATCGCCGGGTCATTTTCCTGGTCGGCTGAAAGTACCGTGATGATGACCTGGACTTCGTTACGTAAGCCTTTGGGGAACAGCGGCCGAATCTGCCGGTCGGTGATGCGGGCGTTGAGCGTCGCCTGGGTGCCGGGGCGACCCTCGCGCTTCATAAACGATCCGGGAATCTTGCCGATGGCGTAGTGCCGCTCTTCGTATTCAACCGTCAGCGGCAAAAAGTCGGTCGTGCCCGCTGAGTCCGACATGTGCGCGGTGACGAGGACGAGCGTGTCGCCGTAACGCACCGTAACGCTGCCGGAGACGAGCTTGGCATATTTGCCGGTCTCTAGCACCAGCTCGCGCCCTCCCAGCACCGTGCTGTAGCGTTTACCTTCTGGAATATTCACCTAAACTCCTTTTGTTTTGGATAGCATTTGTCACAAAATAGTCGAACAGGGTATTGCGCAACAGCCTTGCCAACTTTGCAAAATATAGACCTGAAAGTATGGCACTGTAAAAGCTGAAACCGAAAAGCTGAAACCGGGCGAAGTCGTGTGCGACCTCACCCGGCTGGGTCTTAATTTGGCTGCTTTGGTCGCTCCGAATAACGCAACTTAACGGCGCAGCCCTAACCGCGCGATGAGCGCTTTGTAACCTTCAAAGTCTTTGGCCTCGAGGTACTTCAAGAGGCGTTTACGGCGTCCGACCATCGTCAGCAGCCCCCGGCGACCGTGGTGGTCTTTGCGGTTGGCCTGCAGGTGCTGACTAAGCTGATTGATACGGGTGGTCAGCATCGCCACTTGGACTTCGGTCGAACCGGTGTTTTCGGCGCTGCCGCCGAAATCGGTAAAAATCTCTGCTTTTTGTTCTTTAGTAATCATACTCGCCTCTTTCTGGTAGCTAAAGCCGCGTATCTGATAGGGCGAACGCAACCTTATACCCCTTACTTAGTCCGTGCTTAAATAACGTGTCACGGCGTTTAACAAACTAGTCTAGCACGTCGGCCGGGGCGGGTTCAAACGGCGGCATACCAATGTGTCTTATGTTTGGCCCCGCGCTTAGCCCCGGACGTTGTTTTTGCCCGTGCGCTTGGCCTCGTAGAGTTTGGCGTCGGCAGCTGCCAACATCTTTTCATGATGTCCGAGCGACACCTCAGCGCAAAGCCCGGTGCTGACGGTAACAGCGAGCTCCGGGTGCAGCGGAGACCAGTCATAAGAGGCAACTTTACGGCGAAGCTTTTCAGCGACCCCCTGCGCCTGCGGTAAGCTTGTATTTTTCAAAACTGCCACGTACTCCTCACCGCCGTAACGCGCCACGACGTCAGAACCTCGAATGTTGTCCCCGAAGATTTTGGCGACGACCCTGATAACCTCGTCACCTACCGCGTGAGAAAAGCGGTCGTTGACCCCTTTGAAATTGTCAATATCAGAGATCAGGACGGTAAGGTTCTGCTGTAAACCGTGCGCTTCGGCGAAAGCTCGGGCCAGGTGTTCATCCAAATAGCGCCGGTTGTACAGGCCGGTCAAGCTGTCGCGGCTGCTGAGCTGCTCGAGCTGTTCCACCGCCTGCGCCAGCTCGACGCTTTTAAGTCGGTAGATTTCCTGCTCCTGCTGCAAACGCTCCAGTTCAAACTTGACCGAGAGAGCCTCGGTACGCTTTTCGTTGACGTCTCTAAGCGTTTTGATCTCTAGTTCGGCGTAATGGCGGTGATGCTCCAAAGCTTTGGCGTAGTCGCCCTTAACCTCGAAATGTGCAGCGAGCGCCTTGTGCGCCTCGGGCACCCCTTCTTGCACACCCGTTTCTTGCGCCAGCGCAAAGCCTCGGTATAGGAGTGTTTCTGCTCGGCTGGAGTCTGCCGTCAACAGTGCTTCGCCCAGATTGAGGAGCAGCCAGCCCTCAAGAGCTCGGTTGGGCGTCCTTTGTACCTAGGTTAAAGCTCGTTCGTAATAGGTGCAGGCTCGTTCGCTGTCGCCCAGACAAAAGTAGTTGTACGCCACGCAGCCATACACGACCATCGTCTTGCGGTCATCGCCCTGCGCCTCGAAAAGCTGCATCGCTTGCTGAGCGTAATCAAGTGCTCTCTCATAATCGCCCATCATGCCGTAAGTATTGCTGAGGTTGCCAAGGCTTTTGCCTTCGCCAACGCCGTCGTTTGCTGCCCTAGCTAGCCGCACACCCTCCCGGAGAAATCCAAGAGCTTTGGGAAAATCTTCCAGTCTGCTGTGCGTCCAGCCGATGAGATTATAAACGTTGACCAGGCTTAAGCCTTGCTTCTTAAGCAGCTCGAGCTGAAGTTGGTGGTGTTCCAGCGCTTCGTAAAAGGCGTAAAACCTCAAGAGAGCCTCTCCCAAACAGCCGTGCAGCGTGCTCTGCGCCACTGGGTCGGGGTGTTCTTGATAGTAGCTCAGCGCCTCGAGGCCGTAGCGTAAAACGTGGTTGACTTCATCTAGCTGGGTGTAGGTCTGGCTGAGCGTCAGTAGGGTACGCGCTCGGTCGGCGGGGGCTAAAGCTTGCCCCAGCAGAGGTTCCAACAGCTCTACCACGTTCTCAAACTCACCTTTGGCAAGACAGTGTTCGGAAAATAACAAGGTGCTTTGAACCCAACCTACCGTGTCAGCTAGGGTCTCAGCCAAAGCTCTCGCTTGCTCTGCTAGGCAGCCTACACCGTCGTCTTCCAAGGCCAAACTCAAGGCTTGCCCCAACAGCTCTTTTACGTCCGGATGTACGGGCGGAGTAGATTGAGAGTGTGAGGTAGACAGCGGCATCTTAGAGTCTTCCAAACCGGGCACCTGAAACTAAACGTGTTTTCGGGTCGATCACTCTATCCCCTCGGCTTGGTTTGAGTGCACCTGTACAAACCGGGCGTCCTTGCCTCCAAACATCGGCTGGATTAGGTCTCAATTTACACCTTCCGGTCTTACAAAAACCTGATTTGAGGCTCTGTTTTATAAGGGTTCTATCAAGCTCTGTCCCGCTTTTACAGCAGATGAACCTAAACCGTAAACCGACGTGAACTTTTACGGCCCGCAGTAGGTAAAGTAACGCTATGAAACGCGGCTCTGCAAGGTGAGTTCTGCCGATTCTGCTACTCAAAACAAGGAGCGCCCAAGCCTGGGTGACGTTGCCGCCGGGTTTACCGTCGCGCTGGTACTTGTTCCGCAGTCTTTGGCCTACGCTGAACTCGCCGGACTTCCGGCTTACGTCGGGCTTTACGTCGCTGCGCTGCCGCCGATGGCCGCTGTCTGGTTCGCCTCGAGCCCCTTTTTGCAAACCGGCCCCACCGCCCTGAGCGCGATTTTATCGTTTGGTATTCTGTCAGCACATTTCACGGTGGGTTCAGGCAGCTACCTCGGAGCCGCCGCACTGCTGGCGCTCTTAGTCGGCCTGTTTCGGATACTGCTGGGCGTTTTCCGAATGGGGTCACTCGCTTACTTTATGAGTGAGCCGGTCTTGCAGGGGTTTACCAGCGGGGCGGGTGTGCTGATTCTCAGCTCGCAACTGCCGAATGTCCTCGGCGTCGCTCCCGAACCTCAGGGCGTTTTGCCCCAGCTCTGGTGGACGCTGCACCATTTAGGCGAGGTTAATGGTGCGGCGCTGCTGCTGAGTGTGATGACGCTCGGGGTCGTTTACGGTGGACGGCGCTTGTCCCCACTTTTTCCCGGTGTGCTGCTCGCCGTTCTCGGCGGGATTGGGTTTGTTCGGGTGTTCGGCTACAGCGGCCCGACGCTCGGTGATGTTCCGGCAGGGCTGCCGCTGCCGAGTTTTGCCTTTCCTTGGGCGACGCTGCCGAGTCTCCTGACCGGCGCACTGGTCATTGCCGGAGTCGGTTTTGCCGAACCTGCGTCTATCGCCCGCACCTTTGCCAAAGAGGGGAAGCTGCGCTGGAACCCGAACCGTGAACTCGTCAGCCAAGGGGTCGCCAACCTCGCGGCGGGTTTGTTTCAGGGGTTTCCGGTTGGGGGCAGTTTCTCGAGGAGCAGTCTCAACAAACTGGCGGGCGCGACGAGCCGCTGGAGTGGCCTAGTAACAGGCTCAGTTACCCTCGCGTTTCTTCCCTTTGCCAGCGTTTTGTCAGACCTACCCAAAGCCGTACTGGGCGCGGTTATCATCACCGCCGTCGTCAACCTTCTGGAATTTGGCGAGCTGGCGAGGCTCTGGCAGGTCGCACGTTTTCAGGCGCTGACGGCCTACGCCACCTTCGCCCTGACGCTGCTACTCGCGCCCAGAATCGACTACGCGGTGCTGACCGGCGTCGGCTTAGCCGTAGCGCTGCATCTCTACCGTGAAACGCAGCTCAGCGTCCGCCGCTACCAAAATGAGGACGCACTCGTTTTAGAGCTGACCGGGGTGCTCTTTTTTGGTTCGGTGTATCAGCTCGAGGCCAAAACCAGCACCCTCGTCATCACGCCGGACGTGACCGAAGTCGTGATCGACGCCCAGCAGCTCGGACGGGTGGACTTTAGCGGCGCGGTGGCTCTAGCTGAGCTGAGGCGTAGGCTCGAGGCCAGCGGCGTCAAGGTGAGATTTATTCATCTGCAAACGCATGTGAGAGCGATGTTGGGGCGTTTGAGATAACTGTAAGCCTAAAAATCTAAACTGCGATCATTACCGACTCACTCCAAACGAAGTGAGAACAGCTTTGGTACCCTCTCTAAACCGGTAAACTGGCCCAATATGCCGTCTCCCTACATGCACTTCGACCGTGCGGCCTGGGCTGCGCTACGCGACGCTACGCCGTTGACGCTTGCCAAAGAAGACGTCGCTGAACTGAGGGGTCTTAACGAAGACCTGTCTTTAGCCGAGGTCGCCGAGGTTTATCTGCCGCTCTCGCGCCTTCTCAACCTCTACGTTGCCAAGGCGCAAGAGTTGTTCCGGGTCACCGACGCTTTTCTGGGTAAACCCGTACAGATGGTGCCGTTTGTGATTGGGCTGGCGGGGAGCGTGGCAGTTGGTAAAAGCACGACGGCCCGGGTGTTGCAGGCGCTCTTGTCGCACTGGCCCGACCATCCGAAAGTTGACTTGGTGACGACCGACGGCTTTTTGTATCCGAACCGGGTGCTCGAGGCCAGGGGCCTCATGCAGCGCAAAGGCTTTCCTGAAAGCTACGACCAACGGCGGCTGCTGCGTTTCGTTGCTGATATCAAATCGGGCGCGGAGGCGAGCGCGCCGGTGTATTCGCACCTGAATTACGACATCGTACCGGGGCAGGCGGTGAGGGTCTCGAGGCCCGATATCGTCATTTTGGAGGGCTTAAACGTCTTCGGGCGCGGCGACGGCGCAGGCGACCGGGTATTCGTTTCGGACTTTTTTGACTTTTCTATCTATGTTGACGCGGGCGAAGCGCAGCTTTTGGCGTGGTACACCGCGCGGTTTATGAAGCTCAAAGAAACGGCGTTTCAGAACCCGTCGTCGTACTTTCACCATCTTGCAGAGGTACCGGCAGACGAGGCGAAGGGGACGGCGGCGCGGATTTGGCGAGACATCAACCTGCTCAATCTGCGTGAAAACATTGCCCCGACCCGTGAACGGGCGCGGCTCATCTTGGAAAAAGGGGAGGGCCACCGCGCGACGGGGGTTTATCTACGGCGGCTCTAATTTCACGGCGCTGCTAGTGTGTGCAGATCGTTCGGTTATGGGCGTCGCCGTAAAACGTGCTGCGTCAGAAAGTAGTTTCGACAATATCCTCTCGGTTTACGCGCGTTGTAGCTTGCTAAAATGGCTTGGACACAAAAAACCTTTTCACTACCATTCAAACCCCGAGGTTTTCACCTCATCACCCAAGGCGTCACCGCGCAGCTGCCTGAACTGCGCGAGGTGAATATCGGCCTACTGAACCTCTTCATTCACCATACGTCAGCGAGTCTGACCTTAAACGAAAACGCTTCACCGGACGTTCGCGCCGATTTCGAGCGGCACTTTAACGTCATGGTGCCCGAGGACGCGCCGTATTATAGGCACACGCTCGAGGGTTCCGACGACATGCCCGCGCACCTCAAAGGGTCGCTCTTGGGGTTTTCGCTGACGATTCCGGTCAAGGACGGGGCGCTCTTACTCGGAACTTGGCAAGGGATTTACCTGTGCGAGCACCGCAATCACGGCGGTAGTCGGACGCTCACCGCCACATTGAATGGGGCGTAGAGACTGAGCTACGCCCCATTCGGTGTTGCTAAACTTTACGCGACCTTTTCGCGTTCGGTTTTGTTCCCCCCCAAGTGCTTGGCAAGTTGCGTCCCCAGTTTTGCACGAATCGACGCTTTTTCCGTTTCGATGTCGAGCACTTTAGGGTTCCAGATGTCTTTACTCACATAGCTGAGGCCCAACCGTTCGTAGAGTGCCCACTTGACGAGGCGGAGCATCCTATTTTTAGGTAGACGGTAGGGCTGAATCGTAAGGCCCATATCCCGCAAGATAGTGGTGCGGTAATCGTCGGGTTTGCCGATAAACACGACCGGGATGCCCATCGCCAAGCACGGCATCGCGCAGTGCAGTTTTGAGGTAATCACCAAAGACGCTTCGTCTCTGTAGGTGTCTAAAAGCTGCCGCATCATCTTGCGTTTGGTCTCGTCGTCGTAGTAGGGAATCGTCATCTGACTGATCTTGACGCCTTTTTGACGGAGTTTTTTGGCGACTGGGTAGTATTCGACGTCAACTAAAAAGACCTTGCCGTTTTCGGGTTCGCGGTCGCGTTTGGGGAAGGTCAGCGTCAGGCATTTGCTGTAGAACGCGTCAACGCCCCGCTCACGGAGCCAGTCGCAGGTCTGCTGGTCGCGGCAGCCGATGGGTTCTTGCGTTTTAAGGTAGGCAATAGAGTCGGGTTCCAAGTAGCGCTTGTTAAAACCGTTGTAATAGGTGGCGTGAAAGCCGAAAAAAACGGGCTCGAGCGCCGCTGACGGGGGCCAGTTCTCCGGTTTGTCGCTGAACCAGCCGTTCATAATCACCAGCGTTTTTTCGGGGCCGCTCAGGTCGTTGAGCGAATCGCGGTCGACGCGGGTGTCCTGGCGCGGCAGGTGCTGTTCGGCAGCAAAACTTTGAACCTGATCGCCTAAGTTCACCGAGGTGTCATAACGGAAACTGGCAAATTTCATCGGGTGTCTTTCATCTGAGTCATCTTACTATCCTTCTCGAGACTTCGGTTTGTTGCGGCGAGATCCCCGGATCATGGGGTAAAGGGTACGTGAACGCAGGGGGTCCGCGCGTCTTGCGTTCAAGCGTTTGTGGTAAGGCGAAGGTGCGTTTGAGGGGCGCGTGTCAGCAGCCAGGGGTTGCGTTCCGGGCGGATGAGACAAGTCCGACAAGAGTTCGGTGTAACGCAGAATCGCGTTCTCGAACGAGAAGTGGGCAGCCCTAGCCTCGAGCTGCTGACACGGCGTGGGGTTCTCTAAGGTCGCTAAAACCGCGTGTGCGAGTGCGCCGGGGTCGGCGACGGGGACAAGCGGGCCGAGCCGACCGTTTTCTAAAATCTCGGCGGGGCCGCTTGGACAATCCGTCGAGACGACCGGACACCCGCACGCCATCGCCTCGACCAAAACCGTCGGCAGACCTTCCCACCGCGATGAGAGGACAAACTGCGCCGCGCCCCGCATACAGGCGTAAGGGTTTTCGACAAAACCGGGGAGGGCTACGTCATCTTGCAGACCCAACGCGGCGACTTCGGCCTCGAGCTCTCCCCGGAGGTCGCCTTCACCTAAAATCATCAGGCGGCAGGTACGCATCTGCCTGACCTGGGCGAACGCCCTGAGGAGCGTACTAAAGTCTTTTTGCTCTCGCAAGCGGCCGCTTGCCAGCAAAACGGGCGGTTCGCCGGGGGCAAACCACGGGTGCGCCACGGGTTCACGGGAGCGCTCTAGAAGTTTCTCGCTGACGACCGGATTATAGATGGTCTCGAGCTTTGTTTCGGGAACGCCGAAGGTACGCCCTACATAGTCCGATACACCTTCGGAAACGCCGACAATTTTGTCGGCGCGCCGGTAAGCCAAAGACTTGAACTGCTGCATGATCCGGCTCGCCGCCGAGCGTTTACGCCCCTGATCGACCGATGAGTTGTCGTTGTGCTCGATCAATACGACCTTGGTACCGGTGCGGGCGCAGGCTGCTGCGACGACGGCGGCGACGTTGGCGTGCGCCAAATGCGAGATGAGAACGTCGGGTTTACGCCGCTGCAAATACCTGATCAGCGGCGGAATCGCGTTAGAGACGTTTTTGCCGAGCGCCAGGTTCGTCTGCTGAACGTCCGCTGGAACCTGTTCTAAAAAAGGCCCCCACGCATCGACCATGACCAATTCTTGAGAGAACACGTCGCGGGGCAGACCCTGAAGCAAGTTGACCGCGACCCGCTCCGCGCCACCGCCGAGGAGATTTTTAACAAATGTTGTGACTACAGGCTTTGCTGTGTTAGGTTCTTTCGCCATTTTGTACGTCCTTCCCCTACCAAATAGGCAGGCTGGATGACTATAAAGAGAGTGTAGCACTCACTTTTACGGCGCAAAACGCAGGTGCCACACCGACCTTACCTAAGCGTCAACAACTGGACAATTGAGGAAAAGTTCACACTTGACAAGCTAATCAAATGTGTCCCCGGTCATCTTATACGTTTCCGGGCTTGGGTGTACAGACGGACTCTAAAACCGTGCTCAGGGGATATGCTTTGGCAGACATCTAGCGAGCGGCACTGCGCGTGCAGGTCACAGGTTCGCTCGCTAAAGACGGGGGCGCAGTACAGCTCGGCTAACCCTAAGCTATAACGAGTTTAGCTGTGCGCCTCAAACCAGTCTAGAATAGCCCCCAGCCGCGCCACCCGGCGGTCGGGACGGCCTGAGCGCGAGAGTTCGTGCCCTTCACCCGGAAACCGCACGAGCTGCGTTTTTTTGTCGAGACGTTTAAGCGCGGCGAACAGCTGTTCGGCCTGTTCGACCGGGCAGCGGTGGTCTTCGTCGGCGTGGATAATGAGGAGTGGGGTCTGGACGTTGGAAACGTATTTGAGCGGGCTCTGCTGCCAGAGTTTCTCGAGGTCAGCCCACGGATTGCCGCCAATCTCTTGCGCCGCAAACATATACCCGATGTCCGAGGTGCCGTAAAACGAAATCCAGTTGCAGATGCTGCGCTGGGTTACCGCCGAAGCGAACAGTTCGGTCTGGGTAACGAGCCAGTTCGTCATAAAGCCGCCGTAAGAGCCGCCGGTCAGGTGGATGGGCGCGCCAGGGTCGGTGTGTTCAGCCCGCGCCGCTGTCGCAATTGCCATCACGTCGTCGGCGTCGAGGGTGCCGTAACGCCCCTGCACAGCCTTGGTGAAGTCCGCGCCGTAGCTGCTCGAGCCCCTCGGGTTGCCGTAAACAACCGTGTAGCCTTGCGCCGCCAACAGCTGAAACTCGAAGTAAAAGCCGTACCCGTAATTCGTATGCGGCCCGCCGTGAACCTGTAAAACCAGCGCCTTGTCTTTCCGGGGTTTGCGGGGGGTGAGCGTCCAATAGGCTAGTCTCGGCCCACCTTTAGCTTTCGCGCGCTGCGCTGGGCCAGCCACCGCGAGTTTGTATGTTTCAGCAAACGCGGTATTCGCGTGGCTGAGCTGCGTCTCCTTGCCACGGGCGTCCCGAAAGAAAACTTCACCGGGTCTGTCCGGGGTTTCGGCGGTAAAGGCAAAACGCCCGTCTTGATGGTGAAACCCGGTGACGGCGCGGTCGCCCTTTTGGACGGTGCGGAGCCGTCCCTTTACCGTTACCTTGACGACGCCGCTCCACCCTTCCTGATTGACGTTGATGAAGATGTTGGTGTCGTCGGCCCAGCTGGGTGTGTTGGGATAGCCGCCGTACTGGCTGTCGCCGCCGATGCTGGGAACGGTTTCTAACTCACCGGTCAGTAAAACTGCCTCACCGCCGTCCGCCGGAGCCAACCACAAACCCACGGGGCTGGCAAAATTATCCTGATCGGTCGCCGCTAAAAGTGCCAACTGTGTTCCGTCCGGGCTAGGCGTGACCGAAAAGGCGCTGGTGAGGTTCGGCGCAAGCTGCTGTGGTTTGCCTTTGCCCGACACCTCACATACCCAAACACTGCTCTCCCACACGTCCTCGGCGTCCGGGTCTTTGGCGGCGACGAAGTAGAGTCGCGCACCGTCCGGACTAAACGCCAAACTGTCGGGGCTGCTGTTAATCTTGGTGAGCTTTTCAGACTTATGTGTTTGCAGGTCGAAAAGGTACACCTGCGCGGGTTCGGTAGGCCGAAAGCCCACACCGTCACCTTTGTAGAACAGCTGGTCGATCACGCGGGCTTCGCCCTTTTTCGCCGCTTCGTCCTCGAAGTCACCCCTCGAGCTAAACGCCAGCTTATCTCCCGAGGGATGCCAGACAATTTCGCCTACACCCGCCTTGAGGTCGGTCAGGGTTTGGGCTTCACCGCCGTTTAGCGGCATCACACAGAGCTGCGGTTTCGCCTCGTCATCTGCTCCGGCACGTTTGGATACGAACGCTAGGCGGGTTCCGTCCGGGCTGAAGCGCGGCTGCATATTTGAGCCGCTATAGGTGAGTTGACGCGGTTCGTCACCGACGCCGTAAAGAAACAAGTGACTCTGATATTCGGGCGGTTTGTCCTTATCATTCGGTTGCTGAACCGTCGTTTGGACGGCAACGACTTGCCCCCCGTCCGGGCTGAGCTGCGCGTCTGAAACGAACACTAGGTCTAAAAGGTGTTTTGCCTTGAGTTTAGCCATCTCTTTTTATACCCGCTTTTGGGGTGAGGTTGCTTGAAGATGGAGTAGGAACTAGGAAGTAGGCTGTTTTGAGACTTGTTTGAAACTGCCTTGACGCTTTAGTAGACCTATTGCAAAAGTAGGGCAAATTTGCTGAAGTAGGGTATGTTCATTGAACAGGTTAAGGATTTAGCGTCAGAGCCATTCAAAAGGCTGTCGGGAGTCAAACCAGAGACGTTCAAAATGATGGTTGAGGCGTTGCGAGGAGCAACTGCAAGAAAACGCAAGCCAGGCAGACCCAGCAAGCTCAAACTAGAAGACCAGTTGCTCATGACTTTAATGTACCTAAGAGAGAACCGCACGTATTTCCATATTGGCCATGCTTATGGGGTGAACGCTTCGACGGCTTACCGGATCGTCCGTCATGTTGAGAATATCCTGAGCAAAGAAAAGGCGTTTAGCTTGCCGAGTAAACGGCAACTTCAAGAGAGTGACTTGGAGTTGTCGTTTGTTATCGTCGATGTAACCGAGACGCCTACCGAGCGTCCGAAAAAAAGCAACGGGCCTATTACAGTGGGAAGAAGAAGTGCCATACGCTAAAAGCTCAAGTCGTTTTGGATTGGACGACTAAACAGATACTTTGTACCTACTATGGCAAAGGCAAAACCCATGATCTCAAGCTTTTCAAAGATAGTAAAACGTTCCTACTACAACACATATTCTGGCTAGCTGACTCAGGCTATCAAGGGTTGCAGAAACTTCACGCTAACACCGAGCTACCCCGTAAGCGTCGCCGAGGCTGGGAGCTAGAGCCAAACCAAAAACGTTACAACCGTCCCCTGGCTAAGCTTCGGCTAAGCATTGAACATGTCAATGCCAAACTTAAGGTCTTTAGAATCCTCAGTGAGCGCTACCGCTGTCGGCGTAGACGTTTCGGTCTTCGCTTTAATCTCATCGCAGGTATCTACAACTTTGAGCTTGGTCTCAACTCAAGACTTTCGCAATAGGTCTAGTCAACAGCAGTAAGTGTCTCTGGTTCAAGACCTTCTTAATTCTTTCTCCTGATTGTTCTTCTACCTCGAGCCCACCACCGCATAAAGTAAAATCCCCGCCGCCACCGACGCATTCAAGGACGCCACCTTGCCGCGCATCGGAATAGCGATGAGGTCGTCACACTTGTCGCGCACGAGCCGCCGCATCCCGGTGCCTTCTGAACCGATGACGAGCGCGGCAGGTCTGTCCCAATCAATCTGTTCGGGTCGCAAGGTCGCTTCGCCCGACGCGCCGTAAAGCCATACGTTTTGCGCTTTGAGTTCGTCCATATAACGTGGCAAGTTCTTGACCTGTACGAGCGGCAGATAGCTGCTCGCGCCAGCAGATACTTTCGCCACGACCGCCGACAAGTTCGCGCTCCGCCTTTCTTCGGTCACAACGCCGTGTGCGCCTAAAACCTCGGCGCTGCGGATGATAGCGCCGTAGTTGTGCGGGTCGGTAATCTGGTCGAGCAAGACTAACAGCGGTGTTTCACCTCGAGCCTCAGCTAACCGAAAAGGTGCGTCCGGTTCGGCGTAGGTGAGGTCAGGGAGTTCGGCGGCAATCCCCTGGTGCCGTGTCGTCTTCAAGGTCTGGTCGAGCTGGGTGCGGGGGACGAGTTCGAAGTCCGCGTCAGCTTTACGGGCCAAAGTCTGGAGCTGTTTGACCGTGCCGGGTTGGACGCCGTGCGCGACGAAGACGCGTTCGGCTCCGCCTTCTTGCAGGGCTTCGGTGACGGCTTGTTTTCCGTAGATGAGCATAACGCCGAGTATACGGCGGCGTGTAGACCAAGCTGTTTAGGTGCCGGACTAAAATTGTGTAGGATGGCTTAGTTTCAGCTTTTTGCGGAGGTTTTATGCGTCTTTACGGGTTGGTGGGTCTACTGGTCATATTGAGCGCGTGTGACCCTATTTCTGCATTTGCTACCTTTACGCCTGACGTTTTAGGAAAATGGCAAGATGACGCCGCAGCTTTTACGGTTTGCGGTGAGACTTTTCCGGTAGCTACGGTGCTAGACCTCACTCAAACCGGCGCTGAACTCATAGGGACGTTTGCCGTACAAGGAAACGCAAATCCTTTTACGGGCACAGCGGCAGCGAACTCTCTTACCGGCGAGGTGCGCGGCGCTGAAGGTAGCGGCTTGACGGCGGCGCTTACGCTGCAACAAAACCGTTTGGTGGGTACGTTTACCGCTATAGCAGAGATGCTTTGCGGTGATGGAGACACTTCGGTAACGGTCTATGAGGTGAACTTGGTGCGTTAGTTGAGTTTGGGGACTCGAGCCTCAAACTCCAAACCTCGGCCTAACCCCGTTACCCTCAGTAGGCAATTTCCATACGCAGCCCACATGGGTCATGCTCAAGTTCCGGCGGCAAACTCTGACCCACGCCGCGCTCCAAACGCCGCGCACTCCACAGCAAAACGTAAGCGTCTAAAATATCCGTAATCGCGTCCGGACGACGAAACGCCGCAATGTTCCGCTCCATATCAGGAAACACCCCGCCGAGTAAATTGCGCCGCTGTGTTCTGCCCTCTAACTTGGCCTTGTGTGCCTGCATAGGCTGCCCGCCCAACGCCGTAAAACTTACCTCCGGATGACCCTCTTGAATCCGGTTCTGTAACGCCGAGTTCATCTTTTTATCAGCGGCTTCGATCAGCGGAAGAATACCGAAAAGCTGTTTGGAGCAACCTTCGCCTTCGGCCTGACGCCGCCGTTCACACGCCTCCTCAGAGGTCGTTGCGCCGAGCATAGGCCGAATCGGGGCGGGGAAAACGCTGCTTCTCCGGGGGCCGAGTAGTTTACGGGCCAGCAGGTCGCAACGCCTCGGGCCAAGCGCAGGCAACCCTATCGGTACGTCGATAACGATGCGCTTTAGTTCAGGGCGCTGCACCAGCTCAGCAAAAGAATCGACGATTTCAATCCGAGTCGTCCCATCCTCATCAGCTAGAGCGGTGAGCCAGCGTTTTTCGTAACCGTCAACTCCTGCGAGCATGTCAACGCCTCCTCCGCGCTCATGCTATTTTAGCCTCACACAAGGAGGTCTTAATAATGAACTATATCTTGGCCCTCGATCAGGGCACCACGAGCAGCCGCGCCATCGTCTTTGACGCGCAGGGACAGATTCGCGGTACCGGGCAAAAAGAGTTCAAACAGTATTTTCCCCGTAGCGGCTGGGTCGAACACGACGCGGGCGAAATCTGGAGCACGCAAATCGGTGTGGCGCAAGAGGCGTTAGCCAACGCGGGTGTCCGTGCCGGAGACATCGCCGCGATCGGCATCACCAATCAGCGGGAGACCGTTGTCGTGTGGGACAAAAAGACGGGCAAGCCTGTGCATCATGCCATCGTCTGGCAAGACCGGCGCACCGCCGCGATGTGCGACGCACTCCGTGAAGCTGGACATGAAGCGCTTGTCCGGGAACGGACGGGGCTTTTAATTGACCCGTACTTCAGCGGGACGAAACTCAAATGGCTGTTGGATAACGTAGACGGTTTACGGGGGCGGGCTGAAGCTGGCGAATTAGCTTTCGGAACGATTGACAGCTGGCTCGTTTACAACCTGACCGGCGGCGAACTGCACCTCACCGACGCGACCAACGCTTGCCGAACCCTGCTTTATAACGTCCGTGAGGGGAGCTGGGACGATGAACTCTTAGAACTTTTAGACGTTCCTCGCACCATACTCCCCGAAATCTGTAGCAGCAGCGAAGTTTACGGCGAGACTGCGCCGGGGCTGTTCGGTAGCCGGATTAAACTTGCGGGAATTGCGGGCGACCAGCAGGCCGCGACCTTTGGGCAAGCGTGCCTCGAGACCGGCATGGTCAAAAATACTTACGGTACGGGCTGCTTTATGCTCCTGAATACCGGCGCTGAACCGGTGGCGAGTGAACATAAACTTTTGACCACAGTAGCTTGGCAACGCGGCGAAACGCGGACGTTTGCGCTCGAGGGCGGCGTGTTCGTCGCCGGGGCGGTGGTGCAGTGGCTCCGGGACGGGCTGCGGATTATTCGCTCGAGCGGTGACGTCGAAGCGCTAGCCGGAAGCGTTGAAGATAACGGCGGCGTCTATCTGGTTCCGGCTTTTACAGGGCTGGGCGCACCCTATTGGGACGCTTATGCACGTGGGACAATGGTGGGGTTGACTAGGGGCAGTACAGCAGGGCATATTGCGCGGGCGGCTTTGGAAGCGATCGCCTATCAAGTTGCCGACTTACTCGGCGCAATGCGGCAAGACGCCGAACTCGACATCCCCGAACTCCGCGTAGACGGCGGCGCGAGCGCGAACGACCTGATGATGCAGTTTCAGGCCGACATCTTGGGCATTCCGGTGGTGCGTCCGCAAGTCACCGAGACGACGGCTCTGGGCGCGGCGTATCTGGCGGGTTTAGCCGTGGATTACTGGAGTGATGAGCGAGAGATTACCGAAAACTGGACGGAAGACCGGCGCTTTGAACCGACTATGGACGAGGGTGAACGCGAGAGATTGTTGAGCCGCTGGCGGCGGGCGGTTGAACGCTCGAGGGACTGGGAACGCGAAGATTAGTGGAGGCAACTGTCCGGCTTGCTCAGCTTAACGACGTAGAAGCGTTGCAAAAGCTTGACCCGTGGCCTAAAGAACCCGTCTGGCAGCAAAAAATTGCTGCGGGCGAGGTCATCGTTCTAGAGCTTGAAGGCAAAGTTATCGGTCTGATTCGTTACACCGTTTTGTGGACGACGGTTCCGTTTATGGGGCTGATTGAGATTGAGGCGGCGCACCGAGGGAAGGGGTACTCACGTATCCTGCTTTCGTTTCTAAAAGACCATCTTCGTACTCAGGGTTTTGTGGCGCTCCTCAGTTCGTCACAAACCGACGAACCGGAGCCGCAGCGGTGGCACTTGCACATGGGCTTTACGTCGAACGGTTTGATTGAAAATATTGCTGATGATGGGGTGGGCGAACTGGTTTACAGATTGATGCTTTAAGCGCATATCCAAACCGAAAGGTGGTTGAACTGTGGCGTTCAAGGTTGTTCCTCTAACCGAAAGACCCGAACTCGAGCCGCAACTCTGGGCTGACGACCTTATGGCGTCGTGGCCCGAGTTTATGCTCAACGACCCGGTTGCCAACTTGTACTTTGACAGCGCCAGGTTCAAACGCTACTACGACTTTATGCTGGTTGGGTACGATGAAACCGACCCGAACCGGGTGCTGGCTCGAGCTTTTAGCGTTCCCTTTCGTCTGGGTGACGACCTCGGGCGCACCGAGCTACCTGACGGAGGCTGGGACACCGTGGTGCGCTGGGCTGACCAAGATTATCTGCTGGGGCGTCAACCCAATACGGTCTCCGCGCTTGAAATTACGCTGCACTTTAGTGTCAAAGGTCAGGGCTTATCGGCTCAGATGGTTCAGGCAATGTTGGACAATACCCGGCGGTTAGGGTTTAACGACCTGGTTGCGCCCGTCAGACCGAGCCACAAACACCTCGAGCCCACGACCCCAATAAACGACTACGCCCACCGTCAGCGAGAGGACGGACTCCTTTTCGACCCTTGGCTGCGCGTCCATACACGCGTGGGCGGTGTGATTGTTAAGGTCGCACCTCACTCGATGGTCGTTGCCGCTACGCTGGGATCGTGGCAGGCTTGGACTGGACTGCCTTTTGACCAAAACGGCTCCTACGTTGTTCCACAAGCGTTGGTGCCTCTGCATGTTTCGCTGGAACAGGATAACGCTGTTTACGTTGAACCCAATGTTTGGGTACGTCATCGTTTAGATTCTGAATAACGAAAGCCCGATAGTTGCCCTGCAGACACCTAAATGCTACAGTTCAGCCTATGAATCCCCCGCGCATCGACGACGATAATTGGTGGGTTGAGGCGTAGGCACTTAACGAGTAGCCTGTGACCTCGAGCAACCCTCGAGGTTTTTTGCTGAAGGAGTCTTATGAGTACAATTGCTGAACCGCGTACCCTTGTCGCTAACTTGCCTGAACACATGAGCGAACACGTCACCTTGCAGGGCTGGGTGCATTCGCGCCGCGACTTGGGCGGCGTCCGTTTTCTGCTGCTACGCGACCGCACGGGTGTAGTGCAGTGTGTATTCGGCAAAGTTGATTTGCCTCTAGCCGAGTCGTCGGTGCGCGTGTCGGGCCGAGTGGTAGAGAGTAAAAAAGCGCTGGGTGGGTTGGAGCTGCAGGCGGAGAACTTGGAAGTCATCGCCGAAGCTACTGAGCCGACGCCGATTGAAATCCCCAAAGAAGAGTGGAACGTCAATCCGGACACGCTCTTAGAATACCGTCACGTCTCACTGCGGAGTCCGAAAGCGAGGGCTGCCCTCAAAGTTCAGGCCGAGCTGGTGCGCTCGTTTAGAGATACGCTTACCGCGCAAGACTTCACTGAAATCTTTACGCCTAAACTCGTCGCCGCCGGGGCTGAGGGTGGCGCGGCCCTCTTTGAAGTCGATTATTACGGCAAACGCGCGTATCTGGCGCAGTCGCCGCAGCTCTACAAACAGATTATGGTCGGGGTGTACGAACGGGTGTTTGAGACCGCACCGGTCTACCGCGCCGAGCTGTCGCACACGTCACGGCATCTGTCCGAATACCTCTCTTTAGACGTGGAGATGGGCTTTATCGAGTCGGTAGACGAGGTGATGGGGCTCGAGGAAACTCTACTCAAAACGATGATGACGCACGCCGCTGAAACGTGTTCGGCTGAGCTTGAACTGCTCGAGGCCACCGCGCCAGACGTAGAAACGGCGTTTCCGCGGATTACGTTGCTTGAGGCAAGAGAGTTAGTCGCGTCACGTTACGGGCACCAGACCGGTGGCAAAGACTTAGACCCCGAAGCTGAACGCTTGATTGGGCGCTGGGCCAAAGAGGAACACGGCTCGGATTTTGTCTTTGTCACGAACTATCCGCAGGCGGCGCGGCCTTTTTATACCTACCCGGTTGAAAACGGGTTGACTAGGGGTTTTGACCTGATTTTCCGGGGTTTAGAAATCAGCTCGGGCGGACAGCGTATCCATACCTATAAGATGCTGGTCGAAGAGCTTCAAGCACGGAAAATGGACCCTGAAGCGTTCAAAGGTTATTTGGAAGTTTTTAAGTACGGGATGCCGCCGCACGGCGGGTTTGCGCTTGGGGCGGAGCGGCTTACGGCGCTCCTCTTAAATATTCCGAATGTGCGGTTTGCGCGGGCGTTTCCAAGAGATGGGAGTCGGTTGCAGCCGTAACTAGAGGCTTTGTAATTGCCTATGTGCTGCTGTAACCCAAGGATGAAGCACCGGCAGCGTTTTACGGCGCTGCCATAAATAGTCGAGATAGACAGAAGCTGCTTTGTCCAAAGAATGTTCTAAAGCAGAAAGCAGTTTCAGCAGATAAGGTGGCTTTCCCTCTTGATCCCAGGCAATTTTGTCGGCGATAAATACGATCTTATCGAGTGATGAGGCGTCCGCTTTGAGTGTCGTGTGGCAACCGATAGCGCTCAGCACTTCAACCTCAGTGACGTTAAAGAAGTCGTGAGCCATAAGCGCTGAGAGTTTTTGATGGATGATCATCGGTAGTTTGTGCTCTTCCGGCAACACTTTGAGGCCGTAAGCCAGCGCAATCTGAACCCGCTGCTCGTTGGGAATCACCGTGCTGATGTCGTGCAACCAACCGGCAGTTTCGGCTTGAGCCTCGCTGACGCCAAACTGACCGGCGAGCTTGCCCGCTTGTTTAGCGACGCGTTGGCAGTGTTTTGCGGTATCGGTGTGACCGTTTTGCTCGAGGAAATAAGCGACATCCTTAGGCAAGTCTCCAGTAAGAGCTAAATCTTGTTTCAAAACCTGTAACGTCACTGCGACCTAACCCGCGCTTCTGAAACAAATAACGGTGTCGCCCGCTCTTTACGCGGCACCACGTGGCATTCACGGCAGCGCGGCTCGTAGCTTTCGGCGGCCCCGACCAAAATCACCGGGTCGTCGAAATGCGCCGGACGCCCACCGATAAGCCTTTGGGTGCGGGTCGCCGCAGCCCCGCAACGCACGCAGACAGCTGTAAGTTTGCTGACCGACTCGGCGCGAGCCAAAAGTTCAGGAACCGGGCCGAACGGTTCGCCGCGAAAGTCGAGGTCCAACCCGGCGACGATGACGCGCACCCCCGACTCGGCGAGGTCGGCGGCGCACGTCACAAGGTCATGGGTTAAAAACTGGCCTTCGTCGATGGCGACGACTTGGACGCCCGGCTCGAGCCCCTCTCTCAACGCCTCCACCCCGGAAACCGCGAGCGCATCTAACGTCCGACCGTTGTGCGAAGCGACCGCGACACCCTCATGCAGGTCGTCGTAGCGGGTGTCTAGGGCAGGCTTAAAGACCTGTACGTGTTGTTTGGCGATAAAAGCGCGGGTGGTGCGGCGGATGAGTTCTTCGGATTTGCCTGAAAACATCGGACCGACGATGACCTCTAAAAAGCCTCCGCGAAAAGGGTAAAACGGCATAAGCGCTACTCTAACCCGAACGTTGGGCTGAAACGCCGAGGCGAAAAATTAGGGCGCGGTATGCTCGGCAGATGACGCTTCCCAGACGTAGATTACGGTGCGCCCTGGTATTTACGGCGATCTTTGCGGGAGCGCTAACGGGTTTTCCTGTCTGGCTGACGGGGTTCCAGGCACAAGCCGCCACCACTAAAGTTGAAATTACGGCGTACAGCTCCACAGTTGCCCAAACAGACGATGAACCGACGATCACGGCGAGCGGCGCAGTTGCGGGCCCCGGCATCATCGCGGTCAGCCGCGACCTACTGGAGCGTTTTCCTTACGGCTCCAAAGTCGAAATCATCGCGGTTTCCGGTGACGGGTGTGGCGGCTGGCTGCCTGAAACGCCGCTGACGGTAGCTGACACGATGAATGCACGCCTCAAAAAGCATTTTGATATCTGGCTAGGGACGACCGAGCAAGCCCTAAATTGGGGGCGCTGCCAAGGGGAGATAAAGCCGGTTGAGTAACCTATTTGGGGCGTCTGCCAGCTCTCAACAAAATCCTAAATATAAGTGTTTTGCAAAAGCCTATACAATCAAGGTGCTAAAAGCGAACGAACTAAACCATAAAATCTGTTCTAAAAGCCTGATTTCAGCGTTCTGAATCCAATATGAATTAGAGCTGAAACAGAGATGTGAAAACCCTTAAGTCCGCTACTTAAGGGTAGCGCGTAACCTGCGTGCTAGACTAGAACGTTAATTTAGTTCTCTTGCCCTGAAGGAGACGGGATGCTCGGATTTATCCAAAAAATGTTTGACAACAACGAACGGGACGTTCGCCGTATCGAAAAAGATATTGTCGCGGCGGTGAACGCGCTCGAGCCCAAACTCAAAGACGTAGACGACCTGGCTGCCGAATACACAAAGTTACGGGAACGCTATAACGGCGGCGAAGGTGAGACCCTCACCGAGCTGATGCCCGAAGCGTTCGCTTTGGTCCGTGAGTCGGCGGTGCGTAACCTGGGGATTCGTCACTACGACGTGCAGCTTATCGGCGGCGTCGCCTTGCATAAAGGCAAGATGGCCGAGATGAAAACGGGGGAAGGTAAAACGCTCGTCGCCACGCTCGCGCTCGCGCTAAACGCCATTCCCGGTCACGGCTCACACCTCGTTACAGCCAACGATTATCTGGCGAGCACCGGGGCCGAGTGGATGGGCCCGGTCTACCGTGGTCTGGGCCTAAGCGTCGCTGTCATCTCTCACGACCTCAAGCCTGACCAGCGCCGCGTCGCCTACGGCTGCGACGTGACGTACATGACGAACTCGGAACTCGGCTTCGACTACCTGCGCGACAACATGGCGTTTCGCCCCGAACAGCTCGTGCTGCGCGAGGACGTCCCGCTCCACTACGCCATCATCGACGAGGTGGACTCGATTCTGATCGACGAAGCCCGTACGCCGCTGATTATCTCCGGCCCCGCCGAACTCGCCACCGACAAGTATTACGTGATGGCGAAGATTGCCGGAACGATGGAGCGCGGTGAACCTGCAGAGGGTGATAAACCTGCGACCGGCGACTTCAGCGCCGACGAAAAGACCAAAGATATCCACCTGACCGAAGACGGCATCACCAAGGCCGAAAAAGCGCTGGGCGTCGAAGACCTTTTCAGCGCCAAAAATATGGAACTCGGGCACATGGTGCGGCAAGCGCTCCGCGCCCGGATGCACTATCACCTGGACAAGCAGTACGTCAAAGACGAAGCGGGACAGATCGTCATCGTCGACGAGTTCACGGGACGTTTGATGCCCGGACGCCGCTTCGGTGAAGGCCTGCACCAGGCGATTGAGGCCAAAGAGGGCGTCAAGATCGAACGTGAAAACCAAACCCTTGCCACGATTACCTATCAGAACTTCTTCAAGCTTTACGGCAAAATTGCGGGGATGACCGGGACGGCGAAAACTGAAGAGAAAGAATTTCAGGAAATCTACGCGACCGACGTGTTGACCATCCCGACAAACCAACCCGTCATCCGTAAAGACGGCGAGGATATCGTCTACCGTACCGAAGAGGGTAAATACGGCGCGGTCATTGCGGAGATCGAAGAAATTCACAAAACCGGGCAACCCATTCTGGTCGGTACCGTAACAATTGAAGCGTCCGAGCGGCTCTCTACGATGCTCAAGCGTAAAGGCGTCAAACACCAGGTTTTGAACGCCAAGTATCACGAACGTGAGGCGGAGATCGTCGCGCAGGCAGGGCGTAGCAACACCGTTACCATCTCGACGAACATGGCGGGGCGCGGTACCGATATCGTACTCGGGGGCAACCCAGAAGCGTTGGCCGGTCAGCTCTTGGAGCGGCAAGGCACTAGCCGTTACGACGAAAATGTCGAACTGTTTATCAAACTCGTGATGCGCGGTAAAATCAACGAGGCCCGCGAGATTGCCCGTGAAGTCGAGGGTTTACCCGAAGACATCATCCCGACTTTGGAGCGCCTCCGTGACGAAGCCAAAGTTGACCACGAAAAGGTCGTCGGTTTAGGCGGGTTGCACATCATCGGTACCGAACGCCACGAATCGCGCCGCATCGACAATCAGCTGCGCGGACGCTCGGGGCGTCAGGGCGACCCCGGCTCGAGCCGGTTTTACGTCTCGTTTGAAGACGACCTCATGCGCCTGTTTGCCAACGAACGCGTATTGGGCATGATGGACCGGCTCGGGATGGACGACGAACAGCCGATTGAAGCGAAAATGGTTACGGGCGCGATTGAGCGGGCGCAAAAACGCGTTGAAGACCGCAACTTCGGCACCCGTAAACAGCTTCTCGAGTTCGACAACGTGATGAGCAAGCAGCGCGAGGTCATCTATAAGCAGCGCCGTGACATTTTGCTCGGTACCGACATTTCCGACGACGTGCAGGACATGATCGCCGAATATGTGGACGCGCAGGTACAAAACTACCTGAACAAAGAGTTGGAGCCTGAAGAGCAAGACGTCGCCACGTTAAAAACGGCTGTGGTGGAGGCGGTACCCGAACTCGAGAGTTTCGACTTTGAAACACTACGCGGCGTTGAACCCGATGACGCGACCGATACGCTGGTACCGGAGCTCGAGCACGCCTACAAAGCCCGCGAAGCCGAACTCGGCGCGCCTTTAATGCGTGAACTAGAGCGCTACATCGTCTTGCAAGTCGTGGACAACGACTGGAAAGAGCAGCTGCACGCGATGGACGTCTTGCGTCAGGGTATTGGTCTGCGCGGCTACGGTCAGCGCAACCCGCTGCAAGAGTACGCCTTTGAAGCGTTTAACTTGTTTGAAGAGATGAAATCGAACATCCGTTTGCAGGTCGCCAAACTGCTCTTCCGCGTGCAGGTGCAGACCGAAGCGCCGGTACCGCAGCAGCGTGCGCCGCAAAGGGTCAACTATGAAGCGCCCGCTTCGGCTGACGGCGGGAGCGTGAGCACGACCTACGTGGGGGCGTCGGGTGGGGCGGTGAGCTCGAGCCTCAGCAACAGTAACGGTCAAGCCCGCCCGCAAGCCCGGTCAACGCTGCTTCCAGCAGGCTCTAACAATCCTTTCGGGCAGGGCCAGCCACGCGGTTCGCAGCCTCAGGGCACCGCGCAAAAGACGCTGCCCCTTCAAGCCGACGCGAAAGTCGGTCGGAACGACCCTTGTCCGTGCGGCAGCGGCAAAAAGTTCAAGCACTGCCATGGGCGTGAAGTAGGCGTCGGCGCGTCTAGCTAAGCGGTTGACAACCTGAGGGGCCGAGTTTAACTCGGCCCTTTCTGTTGCCCCAACCGTAACAGCGCCGTAAAAAAAAGCTGTTTGCAAAGGCGTTTCTAAACTGGCTATAACCTGTCATAGAATGAGCAGGTTGCCTGTGCGCCCGCGCCCAGGTGTCCAGAAGAGCAAGGGAGTTCTATGGCAGATATTGCGGTGCAGGATAGTACAGCGCAGAACGTCACCGTGCAAGACCGCACAGCGCAAACTATCGTCGTGCAAAAGTACGGCGGCACCAGCGTCGGCGACTTGGAGCGTATCCGCAAGGTGGCGGCGCGTATCGCCCGCACGGTAGAAGCGGGACACAAGGTCGCGGTGACGGTCTCCGCGATGGGCCGCACCACCGACGCCCTCATTTCACTCGCTAGGGAGGTCACGACGCGCCCCGACCGGCGCGAACTCGATATGTTGCTGTCAACCGGCGAACAGCAGTCGGTGGCGCTGTTAGCGCTGACGCTCGGTACGTTAGGGTTTAAAGCGCGTTCGTTTACCGGGCAACAAGCAGGTTTTTTGACCGATAGTGTCAGTGGCGACGCGCGTATCCTCGAGGTTGATCCTGGCGCATTACTAACGGCGTTTCAAACGGTTGATGTGGTGGTCGTCGCCGGATTTCAAGGGGTAGACGAGACCGGGATGATCACCACATTCGGTCGCGGCGGCTCGGACACGACGGCGGTCGCGGTCGCGGCGGCTTTGGGCGCACCGGAGTGCGAAATCTACACCGATACGGACGGCGTGTACACAACCGACCCGCATCTCATTCCGGCCGCCACAAAACTCGCTCATATCGACTACGACGAGATGTTGGAACTCGCTTCGCTCGGCGCAAAAGTTTTGCACCCTAGAAGCGTCTGGTACGCGCGGCGTTACGGCGTGCGGATTCACGTCCGTTCATCATTTTCATTTGCGGCTGGTACACTAGTCGGTACGAGCGAACAAGCTGAGACAGAGGAGAAGGTCGTGAAAACTGATAAACCTGTGACTGGGGTCGCGCTCGACCGCAACCACGCCCGTATTGATCTCGTGGGCGTCCCTGATACGCCCGGCGTCGCCGCGCAGGTTTTCGGAGCGCTCGGCGCGGCGGGTGTCAACGTCGACACCATTATTCAGGGGGTGCCGGGGGGCAACCGGCAGCAGATGGCGTTTACGGTTGGTAAAGACACGGTTGAAGATGCGCTCGGGGCGGTTCGTCCGGTGCTAGCTCAGTTAGGCGGTGAGGCGCACGCCGACCCGGATATCGCCAAGCTCTCGGTCGTAGGCGTGGCCCTCGGTTCGACGCCGGGGCTGGCGGGCCGGATGTTCCAAGCGGTCGCGGCGGCGGGTGCCAATATTGAGATGATCGCCACGGGTGAGGTGCGGATTACGGTCGTCATCGGCGCAGACCACGCGCTCGAGGCGCTCCGGGCGGTGCATAGGGTGTTTGGGCTCGAGGCTCCCCCCGAAGCGCCCGGAGCCGCTGAAGCCGCTGAAGCCGCTTCTAAAGACGCCACCCAAACCGTAAACGACACAACCCGTGTTTAAGGTTACGTTTTAGGTTGTTAGGGCGGTGAGGCGTGCTTGACAATCCCAAAGCCGTACCGGTGACGTCCGGGCGGACTAAAGGAGCGCTGAGAACAGCGGCTACGCGGACACGGCGACTGCACAAACTCTTCTGGGGACTGCTGTTTCTGGCCTTTCCGCTGGCGGTTATGCCCAAAGAGATTTTGGCGTTTATCCCGGACAGCGTTATCACCTTTCCGAAGGGCGGTTTTGCCGAAGTTTTACTTCCTAAACTGCTCGTGTTTACTCTGCTCTGGGCGCTCGGTGCGCGTCAGGCTTATGTACTTTTACGGCGTCCTGGTAGTGGCGTGCTGAGCCGCACCTCAACGCTGCGGAGGCCGCTCTCGTGGCTGCTCCTCTTCGTGGCGGCGTCGTTTGTTGTGAGCCTCTTAAACCCTGCGCCGCTCGGCTTGTCGCTGCCCTTTATCCCGGCGCGTTATGAAAGTATCTTGTTCAGACTTCTGGAAAACGCCTGGTACGCGCTGACGCTCCTCGCGGCGGTGCTGAGCGCGAGCCGGGTGGTGAGGCTCAGCTGGGTGTATCACCTGGTTGCGCTGGGCGCGTGTCTGGTGGGGTTGTGGGCGCTGCTCGAGGCTTACGGTGTCGACCCCCTTAGGCTGATCGACGCAGACGCCCGCGTCGGCAACAATGTGCAGGCGACGATGGGCCACCAGAGCTACGTGGCGGCCTACCTCGCGGTGGTGCTGGTTTTTTGGGTAACGTGGCGGCTACTGAGCCGCCGGGTGCGTGTCCTCGACGGCTTTATCATCGGGTTTTTAGCCATGTGCTTGGCGGCGAGCGGCGGGCGGGCCGGTCTCCTCGCCGCCGCGCTCACCTTGTCGGTCTTGGGCGCGGTCTGGGTTTGGCGTCAGGGACGTCCGCGGCATCTACTGCTCTTGGGCGGCGTGATGCTGCTCGCCGGGAGCGTTCCGCTGCTAACCTCACCCCACGCGCGGGCGCGGCTCGACAAGCTCGGTAGCGCCGTGCAGGGTACCGACCCAGCAACGAGCCACCGCCTCATCTTCTGGCAGGTTGGGGTCAAGGCGATTTTAGACCGTCCCCTGACGGGTTACGGGATCGACGCGTTCGGTAACGCCGCTTGGTTTTTCGCTACGCCGGAGCAGGCCGACGAGATGCTGACCGAATTTTTACCCCCCAAAACGGCGGCTCGAGCTTTTCGGCTCGGCAACCTGGCGCTCTACCGTGCGCCGCGTTCAGGAGAGCTCGAGCTGCAACCCGTCAAACCCTACCGGGTTCACAACTATTTTCTAGACGTTGGTTTTGCCAGCGGGATTCCGGTGCTGCTGCTCTTCGTCGCCTTTTTGCTCAGCACCGGTTGGGCGCTGCTGGCGGCCCGCACGCCGGTCGCGCTAGCGACGCTGTTGGCGCTCCTGACCTATCTGATTTACGGGCAGGTCTGGTTCGCCACGCCCAACGTCGATACGCTCGTGTGGGGCCTCGTCGGGCTCGGGTTGGGTAGCCTTTGGCACGCGCCCGAATCTGAACCGCCCGCGCAAACCTCACTCAGCAGGCGTTAAGCTTAGGTTCTTAAGCTGGACTCTGGAGGTTTGGATGAAACGTTACGGCATTTTTTACGGGCTTATTTTGTGTGCGGCTCTCTTGACGCCGGTTAAGGCGCAGGTTTTAGGCGACGGCGCACCCGAACTCTTAAATACATTGGCTCGAGTTCCGCTGAGCCTCGAGGTCGGCCCGGAAAATCTCTTCGCCCGCCGCGTGGGGTTACGGGTCGGAGCGTCGGTGTATCCGCTGCCTCTTATTATCGACCGCGAACTCAACGTTGACGGGTTCGCCGACGTGACCTATACGCTGCGGGGCGGTATCGGCACCTTCTTGGCAAGCGCCGACGCTGCGGTTTACGCAGGCGCAGGGCCGCGCTACCGACTGATTAACTCAGCGCTGTTTTTGGACGGCACTGCGCCCGGAACGTATCTCGGGGTGGGCGGCGTTGTTGGAGCCGACTTTCGCCTCGGTACCCTCGGGTTTTCGCTTCTAAGCGCGTTTGCCGAAGCCGGGACGGATTATCTCTGGCCTGCGGGTGAAGCCTTGAACACGGGTCGCCTGAGCCCACGTGTGCGGGTCGGGTTGAGCCTGCCGTTTGTCGGGTTCTAAGGTATAAGCCGACGTTGGGAGAGCCGATGAAAATTCAGCACCTAGCGCTTAAAACAAACGATTTAGAGGCAACGTACAGCTTTTACCGGGACGTTTTACGGTGTGACGAAGCTCGGTACGACTCGGAAGTCGGGCGTGTCTGGCTAGATTTTGCGGACGGCTTTACCCTAATTTTTGACCGTACTGACGAACCGCTGCATCCTTTTACGGTTCAGTATCTGGGCCTCGAGCTCGAAAGCTTCGCCGCGGTTGACCGCATGTACCGACAAGTTGCGCCGCACGTCAAGGTGGGCCGAGATATACGCGAGTTATACCGGGAAGCGCAGGGGCCGTATGGGTTCTTTATAACAGATCCGAACGGCTACCGTATCAAAGTGTTTAGATATAACGACTAACGGGCGGCACTTCGATTTTTACGGCGATTTTTACGGCCTCGAGCTCAGCTTTACGCTATCAATAACTTCTGCTAAAGCTGGCCCGTAAAAACTGTCAGTAGTGCTAGAGGCTCGTCCAAACTACCGACTATAGAGGCTCGAGCCAGATGTTACGAAACCGTACCCGGTCGCCGTGGTCTTGCAAGACGATAGGACCTTGTAAAATACCTGCTGCATTGACCTCGCTAGCCTCTTCCGGTGCGCCGAGCCGGGTCGGGCCGGGGACGACGGTCTCAACCTGAACGAGCTGACCGTTCCAGAACACGCTGACGCGGGCGTCTTCGGTTTTTTGCCCCGCCGTAAAACGGGCGGCCCGGAACTCGACGTCGTAGCTCTGCCACGTTTCAGGCGGCAGGCTCGCATTTTGATCGGCGTCTTTGACCTCGTAAATTGCGCCCGCGTCGTTTTGACCCTCTAAATCGCGCTCGTAAGAGTCCAAAATCTGCACTTCATAACGGCCTTGCAGGTAGACGCCCGAGTTGCCCCGTTCCTGCTCAGGTGTGCCGGGTGAGGTTTGCGGCACCCAGAACTCGAGGTGCAGCCGAAAGTCGCCGAATGTAGCTGTGGTTTTCAGGTTGTTGTCCCCGACGCTCTTACCGGGTCTGACCTCGGCGTAGTCGTCTCTCAGACGCCAGTTCGCCGCGCCACCCTGAACGCGCTCCCAGGCTGCTAGCGTGCCACCTGAAAAAAGGGCCGTTCGGTTCGGTGCCGAGACCAGAATGGTGCGGCTCGAGCGTGTGTCTTGCCCTGCTTGCTCGGTACTCAGTGTCACCACGTAGTCGCCGGGGAGGGCGTAAAGATGGGTCACGCGGGCACCGCTGCCGGTCTCGCCGTCGCCAAAATCCCAGGTAAAGGTCGCTTCGGGCGTGTTTTCAGGTGTATTGTCAGGCACCGCTGCCGGGGCGCTAAAGGTCACGCTGAGCCCGTCTTGCTCGGTGGTAAAGCTGTTTTCGTCGGTGCCGACGACTACTGCCGCTGTTTCAGTAAGGCTCGAGCCGTCCGGCGCAGTATAGGTGAGTTCTGCTGCGAACGTCCCGGCCTGGGCGTAGCGTTCGGTCACGCTGCCCTCATCGCAGTTTTCAGGGGTCAGAGACTGCTGCCCTGTTGTCAGGGTGCAAGACGCCGCCCCGGTGCCGCGCCACGCCAGCGTCACGGGGTCGCCGACGTTGACCGCTGCTGGGGCCGCTTCAAAACGGGTAATTGTGGGCAGAGCAGCCTGCTGACACGCTGCGAGACCTATGAGCAGCGCCGACGAAAGGAGACTCCAACGCTGTTTCAGGCAAGTCGGTCTGATGTGACGCCGTTGGCGGTGGCTCTGCTCGGCAGCGCGCTCGGTCGGTCTAGCCACCCAGTTGCCCGTATTTCTGTCCTTATTGAGCTCACGGTCAGGTTCCATGTGTAACTCTACCCCCTTTCTCGCCCCAGGAGTGCGGCGACCTCGGTGATGAAAGTGTCTAATTCACGCTCTAAGCGCTGCGCCGCCACGTAATCACCGAGCAGGCGTTCGGTACGGGCCAGCCGCTGCAGCGCGCCGACCTCCTGCTCGAACCAGCGGCGCTGCTCGCCTTGAAGTTCATCCTGAAAACTGTCTCGAAGAGGTCTGTAGGGTCGCGCCGGTACGGTGGGGGGTACCGTAAAAGGGGCTGCAGGCGGTTTTGTAACCCGTACCCTAGCCCGAGTGTGCGGGGTTCTGGTGCGCGGCGTTCTCGTGTGGGTCGTGCGGGGGGGCGGCAGCCCCGCCCGCTGAGGGTGCGGTTTGGTGGGGTCGGTCTTAGCCATACGCTGCCTCCATCACTCGAGCTGCTGAATCTGAACATTACGGTAGAAAACCTCGGCACCTTCGGCTTGCAGCAAGATTTTTCCTGACCCCAGCGCCTCACCGTCAGGCCCGTAAAGGGCGTAGGCGCGGTTGTTAACCTGTCCGTTAATCATATGAACCGCCGTATTCCCCCGCACGATGATGTCAACGGTGTTCCAGCCCGCCTGCTCGTGGGTGGCGTCTTTGGCGATGCGGACGAAACGACCCCCTCGGCTGGTGTAGGGCGTCCCGTTTTGAGCAAATTGCGGCTCTTTGGCGCGAGCCGACTCGACGGTCGTTTGGACCGTAGTACCGCTCAGCAGCCATAAGTCGCCGGTGTCGCCCTCTTGAATCTGATATTCAACGCCCCGAGGCCAGACTGTGTCGGGGCCGCTCACGTGGTAGACCACGCCGCTGTCGCGTTTGCTACGGTCACGCGGGGCGAAGCGCTCGTCTCCCCAGCGGTACTCGAGCCTCAAGTGGTAGTTCGCGTAGCTCTTTTCAGTCGCCAAGTAGCCGAACTCCCTATGCCCACCGCTATCTTCGACGCCTAACACGTGCAGCTCACCGTTTTCGGCGCGAAACACGCCTTCAGAATCGTTGTTTGTGCCTTTCGAGGGTAGGTAGCTGTACCAGCCGCTTAGGTCGACGCCGTTGAACAGGGGTTCCCAGCCAGCTGCGGTTTCCGGTGCGCCTTGATCTGGGCTGGCACCGCCCAACCGAACGTTACTCAAAACGAAAAGCGCATCTTGAAAATCGCGAGTGTCGTCGCCCGCCTCGAGGCTCAGCAGGTAGCTGTCGGCGACGGGCTCTCCGCTGCGGTCGTGCAGCGGATAGACGCGCAGGGCGTGGGCGCTGCCGGGGTTGAGGCCATCTAAGCTGTAGCGAACGTCGTCGCCGGTTCCGGCGTAGACGCCGAAGAGCTCGGCTGCCGGGTCGAAGGGCGCGTTGCCGGTCTCGAGCGGAGGTAGCAATTTCTGTGCGTCGGTGGCGGCGACCTGTCCAACCGCCTGTACCTGAGGTTCTGCGCCTTGAAGCGTAAAGATACCGTAAGGGAGCGCCTCACCGGGGCCGTAGCGGGCCACGACCGTGAGCGTGACCGGGCCGCCACCCGCGCGTCCGAACAGCGGCGCGGCAACTTCGTCGCCGGTGGGGGTGTTGCCGGTTGCTGAGAGCTCGTCACCGACGTTGACGCCGTAGCCGAGCGTATCGACGACCTGTTGCAGCGAGGGTTCGTCCGCAACGCCGTCACCCTGGCTGCCGAGGCCGTAAAGCCCGATTGCTACGGCACTGTCGGCGCTGCTGTCGATTTCCAGGGTAGCGTGCCGGGTGCCGGAGGCAGGCGGCGCAAACGAAACGCTTGCAGCGGCGTCTCCTCCTGGCTCTAAGACCAGCGGCAAACCCGGCGCGTTCAGCTCGAACACGCCTACGTCGGGGCCGCTTAGCCCGAGCGTGCTGAGCGTCAGTGGGGCGTCACCGGTATTTTTCAGGGTTACAGTCTGCGCCTCGCTGCTCGTTCCCGTGATACTTGAAAAGATCAACTCGTGCTGACCGGCGCTCGTGACCTCGAGGCTGCTGAGCGCCGGTTTAGCCCCCTCTTGGGCGCACGCCGTGAGACCTAGAGCGACGAGTGCGAGCGCCGCTCCCCTCGCCTTACCTTTTAGACCGGTCGAGCGTTTAACTGATGTGGCTAGGTTTTCCTTAAAGGTATTCTTTTCGGGCAGGTTTTGGAATAGTAGCGTGACATTTTCAACGGACTTAACTGCGTTTTGGACGGATGGTAAACTCCGGTGCATCATAGTTTAGACCCCTTAGTGAAACGACAGGTTGTGCATGGTCTCGAGCGCCGCTGCTAGTTCACAGATGTCGTGAAGCGCAGAGGTCTCGAGCAGGCGGATTTCACCCTCGGGTACACCCTCATGGCCTAAGACGTCGCGGACATTTTTTAGTAAGGCTTGACGGTACTCGAGGTCGATGAGCGCCCGGTTAAATGCACGGTTTAGCGCTTTGCTCCGCACCTTCAGCCGCCCGTATCACTGGGGCGGCCGCGGCGGTAGCAGGGATGGACGAGGCGGGTGCCGCGCTGCCGCAACAGCGACCCCGGACGCGAGGGCGCTTGCAGCAGACCACGACGTCTGAGAGTCTGGAAAGAATCGAACGACGTCTCCTTCAGATATCGCGGCGGTCTATGAGATAAATGTGCTTTCATGAGAGCTAGTCTGAGCGGCGGCTCTTGCGGTTGCGTTGCGTGAAGCTTGCGGGCAAAACTTGTGGTGGTGCCAAACGAGACTCGCCTGGAGCTTAAAAAATAACCTGGTCTAGCCTTATCTAGCGTTGAGAGAGGGCTTTTTGAGCTACTTTGTAAAGGTGGATGAGTCCAATATAACCCGGATGTGAAGTTTTTAACCCTTAAAACTTGTATAAAAGTCCACACCACCTTGTCCAGCTGCGGTATGCTTTATGAGGTCTTCATGATCGGGGCAAAGATTCGGGGGAATCTCTTGAGATAGGTCGGATTCTAATGAAATGGTTTCTACCGCAAAAGGTCATAAGGCCGTACGCACCTACAAACGTCATCGCCCGCCCCCGGTTACAGTCGCGTATCCTGCCCAACCTAGACCGAAAGCTGACCCTGATGGTCGCCCCGGCTGGCTACGGTAAAACGGTGCTGGCGCTCGAGCTCGCTAGCGCCGCACAGGAAGCAACCCAGCACCGTGACCTGTGGTACGAGTTGGACGAACACGACGCGCACCTGGGCGTCTTTTACGCGTACCTCTGTAAAGCCGTCTCGCAGCGTATCCCCGACTTTTCCGAGCGTCTCCCCGAAACACCTAAAGACGCGACACCCTGGGAACTTGCCGGTATCCTGACCGCGACGCTGTTCGAACTTGAGGAGCCGCTTCTCATCATCCTCAGTAATTTTCACAAGGTTTCAGAGGCTCCTGAAATTACGAGCTTTGTCGATACTCTCGTGACCTACCTGCCGCCTACGTGCCATCTGATCGTCTTGTCCCGCAATCAGACGCAGCTCAATCTGGCGCGTCTGGTGGCGAACCAAGAGGTCAATTTGTTGACCCAAACTCAGCTGGCGTTTACGGCAGCTGAGGCAGCGGCGGCGGCCCTGGCGCTCGGTTGTACCGACGGACACGCCGTCACTACTGGACATGAACGTCTCGGCGGTTGGCCTGCCGGGTTTACGCTGCTCCTCGGTCACGGCGCGGCGCAGCTCCGGAGCGGTGACGCCCAAGACCTCGTTTACGCCTACCTGGGCTCCGAAGTCCTCGGTGAACTTTCCGAACAGGAGCGGCGGTTTGCCTACCTGACGGCGTTGTTGGCCCCTTTTACCGAAGCTGAACTGGCGACCTACTGCGCCCCGGACGAGCTTGGACTTTTAGAGCGCCTGAGTAAACGCCACACCCTACTCTTTACAACCGGCAACAAAAATGGCGACCGGCGTGAACCGCGGTACGAACCACAGTATGAACCTGAGTACGATCTGCAACCGCTCGTCAAGGATTTCCTCAAAGAGTCGTTAGCGCGTAACCACCCTGAACTGTGGCGTGAACTCAACCTCAGGATTGGCGTCGGGCGTTTTGACGGCGGGCAGCAAGGCGCTTTAGAAAACCTCGTCAACGCGGGCGCAGTAGCTGCCATCGTCGAACGGCTCGGCGCGTTGCAACGTGCGCTGCGCGAGTCCGGCGACTACAGTCACTTCGCCTTCTGGCTTCGCCGCCTGCCCGAAGACGCGCTCAAACACCACCCGGAACTGCTCATCCTGATGGGTGAAGCGCTCGTGCAGCGCGACGCGGAGGCTGCCAAAGAGCTTTACGAGCGGGCCATAACGCTCGGAGTCAGCGACCGCCGCCTCTACGCTATCGCCCTCAGCGGCGTGTTACGCGCCGAACACAACTTGCGCCGCTACAAAGAGCTGATCTTGCGTGCGCCGCAGGTGCTGCAAGAACTGCGCGAGACGCGGCAACTCCGCGAACTGGCGTTTTCCTACAATTCGGTCGCTAGGGCTCACATGAGCCTGGGGCACTACGGCGAGGCGCAAACCGCCTTTGAATTTGTTCGCAAGGTCGGTCAAGAGCTGTCTGACAGTTACTTCGAGGCGCTGGCAACGCGGGGTCTGGCGTCTTACGCCGACTACAGCGGTGATGTGCAGCGTGCGCTGCTCTTAAACCAAAAGACGCTCTCGTACTGGGAGGCTCGGGCCAACTCGTACCAGATTGCCTCAACGCTAAACAACGTGGCGAGTTGCCATTACTACTTGGGCGACCTGCACGAAGGTTTGGGCGCGGGGCTGCGTGCGCTGTCGCTTTGGAACGAGCTGTCGCTCGAGGAGTCCCCGGTACTCCTTCACTGTACCCTGGGCGACCTGCACCTCACCCTAGCTCACGACGAGGACGCCGAAAAACACTACCGTTTTGCCGTCAATCAGAGCCCCTCGGACGCCTTCGCGCACCCTTACGCGCTGCTCGGGCTGGCGCGGGTGTACAGCTTGGGGGCTCAGCGGGCCAAAGCCGAACGCTACGCCGAACACGCGCTCGAGCTCTCGCGCACCCACGGTTTCCGTTTTGGCGAAGGTCTCGCCCAACTGTTGACGGCGCAACTTACGGGCGCGGCGGAACCGCTGACAGCAGCCGAGCAAATTTTTGCTGAAATCGGCGCAAAACGCGAACTCACTCAAGTCTTTTGGCTCCGTAGCGAACGCTCCGGCATAGGGTTGACCCAAGAATCGGCCCGTTACACGGCGTGCGCCCAAGAAGCCGAACGAGACCTCGGCTACCGCGCCCGTCCGCCGCTGGTCGTCCGCACCGCCGAAGCGCCGCCGCCCGCGCCGGTCGCACTACCCAACGCGCCTAAGGCGGTGCTCGAGCTCTACACCTGTGGTCACGTCGAGATCGTGTTGAGCGGTGCGCCGGTCGCCATCAACGACTGGAACGGGCGCAAACCGCGCGACATCGTGCTCTTTTTAGCCTCGACCGGCGTCGGCGCGTCGCGTGACGACTTTTTAGACGCCCTTTGGGAGGACGAAGGCCGCGATCCCGAGCAGCAGTTCAGCGTGGCGCTGTCGCGTGCCCGCCGCACCCTGGGCTGGCGCGAGGCTGTCATCCGGGACGGCAACCTCTACACTTTTTCGCCCGACCTGCTGATTCAAGAAGATGCGGGCACCTTGGAGCGCCTCCGCCCCGGCGATTCGCTCGAGACCCTGATGTCAGTTCTTGACAGCTACCAGGGTGACTATCTGCCCGGCTACTACGCCAACTGGGTCGAGGTGCGCCGTCGGCACCTGCAAGAGCACGCGCTGGTGCTCCTGTCCGACCTGCTGCCCCGCCTCCGCAACGCGCAGCGGCACCTCGTCCCGACCTACGCCAAACTCGCCTTTAAGCTCGATCCGTGTCACGAACCCGGCTACCTGGAGCTGATTCGCTACCACCTGGACAACCGCAACCCCGAGCAGGCGCGGCGGCAGTACGGCAACTATCAGGGGGCAATGAAAGAGCTGGGCCTCGAGCCGAGCCCGCACCTTCTGGAAGTGCTGAGCGAGTTTGCCTTACAGCTAGGTTGGGGCAGTGAGGGCCGCGTCGCTCAGTTTGCCGACTATTAGGTTTGATTAGCAAGAAAAACGCTGATTCAGGGTGTGTGGACTAGCTTCTACTTGACGGTTCCGTTGCTGTCACCTGGCAACGGTTCAGGTGTGTCTAGCGGTGGACTCGAGACCCACGCCCAAACTTTTACCCGGACATGGTTTCGTCTGACGATGTGCTCGAGCCTAGCTGAGCTGGTCATTTATTGAGCTCCGAATCCATAAAAAAGTATAGCAGGTATCATCTGGAAACGGCCGCTCCCACCTTTAACTAAACCGTCTAGCACGCACATTCTGAGGTGATTACGGTAGCTTCTAACTGCTTAAGTGCTGTAGCAGCTGAAACAACTTATGTTTCGTTGGTGAAAACTCTTTATCAACCACTAAAACAATGCCGTAAATTGCTCTACTTTCGAGTCCTTTGCAGCCCTCTGATATAACCTAATAAGACTAAGAAAAACGCGTTTAGAACGGTGTAAACCGATTTGACAGGGTAGCTCTTTGTAGCCTACGATAACGTCTATTAGGGGTGATTACCGGTGTATACCGTAACTTTCAATTCGATAGTATTCGACCCAATAGGTTCTAAGCAACAGGTGGAGGCGCATGAGTTACCGGGACTGGCACATTATCGATTCGACGCTGCGTGAGGGCGAGCAGTTCGCCCTGTCGAACTTTACGCTCGCTGACAAGGTAGAGGTCGCTAGAGCGCTCGACGCGTTCGGGGTTGAGTATCTGGAACTCACCACGCCGGTCGCCTCACCTGAATCACGCCGCGCTTTAGAAACGATTGCCGGTTTAGGGCTCAACGCCAAAGTTCTGACGCATACCCGCGCCAATCTAAGCGACGCAAAAATGGCCGCCGAATGTGGTGTAGACGGGATCGATATCTTGTTCGGTACCTCGTCAGAACTGCGGGCGTTTTCGCATGGGCGCGGCGTGTCGGACATTATTGACCAGAGTCTAGAAGTTATCCTCTACGTCAAATCACAGGGTTTGAACGTCCGTTTTTCGTCCGAAGACACCTTCCGCAGCGAAAAGGCCGATCTCCTGCGCGTTTACGCTGCTGCCGACGCTGCCGGGGTTGACCGCGTAGGACTCGCCGATACCGTCGGTGTGGCGAGTCCTAACAGCGTCCGCGAATTGGTTGCCGACGTGCGGGCGGTCGTTCACTGCGACATCGAGTTTCACGGTCACAACGACACGGGTTGCGCCATTGCTAACGCGTTTGAAGCGGTGCGTGCAGGCGCAACCCATATCGACACGAGCATTTTAGGCATTGGCGAGCGCAACGGCATCACGCCTTTGGGCGGGTTTTTGGCCCGGATGTTTACCCAAAACCCGGAGCGGCTTCAGCGTAAATACAACTTGGAAATGCTTCCCGAACTCGACGCCATGATCGCCCGGATGACGGGTTGCGGCGTGCCGTTTAACAACTACCTGACGGGCGCGTTCGCCTACAACCACAAGGCTGGAATGCACCTTAAAGCCATCTATCTGAACCCCGGTTCGTATGAGATCATCCCGCCGGAAGTGTTCGGCGTCTCCCGGACGTTGCAACTCGGCAGCCGCTTGACGGGGCGCAACGCGGTTGCAGCTAGGGCCGCTGAACTCGGGTTTGAGTTGCCACTGGGGGTGCTCGGAGATGTAACCCGCGAGATTAAAGCGCTCGCCGACGACGGTGATTTGGAACTTCACGAAGTTGACGCACTGCTGCAAGCTGCTGCGCTGCACGAGACTGAGCGGCTCGAGGTCGCCCTGTGATTGACCTGTACGGTCTAACGCTTGCTGAACGCATTTTGTCGGTACGCGCAGGTCGGAGAGTCCGGGCCGGTGAACTCGTCGTCGTCCCCGTTGACCAGGTAATGGTCGTGGACTCGGTTGCGCCGTCGGTTATCGCCCGAATTGAAACCGATTTGGGCGGACGCGTCCGTCACCCCGAACGCGTTTCGTTCGTCCTCGATCACGTGGCCCCTGCGTCTAACGTTGAAGTGGCGACTGCGCAGCAAAACGCGAGGCGTTACGCGCGTGAACGCGGGATTCAGCTTTTCGACGTGGGGCGCGGAATCTGCCACCAGGTGTTGATGGAAGAGGGTTTGGCGCAACCCGGCGGTATCGTTCTCGGTTCGGACTCGCACTCGACGACTTACGGGGCGGTCGGGTGTTTCGGTACCGGGATGGGCGCAACTGACATTGCGCTCGCCGCTGCGTCGGGTAAAACCTGGCTCAAGGTGCCGGAAACGGTCGTCGTCAAGCTGATGGGGGAGAAGCCCGCCGGGGTGAGCGCCAAGGACGTCGCCCTGACGGTGATAAGAGAACTTACGGCGGAGGGCGCAACTTACGCGAGTTTAGAGCTTCATGTTCCTGAAAGCTTCTCCCTGTCTGAACGGATGACGTTGGCAAATCTGGCAGTAGAGGCAGGCGCAAAGGTCGGACTCGTCCCGCCGAGTGGCGAAGTGCTAGAGCAGTTTGACGTACCTGAGTGGCTCATCGTTGACCCTACAGCGGAAGCTGAGAGGGTACTCGACCTCGACCTCAACACCCTGACGCCGGTCATCGCTGCACCGTCTTTTGTAGATAACGTTCACCCCTTATCAAATTTTGCCGGAGTCCACGTTGACCAAGTTTTCGTCGGTACCTGTACCAACGGACGTTTGGATGACCTGCACATCGTCGCAAATATCGTGCGGGGTCAGCGGGTGGCAGATGGGACGCGGCTGTTGGTGATTCCGGCAAGCTCACGTGTCTTAGAAGCTGCCGCTGCCGACGGGACACTCTCAACACTGTTAGCAGCGGGTGCGGTACTCGGCACGCCTGGTTGTGGCCCCTGTATGGGGCGGCACATGGGCGTGCTGGCCCCCGGCGAGGTCTGCGTTTCGACCTCGAACCGCAACTTTATCGGGCGGATGGGCAGCGCCGAAGCGCAGGTTTTTCTGGCTTCGCCCGCAGTGGCAGCAAGGGCGGCGCTCTCCGGGACAATCGCACCGGTCGCGCCTGAATTGGCGACAGCGTGATGGCCCGTATCTGGACATTCGGCGACAGCCTCAATACCGACGACATCTTGCCGGGTAGATACGCACCCTTTATGGTCGGTGAAGCTGTGTTTCACCGCTACGCTTTCGCACATTTACGGCCTGAGCTTGCCACAAACGTTCAACCTGGCGACTTGCTCATTGGCGGGCGTAACTGGGGACTTGGTTCGTCTCGAGAATACGCGCCGCAAGCACTGAAAACGCTGGGTGTAGGCGCAGTAATCGCTAAATCATTTGCCCGGATTCACTACCGCAACCTGCTCAACTTGGGTATTCCGGCGTTTACGTCGGATATGGTGCCGGACGCCTTACAAGACGGTGACGTCGTATCGTTCGACCTCGCTGCCGGGACGGTGACAAGAGGGGATGAAGTGTTTCGGCTCGAGCCCCCCCCAACCTTCCTCCAAGAAGCCCTCAAAGAAGGCTCGATTTTGGCCTACTACCGAAAACACGGGCGCTTTCCCGGTGAGCAGGTCTAGCCGGAAGCGCCGAGACACTGCAAAAGCTTTGACTCTTCACGCTTATCTACCCACTTACTTTTGAGAGGAAACCATGTTACAAACCATCGAAACCCCGCACGGCACCGTTGAAGTCGATACCGAAACCGTTGAACTCGGCGAGTTACTCGTCTCGGACGACGGCACTGAACTAGAGGTTGTCGGACTCGACCCGCTGAGGCTCGAGCCCGCCCCCGAAGAAGATGAGGACTGGGGCGAATGACCAGTATTTTAGAGCGTCCGTTAGAACGTCCAACTGCGACTGCGCCCCGCATTGCCGTCGCTTACGACCGGCTTCGTCCTGAAGAAAAGATGCTCTTTGAAGCGTTTGAGCGGCAGGGCGTCGCTTTTGACAAGCTCTACGCGCCGCAGCTCGTGTGCGACTTCAGCGCCCTGTCCGAACTGCCGCGCTACGACGTGGTACTCGAGCGCTGCGTTTCACAAACACGTGGGCTCGCCATCTCACGTGTTTTTACGGCGCTCGGGACTCGTGTACTGAACACCCCTGAAGTTATCGAGGTTTGCGGTGACAAACTCGCAACCAACGCCGCGCTCGCCCGCGCCGGTGTCGCAACACCGCGCACCGGCGTCGCGTTTGATACCGAGTCTGCCGTAAACCTTGCTGAGCGGTTCGGCTACCCGGTCGTCCTCAAACCAACCGTCGGGTCTTGGGGCCGGATGGTCTCAAGACTTAATGACCAGGACGCGCTCGAGGCCGTTTTGGAACATAAAGAGGTCTTGGGCGGGCCGCAGCACAAAGTCTTTTACCTGCAAGAGTTCGTCCACAAGCCGGGGCGGGATATCCGCGCGTTTGTCGTCGGGGGAGAGGTCGTTGCGGCAATTTACCGCACGTCGGAGCATTGGGTCACGAATACGGCGCGGGGCGCAGTGGCGACAAACTGCCCGCTCTACAGCAAACTCGTTCAGACGGCGCTCGCCGCAGCGCAGGCGGTCGGCGGCGGCGTGGTGGCGGTGGATCTGCTCGAGAGTGAACGCGGCCTGTTAGTGAACGAAGTCAATCACACGATGGAGTTTCGCAATTCGGTTTCTACGACGGGAGTGAATATTCCGGCGGAGGTGGTGCAGTACGCGCTGTCGCAGGTGCTCGTAGGTATCTAAAAGCGTTTTTGCAACATTTCTAGCGCCGAGAAGTGATGTCGAGCCCTTCTTCCATAAGCTCGAGCACCTCAGCGTTACTTTCCAGATTGACGCCGGGTCTTAATTTTCCCTTTGCAGTCACCAACTCAAAAGATTTGATTGATTTCCTGCGAGCCAGTTTTTCTTTAAGTGATTCCTGAACGACTGAGGTGAGGGTGGTGCCATGCTCGAGCGCGTAACGCTTTGCTTCGTGGTGTAAGGCGTCATCCAAATGAATGGTGACTTTCATGCAGTCAATTACACGGTTTTACATTTTGGACTATGCGCTAAAGCAAAAAATCATTCTCGTTCGATGATAAGGCAAAGGTATAGTTGCGTCATGAATTTTGTAGAAGCGTGGCCTGAAATTCAGAAATTTTTGCTCGAGGCAGCAAAAGCCGAATCTGGAGATGAAGTTGACGAACTACCTGCTGGAGGTGGGGACGCTGCCGTGACTGAACTCGAGAACAGGCTTGGAACAGCGACTCCTGAAGAGTTTCAGTTTTACATACGCAACGTTTCTAGTTTTCATTTTCTCGCGTTTTATCAAGGTTTCGAGCTTTTTAGTTACGAAGAGCTTGGCTTTGAAAAGTCCGAAGAATGGGGTGACTTTCCTGAAGCCGAAGATATAATTTCTGTTCCTCTCGTTATTGGACAAGATACATCTATTGCTTTTGTTACAGACCTCGATGATATGGCCTGTCCGGTCTACTGTATTGACGAAGTTAATGACTGGAACCCTGAGCTTATGGCTTCTTCGCTTGCTGACTTTCTCTATTTGCTCAGTTACCGTGAAAGCCTTCATCAAAGAAGATTTGCATACTTAGAAATGCGTGAAGCGGAAGATAAAGCTAGAACTGAGGCGGATTACAAAGCCATGAAAGATAATATCGAGGCGCTTGCTCCTGACTGTACCGGCCAGTGGAACCTGCACGAATTTGGAATTGAGGATGTCTGAACAACTAAACGTCGCTATCGTCGGCGCGTCGGGTTATGCAGGCGGCGAATTTTTACGGCTCGCCCTGGCTCATCCAAACCTGAACGTTACGCAAGTGACAAGCGAACGCTACGCCAAACAACCCGTCCCTATCGTCCACCCGAACCTGCGCGGCGCAACCAAACTCCGCTTTAGTTCGCTAGCAGATTTGCAAGACGCCGACCTGTTGGTGCTAGGTTTGCCGCACAAAGAATCAGCCACGCGTTTTGACGATTTCGCCCAAAAAGCGCCGCGTATTCTGGATTTAGCTGCCGATTTTCGCCTCAAAGACCCGGCGGTGTACGAAAAATATTACGGCGAACCGCACCCGCGCCCGGATCTACTGGAACGGTTTGTCTACGCCAACCCCGAACTTCACCGCGAAGAACTCCGCACCGCAAGCTACATCGCTGGGGCGGGTTGTTTGGCGACCGCGACCATTTTAGGACTCTATCCGCTACTGAAATATGCGGTTCCAGCCAAAGGCGACATCATCGTCGAGGGCAAAATCGGGTCGTCGGCGGCTGGAAACAAAGCGTCTTCGGCGGGCCATCACCCCGAACGTTCCGGCGTCGTGCGGACTTACGCGGCGACCGGACACCGCCACACGGCCGAAATCATGCAGGAACTTCCCGGCAACTTTCCGGTTCACCTGACGGCGACGGCGATTGAACGCATCCGTGGGATTTTAGTCACGGCGCACGTCTTTTTGCCCGACGGCTACTCCGACCGCGACGTGTCGGGCGCGTACCGCGAAGCTTATGAAGATGAACCCTTTATCCGGTTGGTGACGGCAAAACGGGGCATCCACCGCGTTCCCGATCCGAAGATTTTAGATGGAACAAACTTTTGCGATATTGGCTTTGAGGTGGACAACGACACCGGGCGCGTTGTAGTCATGAGCGCGGTAGACAACCTTGTGAAAGGGACGGCGGGGCACGCGCTGCAAGCCTTAAATATCAGTATGGGCTGGCCTGAAACATTAGGGTTAGGGTTTACGGGGCTGCATCCGTAAACTATCTGTAAACTGGGTGATGACGCCACTTCAAAAGTTGCTTATCTCGGACGGTGCGTTCGTAACGCCCGCACATGTGCTCGAGCCCCTCACCGCAAAAGAGGCCCAAATGCGCCCACCGGGTGCGCCGCACAGTTTGTACGAAGAGTTGTGGCACACCGACTTCTGGCAACGCCTCACGCTGTCGGTCATCGAGAAGCGCCCCATCATTTTTCCCGAACACGCCGCTGAAAGCTGGCCCGCTGACAACGAAACTTTGACAGATGAGGTTTGGCATGACCTCACCCAACGTTTTCTAAACGGTTTGGAAGAAGCAACAGAGTTGTCCGGCTCGCAACGCCTAGAGGAGTCGGCAGGAGATAGAACTGTCCGCGAACAGCTCGAAAGTATTGTTGCCCACAACGCCTATCACATCGGGCGGATGGTCTTTTTGCGCCAACTTTTAGGACTCTGGCCCCCGCCGCCGGGTGGCGACACCTGGTAAAGCGTTAGATTAGGACGTGTTCTGACCGCTTTAGTAGCTAGGATAAGGTGTGACTCTCTCCAAGGAGGCGAAATGGTAAACGTTTGGGAACACCTTTTTCTGACCGGCGAGTTTGCGCCCCGTGCTCATATTCTGGAGGGGCTTACTTTAGAGCAGGTCAGCGCACGTCCTGCCGGAGCCCCGCACAGCATTTATGAAGAATTGTGGCACGCTGCTGAGTGGCAGCGAATTGTTTTAGACCGTGACGAAGCGGCCTACAAACACTGGGAGGGAGGCGAACTATTCCCCCTCAACCCTGCACCTGAGAACGAAGCAGCGTGGCAGGAACTCGTGAGTTCGTTTCTTGCTTGTTCAGAACGTGCGGTTGAACTTGCTCGAGATGAAGCCTGGTTGGGGACCGATGAAACAGACGACAATCCTGGGTTCACCTGGCGGAACGGGCTCGAGGTTCTCTCAGTTCACAGCGCCTACCACATGGGTAAAATCGTCTTGTTGCGGCAGCTTTCAGGTAGTTGGAGCCCACCACCTGAAGATGCTCAACCTCAGTAAAGGGGACGCACGCCGTCTTCTCGCCCGTCATCACTTTACCCCCGGCACCCTCAAAGACGTTTTTACGCGCCTCGGCAGCGTCCAGTACGACCCCCTGAATCCGGTCGGGCGCAATCACGATTTGGTCTTGCAAGCGCGGGTTCCGGGCTACCGCGTCGGCGACTGGGAGCGGCTCGCCTATCAAGAGCGTTTTATCTACGACGCGTGGGACAAACAAGCGTCACTTGTCTTAATGCAAGACTGGCCTCTGCGCCGCATCTATCACGAGTGGCACCGAAGCTGGTGGGATGAGCGCATTTTACGGGCCTTTCCCGAAGCGCTCGACCCCGTTTTGGACGAACTGCGCGAACGTGGCCCGCTGAGCAGTACGGCGTTTAGCTATCAGTTGCACAAACCTGAATGGGAGGGGTCTTGGTACGGCCCCAAGCTGACCAAAAATGTGTTGCGGGCGCTTTGGCACACCGGCAAAGTTCTGACGCACGGGCGTAAGAACGGGCATCATATCTATGACCTTGCAGGGCGCATCGTGCCACCAGAGCTTTATAACGCTGCGCCCCTCCCGGAGCCTGAGATGGTGAGGTGGCTCGTCCGGTTGCGGCATCAGGCCGTCGGGCTGTTAAGACCGAATGCCAGCACTGAAGTCTGGAGTTTGGGTATTTTGGCGGCGGCGCGGCGGGCGGTTATTGCCGAGTTGGTGCAAACAGGTGAGCTTATTCCGGTTGATGTTGACGGTGTGCTGTTTCACACGTTGCCAGAGGTATCGGTGGGGCTCGAGCACCCCTCACCCCCCAAACACATGACTTTTATTGCCCCGCTCGACCAACTTATGTGGGACCGCAAGGCCGTAGCACATATCTTTAGTTTCGATTATCTGTGGGAAGTCTACAAACCTGAAGCACTGCGAAAGTGGGGCTACTACGTGCTGCCGGTATTTTACGGCGAACGTTTTGTAGCGCGTTTCGACTCGAGGCTCAAAGGCAAAGCTTGGGAGCTTTACGCCTGGTTTTGGGAGCCGGACGTCACGCCGGACGCCGACATGCTGGGGGCGCTTACCGAAACTGTAGAGAGGTTTGTGGCTTACTTGGGCGCGGAAAAACTCGGTTTACCCACCCGACTCTCGCGGCAGACTAGGGCCGCTTTGCAAGCAGGAGCCAAGTGACCACCATCAGTACGGACAAAACCAAGCTGGACATCCCGCTGATTCACACCTTTCTGACAACTTCGTACTGGGCTGAAGGGCGAACGCTCGAGACCGTAAAAGCGTCTATCAAAGGCTCGCTCTGTTTCGGGGTTTACAAAGATGACGCACAACTTGGCTTCGCCAGGGTAATTACCGATTACGCAGTCTTTGCCTACCTAGCCGACGTTTTTATCTTGGAAACGCACCGGGGCCACGCGCTCGGGAAACAGCTCATCAAAACGGTTTTAACGCACCCGGAATTGCAAACATGCAACTGGGCGCTCTTTACCGAAGACGCCCACGAGTTTTATGCCCAATTTGGGTTTGCCCGCCCTGCTGAACCTGAAAAACTGATGCGCCGCAAAGCAGTAGCAGCGTTACCCTCAAAATAAAAATTACCTTCTTACATATGCTAACATATATGTCATGAAACGGACGACAGTGTATCTCGAAGAGCAAACTGACCTGAACCTTTCACAGCTTGCGCGGCAGCAGGGGCGTTCCAAAGCAGAACTTATTCGCTCCGCCCTAGACAAGTACGTCAACGGCACGCTTAAGGAAACACGGCCTGTTCCTGATTGGGTGGGGATGGGAGACAGTGGTGGCGCACGCATAGCAGAACGCGATGAAGAACTCCTGCAACAAGGTTTTGCCGGGGAGCACGAGCGCCTGCGAAAAGTGCCCACTTGAGTATTTTAGCCGATACCAGCGGTATCATCACTCTGCTTGATGCTAGTGACCCTCAATATCAGGAGGCGACGCGCTACTTGTCCGACCTTATAATAGCGCAGAGTATCCTCTGCGAGGTGGACTATCTAGCAACCAAATACTACGGCGCTCACGCCTCGAGACGTTTCTTCGCAAGCGTCGCTAGGGGAGACTTCAACCTTTTGCATCCAAATTTTGAAGATATTAGGCGCACCTATGAAATTATGGAACAGTACGCCGACGCTGAGATAGGGTTCGCTGATGCAAGCCTCGTCGCCTTAGCCGAACGGCACCGTATTCGCCGCGTGCTGACGTTAGACAAACGGCACTTCGGTATGTTTCGCCCCAAAGGGCTGGGCTACTTGGAGTTGTTGCCGTGATCGTCGTTAAAGTCGGCGGCTCCCTCGGTATCGACTACGACGCACTTTGTGAAGATGTTGCGGCACTGCATAAAACAGGGGAGAAGCTCATCGTCGTTCACGGCGGCAGCGCTGAAACCAACCGGATTGCAGAAAAGCTAGGCCATCCACCTCAATTTGTCACGAGTCCGTCGGGGTACTCGAGCCGTTTCACCGACCGCGAGACTTTAGAGATTTTCGAGATGGTCTACTGCGGCAAGCAAAACAAAAGTTTAGTCGAGCGGTTTCAGCGGTTGGGCGTCAACGCGGTCGGGCTTTCGGGTCTGGACGGGCGTATCTTTGAAGGCAAACACAAAGACAAGGTGCGGAGTGTTGAAAACGGTAAGGTTAAAATCTTACGCGGCGACCACACCGGGACGGTCGAACAGGTCAATACCGGGCTTTTAACGTTACTTTTAGATAACGGCTACCTGCCTGTTTTAACGCCACCGGGCTCGAGCTATGACGGCACCGCCATCAATGTAGACGGCGACCGGGCGGCGGCGGCGCTAGCGGCGGCTTTCCAAACCGAAGCACTTCTGCTTCTCTCAAATGTCCCCGGTTTACTGCGAGACTTTCCTGATGAAACTTCGCTGATTGCAGAGATTCCCGCAAACGACGTAGAGAGTTTTATGACGTTTGCTCAAGACCGGATGAAAAAGAAAGTTTTGGGTGCAGCCGAAGCCGTTCAGGGCGGCGTTAAGCGAGTTGTCTTTGGCGACGCACGTATTTCAGAGCCTGTTTCAGCGGCGCTTGCCGGACGCGGGACAGTTGTTCACTGATGGCGCAAGATATCACTGTAAAAATCGGTCAGCACCTTTCTACCGCGTGGCGGCGATTGTCCAACGTAAAAATGCCTAGCTGGTATGCCGTTCTAAAAGAGATAATTTTTGTTATCTCCCCGGTGGTAGAGTGAAAGACGGCGAATCTTCGTTAGAGGCTGTTGTGCGCGAGTTGCAAGAAGAACTCGAGCTTGTCGCAAAGGTCGAGCGTCCAGTGTTTTTTGTTGAAAATTTTTTCAGCTTGCACAAAAAGCGTTTCCATGAGCTTCGTCTATACTATGAAGTTACTTTGCCTGAGCTAAACCTCTTGCCGACTGCCGATGGTGAAGACGAGTTGCTGTGGATCAACGTAGCAGAAACAGAAGAAGTCAACCTGAAACCTGACTTTTTGAGACACCGCCTGGGGAACCTCCCGCAAACGCCCGAGCATGTTGTGCTTTACGAAAACTAAAGGAGAAACTATGTCACAAACTCAAACGAGAACCCAAGAGCTGCTCGAGAGAGACGCCGAACATCACACCGGCCTCTGGCACCCGGACATCGTGCTGACGCACGGCAACGGCGTAAAAATCTATGACGCTGAAGGCAACGAGTACCTGGACTGTATGGCAGGTATCGCCGTTGCGAGTATCGGACACGGCAACAAGCGGCTCGCCAAGGCAATCGCAGAACAGGCCGAGAAGCTCATCATCTGCTCGCAGGCGCAAGGCAACGACACGCGGGTCAAGTTCTACGAAAAGCTCTTTGCGGTTATTCCAGCAGAATTGGGATTGACCAGGGTTTTTATGGCCAATTCCGGCTCTGAGGTCAACGAGGCGGCGCTCAAATGGGCAAGAGTAGTCACCGGACGGGGCGGGTTTGTCGCGGCAAAGCGCGGGTTTTCAGGCCGGACGCTAGGTGTATTGGGCTTAACTTGGGAATCCAAATACCGTGAACCGTTCGAGCCGCTACCTTACAACACGAGTTTCGTCGGCTTTAACAAACTAGACGAGTTGGACGCAGCCATCACAGACGAGACGGCGGCGGTGTTTCTCGAGCCCGTTCAGGGTGAGGGCGGGATGCACGCGGCGGAACCGGCGTTTTTACAAGCCGCGAGAGCGCTAACTCGTGAACGCGGCGCACTGCTCATTATGGACGAGGTGCAGTCCGGCGTCGGGCGTACCGGCAAGTTTTTGGCGACGGAACACTACGACGTCAAACCCGATATGGTCACACTCGCTAAAGGTTTGGGAGGCGGTGTTCCGATCGGCGCGCTCTTAATGACCGATGAGGTCGCGGCGAAGATGCCCGCTGGGGGCCACGGAACGACGTTCGGTGGTAACGCGCTAGCGTCGGCGGCTGGCGTTGCCGTACTAGAAGAGTTCGAAGCTCGAGACCTCATCCAAAACGCCGCTGAGGTTGGCGCGTACTTTCAAGAGCAACTTCGCGCCCTGAACGCGCCGCAGATTCGGACGGTGCGCGGTTTGGGTTTAATGATCGGCGTCGAATTCAAGGTTAAAGTCGCGCCGATTGTCGCAGCCCTCCGGGACGCTGGGGTGTTGACCATCAACGCCGGGGCGACCGTGATTCGTTTTGTGCCGCCGCTGATTATTACGAAAGAAGAGGTGGATGAAGTTGTAGCGCGGCTGAAGGGCGTGCTCGGCGAAGCCGAAACTTGATTGCTCAGAGGTGAGACGATATGGACAACCATGAGCCGAGCCCATTGACGCACGACCTCCTCCTACGAGACGTTGTAGAAGACGACCTTTTGGTGTTGTTCGAGCAGCAGTTAGACGCAGAGGCCAACGATATGGTCGCTTTCACGACTAAAAATCCGGCGGATAGAAACGCGTTTATGGCCCACTGGACCAAGATTTTGGGTGACGAAGCTATCGTAAAAAAGACGATTCTCGTTGGTGGGCAGGTGGTCGGTAATATCTCAAGTTTTGAGCAGTTTGGTGAACGAGAAATCAACTACTGGATCGGATGGGAATACTGGGGCAAAGGCTACGCTACAGAAGCGCTCTCAAAGTTTCTGGGTCACGTAAAGGTACGCCCTCTTCATGCCCGTACTGCAAAAGATAATGTTGCATCAATTTGGGTTCTGCAAAAATGTGGGTTCACGACTTCTGGTGAAGACAAGGGCTTCTCCAACGCACGTGGCGAGGAGGTCGAAGAATTTGTTTTGAAACTAAGCGCAAACAATGCAAACTCGGAGCAGTAGGATTGAAACTTCATGTAAAGGAGCCCTACCATGAGCCGACCCCTGCGTGAACCCCTCATCTCCACACCGAACTCCATAAAGCCAATTCCGAGGGAGCGCACGAGACCCTAACCGTCTTGTAACAAGACACTAAAAAGACGTTGGGGCATCCCGACCCCCACGTCACCGTTACCGCCGACCCAACCTATAGAACACGGCTCGAGGCAACTATCGGGCGTTTTGAAGCGTCGCACCCAGGGGTCACCCGCGCCGCCCGCAATCTGCTTGAGGTTCTTACGGTCAACGGTTTATAAAGGTCTACGGCTTCTAGGCTCTCTAAAGGCGTCTCGAAGTTTAGATGACGAAGGCAAAACTGGGTTATAAGTCTGAGAACAACGGCTCGAGAAAACGCTAAACTGTCGCCATGAAAACCGGTTCATTGACTTTACGGCTGCTGGTCTATCTTTTCGCTATGTCCGCCTCGGCGCAGAGCGTTTCTAAAGAGCTGTTAGAACAAGACCTCGCTTACACCGTCAAAACTGTGTCTGAAGTCCATCCGGCATTGGTTGATAGGGGCATAAAAGGGACGCTCGAGGCCAAAGCCGCTTCTCTTACCCAAGCTTTACCGGATAAAGTTCCGCGGTGGCGTGTTGGGGTAACGGTGGCGGAGCTTTTACGCGTAGTGAACGACGCGCACACGTCCACCGCTATAGGTTTTGGTAGCTCAGGGTATCTGCCGCTCTCTTTTGCGTGGCTCCCTGATGGGCTTGTCGTTGCGCCGGTAACGGGTTCTAAGGTGGAGATTCCGGTTGCGAGTGAAGTCCTAAAAATCGGTGATTTAGATACTGAAGCACTAGAACGCAAACTTTCGCGGCTCGTTTCAGAAAACCGGTATTCGGTGCATGACTCGGGCGCTAGAACCCTGCCAACCGAGAGCCTATTGCGGTGGCTAGGCGTGGTTCAAGATGACGCCGTGATGCTGACGATACGAACGCCTGCGGGTGTGGTCAAAAAGACAAAAGTAGGGCTTACGGATTACGCCATCGGGCAGTCTGAGGCGTTGGATGAGTCGCTCGAGGAAGCTAGAGGACTTAGTAGCAGCTGGCACATTATGAACAGCACCTTAGCCTGGCGAGTCGATAAAACAGAGAATTACGGCTTTTTCTGGCTGCGTACATTTGAAGTCACACCTGAATATCCCGCAGAAGTACAACGGTTTTTTGATGAGGTATCGGCTACAGGCGTTAGCAATGTAGTTGTCAGTGTTCAGCAAAATGGCGGTGGTGACTCGAGCCTGATGTACGCGCTTATGGCGCATCTGCCGAAGCAACGTTTCCGCGGTTTCTCGAGCGATATCCGCTTTTCGCCCGCAGCATTACAGGCGCTGGGTTTGACGCAAGCGCAAGTTGACGAGGCTGTCCGCAAGCACCAAGTGCTAAAGGTTGATAAAAACGTTTACAAAAGTGTATCTGAAAATGAAGTTGTTCCGAAAGAGGCACCGATTTTTACTGGAAAGCTTTACCTCTTGATTGATTCTGCATCTTTTAGTTCAGCTGTAGATACCGCTACGGTTTTTAGTGACAACCACGTCGCTACCCTTGTGGGTGAGCCTACCGGCGGAATGCCGACGAGCTACGGCGACCTTCTAAGGTTTACAACACCCCTGCTCAAAATCCCTTTTTCTGTATCGTACAAGTACTTTGTCCGTCCCGACCCCAGCCGTGACCCTGCCGACACCTTAACGCCGGATATTCCGCTGCTCGTTACCGTAAAAGCTGTGCAAACAGGCCACAGCCCCATCACGGCGTGGTTAGAGGGGTTGGCCCAAGCCATACCTTAGGAGACACACCTTGATAATGCCGGGGTAGCCCCTATTTTCGGTCGGGGTGAGCGTGTACGGTGATATCATGAGCTTGCACAAAACGGGGTTTACATGAACCGCTTTAGCGCCGCGCTCACGGCGGGGTTTTTGGGGACGATTCCCTTTTTAGGGTTCGTCAGAGCGTTCCCTAGACCTAACCGGTTAGAACTCGAGCTCATCGACACCGCTGCCGAGCTTTTCTCAACCGACGCGCAGGCCGCTCGAGTCTTAAGGCTCGCCATCCCGCTGACGTTGGGCTCAGCCTTTGCGCTTCCCTACGCGCTCTTTTGGGCGCGCGGCTGGGGCCGTCCGAACCTCGTTACTGGGGCGGCGTTAGGTGCTGCTCACGGTCTCGCCATCATCTTGGCTAAACCTGTTTTTAGACTTGCACATCCGCGCCCCTTTCGGTTGCCGCAAAGTGAAGTCTGGGTCGCCGGAGAAATTGTCAACCATGTGCTTTACGGCGTTACGGTGGCGCTCTGCTACCGCGTGCTCGCAGCCTAAGCCGGGGCGTTCCATACTCGAGTCCCAAATCAGCCTCTGACAGCCCAAATTTTCTTAGAGTAGGCTATGCGAGGAACCCACGCGTCTTTACCCGACCCGCGTAATGAAATCGTCCAAATCTATATCAACGGTGCGTTTTTCCACCGTACCGAGGCCAAAATCTCGGTATTCGACAGCGGCTTTTTAGTCGGTGATGGCGTTTGGGAAGGTATCCGGCTGCACGGGGGCAAGTTCGCCTTTTTAGACCGACACCTGTCCCGTCTGTTTGAAGGGGCCAAAGCGATTGGTCTGGACATCGGCAAGACGAAAGAAGAGATGTCTAACGCTCTTTACGAGACCATCCGGCAAAACGAGATGCACACGGATATTCACGTCCGGCTGATGGTCACGCGCGGCACTAAAAAAACGCCGTCGCAAGACCCGCGTTCGGTGGTCGGCGGGCCCAATATCGTCATTATCGCCGAGCATAAACGCGCCGACCCGGACGCGAAGAAGGCTGGGGTGCGGCTTTTTACGGCGACGGTGCGCCGTCCACCCCCCGATACGCTCGACCAAAAACTCAACTGCCACAGCAAACTTCACGAAGTCATTGCGCTGGTGCAAGCGCTTCATGCAGGCGCGGACGAGGCGTTGATGCTTGACCCGGACGGGTTTGTGGCAACGTGCAACGCGACGAACTTTTTTATCGTCCGGCAGGGTGAGGTCTGGACTTCGACGGGGCAGTATTGCCTGAACGGGATTACGCGGCGGTTGGTGCTCGAGCTCTGCCGCGCCCACGATATTCCGGCGTTTGAGAAACCCTTCTCTTTGACTGAAGTTTACAGCGCCGACGAAGCGTTTGTGACTGGCACCTTCGGCAGCCTGACGCCGGTCGTTACGGTTGACGGGCGCGAGATAGGGGCGGGTTTTGGTCCGGTGGCGGCGCAACTCAGTAAATTCTATAAAGAAGCCGTTGCCGAGGCGACTAAATGACTAAGCGGATTTCGGTCTGGTCGGGGCCGCGCAACGTTTCGACGGCGCTGATGTACAGTTTTCGTTCCCGCTCAGATACGGTCGTCGTTGACGAACCGCTTTACGGGCACTACCTTACGCTGACCGACGCGCCGCACCCCGGCAAAGACAACGTGCTTGCAGAGATAGACACGGACGGCGAACAGGTTGTTCAGGATGTTTTGTTGGGACGTTACGACAAACCGGTCGTGATGTTCAAAAATATGGCGCATCATCTGCTGGGTTTAGACCCGGCTTTTTTGGCTGAGCTGAATAACGTTCTGCTGGTGCGTGACCCGGCTGAAATGCTCCCGTCTTTAGCCCGAGAATTACCTGAACCGACGCTCCGCGATACCGGTCTACAAGAACAGGTCGGTCTGCTCGAGACAATCCTCGTCTCAGGAGAAAAGCCCGTTGTCTTGGGGGCAAAACGGTTGCTCGAGAATCCTGAACGCGTACTCCGCGACCTGTGCCGTTTGCTAGAGCTGCCCTTTGAACCGGCGATGCTGGCGTGGCCTACCGGCCCGAAACCTGAAGACGGCGTGTGGGCGAAACACTGGTATAAAAACGTTCACGCCTCGAGCACTTTCTCGCCGTATACGACCAAAACCGCGCCGTTTCCGGGGAGGCTCGAGCCTCTGCTAAGCCAATGCACGCCGCTCTACGACCGCCTCAAAGCTTACGCGCTCTAACGCTTTTGCTTAACCCAGCCTTAACCCAGCCTTAACCCGGCCTTAACCCAGTTTCTCTTTAACTAATTCTTGTGCTAACTGCGGATTCGCCTGACCCTTCGTTTCCCGCATCAGCTGCCCGACAAAAAAGCCCAACAAACCGGTTCTACCGCCCTGATAGGCGTCGGCCTTATCAGGGTTTTGGGCGATGAGCGCGTCGATAAGCGGCTCTAACGCGTCTCTGTCCGAGACCTGCTCGAGGCCCCGCGCCGCGACAATCTCCTCAGCGCCCTGCTCTGTTTTGACCATCGTCACAAAAACCTCTTTGGCGAGGCGCGTGCTGAGCGTGCCGTTATCAACTAAAGCGGCGAGTTCCGCCAGCTTTTGCGGTGACACTTTGAACACGCCGCTCAGTTTGTGTTCGTGCGCCACGTCACCGACGACCCAGCTGGCGAGTTGCGGGCTCTTATGGACGTTTACGGCGTCTCTAAAATACGCGCCGAGCGCACTGTCCCGAACGAGTACGGCAGCCTCTTCGGGGCTGGCCCCCTGCGCCGTAAACGTATCGAAACGGCTCCGCTCGTCTGTAGAGAACTTGGCGGTGACGTCTCGAGGTCGCTCTCTGGTGGGTACTACGGGTTTTTTGGCCCTGCCCCTCGACTCGAGTCTTTCCTGGCTATCCGTGTGCGTCTGCGCGTCGTGAGCTTTGGCCCAGGCGTCTTTTAAGGTAATTGTCCGGTTGAACACGAGGTTTTCGGGAGTGGTATCCGGGTCGCGGACAAAGTAACCCTGCCGCTCGAACTGATAGTGCGTGTCGGCAGCGCCGCGTAAAACGCTCGGTTCGACAAACCCTTGGTCAGTGCGGAGCGAATCGGGGTTGAGCTTATCGGTAAACGGAACATCGTCATCTTCGGGGTTGGGTACATTAAAAAGCCGGTCGTAAAGCCGAAACTCTGCTTGCACGGCCTCACGCGCCGCCAGCCAGTGAATAACCCCGCCGACGTCTTTACGCGGGGTTTTGCCCAGCGTGTCGGGTTCGTAGACGCAGCGGAGTTCGGTCACGGTGCCCGCGTCATCTCGGATGACCTCATCGCAGCGGATGACGTAAGCGTGCCGTAAACGCACCTTAGTCCCCGGCGAAAGCCGCTTAAACCCCCGTTCCGGGTCTTCCTGAAAATCGCTCTGTTCGATGTAGAGTTCGCGGCCAAAGGGGAGTTTGCGGGAGCCTTCGTTCGGGACGTCGTGCGGCCAGTAGGGAGCCTCGAGCCTCTCACTCTGACCTTCAGGATAGTTCGTCAGCGTCACTTTGAGCGGTTCCAGAACGGCCATCACGCGCGGTGAAACCTGGCTCAGGTCGTGGCGGATGGCGTACTCTAAGAGCGCAATATCGACCGTTCGGTTCGTTCGCGAAATACCGATCCGTCCGGCAAAATCGCGGATGGCTTCGGGCCGCACGCCGCGCCGCCGTAACCCTGCCAGGGTCGGCATCCGCGGGTCGTCCCAACCTGAGACTGCGCCTATGTTCACAAGCTCGATAAGTTTGCGTTTGCTGACAACGGTGTACTCGAGGCTCCGCCGCCCGAATTCGTACTGATGCGGCCGCTGCCCTTTCCCCTGCGTTTCCCAGAGGTTTTCCATCAACCAGTCGTAAACAGCGCGGTTGTCGCTGAACTCCAGCGTGCAGAGCGAATGCGTCACCCCGTCGAGCGCGTCGGAGGGAGCCTGCGCAAAATCGTAACTCGGATAGATATGCCACGCGCCCCCCGTGCGGTAGTGCGGCGCGTTGATGATGCGGTACAGCACCGGGTCGCGGAGTTTCATATTGTTATTCGCAAGGTCGATTTTAGCCCGCAGCACGTGTGCGCCGTTCTCAAACGCGCCTGTGCGCATCTCTTCTAGTAGCTCGAGATTTTCCCCCACGCTCCGGCCGCGGTAAGGGCTCGGCGTACCGGGCGTGGTGGCGGTGCCGCGCAGCTGCGCCATCTCTTCTTCGGAAACGCTGTCCACATACGCTTTGCCGTTCCGAATGAGGGTTTGCGCCATTCGGTAGAGGTCGTCAAAATAGTTCGAGGCGTAACTTACTTCGCCCGCCCACGTCCAGCCGAGCCAGGTCATATCGCGGATGAAACCTTCGGCGTACTCGAGCCGCTCCGTCAGGGGGTTCGTGTCGTCCATTCGGAGCCGGGTCAGGCCGCCGTAATCTCGCGCCAAACCAAAGTTTAAGTAGCTGGCGACCGCGTGCCCGATGTGGGCGTAACCGTTGGGTTCGGGTGGAAAGCGGGTGACGATCTGCACGTTTTCTTGCCCGTTGCCCTCGGCAACGTCACGGTCTAGAATATCGGTTAAAAAGTTTTCCGAAACCAGTCGTTCTGGCTTCGCGTCTTCTGTAGTTGCGGGGTCTTGTGAAGCGGTTCCAGCCATCCCTGAGCCTATCATCCGGTCAGGGTCGCTACAACCGCACAGTGAACGTCCGGAGGCTGGCTTTCAGCTTCACTCGTTCGCAAGCCCTTACGTTTTTGAAAGGCAGGCTGTCCATGAATCACTTTAGGTCCGGCTCGAGCCACACCCTACTCACATACCGGCTCGAGTCCCTAACAGCACCGCTGAACGAAACTCCGGCCTTCCCGTCAAGTGCGTTTCGTGTACAAAGACCGCTCCAGCCCCCGAACCTTCGCCCGCAGCCGTCGTTATATAGAGCGTTTTGAGTCCCGCACCCCCAAAAACTGCCGAGGTGACGTTTTCAGCGTTTACGGGAATTTTAGCAAGGACGCGACCATCGGCGGCGTGATGAACGAGAACGCTGCCGCCGTAGCGGGCGGAGAAAAACGTGCCGTCGGCGGCAACAGCTAAACCGTCGGGAACGCCTTCAGCTTCCGGAGCCTCATAAATCTGCTCGCGTCCGGTCAGGGCCTGCGTCGTCTCGTCGTAATTAAACCGGTAGATATGCCGCGCGTCCGAATCCGTCCAGTAGAAGTGCTTGAGGTCAGGCGAGAAACCCATCCCGTTGGCGATATGCGAACCGTCCCAGAGCTGCCCCAGCACCCCGTTTTGAAACACCCGGTAGACGCCGCCTGAGGTCTCGGAGGTGCCGATGGTTCCGGCAAACACGTCGCCGGTAGGGGTCGCAATCACATCGTTAAAGCGCTCCATTCCGGACTCGTGAACCTCTACCAGTATCTCGGCCTCACCTCCGGGTTCCAACCGTGCAATATCAGACACCCGAAACAGCAGCAAACTACCGTCTTCTTGCAAGGTAAACCCGCCGACCTTCTCGCTGTTATCACCTTGATAAATCACGTCGTACTGACCTTCTCTGTAGCGGTGCAACGTCCCGCCGTCAATATCTGTCCAGTAGAGGCAGTTTTCACGCTCATCCCACAGAGGGTTTTCACCGAGCTCGCACCCAGCGTTGACAAGTATGTCCATAGTGCAGTCTAGCGCGTTTGTTGGGACAGTCCGGCAGAGGTTTCGGCTTACAGAGTTTGGTTTACAACGTCTTGCGGTTTTACCGGTTTTTCGTTCTCAATTCTCCCTTTTTCATCCCTGTTTTCCGCATCTTGCACCACTTCAGTTAAAGCCAACCTTAAACCAAACGACAAAAAGCTCTCACCGAACATATGTTAGACTCTCCCTCGTGTCGCAGACTGGAACGCAACCTCAGTTTGAACTTCCCAATGTCGAAACCCTCGCTCCGATTTTAGGCCAACTGACCTTCGGCGCACTTGCGGGGTTCGCAGCTGGCTACGCGCTTAAAAAGATTGGTAAGGTTGCGGCCATCGCGCTGGGCATCTTTTTTATTGCGGTTCAGCTGCTGGCATACTATGGGCTTGTCGAGATCAACTGGTTGCAGATTCAAGAGGGCATCGACCCGATTTTGCGGCCTGAGTCGCTGCAGGCATTGTGGGAACAACTGGCAAACCTGCTAACGCTAAATTTGCCTTTTGCAGGCGCGTTCATCCCCGGTTTACTGCTTGGTTTACAGCGCGGCTAATTCTTGAAACCCTTCCTAACGCCCCAGTATTGACGTTTTTTGCGTGCATTATTGTTCAATGTCTGTATAAACATTCTGAGTGAGGTGCGCTCAACCTACTTGATACCAAACCGCTTGACAACGCCTGAGCATCGTGCATATGATGACGCTTGGTTGGCACTCAAGTATAGAGAGTGCTAAAAATTTGTGAGAACGTTTCAGGAGGCTTAAAGATGGCATTAAAACCACTAGGAGACCGGGTTATCGTCGAAATCATAGACGAGCCGCAAACTACCGCGAGCGGAATTGTTCTGCCCGACAGCGCTAAAGAGAAGAGCCAGCGCGGAAAAGTCATTGCGGTCGGCCCTGGCAAAATTCTCGACAACGGTGAACGCTCAGCCCTCGAGGTTAGCGAAGGCGACACCGTGATGTTCGCCAAGTACGGCGGCACCGAAGTAACCCTAGACGGTCAAGACCTCATGATTCTACAAGAACGCGACATCATCGCGATTGTTGCGTAAAGGAGCTTAAATATGGCAAAAGACCTGATCTTCCAAGAAGAAGCGCGCCGCTCGTTAGAGCGCGGCGTCAACGCTGTCGCCAACGCCGTAAAAGTGACGCTTGGGCCGAAGGGCCGTAACGTCGTTTTAGAGAAGAAGTTCGGCAGCCCCACTATCACCAAGGACGGGGTAACGGTCGCTAAAGATATCGAGTTGCAAAAGCCGTTAGAAAACATCGGCGCAAAACTGCTCATTGAAATCGCCAGCAAGACCAACGACATCACCGGGGACGGCACCACGACTGCTACGGTGCTCGGTCAGGCTATCGTCAAAGAAGGTCTGCGTAACGTCGCTGCGGGCGCGAACCCACTCGCCCTCAAACGCGGTATCGACAAGGGCGTCGAAGCTGCCGTTGCCGAAATCCGCAATATGTCCAAATCGGTCGAAGATACCAAAGCGGTCGCTGAAGTCGCTTCGATTTCAGCCAACGACAAAGATATTGGTCAGCTGATTGCTGAAGCGATGGACAAAGTGGGTCGTGACGGGGTGATCACCGTTGAAGAGTCGCGCGGACTTGACACCGAACTCGACGTCGTTGAAGGGATGCAGTTCGACAAAGGCTATATCAGCCCGTACTTCATCACCGACTCGGATTCGATGGAAGTCGTGCTCGAGGACGCCCTGATTCTCATCAACGAGAAAAAAATCTCGGCGCTGAAAGATTTGTTGCCGGTCTTAGAGCAAACTGCCCAAACCGGCAAACCGCTCCTGATTATTGCTGAAGACATCGACGGCGAAGCGCTCGCTACTTTGGTCGTCAACAAGCTGCGCGGCACCCTGAACATCGCCGCTGTCAAAGCCCCCGGTTTTGGCGATCGCCGTAAAGAGATGCTTAAAGACATCGCCTCTGTGACCGGCGGCACCCTGATCAGCGAAGAACTTGGGTACAAGCTCGAGAACACCCGCCTCGACATGCTAGGGAGCGCCAACCGCATCCGTATCTCGAAAGATGAAACGACCATCATTGAAGGTAAAGGCGAGCAGAGCGGTATCGAAGCCCGCATCAAAGCGATTCGCGGCGAGATTGAGAACACCGATTCCGACTACGCCCGTGAAAAACTGCAAGAGCGCCTCGCCAAGCTCTCCGGTGGCGTCGCGGTCATCCGCGTGGGAGCCGCGACCGAAACCGAACTCAAAGAGAAAAAGCACCGCTTTGAGGACGCGCTCTCGACTGCACGTTCCGCCGTTGAAGAAGGTATCGTTGCCGGGGGTGGCGTTACGCTCATTCACGCGGTCAGCGCTGTTTCCAAGATCGCTCAAGACCTTCAAGGTGATGAGCGCACCGGCGCGATGATCCTGATGCGCGCCCTCGAGGAGCCCGCCCGTCAGATCGCCGCCAACGCGGGCGCTGAAGGCAGCGTGATCGTCAACGCCATCAAAGGTAAAAACGACGGTCGTTACGGTTACAACGCCGAAACGAGCGAGTTCGTCGACGATATGATCGCCGCGGGCATCGTCGATCCGGCGAAAGTGACCCGCACGGCGCTGCAAAACGCCGCGTCGATCGGTTCACTGCTGCTCACGACCGAAGCCGTGATCGCCGACCACCCGGAAAAAGAAGATTCGGCTGCGGCGGCCATGGCCGGTGCCGGTGGGGGCATGGGCGGCATGGGTGGTATGGGCGGGATGGACTTTTAAGTTCTGCTTAGCCAGCTACAAAGAGCGGCTTTCGGGCCGCTTTTTTCGTTATGCTTTATACATGTTTAGGGTAGAGCTCGAGTCTCGGGCTAAGCTTGTCGCCTACAGAGATGCTCAAGCTGTAGGTTCGCTGAGATTTTTTCACAACCAGTTTCACTACCACCCCCATATCTATACAGTCGTTTTTTCGGACTTTGCCGCTGATGTGGATACCGTTGCCAATAGGCTTTACGGTCGTCTTATCTAGAAACTGAAGCCACACCAACCGCTGTTTCTACGAACAGGTATCGAGGAGGGCGACGCGTTTTACGCTCAGATCACTGGGATTTCGGGAATACAGACGTGTTTACAGTCCAGTTCTCGACGTTGCGGCTTTTGACCTTGGGTCTCTTGAAGACAGCGAAACGGCATTTTCGGTGCTTGGGTACGAATTGGTTCAGCTTTCAGAGTTGGACTGGACAGCTGATGTTACAGCCAAACTTTACGTACTTCACACCGAGGTCTACAGCGATACGTCAACAGTCGTGCCCGTGACACCGGAGCGGTTTAGTCGGGCAGAGTGGCTGAGGGCGACCGTTAAGGCTGACGCGGTGATTCCCGAAGCGTTCCTTATCGCGCTTAAAGGAGGTGAGTTTGTCGGCTTCGGTAATCTGTTTGAGGGCGAGGTTGGGGGTGAACTCGAGACTGGTACCTTTGGTACTGCGCGCAGTTACCGTCACCATCACCGAGAAATTATGCTCACGATTAAAGCGCAGGAAATTGCCTACGCCAAACGTCACGGTTACAAAACGGTTCGGGCTGAAATCGACGCCGACAATCCTTGGATACTGCAAATCTGCGCTGAACTTCCCTTTGTGCAGGGTAAAGATTACCTCAGCCTGGTTAGGGTCATGAACTGGACGGTCGCCCCCTAAAATCTGCTCGAGTTGAGCTTCGGAACAGCACCTCTACACGCTCTTGCGGGCAACGATCTCTTCACCCTCGGGTTCCCCGGTTTCAACAAACCCCAGCTTCTGATAAAGCCGCCTTGCAACTGTGTTTTCAGGTAAATACGACAACGCAAACGATGTGCTGCCCGTTTTTTCGCCGAGCATAGAAATTGCCTCGATGACTGCGCTTTCACCATACCCCTGTCGCTGTTGCGCCCGGTCTATCAAGATACCGCCGAGCCAACAGCTGTTATCGTCGTCGATCCCCCACATCATAAAACCGACGGCCTGTTCACCTGCGTAAATCGCCAGTGGGTTCCAAGTGTCGTAGCAGCAGAGCGCCAGATAGTAGCTCGGTTCGGCGACGAAGGCGCGCTGCTCCCGCGAGACCTCGAGCCCCGCCACCTCCCGCCAGTTGGAGGTGTCTACCGGTCGCAGCGTAACTTGCATCTGCGGCTGAGTATAGCAGAGCCTCAAAACGGACATGTTTATGCTGAGCGGCGCAGCCAGCTCGAGACGTGACCCGGCGCTGCCCAAAGTGCTCAGTAGCACGCTTTTTTCGTCGTGATTTTAGGCAAAACTGTTTATATGGATAGAGCCAACGATTTAGGCCCGGCAACACTCGGTACGCTTAACGGTACAGGATTTTTGAACCAGAGACCAAACGACCCCAACGGGTCAGTTCAGGGTGAAGGCACGCTTATCGTTGACGGCGTAACCCGCGAAGAGGTCGAGGCGCTGATGGGGGAGACGCTTACCTACTTCGGTCCGACCGAAAATGGAGACGTGAGCGTACCCCAGTGTCGTATCGATTCGGTCGAAGGTTTCCCGACGATTACATTTTCGGCAACCGGCAACTAAACAAGCTGTTCGCAACGTTTAAGCTGTGACTAATATAGCTGAGCCGTGTCAGCCCGCTCTTTGCAGAGTTTCCACGGCTCGCCGTTTATCTTCAGTAAGCTGCGCCGTAAGTTCAGCTAAGCCACTAAATCTCTTTTGCTCCCGTAAAAAATGCTCGAACGAGACGTGCAGCGTTTGACCGTACAAGTCACCGTCAAAATCGAACAGATGAACCTCTAAAGAGGGCGGCGCGTCTGGATACGAAGGGCGCGGCCCGACGTTCGCCATCCCGTCAAAGCGGCCTGCAGGGGTTTCGGCGCGCACGGCAAAAACGCCGAGTGGAAGCGCTTTTTCCGGGGGTAAGGCGAGGTTGGCAGTTGGGAAACCGACTGTACGCCCACGCCTGTCACCCTGAACGACCGTGCCGAACGCGAGGTAGCTGTAGCCCAAAAATCTGCGCGCTTCCTCGACGTGACCATGCTGCAACAGTTTTCGGATATGTGACGATTTGATGGGTTCTTCCTCGAGCCGCTCCAAGCTGAAGACCTCGAGGCGTTCGGTCACGTGTTGCAGGTCGTCTAAACCACCGCTCCGCGCGTGTCCAAAACGAAAGTCATCGCCGACGATGAGGTGTTTTAGACCAAGCTGCTCGAGTTCACGCAAAAAGTGTTCTTTGGGCGTTTGGGCGTACCCCAAACTAAACGGGGTTACAACAACTGCGTCAGGCTCGAAAGCGCTCAGCAGGTAGAGTTTTTCTTCAGCGGAGGAGAGGTACGGTTTACCCCGAAAAACGACTTTGGCAGGCGGAAAGAAGGTCAAGATAACGCTCGGTACGCCTAGCTCGAGCGCCACCTGCTGCATTCGCCTGAGCAAGAGCTGATGCCCGAGGTGTACGCCGTCGAAGTTGCCGATGCAAAGCACGCAGCCTTTTAGCGTGAGTTCGCCCGGTGAAGTAACAACTTTCAAGGGAGTTTGCCGCGTTTGCCGAGGGCGTAGGTTAGCCCGAAGAGGGTAGGAGCGCTGCTTGCAACCTCACCATGAGCGATTTCTTGCCAAGTTTGCTCGAGTGGTTTCCAGGCAAATTCGAAATCGTCTTCTTCATCGCCGGGAAGCTTGTGGTCGAATAGGTCAGCCGCTTCAAACACATAGACCTTTTCGTCGGTAAAACCGGGGCTCGAGAACACACCGGCTACAAGCATCAAGGTTCCGCCGAGGCCGACCTCTTCGGCGAGTTCGCGTGCTGCCGCCGTTTCGGGCGTTTCACCCGCATCAACGAGCCCTGCTGGAAGCTCCCACGTTTTTTGCCCGATTGCGGGGCGGTCTTGTGAGACGAGGAGGACCTCGAGCTGCCCTGCAACTTCTCGCAAGACGAGTACGGCGACCGCCGGAACATGTTCGACAACCTCCCAGCGGCCGGCAAGTCTGCTGACCCGAATGACCTTGCCGTCGTAAAGAGTTTCTCTTGTCATAGTGCCCTGTCAAACCTGTTCACAAGGCTACTATGACGCGAAAAACGGGGTGCTGAAGGTGCCTCAGCTGACGGAGAAACCTTTTCAGGTTAGTTCTCGTCCGGGTTATACCGTAAAAATGCGGGGATGTCGAAGTTGGTCGGGTCGTAGCTGCGGCCTCCGCCGATGGCGGTGCGGAGCTGGGCGGGGCGTAAGATTTTTGGTTGGGCGGCGTGGTCGAACCCGGCGGCAATCACCGTCACGCGCACCTCGTCGCCTGCGTCTTCGTCGTAGGCGACGCCGAACAGCACGTTCGGGTCTTCGACTTCGGTCGCCTCGCTGATCTTCTCGACGATCTCGTGAGCGTCAAACAGGGTCAGCTCTTCGGAACCCGTGATGTTGACCAGAAGCTGATGTGCGCCTTCGACGCCGCGTGCGAGAAGCGGCGAATGGGTGGCGCTGTTGGCGGCTTCCTCGACCAGATGCTCGCCGCGCCCTGAACCGATGCCCATCAGGACGGTGCCAGCACCCGAAAGGAGCGCCCGCACGTCGGCAAAGTCTACGTTGATGAGGCCCGATTTGTTGATTACGTCGCTGATGCCCTTGACGCCGTAATAGAGGACGCGGTCGGCAACCCGGAAGGCGTCGGACAACTTGACCTTGCGGTCCAAAGCCGACAACAGGCGCTGATTTTCTACGACGATAAGGGCATCTACCTTGTCCTCGAGCCGCCTCAACCCCTCTTCAGCCTGCCGCATCCGGTTCGGGCCTTCAAACTGAAACGGTGTGGTGACGACGGCGACGGTGAGAGCGCCCTGCTCGCGCGACACTTCAGCGACGATGGGGGCGCTGCCGGTACCGGTGCCGCCGCCCATGCCCGCGGTGATAAACACAAGGTCAGAGCCGCGCAGCTGTTCGGCGATGCGGTCGCGGTCTTCGACAGCAGCTTTTTCGCCGATCTCCGGGTTGGCTCCGGCTCCCAAGCCTTTAGTCAGGTGGTCGCCCATCTGAATGCGGGTGTCGGCTAAGCTGGTCGTTAAGACTTGCGCGTCGGTGTTGGCGGCGATAAACTGCACGCCCTCGAGCCCTGCTTCGATCATCCGGTTGACCGCGTTGTTGCCGCCGCCGCCGAGACCGATCACCCGAATGACGGCGTTTTCTGTTACGTTACTGATCATCATGTGCTCCTAACCTGGGGAAACCCCGGAAACCTCATAAAGAAAACTTGCGTAAAAAACTCAGAAAAAAGATAAGATCAAAAGAAATCCTTTAGAAAATTACGAATCGAGCCGATCACGTTGCCGACGCCCGCGCCGCTTTCGCCGGGTGCTCCGGCAGCTCTGGGCCGACCCCGAGCGGGCGTCCGCGCGTAAGCGCCGCCTGCGTGCTTGAGCTGCATCCCGTGCCGCACCAGACCGACCGCGGTAGCGTGTGCGGGGCTGGCGACCACATCGACTAGACCTGAAACGTTGAGCGGTTTGCCGATCCGTACTGGCAGCCGAAAACGTTCGGCGGCGACCTGTTCGGTGCCGCGCATCAGGGACGCGCCGCCCGTAATCACGACGCTGCCAGCGAGCAGCTCTAATGCGCCCATCCGCTGTTCGATGGCGCGTTTGACGAGATCCAGAATCTCAATCACACGCGGGCGAATGACCTGCGCGAGTTCAAAAGTGGTCAGTGTCGAGGTGTAGTTGGGGTGCGAGACCTCGAGCTCAACCTCGCGGTCGGCGAGTTCAGGCAGCGCGACGCCGTACTTTTTCTTGACACGTTCGGCTTCGTCGGGAGGAATGCGCAGGAGCTGCGAGATGTCCTGGGTGATGTGGTCGCCGCCCAGGGGAATCACCGCCGAATCGGTCAAGGTGCCTCGGCGAAAGACGCCGACGTCGGTGGTGCCGCCGCCGATGTCGATTAAGACTGTGGTGAGTTCGCGTTCGCTGTCGGTCAAAACCGCCAAGCCCGAGGCGAGCGCCTGCACGACCATGCCGTCGACTTCGACGCCTGCGTCCTGAGCGCAGCGGCGCAGGTTTTGTAACGGACCTTGCGCCCCCGCGATGATATGCACGTCGACCTCTAGACGCACGCCGCTCATCCCCATCGGGTCTTTGATTCCGTCTTGCCCGTCGACCACGTACTCTTGCGGAATCACGTGCACGACGTCCATGTTGGCCTCGAGCGGCACGGCTTTGGCGTTGTCGATGGTGCGCTGAACGTCGGTTTCGCCGATCTGCTGCCCGCGGCGAATCGCCGCCATCCCGTGACTCGTAAACGCCCGCAGGTGACTTCCGGCGACGCCGATCCAGGCGTCTTTGACCTCGACCCCGGCAACGCGTTCAGCGGCGGCGACCGACTGCCGCACCGAGGCGATGGTGCGTTCCAAATTGACGACGACCCCTTTACGGAGACCGTCCGAGGGCACCGTGCCCTCACCGATAATGTCAAGTACGCCGTCACTCGCAACTTCACCGATGACGGTACAAATTTTGGTCGTACCGATGTCGAGCCCGACAATAATACGTTCGTCTGTCATGATTTCAAAACCTTTTTGTCAACTAGGGCCGTAACGTTCACTGTTGTGTACTCACTCCCCACGGATAGACCGCGACGTGCGCTGCTCTCTGCTCTGCAAAAGCCGACCAGTGCGCCTGCAAAAGGTCTGCGTCAGGCGTATAAAGAGAAGAATCAGCAAAGCTAACCGTAAAGCCGCTTGGTGCGTAGCTTAACATCTGCGGACGTTTAGATGCCACGAGTTGGTAAATGACGAGTGCTTCACTACTGCGGTCTGGCCCCCACCCCCTGAGGGGCACAGCGCGGGCGCGGTCGGCGGGTGTGGCTCCCGGTAAAACCGTACCGTCTAGCGCGTAGGCAGTCTTACTACGCACCAAAATGGGTTGACGTTCGGTGACAGAAAGGTAGAGCGTACCGGGCCACCGGCGGACGACCCGCGCCCCCGAAATCCAAGGGTCGCGCTCCAAGCTTCTGAGCCGCTGCTTCGTAACCCACAAGAGGGGAAAGCCAACGCGGACGCCTGCCAGCTGGAGGATGTCGGCTTCGCTATAGTGCGACGCGCCTGACACGTGAACACGGCTGATTTTGGGATAAAAGAGGCTCGCGCCCAAGACCAACAGGGAGAGGACGAACAGCGTACGCAGCACTAGGCGGAACATGTCAGCTCCGGCGGCGTCCAGTCGGGTTCAGGGGCACCCTCGAACCCCCACAGCTCCCACTCGGTCTCGAGCGCCACCCCGACCTGCGCACGAATCTGACCCAGCAGCTCGGCAACGTCGGCGGCGGTCGCGCCGCCCAGATTGACGATAAAGTTGCCGTGCTCCGCCGAGACCCGCGCCTGCCCAACCTGCAACCCTTTAAGTCCGGCGGCGTCGATCAGGCGTCCGGCACTGTCGCCAACAGGATTTTTGAACGCGCAACCCGCAGACTTGGTTTTGGGTTGACCGCGGCGGGCTGCGTCAACTTGTGCCAGCTTCGCCCGTACCTGCTCAGATGACGAAGGGGTGAGCGCCAGCCGGACGCGGGTAAGAATGGCACCGGGCGGTAGGACGCTGTGCCGGTAGGAGAGACCCAGCGCGTCAGCGGGGAGGCGGTGAAGCTGTCCGTCTACGAACAGCTCAGCTTCGCGCAGCGTGTCCGACATCTCGCCAAACCGTGTTCCGGCGTTCATGGCAACTGCGCCGCCCAGCACCGCCGGGACGCCCAGGAGACCCTCGAGTCCCGACAGACCCGCCGCCGCCGCACGGCGCATAAGTCCCGGTAACGGCGTCGCTGCGCCCAACCATACATCAGGGTTTGCACCGAACGTTTTGAGAGTGCTAAAGCTGCGCCCCAGCTTGATAACGCGTTCCGGAACACCGGCGTCGGCGATGAGCAGGTTGGACCCGGCTCCCAGCACACGGTAGGGCTCACGGGTAGCCTCGGCAAGGTCGGTTTCGGTTTCGACCGTCCAGACTTCGGCCTCACCGCCGACGCCAAGCGTCGTCAGGCTGCTTAGCAGCGTCTGTTTGACTAAGCCCTCACGTATAACCTCAAGCACTGCCGTCATCCCCTCCGGCGGCCTCAACGACACCTTCGGCAACCTGCCACACATCGCCTGCGCCGAGCGTAATCACCAAGTCGCCGGAGGTGAGCGTGTCGCTCAGATAGGTCTGTGCGGCCCCGGCGCTCATTAGGTCGGCGGTGCTGCCGCCAGCCCGGAGGCGTTCGACGATCTGCGCCGAAGACACGCCGGGAATCGCGGCTTCACCTGCGCCGTAGATGTCTAAGACCAAAACTTCGTCGGCGAGGGCGGCGGCGTCGGCGAGGGCGGCCCAGTGGCGGGCGGTGCGAACCCAGCGGTGCGGTTGCAACACGGCCCGGATGCGGCGTCCGGTGTGGCGGGCAGCCTCCAACGTCACCTTTACTTCGGTCGGATGATGGGCGTAATCGTCGATGACGAGTGCCCCCCGGACGCTGCCCACACGCTGCCAGCGCCGCCCGACGCCGCTAAACGTACCCAGGTGTTCGGCGGCGGCTCCCAGCTCGAGCCCTGCCATATGCGCTACCGCGAGCGCCGCCGCCGCATTCTGAACGTTGTGCAGGCCGGGAATCAGCAGCTTGACGTCGCAGCTTTCACCCGGTACGTGAAAAGTAAACGTGCTGCTGTTACCGGAAAGCTCCTGCACTTCGGCGCGGTAGGTCGCGTCCTCAGCCAAGCCGTAGGAGACGGTGTTGGAAATGCTTTCTAAAGTGCCTTTGAGCCCAGGCCAGTCGGCGCAGTAAAGCACCTGTTTGGCGCGCCCTGCAAAGGCTCGAGCCGCATCTTCCAAATCGGTCAAGCTCGCGTGGTAGTTACGCCGTTCGCTAAACTCTCCAGCGATGTGGTCGTCCTCCAAGTTCGTGACGACGGCGATTTCAGAAGGAAGCTGCGCAAACCCAGGGTCGGACTCGTCAACTTCAGCGACCAGCCACGGCCCGTGTCCGTAACGAACGTTGCTCCCTAAACTCGCCAGCTGACCGCCGACGAGGATTGACGGGTCGAGGTTGGCCTTAAGAAAGAGCGTCGCAATCATCCCGGTCGTGGTGCTTTTGCCGTGCGTACCCGTTACCGCCACCCCTCGGCGCGTCTCCAGAAGCTGCGCCAGCAGTTCGATACGGCGCAGTGACGGTTTGCCCTGCGCCAGCGCAGCCTGAACTTCAGGGTGTGTGGTCGCTACGGCGGTGCTGCTCACTAAAATATCTGCGCAGTTGATGTGGTCCGCGTCATGACCTAGGTGCGCCTCGACGCCCTGACGCTGCAGGGTCTGAAGTTCAGCGCTGTCGTGCGCGTCACACCCTGAAACCGGGTAGCCGTCGGCTAGGTACCAGCGGGCCAGACCGCTCATGCCGATTCCGGCGACGCCCATAAAGTGAAGGTGGGGTTTCATAACGTCTCCTGCGTCTTTTTCTGCAATTGTAGCTGAGCCGTGCGGCCCTTCGGCAGAGCTCCGAGAGTACGCTCAACAAGCCCCGCGAGCCGCGCCGCCGCGCCTTCAGGGGAGCGTCTCCGCGCGGCGGCGCTCATCTGCTCACGTGTGCGCCTGTCTAAAAGCTTAACCCAAGCTCGAGGTAGCGTCTCTAAAACGCGCCCCTGAATAACAACGCCCGCTCCGGCCTCGGCAACGGCTTGCGCGTTATAAAGCTGATGGTTTTCGGCAGCTGAGGGCAGCGGCACCATCAGGAGCGGGACACCGTAAAAGGCGGCTTCCGCGAGCGTGCCGTTGCCGCTCCGGGTGATGCCCAAATCAGCCGCCGACCACGCTAACACGCCGTCCAAGTAGCCGTCTACCCGGTAGTTCGGCAGGTTGCGCGTAGTTTGGCGTGTGGTTTCCAAGTGAGTTGGCCCGCTGCTGTGCAGCACAAACAAATCATTCTGGAGCGTTTCCGGAAGCTTGGCGAGGGCTTTCGGTACAGCTTGATTAAGAACCAAAGAGCCCTGCGACCCACCCATGACCAGTGTCAGGATGCCTGTTTCGAGCATTCCTAACCGGCGGCGGGCTGTGGACTTGTCTACGCGCACCTCACGTACCGGCAGGCCGACGGGTTCGACTGTGGCGCTCAGGTGCGCCTGCGTCTCTGCCGCTGCGACCGCGATAAACCGGGCACCACCGGCAAACCAGCGTACGACCTTGCCGGGGAAAACGTTTTGTTCATGTAGCGCGTAGGGAACGCCTAAAAGCCTAGCGGCGGCGAGCGCCGGAAAGCTGGCAAAACCGCCGAATCCCAATACGAGTTCCGGGCGCAGACGCCGGAGCAGCGTCACCGCGTCCCTCAGACCGAAAGTAGCGCGGACAGCTTGCTGGGGGTCAGGACGGCCCCGGTGCCATTTGCCTGCCCGGACGCCGTAAAAGGGGAGACCTTCGGCGGGGATGACGCGGGCCTCGAGCCCCTCCTCTTGCCCGATAAACGCCGTTTGAAACCCTCGCCTCGTCAGCTCGTGCGCCGTTGCTACCGCCGGGTAGATGTGCCCACCCGTACCGCCGGTCGCCAGCACGATGAGGCTCATGTTCTCGCCCGTCTTAGGGGCGCTTCAGCTTTGGCTTTAGTTTGGTCTGGTGTCTGCTGCGCCTGTGCTTGTGAGCGTCCAGCCCGGTGCGCGGCGTGCAGAAAGCCGAGGGCGATGGCGACCGAAATCAGGCTGTTAAAACCGTAAGAGACAAACGGCAGCGGCACGCCGGTCACAGGCAGGATTTTGGCAGCGACGAGCAGGTTGAGTCCTGCCTGACCACAGATATAGGTTGTCGCGCCGATGGCTAGGAGCGCGCCAGGGCCGGTGACTCGAGACGCGACCTGGATCCCGCGCAGCGCAATCAGCAGATAGAGCGCAAAAAGCGTCGCCGTGCCAACTAGCCCGAGCGCGTGACCGACGGAAATGGCGATCATGTCGGTGTCTCTGGCGGGTAAATAGTAGGGTTGCCCCGCGCCGACCCCAAAGAGGCCACCGTCTTGCAAATACGCCTCGGCGCGGTCGGCCTGATAATTGACTGCCGCCGATTGCTCGCTACCCAGCGTTCCAAAGTGCCCGCCGATCCGCTCAGCGAGGTACGGATACTGCGTGTTAAGGAGCGGTACGACGACGATGGCGACGAGTACAGCGATCATCAGGTTGAGCCGGAAAAGTCGCCAGAGGGTCGTTCCAGCCGCGATCATAATAGCGAGACTGAGAAGAAAGACAAAGATAGCGGTGCTGATGTTCGGTTCCGCCATAATCAAACCGACGGCGAAGCTAACGAGCAGCATCGGTCGCCACACCTGAAAACTGCTCAGGTGGTTGTAAAAAAAGGCGGTCAAGTAGGCGATGACGGCAACCTTCATCAGTTCAGAGGGTTGCAGGGTAAAAAAGCCCAGGTCGAGCCAGCGGTTCGCTTCGCTGCCGTCGGGCGAAACGCCGACAAAAAGCACGAGGGTGAGGAGCGCCAAAACAGCTAAAAAGAACCCGGTGCTCAGGCGCACGACGCGTTGCGGAGAGATGCGCGAGACAGCGAAGGTGAGTATAATCGCTAACGCAACACGCCAGAGGTGAGAAAAGGCGGCGTCCGGGTTGGCGGTCGCCACGCCGAGGACGCCGAGTGCGCCGAGGGTAAGCTGCGCGGCTAGGAGGAGAGGATCCACGAAGGCCTTTCTGCGGAGTTAGGGGTGGCGCTATGTTCGGTAACTCTACGGACAGCCTGCCGAAAGGCGTCGGCCCTGGCCCGGTAATCGCTGAACTGATCGAACGAGGCGGCGAGCGGAGCCAAAAGTACGGTGCCGCCGGTTTCGCGTAAGGTGTCGGTCGCCAGCGTCACCGCCTCCTGCAGCGCCCGTTCGCCGTCTTTGGTCTCAATATAGTGTGTAGTCGTCCACGCGGACATCTTTTCGGTAAAGCCTCGGCCCGCTTCCCCTAGACCGAGGCAGAGGACGACCCTCTCCCTGACCAGCGCCTCGAGCGGTTCCAAGTCAGCTCCCTTGTCTTGCCCGCCGACCAGCCATACGACAGGCGCAGGGGTCGCCCCCAATGCGGCAAGCACCGCTAGCGTCCGGGTAGCGACCGAATCTTCGATAAACCGAACCCCGGAAACCTCGGCGACCAAGCTGTAACGTCCGGGAACGCCGCCGAACGTGACGAGTCCGGCGCGTATCGTTTCAGCGTCCAGGCCCCTTGCCGACGCCGCCAGCGAAACCGCGAGTGCGTTCAGCAGATGATGCTGCCCGGAAAGCTGCAACTCGGACGTTTTGACGAGTGGTGTGCCGTGCAGCATCAGGGTGTCGCCGTTTAGATACGCCTCGGCCTCAGGGTCAAACGCCGAAAAACCCCAAGTTTTTGCCCTCGAGTCAGCAGCCCAGTCCCGTAAAATCCGGTCATCGTGGTTATAAACGAGCATTTCTGTTTTGCTCAGGTGCGTGATAAGATTCCGTTTAGCAGCGTGATACGCCACTACCGTCCCGTGCCGGTCAAGATGGTCAACACCCAGGTTGAGGAGCACCGCAACGCTTGGTTTGAGGGTCGGGCAACGCTCGAGCTGAAACGATGAGAGTTCGGTGACGAGCGTTGCGCCCACTTCGGCGACAGCGGCGAGGGCCGGGTCGACGTTGCCGCCTGCGGGTGCGTTCAGGCCCGCCTGCGTCAAAACGTGCGAGAGCCAGCGCGTCGTCGTCGTTTTGCCCGCCGTTCCGGTGATCCCGATGATGTCGGCGGAGACTGTCCGGTAAACCCACTCGACCTCGCCGATGGTCTCTAAGTCCTGTACCCGTAGCGCCACCAAATCAGGTGCGTCGTAAGGGACACCGGGCGCGGCGATGCAGATATCAGCAGGTGCGGAGAGCGGCGCGTCCGTACGCCTACACCCAAGTGCGCTTAACGCATCACTTTGTGGAGCAACTGCGTCATAGGTCCACACTTCATGACCTTGCCACCGTAAAAGCTTCGCCACCGCGCCCCCGCTCCGTCCGAGACCGTAAACAAGGACGCGGCTTGCTGCGCCAGTCACTGCAACCCGCCTTTAAGCCCCCACGCCAATCCCACGCAGACCGCCGTAATGAGCCAGAACCGGAATGTAACCACGGTTTCAGGCCAGCCCGACCGTTCAAAGTGGTGATGCAGGGGCGTCATCTTAAAAAACCGTTTACCGCCGCTTAACCGGAAGTACGGTACCTGAATCATGACCGAGACGACCTCGAGCATCGGCACAAACGCAATGACCGGCAGCCACCAACCCCAGCCTGCTAAAATTGCAGTTCCGGCAATCGCCGCGCCGAGCGCTTCGGAGCCGACGCCGCCCATGAAGACCCGCGCCGGATGCGCGTTAAACCATAAAAAGCCCAACAACGCCCCGACGAGCGCCCCGACGAAACTCACGCCGATAAAAGGCAGCAAAATAATCACCGCCAGCCCGCCCGCCAGCCCGTCTAACCCATCGCTAAAGTTGAGGGCGTTGATCGTGCCGACGATGATAAAAACGAATCCGAGTGTGTCGATAAATCCCGGCCCGAGCAGGTCTTGACCGTTACGAACGGCGTAGATAGCAAAGGGCAACGCTGCGAGCGCTTGAACGAGAAGCCGATACCGCGCCAGCACGCCCGTTGTGAGGTCGAGTGCCGGTTGTTTGGTCTCGGTTTCGGCATCTGTCTCGGTTTCGGGTTCTTCGGTTTCAGATGCCGCTACGACGATGACACGCCGTTTTTTACGTAGCGCGGTGAGGTCGTCTAAAAAACCTAACCCTGCGACGGCGAGCGTCAGGAGGGCGACGGCGAGGCTATCGACGCCGGGGCTGCCGAAAAAAACCCAAGTCGAAAGGGCTGCGAGCAAAAATGCCGCGCCGCCCATCGTCGGGGTTCCAGCTTTGGCAAGGTGTGTTTCCGGCCCATCCGGGCGGATGTCTTTGCCGAGGCCGTAACGCGGCGCGAGCTGAATAAGGGTGCCGACAAACAGGAGTGACAACAGGGCCGAGACCAAAATGATCATACGCTGACCTCTGCGTTACTAGCCGCTAGCAGCGCAGAGACGAGGCGCTCGAGCCTCACGCCCCTCGAGCCCTTCACCAGCAGCGTGCCGCGTTCGGGAAGTTCAGCTTGAAGCTCGTCTAGGTCAAAACTCTTGAAATAGTGTGCCGCCGGATTTCCCTCTATAAGTGACCGCATCTCCGGCCCGACCGCAACGACTTTATCCAAGTCTGCGGTCTGCTCCCCGAGTTCTTTATGAAACCGCGCCGACTCAGGGCCAAGCTCGAGCATATCGCCCAGCACGGCGGTGTGCGGTCGGGGAAAGTGTTCGAGCGTTTCTAACGCCGCTTTGGCCGAGGCCGGGTTGCTGTTATACGAATCGTCTAGTAGCGTCAGCGGCCCCAACTTGTGAAGTTGCAGGCGTCCGGGCTCGAGCTTCGTACCCTCTAACCGGCGGGCAGCGGCCTCTAACTCATGGCCTAGCTGGGCTGCCAGAGCAAGCGCGGCGAGTGCGCTTTCGGCGAGCGCCGCCCCGACAAAGGGCAACCTGACCTGAACACCGAGCGCCGCAAGCGTCTGACCTTCCGGTGAAACATCCGAAAGCGTTCCGGTCACATCGGCGTTTTTGAACCCGTAGGTTGTAACTTTACGGCGCTGCGCCGGACTTAAAAAAGCTGCCGCCTGCGTGCTAACCAGCGCGTGTTCGGCGGCGTCCACGAGTTTAAGCTTTTCACGGGCGACGCCCTCGACGCTTCCCAAACCTGCCAGATGACTTGGCGCAATGAGCGTTAGAACAGCGTGCGTAGGTTGAGCGAGCTGTACCAGGGTGTCCATCTCACCGATGTGGTCGATGCCTAGCTCGAGGACGAGCCGCTCCTCCTCAACGCCTCCGCTTAACGCCGCGCCTATCAAGGTCTGTGCGAGCGCGAGTGGCGTGTTGAAGTTTCCCGGCGTCGTATTAGCTCCTAAAGCCGCGCCTAAAAACGCTTTACAGGTCGTTTTTCCAGCCGAACCCGTAACGCCGACAACAGTGCTGCGAAGCGTGCGGCGGGCGTCGGCTCCGAGCGCCAGCAAAAGCCCTGCCGGGTCGGGAACCGTAACGCCTTGTGGGTGCGGCCTGTCCGACACGATATAGGCTGCGCCCGCCTCGAGCGCCGCGTCCGCGTAGGCGAGACCGTGTTCTACCGCGCCGGGTAGCGCAAAAAAAGCGTCTCTAGGATGGGTGCGGCGGCTGTGAAAACTGACGCCCGTAGCGCGCGTAAGACCGGGTACGACCGACCCACCCCCCTGCTCGGCTAAGCGACTCGGTTCCAGATTGTATGACTTTATCTCAGCTTCCGGCACGTACCCCTCCAGCTCCCCAACTTAGATGATGTGAGTATTATACGCATAATGCTCACTATACGCCCCTAAAGCTAGTGACCTGAGAGCGCCGCTTCGTCCCAGAGCGCGACCGTCTGCGAACCGATTCTGCGAAATGCCGGAGCTGTAACGGAGACGCTCAGCGGGTTTTCCTCTTTAACCCGTTGCAGGTAGATCACGCCGATAACTCTAGGGTTGTCGGCCGGAAACATCCCGGCGAAGGTCAAGGTTCCGGCGTCGATGTATTCGCCCTTGTCGGTATCGAACAGGTCGGCACTGCCGGACTTGCCAGCGACCTCCACACCGGGAATCTTGGCGTCTTTGAGGCCGCTGTTTTCAACCGTATAGGTGAGCATCCCCCGGACGGTGCGGGCGACGGCGGGATCTAAAATCTGTTCTGTTGCAGCTGCGCCCACCTCGGACTCGAGCACCTGCGGCGTTACATAAACCCCGTCGTTGGCAAAAATGCTATACGCCGCCGCGAGCTGCAGCGCGGTCGCCGCCATGCTCTGACCGATCACCGCCGAGGCGTGGTCTTGTGGCACCCACGTCTCGGGCGGGTTGACGATGCCGTCTGCGTTACTTACGGCTTTGGTAGCAACCGGCTGCCCGAAACCGTAGCGGTGATACCAGGCGGCGAGTTCGGGTGACGTGAAGCGTTCACCGAGTTCGATCATCCCGACGTTCGACGAGTAGCGCAAAATGTCACTGATCGCCAAGGTCGGTTCGTGTTCGGTCACGTCGGTAAAAGTTTTGCTGCCGACGCGCCGCTGCATGGCGACGGGGAGCACTTCGTCAGCCTCGAGTTTACGGTCTTGCAGCAAGGCCGCAACGACAAAGGGTTTCATGATCGAGCCGGGTTCCACCGACGCCATCATCGGAGCATTGCCGATCACGTTGCGGCTGTCTCCAACCAGCGTCCGCTGGGTGTTGGGGTCAAACGTTGGATAAGACGCACTTGCCAAGATCCGACCGGTTCCGGCCTCGAGCATCACCATCGCCCCGTTTTTCGCGCCGTGCAGTTTCGCGGCGTACTCGAGTTCAGTCTGCACAATCCCCTGTACGTCCGGATCAAGCGTCAGCGTGACGTCCTGACCAGCTTGCAAGGTTGAATCGAGTTTGCGCTCGAGTCCTTCTAACCCAAACGTCTTGTCGGGCTGCTCCGCGCCACTAAAACCGATCAGCTGCGCCGCCAGGGTGCCCTGCGGATAACTCCGCGTCTGGGCGTCACCTTCGGCTAAAACCGTGCCGTCGGCCGCGTAAAGAGTACCGCGCAAAGGGGCTTCCCCCAAAAGCGGCGACGGACTAGGCAGCCTTACCCCGGCTGCGGTAAACCCGTAGAATGCGGCGAGTAGGGGTACCACCAAACACAGCACGAAGAGCCAGCCGCGCCGGAGACGCAGGTCTTGACTACCCTGATCATCTTGCGGTGTAGGACGCGGCTGAACCCGGACTCTGGGGAGGACGCGGGCGCGGCGGCGCGTCAAGTCGGGTGCGCGAACAGGTCTTAGTGCCATAAGGTGTACACCTCCAACTTGCCGTGAGGCAGCGCTATATTCGGCGCGGGTGCAGGTCTGACTTCACGAATGTTGAGCGCTTCGGGTGCGGGCACCAGGCCGTGCGTCAGCGCCCAGTTACGGACAGCGAGGGTACCGCTGACACTCGCCGCGTCGTAGCGTAGCCCCTGCAACTGCGCTTGCAACGTCCTTTTTTGTTGTAGCAGATAGTCATGTCGGTAGTAACCCCGCTGATTTTGCACTCCGAGGTAAGCGAGAGCTAACAGTGCGCCGAGATAGAGAGCGAGCAGATTGCGGCTGGATCGGGTCATAACGGTTCCTCGGTGGGGGTGGGGGAGGGTTGTGCGGGCGCGGTTCGGGCGAGTTCGGCGGTGCGGAGTTTGGCGCTGCGTGAACGCGGGTTGTGGGAGATTTCGGCGTCGGTGGCGGTCAGCGGTTTTTTGTGGAGCGGGTTCAGCACAGGGCTACCCTTAAAAAAATGTTTGACGAGGCGGTCTTCGAGCGAGTGGTACGTCAAGATGACGGCGCGGCCTCCGGGTGCGAGGGTGTGCCCTAGCACCTCTAACGCACCCTGCAACTCGCCGAGCTCGTCGTTGACGGCGATCCGGAGCGCCTGAAAAGTGCGCCGCGCCGGATGGTCGCGGCGGCGTCCGGGCGGGTAGGCGCGGGCGATGATCTCGGCAAGCTCCGCCGTCGTTTCGATAGGCGCTTGTTCTCGCGCTTCGGCGATGCGCCGCGCGACGCGGCGGCTGTAGCGCTCTTCGCCGTAGCGGAAGATAAGTCCGGCGAGTTCTTCTACTGACGCGTGGTTGACCAGATCAGCGGCAGAGAGCCCGGTGGTGCCCATCCGCATATCGAGCGGGCCAGACTGCCGAAATGAAAACCCGCGCTCCCCTTCGCCGAGCTGCATCGACGAGACGCCCAAGTCGAGGAGAATCCCGGCGACCGGCGCGACGCCTAAACGTTCGGCGTGGGCGTTCATTTCGCTGAAGTTCCCGGCGGCAAAGAGCAGGTGCCCGGTCTCGAGCGCCTCCGCTTCTAAAAACCGCGCTACGTTCGGGTCGCGGTCGATCGCCAGCACCCGCCCGCCCGCCGCCAGAATCGCGTTCGTATGTCCGCCTGCGCCAAAGGTTCCGTCGATATACCAGCTGCCGGGTTGAACCGCGAGGTGTTCCAGACACTCACTCAGCATCACCGGAGCGTGAGGTATTGCGCTCATATCGGGTATATCAGCGCTCATCCGACCATCCCTTGTAGCAACTCGGGGGCGTCTAGGTCGTCGTGCATCGCTTCGATCGTGGTTTTCCAGCGGGCTTCGTTCCAGATTTCCAGGTGATTCGGCGCGCCTGCGACCATCACGCTGCTCTCGAGGTCGGCAAAATCTCGCAGGGTACTCGGCAGAGTGATGCGGCCCGCCCCATCGAGTTTGGCATTGGCGGCTCCCGAATAAAAGTAGCGCAGAAACTTGCGCGATTTGAGGTCGGTCATGGGGAGTTCTTCCAACTGTTTGACGACCTGCGACCACGCGGTTATAGGAAACACGTAGAGACATTTTTCCATCCCGCGTGTAATGATCATGCCGTGCTCGACGAACGTCCGAAACGGTGGAGGGACGATGACCCGCCCTTTGTCGTCCACCGCGTAAGGATATTCGCCAAATGGCATCTTCCACCTGTCTCCCACCTGAGATTGCGCTCTGTTTGGTCGCTAAAATCCCCCGACTCCGCGACCCACGCCGTTCTAACTAGAGTGGAGTTTAACACACTTTCCCACCTTTTCCCACAACCCCCCACAATTCTCCCACTTTTCGCTAGTATTTGGGTGCAGTCTACCACCCAAGCATTTTCTGGAAGCTTCTCTGTGGTTGCTCGTAGGGTGTGGTGGGAAAGTGAAGGTACAGAAAAGCAGGTTGACTTTTGGATTCAAGATGCTACGAAACCAAAAGAAGGCGTAGCGGTTTCGCTACGCTTTGACGCTAAAAAGTGCGGGAGAGGATATAAGCCGGGTTCTGTCTTGCCTGATCATCTATCTGGGACACGGCTCGCGCCGCGCCTCGAGCGGTCAACCCGGAGATTTTAGCGAGCCGGGCAAGCTCTTTCTCCCTATCGGACCTTGCACCGGGTGGGGTTTACCTAGCTGCTCTTGTCGCCAAAAGCACTGGTGCGCTCTTACCGCACCGTTTCACCCTTACCAGGGCGGTATCATCGTCACTCAAACGCGCTGAGTCTACGCTTGCGCGTCACCCGCTGCGTTTATTGCTGGATGATACCCACCCCGGCGGTTTACTCTCTGTTGCACGTGCCGTCGCCTTACGCGCCCAGGCGTTACCTGGCACCCTGCCCTGCGGAGCCCGGACTTTCCTCAGAGACCTTATTGGTATCATCAATAACTCATCGATGACCCTATGAGGCTTCCGCGATCAGGTTCCTCTCACCGCAACTGAAGATTGTAGCATGGTGTCTACCTTTAGGAGGGTGCGTGTCTGAACGCAGAGAACTGTTTGACGACTGGGCCGAGGGTTACGACGAGAGTATGGAAGACACGGCCGGGTTTCCTTTTGAAGGTTACGAAAGCGTACTCTACAAAATCGTCGGTGGGGCTGAGGTGGGAGGCGGCGACTGTATTCTCGATGTAGGAACCGGAACGGGAGCCCTAGCTGCACGTTTTGCCGGACCCGGGTGCCGCGTGCTGGGTATAGACCTATCTGAAAAGATGTTAGCGCAGGCGCGGCGCAACCAACGTCCCAAACGCTGAGTTTCGGCAGCTCGACTTGCTGGGTGAATGGAATACCCTAAAAGACCACCGTTTTGCCGCCATCGTTTCGGCTTACGTTTTTCACGAATTTGAGCTGAAGGTAAAACGTAAGCTACTTACCAGGTTCGCAAAACTACTCGAGCCCGGAGGCCGCGTCATCGTTGGTGACATCTCTTTTGAGACGGTTCAAGCCCTGGCTGCTGCTCGGCGCGAGTGGGAAAACGTATGGGACGACAGCGAACATTACTGGGTTGCCGAGGACGTTCTGCCTGAACTAGAACAGTTAGGTTTTAGGGTCGGTTATGTTCAAGTTTCGTTTTGTGCTGGCGTCTATGTTTTGCAAGCCAAAGAAAAAGACCCCAGTTCGGGGTCTTAAACGGTTTTGCGGTGAAGCTACTGCAAAGCTACTGTGTGCGGAAATCTGTTACAACGACCTCGCCGTCGATAATCTGCTGACGGGCAGCCTCGAGTTCATCAATCACGGCTTGCGGAATAAGTGCTTTGTTGTACTCGTCAACGGCGTACCCTACGCCGTCTTCGGCTAGGCCGAGGTTTTGCACGCCGCCCTCAAACTCACCGTCTACCACGTCGTAAACCGCGTTATAGGCGGCGGTATCGACGCGTTTAAGCATACTCGTTAAACCGAAGTTCAGAGTGGCTGGGTCGCCGTCGGTATCACCGCGCGGATTCTGGTTCGAGTCCACACCGATAAAAAAGAGCGGCTGGCTGGTGTCGCCGCACTTCTGGGTATAGGCGGCGGGCATCTCCATCTCGCTAAGTTGCGCTGCAAGAGGGGACTCACGCACTGCGCCTTTGGGCGTATAGCACATCGTTTGGTTAACAAAATCGATCACGCCGTTGCCTGAAGCTCCGGCTGCGGCGTACATGATGTCTGCGCCCTGCGCCCGCTGTGTGGTGGCGAGTTCGCGGGCACGGGCCGGATCGTTCCAAGCTGCAGGCGTCGAGCCTACATAGTTCGAGACAACTTTACAGTTGGGGCACGCTGCCTTGACGCCCTCTTGGTAGCCGAGGTCGAAGGCGCGGATAAGCGGAATATCCATTCCGCCGACAAACCCGACGGTGCCGGTCTGGGTCATCGTTCCGGCAAGGTAGCCGACCAGGTAGCTGCCCTCATGCTCCTTAAAGAGAACACTCCGCACATTCGGGTTTTCAGCAACGGCGTCGATAATAACAAAGTTGGTGTCGGGAAATTCGCTCGAGACCGCCGTAATCGCGTCGGCCTGCAAAAAACCGGGTGCGATAAGCAGTTCAGCCCCTTGCGAGGCGATGTTGCGTTGCCCTTCAGCGGCGGTGTCGGGAGTACCTTCAAACTCCAGAACGTCGATGGCGAGACCGTCTTCGTCTTTCAGCTCCTGCACGGCTTTGGACAGGCCGTTAAACGTGCCTTCGTTAAATGAACCGTCGAACTTGCCCCCGGCGTCGTAGGTGATGCCGAAAACGTAATCTTGGGCGGCAGCTAGCGGCAGCCCTAACGCCAGAAGTGAGAGCAAAACTTTACGCATGTATCCTCCTTGAAAATATGGGTAGAGCCCATAAATCAAGTATAGCAGCCGGGTAAGGCGGCTGAAGCGGGGCTGTACCCGGTACAGACGGTGTCTTCTGGTCAGAGACGAGCGCGACCTTAGACGGTCAATGTGTGGCCTTTGGACTGTAGAAATGCCCGTTTACAAAGCCTCAGGTACGGCGAACGCGACCTTTGTTAAAAGCCGCTTCTGGCGCTGGCGCACCGCTCGAAGGTAGTCGCAGCGTATAAGCTTGCCGCGTTGCCATCAGGGTCAGGAGTCCCCAAACGTACTGAGCGTCTTCGACGTTTGAGGGGAGCATCGATACGATGAGCGCCAGCCAGAGGCACAAGTAAAACATCTTGTCTGGACTCGGCAAACTCAGTAAGGGTCTAAGAACGACAAAGAAATTGAGTGTGAAGAGCACAAAACCGATGATTCCCAGTTCGATGAGCACTTTTAGAAACGCGTTGTGTGCGTTGATCCGGCGTCCTAGGAGCGGTTCGGCCGCGCGTTCAAAGCTACCGGTACCGATGCCGATAATGGGACTCGAGGTGTAGAGCTGAAGCCCGGCTTTCCAGATCGCACCCCTGGCGCTGACATTGCCGTCACCCAGTTCCGAAGAGGTTTCGGCAATACGAGAAAAGTTGGCGAGCGGCACAACCGTAGCAATAACGCCAACGGACAGAAGTGCGAAGATGATAGTCGCTGCCCTCCCCCGAACTGACAACTGTCCAAAGGTCAAAGGTACAACCATAAGCCCGACCACGGCGATCAGAAAGCCTCCTCTCGAGGCGGTCAAAATAACCGCAAAAATAGCGAGTGGCAAATAGAGGTAGTTGAGCCAGCGGAGCAGCCCCTTCGCCCAAAAGTGCCCCAGATACCACGCTATAGGCAGCGCTAACGCAACTGCTGTAGCGACGGCGTTGGGATTACCGCCCAACCCAGTGTAGCGCTCCATGCTCTGCGCCGAGTTCGGGACAAACGGGTTGGTAAGGTACTGTACGGCGATCTGTCCGGCGACAATATACGCACCCAAGACATACGCTTGGAGTAAGAGGCGGTGATCTTCTAGGTTTCGGCAGAGCTGCCAGATAAGGAGCGCCATCACTGCGAGTTGCACGTAAATGACGGCGGCCAGTGCTACGCCGTTGGCGCTGCCGCTGCTCCACAAGCTGCCGCACACGGCCCAGAACGCGAACAAAACCGTCAGCACCAGAGTCATCGCCGGAACCCTCAGCCGCAACGTGCCGCGCCTTAAGGTCGCGCCCAACCCGGCAACGATCAGGATCAGCCCCACGATCCTCGAGACAGACAAAAAACTCCCGCCCGGCAGCGAGATGATATCTTGCCAGGGGAGCGAAAAGAAAAAGATGATGAGCGCGTAGAAACTAAATCTGTTCATGACGTGGCCTCGGTTTTATGCTGTAATGCGCTGCGTCCAGACGCCCCTACCCGAGCTGTCGGCGGGTTAGGATCGGGTTCCTTAAAAGTGTAACAAGAACGGAGCTGACCAGCGGCACTTCTGTACAGCAGCCCTCCATACAGTGGCTTTTGGTAAAGCGGCCTTTTGCAAAAGCGTACCCAAGCCGCTGATGCGGCAGAGCTGTTCAGAACCGAACCTTACCAAAGTTAATGATGCTGTTCTTCAAATACGGGTGGGTACATGGAGAAAAACCACTTCGGCAAGGTTTCCTTGACACCTCCGCTGGTTAAGCGGCGCACAGCTCGGAAACCGCTTAGCGGGACGTAGCTACCGAGCGCCATAACGAAATCAACGGCTTTCTCATCACTTTTCGAGAGCGCCTTGTCCCGTTTGCGACCTTCACGAAACGTTGTATTCGGTCTGTAAGCCTCTATTAGTAGATCAGCTTCAAAAGGTAGCTCTAAAAACCTGCAAACGTCTTGTAGCACAGCGCCCGGGTCTTGTTTCATAGCTTCGAACTGCAAGATATGTATGCGCTCCGAGCGCTCGGCAAAACGCCTAATCTCTTTGTTATGCTGAGCCAAGTTGAGTGTTCCCCGCGTCAATATATAGCGTCGCTGCCTCGTTCCTGCGGTGTAGCGCCCCATACTCGAGCGCATGACGTCGTGCGCGTTGCGGACGATGGCGACGAATTTGGCGTCCGGATAGAGCGCTGCCAGTTTGTCTATCATCAGCGTGTGTTCAGGGGTTTTATCCAACCAGTACCGCGCCCCTTTTTTCTGTGCGTGCCGTTCCATCACGGTTTGAAAGACACCTTCGTAGGTGGTCGGCCAAAGTGAATACAAAAAGTCTTTGTCTACCCCTAAAATGTTCATCAGGTCACTGACAGCCATGACTTCGGCAAATTCGACATAATTAGTTTTTTGTGAAAGGTCGCCGTAACGCCCGGCAATATGGCTGAAATAAGCACTTTCAAGAAGGCCGCCGTGGTGGTCATTACGAACGGCTGCTATCTGGCTGTGCTGGCTCAGCTGATTTGCTAGCCAAGTCGTACCAGAGCGCTGTTTTCCTAAGATGAAAAGAGGTTGAGTCATTTTTCAAAGCTACACCGCGTTCTTTGAGCTGTCTATGAAAGGTACCCCCGAGATTTCTCGAGGCTCAGTTTAGTATTACGAAAAGCTTTAGTGACATCGGCTATTCTCATTACACATGTCAGACTCTACGCCATCCAAACCCTCCCAACTCTCTCAGCTAACCTCGCTGCGTGCTCGGCTGCGCGAGGCGAACTACCGCTACTACGTGCTGCAAAGCCCAAGCTTGAGCGACGCCGAGTGGGACAGGCTGTTTCACAAATTGAAAGCGCTCGAGGACGCCCATCCCGACCTCATCACCCCCGACTCGCCCACCCAAAACGTCGGCAGTGCGCCGAGCGCGTCGTTTGTCACGGTGCGCCATCCGCACCCGATGATGTCCCTCGACAACGCTTTCGACCTCGCCGGATTAGAAGCGTTCGAGGCGCGGCTCAAGCGGGTGCTAGCAACTGAAGAAACTATCGATTACGTCGCTGAGCTGAAAATTGACGGGTTATCGGTCAATCTGTTTTACGAACGTGGCGTGTTGACGTGGGCGGCGACGCGGGGTAACGGGGTAGAAGGTGAAGACGTGACCTTTAACGTTCTCGGGGTGCCGGGGTTGCCGGGGCAGGTTGACGAGGCACCGGAGCGGCTCGAGGTTCGTGGTGAACTCTACTTGTCGCGTACCGAGTTCTCCCGTATCAACGAAGAACGTGAAGCGGCGGGCGAGCCTTTGTTTAAGAACCCGCGTAACGCCGCCTCGGGGACAATTCGGCAGCTCGACCCGAAGGTGAGCGCGGGGCGCAAGCTGCAAGCCTTTTTTTACGGCGTCGCTGAACCCTCGGCGCTCGGCGTCACGACGCAGCACGAACTTTTGCGGTGGCTGGAGGCCGCCGGGTTTCGGACCAATCCGCTGCTGGAACGGGTGACGGGTGTGGCGGGGCTCGAGCTCCTCGCCGCGTCGTGGACTGAGCTGCGCCCGACTTTGGACTACGACGCCGACGGCATGGTCGTCAAGGTTGACAAGCTGGCGTTGCACGACGAACTCGGCAGTACGGCCCGTGCGCCCCGCTGGGCGATCGCCTACAAGTTTCCGGCAGAAGAGGCGATCACCAAACTTTTAGAGATCACCTTGCAGGTGGGCCGGACGGGGAAGATAACGCCGGTTGCGGGGCTCGAGCCCCGCCTCATCGAAGGTACCGAGGTCTCGAGGGCGACGCTCCACAATCCCAGTTTTATCCGGGAGCTAGACCTCAGAATCGGCGATCAGGTGGTGGTGCATAAGTCGGGCGGCATCATCCCTGAAATCTTGCGCGTCTTAACCGACCTGCGCACGACTGACCTGCCCTTATATGTGTTTCCTGAAACCTGTCCGGCGTGTGGTGAACCCTTGATTGAAGACGGCGCGAACGTGCGCTGCGTCAACCCGGCGTGTCCGGCGCAGGTGCTGGCGCGGCTTTCACACTACGCCTCGCGCGGGGCGATGGACATAGACGGCTTATCGACCAAACGGTTGCAAAAGCTTTTGGATGAAGGGTTGATCAGGGGGATTTCCGACCTTTACGATTTGGGGGCGGAACAGCTCGAGCCGCTCGAGGGTTTCGGCAAGCTTTCGGCCCGCAAGCTCACCGAGCAGCTGGCGCGTTCAAAAACGCAAGCTTTGGCGCGGTTTATCTTTGCGCTCGGTCTGCCGCATGTGGGCGCGCGCACTGCGCAGCTCCTGGCGGACGCTTTCGGTTCAGTGACTGCGTTACAAGCTGCGTCTACCGAGACGCTCGCTAACCTGCACGACGTTGGGGAGACGACCGCCGAAGCCGTTCACGACGCCCTGCAGCAAGACACGATGAAGACCCTTTTGGCGGCGTTGACTGAGCGCGGCGTTGCGCCCGTAGCAGCCTCCGCGCCGCGTGGCGACGCTTTGACCGGACTGAGTTTTGTCCTGACCGGCACCTTGAGCGAACCCCGCGACGTGCTGAAAGGGAGGCTTGAGGCCCTCGGTGCCCGCGTCGGCTCGTCGGTGTCGAAAAAGACTTCGTATGTTGTCGCAGGTGAGGCGGCGGGGTCGAAGCTCGAGAAAGCCCTGACTCTCAAGGTGCCGGTGCTAGACGAAGCAGGCTTGAGCGAGTTGTTGGGGAAGCAGGCAGAGTGAACGCGTTTTTGCTCAACTTGTGGAACGATCTGCGTAACAGCCTCCTGAGCACTCTCGGTATCTTGAATCCGGGCGAAGTAGGTACCGCCAAAGTGCTGGCGAATCTTGCTAGCGAACTGCTCGCTTCGGCGCTGCTCATTCTGCTTTTTGTCGGTGTTTACCGCCTGCTACGGTTTGTCCTGCACTTTCTCGTGCGGCGGTTACGGCTGAGCCGGGAAGTGTCGAGGCCGCTGGCTTCGGCGCTGCGTTACGTCGTCCTACTTTTTGCACTCCTCGCTATCTTGGCGCAGTGGGGCGTGCCAGCCTCCTTGACCGGACATATCGCGCGGGCTGCAGTGATGGCATTTTTATACTATCTGGGCTGGCTTGTCGGACTCCGGGCTATTACTCACGCACTCTCGAGGTATCAGCTCGACCCGTCTATCGTGCAGCTGCTGCGTAACGTTATCTCAGTGGTCTTTGTCGCGCTCGGCGGCGCGAGCATCTTGTCGCAATTCGGCGTTAACGTCGTGTCGCTGATTACCGGCCTTGGCGTCGTCGGAATTGCGGTGGGCTTCGCCGCGCAAGACACGCTCGGTAATTTTGTTGCCGGAACCACGCTTTTAATCGAGCGCCCGTTTCGGATTGGCGACTGGGTACAGGTCAACGAACAAGTCGGCAAGGTGCGCGAAATCACCCTGCGGAACACGCGGTTGGTGACGCGCGACAACATCTACACCTCGATTCCTAACTCGGCGGTGGCGTCGTCAGAGATTCTCAACTTTTCGGCGGGTGGCCCGTTACGGCTTACGGTCGAACTCGGTATCGCTTACGGTGAGTCGGTCGCGGCGGCGAGGGAGGTGCTCGTCCTGGTTGTTCAGCAAAACGAACGCATCATGCAGCGGCCCGTGCCGATTGTCCGGGTTGACGAGCTCGCCGACTCGTCGGTGAACTTGCAGCTGATCTTCTGGATTGAACCGAGTGAAATCGCCACCGAACCGGCGATTCGGGCGTCAATTTTGGAAGCGAGTAAAGTTGCGCTCGACGGGGCCGGGATTCAGATTCCCTTTCCACATCTGCAACTCTTTGTTGATGGGGCGAAGGGTTTGGAACCCCTTTTGCCTAAACCTAAAGCAGAGGGGCTCGAGTCCTAAGCTATGCAGTCAAAATTACCAAGTCGGCGTAAGTATGGGGCTTGTGCGTTTCTAGATAGAACTTTTCGGCTGCGTCCCAACGTCCTAGCCAAGCAGCTGACGCGTCCCCTCGCTGCTGCTGTCTACGGGCCCGAATCTCTGCACGGGTAGAAACTAAAAATATCGCGCTGTAGTAGCTACGCAGCTCGGGTCTGGCAGAAAATATACCCTCGACGACGATGATTCCTCGAGGTTGCGAAGCTTTGGTGTCGCCGAGCGCCCCTGTTGCCCAGTTATATACGCCGTAACGCGCCTCCTGACGAGCTGCTAAAGGACTTAGCACTTGTCGCTCTAAGCGTTCCCAATCATAGTAGCGTCGGTAGCCTTCAGAAGCGTTTAGATTAAAACGTTCGGTTTCCGGTATCACCCGGTAGAAGTCGTCGCCGTAAACAAGTTGCACGTTCGAAAGCGTGGTTTGCAAGTTACGAGCAAAGGTAGACTTTCCCGCAGCGCTGTGTCCGTCAACGGCAATAGTGACAGGTTGCCCGCCCTGGCCAAGCTTTCTGACTAGTGAGACGGCTTCGTCAAAGCTACCTAAGCACATTTCAAAAAAGTACCTTCTGCCAGTTGAGATCGTCTAGCGGCGTAAAAATATCGGCGTATTCCAGGAGCACCCCCGCCGACTGATTGCGGAACATCGCGCACTCGACGTGTTTGCCTTTGCGTTTAATGGCCTCGACGAGCTGCACATAGTCGCCGTCACCGGAAACCAGCAGTACGGTATCGTAAGCGTCCTCGTAGGCGAGCTCGAGCGATTCGACCGCAATCGCGACGTCAATGCCTTTTTCGACGAGTGACCCATCAAAACGGCGGTGTAGCCGTCCCAAACGAACGGTGGTATAGGGAATCCGCCGCAACGACTCGAAAAACCGCTGCTGCCCCTCGCGCAGGTCATGTTCGTAGTCGTCGGTCAGGGGCGCATTATAGTAATAGGTGCGTACCAGTTGGCGTTTGGCGAGCAGTTGCGCCACGAGTTCTTGGAGGTTGAAGCGAGTGTTGGATAGGTTTTCACGCATACCGTTATAGAGATTGCTGCCGTCGATAAAGATTGCAACGCGCAAGATAAGCTCCTAAATAAATAAGCGAATTATACGACCACCGTCAGTGTACTCGACCGGCATATAAATAGACAAATTTACAGGGTGATGGCCCAAGCGAGAATGACAGCGGTGCATGAAACAAGGGGTTGCAACCCCTTGTTGATAGGAACTGAAAACCGTATCGCAACTTTTAATCCTTCGATATTGAGCCAATACCTAAAATAGAACAACAGCGAGTCTTCTTCGCCGTTTTTACGCCCGCTTTTGCATAAAGCTTTACGCTTTGTTAGCTGACGCGTTCTGAACTTGGCGGTATATACCTATCTCCTCCGCTTCCCCCGCCGTTTCTTTTTCGTCTGTACAAAACGGTTCATGACCCTGATCGCACGCTCGACGTCTACGGCGGCGACCCTGACCAGAATGAACGCACCACCGCCCGGCAGGTCGGCGGCGTAGGTGTGCGCCTCGTCCGCGTCTATCCCTGTTTCAACGAGCGCACATACCAAGTCTTCCGTGCTGCCCTCGCGCCTCAAAATACGGCTCCGGGAGAACCCGCTGTTGATTAGCGCGTCTACAACCTGCGGCGCGCTGCTCCTGTCGTTAAATAGGCCGATAACGTGCGCTACGCGGGCCTCCCTTCCCCGGCGCAGTTGGTGGTGTCCAAAACTCAGCTCGAGCAAAGGGCACACTAACTCCGCCCGTCAAGTATAACCGGCTCGCCGCACCGTGCCCAAAAGGGGGTAGGCTGGGCTTTATGAGCAACCTTCAAGTACCCGAAGCCAAAAAAGTCGCCTCGTTCGACCTCGACCACACCCGCGTCCGCGCCCCCTACGTCCGGCTGGCCGGACACTACACCGGGCCGGGCGGCGACGTGGTGAGCAAGTTCGACCTGCGCCTCGTGCAACCCAACGTCGCTGAAATTCCGACTGCGCCGCTGCACACCATCGAACACCTGTTGGCGGGCTACCTGCGGGGGTCGCTCGGTGAGCCCTTCGAGCTAATTGACGCCAGCCCGATGGGATGCCGCACCGGGTTCTATCTGACTGTTTTTGGTGAGCCAGATGAGACCGAGATTGCTGAGGCGCTGAAGCGGTCGCTAGGGGCCATAAAACAGCACGAAGGTGAGATTCCAGGGTGCAGTGAAGAACGTTGCGGCAACTTCCGCGACCACTCTTTACCCGGTGCGAAGGCGTGGGCCGAGCGAATCCTAAAAGATGAGATTATCGTCCAAGAAACCGTGCTCCTCCCCCAAACGTTAAAATGATGTGAGAAATTTACGCGGTATCTTCTCATCTTCTCGGTAGGACTCTCATAATTTGAGGTCTCATAATTGGACTCATGGACAGAAAACCGCTGGTTCTCATTATCGAAGATGAAAAAGAGATTGCTAAGTTCATCGACTTGGAGCTGCAAGCTGAGTCATACGAAACGGTCGTGACCTACGACGGGGTAACGGGTTTATCCAAGTTTCGTGAGCTTAACCCCGATCTGGTCGTGTTGGACCTGATGTTGCCGGTGTTAGACGGGCTTGAGGTCGCGCGGCGCGTCCGTAAAACCTCAAATACGCCGATCATCATCCTGACCGCCAAAGATTCCGTAGACGACAAGGTGCAAGGCCTCGACTCGGGCGCGGACGATTATCTCGTCAAACCGTTTTCGATTGAAGAGTTGCTCGCGCGGGTACGGGCGCACCTGCGGCGCGTCAACCCGGCTGTGACCGGCGAAGTGCGGGTCGCCGATTTGGTGATGAACCTGGACGGGCGTGAAGTCTTCCGGGACGGGCGGCGGATTGAGCTTTCAGCCAAAGAGTTTGAACTCTTGGAGCTTTTCGCCCGCAACCCCGGCAAGGTCTTTAACCGCTTTGAAATCGAAGAGAAGGTCTGGCCAGAATACACGGGCGGTTCGAACGTCGTCGATGTTTACGTTGGTTATTTGCGGCGGAAGTTGGAGGGTGAGGGGGAGCGCCGTCTGATCCATACCGTGCGCGGCGTCGGTTACGTGCTGCGCGAAGAATAAAGCTGGCGGCGTCTGCCGAGAATACCGGAGGTCACCCCTCTCACAAATGGGCGCGGTAGGTTAGGATGTTCCCTTGCGCAGCGGGGTGGCTGTTCCGAACGCTAAACTGAAGTTGGATGGTCGTGTGGCTAGTTTAACCCAAAACGCAAATCAGCCTCGAGCTGTGACCCGCAGAGGCTCCCCGCTGGGGGTGTCTTTGCAGCTACGGTTGACGCTCTTCTTTGCCGGATTTCTAGTGCTGGTACTGATTTTCGTCGGTGTGCTCGTCTACAGTCTGACGCGGCGGTCCCTGATCGACAGCGTCGAGGTGCAGACGAGGCAAGCTTACGCGGACGTGCTGGAAGCCATGGAACAAGACCCCTATTCGTTTCCTTCAAACCGAACCAACTGGGTGCAGAGCTTGCCGAGCGACGCGCTGCTCTACGTCAACATCTACCTCAACGATCTGAACGGGCCTCTCGCGCCCCCGCTGTTCTGGGCCTTCGAGCGCCCGCCGAGGCTCTCCACCGTCATCGTTTCGCAGACTGGCGGCGAAGGGATCAGCGACCTTGTCGGTGAGGAAAACTTTACCGCTCTACGGCAGACCGGGCAGCTTTACGCCAACGTCACGGCTGAGGACGGTACGCTCTGGGTAGTACGGGCCAACCGTAAAATTTTTAGCCTGTCAGCTGCGGGGATGCCGTTGCTGGACGCTGAAAGCAGAATCATGGACGCGCCCACGCTTATCGCCGTAGCCATCCCCGTGCGGAGCGATACGCTGACGCAGCTCCGTACGAACCTCATTCAAACCATCTTGGTCGCGCTCATCGTCTTTCCGTTTGGCGTGTGGCTTTTGGCGCAGCGAGCGCTGACGCCGCTGAAGCGGATGACCAAGGCGGCCTCGAGGATCAGCTCACAAGACCTGTCGCAGCGTGTTCCGGTTGCCCGAACCCGCGACGAAGTAGGTGAACTCTCGGTTACGCTCAACCGGATGCTCGACCGTTTGCAAGAAACCTTGGAGACGCAGCGCCGCTTCACCGCCGACGCGTCGCACGAACTCCGCACGCCGGTCACAGCGATCTCCGGACACGCGAGCTACCTCTTGCGCCGCACGCACCCGACCCCTGAACAGACCGAATCGCTGGAAATCATCCGCAGCGAAGCCCTACGGATGAGCAAACTCGTCAATGACCTGTTAGAATTAGCCCGCGCAGACGCCGGACTGACCGTTAAACGCGACCCGATGAACTTTGTCGAAACTATCGAGGCGGTTGCCAAAGAACTTGCGCCGGTCTCGCGGGGCGCAACGATCAAAGCCTTTTCGCCGGGGCCGCTGTTAGAAGTTTCCGGCGACGCGGCGCGGCTTAAGCAGGTCGTTTTGAACCTCGTGCAAAATGCGCTCAACGCGGGCTCGGGCCAGGTCAGTGTGTCGCTCTTAAAAGAAAAAGAGTGGGCGAGGCTCGAGGTGTTAGACAACGGCCCCGGCATCCCCGAGGCGGCACTACCTAACCTTTTCGAACGCTTTTACCGGGTAGACGGGGCGCGCAGCACGCGCGGCAACGGTTCGGGTTTGGGGCTCGCCATCGTCAAATGGATTGTCGAACAGCACGGCGGAACGGTCTCGGTCGAATCCAAAGTGGGTGAAGGAACGGTTTTTACGGTGATGCTGCCGGTGCTGGGGTCTGAAGTCAGCTGAGGTATAGAATCAGAGCGTAGGGAGCAAGAATACAGCTGCGCTTAGTTTTCGGTTTGAATCACCTAAAGTATCTGAACACCTTCACCTTCAATGACTTCACCGACGCTGAACGCTTCTGGAACGAGCTTGCGAGCCGTCTCTAAGTTTTCCGGCGATACTACCAAGACGAAGCCGACACCCATATTAAACACGCTGAACATTTCGTCCCGGTCTATAGTGCCGCGCCGTTCGATCAGCGTAAAGATTTCCGGTACGTCCCAAGTTGGGGTAATAAGCGCCCCTAAACCGTCCGGGAGGCTGCGCGGCAGGTTTCCGGGGAGACCGCCGCCGGTAATGTGCGCCATACCCCGCACAAGTCCGGTATCTAGAAGCGGGGTAAGCACCTCTAAAAAACTTCGGTGAGGAGCCAGCAGCGCGTCGCCGACGGTTGCGTTGCCTAAAGGTTCGTCGTAACTTCCTTCTAAAACATGCCGTGCCAGCGAAAAGCCGTTCGTTTGCAGGCCACCCGCCGCCAAGCCCAAAATAATGTTGCCCTCTTTAATCCGTTCGCCTGTAACGATTTGGGAGCGCTCGACAACGCCGATGAGCGTACCTACGAGGTCGAACTCGCCGGTGGCGTAAACGCCCGGCATCTCGGCGGTTTCGCCGCCCAAGAGCGGAATCCCGTGGGCCCGACATCCTCCAGCGATACTTACAATCAGTGCCGCGGTGAGGGGGGGCTCGAGCCGCCCCGACGCCACATAATCGAGAAAAAAAAGCGGTCTCGCACCCTGTACCGACAGGTCGTTGACGCAGTGGTTGACTAGGTCCTGCCCGAGGGTGTCATAGCGGCCTAAAGCGGCGGCGACTTTCGTCTTTGTTCCAACCCCATCGGTCGAGGCGACGAGGACGGGCGCGTCCATCGCCTTGAGCGCACCCGCGCCAAACAGACCCCCAAATGCGCCAAGTCCGGCGAGGACGTTTGGCGTATAGGTTCCTGTAACCGCCGCCTTAATCCGCGCCATCGTCTCGTCGCTTTTTTCTAAATCGACGCCTGCTGCGCGGTAAGAGGCCAAATTTTGGGGTGTCATGTGGGTATCTTACCGTGTAAGCCCTCCGGAACGGTACACTGGTTTGTGACCGCCCCGACTGCCTGGCGGGTACTTTTACCCCTGCCCCTCCCCGCGTTTAGCTTTTTGCCGCCGCACGGTCTCGGCTTTTTGCCGCCTGCCGGGGTACGCGTCGTGGTGCCGTGGCAGAGCGGCGTGCGAATCGGGATTTTAGTCGGCTCCGAACCGCTCCGGGGCGGGGCGGGCTTGGAGCTTCGGGAAGCCGTCGGGGTATTAGACGCCGAACCTTTTCTTAAAGAGAGCGCCCTGAGGGTTCTGGAGCGTGTTGCTGCCTATACCTGTGCGCCTGCTGGCACCGTCCTCGCCAATCTGTTACCGACGGGGCTAAGTGTAGCGCTCGAGCATCACATCCGCGCCCTGAGCGTGCTGGAACACGAACCCGTCTCCGAAAGTTGGGGCGCGGCCGGGGCGGTGCCGCTTAGGAGGCTCGAGCTGTACCGTCAGCAAGGACTTTTAGAGGAACGCGTGCAGGTGGCACCTATGCGGGTTCAGCGGCTCGTCCCGGTGCGTGAAGGGGACGCAGCGCTTGACGGCGCAGCGCGGGCCAATCAGCGCAAGGCGCTCACCCACCTTTTTGAACTGGGTCAGGTTGAAAGCGCGGCGGCTCTGGCGCGTGCTACGGCTGTAGCGGAAACCGCAGTGCGGGCGCTTGTAAAAAAAGGGTACGCGGACTACCGGGAGGTTGACGCGCCGCCGGTCGCGCTGACGGCTATAGACCCTACCGCTAACTCGTTCGCTGAGATAACCTGGCCTCCGGACGCCCAGATAGAACCGGTCTCAAGCGTGTCGGGTGGGACGCGGGCAGCGCGAGTCTCGAGCCTCCTCCCGCTGCTAAAGGCCGACTTCGAGGCGGGCAAGAGCGTGTTGGTTCTAGCGCCCGAACAGACCTACGTGCAGGGGGCCGCGTCCCTGTTAGCCGCGCACGTTCCTGTTCATGTTCTTTCGGGCGACACCTCCGACCGGGAGCGCCTCCGTTTGTGGGAACGTTGCCGCGACCCCGAACCGTTCGTGCTGGTCGGCTCGTATCTGGCGCTTTTAGCGCCTCTCGAGCTGGGGCGGGTGGTGGTGCTCGAGGAAGGCAGTAGCGCCTACAAACTCAACCTGGGCTGCCGTGTGTTCGTCCCGACTGCGGCCCGGTTTCTCGCTGAAGAGGCCGACGTACCTTTGGTGCTGAGCGACGCGTTTACGACGCCGGAAACGCTCAGTTTAGTTATGCCAGCGGTACGGCTCGAGGTTCCGACCACCGCTCCACGCGTCCACGTGGTTGATCTGCGGGCGGGCGGCTGGCCCCTCAGCGGCGACCTTGTGCGCGTTCTCAGACAAGTTGAAGTGAGGGGTCGTCAGGCTGTGCTGCTTGCCCCCCGCCGGGGGTTTTCGGCGGCGCTCTGCTGCGCGGCGTGCGAACACACGCTGATGTGTCCCAACTGCGACCTGCCCCTGCGCTATCACCGCGAACGCTACCTGCTCCGCTGCCATCAGTGCGGTCATCAGGGGCGCGCGCCCGACCTCTGCCCAAATTGTAGCAACCCGGCGCTCGGCCCGACCCGCGCCGCTGGAACCCAGTGGATTGCCGCTGAGGTCGCCCGGGTCGTGCCGGAACTGCTCGTCAAACGCTTCGACAGCGACAAACGCGAAGACCTGACTGAGTTGATGGACGGCGTGCCGGGGGTTCTCGTAGCAACGACTGCATGTTTGCGGCTTCCGCCCCTACCCAACGTGTCTTTAGTCGGCGTGACGCTGCTCGACGCATTTTTGTCGCTCGGTAACTTTCGCGCGGAAGAAGAAGCGTTTCGGCTGCTCCTCAACCTGGGCGAACTTGCGCCTGACAAGCGGCCGCTGACGTTGATTCAAACCTTCGTACCGGATAGCCCGCTCTTGCAAGCCTACACGCACGGTTCAGGCACGGCGTTTGTGCAGGCTCTACTGGAACGTCGGCAGAGCTTTAACTATCCGCCCTACGCGGCGCTCGCCAAGGTGCAGCTGAGCGCCCGCGACGCCCGCACCGCTGAAAGTGCGGCGAACTGGCTGGCAGGTGCTCTTAAGACGGCAGGTGCAACCTCGGATGAACTGCTCGGCCCGAGCGCTGCGCCCGTGGCCCGCGTCAAAAACCGGTATTCGTATCAGCTCTTCGTCCGCACTGAAGCGCAAAGGCTGCCCGAACGCTTGGAACCTGCACTTGCTTACCGAGGTCCTGCACGGCTGCGCCTCGATATCGACCCGCGTGACGTGTCGGGGTTTTTGGAGTAGCTTTACGTAGCAGGTATCAGCTAGTCGGAAACGCTCCAGGTAACCTGATAGCTGTTTTTACATCGGGCACGCAAATCCTGTACTTTTGGTGACTGACGACCGTCTCGAGGATTGCGCTTTCGCCGTTTAAGACTACGTGAGCGTTTTAGCCTTGGGCACGCCTTACGCTTGTAAAAGGAAACCCGGCAGAGACGGAAAAACGATCCCCGGAGAAACCTCGAGCTTAGGTTATGTAAGATTTTTTCAGTCTAGCACGCACATTCTGGGATGATACTGGTGTCAATCTCTTATGCAAATGCTAACAGTCTAGTTCGGCAACGCTGTATTTTAAACACCCACCTTGGTTTAGTTGCTCCTCTAATTATAGCAGGTATCATCCGGTTTGAGACGCTCTGGGAAAACGATTGTCGTTCCTGCGGAGGACTTCGTACACTAGCACGCACCCCTAAGAGATGATAGCTACGAGCTTCGCGCTCAGTAGGTGTGATAATTGCTCTATTGAGGGGTGAAGTTACCTTGCTTCCTGTTCTCTAATACCTATAAAACTCACTCTGCTTGGGTCAACACATCGCGGATTTTCCGGATGAGCTCCTTCGGATTAAACGGTTTTTCGATAAACGCCTGCGCCCCGAGCGTCTCTCCCCGCTGAATCTGTTCTTGCTGCCGCAAGGCCGAGAGAATAAACACCGGTACGTCGGAGCGTCGCCGGATAAGTTCTAGAAGCTCAAAGCCGGTGCCACCGGGAAGATTGACGTCTAACAGAACGAGACTGACATCTTTGGCAAGGCGTTTGATGAGCGCTTTGGCTTGCGGTACATTTTCAGCGGTTTCGATGCCGTAACCCTGCCGGTGCAAGATGTCGGAGATCAGGCCGCGCAGGGCGGCGCTGTCTTCGATGACCATCACGGTATGGGCAGTGCGGGTGGGGGCCGCAGGTGATCCGAGCAGGCGCAGGGCGGCCTCGGTCAGGGCTGTTCCCGTAAACGGGCGCTCGAGGACAGCGCCCACATCCGGAGCTGCGTCGCTGCTGGTAACGAGTAGGGGAACGCTCTGTAAACGGGGGACGAGGCGGACGCGCTTCGTAAGTTCGGCGGTGCTGAGGTCGGGCAAGCTGCCGAGGATGACGAGGGCGGGGGTGGTTTGCTCGAGCCCCGAGAGCACCTCGCTACCGAGCCGCGCACTAACGACGGCGTAATCTTCGGTGCCCGGATCTGTACTCAGCGCCAGTTCGATAAGTTGCAACAACCGTTCGTCATGCTCGGCGACGAACACGGTGCAGGTGCCTGTACCTTCAGTTGTCACCGGACTGCCCCGTCAGTGTCGTCAAGCGTCGCATAGTCCTATTGTACGGTTTTACACCGCCAAACTGGGCTCAGGGCTCACGCGCGGCTCATCGTCCGCCCAAGCCACGAGCAGATATCTTTGCTCGTGGCTTGGTTTTTACTTCCGCTCGAGAGTGACGCTCGAGCCACCCTATTTGTCGCTCGAGAGCGCAAATCCGCGCATAAACTGCTCTTGCAGCAATCCAAAAATGATGAGCGGCGGGATGATACTTACGAGCGCCGCCGCCATGACGTGCCCCCACTCCACCCGGTCGCCCGACACGAGCGCGTTGAGCCCAATCTGCACGACCTGCGTTTCGTTACGCCGGATGATGATGCGCGGCCACAGGTACTGATCCCAAACATAGACGAACTGAATCACCGCGAGCGCCCCAATCGTGTTCCAGCTCATCGGAATGAGCACACTCCGCAAAAACCGTACCGGCCCCGCGCCGTCGATTTTAGCCGCGTCAGCCAGGCTACGCGGAATCGAGCGGAAGTGCTGATTAAACAAAAAGACGCCCGTAGCCGACGCCAAAAAGGGCACGATAATGGCCCAGTAGGTATTGGCCCACCCGAAGCCGAACCGAATCGGGTTGAGAAACACCGCCACCGGGTTGCGAAACCACTCCCAAAAGACGCGCCACGATTCCGGCGGTTGCTGCGACACGAGGTCGAAGAGCGGCAGGACAAGCACTTCTAACGGCGTCATCAGCGTCAGCAAAATAAGGCCGAACACGAGCCGCCGGAAGGGAAACTCGAAGTAGACCAGGGCGGTCGCCGCCATCAGCGACAAGAGTGTTTTACCGAACGTCACGGCTGCCGCGACAATCAGCGAGTTCCGCATATAGACGCCCAGATTACCGCCCGTCCACGCTGCCTGGACATTCTCCCAGAGGAGCGTTCCGGGAACCAGACTGGGCGAAAGAACCTGCGCCCGCGTCTGCGTCGCCTTAACGAGCGCGAACAGAATGGGCGCGGTGACGAGCAGACACGCCAGAATCAGCAGCAGGTGAATCCAGAAGGTATTACGCTTCATAGGCTCTCTTTCATAAGTTGCCTCTCATTGGTCGCCCCCATAGTAGACGCGGCGGTTGCCGAACCGAAACTGCAACAGCGCAATTCCCGCAACGATAAAGAGCAGCACGATACTCTGCGCCGCTGCGACGCCTAAGTTGCCGGTGCCGCTAAAGCCGTCTTGAAAGATTTTATAAATCAGCGTCGTGGTCACGCCCGTTTCGTCGAGAGGGGGGCGTCCGATCGGGCCGCCGCTGGTCATAATGTCGATCAGTCCGAAAGAGTCGAAAAACGAAAAGGTCAGATTGGTAAAAACTAGAAAAAAGGTCATCGGGCTGAGCAGCGGAAAGGTGATCCGCCAGAACCGCTGCCAGCTGTCCGCACCGTCTAACTGCCCGGCCTCACCGAGTTCACCGGGGATGTTGCGGAGCGCCGCGAGGTAAAAGACGATGTTGTAGCCTAGATTTTTCCAGATAGCGGCGGCAGTCACGAGCGAAAACGTCAGGGAAGGCGTGTCGAGCCAGCGCGGGCGAATCCCAAACGTTGCACCCAAAAAATCGTTGGCGATGCCGACTTGCGGGTTAAAGATAAATAGAAAAATGGTTCCGGCGACGGCGGGGGAGAGGGCGAAGGGCCAGATGAGCAGCAGCCGGTATATACGTGCGCCGCGCACGGGTTGGTTGGCCAGGGTAGCGACGCCCAAGCTGATGAGGAGCCCGATGGAGACGACTAAAAGGCTGAAGACGACGGTTTGAATGAGTGCTTGAACGTAGGCCGGAGCGAGCGGGCCGGAGAAGAGCGAACGAAAGTTTTCTAGTCCGGCAAACTGCCACGTCCCCAAAAAGAGGTTGCTGCGGTAGAGGCTCGAGACAAACGACTTAAAAAGTGGAAAGTAGATAAATACGAGTAAAATAATAACCGTCGGTAATAGCATCAACCACGCCAGTGCGCGGCTCTTAAACACAGGTTGCATAGCGCCTCCTCAGCTCCACACTAGATTCCTGAACACCTGCCAAGTCTAAAGAAAGGGCTGCGCTTAGTGCGCAGCCCAAAGTCAGCACGGCTATATTTACTGGAAGTTGCTGTTGTACTCGGCCAAGCGTGCAGCAGCTTGCTCGGCGGCGCGTGAGAGCTCATCGTCAACTGCGCCACCCTGAAAAATACGCTGCATCGTCTCCTCGGTAATGGTGCGAACCTCTTGCATGTTGCCGCTCAAGGCCCCGGCAGTCGCCTGATTGACCTCGGTATCCAAAAGCTGATCGAACGCGACGCTGTAGTTGGGGTCTTCGTCGAACCAGCCCTCATCGCGGAGCGCCTCGACCGACGAGTTGCGTACCGGGTAGTAACCGGTCAGCTTGTGCCACGACACCATGTTCTCGGTGTTGGTCATGTACAGCACGAAGTCGAGCGCAGCTTGCTGCTCTTCAGCAGGTTTGTCGCCGACCAGCCACAAGCTCGCGCCGCCGATGACCACGCCGTTACGCTCGGCGTCGTCGGCAATCGGCAGGAGTCCCGCCCCGAGTTCAAAACCGGCTTCTTCGGCGGCGGCGGTGATGTTGCCCAGATCAGCTGTCGAGGTAATGTGAAAGACCGCCTGCTGATTGTTGAAGATAGCGTCGGAGCCGTCCCAATCCTCGAGTGCCCCCGTATAGGTGTAGTACCCAGCGTCGTTCATCGTCTTGAAAAAACTGGCGATGTTCTTAAACTCTTCACTTTCGTAGTTGACTTCAGTGGCGCGCCCGTCCCGACCGTTGCCTTCGTTTAAAAGGTCAGCGCCCTGCTCCGCCATCCACTGCTCGAAAAACCAGCCGTTCAAGCTCACGCCGAAGCAGTCTGCCGAAACATCTGACGCTTCGATCGTCTTGCAAGCATCAATAATTTCGCTGTAGGTTGCCGGCGGGCTTTCCGGGTCGAGTCCGGCCTGCTCCATCAGGGTCTTGTTGGTGTACAAAATCGGGGACGACGAGTTAAACGGAATCGAATTGACCTGCCCACCGATGGTGTAGTAGTTGAGCACGGGTTCGATATAGTCCGAAAAATCAAAGTCACCCTCAACTTCACCGACCGGCGTAAAGATGCCAGCGTCGAGCGCCAGCTGTGAACCGATCTCGTAAACTTGCACGACGTTCGGCGTGTCACCCTGCCGCGCACCCAGAATGACTGCTTGCAGCGTTTCCGGGTATGAGCCTTTTGACTCGACGTTCATCACGAAGTCGGGGTTTTGCTCGTTCCATTCGGCAGCGCGATCTTCGATCCAGCTCGAGCGCGGTTCGTCGGTAAAGGCGTGCCAGAAAGTGAGCGGGGTTTGGGCCTGAGCAGAGGCCAAGCTTGCAGCCACAAGAGCCAACGGGAGTAACGAACGCTTCATAAAATCTCCTTTGGGTTTGATGTTGCTCCAGGTAGTGTAACAGATACCTTTACGAACTATCCTGTCAGGGCTTTGTCAAGCCGCTGTCAGACTCGTTAGTAGGGTTTTTGGGTCGGGATCAGGTGCGGTACGCACGAACCGTGCCGTCTAGAGCTGCGACGAAAAGTGTATCGCCCAGAACGAGTGGGCTGGCCTGAACGGGGCCTTGACTCACCTGTTCATGAAAGAGTTTGTGCCCGGTACGCGCGTCTAGGGCGAAAAGTTCACCGGTTTCGGTAACGCTATAGAGGACGCCCCCAGCAAGTATGGGCGTCGCCGTAACACGCCCCCCAAGGGGCGTTTCCCAGAGATCGTCGCCGGTTTGGAGTGACAAACAGCGCATCACCCCGGCCCACGAAACGCTGTACACATACGGCCCCCATACCAAAGGTGAGGCCCACAGCGGCCCCTCCATATCGTAGCTCCACAGCACCTCGAAGGTCTCCAAGCTGAAGGCGTGAAGGTCGCCGCTGCGTTCGGGTATCAGAAGCAGGGTGTTGTAAGCGGCAGGTTGCGCCGTCACCTCACCGAATTCGACCTTGAACTGGCCCTGTCCCTCCATTCCGACACCGTGCAGCCAACCTGAACGCGTAAAGTAGCAGACCGTGTTGGGGACGGCGCTGCACACGGTCGGGGCGGTCTGACCCGGGTCGCTAGGGTAGTGCCAGAGCAGGTCGTTACTTAGGGTGCGGCGCTCGAGTCCCCCCGCCGTTCCCAAAAACAAACTTCCGGCATACGGGACAAAGCCAACGACCCCAGCTTCTGCGTCGCGCCACCTGAGTTCACCGCCGGGCCAGCGGTGTGCGCTTAAAGCTCCCGAACGGCTCGTATAAAGAAGCGTGTCCCCAACACTGACGACCGCGCTGTTGACCTCATCGTCGGTTTCAAAGCGGGCCTGAACGCTCCCGTCACTCGGATGCAGCACCACGACCTCTTCGCTCCGCAACCCGAGTAGCAAGAATCCGGCAGCGGCTGTGAGCGCCCCCGGCCACTGCGGGCCTTCGGCGAGTTTTACGCTCCACACTCTTTTAAGCCCGCCCGGATTGACCGGCCCCCCGGAGAAGACGCCGTGCTGCCCCGGCCCCCCGAGCCGCGCGGCGCTGCTCGTTTGGGCTACGAGCGCCTGAACCGTTCTGAGCGCGTCGGCGACGCGTTCGCCGGAAGCGGGACGCTCGAGGGGATTCTTTGCCAGTAAACTTACGATTAAACCTGAAAGACTAGGCGGCAGGGCTGGATTAAGCTCATTAGGCGCTTTGAGCGTGCCATAAACGTGCTGATAGAGGAGCGTCAGGTCGTTTTCGGCCTCAAATGGGGCGACGCCTGTCACCGTTTTATAAAGTACCGCGCCGAGCGCGTAGAGGTCGGTGTGTGCGCCTGTCATCTTGCCCTCTGCCTGCTCCGGAGCCATATATTGCGGCGTCCCGAGCGTCAGGCCGGTACGGGTGAGCTGACGGCTCGACTCGGCGAGCTGGACCAGCCCGAAGTCCATCACTTTGGGGTGGCCTTCCGGGGTTAAGAGGATGTTGCGCGGGGTTAGGTCGCGGTGAACCATCCCGAGCCGGTGAACATACGCGAGCGCTTCGGCGACGCTGATAGCCGCCGCTAAAAAGTGCCGCAGTGGTTCGGGGTCGGCCCCGAGTGGCCCGAGTTCGGTCAGCGGCCCGCCGGGAATCAGCTCCATCGTAAAGTACACGTGGTCGCTCCGACCTAGATCGTAAATGCTGACGATGTTTGGGTGGCTGAGCTTGGCGAGCGTCATGATCTCGCGCCGAAACCGCTCAGTATCGGCTTCGGTCAGGTGCGGGCGCAACACCTTGAGCGCAACTTCGCGCTCCAAACGCCGGTCGAAGGCCCGGTACACCTGCGCCATGCCGCCCTGCCCCAAGTTGCCGACGACTTCGTAGCGCTCGTCGAGCAGTTCACCGGTAGGGATACGCGACATGGGGACAGAATAACGGTTTACGGTTTTGTCTGTGAGTTTGTAAGGTTAGTGCGCGTAGCAAAACGCTCGAGTGACCTCTTAGAAGTATGCTATATCACACTGAAATGGTCGAGGCTCGAGCATCCCTAGCCCAAGCTGTAAAAAGTTTGAACGACCTGTTAGATCACTCTAAGACAGATCTAATTTTTGCATTTCAGATTACTTGCTGCTAAAGGAACAGCAACTTTGAGGTCGCTTCCGTCTATAAGTTGGGCGTCTAGAACGGTGTTCGGCGACCCTTCGTTGCTGGGTTCTATCGTCTCGATAACTGCTAGTACTTTACCTTCGGGACCGAGTACCCACCAAGGCAAACGTGTCTCATCATCAAACGGCTCTAGGGTTACGGTCTGGTCGAACACGTTATCTAATTCAAATACCTTCTGAGCCTGAGACGTGGTGAGACTACAGCGTTGTGCTTGGGCTAAACCAACACATAAAAATAAGATAATCGGGACTCGAGCGCACTTCACAACACGTTTACTCGTCCGGCGTTTCATTTTCTGCCAACGCCGTCAGCAACCTCGGGTCGAGTTCGCCCTGTTCAACGGCCTTATTGAGCATCTCAATCCCTAAACGCACGACCTCGGACTTGGACACTAAACGTTCCGGGTTCGAGAGCTGATAGGCTGTTTTGGTGAGCAGCGAGTCCTGCTTTTCGGTGATAACCACCTGTAGCCGCTTGCTCTTTTCACGTTTGGGCATTCTGGCCTCCGTGAAAAGTTTAGCATTGCCTTACACACCTTGACAATGACAAATTAACCATTTACAGTTGCTATGTGTAAGTTGTGTATATGATGTTGTATTCTTCTGGGTGAAACGCTGCCTTTAGATGTTACCCTGAAGACGCGCCGACGGCGCTCGAAGAGGAGACGATGGAAACGCATCTTGAAGCTTTTCATGTGACCGGGGGCCGCCCGTTACGCGGCGAAGTCTCGGCTCACAGTGCAAAAAATTCCGCGCTCTACCTGATTTTAGGTGCGCTTCTGACCCGCGAGCCGGTCGTGCTCAAAGCGGTGCCGCGCCTCAGCGACGTTTTGGCGATGTGCAGGCTGTTAGAGCATTTTGGGGCGCGCACTGCCTGGGTCGGTCAAGACCTTCATCTCGACGCGTCTGAACTTGTCATCACTGACGCGCCCTATGCGCTTGTGAGTCAACTCCGCGCGAGTTTTGTGGCGATGGGTGCACTTATCGGGCGGTGTGGCGAAGCGCACATCTCGATGCCGGGGGGTTGCGCCTTCGGGCCACGCCCGGTTGACCGCCACATCAAGGCGTTTCGGCAGCTCGGGGTAGCTTTTTCTGAGGTCGGCGGCGACTTTCACGCCGAGCGCCGCGACCCACTTGCCGGACGGGTCGTTTTCGACGCGCCGACGGTCGGTGGGACGCAAAATATCATTCTGGCTTCCGCGCTTGGAACGCAGCGGGTCATTATCGAGAACGCTGCTTTGGAGCCTGAAATTGCCGACCTAGCCGAGATGCTAAACGGCATGGGGGCACATATCTCGGGTGCGGGCAGTCATACGATTGTCATCGACGGAGTTGCGGCGCTCTCCGGGACGACCTACCGGCCGCTACCTGACCGTATCGAAGCTGGAACGCTGCTCCTGGCTGCTGCCGCGACGCGCGGGCAAATCAGCTTGAAAGGTGTGCGGGCCGAACATTTGCGGACGGTGATTGCCAAGCTCGAGGAGAGTGGCGTCAACATCCTCGAGCTTGGCCCCAATATGCTCCACTTGGACGCGACCGGTCCACTCTCGCCGGTTGATGTAGTGGCTCTGGAGTATCCGGGCTTACCGACCGACCTGCAAGCTCCTTTCGGCGCGTATCTGGCGACGATTCCGGGAACGAGCGTCGTGACCGACCGAGTCTATCCCGACCGTTTTACGCACGTCGGCGAGCTGGCACGGGCGGGGGCGAGGCTCGAGCTGCGCGAACACACCCTCGTCATTCGCGGGGGTGCGCTGCGCGGCGCACCGATGCACGCTGCCGACATCCGGGCTGGCGGTGCGCTTGTGATTGCGGCGCTCGCCGCACGTGGGCACTCGACCATCACGGGCGTGCAGTACATCCGGCGCGGTTACGAACGCCTCGCTGAACGGCTGGGTAGTTTGGGCGCGGCTATCTACTTAGGTGACGCCCCGACCACAGCGTTAGGGACAGGCACCTATGGCGACTAGCCGGTTGCCGTAAAAGTCGAAAAAGAGCGCGGATTTTCTGGGCTCTTCTTTCAGGCTCTAGCCTAGGTTTTGCTCTGGTAGATGTTAAGGCAGCGCTATCAAAGTAGACATGAGACAACCATCCGTATTTTGGCGTTTTCCCGATACCTACCCTGTGCTTCCTAACTGCGCTCAGCGCAGTAACACTCTCTGGAAGATGAAACCGAAAGCTAATTAAGAACGGGTTCGGAGTAGGGTGGGGGCTCGAGGTCAACCTCGGGTTCTTCAGCTAGGGCAAGTTTGCCCTGTACCCGGCTCAGGTTACGGAGCAACCGTGCGCGCCGCCGTATGTCCTTGCCTGTAAAAGGTGCTAGATACGGGGCGGGTAGCATAGGTGTCTGACGCCCCAAGCTTAAACTGACGGCGAGTCCGGCAAGCGCAATGGCAACGCCTGCCCCGGCAAGCGCCAGCCAACCGGGTTCGTTGGCACTTGCGCGGACTTCGGGTAAGACGCCCTGCTCGAGCGCCCTCTTTTGTGCCTCCGGGGTATCGGCTAAAACGTCTAAAACAGGGGCGGCCGCCTCACCTGAAAAGCCCCACGGCGACGGTGTGTCACGTACCGCGCGCCAGCCCGTCCTGCTAAACGGGTCGAACGACCCCGACATCGCGTAAACGCTTAGGGGTTTTGGAACCGGTAGATTCGTCTCGACGCGCAGCGTATTGCCGGACACACTGAGCCGTGCGCCGCTCGTTTCGGTGATGTCAATGGGGCTTCCGCCCTCACCCTGCACCTCGAACACCTGTACGTCGTCCCCGACGATACGAAACGCGTAACGCCAGCCTGCGCCGCCGGGAAGCCCAAACCCCGACCCCCGTAAGAGTTCGGTGCCGGAAGCGGCGGCGGTTTTGTCACGGTTCATAGCACCTAAATAGAGCTCGAGCAGCACCCCCGGAAACCGGGTAAAACGCTCGAGCTGAACGCCAAAATTTAGGGTCGGGGCGTCGGCAACGCTCACGCTGCGAATATCAAACGTGTCTGTTTGCCGTAACACGGTCGCCGTCGGCGCGGTGAGGTCGGTTCCGGCGTCTCCGGCGGGGTCGGAGACGCTCAAGAGGGCGGCGACAAAGAGTTCAATCATAAACTTCGGCCCTGACCTGCTTGACCTGTTTGGAGAAGGCGTAGAGCCAGCGGGCGAGCCGCTGCGAATCGTGCCCGGCCTGAACGCCGCCGCTCAAGAGGTTGAGGGTCGCGACCTCGATGCCCGCCGCCTCGAAAGGGGCGGCGTTAAAGGTCACGACCTCGGCACCTTCGGCGCGGTAGCGTGACAGCCGTTCGGCGTTGACCTCACCCGTATTGATGACCACCCAGTCAGGATACCGTCCGAGATGCGCGTAGAGCGCCTCGACGTGTTCCCACGCCGTAAAACCGTCGGTTTCCCCGGCTTCGGTCATCACATTGCAAACGTAAACGAGCGACGCCCGCGACGCTAAAATAGCGTCACGGCTGCCCGGTACCAAGAGCGGCGGGAGGGTACTGGTAAAGAGGCTGCCCGGCCCTAATACAATCACGTCGGCGGCGGCGAGGGCCAGTCCGACGTCGGGGACGAGGGCGGGATTGGGGGGCTCGAGCGACACCCACAACGCGGCTCCCGGTGAACTCCGCACGTGGCTTTCACCGAGTACGGTCTCGCCGGAGCGTTTAAGCACGCGCAGCGTTGTCGGTTCAGTGGTAATCGGGTAGACCGCGCCGCAGATATTCAGCAGCGAGTTCAGCACCCGCACCGCCCGCGCAAAATCGCCCTCGACTTCGGTCAGGGTCGTAATCAGCAGATTGCCGAAGGTGTGGCCTTTAAGCTCCGCGCCGCGGGCGTAGCGGTACTCGAGCAGCTGCGACACGTGCAGTTCGTTGTCCGACAAGGCTGCTAGACAGTCCGTCAGGTCGCCCGGTGCCGGAATCCCGTAAGCTTCCCGGAGTCGCCCGGAAGAGCCGCCGTCGTCGCTGACCGAGACGACCGCCGTAATGTTCGAGGTGTAGTGCCGCAGTCCCCGTAGCAGGTTCGATAACCCGGTTCCGCCCCCGAACGCCACGACGCGCGGTCCCTTGGCGAGCGAGACGCGGCGGTGCAGCAAGACGGCGGCGTCCTTGGGTTTGGGCATCCAGTTGGACAACAGCGAACGGTTCAGGCGGCCTACCGCCCCTATCGCCAGGGCGCTCCCGCCACCCAGCAAGAAGAGCGCCAAAACGCCGCCCCAACGCCGCCACCAGAGGCTACGCGCCACCGAACTCCCTAGTGGACTTAGCAAGTAGCCGTTGCCCCAAATCCAAAATGCGCCGAGCAGCACCCCGACGAGCAGCACCCCGACGCCCGCACTGATGACGGCGACGTGCCGCTTGACGCCCATCCCCGGCATCAGCCAGTAGTGGAGGTTGCTGAACCCCGTCCATCTGAATTCGGGCAGGCGCGGCCCACGCCCCTTCGCGCCGGTTTCCGCTTTAGCCACGCACGGCCCCGTGCTCGGCGAGTGCTTGGGCCAGGTCGCGGTGTTCAGCCGAGGTCGCAAATACGTCGGCGAGGTCAACTTTGAGGCGTTCGGCGAAGGCGACCGAGCGGTGCTGACCGCCGGTGCAGCCGACGGCGACGGTGTAGCTCGAGCGCCCCGTTACCAGCGCCCGCGTTGCTAGCAGCCTCACAAACTCGCGTAGTTCGGTGTAAAACGCCAATCCCTCGGCGGTAAACACGTAGGCGGCGACTTTCGGGTCGGTGCCGTCTTTATGACGTAGCGCCGGGTCGTAGTAGGGGTTTGGCAGCGAACGCAGGTCGAACACGTTGTCGGCGTCGATGGGCACGCCCCGTTTAAAGCCGAACGACGCGAGCCTCAGGCGAAACTTGCGGTCGTCGCCGAAACGCAGCTGCAACTCTTCAGATAGCTCCTGCGCGGAGAGTCCCGAGGTGTCGAGGACGGTATCGGCAACGGCCCGGAGATCGCCTAACACCACGCGCTCACGCGCAATATCTTGTTGTAGGGGCGCGTAACCGAGTGGGTGCGTGCGGCGGGTGAAGTTGTACCGCTTGACGAGAACCTCGTCGGACGCGTCTAAAAAGACGACTTCCGGATGAATCCCGCGTGACCGCAGCGACCCTAGCGCCTCACCGAGTTTGGGTAAAAAAGCGGCTGTCCGCACGCCGACCCCGACGGCGACCCTTGTCTGTACCGGGTCAGCCTGAGCAACGAGTTCGTTCCATAAGGCGGGCGGAACGTTATCGGCGGTGAAGTAGCCGAGGTCCTCGAGGGCTGCTAACGCAGTGGTTCTACCTGCCCCTGAAAGCCCCGATAAAACGACGAATCTCATACGTTTACCTTACGGCCTGTAGAGCCTGAGCGCAAAGACATCTGCGCCTTGCTGCACTACAGCGGCCTGCGCCGAATGCCATAACAACTCCCCGGCAGTGACGAGAATCGACCCGCCGCCCAAGTCGGCACGTACAAGCGGCAAGCCGCGGCTCTGCGTCGTCCGGAATCTTGCGGTGAGGCCGGGGGGCGGAGCTTCGGAGAGTCCCAACGTATCCGACTGTGTATTTAGAGGTGTGTCTAGCAGCTCGAGCCCACCCCGTCCCGCAGCCGAAGTGTCGCCCCCCGTCTGCCCTAGCGTCCACCGTTCCCCGTCAAAAGCAATGGTCCGCCGGGCACCTTCACCGACGTCCAGCCAGAAGGTCACGCGGCCCTCTGTACGCGCCTCGAGACCCCAGTTTTCAGGCGGAATAAACCCCAATTCGCGTTCGGCGCAAACCGTAGGCGTAGCAGTATCTGAGAGGGGTGCGACGAGCGCGTCTGAAGCGACCCGTTGCCGCACATCTTGCACCAAGCCCTCAGCGTCGGCTTGCGCCCCGAAGCAGCCGATTCTCACCTGCACGAGCGAGCCTCCCGGCGCGGTATCCGTATAGGCGTCGTAGCCAAACCCACGCAACTGTCCGGCAACCGTTTCGGCGCGAGACCCCTCTGCGTAAGCGAACACCTGAATCGTCCAGCGCTGGGCTGAGACGCCCGAGACAACCATAAATAAGAGGCAGTATAATACAGCACGCACACATCATAATACTAAACTGTAAGGTGCGTAAGATGTGACTTTTTTACAAAGCGGTTTGGAAGTGCTCGAAACTGAGTTTCTAAAGCCGACCTTATTAAAGTTGAACGGCTTTTATTTTTAGAAGCGTCTACTCTTTGTGAAACATGTGAGCATAATCAATCTTAAAGCACGTGTTCTCTCAGCCAAGCTGTCATAATCTGCTGATACTGACTCGACACAACGCCTGCATCACCGTCAATTCCGCTGCCTGAAATTGTCAGCATAAAATGGTTGGCGTCTTCTATTTGCTCAACTGTGAGGTTGGTCATTTTCTGCCACTGTGAAATACTCTCACCTATTGGAATCCAGGGGTCTACTTCGCCGTACATAAGTAGCGTAGGTACCTCGGGGCTGTCCATAAAAACTGTGGAATCAAAATCGAGCGTTTTGTGCCATGTCGTCTTCTCAATACCTATAGGTAGGTCAGCGCTGACATAAGCAAATGGAAACCAAGCTTGTAATTTGGCTGTCTGGAGTTTCTTTTGAACAAGAGCACGGCTCACTTTGTTGCGATAATAGTCGTCACGAAGCTTTCTTAGAGCGTGCATCTCGTTAATGTCGGTAATTGTAAAGCCGCTTTTCTCGAGCGCGAAAGCCGCACTGTATATCATCTGCTCAGCAGGGGTTAAAGTCGTACCAGAGACAACGATCAAAAATGCAATATCTCTTGAAAGAGACGCGGCGAAAGGTGCGAGCCAACCGCCCTGACTCATACCCCACAGACCAATTTTCCCAATGTCCCGTCTCGCTTTCAAGCTGTCCTTTGCAAAGAGCAAATCAGAAGTGAGGTCTTCAAAAGAAGCGCTATGAAAATCACCTGCTGATTGTCCCTGCCCTCGGCGGTCAAATACCAAAACGGCAACGCCAAGCTGTGTCAGAGACTTAGCTAGATGCTGATAAACACCCCAGCCCCTTGTGCCACTTTGAGAGGCGTGTGCAACGATGACAACTGGTATCCACGAATACTCTCGGGTTTATAGAGTGTACCAATGAGGACATCTTTTCCCTCGTTGTAAAAGCGTATTTGCTCTTCAGTCATTGCTTCATCGGCATCGGAGTACAGCCAAAAGCATCACCAACCCCTAAACCGGGTCTTGCTCCGAGACGTTACGTTCAGCCGGGTCGTTCGTACCGTGCCGCCCGCAACTTTTGCAGTCCACCGAAATCAGCGGGTCGTGGTCACCGTTTTCAGCGGGGTCGCTCTCGAGCTTAAGCTCCAGCACACCTTCACAGTAAGGGCAGAGCGCCCCCCCCTGGGTTTGATACGCGACCCAAAGCGCGTCCATCTGATCAGCGGTATAATCTTCATGTTGTGACATCGTTACCTTTCTAAGATAGCTGTACGTGTGACGTAAAACAATAAGGGCACATAGGCTGAGAGGTACGTTCCCAGTCTGCTTTTGCTGTAGTTTTTGCACCTTTCAAGACAAAGACGCCTCGTTTTCGGCCCAGGGTGAGATTCCGGCTTTGGCCAACTCTTCAGCCCAACCGTCCATACACGGATACTTCGACTTGTCGGTCGTTTCACCCAAAGCCCAGTTCAAAATATCCACCATCTCGATAAACCGGGTGCGGCGGGCGTGCCAATAGACGACGTCTTTATGCTGGGCAATATCGGCGGCGCTCATCGTAATCACGTCGGCGTGGGTATCTTCAATCTCCTTAATCATGCCGTAAACGTCTTCGGGGGTGTGCTTAAAATCGTTCATACTTTATTTTTGCGGATTTTGCCGGTTTTGGCTGCGGCCTAGCTTGCTTTCGGGGATTCGGGGCGTGGGGTTTCTAGAGTGCGAAACGCGTTTGGAGGGTCTGCTCGAGCCGTTCCAAAAAGGTCTTGGTGAAGGGCGTGCCTCTCGCTGTCAAACGGGTACGCGGCGGGTCGCTACTTTCGGCCTCCAACTGTACATTGACCCGGTGAACGTCGGGCGGCGCGTCTGAACCGATAAACCCTGCCGCCCGTGACCGCGCCTCGGCGACGATGAGCCCCGCGTCGCGGTCGCTTACGGTGACAAGCCACGGTGTTGACGCGCCGCGTTTATAACCATTGACGCCGCCCGGATTGTAGGGTGCGATACCGGAGTCGGTGGCAACCATTTGCAAAACCGCCGTAAAAACCTCTTCATACGGCGCGGCGTAGGTCGCCGGTGCAGTTTGGGCATCTTTTACGGCGGGCGCACACGATCCTAACAAGAGCATCAGAGAGAGCAGCACTAACGCCGTAAAGCGGTTCATATTCGGGCCATGCTCAGCGTAAAATTCCGACAACGAGTACCAGTACGAAACTTCCTACCGAAACCAGAAATCCGTGCAGCATGATCTTCGGATAGCGTGCGCTCACCCTTTCAAACGCCGAGGCCGTCACCATCAGGACGCCGAGCAAAAAGATGAGTGAGCAGATAAACAGCAGCGGGTCGTCCACAAGGTTTATTCTCCGCTATCTTCGACCGCATCATCAACCGGGTTTTGATTCGCGCCGGGTGTCGGCGTAGCTTGCCGTGCCGGGAGTACCAGTGCCGCCCCTAAAAAAGCGATGATGAGTCCGATCATCAGCGTCCCGAAGCGTCCGATAAACCCTTTTTCTTTGCGCCCATTGTCACGCTGACCCTGAATCAAATTTTGCGCGATGAGGGCGACGCCTATAACCAAAATAATGATGCCTGAAACAGTTTGTATCATTCCTTTATTATGAAGGCGTGGACGCCCCGAAGAGTGAAAGCTATCCTGCGGAACCGGGTAGGTTTAAGGAAAGGGTATTAGGGCTAGTCGCCCAAATTCCTAGCGGCAAGGTCGCAACGTATGGTCAAATTGCGCTGCTGGTGGGTCAACCCCGCGCGGCGCGTCAGGTCGGCGGGATTTTATACGGTCTTGCCGCAGCAGAAGCTGAACGCATCCCGTGGCAGCGGGTGATCAACGCGCAGGGCGGGATTTCAACCTATAAGGTCGGTGCGGGCGAATTGCAGCGGGCGCTTTTAGAGTCCGAAGGCGTCGTGTTTGACGCGCAGGGGCGCTGTGATTTGGCGCGTTACCGGTTTGCCTATGATGATTTGGACGCCGCCTCCGGTTCGTCCGGTGCGACCTGAACGCCCGCGCCGGGCGGCGTGGTGGGGTCGTAGGACTCGGGTACAAGCACCCGGACGCCGTTCGGGACGACTTCGACCTCGAGCGGTGTGTCGCCTAACTCATCGCCGTCGAGTTCGGTCGGCAGTTCCGGGCGCGCGTCTATTTTGATTTTCTTAGCCTTGAAGTAGCGCAAATCGCGGTCGGTGCTGTAGTCGCGCCGCAGTACCTTAAGGGCGAGCCGGAGGTTGTCGCGGAGCCCTCTAGAACCGATTGTCACGACGTTTAAAACACCGTCGTGGTGCCAGATGTCCGGGCCGAGTGAGATATTGGCGTTGTCGATACGCCCGATATTGACGACCATCGCGGTGTGGGCGCGCACCTTTCTACGTTTACCGTCTAAGGTGAGGGTCAACGAGCTGCGTTTAAGCCGGACGCTCTGCCGTAAACCGACCAACACATAGGCCAAAAACCCCAACCGCCGTTTGAGGCCGCGTGGGGACTGCTCGATCACCTGCGCGTCGAACCCGGCCCCGGTAATGAGCGCAAAGTAGCGGTCGGCGTTAGGTAAGTAGCCCACGTCCAAGTCAACCACTTTTGAGGGTGTGTCGAAAACGAGCTCGAGCGCCTCCCCCACATTTTTAGAAATCTCTAACGCCAGCGCAATCTGACTTGCGGTGCCCGAAGGCAACTGCGCGAGTGGAATAGGGTTGCCCGCACGTATCAGCCCTGACATCGCCTCGACGACGGTGCCGTCACCCCCCGACGTAAGCACGAGGTCGAAGCCTTCGTCCGCGGCTCCTCTAGCCCACCTTTCCGCGTCCCCTTCGCCCTCAGTGCGGCGTACAACGGCTTCCGCCCCGGCTCTTTCTGCGCGTGTCTCGATCAGTCCGGCGACCTTATCGGGGTCTTGCTGCCCGGAAACCGGATTGATAATGACTAAAATCTTTTTGTAACGTTGCTTCTCCACGTTGTGAGCCCTCTTTCCCTATTGGGCGGGCCGTATAATAGCCCGATGACAAATCTACCTTACAACGAGCCGGATACAGGGCCGGATATGGTGCTAGCCGAGGTCGCGCTGACAAAGCGTTTAATCGCCGCGTTTAGCCCTTCAGGTTGCGAATCACCTGCCGCTGAGGTCTTGCTCGCTGCCTTCCGGGACGAGGGTTTTGACGAGGCGTACTTAGATCCTGCAGGGAACGCCGTCGGCGTCATGTACGGCGGTCTGGGCAGGGCGGGCCGCACGGTGATGCTCAACGGGCACATCGACACGGTGCCTTTGGGTGACGAAAGTGAGTGGCCCCACCCGCCGCTGTCCGGCGCACTTACTGACGGGCGCATCTACGGGCGCGGCGCGTGCGATATGAAGGCGGCGTTAGCGTGTATGGTTTATGCGGCCAAAGACGCGCAGGCTGAACTCGGCGGCACGGTCGTCGTGACCGGTGTGGTGCAAGAAGAGGTTGGCGGGCTCGGCGCACGTTACCTGGGCGAAACGATGAAGGCCGATGTCGTCATCCTTGGCGAACCGAGCAAACTCCGGTTGATGCTCGGGCACCGGGGCCGGGTCGAGGTAACGGTCAGTCTACCCGGCAAAATCGCCCACGCCGCTAAAAATGAGCTGGGCGACAACGCGCTCTACCGGGCGGGGCGGTTTTTGGGGGAGCTCGAGACACTCTCTTTACCGTCCGGCGGGCCGCTCGGCGGCTCGTCTTTAACCCCGACGAGTCTGACCTCATATCCGGAAAACGGCAAAAACGTCGTACCGGGCCGCGCTGAACTCACGGTCGATTACCGCAACACTCCCGGTGACGAACCCGAAGCGATTTTAGCGAGATTGAGAGGGCTCGAGCCCTCCGCCACCCTCACCGTCCCCGATGAAGAGGCTGTCAGTGAAAGCGGCGAGGTGGCCTACACCTTCCCGCGCATCGTCCCGGTTTACGCGGCGCGTGAAGATCACCCGGACGTGGAGACAGCTCGGAAGACACTCTCTAAAGTCATGAAAGACGCAGGCCAAGCTTTCAGCGAAGGCTACTGGTGGTTCGGCACCGACGCGCCGCACTTGGTCAAAACCACGGCTGATGGCGTCGTCATCGGGTTCGGCCCCGGTGAAGAAGAGCTGGCGCACACGACACGCGAAAGTGTACCGGTCGAACATCTGAAGCTGGCTAGACAAGGCTACGCCGCACTCCTCCGCGCCTATCTTGGACAAAATACTGGACAAAACGTATGAAAGGGGCCTTGGGTGACGTTGTAAGACTTAACGGCGACCTCTGGACGGTGGTAGACGTTGCTCCGGCAGAGCCACTAGCTGAAATGGTGGCAACGATTCTGGAGGAAGAAGACTTTACCGTCGTTGTCCGAGTTGCATTAGGTTTTGCTGACGTCACTAGGCATCTGGGCGGCGTCAGCAGCGAAACGACGCTCGTCCTCGTCCCCGAAGCTCAAGCTGAAGCTGCGCTGGCGCTGATTGCTGAAACCGTCACCGACTACGAAGGTGAAGAACTCGAGGCGCTGCTCGCTTCAGAATCAGGCGAGGACAGCGAAACGCCCTAAGCATGTTTTCGGGTATGCTCTCGGGCATCTTCCGTAAAGGCCCGCTCACGTCGGCGCAGGGGGCGTGGCTGAGTCTCATCCTCGCCGTTGTCGTGCTCGCGTTCAAAGCGGGCGCGTACTTGCTGAGCGGCTCCGTCGCGCTTTTGTCCGACGCGGCGGAATCTCTGGTCAACGTCGCGGCGGCGCTCGGGGTGATGGTCTCCTTACGGGTGGCCCGCACGCCGCCGGATTATAAACACCCTTACGGTCACTCCAAAGCCGAGTACCTCTCGAGCGCCTTTGAAGGGTCGCTAATTTTGGTCGCGGCTGTTCTTATCATCGTCACCTCCGGATTCAGGTTGTTTACGCCGCAACCGCTCGAGAAACCCTTCCTCAGTGCGTCGGTCGCGCTCGCGGCGACGCTCCTAAACGGTGGCGGCGCGTTCTATCTGGCGCGTCTCGCTCGCCGTAACGGGTCGGCGGCGTTACGGGCGAACGCACGGCACCTCTGGACGGATGTGTGGACGTCAGTTGGGGTCGTCGTAGCGGTGCTGCTCGTGACACTGACCGGCTGGCTCGCCCTCGACCCACTGATTGGCCTGCTCGTCGGCCTCAATATCGCGCGTGAAGGCTTGCACGTTCTTTCGGGTTCGTTTTCGGATTTGCTCGACGCGCGGCTGCCTGAAACCGAAGAGCGCGAGATTATGGATGTGTTGGAGAGCCGTCCGGAAGTGCTGGGCTACCACCGGTTGCGCTCACGACGTTCCGGTTCGGGCCGCTTTGCGGAAGTGGACATCTTTGTTGACCCGGCGATGAGCGTGGGCGCAGCGCACAACTTGGTAAGCAGTCTCGAGGCGGATTTACAACGTTTATTCCCCGGCATCGTCACCACGGTTCACGTCGAACCTGCTGAGATCGGGGTGCGTGAGGGGCCACGGACGCCGCATGATGAATACCGTTAGGCGCTGGATTCGGTCATTGCGGGCGAAGATGAAGAACTCGAGCCGAAATCTTCTATTCTAAAGGGCATCTTTTGAGAAGTGTAAAGCGTGTCAGGCAGACTTCTGTCCGGGTTTGGGTGCATAACCTTGACGAATCCCGTATACGGGTGTAGACTTGAGAAATCAAAGCGCTCAAGACGAGCGCGGTTTTTTTTGCCCTTTCTCAAAGATCAAACCGATAAGGTTCCGGTGTGGCAATGGTCTCGAGTCTCTGTCAAAACGCGTGTGGTCAAAACGCGTCTGGTCACAGCACACCTTCAGCGGCGGTATATAGCAGGTATCAGCTGGTTTAAGCCGCTCTAGGAAAATGATTGTCGTTCCTGCGGAGGACTTCGTACGCTAGCACGTACCCCTAAGAGATGATAGCTACGAGCTTCGCGCTTAGTAGGTGTGATAATTGCTATACTCGCTCCAACTAAAACAGCTTCAGCAGCGTGGGTTCGTACGAACCTTTTTGCTTGAAGCGAGATGGGAAAGTTTATGAAGACCTATAAGTTGGCTAATACCGAGCTCGAGGTCAGCCGCATCGCTTTCGGCACCTGGCATATCGGCGGCAGCTGGGACAAAACCCCGGCAACGCAAGACCTTAAAGACCGCGCGAATGAGCTTTTGACCGCAGCATATGAGCACGGCATCAACCACATTGACCTGGCCGACATTTACACGATGGGCAAGTCAGACGAGGTTATCGGTTACGCCTTGAAGCAGAATCCGGGGCTGCGCGAAAAGCTTGTGCTACAAGAAAAGGCTGGTATCATCATCGGTTCCGACCCCGATTACGGTCCGCCGGGGCGCTATAATTTTACCGCCAAGCATCTGATTAAAGTCGTTGAAGGTAGCCTGAAGCGCCTCGGTACGGACTACGTGGATTTGCTCGCCTTTCACCGCCCCGACCCGCTCGTCGAACCTGAAGAGGTCGCCAAGGCTGCCGAGCACCTGCATCAAAACGGCATGGTGCGCTATTTTGGCGTGAGTAACCACAGCCCCTTACAGATTGAACTGCTGAAAAAATCTCTCGACTTGCCGCTGGTGGTCAATCAGCTCGAGCTTAACCTCCTGCACGCGTACATGATCAGTAACGGCGTCTTGGTCAACTTGCCCGTTGCACCGTTTGCCAATACGCAGAGCATCTTGGAGTATTGCCGCCTCCATGACATCACCGTACAGGCGTGGTCGCCGGTCGCAGGTGGACGGCTCTTCGACCCCGGCCCGGATGAACCCGACAATGTCCATGCGGTCGCCAAACTGATTGCAGAGCTGGCCGAGCAAAAAAATACGACCAGAGAAGCCGTTGCGCTAGGTTGGCTTTTGCGGCACCCGGCAGGGATTCAGCCAATTTTAGGGACGCACAAAGCCTCACGTATTGCCGATTCGGTTAAAGCGGATGACGTAAGCCTGGACCGCGCCGAATGGTTTGCCCTGATGGAAGCGGCGAGGGGCGCACCCGTACCGTAGACTCAGCAGCGCCTCGGCAACGGCTCAGTACGCTCGCTAAAAGCGGGGTGGCACCCTCGAAAGGGGCTACTCCGCGCTGATATTTCGGTACACTTCCCCGACAGGGCGATACTTAAAACTCCAACTACTAATCTGCATTAAAACGGGGCGTAAGTCGTTACCTTTTTCGGTCAGGCTGTAGATCGCTTTTTGCTTGTGACTCGGGTTCTCCGTCTTGGTCACGATGCCTTCGTCTAAAAGCAGCTTGAGCCGGTTGGTCAAGATGTTGGTCGAGATATGTTCGTCGGAAGCTAAAATTTCCCGGAAGTGCCGTTTACCGTCGAACATCAGGTCACGGACGATTAAAAGTGTCCACTTGTCCCCGAAGATGTCGAGCCCGAGGCTGACGGGGCAGCCCGATCTGGTTTTGCCGCTCATCACAGCCCCTTTCAAACAGCTTGTATTATGACACCGGTAACTTTAAGCTGCAACCAGCGAAACGACACAAAGTAAACGATACAAAGAATGGAGCAGTGTTGACCACTGCTCCCAAACGTGCCTACCTCACCAAGCTTAGTGTGACCGCCTCAGCGTAACGCGGTGTTGAGGATACCGCCGTCCACGGCGAGCGTCGCTGCATGAATGAAAGAAGCATCGTCACTCGCTAGAAAGACGACCGCTTTACCGATGTCGTCCGGGGTGCCGACGCGACCGGCGGGGGTGGGGGCGACCATTTGCTCGAGGACTTCCCCGGCAGCCTCGTTTCCTCCGGTGAGGGTAACGCCGGGGGAGACCGAATTGACGCGTACACCCGACTGACCGTATTCGGCAGCCCACGAACGGGACATCTGCTCTAAGGCCACTTTGGTCGCGCCGTAAAGGGCGCTAAACCCAATCCCGAGTGAGCCCATCCACGACCCGAGGTTAATAATGGCCCCGTGACCCCGCGCCGCCATCGCAGGCGCAATTACTGCGACGAGTGCGTGAGGTGCGCGGATATTGACGTTGAGCAGTGCGCCCAGCGTTTCATCGGTCACGTCCGCAGTCGGCCCAACCGGATAGATGCCTGCGTTGTTGACCAAAATGTCGATGTGACCTCCGAGTACGTTGGCGGCTTCCTCTGCCAGTGAACGTGCCGCCGCTGCCGAGGTACCGAGATCGGCCCGTACAAACTCGACTTGACCACCTGCAGCGCGAACCGCTTGGACGGTTTCGGCCCCCCGCGTTTCGTTACGACCGCTGACGACGACGTGGGCACCTTCAGCGGCGAGTGCCAAAGCGACACCGCGCCCGATGCCGCTCGTTGAACCTGTGACTAACGCAGTTTGCCCCTGTAATTTTTGCCCCTGTAACTTTGTTGCTACAGTTGTCTCTTGCATGATTGACTCCTTCTTACCGCTTGCAACAACGCACCGGCTTCGTCAGGCTACACCAACTAGTTTCAAAAAACAAGTGGTTTTGAAGCCTACCTTAGACACCCAAGCGCCTGCCGATGATGCGGTCGAGCGTGTGGTCGCTCAGCAGACTCGTCATACGCGCCACCAGCTTCGCGTCACGCCCGACAAGGTAGCGCGTACGTGGCTTGTCGGACAGCTATAGCGTCGGCGATTACTTCCGCTACTGAAGATGGTTGGACGCCGCTGCCCTGCTGACCCTTCTCCGTCTGCTTACAGATGGCGGCATCTCGTCATAGTGCGCGTGCTGGTCGGCGCTCATGTTAGCTGCCAACTCATCCATAGTCGCTATCGTCTTGCCCCATATCTTAGTGGTGATGGCTCCGGGCTCGATGACGATGACCTTGACGCCGAGCCGACCGACCTCGCGCCTGAGCACGTCGCTAAAGCCCTCGAGCGCGAACTTCGCGGCGGCGTAAGCACCGTAGGTCGGCAAGGCGACGCGTCCACCGATCGAGGATATGTTGATGAGGCGTCCGTTGCCGCCCGCGATCAGGGCGGGCAGCAGCGCCTGAGTGAGCGCGACGTGCCCAAAGAAGTTGACCTCGAAGTGGCGACGCCACTCAGCCAGGGGGATAGCCTCTACTGGAGCGTTGAGCGCGACGCCAGCATTGTTGACTAGAACACCCAGACGGCGTCCTTCCGGATCGTTGGTGACGCGCTCAGCCAGCGCCGTAATCTGCTTCTCATCGGTGATGTCCAAGGTCACAGGCTCAATATTCTCGCCCGCAAGCCTGTCGGCGTCCCCTTGTTTGCGTACCCCGGCTAGAACATGGAAGCTGCGGCGCGAGAGCTCCTGAACGGTCGCTAGACCGATGCCTGAGGATGCCCCCGTCACAACAGCCATTCTCTTGGTGTTCGTCATCATTTGCTCCTTATTGACGCTGTTGAGCCGCTACGTTCGGCGAGGTTGCCTAACTTGTCTCAGCAGCTTTGCCCAGCAGCTATTTGCCCAGCAACCTATTTGCTAGCAACTGTTTGCCCAGCAACCTACGCCAGACTCCGGCGATGATCTCGGCCTCGTGCGGGGAGAGCTTCCCCAGAAAGACGTCGTTGACGACGTGCCGGTGCGTTGCGTCTGCGGCTCGGCAGAGGTCGTGTCCACGCGCGGTCAGGGCGACTTCGCTGACCCGTGCGTCACGTTCACCGGGTCGGCGCTCGATGAGCCCGCGTGGTACGCGACTAAAGCTGCGACGCTGGCGCAGGTTCATAATATTCCCGGCCCGGTTGGGATGCAGCTCGAGTATTCGCTGGTCGAACGTGGTCTCGAGCGTGAACGCCTCCCTGCGGCGCTCGAGTGCGGCCTCGGCGTGACACCGTGGAGCCCGCTGGCTGGAGGTTTTTTAACCGGTAAGTACGCGCGCAAAGACGAAGGGGCCAGTGGCGAGGGCAGACTCAGCAAGAGCAACCCGTTTCAGGGACCGTTTACGAAGTTTACCGAACGCAACTGGGGGATACTGGACACGCCTAAAGAAGTTTCCGGGGAGCAGAGCCGCCCGCCCGCACAGGTTGCTTTGGCGTGGGCCGCAGCGCAACCCGGTGTTTCGTCGATCCTTACCGGGGCAAGTAGGCTCGAGCAGCTTCAGGACAATCTGGCGTCGCTTACGGTTGAACTCACCCCCGAGCAACTGCAAAAGCTCAACGAGTCAAGCCGACCCGAAGGTGTCTTTTTTACCGACGACTTAAAACGTCTGATTCTTGGCAGTCATGAGGTCAAGAGTTGGCGCTGAGTTTAGCTCAAGCCCTCAGTTAGTCCCAAGGCCGCAAGATAATCTGTCCGTTGTGCAGCTGCGCGACCTCCGGCCCGGAGACGGTTTTGCTGTCGCCGCCCGCTTGCGCCAAAGCTCCGGCGATGCGGAGCTGTTTGGACTGGACTTGCTGCGCCCAGATAAAGGCGTTTTCGTTGCCGCCTGCGCCTGCGTGCGCTACGCCCCGAAGCGTACCTAAAACGATGATGTCGTCTTCGGCAATGACCTCGGCCCCGGCGTTCACGTCGCCGATAATGATGGCCGAACCGCGCGACTCGACGCGGCCGCCACTTCGCACCGTCCGGGCGACAATCTGGGTTTCGCCCCGAGCCTGCACGACTGCGCCCGGAGGCCGCACTTCGGCGAGGGTGCCTCCGGCATCAGAAATAAGGGACTCGAGCGCTTTTAAGGTTGTCCATGGTGTACGCTCGGCGAGTTCGACAAACACCTTGCCGGATAATAAACCCTGTTGTACACCCTGCTGAATACTCTCCACCGTGTCTTTGGCGTCTAAGCTCAGCAAGATACCGTTTCTTGTTCCGCGCGTTTTCATCGTGTCATCCCGGTTTTGGCCTTCGCTGTAAGGGTCTCTTTAATCATTACGGCCTAGTGTACCCGCTGAGGCTACTTTTGCGTACCCGGCACGTCTCAAAGAGCTAAAGTTTACCAAAGCGTTTCGGCGCCGCGTGGGTAAGATAGCCTATGGCAACGATTTTGATTCACGGCGGCGCAGGCAATATCGAAGAGAGAGACCGAAACGCTTACGAAGCGGGTCTCCGTGCGGCAAGGGACGCAGGTTTTATGGCGCTGTTAGAGGGAGCTGACGCGCTAAACGCCGCCCTCGTCACCATAACCCTGATGGAAAATAATCCCCAAGCCTTCAACGCCGGAACGGGCGGTTCGCCGAACCGTAGTGGCGTCGTCGAGTGCGACGCGGCGGTGATGTCGGGCTGGGACGGTCTTGCCGGAGCGGTCGGGGCTGTAACGAGAGCCCAGAATCCCAGCTTGCTCGCCGACCGGGTAAGGCGTGAAAGTCCGCATGTCTTTCTTGTCGGGGCCGGAGCCGATGCGTTCGTTTCGGAGCCCATCGACAACACCGCGCTCCTCACAGAGCGTACAAAAGCTGCTTATGCGGCGTGGCTCAAAGACGAGGGTGAACCTGCCAATTCTGCCACCGTGGGCGCAGTCGTCCTCGACAAAGAAGGCCGACTTGCCGCCGCGACGAGTACCGGCGGAATGCTCGGCAAATGGCCCGGACGGGTCGGCGATACGCCGCTCATCGGGGTAGGTACCTACGCCGACCGGGTGATGGCGGTGTCTTGTACGGGCAAGGGTGAGGCGTTTACGCTGGCTGTGACCGCGAAAACGGTAGCGGAGCGCTACCGGGTCGGCGGCGACTTAAAGGGGATCCTCGAGACCGCCCTCGCTGAAGTTGTCCATTTTGGCGGTAGCGGCGGCCTCATCTGCGTCACGCACGACCGAAAAATCGGCTTTGGCTTTAACAGCCGCAATATGGCGTATGCCTGGAAAACGGATGATGAAGACGCAGAACTCGAGGCGGCGCGTGTAGGGCTCGAGCCCGGCGTTTACGTTTTATAGCGCACTGTGAAGCGAACCGTGATTATCGGGACAACCGGCGCAGGAAAAACAACGCTCGGCAGGGCGCTCGCGGCGAAATTCGGCGCGACCTTCACCGAACTCGATGCTTTGAACTGGCATAGTGGGTGGACGCTTGCGCCCAACTTCGCTGTAAAAGTTGAACAGGCGATAGAAGCCGAGTACTGGGTGGTTGACGGCAACTACAGCAAAGTTCAGCCTGCTATTCTCAGCTGTGCTGATACCGTCATCTGGCTCGACTACAGCATCGGTACCAAACTCTGGCGACTTCTCAAACGAACTTGCCGCCGCACCTTAATGCGCGAAACACTTTGGAACGGCAACACCGAAACAGTTAAAGCGCAATTTTTTAGCCGCAACTCGCTTTTTGTTTGGCTTTTCAAAACGCATTGGAAAAAGCGGCGACGCTACGAAACCCTTTTTGCCGCCGCGCCGCCCCACCTCACGCTTTACCGGCTTTACGAACCGGGCGAAGCTGAAACACTGCTCGCTGAGACGTCACGTTTTCACCAAGCTAAACTGTGACAACACACTCAACTGACTCAGCCTCTTTTTTGTTGTCCGCGTCAGCCTTGACCCTAGACGCAGCCCTCGAGCCCACCAGCTAATATGGAGTCAGCGTTACCAATAGCAGGTATCAGCTGGTCGGAAACGCTCTATGTAAGAGTTTTTCAGTTTAGCACGCACGTTTTGGAATGATGCCTGTGTCAATCTCTTGTGCAAATGCTACAAGTTAGCGTTCACAACTTCGTTCCTTCTAAAAACCTCTAAGTGGTAAGCAGAGCGACAAAAAACGTTTACGGGGCCTTCCAGCGTGACCTAAAAATGCAACTAAGTATCCCCAAGCTATACTTGAGGGATGCAACCCCTCTATGTTGAGCTGAGCGAGCAAGAAGACAGAAAGCTGCTAGAGATAGAGAAAGCCCCCCACTTCAAGCCCAAGGTGCGTCTGCGAGCCAGTGTTCTACGGTTATCGAACCAAGGCTGGCGTGTGCCGAAGCTAGCTGCTTACTTGGGCCGAGGCGAAGAAAGTATCAGGCGCGATCTGAAAAGGTGGCAACAGCAAGGCGTGGCAGGTCTGGGCGACGGCACAGCGCCGGGACAAGCTCCTTTGATTACGGACGAAATAAGAACCCAACTGGCCCTATACCTTGCTGAAGAACGGAGCTGGACAGCCTCGCAGCTTGCCGCTGAGATAGCTGGGAAATTCAACATAAAGGTCACAGCTGAAGCGATACGCCAGCACCTCAACCGCTTGGGCTATGTCTGGAAAAGGACGCGCTACGTGCCCTGTAAAACGGTAGACCCTGAGCTTGAACAGCAGCACCGAGCGGGTTTAGACACGCTTAAAAGGGGGCGGCAGAAAAAAGGCTGAAGCTTTATTATCTAGACGAAGTAGGCTTTAGTCTGGCGCTGGGCACAACGTACACCTGGGCAAAATCTGGTCACACCACATTAGCAGTTCCGACACGCTGGAGATAGAACGGGCAAAGCCCGGCCCGTTGGGCCTAGTTCGCAGTCACGGACGACTTAACCTTATCGGTGCGCTCGAAGTTTATGGAGCAAGGCAAACGCTTCACTACGAAGCTTTAGAAACATCGGTCAGAAGTGCCAATGTCCTAGCCTTCTTAGAACACCTCGCTGATAGCTGTTCGCCTGACAGCTTGAGTGTTGTGGTTCTGGATAACGCTACTTTTCACCGCGCTAAAATGGTTCAATCCAAACGTGCTGCTTGGGAAGCTCAGGGACTCTATCTACGCTTTCTGCCGCCTTATTGCCCACACTTCAATCTCATCGAATGTCTTTGGAAACGGCTCAAGGCTTGGCTCCTCCCAAGGCGTTGCTACGATGCCCTCAGAGACCTCCGCAAAGCTGTTACCCAAGCACTCGAGCTGCTTGGAGCAACCGCCGTCTAAGCCTCAGTCTTCATTTGGGGGTACTTAGTATGCGCTGGCTACTACGAATTTACTGCAAATTTACTGCGGGTTCGCGTACCGGTAGACTCGCAGCTAAGGCGGCTGCTAGGATAAACGCGCCGCCTAAAAGTCCCCATGCTCCGAGCCGTTCACCAAAGACAAGTGCGCCTAAAAGCGCCGCGACGACCGGCTCGTCGCTGGCGACGCGTACCGCCCGCGACGCTTCTACACGTTTTAGACCGGCGTAGTAGAGGCTGTAAGCGGCGTAAGTAAATAAAATTGCAAGCAAACCTAGCAGTCCCCATACAGCCGGAGTTTTGGGCGAAAAGTTCACGAACGGCAGCAGCCCGAGTGCGCCGAGCGGCATCACGAACGCGTTGATGGTGGCCGGATTGTAACGCCCACTTGCCAAACAGATAATAGCTGCTATAACTGAGCGCCGCCGCCAGTCCCCACAACAGGGCGGGCGCGGAAACGTTGACCCCTGTTCCTCCGCTTCTAGAGACGAATACAATGCCCGTTAGCGTAAGTGCGAGCAGCCCGAGTTTACGGCGCGTCAGCGGTTCACGGAGCCAAAACCACGCCGCGACTGCGACAAACGCCGGAGCGCTGTAGAGCAAAATGGACGCCAGACTGACGCCGCCGCACCTCACAGCGAGGGTGTACGACGCATAAAAAAGCGTGATACCGACCCCCGCAAAAGCAGCGAAAGCGAGTAGGTCACGCCCCCTTACCAACCTGAGTTGCTGGGATGAAGCGGCGTGCGCAACGAATAGCCCGCCTGCTAGAAGCGCCCGCCAGAAAGCCAGCTCGAGCGCTCCTACCCCCGCGCCCAAAACACTTTTAAAAAAGACGCCGATCGGTCCCCAGAGAACTGCGGCAAAAAAGATGAGCAGATAACCTTTCATCTGCTCAGCGTACCGTGAGAGCTTGGCTCAGGCGACAGTGACTTTGCTCTTGTCAAAGGCCAGATAGCCGGAGATTTCTTTGGCGGCGTCTTTCGCGTCCGGATACGACCAGGCCGCGTCTTTGACCTCTTCGCCGTCAACCGTCAGGTTATAATAGGCCGCTTCGCCCTTCCACGGACAGGTGTACTGGGTCGGACTGTCTGAAAACAGAGCCATCTCCACACTCTCGCGCGGAAAATAGTGGTTGCCCTCGACGACGACGGTCTGGTCGTTGTCGGCGAGAACGGTTCCTTGATATTCGGCTTTGGGCATTCCTAACCTCCTGTTGTTTAACCTACTCTCCCTGAGGCGACCATACCGCAAGTCTTCTTACGCTTTGCGGGCCGTCCGAGGCTTGTGGCGACGGTGTAGGGGTCCACGCCGCTCGGTTCGGTAAGCTACGCCCTCGATAGTGACTGCTACCGTATTGAGCGCGTAAATCCCGGCGAGGACGAGGTACGTCAGCGGTACGGGTGCGCCCAAACCGAATAGCCCCAACGCTGCTGCGCCCAAAATGGCCCACGGCACGAGCAGAAAAATCCCCCACATCTCATCGGCTAAACCTGTACCGGGGAAGAGCAGCGCAGTGAGTTGATACGTCCAGCCGCGCGGCGCACCGTGAGCGCTACGCGGGCGCGGCACGAATAAAAAGGCGACGTGGACGAGGGCGACGAGCAAGAACACGACTTCGAGGACGCGCCAGAGGACGAGGCTGAGGCCGAGGCCGCGGGGCGGCGTGCTGAGGGCGCGTTGCGGATCGGTAAAAACGTCGCCAATGGCCCTTTGCCAGTTTCCTGAAGCGATCTGAAAGTCGTTCGGCGTCGGAAGTGCGAGTGCGGGTTGGTCAGGTTTGTAGTCAGCTTGAAAGGGGAGCAGCGCCCGGTCGCCGATATTGTAGCGGGCGGCGGAGAGGTTGGGCTCGAGCCCCAAAGCCCGTGTGTAGAGTGCTTCATCGCCGGTCAATACAGCTAGATTGTTAAGCGCCGGGGCGTAGGCTCCAGCCGCCCGTAAAAGCGGTTCAACTTGAGCGGTTTCTCCTGCAAGCTGCTGCGCTGTGCCCCGGATGAAAGCCGTGCGCGGGCCGTCATCCGCCCTTTGAACCACACCCTCTAGATACGCTTGCGCCGCCCGGTTCGCCAACGTGCCGGAGCCTATGACCTGTGCGGGCGGTTCACCCCGCGCGGCCCAGTTGCCGAGCGCCGCTGAGACGAGGATCAGCGCGAGCAGCGCGAGCAGCACGAACTTTTCGCTCAGGGTGTCGTAACGCAGGGCAAACAGCCAGGGCAACCGTCCGCCGATACGGTCACTGCGGCGCGGGCGGGCGTATTTGGCAAGGAGCGTAAGGTGTAGCGCGAAAAAGGCGACGAAGAGAGCCGGAACAAAGCCCCAACCGGCGCGGGCCAGCGTTAAGCCGAGGCGCTCGAGGCTACCCTCCCCGGACGCTGTCTGCTGGGCCGCGCGACCTTCCCAGAGCGCCGCCTCAGCGGATGTGCCAACCCGCCGGAGCAGGGCGGCGTATCCGGCAAACGCTTCGGCTGCCCCCGGCACCCTCGGCGCGGCGAGCCACAGACGCGCGGCCCACCTGCCAGCGCTGAGGTCGTCTTGCTTAGCCAACGCGTTTTGCAGCGGCTTCAGCGGAAAGTTGTAGGCGGTCTCGAGCGTTTCGTCTGTCAGCAACCGTGGGTCGTAGCCCTTTGCCGCAAAGTCTTTCATCGCCCCGTCAAAAGCACGCTCGGCAAGTGCCCTTTCTCCTTGAGCCTCGAGGACAGTTGCAAGTCCGGCAAGGTCGTAAAAGGTCGTTGCCCTTCTGAGAGCTGCCGTAAAATTTGCCTGCGCCGTTCTCGAGTCTTTTTGGTTAAGCCCTAACGCCAGATAGAGCCACGGGTTGGTCGGGTCGCGGCGAAGCTGCGCTGTCAGCTTTGAGACGTTCGCCTCGGCGCGGAGGTAGAAAAACGTTCTGGGGTCGCTCCCGAACCTGACCGGCTCTTGCAGCTCACCGCCCCGCAGGGTAAAGCGCTCCAACAGCCCCTCCGAATGCTGCACCGTCACGCCGACGGTCTCGTCGTCAATTATTTCCAAACGTGCGACCGGCCCGGAAACGATAAAACGCCCCAGAACGCTGCCGGTTTGAGGCTCTAGTTTCAGCACACTGTTGCCGTGCCCGAGATAAAGCTGCGCGTCGGCCTCTGCGCCGCGCTGAAGAAGGGGCGGCGTGGTCGAACCGCTGCCTTCGGGGAAGCTTAGCTCCCAGAGAGGTGCACCGTCCTGAAACGCATTAAGCCCGTTTTCGGTACGTGTGACCTCGAGGGTGGCAACGTCGAACGGATCCGGTTCTGGGGTGAGTCGGGTAGGCTTAGCTGTCGGCCGGGTCTGTGGCGTCTGCGGCGGTTTGGGTACGGTAAACTGCCACGTCTTTTCAACGCCCTGCCCCCGCACCACCAGCTGATACCGCCCGCCTGTCGGGATGGTAATCTCTAAACGAAACCGGCCCTTGTCCCCGACCTGCGCACTTTCGCGTGAGACCCGGCCCCCCGGCGCGGTCAGCTGCGCCGTCACCTGGCTTCCAGGGTTGAGCGCATTGCCAGTAACGCTCACGTTTTTTCCGGCAACGGGCGTAAGGGTGCTGAGCTGCACATTCTGCGCGTACGCGCCAGTAAACAGCGCTGCAATCAGAATTACGGCGTAGCGCAGCTGGGGGATGGGTCGGAAGAACAACATAGCTGCATTATATGCGCCTCGTTTAGCGCTTCTGCGGGACGGCTTCCGTACGGGCAGGTAAACGCTTCAGGTGAGATACTTTTAGCCTCGAGCTCCACTTCAGCCCGGCAGTTCAGCTCAACCCGGTATAGCGGTCAAGGCTGGGGTCATAACATCCCAGTACGACATTTTAGTGTGGGATCTTACCTGCCACGCACAAGAAAGTAAGAAAGCACGCCTCCCCCCAGGGCGTGACTCCCGTTATACTAAGTTTCGTGGACGTTATCTCGTGGAACGCTCTCGCTGCACCTTTTTCTGCTTCCGACCTCGTCTGGCGCGTCGTCAAGTTGTCACCCGACCGCCTGAGCGCTCAGGTAAGCCCACAGCTCCGGGCAGCGGCACTCGCGGCGCGGTTCGACGCAGTTCTCGGGGTAGGCGGCTGGTCACAGGGGTTTGCCGCTCTAGGTGAACGTGGGCTGGTCTGCACGCTCAGTATCGCGGGCACTTCTAAAGCTGCCGTGGCTCCCTACACTACCGAAACCGACCTGAACGGCACTGCCGACGACGCTCTCGCCGCTGCCGCCGCCCTGTTCGGTCTCCGTCCGGCGGTCGTACTGGACGAACTGCCGTGGGTGGATTACGACCCTGAACAGCAGCAGCCCCTCTACGAACCCGACTTGTCAGGTGACGAAGAGGGTACCGCCCAATCAGTTCCGCAACCGGCCTCCGCTGTACGACCTGAACCTGCCCAAGCCGCAGCCTCCGAAGCTCAGTCTGACGCCCCACCGGTCGTCAAATCTGCGGGGCAGCAGGCTATCGACAAACTCGTTGACCGCCTCAAAGCGGACGGTAAGGGGTTGGGAGCCGCTAGACTGCTCAACACCTATGGCGGCTACGGCAGCGACCCGGACGCAGCCCGTGAACTCTACGCCAAACTTAGAGAGCTGCTGCGGGCGTCGGCACCGTGAACCTAGTCGGCACCATGAACCTAAAGGTGCGGCAGTGACGACGCCCGAGGTCGTATCGGGAACCCGTAAAATTCTCGCGTTCGGGGATGTTCACGGGCAGTGGGCCGAGTTGTGGGGTGCGCTCCGGGCGGCAGGTATGGCGAGCGACGTCGGTGAGCTGACCGCCCCGGTTTTAGAAGGCGACGCCGAAATCGTTTTAATCGGCGATCTGGTGCATTACAAAGACGCCGTGAGCTACGCTTATGCAGTCGGCGCTGAAGCCTTCGACTCGGGCGACGCGAAACAGCTCCGGCGAGCGGCGAAAGCACAAATCCGCGAACTCTACCGCTTCAAGGACTATATGGAGCGTGCTGGCGGCTGCGTCAGTGTGATTTTGGGTAACCACGATGAGGCGGCCCTGACGCACAACTATACGCTGTCAATGCGGGGCGGTTTAGAGCATAACGAGTTCGACCCGGCCAAGGGCGGTTTTCCCCTCCCCGACGATTTAAGCGCGTGGATGGCGAGTTTTCCTCGGCAAAAAATCGTCGGCAATATTCAGTTCGCCCACGCCGGGCCGCTGCCGGGGATGCAGCACTACGACGATTTTTTTTATCACGACCCTGACACTAAAGGGTGGTGGCGCGACAAACCTGAACTGGCGCAGCAGTCAGGCTACCGGTTTGGCGTCTACGGGCACACGGTTATGCCTGAGGGCATCCTGCTCGATAAGGTCAACTTGTTTGCGATGATCGACGCACTCTCGAAGCGGCAGTACTTAGAGCTTCAGCTTGTCGGTGGCGATTTGCACGCTGAAATCAAAGTCTTTTAAGCCGGACTTTTAAGGTGTATCAGGTCTCAGCAGTTAGTTTTAGTGAGGCGCACGGTTTTCATAAATTGCCCGTCGCCTCTATTTCCCTGATTCCGGGGTACGGCGTCGCTAACGACACTCATGCGGGCAAAACTGTGCAGCACCTCTCACGTATCCGCGCCGACCCTACCCAGCCTAACTTGCGGCAAGTCCATCTCATTCATGAAGAACTTTTCAAGACGTTAGCGCTCGGGGGATTTACGGTAAAAGCGGGGCAGCTCGGAGAAAATCTTACAACTCGGGGCCTTTACCTCTTGGCGTTGCCGACTGGAACGCGACTATTTATCGGCGCTGAAGTCATTTTAGAAGTTACGGGGCTCCGCAACCCGTGTTTGCAACTAGACGGGTTTCAAAACGGTTTGCTAAAAGCTGTTCTAGACCGTGACGCAGAGGGCACCCTGTTCCGTAAAGCCGGAATCATGAGCGTCGTTTTAACAGGCGGCACTATAGAACCGGGGGCTGAGGTTAGGCTCGAGCTACCCCCGGAACCGTGGACAAAATTAGAACGGGTCTGACTATCCTGTCTAGCCGGTCTTGACTCCTAACCTTTTACGGCGTCCTCGCCCGTAGCTTTTTCCAATCAACCTGCGCGAGTTCTAATGATCTACCGGACACGTCGCCGCAGCCTGATTTTTATCGTCTCCGGCTGCTGGAACGATACTGTCCCAAGTAACGTCGAGGCGCTCGAGGCCGCGAAACAGGTAGCTTGCAATGTAGGTCGGCGCGTAGTCGGGGGCGAGCCGAAGACCGCGTACCCGTTTGACAGGGTCTCGAGGGCAACCCGGATTTCAGCCCGAGCCATCGGTTCACACGGACAGACGTGCAACCCTCGGCTAAATGCCAGATGTTTGTGTGCGTTGGGGCGGCCTAGCTCGAGCTTGTCGGGTTCAGCAAAGATAGCCTCGTCGCGGTTGCCGGAGCCGAACAGCAGCAGGAGCATACTCCCTTGACCAGGGCCGTGCCGCCCAGCTCAGTATCTTGCGTGACTAGCCGGAAGAGACCACGGTGCGGCGCGTCCCGCCGTAAAACCTCTTGCGACAGCTTGGTCACGCTCCGGGCCGGGTCTGCCGTGACCCGCTCCTGCACCTTATGATGCTGCAGCATGGCGAGGGCCGTAGACGTAACCGCGTCACGGGTGGTGTCGAAGCCAGCGATACGAACCCCGCGAATGATGCTGTGAACGCGGTTATCAGAAAGTCCGGACAGGTCGTCAAATCCGACATCAGGTCGCTGCGGCGCTCCTGACGGCGCTCGTCGGTCAGCGTTTGCATGTAACGGGTGTAGTCCCCGAGCTGCTTGGCGGCTTCGGCGCGGGCATGGGCGGGCGCGAGCGGATTCGACAACAAAATCTGACAGTCCGACCAGGCTTGAATCTGCGCGGCGTCGGCAAACGACAACCCCATCACCTCGTCCACGACAGTCCTGACAAAAGGTGCTGCGTAGTCGGCTACGAGGTCAATGCGGTTAGAGCCATCCCCGAACGCATCAATCAACTCGTCCGCCCGCCTCTGCATGAGCGGTATGAGCGCCCGCACCCTCGCCCCGGTAAAGGCCAGCTCGAGCACCCGCCGCGTCCAGGCGTGATCTTCGCCGTCATCGTTGACGACCATGCGCGTTTCCGGAACCTCGCCCCGGCGTAGCCCAGTTAGAGGCTGTTATGAACTTCCGAGGTAGGTCTTGCCTGTTGATAAAAGCTCACAATGTCTGTTCTGATGCGCTTTTCTTACGCTTTACGCTGCTTTTGTAAAATTTACAGAACTTGTCATAGATGCCGGGTGTTTGCCCCACTTTTAGCTGTGAGTAAGCTCACAGCCGAAGCTTGCAGCTGCAACAGCTTCCGGACACTTATCCTTAGGACTAGTACTAGACCACAGCGGATAACAAGAATATGGTCAAGGATGCCAAGATCGAAACAATACCGTGTAGAACTAAACGAACAGCAGCGAGAGCAGCTACGTCACTTTGTCAACGCAGACCACCATTCAGCCCGAGTGATTCGGCGGGCACACGCGCTGCTGCTGGCGGCTAAAGACCAACAGGACAAGGACGTGGCGGGAGCGCTGCACCTCAAGGCACAGACGGTGTATCAGCTCAGGAAACGCTTTGCCTCGGGGGGGTTGGCAGCGACCCTTTACGACAAACCTCGACCAGGAGGTAAGCCAAAACTGGACGGCAAGCAAGAAGCGCTGCTGGTCGCCCTAGCGTGTAGCCAACCTGACGACCGGGAAAGCTGGACCATGCAACTGTTGGCCGACAAGCTCGTCGAGTTGAAGGTTGTGGACGCCATCAGCGATGAGACGGTGCGCAGAACGCTGAAAAAAACGCGCTCAAACCGTGGCAGACCAAACAATGGTGCAGCGCCAAGGTAACGGCTGATTTCGTGTGGCGGATGGAAGACGTTTTAGACCTCTACGCCGAAACACACGACCCGAAGCGTCCGGTCGTGTGTTTCGACGAGTTGCCCTGTCAACTCCTGGCTGAAGTTAAGGAACCTCTACCCACTGAGCCGGGTAAACCCAAACGCCAAGACTACGAGTACGAGCGCCGAGGGCACTGCTCGCTGTTCATCGGTTTTGAACCCGCTGTAGGTCAGCGCGTTGTCAAGGTAAGAGAACGCCGCACCGCGCAGGACTTCGCTCAAGAGCTGCAGCAGCTCGTCGCTCGCTATCCCGACGCTGACGCTATCGGCGTTGTGCTTGATAACCTCAATACTCATACCCCGGCGGCGCTCTACCAAACCTGCTCGGCTGACGAAGCTAGGCGTTTGACCCGAAAGCTTGAGTTTCACTACACCCCTAAGCACGGTTCGTGGCTCAACATGGCTGAGATTGAGTGGTCGGTGCTCTCGCGACAGGCACTAAAGGGACGCCTTCCCGATATGTCTAGCTCAGGACGCGCGTCAACCCCTGGCAGGCTGAGCGCAACCAAAGACGAGCTACAGTCAATTGGTGTTTCTCCACCACTCACGCCCGTACCAAACTCGCCCGGCTTTACGCTTCCATGAGGAGACCCGAGTTGTCAAGCCCCCGTAGTGAAGTCATAAAGGTGAAGAGGTTTCTTGCCACGCTTCCATACGCACTCGGTAAGGTGCAGGCTGGGGTCCGGCTGGTGGGTGCTGCTATCTCAACATCGGCTTGTAAAGCCAAGCGCATTGCCGCAGTCACCCGACTAGGGCGTGAACCACTTCTAAAACAGCGTGTGGCCGACGGTATCGGTTTTAAGTACCCGTCTAAGCGGCTTTTGCTAACGCCTTGTCGGCGTTGCGTAGCGGTTCGTAGACTTCCTGGGTAAGCCAGAGGCGGTGAGCAGCACCGCCAGCTTACGAGCAACCGCGACGATAGCGCGCTGCTTCGCAAACCCACCGCCACCGGCCTCGTAGGGTCACCGTGCCGCCTGAGGTCGCAGTCTGGCCCGAAGGGGCCGAGCAGGTAGTGCGCGGATTGAACAAGCAGTCGCCGTAAGCCCTCGTCGCCCCGTTTACTGATGCGCAGCTTTACATCCCTATCCCCGGACTGCTTCTGCCCTGGGGTCAAGCCTAAGAACGCGCCGACGTCTTGGCTCTTCCTAAACCGCGACGGGTTCTCAAGGGTCAACACGAAGGTGAGCGAGGTGATGGCACCCACGCCGGTGACTTGACGTAGTACGTTTGTTTCCGGGTAGGTTTCCTTCCCCAAGACCTTGATGCGCTTCTCCATCACCGAAATCTGCTCGCTCACCTTCTCGATGATAGTCAACACCGGTTCAAGTGCTGCCAGCAGCGCTTCCGGAACGACGGCGCGAGCTTTTCTGGCGAAGGTGCGCGTGCTGCACACCGGCAACCGCGCGCCGAAGGCTTTGACGCTGCCCCGGACATGATTGACGAGCCCGATGCGGCTGCCGACCAGCGCGTCGCGGGAGCGGATCAGCGCTAGATGCGCTTGCGCGTCCCTGCTGCGGTGCTAGATGGGTGAAAGCAGCTTTGGGTCGAAGCGGGCCAGTCTTGCCAGCTTTTGTGCGTCTAGCTTGTCGCTCTTCCGGTCGCCACCGTAGACCAGCCGCACTTTGCGAGCATTAGCGACTAGCACTTCGTGACCAAAACTCTCCAAAAGGCGGCTGATCCAAGGAGAGTGCGTCCCAGTTTCGATGGTGATGAGCGTGGCGGGCTGACTCGCGAAGAACGTCTCTAGACAGCTTGCCCTAGTAGCGACCCGCTTTTCTTTAATGACCTCGCCGGTGTTGGCGTCGAACACGCAGGCGTACGAGAACTTGTCTCCTAAATCTAAACCGACGATCTGCTTGTGTTTCATCGTTACTCCCCTTTCTAGGCGACTGCCGCCTCTAACTGAGCGTACTTACATTAGATAGGGGGTCTCCTCATCCCATCTCGATTACTGCATAATGGTTCGAGCGAACTGTTCGTCTTGTGTGAGTCGGGCTGTTTACTAAAGCCTCGGTAGCGCTTGCTGCCTATAAAGAGAAGGGCCGCCTCGCGAATCTTGGAAGAGAACCGGCACTTGCTTCACCTACACCGAATACCGAGCAACCTATCGCAGCAACTCGGCCTCACCCCAAGTCGCTCGGGGGTTCGCGCTAGGCAGCTCCACTCAGTAGATGCGCGACGCGCTTTTAGGCAGCGCCCGAACGTATAAAAGGTGAGCGCTCACGCGCTGGTCGTCACCGTGTAGGTAGGCGAAGCCGAAATGCCGCGCCACCTGTGTTGTTATAGGCCGGAACAGGGCGCAGGTCGCCATCAGGGCGTCCCAGTTGTGCGCTTCGTCAGCATCCGCGTAGATCGCGAGCAGCAGGCTCCGCAGTTCGGGCTCGAGTTCACAAGGCAGGTATTTACCGAACGCGACCGTATTGTGGGAGAAGTCGGTATGCACACCCACGTACCACGTCAGCATCGCCATAAGCTGCGGGCGAATGAATGTGTCGTGACAGTACCTAGCGTATACAATCTGCGAACGCCAGAGGCCTTTAGCAACGTACGGGCATACCCACCAGAACTCATTGCAGCAGTCCTCGAACGCCTTGGCAGTCGGCACTTCGGGCAGGTAGTCGCGATCGCTCGGCGGGGACAGGGGCGGTAGCAGGTCGTCCTTATCAAGTAGCGGCACGCTCAGGCTGTCGAACATGAGCGGATCGATGCGAGCGGCGGGGGCAAAGGTGGGGTCGATGCGGCTGCCGTCCGCGAACTGCATCAGGTACGAGAAGGTATCTTTCTCTTCAGGCTGCGGGCTGCCCATCGCGTCAGGCGTCTGGAAGATTATGCGCTCGCCGAAACGGTTGATCCACGAAGGGTCGGCTACGAAGGGGGCCACGTCCGTCACGACGTACACGACATCGAAGTCTTGGAAGGGATCCTGCGAGACGCTGGGGTTGGTGCGCGAGCCGCTGAGGACGGCGGCGCGGATGCGCTCATCGGCGTTGGCGACGTCTGTTATGAGTGCCATCATCGTCTCGGCGTCACGCACTAAATTTCCAATCAAGCCGCGTACATGGGTGGCATAAAAGCACACCGCAAGTATATGACCGTCTGCGTTTCCTGGTGCTGTTGGGATTTTCAAAATACACCGTCATGCCGAGATGGGGCAGTTCCCTGATCAGAAAAAACACTTGCGCTAAGGGTAACTGTCCCGTTTATGGTGTTTGGTATTGTTCCCATGTCTTCGTCAGGCACGCGCTCTCTACCGTTACTTCATTAGAACTGTACCAAAAAAAGTTCAAGCTGAGACAGCTGGTGCCAAGCTGACCAAACCCGTTGAGGACGCAAGTTTTTTGCTTACCGTTACTTTTTTGTCCAATCAGTGGACAACCCCTACTCCCATTTCTAGGCGACACGCGCCTTCACCTGAGCGTACTCAGTTAGGAAAGGGGGTCCCCTCATCCCATCTCAACTACCGCATTAGTCCTCACTTCAGGCTGTGGGGCAATTCATTAGTTAAACGAAAAAGTAGCGATAAGTGAAAGGACTACATCTTAAATAGACTCAGCGGCTTTGGAAGGGACTGTTCCGTCTTAGCATTTTTTTCAGGTAATTCTGATAGAGCAAAAGCAGAGAAAATGCTTTTCCAACAAGGTTTGAAAAGTTGCGTTACATACCTTGAATGCAACAGTCTCTTGGGCGCAAAGTTTTCAATCGCGAGAGCAAGCCTTGTCGAGCAGGTTGAAAGTAAGGTGAATGCGCTCACGCAGTCATAGTTTGAGTAGCACTCGAGGCCAAAAAATACTCCTGTGACGAGGTTCACTCGGAACTTAAAGCTTTTATTGAAGGCAGCTGAAGTGGTCTATCGCTACAAGAACCATAATCGGCTGTTCCTAGCGGCGTTCGGCTCCAAACCTAGAGTTTTTCGAAGAGCAAATAGGTGTTACTGGTCGGCCTGAAGTGTGATTATGAAAATTGCCAGCACTTTCCGACTTGCTCTCTGAGCTGTGATGTCTAGTCGTGCGCTACGCTTGCCAGGACTCGTGGAACGCTTGAAGCCTCGGACGCGCTGTCAGACACACTGAGCGCGGTGGCCTCGTGGCTTTTCGTGCGCGCCAAAGCGAGAACCAGCAGCCCGACCCCCACCTTGGCGGTGATGTCGGCTACTGAGTTGCCCGCTTGCACCGCTACCTCAGCGGCGGAACCACCCAGGCCAAAAATCGGCAAAGCGTAGGCGATGGGGTAAAAGCTCCAAGACAAGAGGGTCAGCAGGCGCAGATTGCGGAAGAGCCCCTGCACCTGAGACGACTCGAACGCGAGTACGCTCGACATCTCGCCGTACAGCACCCAGACGATATACAAAAAAGGGAGCATGCCAGCAAGACCCCAGACGCCACGCAACACCATGTCAGCGCGCTCGAGTTCACCGATGTAACCTAGCCCAATCATAAGGACCGCCGCGGCTGCTAGGCGGCTTACCAGGCTTGTCGTTTTACGCCGTCCGAGGTCTAAAACCAGCATCGTCGCAGCCAGAATCAGGGGAACGGTACCGATCCAGTCTGCGTAGCGCAAAACGTGATTAAAGGGCAGACTGCTAGGCAGGTACACCCCGTCTGCAAATGCAAAGGTAGAACGCCAGTTTTCAAGAATGCGTAGGTAGTGGTAGCCGGCGACCGCGAACACCGCAGTTATGACCGCGACGCCTAGACGGTAGGCAGGAGCTACTGTGCTGCTGGCGAGGGCAAACAGCAGCGCAAAGCCGCCGAAGACTGCAACTGTTAAGTTTAAGATATTAAAGACCAGTTGAAACTGGCCTACCGTTAGAGCACTCACTTCATTCATTGTTTTCTCCCTAGAGGTTTCAGATACTGAGTTGATTGGTGGGACGTACTCTACGCGCACCCTACGTCAGTGCGGTTTAGCACAAGGAGGTGTATCAGGCGCGCAGCGAGAGAGAAAGTCACGGGCCGTCGCGCTTCCCGCCACCCGCTCGACCTGACGCGCAAGCTGTACACTTAAAGGCCCACCGCTAAGGGCGTGAGGGAGAGACGCACGAGTAGTCGCAACTACCCGTGGGGCGCGCTCGCCAAGCTGAGCGTTTATAATTTCTTGAAACAGCGCCCATACCCGTGCTGGATCGGCTTCCACAACCGGTATGGGCGTTACGGGAGCCGGAGCCCAGTTCATGCCGCGAAGCTCGCCAAGTTCCCGCTCCTGCCAAGCGATCTGGGTCAGGCGAACAACGCGCGGGACCTCGTTCGTTGTCTGAGGGTCGGCTAGCCGACCCTGGTAGAAACGCAAGATGACAAACTGACGGCCATACTCTAGCGCCACGACGCCGGTAAATTCTTGGCGTGCAAGTTCGCTCAGCAGCTCGTCGTAGCTCGCGCCGCGAAGTGCCCGGGTTAGACCGGGCACGCCGTCTACAGCTGCGCAGGCGAGGGCTGTTTGGTCGTCGTCAAGGAGCAGCAGGCGCAAGCGGCTGTGATCAACTTGTGCCTGCATCGCTGTTAGAGCTGCGTCGCCTTGATCCTTACCATGCTGAGCATAGACAAGACGGCCACCCTGCAAAAGCAGATGGCCGAGCTTTCCCCCGGTGTCCTCGAACTCAACAAGGGCGTTTCGGCCTTCTCCGCGGAGGGTGCCGAGGATGGTCTTGAGGTCACTAGCGGACCTATAGACGCCGCTAGGTTGGCGGCTAAGCCGCTGAAAGATGTATCGAGTAGGAAAAGGGGGAGAAGTCATGAAGCCTCATATTCGTTACCGAACCGAAAGTAACTGTAGTCTGTGTTGGCCCTCTCGCAAGTTAATTTGTTCTCACCTGCGCGCTTAAGCCTGTTGGTGTTTCGCCACAAAACTAAGACGCTGACGCCGACAGCACTACTGCAGCACCAAAACTCTTTTTAGTAAGGGCGTGTCGCCTGAAGGTGTTAGACGCCCCGAGCGCCGAGCTGACCGCGTATCCAATTCGACCTCTCTAAGGCTATGTCGTAATCTAGCTCAACAATGTAAGCGCCGCACGAACTTGTTCATCAGAGGCAATGCTCGTGCAGGTCGCCAAACCTCTGTAAGTTTTTTGTGAATACCCAAGCTATAAACTCCAGTTAGGTCCGGGGGGTGCCTAATAGAAGGGACAGTTATGTCTTTATGTTCACACTGCCGTGCAGTTCCTATAGCGCTAGAAGAGGGCGGCGTCTTTCGGCTCACGCATCCACTTCCGCACCCCTGAACCTTGCAAACGGCCTCTCAAACTCTCGAGCTGAGGTCGAAGCTGCTCAGCCAACCGGGGCAATTCGGGAGCAACAACCGACACCCCGTAAGCCACGGCCAACCCTCCCAGCGCAAGCAGGCCCAAAACGATCAGCAGCACCATCAGCGGGCTTAGCCAGTGAGGGAGGCGGCGGTCGAGCCAGACCTGGAGCGGCCTAAAAAAGAGCAGCAAGACGACCGCAAAAACTAGCGGCAGCGAGACCGGTTGCGTGGCTTTAAGTGCAGCGAACCCCACTACAACAGCGATTACGGCGAGCAGCGTGCGGGTGCCCAGTGATGAATGTGTCATATTACCCCCACCCTCAGGGTACTGCCCAATGTCGCTGCTAGCGATGAGGGGCCACGGGGTTGCTGTTGTGTGAAGCATTAGGCGACCCTCTTATGCGTGACTACGGCCCGTTCACCGCGTAAGCCGACACCTTCAGTCATACACAGGGGCGGTCAACCATCTTTGCCTCAAACCACGGCAAAACTTTAGCCTCACCTTAGAGGCAGTGCTACACTCTCCCTATGGAACCAACCCCCAGGCCGACTTGGGTGCGCGGTGTTCGCGGCGCGACGACGGTCGCACGAGACGAACCCGAACTGATTTTGGCGGCCACCAAAGAGCTGTTAGAGACAATGCTCCTCGAGAACGATATTCATGACTTCGAGGTTATCGCTGCGATTTTTTTCACCACCACGCCCGATTTAACGAGCACCTTTCCGGCAGAGGCGGCGCGGGCGCTCGGGATGAGCTTGGTGCCTTTAATGTGCAATCAGGAGATTCCGGTGCCGAACCGTCTACCTAAAGCGGTGCGGATTATGCTTCAGGTCAACACGACCAAAACGCAGCGTGAGATGCGGCATATCTATCTGCGTGAGGCGGTCAAATTGCGCCCCGATTTGCTGAGCGCCCAGTAGTTCGGCCGTGCGTAAACAGCTTTTGCGCACGGCTGAACGTCTATCTCAGTAACGCATTCGTATAGAGCGCCCTAGCCTCAACTGCCTGACGGACAGCCTCGGTCGTCTCGCCAAAGATGCCTGCGTCTAGTAGCAAGGTTGGATAACCCCTCCACATATCTGGGCCCTGCTGACCCCACGCTTGGCCCTCGGCGAGGTAGAAGCTCGAGACCACCCCCTGCGACTCACGTACCAAACCGGGGTCGGGAAAGCTGCCCTCAGGCGCGGCTCCTAAGAGTAGGTCGGCAGCTTCTTCAGGGTTGTTCGCTGCAAAGGTGTAACCTCTAGCGGTTGCCTGTAAAAACGCCTCGAGTGCATCCGAATTATTTTTTGCACCGTCCGGGCTCGAGACCAACACGGGCGTGTAGTAGTCCGGCACGCCGTAATCGCTGAAGTTAAACAGGGTCAGGTTGACGCCTTCACGTTCGGCCTGAACGCCCTGCCAACCCCGAAAAATCCAGACGAAATCGGCGCGGCCTGCTAGCAACGCGTCAAATCCGGCGACGTTCAGAAGCGCACTCCGAAAGTTGCCGGTGCCGCCGTCGCTACGGATAACGGTGGCAATCGTCGGGTCTTCGTAGGTGCTGCCGAAGGCGGCGTAGATTTTACCGTCCAGGTCTTTCGGTTGGGTAATACCGCTACTTTTCAGGACAGCCAGCGCCGCCGTATTGGTAGCTAACATGGCCGCGATAGAGACGACCGGCTCCCCGGCGGCGGTTGCGCCCAACACGCCTTCGGTGCTCGAGACACCCACCTCCGCCTGACCGTTCGCCACCAAAGCTTCAGGCAACACACTGCCGTAGGGCAAAATCTGTAAGTTTACACCCGCGTCTTCATACCAGCCTTTAGCAAGCGCGGCGTAGATGCCGGTGTGGTTCGTGTTCGGTACCCAGTCGAGGGCCAGACGGACGGTCTGGTCTGGTTGGGTCTGGGCGGACGCAAACGTAAAACATGCAACAAATAGTACGAGAAAACCTTTCACTAAAACCTCCAAGGCATGGTGAGACGCTCGAGCAGCCGCACACCGGCGACGAGCAGCGAGCTGAGCAGAGCGATAACTAAAATGGTGGCGAAGACTAAAGGGGTGGCACGTGAGTTCGCAGCGGTTTGCAGCAAGATGCCGAGACCCGAAAAGCCGCCGACGTATTCGGCAAAGATAGCGCCTGTGACGCTGTAGGTGAGGGTAATGCGTAAGCCCGCAAAAAAGCTCGGTAGCGCACCGGGCCAGCACAAAAAGCGGAACGTCTGCCACGGCGACGCGGCCAGTGAACGCATCAGGTCAACGCGTTCGGAGGGTGTTTGCTCGAGGCCCGAAAGCGTCGAAAGAACGATAGGGAAAAAGGCAAAGAGCGCAACCAGCAGCACTTTGGGCAAAAGTCCGAAGCCGAACCAGAGGAGCATCAGCGGGGCCAAAACGATAATCGGGACGGTCTGCGAGGCGACGAGGTACGGCAGAAGTGCCCGCTTTAGCAGCGCAGACCGGTCGAGCAAGAGTGCCCAGACGAGCGCAACGAAAACTGCTAGAAGAACGCCCAATACCGTTTCGGAAAGCGTTGTCAGGCTGTTGTCCCATAAAAGCCCACGTTGTTCAAACAAGGTCTTGATGACTACAGACGGCGACGGCAGAAAGCTCGGCGGAACATCCCTCACCGTGACGCTGAGCTGCCACACGCCCAAAACAGCGACGCCTGCAACCAGCGGTGCTAAAACGCCCATAAACCGTTTCATCCAGAATGCACCGCGTCGTAAAACAGCCGTTCAAAGTCGTAACAGAGTTCGGCGGCACGGGTTACGGCTTCTCTCTCCGCGTCGGTCGTAACGAGTGGGCGGAGCATGTCTGTAGTGGTACGTTCGGCAGGCTCGAGCGCTTCATGAAAGCTGAAGAATTCCGTAGCCTCATCCGAAAAGCCATACTGCCGGAGCGGAGCGTCGATGCGTCCGCAAATCTCCAAAAAAATCGTCTCACTCGCCCCGAGACACGCGACCGTTTCAGCGAACGAACTTCGCGCCAGGTGATAGTAAAACTGCGCCGTCAACGCAAGGCAGGGTGCAAGAGGGTCTGCCTCAGCAAAATCCTCCGGTGTCAAACCGACCGCCTCACCAAAGCGTAAAAGCGTGTCGGCGGCCCCAGACTTAGGCGTCAACTTAGCAATCAGCGCGTCCGCCGCTTTAGCTGTGGGCGCTTTGGCGATGGTGAGGCTGTCCAAACGGTAGATCTCACGGATTAAAAAGATATCTTGCAGGGCAAACCGGGCGAGCTGTTCGCGGGTCGTGGTTTGGTCGTAGATACCTGTCCAAAGTGGATGGTTGAGGAGTTGTTCTTGCTTCGGGCGCAGGTTCCGGGTACTTAACCCGGCTAAAAAACCGGTGCCGACACCCTCGCCGTAAGCTGCGTTTACACTAGCCACTAAAAAACCTCCTGGCAACTTCACCAGGAGGCGCAAGCTTAAAGTTACGAGCGCGTCACACTTCCTCCGCCGGTACTATCCGGGTCAGGTTCTAGGGTTGAGCCGCATGACGCGGGCTCTCTCAGCCTTTCAGCACCCCTGGTGAGAGGGCTAGTATACACCTATAGTCAGCCCAGCGTAACCGGAGGAAACGATGCACTTCAGCCGTACCTACACGACCATAGACGCGCACACCGCGGGCGAACCGCTCCGCATCGTCACTGCCGGTGTTCCGCGCATTCCCAGCACCACGATTCTAGAAAAGCGCCGCTGGGCGGAAGAAAACCTCGATGACGTGCGTAAAGCGCTGCTGTGGGAACCGAGGGGTCACGCCGACATGTACGGTGCATATATCACCGAACCCGTTACCCCGGAGGCAGACTTAGGTGTGATTTTTATGCACAACGAAGGCTATTCGGACATGTGCGGGCACGGTATCATCGCGCTCGCTACAGTTGCCGCCGCGCAAGGTTTAGTTGAGGTCAAAGTGCCGGAAACCCGTATCGGTATTGACTCACCGGCCGGATTTATCGAGGCGTTTGCCGAGTGGGACGGTGCCAAAGTCGGGCGGGTGCGGTTTAACAACGTCCCTTCATTTCTTTACCGACGAGATTTAGCGGTTCATACGCCCTCGTTCGGCCTGGTCACAGTAGACATCGCTTTCGGTGGCGCGTTTTACGCGTATCTGGACGGCGGGCAGGTTGGGCTTTCGGTCGCACCGGAAAACTACCGTGCGCTCATCGTCTTGGGTGATGAGGTAAAAAAAGTGGTGAGCGCTGAAGTGAGCATCCAGCATCCGCTTATCCCCGAACTCAACCGGCTTTACGGCACCATCATCGACGGGCCGCCGCAGCACCAGGGCTCAACTCAGGCGAACGTCTGCATCTTCGCTGACCGTGAGGTTGACCGCTCACCGACCGGCACCGGTACGGCGGGACGGGTCACGCAGCTTTACGCGCTAGGCCAGCTTAGCGAAAACGAGGTGCTGATCAACGAGAGCATCATCGGCACAAGCTTTACCGGCAGGGTCGTCGGACACGCTAAAGTCGGCGAGTTCGACGCCGTAATTCCGGAAGTGAGCGGTCAAGCGGCTATCACCGGATTTAATCAGTGGGTCATCGACCCGGACGATTCGGTAGGAGCCGGATTTTTTCTCAGGTAGCGCTACAACTGGGCGATAGGGACGCCGAAGGCGACGTGCGCGGCAGCGAGGTCAAAGAGAGCGTGACCAACGCTTTTGAACACGGTGGGCCGGTCTACGTTTACGGGATGTTTTAGGAGGGACTCGAGCTCTACCACTTCAGACCACCGTAAACGCCCCGCTGCCACAGCCTGAAGCAGGTCGCCCGCTTCGGTCTCTGTGGCCTCTAAAGTATCGACCACCACCCGGCTTTCAGCGATAACATCTACTGCGACCTCAGCAACTTCGGGTTGAAACGATCCTACCGCGCAGATCAGCGTGTCCCGCCGGACGGGGCCAGTCAAGACGGGCGTCCGGCTCGTCGTTGCGGTAACGATAAGGGGTACCTCGGCGGCAACGTCGGCAGGAGTTTCGGTAAGTTGTGCGTCCATCCCCAGCGACTGCGCGTAGGCTACCAGCTCGGCGGCTTTGGCCCTCGTCCGTGACGCGATAAATACTTGCTTGACGTCTAAACCGACGTGAAACGCCTTCAAATGCGCTCTCGCCTGAACCCCGGCCCCGAAGATGAGTAGTGGGCCGTCCGGACGCGGCGCGAGCGTTTTGGCCGCGAGCAAGGAAAGGGCTGCTGTACGCCGTTCCGTCACCACGCCGTCTAAAATGCCCAGCCGCACGCCGGTGCCGGTACGCATGACCACAACGTCACTCTGAATCGTCGGTAGACCTTCCAGATTGTTCGGATGAACCGTAACGAGTTTGGTGATGGTCAAGTCGCGGCTGGCGGCGGGCATGAGCAAGAGGGTGTTGCCGTTTCCCAAGTTTACGGCGCTGCGCTCCGGTGCGGTCAGCTCGAGACGCTTTTGGAGCATGACTGCAATAGCGTCGGCGAGCTCCGGATAGGGGAGGCGTGCGGCGGTTTCGGACGCGCTCAATTGCATGTGTGACGACCAGCTTTCGCAGGGGACGCTAACGGGAATTTTACAGAAGCGCTCGGCAGGGTTGAGCCGTAAATGCTGTTGCACCTGAAAGGTATGTTCAAAACCATGTTCAAACCTCACGAAACTCGGCCCCGTAAAACCTTCTCATAACGTCTTGCTCTAGCCAACCTTGCCCAACCGGTTGCAACACGCCCGTTTTACGGCGCTTATTCCCACTCTTTAACCGGAATCAGCTCACCACCGTCTACGGTGGCAGTTTTGACGCGGTGGCCCCGGCTCAGCGAAACCTCCAACACCGCCTGGTCGAGGCTGCTCGAGCCTATCAGCGTCTTCCGAACAAAGTAGCCGCCGCCCTGCAAACTCATCTCGCTCGTTTTTGAGAGCCGGACGGCGATCGTCTCGCCGCTTTTGTCGGTGCGGACGCGGGCCAAGAGGAAACTGCCTTCCTGCTTAAAATTGGGATTTCGACGAAAAAACATGCTTTACTTTAGCACCGCACTTTGGCACCGCCGCTATTTTGGGAGGTTTTACTCCGGTAGCGGGCCGGTACTTCCCCGGACGATAAGGTCGGGCTCCAGTACGGTCGGTTTACGGGTTTGCGCGTTCAGGCGCTCGAGCAGCATCTTTACGGCGTGAACACCTAACGCACGCTTGTCAATATGCAGCGTGCTCAGAGGCGGCTGGACCCAAGGGGCCATCGGAATGTCGTCGTGACCGACCACAGCGACCGCTTCCGGAACCCGCACTCCGGCCTCGGCAAGTGCCCGCAGCACACCTACGGCCATCACATCGTTGAAACAAATCAGCGCGTCAAATGGTAGACCTTTACGCGCCAGCCGCGTGATGAGGTGGTAACTCGCTTCAGCGCTCGAGTCCGCCCCTAACAGTCTCGCTTCGGAAAACGTCCCACGCGCCGTTTCAGCCTGAATGAACGCCTCCTGGCGTACCCGGCTGCTGCCGAAGCGCTCCGGGCCTGCTAAAAAGGCGAGCCGTGTTCGCCCAGCCGCCGCCAGCCGCCGCACTGCCAGACTGACGCCCGCGGCGTCGTCTACCGTGATACTCCCGGCAACCTCTGACGGCACCCTCCGCTCGATCACGACCGCCGCCTTAAACCCTGCCAGAAGCTCGAGCAGCGCGTCGTCCGGTAAGCTTGGGGTGTCGATAATGACGCCGTCTGCGCCCCGGTCTTGCAACGACTCGAGCGCCGCCGCCTCCCGCGCGGCGTCGTAAAAGACGTTGCTCAAGAATAAATTGTAGCCCTCCGCCCACGCCGCCCACTCCGCGCCCTGCGCGATTTCGGCGTAGTAAGGATTGTCTAGCGCCGGAACCACCAAGCCCAAAGTGAGGCTCGAGTTCGTCGCCAGACTCCGCGCTACCCCGCTGCGGCGGTAGCCCAGCTCACGAATCAGCGCTTCAATTCGCGTGGTCGTCGCTACGCTCGTGTGTCCGGTGCCGTTCAAGACCCTCGAGACCGTCTGCTTCGAGACGCCCGCCGCGCGCGCCACATCCGCCATCGTGACTTTGGAAGCTTTTCTGGACACACGCCAGTGTAGCGCAACGGACGGGTTTTCGCTCAACGGTAAACCGACGCCGTAAAACCCGCCTGCTTGCCCTAGCCAAAAGCTAACAAGACGACCCCGACGACCATGCCGCTCGCTGCCCAGAGCCGCCGCCGCACGTCCCCTTCAGCGAGCAGCCGTGCGCCCAAAATTGCGCCGATGAGGATACTGATTTCGCGTGTGGGCGCAACATAACTTATGGGCGTAAAGGTGAGGGCCGTAAGGACGAGGATGTAGGCTAGCGGGCTGAGAACGGCGATAACGACGGCCTCGAGCCGGTGCTGCCGCCACACCTCACGGAGCTTTTGGGGATTTCTCAGGGCGCTTGGAGCAAGTAACAGCGCTCGGCAACATTCGGAGAGCCACATAAAAATAAGCGGTGGGGCCGCCAGTCGGCTCACTGCGTAGTCGTCCCACACCGTATAAATAGCGATACAGACCCCTGTTGCCAAACCGTAGACGACCGCCTGCTTCTGCCCGCCGCTAAAAGCCTTGCGCCCGCCCGTAAGCGTAAAAACGCTCCCGACGATGAGCAGCGTGCCGGTCAGCGCTAGGGCGCTGGGGCGTTCACCTAACAGCAAAACTGCGCCGAGTGTGGCGAGCAGCAGGCCGGAACCTCTGGCTAATGGGTAAACAAGTGACAAATCCCCGGTGCGGTAGCCGCGCTGCAACAGCAAAAAGTAAACGAGGTGAATGACGGCGCTCCCGAAGATAAACACGAGCGTCAGCGAGTTAAGCGTGATTTGTTGCCAACGCCAGTAGAAAATCCCGACAGGCGTGTAAATAAGGGTGGTGAGCGCGGCAAAGAGCCAGGTAAAGACCACCCCGCCCCCGGCACGTTTGGCAAAGTAGTTCCAGCTTGCGTGCATGAACGCCGAAGTTACGACTAAGGCGAGCGCCAAAAAGGTCATGGGGTTGCGCCTCCAGGACTAAACCTGATCAGGCTCGAGTTCGTCACCAAACGCTGCACTACACCTGCCACCATGACTTTGAAAGCCTTTTTGGTCACGTAGGTCAGTCTAAAGCAAAGCCGACGTTACGCTGTTTGGTTGCGCTAAACTGCCCTATGCCGCACACGCTTGTTGTAGGGAACGTCAACCTCGAGACCTCGCTCAAGTTAGCGGCGTTTCCACTCGAAAATGCCTCCAGTTATCAACTATTTAACCTCGAGCTGAGCGTTTCCGGTGTCGGCTTTAGTATCGCCCAGGCCCTGCAAACGCTAGGTGCAAAAGTTCGTTTCGCTTCGGTCATTGGCCCTGATACACCCGGCAGGTTTATCCGCAGCGAACTCTCCAATACGGCGCTCAGCACGCTGCTTCACACGGGCGAACGCAGCGGACGTTCACTCGTTCTGTCAGATGCGACCGGCGCACGTCACGTGCATACGGATTTAGGCGGTGTGACCGATACTGTGTACCCGGTCGAACGTTTTGACGCTGCCCTAAAAGACTGTGAGCTTGCGGTGCTGACAAATATCGAATACGCGCGTCCGCTGCTGGCGCGTGCGCTTTCTGCGGGCGTGCCTATCTCCACCGATCTGCACGCAATTCGGGGGTTAGACAACCCTTACGACGAAGACTTTTTGGAAGCTGCCACGCTGTTATTCCTTAGCGGCGAATATTTGAAAGATGCGGCTCTGACTGTCAGTGAGTTACGCAGCCGTTTTAACCCGGAAGTAATCGTTGTCGGGCTTGGGGCTGGGGGTGCGCTCTTGTCCGAGCGGGGCCGTAAAACCCTGCACGTGCCTGCGTTTGCCGCGCCGCACCTTGCCGGTACGGTTATGGCCAGTACGGTCGGTGCCGGTGACGCTCTGCACGCCGCCTTTTGTCACTTCTGGGTGCAGGGTCAACCGCCTGAACGAGCTTTGCGCCTTGCGTGCGCTTTTGCTACACAGAAAATCCGGGTTGGTCAAGGTGGAGCCGGGTTCGTCAGCGAAGCCGAAGTAAGGAGCTTTGCCGCTTCAGCTTCTGCTGCGCTCTCCTCAGAACTACCGCTCAAACCTTCGGGGCAATGACGTGCAGTTTGTAGAGGCCGTGAGCCGCAGTTAGTAACGATATCCAGAAAGATGTTTTGACGCTCTAGTTCGGTGATACCAATGTCAAAAGTCGGACTTCCCTTCACAGACCAGCTTTAGCTAGACGACAATCATTTTCCCAGAGCGTCTCAAACCAGATGATACCTGCTATATCAGCTTGAGCGGTCTGGCAGCGGCGCAGACCGAGGTGGTCTGGTAGGACTTTTTGTCCGGTGGTGACGGTGTGCCGATGAAGGCGATGATCGACGGCTTTAACGCTTGTGGAGCTGCGGTAAAACCTGAGATGGCAATCGCTATCATAGGTACGCGGCGTTGAAGCAAGAATCCCCCCCGCTTTAGCGGAGGGGAGTGTCAAATCTGTAGGGAGCTTTAACAGGTCGAACGCACCTTGCTCTAACCTCACTTTTAAGCTGAATCACGCTGTACTAGACAGCACGGAACTTTGTGCGTCATAGGTTTTGAGATTTGCTCCCTTACAGCTTCAATCAGCAAATCGCCCGCCAGCTTGCCCATCTCTCTTAGGGGGAGTGCGACAGTGGTCAGCGGCGGGCGCTGATGCGCCGCGAAGTAGCGGTTGTCAAAACCTACCAGGGCTATATTGTCAGGAACACTGAGTCCTGCCTCTTTGATGGCCTCGAGTGCTCCGACTGCGAGATGGTCGCTCGAGCATAAAATCGCGTCGGGCGGCTCCGGCAGCGCCAAAAGTTCACGGGTCAGCGCGTAGCCGCTGCTTTCATTCCATTCGGCGACGCGCACCAAGGCCGGGTCGAAGGGGAGACGCGCTTCCTCGAGGGCTTGTCGGTAGCCTGCTAACCTCTCCAGAGTCGCTTCGTAGCGGTAGGGGCCGTTGATAAGCGCAATGCGGCGACGCCCTGACGAGATCAGGTAGCGTGTTCCTAGAGCGGCCCCACCGAAATCGTCGGGAAGGATGCACGGGTAGGGAAGCTCACGGGTGTACTGATAGAGGTACACCACCGGAATATGTTGCAGGGGTAGCGCGGGGGCTGCACGGTTTCTGACCTTGTAACCGCTCATCAAGATAATGCCGTCAACTTGTTTGTTGAGGAGCACCCCCAAGTGCTGCCGCTCACGCGCGGGCTCGCCGTAGCTGTTACACAAAAAGACGCTAAAGCCCCGGGCACTCACCGCCTCCTCAACGCCCCGCATCATCGACATGGTAAAGACGCCCTCTAAGTCGTCGGTCACGAGCCCTATCGTCGCGGTGCTTTTGAGCTTAAGGCTACGCGCGACGCTGTTGGGCCGGTAGTTGAGTTTACCGATAGCGGCGAGTACACGTTCCTGAGCACTGCGGCTGACGTGCCGCGCACCGTTCATGACCTTCGAGACGGTTGCCGGGGATACATCGGCGAGTTGGGCAACGTCACGAATCGTAATGCGAACAGGTTTGCCTTCACCAGGCTCTTTAGTCACCGGTTCACCCGGTATTTAGCGCTATCTAGCATGACTGCGTCCATACATCTGTTATAACACAATATCCGAAAACGGTTTACTGACGTTTTATCTTCATGAGTAGTAGCCGTCTAGCAAACCCGCTGCTGATTGACACAGGTGTGAAAGGGTGCTAGCGTTAAGCAAACCTAAATCGATTTCGGAAACCTTTTACAGCACCGTTTCCGAGAAAGGCGAGGCTGTGACTGTGAACATAGCTAGCACGCATACTAAAACGCCCCCTGCGCTAAAAGCTCGAGCCTTTAGCCCGTTGCCCCTTGGGAGCATTGCTCCGACCGGCTGGTTGAGAACGCAGCTCGAGCTGCAGCGAGACGGCCTTACCGGTCATCTAGACGAGTTCTGGCCTGACGTGGCCGACAGCCGCTGGATCGGTGGTGACGCCGAAGGCTGGGAGCGCGGCCCTTACTGGTTAGACGGCGCAGTTCCCCTCGCGTATCTGCTCAATGACGAACGTCTGAAAAGCAAAGTCGAAAGCTGGGTCGAGCAAGTTTTGGCGCAGCAGCATGATGACGGCTGGCTCGGCCCGGTGCTCGACGCTAGGTACGGCTACGAACACGACCCGTGGCCACTTTTTATCGTGTTTAAGGCGTTGACTCAGTATTTTGAGGCGACTGGTGACGAACGTATTTTAGGTGCGATGACACGCTGCTTGCGCAAGCTGCAAACGCTGTTAGAAACGCAGTGGCTTCGTTCCTGGGGACGGTTTCGCTGGGCTGATCTGGTAGTAAGCGTTGACTGGCTTTATGAACGCACCGAGGAAGCGTGGTTGTTAGAGCTGGCTGAAACGCTCAACAAGCAAGGTTTTGGGTGGCGCGAGCACTTTGACCCTTTTCCGTTTCGTACCAAACTGAGCCGCGTCGAGTGCGACTTATCGAGCCACGGCGTCAACGTGGCGATGGGCCTTAAAACACCCGGTGTCTGGTTTCGGCACTCGGGTGACGCTGCCGACCGGGAGGCTCCGCTGGCGATGATGGCGACGCTTGACCGCTTTCATGGTCAGGCCAATGGGATGTTTTCATGTGATGAACACCTTGCCGGTACGAGCCCGGTTCAAGGGAGCGAGCTGTGTGCGGTCGTCGAATATATGTATTCGCTCGAGGTCTTGCTAGCCGACCTGGGTGAGCCCATGTTTGCCGACCGGCTCGAGACACTAGCCTTTAACGCCCTGCCTGCGACGCTCAGCCCCGACGCCTGGTCGCACCAGTACGACCAGCAGGTCAATCAGGTGCTCTGCCGCTCCGCCAAAGACCCACCTTGGCGGGCGGAGGGTGAAGACGCCGACACCTACCCGTGGACGAGCAACGGGCCTGAGTCGAACTTGTTCGGGCTCGAGCCCAACTACGGCTGCTGCACCGCGAATATGCATCAGGGTTGGCCCAAGTTCGCCACGCACCTCTGGATGCGTACGCCTGACGACGGGCTGGTGGCTGCCGCTTACGCACCCAATACGGTACATACGACTGTGAAAGATGTTCCTGTTACCATCAACCTCGTCACCGATTACCCGTTCGCTGAAACGCTGCGATTTGAGGTTCACACCGACGCCCCGGTAGAGTTTCCGCTCTATCTGCGTATTCCAAGCTGGGCAAAAGGTGCAACTGTGAGCGTTGCTGGCGATGACGTTCAAGACGCTGAGGCGGGGAGCTTTTACATTGTAGAGCGCGAGTGGCAAGGGGACAGCACGGTGACGCTGAGGTTGCCCATGCACTGGCGCAGCGAAGTGCGGTTTAACGGGGGCGTCTCGCTCTACCGAGGGCCGCTGCTATTCGCACTCAAAATAGGTGAGGACTGGCGGCATTTGCGGGGCGAAGCGCCGCACGATGACCATGAGGTTTATCCCACAACCGCGTGGAACTACGCGCTCGAGTTACCCCCTGACCTTGACGCAGCTATCCAACTCGAGACCAAACCGGCTAGTCCTCAGCACTTTTCACCCGAAGAAGCTCCCGTTGTCGCCAGGGTCAAAGGGAGACAAATCCTCGAGCAGGGGCTTACCCAGAATTCTGCGGCACCGGTGCGGAGTCCGGTTCATTCCGCTGAACCCCTAGAAGAGCTGACGCTGATCCCTTACGGGTTTACCAACTTGCGAATTGCTGAGTTTCCAGTGCTGGCCGGTTCTGAAGGAGGTTCGCCGAAAGACACGTAGAGTTTGCCAGATTAGAGTTTGTCGGAGACGCTAGTTTGTGTCCCAAATTAGGACACGTTCTTTAAGGAGGCAATACAAAATGAAATCGTTCAGACTGACCCTTTACAGCTTTATCCTCTGCTCAACCTTCGCTTGGGTGTGGGCGCAACCTGTTACGCTCAGCTTGTGGTCACGCGACAGCGACCAGGCACTTGTAACAGCTCTGGTTGAAGACTGGAACGCCACCCACGACAACCAAATCAAACCCACAATTATACCGGGTGCTCAGTTTATTACTAAATTCGCTACGGCCGTAGCGGGCGGGGTAGCTCCTGACCTCGTTGCGATTGACCTCGTTTACACCCCGGCGTTTATGGAAGCCGGACAGCTTACCGACATTACCGCGATGGCTAAAGCGCTGCCTTTTTTCGGTGAGTTAAGCCCGTCTCACATCAGGCTCGGTACCTGGAGCGACGGCACCATTTACGCCCTGCCGTTTAGCGCCGAGGGTTCAGTGCTCGGCTATAACAAAGACCTTTTTAGACAAGCGGGTCTCGATCCCGACAAACCACCTACCAACTGGGCCGACCTCGAGGCTGCTGCCAAAAAGATAACTGCCTTAGGTGACGATACCTACGGCTACTACCTTTCAGGAGCTTGCGCTGGTTGTAATGTGTTTACCATGTTGCCGCTCGTCTGGGCGAGTGGCGGCGACGTCCTGAGCGCCGACTATTCAAAGCCTACCTTTACCGATCCCAAAGTTGCAGCGGCGCTCGAGTTCTTTCACCGGCTGTACGCCGAAGGGGTTATTCCCGAAGGGGCTAAAGTAGACGACGGTACTGACTTCCTAAACGCTTTTACCTCCGGCAAAATCGGTATGGTAGGCACGGGCGCTTTTTCTATCGCGACGCTTAAAACCCAGTACCCCGACGTTGACCTTGGGATTTCCTTTTTGCCCGGTCAAAACGGGGGACACTCATCGTTCGCGGGTGGCGATAATATTGCAATACCCACGGGTTCCGAGCATATAGACGAAGCGTTCGAGTTTATCCAGTGGCTGCTTTCTGAAAAGGTTCAGCTCGAGCAGTACGCAAAAAATTCACAGCTGCCGGTACGCACCGACCTGGCAAAAAATAAGTACTTCGCTGAAGACCCAAGGCTGACCACTGCCACCGAAGCCATGGCGTCGGGGAAAACGCCCTACAGCATGGTTTACAACGGGCTGCTCAACGATAATAACGGCCCGTGGCTACAGATGCTTCAAAGCGCGATCTTTGACGGTGACGTCGCTGGTGCAACCGAAACAGCACAAGAACGCGCTGAACAAATTATGAAGTAGGTTTCAGGTACAGCGTCAGTGGGTTAAACCCGGCGCTGTACCTGCTATTTTAGACGCTTTTACCGCTCGATTCTTTATCTGTCATCCGCCCCACTCATCACTTCCGAAAAGAGAACCGAATTGACCACTTCAGACATCGTTGCGGCGGGCAAACCGGCCCGTCGGCAGAAAGGCCGTACCGGTTACTACCGGCGGCTGACCGGTCTACTATTTGTGCTGCCCTGCGTACTTTTCGTTGGCGTATTTTTTGTTGTGCCGCTACTTATGACGGCGTGGATGTCACTGTACGACTGGCCGCTCCTCGGGAGCAAGAGTTTTATCGGTTTTGAGAATTACCGAACGCTTGTAAGTGACCGTCAATTTTGGGCCAGCTTATGGTTTACGACAAAGTACACAGGGGTGATTACGCCGATTATCTTCGTACTCGCGTTTGCGCTGGCCCTGATGGTCCAGCTTCCTCTCAGGGGTATTTCGTTTTTTCGAACGGTGTACTTTTTGCCGGTAGTGATTGGGCTGGGAACCTCGAGCCTGCTCTGGGTCTGGCTCCTGAACGACCGGGTGGGTCTGATCAATCAGCTTCTTAAAGACGCCGGGCTGATTAAAACGTCGGTGCTGTGGCTGGGTGACAGAAATTTGGCGCTCCTGGCCATTATCGTATCTGTCACCTGGAAGGTCGTCGGACTCACGATGATTTTGCTCTTGGCAGGTCTTCAGGCGATTCCGCAGAACTTTTACGAAGCGGCCAAGATTGACGGGGCCGGGTATTGGGCGCAACTGCGTTTTATTACCTTACCGCTCCTTCGCCGGACGTTCGCACTGGCGCTCGTCCTCTCCGTTATCGGGTCCTACCTAGCTTTCGATCAGTTTTACATTATGACCGGCGGCGGGCCGCAAAACAGCACGATTTCCGTGGTGTACTGGATTTTTAACAACTCGTTTAGCTATTTCAAGCTAGGCTACGGGTCCGCGTTATCGATGGTTTTACTTGTGATCTTGGTGCTTTTTAGCGCCTTGCAACTCTACCTTTTGCGCGATGATACACAGCTTTAATAAGGAGCAGGCGTGGCAAATACCTTAGCTTCCCGGTCCCCGACTCACTTTAGGCAGCGCATCTTAAGAATGCTTATTTACATCCTTTGTATCATTTTGGCCGTTTTATTTCTGGCCCCTATCGTGCTCGCACTACTTAGTTCGCTTAAAACTCCGAGTGAAGCTGCGGCGGCGCCTCCGACCTACTTCCCAAACAAGCTCAGCTTTGAAAATTACCACCTCCTCAATCAGTACGGTGCGGGGCTGTGGCGTTACGTTTACAACAGTACAGTCGTCGCTGTCTTTACGGTTTTGGGAACGCTTGTGCTAAGTCTTTTGGGAGGTTTCGGCTTCGCCCGCTTTTCTTTTCCGGGCAAAAATATCTTGTTTGTCGTCGTTCTATCTACCCTGATGATTCCGTTTCAGTCTATTTTGACTCCGTTGTTTGTGATTTTGGGTGTACTCAAGTTGCAAAACACGCTGCTCGGGCTGATTTTTGTTTACATCGCCTTTCAGCTCCCTTTCGGTCTCTTTTTGATGAGGAACAGTTTTGAGACGATTCCTAGAGAGCTAGAAGAGTCTGCGCTGCTCGACGGTTGCACCCCGCTCGGGATGCTCTTTCGGGTCATGCTCCGGCTGGTTGCGCCGGGGCTCGTCACTGTGGCGCTCTACGCCTTTATCAACTCGTGGAACGAGTTTTTAGCCGCGCTTATCTTTATGAACCAAGAAAGTAATTATACCTTGCCGGTCATGCTGGTCACGGTCAGGAGTGGCCTTTACGGTCAGGTTAACTGGGGTGCGCTACAAGCTGGCGTCATCATCGCTATCGTTCCCTGCGTTTTGCTGTTTTTGGTCTTGCAACGTTACTACGTCGAGGGTCTTACGGGCGGCGCGGTGAAAGGTTAGAGCACCTGAAACATGCTGCTGGTTTGCCTGTAGCTTGCGACCTTCGAGACAGTTTTCTGAGTTCTTTATGTACCGACTGTTCCAAAACATCTTTACGCTACCTCAGCTAAAGGGACCTTTATGACTCAAGCAACTACCCGACAAACTGCTGCGCCCATCACAGACACGACCTCGAGCCCCTACGCCAAACTCCGCCCCGTGCCGCTCGGCAGCGTCACCTTGACCGACAGCTTCTGGGCACCCCGGCGGCAGACCAACCGCGACGTGACCTTGCCGACGCAGTTTCGGTACCTCGAGGATACGGGCCGGATCAATAACTTTCGGCGGGCTGCGGGCAAACTAGACGCGCCGTTTGTCGGGCTTTACTTCAACGATTCAGACGTGTACAAGTGGCTCGAGGCGGCGGCCTGGGCGCTCGCCGAAGGGCCGAACCCCGAACTTAAAACGATGGTGGATACCGTTATCACTGAAATTACCGCCGCGCAGCGCCCGGACGGGTATCTCAATACTTACTTTGCCTTAGAGCGTGAAAATGAGCGCTGGACGAACTTCGACCTGCACGAGATGTACTGCGCCGGACACCTTTTTTCAAGTAGCAGTTGCTCATTATCGGGTGACAGGGGCGACGTCTCTTTTAGATGTGGCAACCCGTTTTGCCGATCACATCTGCGACACCTTCGGCCCGGAAGCCGAGGGCAAGAGTGAAGCGGTAGACGGTCACGAAGAGGTTGAGCTGGCGCTCGTCGAACTGTACCGGGTAACGGGTAAAAAGCGGTATTTGGAGCAGGCCCGATACTTTGTCGAGGCGCGGGGCCGGGGTTTGTTAGGGAGACCCTACGGCATCTGGTCAGCTGAATATGCCCAAGACCATAAACCGGTTCGGGAACTCGACGCGGTTGTCGGACACGCGGTGCGGGCGCTCTACTACACCGCCGGAATCACCGATGTGTACGCCGAAACCGGTGACGCGGGTTATCTGACAGCTTTAGAACGGTTGTGGAAGAATATGACCTTAAAGCGCATGTACGTTTCGGGCGGACTCGGTTCACGTTATGAAGGCGAGGCGTTCGGGAAAGACTATGAACTGCCCAATGAACGTGCCTACACCGAGACCTGCGCCGCGATTGCGAGCGTGATGTGGAACTGGCGGCTGCTGGCCCTAAACGGTGACGCCCGTTACGCCGATCTGCTCGAGTGGACGCTCTGCAACGCAGTGTTGCCGGGGCTTTCTTTGAGCGGTCAAGAATACTTTTACCAAAACCCTTTGGCCGACGACGGCACCCACCGCCGTCAGGCGTGGTTTGGCTGCGCGTGTTGTCCGCCGAACATAGCGCGGCTGTTGGCGTCTTTGCCGGGTTACTTTTACAGCACGCAAGGAGACGCTTTGTGGGTTCATCTTTACGCCGAAGGGAAGCTCGAGACAACCTTGGCAAACGGTCAAAAAGTCGCGCTTACAGAGACTACTCGTTACCCGTGGGACGGCGATGTTACGCTAACTGTTCAGGCGTCAGGAACGTTTACACTAAAACCCCGTATTCCCGCTTGGGCTGAAGGTGCAACTGTAGACATCAACGGTGAAGCGGTAAACGACGTGACGGCGGGCAGCTATGCGACACTCAGTCGTGAATGGCAAACAGGCGATACCGTCCGGTTGTCGTTGCCGACGCCCGTGCGCTATTTGGAGGCGCACCCTTACGTGTTTGAAGCTGCCGGGCGTGTGGCGCTGGCGCGTGGGCCACTGCTCTACTGCGCTGAAGGGCTCGACCAAGATGCTGATCCTAGAAACTTAGCGGTGCCGGAAAATCCACAACAGGTAACATCGGTGCCGTCTGATGAACTCGGCGGCGTGGTTTTACTTCAGGCGGCGGCTTCGGCCCACGAGCCGAAAATGGACTATCTCTACCGCACGGCGGGAGCGCAAGGTTCCGAACAAACAGTTCAGGCAAAACTCACGGCTATTCCTTACTACAGTTGGGCCAACCGCGACCCCAGCCCCATGCAAGTCTGGTTACGGCGGCGCTAAGCCAAACGTTACGGATGGAACGTTTGTAACCGGGCGAACCCGGTTACAAGCTCGGTGTCGAATGCGTTTTGCGCTCAAGCTTGTCAGTTTTAGAAGAGGTATTAAGCGTTGATCCGGGCCTACCCAAACGTTTGAAATCAAGCTTACCGAACCCGAGCAGCGCCATTAAAGAAAGCGAGGCGGCAAATACTAGAACCGGAATAACCCGAAGTTGCAGCGGCGTAAAGACGCGCCGAGAAAAGAGCACTTCTGCGCGGCCCGACAGGCTCGCTACCGTCAGCGCCAGCTGCCAGCGGCCCGGTTGTGTCAGCGGCGTGTCCACTTCAAACGCGTAAGGGCGGCTACCCGCCTCTACGCGGTAGCTTGCAGAGACACTCTCGGGTGAGGTAAGCGTCAGGTTCACCTCGGTGTTTGGGATGACTTTTCGATTGGCAGCGCTTAAAACCGTGATGTTTAGATGGTGTGTGCCGATAACGGGGGTAGGGCGGCTCGAGACCCACACTTCATACCCTCCCTGAACGCTGTGGGCAAGCTCTTTGACCTGACCCGTAATATGGGCAAAAGTGAAGCTCGTCAAGCACAGTGTAAAGCTCAGTGCCAAACTCAGCCGAGACGCTCTGAAGTGGAGCGTGGTCAGAACCCTAACCGCCGGTTGGCTCAGGACAGAGCCTGTTTGATACGCGGAAGCTTGGAAAAACCCCAGATCAAAAAGATAAAGCCGACCAGTACCGTCAAGCGGTGCAAGAGCGAGACGACGCTGCTGTCGAGGTCGAAAAATGCTACCGTCAGCGTTTGGGCAAGGTGCGCGACGCCGAGAAAAATCATGCCCCACATGATGAGCGTAAAAGCTTGCCCGATAAGCCCGCCCATACCGCGAACCAGAAAGACCGCCCAGACGGAAACGGCGACGAGGATGTAGTCAAGTGCTTGAATCATGATGTCCACAGGTTTGCTCCTTGATAGTGACGTTCAGAGGTTTATTCGGTTGACCTAAGAACTAGGGGAGCTTAGAACGGGGCGTCTTACGAGATCCTTACAGTACGCGTCTGACCCGGAGACGTCGCTGTTTTTGCCGTCTTACAGCTCGGGGTGTTCCAAACCTCCTTGTGACCCACTGGAACCGTCTGCCGGGCGATGCCGAATATTGCACTGGCATAACCCGACTATTTTTGTACACTCGCAAAAGTTATGACCTACACCCGTTCGGGCACGCCCGACTTTTCCGTTCCGCTCAGCCGCGAAGAACTCAGGGTTTTTACGGCGATTCGCGGTGAAACGAGCCTCGAGGCCGTACTTGCCAAGACGAGACTCGAGGACGCGCTGGTCAAACATACAGTGGCAAGCCTGGTGACCAGAGGGCTCATCGTGTCGTCAGCGCTTAAAGCTACGCAGTCGCCGAAGATCTTACCTGTTCACACTGGGCCTATCCACACTGGGCCTGTTCATGCTGAGCCTGTTCGCACCGATTCTCCTCGAGCCGCGCTGCGTTGGGCGGAGCGCTACGGAGCGGTGGAGCAGCTGCTCCGCGCCAGGGTGGGGGGCCGTAAAGCCGAAGCGTACATCGACCAGTTGCAAAACTGCGCCAACGAACAGACGTTTGTCGAGAACGCCCGAACCATCGCGCGGCGCGTTGCTCTCATTGTTGACGCCGACGTCGGCAAGGAGCTCCTCGAGCTTGTCGCCGACAGCCAGGGGTAGCTCTCAGCTCAGGACACAAATGTCGGTGTATAGACCGGCACACAGGCCGGTGTACAGCCAAAACATTTCTAGGTTCAGGTGCGCGGCACTTCTAGGGTAGATTGAGACGCGATGATACCGCGCTACAGCACCCCCGAAATGACCGCCTTGTGGAGTGAAACGAAGCGTTACCAGACCTGGTTGACCGTCGAACTCGCGGCGACCCGCGCTTGGGAAGCTTTAGGCGACGCGCCCGCAGGCACCGCCGACGCCTTGCAAGAAAAAGCTGACGCTGCGCCCCTAGATGACGCTTTCGCCGTAAGGGTTGCCGAATTAGAAGCCCAAACCCGTCACGACATCGTGGCCTTTACGCGGGCGCTGACGGAGCGTTTCGGCGACGACGCCCGCTTTATCCATCTGGGCCTGACGAGTACCGACGTAGTGGACTCGGCCCAAAACCTCGTGTTACGGGGGGCGCTGACGCTGATTCTAACCGATACCCAAGCTCTCGCTGAGGCACTTAGAGAAAAAGCTGTGACGTACAAATACACGCCCTGTATCGGACGGACGCACGGCGTTCACGCTGAACCGATGACCTTCGGGCTCAAGTTTTTGAACTTTTACGGGGCGCTGCAACGGGATATTGGGAGGTTAGAAGGGGCTCGAGACACCATCTCCGTACTGATGCTTTCAGGTTCGGTTGGGACTTACGCGCACGTGCCGCCGGAGATTGAAGTAGATGTCGCCGCCGCACTTGGGCTCGAGCCCGATCCCATCACCAACCAGACCGTTGCGAGAGACCGCCACGCCGAAGTGCTGAGCGCCTTGGCCATTTTCGGCACGACTTTGGAGCGTATCGCCGTAGAAATTCGCCACCTCCAGCGCAGCGAAGTCCGCGAGGCGCAAGAAGGCTTTGCCAAAGGTCAGACCGGCAGTTCATCGATGCCGCACAAGAAAAATCCGATTGCGACGGAAAATATTTCGGGGATTGCGCGGCTTTTGCGGAGCAATTTGCAAGCAGCTCTAGAAAACGTCGCCCTGTGGCACGAACGCGACATCTCGCATTCGGCGGTCGAACGGGTGATTTTGCCCGACAGCACAACCTTAGCGAGTTACGCCTGCCGCCGTTTGACCCGCGTCGTTCGTGACCTGATCGTTTACCCAAACGCGATGCTCGCGAATATGGACGCGCTAAACGGCCTCGTGTACTCGCAGCGAGTCCTGCACAAGCTCATTGAGTCGGGGCTGATGCGCGAGGAAGCGTATGAGGTGGTGCAACGCGCCTCTCTGACGACGTGGGAAACGGGTGAGCATTTACGAGACGTGCTCGCCAAAGACCATGACAATACGCTCAGCGCTGAAGAACTCGAGAATGCGTTTAATCCGGTGTGGTATTTACGGCAAGTGGACGCGGTTTATGAGCGGTTCGGGTTGTAAGGAAATGTTTACGTCCCGCAGAAAAATCCACAGGCTTTAAGGCATCCTCAACCTGATATAGTCAAACCGTGACCGGGGTTCCAGAAAAACAAGAGCAACGCTACGAAGGCAAAGCCAAACGGGTCTACGCGACGAGTGGCGAAGGGCTTTACATCGTCGAATACAAGGACGACGCCACCGCCTTTAACGCGCAAAAACGCGGGCAGATTGTGGGCAAAGGGGCCGTAAATAACGCGGTCTCGAGCAAAGTGTTCACCCTCCTAGAAGCGCAGGGCATCAAGACGCATTTTGTAGAGAAGCTGAGCGATTTGGAGCAATTCGTCCGGGCCGTGACGATTATCCCCCTCGAGGTCGTCGTGCGCCCCTACGCTGCCGGGTCGTTTGCCAAACGTTACGGGACTGAAGAGGGCATAAGGCTCGAGCCCACCGTGCTCGAGTGGTGCTACAAAGCCGATGAACTCGGCGACCCACCCTTAAACGACGACACGGCGTTGGCGCTCGGTCTGGCAAACAAACGTGAACTAGCCGAACTGCGGCAGCAAGCGCTCAAAATCAACGAACTTCTGACAGGCATGTTCGAACAAATCGGGCTCAAACTGATTGACTTCAAGCTCGAGTTTGGACGTTTAGCCTCCGGTGAAATCGTCCTGGCTGACGAAATAAGCCCCGACACCTGCCGTTTGTGGGACGCCGAGACGAACGAACGTTTGGACAAAGACCGGTTCCGCCGCGATTTGGGCGGCGTTGAAGAGGCGTATCAAGAGGTCGCCAAACGGGTTCTGGAAAGGCTGTAGATGACGGATTTTTACGCTGAAATCAAGGTTATGCTCAAGCGCTCGATTCTTGACCCGCAGGGCCGCGCCGTCGAGACGACCTTGCACCGTTTGGGAACCGAAAACGTCACGGACGTGCGTATCGGGAAGCACCTCGAGCTGACCCTTTCGGGTGAACGCGCCGAGGTCGAAGCGCAGCTGGAAAAACTTATTGAAGACGTGCTCAGCAACCCGGTGATGGAACACGCGCACTACACCCTGACGGAATTGGCAACGCCGGAGTAGTTTAATCCGTTAGATGCTCCTCTGGATTCTGCTCTTGTTTGCGCTCTGGCTCCTCTTGTGGGAACCTCGGCAGTTGCCGGACGTGACGCCCAAAAATACCCTGCTTTTAGGACACCGGGGCGTCCGCGTCGGCGTGCCGGAAAATACGGTGGCGGCGTTTACGGCGGCGCTGGACGCTGGGCTGGACGGCCTCGAGACCGACGTGCAGCGTACCCGTGACGGCGAACTGGTGCTCTATCACAATTTTTTTCTGCCGGACGGACGCCGCCTGACTCAGCTCAGCTACGCCGAACTCTGCGACGCCGACCCAAATATCCCGACGCTCGAAGACCTCTTTACGCTTGTCCGCTGTTATCCGGGAACCTTGCTGAACTTGGAACTCAAAGCCGCAGGCTGGCGCACGGGCGGCCTCGAGCGCGCCGCCGCAAAAGCCCTCGAGACCTGCGGGACGGAAGGCCGAGTTTTGGTCTCGAGCTTTAACCCGCTCTCAATTCTAAAGATTCGCTTTTACTATCCCGGACTCCGCACCGCCCTTCTTTACGCTGAAGGTGGCCCCCGCTGGCTCCGGAATAACCGTTCGGCACGGCTTTTCTCACGCCTTTTACACGTTGACGCCTTGCATCCGCATTACCGTCTGGTTGACGAAAACCTGGTGCGCTGGGCACGTTTACGGGGCGTGATACTCAACGCCTGGACGGTCAACGACTCGGAAGATGTGAAAAGGCTAACCCTCCAAGGTGTGAACGGTCTTATGGCGGACAATCCGGCTACGCTTAAAGATGCGTACAAGGAGGCCCAGTGGAGCCTGAACAGAACAAACCAAACCCCTACGGGGTAGGTCAACTTGGTGCCGGACGGCTGGTACTTGCGGTTGATGACGAACCCGGTATTCGCAAACTACTCGAGCTGAGCTTAACCGCTGCCGACTTTGCCGTACTCACCTTTGAACACCCACAAGCTGCGTTAGAAGAGCTGCACGGCGGCCTGCACCCCGACGTGATTTTGTCCGACGTAACGATGCCAGGGATGAACGGGTTCGAGTTCTGTGAAGCGGTGCGCGACCTGCCGGGGTTGCAGGGGATTCCGTTTCTATTTCTGACCGCGCTGCATGAACGCGCGAACATGCGCCGCGGGATGTCGCTCGGCGCGGACGATTATCTGACCAAACCTTTTGACCGTCATGAACTTATCGGCGCAGTCGAGGGCCGTATCGCCCGCTTCGCTGAAATCCGCACGCCCGCCACCGGCAAACTGCACGTGCGTGGTTTTGGTGCGCCGCTCATCGAAAAGGGCCGACGAAGGCTCGAGTGGGACTCACTCAAGGCGCTCGAGCTGCTCTTTTACCTCCTCGAACACCGCGGCGGAGCCAGCACCTTCGAGGTGGCCGAGGCGCTCTGGCCGGGTAAAACTGAAGCCAAAGCGAGCAGTTCGTTTCATACGACGCTCTACCGGCTGCGCAAGGCGGTCGGCGGCGAAATCGTGCAATCTGCCAGCCGCCGCTACTACCTGCACAGCGGGTTTAAGGTTGACTACGACGTCGAGCACTACCGGGTGATTGCAGCTAGGGCGCGCTCGAGTCGTAACCCAGAGGACTTTGAACGGGCCGCTGAACTCTACCGCGCCGACTTTTTGTTGGGCGTTGATTCGGACTGGGCCGAAGATGTCCGGCTGGACTTGCACACTGCCCACTTAGAGCTGCTGGTGAGCGCCGCTGAAAGCGCCTCTGAACGCGGTCACTACGAGAGCGCCGTCCGCTTTTACGGCGCGATTACCGAGCACGAACCCTACAGCGAAAGCGCCTGGGAAGCCCTCGCTGAACTTTGGGAACGGCGCGGACACGGGGCAAGGGCTGCTGAAGTACGCGGACGGTTTCAAAACCTGATGAACGACTTTTAGCGTAGGGTCACTATCGAGCAAAGAATTGGCTTCGTGATGTCAGAAAAAACAGGGGAGAAGGCAGACTACCAACTGCCTTCTCTATTCTTTTGAACCGACCTCTGAAGATTTCAGCACCGTTTACGGCGCTTTCGGGATGACTGCCAGCGTACAGCGAGACACACAGACTAGTTTGCCGTCTTCATCTCTAATTTCAATGCTCCAAAGCTGCGTCGTTCGGCCCTGATGTAAAGGTGTTCCGACCGCCGTAACCACGCCGTCCTGTTTAGCACGCAGGTGGGTGGCGTTAATTTCCAGACCGACGACCCGCCGACCTTCGCCCGCACTGACCGTTCCCCCGACCGACGCGACGGTTTCAGCGAGCGCGACCGACGCGCCGCCGTGAAGGATACCGAAGGGCTGGTGAACGCGTCCACCGACGGTCATCGTCGCCTCGACGCGTTCCGGGGTGGCGAGTGTGACCTCGATACCGAGCGCCGCCATCAAAGTTTTTGGTTCTTCAAATATAGGGTTTGACATCGTTTAGGATACCTTGGTGGAAGAAAGATGAGCTGAGGGCTCGAGCCGAAATAAAGAGCCTTACAGCTCCGAGATGATAGACTAGGACAGCTGAGCGGGAGGTGACATAACCGCGCCTATGACTACTTCAAGGAGCCGTTATGCCCGCTAACGTTCGCACATCCCTTTTTTATATCCTCTGGACGACCTTGCCGCAGCCGCTTCTCTGGGCACTCCTCTGGGTTGCCCGCACCTCGCAGGGTGTCGCCGCCGCCGACGCGCTCCCGCTCATTGTCCTGATTCTAGTCGGACTGCTCTTTGTCAGCGGTTCGTACCGTTTAGGCCAACAGCTGACGCCTCAAGCCAAACCGTTCGTGATAGGTGCGGCGTTACTGCTTAACTTGATTCTGGTTTGGGTTTTGCCCTTCCCAGTTGTCTTCTTCGCCGCTTCGGCGGTCGCTATCCTCTCCGGCGAAGTCTACCGGGTGTTCGGGGACTCTGCAGCGATGCTCGCGGCGATGAGCGTCTACATCGTATGTACGCTCTTGGCCAACTTTACCTTCGATTCGTTTCTGGCCCTGCCCGTTTACGGTCAACTTTCAGTTGGAACACTCTTTTTCGGCGTGACATTCACGCAGCGTGACCGCGTTCACGGGTTCGGTAAAACGCGTGCGTACCAGATGATTACGGTTGCCGCCTGTGCGAACCTGGCGTTGTCGGCCTACTTGGGGATTCCGCTGCGGTTTTTGCTTGCGGGCTTTCTTGCGATTTTGGTTTCTGAAACTGCCGACACCGAGGTTTACGGCAGGCTGATGCAGCGCCGCTGGCTGACCCGGGTGCTCACCTCGAACGCGTTTAGCATTCCGCTCGATTCGGTGACGTTTACGGCGATTGCTTTTGCCGGAACCTTGAGCGTGGCGACAATGGGTGAAATCGTCTTCGCGGACATCCTCGCTAAAACTGTTGTGGGCTTTCTGGCAGCGGCGCACGTTTTACGGCGCGGCGCAGCGCGTACCGTTAACCCTGTTTCGTAGTCTCGTCGAGCTTTTGTTACGGTACACCTTAAGCGGGCTTACGGTCGTTCAAGACACGTTTCTTTAAGCTGGTTTCGGGGGCAACGGAGAACAGGTGATTTATGGCAGATGAAAGCAAAACCGTCGTAGAAAAAGAAAAAGTCTCGTTTGTTGACCTCGGCATGGCGCTCTACGAACGCCTGACCGGGCGCGGCGCAGCGATCAACTATGAGTTTCAGAATATGGAGGTTGAAGTGCCGCGTGATACTGGTGCTGACGCGCCGCGCGCCACCTGGAAGATGAACGGCAAGCTGCGTATTACGACTGACGAACCGGGCAGCCCAACTAGGCCGAGCTGAGCGCGGTGGCGCTTTCTGTCGAGGCGAACCTCGAGCTTGAAATCGACGGGCAACCTGCAACCTTTATGGGTTCTGGTAGCGTGATGCGGCTGACCCTCAGTACGCCCCGTTTACTGCGCGCCATGCGGCAGGTGAGTTTGCCCAACATCACGACGATGGACGGACGTGCCCCATCGTTTCGGGACGCGCCGGGAGTTTTAGCAGCGCAAGGGCTGACACTCGAGATTGCCGACCAAAAGGGTTTGCTACTGATTTTAGGACGCGGCGCAGAGGGTAACTCGCTGAGCTTACCGGGTTTCGGGAAGCTCGAGCATCTCAAACTAGGTAGCAAAAGTGCCATGCTGCGTTTGTTACAAGCTATCTAGAATTAGGTAAAGCTTAGCAACTGGGATGTTTAGAAGCCAAGATGTGCGGTGTCGTTGACGGCCTGCAGCACCGCACCCTGTTTACCGATAGCGACGCGGGTCAGGCTTCCGGTCTGAACGGCGAAGCGCCACGCCGTATTTTCAGGCAAACCTGTAAATCCGTAGAGCAGCGACCGTACTGCGCCGCCGTGCGTAAATGCTGCGACGCGTGCGGTGGCGGGCAGTTCGGCGAGCCACGCCGACGTCCGCACCAGCACGTCTTCGTAAGACTCGCCGCCGGGGGCACGTTCCCGGTAGGGGTCTTTACGCCACGTCTGCAGTGCGTGGGCGTCCTCACCGGTCAGTTTGTTCCAGTGCTTGCCCTCCCAGGCACCGAAATTGACCTCACGCAGCCGGGGCTCGAGCTGCACCTCCGCAGCGGGTAGGGCGAGCCGCGCGGTGTAGCGGGCGCGGGCTAGATCAGAAGCGTAGACCTGGGTAAAAGCGACGCCCGAGAGCCGCCCTGCGAGCAGTTCAGCCTGCCGAATCCCAAATTCGGACAGGGGTGGGTCGCCCTGCCCGAGCGCCCGTCCTTCGCTGTTCCAGGGCGTTTCACCGTGACAGATCAGCCACAGCTCTAGCACCGTGTACATTTCTGTGTACGCTTCCGCATCATTTTCGCACTTTTTGAACCTAGAAAGATCACCGTAAAAATCACCGTTAAACCGCCTCCAGCGCGGCTTCACTTTCGTAACAGTACGCGCCGCCCGCGTCTAGCATAATCGGTTTAGGTTAAGTGAAGCTTAAGTTTAGAGCTTTTTACCGTGAGTGCTAAGTTTAAGCGTTTCAACTTAGGTTAGACCAAACTTCTCAGGCCAAGCCTCGAGGTGCGCGGTATCGTTGACCGAAATGACCATAGGAGTCTTACCGAGCCTTAACCTAGTTACGCTGGTGTTGCCAAAAAAAATGTCCCACTCACGGTTTTTGGGCACGCCCGTAACCGTAAAAAGAATGCCCCGCACCGTGCCGCCGTGTGAAAAAGCCGCAACTCTGCCCTCAGACGGTAGCTCGCTCAGCCACGTATTGATTCGCACGTCCAGATCTTGCCACGATTCACCTTCCGGCATGGGCACCGCGTAAGGGTCGCGCCGATGTGCTGCAAACGCCGCCGCCTCCGCATGGGCGAATTCAGCGTGAACCTTGCCCTCGAGTGAGCCGTAACTCAGCTCACGGAGCCTGACATCAGTCGTAATTTCGTAACCGGGCAGCGCAATCTCGGCGGTGCGCCGCGCTCGTCCCGAATCGGAGCTGAAAACATGGTCGAACGAAGTGTGCTGCAACCTCGAGCCGAGTCTCGCTGCCTGCGCTAGTCCCCAGTCGCTGAGCGGCGCGTCGCGCTGTCCTTGCATACGGTGTTCGGCGTTCCAGACGGTCTCTCCGTGACGAATTAGCCAAAGCTCGAGCATACGCTAATCTACCCTGTGACGCCGCCCGCGACCTTGAGCGTGGCCTACACCCTTCGGCGCATCAACCAGAGAAAAAACGGCCCCCCAACGAGCGCCGTGACAACGCCGATAGGCACTTCGGCGGGCGCGATTACTGTGCGGGCGGCGAGGTCGGCGAGCACCATAAAGACCGCGCCGTAAACGAGCGTCAGCGGCAGCAGCGTACGGTGATCCGGTCCGGCGGCTAGCCTGACAGTATGCGGCACGATCAGCCCGACAAAGCCGATGATTCCGGCGGCGCTTACGGCGGCAGCGGTCGAGAGGGTTGCTGCGACGATCAGCAGGGCGCGGAAGCGTTCGACCCGGAGCCCGAGCCCGGCAGCGCTCTCTTCACCTAAGCCCAACACGTTAAGCCCCTGCGCCGACGCCACCGTTATGACGCCTGCTACAAGCGCAAACGGCAACACCGACGCCAGCTGCGCCCAGCTCGAGAGTCCAAAACTACCTAACAGCCACGCCAGAACGCGAGTTGCGTCGCCGCGCTGTGAGAGCATCAAGAGGGAGGTCAGGGCAGTGGCGCTCGAGCCCAGCACCACGCCGCCTAAAATCAGCGAGACTAGGGGTGAAGCCCCCCGCCGCCGCGCCAAAAGGAGCGTCAAACCAACGGCAAAGAGCGCGAACACAAAGCTCGTCAAGGGAACACTGCTTAAAAGCCGCGGCAAGCTTGCCCCGAATACGAGGGCAACCGTCGCCCCGAGCCCCGCACCGCTCGCTACCCCCAACAGGTACGGGTCGGCTAGCGGGTTGCGAAACACGCCCTGATACGCCGCGCCCGAAAGCGCCAGCGAGCCGCCGACGAGCGCCGCCAAGAGGACGCGCGGCAGCCGTATCTGCCAGACGATCGTGTCGCCGGTACCGGAGAGATGTCCGGTCAGGCCGTGCAAAACGGCCCGCGCCACCTCAGCAGGGCCGAGCACGACCGTACCGACGCCTGCGGCTAGTACAAGTACGGCGAGCAGCACCAGCAGCGACGCCGCGAACGGCGTCCAGCGTAGGCCGGTCTGAGAAACAGAAGTAGGCTTTGAAAAAGCACGTTGCATCAGCCGGATTCTAACGAATTAAGGGTAAACAAAGCGGCCTCCTCGAGCCTCATTCACACGAGGAGGGCGGCGCAGCACACGGTTCTGTGTTGACGTCCGCACCCCGTCCGCGCGGGGGAGAGTGGAAACGCAGAGGTCGGTAATCGGGCTTCGTCAATAGCTGACGTTACCGTTGCGGGACAGCGCCGGACTCTCACCGGACTTCCCCGACCGGGGCGTGTCTAGAGCTTACGGCGTGGGCCGGAACGTGTCAATCGGGCGTACGGCGCGTACTGAACGGATTCTAGGTAACGTAAATTGTGCGGCGTCTGATAGAAAGGTCTGGCGTTATAGGTCACGCTTGGGTCAGCGCTGAGGCTGGGTATGGCCGAGGCGACTACTTGGGGGGCAACATGACCAAACAGGCTTTTGAACCGCGCACCGCTATCGTTACGGCGTCGGACTCGGGCATCGGTAAGGCGACGGCGGTGGCGCTAGCTGAGGCCGGGATGGATGTCGGCATAACCTGGCACGAGGACGAACAAGGGGCTGGAGAAACGGCTGAAGAGGTTCGTTCGCACGGTCGTAAAGCTGTCGTCATGAGGCTCGACACGACCGCTGTTCCGGCGTGCGGCGACGTCGTAGACGCTCTAGCCGACGAACTCGGCGGCGTTGACGTGTTCGTCAACAACGTAGGTACCGGCAACAGCGCGCTGCTTACTGAGATGAGCTATGAGGCGTGGCGGCACACGATGATGACCGACCTCGACGGGGCGTTTGTGTGTATTCAGCGGGCCGCAAAACGGATGGTCGCGGCGGGTAAAGGGGGCCGGATTATCGCCGTAACGAGCGTTCACGAACATCAACCCCGGGTCGGGTCTTCAGCTTACGACGCGGCGAAGCACGGTTTGGGCGGGCTGATTAAGACGGCGGCACTCGAGCTCGGGCAGTACGGAATCACCGCCAATTCGGTCGCTCCCGGCGAAATTGCTACGCCGATGACGGGTCAGACCGACACCGACCCGCACACCGCCAAAAGACCCGGTGTCCCTTTGGGTCGCCCCGGCGACGCCCGCGAAATCGCCGCCGTGATCGCTTTCCTGGCCTCGCCCGCCGCGAGCTATGTAACCGGCGCGTCGTGGCTCGTTGACGGTGGTATGACGCAGATGGGGCCGCACGGCGGTTCACATATCACCGGTAATGATTGGCGTGAAGGCTAGAGCACCCAAACAAACTGAGCTTGCCTGATTTTGTCACGTGGGCGATGAAAAAGGAGAATCCGAAACGTTTACATTCTCCTTTCTGCGTTTTTCAGTATGTCACCAACTGACTTTCTCAGCCTTTTCAAGCGTGTTTAGGCTGGTGTCTGCGCCGCTGAACGGAGTTCGCGCCGTAAAATCTTACCGGTCGCGTTCATCGGCAGGTCTTTGACCATCTCCAGCTGGCGTGGATACTTGTACGACGCCAGCCTCTCTTTGCTCCAGTCACGGAGCGTGTCGGGTGTGAGGCTCGAGCCCCCCTCCAATACTACAAATGCCCGAATTTCCTCACCGTACTGCTCGTTAGGAACCCCGACAACCGCCGCTAGCGACACCTCGGGGTGCGTCATCAAGACCTCTTCGACCTCACGAGGATAGACGTTAAAGCCGCCCCGGATAATCATGTCTTTAAGCCGGTCAACAATCGTAACGTACCCCTCTTCGTCCACCGTGCCGACGTCGCCGGTATGAAACCAGCCGCCCCGGAGCGCCTCGGCGGTCGCGTCAGGGCGACCGTAATACCCTTTCATTATGTTGTGTCCCCGCAGTGCAATCTCGCCAGCTTCACCCGCAGGCAGCGCCTCGTCGTCGTCCCCGACAATCTTGACCTCGGTGCCGAACACGGCCTGACCGACCGTACCGACCTTCCTTTCGCGGTCAAAATGGTTAAAGCACGCCACCGGGCTCGTTTCAGACAGGCCGTAACCCTCCAAAATACCGACGCCGTAGACCTCTTCAAAACGCCGTAAAATCTCTATGGGCATTGCCGAGCCGCCGCTCAGACACGCCTTGAGCTGCGCTCTTAGGGCCGTAAAACCAGCTTCAGGAAAGCTCTTGGCCCCGTTTATCAGCCCCCAGTACATCGTCGGTACCCCGGCAAAGGTCGTGACCTTATGGGTCTTCATCACCTCCAGCGCCCCTTCAGGCGTAAAGCGCGGGAGCAGCACAATTTGTGCCCCGATATAAAACATCGCGTTCATCACACACGTCTGACCGAACACGTGAAAAAGTGGTAGGGCTGCCAAAAATACCTGGTCTTTACCCGCTAAACCCTCGATGTGTACCAAGTTAGCACTGACCACTGCGTTCATCACCAGATTGAGGTGCGTGAGTTCAGCGCCTTTAGGTTGACCGGTTGTTCCGGAGGTGTAGAGAATGACAGCTGTGTCTTCCGCCCCGCGCGGAACAAGTTCAAAAGGCCCGGCGTGTTCGTTTACAATCTGACCGAACGTCGTCGCACCTTCTACAGGACTCTTTGCGGTCATATCTGCTGTAATCACTACAAGGTGTTGACAGTCCGGCGCGTCCTTAAACCCGGCAGAACCTGCTTGCGCCAGCGGCAACTCGGCGGTGCCTTCAAAAACGAAGTAGGCTTTGGCGTCCGAATCTTTGAGGTGATAGCTGATTTCAGGGGGCTTTAAGAGGACGTTGAGTGGGACGACCACCATGCCAGCCCGTAAAATCCCGTAATAAACCGCTGGAAAAAAGGGCAGGTTAGGGCAACTGAGCGCAACTTTGTCCCCGGTCTCCAGACCCTGCGCGGTGAGATAATTGGCGACGGCGCAGGCCACCGCACCCAGTTGACCGTAACTATAGGTTGTGTCACCAAAACGCACGGCGGTGCGCCCCGGCGTGACGCGGGCATGGTCAGAAACAAACGAGGCGAGACTCAACATAAAAATCCTCCTGATAGACGTTGATTGTAGGACAGTGTAGCGTATAAAGCCGGGTTTGGAACTGTTTTGTAATGATGAGAGCGCACTTCAAAAAGCACAGAGAGGTAGAAGAACTTCATAAAGTCGAGGGGATGAACTTGACGGATAAGCAGTGGGAGCGGCTTGCTGAATTTTTACCGGCAGCTAAGCCTAGAGGCCGACCTAGACGCGACGATAGAGAGGTGCTTGATGGCATCTTGTGGATACTGAGAACCGGTGCTCCGTGGAAAGATATGCCTGAAAGATATCCGCCTTATCAAACGTGCCCTCGGCACTTTCAGAAATGGAGCGAAGCGGACGTGATGGCAGCTAGCCTCGAGAGCAATCATCACACCCACCGAGCGCGAAGCTCGCAGCTATCATCTCTTAGGGGTACGCGCTAGTGTACGAAGTCCTCCGCAGGAACGACAATCATTGTCCCAGAGCGTCTCAAACCAGCTGATACCTGCTATATAAGCACTTTTGCGGAGAGGTTTATCCCCGATTTACCAGAGCGACTGATGGGTGACAAAGCGTATGACAGCGACCCCTCAGACGCGGAACCAGCCCAATTTGGTGTTGACATGATCGCCGTCACACCGACGTAACCGTAAAAAGCCTGAGGCCCAAGATGGTGGGCAGGCGCAGTAGCGTCCGTTTTGCCCAAGACGGCGCAAACTCCGACGTTACAAACGTAGATGGAAAGTCGAACGTTTTTTTAGTTGGCGCTACAACTTCAGACACTTGCCCGTTCGTTACGAGTACCATCCTGCTAACTATCGTACTTTTGTCCAACTCGCCTGCATCGTTATTTTATTGAGATATTTTTGAGATGAGTTCTGGTTTTGTATGGTAGCGCCAGCCGGTACGGTCTATAACGCCTGCACGCTAAACAAGCCCCCCTACAGCACGGTACCTCTTAGTAAAACTCCCGTACTGTAAAGCTGTTAAGGAACAGTTCACGTGCGCTTTTCCCTATAAACTATTAGGCAATACGAAGAAGTAGGGCTGATAGAGACCTCGCGAGGCTATGTTATGTGGCGACACAATCAACTCAGACGAGGCGTGCGGTAGTGGCGAATGAACTAAGTACCCCCAAATGAAGACTGAGGCTTAGACGGCGGTTGCTCCAAGCAGCTCGAGTGCTTGGGTAACAGCTTTGCGGAGGTCTCTGAGGGCATCGTAGCAACGCCTTGGGAGGAGCCAAGCCTTGAGCCGTTTCCAAAGACATTCGATGAGATTGAAGTGTGGGCAATAAGGCGGCAGAAAGCGTAGATAGAGTCCCTGAGCTTCCCAAGCAGCACGTTTGGATTGAACCATTTTAGCGCGGTGAAAAGTAGCGTTATCCAGAACCACAACACTCAAGCTGTCAGGCGAACAGCTATCAGCGAGGTGTTCTAAGAAGGCTAGGACATTGGCACTTCTGACCGATGTTTCTAAAGCTTCGTAGTGAAGCGTTTGCCTTGCTCCATAAACTTCGAGCGCACCGATAAGGTTAAGTCGTCCGTGACTGCGAACTAGGCCCAACGGGCCGGGCTTTGCCCGTTCTATCTCCAGCGTGTCGGAACTGCTAATGTGGTGTGACCAGATTTTGCCCAGGTGTACGTTGTGCCCAGCGCCAGACTAAAGCCTACTTCGTCTAGATAATAAAGCTTCAGCCTTTTTTCTGCCGCCCCCTTTTAAGCGTGTCTAAACCCGCTCGGTGCTGCTGTTCAAGCTCAGGGTCTACCGTTTTACAGGGCACGTAGCGCGTCCTTTTCCAGACATAGCCCAAGCGGTTGAGGTGCTGGCGTATCGCTTCAGCTGTGACCTTTATGTTGAATTTCCCAGCTATCTCAGCGGCAAGCTGCGAGGCTGTCCAGCTCCGTTCTTCAGCAAGGTATAGGGCCAGTTGGGTTCTTATTTCGTCCGTAATCAAAGGAGCTTGTCCCGGCGCTGTGCCGTCGCCCAGACCTGCCACGCCTTGCTGTTGCCACCTTTTCAGATCGCGCCTGATACTTTCTTCGCCTCGGCCCAAGTAAGCAGCTAGCTTCGGCACACGCCAGCCTTGGTTCGATAACCGTAGAACACTGGCTCGCAGACGCACCTTGGGCTTGAAGTGGGGGGCTTTCTCTATCTCTAGCAGCTTTCTGTCTTCTTGCTCGCTCAGCTCAACATAGAGGGGTTGCATCCCTCAAGTATAGCTTGGGGATACTTAGTAGCCGCGTCCAAAACGCCAAGCGAAGTCGCCCCGAAGCGCCCGATGGGGGCAGCGCGGTTGAAGATTTTAGCACCGACGATATCTTCCGGCGCGTCCTGGCAACGGCGGCGCATGAACTCAAGCGCCCCACCAGCACCTTTATCTAGGGTGCACTCGCTGCCGGACTGATTTTAGGCTTTTCGTTTTTGGCGCGCGCGGTCGTCACCGCCGCCGTACCGGGCCAACCTCTACTGGTCGGCGATTTGCTCTATCCCATCGGCTTTATCTTCGTGATTCTGGGCCGTTATCCGCTCTATACCGAAAATACGTTGACGCCGGTGACGCTGGCTTTGACGCGGTTCTCGAGCCTGCGCGACCTCTTACGTATCTGGGGGTTTTCATATCTGCCCAACCTCGTCGGCGCGAGCGTTTTTGCACTGATCTTGGCAGCAACGAACATCATGCGTCCGGATACCGCTGAAGTTGCCCTGCACATGGGTGAGCACCTTTTAGAAGCGCCCTGGGCCGACGCTTTTTTTCGGGCAGTGCTAGCAGGCTGGCTTTTAGCTGGACTTGTCTGGCTCGTTCACGCGGCGCATGATACGGTCTCGAGGCTTCTCTTAATCTGGCTGGTCATCTACCTTCAGGTCTCCGCTGAGCTGTACCACTGCATCGTCGGTTCGGTCAAGGCGCTTTACGTCGTTTTTCGCGGCGACGCGAGCTTTTCAGCCTACCTCGGCGATTTTTTGGTTCCCGTCACCCTCGGCAATACCGTCGGCGGCGTGGTGTTTGTCGCTGTGCTTAATTGGGCGCAGTTCAGCTCGGACAAAGGGCACGGTAAGAATTTCGGGCCGTAACTCTCGTGGCGTGAGTGGCTTATAGGACGTAAAACAGATTAGGCGCGGCTCTACACTTGCAAACCTGAATTGACAGCTCACTTTTAACCTCCTTAGAGTTCTGCCCGCTAGCAAGTATCAGCTAGTCAGCAACGTGCTCTATCTAAGTTGTACCGACTAGGCACGCACACACGGAGATGATATAGCAGGTTCAGCTGGTTTGAGACGCTCTGGGAAAATGATTGTCGTTCCTGCGGAGGACTTCGTACGCTAGCACGTACCCCTAAGAGATGATAGCTGCGAGCTTCGCGCTCGGTGGGTGTGATGATTGCTATACTTGGTGCCGTCTCACTTGGAAGTGCGGTGCGTAAACCTTGCGCTCATATATACCCTTTTGGTACGTTTAGGACGCCCGTGTACCGCCGTCTAGTACATCGCCGTCTGCTTGACCGTGGTTGTGTCAGGAGTAGACCTTAGGCTATAACTTGAGTTACCTCAGCACAGGTCAGACTAGCGTAAGTGTGCAGGGTTATCTAAGGGAGGAAAGAGATGGATCCCAATTTTGAGACAGCACCCCGTTCGTTCTTAACTCTGCTCACGAGCAAGGTCTGGGCGTCAATGTCGTTGCTGAAGTCAGCAAGGTTTGCGGTGCCCGGTTGCTCGTGGGTTCACCATACACCGCATTAGGTGTTTGCTTGCTGAGGCTGCTGTGACGGCGTTCGCCGTTGTAATAGCTGAGGTAGCGCTCTAGGCCAATTCGGGCTTCGTTAAGATTGTTGTAGGCATAGAGATAAACCTCCTCGTATTTGAGACTTCTCCAGAAGCGTTCGATAAAGACATTATCGATCCAGCGACCTTTGCCATCCATGCTGATCCGAACCCCGTGCTGGTCAAGCAAGCTGGTGAATGCTTGAGAGGTGAACTGAGCACCCTGGTCGGTATTGAAGATCTCAGGTGCGCCGTGTGTTGCCAAGGCCTCGGTTAAGGCAGTCATGCAAAAGCGTGGGTCGAGGCTGTTCGACAGCTGCCAACTCAGAATCTTACGGCTGTACAAATCCATGATCGCGACGAGGTAGCAGAAGCCTTTGGGCATCGGCAGATACGTGATATCGGCGACCCATATTTGATTGGGTCGGCTCGGCTCGAGTCCCTGAAGTAGGTAGGGATAGATTTCGTGTCCCTTGGCAGCTTTCGAGGTTCTTGGTTGGGGATAGATGGCCGCAATACCCATGACCCGCATCAAGCGCTGAACACGTTTGCGATTAACGGTGAAACCACGGTCTTTGAGTTCACCTTCGATCCGGCGACTTCCTAGGAAGGGCCGTGCTAGATGGATCTCGTCTATGTGGCGCATGACCGTCAGTTCTTCTTCCGAGACTGCTGCCCTCCGGCGGTACACCGATGCACGGCTCACGCCCAGCAATCGGTATTGTCTTACAACCGGCAGCAGCGCTTCTCTGTCGATCATCGCTTGGCGCTCAGCTCGGCTCAGCGACCGAGCTTGTTCGACAAAAAATCTCGTTCCATCGTAAGTTCACCGATCTTGGCGTGCAGCTCCTTGACCTCAGACTCGAAGTCACGCTGCTTGTCCGCACCACTCTCGAAGACCTCGCTGACCTGCGCTAAGAGCTGCCGTTTCCACGCTGAGATTTGCTGTACGTGGACACCAAACTGCTGGGACAGCTCAGCCAACGTCTTTTCCTCTTTAGCCGCTTCTAATGCCACCTTTGCCTTGAACGCTGCTGAGTGGTTTCGCCTCTGCTTTTTCATCTCTTCCCCTTTCTGAAAGCTTAGCGCTTTCAACTAAGGGGTCTGTCTCGTTTTAGGGGTCCACTTCTGAACACATGAACAAACGGCTGACGACGATAGGTTTACTCGTAGGTCTACCCGTAGTTTTCCTAACAGCTTGCAGTACCCGTCAAGCTGACCCCGCTTCAGAGACGAGATTGCGTTCAGATGTCGGGGCAGTGGACACTCAACCTAAAGAAACCAGTTTGAGAGGATTTCAGCTGGGGCTCATAACGGGCGCGCCGACCTCTTTTGAGGGTGCCGAGTTTAACGAGAGCAGCCTAGGCACTCAGGGCGCGGGGGCCCGCCTAGACAAGTCCGGCCCGCTTGCCAAACTAAACCGCTCACTGAGCGAAGTGTTTAGAGCGTCCAGCGCAGCTCAGGTGTCCGGCGACCTGTCAGCCCAGGAAGCCGTCCGAAAGACCGTCGTTGTTGACGCGGTGGCAACGGGTAGCGCAGAGGCTCTACTGAGAGATTTGCGGGCGCTGGGGTTGGCAAACGGAGCTGCTGTTGGGGGGCTCGTATCGGGCCGTTTAGAGGTAGCGGCGCTGGGCCAAGCCGCTGAACTCCCCAGCCTCCGAACCATGCGGCCTAGTGTGGCGGTGCTCAATGTGGGAAAGGTCACGGGGGAGGCGAGCCGGGCGCTTGCTGCCGATAAAGCCCGGCTCGAGCAGGGTGTCGAGGGAGAAGGGCAAACCGTAGGCATCTTGTCAGATTCGTTTGACCGCATCAAAGTGCCTGAATGTGGACCCGGCGGCGACGTAATCGACTACGCGGCGGACGTAGCTTCGGGCGATCTGCCTGAAGGCGTGGCGATACTCGAGGACGGACTGACTGAAGTCTGTGACCCCGACCCTGAGGTTTTAGAAGAATTTACAGATGAAGGGCGCGGGATGGCGCAGCTTGTCTATGACGTTGCCCCCGGCGTAAACCTGGCGTTTCATACGGGTTTTGCGGGTCAAGCGAACTTTGCACAAGGTGTTTTGGACCTCGCTGAAGCGGGTTCTACCGTGATCGTAGATGACGTAGTCTATTTCGCCGAGCCCATGTTTCAAGACGGCATCATCGCACAAGCAGCCGATACGGTTGCGAAAGGCGGGGTACCGTACTTTTCCTCTGCAGGCAACGAGGCTAACGCTTCTTACGAAAGCCCGTTTCGGAGTTCAGGCCAAGAACTCATTGTCGATACGGATGGAGACGGCAAAGCTGAAAGGTTAGGAACCCTCCACGACTTTAGCGGTTCGGGACAAACGCTGCAAACCGTCGTCTTGCAACCTGGAGAAACGGTCGCTCCGGCTTTGCAGTGGGATCATCCGTTCGCTTCAACGTCTGAAACGAGCCTCGGCTCGAGCAGCGACCTCGACCTGTACTTATTTGTCAAGCAGCCTAACGATACGGCGTTTACCTTCGCCGACTCCTTTTCAGCCGACCCGAATATCGGCGCTGACCCCTTTGAGATTGCCGGTGTTATCAATCCGCTGGACACGCCCATCATCGTAGGGATAGCCATCACCCTGTTTGAGGGTGAAGCGCCCGGCCTGATCAAATACGTAAACGTCGGATTCTCTGAGGCTCCGTTAGACCCTCCTTTAGACGCGCCCACCAGTTACGGTCACAACAATGCAGCTAATGTTAGAGGCGTCGGTGCAGCCTTTTGGCAGGATACGCCTGCATTCGGCACTGCGCCGCCGCTGCCGGAACCCTTTACATCTCTGGGCGGCGTGCCTATCCTGTTTGACGTCGAGGGTAGACGCCTGGCCCGACCCGAGCTGCGTCCGCAGCCGGACTTTACCGCCTCAGACGGAGATAACACCACCTTTTTCTTTAGCGATATACCTGAAGACGACGACGCCTTCCCCAACTTTTTCGGGACTTCAGCCGCAGCGCCCAACGCTGCGGCGATTGCCGCCTTACAGTTTTCCAAAAACCCCGACTTGGGGGTCGAACAGGTCTACCGGGGTTTGGAAGAGAGTGCGGTAGACATGCTCAGCCCCGGCTTCGACACCCTGACCGGTACTGGCCTCGTCCAAGCCGACCGCGCCCTAGACAGGTATTTCACCATCAAAAACGCCACTGAGCTGCTGCTAAAACGGCGCGGTAATCGAACGGTTCATTTACGCCTCGAGACTGACCGCAAGGGGGGTAACAAGGGAATCGTTTGGCGTTTCAAGAAAGCCGAACGTATCCCCGGCGTCTTTTTGAAGCGCGACGGTCGGCTTGTCGGCGTCGGTTCCAAGCTGGTCGCCGGTAGCTATGCGTTTACAGCAGAGGCTCGAGACCGCCGCTGCAAGGTCGGTGATGACGTAGCTTGTATCGTCCGTAAAACCTTTAACCTAAAGGTGAAGTAGACCCGGTAACGCTCAACTCGAGCGCGTTGGAGCTTCTATACTTAGAGCTTTCTTACTGAGTGCGGACCAATCCTCTGTTGGCCCGCACTTATCGTTCGGGTAGCTCCAAATCTTTACGTTCCCAACGCCGCCACCGTCTCTATCTATAGCTCAGGGCTGATAGACTCTAGAGGGGGACATATGTTTTTTGACAACTGGTTTGGACTTTTACGGGTACTGGTCATCACGCCACTCGCTTATCTGGCCCTGATTACGCTTTTACGGGTATCGGGCAAGCGCACGCTTTCAAAGATGAACGCCTTCGACTTTATTATCACGGTCGCGTTGGGGTCAACTTTCGCTACCGTTATCTTGTCGGGAGATGTTGCCCTGTTAGAGGGTGTTACAGCGTTCTTTATGCTGATCGGCAGCCAGTTCGTCATCACTTGGCTTTCGGTACGTTCGCAGACGGTCAAACGTCTCGTCAAATCCGAACCCAGCTTGCTCTTTCACCAGGGAGACTTTTTACACCGGGCGATGCGGCGCGAACGTGTGACGCAAGAAGAGGTGCTCGCCGCTGTACGTGAAAAAGGTCAGGCGTCTTTAGGTGAGGTTGGAGCCGTTGTTTTAGAGACCGATGGGACGTTCAGTATTCTCTCGAGCACTTCTGCTGAAGCGCGCTCAACGTTACAAGATGTGCAAGATATTTCCAACGCGTAACCCGGTTGAACTCAGGTCAAACCCAAGAGACGTGCGAGTTGGACCCACTCGAGGTCGAACACCAACGTCTTCACGGCGAGCGCCCCCACGACCACCAAAAAAACCCGCCGCACCATTTCATTATTGAGTTTTAGGGCTAACCGCCCGCCGAGCAGCGCCCCGAAAAACATCATCACACTGAGCAGTAGACCGAGGGGCCAGTTGATAAGCCCGGCCCAGACGTAAACGGCGGTAGCAACAAGTGACGAAAACAGATTGATGACTTTGGTGGTCGCCACTGCCTGCAAAAAGGTCATGCCAAAGAGCGCGACGAACCCGGTCGTCAGCATCGTTACGTAACCGCCCGAAAAAAAGCCGCCGTAAACGCCCAAAAAAAAGGTCAGCAGATAGCCGCCCACGGCAGCGCCCCGCCCAACGTGCGTTTTCGGTGTCACCCCGGCACGGCGGTTTAGAACGACGAACGTCGCTACCGCCAGCATAAAAAAGGCGATAAGAAACCCCATCGCTTCAGCCGGAACGAGCGTCACGAGGTACGCGCCGACCGCAGAAGAGAAGAGCGTCAAGCCGACACAGAGAGGCAGCCGTTTCCGGTCGAACTGGCCTTTGCCGACAAATGGTATAGCTCCGCCGAGGCTCATAAAGGTCAGGGCGAGCATGTTGGTCGCGGTAGCGACGCGCGGATCGATGCCGAACTGGAGCATCACCGGAATCGTAATCAGCGAGTTTGCGCCGGTCACAACGCCGACGACGCTGGTTAAAAAAAACAGTACGCCGAGCAGTCCAAGCTCGAGCGGTGACAGATTAACCGGAGACCTGCACGTCGGTAAGCTCGACCCGGTACCGGCATTTTTCCCGTTCACCACGCCTATAAAGGTCGCTACCCGCCGGTACGGAGACGATTTCCTCGAGCGTCGCCCCGAGCGCCTCGCAGGTTTTACGCGACGCGATGTTGTCGGGGTTACAGGTAATCCATAAAGGCCCCAACCCGTGCTTTTTTGCCAGCGGCAAGAGTAAACGGCAGGCCCGCGCCGCGTAGTGCTGACCCCGGTACGCCCGCCCGACGCTGTAACCGATATGCCCCGCGTAATGGGTGATGTAGTGCTCATTGCTGAGCCGCAGGTCGATGTCGCCCATGTACGCGCCGTTTTGGGCGTGCGTCATCCCGAACGCATAGTTGGGAGCCAACCCGAGCGAGTGGCTCCCCTTGTAGGTGCGCTGCAATTGAAGCGTCAAATCGCCGTCTTGCAGCCGTCCCGGTTCGTAAAATTGAAGCGTTCCGACCTGCACGTCGCTCAGGCGCGCTCTAAGATCGTGACGCGTTCCATTACGTCGGGTTTCGTGCCGGACGAGCGCATCGGGTCGATACGTTGCAGTTTGTCCAAGACGTCTAGACCTTCGGTAATCTGACCGAAAACGGTGTGTTTGCCGTCCAACCACGGCGTTGGGATAAAGGTCAGAAAAAACTGCGACCCGTTCGTACCGGGGCCAGCGTTCGCCATCGACAACACACCTTTACCGGTGTGTGTCCGACCGTTGTTCGTCTCGTCGCCAAAGGTGTACCCCGGCCCGCCGCGCCCTGAGCCGGTCGGGTCGCCGGTCTGGGCCATAAAATCTTCTAAGACCCGGTGAAAAACGATACCGTCGTAGTAGCTGTGACGGGCCAAAAAGACGAAGTTGTTGACGGTTTCGGGGGCGTCGTCCTGAAACAAATCAACCACGATGCGGCCCTTGTTCGTTTCGATAACGGCCTGATAATCTGTGCCCGCCTCTAACACCTGTTCGGGTTTAGAGAACTCCGTCTGACGTTCACGGCTCAGCGGTTGGACTTCTTTATACCCCTCTTGATTGCTCACAAAAACTCCTTAGGATTTGGGTTTTTCGACGATGGTGACGGACTCTAAGACGTCGGGTTTGGCGTAGAAGCCGACCAGCGTGTCGCCGCCGCTCGACTGACCGACGATCCCTTTATACCCGGCAACCTCAAACTCTTCACCGGGTTTGGGCATACTTTTGAGGGTTTGCTCGAGATACGCTCCCAAAGTCTCCTCGCCAGCTTTCGGCAGCGTGAGCCCACCGCGTTTTACTTTGGAAAGTGCGTCGTCCGGCGAAAATACATACGCAGGCTCGCTCGCGGACGGGTCGATACGCTCGAGCTTGGGCAACACGTCCTCACCCTCCAGCAGGTCGCCGAAAATCGAATAGCCACCGTCGAGGTGGGGTGCAGCGTCAAAGGTGATAAAAAACTGCGAACCGTTGGTGTTTGGGCCAGCGTTCGCCATCGCCAGAATGCCCGCCTTGTCGAAGCTCAGACCGTCGGCGATTTCATCATCAAAGGCGTAACCGGGGCCGCCCGTACCGGTGCCGGTCGGGTCGCCGGTTTGCGCCATAAAGCCGTCTAGAACTCTGTGAAAGACCACGCCGTCGTAAAAGCGGTGGCGTGCCAGAAAGACGAAGTTGTTGACAGTTTTGGGGGCGTCGTCCTCGAGCAAATCCAACACCACCGTGCCCTTATTCGTTTGCAGCACAGCGGCGTAATCCCGGTCAGGCTCTAACACTTCGTCGGCTTTAGCAAACTTGCGCTCCGGTTGTTCAGACAAGAACGGCACGGCGGTGTAACCCTCGGGGATAGTCGGTTCGCTCTGGACTGGTTTTTGGGCAGGTTGCGCGGTTTGGGCCAACGCGCTTCCTAACAGTACGAACAAGATAGGCGTCAATCTAGGTAGGTGCTTGGGTAGGTGCATAGAGTCCTACTATATCCCGGCCTGCGGTGAGCGGTTTGCAACCGAGCGTTACGACGCCGAGAGCTGATTTCTTTTACGCTGGGGTATGAAGCGTCTTTTGTCTCTATCTATATTTTTGTTCCTGCTGCTCAGCGCCTGCGCCCCGAGCGTCTACGACGAGCCCTATCCGGTCGGGCCCGTTACACTGCCCCGTGACGACGCCGCTCACGACGCGCCTATCGAGTGGTGGTACTACACCGGACATTTAGAGACCGAAACGGGCGAAGAAACAGGCTTTGAACTCACCTTTTTCAAAGCGTTTACGCCGCCGCAGCTTCGAGCGTTCGGCGTTTACCCGATTTCAAATACCGTAGACCGGGGACACGTCGGGCACTTTGCCCTCAGCGAAAAAGCTACGAAGACCTTCACAATGGGTGAGCGCACCGACTTTTGGGCGTACTCCGGCGAAGCTTCCAAAGACAAACTGGACGTCCGGGTCGCCAACTGGTCGGTGGAACGCGCCGCCGACGGTGTCAGCCACCACATCCGCGCCTCGCAAGACGGCTACAAAATCGACCTCGTGCTGACGCCGGAAAAACCCGCCGCGCTGCACGGCAACTCACCCGGTATTCAGTCGATGGGGCCGGGGGGAACGAGCTATTACGTGTCGTATACGCGGATGAAGGTTTCGGGAACGCTCTCTCGTAATTGCGGCGTGTTGGGCCTCGGGTGCGAGACTTCCAAAGTGACCGGGCAAGCGTGGAGCGACCATCAATGGGGCGACTTCGACGTCTCGAGCTACGCCGGTTGGGACTGGTTCAGCGTGCAGTTTGAGGACAATACCGAGCTGATGCTCTACTTTATTCGCGCGGCGGACGGGACGTACATCACGCAGGCCGGAAGTTTTATCACGCGTGATGGGCGGACGCTCGAGCTAAAAGCCGACGACATTACCCTGACGCCCACAGGGGAGACGTGGACGAGTCCGGAAACCGGTGCCATCTATCCTATGCAGTGGCGGGTGCAGGTACCCAGACACAAGCTTGACGTAACGGTCACGCCCGACTTCCCGCAGCAGGAGATGGACACGCAGACCTCAACCGGCATCGTCTACTGGGAGGGTTCGGTCGCGGTAAAAGGTTCCAAACCCGGCGTCGGCTACGTCGAGCTGACGAATTACGACCGCTATCCTTACGGGAAGACGGACGCTAACACGAAACTCAAACCGTTTCGGGGGCCGTTCGGGGGTGGGCAGTAAGTCGACAACAGAGGGTGCAGAAGGGAGAATGAAAACATTGCGACTCTTCTGCATTCTCGCTCTTTAGTTCCTAATTTTTGCTTCCGTTCTAACGCTCGTAAAAGGGGGGCGGTTCAATCCCCAACAGCCGCAGATAGACGTAGCCCTGCCCCCGGTGGTGGATCTCGTTGTCGATAAGGTACAAAATCAGTTCGTTCCCCGGCATCTCCCACTGTCCAAAGGCATTGTGAACTTCATAAAACTTGTTTGCTTTAACCTCTGACCAATGCTCGTAAAGCACCGCGCTCGTTCTGTCCCAAAGGCTAAGTAGTTCGGTCTTGGTGGGTTCGGTCCGTGCTTGCATCGCCGCCCAGTCGGGTTGCTCTCACGTTCCAGTTGCCATACCGTTCAACGTCGGCGCGACCATCCCGTCGATCTCCAAAATTAGCACCCCGAAACTCCGCATCGGCGGGGCAGGTTGAAACGAAAAGAGTTTGTCTTCGGGGTAAGCCTCGAGCACCCGCCGCGTCAGCCTTCTGTGGCCTTCCCAGTGCTCTAAAAGTTTGTCTGCCGTGATAAAGGTCTCTGTTTTGGTGGTCATGGTTGCCTCCTCGAGCCCGAAATCCCGCAAAGTGGCTCTGAATAAAGCCTAGCGCGAGTTCCCGTCAAGAAGTGTCGGGATTTTGTAGGAAATTGGGGGCAGGTACGATTCAAGCTGAAAATGTCCCAGCCTTTTCGCCCAGCTAAACTTCGCCTTCCAAACTGTCCGACAACCTCACAGTCGGACTCGAGAAGGACGCCCACCTCAGCCCGCCGCTTTCTTTACGAGCGCCCCTAGCTCAGCCTCGTCACTGGTGCTCAGCCCCGTCAGAGCAAACGCAGGCGGCCACATCTACCTTCCTGGAGGTTCGCGTCGTCGCTAAAGCCGAACGTCGCATACCTCGTGTTGTACTTGTGTGCGCTCTGGAAAAAGCAGACGACTTTGCCGTCCTTGGCATATGCGGGCTGTCCGTACCAGAGCCTCGGTGAGAGCGTCGGCGCGCTGGCTTTGACAATGGCGTGGAGCCGCTCGCCTAGGACGCGGTCAGGCTCCGGCATCTCGGCAATCTTGGCGAGTACGTCGTTTTCCCCCTCGCCCCTGTTCTTGTTTGCACGCGCTTCCGCCTTCAGCTCTTTGGCCCTTTCTTTCATCGCGGCGCGTTCCTCGTGTGTAAATCCTTACGTATCCTTCTTTTCACGTTGGCTCATAGCAAGCTTCCTTCACCCTAAAGTCTAGCAGGGGTTTACGTCAGGGCTTGTCGGGATTTTAGAGCATACTGGAGCTATGTTACGACCCTTCGATGCGTGTTTTGACGGTGCTCGAGCTGCTCCAAACCCACGGGCGCATGTCGGGCGGCGACCTTGCCGCCCGGATGGAGGTCAGCGTCCGGACGGTACAGCGCTACGTGGCGCGGCTGCAAGACTTGGGAATTCCGGTGGCGAGCAGCCGAGGGCCGGGTGGCTCGTACCGGCTCCAACCTGGGTTTCGGTTGCCCCCTCTGATGTTCGGTACTGAAGAGGCGTTTGCTATCGCGCTCGGCCTCGACGCGCTCGTATTCTTGGGCCTCAGCGAGACAGCTCCGGCAGCGGCGGGCGTGAAGGCGAAATTAGCGAGGGTCTTGCCTGAAACGGTGAGCGAACAGGTCAAGGCGTTACGGGCGGTGCTCGAGCTCGAGCGTCCAACTTGGGTCGTCAGCGTAGATATTGCGCTCCTGACGCGTTTGGCGAGCGCGGTGCAGTCCCGTAAACGCGTCCGTTTGGGCTACCGTAAAGAGGACGGGACGGTAAGCGAACGTGGCGTAGAGCCCTACGGTTTGATGCAGCACAGCGGACGCTGGTTTTTGGGTGGCACTTGCCTTTTACGGCGAGACTTGCGGCTCTTCCGGGTTGACCGCATCGAGGCCGTGGTGGTGCTGAGTGAACCCTTCGAACGTCCCACAGATTTTGAAATGGCAGCGTTTTTACGGGAGAGCATCGCGTTTGCGCCTGCACCGTGGGAGGTTTCGGTGTGGCTGGACGCGCCGCCCGAAACGGTGCGCCGCTGTACTGGTGTGCGGGCGGTCTTAGAAGCTGAGGGTGGTGGGACGCGCCTGCGCTGCGGCGTGACAAACCTGGACGATTTTGCGGTAACGCTGCTCTATTTGGGGTGTGGGTTCGAGGTCAACTTCTCACCTGAACTCGGGCGCGCGTTTCAGACTCTAGCTGAGCGTATCCGGCATATCGCACCTTCTAGCGTGGGTTCTGCTCCCGAATAAGCGCGTCCGCCTTGTCGCTGACGCTGCTCTCAACCTGCGTTTTGAGCGTTTGATACTCAGCTTCTGGCACTAAACCAGCCAAAGCGTCGTAGCGCTCGAGGCTTTCAATCACCGCTTGCGCCGCTTCCAAAGGCTCCCGGCCTGGGCCTATGAGCAGGTCAAAACGGGCGGCGGCAGCGTCGGAGAGTAGCAGTAAGAGAGCCTCGAGCCCCTCCTTTTGAGCGGGTGTGGGTTCATGGGTCATAGTTGGAGTATAGGGTCAACGGTGCGGAGATAAAGCGGGCTGCCGAGCTTTTTACAGTACGGTTTACGGTGAGCTGAGCTTTTGTTTTACCGTAAACCGTACTGCGCCTTTACCCGTCCGCAGCTGCTTGCAGCGCTTCACGCGCCTCGAGAAACTGCAAAACCGCGACCTCTTCAACCCGTAGCCCTTTGGGAAGTGAACTCGAGACCGCCTCCCGTACCTCTGCCAAGCTTATGAGCGACCCGTCCAAGTAGCAGTCGATGACGTCCGGATGTACATAACTTTTACGGCACACCGCGGGCGTGTTGCCGAGCCGCTGGGCCACCTCTTTAATCGCCGCTGTGACATTTTTCGTCGCCTGAGTTTTGGTTTGTGAAGGCTCCAAACCCGTCAGCGTAAACGTGGCTAAAACTGTTCCGGCCCAAGTCCGAAAATCTTTCGCGCTGATGTCCTCGCCCGTAATCTCTTTGAGATACGCGTTTACATCGCCCGATTCCAAATCTTGCAGCTCACCCGCGTCGTCGTAATACTTAAACAGCTCGTACCCCGGCAAGTCTTCACACTGCTGGACGATTTTAGCAATTTTTTTGTCCTTCAGCTCGATGTCCCACTCCTTGCCGCTCTTGCCCGTAAACTCGAGCTCGACGGTGTCGCCTGAGACGTGCGCGTGTTTCTTGCGTATCGTGGTGAGGCCGTAAGAGCCGTTTTCTTTGGCATAGGTGGTATTGCCGACCCGGATCAGGGTCGTTTCCAACAGCTTGACAACAGCTGCGAGTACCTTGTCTTTGGGCAGTCCTGGCAAGGCTAAATCTTTTTGCACGCGCCGCCGGATACGCGGCAAGAGTTTGCCGAAGCCGAGCATCCGCTCGAACTTGGCGGTGTCCCGGACGCGGTGCCACTCCGGATGATAGAGATACTGTTTGCGGCCCCGTTCGTCGCGGCCCGTCGCCTGAATGTGTCCGTGCTCGTCCGTACAAATCCAGACGTCTTGCCAAGCCGGAGGGATGACGAGCGCCTCGAGCCGTTTACGCGTTGCCTTATCCGTAATCCGTTTGCCGTCCGTTCCCAAGTAGCTAAAACCTTTTCCAGCGCGTTTACGGCCCAAGCCGGGTTCATGATCAGAAACGTAGCGGAGTTTTGCCTGCGCTACGGCCCCAGCAAGTTCGGCAGTCGGTGGCGTAACAGCTTCAGTTGCAGTAACATTCATAGTTGACCTAAAGATAGCTTCGTAAACATTCTTCAAGTTTAACGAGACCGTAAAACGCTGATTTTGCTCTAGCTGACGGACTTCTCAGCGAGTTGACCGGACGCCGTAAACGTCCTCCTTCGCTATCTCGCCCTCACCGTTCCGCCTTCTCCAGATATGGCTTTTTTAGCCCCACGCTGCGCCCCAACTTTCTACACTTAAGCCATGACCTTTAACGATATGCTCGCGTCGTTCGTCGCCAAGGGTGCCTCGGACATTCACCTCCACGCCGGAATGTACCCGATGGCCCGCCTGAGCGGTCGGCTCATCCCGGTCGGTGAATCCAAGCTTTCCCCCGCCGCCACCGAATCCCTCGTCGAAATCATGTGTGACGAGCGGCAGAAACAACTCTTTGCCGACAAACATCAGGTTGACCTCGCCTACAGCATCAGCGGCGTGGCCCGCTTCCGCGTCAACTTGTTTCTGCAGCGCTCGTCGGTCAGCGCCGTCTTGCGCGTGATCAACTCGGACGAGTCACAGCTCCGGGTGGTCAACTTACCGCCGGAGCTACTCGCGTATTTTCGGGATCAGGAAAAAGGGCTGATTTTAGTCACCGGCCCCACCGGATCGGGTAAATCAACGACTCTAACGCGCATCATCGACGAGATCAATCAGACGCACGACAAGATGATCATCACCGCAGAAGACCCTATCGAATACCTGCACCGGGCGAAGCGCTCGATCATCGTGCAGCGTGAAATCGGCGTTGACGCGATGTCATTTTCCGATGCGCTCGTTGCGGCGATGCGCCAAGACCCTGAAGTCATCATGATTGGTGAAATCCGGGATTACGCCACTGCTGCCGCTGCTATCAGCGCGGCGCAGACGGGCCACCTTGTTTTCAGCACCTTGCATACGCTCGACACGGTGCGTACCGTCAACCGCATTATGGAGCTGTTTCCGCCGCACGAACGGGCGTCGGCGAGGGTTTTGTTCGCTGATTCGCTCGTCGGCATCGTGTCGCAGCGGCTGCTGCCCCGTGCGGGGGGTGGACGTGTTGCAGCGTCTGAAATTATGAAAGGTACGCTGCGGATTAAAGACCTCTTACGTGATGAAAACCGTTACGGTGAGATTTACGACGCGCTCCGTGACTCGAGGCTTGACGGAATGCAACTCTTCGATGACGCCCTAGCCGAACTCTACGCCGACGGCAAAATCACCTACGAAACCGGCTTTACCTCGGCGACGAGTTCGCAGACTTTTAAGATGGCGGCGACGCAGATTGACCTGAGCAAAGGGCGAGAAAAGGTTGTCTAGCTGAGGCGAAGCTCGAGCGCCCGCTTGCCCCGCGCCCCAACTTGTCCGATGACGGTAGCCCTGGGAAATCCCGGTTTGATGTGCGCCAGCAGCGTGTCAACCCGGTCAGGGTCAACCGCGAGTAGAAGCCCGCCCGACGTCTGCGGGTCGGTCAGCGCCCACCACGCGCTTTCGCTGATGTGTTCGCGTCCGGCGGTGTGGTTTTCGACGTAAGCGGTATTGCTGCGGTGCGCTTTGGTCAGGATGTTCCGCTTTAAGGTGTCGGCGGCGTGTGCCAGGAGCGGGACAGCTTCGGCGTTTAGCTCGAGCGTCGCCTCCGACCCCTGTGCCAAATGCAGCCCATGCCCGAGAATACCAAACCCTGTCACGTCAGTCGCGGCGTGAACGGCGCGGTGAAGTCCGTCCGGTAAAGCTAGGTTGTTCAGGGTTTTCATCGACGCAATCGCCTCGGTGATGTCGTCGTAACTCAGCTCACCGTTTTTGAGTGCGCCGGTAAGCGTTCCCGTGCCGACAGCTTTGGTCAACACCAGCACGTCACCGACCCGTGCGCCCCGGTTGCTCCAGAGGTCGTCCGGATGTGCCAGCCCCGTCACGCTAAAACCGAGTTTAAGGGTGTCGTCGTCTATCGAATGACCCCCGACGAGCTGCGCTCCGGCTTCGTTGACCTTTTCGACTGCGCCTGCCATCAGCTCCCGTAAAACGGTGAGGGGCAGCGTACCGAGCGGATATGCCAGAATCGTCAAGGCCGTCGTCGGCGTCGCGCCCATGGCAAATACGTCCGAGAGGGCGTTCGCAGCTGCAACCGCGCCAAAATCGAAGGCGTCGTCCAAGATGGGTGTAAAAAAGTCCAGAGTTTGCACCATGACCTGTTGGTCGTTCACACGCCAGACGGCAGCGTCGTCTAAAAAGTCGGTACCGACGAGCAGGTCGGGATGGCTCTGCCGGGGCAGTGTTTGCAGCAGCGTTGAAAGCGTCCCTGCAGCAATTTTTGCGGCGCACCCGCCTTTTTCAACCGTTTGCGTGAGTTTAATTGGGTTGTCCGTTATCTTATCTACCGTGTCAGCCATGCGTAACACGCCTCCAAATCTCCGGTAAAGAGTACCGGGCGTCCTGAATTTTTGATTCCTTTGCGGTAAAGCGGGTCGTAGTAACGTTCTAGGAGCGGCGTAATCCAGCCCCGGTGCGCGTCTAATTCGTGCCAGCTGCCGGACAGTTCAGCGTCCCTCAAACTCCCGAGCGCCGCGTCCGTGACGCTGCTCGAGAGCCGTTTTCTCAACCTCGACAAACTCCCACTTAGATAGTCCCGCGTTTCTGAAATACCTAGCGTGCGGCTCAGTGACAGCACGTAGTCTTGATGAATCCGTGCCACGCGGCTTTCCAAAGGTTCTTCCACAACAACCAGCGGCCCCGCTTGAATGGTCTCGTGAACCGGGTCGGGCAGGTTGATATGACCGATGCTGCGCGATTCGTCCTCGAGTACCAACCTCTGCTCACTACCCAGCAAAAGCTGCGCTGCGACGCTGTTTTCAAAGGTCGCCTGCGCGGGTTGCGGTTCAGCCAGCCGCCCGAACGCACTCCCCCGGTGACGGGCTTCATGTTCCAAATCGAGTACCCGCACGTTGGGGGTGCCCTGAAGTCGCTCGAGCAGCGCCGTTTTACCCGATCCTGTCAGTCCGCCAACGATCATACTTTCGTAGCGTTTTAGCGACGACTCCAGCTGACTCATCAAGTAGGCGCGAACCGCTTTGTAGCCACCTTCGACGCGGGGCACGTTACCGCCGATAAACTCAGTGGTCAGCTTGCTCCGGAGCCCGCCGCGCCAGCACGCGACTGCGGTCGGCCCCTGTGCGACTACTGCTCGCCACGCTTCAATGCGCCCTGGTAGCTGCGGCTCGGTAAGCGCGTAACCCAGAGCTATCGCGGCCTCTTGTCCCGCCTCTTTATACCGCAAGCCGACGAGACGCCGTTCTTCGTCGGTGAGGATAGGTTGGAGTGTCGCGCCGGGGAGTGCGCCCCCTGCCACTTCGACCGGCGCTCTGACATCGAGTAATTGATAACTGGAGCGGCCTGCACCGACCGGGTAGAGGTCGGCGGGGGAGAGCATAGACATAGCTAACCCTACCGCCTCAGGGTCTGCGCCGCCGTAGTGCCGAGGGGTTGTTTCACCCTATTGTCAAGCCTTTCTTCGTTTGCCTGGCAAGGGAATTTCAAGGTTGAGCCGTAGTAGGGGTGAGCGTTTGTCCTTAAGTCCGGTCTGCTTAAGCTTTCTCATCACACAATTTTTGTTACGAGTTACCCTGCCGTTAGGATGAACTGGTGAGTTAGTAGACACTCATTTAGTAAACATCCACAAGGAGGACAACATGAACCGTCTGCGTAGCCGACACCCACGCCGTACCACCACCAAGAAAGCGTTCTGCCACATGTTAACAGGTCTCGTTTTGGTGGGGGGAATGCTTCTCGTTGCCGCCTGTGATGAACCGGTCTCTTCGACGCCTCCAACGCTCCCGCCACCCAACCCACCTACGATGCCTGATGGCCCTGACGCTCCTGAACGTACCTTTGACTTTGTTTTTGTTACACCTGAAGAGGGCGCGGCGCATTTAGGGATGAGTGACGCCTTTACCCAGGCGCTGAGTCCGCTCGAGCGGAACATACGTGTGGGTCAAGCGGGGATCAGTGAAGCGGCGCTGCTCGAGTACGCCTCCAACCAAGTTTTGGCCTGGACGCCTGAAGAAACCAAGAAACTTTCAAGCGTTGCCCAAACGCTTTCTGAACGCCTGAAAGGTTTGCAGTATGCGCTACCGAACAGGGTTTTGCTGATCGCAACAACCGGTGAGGAAGAATTTAACTCGGCTTATACCCGCAGAAACGCTATCGTCTTCCCCGAAAGGCTTCTGGCAGCTCCTGAAGAGGTGCTCTTACCTCTTTTAGCTCACGAACTCTTTCATGTTCTCTCGAAAACCGCTGCGCCAGCGGCTCGAGACGCCCTCTACGAGATCATCGGGTTTACGCGCTGCGACGGCTTTACCTATCCGCCCGAGCTTGCCGACTTCAAACTCACGAACCCTGACGGTACTGATTCAGACCACACGATCGCTACTTCGGTAGGCAATGTGCTGCCCGTCTTGTTTATTCCGGGCGAGCTAGACCTCAGTGAAAAGAAAAACCCTGGACAGCTCTTAGCTGAAGGCACGCTTCAGTTCAAAATGATTGCCGTTGACGACGCCTGCGCCGCCGTAAAAGAAAATGGGGCGCTGAGTCTGTACGACGTGGGTGAGCTTAACGGTTTCTTTGAAAAAGTAGGGGAAAACACTAGCTATATCATTCATCCGGACGAAATCTTGGCGGATAACTTCGCACTTTTGCTGACAGGTCAGATAGCTGGGAGCCAAGGCGTAGGGAACATTGCCAATCCTGAAATTCCAGAAATGATGGGGAAAGTTTTGGGTTTAGACTGAAGTCGTCCTGACTGTGGCGCGTCAGTGTGGCGCGCCGCAGTCTTAAAGCGCTGTGTAAAACAAATCTAGCGCCTGGGTCAGGTGGATTCTTCAGGCAGCGGCACCGTCGCAACCCGCACGAGATACGCGTCTGACCCGGCTTGCGCTGCGGTGTACTTCTCTAAGATGCTGCGTAACTCGAGCTGCACGGCTCTCACTTGCTCCTGGTTTAGCTCGAGCGTACGCCAACGAGGAAAGATAATCGGGCTTTTGCCGCTAAAGAGATGCCCCGGCTCGTTCTGCGACTCTGCGCCCATCACGCCCAGGCCCACATCAGGATATTTGTAGCAGCGCAAACCCCACGTACTTAACTCAGCTGTCCCGGTCAACCACGCTTTTAGCAGAGCTTGCCACATCGTTTGGTGCATTTTCAGCTCGAGTTCTTCGTAATAGACCATCAGCGGGCTTACGGTATGCGGAACGAAGTATCCGTCGGCGACGCTGCGGTAGTGCTTGACGGCGCGACCTGAACGCGGCGTGACCTCGACCACCCCGATAAGTCCGGCGCGTTCAAACTGTTTGACGTAAGGGTAATAGGTCGTGAGCTTGACGCTGAGTTCGTCACTCGCCGCTTTGACACTTTTAGTCTTACCGACAAAAGGCGCGAGGAGTTGCCGCGTTTTCGTATTGAGCAGCGTTGCCGCCCCTTCGCTTTTAACCTCGAGACTACTAGGCTCGTTCATGCAGCACAGGGTAGCAAAGCTAAAGAACTGCAGTGGCAAGCTCAAGGCTTATTCCTTCGTTACCTTCTTTCTTACTCGACTCGCCTCAGTTAAATCCTATCGAAACACTGTGGCGAGTTCTCAAAGGCTTTCTCCTACCTAGACGCTTGTACGCTTCCCTCAATCACCTCAAAGAGGCCGTCTTCGCCGCGCTTTCGCTCCTGAATGCTGTCATCCTATAGTTTTAGGTTGGTGGTACCTAGGCACCTGGGCCGCGCTGAGCTTCAGCGCCCTCCTGTTCGGTGTCGTCTACCTCACCAACTCGGGTGCGGCGCTGCTCTCTACGTTCATCACAGCTGTCGCGGATGTCTTCTTAGCGGTTGCTTTTGTGACCGCTCGCAACGTCTGGCTACCTACTGGTATGCACGCAAGCTGGAACTTCTTTCTGATTATGTTTGGGCTTACGGTCTCAGGTCAGAACACGCCGACGCCGGTTGTCGCCGCCGTCACCGGGCCTAAGCTGTGGGTCGGCGACAGTTATGGGCCTGAACCGGGGCTAATCGTTCAGATCGTCTTGCTCCTTACAGTGGCTGGTTTGGGTTGGTGGGCTTTGAGGCGAAACCGCGTGGTTCGGCCCGGCGAGGTAGAGACTGTTGCCGACGCTCGAGCGTGAACTCGAGCCCCCTCTACCCGTAAAGACTCAAAGCAGACGGGTACAGCTAAAACCCGATTTCTAAAGATGATTTCTAGAGCTATTGTCTAAACGCGCCTTAGGCTCAGTACGGTTTTGTGGGCTGCTAGGCTCGAGCGTTTTACCTACCGTTCAGCTAAGCAAACATTTTGCTACCTTATGCTAGAACTCGGCGGCGTCCAGACCATATCTGGCAGACCTTTCTTGTGAGTGCTGTACAGCAACACCCCGGTATAGGACGGTAAAACTGTAGGTCGGCGTAGGTTTTGGGGTTGGCACTGTCGCACAGTCATAGTTTGCACTTCAAAATAGGCGCATACTACTGATGGCGCTACGACTGGCGGGGACAGTTACGCGCCTGAGATGATCCGTTTCGTCTTTCAAGCTTATTTTTGGGTGGTTGTTATGAACAAAGTATCTATAAAGCACATTTGGCTCGCTGGGTTACTACTCGCTTCTTTGGTCGGCTGCTCTCGGCCCCCGGCAGCTCAACCCGGCCAACAACCTTCTGAACCGGTTGTAGATGAGCCGGTCACAGACGATCCTGTTACAGGCGATCCCGTTACGGACGACCCTGGTGACGATGGTGTATTTCCGGGTCGAGACGTGACCTGGACAGAAACCGTGCCGAGCCCCGTAGCGCTCTACGAAGCGCAAGGGCTCGCAGCAGGCGGCCTCCTCTACGTTTTTGGCGGGTTTTATAACGAGCAGCCTCAGGCGTCTCTGATAACGCTGGCTTTCGACCCGGTCAAGGAGCGCTGGCACAACCTCGCCCCGCTACCCGAAAAAGTGACCCACGCCGGTCAAGCACGTTTTGGCAACAAAATCTATCTGGCTGGCGGTTTTGTGGGCGACCACCCCGGACCAGACACCGACCACGTCTGGATCTACGACATCCCTACCGACAGCTGGGCGGCCGGGCCTGCACTGCCGGAGAAAATAGGCGGCGGCGCTCTGGTCAACCTGGCGGGACGACTTCACTTTTTTGGTGGAACGCACCGTGAAGGAGATACCTACCTCGAGGACAGCGCAGCACACTGGGTACTAGGCGTCGCCGCCGGGAGCACAATTTGGACCGAAGCAGCGGCCCTGCCCAACCCCCGCAACCATATTGCGGGTGCCGCGTTGGGCGGCAAAATCTACGCTGTTGGTGGTCAGCGCTTGGGCGACGAAAACTCGGGCAATCGGCGTTACGTCAATGTGTACGATCCGGCAGAGGACAGCTGGGACCGGGTTGCCAACTTACCGCAACCGCTCGGGCATATTTCGGCGGGTGCTTTCGCCTACGCCGGTCGGCTCGTCGTTGTGATGGGGACGACGCAAAAGCGTATAAAAACCTCACAGGGACGTACACAAACCTCAGAAGTTATCGCCTACGATCCCGCGACTGACAGCTGGGAAAAACTGAGAGAGATGCCTGAGGCGAGGGCGTCAACGGTAGCTGGAATCATTGACGGCAATATTGTACTGGCTACCGGGGTGCGCTGGGGCGTACCACTTGGCACAACTTGGATCGGCAGCTGGGCTGAAGACGAGGGTACAGAGGCTGTGAACACTGGCGGTTGACAGCTGAGAACGCAAGGCTTTGAGGGGCTCGAGCCTACGCAAATCACGCCCGGCTTACCGTGTCGCCAGCGCAAGTTTTAACCCAAACACCGCAAACGCCGCCGCAAAAGAACGCCTCAGCCAGCTGATAAACCCTGGCGAATCGGTGACACGTTGACGAACACGGCTTGCTAGCAGGCCGTAGCCGAGGAAGACGACGAGCGTCACAAGCATGAAAATGAGGCTGAGAAAAACCAGTGCAGCTAGCGGTGAAGCGGCGTTCGGTGAGATAGAAAGCGGCAAAAAAGCAAAAAAGAACACCGTCAGCTTGGGGTTCAAGACGTTGAGCAAAACGGCTTTGACGATAATCTGCCGGGTATTCTGCCCAGCCGAAGCTGAACCGAACGAAAGTGTACCCTGCTCACGCCACAGCGCCCACGCGAGGTAGAGCAGATAAAGCGCACCCAAGAGCTTGAGCCCTTGAAACACAGGTGCGCTCAGCTGAAGGACAAAAGACAATCCGAGAATGCTCGCTAGTAGATGAGGCACGACGCCCAAGGTACACCCGAGCGCCGCTGCAACGCCCCCCCGAGCGCCGTAAAAGAGTCCGCTCGAGACTGTATACATCACGCCGGTACCGGGTATCAGCGCCACGACGAGCGCAGTCAATAAAAACTCCGGGCTAGGCACCTGTATCTCCTGATATAGAGCCGTTTGCGGCGTAGAGGGTAAGCTGTTCGACTTCGGCTTGTGGGGCAAAAAGTAGAACGTTTTCGCGGACGGTCTCGAGCTGTCTCTCCACCGCCGCTACCGGTACGCCCGCAGGCGCATAGGCCGCGTAAAGCGCACGTTTCGTTGCCGGAGAAATTGGGGTACGTGCGTCCTGACCATAGATAATGGTACAAACAATGCCCGCAGCGTCCGCCATTATCATGTCACCGGGTTTGAGCGTTTTGACCTTGCCGTTCATGCCCATAAATGTTTTGCCACCTTGAGCCGCGTCAATCGTAAGGGGCGGCATCAGCAAATCCGCATCGTGCCCGGCTGTTAAAACGAGCGTTTCCAGTTCGGCGGCAAAGTTGGCGTCAACCAGAGGGCTGACATTCGGCAGCGACTTCCCTTTTTGGACGATGGACTCGAGCTGAAGTTGTATGTGGTAGGTGTTGCCGAAGCGTTTGTAATAGTTTCGGTAGGCTTTTAAGACGTCTAGCTCGAGCAGGTCGGCTCGGGAAACTCCCGTAAACGTCTCCCGAAGTCGCGTTTCGGTTTCCCGCTTGCGCCCGTCTAACGGAGTCTCACGCCTCGTACTGTCTACCTTGCCGACGAGCAGCACGCCGACGTGTGCGCCGGGGAAAGTTTCGTGCCAGCGGTCCGTTACGTTAATCTCAATCATTGGGCTCCTCACACATCAGTTTCTGCAAGCTTTTGATGTGTCTGGCAGCGTACCTAGCCCAAAACCAACCTGTCTTGTACGGGATTGCGGTACTGACCCGGTGTGTAGCCCCACAACCGCTTGAACCAGCGCGTCAGGTGGCTCTGGTCGGTAAAACCGGTTAGCAGCGCAACTGCGGCGGGCGGTTGTCCCAAGCTCAGCAATTCTTTGGCGCGTCTGATTCTTACCTGCCGAAGGTACGCGTGCGGCGGAACGCCGACCGTTTCACGAAAAACGCGGACGAGATGGTAGCGGCTCAGGTGCGTCAGCCGCGCGAGTGTCTCCAGTGAGACGGCTTCGGCGTAGTGGGTCTCGAGGTAAGTCTTAACCTGCGTTACTGCGTAGGGTTCGCGGCTCGTCTTAGCTATAGGCGGTGGCGCGTCGGCGTGCCGGGTAACGAGCTGCGCCAATACGTTTAGAAGCCGAGTTTCTCGCTCGAGCCGTGACGCTTCTGACCGCTCCAAAAGGCGGTGCAAGCTGTGCAGGTGTCGGGCCAAATAGGGGTCGTTAAGGACGCCCGCCTGAAAATAGGGCAGGTCGCGGGGTCTGGCCGAGATTTCAGCAGCGACGTGCTGAAGTGTCTGGGCCTCGAGGTAAAACATCCGGTAGCTCCAGCCTTCAGGCAGCGCGGACTGTCCGGTATGCACCTCGCCGGGAACGCACAAGTTGATGTCACCGGGCGCAGCAACGACGTTTTCGCCTCGGTAAAAAAAGCCGAGTGCGCCCCGCTCGATGACGCCCACAGCGTAGCGTTCATGCGTGTGTTTGGGAAACGACTGCGTGAGGTTTTCGGCGCGGAGGAGCTCGAGGTCGCTCAGTTCCGGAATCCGCCAGACTTTGCGCTTCGCTGTTAAACCTTCATTCTTCATCGGTACCCGGTTTTCGTCTCGGCACCCTTAAAACGGGATGACCTCGAGCCTTTCCCCAATTTCAACGTTTGTATGCGGCGGAATTACGGCGAGGGCGTCAGCCAAGAGCAGTGACCGCAGCACGCCCGAACTCTGGTTGCCGGTGCTGCTTGCTACGGTGCGCCCGTCCGCGTCATATGAGAGCGTCACACGGGTGAACGTTTCCTTAAAGCCTGAACCCTTAAACGGGGTGGCGGCGTAGGCGGGTCTGCGCTGCTGGTAGGGGACAGGTTCTGTGCTGCCCAGCGCCGCAGCTAAAAACGCTTCGCCCAAAAGCTTGAAGACGACGAGGCTCGAGACCGGATTTCCCGGCAACCCCAAAAGTGGCAGGCTACCGTAACGCCCGAACAAGACCGGCCCGCCCGGTTTCATTGCGACTTTCCAGAAGTAGACCTCACCCTTGGTAAAGAGTAAATCCCGGACGAAATCGTAACGGCCCATCGAAACGCCGCCGGAGGTGAGGAGAAGGTCTAGCTCGAGGCCATTCAAACTAGCCTCTAGCAGCTCCAAATTATCCCTGACGTTAGGCAAACGCACCGCCTCGCCGCCTGCGCTCGTCACCAACGCCGTCAAAGCGTAAGCGTTCGAGTTGTACACCTGAGCGTTCCCCAGCGGTTCACCTGGTTCGGCGAGTTCGTCGCCGGTGGCGAGGATGCCGACTCGAGGGCGCTTGACAACCGGCACGCTAGCGTAGCCCATCGCCGCCGCAATCCCGACCCCTGCTTCAGTGAGACGCTGGCCTTTTTTTAGATAGACCTCACCGCGCTGCAGGTCTTGCGCCTGGGGCCGAATATCGCCTGGGTTGGCAGGCTTGGTAAGCTCTACTTGTTCACCAGAGACTTTTGTAAACTCTACTCCGATAATGGCGTCTGCACCTTTGGGCACCGGCGCGCCGGTGTAGATGCCGACCGCTTCACCCGGCCCGACCTCGCCGTAGAAGACGCTGCCTGCCGGAATGTCTCCGACGATCCGGAGCGTGACGGGGGTCTCCGGAGACGCCTTTAGGGTGTCCGACACGCGGCAGGCGTAGCCGTCCAGCGCAGAATTGTCGAGCGCCGGATGGTTGATGGGACTCCCCAAGTCTCCTGCCAGCGTCCGGCCCAAAGCCTCCTGCAAGGCGATTTGTTCGGCTCCCAGCCTCGGCGCACGTTGCTGAAGAATCGTAAGCGCCGCTGTTACGGCAAGCTGACTCAGATAATCTTGGTGATAATTTTGGCCTCGGTACGTCACCCTGCCATGCTACCAACAAGTGCGTGGGCGTCACCCCTTTAGTAGGCTTTGTTTTCCCAAACCGCGCGAAAAGGCCAAATCAGCCTTTGGTATCTCATGATAGACTCTATTCACGCAGCTTAGCGGGCGATATATTGCGAATAAGTTAGTAGGATGCGTTTCGGCGTCATCCTGGAAGGAGAATGATGAGTTACGACAAAATCAAAGTTCCGGACGGCGAAAAGGTCACGATTCAAAATGGTGAGTTGCAGGTACCTTCGCGCCCCATCGTCGCGTTTATCGAAGGAGACGGCACCGGCCCGGACATCTGGCAGGCTTCGGTGCGGGTGTTCGACGCAGCGGTGCGTAAAGCTTACGGCGGCGAACGTGAAATTGCCTGGATGGAGGTCTACGCGGGCGACAAGGCCAACGAGGTTTACGGCGAGGTCGTCTGGTTGCCTGACGAAACGGTCGAGGCGCTGAGCGACTATCTGGTCGGCATCAAAGGCCCGCTGACGACGCCCGTCGGCGGCGGCATCCGCTCGATCAACGTGGCACTCCGTCAACGCTTAGACCTCTACGCATGTTTGCGCCCGGTGCAGTACTTTAACGGCGTGCCGAGCCCGGTCAAGCATCCTGAGCAGGTCGATATGACCATCTTTCGGGAGAATACCGAAGATATCTATGCGGGGATTGAGTACCTCGAGGGTTCAGACGAGGTGAAACGGTTTTTGTCGCTGCTGCAAGAGAACTTTCCCGAGTCACACAAGAATATTCGGTTCCCGGACTCTTCAGGTATCGGCATCAAACCGGTGTCGCGTGAAGGCACCGAGCGGCTGGTACGGGCGGCCTTAAACTACGTCATTCAAAACGACCGTGCTTCGGTGACGCTCGTCCACAAGGGCAACATTATGAAGTTTACCGAAGGTGCGTTTCGCGACTGGGGTTACGCGCTGGCTAAAGCTGAATTTGGCGCGCAAGAACTTGACGGCGGCCCCTGGCTCACCTTTGACAATCCAAACACCGGCAAAACCATCACCGTAAAAGACGTGATTGCCGACGCCATGCTCCAGCAAATTCTGACTCGGCCCGCCGAATACGATGTGCTGGCAACCCTGAACCTAAACGGCGACTACATCTCCGACGCACTCGCCGCGCAGGTCGGCGGCATCGGCATCGCGCCGGGGGCCAATATCAACTATGAGACCGGACACGCGGTTTTCGAAGCGACGCACGGCACTGCGCCCAAATATGCGGGGCAAGATAAGGTCAACCCGGCGTCGGTGATTTTGTCCGGTGAGATGATGTTTCGGCATCTAGGTTGGCACGAAGCGGCGGACTTGATCATTGCTGGCATCGACAAAACCATCTCGCAAAAGCGCGTGACGTATGACTTTGAGCGGCAGATGGAGGGCGCAACGCTCCTCAAATGCAGCGAGTTTGGTGACGCGGTTGTAGAAAATATGTAGGTTGGAAACAATCATCACGTAATTGCGTGATGAGGGAAACTCGAGCCTTAGCTATTATTTGCTAAGCTCGAGTTTCCCTTTTTTAACGCTATTTCTTATCCCTGTTTCTCCCCGTCCACATAAAACGCGTCCATCTTCTCGCCGTAAAAGCAGAGTTTGTCCCGGACGTCGAAAGCCTCAGGCAGCGGCGTTTCGTAGTACCACCCGAGGTCTTGCGGGTTCTCGCCGACGTTAAGCGAATAGTAGCTCGCGTTGCCCTTGTACGTGCAGTGCGACGTGGTGCAAAAGGCTCGAGCAACTCCAACCGTACATCGACCGCTGGAAGATAGTAGCGCGTCGTCAGGTCAGTTTCAAAAAGCAGCGTCGGGCGGTGGCTCTCAGCAATCACCTCGCTGCCGTGTGCCACCTTGATATGCCTTGAACTCAGCCGCGTATCGACCCGGTGGTAGGGGTCGCGGGCGTGAACGTGAACAGGTTCGTCCTCTTCAAACCAGCCGTCCATTTTGTCCCAGTAAAGAGCCACGTAGTCGGTTAGTGCTTCCGCGCCCTCGAGGGGTTTGAGATAGCTCCACACGGCGTTTTCGGCTTTCTTACCGCCCACACCGTCCGGTACACCGCGTCACCCTTGCGTGGGCAGTGCGTGCTGTGTTCTGTTGCACTTAAAAGCGCCATGTCCACGTCCGCTTTGGGCAGATAGTAGAGCGGCAGCTGGCCCTTTTCAAGGAGCATCGTCGCCGCCTTGCTGTCCGCGACGGTCTGAGCGCCGAACTTTACACGGATGCGTTTGGGGCTAGGGAGCAGCTCGAGCGTGTCAGTCTTGAAAATCGGTTTCGTGCCGGAAGGTTTCATAACCAAGCGTGGCGCAAGCTCGGCGCGTCTATAGTTTTGTGGCTTACAAAGCTCAGAGGGTCAGTACCGACGAATTGGCTGTAAGAAACAAGAAAAGGTACGATGCGGCATGAACTTTACAAGATGTGAGTTTTGGTATTCCGGCTTTAGCGCCACGTCGCCAGTATGAAACGTGGTCGCCGTAAAGCAAATCCCCGGCTCATTGTTTTAGCGCTCGTTGCGCTCGGCGCAGCTACGCTCTTCGGCGACCAAATACCAATTTTACGCGATTTGGCGCGTTATTTGCAGGAGCAGGCGGGGTTTGGTGGCGGTTCGGGTGCGCCGGTGGCGGGACTCGAGGGCCCAGCCAGGGTCGTCCGCGTTAAAGACGGGGACACGTTGGTCGTCACGCTAAACGGCTCGGACGAAGACGTTCGGCTGATCGGCATCGACACCCCGGAAAAGTTCGAGAGCGACAAGTTAGCGCGGGACGCCGCCGACTCGCCCCTGAGCACGTCCGAAATTCAGGTGTTACAGCGCTTTGCGTAATCACTGATAGCGTAGGTTATAGCCGGAATGACCGAACCAGCCAAGGATGTCTTGCAAGGAGATGGTTTTCAGGGCAGCGGCAATGGCTTGATCGAGGGCGTCTCGAGCTCGTGCCTGGCTCGCTTTGACGAAGGTCTTGATTTTAGAAAGCGCTTCTTCGATGGGGTTCAGGTCCGGTGAGTAAGGTGGCAGGAAAAGCAGCGAGCAGCCTTTGGAAGCCAGCAATTCGGCGACCCTATCGCCTTTATGGATACGGTGGTTGTCAAGCACAACGATCTGACCTGGGGTAAGGGTAGGTACAAGCATCTGCTCGACATAGGTCTCGAACGCAAGGCCGTCAACGCTGCCCTGAAGTGTCATGGGAGCTTGCAGTCCGTTAAGGGAAAGGGCGGCGATGAGGCTGGTATTCTCACCCCGGTTACGGGGCACTTGGTTGTAAGCGCGTTCCCCCTTCGGAGCACGGGCGTAGAGAGGTGTCATAGCAAAGTTAAAGCCGCTCTCATCGACAAAGACGACTTTGCCTGGGTCAACACAGAACACTTTAGCCAGCCAGCGCAAGCGTTGCCCTTCGTCACGTTCACTCGCTCCCAACGTCTTTTTTTCTCGATAGATCAGCACGCTGCATCGTGCGGCACATGGCTACGATGCTGACCTTGACGCCCTGCTGTTCTTCCCAGAGTTCGCAGTGTCTGGCCAGGGTGACCTGGTTATGCTGTCTGACTTGTTCGCTTAGCAGCTCATACGCTTCGGCTGGAATTAACGCGCTGCGGCCCGGTGGTGCCTTGGCTGCCAGCTCCCCGTGAGCGGCTGAGGTAACGCCGCACCGTCGCCACGCCTACCTTGAAGCGCGCTGCAACGTCCTGATGCTTCTGCCCTTCCGCTACCGCTTCGACAATTCGTTCGCGTAAGTCGAGTGAGTATGCCATGCTCCACTATGACGCTATATCAAAGCTAGCGCAAATCGCTGTAGGTGAAGAGGCGAGTGCGTTTGCAGAGCGGCTTTTGGGCGGCCGCGAAGTTTACGTGCAACCCGGAAGCGAACCGCGCGACCGTTACGGGCGGCTGCTGGCGTATCTGTACCAAGCCGACCCGGACGGTGACTGGACGTTTGGCGGCGAAGCGTTTTCGCAGGTTAATCTCGAGCTTGTCCGCGCGGGTTGGGCCGACCCCTTGCGCGTCCCACCCAATACCGAGTTCGCTGCAGACTACGGAGACGCAGCACTGACGGCGCGGCGGGCTGACCGGGGGATGTGGGCTGAAGGTTGGGTTTCGCTCCGGTAGCGGGCGCGTAAGGCGTCGCTACCGTCCGGCACAACGCACTCAGAAAACGTCCTCCTTTAGAGCGGGGCGGCAGATAATACGTCGTTTGCCCCTTGAAGCGGCGCGTAAGCAGGAGCTGACTCAGCTTGACAAGTTCGGAGAGCAGCCTTTTGCCTTTCGGCAAGCTGGGCAAGAACAGCAGCTCGAGTTCACGCGGTAAACGCTCGGGTTCTAGGGGTTTGACGCCTCTCAGTAAAAGGTTTGAAAGTGTCTCTTCGTGAGCCTCCACCGTGCGGAGGTTGAGCGGGTAAGCGCTGAGCGTTGCGCTAGCTTCTACGGGGTCGGGATACCCGAACGCTTCGATACCGGACGCGCACACACAGCTTAGCGCCCGCTGCAGGTCGGGGGTTTCTCGCCGCCACACCTGCGTTCGGCTTGCGTCTAACGCACGTGTATTTAGCGCTTTCCAGCGCTCGTTAGGCGATGAGACGCCGCCGCCGGTTTTTTTGGTCTCGAGCATTCCCGGTCGGAACGTCTCACCGACGAAGCTGCAAAGCCTCGTTAAAACCGTTTCGGGCGCGGTTACGAGGTCTTCGTAACGCAGCGTCAGCGTGTGCGCGTCGCGCCCGAAAAACGGTTGGCTCTGCTCGAACCACGCCGTCCACAAATAGCCGTTGGCGAGCGCCGAACGGCTGGCCCACGGCAGTTTTCGCATCGACAGGGCGCTGTCACGGGGGTCGCGGACGATGCGCACGATAGGCGCGTCCGGGTAGGTCTGACGGAGGGTCGGCAGGTGTAACAGGTGGTTCGGGGTTTTTTCGGCCCAGCGCGGTTTGCCCTGTTTCGCCGCGTAAAGTGCTGTCAACGATTCCAGAATTGCGCCAACCGAAGGGGTCTGGGATTCGAGAAACTGCCGCACGTCCCCTTCGCTGTGCCCGAAGAGTTCGATTACCGGCTGATGGGCCAACGTCAGCGAAGTCACGAGTTTTACGGCCCTGTCTGGCCACGCCGGGTCTTTGACTGCTGCACCAAGCCTAGCCGGAGAAAGTTTGTTAAAAAACTGGGTCTCCGGGCCGCAGGCGATACGGGGGTGGCCCGCTAGCATCGACGCGAGCAGCGTCGTCCCTGAACGCGGCGCGCCGACGACGAAGATAGGCGCGGTCAACCTGCCGACAGTAGACATGCCGGTAGTATAGGTGAAAAATCACCGCTGCCGGACGCAAAGGTACGTCCGGCAGCTAAATGAAACCGAAAAAGGTTTTTGAAAAGCAGCCTGCGCTGACCTAGGGGTTAGGGTGTAAATGCCTCGGCTGGTGCGATCCTGACGTTTCTGATGACGAACACAACGTCTTGATAATCGCCGTTTTCAGCCTCCTCGAGGCCGATCAGGTAGGCGTTGGGTACGGAGGTGCCGTCCCGGTCTGCCAGCGGATAGGCGCGCAGCGCGTGGGTGATGCTGCCGGTATTAAGCCTGTCCAGGCTGAAGTGAAACTTACCGCCTGCCAAGCCGTAAATTCCAAAAGGCACACTACCGGGTTCAAAGTAAGAACCACCCTCGGCACGTCTCGGTAGCAGTTTCTGGGTTTCAGGCGCGGCGATAAGTCCAACTTTTTTTCTGACCGGCTGCGCCGCTTCGAGCGTAAAAAAGCCGTAAGGTAGATCTTCTACAGGGTCGTAGCGGGCGACGACCTCGAGCCGAATCTGACCGTTTCCAGCCTTGACGAACATAGGCGCGAGCACCTCGTCGCCGATCGGCGAACCGCCGCCGCCGAGACTCAGGTCAACACCGCCAACGTCAACTTTGTAGCCGAGCGTATCGACGATCTGCTGCAAGGTCGGTTCTTTATCACCTTGTTCACCTTCGCTGCCGAGACCGTAAAGGCCGATACCCGGCGCTTTAGTGTTGCCGCTGACGACCTCTACCTGAGCGCTTTTAGCTCCGGCGGAACCCGGTACGAAGGTGATCGCCGCTTCTACCGCGCTGCCTGGTTGAATCTGCGCCGGTAGACCCGGTACGGAGAGGGCAAACGCTTCGGCGTCGGCTCCAGCTAACGCGAGCGCCTCGAGGTCGAGCGGTGCGTCGCCGACGTTTTTAAGGGTGATCGTTTTCGCTTCAGTGGGTGTACCTTTGACGCTCGAGAAGATGAGTTCGTCGGCGTTGGGCGCTGAAACCTCGAGGTTTGAAAAGTCAGGTGGATTGGGGTTTTCGATAGGATCGCGTGGCGGTTCCGGCGTCGGGGGGGAGGTCGTGTCATTGCACGCACCAAGCGCCAAGATGAGACCCAAAAAGGCCGTAACGGGGACAAGTTTGATATTCATAAGTTCACATTCCCGGCGTGGCAGCGCCGTACAGTGTCACCTTACCTGCCAGCTACGAAAACCCGTGTGTTGCAAAGGGCGCAGGCTAGAGTGTGTACCCGCGCCGCCCCTAAAAGGCCGCTAGAAGCCGTCCGAACAGCCAGAGGCCTAACCATAGGGCGAGCCCGACTCCTAAACCAAAGAGTAGCAGAAGCGATACTAAGAATGCTGTGACACCGCCATTAGAGGGGCGTGAGAGCGGTTTGTCACCGAGCGGCCCGATGTGGTGCTCGAGCAGATACAAGTTGCGCGTATTAGCTTTGAACGCCGCGTCGAAGATGTCACCCAAGACAGGCACAGTGCCAAAAAGGATTTCGATGCCGACGTTGAGGGCCATTCTTACGACGGTGCGGCGAGGCACTCCTAAACGGTACGCTTCTAAGATGATGTAGCCCGCTGGCAGCAGCATCACGGCGTCGCCGAAACCCGGTATCAGTCCGATAATCGGGTCGAGGCCGACGCGGGTACCGATGATCGGCAGCCGCACTGAACTATCTAGCAGGCCTGAGCGACCGGAGCCGCGCCACCCTCCGGCTCTGGTCTTGCGTACCCATCGCCGTAGCCTACCCGGTTTCAATCTGTCTGTGTCTGTTAGGCACGCGTTGAAAGGTAGCGTTCAACCAGGCGCATGTTGCGTTTATTGACCTTCCAGAAGAAGTCGAACGCGTCGCCGACGATCGGGATGCTGCCGATTGAGGCGTCCAAGACGGCGTTTAGAATCATCCTCGAGATAAGCGCCTTTGGCAACCCCAGCCGCGCTGCCCGCACAATTAAATAGCCCGAAATTAAAAACCCGCTGACGTCGCCGATCACCGGAATAAGGCCCAAAATAGGCTCTAAGCCGACCCGGTAGCCGATCACCGGAATCCGGAACGCTTCGTCTAAGAGGTGCGCGAAGCGGCGCAGCTCGCGCAGTTCCCGCTCGGTGTCTGCGCGATAGGTATTTCTAAAGGTATTGCCCTTGGGCCCGTAATCATTCATACGCTTTTTCCCCCTCGTCCGTCCCACCCGGCGTACGCGTAGAACTTGCCTGTTTTACCATCTCTCAAGTAGTTAGCCAGTGGTTCGCGTATCGGCAAGATGGGAATCATCTCTTCAACCTCTTCAACCGGAAAAAACCGCGCCTCGACGATAAAGCCGTCCGGGTCGCGCGGATTCAAGAGCCCGTCGTAAGCCGCGACAAACGCAAACGATAGCGCCCGGTCGTTGCGGCGCACATCTTCGACGTGAACCGAATACGCCAAGTGCTCAATCCGGGTGACTTTGAGCCCGGTCTCTTCCATCACCTCGCGTGACAGGGCGTCGAGCGTTGATTCGCCGCGTTCAACGACCCCACCGGGGAGCGTGTAGCGGACATTTCCGTACCCTTGCCAGTCGTTGCCTACCAGCAGAACCCGACCCCTTGCGTCGAGCAGTATGGCGGCGGCAACGACAAACTCACGCCGCGCCACCGCTGGCCACCCCGGTGCCCATATGCGTCAGGCGTTCGCGCTGCTCGGCGTCGGACAGGGCTTCGGTGAGTTCGCCCAATTTTCCCATCATGGTGTCCGAGAGGTTGTGCGTAGTGTAGCCGATGCGGTGATCCGTAATCCGCGACTGCGGAAAGTTATAGGTGCGAATCTTTTCGCTGCGTTCGCCGGTGCCGATTTGCACTAAACGCGCCTCACGCGCCTCGGCTGTGGCCTTTTCACGTTCGCGCTCCAACAGCCGCGCCCGTAAAACGGTCAGGGCTTTCTCTTTATTCTTAATCTGTGATTTGCCGTCTTGACACGTCACGATAATCTCGTCAGACGTGCCGGGTTTGTAGGTGATCCTGACCGCCGAGTCGGTGGTGTTGACCGACTGTCCGCCGGGGCCGCTACTACGGTAGACATCGACCCGGTAGTCGGTGGGGGAGAGGGCAAAGTCCACCTCTTCGGCTTCGGGCAGCACCGCCACCGTAATCGTACTCGTATGGATGCGGCCCTGTGTTTCGGTCGCGGGCACGCGCTGCACCCGGTGGACGCCTGACTCAAACTTGAACTTGCTGTACGCGCCGCGCCCGGTGATTTCAAAACTCACCTTGGAGACGCCGCCGACGCTGCTCGGATAGGTGTCCAAAACCTCTGACTTAAAGCTGAGTTCGTCGGCGTAGCGCCGGTACATCTCGAAGACTTCGGCAGCGAAGAGCGAGGCTTCGTCGCCCCCGGCAGCGGCCCGAATCTCGACGATGACGTTTTTGTCGTCGAACGGGTCTTTGGGGAGGAGGAGCGCCTCGAGCCTGGCCTCCTGCGCCGCTTTCTGAGGTTCCAGCGCCTCTAGTTCTTCACGGGCCATCTCCTCGAGTTCAGGCTCAGCGAGGGCTTCACGGGCGTTGTCGATGCTGCCTAGAATGTCCTGATAGGTTTGGAAGGCGCGGACGACGCTTTGCAACTCGCTGTAACGCTGCATCGTCTCACGGTAACGGGTCTGGTCGTTTAGGAGTTTGGGGTCTCCCAAAGACGCCTCGAGCAGCTCGTACTCTCGGGTTAGGGTTTGAAGCTTGTGGATCATTAAAGACAGTCTACTCTTTACGGTAGGGTTTATTGACCCAGTGTTTTACCGGTAAACAGAGATTTACCGCCGACCCGGGTGGCTGAGAACGCTTTCGAGCTAAGTTTAGATGTAGGAGCTTAGGGGTAAGGATAAAAGCGCCCGCCCCGCCATACGGCTAACTCGAGCGAATCAGGGAGCAGCCCGAATGGGCTGCTCCCGGAAAAGTCGTAACTACCGCCTACGCCGACGTGCGGCCCTAATCCAACGAGTGCGTCGCGTAGGCCACTCCGAATTGCCGCCGCCGTAAAGTCGGTCGGGTCGGCGTAGGTCAAGAGCTGTTCAGCGGCCTCGCCTACGAGCTGCGCTGCGTCCCACGCTGCGGCTGCTGTGGTGAGGGTGTCTACGTCCGAACTTTCAAATAGCACGCCGCGCAGCGCCCGGCGAAAACTCGAGACCACCTCTTTAGCGGGGTGCGTATCGGGGAGCCTGTACCCCAAAACTGCCGAACTGACGACACTCACCGCGCCGCTGAGTTCAGCTCGGGAGAGCGCATCAAGCGCCCCCCAAATTTCGGCCCGCACGATCCGCTCGCCTACATAACCACGCGCCGAAAGCGCTGCTGCGGCCTTCAAGGTTCCGGTGGCACCGTCCCAGATCACGACGCTGCCGGGTTCAAGCGTTGCCACGAGGAGCGCCTCGGGCGTTAGCGGGCTGCGGGCTGCGGGGTAGCGGACGGTGCCGACGCTGACACTTTCAAGCATATAATCTGCCAAGTCACCGGATGTTCCGGAGGGTGCCATCACGCCGAGCGGGAGTTGGGGTGCCCTTGACGCCAGCCGCGCTAAGACTTGCGCCTCGGTTGCTGACAGTGAAAAGACGCCTTTGTCGATAGGTGCCGGTGCAAGGCTCAACACCGGGACGCCCGCCCCTGTAGCGACGGGGATGACCCGGGCCGCTACCGCCGCAGTGTCGCAACAAAGAAGTGCGTGAACACCTGACGTTATCAATATTTTTGCCTGAGTTTTAGCGTAAGAGGCGCGGCTTTCGCTGTCTAGTACGGTGAGGTCAGCGTCTATTCCGGCGCTCAGCAGGGTTTGCACCGAAGCTCTGAGCGCTGCTTCTGCAACCTGCCCTGTTCGCGCCGCATCACCGCTTAGGGGCAGCACTGCACCTATATGAAATGTCTGGGCGTCTACGGCGCTTCCTAGCCCACCCCACACGCCAATAACCAGGACAACGCTCAAAAACCGATACGAAAAAAAACGCATACATCCACTATCTCACGGGTTCAGGGTTTACGGTCAAGTTTACGGGCTGATCTTCTGGGCCAATTCCCTGCCGACGATTTTCAGAGTTAAGAGTAAATAGCGAACCCTCGGCGGTAAGGCCGAGGGTCGGGGGGCTGCGCTAAAGGCGACGCAAGCGGGTGAGAGAAGGTGCAAGAAGACGGACGCGCAACCCTGTCTGAACCATACTCGGCGCGGTCTTACAGGCTTCTTACGCGGTGCGTTTCAGACTACTTTTTGGTCTTAATGATCTTCACCGTTGCGTGACTTTCGGCGAACAACCAAAATGGACTGGGCCTCGAGGATAAACCTATAGGCTCACCTCCGGCTTAATTCAGGCGTCCCTTTTCGGCAAAACCGTTTCACCTTACCGGGGGCCGTGCTAAACTAGGTGCGTGAAACTCATCGTGACAATTGTGCAAGACGCGGATGCGGGGAAGCTGCAGAACGCGCTGAATGAGCGCGGACTACGTTCGACCAAGCTCGCCTCGAGCGGCGGCTTTTTGCGTGAAGGCAACACGACCTTTATCGTCGGCGTTGAAGACCACGAAGTGACGCGGGTCAAGGCTGTCATCCATGACGTCTGCCGCGAGAGAAGCAAGATGCTCAGGCCGCTGCCGCATATGAGTGAGATGGGGCCGGTGATGCCAAACGAACCTATTGAGGTGACAGTCGGCGGCGCAACCGTTTTTGTCCTTGACGTTGAAGAGTTTGCCAAGCTGTAACAGGCGCTAAAAAAGTACGTTAAAGTCGAAACTCGGCTACGTGCTCGAACCAATCGTATGAGCAGTTTTTTTGGGTCTTATAACCTATTCTTATCTTTTGCGAATAATAGTAGGAACCTCTGTTCCTCTGACAGTGAAGCGCCATCACTTTTCGAGTATAACGGTCTTCGTAGCTACTGAGCTAGCTTCTCGTAGCTATCATCTCTTAGGGGTGCGTGCTAGACTGTGCTTTATCCGCATAGACTGGCTCAAACCAGATGATACCTGCTATATTACATTGTCAGCGAAGAGTTGACCCATAGCAACACAGTGTCTAAAGTAAGCGAATGAAAAAGCGCTATGGAATCAAGCTGAGTAAAATACAAAGGCAAGAGCTCGAACGGCTAACAAAAGCGGGAGCGTGCCGGGTGAGGGTGTACAAACGGGCTAGGGCACTGTTACTGGCGGATGCCGGGGTAAGTGACGCCGAGATTCTCAAGCAAGCAGATATCAGTTTGGCAACGCTCAAGAGGATCCGCAAACGTTTTTGCGAAAGCCAGAGTAACGTCCAAGAGGTAGTAGCGGACAAGCCCAAACCAGGACGCCCAAGTCGCTTTAGTGGTGAACAGCGAGCGAAGATTACCGCTTTAGCATGTAGTGAGGCTCCTGAAGGCAGAAGCAGATGGACACTGAGACTGTTAGCGGATAAAGCTGTCGAGCTGGGCTTGGTTGAGACTGTTTCGCATGAGGGGGTCAGCGAGATACTGAAAAAAACGAGCTCAAACCCCACCTAAAGCGGTGTTGGTGTTTGGGCAAGCTCACCTCTGCGTTCATTTGGCAAATGGAGCGGGTGCTTGATACTTACGCTCAGCCTTATGACCCCGACTATCCGGTACTTTGTTTTGATGAACGACCTTGTTATCTGATTGAACAGACCTTACAACCTGTAGCGATGAAAGCAGGCCAGGTCAAACGCGAGGACTACCATTATAAAGTCACGGCAAGTTGTTCAGTGCTCTTAGCGGTCGAGCCGCTTACCGGCAGGCGTTGGACTAGGCTCTATGACCACCGCCGACGGCAGGAATACACCGACTTTATGCAGTACTTAACGCAACAGTTCCCTCAAGCGCAGAAAATCAGGCTGGTGCAGGATAATCTCAACACCCATAACCCAGGCTCGTTTTATGCTGCTCTAGCACCGCAAGCTGCCTTCGAACTTGCCCAGCAGTTTGAGATGATTCATACCCCTAAGCACGCTTCTTGGCTTAACATGGCTGAACTTGAATTCTCCGCTTTAAGCAAACAGTGCCTAGACCGGCGCATTGCTCAACGTGACCGCCTTGAAACTGAACTTAACGCTTGGCAAACAGAGCGCAATCAAGCCCAAGTTAAGCTCAACTGGCAATTCTCCAAAGAAGCGGCTAGACACACCTTCAAACGTGCCTATACAGAGGTGAAGGTGTCAGTACCTCGCTGACAGTGTAATAGTGTGTGACTTTTTTTACTTTGATACATTTGCTTTCTAGAATACAAAAAGCGTAAACTGTCTTTTGTTATAAACTAAAAAGTACGCGCAAGCCATCCGTTTTGGCCGTAAACGGTGTTTGAAACTGACCAGGGAATTGTGTTCCTAACGGTCATCTATGGAGGTTAGCCATGACCGCACCGAACCAGATCGACAATCTGCTAAACCGCGACCTCACGCTCAAGCAGCTGATTGCTCTGTCGCAGAGCGTAAAAGAAACGAATACTATCTCGACAACACAGCAGACGAAAATCCTGCAAAATATCTCCAAACGTATCTGGCAGCGTTCAGTCTGCGAATACGACGGTTATTAACCTGAGTAGCTACGAACCAAGACCGAGGGCGTAACAACGCTCACGTCTTCCGGATAAATAGAGGCTAAACTTCAGCTATGAATGTTTGGCCTTCTTTGGGTACTTTGATTGTGCTAGCGGCGTGTTGTCCTGCGCCGCTAGCTGACCAACCTACCGCGTTTCGCGGGGTCGTCGCCGGGGTATCGCCAAACTCGACGTTGCACTTGGAGCGTCCCGGAGCGCCCCTCTTGAGTTTCGTCGTACCTGAAAACGGCGTCCATACAGCTGCGGGCGAACAGCTGCCGCTCACGGCGCTTCAGGCAGGCGATATCGTCTATGTTCAGGGCACCATGCACAACGGGGAATTACGAACTGCTGAAGTGCGGCGGCTCGGGTCATCCCAATAGTAGCTTTGACCCAAACCCTAAACTAGATAATACGGCCCCACGGTGCAGGCGCAGCGAAGGGCTCGAGCCCTACATCGAGATAAAGTGCGTCGGGAAAACCTAGATCAGTCACGTAAAGCTCACCGACCGGCCCGCCCGGTGCTGTCCCTAGTTTAGGAAGCGCGAGAGCCAGCGTTGCCGTCGCCTGCACCACGTCGCCAGGAACGCTGCCGTCGTCGGCGTTCATGCCGGTCGGTACGTCGAGCGACACCACCGTCGCGCCCAAGTTGTTCAAGACCGTAATCACATCGAGGGTACGGCCCCGTGGTGGCCCCTCGAGTCCCGTCCCGATCGCCGCGTCGATGACGCAAGCAAACTTCATCTTGGGTAAGCCGCTTTTAACCCGTATGTTGCTGTGAGCGGCGAGCTTCTCGAGCTGCTCTTTAGGCACGCCCGAATAGTTTTCTGCCTCGTGCGTCGGCACCACCCAGACGCGGCGTCCCTGCTCGGCCAGATAACACGCCGCTGAAATACCTGCGCCGCCGTTGTGACCGCGCCCGACTACGACCAACACCGAGCCTTCGGGAACCAAATGCGCGGCCAGTGCGCCGAGGCTCGAGCCCGCCTTATCCATCAGATCGAGCATCCGGAAGCCGTAGCGCCCGGTGGCAAGCACAGTCAGCTGCCGCAGCTGCGCGCAGCTCATTTTAGGAACATCTTGCCAAGCGAGGGTGGGGATATCGGCGACCACCACTAAACTGCTTCCTGTGAGCCGCTCTGCAAAGCGGCGGTGGTATACACGTTTTGTACGTCGTCTAGGTCTTCAAGCGCTTCGATCATCCGGACGAGTTTGTCGGCTTCAATCCCGCTCAGTTCGGTTTCGGTCTGCGCGATTTTGGTGAGCTGCGCGACTTCGGCCTCGAGCCCCCTTTTCTGCAAACCCTCCAAAACCGTATAAAGCTCGCTCGGCCCGGTGTAGATGGTGAGCTGCTCGTCGGCCTCGAGGTCGTCCGCACCGAGTTCGATGGCGAGTTCTTGGGTTCCTTCCGACGTGTCACCGACGACAATTACCCCTTTACTTTCAAACTGCCACGCCGTCGAACCCGACATGTTGCCGCCGTGTTTGCTGAATACGTGCCGCACTTCAGCAACAGTGCGGTTGCGGTTGTCGGTCAGCGCTTCGACGAGCAGCGCGACCCCCGCAGGCCCGTAACCCTCGTAAGCCACCTCATCGAAGCTATTGCCTTCGCCCCCGCCGAGCGCCCGTTCGACGGCGCGGTCGATGTTGTCTTGCGGTACGTCGTCGCTCTTAGCTGCGCCGAGGGCATTTTTGAGCGGTAGATTAGCGGTAGGGTCGCCGCTACCGCCCTCGCGCACCGCCGACTGAATCGCCCGGATATGCTTGCCGATCGTCTTGCCGCGATTTTTATCGTTCACGGCCTTTTTGCGTTTGATCTGTGACCACTTGCTGTGACCTGCCATAACCCTGACTCCTCCGGCTCACGTTCGTCGCCCGTGTTGTAGCTCAAGTATAAAGCTTAAGGGCGAATTCGTGAAACCGGTAACGTCTACTAGCGGGTCATTTATCTGTTAGTTCCCTAGCGGAGCGACCGAGAGAACCCCGTCAAAGTTCGGTTCAAAGCCAAACGCGGCGTAGTAACGCCCGTCCGGTTGCACTTCGCCGACGTAGATAGGTGCTGTGCTGGTGAGGCCGGTCAGTGTGACGCTGGCCTGTGTGTCGCTCAGCTCGAGGGGTAGCAAGGTACCCTCTTGCCACGCGCCGAGGCCCTCGGGTGGTGTCCGGGAGAATGAAAGCTGGAGTTCCAAGCCGCGTTCCGGCTTCTCTAGTAGCGTCACCCCGAGCAGCTGCGCGTATTCTCCTGAAACTTCACCCGAGCGCGTAAACCCGTCCGGCTTTAGCCAACCGTCGTCTTGCAGGATAAAGCCGCCCGCCTCGCCGCTGCTGCGGAGGCCGAGTTGTACAGCTAGAGGCAGTGCCGGAGGTTCGTCTAGCGGCACGCTCAAGGTCTGTGTTCCGGCTGGGAGCGTCTCCGGGACGCTGCTCTGGTCGGCGTAAAAGAGGGCCAGCTCAGCGGGCGAAGAGAGCGAGACGGTAGCCGTCAGCGTCGGCACCTCGCGGAGTACCGACACGACTTGAGCGCTTAGGAGCGGCGCGGGCTGATACCCCAAAACCTGCGCGACGACGACGCGTCCGTCCGGGTAGCGGGCGCTGCCGAAACCGACGTGCGTAAACTGGGGGTTGAGCAAGTTCGCGCGGTGTCCGGGGCTCTCGAGCCACCCCACCGTCGTCGCTGCCGCCGTGTCGGTATCTCCGACCAGCGCCAGATTTTCACCAAGCGTCCCGATAAAGGAGCCGCTCCGCGCGACCCGCAGGCTCAAGGTCGCATTTTCGGGCGTGGGTGAGGTGTGTGAAAAGTAATCAAGGCTCGCCATCTCTGCGGCGTGGTGACGGGCGGCTTGTGCGAGCTGTTCGTTGGGCGCTAGGGTTGCCGCACCGTTGGTAGTTCTCGCCTCATTAGTTAGGGTAAGGAGGTTGGCCTCGAGCACTGTGTCAGCAGGAAGCGGTGTATAGGTAGCTGCGTAGGTCGCCGTACAAACAGGTGTGAAGACCAGCAGCGCAAAGCTCCAGAACCGCACGTTACTCAATGTAAAAGCTGGTTTCGGCACTAGCTTGACCTGAAGTGTCGCCTGAAAAGCTCAGCGTCACCCGTTGTAAACCTCGAGGTGGCGCTAAGGTGTAGCTCACGCCCTCAGCCGGTGTCGGCAAGTAGACGTCGGTGTCAGCCTGGATAAAAACGCCCCGGGCAAAAACTGAGGCGTTTCCGTCCGGCCCCGTTGCCGTCAGCGTCGCGTACCCGCTTTCGGTGCTCCGTACCCGGAAGCTGATCGCCTCGCCTAAACCGTAAACCGACCCGGCTCCCCGCGTCGGAGCAAAGTCGGTGATAACCGGCGCTTCGGTGACGATAATCTCGGGGATACTGGGTCTTGAACGTACCTCGGGTACCGGACGTACCCGCACGGACGCGCCCGGTGCCGGGTCAACATAAAAGGTGCAGGCACTGAGCGTTAAACCTAGAGTGAGGGTCAAAAAAAGTCGTTTCATCCGGATAGTCTAGCAAGCCCTTATTAAAGGCTGACACGGAAAACTCTCAACTGACCTACAGCAAGCCCTCATCTAGAAAAGAAATCTTTCACGACCAGGCTGATTCGGAGCTCTTTGGAACGAGAACTTTCGCGGCTCGAGTTTCTAACTCGTGTTGACCTCTACTTCTAGGCAGAGCAAACAACTTCATGTTGGAAGACGAGAGTGAGGCTCAGCTTCTAATGATCGACTCCTGAATACTGTCTACATTACCTCCGAAACGATAGCTACCGAAGCGTCTGAATTCAGTCAACAAAACTCAGGGTTGCTCTTGACCGGGTTGCGGTTTCGACGACAGCAGATACTGCATGTCAGTTTGGAAATACTGCCCGGACGGGTCGAACCAGTAGACGTAGCCTGCGGTTTCGGTTGCCGCACCGTTCATAACTTCCGAAACGGAGCGCGTGACCTGACCGTCAACTAAACCTTGATGAATAGGGGTGCCGTTAAGCGCGTAAACAGTAATGTACATGCGCCTGCCGGTAAAATCCTGAAGGTCACGGCGAATACGGTTTTGCGTTTCGTTACGGCAGCCCGACAGCAACAGCAGAATGAGGAGCAGCGAAAGTCCGAGTGTGCGTCTGAGAGTTGACCATCTTCGTGTGCGTTGCATAAAAATCTCCTTATAGCGAGCATAGTACCAAGCCAACCGGGTTGTTGCCGATTGAGCGCGGAAAATCTGGAGGCTATATTTCCTCCCACGCTTAGAATCCCTTTTTGATTCGGTAAAAGACAGGTGCCCCGACCACACCGGTTAGCGAGTTAGAGTCAAGCAAATCATGTTGGACAATTTGACTCTCTTACACTCAAATAATATATACTTCAGAACGTGACACGGACGCTCACCGACCCCTACACCACGCTGGGCGTCGCCCGCACCGCCGACGCTGCTGAAATCAAGGCGGCGTACCGCAAGCTGGCGCTGCAGTACCATCCTGACCGCAACGCAGGTAGCAGAGAGGCGGAGGAGCGGTTCAAGGAGATTTCCCAAGCTTACGCGACGCTCCGCGACCCCGAACTGCGGGCGCGTTTCGACCGTTACGGCGCGTCAGGCTCCGGCGCTTACGGCTCTACCGGGCAAGGTCGCCCTGACTTTAACACCGTCGATTGGCAGACCATCTTTCAAGAAGCCGATATCAAGATCGACTGGAGCCAGCAGCAGGCGGTGCCGCGCACCGGCAACGCGATGTTCGACGCGCTTTTCGGTGTAATGGCGGGGATGATGCGCTCTTCGGGTCTATTGCCCGGAGAAGACCGTGAGGTCGCCCTGTCGCTGAGCATTGCCGAGGCGAGAGTGGGCGTGCAGCGGCGCGTCCATGTACCGGGGCCGAGCGTCTGCGCGACCTGCGGGGGTACGGGACAGGGCGCAGTCGGGTTATGTGAGGCGTGTAGTGGACGCGGCATTTTGCGTAACGGAAACAGCGTCGAAGTGACGGTGCCGCCGCTGCAAAAAGACGATACGCGCCTCAAACTCAAAGGCTTGGGCGGCCCCGGTCGGCCCCCCGGTGACGCGTACGTCGACCTCAGCGTGCAGCTGCCGCCGGGCGCGACGTTAGGCGCAGATGGTACGCTGCGCGCAGCACTGACGGTTTTACCTTTTGAGGCGGCGCGGGGCGTCGAGACGACTGCGCTGGGCGTCAGTGTAACGGTGCCGCCGGGTTCAAATCCTGGCACTACGTTGCGCGTACCGAGTGGGGGTCTGGGCGGCAGCGACCTCATCCTGACCCTTCAAACCGACCTCTGGGGCGGGCTCTGGCGGCGTGTCCGGAACGCACTTAGTTAACAGGGAGGCACGATGACGAAGAAAAAAGAAACCAAACCCTCCCCAAAACATGAGGATCGTCCGCTCTATGTGATCAGCGTCGCCGCCGAACTTGTGGATATGCACCCGCAAACGCTCCGCCTTTACGAACGCAAAGGATTGATCGAACCGAGCCGCTCGTCAGGGCAGACGCGGCTCTACTCGCAGCGTGACATAGACCATCTGCGCGAAATCCGCCGCCTGACCCAGGAACTCGGCGTCAATCTAGCGGGCGTCGAAGAGATTATCCGCTTGCGCCGTCAGTTAGACGAACTTCAAGGCGGGATGGAAACACGCATCGGGGTCTTGCAGAGCGAGATCAGCGAGCGCATCTTGGATTACCGTCAGCAAGGAGCGCTTCCGGCCCCTGAAGACGAGCTTGCAGCTGATCCTGAAGGCGAGCCGGACGAAGATTAGTCGTTCAGCCTCAGCGTTATACTCGTCGCATGAGCAACCAGAGCAGCCATTACAAAAGCTATATCGAGAATGCCAGCGACCGGCTCTTAGCCGAACTCTGCGACTTTCTCAAAATCCCGTCGGTCAGCACCGCGCCGGAGCACAAAGACGATGTGCGCCGCGCCGCCGATTTCGTGTTGGGCCAGCTGAGCGCCCTGGGTTTTACCGCCGAACTTTACGACACAGCCCGTCACCCTATTGTTTACGCCGAAAAACACGTATCCGATACGGCCCCGACCGTCCTGATCTATGGTCACTACGACGTTCAGCCGCCTGAGCCCCTCGAGCTGTGGACAACGCCCCCCTTTGAACCAACCGTGCGGGACGGTGTGCTCTACGCAAGGGGCGCGTCCGACGACAAAGGACAGATTTTCGCGCATCTCAAAGGGGTCGAGGCGCTGCTTTCGGAAACCGGGACGCTGCCGCTAAACGTCAAGTTTTTGATCGAAGGCGAAGAAGAAATTGGTAGCCCCAACCTCATGCCTTTTATCGAGTCACACAAAGACTTGCTCTCTTGTGACGTGGTGCTGATTTCGGATAGTGCGATGGCTGCACCCGAAACACCGACGATTACCTACGGCCTTAAAGGGCTCGCGTACATAGAAGTTCACGTCAAAGGTGCCGATATGGATTTGCACTCCGGTGCGTTCGGCGGCGCAGCACCTAACCCCATCAACGGGCTGGCGAAAATGATTGCCGCCCTGCACGACGAGGACGGTCGGGTTGCAGTACCAGGATTTTACGACGCCGTAATTGACATCACGCCTGAAGAACGCGACATCTTCAAGCGGGCTCCATTTGATGAACAAGCTTTGGAGAAAGAATTAGGCGTTGATGCTTTGCCGGGGGAAGCGGGGTATACGGCGCTCGAGCGTCTCTGGGCGCGCCCGACACTGGACTGTAACGGAATTTCCGGCGGCTTTCAGGGCGAAGGTTCAAAAACGGTGATTGCGTCTGAGGCGATGGCGAAGATTTCATGCCGGTTAGTACCAAATCAAACACCGCAAGAGATGGCGCAAAAACTTACGGATTATTTACGGTCTATCGTACCGGTGGGGTTGAGCGTAGAAATTATTGACCTGCACGGCGGTGACGGAGTATTGACGCCGCTTACGTCCAACGCCGTGCAAGCCGCGGGCCGCGCTCTGTCTGAGGTTTACGGCAAAGAGACGGTTTTTGCCCGCACGGGTGGGACGATTCCGGTCGGTAGCACTTTTCAGAAAGTTTTAGGTGCGGACGTCGTGTTTGTCGGTTTAGGGTTGGAGAGCGACCGGGCGCACTCGCCGAATGAGAAGTTTGATCTGGTCAACTATTACAAGGGGATTGAGGTGAGTGCGGCGCTGCTAAACGGTTTCGCGAAAGACGAATGACAGCGCTCGAAGCCCCGTTTGGACGCGCAGCGTTTGTTTGAACCGTTTCGCCCTCAGAGCCTAAAGGCTCTTCAAAAATAGCCCTGTCCGGAGTTGAAGTATAAACAAGCTCATCCCTCTATCATTATTCTTCAGGCTCTGATAAGCTGGATCAACTAAATAGTTGCTTGCATTCTGGCAGCAGGCATTAAGGTGGGACGAGAACGCTAAACGGGGGTAACGCGTTCGGGCGAAAAGAACATTGTTAGCAAACCCTCAGCTCTTAGCGTTTAACTTCCCTTTATAGTTTTATTTTGTGACTGTCCTTGGAGGATACATGAACCTTGCCCGCTCTGCTTGGGCGCTTTCAGCGCTCGCCCTCACTCTTGTCTTAGGTGCCTGTAGCACACCCAATGATCTTGCCGCCCCGACGCTCGAGCCTCAATTTGGCGGTGAATATAACGATTACGGGAATGACGTGGCTATCTCTCCTAGCGGACGCATTTTCGGTCTTGCAGAAGAGCATTCTTATGGTTATTCCTACGATGAGCAGTGGGACGACGATGTTTATTATTCTAGTGACGACATTTACCTGAACCGCTACGACATAAGTGGCAAACTTATCTGGTCAAGGTATGTGGCTGGTGGCTACTATTCCGGGTATACCGATTATTCGGGTATCGCAACGCCCATAGGTGTTAAGTCGGATAAGAACGGCGTTTCATATATCTTTGTTGCGGAAGATGACTGTTCGTGCGGCGACGACGAAAATGTTGTCTATAAATATGACTTGTCGGGCAAACTGATCAGAACCATCTATCTCGACTACAATGGGGCTCAAGGTGCAAGCGGCGCAGTAGACGCTGTAGGCAACATCTACTTTGCCAACACCGACTACACAGCGCCTTATGTGACTAAGTACACAACCGCAGGAACCTTTGTCTGGAAACGTTCGCTCAGCGTCGGGGAGGCGAAAGCTATCTCAGTTGCCAGCAACGGCAGCATCTTCGTCACCGGAACGACGGGAGTCAGTCGCATAAGCAGTAGCGGCAGCGTAGCGTGGACGAAAACGGGTGCAGGCGACGCAATCGCTGCGTCGGGAACGAACGTCTACATCAAAAACAAAACAACCGTTCGTAAACTCGACGTGAACGGCAAGCAACTTTGGAGCAAAGCGCAAAGTGGACTCACGAGTTTAGTGGTCGCTGATATGGCGAGCGACGCCACCGGGAACGTTTATCTGACCGGTAAATACAGTGCCTCGAGCAGCAACCGCAACATTTTTACCCGTAAACTCAACTCGAGTGGCAAAGTCTTATGGACAAAGACCTTCGGTACTTCAGCTTACGACGACGCACGCGGCATTGCTACAGTCAACGGTAGTGGTATCTACATTACCGGTGCAACTCAAGGAGCGCTCGCGCACCCCTACAAAGGTGGCGAAAATGACGGGTACATCAGTAAGTTGAATAGCTCCGGCAATTCTATCTGGAAACGCTAAACGTCAAGCTTCGATGACCTCGAGCCCCACTTATCCGGGGCTTTTTTGCTGTTACGAGTTTGATGTTCAAGACTTGTGATGGACTTACGCAGGCTCACCAACGCGTTCATGCACCACCAAAACCGGCAACCGCGCATTCCGCACCACCTCTTCAGCAACGCTGCCGTTGAGAAAGTGCGCCAGTCCGGTGCGCCCATGCGTGCCCATGACGATCAGGTCGGGACGCCACGCCGCTGCTTGCTCCAAAATGGTCTCAGCAGGTTGTCCAACGACGACCGTACAGTCTTCGTTTTCTTGGGCTAGCTTTTGAAGGCGCTCTAAAGATTCTTGCTCGAGCGTCCGCCGCGCCGCCGCCGCGTCAACCGGCGAGGTAAAGGTGTCGGCGTAAAGCGTGGCGACCTGCTGCGCGCTGATGATATGCAAAAGTTTTACGGTCGCGTCCGGAAAATGCTGCCGCGCAGTCTCGAGCGCCGAAGCCGCGCTGGGCGAAAAATCTATCGGTAAGAGCAGACGGCTGAACATAGCAGACCTCCAGAGAACGGGCGAGACGAAGCCGTACAAAACAAATCACAGAAAACGACGTGTGCATAGTCTAACGTTCAAAGTCCCTTGCGTGTCCCGGGTCGCTGGGTCATAATGTGAACAGCGCGGGGCTGGACGTACCGCCCGCACCTGCTGACTCGCCCGAAGCTCACCTACCCCGGCTACTTTTGTGACACTCGAGGCTCCCACTTAAAACTCAACTGAGGACAGCCTACACGCGTACTCTTCTGCCCTGACGCCTTCCCGATGCTTGCTCACGCTTTCAAACAGGCAGCTGCCTGACTCCCAACCAAAGAGGTTTTTTATGCTTTCCCAAACGCTTAAACGCGAGTGGTTCGGTAACGTTCGCGGTGATATTCTCGCCGGTCTCGTCGTCGCCTTAGCCCTTATCCCTGAAGCTATCGCTTTCTCGATTATTGCCGGAGTTGACCCGGCGGTCGGACTCTACGCGTCGTTTTCTATCGCGGTCGTGATTGCCTTTGTCGGTGGGCGTCCGGGGATGATCAGCGCGGCGACCGGGGCGATGGCGCTCCTGATGATTACGCTGGTACGTGATTACGGCCTCGAGTACCTCTTCGCCACCACCATCCTGACCGGCGTCATCCAAATTTTGTTCGGCGTCTTCAAGCTCGGGCGCTACCTCAAGTTCGTGCCGCGTAGCGTGATGATAGGGTTTGTCAACGCGCTCGCCATCCTGATTTTTACGGCGCAGCTGCCGCAATTTGCGGGGGAAACCTGGCAGATGTACGCGATGGTTGCCGCCGGACTCGCGATTATTTACGGTTTGCCGAGGTTGACCAAAGCGGTGCCGAGTGCGCTCGTGGCGATTGTCGTACTGACGCTCGTGAGTATATTTACGGGGGCGAACGTGGGCACCGTCGGGGATATGGGTGAACTGCCGAGTGCGCTACCTTTCTTTGCTCTACCGGCAGTGCCGTTGACGCTGGAGACACTCGGGATTATCTTGCCGGTCGCATTGACGTTGGCCTTGGTAGGGCTCTTGGAGTCGCTCCTTACCGCCCAAATCGTTGACGATATGACCGATACCGGCAGCAACAAAAACAAAGAAGCGCGGGGTCAGGGGATTGCGAACATCGTCACCGGCTTTTTCGGTGGGATGGCGGGTTGCGCGATGATCGGGCAATCGGTTATCAACGTCAAGTCGGGCGGACGCGGCAGGCTTTCGACCCTTATCGCTGGGGTGGTACTACTCTTTTTAATCCTCGTATTGTCGCCGTGGGTGCGGCAGATTCCGATGGGCGCACTTGTTGCAGTGATGATTATGGTGTCTGTCAGCACGTTTGACTGGTCATCGTTGCGCAACCTTACGGTTGTTCCTAGAGGTGAAGCGATTGTCATGCTGGCAACCGTGGCGACGACTGTTTTGACGCACAACTTAGCGCAAGGCGTGCTCGTTGGTGTGCTCTTAAGTACGCTGTTTTTTGCCCGCAAAGTGTCGCAGCTCTCGAGCGTTACCAGCACCCTCAGCGAAGACGGTGAAACCCGCACCTATACGGTCAGCGGTCAGCTCTTTTTCGTTTCGACACAGGGTTTCATCGACGCTTTCGACGTTCAAGAAGAGGTCGAGCGCGTCGTCATCGACCTGACAAACGCGCACGTTTGGGACGGTTCGGCGATTGCCGCTTTAGACAAGGTAGCGCTGAAGTTGATGCGGCGCGGCGTCCATGTCGAGCTTAAAGGGCAAAACGAGGCGAGCGCTGCGCTGATTGCGCGGTTGGCGCAGCACGACAAACCGGAAGCGCTTCTGCAGAGTCCAGCGCACTGATACCAGCTTTCGCCTAGGGACAAAACTCGAGACCGACTCGGTACGAACTTTGAGGTCACTGCACAGGTAGAAGTGACCTGTTTCGGGGCGAGCTGACGCTATACTGACTAGCGATGGCGTCACCTTCAGCCCTCAAACGAACCTCGGACAAACGCGAACGTATTTTGGACGCGGCTCGAGCCGTCTTTTTGGAAAAAGGTTACGAGCAGGCGTCAGTGTCGGAAATCGTCAAGCGGGCAGGTGTCGCGCAGGGGACGTTTTACCTCTATTTCAAGGCCAAAGCCGACCTGCCCCACGCCTTCGCCGAAGAACTCAGGCAGGTGCTTTTTGAACATACGCGGAACCTGCTGAGTGATGAGGAAAGGGTCAAAGACCTCAAGGGAACGCTCGAAACGATGCTCCAGACGGTTTATCAAACGGTGAAATCGTCCGGTACGCTCTTCGATATTATCGCCTCTGAAACCCGATTATCGCCGATGATGATTTCCGCTCAGAAAGTTTTCATCCTCTCATGATGGGGCTTCTGGAGAACAGTCAGAGAAACGGTCTGCTCGATGAACGTACCGACCTCAACGTCGCCATTCGGCTCATAGACGGCGTGATGAACCGCGTGGCCCACGACCTGGTGATTACCCAAATCGATGTGGACAAAGACCACTACATCGAGCAGACAGCGACGTTTTTGTGCCGCGCTTTGGGGGCTAAGAGCTAGCGTTTTCAAACGAATTTCGGTTGCTAAGTACCCCCAAATGAAGACTGAGGCTTAGACGGCGGTTGCTCCAAGCAGCTCGAGTGCTTGGGTAACAGCTTTGCGGAGGTCTCTGAGGGCATCGTAGCAACGCCTTGGGAGGAGCCAAGCCTTGAGCCGTTTCCAAAGACATTCGATGAGATTGAAGTGTGGGCAATAAGGCGGCAGAAAGCGTAGATAGAGTCCCTGAGCTTCCCAAGCAGCACGTTTGGATTGAACCATTTTAGCGCGGTGAAAAGTAGCGTTATCCAGAACCACAACACTCAAGCTGTCAGGCGAACAGCTATCAGCGAGGTGTTCTAAGAAGGCTAGGACATTGGCACTTCTGACCGATGTTTCTAAAGCTTCGTAGTGAAGCGTTTGCCTTGCTCCATAAACTTCGAGCGCACCGATAAGGTTAAGTCGTCCGTGACTGCGAACTAGGCCCAACGGGCCGGGCTTTGCCCGTTCTATCTCCAGCGTGTCGGAACTGCTAATGTGGTGTGACCAGATTTTGCCCAGGTGTACGTTGTGCCCAGCGCCAGACTAAAGCCTACTTCGTCTAGATAATAAAGCTTCAGCCTTTTTTCTGCCGCCCCCTTTTAAGCGTGTCTAAACCCGCTCGGTGCTGCTGTTCAAGCTCAGGGTCTACCGTTTTACAGGGCACGTAGCGCGTCCTTTTCCAGACATAGCCCAAGCGGTTGAGGTGCTGGCGTATCGCTTCAGCTGTGACCTTTATGTTGAATTTCCCAGCTATCTCAGCGGCAAGCTGCGAGGCTGTCCAGCTCCGTTCTTCAGCAAGGTATAGGGCCAGTTGGGTTCTTATTTCGTCCGTAATCAAAGGAGCTTGTCCCGGCGCTGTGCCGTCGCCCAGACCTGCCACGCCTTGCTGTTGCCACCTTTTCAGATCGCGCCTGATACTTTCTTCGCCTCGGCCCAAGTAAGCAGCTAGCTTCGGCACACGCCAGCCTTGGTTCGATAACCGTAGAACACTGGCTCGCAGACGCACCTTGGGCTTGAAGTGGGGGGCTTTCTCTATCTCTAGCAGCTTTCTGTCTTCTTGCTCGCTCAGCTCAACATAGAGGGGTTGCATCCCTCAAGTATAGCTTGGGGATACTTAGTTGCCTAAACACAAATCTAGTGGACGCCGTTTTCTGCAGAAGCGCTAAGGCGAAAATCATCAAAATCTTTAGTTCCTTCTGTCATCCGCGTAGAAATAAAAACGGTGTCGTCTTCTTAAAACTCTGCTTCCTTGAGACCTTCGGGAGAAGATTGTCACACCTTTGTAAGGGTGATTGACAGTCAGTCATCTATGCTCTATAGTTACGATTGACAGTCGATCATAACACTGGCAAGTCTCCGATGAGAAGTGTTGAAACCGATGATTCCTTTGCCGTGTAGCCTTCCCAAACCGTATGAGAGAGCTAGCCCGTGCGTGGGTTAGCCAGCTTTGTTTGAGGGCAAAGTTGGCTCGTCATCGCTCTATTTGTCATCATGGGTTTCGGCCTCAGAAACCTGACGATGGACGATTCGACCGACGCGCTCCAGCCCGACAGAATCTTCTATTTCCGTACTCAACGAAGAGATCGAGACGACCTTCGGTGAACGGTCCGAAACCGCCATCGTTCTGTTAGGCGGCGATATCTATACGCCTGAAGCCTTGGGGAAAATCTGTACGCTGACGACCGCTACCGAGGGGATTCCCGACGTTATTTCGGTGACGAATGTGGGCAACGGGTCGCGTTTTGAGGATAACGACGGCTTTTTGGCAACCGAAGACCTGCTCCCGCAAGCAGGCGCAATCAGCGTATAAAATATCGCTGCTACGCAGGCTTTTTTTGCGAATTCTTATATCTACAAAGACGGTCTTTTGGTCAGTAGTAGCGGGAAGTTTGCGACAATTTTGATTGAACTCGAGCCCACTTACGACTCGCTGGCGTTTAACGCTGAGCTGGCCCGGCTTACAAGCGCCAACTGGTCAGGCGAGAGTTGCACTTCGGGCGAACCCGCGATTCAGGCTGTGATGCAAACCTCGGTGCAACGCGACTTGCCGCTACTGACAGGTCTAGCCGCGCTGCTCATCTTGGCCTTTTTTGTTTTTGAATTTCCGCACGCCTCAGGGCGCACTCCTTCCTCTCGTTACGGTGCTGATGGGTCTTATCTGGTCGTTTGGGATGCTCGGCTATCTGGGTATCGAGATGACCACCCTGAGCGTGATTTCGCCTGTGGCGATTATGGCGGTCGGTAGCTCGTTTTCACTTCACCTGTTAGGCCGCTACTACAGCAATTATCACACCTACTGAGCGCGAAGCTCGCAGCTATCATCTCTCAGGGGTGCGTGCTAGTGTACGAAGTCCTCCGCAGGAACGACGATCATTGTCCCAGAGCGGCTCAAACCAGCTGATACCTACTATACTTTGAACTCTCGCACGGCAGAGCCAAAGATGACGCCATCCGCCTCATGCTCACAGAAACCGGGTTGGGCGTCGTGATTTCGGGTGTCGCTATTTCAGCGGCTATGCTCACCTTTTTACCGAACGCTTTTTACAGCGCTAACGGACGCTGATGTCGATTCAGATAACCGTAACTAACCCGAGTTCGGAGTTATTCTCGCGTCGGGTACGCAAATCCTGTAGTTTCGGTGACTGACGACCTTCCCAAAGATTGCGACTTCGCCGTTTCTTGAAAGTACTCGAGCGTTTTTGTCATAGGTACGCCTTAAGCTTATGAGAGGAAACCTGTCAGGGGCGGAAAACCTATTCCCGGAGAAACCTCGCACTCAGGTTAACTACCTATCGCCTTACGCCTGAAACGGGGTTTGAACCCCGTTTCGCGGCAATTTCTAGCAAGCGCTATCTCGTACTCGCGCTGACGTTGTTGGGTTTTGCGCTACTTCCCGCCCTCGCTCAAGTTGAGCTTGGCGGTGAACTCAGCTCTACGGCGGGCGTTTGCTTTGACAACGACAAAAGCGTTACGTCTCTGGGTGAACTCGAGTTGGACGTATCCGGCGAGGTCGGTTTGGGTATCTTCCCGGACGCGGATTTTCTCGTGACGTTGCGGAGCGAATACGACGCTGTACCGGGTCAAACCGAGGTTGAACTCGGGGAGGCTTACGCGCGGCTCTTTTTAGGCGACTTCGATGTAAGTTTTGATCAACAACTGATTGCCTGGGGTTCGGCGAACGGCATCAAGCCCGTCGATGTGCTTAATCCAAGAGACTTGCGCCGTGACCTGCTGGGCGCGGAAAAGCTGCCGGTTTTGGCGTTCCGCGCGGTCTACAACGCACCCGAAAATATCAAGGTGGACGCTGTGCTGCTGTCTGCGTTTAGAGCGTCCCGGCTTCCCCCTTTACCCGCGCAGCTTCTGGCTGAACTGCCCCCCGGTGTCACGCCGGACGACCTAGCGCCGGATGACCTAGCGCCGGATGACCTAAGTATCCCCAAGCTATACTTGAGGGATGCAACCCCTCTATGTTGAGCTGAGCGAGCAAGAAGACAGAAAGCTGCTAGAGATAGAGAAAGCCCCCCACTTCAAGCCCAAGGTGCGTCTGCGAGCCAGTGTTCTACGGTTATCGAACCAAGGCTGGCGTGTGCCGAAGCTAGCTGCTTACTTGGGCCGAGGCGAAGAAAGTATCAGGCGCGATCTGAAAAGGTGGCAACAGCAAGGCGTGGCAGGTCTGGGCGACGGCACAGCGCCGGGACAAGCTCCTTTGATTACGGACGAAATAAGAACCCAACTGGCCCTATACCTTGCTGAAGAACGGAGCTGGACAGCCTCGCAGCTTGCCGCTGAGATAGCTGGGAAATTCAACATAAAGGTCACAGCTGAAGCGATACGCCAGCACCTCAACCGCTTGGGCTATGTCTGGAAAAGGACGCGCTACGTGCCCTGTAAAACGGTAGACCCTGAGCTTGAACAGCAGCACCGAGCGGGTTTAGACACGCTTAAAAGGGGGCGGCAGAAAAAAGGCTGAAGCTTTATTATCTAGACGAAGTAGGCTTTAGTCTGGCGCTGGGCACAACGTACACCTGGGCAAAATCTGGTCACACCACATTAGCAGTTCCGACACGCTGGAGATAGAACGGGCAAAGCCCGGCCCGTTGGGCCTAGTTCGCAGTCACGGACGACTTAACCTTATCGGTGCGCTCGAAGTTTATGGAGCAAGGCAAACGCTTCACTACGAAGCTTTAGAAACATCGGTCAGAAGTGCCAATGTCCTAGCCTTCTTAGAACACCTCGCTGATAGCTGTTCGCCTGACAGCTTGAGTGTTGTGGTTCTGGATAACGCTACTTTTCACCGCGCTAAAATGGTTCAATCCAAACGTGCTGCTTGGGAAGCTCAGGGACTCTATCTACGCTTTCTGCCGCCTTATTGCCCACACTTCAATCTCATCGAATGTCTTTGGAAACGGCTCAAGGCTTGGCTCCTCCCAAGGCGTTGCTACGATGCCCTCAGAGACCTCCGCAAAGCTGTTACCCAAGCACTCGAGCTGCTTGGAGCAACCGCCGTCTAAGCCTCAGTCTTCATTTGGGGGTACTTAGTACCTGACGTGCGGGTGCCGGATGTGACCCTCGAGAACCTTTAGTTCGGGGCGCGGGCGACGTTTCCGCTCGAGCTGCTAGACGGCGGCGACGCCAGCGCGAGCTACGTTCACGGCATTTCGACGGCCCCGACCTTTTCCGTCTTTAGTCCTGACGCGCCTGCACTGCCTCAACAAGTCCCTGCGCCTGGGGCAAGGCCCACATTAACCTCCAGGTACGACCTCATCGGCTGGTCGCTGCGTTGGGGACGGTGTTTCGCGGCGAGGCGGCCTATACGTTGACCGGAGACAGCGCGGCACCGACCCCGAAACCGACAATCCCAGCTTTCAGGGTATTTTCGGCGGCGAGTATACGTTTGACAGCGGCCCTACTACCGGACTCCAAGGGTTGGTCGAGTACCTCGCTGCAGATGCGGGAGAGGTGGCGGATTGGGCATTGAGTGCGGTTTTGAGTTTGCGCTACGAGGCGGATACCCGTACCGACCTCGAGGCTTTGTGGCTCCAGAACCTGACCGACGGGAGCGGGGTCGTCGCTCCGAAAGTCAGCTACACCTTTGCCGACGGCGTAACGGGTGAGGTCGGGGCTGCTGTTCTTTACGGGACAGACGACAGTCAGTTTGGAGTGCTCAGGGACAGCTCGAGCTTCACCTTCAGCTTGGCCTACGCCTTTTGAAACGGCTTGCGAGAATGCAAACGGGTGACGATGAGCGAGTTTGACCTTAGCCGGGTTGGGTGGGAACATGACCAGTTCGAGCGGTGAGCGCCCTTTTCAGCTCCTGACGCGCTGGTACGCTTTTAATCTGAATCTATCCAAAAGGTGTTTTGGTCGAGGCTGGGGTCTAACAGCTAGAACTCACAAAGAGGTGGGCATGTACCCACCTCTCTGCAAACCATACCTCAGCTGAGGAGGCGCTCGAGTCCCCTTAGCGGCAACCCTACCCAGTCCGGGCGGCTGCCGAGTTCGTAACGCACTTCGTACAACACTTTGTCGAGCTGATACGCCCAGATAACGAGGGCGAGGGCTTTAGGGTCTTTCGGTAAGTATTCGGCGGCTTCACCAGCGGTTGACAGATACGCCTCTAAAAAGGCGGCTTCGCTCCAGCGGACGAGCAGGTTGGCCCACGCTTCGTCATCGCTGCCCGTTTCCTCAGCGTAACTGCCCCAAGCGACGAGTCCGGCGTATTCGAGAGACCGGAGCATCCCCGCCACGTCGCGGAGCGCCTGGTCTTTTTCGCGGCGCTCAACTAGCGGGCGGGCAGGCTCACCTTCAAAGTCGAGGATGTACAGGTCACTTTCGGCGCGGATAACCTGGCCCAAGTGATAGTCGCCGTGAACGCGGATTTTGTGCCAGTCGGGGTCGGTTTGGGCGAGTTGCTCCAACTTTTCCAGACCTCTATCCAGCGCGGCCCGGTCAAACGCGTGCCCCTGCATTTCTAGTTGCGTCAGGGTCGTCTCGGCGTCGCGCCGGACTCTTTCGGTAAACGCCCGCAGGTCTTCTGCTGTCGTGAGTTTAGGGTGCAGCGCAGGGGTTTCGGCGCGGGCTAAGGTCGTGTGTAACTCGGCAGTGCGGACGCCCAACAAGCTGGCGAGTTGCAAGCTCTCTCCGGCGGCGTCCTCGAGCCACGCCGGGAGCGGGTCGTCGAAGCGTTCAGGCAAGGCGTTTTCGGGCACCGGCGTTTCGGCGGTGCGGCCCAGGTAGCGCCCGAACTCCTCGAGGGCGTAGGCCCAGGCGTCGTTGCCGCCTTCGATAAAGCTCTGGAACACACCGAGCGTTAAAGAAAGTTCACCGCGCTTAAAGGTAATCGCACCTTGCAAGGGTGGCGAAAAGGGAAATCCTGCTTCGGTCAAATAGCTGAGCATCTCGACTTCGGGGTTCGATTCGTCCTCGAGCTTCCTATACAGTTTCCCAAACACGCTACCCAAAACCGCCGACGAGTTGCTCTGTTCGACGCCCATCACGCGGGCTTCGGCCACACTCGGCAGCGTCGTGCCTTTCGTCGCGCTGGCGCTGTAAAGCCCCTGCAGCGAGCGTCCACGCCAATTTTTCTGTGTGGCGCGGTAGAGCGATACCCAGAAGTCGCCGTCGGCGGTGGCGTCGTGGAGCAGCAGACGGCCTGACGGCCCACTGAGCCACGCAACGGCGGCCCGTGGATACGCCGCAATCAGCGCCTTAGCCTCGTCACCTTGCTTATACGCGAGCGGCAAGAAGTACCGTTCGACGCCGCCGTCTTCAAATTCGGCGCGTACCAGCGCGAGGTAGTTTTGCGGGTCGGCCTGAAGCCTTACGGCGTCTACGAGCCGCGCACCTTTAAGCGCCCGAGCCTTTGAGCCGAACCAGCGCTGAATAGACAGGTATTCGGGGAGCGCGCGCTCGAGCTGCTTTCTCGCGTCGCCCTGAACCATCGTTTCGACCAAGAGCGTTTCCAAACCGCCCGTAAGCTTAAAGGTCGGCAGTTTGCGGTCGGGGATGTCGTCGGGTTCCTCGAGTTCATCCTCTTCAGCCGCGTCACGTTTGAGCAAAAACCAGTAGAACCCGTGCGGGCTCATCGTAACCGGGTAATCACCAGAACCATCTTCACCCAAAGGTGGAATCGGCGGGAACGGAGCCTGACTAAAGAGTTCAATCGGCACGGCGTCCGTGTAGTCGTGCAAGGGCAAATACGCGGCTTGCGCGAAGCGCGACAAGTTGGCGACGACCAAAATCGTCTCGCCTTCGTATTCGCGCAAAAAGGCAAACACGCGCTGGTTTTCGACCGGCAAAACCTCAAGCGTTCCGCGTCCGAAAGTCTTGCCGTGCTGATTGCGGAGCCGCAAAATGCGCTGCATAAAGCCGTAAAGTGAGTGAGCGCTCCGCTGGGCGTCCTCGACGTTCACGAACTGATAGCCGTAAATCCCCTCGTTGATGGGCGGCAAAAAGAGCTGGTGAAAGGGAGCACGCGAGAAGCCGCCGTTACGGTCAGGACTCCACTGCATCGGCGTGCGGACGCCGTTCCGGTCGCCCAGGAAAGTGTTATCGCCCATCCCGATTTCGTCGCCGTAGTAAACGACCGGGCTGCCTTTTAGGGACAATACGAGCGCGTTCATCAGTTCGATGCGGCGGCGCTCGCCGCCTAAGAGTGGGGCTAAACGGCGGCGGATACCCAGATTCAGCCGAAACTGCCGGTCCATCGCGTACTCGTTGTACATAAAGTCACGTTCTTCGTCCGTGACCATCTCGAGCGTCAACTCGTCGTGGTTCCGTAAAAACAGCGCCCACTGCGCGTCGTCGGGGATATCTTCGGTGAGTTTGAGCATCTCGACAATCGGTTGCCGATTTTCGCGGCGCAGTGCCAGATACATCCGGGGCATCAGCGGAAAGTTAAACGCCATCTGCACGCCGTCGCCCTGGGTCGGGTCGTTTTCGTAAGCACCAAAATACGGCAGCGTGTCTTCCGGCCACTGATTCGCCTCGGCGAGCAAAATACGCCCCGGCCCGTAACGGTCTTCGATGCCTTTACGCAGGCGTTTAATCGCGTCGAGCGTTTCCGGCAAGTTTTCGCCCGAGGTGCCCTCGCGTTCGTACAGGTACGGCACCGCGTCCAAACGCACACCGTCCACACCCATATCGAGCCAGTAAAACAAGACCTCGTGCAGCGCCGCTTCGACCTCGGGGTTGTCCCAGTTGAGGTCGGGTTGATGGCTGAAAAAGCGGTGCCAGTAATACGCGCCCGCCACCGGGTCCCACGTCCAGTTCGAGTGTTCGGTATCGGTGAAGATGATGCGAACGTCTTTGTACTTGTCCGAGGTGTCGCTCCAGACGTACCAGTCACGCTTGTCCGAGCCGGGTTGCCGCGACTCTTGAAACCAGGCGTGTTGGTCAGACGTGTGGTTCAAGACCATCTCGGTGACGACGCGCATCCCGCGAGCGTGCGCCTCGTCTAAAAACGCCTTAAAGTCGTCCACGTCGCCGTGAACCGGCAAGATGTTCCAGTAGTCGGCGATGTCATAGCCGTCGTCGCGCAGCGGCGAATTGTAAAAGGGGAGCAGCCAGAGCGTGTTGGCGCCGAGTTCCTCTAAATACGGCAGTTTGGCCTGAATACCGCGAAAATCGCCGTAACCGTCGTCATTCGAGTCGAAAAATGAGCGTACGTGAATCTGATAGATAACGGCGTCTTTGTACCAGAAGGGGTCGTTGCCGAGGCGGTCGGTTTGGGAGGCGGTGGCGGTATTTGGGTCGGGTTTTAGGATATCCATAAGTCCTCTACGAAACGCGCTGCCGAGCGGCGTTTTGGGCGCTGCGTCCGGACAGGCGGAAGATGTGGGCGGGGAAATTGTGCGGGTTTAGCTCGAGGTAATTCTGCGCCCCGTTCCAGGTGTAGTGTTCGCCGGAAATCAAATCTTCGACGTTGAAAGGCTCATTTTGCGGCAACCCGAGTGCGTCCAAATCGAGGTCAGTAAACCCAGATTGGGTATTGTCCGGGTCGAAATTGACGACAACTAAAATTTTGTTATCGCCGTCTTGTTTGGAATAGGCCAACAGCTGGTCGTTGCCGACGCCGTGAAGTTTGAGGCTCCGGTTGTTACGAAGAGCCGGGTTTTCATGCCGAATCTGATTGACCTGTGTAATCAGCGGCTTGAGCGAATTTGGGTCGTCGAAGTTCCAGTCTTTCAGCTCGTACTTCTCGTTATTTTTGTTCTCTTCACGCAGTTCGTGCGGTTCGTTGTCCATCAGCTCAAAGGCGGGGCCGTAAATCCCGTAACTCGAGGCCATCGTCGCCGCCATGATGAGCCGCGCCTGATACGTCGCCCTACTCCGCAAGTACGTCGGCAAAATATCGTGCGTGTTCGGCCAGAAGTTGGGCCGGTAAAAGTCCACGACCTCGGTCTGGCAAAGTTCGGTGAGATATTCCGCAAAATCGGTTTTGTTGTGGCGCCAGGTAAAGTAGGTGTACGACTGCGAAAAGCCGAGTTTGGCGAGTGCGTACATCTGTTTGGGCCGGGTAAACGCTTCGGAGAGCATCACCAGGTCGGGGTACTCTTCGCGCAGCGAGGCGATGCACCAACCCCAAAACGGCAGCGCTTTAGTGTGCGGATTGTCGACGCGGAAAACGCGCACGCCCTTGCTCGCCCAAAAGCCGAACACGTCCCGTAGAGCCTGCCAAAGGTTCGGCCAGTCTGTGCTCTCGAGGTCAAACGGATAAATATCCTGATATTTTTTCGGCGGGTTTTCGGCGTAACGAATCGTCCCGTCGGCCCGCTGCTTAAACCAGGTCGGGTGTTCTTTGACCCAGGGGTGGTCGGGGGAGGCGTTGAGGGCAATGTCTAGAGCGACCTCGAGCCGCAGCTCTTTAGCCCGCGCCATAAACCGCTCGAACGCGGGCATACCGCCGAGTTCGGGGTGAACACTGCTCAAACCGCCGTCCTCGCTACCGATGGCGTAAGGACTACCGGGTTCGCCGGGTTGCGCGGTCGGCGCATTGTCCTTACCTTTGCGGAAAGCTGTGCCGATCGGGTGAATCGGCGTCAGGTAGGCGATATCGAAACCCATGTCTTTGATATAGGTCAGGTGTTCAGCCGCTTCGTCCAGCGTCCCGTGTTCACCGTCTTTACCCAGAGAACGCGGAAAAAACGAATACCACGACGAAAACTGCGCCAGCGGGCGTTCGACTAGAACGCCAAAAGGCTCGCTTTGGGCGGCCCCTTCGCGTGGGTCATAGGTACGGGCGAGGCTGACGACCTCTTCTTCTAGCGCAGCTTCCGCGTCGCCCGCTTCAAAACGTTTGACGTACGCGCCAAGCGCCTTTTTATCTTCACCTTTAGCTTTTTTATGCGCTTTTTTGAGGAGGTTCGCACCATCTTGCAGCTCGCTTTCGAGTTCGGCCTCGTCGCTGCCGGTTTCGACGCGGCGCTTAAATACTTCCTGCCAGGTGGCAAAGGCGTCCACCCAGGCGCGGATACGGTACTGCCAAGCGCCGACCTCACCGACCGTAAAACGGCCTTCGTAAACGTCGTTTCCGGCAAAACTGAGCCGGGTGGTGTGGGTTTCTTGACCTTCGGGGCCGTATATGAGCTCGGCGGCGAGCGTATCGTGACCATCAGCAACGATATCGGCGCTGACCGCGACGTTTTCGCCCGTCACGCGCTTCATGGGAAAGCGTCCGCCATCGACGGCAGGCCGCACCGCCAGAATGAGCGCTCGAGACCAGGTTTTAGGTAGATCGGGTGACATCATGAGGTTTACTATACCTGTGACGCGCCGTAAAACAGGTGTCGTTTGGGGAAACCGGCGGGGTTCACGGAGGTCTGGAGACAGCTACGCGCCGCTTTCTCAGACTTTGGTTTGCCTGTAAAGTTGTGCGGGGCAAAAATCTTCGTAAGAACGTCATTTTAGAATATAAGGTACGTCAGGGACGAGGGGCGAGCAGCTTTCCGACTTCTGCTGAAGGTTTACGGTGTCACAGCTTCGGACACCTGAGCCGATGATTTCAAGCTCGCTTTCGCAACCTGTTTGTAACCTGAGGGTGTGGCTCGAGGCCGCTTTAACGCGTGCTATTCTCAGACACGCGAACGATGCGTTTATCGCCTCCGGTGTCGAGCTGACCCACCCGGAAGCGGGCGCTGAGGAGGACTACTTATTATGAACACCTACTATTTCAAAGGCTCGCGCGGCACACCCGAACTGCCGCTACGCGCTAGAGCGCGGGAGCGTTACGGCTTTTCGGAAGACGTTTTGGCTGAGGGCGGGGCTTTGCAGGTTGCGACGTTCAGCGCGGCGCAGCGGCTGAGCAGCACCATCAGCGACGTGCGGGACGCGCGGCAGTTTCCGGAGTCGGCGGTACGGGCCGGAGAACTCTACGCCGCCGCGCTCGTGCAGGAGATGCTCCGGCTGATCGTTGCAGGCTACCTCGACGCCCATCCGGACGCCATCGGACGGGCTTATAAACAGCTCGAGACCCAGCTCGGACGGCGTGAACTTGAGAGTACGTTGGCCCGCTACGTGGCGACGTTTCCGCCCAAACCCGCGTCGCAGGGCGAGGTCACGCCCGACGTTTATCTGACCGGCAAACACGAAGGTCTTTCAAATCGGCAGATTGCCGTCGAGAGCCTGATTCTTTTGTATTTTGCCAACTTCAACCCGGCGTTGGGGCGGCTCCATGACTTGTTTGACGACGCTGAACTCGCCCAGACCCGCTATCCCGAGGTGATGACGGGACTCGAGACTTTCTTCGCTGGTGAACCCGACGCCGGTGAGGGGCAAAAACTCTTCGACTTGCTCCGCGCCCCAATCAACGCGTCGCCGACCTCTTTGGAGGGTCAGCTCGGAAGTTTGCGCGAACGGCTCGGCGCATTGGGCTTCACGCTGCCGGGGCTGGACGAGTTGTTCCAGGACATCCTCCGCGCCGGGGACACTTTACGCGAAGAGCAAAAACCCAACTTCGGCGGTGGCCCCGGCCCTGCCCATATTCTCGACCCAGCGGCAGCGAGTCGTGCCAGAAAGGGCGGCGCGGGCGGTGCAGGTGGCGCGGCGGGGTTTATTCCCGACGAATACGAGGCGTTTTCGCAAGACTCGTCGTGGATGCCGCGCGTCGTCATGCTCGCTAAAAGTACCTTTGTCTGGCTTGGTCAGCTCTCCAAGCAGTACGGGCGCGAGATCAACCGCTTGGACGAAATCCCCGACGACGAACTCGACGAACTCGCCCGCCGCGGTATTACCGGACTCTGGTTGATCGGCCTCTGGGAGCGTTCGAAAGCGTCTAAAACGATTAAAAACCTGCGTGGCAACCCGGACGCGGTAGCGTCGGCGTATTCGCTTTACGACTACGTGATTGCAGGCGACTTGGGCGGTTTTGAAGCGTTTGAAACGCTGAAAAGGCGAGCTTGGGAGCGCGGCATCCGGATGGCTTCGGACATGGTGCCGAACCACGTCGGCGTAGACGGACAGTGGGTCGTTGAACACCCCGAATGGTTCGTGCAGCTCAGCGAGTCGCCCTACCCGAGCTACAGTTTTAACGGCCCCGACCTGTCGCAAGACGGGCGCGTCGGGATATTTCTCGAAGATCACTACTACGATTCGTCGGACGCAGCGGTTGTTTTCAGGCGTGAAGACAAACAAAGCGGCGACGTTAAATACGTCTATCACGGCAACGACGGCACCACGATTCCGTGGAACGATACCGCGCAGGTCGATTACTTAAACGCCGAGGCGCGTGAGGCCATCATTCAGACCATCTTGCACGTCGCGCGGCTGTCACCCATTATTCGCTTCGACGCGGCGATGGTTTTAGCCAAGCAGCATATTCAGCGGCTCTGGTACCCGGAACCGGGGTCGGGCGGCGCGATTGCCTCACGCGCCCAGTACGGCAGTATGAGCACTGAGGATTTTGAACGGGCGATTCCGCAAGAGTTCTGGCGTGAGGTCGTCGACAGGGTTGCTGAGGAAGTCCCTGACACGCTTCTCCTTGCTGAAGCGTTCTGGATGATGGAAGGCTACTTTGTCCGGACGCTAGGAATGCACCGCGTTTACAACAGCGCCTTTATGCATATGTTCAAAAATGAGGACAACGCCGAGTACCGGCAGAGCATTAAAAACGTTTTGGAGTTTGAACCCGAAATCTTGAAGCGCTTCGTCAACTTTATGAGCAACCCCGACGAAGAGACGGCTGTGGCGCAGTTTGGCAAAGACGACAAATATTTCGGCGTTGCGGTGATGATGGCGACGATGCCGGGGCTGCCGATGTTCGGGCACGGACAGGTCGAGGGCTACGCGGAAAAGTACGGTATGGAGTACCGCCGCGCCAAACTAGACGAAAGTCCGGACGGCTGGCTGATAGACCGCCATCACCGCGAGGTATTTCCGCTTTTGCACCGCCGTTACCAATTTGCCGAAGTTGAAAACTTTCAGCTTTACGATATGCATACGGAGCACGGCGTCGATGAGAACGTCTACGCCTACTCAAACTTTGTGGAGGGACAAGCGTCTTTAGTGACCTTCAACAACAACTTCGGTCATGCGGGCGGCTGGATTCTAGGGGCGACACCGCAAGCGGGCAAGGCGCAGCGTACCCTTTTGCAGGGGCTCGAGTTAAGGGCCGGTGAACGCGATTTTGTCCGCTTCCGTGAACAGGTTTCCGGGCTGTGGTTCATCCGCCGGAGCCGTGATTTGGAAGGCGGACTGGCGCTGTCACTTGACGCTTATAAGTATCAGGTGTTTCTCGATTTTGACGAGGTGACCGATACCGACGGGCGCTTTGAGCGCTTGCATGATGCACTCGGCGGACGCGGTGTATATGACTTGGAGGCCGAACTCACCGGCGCAGAACTAGCCCCTGTCCATCAGGCGTTTTCGCAAGTCGTTAGTGCGGATGTAATTCGCACACTCCGCAGCGAACGCGGTGAACGGCAGTTGCGGACGCTAGAGGGCGAGTTGCCGGGTCGCCTGAGCGAACTCGTCCGCGTTGCCGGGGGGCAGGTTGACAAACTCGAAGGTGTCGACAGTCAAACCGATAAGGTAGACGAAACCGAAAAATCAGCCCAAAAAACGACCTTTGGAGCGCAGCTGGCGCGGCTTATTGCGTTGCCGTCCGTTGAATTTGCATCTGAAAGTGCCCACCGCGAGGCCATCGAAGAAGAACTGACGACCAAACTGACCGACGAGGGTAGCGGCACGCTCTACGTCGCACTCATTTTGGAAACCCTCGCAAAAGCTGACGTCGATACGGATAAGTTGAGGTTAGACGGACTCATCCACGAAACGTTTACGGGAGCCGGACTGCCGGACGCCGAGCGCGCCGAAATGCTCATCCAGCTTTTACGACGTTACGGTTCGGATTACGGCGGGGGAGCCGAAGCGTTTCTCGCGCACTTCAAAACCGACGCCGAGGTCAAGCGCTTCGTTCGTTACAACGCCGAAACCGATGCGTTTGACGAAGCGGCCTACCGTGAGGCGAGCGTGCGCCCGCTGGCTTACGCGCTGCTAGGTGCAGAAGCAGCCGAGCTCGAGTCCCTAACAACCACTATGAACGACCTTGGCCGTGCGGAAGTGCGGGCCATAGGGAAGTGGGAAGGGCTGGCTGTACCTCAAAAAGCCTCTAAACCAACGAAGGCCGCCGCAAACCCGCGTGTTAAAAACGAAAGTGCCGTAGATAGAGAAGCTGAAACAACGCCAACCAAATCAGCGTCTACTGAAACAAAGTCTACTGAAGCAAAGTCTACTGAAACAAAACCTGCTGAAGCAGAATCTACCAAAACCAGGGCTACAAAACCTAAATCGACGTCTGGAGCCACTACGCCCTCAGGGGCTAGAACGGGTTCCAGGACAGCCAAGCCGAAACGGAAGAAACCGGCTAAAAAACGCTGACCGGCGACCGAAATAGTAGAGAGCGGCTCGAGACCTTCTCGAGCCGCTTTTCATAATGCTAAACGGTTCAGGGTTGACACACCTCAAACACCCGACAGGTCGTAGTTTTTTTGAATGAACGACTCCCATTCGCTCGGCACATCTTCTTCCGGAAAAATGGCGCTCACTGGACACGCCGGGACGCACGCGCCGCAGTCGATACACTCGTCGGGGTGAATATAGAGTTGGTCGTCCGCTTCGTAGATACATTCGACCGGGCACACGTCAATGCACGACTGGTCTTTGACACCGATACACGGTTCAGTAATGATGTAGGGCACGCTTCTCCTCCCATTTTGCTGGTCTGGCTAGACGGGCCTTCAGAAACATCTCTGCAGCTGTTCTATTCGGCTGGCTTAAGCGAAAAGCGCTTCTCCGCGACTTTTCTCAGTGACATATGGAGCGCGGTACGCTCCTCGTCGCTTAGTGAGCTAAATACATCGGCCTCAATTTCCTGAGACTTTTTTTTCCCGGTTTGGAGTGCCTCTTGCCCTTTGTCCGTCAAAGCCAAGCTGTAGTAACGCCGATCACTCGGGTCGGCGTCGCGGCTGACGTAGCCTGTCTCTTCTAAATCATCTACCAAACGGGCGACGTGCGCCCGGTCTAAGCCCATATGTTCACCTATAGCTGCCTGAGACCGGTGCTCTGTTTCGGCGATAAGCACCATGACCCCGAGCTGCCGGGTGTCAATATCAAGTGGCCCCAGCGACTCATCGAGGGACATCTGTGCCATCTGCGCGACAAAGGTGAGTAGATAACTGGTGTGGCTTGCGAGTGCGTCTACGAGGTTGTGGTGGTTGAAGTAAAGCGGCGGGCTAGGCACGCGGGCACGTTTAGACATGGTTAAGTGTATGCCCTCTAGGTCGGTCACCTGTTTTACCGCTGTCCCGGCAGCTCGAGAACCGCAAGCATGTCCTGCGTTTTTGAGAACTTTAGACTTCGGCGGTTTTTAAGTCCGCCGCTTCTGCGTTCGGTGTTGAGGATGCGTTGCCAAGCCTCAGCCGTCACATACTCGATTCCCTTACGCTCGAGCAGCTCGGTGACGTCAGGGGGGACTTCACCTCGAGTTTGCGTAGGCGCGTCCCGAAGCAGATTCCCTACTGTTTCCTCAGCGTCCGTCTTGTTTGTACCGATTACGCCCGAAGGCCCACGCCGTACCCAGCCGGAGGTATATTCGCGGTCCACAAGGTCTCCTTCTAGAGTCGTGACCCGGCCCCCTATATTTGGAATAAGGCCGCGCTTGTCGTCAAAGGGCACGCCGTCAAGCGGCTTGCTGCGGTAGCCCACCGAACGCAGTAAAAGGCTGATGTTAAGCGTTCCAAACTCGCCGGTACCCCTAGCGGAGAGCCGGTCCCCTGTTTGCTCGAGCCGGTTTCGCTCCAACTTTAAGCCCTGTACCCGCGCCTCTCCTAAAACCTCGATGGGTGACACAAAAAAGTGGATGTGAACGCGCTTCATGCCCGCTTCCGGGTTAGAAAGGTGGCCCGAGTACCCTTTTGAATAGACGGTAAAAAGCTCGAGATTACGCGCGGCATTTCTCGCTGAGCGGTCATCGTCAAAAGTACCAACCTTGTCGGCTGCGATGTCGGCGGGGTCAACGATCATCTCGACCCCTGGTAGTTCAGCGACTTCACGCAGCTCTTTAGGGGTAAAGCTCGCTTGTGAGGGGCCGCGCCGACCCAAAATATGAACGTCCGTCACCTGGGAACGCCGCAACGCTTCGACCGCGTAGGCAGCCATATCAGTTTTGTCGAGTTCAGCCGGGTCTTTGAGCAGCGTCCGCGTTACATCGAGCGCGACGTTGCCCATGCCGACGACAGCGGCGTGTTTCATATCTAGCGGTGGGTTCAGCTCGGCGTGCTCAGGATGCGCGTTATACCACGCGATAAACTCGGTGGCTGAAAGACTCCCGGCTAGATCTTCACCAGGGATACTTAGCGACCTGTCTAAGCTTGCGCCGACGGTGTAGATCACGGCGTCGTAATGTGCTTTGATCTCTTCGTGTGTCAGGTCTTCTCCGAAAGTGACATTGCCGAAATAGCGGACGCGTTTATGTCTGAGGATAAGGTCAAAGGCGTTCGCCTTCGACTTCACTTCACTGTGATCCGGCGCGACACCGTAACGAACCAAACCGTAAGGACTCGGTAGCCGCTCGAAGATGTCTGCTGTTGCCAATGATGACTGTTTGGTCAGCGCCTGTGCTGCGTAAAATCCAGCGGGACCCGCACCGATGATAGCGACGTGTAGCGGACGCGTTTTACCAAACTGCATAAATCTCCTTTCTCAAGGTGTTGTAGGACGTAGGGGATCGAAACCTGAATATGCTTTAGCCGAACATACTTGTTACCTGATTAGCTTCAGAAAGTCTCAAGTCACAGCCTCACCTCTAAGATTGAGCATCTTCTCAGAGATAACCGCGCCCCGCCCCGGCTCGCTCCAGGGGCAAACCTCGATACAAACGGCGCAACTCTCATTTGCCGCAAAGTAAGGTGCGCACGTATCAAAGTTTACGAACCACTTCTCTTCACCTCTGACGATTTGTTTGGTCTCGAAAATGGCGTGCGGTGGGCAGTTGGTGGTGCAGATTTTGCAGTTTATACAAAAGTCGTCAACGCCAAGGTTTGCGGGTTCGTCAGGAACGAGGGGCAAATCAGTAAGGATAGTGGCAAGGCGAACATTCGAGCCGTAGTCTTTAGTAATCATCGAGCCGTGTTTACCAAGTTCGCCAAGTCCCGCTTGGATGGCAATGGGAACGTGCAACACGACTGTGCTACCGGGAACGATGTTGGTACAAGCTAGCGCGGGGTAGCCCAGCGAGCGGATATGTTCGGCCACCTTGATGGCAACCTGTCCCACCTCGCGGTAGATGTGAAAGACCTCTGTATGCGAGCGTTCGGTAGGCGCGTACTGCATCTCTTCTCGGTCCATTGGTACGGCGATAGAGATAGCGTATTGGTAAAAATCAGCGACATTTTCAAAGAAGACTTCATCAGTAGGTACAGTGACGCCGACTAAAGCAGCGCCGTTCTCTTTGGCAAAAGTTTTGATGTTGTCTGTCATTTTCTGAAGGCTGGGTACCACCCGCTGCTCGGTTGCGACCACTCCCCAGCGTCGCCTATCGTCCCACCAGAGGTCCGCGATGCGGTTTCCAATACTTGTCGAGGGAAGGAGCGTAAGCGCGTTCATCAGCCCACCCCAAGCTAAGTCGAAACCGAAAAACAGGTGGCGGGGGCGGCGTTTCTCGGTCTCGCCTAAACCGCTGATAATCATGCCCGAGATAGGCGGGTTGTGGTAAGCAAAAGGATAGACGGGCGGCGGGAACGACTCTGCAACGAGGAAGCGCGACTTCTGCGACTGAGCATTTATGTTGGGCGACAAGTCGGCTTTGACTTGAGGATAGTTCTCAAACTTCTGATCTTTAGCTAAAGGGGGACCGGGGATGTCGTCCAACCAGATCGTTTCGCCCCGCGCTATCTTCCTCGCTGCCCAGTGCCGTGCAAGGCGTCCGAAGGTGACAGCCGACATACCTGCGGTAGAAATCACCCTATTAGTCATTCCGAAGAACACCCGCAAGTGATCTCTAACCTTATCGCCAACGTTTTGTGGTCTCTCGAACTTGGGTATAGCCATAACGTCTCCTAAATCAGCCGAAGTTTCGTACACCTCCTGACGTGAAAACTCGAGAGGTAACTACAGCCATGATATAGATGTATTTGTCATCTATTTGTAACATACTGATGTATTTATCATCTATCTGCGATTCGGCTTGTAGAACCTAATTCGTAGCAATCCGTTACAGCGCCTGCAACTGCCGAGCACTTAAATGTGTAAGTGCAAGCGCAAGTGCGTCGGCGACGTGGTGACTTTCAGGTGTCTCTCTGAGACCCAGCATCGCCCGCACCATGTAAGAAACTTGCGCCTTACTCGCCCGCCCCGAACCCACAAGCGCCTGTTTAACCTGCATCGGGCCGTATTCGACGACACTGATACCTTGCTGTTTGGCCGCGAGCAAACACACACCGAACGCCTGACCAACCTTGAACGACACCTCGCGTTGGCGGTGAAAATACTGGCCTTCAACGGCTAAAATATTGGGCTGGTGCGCCCGAAAAAAGTCCGCAACCGCGTTGTAGAGGGTCTCAAGCCGTTCCGCTTGCGCTTGGGCGGGTGTGGTGCGGACGAGCTGACTGCCTAAACACGTGACCTCGCGACCGGTTTCGCGAACTGCGCCGAGGCCCAAATTAGCCAAACCGGGGTCGAGACCGACGACGACGAGCGTGCTAGGAGGGTTTACGGTGCCGGGTTTTACAAGGCTGGATTTTACGGCGTTGCGGTTCACGGCTTCACCATACCGAAAAAGGCTCCCGCAGGAGCCTTGACTGTGTCAGAAAGAATCCGGCTTGGGACCCGGTTTAATATTCAGCCAGATAGGTTTGCAGTTCCCAGTCGTGAACGGCGACGCGGTAGGCGTCGAACTCTTGGCGTTTGGCCTCGACAAAGTGTTCAAAGGTGTGTTCGCCCAGGGCCGCTTTGATAACGGGGTCTTTCTCGAGCGCAATCACCGCTTCGCGCAGCGTACCGGGCAGCTCTTTGATCTTGTGCTTGCGGCGGTCACGGACGCTCATCTGGTAGATGTTGCGCTGAATTGCAGGGGGCGGTATAAGCTTGTTTTCGATGCCGTCGATGCCTGCCGCCATCATCGCAGTGAGCGCCAAATACGGGTTGCACGACGGGTCGGGCATCCGCAGTTCGCTTCTGGTGCCGACGCCGCGCCGCGCCGGAATCCGGATCATCGCACTTCTATTTGAGGCAGACCAAGCGATATTGGTCGGCGCTTCAAATCCAGGTGTCAGGCGTTTGTATGAGTTCACGGTTGGGTTGGTCAGCGCGACCATGCCCTCGGCGTGCTCCAAAAGTCCGGCAATCCAGTGGAGCGCGGTTGACGAGAGCTGATACTCGGCGTTCTCATCAAAAAAGGCGTTTTTACCGTCCTTAAAGAGTGACAGGTGCGTGTGCATTCCCGAACCGTTAATGCCGCCGACCGGTTTGGGCATAAACGTCGCGTGCAGGTCGTGTTTTACGGCAATGCGTTTGACAATCAGCTTGAATGTTGCGATGCTGTCAGCGGTTTTGAGCGCGTCTTCGTATTTGAAATCGATCTCGTGCTGACCGGGTGCGACCTCGTGGTGGGCGGCCTCGATCTCAAAGCCCATTTCGACGAGCGCGTTGACCATATCGCGGCGCGCCTCTTCACCCTTATCGAGCGGGGCGAGGTCGAAGTAGCCTGCCGCGTCATGCGTAATGGTCGTCGGGCGGCCTTCGTGGTCGCGCCAGAAGAGGAAGAACTCGGGTTCCGGCCCGGCATAGAGGTCGTCGAAGCCCAGGCTTTTAATCTTTTCAATCTGCTTTTTTAGCACAAAGCGCGGATCGCCGGGAAAGACGCTGTCGTCGGGGAGGGCAATGTCACAGATAAGCCGAGCGACGCGGCCCCGCTCGTTGCCTTCGACAATCGTCGGAAAGATTAAGAAGGTGTCGAAGTCGGGCTTTAGGAGCATATCGGACTCTTCGATGCGGGTAAAGCCCTCAATCGAGGAACCGTCAAACATAATTTCGCCGTCTAGCGCCTTGTCGAACTGCGACACAGGCAGTTCGATATTCTTATTCATCCCGATAATGTCGGTAAACTGCAAGCGTAAAAACTTGACGTTTTCCTGATCTAGAATCTGCCGAATTTCAGATTGTGAATAGGCCATGAAACCTCCTGCCGGATAGACCGGTTGCGCTCAATATGACGTACATTTCAGGTCAATGTCAACCTGAACTTTGCGTTTTCGGTATTGACTCGTACTGCTCGAGCAGGTTTCGCTTAACAAAACTTGCTCGTACTTAAAAAAGCAGCTGCGAACCTGTGGCTACCCGTTAAACCGAAATAGATTCGTTGGCTTATTTTTACACTTTACCCTAAAAACCAAAAAATAGCTGAACTAGTGACAAAAAGCGTGCAAGTTGTAACTAAAAAAATGGGCGTAAAGCATCAAATCCGTTGACACTTTGCCAAAGGGAGCATAAACTTGGAACAGTTTGCACAGATACTCCACAGGTATCACAAGTTTTGCGCAGGCGGAAAGGTACACATGTTCAAAACTCCAGCAGAAGCCGTTTCGTTTATCAACCAAGAGGGCGTCGAGTTTATCGACATCCGCTTCACCGACGTACCGGGAAGACAGCAGCACTTCAGCATCCCGGCGCACGCCCTAGACGAAGATGTTTTTGACGAGGGCTTGGGGTTTGACGGCTCCTCAGTGCAGGGGTTTCAGGGGATTGAAGCTTCTGACATGCTGCTCCTCTTAGACCCTGGCAGCGCCTTTATCGACCCCTTTATGCAGCATAAAACGCTCGCGTTTGTCGCGGCGGTCAAAGACCCGATCACCGGTGAGCTGTACGGCAAAGACCCGCGCGGCGTCGCCCTACGCGCCGAAGCGTACCTGAAAGAAACAGGCGTAGCCGACACGAGCTTTATGGGCCCCGAAGCCGAGTTTTTCGTCTTCGACGCAGTTTCTTTCAGCGACGAACCCTACAACTACGGCTACCGCCTGCTCGCTGAAGAGACGCACAGCGACAGCGACGCCTTAGGTGACGGTCACTGGATCAAACCCAAGTCGGGGTACTTTCCGGTGCCGCCCTCGGACAAGACGCAAGATTTGCGTGCGGTGATGGTACAAACCCTCGAGGCGTTAGATATCGAGATCGAACTGCACCACCACGAGGTGGCCACGTCGCAGCACGAGATCGATATGAAGTTCGATACCTTGACCCGCGTTGCTGACAAGCTCATGACCTACAAGTACGTCGTCAAAAACGTGGCGGCGCAGGCGGGTAAAACCGCGACCTTTATGCCGAAGCCGATTTTTGGCGATAACGGCTCGGGGATGCACACGCATCAGTCTTTGTGGCAGGGCGGCAAACCGCTCTTTTACGACCAGGACGGTTACGCCGGACTGTCTAAAATGGCGATGCACTACGTTGCGGGTCTTCTAACGCACGGCCCCGCACTCGCCGCGCTGACCAATCCGACCGTAAACTCGTACCGCAGGCTCGTGCCCGGTTACGAAGCGCCGGTCAACCTGATTATCTCGGCGCGAAACCGCTCGGCGATTGTCCGCATCCCGATGTACTCCGAATCGCCCAGCGCCAAACGCGTTGAATACCGCGCCCCCGACCCGAGCGCGAACCCCTATCTGGCGTTTGCTGCGATGCTGATGGCCGGGCTTGACGGCATCAAGCGCGAACTGCAACCCCCGACGCCGGTTGACAAAAACCTCTACTCGCTTTCGCCCCGCGAAGCGCGGCGCATCCGTAAACTGCCCAAAAGCCTGGACGAGGCGATTGAGGCGCTCGAGAAAGACCACGATTTCCTCTTAGAGGGCGGCGTCTTTAACGAGGCGCTGATCGAGAGCTTTTTAGAGCTCAAACGCGAAGAGACGGACGCGGCCCGCCTGCGGCCCAGCCCGGTCGAATACGCGATGTACTACGACATCTAGGGTGCGTCCAGACACAAAAACGGCCCACAGAGAACTACGACCTTCAGCCCTGTCGGGCGCTGCGTAGGGTGACGTAGACCTTGGCCAACACGAAACGCAGCGTTTAGAAGCTCGACTCGAGACGGCTTTAAGCGGCGTTTTTGGGCGGCGTTGACAGCGTTTCTACAGCTGTCTATGATGTAAAGGTACTACATGTGAAAATCTTGAGGAGGAAAGATGCACAAAACTGCTGGAATTTTGGCTACCTTAGGCGTTACTTTGTTGGGCGCTTCGTTCGCGCAAGAACCGATCACGCTCGGGGTCAACTTGGAGTTGTCCGGGCGGCTCGTTTCGCTCGGGACGCCTGAACTCGAGGGGATGCGGGCAGCGATGGCGGAGATGGGTGAAGTTTTGGGTCAACCCGTCGAGCTTTCGGTGTGCGACAACGCCTCGACGCCTGAAGGTTCCGTCGCGTGCGCCAACCGTTTTATCGACGAGGGCGTCGTCGCGGTGTTAGGAACGGGCGGCTCGTCGCAGGCGATCCCTGCGGCTGAAGTCTTGCAGGGCGCAGGCGTCATCATGATTACGCCGAGCTCGACGAACAACGCCACCACGCAGATCGGCGACTACATCTTCCGCGTTGCCTACAACGACGAGTTCCAGGGCGCAGTTGCCGCCGAATACCTCTACAACGACGCCGAAGCGCGCCGCGTCGCGGTCTTTCGTCAGCAAGACGACGACTACTCGTTTGGGTTAGCGGGCTTTTTTGATGATGCGTTCAAAGCTGCGGGCGGCGAAACCGTCGTTGTTGACTACACCGCCGGAACCGTAGACTTCGCCGCGCAGATCAACGACATTCGCGCCTTTAACCCCGACGCCATCTACACCCCCGGCTTCTGCCCCGAACTCGCCTCGCTCATCCCGCAGCTCTTACAGCAGGGTTTTACCGATCAGCTCAAAATGGGCGGCGACGGTACCGACGACGCGCAGTGCCCGGACGGGGGCGGCGCAGCCTTCAACGGCTTCCGCTTTACAGCGTTTGCCGAGCCCGAGCAGCTCTCGAGCGACCCTGAAGCTGCAGGGCGCGCCGAAGCGTTTCGCACCTCGTTCGACGAGTCGCAACCCGACGGCACCTTTAACGGCTTTACCTTGGCGGGCGCAGACGCGTACAACGTGATCGTCGCGGCGATTGAAGCCGCCGGTTCAACTGAAACCGACGCAGTGTCAGAAGCGCTCGCCAATCTGACCGACTATCCCGGCGTCAGCGGCCCGATCAGCTTTGCCGGTACCGACGGCACCCCGTCCAACCGCATCATGGGCTTTTTCGAGTACGCGGTTCCTGGTGAAGACGGCGACGCCTACACGAAAGCGTCCATCGGCGGCCTGACCCGGCAGTTTGAAGGTGCCGGAGGCGCAGCGAGCGGCGGGCAGTAGTGTTACAGTAGTCCCGGCTCGCTAGCTGGTTACGGGGGTGGGTGTGATGCCCACCCCCACTTTATTTTTGGGCGAGACACCGGCTTAGGTGCGGGGTTTGGTCTAGCGGCAAGCCTTGGCAGGTACCATCTGGCCGAAAACGCTGCTATGTGAGAGTTCTTGAGTCTAGCACGCACGTTCTGAAATGATGCCTGTGTCAATCTCTCATGCAAATGCTACCTAATATAAAAAGCTCTGATTCTTGTTATATTTTACGCTAAGACTCTCTGAGTCTGCTGTCTTTTACGGCTGCTAAAGCTAAGGTCTCGAGGTGTTCTATTGGTTCGTTCACAAACGCTCAAACCCCGGCGGCGTGTCAAGCTGACGCCCTGGCTCGTCTTCATCGTGATCGTCGCACTTATCGGGGGCCGAGTCGCCTATCTGCTCGGTACCGGCGGGTCGTACACCTCCGGCTTTTTTGTCGGGGCGCTCCTAAGTTCGCTTCAGCTCGGCAGCCTCTACGCCCTGATTGCGCTCGGGTATACCCTCGTTTACGGCATTATCCGCCTAATCAATTTCGCGCACGGTGAAATTTTTATGGTCGGCGCATTTTCTTCGTATTTTTTATTCGCTCAAACGCCCTATGCGCTTCCGTGGGCGCTCTTTGTCGCGGCGCTGGCAAGTGCCGGATTTATGTACGCCCTCAACCTCTGGCGCGGCAAACTTACCGACGCAGTGGTTTTAGTAGGCGGCCTGCTTGCGCTCGTCGGCTTTACCTGGGCGCTCAGCGCCGACGCCTTAAACTGGGTGGTTGCGCTGCTGCTGAGTATGCTGATTACCGGCGTAGTCGGAATTTTGCTCGACCGCATCGCCTACCGCCCGCTCCGGGGTGCGCCCCGTATTTCGCTCCTGATTACCGCTATAGCCATGTCGTTCTTTTTGCAAAACGCCGGACTGTTATTTTTTGGTCGCAACCAGACACCGTATCGTCCCGATACTACGCTCCCTGAAGGGTTGCAGTTCAACCTGCTCGGAAACCAAGTTGCCTCTTGGACTCAGTTTTTGCAGTTCCAGGTGGGGAAGAGCACGGTTTACACCTCAGCAATGGTCATTTTAATCCTCGCTGTAACCCTCATTCTAGTCGTCGCGCTGACGCTTTTTGTCTCGAGGACGCGCCTCGGTAAGGCGATGCGGGCGACCGCGCAAGACCCCGAAGTCGCGCAGATGATGGGGGTGAATGTAAACCGCGTCATCGCCACCACTTTTTTTCTTGGGTCGATGTTAGCGGCTGCCGCCGGGGTGCTGTGGGGCCTTAATTTTGGCAGCCTGACGCAACCCGCTGTATTCGGTTTGCTCCCCGGCCTCAAAGCGTTTTCAGCTGCGGTCATCGGCGGCATCGGCAGCTTGCCGGGGGCCGTTATCGGGGGGCTGATGCTCGGATTTTTAGAGAACTTTGTCCCGGCGCTTTTCTCCGGCGTCACCGAATACAAAGACACCTTCGCCTTCTTTTTGCTGATTATCATCTTGCTGATCCGGCCTAGCGGTATCGTCGGTGAAGACCTTTCGGAGAAAGTATGAGCGCGGTGGCGGCTCCGAAAAACGTGAGCAACCACAGGCTCCGCAACACTATCTTGACGCTGCTGGGCTTGGGCTTGGTGGCGCTGGCGCTCTACTTTATCGATGGGGGCGCGACCACGAAGTTCAAGCAGGCATGTACGCTCTTTGCGGTTTGGGGCGTCGCGGCGATCAGCCTGAATCTGATCAACGGCACGACCGGTATCTTGTCGCTCGGGCAGCACGGCTTTATGCTCGTCGGCGGTTATACGACCGCGCTCCTGACCCTGCCGGAAATCCGGCGGCAACAGATCGCCGAAAGCGCCCGCAGCCAGATGAACGACTTTACCCTCGGTCTGAGCCTCAGCAACGGGTTAGACGCCATCGGTTTGCACGCGCTGACGACGCCGGAAACACTCTGGGTACGTTTTGTCATCGCGCTCTTTCTGGGCGGTTTGGTCGCAGCAGTTTTCGGTCTTATCGTCGGCATTCCGAGTTTACGCCTGCGCGGGGATTACTTGGCGATTGTCACCTTCGGCTTCGGCGAAATCATCCGCCTGCTCGCTTCGACGAGCCTGTTCGGGCCGTTTACAAATGGGTCGCTGGGGTATACGGGCGTCCCGGCGCTGTTCGGTCGCAGCCTCTACTGGACGTTCGGCATTTTAGCGCTGACCGTTTTTGTCATGACGAAACTTAAGTACTCGTCGTATGGGCGGGCGCTGCAAGGGATTCGTGAAGACGAGATTGCAGCCGAGGCGATGGGCGTTAATTTAGCCTACCACAAGGTCTTGGCGTTTACGCTCTCGGCGTTTTTTGCCGGGATTGCGGGCGGGCTTTACGCGTCGTGGCTCTCCGGAGCGCGGCTCGACTACTTTTTGTTTACGCTGACCTTTTTCTTTTTGGTGGCGATTTCAGTCGGCGGCACCGGATCGTATACAGGCGTGTTGATCGGTACGGCGCTCGTTGTATTCGTCCGGCAGTATGGGGATCCGCTCGAGCAACCCTACCCACTTACCGTCTGGTTCGGCGCGCTCTCAGCAGTTCTGCTCTTTGTGGTACTCGGTACGGTCATCCTGCGCACCACCCGCCGCCTGCGCCCACGCGTCCCGCCGCTCTTGTACGGTCTGGGCGGCGTCGGCGTATTGGGGATTATCTTCGCCGCTGTCGCGCCCAGCCTCGGCCTACTGTCCGGCGAGTTTCAAGCCTTCGGGATGCGGGCGATTCTCTTGTCCGTCGTGCTGATTGCGATTATGATCGCGCGTCCGTCGGGGCTTCTGGGTCGTGCAGAGTTCTCGTGGGCGTGGCTGTTTCGGGAACGTAAAGACCAGCCTTCTGATGAAGAGAAGGCGCAAGATGCGTGGCTTACCAACCCTGAGCTCAATCAAGACCGTACTGCTACACTCGAGAACGCCCGCGAAGGGGACAAGTGATGGCGCTGCTCGAGCTTAGCAACGTCAACAAATCGTTTGGCGGCCTGCAAGCAACGACCGATATGAGCCTGAGCTTGAACGAAGGTGAGATCGTCTCAATCATCGGGCCGAACGGCGCGGGCAAATCAACCTTGTTCAACCTGATTACCGGCGTTTATACACCCGATTCCGGCTCTATCAAATTTGAAGGCCGCTCGCTGGTCGGCAAAAAACCCAACGCAATCGTTGACTTGGGCGTCGCCCGAACTTTTCAAAACCTGCGGCTTTTTACCGACCTCTCAGTTTTGGAAAACGTCCTGATTGCGCAGCACCACAAACTTCGTTCGACCTGGCTCTCAGCCGTGTTTCGTACCCCCGGCTACCGGCGGCAAGAGCGCGAGATGCATGAGCGGGCGCTCGAGAAACTCTCCTTCTTCGGCCCCCGCCTGATGAGCTTTCGGCTCCATCAACCCGTTTACGTCTTGTCTTACGCGAACCGCCGCCGCACCGAAATGGCGCGGGCGATGGCGACTGGGGCCAAACTCCTCTTGCTCGACGAACCAAGCGCCGGGATGAACCCGAAAGAAACGATTGAAATTACTAAAATTATCCGGCGGATGCGCGACGAAGGGGGTTATACCATTTTACTTGTAGAACACAAGATGAACCTGGTTGGGGAGATCAGCGACCGCGTGATGGTCCTCGATTACGGACAGAAGATTGCTGAAGGCTCGTATCAGGAGGTTGTGAGCGACCCGCGCGTGATTGAAGCGTATCTGGGCAAAAAAGCTGAAGCTAAAGGGGAGACCGCCGACCTCAGCGATAATCTCGACGAGGTATCACCGTGAGTCACGTCGCCGTTTATCCGACCGGACAGGATACGGGCCAAGACCGAGCGAAGTTGCTCGAGCTTAAAAAAGTTACCACCCACTACGGCCCCATCCGCGTGTTACATGACGTCGATATGGTCATCTATCCCGGCGAAATGGTCTGCTTGCTCGGCGGCAACGCGTCGGGCAAGTCCACCACGCTCAAAACGATTTTAGGCATCGTCGGCGTCTCCGAAGGTGAGATGTACTTTGACGGGGTACGCGCTGACACGCTCACGATTGCCGAACGCATCGAACGCGGGATGGCGGTCGTGCCGGAAAACCGCCGCATTTTCCCGAAGATGACCGTGAAAGAGAATCTCGAGATGGGCTCGTATCTCCGCGACGACCGCAAAGCTATCCGCGACGACATCGATTACGTGTTTTCACTGTTTCCACGCCTCAGAGAACGTTTGTCGCAACTTGGCGGCACCATGTCGGGCGGCGAACAGCAGATGCTGGCGATGGGCCGCGCCCTGATGAGCCGCCCCAAACTCATCTTGATGGACGAACCCTCGATGGGCCTCGCGCCGCTATTCGTTGAGAAAATCTTTGAGATTATCAAACAGGTCAACGAAAAGGGTATCAGCGTGTTTGTCGTTGAGCAAAACGCCAATATTGCGCTTTCGGTAGCTGACCGAGGCTATGTGCTGCAGACCGGTGAAGTCGTGCTTTCGGGGGCGGCGCGGGATTTGCTGCATGATGAGGGGATGAAACGAGCGTATTTGGGCGAGGTCTAAAATTAATGCTAGCTGAGCGGACGGTAAACGCATGGTGGGTACGCTTCATTCTATTTTTGTTGCCGTTCACGCCGCTGTTGGTTATTATTGCGCCGCTTACAAGGCGGTTCATCGTGTTGATGCTTTGCCTGTTGTACCTTTGGCCGATCAATCTGTTCAGATTGGGCTTTGATTTCGATGACCCGCTTCTTTGGATTGCCGCAGTTTTTTATTGTGCGCTACTTGGCGTCGTTGTAAGTGCTGGTTGCTCGTTCTGGTACAACCTATTCGGCCAAGTTTCGCTGCGTCAGGCGCGGGCTGTGCTCAACCGAACGTGGCTGCCTGTTCTCTGCGTCCTAGCCGTTTTAGAGCTAGACCATCGGGGGGCGCTGCCTTTCGCAAGGTGTCCCGCCCACGCCTACATCTTGTCTGAGTACTGCCCTGCGCTTGGGCGTTTCTACGAAACTTCTTTAGGCGGTTTTATCGATAGCCGCTACGCCCTGCATTTTAAGAGTGAGGCCGATGTATTCGCACGCATCGTCCGAGAAAATAAGCTCGTCAAACTCGACCCGGATACCGTGCCGGATGAGTTATGGAAGCAACCGCCGTGGTGGTGGAATGTACGGCGTGGTGAGGGTTTGAGCGTATATAGGTCGGAATACTTCTCGCTAGACGGGCGAGGGTTAGACGGCGACCATTATTTGTTTTTTCGCAACTCCAACACGGGCACAACATACATAATTCTTTACGCTAACTTTTGACATAAGTTTTGAAGCTTTGAAAACTCGAGCCGACGAGAACCGATGTTTATACTTGTGTCATGAAGACTTTGACGGCAACCGAAGCTCGAGCCAACTTCCACAAACTCATCGAAAAAACGCTGCAAAGTCATGAGCCTATCGTTATTATGGGTAAGAAAGGTAACGCGGTGCTTTTACCTGAAGAAGATTGGAACGCCGTCACCGAGACACTTTATCTGCTCTCCGTTCCTAAAATGCGTGAATCTGTCCGTAAAGGCATCGAAACGGACGTTACGGAACTCTTCGAAACGCTGAACTGGTGAATACAAGTGTTACAACTTGGCATGAGCGAGGATAAAACAGCCCTTTACGTCGTCGCTGTCGCCGCCGTCATCCGGCGCGAGGGCAACTTGCTCGCCATGCGCCGCGCAAAGACCAAAGACGCGGGGCCGGGACTTTGGGAAACGCTCTCGGGGCGCGTCGAGGTAGGGGAGACCCCGTTGGAAACGGCAGCGAGAGAGATTTTAGAAGAGTGTGGGCTTAAGATTGCGCTCGAGCCCCGCCCCGTCACCTGCTACCCCGCCACGCGCCTGGGGTTGCCGATGATCGTTATCGTCTACGCTGCCGACTACCTGTCTGGTGAAGTGACCCTGAGTCGTGAACACGACCGCTACCTTTGGCTCTCTCCGAGTGCGTTCGCCGAACTTACTACGCTTGCGCCGCTCACCCAAGCGGTACACTTGGCTTTTAGGCTGGAGAATTAAAGGAGACACGATGATTATCTCTACAACGTCTGTTTTGAGCGGCAAAGAAGTGACCGAATATCACGGCCTCGTCAGCGGTGAGGCCATCCTGGGCGCAAACATCTTTCGGGATTTTTTCGCCGGGATCAGAGATATTGTCGGCGGGCGGAGCGGCGCGTATGAACGGGCGCTGCGCGAAGCTAAAGAGATTGCGGTGCGCGAGATGGAGGATGAGGCGAAGCGTCTGGGTGCGAACGCAGTTATCGGTGTCGATCTGGATTATGAAAACATCACCACGGGTAACGGCGGCGGAATGCTGATGGTTTCGGCGAGTGGTACGGCGGTGACGGTTCGTTAGGCACGTGATACGGCTACGGGGCTATCCGTGGGACGTAGTGCGGGCGCTAGGCTTGCCGCCGGAGGACTACGCAATTTTCGGTAGCGTTCCGATGCTGGCTTACGGTCTCGTCACGGAAGTCGGTGACGTCGATATCTTAGCGACCGGTTCAGCGTGGCAAGAAGCGCAGAAGTTAGGCGTTTTGGAAGTTGCGCACGGTGGCGACCACATTGTTCAGGTCTCACCTGAACTTGCGATTTTCGGTGGGTGGCTGGGGTTAGATGTCGAGGGTATTGTCGGGCGCTCGAGCCTAAAAGACAGTCTCCCCATCGCTCACCTGAATGACGTCGTAGCGTATAAACGTTTGCTCAACCGTCCTAAAGACAGGGCGCATCTGAAGTTGCTCGAGCCTTATCTCGCACAACAAAGCATTACTGATGACAAAAACGCTTGAGCGACCGCACCGAATCTTCTGCAAAACGCGCCTGAACCAGCCGTAAAACCGGCGCACCAAGTTTGACGAGCGGTTGCTGGGGTTTTGAAAGCGCCGTAAGTTCGTACCAAACCTGCTCGTGTTCGTCCAAAAAAACGCTGAAGCGTTCACACCCTGAAACTGCGTGCTGCGGCAGTGTGCTGACGGTGAAGCTAAACTGCTGTGAGGTGCTCTTTACGGCGGTAATCCGCACGGCGCTCAGCGTCCAAACCGGGGAGATGCCCGCGACTAGCGCCACGACGTTTCCTTCACGCAGCGGCACACGGTTCGGATGAAGCGTCATCCAGGAGGGATAAACAGCCCACGCCTCCAACCCTGAGACAGCTTTATTAAACACGTCCGGGCCATCTCTGAGGGGCCAGCGTTTGTGGGTGAACTTGAAACCGGGTGTCGGCTCGAGCGGCCCGTCATAAGTCACCCGTCGGGTGCTCTGCGACCTGACGAAGGGCTCGAGGTCATCCGTGTCAGGCTTCTTGAAGTTAAAAAAGCTCACACTAGCGCACAGCTAAACGTACCCGCTGCACGTTGCCCCATTCATACCCGGCGGGGTTCCAACCCATGCGAGGCGCAAGCGGTTGCGCGTAGCCTGCGTCGTCAAAGGCGCGTATCCACACTTCGGGTTCGCCTGCGGGAAGTCCCAACGTCAGCGACCATTCCGACCAGGCGTAAGGGCTCTTGGGTGTATCCAACTCGGCGTCGTGCCAGGTGCCCCCGCTATCCAGCGAGACTGCCACCCGCGCGACGCGGCTCTGTCCGTCTGTCCAGGCGACGCCGCCGAGCTGATTCGGGCCAGCGCGCAGTGTATCGCCGATAAGCGGGTTCCAGAGGAGGCTCCGGAGTTTCATCCGCCAGCTCGGGGTGCTATTCTGGGGCGTGCCGATAAAATGCTGACCGGGCTCGAGCTGCTCTTTTGGCAACCGGTATTTCTCCTGCTGATAGTGACTCGGGCTCTCCTCGTCTTCTAAACTCAGATAGTTCAGCCACTTGACGTTGTTGACGCCGTAAAACCCCGGCAATACGAGCCGAAGCGGGCCGCCGTGCAGGGCCGGGAGCGGTTCACCGTTGAGCGTCAGGGCCAGCAGCGCGTTCTCTAGAGCGTCACTAAGCAGCACGCTGCGTTCAAAGGGGCCGTGGTTATCGTGGGCGGTTCCAGCACCTCGAGCGGTAAGGTAAGGTGCTTCGCTGCTCGATCCCAAATCGTCCAGCACAGTTTTTAAGCGGACGCCGCCAAAAACTACGTTGGCGACCGCGCCGTCCTGCCACTGTGCGCCGCTGACCGGGCTGCTGCTGCCGAACTGCCCCCTTGAGTTTCCCGAACACTGCAAAACCATCTCGGTTTCGGTGACGGGGTAGCACCGTAAATCCTGTACGCTGAGCTTCTTCGCCTTGCCTGACGCGCCGTCTTGCAGCGTAAAAGACCAGTCGGTCGGCGCTTCAGCTAAGGTCATATAACCGTCTAAATCCTGATTATTGCGGATATACAGGTGCGCTTTATCAGTGATGTGCGAGCGCCGTAAAAGTGTGAGCGGGGTTTCGCTCTGGAGTGGCTCGCTGACGTGCAGCGTCAGCCAGGGGGTTTTACCGGCGACGTCGTTCATGGGTGTCTCCCTCAAAAAATAGCTGGATGTAGGTTCTCGAGCTGTGACCGGTAACGGATCAGCCCAGCTGCTGGTTTCCGTTACGGCTATATCCAATCAGTTTACTTTAGCAGCGCAGCCCGGCACCCTCAAATGAGCCATCTGCTAGGCTTAAAGAGATGATCACGCTGACGCAAAAGGCCAAATATGCGCTCAAGGCGCTGGTTTTTCTGGCTAAAGCGTATGAGACCGGCCCGGTGCTGATTACGACCATCGCCGAGTCCGAAAATATTTCCCGCAAGTTTTTGGAACTGATTTTGCTCGAGCTAAAAAACAGCGGCATCTTGCAGAGCAAAAAAGGGCGCGGCGGCGGGTACTGGCTGGCGCAGCCGCCCGAAGATATCTATCTGGGCCGGGTAATACGCATTTTTGAGGGAGCTTTGGCCCCTTTGCCGTGTGCCTCGAAGCGCTATTACCGGCGTTGTGAAGAGTGCAAAGACGAAGCAACCTGTGAAGTGCGGGCGGTGATGTTGGAGGTTAAAGCGGCAACCTTGCGTGTCCTCGATACGACTTCGCTGCGCGATACACTAAGTTTGGAATCTCACAGTGAGCAAAATCCTACGCTGAGTTTGTAAGCGCTAGCAACGTCAATTTTTAGCAAATACAGACAAATCTAACACGACAAGGTTCATTTTCTGGACAAACCCCCAAGTGTGAGGTGTAGACTCGGAGGTAAGCGCACCTTACGCTTTTCTGGAGGATATTATGTTAACCCCCGACTTTTTATGGTTTTGTCAGCTTTCGCGCGACGGCGAGTTTGTTGGCACTAAAGACCTTTCGCCGCGTAAACCGACCCTTGAGTACCTCTCCGGCATCATCGAAACAGCTGCCGAAGCGGGCTTCTCATCGCTCCTGACCGCGACAAATTATCACCACGACAACGAAACCTGGACGGCGGGCGTCGCTGCGCTCGCCCGCACGCGCGGGGCCGGGCTTCTGCTCGCCGTTCGCCCCGGTATGGTCCACCCTGCCCAATACGCCAAGATGGTCGCCACCGCCGCGAACTTTTTTCCGGGCCGCGTCCGTATCAACGTTGTGACGGGTTCGTCGCCCGCTGAAAACGCCATGTACGGCGACTTTGAGCCGCACGCCATGCGCTACAAACGCACCCGTGAGTTCATGCTCTTGTTACGCAAACTCTGGAGCGAAACGCCAGTCTCGTTCGAGGGTGAAGCCTACAAGATTGAAAACGCTGTCGTAGACCCTAAACCGCCCGAAAGCGTCCCGCTCTACTTCGGCGGCGCGAGCGACGCCGCGCAGCGTATAGCTGCCGAACTCGCCGACGTGTATCTGATGTGGGGCGAACCGCAGGAGATGATTGCCGAGCGCCTGGAAAAGATGCACAGCTTGAGCGCCGAGTACGGTCGTAAACTCTGTTACGGCCTCAGGATGCACGTCATCGTCCGGGAAACCGAAGCCGAGGCGTGGGCCGCCGCCGAGCGGATGATTTCGCGGATTGACCCGGAAGTCAGACGAGCGTTTTTGGAGTCCTACAAACACGTCGACTCGGTTGGTCAGCGCCGTCAGATTGAGATGGGTTTAAGTGGCGACCTGATGGTCGAGCCGCACCTGTGGGCCGGTATCGGGTTGGCGCGGAGCGGCGTCGGCGTGGCGCTCGTTGGCAACCCGCAGCAAGTGGCGGACAAACTCAAAAGCTACCAGCAGATGGGTATCGACACCTTTATCTTATCGAGCTATCCGCACCTGGAAGAAGCACGGCGTTTTGGTGAACTGGTCATGCCGTATTTTCAAGAGGGCAGCGCCGAGCAGCGGGCGATTCACACCGATACGGTTGCGCCTGCGTTCTAAACTATTCAGTCTAAAAAATAGAGAAGCAGGTGGGAAACCACCTGCTTCAGAGTGAAGCCAATATTTACGGCGATATCGTTAGCGGAACCAAAAATCCCCTTGACAACGGGAAACGTCTCCCATAATTTCAGGTGCCTCAGGTATTTCTGGAAAGCCGTTCCAGCCTATCTCGTCGCCTTCTCGAGCGTAAACTTCGCCACGGTAGATAAGCTCGAGCTTCCCCTTCAGAATGCGGTAAGAGAACGAAAATGGAAATACTATCGTCGCGCCTCGACTTTCGGAGTCCACCACACGAATGCAGCCGTCAACAATTTTCAAGGTACCAAAGATGCCCGCCATAAGACCGCTTGGTACAGGAGAATCGTAGGTCAGAAAGGTGATATCATCCGCTTTTCTGCCCGCTTGGACTGCAGCAGGATACTGAACGGGCTCTTGACCGAATCCGAAATACTTGATAAAGGTCACGTCGGAGAGGGCTTTTGCTGCTGCTGGGTCGGTTTTCATAAGCGCTTTGATTCCACGTGGGTTGCCTAAAAAGATAATAACGCGGTTCTCCATGATGTTTACTTCATCCGCCGAGTCGATGTCGCGGCTTTTTAGGTAAGCTGTGGCTGCTTTACGTTTGTTCTCGAGTCCCTGCAACGACCTCTTAACCTGAACGAGCGTCACCTGGTCTTCAAAAGGCATTCCCTCGATCAGAGACCTGTAACCCTCGAGCTTGCCGCTAGCGGCTACCGTAACGCCGGGTTTGCGCGGGGCCGTAATCCAGAATCCGGCATACGTCTCAGGCCACAGTTCGGTCAGTATCTTGTCGAGGTGGCCTATCGTAGGTTGCACCTGCAACCGCTTCAGTGCTTCGGTGTAGGTTGCACTCTGACCCGACGCTTGAACTTCTAAGTTCGCGGCGTTCGGCTGTGTGTTTGGAGCCGGGGCGCAGCTTGCCAATGCAACAGTGAATACGAAGGTGAGCGAAAGATATTTACGACGCATAGCTCCTCCGTAGCCAAACCGCAAGACGGTCTAAAGATCATTTTAGGCGCACGCGGTAAGTATAAAGCAACAACCGCTCTACGGCTACTCTAGAATTGAAACTTCTTGCTTCTAAGTGACGCTTTTAGTACGGTGCTAAAGTTAACTGTGGAAGACCTAAACGACTTACTAACCGAGGTTTTAGAGCAGCATGACGTTCCCTCTGTTGCGGCTGCGGCTGTAGTTGACGGAGAGCTTTATGCAGCGGGCGCGGTAGGCGTCCGCAAACGCGGTGACAGCACGCCCGTCACCGTAAACGACAAATATCATATCGGGTCGTGTACGAAAGCCATGACCGCGACGCTGGCGGGGATTTTGGTCGAGCGCGGGCTGCTTTCTTGGGAGACGACGTTACGTGAAGTTTTTCCTGAGATGGACATTCATCCGGGGTATCAACCTGTAACGCTTAAACAGCTTTTATCGCATACGTCTGGCCTTCCCGGACAAAAAGCGCTGCAGCCTGAGGACGAAGAAGATGATGGCTATGAACTCGGCCTAGTGACGCCGATGGAAGACCGACTTGGCCACGCTGTACCCGGAATTTTGAAAGAAGCGCCGCAGTATCCGCCCGGTGAAGTTTTTGATTATGCCAATATCGGTTACGCGGTAGCAGGCGCGGTACTGGAACACCTTACCCAAACACCTTTTGAAACACTGATCGAGCGTGAATATTTCACACCGCTAGGCATAACTTCAGCAGGATTTGGAGCAGCTGGAACACCGGGCAAAGTTGACGAACCTTGGGGTCATGGCCCCGAAGCTGTCGAACCCGGCCCAGAGGCCGATAATCCGCCAGTCCTTTCGCCTGCAGGCACTATTCACATGTCCATCACCGATTTTGCGCGTCACGCAATGTTTCACTTAACGGGTAAACCGGAACTTGTGAGCCAAGAGACGCTCGAGCTACTCCATGCTCCCGTTTTAGAAAACTATGCCTTGGGTTGGAGAGTTCTTGAGCGCGGCTGGGCCAAAGGGACAGTGTGGTATCACGGAGGCTCAAATACACTAAACTACGCAAGCATATGGATTGCACCCGCACTTGACTTCGCTGCTATAAGCGTTTGCAATTCAGGCACAGACGATGGGTTTGAGGCAGCTAATGATGCAGTTGGCGTTCCTATCAAACGTTATATTCTCGGACAATAGAAAAGGTCAGGCCAAAGTTTCGGCCTGACTTTGAAAGTAAACCTTTATGCGCCGACGGCAACCGGCTCCAAAACTGCGCGGAGAGCCCGCTCGAGCTTTTCCAACCCTTCACTCAGCTCCGCGTCCGACATGCGAATCGGGGGCAACAGCCGAATGACGTTGCTGTAGGTGCCGGTCGTCAGGAGCAGCAAACCGTCCGCGCGGGCGTGTTCCAGAACCGCCTGCGCCGCTTCGGGATTCGGCGTTTTGTCAGGCCCAGTGATGAACTCGATGCCAATCATCGCGCCGAGACCGCGCACGTCGCCGATTTTTGGCATTTCTTGTTGTAACGACTTGAGCTTGTCGGTTGCTGCGACGCCGATTTCTTTAGCGCGTTCTAACAGGCCTTCGTCTTCGATAACGCCTAAGGTGGCGAGCGCCGCCGCACAGCTGACGGGGTTGCCGCCGAAGGTGCTGCCGAGCTGTCCCGGCGCAATTTTGTCCATCACTTCGGCTTTGCCGATCACGGCCGAGAGCGGAAATCCCGACGAAAGCGCTTTTGCACTGGTGATGAGGTCAGGCTCGAGGCCGTAGTGGTCAACGACCCACCACGCGCCAGTGCGTCCGATACCCGCTTGCACCTCGTCGTCGATCCAGAGCGCACCGATCTCTTTGGCGTAGTCTTGTAAGCCTTTCAAGAACTCCCTTGGAGCTGGAATAAAGCCACCTTCACCGGCGACGGGTTCAATTAAGAATGCCGCGACTTCACCCTCACCGATGGTGGTCTTGACCTGCTCTTTAAGCGCTGACAGTGCTTTTTCGGCAACTTCGGCTTCGGAGGTCGAACCCCAGGTGTTGCGGTAGAGGTAAGGGTAGCGTGCGCGGTAGACCTCGGCGGCGCGGGGTGCAAAGCCAGCTTTGTACGGGTTGGCTTTGGCCGTAAGCGACAGCGCCATATGGGTGCGTCCGTGAAAGGCGTGTGTAAAGGCGACGATGCCCTGGCGACCGGTGGCGACTCGAGCAATTTTTACGGCGTTTTCAACCGCCTCAGCTCCGGAATTGACCAAAAACGTCCGCTTTTCTGATGGCCCCGGCGCGATTTCGTTGAGCTTTTCGGCAAGCTGAATGTACGTTTCGTTCATCCCGACCGCGAAGCAGAGGTGCTGAAAGTCTTCAGCTTGTTTTTTTACGGCTTCAATGACCTTCGGGTGTGAGTGCCCGATATTCATGACAGCGATGCCGACCGTCCAGTCGAGATATTTGGTACCGTCAGCGTCCCAAACATAAGTACCCTCAGCGCGGGTCGGATAGATTGGATGCGTCGAGTACGCGGCGGGGGCGACGGCCTGACGGCGGCGCTCGGCTAATTGTAAATTACTCATCTAAACCTCCTGCGCAGTAAAACCTGCGAATAGTAAATATTTAGTGCTATATACTTACGATTTTTAGGTCTTTAGGCGAAAATACACAGCATTCTTTAGGCGCTGTATACCTAGATGGTAGCACCTTTCTGAAGCGCTGTGAACCCCCTGCTGCACACAACCTGAGGGCGCATTTCACGGTTATTGAGTGGCTGCCTAGCTGATTTCGCGTGCGGGACGGTAGACTGCCCTTTATGACTCTGCCCCGTAAAAACTTGCGCGCACTTATCTTCGACATGGACGGCACTCTCATTGACACGGACAATCAGCACTATGACGCTTACGTGAAGGTGTTGGCTGACATGGACATACCTTTAGACCGAGACGAATACGACTCGAGGATGGCGGGGCGGCCCAATATGGAAATCCTGCGCGACTACTTTCCGGACGCGGATGATGACTACCGGCGCGACATCATGAACCGTAAAGAGCGCGCGTTTCGGGAGACAGCGGCGACGTGGGAACCGCTCGCGGGCCTTCCGGAGCTGCTGAAATGGGCGAAGAAACAGAGCTTGGCGCAGGCGCTAGTGACGAGTGCACCCCGGGAGAACGCGGGGTATCTGCTGGACGCCGTAAACCTGACGGGCGCATTTGAACCTGAGGTTTACGCCGATGAACTGCCGCGCGGTAAACCCGACCCGCTGCCCTACAGCACAGCTTTAGACCTGCTCGGTGTTGCGCCCGAAGAGGCCATCGTCTTTGAAGATTCGGCGAGCGGCGTTAAATCCGGCTCGAGCGCAGGTATCCTGACGGTCGGCCTTGCCACGACGCAGCGGCCCGAAATCCTCAAAGCGGCGGGAGCGACGCTGGTGATTTACGACTTTACCGACCCGGCGCTCTGGGAGTTACTGGGATATTCTCTTGAGTCCGCCGCTGCACAGTAACCGACTGTGCGCGTCGCCGTCTCTTGGGATAAAGCGTTGGAGCCTGAAGCTCACGCACTCGCTGCAAAACTCGGCCTGCCGCTCTTGGGGCCATTGACAGATCAAACAGCGGCAGACGCACTGCTCTATCTGACTGAAGAGAGGCTCGAGCTACGTCAAGCAGGCAGGGACGCGCCGGGGCCGGTTTACGCCGATTTTACGGGAGGCCGCGCCGAGTACCGCCGTAAACATGGGGGCGGCAAAGGACAGCATTTGGTACGGGCTGTGTTTCCCAAAGGTTTCGCTTCGCCTACCGTTATAGACGTGACAGCGGGACTCGGGCGTGACGCGTTCGTGTTGGCGTCGCTCGGGGCGCGGGTGACGCTGCTCGAGCGTTCCCCCATCGTTGCTGCCCTGCTAGCAGACGCTCTACGCCGCGCCCATCACTCTGACGTTACCGATATCGCTGCCCGGATGACGCTACACGTCGGTGACGCGGTAAACTATCTGGAAGGGACAACGGAAACAGCACGCCCCGACGTCATTTATCTCGACCCGATGTATCCACATACCAACAAGCGTTCCTTGCAGAAAAAAGAGATGCAGCTCTTTCGGCAACTTGTAGGTCAAGACGGTGACGCGGACGAGCTTTTAGAGGCGGCGCGGCGTGTGGCCCGTAACCGCGTCGTTGTCAAACGCCCGGCTGGGGCACCGTTTCTAGGGGATATGAGGCCGCAGGGGGAACTCGAGAGCAAAAACACCCGGTTCGACCTTTATTTCACCCACTGAAAAAACAAAAAAGACCCGGACAACGAAATCCGGGCCTGACGCTTGAAACGCTACCGGTTCAGGTGCTTCTGCGAACGGCTTTAACGATAGCCAGCAAGATCACTGCGCCAACAACTGCCGTAATCAAACTGATAATGAGGTTGGCATTCGGGTCAACGCCGAAAAAGCGCACGACGTAACCGCCGATAAACGCGCCGATGATACCCACGATGATGTCGAGTAACAGACCCTGCTCCGCATTGGTCTTCATGATCATGCTGGCAATCCAGCCAGCCAGTGCGCCGATGATAAGCCACAAGATGATGCCCATATTTTAGTTCCCCTTTCGAAATCGTTGTTGCTTATTTACGGTAAGATGGAACTAACGATTCTATTGCAACAATGCACACAATCTCGGCAGTCATCAAAATTTGGTGAGCTTAAATAAGGCCAGCGCGACCGGCCCCCGGTACTCGGCACGCTCGAGCCTAAAGCCCACCTTTTGCGCCTCCTGCTCGAGCTTTTCGGGATTGATAAACCGTAAACCTGAGAGCCTGAGTAGCCTCTGGCCCAGACGCCCCGGAAAACCTTGCGCCTCGGTTAGATACATCTGCCACATCTGCCCGCCCGGTTTGAGAACGCGGGCAAACTCCGAAAGGATCTGCGGCAAATCGGTAAACTCGTTTAAGGAACCGCCACACACCAGCGCGTCAAATACCGCGTCCCGGTAGGGGAGACTGCGCACATCAGCCTGAACGAATACGGGCGACACCCCGTCACGTTCGGCGTAGGCTTGCGCTTTTTTGAGAAACGCTTCGCTGAAGTCTAAAGCGTGAACCTCGAGCCCCGGCTCACGCTCTAACAGTGTCCGGGCGTAGAGTCCGCCCGACGTAGCAGCGTCCAAGATACGCTCACCCGGTTTGGGTTTAACCCACGAGAGCATCAGCGCCAACTCGCGTTCGGTACTAAAACTGCCCCCTGTCAAAAGTGACAACGACCGCAGCCGCCAGAGCGGTTCGTAGACGGCGGCGGTGAGGGGCCAGAAGTTGCTGCTCTGCGCGAGCGGCACACGCGGGCGTTTTTCTAACGCGCGGTAGATGCCCGCTTTTTGCTCGAGCGGCTTTTGAAAAATATCGGACACGAGTCAAGTGTGACACGTCCAGGGCCACTAGATAACGTCCTGTACCCACCTGAGTTCGCGTTCGATGGACGCCGTAAGGCCCACTTTGAGCGCGTCCGGCAGGATGCTCCAGGTGTAGGTTTCGACCTCGAGATGTTCTATAAAGGGTGTTTTGCGGTGCAGCGCTAAGGTTTTCAAAATTGTCTCTTGGGTCGTCCTAAACGTTTTGGTCTGCTCCAAAAAAACTGGCACATGAAAGTGAACACGCCAGCGTTCGGCGTCGGGTTGCGGCAGCGCTGACAGGGCTTCGGGCAGGTCGGGAAAGTGAGTTAGAGTGCCGTCACTGTTTTCTTGAATCACCTGATGCAGATAGACGGGTTCGTTAAACGGTTCTAGAGCCTGCTTGGTTTTTACGGTGTTTTGTGGGGACAGCTCGAGCGCCGAACTCAGCTGCACTTTGCCGACGCGAATGCCTAACGCTGCAAGCCGCGCCAGAATCTCCGCCGGGTTTTCATACGCGAGCGCGACGTGACAGGTGTCGAAACAGACTCGAATATGGGTGAGCAGCGTTTCTTTCGCCGTTCTTATGGTGACGTTCAGGCGTTCAGCCAGAACTTCAGCCCCGTAAGTAAGCAGCCAGGTTTCAAAAAAGGTAATGAGTTCCGCCATGTTCTCGAGTAAGCCGTCGGGTTCGGGCTCGAGGTCGAGGTGAATTAGGACGCCCCGCTCAGTGTCAAGTTTAACGAGGTATTCAGCGACGCGCACGATATTTTCAGTTAAGTGTTGCCACGTTGCTGTGTCACCTTCGTCAATCCATGCTTTATACGACAGTGGACTCGTCGAGATGCCGCCCGTGACGCCTTCCGGTAATAACTCAGCCAAACTCTGCGCTAACCGCAGCGTATAGTTCACCCGCTCGTCGGTGCGCCAATCCGGGGCATGAACCTGCGTTTTGACCGCCTCACCGTGAAACGGGCCGTGCGGGAAACCGTTCATCGTAAAGACGTACAGGCCGTGCTCAATCAGCCAGCATTTGAACTCGGCGAGGGTGTCGCCCTCCAATAGCTCGAGGCTCTCGTCACCGGAAAGCCGTAAACCGATACCGAAAGGGGCGTCCGGCGAGAGAGAGGCTTTAAGCGGCAGCGCGTGCTGTTTGAGGCTCTCCCAGACTTCAGAGAAGCCCCTAGCCGGATGGATGTTGGTGCAGTAGGTGAGGTGGGTGTGCTCGAGCTTCATAAATACTGCCTCAAACCTTCTGAAACTCGCCCGGATAGGGGAAGAGCGCAGCTAACGTCTCGACCTTGTCTTTAGCTAGAACGACCTCAGTATCTAACGCCCCGTTTTGAATCTGGCGGATAAACTCACGGCAACGTCCACAGGGCGGAATAACGAAGACGGCTCCCATTTCATCTTTCCAAACCGCTGCAATCTTCTTAATTGTGTACTCACCGGCTGTAACCATTGCAGCGATGGCGCTATGTTCGGCACAAAAGCCGATGCCGCAGGTCACGTCGATACATACACCGGTATAAACTTGGCCGCTCTCAGCAACGAGCGCGCACCCTACATCGCCGACAAGATATGTCCCGATGTGTTTGGCTTTGACTACCGCTGCTGCTCTATCGATCAATGCTTGGTTGGTGACTTCCATATACCTCTAGAGTAAACTGTTGTGCTGCCGTGTTGTTACTCTACCTGCGGGCGGCGAAGTGCAACGCGGCGGGAATGTCTTCGGCTTCCAAATCGGGCAGCTCTTCAAGCACCTGTTCCGGGCTTAGACCGGCAGCCAGAAGCTCGAGTACATCCGTCACCCGAATCCGCATCCCCCGAATGCACGGACGCCCGCCGCACTGTTCAGGGTTGATGGTGATACGCTCTAACGTCGTCATAGTTTCTACTTTACCCTTAAGTCAGCGCGGTTTTACCGGGATAAACCGTTTCTCGAGCGGCGGCTGTTCGGGAAGTATCAGGCCACACTTTGTAAAGAGTTGCTCGAGTTCCGCGTAATCCCGCAACACGACTGCGTAGATGGCTTTGTAACCCCGGTAGCCCCCGAGTACCGCCCGCGCCCGGTCGTCGCTGAGTAGTTCGCGTAGAGCTTGGTACTCGAAGAAGTTGACCACGATATGTAGGTAGTTAGAGAACTCACTGCCGCAACCGTCGGGAGGGTCAACGGGAAGATTTGGATAGCGAGTACGAAGTTCGGTGCCGATTCGTGCGTTATCTCTGGACATTTCATCGAGCAAACTGAACCAGTGCATCTGCTCGTGAAGATACACAGCCAAAATGCGTTTTAGGTCGGTTAGGTAGTGCTTTCTTGGGGCAAGCGTCAAAACCGGGTGACTGTGCGGAATAACCCCTTCTTCTAGCTGTACGTGTTCGGTATAAAACCATTTGCCGAGTTCGTAGCGGTCAAACATCGTAAGCAGCTGCCTTTCGAGCAACCGCTCGTTTTCTGTCCCGTTGACCAACGTAATCGTAGGACGGGTTTGCGTCATCAGCTATTTACCCGGTTTCTTTAGCGTCAGGCGTGGCTGCTCAGCGGTTCACCGGTTTGGGGGGTCTCGAGTCCCGCTATCCCCAATTTGAACTTCGGCGACTGCCCCAAAAACCTCGCCGGGTTGTGCAGGATGATCTTTTCAATCAGGGCTTCGTCGTGCCCCCGGCGGCGCATCTCCAAGACAAACTCAGGCACCGCTACCGGATCGGACTCGCCCCAGTCGCACGCCGACGCGACAATGATGCGGTCTGAGCCGTACATCTCGAGCATATCAATCGCCCGGTTTGGTGACGCTTTGGTTTTCGGATAGAGCGTCATGCCTGTCCAAAAGCCGTGCTCTAAAATCATGCCGACGGTGTGCTCTTCGGCGTGGTCCACCATCACCCGTTCGGGTTTGATACGAGGGTCGGCGGCGAGCGTTTCGACAATCGTTTTGGTGCCTTTATATTTGTCTTCTAAGTGCGGTGTGTGGATGTGAATCATCTGATCAAACTCCAAAGCAAGTTCAACATGGTCTTTGAACGTGGCGAGTTCGTTGCGCGTCACACGGTTGAGCCCGATTTCACCGATACCCAAAACCGTTTCGCGGCCTAGAAACTCAGGAATAATCTTCAAGACTTCTTTGGTAAGCTCACGGTCTTCGCCCTCTTTGGGGTTTAAGCAGAGCCAGCAGTAGTGTTGGATGCCGTACTCGGCGGCCCGTGCCGGTTCAAAGGTCGTCAGGTGGTCGAAGTAGTCGGCGAACACGTCGGCGCTGCGGCGGTCGTAACCGGCCCAGAACGCCGGTTCGGTGACAGCCAGGCAGCCCGTCAGCGCCATCTGCCGGTAGTCGCCCGTAGTACGTGAAACCATGTGCGCGTGCATGTCGATGTAGGTCACTCTGCGCCCCCTTGCCGAATCGGTGCGCCGTACGCGCCTTGCTGATCGCGTTCGTCTAACAGTGAGGTGTCGAGGTCGCTGAGGAGCAGTTGGACGCGTTCGGCGCGTCCGAAATCGCCCGTGTTAAGTTCGCGCAGCGCTTTTTTGAGCCCGACGAAACGGAACTCATCTTCAGCATTTTTGTCTGAGGAGCGGTCCATCCGATCTAAAAAAGCGGCAATCGCCAAGACCTGATTGCGGTGTTCGATGAAGTAGCGGTCGATCAGCTCTTGTTGCGCTAACGGGCAGCTGTTGCGAGTGTCGGTGTCCACGTTTCCTCCTTTGGCTGTGTTCGTTGTGACAGGTACTTTACGGCGCGTTGTACAAGCGTTTCGTCCAGTTCGTGAACCTCTACGCCGCGCCCGATACCCTCTAGCAGCATAATGGTGAGCTGTCCGCCCAAGTGTTCGCGGAACTCGTTGATGCCGCGAATGACTTCGGGGTTAGCCAGCTCTGGGACGAAGGTCTCGAGGCCCAGCGCATCAAAAACGTTCAAGATACGTTTCAGGTCGGTTTCGGATAACAGGCCGGACAGATGTGCGTAAGTGCTGTCTAATGCGATCCCAACCGCGACCGCCTCGCCGTGCCGGATTTGGTAGGAAGTTAGGGCCTCGAGCTTGTGCGCCGCCCAGTGACCGAAATCTAAAGGCCGGGACGAGCCGAACTCGAAGGGGTCGCCGCTCGTAGCGATATGCTCGAGGTGCAGTTCGGCGCAGCGGATAACGGCGTGCGCTATCGCCTCAGCGTCACGGGTTTTCAGTTTGTTGGCGTTGGCTTCCAAAAACTCGAAAAGCTCAGCGTCTTTGAGGAGTGAAACTTTTACGGCTTCAGACAAACCGCCGACCCAGTCGCGCTGCGAGAGCGTCTCTAAAAAGTTGAGGTCGTTCAGCACCGCGTAGGGCGGTGCAAAGGTGCCTAAAAAGTTCTTTTTGCCAAAAGCATTAACGCCGTTTTTAACCCCGACTGCCGAGTCGTTTTGCGACAAGACGGTTGTAGGAACGCGGACGAGCCGGACGCCCCGGTGTGAGGTCGCGGCGGCGTAACCGACCATATCGAGCACTGCGCCGCCGCCGACGGCGACGATGTACGAGTGGCGGTCGATGCCGTAGCGTTCGACGGCCCTTTGAAGCTCCGTGACGTTTTCAGGGGTGTTTTTCGTTTCTTCGCCGCCCGCGACGATGAGGGGAGCGGTGACGAGCTCAAGCCCACCGTACTCGGCAAAATACGCGGAAATCTGCGGCGGAACGTCCGGCTGCTGCTGGGCAAAGCCTTCGTCAACGACGACTAGAACCCGTTTGGGGTCAGCGCCGGGTTGAGCGTCTGCCAGAAGGGTTTCGGCGAGTAGGGGTTGCTGCGCGGAAAAAAGGTTGCGGGTAAAATGAACGGGAAACGCGTAGTTCACCACGACCCGCTGACGAATCGTATGCATAGCGTATGGTACCGAGTTCGTGAATCTCAAACCCTGCCCCGTGTCACATGAGCTGAACGATTAAGACCCCTCCTCACCCAGCCTCAAAGACTCAATCTGGAGAACCTAGCGCAGGGCGCGTAGCAGATGAATTCCTTTCGGGCCGAACGAATTGCGGATGTGCGCCGTTCTAACGCTGTAGGTCGCGTACTTGAAGGTACTAGCCATTGTGCGGACGACGCCCGCAGCTGTGAGCGTGCCGGAGTGATAGCTGTGCCAGAGGTGCGGCGGCAGCTGGAAAAAGGCGCTGAAGTGGTCTTTGGTCTGCGTACCGTCTAACGTGAGCAGGGACTCGAGCCCAAAAAGGTAAAGCTCACGGGCGCGCAACCGGTCTTTAGGCCACAGCGCCCCCCACGCCGCCGCTGCTGCCCGCTCGGGTGAAGCGCCTGATTGTGCTAAAGCGTTTGAGATTGCGCTAGCCAACTCCGGGGCTCGCCGCAAGGTTGACGCCATCAAATATCCAGATGCCGGATGCACCATACTCGCTGCGCCGCCAAACCCAACGGTGCGCTGCGTAAGGTCGGGCAGCGGCACGTTCATTGGGAAGCGGCAGTGTTCTTCTTCTAAACCTTCGGCAATCTGGATACCCATGTGGGCTAAGCGGCGCTCGAGCCGTCCCCGCAAAACGTCCATACTCAGACCAGGCCGGTGCGCCAGTGAGGTCTCTTCAACGAAAAACAGCCCGTCCCCCATAGCCATCGCGTAGAGAAAAGTTGGGATGGCACGTTCTTCAGGCCGTAAAAAGTCGTCTTGAAAGTCCATCAAGAGCATCTGCCCCGGTTTGACGGGCGGCGTAGAAAACCGGCCTAACACGCCGTAAGCGGTTTGATAGGCGGGATTGCCACGGGGCCGTGAGACAAATTTGGGGAAATGCCCGCTGCTGTCGATGATGAGGCGGGCGGCGTAGGTGTGACCGTCTGTCGTGGTTAGGCTCGAGCCCGCCTCACCATGCTCAACTTCTGCGACCAGACCTTGCTGCCAGGCGACGCCAGCTTTTTCGCCCCTCCCTAAAAGATGCTCCCGTAACGCCGGGTTGTCGAACCGCCCGTAAGAGCGGTTTAGCGCGACCTCTCCCCGCCCGAAGTTGCCGACAACATCGTGCCAGACATGCGCTAAAAAAGGCTCGTAGCCGAGTGGCGCAACTTCATCGACCCAAACGCCGTAAGTGTTGGGCCAGCCAGCCTCTGGATCCGGAGAAATACCGACAACGCGGAGGCCGGTTTCACCCAGATGCGCCGCCGCTGCTAAACCAGCGGGGCCGGAACCTACGACCAAAACGTCAGCACGCATCAAGGTGAGCGCACCACTCTGGTTCCACGCGTGCCTGTCAAGGTTGCTCTCAAATCTTCGGGTTTGCGCCCGTCGGCGATAACGGCAAACGGTGCGCCCGCCGCCAAAGCGTCCAGCGCCGCCTCGACTTTGGGAATCATCCCGCCGGAGATACGCCCGTCGGTAATCCGCGCCTGAATCTCACCCTCGCTCAGGGTGGTGAGGAGGCTGTCCGGGTCGTGCGGGTCGCCTAATACACCGGGGATATTGCTCAAAAAAAGGGCGGGTGCGCTCAGTGCTGCGGCAACGGCGCTCGCAGCGTCGTCCGCGTTGATATTAAGCGCGTTGCCATAAACGTCTAAGCCTAAACACGCAATAACGGGAATCAGCCCTAACCCTAGAAGCCCGGTGAGCAGGTCACGGTTGACCGTCGTCACCTTGCCAACGAAACCGAGTGCCGCGTCAAAAGGCTCAGCGATCAGCAGCTTTGCGTCCCGTCCGGTCAAGCCGACGCCTTGCCCGAGTTCTTGTGCCAAAACCTTGCCGAGCTGCGTCAGGGTGCGCTCGATGATGGGTAAACTCGCCTCGTCCGTAATCCGTAAACCGCGTACAAACCGGCTTTCGAGCCCAGCCTCCCCCAGCGCCGCTGCAATAAACGGGCCGCCCCCGTGCACCACGACCGCGCCTGGAACGCGGGCGATTTCACGAGCCATCGCCGCGCGCAGCGCCGGGTCAGTCATGGCGTTGCCGCCATACTTAATCACGACAGGTGTAGGTACAGACACCCCCTCACCATGACACGCGCCGTCTACGGCGACAAGTAAATCGGGCCGGAGATGAGGGATTTCGGCAGATTTACCCCACCGGGCTTGGTATGCTCCTGAAACTCAGCCGCACCGGGCGGCATTTTTAGAAGAGCTGTAGAGACTCGAGAGGATACGAACAACTCATGGACATACTTGTTTTCGGCACCGACGGCTGGCGCGACATCATCGGCGAACGGTTCACCTTTGCAAACGTCTCGAGGGTCGCGCAAGCTTACGCCGCGTACCTGCACGACGCGGGCACGCCGAGCGCCGCCGTCGGTTACGACACCCGGTTTAACGGCGCACTTTTCGCCCGCCGAGTTGCTGAAGTCTTAGCCGCAAACGATATTCGGGTTTTGCTGGCAGATGAATACCTGCCGACGCCCGCACTTTCGTTCGCCGTAAAACATCTGTTTCTAGGCGGCGGCGTGATGCTCACCGCGTCGCACAATCCGCCGCCGTACAGCGGTTTTAAGCTCAAGGGGCCGTATGGCGGCACGGCGACCGAAGATATCTACAAAGATGTGAGCGCCCGCGTTGCCGAAACCGGCCCGGACGCCGTAAAAGGTTTTGACCCGAAAAAGCACACGTTGGAGACCCTCGAGATCCGCACGGCCTACTACGACGCGCTCGCCGAGCTCGTTGACCTGAACCTGCTCCGCACGTTTACGGGGACGCTCGTCCACGACGCGATGGGCGGCGCAGGCGCAGGCTGGCTGAGAGGGTTTGCTGACTACGCCGAGTTGTCCTTAACCTTACAAGAACTGCGCGTCGAACCCACCCCGATGTTTTACGGCGTCAACCCCGAACCGCTGCCGCAAAACCTCGCCACGACGATGACTGTGATGCGAGACTCGGAGGCGGTTTTTGCCACTGTCACGGACGGCGACGGCGACCGGCTTGGGCTGGTGCTGCCGGGTGGCGCGTTTTTTAACTCACATCAGATTTTGGCGGTGCTGCTCAGCTCGCTTTACGGCAAAGGGGTGCGCGGGCAGGTCGTCAAAACCTTCACCACCTCACGGATTGTCGAACGGCTTGCCGAAAAACGTGGGTTGGAGGTACTCGAGACCCCTGTCGGCTTCAAATACATCGTTGACGCAATGCTTACAGGTAACGTGCTGATTGGCGGCGAAGAGTCAGGTGGCATCGGCGTGCAGGGCCACATCCCCGAACGCGACGGCTTGGCGAACACCTTGCTGCTGCTCGAGGCCGTCGTCCGCTCCGGCAAGGGCGTCGCTGAACTGTTCGCGGCCCTGGAACAAGAGGCCGACTGGCAGCACGCCTACGACCGGGTAGACCTGCACCTCTCGGGCAATGCGCTCAAGGACGCCGTGCTGAGTGCGCTCAAACATCCGCCTGAAAGGTTCGCGGGCCGCACGGTCGAGTCGGTCGAAACGCTAGACGGCGTTAAGTTCAACCTCTCCGGCAAAGCGTGGCTGCTCTTCCGCGCGTCGGGGACTGAACCGGTGTTGCGGATTTACTGTGAGGCGCAGTCGGAAGCTGAGGTCGCGGACATTCTAGAAGCGGGGCAGGCGTTTGTTTCTGAGATAGAAGCAAGGAGTGAGGAGTAAAGAAAGATTCTTACTTCCTAATGCTTACTTCTAAAGTGTAATCAGCTCTTTCGGACTGTGCGACAGCAGTTCAAAGCCCGTTTCCGTCAGCATAGCGAGGTCTTCGATGCGGACGCCCGCGTCACCGGGGATGTACGCGCCCGGCTCGAGGGTCACGCTCATACCGGGTTTAAGTACCCCGTCAGAGAGTTTGGACAAGCGCGGGCCTTCGTGAATCTCTAATCCGACCCCGTGCCCGAGGCTGTGAGAAAAATACTCGCCTAAACCGTCTTCGGTTAGGCTGTCCCGCGCCACTGCGTCCATCTCTTTGCCGGTTTTGCCGGGAGCCAGCGCTTGCACCGCCGCCTCTTGCGCCCGTAACACTGCGCCGTAAAGTTCTTTATGTGCGTCAGTCAGCTCGCCGACCGCGACCGTCCTGGTCATATCGGCGTGATAACCCTCTACCTTCGCGCCGAAGTCGAGCGTAACCAACTCGCCGGTTTCGATGGTTTTGCTCGAGGCCGTCCCGTGTGGCATCGCGCTCCGGTACCCGGACGCGGCGATGATGTCAAACGCGGCACCTTCGGCTCCGGCGGCGCGCATGAAGCGCTCGAGTTCCAAAGCGACCTCGAGTTCGCTGCGCCCCGCCCGAATAAAGCCCAAAATGTGCGTAAAAGCGTCGTCGGTCAGTTTTGCTGCTTGTCGTAAAAGTTGGGTTTCATCCGGCGTTTTGATGAGCCGCAACTCGGTAACCAGACCTTCAGTCGGGCGCAACGTTCCTTTCAGCTTCTCCTGCAAGGTCTCAAAAAGCGCGTAAGTGACGTTTTCGGCTTCAAACGCTACGGTGCGACCGCCGAGTTTGGCCCCGATATGCGCCGTCCAAGAGTCCTGAAAAATCTCGACCGGAAGTTGCGACTCTTCACCGGCTTGAGCGGTGTAACGTCCATCGGTCACAAGTACCGCGTCTTCGTAGGTCACAAGCACGCGCCCGTCTTCGGGAGCGCGAAAGTTTGACAAATAGCGGACGTTGGCAGGGTGCGTGACGAGCAGCGCTTCGGCTCCGGTGTCGGCTAACGCTTCGCGGATATGCGTCAGCTTGGTGTCTAAAACAGCCTTTAACATGCCCTAGCAATCTCCGCGAGTGAGGCGGCGTCCAGGCTGGCGCTCCCGATAAGCCCCCCGTTGATGTCGGGTTGGGCGAGGAGACCGGCAGCGTTACTGCCCTTCATCGAACCGCCGTAAAGAATCCGCACGTTGTCCGCCAAATCGGGCATGAGGGTACGTAACTCGCCCCGAATCGCGCCGCACATTTCCTGCGCGTCTTCGTTGGTGGCAGTTTTGCCCGTTCCGATCGCCCACACGGGCTCGTAGGCGATAACGAATTCTTTGGCGCTGCTAAACGAAAGGCCCCCCAATGCTGCCCGCAACTGTCCCAGCGTAAACGTTTCGGCCTCGCCTGACTCGCGCTGCTCTAAACGCTCTCCGATACACAAGATAGGAACAAGCCCAGCCTCCTGCACGGCTGTCAATTTGGCCCGAACCAGCGCATCATCTTCGGCGTGATACTCGCGCCGCTCGGAATGCCCGACGATGACGAAGTGAACGCCGACGTCTTGGAGCATCGCGGCGGCAACTTCGCCGGTGTATGCGCCTTTGTCATGGGCGCTCACGTCTTGTGCGCCGAGTTTGATGTCACCGTTTGCAAGGGCTTCTTTTAGCGCCGGAAGGTGCGTGTAGGGGGCGCAGAGGGCGAGCTCGAGCCCCCCCACCTCAACATCTTTTAGCGCCGTGTAGAGGGCTTTGACCCAGGCGTTCACTTCACTCGGGAGTTTATGGAGTTTCCAGTTGGCAGCGATAAGGGGTTCCATACCAGTAAGGATACCGCACGCTGTATTACGAAATAAACGGTTGACCGTTGAGCTGCGCAGTTCTTGTAAACTGTTATGACCCCGCCTCCGATTCAGAATCGGCGTAAACAGTAACAAAAAACAGTGACAAGTAGAGCCCACTGTTAGACCGTCACAAGACTCTGAGCTGTCGGCGTCGTAAGCTTATGACACTGAGCTAGAGGAGTGGTGCATGTTTGTTTTAGCAAATGGCGCGTTCAAATCAGGATCAACTTGGCTGTTTAATATCCTTAGTGCAACAGAACAGTTCTCACAGGTACCTGAGCAGTACGGCAAGGGTAAGAACTTAGACTGGCTAAAACCGGGACACGTCGAAGCTTTTCTGGAAAGTGGCGTCTACCGGAGCGCGAACTATATCGCCAAGGGTCACTACTACGACGAAAACATACGCGACGCTTTGATCGCCCAAGGCGACGTTTACGTGTTCAACATCAAACGTGATATCAAAGATTCTTTGGTATCTCACTACTTCCATCTGATTAGGCAAGACAAGCTCAGCGAAGAGCGCGCTGCCCCTGAACAGCTTAGAAAAGGTTTCTCCGATTACTACTGGCGGCTAGGACGTTATAAGGCGCAGCAACTCGTCATCTACCACGAAGTTTGGGATATCGGTTCACCCAGAATTTACGTGTCTTCTTTTGAACGTCTTAAAGGTGATTTTGAGAACGAGCTGCAGCAGATAGGGCGTTTTATCGGTCTCAAGTTGTCCCCTCAAGACGTCGCTGCGCTCAAAGAGAAAACGAGTATCCAGACGGTACAAAAAGCCAAAGGTCAAGACAAGCTGCCGGAACACAAGCGCTTTTTTCGTAAGGGACTCGTCGGCGAGTGGCAGGGCTATTTCGACGACAAAGCCCTGACTGACGTCGAAAAGATCCAAAGTGAGGGGTTGGGCAGGGTAGACATGCTCAAGTATCACGCTGTTTTCAAAATTTTGGACCTTAGGCGGCAATTTGCAGGTCGGTAGTCTGCTGGCTAAAGCTCTTTTTATAACTTAGCTGGCATGACGGCCTGAAAGGTTTTACCTTTGTCCACCACGCGCCCTTCGTTGCGTAGTTTCTCGAGGTGCGCCCGCACCGTACCTTCGACGAGTTTGTCCATAGCTGCCGGAACGTGAGGATAGAGGTGTGCCCGAAGCGCCGTTAGAGTAAAGGGCTGCTGGAGAAGCTGCAAAATTTCGGCCTCACGCGCGAGTCGGTGCGCCCGCATCGCCTCGAGTCTTGCGCTAGCTTCATGTACCAACGGCCCGTGTCCGGGTGCGAGGATGATTTTTGAGAAACCGTCAAGCAAATTTTCAATTCGTGTCAGCGACGCCAGATAAGCCGACACGTTCCCCTCTGGTAAACCGACCCAAACGGAGCCTCGAGCCGCCAGCAAGTCGCCGACAAAGATGGTCGGCTCAGCCGTACCTAAAAGAGAAAAGCTCAGGTGTCCGGGGCTGTGACCGGGCGTGTGATGAACGCCTATACGTTGACCGCCCACCGTAAAAACGTCGCTGTCCGCCAGCGTTCGGGTGGGAAAGTCCAGGCGGGGTTGCTCGAGCCCGTGAACATACACCTCCACGCCGCAACGTGTTCTCAGCGCCGCTGCGCCCGCACTGTGGTCGGGGTGCGTGTGGGTGAGGAGCAGCGCCTTTAGTTGGGTGACGCCTAGCGCCCCGAGGCTCGTCGTAAGTTCAGCCAATACCTGTGGGTCGTCTGCGCCCGCATCGATTAAAACGGCCTCTTCGCCGCGCCTGACCAAATAGCTGTTGGTATGATCAAAAGGGGGCAAGGTCTGGCTCGGTAGGGGAAAACGCCAAACGCCCGTTGCGACGTATTCGGGTGTCAGCATGTCATCTAGAGACCGCGCAGGTAGCTGAGGGCGTCCCGGAGGGGGCGGCTCGAGGGCTCATCCGGCACCACGCCGCGCCCTTCCCAGGTTGGGCCGCGCAAAGGGGCCAAGACCCCGGTCGCAATCCACGCCTGCGAACCGTCGCGGAGGCAAAAGGGGAGCACCGCCTCGACGTTACCGGCGCTCGTCTCACCAAAAATCCGCGCCCGTCCGGTGTTCTGCAACACGCCTGCTAAACCTTCGGCGGCGCTGTTGACCCCTTTGTCAATCAGGACGGCGAGAGGCACCTCGGTTTCGACCGCGCCGAGCGCCGGGTAGGGCAGCGGCAGTGTCCAGCGCGTCAGGGTGCGCCACAAAAAGCCTTGCGTAAACACGCCCGCGGCGCTCATCATCTCGGTGAGTCTGCCGCCGGGATTGCCGCGCAGATCGAGGACGAAAGCGCGTGCGCCGCTCGCTGAAAGTTGCCGTACCGCCTTGCGGAGGTCGCCTGAGACGCCGGTGGTAGCGAGGTCGGGAAGCGTCAGGATGCCGATGGCGGTGGCTGGTCTGTTCCCGGTTTGCTCGAGCCGGTAGCTCACATGTCCCAGCTGTTTGTCTTGTGCTAACTTATTTTGTCCTGTAAAGCCGAACACACCCAGACACGGCAGGTCGCCGTACTGCTGCCGGACGCGAGCGACCTTGGCAGGCGGTACAAAGACCGAGTGCTGATCGCCAAGTTTACCGTATAAACGCTCTAAAACGCGGTAAAACGCCCTGTCATCTTTTGCGGCGACCGCTTCGGGCCGGTACTCACGCCCCAGCGCGTCCCAATCGTTGCCGCCGTAAAGTTCGTCCCAGTACCTTTCGGCAACGAGGTTCCAGGCGACGTCGAAGCGTGCGCCGTAGCTGCCGGGGCCACTCGGTTGAGCAGAGGCAGTTTGGGCGAGTGCGGTACTGACTAAGAAACTGATTAAAATGCGGCACATATTCCAGTGTACGCGGCCTGCGGACACGTCAGCGTCTCAGGCGCGGCTGGCGCTCAGCATCTCTTTGGCGTGGCGGTAGAGCATCGGCGCGTCGATGACGCAGCTCTGCGCGCCGATAGCCGTGACGTTGAGCGCGCCCGCGACGTTGCCGAGGCGGGCCGCGTAGTGCAGGTCGTAGCCTTCCATGACGCCGTGGGCAAAGGCGGCGGTGTAGTAGTCTCCGGCTCCGGTAGACTCCGACACCCCGTCGATCTCAAACGCTTCGATGAGTTCGGTCAGTTCGGGGGTAATAATCATCGAACCCATCTCGCCAAGTTTGACCAGCACACGTTTGATGCCGTGGTCGGCGAGTCCGGCAACGGCGGTTGAAATCGAGCTTTCGCCGGTCAGGGCGTAGAGTTCGCGGCGGTTCATCAGGATATAGTCAACGCTGCTAACGAGCGCTAAGAGCCGTTCGCGGAGCGCGTCGGCGGCTCCTGAACCCATGTCGATAAATGTTGTCAGGCGGGCGCGCCGGGCGGCCTCGAGCGCCCGCACTGCGTACTCACGCTGCGGCCCCCCGATCAAGCTGTACGCGCTGACGACGAGCGCGTCGCACGCGGCAACCTTCTCAGTATGAAAGTCGGTTGCGTCCAAGTTACGGCTCGCGCCGCCGCCGGAGATCATCGTGCGCTGCGTATCGGGCGTAATCAGCAGCGTGACGCTGCTCGTTTGCAAGTTAGGATCGGTTTGGACAAGCTTGGTGTCAACGCCCGCTTCTTGAACGTGTTTAAGGGCGAGTTCAGCAAACGGGCCTTTGCCGACACGCGCGGCTAACGTCACCTTGTTTCCGAGTCTGGCAAGGGCCGCGGCAATGGTACCGCCTGCGCCGCCCGGCTCGAGCACCGCGCGGCTCGCCGTCACCTCGCCCCCGGTATCGGGCAGGTCGTTGACAAAGTACATCTGGTCAACTGTGACGTCACCCACCACAAAAAATTTAGTCATCGAACTCCATACAAAAGGGTGGCACACGGACATCATGCGCGACCAGCGAGATTCGGCAGAGGTGTAAAGCACACCTAAACCGTTGATATTTTGCGCTAGGAGGCATTGTAGCTCATTTTACGTTCTTTGCCTACCACTCTGCTCACTATTTGCCCTCTACGCGGTTTCAAGCTGTTCAGCCGACACTGAGCTAGTTATAACACGCCTTTTCGCGTGTGTCATGGGTTATGCGGCTGCTGACCAAAAGTAGTAGCTTACTGCGGGTATCACCGTAAAGCTTTGTGCAAAGCGTAAAACGTCCTCAAGTCAAGCGCCTCAGCGCGAACACGCGGGTCGAGAGACACCTTTTCCAACACCTCAGTCACTTGCGCCGCCGGATACCCTGCCATCAGCAGATTTTTCTTGAGCGTTTTACGGCGGTGCGCGAACGCCTGATGGACGAGCCGAAAGAGCGCCGGGTCGGGTTCGGCTCCCGGACGAACGTCCAAGCGAACCACACTGCTCGTGACCGTCGGCGGCGGCGTGAATGAACTCGGTTTCACGTCACGGACGGCTTTTACGGTGCCGAAATGCGCGACAATCAGACTCAGTGCGCCGTAAGCGGACGCGCTTGGCCCCGCTGTAAGGCGCTGCGCGACCTCTTTTTGTACCAAAAACACGAGCCGCTTAAAGCGCCCGGACTCCAGCGCCCTTATCAAAATCGGCGTCCCGACGTTGTAGGGCAAGTTGGCGACAAAAATACCTTTCTCCGGCAGCTGCGACAGGTCGAAGGTCAGCCCGTCACCGTGAACCAGCTCAATATTTTCTAAATCCGTCAGTGTTTCAGCGAGTACCGGCAAGAGCCGCGCGTCGAGTTCGACGCTGACGACCTGGCCCGCGCGAGCCGCAAGCTCACGCGTTAATACGCCCAAACCGGGGCCGACCTCGAGCACCGTGTCGGCTTCGGTCAGCTCAGCTGCGCCGACGATAGCCCCCAGCGCAGCGGCGTCCACCAGAAAGTTCTGTCCGAAACCTTTGTCGGCGCGCAACCCGTAACGCGTCAACAGGTCGCGGACGCGGCGCAAGTTCGTAAGCGGGAGCGCCGCTAGGTCTGTCACTAACCTCATCTCTGTTTTTTTAGGTTTGTTCCCGCTCAGGCGTTCGCCTCGAGGTGGGCGTCGAGCTTTTCGCTGATCTGCGTTTGTGCGCCCGCGAGGTCTATATTTTGCACGACGGCAAGCTCACTGGCCAGGGACAGCTTGGCGGCTTCCATAATCTCGCGTTCGGTCGCCGCCAGACCTTTCTCGAGGTCGCGCTCAGCTAGTGTACCGATCAGCTGCGCGAGCGCGAAGGCGTCCCCGGAGGCTACGATGTCCTGTTCAGCGCGGTAGCGCGGGGGCCACTGCGCGGGTAGCTCGAGGTCGCCCTCCGTCATCGCGTCCCAAACCGCCGTAAGGTCAGCCTCTGAAATCGTGTGCCGCAACCCGACTTCCTGACCTTTTTCAAGTGGTACCAACACGTCCATGTCGCCCCGGACAAAACTTATCTTGAGATATTCGTGCGTTTCGCCGAGGATGACCCGGGTTGCGATTTCGTCAACTCGGCCCGCCCCCTGCGAGGGATACACCACACTGTCGCCTACCTTAAATGTCACGCAGTCATCCTCCGAAGGGCAGCCTACCACAGCCTTCCAGAATAGATGAGAGCTTACATTGCGCCTTCGCCCTGATAGGCTAAAAACGCTAGAGTACAGCGTTTTTCACCCTCTTCCGGCTCGACCTCGCTGATGATGATGTTGACAGCTTGGTAAATCTTCTGGAACTGCTCGGCGCTCAGGGTGGGTGTAGAGATAGACACCCAGGTTCCGTATTCGGGCGGCTTGCTAGAGCCAAGGGTAAAAGATTCCTCGAGCCCAAATTCGATAGGGCCGTCTTCAAATAGAGCCTCAAAATCTTCCGCTTCTGCCTCGAGCCGCCTCATAAAATTGCGGTGCAGTTTGCTGAGCATCCCGTCAAGCATCGCAGGTACGGCTTCGCCTACCGTGGCCTGCAACTCGGGGGAGAGCAGAAACCGCTCAGCGACCGTTTTATAGGTGCGTGAGCGACTACTCTCATCGACAACTTCTAAAAGCCCCACATCAAAAAGCCGTTTGACGCGGTAGTGCATCACATTTGCCGGAACTCGCAAGCGCCGCGCCACTTCACTCGGGGTCAGCGGTTCCTTGAACAGGTACAGCGCGGCGTAGTAGGGGAGATTAAAAAGGAGCTCGAGCTGTTCGGCACTCAGTGCATAGGCGTCTGTTTTTGCATTATCTTTGGTCATGATGACAGTGTGACGGGTGTGGGTTTCAGATGCTAGCGGGGGATTTGAAGGAGATAGTTTAGGTTTTTAGGACTGTGTTACCGAGGTTCCATGTGGCGCAATACAAAACCTTTGGGTCGGTGCATCAACGACTAAAACAGCATTGGCTGTCAGTAAGGTGTTGATACCGAGGATAAAATCCACCTGAGTTTGCAATTTCGTTTCTAGCACGCTTAAATCCATCGCTAGAAAAGTACACGTTCCCAGCGAAATACTGCCGGCCTCAAATGGACCGCTCTCCCACACGTTGATAGTTTGTGCTACGCCGTTGACATCCCCTACTTCATGGAGGTCGTAAGCGTGCCAAGCGTGCGGGGCTGACTCTGCTTGACGCGCTTTGTTGATGACGCTGTAGCCTGCCCCGGTGTCAAAAATTGTATGTAATGGCTTTGCGTCCAACACACAAGTGATAAAGGGTAGCGACATGAACAGCTCGAGCGGAACGCACACCAAATCTTCGCGTAAAGGCGACGTGACAGAACCGACCTGCTGTTCTTTGAAAGACAGCGCCAGTGGTTTTGAGAGGAGGGTCGCCGCGTCTAGCGTAGCGCCGACTTCAAAAGGCATACTTTCAAATGCTTCAGGAACGTCAACGCTAACCTCGAGGTCGTTTTGCGTGCTGTCTAAAAAGTTAAGAGACTTGAGGCGAACTTTGTTGCTTTGCCGACTACTGAGTGCGCCGTGTGACATGCCCGTTCGCTCAACAGGCAAACCTTTTGCGAGAAGCGGTGAGATGCTACAGCGAGTCGCACCGGTGTCGAGCAGGGCGTAAGTGGCTGAACCGTTGACAGCTACAGGCGCATAAAGCCGAAACTCATGCATGGTAAAAGGATTCATGGTGCTACTTTAGCTGATTTTAGCTTCGAGCATCTCTCTACCGTCGCGCCCTCGCTTTGGGCCTTTTCGGTTCTTTCCCCGGTACGCTCACCAGCTGCACCTCTCTACCCTGCAACTTGGCCTCGACCTCACGAATCCGGTCACGCACCGCCGCCGCCCGCTCGAAGTCCAGGTCTTCGGACGCTTTCCACATTTCGGTCTCGAGCGACGCCAGCTCCTGCTTCATGTCGTCTTGCGCCAGCTCACGCTCCCACGGCGAGAGTTTTTCAATCGCTTCAACGCCCTCTTCTTCACCGCGAATCACGTCGCGGATGCGTTTGCGGATGGTCTCGGGGGTGATGCCGTGCTCGAGGTTGTAAGCCAGCTGCTTGTCCCGGCGGCGCTGCGTCTCACCAATAGCGCTGTTCATCGCGTCCGAGTACACGTCGGCGTAAAGAAACACCTCACCACTGACGTTACGCGCCGCGCGGCCGATGGTTTGAATCAGCGAACGCCCGCTCCGTAAAAAGCCGGTCTTATCAGCGTCTAAAATGGCGACCAACGAGACTTCGGGTAGGTCAAGACCCTCGCGCAAAAGGTTGATGCCGATAAGCGCGTCGAAGTGTCCGAGCCGTAAATCGCGGATGATCACCTGACGCTCGATGGTGTCGATGTCCGAGTGCATATACCGCGCCCGTAAACCCTGCTGCGCGAAGTATTCGGCTAAATCTTCGGACATTCGTTTGGTCAGCGTGGTGACTAAAACGCGTTCGTCGCGTTTAGCCCGTTCTTTAATGGCAAAGACCAGATCGTCAATCTGACCCTTTGAGGGTTTGACGGTGATGCCGGGGTCTACGAGTCCGGTCGGGCGGATGATCTGTTCGGCGATTTTGTCCGAGTGTTCGTACTCCCACGCGGCAGGCGTGGCGGAAACGAAAACTGTCTGACCGACACGGGCTAAAAACTCGTCTTCCTTGAGCGGGCGGTTGTCGAGCGCGGCGGGCAGCCGAAAGCCGTAATCGACCAGCGTCTGTTTGCGGGCGCGGTCGCCGTTGAACATCCCGCGTACTTGCGGCAGCATGACGTGGGACTCGTCCAAAAAGGTGATGAACTCGTCCGGAAAATAGTCCAAAAGTGTGTTCGGCGCAGCGCCGGGGGGCCGCCCGTCCAGATAACGCGAGTAGTTTTCGATACCGTTACAGTAACCGAGCGTTTTCATCATCTCGAGGTCGTACATGGTGCGCTCTTTAAGCCGCTGTTTCTCTAAAAGTTTGCCGGAGCGCTCAAAGAAGTTTAACCGCTCCTCCAAATCGTGTTCAATCTGTTTGATGGCGGGCTCGAGCTGTTCAAACGGCGTCACATAATGTTTTGCGGGAAAGACGGTCGTCGTTTCTAATTCAGCAAGTTCGTTGCCGGTCACAGGATCAACCATCGCCAGCCGGTCGATCTCATCGCCGAAAAGCTCAACTCTGAGGGGCGCTTCGTCGTAAGCGGCCCACACTTCAATCACGTCACCTTTGACCCGGAAACGTCCGGCGGCAAGCTCAACGTCATTGCGTTCATACTGCTGCACTACCAAACGATCTAAAATCTCTTCCCGCGACCGTTTCATCCCGACGTGCAAGATCATATTGAGCTGTTGGTAGGTGTCGGGCGAGCCTAAACCGTAAATGGCCGAGACCGACGCGACGACGATCGTGTCGGGGCGCGTCAGCAGGTTGCGGGTGGTCGAGTGCCGTAAACGCTCCAACTCCTGGTTGATATTGGCGTCTTTTTCAATAAATAGATCGCGCGCCGGAACATACGCTTCAGGTTGATAGTAATCGTAGTAAGAGATAAAAAACTCGACGGCGGCCCCCGGAAAAAAGTCTCGAAACTCGGCGGCGAGCTGGGCCGTCAAGATTTTGTTCGGCGCTAAGATGAGGGCGGGGCGCTGCGTCTCTTCGATAATTTTGGCCATCGTAAAGGTTTTGCCGGTGCCGGTCGCGCCGAGTAACGTCTGGTAACGCAGGCCGTCACCTAAGCCTTCGACCAAGCCTTCGATAGCCTGCGGCTGGTCGCCTTTAGGCGTAAACGGAGATTCAACAGAGAGCGCCATAGTCTCCTATTCTACGTTCTGAACACAACAAAAGATGTCGGACAGCTGTTGCCATCCGACACCCGAACCTGCTGGATTTAGCCTTCGTCTGAACTCTGTTCTTGACCGCGCCCGGTCTTGGCCTGCAACGTTTCGATCATCTCGGATGCTTGCGCTTTGTTGAGGCCGTCCGGTACTTCCTCACCGGCGTTTTCGGCTAGCGTGTGCAGGTACGAGAGCTGTGCGCCGGTAGCGGGTTCATCTCCAGTCACCCACTCGCTCGGGTCTTTGACGGCGTTGTCTTGCGGGTCGTTTTGGAGTTTGGGGTTATCACTCATAGAGCTAGAATACCTAAATAAATAAGGTAACTGTGTAGTCCGGTTTGCAGTTTGAAGCTCGAAGCACTTGCATTTTTAGGTGAGTTTGGTTACACTCCTAATACCTTAAATATTAAGGTTATGGCTCGAGGTTAGCTGTCAATAGCAGGTTGTTGGGGGAAACTATGGTTGTCAGTGATTACAACGAACCGCAGCAGCAAGGTCTCGATATGAACGCGCCGTGTAAAACGCTCGGCTGGCCCAACATGGTTTTATGCGGTCACGCCGCTGACGTGAGCTATCCCGAACACTCGGGGCCGCTGACGCTTAAAACCGTCCGCAGCGGCTGCGAAATCAGTGAGGTCGGGCGGGCGCGGTTTGCCGTAACGCCGGGGCGCTACCTTCTCTTAAACGATAAACAGCGTCACGCTCACGCCGTCGAAGACGACGCAGAGGTTTTTCTCTTGATGTTTCGGAGCGGTCTTGCGGCGGAGGTTGCAGCGAGCCTAACGACGCCGACCAAACACCTTTTAGACGATTTAGCAGTAATTGGTAAACCGCTAGACTTTTTTGAGCGAACCTATCCGAACGATGCTCTACTGACTTCACTTCTAGGAAACCTTCAAAAACGTCTTTATGAAATCAACTTTCGGGATTTACGGGAGAGTCAGAGCGCCCTCGAGACCCTCTTTCACCCTATTCTCGAGCGCCTTTTGCACCTGCACCGCGATATTTATAAAGAGGTCGAAAAACTCCCGGCAGTACGCTACGCAACTAAAATTGAAGCCTACCGGCGGCTCTGGCGCGCCCGCGACTTTATCGAGGCGAGTTTTTTAGAGCCCATCAGCCTCGCCCGGATTGCCGAGGCTGCCGAGCTGTCGCCCCATCACCTATTACGGCTGTTCAAACGAGTTTACGGCGAGACGCCGCATCAGCTTGTGACGAGAAGGCGGTTGGGGCACGCCCAGTTTCTCCTGTCTGAAACCGACCGGAGCGTCACCGACATCTGTTTCGATATCGGCTTTGAAAGTCTGGGTTCGTTCAGCACGCTTTTCAAAACACACCTGGGCGTATCTCCTGCGCTCTACCGCGCCACCTCACCACGGGCCGCCTAAACGCGCAAGATTCGAGAAGCGAACTTGGCTAACCTCTCGGTAAACTTCACTTCAGGAGGCAAAAATGAGCATCACCAAGCTGTACTCGGCGGACGTCTTCGTAAGCGACCTGGAGCGGGCTATCGAATTCTACGTGAACACACTCGGCTTCGAGAAACGCACCGACGAACCGGTGGACGATCAGGGGCACCGCTGGGTCGAGGTCGTTCCCCAGGGTTCAGATGTTCCTCTTATTCTGGTACACGGTTTCGGTCTCTGGAGCCCGGAGCGGGTCGGAAGCTATACCGGGCTCATGTTTAGTGTGGAGGACATGGCGAGTACCTATGAGACCCTCAAAACAAAGGGTGTAACGTTTGCGGGTGAGCCCGCCTCGGACGCTTACGGCACGTTTGTAGCGGTCGAAGACCCCGACAGCAACGTGTTTACCTTTCACGAGCCGCCCCAAGAAAACGCCTGATGAACTGGACGCTCGAGGTCATCGTCGTTCCCGTATCGGATGTAGACCGCGCCAAGACTTTTTACGCCGATAAGCTCGGTTTTACGGTAGACCATGACACCAAAGTCAGTGAGGGCGTTCGTATCGTTCAGCTGACGCCCCCCGGCTCCGGCTGCTCCATCGTTATCGGGAAGGGGGCTGTCCCAGATATGCCGCCGGGTTCGCTTAAAGGCTTGCAACTGGTCGTCAAAGATGTACGCGCAGCTCGAGCCCAGCTTCTCGGGCGCGGGGTAGAGGTAAGCGAAGTTCAGGTGATGGGCGAAAATCCGGGAGGCGAGAAAAATTCGCTCGACAACGTGGGTTTCATCTTTTTCAGTGACCCTGACGGTAACAGTTGGGCGGTGCAGCAAATCTCGAGTCGAAGCTAAAGGAGTACCAACGTGCCAGGCAACCCTACGAACATAGAGCAGCAAGCACCTAAGCCAAATCCTGACCTTAAGAGCCTCGAGTGCTTGGTCGGCACCTAGAAGGTGTCTGGCGGTGCAGAAGGAACCGTGACTTACGAATAGATGGAGGGCGGCTTTTTTCTGATGCAACATGTTGACTTGAAAGGAATGCCGCATGTATGAACCCCACTTGCTTCAGCCAAAAGTTTATAACGCTTTACTCGAGCGCCTTGAAAACCTCTCGCCCGAGAGCCGAGCCCGCTTTGGTAAAATGGACGTAGCCCAAATGCTGGCGCACGTCACGGCTTTTCTCGAGTTGGGAATGACAGACAAAAAAGTCAGACAGACCTTAATGGGGCGCGTCTTTGGTTCTAGGGTCAAACGACAAATTTTGACGAAAGGTGTACCTCAGAACTTGCCCACTATACCCAGAATCAAGGTTTCTGACTCGAGAGAATTTCAAAAGGAAAAAGAAGTGCTGCGGCGTAAGCTCGCGCTTTTCTTCAACAGTAGAGAAGCCGGTATCACCCAACAACCTCATGACTTCTTTGGTCGTATGACAGCCAATGAATGGACACGGTTGCAGTACGTTCACGTAGACCACCATTTCAAACAGTTCGGCGTGTAAAGGAGCTAGGTCATGTTAGACGTAACCGTAAATACCAGTTGCAAAAACTTCCCAAAGCGGGAGTTCCTCAAAGACTGGAATATCGCCTTTGTAGAAGGTAACAGCGCCTTCGTCCTGGGCAGCGTTAGCGATGACGTCACCTGGAGCATGGTTGGTGACAGAGTAATTCAAGGCAAAGAGGCGTTTAAGCAGGCACTTGCAGAGATGAAAACGGACAAGGCGACAGTGTTAACGCTAGGCAAAATCGTTACTCACGGCAAAGAAGGTGCTGTAAACGGTGAGATAGTTACGGAAGGCGGCAAGCACTACGCCTTTTGTGACGTTTACGAGTTCACGAACACGAAAGGAACGACCCTCAAATCAATCGTGTCTTACGTTATCGAAATAGGTAGAAGGGAGAGTGCTTATGGATGAACCTCAAGGAAAAGATGCAGACGTAAGTGCCTGGTCGCAAGATATCAGTGCCATCACGCTGTTTATTGAGGATTTGGACGCCTCGAAGCTGTTCTATCAAAAGGTCTTTGGTTTGCCCGTAGTGTTTGAGGATCAAAACTCAACCGTATTCAGTTTCGGTAATACGGTTGTCAACCTGCTGACGATTACTGAAGCAGACGAACTCATCACCCCTGCAACGGTGGCGAGCCGCAAGGCTGGTGCTCGTCAGGTTTTCACGCTCGAGGTCGATGACGTTGACGCTACGCTTGCAGAACTAACGAGGCGCGGTGTGACGCTGCTAAACGGTCCGGTGGATAGACCCTGGGGAGTACGAACGGCAAGTTTTCAAGACCCTGCGGGTTATATCTGGGAACTTGCGAAGTAACATGGATATTCTTGACCGATTGCTCGCTCACAATATCTCGGCGCTAAACAAATTGATTGAGCAGAGCTGTAGGCTTACAGACGCACAACTCGACCAAGAGTTTGACATCGGTCTCAAAACAGTAAGGGCCACCATCGACCATATTATCGACAATATCGAATGGTGGACAGACCTGATGAACGGCGTTCCCCAACGCACGTTTGAGAAACTCGGGGAAGATGCCCTGATGTTAGACGGTTTTGCCAAACGGCTCGAGTTAGTTGCGCCCCAATTTGCAGAGGTTGCCAGAAGAACGCAAGCCGAAGGGCGTTTGGATGAAACATGGCAAGCTCGAGCTGACCAACCAGACACGTACACGTATGGCAACACCATCATTCACGTCATCACCCACTCAGCGCATCACCGTGGACAGCTGATGTATATGCACAAAAAGCTCGGTGTAGAGGTGATGACGGCTCAAGCTTTGAGCTGGTGAGACAACTGACGACAGACGAAATCCTCGTCAAAAAAATTAACGACGATGTTTAAGACGTTTCACCAAAAGTTTAGCAATTCCAAGAAATATCGCACCGTTTATCATTTTAGAATGTGTGTGATAGTCAATGAAACTTAGATTGAGTGCGTTGCTGACCAGATGATACCTGCTGGTTGTAACAAGAAATGCGGGCGGTCTACAACCATCAAACCCGCCGTCACACTGCGAAGGAGCGTTCAAATGAACGGAGACCTACGAACCTTTTACAGCCTCACACAGCGCACGAGAGCCAACGTGCTCGACTGGCTCGAGACCCTGCCCTCCGACGTTTTTACGGCACAACATGACGGCTTCGCTTGCGGCAGTTTAAGTGCCATTCAAGCACACGTCGCTTATTGTTACTTTTTGTGGGTCGGTATGGTGGGGCTCGGCGCTGAGAAGCCGGTCGTAAAAGTGGACAACGTTCATGCTTTACGGCGTGCGTTTGCCTAGGTAGATGCGACTGTTTTGCGGGCGCTGGACAGCTTTGACGACCTAGATGCACCTTTCGTCTGGACATCGCCCACTGGAGAAGACGTCAGCTTAACTCGGCGCTGGTTGATTTTCCATCCGATCACGCACGAATTTCATCACAAAGGGCAAGCTTTAGCGTTAGCTCGGGCGCTTGGCTATCCGCATCCGGGCAATCCCGATACAGACTTAGTTGACCCTCAACCTCACGGCGAAGCCGCGAAAGCTGTCGGCTTCTGCACTTTTGTCATTCAGAGGAAAAGAGGAATGTTATGACCCTACCCGTTAAAACCTTGACCCCCATCGTCGCTGAGCTGTTCCGCGAAGCCTATACCGGCCCCAACCACGCTTACACCTGGTTTATCGGCAACGAACCAGGTTCCGGTACCTTGGGAACGTTGGGGCACGTGAGCGCTGAAGACGCCTTGAGACCCCAACTGAGTGGTTCAACAATCGCCGCGCATACCGAACACTTACGCTGGAGTCTGGTGATAGCAAACGCTTTTACGCGGGGCGAAACGCCGCAGCTCAACTGGTCGGAAAGCTGGTCGGTGACGACTGTAGATGCAGATGCCTGGGACAAGCTCCGCGCCGAGCTAGAAAATGAGTATGAGACGCTCTACCGGACTATTCAAAATCAGCAGGACGTTTCGGACGAGCAGCTGCTGACGGCGATGCTGGCCTTTACGCCTCACGCGGCCTACCATCTGGGCGCACTGCGGCAGATGGTAGGTGCTCAGATAAACAGCTAATAGGCACACGGCTAAAAAGAAGGCGTTAGACTTTAGACACTCGCCGTAAACTGAAAGCCTTCACCGTCACGGATAACGTAGCCAAAGCCGGGAAACGCAAAGTGGTAGGCGGCAATCTGCAGCCCTTCGTCGGCGGCGCGGCCGTAAATAGCGCGGCGTGACTCGGTGGCCTGGGCGGCGTCGGCGTCGAAACCAAACGACCACTCGGGGTGGGCGAGCGCGGCAATAGGGTGGTTGGCGGCGTCGCCCATAATCAGCAGCCGGTCTTCGCCAGAGCTCAAGAGCAGCGCGTGATGACCGGGCGTGTGACCGACCGCTGCGACCGCTGTCAAACCGGGGACGAGTTCGGCGTCACTTTTGTAGAGCTCGAGCTGACCCGCGTCGTCTGCAGGTTGCAGCTTGTCGAGCGAGCCCTGAACGTTCTCGTCACCTCCCGCCTGTGCCTGCAAAAAATCCCAGTCGAGCTGCGGAAAGTGGTGCGCGGCGTTGGGAAAGTTGAGGGTGCCGTCCGCTGAGACTCCGTTTACATGGTCGCCGTGCCAGTGCGTCAGGACGACGTGATTGATGTCAGCGGGGGAGACGCCGAGCGCCCCCAAACTCGGCAGCAAGTTGCCCCCGTTCCCGGAGTCGATGAGCGTCAATTCGTCACCGCTACGGAGGAGCAGGACGTTGGCGCTCGCGGCAATGCTGTCCGTGGGCAGGTTGTAACTGCCTAAAAGCTCGCTAACCGCGCCTTCTGGTGCGCCGCCACCAAAAGCGCCCGGAGGAAGTTGGAGGCTCGAGTCTTTGATCATTGTAATCTCAACGTCGCCGACCGTGGTGCGCTCGAGGCCGAGCGGCCCTTCCGTCGGGACGGCCTGCGCCTGCGCCGTAGACACGCCAGCTACGCCCGCGCCTGCGCCGAGCACGCCGATACCGAAACCTTTAAGGAGATGACGGCGGGAGAGAGAGCGTTGGGTCAAAGATGGGGCCGAAGTGCGGATATCTTTTGGATTCATGCTTCACCTTACGCAAAAAAACGGCGAAGCGTCCGTCGTTTCTTTGACAGGCACTTCGCCGACTCTGTGTCAGGCAAGCATGGTTGACAGATTTTCTGGGCAGGTACGAAGCCTAAAAAGGAACCTCTGCCGGACGCGCACTCGTCTCCTGAGCAGGCCGCCCGAAGCGGTTGCCCCGGCCTGCCGCCGCCCGCAACAGGTTGTTCCGGTCGAGCGTCACGGACACCTTGAGCCACGGACAGCTCGTTTGAAGGTCGCCTAGATGCTCTTTGGCAACTCGGAGTGCGTCGGTTTGATAGGTTGCCGTGCCCCGCTCCGAACGCACTTTGAGCTGCAGATTTGTCGTGCCAGCGTACTCGTCAACGTGTGAGCGAAAGTCTTTAAGCATCGTTTCGCTCACCTCCTCGAGCCGAAACTCGGCGACGGCAACCTCCGGCAGACTGCCGCGTTCGTCCCAGCGAATCAGCCGGTCAACGACCAAACGGGTGCTGCCGTCTTTGTCTGAGGCTTCGGCGACGAGTACGACGGGCGCGTCCTCCTCCAATTTGTCGGCGATGTCCTCATAGGTGCGCCCGAACGCCACGACTTCTTGGCTTCCGGTTTCGTCAGCCAGTTCGAAAAATGCCATCATATTACCTGAACGCGTCGGTTTTTTCTGCACTTTTTGCGTCAGACCCGCTAGAACGACGTGCTGCCTCGGTTCGCCGCGACCCGCATCTACCAGGGCTTTGTAGCAACGCTCGAGCCCCACCACCTTACAACTCGCCGCTTCTGACAGGCCCGGATACGCGTTCATCGGGTGGTCGGAGATGTATAACCCGAGGGCATCTTTTTCAAATTTGAGCAGCTCCAAACGGCTGAGCGGCGTGACGTTTTTGGCCTCGGGCGGACGGGTTTCTTCGGCCCCAAACAGTCCGAATTGTCCGGTCGAGGCGCTTTCGCGCTCGGCAGCGCCCCATTTTACGGCGGCCTCTAAGTTCGCCAGAATTATGCTCCGGTCGCCCAATTTGTCGAACGCGCCCGCTTTGACAAGATGCTCTAACGCGCGTCTGTTGACAGCGCCTGCGTCCACCCGTTTGCAAAAATCGTACAAGTCCTTGAATTTACCCTGTTCACGCACCCGCAAAATATGCTCGACCGCGCCGTCACCGACGTTTTTAATGCCGTAAAGCCCGAAACGCACGACCTCACCGACTGGGGTGAAGTCGCTCCGTGAGTCGTTGATGTCGGGCGGCAGAACGTCGATGCCCAAACGCCGCGCGTCGGCGGCGTACTGCGCCACCTTATCCGAGTCACCGCGTTCAACCGTCAGGAGGGCGGCGGCGAACTCGACGGGGTAGTGCGCTTTGAGGTAAGCCGTCTGGTACGATAAAACCCCGTAAGCAGCCGAATGTGATTTGTTGAAGCCGTAGTTGGCAAACTTCTCGAGTAAATCGAAAATCGCGTTCGCTTCACCTGCCGGGATGCTTTTTTCCTTCGCCCCCGCGAGGAAAATCTCGCGCTGCTTGACCATCTCCTCGACTTTTTTCTTGCCCATCGCCCGCCGCAACAGGTCGGCCTCACCTAATGAGTAGCCCGCGACCGCCTGGGCAATCTGCATAATCTGCTCTTGGTAGACCGGGATACCGTAGGTTTCCTCGAGGATAGATTCTAAATACTCACCCGCTTTCGGATATTCCTGGGTGTAGTCCACCTCTTCTTGTCCGTGATGCCGCCGGATATATCTCGGGATATTTTCCATTGGGCCGGGGCGGTACAACGCCGATACCGCAATCAAATCCTGGATCCGGGTCGGTTTAAGTTTTTTGAGCGTATCGACCATCCCCGGCGACTCGAACTGAAAGACGCCCGCCGCCTCGCCGCGCGAAAGCAGCTCGAACGTCTTCGGGTCGCCCGCCGGAAGCTCGTCGAGGTTGAGGTCTAGGCCGCGTGACTCCTTGATAATCCGAATTGCCACCTCGATAAAAGTCAGCGTCCGTAAACCCAAAAAGTCCATCTTAAGAAAACCCAGCTCTTCGATGCTGCCCATGTCGTACTGACAGACGATTGGGCCGTCGCCGCTGCGGAAAACAGGGGCCAACTCCTGTACCGGTTCGCGGGCGATAATGACGCCTGCGGCGTGAACCGAGGCGTGGCGGGTCAAGCCTTCCAGGTTCATCGCCACATCCATAAACTCTTTGGCGCCGTTGTCATACAGGGTTTTAATCTCGGAAACTTCGTCCATCGCCCGTTGGATAGGCGTCGAGCGACCGAAGACGACCGGAATGAGTTTACTTACCGCGTCGGCGTCGGCGTAAGGAATCTCGAGCACCCGTGCTGCGTCCCGCACGGCAGCTTTTGAGGCCATCGTCCCGAAGGTGGCAATCTGCGCGACTTTCTCCTCACCGTACTTCTGCCGGACGTACTCGACGACCTCGAGCCGCCGCGAGTCCGAAAAATCTACATCGAAGTCAGGCATACTTACGCGGTCGGGGTTTAGGAATCTTTCAAAGAGGAGGTCGAACTCTAAAGGGTTGATGTCGGTAATCCTTGTGGCAAACGCCACAATCGACCCTGCGCCCGAACCCCGCCCCGGCCCCACCGCAATTCCTTGGTCTTTGGCCCAGTTGATAAAGTCTGCGACAATCAAAAAGTAGTCGGGAAACCCCATCGCGATAATCACGCCGAGTTCGTATTCGGCCCTTGCCAGAATCGTCATGGCTTCTTCGTTTACGGTACCCTCGGTTTTAAGCTTTTCTAGGTGCGCGTAGGTGACATACTTCGTGCCAGCATCTTTCGCTTTGCGCTGACAGAGTTCTCCGGCTGTGGCAAGTTTATCGAGGACGTCCTCGAGGCTCCCCGAAGCGTCCAGCTTAGCCTCATCGGTCATGCTCAGGTAGTGCCGGTAAAGCGCTTCGGTAATGACGTCGTAACGTTCAATCAAGCCTTCATACGTCTGCACCCGGAGCTGTTCAGCCAGCGTACGACCCGCCGGAATCGGCAGTTCAGGCATCTGATAGATACGGTTTGGGCCGATGGGCAACGTTACGTCGCACATGTCAGCCACGGTGACGCTGTTTGCCAACGCGCTCGGGTATTCGTTTTCGGGTATGGCCCGCGCCATCTCGTCGGGTGTCTTAACGTAAAACTCGTCGCACGGAAACCGGAAGCGTTTGGGGTCCGAAAGCGTGGTTTTGGTCTGAATGGCGAGGAGCGCCTCGTGCGCCTTGGCGTCGTCTTTTTTAACGTAGTGCCCGTCGTTCGTGGCAATCATCCCGAGGCCGTGTTTGTTCGCTAGGTCGCGGAGCATCGGGTTGAGACGCGTTTGTTGCTCGGTCAAATCCCGTAAAGAGTCAGTCATTTCGGACGCTTCGGTCGGAACGTGGTTTTGCAACTCGATAAAGAAATTGTCGCCGTAAATGTCTAGATACTGCTGTAAAACCGCTTCGCCCGCTTGAGCGCCAACGTCGAGCAGGTTACGCGGGAGCTGTGCGCCCAGGCAACCGGACAGCGCAATTACGCCCTCACTGTATTCACGCAGGAGTTCGTGGTCTACGCGGGGCTTCATGTAAAAGCCCTCGAGCCACCCTCTCGAGTTCAGTTTACACAGATTCTGGTAGCCCTTAAAGTTTTTGGCCAAGAGCGTCAGGTGAAAGTAACCGCCGTCTAATTTGCTTGACGGACGCTTTTTTTCAAACCGTGAGCCCGCTGTGACATACGCCTCAAAGCCGAGAATCGGTTTGACACCTTCTTTTTCAGCAGCTTTGTAAAACTCGACTGCGCCGTGCATGTTGCCGTGGTCGGTCATCGCTACCGTCGGATTTTCCGGCGAGACCTCCCGCACCCATTTCATCAGGTCTTTGATGCGGGCCGCACCGTCCAGCAGGCTGTAGGCCGTGTGCTGGTGAAGATGCGCGAATTTGAGTGTTGTCGGTGTAGGAGTTCCGGGAGCATCCGCCATGCCTTATCGTACCCCGCTTACCGGTTGCAGCTTGGGGGTCTGAAAACCTCGACAGTGCGAGTTGACACGCCCTGGCTCTTTCTTGCATTTTGAAAGAGAACGGTTCCGCGACTCTCGCAGCGCCTTGTTATAGTACGTGACCAGCGGCACGCTAATACTTATTCGTGAAGTGTACCAATCCGTAGTCGGTTGCCGTCCAAGTCGGTTAGAGAAATCTCTCTGGCCCACGGTTCTTCTTTTACAACCACTCCAAATTTTGAAGCAATAGCATCTATATCATTAACGTAAAAATAGACGAGTGTGTGGGGCGTCGCGTCACCCTTGTGCTCTGAGAGATGCAGACGAACATTGCCTCGTTTCAAGAAAAGATAGAGGGGCAGGTTCGGGGCAAAACGGTGTTCCCCCTCGACCTCAAATCCTAGTCTTGCATACCATTTTGAGGCTTTCTGCCCGTCGGCCACCCGAAGAATAGGAGCTAGATACTCAGTCATCTTGTCTTTTTCACTCTGATGCACCTACAACATCAAAGAGTATTAGGCTGCGCGTTTTTCGGTGACGTAGGCGGGCACAGTGCGCGGCTCGAACCTCAAAATGTCAGGTTGGGCCGGTTGCGTTGCGGATACCGAGACCCTTTGTACTACCTTGACCTGCGCCATCTTCGACTGCGCCATCTTCGACTGTGCCATCTCTAGCTGTACAGGCCGACCAGTTAAAGTCAGGGGCGACGAGTAACGCAATTCAGGAAGAATGGTATTCCCAGCGCTACGGACTGAGGTATTACGGGTTGCAGCGTGCCGGGCTTGGCGGCGTCTGCTGAAACGCTCGAGGGCGAAAACGAAGAGACCGAGGAGAGCGGCGCGGACGAGGAGGGCAACTTCTGGGCTCATCTGGGTTCCTTTCTGCCTGCGGTGCAGGGGTTCAACTGAGCTAAAATTGAGTATACCTTAAATAATAAGGCATGTGGTGAGAGGGACTACGGATGGGCTTTAAGCGGCGCATTTTTCGGTCACATAACAGATGGGGTAGCGCGTTTTGTAGAAGTATGCAAGTTTAGGCAGTTTCATAGCTGTGAGGGTTTTGCACGCGTCTGTCACACGCTTTATCAACCCCTGTGCTTCCGGCTTTAGCATCAGCTGACACAGCTTCGTCTAACTCGGTTGCAGCCAGCCAAGTTACGGGGCTGTACGCTTCCTCGGACGCGGTTAACCTGCGTTTCTCGGTGACGTAGGCTCCAATGCTGCGCTTCTCTATGATGCAGGCAGGGACAAAAATGCGGGCAGAAACAGAGTGGGGCTCAAGCGGTGCGTGCTCAGCCCGCGCCGTCACAACCCTGACGTAGCGAAACTCAGGTTCTAAAGCGGTTTGAGCCACAGGAGTCGCCGCTGGTTGCCGAACGGTAGCGTGGTCTGCTACAGCTTGCTCTTTCCGGGCCTGCTTTTCCTGATAACGTTTACCGAGCTGTTCAGCAGCGAGTACGAACAGGCCGAGGAGAACGGCGCGGAAGAGAAGCGCGATTTCAGGACTCATGTAACTCCCTTCTTAAATTCCCATGAAGTTTCTCTTAGACACATGTGAAATTCTTCATAGCTAACTGTACTTTCTAATAACTATAATGTAAGTGGTAACCATCACCAAACTAAGCTCCAGCATACCTTAAATGGTGAGGTAAAAACCGGAGAAGTCTACCGGTTCTCCGGTCATGTAGCCGCTCGAGCAGTCTCCCAAACTGTTCTTAAGCTGCCTTCAAGCTGCGCTTAGTAAACGAGCGAAGTGCAAGTTGCTCCCGTTTACCGGCTGTTCCACAAGCTTGAATGTCTCTTTCTGATATACGTCCAGCACGATGTTTTATCCGGTGACAGACCGCGTTATACTGCCCTTATGAAGCGTATCGCAGTCCTTACTAGTGGTGGCGACGCACCGGGCATGAACGCCGCCATCCGCGCCGTCGTTCGCACCGCGTGCTATGAAAACATCGAAATTTACGGCGTGACGCGGGGCTACAAAGGGCTTATCGGCGGCGACCTCGCTCCGATGAACGCCCGCAGCGTCGATAACATCACCCAGCGGGGCGGCACCATTCTCTACAGCGCCCGCTGCCAAGAATTTATGGCACCTTCCGGGCGCGCCCAGGCCGCCGAAACGCTCCGCGCTCACGGTATCGAGGGGCTCGTCGTCATCGGCGGTAACGGGTCATTTCAGGGTGCACATCTGTTAGCCGCAGAGCAAGGCGTTAAGGTCATCGGGATTCCAGGTACTATCGACAACGATATTTACGGCACAGACGTCACTATCGGTTTTCATACCGCGATGAACATTGCACTCAACGCCATCGACCGCTTACGCGATACGGGCCATTCGCACGACCGCCTCTTTTTGGTCGAGGTGATGGGACGGCATTCGGGTCATATTGCGCTCAATGTTGGAATTGCCGGTGGCGCTGAAGAGATTTTAGTGCCTGAACGCGAATACGACATCGACGCGATGGTCGCGTCGATTGCCGCAGGGCGCAAACGGGGGCGCAGTTCGTCGATTATCGTTGTGGCTGAGGGTGCAGCTATAGGTGGGGCGATGGCGATTGAAAAACGCATCGAAGCGGCGAGCGGTTACGAAGTCCGCACGACTGTGTTGGGGCACGTGCAGCGCGGTGGGACGCCCAGCACCCGCGACCGAGTGCTCGCGGCTCGGCTCGGTTATCACGCGGTCGAGGCACTTCTAGAGGGTCAGAGTGACGTGATGGTGGGTGTGGACAAACGCGACACGGTGTTTGTGCCGCTGCGGGAAACGTGGGAGAAGCAGAAGGAACTCGAGTGGCATCTATACGACATCAACAAGATTTTGGCGGGTTAGTAGGGTGCTAGAAATTGCCCAGCCTGATTGGACGGCGTAAAGCTCGAGAGAAACCAAACAGGGCTGCGCTACCGCAAGCATTAACGTATAGCTGTTGTGTGGCCCTGAGCTAACCGCTGTGATTAACGCTTTTTCACATACGGTCTTGGGGCGGTGTTCTTGGGCATAAATGACACCGTTTACGGCGAGCGCACCGTAAACTAAGCCATGACGCCAGGTTTGAGCAGTTTCACTGTCTTCGAAAATCGACCTCTACAGACTGCACTACCCGACGCCCTGCGCCGCGAACTCGGTAAAGGTGAAGTGCTCTACCACGCCCAAGATGAAGCCGTCAGCCTTTACCGTATTGACGAGGGGCTGCTAAAGCTCAGTCTCGAGCTTCCCAGTGGGCGCGAACGCATCACCCAACTCGTTGGTCCTGGCGACTTTATCGGCGCACTCTCTAGTGATACTTTTTACGGCGAACGTGCCGAGGCGCTCTCCGCCAAGGTCAGCGTCAGAGAAGTTGCTAGAGAAAACGCCGACGTGCTCGGTTCGGCGCTATTAGAGGCCACCGGCGAACAGCTCAGGCGAGTTCGGGACGCGCTCGAGGATACCGACCTACCCGTCACCGCCCGCCTCGCCCGGACGCTTCTGCGCCTCGGTCAACGATTCGGTCACACCTCTGAAGCGGGCCGAGTTCACCTGACGTTGCCGCTGACGCACGACACGTTGGCCGCACTTGTCGGCGCAGCCCGCGAAACGACGACCGCTTTAATCAGCGAGATGCGTGCTGAAGGTGTGCTCAGCGGGACGCGCGGGCGTTACAGTTTTGAGCAGGGTGCGCTGCTCGAGTTCGCCTACTCCGCCGCTTTTTAGTACCTGATATACAGCAGGAGCTTCCCTTCAAATGACTGACGGAGAAAAAGTTCTGCAATTAGAACATACTTGGAGCGTTGCACCTCTCAAAGGTGACTTAGATACTGTGGCCAGTGTTGTGGCAGAAGACTGGTTGGCTGTTGGGCCTACAGGTGAAACCATGACCAAACGCGACTTGCTCGAAATGCTTGCTTCACATCCCGGCATTTTTGACTCAGTTAGCTACAACGATGTCAAAGTAAATGTATTCGGTAGCACGGCTGTTGTGACAAGCGCTTTTCACGGTGTGGGTAGAGGGCTGACTTTGGCCCAGCGGTACGCGCGCGTCTATGCCAAGCGGGACGGTGAGTGGCAGTATGTTGTAACTCAGATTGTACCTACTCCATGACTAGACCTTGCGATGGTTTCTGAGCCTCTGAGTTTAAGCTGTTAGCAACCTTCGTAACTATGAAAAAGCGCCGCCTATCTGACTCCGGCGGCGCTTCCTTACTTTTTGGCGGAGAGGGAGGGATTCGAACCCTCGGTACAAGTTACCCCGTACACACGCTTTCCAGGCGTGCTCCTTCAACCACTCGGACACCTCTCCAAACACTTCAGCCGGGCGTCTTCGATCGTCCGGCCCTAGAGTCTAGCAAGTTTCCCCTCGCCTTCGCAACGCCCGCAACATGCCGGAGTAGCTACACGCGGCTACAATGACGCTATGCTAAGAGACCGCATTTTTAACCTCGAGACACCCGAAGACGTTCAAGGCTTTCTCAAAGAAAATCCAACCAGCTTGATTTTCAAGGCCGGAACGTGCCACAAAACGATGCAGGGCTTCGGCTTTTTGCAAGAGAAGCTCGAGACCCGCGACGACCTTTCGGTCGGCCTCATCCGCGTAGTGCAGGCGCGTCCAGCGAGCAACTTCGTGTCCGAACAGACCGGCATCGTCCACCAGTCGCCGCAGGTGATTCTCTACCATGACGGTGAGGCCGTATTCGACGCCGACAACTGGGACATCACCCCGGAGGTGCTAGACAGTGGTTTAGCCAAAGCGCCGCAAGGTGACGCGCCCGCCACTACCACGACTGGTTCACGCAGCGACTTGACGCCGTATGTGGGGTTGCTCGAGCGTTATATGGACGGTGAGCTCGACGACCGTGAGTTCGAGTTCGCCTACACCACCACCTTCCGCGACGACGCTTCACTGCGCAGCCGTGAAGAGGTCGAGGTGCTAGGCAGCATCTTCGGTGACGTAGACCGGCACATGGAGATGCACATGATGATGGGCGGTCGCAGCAATAACGAGGTCGTGCGGCAACGCGCGGCGGCAGCTTTGGAGCAGCTCAAAACGCTCGCTTAAATCTTAAGAGCTGCTATCAACAAGTGAGCCGGGGTGCTAAACTCCACAGTATGTTCCCGGCTCACTCAACTCCGCAGAGGCATTCCGCCTCTGCTTTTTTACGGCTACCCACCGGTTTTTCACCGCTACCCACCGGGCAGGCCCACCGATGAAACGCCGCTGGTTCGACCTCTCGGACTTGGGCTTCGTTTACGGCCTGCTCTGCACGCTTTCGCTGGTCATGATCAACCCCTGGGGGCGACCCAGGGGCGAAGTGTGGACTGACCCGAAGGTTTACACGCTCATCGCACTCGTGCTCCTGACCTGGAGCGTTCTCCTCGTCCAGCTCGTGCGCTTTCTCGTCCGGCGGCTAGGGCAAGGGCGGTTGTCTCGTTTGTCCCCACCGCCTGCCTGGGGTTGGGCGGCGCTTTTGTGGGGACTATACTTAGGTCTTGGTTTGCTCAGCGTCTACTACAGCCCCATCCGGGCCGACAATGCACTCATGCCCAACAACGAAATGGGCGACGGCTGGGTTTACTGGGCCTACGTCGCGGCGTTTGTGCTCGGGAACGCACTCGTGCTGAAGCGTTTTCCGCAGCTCTTTAAGGCGCAACTCTACGGTTTTCTAGTCGCCGGACTCTTGACGGGTCTAGCGGTCGTTGCCCAAACCATCGACTGGCGGCTCGACTTTACCCAAACAATGGGGAAAGTTGTACCCAATTCGCAGAGCGTCGGCGGTCTGCTCTACAGCAATATTTACGGTGGTCAAATGCCGATTGGGTTGACCTCGCACCGGGGTCACGCGGGGTTTATCGTTGCAGCAATAGCTGTACTCGTGCTGGTGTGCCTGGCGAGGGGTTGGGTTGCTAAACGCTACGGCTGGCCCCTCTATCTGCTGATGCTGCTAAGCGTTTACCTCACCTCGACACGGGGGGTACAAGTTGCCTTTGTCGCTGGGCTGATTTATCTTCTTATCCGTTTCTGGCGCACTAAAATAATCCGCCGAATGGTTTTGCTAGCGTTTGTTCCGCTCGTGATTGGGGGTGCTGGGTTATATGGAGCAGTTGCATTGGGTTTACCGAGCGTAACCCGGTCTTTGCCCACTCTAACGACGCTATTTACTGACCCCGACACGTTCGTCTCATTTCGATTTGAGTACGCACAAGTTGCTATAGACGGAATTCGTGAGCGGCCTCTCTTGGGTTGGGGATATAACGGGTTTGCTCTGGCATTTCCTTACGTCAACGATTTCGACAAGAAGTGGAAAACCAAGCTCGCGCATAAAAAAGGGAAACTTGAACCGGGTGAGTCAATAGTCTATGAGATGGATACGCTCCGGGGCACCGACCACTACTATTTTCGCTATATTGGCACTGATGGTCTGCTTCACCTCGGTCGAGTTCTATCCAACAAAGCGCATAATCTCATTTTTGACCTCTGGGTCTCGCTCGGTTTGGGTGGGCTCGTGACCTATTTGCTGCTCCTGGGTATCTTTGTAGGCGTAACAGCTAGAGGTGAGGGGTGGGGACTCGAGGCCGTCGCCGTCGTTTACCTGGTCTATACCCTGACCTGGTTCGAGTCGGCGCAGTTCAGCCACCTGACGTGGTGGGCACTCTCGGCGGGTTTGGCGTTTCAGCGGCTGCCGCAAACGGTCGTGGCGCGTGCGCCGTTTGTTCGCAGCTTCCGTACGCCTGATTCACCCAGCCGTAACTAGCGTGGAACTGCGTGAACTCACCGGCGTCTCTGAATTAAGGGCGGCTGAGGCGGTGCAGTGCAGCGTTTGGGGTGAAGCGGTGCCGGAGGTGAGCGCCGCGCTGTTCCGGGCCGCGCAGCACGCCGGGGCGCTCGTCGCCGGAGTGTTTGCCGGGGAGACGCTACTCGGGTTTGTCTACAGTTTTCCGTCGTTCGTAGACGGGCGCGTCGGTCAGCATTCGCACCTTTTGGCGGTGTTGCCAGAAGCGAGGGGGCGAGGCGTCGGACAGGCGCTCAAGTGGTTTCAGCGTGACTGGTGTTTGGCTCGGGGCGTAACGCACGTAACCTGGACGTTTGACCCGGTTCAGGCGAAAAATGCAAAGCTCAATTTGGAGCATCTCGGCGCGTTCGTCCGGCACTACGAGGTAAACTTTTACGGCACGCTGGGCGGCAGCCTCAACGGAGCCTTGCCGACGGACAGATTTGTCGCCGAGTGGTCTCTCGAGTCAGAACCTGTTCAGGCTTTAGCGGCAGAGGAGAAGAGGCAGGCAGTGGAGAAGCCGTCTCAGGCGGGTTTAGTTTGTGATGAAGACGGTGAACCGGAGATTTTGCCTGTGACGGGGGCGCGGCGGGTTTGGCTCGAGCTACCCCCCCAAATCTCTCCCGTTATAGATTTTGACCACGCGCTACGCTGGCGCACGGCGCTCCGCGAAACGATGCTACCTCTGATTCGAAACGGCTACTACGCTACCCGGTTTGTTGATGGTGGGTACGTGCTCGAGTGCGCTTAAATGACCTTAAAGTAAAAAACCCAGCCGAAGCCAGGTTGAACTCAGCCTAGACCGGGTTTACAAGGTGTGTACTGCCTTAGTTTAGTAGCGGTCGCGTTGTGAACGCTCGGGCCGCATTGAAGCGGGCGCAGCGTTGGTGACTTCGACGTTTTTGGCTTGCAAACCCTTCTGACCCTGTTCGACCTCGAACTCGACCTCATCGCCTTCGTTGAGGCTGCGAAAGCCGCTCGAGCTGATCGCGGAAAAGTGACAAAACACATCAGCGCCGCCGCCGTCTTGTTCGATAAATCCGAAACCTTTTTCGTTGCTGAACCACTTGACTCTACCTGTTGCCATTGTCTAACCCTCTGCTGCACGCCTAAAACCGTGCTGTGTAATTATGGGCGCTGCCGCCCACGCTCTCGCAACGCCTTGGCCGTCTGAGCAGCTTGAATTATAGCGTGCAGGCCACTCAAACGCAATTTGTTTTTTTACTCTGGTACACACTACAAGTACACCGCAAGTACACTGCTTAGAAGCCATCTCAAAAACGAATAGTCAGCTGCATAGCTGTTAGAACGGTGGTATGGAACTCACCGATGAACAGTGGGAAGTACTAGGGCCGCTCATTCCCGAACCAGCTCGACGCAAAGATGGCAAAGGCCGTCCCAGACGAGAACCACGAGCGATACTTAAGGGCATCTGCTGGATATTACGAACGGGCGCACAGTGGGCTGATTTACCCGAGCGCTATCCGCCCTATCAGACGTGCCATCGGCGCTTTCAAGAATGGGAGAGAAACGGCGTGTTGCGGCAGATTCTAGAGACTTTAGCGCATGACCCCCTGCAGCGGGGCAAACTCGACTTGTCGGAATGCTTTATCGACGGTACCTTTGTGGCTGCGAAAAAAGGGGGTCAGCAGTTGGTAAGACTAAACGGGGTAAGGGTAGCAAAGTCATGGCGGTATCGGACGCTGGTGGTACTTGCCTCGCCCTGCACGTTACGTCTGCTAGCCCACATGAGGTCCGGTTGGTACACGCGACTCTCGCATCTCGACACGTCAGCGGCAAACCCGACAAGTTAATCGGTGACAAAGCGTATGACAGTGATCCGCTTGACGCTGAACTCGCCGAAGCAGGTGTTGAAATGATTGCGCCTCACCGAAGAAACCGTAAAAAAGCCAAGACGCAAGATGGACGTAAACTGAGGCGCTACAAACGGCGCTGGAAGATTGAACGGCTATTCGCCCACCTCGGCAACTTTCGCCGTCTGGTCGTTCGCTATGAACATCACTCCCTAAACTTCTTGGCCTTCCTGCATCTCGGCTGCATCAAATTACTGCTTAGGCGTTTTTGAGATGGCTTCTAGTCACGCTGAAAACCCTCTGCGACGGTCGTTACTGCACACTTTATGAAGTGCATGGTAAAAATGAGCGTGGCCGACTCTCTTACCCAAACCGCGACCCGCATCTACCTGTCGTCCCCTCATCTGGGCGGCGCTGAACGTACCTTCGTCAATGAAGCTTTCGACAGCAACTGGGTGGCCCCTCTAGGAGCCAACGTAGACGGCTTTGAACACGACTTGGAGCGTTACACCGGCGCGGCGCACGCGGCAGCGCTCTCGTCGGGCACAGCGGCCCTGCACCTCGCGCTGATCTTGCTGGGCGTAGCGGCCGGGGACGAAGTGGTCTGCTCGAGCTTTACCTTCTCCGCGTCAGCCAACCCGATTGTCTATCAGGGCGCGACGCCCGTTTTCGTCGATAGCGAAGCCGATACCTGGAACCTTGACCCGGCGGCGCTCGCTGAAGCGCTCGAGGATCGTCAGCGCAAGGGCAAACTGCCTAAAGCCGTCATCGCCGTTCACCTTTACGGAATGCCCGCAAAGATGACCGAAATCGTCGATATCTGTGCGCGTTACGGCGTCCCGCTCATCGAAGACGCCGCCGAAGCGCTCGGTTCAACCTATTACGGCAAGGCGATGGGCACCTTTGGTGCGCTCGGTATCTTGTCGTTTAACGGGAACAAAATCATCACTACCTCGGGCGGCGGCGCACTTATTTCCGATAATGCCGAATGGATCGCCAAGTCCAGATTTTTGGCAACGCAGGCCAGGGACCCTGCCCCGCACTACCAGCACTCGGAAATCGGCTATAACTACCGCCTGAGCAACATCTCGGCGGGCATCGGGCGCGGTCAGATGCAGGTTTTAGACGACCGCGTAGCCGCGAGACGCGCTAACACCGCGCGTTACAGTGCGTTCTTTGCCGACTATCCGGGCGTCACCATGCAGCGTGAGCCTGAAGGCATGTTTAGCAACCGCTGGTTGACGACCATTCTCGTTGACCCGGCGAAGACCGGCGGCGTCACCCGTGACGACTTGCGGCTCGCGCTGGACGCCGACAACATCGAGGCGCGGCCCCTCTGGAAACCGCTGCACCTGCAACCTGTGTTTGAGCAGTATCCGTATTACGGCAACAGGCTTTCGGAACGGCTTTTTGAGCAGGGGCTTTGTCTGCCGTCGGGGAGTAGTTTGACGGATGAGGAGTTTGGGCGGGTTATTGAGGTTTTAGGGCGGGTGCTAAGAGGTAAAGCGTAGCGAGCCTATTTATACAACTTGGGCTTCTAAAACGACGTTAAGGTCAAGCTAATTTTGAAGCTCTGATCTTCGAGCGTAGAAGTTTTTACTCCCTTGCTTGTATAGGCCAAGGAAAATCTAAGTAGATAAACGATTGAGGTGGCTTGACACCAAAATTTTTGGAAAGACATAAAGGTTCTTCATACGCCCGGATAGCCCCAACTTCAATTGCGTAGCCTTTGTCAACTTTTGAGAAGTACTGACAGAAGCGATGTTTATCAATTCCTCCGTGGAGATTAGTCTGCTCCCATAACTGTTCAACTGGTTTATGCCATATCTGTTCAATCTCGAACTCCCCAATTACCCGTTGTACAGGAGCGCTAGCGTACACGACGATGACATCTACAGGGCGCGCAAATATAATCTTTCTATATTCAAACCGTTTGCTACCTAAAAAAATTGCTTTGGCAAACTCAGGCTTGATCGACAATAAAGCTTGTCTCGGTCTCGGATAAGGACAGGATTTGAGATAATTGATCCTTGCTAAGTGGCTCGAAACCTCTTGGTGCATTTTGAATAACACTCTCTTTTCTAAGTTTGGCAAGATTTGGACGTTTTGGAAACGAGTATGCATACAGAAACTCGACTACGAAAGGGCGATTGCGAGGGTTGTAGTTCCAATGCTCGCGTAGTTCCTCATCAGAGAAAACACTTCTCTTCCTACAGACTTGAAGAAATTGATCTTCTGATGAGATATCTAAATGCACCTTATCTACTATGCCGAGAGTGGTAACAACGGATATGTAGTGACCTCCAGTTCTATAGAAGACGATAGTATCTCCGGGCTGCAACGCTCTATAGATGGAGCGGGAAACATATACCTTCCCAATCGAGTTTCTGTGTGGTTCTTGTTCAACAAAATCAATTGGTGACTCTGTTTTGAGAATAGAGTCGGGCAAAAGTTCAGTATGGTAACGAGGGTATATTGGCACTATAAAAGCTCTAGCTGAAAGACTTACATAAGGAAATGATAGCTTGGGATTTGAGGCTATATAATGTGGCGTCATATCTCGAGCGAAAACTTCTTCTGTGCCAGAAGAGTTGTGCTTCTGTCCGTGATGTTCAAATCCATAATCTATTAAAAGCTTGATGAGTCGGTCTCGTTCTGACGAAGTAGGGTAGATAGTAACGTAGATTTCATCAACATGTTGCTTGACTGCGTTGTCAAAGATAATTTTGAGAAACCGTTCTCCTATTTTATAGCCGTTGTGTTCTACCTTAAACGTGCCAATTTTTAAGCGTCGTTTGGAAGTAAGGGGTGGAGTAACATCGCGGTATATCTCTTGTTCATCCTCCACCTTGAGATACAAAAATGCGACTAATTTTCCTCCCTCTCTACAAACATATGCTTCTTCTTCGCCCTTTCGTAAAAACCACCGATCAAAGCCTGGGTAGTCTTGACGAAAACTGTCAAAAAAGGTGTCGGTGTAGTCAATCGAACTAAAATTTTCCTTTTTTACTGAAAGAACACTATAATCCGCTAAGGCTGGATTTTCAGCCGTAACTTTTTCAAGAAACCCGTCAATTGTAAAGACGCGTTCGCTAATGCCAAGCTCGGCGGCTTTTGATGCAATGCCTCTATCTTCTGAAATAAGTAAGTCGACCCGACCAATGAAAAGTTCGTTTATGAGGGTCGTATCATTTACGTCGTTCGTTGTTTTGTCTCGTAGATTAGATATGAGTTCAACTTCTTTTGCAAAAGGTGAAGCTCCATTGAGCAATCTGTAAGACTGTAGCTTTGCTCCAAATGATTTCCGGACTCTCTCATCAGCATGTTTTTCAATCTCACTTCTGCTGATGGGATGGATACACTTTTCGTAGCCCAGCCTATCTAGCCAGTTAAACAAGAGGCCGATATTTGCTTTTACGACGTGAGCTGTTTCACGGTGGATCAGAATGTTCGTGTCGAGCAAAACTCGCATTAGTAACCACCAATCTACCGTTGACTTTAGATACTTTGTAACATAATATTCCGATAGACTTCTAGTGTCTTTACAGTTAAGTTCGAATCTCGAAACAGTTTACATCTGGTCTAGTATGTATAGGTTACTTCTCCTTTGTCTCTAAAGGTTCGTTATACTCCCCTAATGGCTGACTACTACGAGCTTCTAGGCGTTTCACGCGAGACCGATGCGGGCGGGATTAAAACCTCATACCGCAAACTCGCGCTCAAGTACCACCCCGACCGTAATCCCGGCGACCATGAAGCTGAAGAGACGTTCAAGCAACTTAACGAAGCCTACGCGGTGCTTTCCGACCCGGAGAAGCGGGCACGTTACGACCGCTTCGGTTCGGCTGACCCGCAGGCGCAATTTTCCGGCGATATTTTCGATATCTTCTCGTCGGTGTTCGGCGGCGGTTTTGGCGGCGCGGCGGGGGGCCGCGTGCAGCGGGGGCAACCGGGAGAAGACCTCGAGGCTCCCTTATCAGTGACGCTCGAGCAGTCCCGTGAAGGTGCTGGCGTGCCCCTAGACCTCGAGAAGTTAGGACTCTGCGACCGCTGTGACGGCTCACGCGCCGAACCGGGCAGCGAAGGTCGTAAAACCTGTCCGACGTGCCGGGGTGCCGGTCAAGTCCGGGCGCAGGCGCAGTCGTTTTTCGGTACAGTCGTGACCAATCAGGTGTGCCCGCAGTGCCGGGGTTTGGGCGAAATCGTCGTCACCCCTTGCGGCAAGTGTATGGGCGCGGGCCGGATGAAGGTCTCGGACACCGTAACCGTCAAGTTGCCGCGCGGCATCGACGCGGGCTACCGGCTCCGGATTCCGCGTGCGGGCAACGTTGGTCTTGACGGAGCCCCGGCAGGCGATTTATACGTTTATATTGATCTTGAGCCTCACGAACACCTCGCCCGTGACGGCGATGACCTCCGTTATATCCTGCCGGTCGGCGTCGCCCAAGCTGCGCTCGGCAGCGCCTTTGAAATCCCGACGCTGGACGACCCCGAAGCGCTGAGCGTGCCCCCCGGAACCCAACCCGGCACCGAGTTCAGGCTGCGCGGCAAAGGGATGCCGCGGCTGCAAAGTGTCGGGATGGGCGACCTTGTTGTTACGGCGCAAGTTGAAGTCCCTAAAAAACTCTCTGCTAAAGCAAGGGAGCTGATGGAAGCTTACGCTGACGAGACCGGGGAAACTTTAGAGGCTCACGAAACGTTAGGGCACCGGTTGCGCGGGCTGTTCGGTAAACGTAAGGTCGAGCGGTGAGCACTCGAGACCGAATCAAAGGGTTCATCGTTGAGCGGGTGCTCGAGCGCCCAGCACGTCGTCAAGGGTTGGCTCAGCAGGCTGTCAAACTTGAAACGGCGGGGGGTAAGCTCGAGCGCCGTTTTCAGAACGCAAAAGGCACTGAAAAAGACAAGGCGACACTCCGGCATATCATCGGGATCGAGCGGTGGGGTACGCACCGCGTCGCGCTCGTGACGCAAGATGCCGCCTCTGAAGCTGACCTGACGGATGGACATACACCCTATAAACCATCGTCTGACGACTGGCAAGTTTTGCTTACAGAGTTTGGCGAGACCCGTAAAAAAACGTTGGCACTCGCACGGGGTCTGAGTGAAACGCAAACAACTGTCAAGGTGCCGCACAACGATATAGGACTTGTAAGCGTAGGTGCGTGGCTGCGCTATCTGCGGCTGCACGCTTCACTCGAGGGTCGCCGGGTTCGTTAGGGCGTTCTTTAGGGACAGTTGATGTACACAACGATGTCTTTAGATACATAAGGCTGAGCTGTTCCGCCAGCTCCGATGAGCGTGAGGTAAAGCTTGGTTGCGCCAATGGGTGTGAGGGGCGGTATAGGTGTTACAACAATCGCTTGGGCCGAGAGATTCGTCTCAGGGTCAGTTCCATATGGAGTAAAGTCAGTAGGTAAGCCGTATGTGACTTCATATCCATTTGTTTGGTATCTGCTGACGCCTGCGCTTGTCGGTGTAAAACTGCGTTCCGCGCCTTTTTTACCGAGCACTTGACCCTCTAAATAGGACGACCAACTCTCAAGCCTACCTTCATAACGAAACGTATAGGTAAGTTGTGTAGGCTTGTTGTCGCAAATGGCAGGACGACCGTCAGAGGTTGAGAAACTTGTGCTGTAACTAGCTTCTAAAACTTTGAGAGCTGGTGCTGGAGGGGCAGGCGTTGGCGTCACATAGACGTTACAACCCGTGAGCAGACCCAAACACAGCAGCAGACTTGTCAGGAATAAACGGTTCACAAAACACCTCTTCCGGCGCGTTCCCCGCACCTGGTGATGGTTCACTCTAAAGGGCTGGGCGGGCGTCTTTGTGACGCTAAGATGAAGTTTTACTTATCTAGCTGCGGCGAGGGTTCGTTTTCCGGGTCGGGCGGCCCCAGTTCACCCAGAATCTCAGCCTCGGTTTCGTCTTTAGTAGCGGCCGCCTGAGCCTGTTTGCGCCGTCCGGGGGTGAGCCGTTCGGCAACGCGCCGCCCCTGCGCCAGTGCGCCCGCATAAAGCTCCTTCACTTCTACTGCTGAAACCGTTCGGCCTTCCGTAGCCCAGAGTGACGCTGCTGTGCCGATAACTTGCGTTCCGGCGTAGGCGACTGCCACTTTTGGGACGATGCCCCAGACCGGAATCAGCCCGACCAACCCCCGCGCCACCTGCCGAAAGAGGAAGCCGCCGCCCAGCACCCCAATGATTTCAATCATCAGCTCTTGCGGGCGACCCGTCCGGCCTGCGGCGAGCGCGACCTTATAGGCCATCACCAGCTGATTTTTACCCAGTACAAAGGTATCGGCAACGTTGAGCGGCAGGTTGAGTACCGGGACGATTTCAGCGACGCCGGTACTTACGGCGTAGAGGGCGTTGGCGCGGGCAGCCTCCTCGACGAGTCCGCGAATCACCGCCGGACGAAAAACCGGGAGTTGTTTGCCTACGGCGAGGCGTAGTTGGGGCAAGAGGACGCGTATAATCTCTGGTACGAGCGTCTGTGCGACCGTTTCGGTGCTCAGCTCACTCAGGACGACCCTGCTGACTTCACCGGGGTGAGGCAACTCGGCTCCGACCTGCGGCGCGGCACCTTCTACCAAACACACGCTCAGCGTCGGCGTCCGGCTTGCAGGTTGGGCTACAGGTTGCGCCGTAAAACCACGTTGTACGTTGAGCTGAAGGTCTGCGGGTAGAGCAGTTTGCAGTGATAAATAGGGGTGAATACCGCTTCGCCCCGGTGTCTCGCTGAGCAGGTCAGCGAGTTTGGCTGCAAGTTCGGCGTCGCCGGTCAGCAGGAGGGTAAAGCGGCGGTCGGCTTCGTCTTTGATTGCGCCTAGGTCAACCTCGCGGACGAGTGAGAGCAGCCGGGTCGCCTGAAGGGGACGGGAAAACATTTTCATAGGGTGCCTCGAGAAAACATCACACGAGTATAAATCGGGGGCTTAAAAGTCAAAGTCGTCACGCCGGTTGCCGGGGCGGTTAAAGTCGTCAAAATCGTTCTGCAGGTCGGCCTCGGTGTCAGGCTTGGTTTTGGAGACGGCGCGCACAGTCGTGCGGGTTGAGACTGGTTGGGATGAACGTACCTTGGGTTGCCGGGGTTTGGGGGTGGCCTCGAGTCCGTCACGTCTAGGTTGAGACCGGGGCCGCGTTTCCGGTTCTTCAAATTCGCCTGAGTCGCGCCGGGGTTTGAAAGCAAACCAGAGCAGCAGCACGAGTAGCACCAGCCACAAAAAAGCCAGCAGTAGCAGCACGACGAGTGGAGGAAGCGAAAGGTTAAAGACCATACTCTAGCTGTATTTTACACAACATGCGTGCTATGTGTCACTTTGGGCAGCCGGTTCGCCGTTTAAGAGTGCCGCCAACCACGTCGGTTCGACGTTGCCGCCGCTGACGAGCAGCACGGTCGGGCCGGGGTTAAGCGCAACGCTCTGACAAGTGCCACGTGCGAGCTGCCTATAAGCTGCGAGCGTCAGCGCCCCGGTCGGTTCAGCGACGAGTTTGGCCTCGGTCAAATACCAGCGGGTCGCCGCTAAAATGTCCGTTTCGCTGACCGTAACGATGCCTGCGATTCGGTTGTGAATGAGAGCAAAAGGTAGGTCGCCCAAATTTTGCGTCCTTACGCCGTCGGCCACTGTGCGCGTGGTCAGGGCGGCGTCCCACTGCTCGACGCGGCCCGCTTTAAGCGACGCCTGTGCGTCCGCCGCGAGTTCGGGTTCAACGCCGATAACCTGCGTTTTGGGACAAAGGTCGCGGAGCGCTGTGGTGATTCCGGACAAGAGCCCGCCGCCGCCGACGCAGACCAAGACGTTGGCTACCTCCGGCAAATCCTTAGCGATTTCCAGCCCGACAGTACCTTGTCCGGCAACGATCCACGGATGGTCAAAGGGCGGGACGCGCGTATACCCGTGTGATTCTACGAATTCTTGGCAAACCCGTTCGCGCTCGAGGCTCGAGTTTTCACACCTGACAATTTCCGCGCCCCACGCCCGCGTCCGGGACACCTTGATGGGCGGCGCATTTTTCGGAATGACGATGGTCGCCGGGACGCCGAACAGGTGCGCGGCGCACGCGACGCCCTGCGCGTGATTGCCGCTCGAGTCCGCCACCACGCCCTTTTGCCTTACGTCTTCAGGCAAACTCGCTAAAAAGTTATACGCGCCGCGCAGTTTGAATGAGCCGGTCAGTTGCAGGTTTTCGGCTTTGGCAGATAACCCCGGTTCTAGCTCGAGGAGGGGTGTGCGGCGGGCTGTGCCCTGAATCCGCGCCGCCGCCGCCTCGATGTCGCTCAGAGAAACCGTCTGCTGCATAGTCCTGAGTCTACTCGAAGTGTGGGCCGAACTGTTCGTCATACAACCGGGTAGTTGGTTCGTGCCTGCGTCACTGCTCTACCAGAATGTGGGCGTCTTGCAAGGCATAGTGCCGGTATATCCCGTAAAAGTACTCCAACAATGCAGCCTTGATATATAATACGAACAAGTACGTTACGAACGTGTTCGTATTATAGTGCTAGTATAAATCTCGCTGACGAAAGGAGCGCCTGTGAAAGAGGAGCAAGTAGTGAAAATGGAGCAACCCACCAGAGACGGCAACCCCATATGGACTGATGTTTGGGCGATAACAGCGTGAGTTCAAGCGCGACGACGCGAACACCCCGCAGCCGACGCGAACGGCCCGCAAAACCGGCCTTGACCCGTCAGGGCATCATTGACGCTGCGCTGACCCTCTTGGAGCGCGAAGGGCTGAACAAGGTGACGATGCGCCGTATTGCCGCCGTACTTGATACCGGCCCTGCGTCTTTATATGTCTACGTGCGAAATACCGAAGACCTGCACGCGCAGATTTTGGACGCGCTGCTCGGATCGCTCGAGCTTCACCCACCTTCCGTCAGCTCCTGGCGCGAACGGCTCAGGGTACTGCTGACGGACTATGTGCGCGTTCTTTTCAGCTACTCAGAAATCGCGCGGATGACCCTGACGACGCAACCGAGCGGCCCGAACTATCTTTCGCTGGTGGACGCGCTGCTAGGGCTTCTCAGCGAAGGGGGCGTCCCGGATAGCGAAGCGGCGTGGGCCGTTGACCTGCTGCTCCTATACGCGACCGCAAACGCCGCCGAGCAGAGCACCCGCCGCACGTTGCCCGACGCTGCCGAAAAGTTCTCTGCCCTGACTGCCGAAATCGCTGCCGTAGACGCGGCGGTGTATCCGAACATCGCCAAACTGAGGAGCGACCTGCTCTCCGGCGGCCCGGCGCGGTTTTACTGGGGACTCGAGGTACTCCTCAGCGGCGTCCTCAGCACGCGCCGCACCGACCCGGAAAATGACGCAGAAAACGATACTGAAAAGGAGCCATCATGACCACACCCGAAGTTGCCATCATCGGCGGGGGACTGGGCGGCCCCCTGCTCGCCAGAGTGTTACAACGGCGCGGCTTTAGCGCCACCATCTACGAGTCGGAAACGGGTATGAGTACACGCCTGCAAGGTGCCACCCTCGACCTCCACGCCCAGTCCGGTCAACTCGCCTTAAAAGAGGCCGGGCTTTACGGGGAATTTTTGAAGCACGTTCATCCGAACGGGGAGGTGCGGAGAATCTTTGATAAAACCGGCAAGCTTTACGATGTTTTTGAGGGCTTAGACCTTCCTGAGCGGTCCGAAGAGAGTGGTCGGCCTGAAATCGACCGCGAAGACCTCCGCAACCTGTTGGTTCGTTCGCTCGAGCCGGGGACGCTGTGCTGGGGCAAAAAGCTTGCTGGTATAACGCCGCTCGGCGACGGTCGTCATACCCTCAGCTTCACCGACGGAAGTAAAACGACAGCGGATTTGGTCGTCGGTGCCGACGGCACCCGGTCGAAGGTTCGTCCGCTGCTGACGCCGGTCAAACCCGAATACAGCGGCATCTCGTTTTTGGAGATGTACCTGTCGAATGTAGACGAGGCGCACCCTGAATCGGCAGCTTTGGTGGGCAGCGGGACTATGGTTGCGCTTTCGGACAATAAGGGCATCATCGCTCACCGCATGGGCCACGCACGCATCTGTGCGTATGTAGCGCTGCGCGTGCCGGAAGACTGGCTTAAAACTACCGGTGTTGATTGGGCCGATACCGAAGCGGCCAAAGGGTCGTTGCTCGAGTCCTTCAGCGACTGGGACGAAGCGTTTAAGACCCTCATCAAAAACGCCGACGCCCCCATCACGCCGCGCCCCATCTACGCGCTGCCTACGGGTCATAACTGGACGCGAGTGCCCGGTGTGACGCTGATTGGTGACGCGGCACATGTGATGTCACCTTTTGCGGGGGAAGGTGCGAACTTAGCCCTGCAAGACGGGTTAGAGCTGGCGCAAGCGCTTACCAAGCATGAGGGCGACATTGAAGCGGCCCTGACGCACTACGAAACCGCGCTTTTCCCGCGCAGCGCACAAGCCGCCGAAGAATCTGCGGTCGGTTTGGAAGCGAGCTTTAACGCGAACACGCCATATACCTTTGTCAATCTGTTTCGGTCATTTTTTGAACCGAAGGTTTCGGAGACGCCGTATTCAGCGTAAGTGCTGCGTAAAAAGTTCTGGGCAAAAAGTGCTGTGTACCGGCCCAAATCCGCGCGGTCGTTCTGGCGTCACCCAAAAACGTGAAGTGCAGGTTTGGGGTTTGATTACGAGGTGAATACGGGCGAGGTTAGGCCGGATTACGCGGTACGGGTAGCTCGAGCCCTAAATAACGGCTCCCGACCCGGAGCAACAGGGTTACGAACACCCCGGCGACGAGCGCCAAGCTCGAGTTGACAGGGTAGAGGACAAATACCACAAACGCGCCGCACGCCGCTGCCGACGCATAGAGGTCGCCGCTACGGTACAAGATGCCCGGAACCTGTCCGGTCAGCAGGTCGCGCAGCACCCCGCCGCCTACGCCCGAAACCGCCCCCGTAAAAACCACGCCCCACATGCCGAGTCCGGCCCCTAAACCACGCTCCGCCCCGAGCGCCGCAAAAACCGCGAGTCCGAGCGTGTCGAGAGCGTAAAGCAGCCGCCCTTCGTGAAGGTAGCGGTGCAGCAAAAAAACGGCGACGGCTACGAGCGCAATACCCCACAGCAGCCCTTCGTCTTGAAGCGCGGTCGGCGGCAAGATACCGACTAAAACATCACGAATCGAACCGCCGCCGATGGCTGTGACCGCTGCGAGAACGAGAACGCCGATGAGGTCGAAGTTGCGCCGCACGGCGATGAGTGCGCCGGTGGCGGCGAAGGTCAAGGTACCGAGCCAAACGAGGGCTTGTAAAAGGGTCACGCGACTCCGGGTAAATGCTGCACAAAGACAAGCTTAACGCGTCTAATTGAAAGGCCGAAGTGTGAAATGTCCTCTGCTGGGGGACATATTTTTACGCACGCGTCGCAACGTTGTGTTTTTGGCGCTCGAGCCCTGCGTTCATCAAAGTATCAACAAAATCTAATCAAGCTCAGTAGGCCAACTGCCGCCGAGACCCAGCCACGCATTCACCATATCGGTGGGCACCTGCGCGGTGAAGGTGATGGCTTCATGGTCTCTGGGGTGCGGCAGCGTCAGGCGTAGAGCGTGCAGAGCTTGGCGGGGGATGAGGCTCGAGGCTTTCCCGTAAACCTTATCACCCAAAACAGGCGCGCCCAGATGCGCCAGATGAACCCGAATCTGATGCGTCCGGCCCGTGTGCGGTTTTGCCCGAACGAGTAAATACTGTCTTCCGTTAGGCTGCGGCGCACGCGCCAGCACCCGAAAATACGTCGAAGCGCTCCGCGGATTGCCGCCGCCGACGGTCATCTTGCGCCCGTGCTGCGGGTGCCGCCCGATGGGGCCGTCCATATAGAGGTCGTCGTCTAACTGCCCGACGGCGATGGCGATATATTCTTTTTCGGTCAGCCGTTTTTTGAACGCTGCTGAAAGTTCACGGTGCGCCTCCAACGTCTTCGCAATCGCCATCACGCCCGAGGTGTCTTTGTCCAGTCGGTGAACGATACCGGGGCGGTAGTCGCCCTCTTCAGGATCGAACGATTTTTCTCTGGCGAGCGTCATTTTAGCGAGCAGCGCGTTGACCACCGTGCCGCTTCTGACCGAGGCAGTCGGGTGCGCGGTCATCCCCGGAGGTTTGTTGATGGCGGCGAGGTCGTCGTCCTCGTAAATCAGGTCTAAGGCCAAATCTTCAGGTTCGACGCGTATCGGCCTCGGTGGGGGCAGCTGTACCGAGACGAGTTCGGTGCCGGAAAGTTTCAGCGACGCTTTCGCTGCCGGACGCCCGTCGAGCTGAACGTACCCTTCTGTAACCAATTCTTTAGCGTAAGTACGCGATAAACCGACCGCGACCGCGACCGCCACGTCAAGGCGTTCGCCCGCTGGTGCCCCAAAAACCTTAATGTCCACGCATGATTCTACCGCGCCCACGTTCTCGGCCTTGCATCTGTCTTTATGAGTTCGTCGTCAGGGCGAATTATAATGAGCGTTATGTCCAGTTTGATTTCAGAAAATGTCCAACTGTGAAACCGGAACCAAGACCCCTTGCCTTAGACGCAGCAGGTGGCGACGCCATGCCGCAAGCTGCAGTTGGTGGCGCAAAAGCTGCCGCTGCCGCGGGTATTCCTGTCATCCTAGTCGGTGACGAGCGTGTCCTCCGCGCTGAACTCGCCGCTCAGGACGCCGACCTGCCCATCCACCACGCGCCGGACGTGATACGGATGGAAGACCACGCCGCCGATGTGCGCCGCCGTAAAGACTCGTCGGTGATGCGGGCGATGCGGCTCGTCAAAGATGGCGAGGCGTCGGCGTGTGTGTCGGTCGGACATTCGGGCGCGACGATGGCGGCGGCGCTCTTTGTGTTGGGGCGGCTGAAAGGACTCGAGCGCCCCGCCATTTTAGCCAATATCCCGACCGACCGGGGGTTTACGGCGCTTATCGACGCGGGCGCGAACGCCGACTGCCGCCCCACGCACCTGCAGCAGTTTGCGGTGATGGGCAGCGTGTACGCGCGAGCATTTTACGAGCTCGAGTCCCCCAGTGTCGGTTTGATTTCTTTAGGGGAAGAACCCGAAAAGGGCAACGAACTGACCCGCGAGGCGCACGGGCTCCTCCGCAACACGCCCGGCGTCACCTTTTACGGCAACGTCGAAGGCCGCGACCTCCTGAAGGGCACGACCGATGTTGTCGTCGCTGACGGGTTTACTGGCAACGTGATGCTCAAACTCGCCGAGGGTGAGGCGAAGGTGATCTTCGGTTGGGTACGAGAGGCGCTCTCCGGTGGTGGTCTGTTGACGAAACTCGGCGCAGCGCTCGTGCGTCCGGCGCTGCGCGGCATCGCGGCGCGGCTCGATCCGAGCGAGTACGGGGCGCAGCCGCTGTTAGGCGTGAACGGGTACGCGTTTATCGGGCACGGCTCGTCGGACGTGAAAGCCGTCGAAAACGCCCTCCGCACAGCGCAACGAGCCGTGGACGCCGAACTCGTCACCAAACTTGTGGCGGGTATGGCGGCGCTTGCCCCTGCCAAAGATTCAGTCCCAGCTTCTGTCAGCAAGGCTTAAACGTGCCAAACCTGCTGGGCACGCTGAGGCCGGGGACGAACGCCCCACGAACGAATCCCTTAACCGGGGCGCAAAACGCTCAACCTGGAAATCCTAATACCGCGAGCGGCGGCGCTCCAACGACAGACACGCCGGAAACGGAGATCCCTCTCCTAGACGGACAGTGGATCGCAGAGTTTGAAGATACGACCTGGATTTCCGAAATCGGTACGGCGGCGCAATATACCCCTTTCAAGTTTTTTGGTGAGGTATTCCTCGACGCGTCTTTGGGGTTTTTGCTCTTCGGCGTGCTGTGGTTTCTGGTCGAACGCTGGGCGCAAGACACGAAAGCCGCTATCACGCGGCGTGAGCTGTGGGAAGACGAGCAGAAAATGGGGGAACTCGAGCGCACCACCCTACTCCGGCGCTACTTCATCTCGTTTTCAGTCTTTTTCGGGTTGGCGCTGGCGTCCGGGCTTTTTTCGCTGCGTTACCGCGTCCCGGTGTTGCAACCGCTGGCCCTGACCGTACAGGGCTGGCTCGGGGGCGGCGGGCTAAGCCGCATTATTGCAGTTGTCGTCGTCGGGCTGATCATCTACTCGCTACTCCGCGTGGTGCGGAAGACGGCCAGGGCCCTGACGCCGGTTTCCGGCCAACGGTTTGAACGTCAGGTGGCCCGCGCCGCCACGATTCGTAACGTGGTCGAGTCGGCGGCGCGGCTCGTTCTCATCACCTTTTTTATCCTGTTTGTGCTGGCGCAGATCGGCTTTCCGATCTCAACGCTGCTAGCCGGAGTCGGGATTTTGGGGTTGGCGGTATCGTTTGGGGCGCAGTCTCTGGTAAAAGACTTTCTCTCCGGCTTTTTTATCTTGGCGGAGGATCAGTTCGGCGTCGGTGACGTGGTGACGATTGCCGGACTGTCCGGCGCGGTCGAAAGCCTGAGTTTGCGCCTCACCACGCTCCGGGCGCTCGACGGGTCGGTACACGTGATTCCAAACGGGCAGATCGACAAGGTTACGGTGTCTTCAAAAGAGTGGTCACGGAGCATCGTTGATCTGGAAATTGCCTACCGCACCGACTTAGACCACGCGCTCGAGGTCATCGCTGACGAGGCGAAGGGGCTCGCCGCGGCGCTCGGCTGGAGCTGGCGGATTACCGCGCCGCCGGAAGTGACCGGCGTCGAAGCGTTTGGCGCGTCGGGTATTCTTATCCGCGTGATGTTCAAAACGCTGCCCAAAGAGCAGTGGGGGGTCGGGCGCGAGTTCCGCCGCCTTATCAAACTTCGGCTCGACCGTGAGGGCATCGACATTCCTTTTCCGCACACCACGCTCTACTGGGGTGAAGGGCAAAACCCGGTGCCCGGCGCGTCCCCCGAAGCCGCTGCCAAGCTTGGCGGTCAGCCCAGTTCTGACGAGGAGACGCGTTAGGGTACCGGCGCGGGTATCCCCCCCTGCGGTACGGCCTGCGTCCAGGTCACAAAGCTCGGGGCGGTCAGTTCAGGGACGGCGAAGGGTCTTGGGTTGGGAAACGATCCGCCGGTGTTGTAGGCGTTGAGGTCGAAAAGCGCGACGTTTCTCCCTGCCTGCCCGTTCCCGCTTCCGGTAACGAAATAGACGATGTTTTGCGTTCGTTCGACTACAGCGTCGACGGCGTTGACCCGGGAGCTCTCGAGCTCGACTTCATCGTCTCCTGACGCGGGCGGCACCAGGCTGAACACACCCGTTTGGGGCTGACTAATTAAAAGCGTGTTTTCAACCTCGCGGGTGTCGTCGCGGATGACGCGGGCGTTTTCGGGGGGCGTCTCGGTAGGGTCGCCGACCGCCGCCTCCCCGCCGATGCCGAACTCGGTGACGTTGATGAGGCTGTTCCGGAACAGAAAGACGAGCTGCTCGTCGGTACCGGTTCCGGCACGTTGCAGGTCAACTGCGTCGGTTTCACCGGCAGGACGGGAGACCGCGACAACCTCTTCGGTCTCAACCGTATCGTTTAGTCCGAAGGCCTGACCGGGGCGTGGGAGAACTGCCCGCTGTAACCGTAAGCTCCCGGCCTCCGGTGTGGCGTAGTAGAGGAGGTCTTGCGTCGCCCCCTGGCTCAGGTAGAGGCCGCTCGAGGACGTCCCTTCAAAACGCTCTAAAAGCCGTGCGCCCCGTAAATCCAGAATGTCGATAAAAGGTTGTAGGTTCAGCCCGCAAATACTGGGAACGTTCAACACGGCAGCGTAGTCGCCGCTCTGCGTTACCTGAAGCTTGGTGGGGCAAAAAGGGATTTCTTTGGGCGGGACGTTGTTGTTCGGGTTGCGGAGCTCGAGCGGCACAGGCTCGAACTCAATGAGGCTGGTTTCGGTCTGCGGCTGTTTGGCGAAGTTGACCGGATTGTCCGGATCGATACTGGTCAGTGAAAACGCTTCGATATAACCCCGCCCACCGCGCGGGCCGAACTTCGTACTCCGTGACAGTACGACGACGGCGCTCCTCGCACGTTCGCGGCCTACGACGTCGTAACTCACAGGAGGCTCGAGCAAAGGGCGAACACTGTCTTGCAAAAAGGTCAACCGGTCGTCAGCGGCGTCGAGACTGTCTTGGATGAGCGCAACCCGTCCGCCCTGAGTTGCGGTCTGGTACCCGGTGACGAGCAGGGTAGGGTTTTTGGGTTCTTGGGTGCCGGTGCACGCGGCAAGGCCCAAAAGGGTCAAAACTAAAGCGGATCGTTTCATCTGTTCTCCCGACCGGGCAGAGCGAGCCCCGTATCAAACGTGCCGGTCAACCCCTGGTCGCTGCCGGGGTAGCCGAGCGACAGGCTGATCTTGCCGTTTTTGGTATTGTACGCGCCGTAAAAGGCCCAGCAGCAGCGGTCTAGCGTAAGGTAGATAGTGGGCTGGAGGTTGTACGGAACCGTGTCGTCCACCGGATCGACAAAATCCCAAACGTCGGTGTTTTCACTGCCGAGGAGCGCCGACAGGTAGAGGTCGCCGAACAACCGGACGGTCGGGCCGAAGTCGGTAAAGGTCAGCTGCTGTTCGATAAGTTCGGGAAACTCAGGATCACCGTCAGAGATGGCCGAATAGCTGAGCGTCCCCTGAAGTCCGACGGTCGAAAAGAAGTCGGCGGTGAGCTGCGCTGAACCGCTGCTCAGGTAGGTCAGGGGCTGCGCGTCGTCGGGCAGCTGGAGCGTCGCGTCGAAGTCGAGGCCGAAGCCGAGTGGCCCGAGTGCGGTGCCGACGAAGGCCGTCTCGAGGTTGATACGCCCGGTCAGGTTGGTGTCGCTAAAGCCGAGGTCGGTCTCGCCGGTACCGCTAAACAGCGGCCCGTAGGTCGTCTCATAGGTGACTTCATAGAGTTTGGGGTCGCCCTCCTGCGTCTGGTCGAGGAGATTGAGCTGATACGTGACCGAATCTTCTGGATCGCGGTCTAGGCCGATGGTTTCAGGTGCAAGCGGGGTAAAGCCCGACGCGCTCAGTTCGATGACGTCAGGATAAGTTACCGAGAAAAGTGTATTGCTGGCGTCCTGAGAATCGAAGTCGAAGGCTTGTCTGGCGCTCAGCTCGAGCGGCCCCACCCGCGCGTTGAGTTCATACCCTGCCGAGTTCATCCGCCCGATGTTGACGTCGCGGTCGAAACTCAGCGTCAGGCTGGGAACATAGTCTTCTTGGCTTTCGGTGCCCGCTGTCAAGCTGAACACGAAGGGTTTGTAAAGCGCGACCCCCTGGCTTTCGGTACCGGGCTCGAGCGTACCGCCCTCCGAATAACCGCCGTTAAAAGCTCCCTCGTTGTCGGGGTCGAAGACGTCGTCGCCGAAAGCAGGTTCTCTGCGCCCGTTGTAGTCGTAACCGGCCTCGAGGCCCAGCGTAGCGTAGGCGGTATAGCCGAAACGCGTTTCGACGTCCACTTCCGATTCGTTGACAACCGGGCCGCTACCGCTCAGCGGGTCAACCGTCTGGTTGAGGTCGTAGATGCCGCTCACCGCTAGACTGCTCGTCCACACCGTACTCGGTGAGTTCAGGGCGAGCGTCGCGCCGAGGAGTCCGAGGTCATTTTCTCCAATGTCATAGGCCTCTTCAACGGTAATCCCCACCCAATCGAGGTCGTTAAATAGCTCCAGGCGGGTCTCGAGCGGCTCCCACCCTTCTTCTTCGGAATTACTAAAACTGCGGTCGTCTTGAAACACATAGCCGTTACTGACGCTGAGGTCGAACCAGGGTGCGGGCGTCAGCGCAAACTCACCGCTGAGTTCGGTGCGGCTGTTCGGGGTGGTGCGGGCGTCGAACGAAAAGGGCGTTTCACCGTCCAGGATGACGCGGCTAAAGTCCACCCCGAAAGAGCCGCCGTTAAAGGTCTGGTCGGCGCTCAGGGTCGTCGTCCAGTCCACCAGCCGCTCGAACTCGCCGTTCGAGTTTGTCGTCGAGTAAATCTGTCCGGTGTAGGTCGTGCTGCCGGTGATGCTCGAGCCTGAAAACGGCGACAGGGTGTCCAGCGTAATCGTATGACGCTCCAACAGCCTGCCCCCCCGGACGAGCAGACTGCCGTTACCCAGCGTCAGGCCGAACTGCTGCGCGCTCCCGTTAGCAGGGTTGGCGTAGTCTTCGTACACACCCGCCGACACCAAGAAGTTCGTCAGCGAAAACGGCCCGACGCTAAAGGTCAGGTCTTCGCTTTTACTCACCGCCAGCTGTCCGTAGGTGCGGAGCGCACCTTCGTTCTCGTCGTAACTTGGTGAATACGAGGTGTCGGTCGGGTCGAGGTCGAAATACGTCTGCGTCACGTAGGCAAAGTCGAAGCCGCCGTAAGCGGTACCGAGGCGCGTCGTAAGGTTGATGATACGCGGGTTGGCCGCGTCGTCGCTCTCTAGGAGTAGGTCGGTCTGAAACCCGCCCAACGCCTCTTCGGTCTTGTACCCGAGCGTGTACTTAAACTCTTCAGGCGTCGTCTCGGTGCTTAGGTCGGCGTCTTCTTCCGGGTCTCCCGACCGCGGCGTCAGCAGAAAGGACGGCGTGTAAAAAAACTGTACGGTGCCGCGCCCGCGCCCCGTAAAGAAGCGGTGGTCGAAGCCGCCGCCGAAATAGCTCTGGGTGATGGTGCCGCCGAAAATGGTCTCCAGCGGGCTATTGGAAAGTCCCGGCGTGACGTCGGCGTAGTAGCGCAGCGAGCTGGTGCCGAACTGATTGGCCCCGAAAAAATAAGGCCAGTCGAGCGCAACTTCGGCGCGTTCGGTGCTGGTGCCCCGCTCGAGGCTAAACCGTGGGCGGCGGTCCTCCGGGCCGAGCGGCACGACCATGAGGGGGAGAAAAAAGCTCGGCAGGTTACGCAAGTAGACCGTGACGTTAAAGGCCACCAAACGGTCGCCGGGGTAAAAGTTCAGCCGTTCGGCGCTGAAACGGTAGTCTTGTACTTCGCTCTCACAGCGGCTGCAAGGGCTGAACTGTGCGGAGCTGATGTCGATCTCACCGGGTTGACGGGTCGCTGAGACGCCCTCGATGTCGAGCGGTTGGGTAAAGATAAACACGTCTTGAAAGGTCAGGTCGCCGTTACCTAGGTCGAGGAGATAGTCTTGGCCTTTGGTCGTCACGTTGTCGTAACTTACGTTGCCCGACCCAACAATCCGCAACACCCGGCTGTCGCGGTCGAACTCGACGTATTCGGCGATAATACGGTCGCCGTCAACCTCGAGTCTGACCGGCGAGCCGGTAATCACGATCAGCTCGGTTTCTTTGCCACCGGGGACAGTGATGGGGCGCAGCTCGAGTTTGTCCGCGTCAATAATTTTCACCTCAACTGCCTGTGAAATGCCCCAAACCCCTAGTAGCAAAACGAGTAGAACCGTACGTCGACCCATCAGCGCCGCCACGACAGGCCGAACAAAACGAGTCCTGCCACCAGATAGAGCGCCACGGGTGCCCAGCCACCTACGACCGCCGGAATCGCCCCCTGTGCGCCCAGCAGGTTTGAAACGCTCGAGGTCGCGTAGTAGATAAACGTCAGAAACAGTACCGACACGAGTCCCAGCCCAAAATTACGCCGGAAACTGTAAAGCCCGATAGCCAGCGCAAAAAGCGCAAAAGCGACCGCCGCCGCAGGTTCGGCAAACTTCCGGTGCAGCGCCGTCCATTCGGCGGGGGCGTCGGCGGGATTCGTGCCGCGTACCCGGTTTATAAGGTCACTCAGGCGCAGCCGCGTAAGTTCGGGCGGCGCGCCGGAACTCGCGGATAGACCGCGAAACGGCACTGTCGCGCTTTCGGCGGGGGCGTCTAACACGACCCGGCCGTCGCGGTAGCGCAGGAGCCGGATGTTGTTTAGCCGCCATACACCCGCCTTTTGGTCTAGAACGCCGCGCTCAGCGCGGATGACCTCGCTTACGCCCTGCGACCCGCTCGGCTGAATGACGATGATGTCTTTGGCAGCGCCGCCGGCTCCCAACCCACCCACGTAGACGCTGCGTCCGAGGGCGTCGGTGAAAAAGCTGCCCTCTTCGACAATGACTTCAGGGCTCTGCACGAGAATGTCTGACAGCGCCTCTTGCGACCGGTCATAGCTCCACGGTGCGACGAGTTCGTTGTTGATGAAACTGACGGCGGCGACGCCCAACCCCAGCATCAGCATCGGCAACAGAAACTGACGCGGCGAGACGCCTAACAGGAGCGCAGCTTTGATTTCGCTGTCCTGACTGAGCCGGGTGATACCCAGCAGCGCTGCAAACAGGAGTGCTAACGGCAAACCCACCGCCGCCGCCGACGGGATGCTGTAGAGCAAAAACTTGGCGACCAAACTCGGCCCGACACCCCTCGAGATAGCCTGCGCCAGTACCCCCAAAACCAGGAAGCTGCCGAGCAGGAGGATAAGGAGCGCCGTCAGACCCGCCGCATAGAGGGGCAGGATTTCCCGGATGAGGTAGCGCGAAAAACGGCGGTTCACCGCAGCCTCACGAACGCGAGCACCGCGCCGACCATTCCGACGACCGCGCTCGTAAACCACGCGGCGACGACCGGCGACAGCACACCCTGCTCGAAGAAACTCTCGGACAACGTCCAGAGGGCAAAAAAACACACCAGCAGGACAATCGTCCAACCGAATCCGGCGGCGCGTCCGCGCAGCGTCAGACCCAGGGCTCCGGCGATCAGAACAAAAATCAGGGCGCTCGAGGCGTCCGCCAGTCGCCGGTGAAAATCGAACACATCCCCCGCGACGTTTTGTCCGGCTCCCCGCGCCCGGTCGATGCGGGCGTAGAGCTCGCTCAAAGTGAGGTTGTCGGCGGCCCGGAGCGACTCACCGGCGTCGGCCTCGAGGTTAAAGGGTAGCGTGACTGAAGCACGTTGCCGGGGCGCAGCACCCTCCGGCGGTAAGATCTCGACCTCTTCAAGTTGCCAGGTCTTCGCTACACTGTCCCAAATCCCGTACTGCGCGCTCCAGACCACACCGTCGTTGTTATAGACCAGGACGCCCGTCAGCTCGGCGCGGGTACGGTCGAAAGTGTCGGCGCGAATCCGAGCCGCGTGATAGACCCCGTTCGGTTGGTGAAACGACACGTCGCGCTGCGTTTCCGCCGACGGCCGCGCGTTGTAAAACGACGCCTCGAGCACCCCTTGGGCAATTTCACCTCGAGGTTCCAAATAGCCGTTATTGAGAACCGCGACGGCGCTGATCAACAGGCCGAATAACAGGAGCGGCCCGAGCAGCGACAGCGGTGAAATCCCCGAAGCGTAGGCGGCTTTGAGTTCGGAGTCTTTGGCAAGCCTGCCGGTCGCCAGGAGCACCGCGAACACGGCGGCAATCGGTAAGGAGAGATGCAGAAAAAAGGGAGTCTGGTAGAGCATGAGCTTAAGAACGGTAACGAAGCTGGCGTTCTGCTCAATCAGATAACTTGCCCAGACGGTCAGCGTATCGACTGAGATGAGGAGAGAAAAGGCGGCAACGCCTACTAAATAGAGCCCGCTCGTTTCGCGTAACAGGTAGGTTGAAAAGCGTTTCAGCACCGCCCGAGTCTACCAAAAGGGAAGTGAGAATCAGGGTGCAGCTGAGGTGTGAAAAAGTTGAGTTAAGTGCCCGCAGAACTGCCTTTGGTAAGAAACGGTAAAAGTAATGCCCGAACCTAGGGGTGACGCCGGTTGTACGCAGTCGTATCTATAGCCGTCAACTAGGTCTAGTACGTTAGCTTCTAAAGTACACTGACCTAAAGAACAATGGCGACCGGTCAAACAGACGGTATCTATCTACAATCCAGCTCGTTAGACTGGGTAGGTGAAAGTTCATCTCGTCGCGGTGCAGGCTGAGATGCGGTTGTCGAACTACCGGAGCCCGCAGACGTTTGCGGACTGGATTTTAGAACTCTCGGAGCAGGCAGTAGCGGGCCTCGACGACGCGCCCAAACTGCTGGCATTCCCAGAAACCATCGGCCTGCCGCTGCTCTTAACCCTAGAGCATTACACCGACGTGTCGCGCCGTACACGTGTGACGGGCGCGGCCCTGACACTGTTACGGCGGCAGTGGCGGGGGCTTTTGCACACGGCGATTCAGCACCGGGTCGTGGGGCCGCAAACGCTCTTCGTCGCGCCCTCGCTGCTCGCGCACCGCGCCTACGTCGAGGCGTTCTCGGGGGCTGCCGAACGTACCGGCGCGACGATTGTAGCAGGCTCGAGCTTTCTGCCGCACATCGAAAACGAGGCGGCGCGGGGGCTGCACATCACCGACGGGCGCGTACAAAACGTCGCTTACACCTTTGCCCCGACCGGCAGCTTGCTGGGGCGTAGCGGCAAGCGGTATCTGACTAGGGGACTCGAGTCGCGGCTGGGTCTCACCCGCGCTCCGGCAGGCGACCTGCGCGTTCTGCACACCCCGGTCGGGCGCGTCGGGGTGGCGCTCTGTCTAGACGGCTTTTACAGCTCGGTTTTGGAAACGCTCGACGGTGAGGGTACGGATATTGTAGTGCAACCGAGCGCCAACTACGCCCCCTGGACACGCCTCTGGCCCCCCGACGAAACCTATTCAGAAGGTGAGGCGTGGCTGAGCCTGGGCCTCCGGGCCGGACTGCGTGGGCGGCAGAACATCCGTTACGGCATTAACCCGATGTTAGTCGGCGGTATTTTCGATTTGCGGGCTGAGGGGCGCTCGAGTATCGTCGCCAACTCGCACTATATCGACGCTGAAACCGAAGGGTACGGCGGTATCGTGGCGCTCGCCGAGAGCTACGACCAAGAGGAGATCGTCCGCACCGAGGTCGAGTTGCCCAACCTGCGGTAGGCTGAGTTGGTGAGGGACACGCCATCAACGACGACTTTTTTAGAAACCTCGAGCGGCCCCCTTGTGCAGTGGCGACGCTTCCCTTTCCCCGTTCCGTGGGACGCTCAGTTCGACGTTTCCGGCCCGCTTCATCTGGAAATCGGTTTCGGTGACGGGCGTTACACCGTCCGGCGGGCGCAAGATACCCCAGACGAACGGTTTGTGGGCCTCGAGATTTCCTCAGCAAGTTTGCAACGTGGGTTAGGCAACGTCCGTAAACGGAATTTACATAACGTCAAACTGCTTAAAGTCGGGGCCGGTTTCGCTGTGAACCATCTGTTCGCGCCGCACACTGTAACGAGCATCACCGTAAACTTTCCCGACCCCTGGCCCAAAGAGCGGCACGAAAAAAACCGCTTGTTGCAAGCTGATTTTTTCAAGCTGGCGGCGAGCCGTTTGCAACCGGGAGGCGCGGTGCTCCTAGCGACCGACCACCCAGAGTATCTGGCATTTGCGAAAGCCGAGGCGGAGCGGACAGGGCTGTTTAACCTCGAGACGATTGGGCTTGACAATACGGGCCCACCCGCCGCCGTCTTCGAGACCAAATACGCCCTCAAATGGAAGACGATGGGTAAACCGCTCCTTTACCAAATCTTCCGCTACGGCGGCGCACCCACCCCCGACTATCCCACCCTAGAAAGAGAAACGACGATGCCTCACGCCCTGTTGACCGGTCAACTACCGCCACGTCCCCAGTTCAGCAAACAGGTCACGCCCTACAGCGGCGGACACATCATTTTGCACGAAGTACTGCAGAATTTGGATACAGCTGACGGTCCAGAGGGCGGTTCAAACGGTGGCGGAAAGTGGCTCATCCGAGCGACGGTCGAAGAAGCCGAGTTGCGCCAGCAGGTTTTGGTCAGCGTGCGCTCACGCAGGGCGGGCGGGCTGATTGTGGGACTCGAGCCCTTCGGCGATCCGGTCGTTACGCCCGTTATGCGGGGCGCTGTCCACGCCGTCACCGAATGGCTTTTGACTTTGCCTGCCAATCTAAAGGTAGAAACGCGCTCGTATTAGCGTTCCCTTAAGCGTCGTATGCTTGCCTTGCGAAAGAGACCGGCGTTAGTTACACTCGAGCCATCCTTCTTACTTTCTAAACGAACTTCAGCCGGCGCACTTGTGAAAGACTTATGATGTTTGTGAGCTATCACGCTATGTCTCCCAAATGCGTCCTATACGATAAACTGCTTTGATATGAGCCTATCAGGCGGCTGGGGGGCAGCCTAGCTCGAGGAGCCGCCATGTCGCAAGCTACGTCCAACGTCCGCACTGTCAGTGAACCCGAATCAAAATCTACACTCCCTCAACCCAGCCTGACCAAATGTCTTGTCGCCGAAGTTGCCGGAATCTTCTTGCTGACCACCGCTGCGCTGCTTTCACCGCCCAATCTGACCTTCGCTATCGTCGGCGCAACTCTGCTCGTGATGGTGCTCGCTATCGGTAAGATATCGGGGTCACACATCAACCCGGCGGTGACGGTCGGACTCATGACCTCCCGGCAGTTTCCGGTGGGTGCGGGGTTTGCGTACATCGTGGCGCAGATTGTCGGCGCGTTTCTCGCACTCGGTCTCGGTCAGCTGCTCGGTCGGACGCTGCTGCAGACCAATCCGGCGGTCAACGCGCTCTGGTTTGAAATTTTGGGTACGGCGCTGTTCGTCTTTGTCGTCGTCTGTATCGTCATTGCTAAGCTGCCCGAAGCGGCCTCGGCGCTCGGCCTCGGCGTCGCGCTCCTGATCGGTATCGCTGTGTCAGCGCCGAGTAGTGGCGGCGTCTTGAACCCGGCGATTGCCAGCGTGCTGCTGACCGGCGACCTGATTCGGGGTCAACCGGTTGAACTGCTGACCTATTTAGTCGGGCCGATTGTGGCCGCCGTCGGCGCGGCGCTTTTGGGCCGCTATCTATCTCCTGAAGCTGCTGACTAGGTTGGTGGGTCTCGAGGGCGTTCTTGGATGGTAGTCGCCGGGAACGTCCTCAGCTTCAGCAGTTTTGACAAGCCTTACCAACACCCTTTGGCTCACTGTCCAAAGGGCAAAAACAGCCGATACTGACCTATGACCCTATTTGAATTCAAATCTCCGAAGAGTGTAGCGAGCTGGCAACCTGAAGATGACGTGGTGATGGGCGGTGTTTCAGACAGCGCCATGACCTACGCGGACGCCGATGTAGCCGCTGATGAGGACGGCGCTGCGCGTTTTAGCGGAGATGTATCTCTAGAAAACGGCGGCGGCTTCGCCCAAACTTTGTACAGCAAAACGAGCTTTGACTTGACAGAGTTTCAAGGCGTTGAGCTGCGCGTCAAAGGGGACAACAAATCCTACGAACTCCGCTTTGAAACGGACGCCGAGCGGGTCTCCTACGCGCAGTCTTTTTTCGCCGCCGATACGTGGCAAGAGGTTCAGTTGGCTTTTGCCGACTTCGAGCCTACCCATCACGGCAATGCTGTTCCGGACGCACCTGCGCTGAACTTGGCAGCCGTGCGAACGGTCGGACTTTTAGTCGCGCAAGAGGGCGAGTTTGAACTGCTTGTCAGCGAGGTTAAAGCTTATAGGGATTAGCTCGAGCGCCCATTTCACAGCTCTCAACCAGCTCGGCAACTTTTCACGGCGCTTTTACGGCGTGTGCGTTTGGTTTGGGGTAAAATTGCATTTCTGAAACCCGTGTCTTGACCCTGTCTCTCTAGGCCCGTCAACGTGCGCAAAATCATTCACCTCGATATGGACTGTTTTTACGCGGCGGTCGAAGCGCGTGACGACCCGGCGCTGCGCGGCGTGCCGGTGGCGGTCGCGTGGAGCGGCCCGCGCGGGGTCGTCCTGACCGCGAACTACGAAGCGCGGGCCTTCGGGGTGCATTCGGCGCTCGCAACCCGGACGGCCCTGAGGCGGTGTCCGCACCTTATCTTGGCGACGCCGCGCATGGACAGGTACAAAGAAGCCTCGCAGCTGATTCGGGCGGTGTTCAGCCGCTACACCGACCTCGTCGAACCGTTGTCGCTCGACGAAGCTTATCTCGACGTCACCCTGCCCAAAAGAGGCCCGCCCTCGGCCACCCGGATTGCCGAGAGACTCAAGCTCGAGATTCAAACTGAAACCGGCCTCACAGCCTCGGCGGGGGTGTCGTACAACAAGTTCTTAGCCAAACTCGCGTCAGGCATGAACAAACCCGACGGGCTTACGGTCATCTTGCCGAAAGAGGCTTCGGCGCTGCTGAGTGCGCTCCCCATCGAAGCGTTTCACGGCGTCGGCCCGGCAACGGCAAAGCGTTTTCATGAACTGGGTGTTTACACGGGGGCCGACCTCAAAGTGCAGACGTTGGAGGGCTTGGAAAGCACCTTCGGCAAAGCCGGGACTTACTTTTACGGCATCGTTCGGGGCGTTGACGACAGATCTGTCGTCGCCAACCGCCCGTACAAATCGGTCAGTGCGGAAACGACGTTTGAAACAGACCTGACGGACGTTGAAACGCTGGTCGCTGAACTCAGGCCGCTCGCGGAGCAGGTTGCAGTGCGTCTGGGGCACGCTGGCTTCGTCGCTAAAGCCGTAGTGGTCAAGCTCAAGTATCAGGACTTCCGAATCGTCACACGCCGCCGAACGCTGCCCTATCTGCTGACGGACGGCGACGCACTGAGGCTCGAGGCCGAAAAGCTCTTACGCCTGCTCGACCTGGAGACCGGCGTCCGGTTGCTGGGCGTCGGGGCCGAAAGTCTGGTAGACGCTAACGCCAGCGGCGTAACTCAGACGCCGCTGTTTCCGCTCTGATCCTGCTCGGTTTAAGTACGGTCTAGTGCCCTCACCAACCACCAAAAAACAAGCCCTGAACGCACTGTCCAGGCAGCGGTGCGGAGCCAGTTCGTCCCTACCAGAGCTAGATGCGCCGATACGCTAAAGCCTCGAGCTAACTCGCTGTGGCGCGGAATCTGTAGTAGCGCCGTTGACGCCCAGATAAGCCCGACGAGCGCCAGACCGAGCCACACTTCCCAGACGCTTAAAAACGGCGGTCGCCGCCATACCAGCAGCCCCGCTGTGATGAGTTCGGCAACCATCGGCCCGATGACGACCCAAGTCGTGAGGTCGGTGTGCCGCGCCTCATACTGGACGAAAGCTTCCGAACCTACCGCGCCGAAGAGCGGATAGTGCACCACCTGAACAAACCAGATGAGCCCGGTCATGAGCAGGGTGGCGGCTGCGTTGAGTAGCAGGGTCATGGTCTCGAGTTTAGCCCGCAGCTACCCGGACAGTTTAGTTTACGGCGTAGTTTCTCCTGTTATTTCGCCGGGTGCTTCAAACGTAAGTAACCTGTTAGGGCTTTTGTAGCGGATTTGTAGAGGTAGACGCTGTGTTTTTACGGGTCAACAGGCCAAATAGAGTATGACAGACCTGCCTGAGACGATGCGCGCCCTCGAGCTTTCCGCCTACGACGGCTTGGGAGCGCTGAAACTGACCGACAAACCCACCCCCGAAGTCGGGCCGGGTCAGGTTCTGGTCAAGGTCGCAGCGGCGGCGGTCAACCCTTCTGACCTGATGTTCGTCCGGGGGCAGTACGGCTTTACCAAACCACTACCGACCGTTCCCGGTTTCGAGGCGAGTGGGCGAGTCGTCGCCGGAAGTGGGCGCTATCCGCGTGTGCTCGTCGGTCGGCGTGTTGCGTGCGGGGTGCAGCGCGAGGGTGACGGCACCTGGGCCGAATATGTCCTCGCTGACGCTCAAAGCTGCTTGCCGCTGCTGCCGCGCGTCACGTTTGAGCAGGGCGCAATGCTACTGGTCAATCCCTTTACGGCGTGGGCGCTCGTCGAACAGGCCGAGCGGGAGGGCCACCGCGCCGTAGTGCAAACTGCCGCTGCGAGTGCGTTGGGGAAGATGGTGTTGCGGCTTGCTCAGCGTAGAGGTATTCAGATGATTCAGGTCGTCCGGCGAGACGAGCAGGTCAGGCAGCTTAAAGCTTTGGGTGCAGAGGTCGTCCTCGACAGCAGTGATGATGACTTTGAGGGGGCGCTCGAGCATCACTGCCACAACTTGAACGCAACACTCGCCCTGGACGCGGTGGCGGGCGATATGCCGGGACAGCTTTTAGCGGCGCTGCCGAGGGGCGGCAAGGTCGTCGTTTACGGTGCGCTTGCTGAACAGGCAGTCGCGGTTTCGCCTGAAGAGCTTATCTTTCGTAAGGGACAAGTCGAGGGCTTCTGGTTGTCGGATTATCTCGGCAGCTTGTCGCTGCCCGGACTTTTGCGCCGCGCGGTGCAGGTGCAGCGGGCGCTTGGGTCAGACTTGCAGGTCGAGGTGGGCGCTAGGGTCGGGCTGGAGGACGCTGTAACGAGTATCGAACGCTATCAGGAGAAGATGACAGGCGGCAAGGTTCTGCTCGTACCTAAAAGTAACTGAGGTTTGCTCGAGATAGATTGTAGAAAGGCAAAAAAATCGCGCTCAAGGGTCGTTTTGCCTGCTTGTCCTGCATGGTCAAGTCACTCGCTCGGTAACAAGCTCGAGCAGCTTGGCGTAAATCTTCTCAGAAACCGAGGTAAAAGCAATCCCAAAACGAGATTATACTGCCCAACAGCCTGGAGATGGGTCGAAGGGGTAATCGAAGCTGCCGGTGAATACATCCATGCCATCCCAAAAGTACGGCTTCGGGAGGGATCATGCGCTCAACAAGACACCCTCACCGACGTTGCAGCGCTGGACGGGGCGTAGCGATCCGAAGACAACCTCAACCTATATGCTGGCGGGGGCGGCATGGTAAAAAGTTCCAAAGATTGCGTTGCTGCTTGACAATTGTGAGATTTCCCAGCAAATATAGCGTTCAGTTGTTCTATAGCATTTGCAAAATAGGTTACGACACACGATAGTAAGGAATGCGAGCGTACTCGGAAGACTTAAGAACGAGAATCGTAATAGCAGTTGAGGAAGAAGGGCTTGCTAAGGTAGAAGTAGCAAGACGTTTCAAAATAGACCGAGCGACGGTTTATCGTTACCTAGCACGCGCTGGGCAAGGCGAACTCAAAGCAAGAACCTCACCAGGCCGCACCCGCAAGCTAACCCCGGAACAGGTGCAGGCGTTTAAGCGGCAGCTCGAGGCGCATAGCGATGAGACGCTGATAGAACATGCTGAACGGTTTGCCGAGGAACAGAGCGTCAACCTCGCCTTTTCGACGGTGAACTTGTATTGCAAACGACTGGGTATCACGCGTAAAAAAAGCGTCTCTACGCCAAAGAACGGGACGAAGCTGCTCGCGAACAGTGGTTAGCCGAAGTCACCCGGCTCGAGGCCGAAGACTTTGTGTTTCTAGATGAAAGCGGGGCGTGGTTGGGACTGACCCGCACCTACGCCCGCTCAGCTAAAGGAACCCGTGCAGTCGATGACGCCCCCAGACGCAGAGAAGGCAAGCTCAGCTTAATCGCTGCAATTACCCCACAAGGACTCGACCCTGAACGTTGCCTGATTCATCCCGGTGCTGTAGATACTACGGCGTTTCTCACCTACTTGCGTGAGGTACTCGTCCCCACGCTAAACCCTGGACAAGTGGTGTTTATGGATAACTTCACCATTCACCACAACAAAAACGTCAGGCGACTCGTTGAAGGTGCAGGCTGCTACCTTGGCTACCTCCCAACCTACTCACCCGACTTTAATCCCATCGAACTCGTCTTCTCTAAAGTCAAAGCCTTTCTTAGAAAAGCCCGCGCAACTCTTGTCGCCGACCTCATCAACGCTATCGCTAAAGCTATTGCTACCGTCTCACCGCAAGAGGTTCAGAACTGCTTTAATCACTGTGGCTATGATTGATGCAAATGCTACTAAGTATCCCCAAGCTATACTTGAGGGATGCAACCCCTCTATGTTGAGCTGAGCGAGCAAGAAGACAGAAAGCTGCTAGAGATAGAGAAAGCCCCCCACTTCAAGCCCAAGGTGCGTCTGCGAGCCAGTGTTCTACGGTTATCGAACCAAGGCTGGCGTGTGCCGAAGCTAGCTGCTTACTTGGGCCGAGGCGAAGAAAGTATCAGGCGCGATCTGAAAAGGTGGCAACAGCAAGGCGTGGCAGGTCTGGGCGACGGCACAGCGCCGGGACAAGCTCCTTTGATTACGGACGAAATAAGAACCCAACTGGCCCTATACCTTGCTGAAGAACGGAGCTGGACAGCCTCGCAGCTTGCCGCTGAGATAGCTGGGAAATTCAACATAAAGGTCACAGCTGAAGCGATACGCCAGCACCTCAACCGCTTGGGCTATGTCTGGAAAAGGACGCGCTACGTGCCCTGTAAAACGGTAGACCCTGAGCTTGAACAGCAGCACCGAGCGGGTTTAGACACGCTTAAAAGGGGGCGGCAGAAAAAAGGCTGAAGCTTTATTATCTAGACGAAGTAGGCTTTAGTCTGGCGCTGGGCACAACGTACACCTGGGCAAAATCTGGTCACACCACATTAGCAGTTCCGACACGCTGGAGATAGAACGGGCAAAGCCCGGCCCGTTGGGCCTAGTTCGCAGTCACGGACGACTTAACCTTATCGGTGCGCTCGAAGTTTATGGAGCAAGGCAAACGCTTCACTACGAAGCTTTAGAAACATCGGTCAGAAGAAATGGACCCAAGAATCGAGACAGACCCCTTGGTTGAAAGCGCTAGGCTTTCAGAAAGGGGAAGAGATGAAAAAGCAGAGGCGAAACCACTCAGCAGCGTTCAAGGCAAAGGTGGCATTAGAAGCGGCTAAAGAGGAAAAGACGTTGGCTGAGCTGTCCCAGCAGTTTGGTGTCCACGTACAGCAAATCTCAGCGTGGAAACGGCAGCTCTTAGCGCAGGTCAGCGAGGTCTTCGAGAGTGGTGCGGACAAGCAGCGTGACTTCGAGTCTGAGGTCAAGGAGCTGCACGCCAAGATTGGCGAGCTGACGATGGAACGAGATTTTTTGTCGAACAAGCTCGGTCGCTGAGCCGAGCTGAGCGCCAAGCGATGATCGACAGAGAAGCGCTGCTGCCGGTTGTAAGACAATACCGATTGCTGGGCGTGAGCCGTGCATCGGTTTATCGCCAGAGGGCAGCAGTCTCGGAAGAAGAACTGACGGTCATGCGCCACATAGACGAGATCCATCTAGCACGGCCCTTCCTAGGAAGTCGCCGGATCGAAGGTGAACTCAAAGACCGTGGTTTCACCGTTAATCGCAAACGTGTTCAGCGCTTGATGCGGGTCATGGGTATTGCGGCCATCTATCCCCAACCAAGAACCTCGAAAGCTGCCAAGGGACACGAAATCTATCCCTACCTACTTCAGGGACTCGAGCCGAGCCGACCCAATCAAATATGGGTCGCCGATATCACGTATCTGCCGATGCCCAAAGGCTTCTGCTACCTCGTCGCGATCATGGATTTGTACAGCCGTAAGATTCTGAGTTGGCAGCTGTCGAACAGCCTCGACCCACGCTTTTGCATGACTGCCTTAACCGAGGCCTTGGCAACACACGGCGCACCTGAGATCTTCAATACCGACCAGGGTGCTCAGTTCACCTCTCAAGCATTCACCAGCTTGCTTGACCAGCACGGGGTTCGGATCAGCATGGATGGCAAAGGTCGCTGGATCGATAATGTCTTTATCGAACGCTTCTGGAGAAGTCTCAAATACGAGGAGGTTTATCTCTATGCCTACAACAATCTTAACGAAGCCCGAATTGGCCTAGAGCGCTACCTCAGCTATTACAACGGCGAACGCCGTCACAGCAGCCTCAGCAAGCAAACACCTAATGCGGTGTATGGTGAGGCCACAAGCAACCGGGTACTGCCCCATCTGCCGATATTGGGTAGGGCGGTGACGCCGAGACCTTGCTCGTGAACAGCGTTAAGAACGAACGGGGTGCTGTCTCAAGGATAAGGTCCACCTCTGAAGTGCCAATGTCCTAGCCTTCTTAGAACACCTCGCTGATAGCTGTTCGCCTGACAGCTTGAGTGTTGTGGTTCTGGATAACGCTACTTTTCGCCGCGCTAAAATGGTTCAATCCAAACGTGCTGCTTGGGAAGCTCAGGGACTCTATCTACGCTTTCTGCCGCCTTATTGCCCACACTTCAATCTCATCGAATGTCTTTGGAAACGGCTCAAGGCTTGGCTCCTCCCAAGGCGTTGCTACGATGCCCTCAGAGACCTCCGCAAAGCTGTTACCCAAGCACTCGAGCTGCTTGGAGCAACCGCCGTCTAAGCCTCAGTCTTCATTTGGGGGTACTTAGTTCTAATCTGCAGAAGATCTAAAGACAGTAGGTCGCGACGGTACTTCTCAAGCAAAAACAAAATATAGAGAGAGGTAAATGGTCGGTTGCCTTCGGCGTAACTTTATTTACGCTGTTAGTCGGGCACTTAATAATAGCACTTCCAACATTTACTGCTCCACTCCGTAGTCACAATGCTCGAAGGTATTGAAGACTTGGTCGGGGGTCACGGCTTTAACCGCGTCACAGAAGGCTTGGATAAGGTTGCCCTGCGTGTCGGGGCGCAGCGCTTTGACAAAGGCTTTGAGCTCGGCGAACAGATGTTCGATGGGGTTTAGGTCAGGTGAGTAGGTCGGCAGATACAGGAGTTCACAGCCAAAGCGTTCGGTCAGCGCGCTGACCTCTTCACCATGATGCACCGTCCACTTATCCAAGACCAAGACGCTCCCGCTAGCAAGGGTCGGGAGCAAGGTAGACCCGAGAAAAGCTAGAAAAGCGTTTTCTGTTTACCGTGTCGGGGACAATCAGGGATTGCTCAGCCATTCTCCCCTCAAGGGTTATCGCAGCAATCAAACTGACCCATTCTTTCTTACTCGTTCTGGTGTCATGGACACGCTCAGTGCTTCGTGCCCAGCCATACTCACGGCTTTGTCCGACATAAGCACTCGTTTTGTCGATGAAGACAAGCGCGTTTGTCTCTTTATCGCTGACGTCTGCTAGGTACGCGGTTCGCTCTTCTTTGTCTTGTTCTGTGGCCCTGAAGCTCTTTTTTTATGGGTGATGCCCATGCGTTTCAGGTAGTTGCCTACTGACGACTTCTTAAGCTCTATACCCGTCGCTTTGGCAAGCTCAGCGGCGTGCTGCTCGGGGCTCCAGTCATGGTGTGCCTCAACCTGCCGCTGCAACTGCTCACAGCCTTTGGCATCAAGCAGCCGCCTTTTGCCTGGATGCGGCGTTGCCGCTAGCTCCCCAGCGCTGAAGCGTTTGACATAGCGCAGGGCGCTCCAGCGACTTACCCCGAAGCGTCTGGCTACGGTACGCTTGCTCTGTCCTTCCTCGACGTGCGCTTTGACAATCCGCTCTCGTAAGTCCAGTGAATAGCTCGCCATTCCTTAGCTTATATTGTGGCTGTAAATGTTGGAAGTGCTAGAACCTACAAAAGACCAAAGCTCATCGAGTTCAAGTACCACTTGCTCAGGGCGCTCTGGGGGAACCCGTGTGTCTTTCAGTGGAGCTAAGGTCAGGGCTTTTTTTGAGCCACTTCGTCACTGTGGTTCTAGATACGCCAAACGTGCGACTAAGACCTCGCAAGCTTGAACGCTCCTGATAAGCTCTCAGAATCTCTTCTTTACGCGCTTCGCTATACCCTTTAGAGGCTGGCTTATCGCGGCTCGCCCTGCTGCACGTTCTACACCAGTACTTCTGTTTGCCATTAGGCGCAAAACTGTTCTTCTTGAGCTTTTTACTCCCACAGTGACAACACCTTACGATTTCTGTAACCATCATATAACTTAGCATTCTTCGGTGGGCCACTACCTGAACAAGAACGCCGTCAAGTTGAAGAACTAGCGTAAAAGGTTCAAGCGGTCACAGAGCGGTCGGTTGAGCTTGCTTATGTAGACCAAGGTTATACGGGCGAAAACGCCGCCACTGCTGCCAAGAGCGCAGGTATTGAACTTTTCGTAGTCAAGCATGAAGAGGCTGAAAAAGGCTTCGTTCTACTCCCTAGGTGCTGGGTAGTTGAACGCTTGTTTGCACAGGTGAACATCGCAGATGTTGGCAGCTTGTGCCTAACCTGTGGCTGTCTCGCCTCAGGCGTTTGGCTCGTGATTACAAAAGACTGCCTGAAACGCTTGCTGCGCTACATTTCTTGGCTTTCGCCATGCTTATGTTGAAACGCTTAGCGCCTTCGCTGGCTATCGCGGCAAGTGCATAACATGCTCTAGGAGGCGTCGAGGCTGTTAAACTAACCAATCGCTCAGCGGCGCTGAGCGATATTATCCGCGCCAGCCTTGCCTTACTCGCCTCAACGACAAAACTCAACTTTTATTGGGAGACCCATATGACTGTCAAGACGATGATCACAACTAGCTGCCGCCTCGCCGCTGTGCTACTGCTTAGCCTCTCGTTCGGCTCCGTACAAGCTCAGAACACGCCGATCCCCTTTCGCTCCACGGCTTTGGGCAGTGACGCCACACTGTTTCAGGTTTCCACCCTAGAGGCCCTTTCAGTAGGCACTTTTCAGGGGGCGTACCCTGTAGGTCTGCTGCGCTGGCAGGGCAATTTCGGCCTCGGCACCTATGACGGCATTGACGGCGAGATGATCGTACTTGATGGTCGCTTCTACCACGCCCGCGCCGACGGCTCGGTGACAGAATCGCCGGACACCGAACTCAGCTCGTTTGCAGCAGTAGTCAATTTCGTCCCGCAGAAGAACTACCGCGTGCAGGGCATGAGCATGGCGCAACTCGACAGTTTTATCGCGTCAATTATCCCTAGCGACAACTATTTCTACGCCATTCGCATTCACGGTCAGTTCTCGTCAGTGACCACGCGCGCCATCGGCAAGCTGACGCCGCCCTATCCGGCGCTCAGCGAGGCGCTTAAAGAGCAGAAGACCTTCACGCGTGACGCCTCTGTAGGCACGGCGGTAGTGATCCGCTCGCCCGAGTACGTGTCTAACCTGAACGTGGCAGGTAACCACTACCATTTCATCTCAGACGACCGCCAATTCGGGGGCCACGCCCTTGACCTAACCCTAGCCGACGGCACGCTCGAGATTCAGGAGGTGCGGCGCAACACCATCTTTTTGCCAGAAAACGGCGCGTTTCAGCAGGCTCCGCTGCCTGACCCCACCGAGTAACCTAGCAAAATGGGAGCGGGACTATGCTTATGAAGCCGCACGTGCGTACGGCTCAGCAGGGCGAGAGCAAGCTGTCTTTAGGCAAGGGCATAGCCCGGTCTAGGTTGCGTCAAGTTGTTCTGGGTGAAGCGCGGTGTTAAGCTTACGACAATTTGACAGAGATGGAATTCTTAAAGGCTTCTTAGGGCACGCTAAGGGACAACACGCTTCACACGTTAAAACTAGCTAGCCAGTTGCGGCGAAAGGCTGCCCCAGATAAACCTTGATGCGCGTGCTAAACCGCGAAATCTCGAGCCGCATACTGCTGCGTTCTAATCACCCCGTAAGGAGTCATGAGATGACAAACCTCAAAAATAAAGTAGCCCTTATTACAGGCGGCAGCAGTGGGCTCGGCGCAGCCGCCGCGCGGCAGTTTGCTCGAGAGGGTGCCAAGGTCATGATCGCCGCCCGGCGCAAACATAAGGGCGAGACTGTTGTGCAAAGCATCGAGGCTATGGGCGGCGAGGCCGCGTTCATCCAAACTGATGTAGCACGTACCGATGATGTCAAAGCGATGGTAGAAGCGACCGTGTCACGCTTTGGTCGCCTCGACTGCGCTGTGAACAACGCGGGCATCGGCGGACCCATCGCCACGCCAGTCGCTGACATCAGCGAAGAGGCTTGGGACGAGGTCATCGGCATCAATTTACGAGCCGTGTGGCTATGCATGAAGTATCAGCTTCCAGTGATGCTCGCTCAGGGGAAGGGTACCATCGTCAACATCTCCTCAATTTATGGTTACAAGCCGAGCGACGTGGGGCACGCTGCCTACAGCACGAGCAAGTTCGGTCTTATCGGTCTCTCAAAAACTGCCGCGGTTGACTACGGGCGAACAGGTGTTAGGATCAACGTCGTCGCGCCCGGCTTTACCCGCTCGGAGATGATTGATCCTGAAGTGGAGGAAACGGCGGCGCTGTTTTCAGCCCTCGCCACGAAATATTCAGCGTCGGGGCGTCTGGGCGAACCTGAGGAGACGGCGCACGCGATCACCTGGCTTTCTTCTGACGCAGCGAAGTTCGTGAACGGCGTGGTGCTTAGCGTTGACGGTGGCAGCACGTCGCGGTTGTATTAAGTTCTGTTGAGCAGATACGTTGCGTAAATTGTCGCTATGGGAAGATTTCAAATCGCCCTGATGTTCCCTTTTCTCGCTCTGAAGCTGCTTTGGGCAAGTAGCAGATGAAGTTGTCAAACTCTTTTAGATGTGAAGTTTAATGCCAAGCGTAGCAGAGAGGCGATGAACACCTGCTGCACCTCTACTCAAACCTTTACATAAACAGCTGAAGGAAAGTGTATGTTCAGACGTTTCATCACCTCTTTACTAGAGCGTATCTCAAAAAGCACAATAAGAGTAAAGAGCTGCATAAAGTCAAGGGATGGACTTAACGGACAAGCAGTGGGAACGGTTTGAGAGCTTGTTGCCTCGTGCAAACCCAGAGGACGACCCAGACGCGCTGATCGCGAAGTGCTTGATGAGATTCTAAGGACAGCCGTGGAAAGATATGCCCGAAAGATATCCACCTTATCAGACCTGCCACCGACGCTTTCAAGTGTGGCGTCAAGCTGAAGTCATGCCTGCCCTTCTTGAGCGACTAGCTCACAACTTGCACGCACAAGGCGAAATCGATCTATCCGAGTGCTTTATCGACGGGACGTTTGCGCCTGCTAAAAAAGGGAGCTTGAGGTCGGCAAAACCAAACGGGGCCAAGGTACCAAGATTATGGCCGTTACAGACCGTGCTGGTCTTCCGCTCGCCCTTGACATACGAACTGCTCAAAGACACGAAGCCAAACTTGTCACAAGCACGCTTGAGGCAAGGTTTGTTACCGCTCTACCCCAACGCCTGATCGGTGACAAAGCTTACGATAGCGACCCGTTAGACGCAGAGCTAGCGCAACTCGGGATTGACATGATCGCACCGGCGTAACCGCAAAAAAGCTAAAACGCAAGACGGTCGTAAGCTACGCCGGTATAAGCGTAGGTGGAAAGTCGAGCGGTTTTTTAGTTGGCTTTACAACTTCACGCTTGCCTGTTCGCTACGAATACCATGCTGAAAACTTCCTTACCTTCGTCCAGCTCGCTTGCATCATCGTTCTGCTTAGGTACTTTTGAGATGGGTTCTATTCAGCGTCGCGCTAGTCGCTTGTGCGCCTTCGAGCAACACGCTTACATCTGCACCCGCACCTACTGCGCCGAACGAGGTTCCTGCTAACCTTGGGGTGCCTACGGACAATTCAGAGTTCTTACGCGCAACCGGGCGCGGCGTGCAGATTTACACCTGTGAACAGACAGAAGCAGGACCAGAATGGACGCTAACCGCGCCAAGCGCTGTCCTAAAAAATGAGTCTGGCTTTGTGTCGAGCCACGGGGCGGGCCCGAGTTGGACAATGGCGGACGGCCCGCGCATCGTCGGCAGCACCACATGACCGCCACCGAAACCAAGTGACCCGGCTCGGTAAAAGGCGCTGAAAAGAGCGCTACAGAAGTTTCCAGTTGCTTCAACCAGAACGGGTAAACCGACGAGTAGACCCGAGCAGACCCAAGAGAACCTTGAGAAGGTCGGCATCAAGGCGTTTGCGGCTGCGAAAGGGCGGTGCGCTTCGCACTACTACCGAACTTCTAGATAAAAAACGCCAGCCGATAGGTCCGCCCACCAAGATAATCAGCACCTGCGCGAGGCTTGTCGGCCAGATGAGCGCCGCCGCTAGCGCTTTTGGCGGCAGCGTGATGCGGGGGCGGTCGGGCGTGAGTTTGGTCGCCAGCCCCAAAATGCGTGTGCGACGGCTGCAACCGCAACGATTTTAAGCCCTTGCAGCCAGCCTGCGCCGCTTACGTCAGTGGCGTCGATGCTAGAGGCGAAAGCAATGAGCGCAGCTGCTGAAGGAAGGGTGAAGCCTAACCAGGCGGCGAAGCCCCCCGGAATTCCGGCCCGGATGATGCTCAAACCGATACCGGTTTGCGAACTCGCGGGGCTGGGTAAAAACTGACAGAGTGCCACGAGGTCGGCGTAGTCTGCGTCGCTGAGCCAGCCGCGCCGCTCGACGAGTTCGGTGCGGAAATATCCCAGATGGGCGACGGGGCCGCCAAACGAGGTCAACCCGAGTTTGGTAAAGACAGCTAAAACCTCGAGAAACCCCCCTTGCTTTTCAGCTTGTAATTCAGCCTGTGAGGGTGCGCCGGCTTTGCACAAAAAGTCCGTCTCAACTCAATACTCTTTCATTCCGAAAAGCGAGTTATAGACCCTAAGCGAGTTTTGCTGTCCTGGAAAGCAATTGGAACTCTTGCAGAATCAGCAGTCGCAAGTGAATTCTACAGACTGCATAGTTATAACTTTTTGTAGACTTTTTGTGCAAAGCTGGGTGCGCCTAACATTCTTAGACCCTAGCACCAACGTGTAAAGGGGGCGTCAGACCGTTTGTAACGCTACCGGGTTGGCTCACTGAGCAACCCTTGCAACGCGCTCGCCGCAGCGTCAGCTAACAGGTCTAAGTAGCGGCTCGAGGTGGGGGTACTCGAGCCGCTAAATGTATCGCACGCCCGGTGATAGCACGCGTCGTAAGGAGCTGCGTCGCCCCCGTAGATGCTGACCTCAGCCTCAGGTTTAGTTCCGCCAGCGCCGCTAAAAAGCCCCGCCACCGGAACGCCCGCCGCCCTAAACGGCGCGTGGTCGCTCCGGCCCCCGATAGTGTCGGGGAGAAGCTCGAGCCCCCCCGCCGCAAACGTCGCCGTAAAAAGCCCTGTCAATTCAGGGTCGCCGTACGCGAAGGGGGCCGCGTTGGGCGAACTCACCATATCGAAGTTCAGGTAGGCGCGGATATTTTCTAGCTCAGTAGGGGAGAGGCTGCTGACGTAGCGGTTCGACCCCAACAACCCGAGTTCTTCTCCGCCCCAGAAGGCGAAGCGGACACCCTGAATGTTACCTGCTTGGGCGAGCTGACGGGCCAGCTCGAGCGTCAATCCGACCCCGCTGCCGTTGTCGTTGATGCCTGGGCCTTCAGCTACAGAGTCCAAATGTGCGCCGACCATCACGACGCTGCCGGTGGCGTCGGGGGGTTCCGCAATGACGTTGGCAGTTCGGCGAGTGGTGTCTTTGATGCGCAGCTCGAGCCTGACTCTCACCTCGCCACGTTCAAGCTGTCCTTGCAGCCGTTCGCCCGCTGCCCGCGTCAACCCCGCTGTCGGTACGACGTCAGCAGGCGGCGCGTCGCCGAGCAAGCCGAGCAGGGGAAAGCTGTCTGGTTCGCCGCTGTTATAGATGAGCACAGCCACCGCGCCTGCTGAGGCGGCGTTCACCGACTTTTCGGCAAAGGTGCAGTGTCCACGCTCGAGCAAAACAACTGCGCCGTGTAATGCAGCCGAAGCTTCAGCTGTGCAGCCGAGTGGGTCTTGCGGGCGTACCAAAGGTGCCGTGACCCCGCCCGCCGGGGTGTTCGGCGACCCCGCCATGACCTTGGGGCTAAGCGTATTCTCCTCACCGAGTACACGCCCGGTTTCGGCGAGGGTGTTGGTAACGTTTAGGGTGAAAGGCTGGCGCGTCACCTTGTAGCCTGCGGCCCGCAGCGTCCGTTCAACGTAGCGTACCGAGGCGGCGTAACCGGGGGTTCCGGCGGCGCGGTTGCCGTCATTCGCGTCGGCAACTCGTTGCAGCGCCGCCATATGTGCCCTGACACCCTGAGGCGTGACGGCCTCCTCGAGCGTCTGCGCACCTGCGGCTCGAGCTGCAAACGTCATCATGAGGGCAGAGGTAAAAATGACACAGGTAAAAATAGCGCTGCTAAAAACGACACCGGGGCGGCTGCGGGAGGAGGCTGGCATAAGCTAGTTTCGCACGGCTGGCGACGCCTTTAGGTAAGCTTTAACTGCGACGCCTTAATCCAAAAGCTCGAGTCAGGAGGCGTTGGTATAGTGGGTGTGCATGACGGTACTCGAGCGTTTTCGCCGCGACAAAGACCAGTATTTAGAGACCGACCCGGACTCGCCCCTTTACGGCACTCCTTTTTTTGGGCTTTCGTACTACGCCGAGTCGGAAAGCTACACCGTGACGGCTGCGTTTAGGCGTGCTGAAGACCGTAAAGCTGTGCTGCTCGGCACCAGCGGCGACGAACAACCGTATTTTCTTGCGGGTTACGCCGATTTTGAACTAAACGCCCAACCATGTACCCTGACCCTCTACCAACCGACCTTTGAACCCGGCGACAGCACACGTTTTTTCGTCCCGTTCAAAGACGCGATGAGCGGCGCGGAAACTTACGGCGCAGGCCGTTACCTAGAAGCGCCCCTGTTATCTGGCGGACAGATTCTGCTCGATTTTAACCGTGCCTACCATCCTTTTTGCGCCTACTCGGAGCGCTACCGCTGCCCCTTACCACCCGCCGAAAATATCCTTTCAGTTCCCATCTACGCCGGTGAAAAGCTCTAGCTGGCAGGTCTATATCCTGCGCTGCAAGGCGGGCACGCTCTATACGGGCATTACGACCGACGTGACGCGCCGCCTCAAAGCGCATAACAGCGGACGCGGCGCGGCGTACATGCGGCGAAACGGCCCCGGCGAGCTGGTGTACTTGGAACACGCAGCCACGCACGGCGACGCCCTCCGGCGTGAAGCGGCGATCAAAAAGGTTTCACGGGCACGCAAGTTACGGTTGTTAGAGGCCGAAAGTAACGTCCTTTTACGGCGAACTTGATAGGCTCAGGGATGCTCAAAACCGTTTTACGTTTCTCTTTAGGCGTTATCTTTATTGCGGCGGGTGCGCTCCACTTCGTCCGTCCGGGCGTGTACGTGCAGATTATGCCGCCGGGGTTCGCTGCGCCGCGCTTTTGGGTTTTGCTGAGCGGCGTGCTGGAAATTCTGGGCGGTGCCGGGTTGCTTGTACGGCGCTACCGGCGGTGGGCGGCCTACGGGTTAGCCCTCTTGATGGTCGCCTTTTTTCCCGTTCACCTGAATATGCTCTTCGACCCTTTGAGCGTCGGCGCAGAGGGGCTGTCGGCGTATCTGCTCTTCTGGCGGTTGGCGCTGCAGTTTGTACTGATTGTGCTGTTCGTCTGGTTGGCTGAGGACTGATGACACATAGAGCGCTCGAGCCCATCCATGCCCCCAACATCCCGGTCTCGCACGGCTTTACGACCCGTGCAGGCGGCGTCAGTGGTGGGCCTTATACGAGTTTGAATTTGGGACTTTCGAGCGGGGACGCCGAGACCGCTGTCTCCGAAAATCGCCGCCGCGTTCTGGACGTGTTCGGTGTGGACGAAAGGAGCGCGTGCGCCTTCAGTCAGGTTCACGGGACGCGGGTTCTTACGGGTACGCCGAGCTGGTTTGAGGAAGAAGCCGACGCAGTGGTCTCAGACACGCCGGGTTTAGCCCTGATCATCAGCACCGCCGACTGCTTGCCGGTTCTCTTTTACGACCCTGTAACAGGCGCGGTCGGGGCAGCGCACTGCGGCTGGCGCGGCACCGTAAAAGGGATTGCGGCGGTGACGGTACACAAACTTACCGACCTCTACGGCAGCGATCCTGCCGATTTGTGCGTGGCCTTTGGGCCAGCTATCTTGAGGCCCAACTATCAGGTCGGGGCGGAGGTCATCGCCGAGTTTACGGCGGCAGGGTTTCCGGCCTCTGTTTACGAACCGGACGATGCCGGACGGTTTTTGCTCGGCGTAGCCGCGGCAAACCGCTGGGCACTCCTAAACCTCGGCGTAAACCCTGAAAACATCTGGGAGAGCGGGCTGTGTACCTACGCCGAGCCGGAGGGCTTTTTTTCGCATCGGCGCGACCGGGGCCGGACGGGGCGGCACTGGGCAGTGATTGTCGCGGGATAACGCCCGTGTGAGTTAAATCTCCTAACGCGTGATTCGTCCGGTTTTATAACTGTAATAGGGCGATGGGTAGCCCGTTCTAGGAGCCGATTTTACGTTCAACGCTGTTTTTTCTTTCAGGTTTACTTTGTATCTCAATGGGCTTTGCCCAAGAAAGCCGAACCTACACCTGCGGCCCGGATTGTCAACCTGTAGATTTGGCGTTTGGTTCTGATGGAGAGATTTATAGCACTGATGGGCAGTTGCTCGAGCGGGAGTCTGAATATCTTAAACTCAGTTCCTCGAGCAGTCCCCAAGTCAGCCCCCGAAGCTTTATCTGCCGTCACGACTCCGCAGGGTGTACAGCCATTGCTGAAGGGCGATTCGAGGTATTCGGTCTCACTACAACTCAAAAGGGAGACATCTGCGCCAGTTTTACAGCCACTTTTGAGACTGTGAGATGTTGGAACGGTCAGAGGTGGCAGCAGGTATTTTCTGAACGCAATGGTTTCTTTGGAGAGGGGCATGTCCGGGGACGCACTACCAAAGACTTGCTGGCATATCGTGGTGGGTTCTGGCTCTTGAGGGCATACGCGAGCGAAATTGAGCAGCGGTTTGGCATAACTTGTCCAGATTGAAAATGGTAAGCTCATAAACAAAACCGAGATTGGGTATGAAACCCTCCATTTTCTCTCAGCAGATGTTGACCGTCAGCTGTTAGCTAGTGTATTTACGGAGGACATAGAAGGGCCGAGACTAGGTTACCTCTAGCGTGCGGATGAGAACCTTAAATTATGTCGCTGAAACGGTGTTCCCCAGTGGCATTCTGGGAGGCGACACGACCTGGCTGGCCGACCATCGGCGCGGCGAACTGCTCGAGATTTCTCTGCAAGGCAAAGTGCTTCATACCTTTAAGGGGCTCGAGGGGCCGATGGGTATGGCCAAGGCTCCCAATGGCGACATCTGCGTCGCGGAGATGTTGGGCGGGCGAATCCGCTGTTTTTCGCTCGTGGTTTTACGGGGCCCGTAACAGTCTGAAGCTGGGCCGGACACACTCAAATATGTTATTCCAAGCTGAGTATACGAGTCTCGAGCCGGTTCCTATACACGATTTGTCAGAACCAGTCTGACGAACTTTAACAGTCTCGGAAAACGGTGCCAGCGTTTGGGGTCGGAGCCGACGCGGTAGGCCCACTCGAGCCCTAATTGGTGCGTCCATTCTGGCGTCCGTTTGACCTCACCCGCCAGCACATCGAGCGCCCCACCCACACCAATCATGAGCGGCACACCCAGCGCGGCACGGTGCGTGTGTAAAAAGAGTTCTTGCCCTTCACCGAGGCCGCACAACAGGAGCTGTGCGCCGCTTTTAGAAACCTTTTGAACGACTCCCACAACCTCGTCGGGCCGTTTGAAATAGCCGTGCTGCACACCTGAGACCGTCGTTCCGAAACGCGCCCTAGCAACCTCGGCGGCACGTTCGGCGACGCCGGGTTTGGCTCCTAAAAAGTAGACGCGCAGGTCGGAGCCGCCACGTTCCAACAGCCGGGTCATCAGCTCGACGCCGGGGACGCGCTCCGGCAAGCGTACCCCGCGCCACTGCGCTGCCCACACGACGCCTACACCGTCAGCGACGCTCAAGTCGGCGTGGTGCAGGGCGTTACTGAGCGCCGTTTGGAGCTGGGCCTGCACGATAATCTCCGGGTTCAGAGTGACGAGCAGGTGAGGCGCGCTGCCCTCCGCTGCGTCTAGCGCCCACGTCGCTGCCTGCTCGAGCGTCACCTCAGCCACCGCGAACCCGAGTACGTCGGTTGTTTGAACCGGTTTAGATTTTACTGCGTCTCCCACGTTTTAGGGTGTTGCGGCGGTGAAGCGGTAGTGTGCGTCTGCGTCGGCTTCTATGAGGCGCGGCACCCTGTCCGTTTGCGAGACGAGGCTGCTTAGGGCAAGGTCGCCGGTCAGGTTAAAGCGGCGCAGCGCGTGACCGGCCCTCGAGCCCCAGAGCGCCCCGACAGGTGTCGGATACGCCCCCAAAAAACCCATCGCGTAGAGCGCCGCGCCGCCCAGCGTCGCCTCCGGCAACCGCCTTTTGAGGTGCGCCGCTAAAAATCCGGCGCAGAGCGTGTCGTCCAGGTCTTCGTCGCCGTTAAATCCGGTGCAGAGCAGCGCAATTTCTTCTTTAGCTAAAGACGCCGCCAACGCTGCCGCCGCGCCCGCGTTATAGAGCGAGCCGAGCAGCACGTGCTTTGCGCCGGTCGTGCGCGCCAAGACGCGTGAACTGTTGTCTGAAACGAGGACGCCCGAACGCCCCGCAACGTCGGCCTCAGCAGCTTCGGTCGGGGAAACGCCGTAGTTAAAGCCCTCGAGCGGCAACCCACCCTTTTCACCGAACAAGAGCAGCCCCTGCGCTTCGGCGAGGCGGCGGGCAGCGCGGCTGCTAGGGCCAATATGAAGGGTCTCCAACCCCCGACTAAAGAGCAGTGGCGCGAGCGTGCAGGTTCTCAGAACATCGATGGCGACCACTACGTCGGGGTAGCCCCTGGTGTAATCTCCGGGAAAATCTCCGCTGGGCCGAAGGTCAACGCGAAGTTGCATAAAGGGTTCCGGTAACAGCTAAAACGACACGAATTCCGTCGGGATGGCGTACGGCATGACACACAGCCGTCATCCTAACATTTGTGCTTCGTTAAAAATGGCGAAGGGAAATTTGAAGGGAGCGCTTCGGGAGTTTTCTTTCTACCACTCCCGCCAGTTGAGGCTCGAGCAAATCCTGCTAGTGTTGCCTACTGTTGACATTCCCGTAAAAGATTGCTACCAGCATACCCTTGGGGGCATACCCTCAGCGGGCACAGGCAGGTCATCGGTAGCATGTACGTGCTAGCCACCCAAACTTATGCTGAAAGCGTCCCTGACCGGCTGATACCTGCTGCGTGCTACAACCTGACGAAATCTGAGTCTCTCTGCCGCACCCGAGTCGTGGGTCGGCAGATAGACCGTAGGGTGCCGCTCTGCAAATCCGCGAATACGGGCTAACGTTTCCTGAACGGTACGTCTATCCGGAGAAACGCCATCGACCGCGCCCGCAAGCAGCAGCGCTTCAGTATACGAGGTGTCACCTGCTAAAAAATAGTGGAGGCCGCCTGTCTGCACAATGACCGAGAGGTGATGCGCGGTGTGTCCCAGTGTCGGGACGAGCACCACGTCACCCGCTTGGGTAAGGCGGAAGCTGCGCTCAAACGTACCGAAAGGTTCGGACGTAAAGTCGATAAGTCGGGGCCGCCAGCCTTTGGGCCAGCGCCGCGGCACGTATCCCCGGAGGCGTCCGGCGAATCCTGCAGCCTGAGCGTATTCGCCCGACGCCACCACGAACTCGGCGTTGGGGAAGCCCCTGATTCCGCCGTCGTGGTCGATGTGCAGATGCGTCAGCACAACCCAGCGTACATCGGCAGGGGTGATGCCGAGCGTTTCGAGCTGCGGCACGATTTCCTCTTCAGGTTTGGTAGTTTTCCTTGTGGCAAAGGTGTGAAAGGGGTGTTGCCAGCCTGCCGGTGTTTGAGCTGTGTCGCCCGTGTCTACCAGAATGACGCCTTACGGGTGCTCAACGACCCAAACGTAAATCGGCAGTGTGCCGCTCCAGTCAGCATCTGTAAAAAGGTTTAGGACTCGAGCTCCGCGGCTCTGCCCCCGACCTCGCAGATGGTTTGTTTTAACCCTGATGGTGCCAGTAGAGAGAGCATGAATATTCATAAGCCTCCTGTCGCGCAGTTCGTGCGCCTGACTAAAGTTACGGCTATGCTGCTGCAAATGCCCGAACCTTTTGGAAGTAGACCCTAACTGCGCGTTGAAACGCCTGAAGCCGCCCGGAAGCTGCTCGAACCCGCTGTCCTCAGGGTGCTTTCGCCCTTTGTCGGGGCGGCGCGCACTGCGTCGGGCGTGGCGCGTGAGCTGGAAATGCCGCTCAATACGCTGCTTTATCAGGTGAAAAGGTTGCTCGAGGTGGGCCTTATTGAAATCATCCATGAGGAACCTCGCGCAGGTCGGGCCGTCAAGCATTACCGGGCCGTTGCCGAGGCATTCTTTTTGCCCTACGCCGTAACGCCTGCCGAGACGCTGGAGGTTTTGTTGGCGCAAGAATACGCGCCTCGTCAAGCGCGGCTGATTCAGGCTGATTCAAGGATTGGTCAGGGCGGCGCAGGGTGAACTTGACGCGCAAGGCGAACGCGTTTGGGGCGTGCGGGTGGGGCTCGAGGCGGGACGGTTGGCCGTACGCAGTGCGATTGGCCCTGACAGTAGCTGGAACTTTCTCGACCCTGATGCGCCCGCTATCGTCGATCTCTGGGCCGAGGACGTCACCCTCGACTTTGATGAAGCGAAAGCCTTACAAAAGGAGCTGTGTAGTTTGCTGGAGCGTTACCGTGCCAAACGCGGGCAGCAGGGGTATATTGTCCGTCTGGGTATGGCTCCACTTCCCGGCAAGGTTGAAGCTCGTTAGTTCAGTCGGGTTGTTCTGCGACTTCGCAGCGTATCCTACGCCCCCCGTAAACGCCGCACGGTACGCTGGCGTGTGCCGCCGACCCCCTTTGAAACTGCTTACCGAAACCGCGCCCTGACCTCCCTGTTTGCTCTCGAGCCCGGTGACACTCGAGCGGCGTTAGACCAACCCCGCCCGGTCGACCGAACCCTGCTCGCAGCAATTTTACGGGGGCAGGCGGAGCAGCTCGGCGCACCCGAGGCAGTGTTTGAAGCTTTAGAAAAACTGGCGCATCCTGAGAGCCGCGCGGTCGTCACCGGACAGCAGACAGGTCTCTTGCTGGGGCCGCTTTATACGCTCAGCAAGGCCGTCAGCGCTCTCAAACTCGCCGCGCAACTCAGCACCGAGGACAAGCCGGTCGTTCCGATTTTTTGGCTGGCCGCCCAAGACGCCGACAGCGCCGAAATCGACCACACTTATCTGCTCGACCTGGACGAAACGCTCCACCGTTTGTCGCTGCCGCTGCCTGAAGGCGTTCCGGCAGGGCGTATCGACCTGAGTGAAGCGTGGGTGGAGCAAGTGGTGGCTGAGCTAAAAGCGTTCCGTGGCCCAGACGCGCACAAGCTTGAGGTCAGCGACCTTTTACGCCGCACCGCCGACCGTGCCGAAAGTTTTGCCGACTGGCTTGGGGCAATCCTTTACGAACTGTTGGGCGAGCAAGGGCTGATTGTTTTGAATCCGCTTGAGCCCGCCGCCGCAGAACTTTTCGCGCCCGTTTTACGCGCCGAACTCGGCGACCCGCTGCGCTCGGGCCGGGCTGTCAACGCGGCTGCTGACACCCTCCGGGAGCTCGGCTACACGCCGCAACTTGGGCGCGGGGCGGACGCGACGAACCTTTTTTTGACCACTGACACGCCTGACAAGCAGCGACACCTTTTGCGGTTTGACGGTGAAACCTTCCACACGGAAACGGCGCACTACAGCAGAGACGACCTGCTCGCCCTGTTAGACACCGACCCGACCTGTTTAACTCCGGCGGCGGGGCTTCGGCCCATCACCCAGGACGCCACCCTGCCGACCGCTGCGACCGTTGTCGGGCCGGGAGAACTCCGCTACATCGCGCAGCTTCGGGGCGTTTACGAGCAGCACGGCGTCGCCATGCCCCTTATCTGGCCGCGGACGACCGTGACGATCTTGGAACCGCCCGTAGCCCGGATACTGGACAAGTTCGGCCTCAGCGCTCCGGCGCTGCAAACGGATTGGGAGGGCCTTAAGGCGCAGACGCTCCTGAGCTTGCACGGTCGCAAGCTCGCTTTCGACGACCGTCTGCGCGCCCTCCAAAATCTCTCGGCTTCGCTTCGCACCGATGTGTCCGCCATCGACCCGACGCTCGCCCGGACGGTAAGCCGCGCCGAAACGGATTTGGCGGCAATTTTTGGGAAGCTCGAGGCCAAAAGTGCCGCTGCCCTAGCCAACCGCGACGACACCTACACCCGGCAGTTCGGGCGACTACACGCGCACCTGCTTCCTGCCGGAACTCCGCAAGAGCGCCTTGTCAGCCCCTTCAGCTTTTTCCTCAAGTTCGGTGTGGAGGTTGTGATGGACGCGCTTTTGACGCTTCCTGCTGAAGGTCAACACGACCTGCGTATCCGCTAGCGGTAACAGCTCACGAAAGTATGACAGCGGTGCAGAAACAAGGGGTCGCGATCCCTTATTGATAGGCGCTAAAATCCGCATCATAATCATAGAGCAATTATCACAGCTACTGAGCGCGAAGCTCGCAGCTATCATCTCTTAGGGGTGCGTGCTAGTGCACGAAGTCCTCCGCAGGAACGACAATCATTTTCCAGAGCGTCTCGAACCAAATGATACCTGCCATATTTCGATCATTTTCGACATCAAGTTACCACCCTGTCATGATTGCGTCAGAGTTCTGTCGGTATCATTCTAGACGTAATGTGCGCCGACATGTCCGCCAGGCCCCCGACCCGGTTGAGACCGACCTGCTATAGTGTAAAAAATTGCGCGGGCGAGGGCGCAGGGGTATTCGTCCGGTGAGGTGCGTTATCTTTCAACCTACCGGTGACAGTACCGCGGTCTCCGCCACCCTGAACGGTACTAACGCAAATTTTCGGGCGTGCCCATCTTGCTCAGAAAGGTGTCAGTTGTGGGGATAAAGGTGGTGGGGCTAGGCTCGAGGCCAGAGGGTGAAGAAGCCAAACAGCTCGCGTTCAGGCAAAAAGTCGCCGCTCACCTCCACGCGGTTTGTACGGGTATCTTGCAGGCACTTTCAGAAGCGGCAGCGGACGACGCGGGCCGTGACGCAGACAGTGACCTCGAGCGCACCACCTGGCACTTACAGATGGCGTGCAACTACCTCAAGCTTATCGCCAGCGAGACCAGCTTTGCCGAAGCCGACGCTGTCGACGGCGTAAGAGACAGGCTGAACGACCGGCTTTTTTTGCTCGAGGCGGCGCTTTTATCAGTCGGCCGTGGCGGCACTCTAAGCCGCGCCGAGGGGCTTTTTGAAGGGCTCGAGCTGATGGTCGCAATTTCGTCGCTCCTCCCCCCGGACGCGGCGCTCACCCAGCCCAAAAGCGAACAAGGAGATGACCTAACCGCGTTCTAGCTACCTAAGCTTGCGTCTTGGTCACGGTAAGCTGAAAGCATGATTATTGCAGTCACCGGCGGCAGCGGCAAACTGGGCCGCGCCTGTATCAAAGATCTGCTCGCGCACGGTCATACCGCTATCAATTTGGACGCAAACGCACCCGACCCGCAACTATGCCACTTTACCCAAACCGACTTTGCCGACTTCGGCGCAACGCTGGACGCGCTCGCCGGTTCCGACGACCGCTATCCGAAAGTTGACGCTGTGGTTCACCTTGCGGCGTTTCCAGCACCCGGACTCGTTACCAACGCCGCGCTCTTTAAAAACAACCTCATCAGTACCTACAACGTCTTTGCCGCCGCGCGTATCTTAGGAATCAGAAATGTCGTGTGGGCCTCTTCAGAGACGCTGCTCGGCATCCCCTTTAACGACCCGCCCCCCTATATCCCGCTTGATGAAGACTACCCAGTGCGCCCTGAGTCGTCGTACTCGCTCTCCAAACAGCTCGGTGAAACGATGGCAGAGCAGTTTTGCCGCTGGGAACCCGAGATGAAAATTATCGGCCTGCGCTTTTCCAACGTGATGGACCCAGGAGACTACGCCGAGTTTCCAAGTTTCGACGCCGACGCCATGACGCGCAAATGGAACTTGTGGGCCTATATCGACGCGAGAGACGGTGCTCAGGCTATCCGTAAAGCTACTGAGTACGAGGGTAAAGGTGCGGACGCCTTTATCATCGCCAACGCCGACACGGTGATGACCCGCCCTAACGCTGAGCTGATCGAAGAGGTTTTTCCCGGTGTACCGCTGAAGCGTGAGGTCGAGCCGAATGAGACGCTTTTATCCATTGATAAGGCTCGCCGGGTGCTGGGGTATGAGCCGGAGCATTCGTGGCGAGATGAGGTCTAGCGGGGTTTAGTTTGAGGTAGGGGCTCGAGCCTAACGGGTAGCCAAAAACTCCAAGTAGCGGAGGGCGTGCCGTCGGTCAGTGTGAAAGGTCGTTTGTAAATAAACAGCTTTAATTTGGTCTTGAGCGGCGAAACAGGTTTGCCTGAACGGTTTACGACACGGTAAACCGCGTGTTCGCCGTGCATTCCATATGCTGTAACCTCAACCGCTTTTGAGCCTGCTAGCCACATGTAACCCAGATAATCGAGCGATGTGAGCCTGACTAAGGTCGGAGCTACAGCAGAAGCGAGGCGGCGCTGAGCTTCTTGTCGGGTAAGGGAAAGAGGACCGGTTATGCTCCCGAACGCAAGTGATTTGGCCTCGAGTTCTATATGAAACAAGTAGCCACAAGCGCGGTCGAAGACAGAAACGCGGTAGTAATCCCTGTAAGGGTCGTAAGAACCACTTTCTATAGATGTGACGAAATCCGGGTCTTTTGCTCTTGCTGCCTAGATGTGTTGTTGAAGTCGTTGTCGGTCTTGTGCGGTAGGGTGTACGAGAGAGCGAATAAACACAGGTTTCCCCGTGTAAAGCTTTTTTGGGAGAGGACAGCCAGCTTTGACGAATCTGGGAGGGTAGCCGTCAAGCGGCCTTGTCAATACGGTGAGGGCACCCTCGAGCGCCGCCTGCTTACAGCGATTTGCGCTAGCTTTGATATAGCGTCATAGTGGAGCATGGCATACTCACTCGACTTACGCGAACGAATTGTCGAAGCGGTAGCGGAAGGGCAGAAGCATCAGGACGTTGCAGCGCGCTTCAAGGTAGGCGTGGCGACGGTGCGGCGTTACCTCAGCCGCTCACGGGGAGCTGGCAGCCAAGGCACCACCGGGCCGCAGCGCGTTAATTCCAGCCGAAGCGTATGAGCTGCTAAGCGAACAAGTCAGACAGCATAACCAGGTCACCCTGGCCAGACACTGCGAACTCTGGGAAGAACAGCAGGGCGTCAAGGTCAGCATCGTAGCCATGTGCCGCACGATGCAGCGTGCTGATCTATCGAGAAAAAAAGACGTTGGGAGCGAGTGAACGTGACGAAGGGCAACGCTTGCGCTGGCTGGCTAAAGTGTTCTGTGTTGACCCAGGCAAAGTCGTCTTTGTCGATGAGAGCGGCTTTAACTTTGCTATGACACCTCTCTACGCCCGTGCTCCGAAGGGGGAACGCGCTTACAACCAAGTGCCCCGTAACCGGGGTGAGAATACCAGCCTCATCGCCGCCCTTTCCCTTAACGGACTGCAAGCTCCTATGACACTTCAGGGCAGCGTTGACGGCCTTGCGTTCGAGACCTATGTCGAGCAGATGCTTGTACCTACCCTTACCCCAGGTCAGATCGTCGTGCTGGACAACCACCGTATCTATAAAGGCGATAGGGTCGCCGAATTGCTGGCTTCCAAAGGCTGCTCGCTGCTTTTCCTGCTACCTTACTCACCGGACCTGAACCCCATCGAAGAAGCGCTTTCTAAAATCAAGACCTTCGTCAAAGCGAGCCAGGCACGAGCTCGAGACGCCCTCGATCAAGCCATTGCCGCTGCCCTGAAAACCATCTCCTTGCAAGACATCCTTGGCTGGTTCGGTCATTCCGGCTATAACCTACGCTATCAGTGATTACGCAAAGCGCTGTAAGCTGCACAGTGCTATGGGCAAAGGCGGAAGTCAACACCAGAAAAAGGCTTAACAGACAGATTTTCATCCCACCAAATCTAGCACGCTGAGGTCACGATTTTGCGGGGAGAGGCTCGAGTCTCATCTTACAAATACTTGCCGAGCATCCCCATTTTTTCACTCGCATAAAACCCGCACCCATGATAAAACGCCTTTGCTGAGCCGCCTCTAGTTGTTAGCAGGTACAGCTTGGCTACGTCTTGCTGCTTGAGGTTGGCCTCGAGTCCCCTCAGGAGCTTTTTCCCAATACCTTGACCCTGATGTTCAGCCAAGACGCACATCTTTGAAAGGTAGAACTGTCTATTCTGGTCACGCTGTTCAGTACGCCTCAAAACAAAGCTGACAATTTTACCTTCGGTCTTAGCTACGAAACCCAACGAACGCGGTGTATCTAGCAGGTCACGCAGGCAAGCTAAAGCCGTTTCCAAAGTCCAAGGCTCGTTCCACGGCTCACCGTTAAAAACAGCTACAAAGACCTCAGCACTTGAGTCTAAATACCGCTTCGTGAACGGCTCGAGGAGTTCTATTCCCCACGCCTCGAGTAGTTCGGCGCATCTTTGGTCATCGTCACATCATGCGGGTGCCCTTCGATCAGGCTCGCCTGCGTGATGGTGACAAACTGCGCCCGCTCTTGCAGCGCTGCAATATCTTCCGTACCGCAGTAGCCCATCGCGCTCCGTAAACCGCCCAACATCTGATAGATGACGTCCCCGACCGGCCCCTTGTACGCGACCATGCCTTCGATACCTTCCGGGACGAGCTTTTTGGCGTCTTCCTGAAAATACCGGTCGGCGCTGCCGGTCTCCATCGCGCCGAGTGAACCCATGCCCCGGTACGCCTTGTAGCGGCGACCGTCGCGGAGAATCGCCTCGCCGGGAGACTCGGTGGTGCCCGCCAACATCGAACCGACCATCACGCAGTCTGCGCCTGCCGCGAGCGCTTTGGGCAGGTCGCCGGTCATCTTGATGCCGCCGTCGGCAATGACCGGCACACCCGAGCCTTTTGCAGCCTCAACCACGTCCATAATCGCCGTAAGCTGCGGCATCCCGACGCCGGTTACAACGCGTGTTGTGCAGATGCTGCCCGGCCCTATGCCAACTTTGAGGCCGTCTACGCCGCGTAAAAGTAAATCTCGAGCTGCCTCAGCAGTGGCAATATTTCCTGCAACAACGTCAACCTCAAAACTCTCTTTAAGGTAGGTGAGCGCGTCTAAAATTCCTTGCGAGTGCCCGTGAGCGCTGTCGAGCACGAGGACGTCTACGCCCACCCGGACGAGCGCTTCGGCCCTCACCTCCAAATCGCCTGAAACCCCAACTGCCGCGCCGACCCGGAGACGCCCGAGTTCATCTTTGGCGGCTTGAGGATACTCGAGGTTCTTCGTAATATCTTTGATCGTAATGAGCCCCTTAAGTATGTAGGCGTCATCGACAACGAGCAGCTTTTCAACCTTATGGTTCTTGAGAATATCGCGGGCTTGCTCCAAAGTCGTTCCGACCGGCACCGTAATCAGATTGTCTTTGGTCATCAGTTCATCGACACGTTTGCTGTAGTCGGTTTCAAAACGTAAATCGCGGTTTGTTAAAATCCCGACCAACCGCCCGTCCGGTTCGACGATCGGGACGCCGCTGATGCGGTAGTCGCGCATCAAATCTTCGGCCTGCTGTAAGGTCGCCCCCTGCGGCAGCGTAATCGGGTCGGTAATCATCCCGGCTTCAGAGCGTTTGACCTTCATGACCATCTCGGCTTGCGCCTCTACCGAAAGCTTTTTGTGAATCACGCCGAGGCCGCCCTGCCGCGCCATAGAGATCGCCATCTGCGTTTCGGTTACGGTGTCCATCGCCGACGAGCTGATCGGCATGTTGAGGGGTACGTTACGTGAAAACCGGGTGTAGAGTGAGGCGTCTTTGGGCAAAATCTGCGAGTGCGCCGGGACGAGCAGCACATCATCAAAAGTGAGGGCTTCGCCGCGAAACTTGTCGGTTCGGGTTTGTTGAGGGGTGTCTAGCGGCTTGGTCATGGCTTACCCACTTTCTTCGTTCTTTGTGCGCGGCGACGGTTGTAACTGACTGGCTTTTTACAGGGAGCTGCGTCCGAAAGTGCAGCTCGAGGTTCCTCATCCTAAAGGGTAGAGACGTGTGGGTAAAGCGCCTCCAGCCACCCTTCTGGTAATCTCTGCGCCCGTCCATTTTTATCAACGGGGGTGTGTAAACTGTCGCCGGTCGCAAGCTGCTCATCACCCCGGTAAACGGCATAGTGAAAGCGGACGCGGCGGCTTTTAAGCTCGGTCATGTTGGCGTCAATGACAAGCTCATCGTCAAACCGGCTGCTCCGAAGATACTGCACGTTTACGGCGCTCACCGCGAGTGAGACGCCCGCATCTTCGAGCCGCCGATAATCAAGCCCCCGCGCGCGCAGCCACTCGACGCGGGCTGCTTCAAACCAGATGATATAGGCGCTGTGGTGGGCAATGCCCATCTGGTCGGTTTCGGCGAAGCGGACGCGCAGCTTCATAGTGGGTTCATAAGGGTAACTAGAAAACCTCGAGCGGATTATCCGTAAAAATCAGCTTAGGCGTCCGCCGCAGGTCTAGGTCGTGCGCCAGCTCACGCTGCAAAAAACCGCTAGCCCGCTCCAGCGCGTCCTGAAAGTCGGGCATGTCGTCTTCGTTTAGCGTACTCACGAGCACCTTAGCCTGAGAATAATCGTTGTTGAGTTTGACCCGTTCAACCGTAACGACGAGCGGGATGCGCGGGTCTTTGAGTTGCGGAATCCGTTCGCCCAAAGCGCGGAGGAGGGTACGTTCGTTGCGTTCGCGTGCGTCCATCCGAACAGGATAACGCGCCGTATCCCCGGTACAGTGCATTCCCAACAAAAAACTCCGGCGGGTTTAGGGCTGCCGGAGTTGCAAACTATCGATTTTTGAAACGGAGTTCGTACTGAAAACTAAGGCATAATGACCTCTACAACACTAGAAGCCATCTCAAAAACGAATAGTCAGCTGCATAGCTGTTAGAACGGTGGTATGGAACTCACCGATGAACAGTGGGAAGTACTAGGGCCGCTCATTCCCGAACCAGCTCGACGCAAAGATGGCAAAGGCCGTCCCAGACGAGAACCACGAGCGATACTTAAGGGCATCTGCTGGATATTACGAACGGGCGCACAGTGGGCTGATTTACCCGAGCGCTATCCGCCCTATCAGACGTGCCATCGGCGCTTTCAAGAATGGGAGAGAAACGGCGTGTTGCGGCAGATTCTAGAGACTTTAGCGCATGACCCCCTGCAGCGGGGCAAACTCGACTTGTCGGAATGCTTTATCGACGGTACCTTTGTGGCTGCGAAAAAAGGGGGTCAGCAGTTGGTAAGACTAAACGGGGTAAGGGTAGCAAAGTCATGGCGGTATCGGACGCTGGTGGTACTTGCCTCGCCCTGCACGTTACGTCTGCTAGCCCACATGAGGTCCGGTTGGTACACGCGACTCTCGCATCTCGACACGTCAGCGGCAAACCCGACAAGTTAATCGGTGACAAAGCGTATGACAGTGATCCGCTTGACGCTGAACTCGCCGAAGCAGGTGTTGAAATGATTGCGCCTCACCGAAGAAACCGTAAAAAAGCCAAGACGCAAGATGGACGTAAACTGAGGCGCTACAAACGGCGCTGGAAGATTGAACGGCTATTCGCCCACCTCGGCAACTTTCGCCGTCTGGTCGTTCGCTATGAACATCACTCCCTAAACTTCTTGGCCTTCCTGCATCTCGGCTGCATCAAATTACTGCTTAGGCGTTTTTGAGATGGCTTCTACTGACTGACCAGTAAGGCTCTGAGCACCGGGAGTCCCCCAGATAGTTCTGCTCAAATTCCTCTCGAGACAAACCTTTCAGCTCGCCACCGCCGACACGCACTTGGTCGCCAACTTGGGCAACGACCTGAGCGTCACCATCTAAGATGTTGACGCTTTCGCCCTCCACACTAAAGTTGAACCCGGCGGGCCAGATAGCGTTGTACTCTTCTGCTCTTCCGTTGTCACCCTGAATCTGCAAGCAGTCTTGGTTTAGCGCTAACTTACCTTCAAAGAGTCCGGCCATATCAGGAAAGTCGTTGGGCTTTTCTTGTAAAAAATAAACGTTTGTCTGACCGCTCTGTTCTCCGCTTGTACATCCCGTGATTCCCAAAGACATAGCCATCAAAACGAATGAAAGACCTGTCTTCATGCCGCCTCCTTAGTTAAAACACGCACAAATGATTACTGCGTCAGCTTATCACTTTTTCGGCGGTTTGCTCGGTCTCACCTCAACCCGGCTCGGCAAGGTGCGCTCGGGTAATTTAAGAAGTGAGACCACGATGTCTGCGATGTCCTCAGGCTGAATCTTCCACGCGTCTTCTTCGGTAGGTGTTTGACCGCCGAACGAGGTGGCCACCGACCCTGGCATAATCGTCGAGACCTGAATGTCGTCTTGCCGTAAATCGAGCATAATGGCCTCGCTAAAGCCGTTCAACCCAAACTTGGAAGCGTTGTACGCTGAACCGCCCGCCATCGGATTTTTACCGGCCAGAGACGAGACCGTAAAAATATAGCCGCCCTGCTTTTTAAGCGCGTCTAAAGACGCCTTGACGCTGTAAAACACACCGGTAAGGTTGGTTTCGATGGTGTCGTTCCACTGCTCGGGTGTCATGTCCTGAATGGGCGCAAATGTACCGAAGCCAGCGTTGGCGACGAGCACCTCGAGCCCCCCGAACTCGTCAACGGTTTTTTTGACGGCTGCCTGCTGGTCGTCAAAGCTGCGAACATCGCAAACCACGCCGAGGGCGCGGCCCTGGCCTCCGCTCGAGAGCTTTTCTGCTGCCGCCGTGACCTCATCTTCGTGCCTCGAGGTGATGGTGACGTTGACGCCTTCTTTAACGAGCGCATGAGCGACGCCGTAGCCGATGCCCTTACTGCCTCCAGTAATCAGTGCGGTCTTTCCAGTTAAGTTCATGCTTTACGCTAACAAGCTCGCGGCGGCGGTTTTGCAACGCCCGTGACAAACCCCGCCGCGCTCCCGGTTTAGGCTGCGCTGCAAGAGGAGGTCAAGATGGAAACGCGAAAACTAGGACGAGAAGGGCTCGAGGTCAGTGAACTCGGTCTCGGCTGCATGGGGATGAGCGAGTCTTACGGCGCGGGTGACGAGGCAGAATCTATTGCCACCATTCATAAGGCGCTCGAGCTAGGTGTCAATTTTCTCGATACCGCCGACATGTACGGCCCCTTTACCAACGAAGAACTCGTGGGCCGCGCTATCAAGGGCCGACGGGGTGAGGTGGTCTTGGCCACGAAGTTTGGTATCGAACGCCGTGCGGACGGCTCGAGGGGCGGCATCAACGGCACACCTGAGTATGTCCGCAAAGCTTGTGACGCTTCACTTAAACGCCTCGGTGTGGACTACATCGACCTCTATTATCAGCACCGCGTTGACCCGAACGTGCCGGTAGAGGAGACCGTCGGCGCGATGAAAGAGCTTGTGACGGCGGGCAAAGTGCGATTTCTGGGGCTTTCGGAAGCCGCGCCGGAAACCATCCAGCGGGCCCACAAAGTCCATCCGATCAGCGCCTTGCAGACTGAATACTCGCTCTGGTCGCGCGACCCGGAGAGCGAAATTTTGCCGACTATCCGCGAACTCGGGATTGGCTTTGTCCCGTACAGCCCGCTCGGGCGTGGGTTTTTAACGGGGCAGCTTACGAGCCCGGACGACTTTGCCAAAGACGATTACCGCCGCAGCTTGCCGCGTTTTCAAGGCGAGAACTTTGCGCGGAACCTCGAGCTCGTCGAGCAGGTCCGTGCGTTAGCCGGTGAAAAAGGTGTAACACCGGGGCAGCTTGCGCTCGCGTGGCTGCTTCATCAGGGGGCTGACGTCGTGCCGATTCCGGGGACGAAGCGCAGGGAAAGGCTCGAGGAAAACGTGGGCGCTGCGAGTGTGCATCTCAATCAGGCTGAGCTCTCCCGCTTGGAAGAGATTGTGCCGGTGGGCGCGGCTGCGGGTGAGCGTTATAATGAACAGGGGATGCGGGCCTTGGACGGTTAGTTCGGCGGCGACCTTTTCAAATGCGTAACGATCCGCCGATCATCTAAGCAAAGTCAGAGCAGGCTCAACGTTTACGGCGAACCTGCGCTGCTGAACCAATCGGCTGAAACACCGGCTGCAACTCAATACTGGGCTCGAGCCCTACTTGTCCTGCCCCAACGCAAACCCCTTACTGAACTGCTCTTGCAGCACCGTAAAAATGACCAGTGGTGGAATAATAGTGATGATGGCCCCCGCCATCACCGCGCCCCAGTCGGTCTGCCCGCCCACGTCGATAAGTCTGCGAAGTCCTACCTGTACGACCTGTTTGTCGTCGCTCTGCATGATGACCAGCGGCCACAGGTATTGATCCCAGGCGTAGACGAACTGTACGACGGCGAGCGCCCCGATGGTGTTCCAGCTCATCGGTACCAGCACGCGGGTCAGAAACCCCAGCGGCCCACACCCGTCGATACGGGCCGCGTCAGCCAGTGAATCGGGGATGCTCATAAAGTGCTGACGGAACAAAAAGGTTCCGGTCGCACTCGCTAGAAACGGCACGATAATCGCCAGGTACGAGTCAGCCCACTGTAAACGGGTCGAAACCAGGTCGAACAGCGCGACGATCAGGAGTTCGGTCGGTAACATCAGGGTAAAGAGCACCAAGGCGAATGCGAGACCCTTGAGCGGAAAGCGGAAGTAGACGAAGGCGAGGGCGGCGAGTACCGAAAAGGCTGTTTTACCGACGGTAATGCACAACGCGACGATGCTCGAGTTCACCATATAGCGCCCCAGATTTGCCCCGTTCCACAGCGCGGCGAGGTTCGTGCCGAAGTTGCCTCCCGGCAACAGCCGCGCCGAAATCACGTCCGAGCTGGCCTGCGTCGCCTTCAGAAGCGCGAACAGCAGCGGGCTGGCAATCAGAAAAACCGCGACAATCAGAACCGCGTGCGTCAGGACGAGTGAGCGACGTTTGGCGCTCATTAGGCTCCCCACATCAGGCCCCATAGTGGACGCGCCGTCCACCTAGGCGAAACTGCAAGATGACCAGCGCGCCAACTAGTACGAGCATCAGCACAGCTTCAGCAGCGGCAACACCGGTCTTAAAGTCCCGAAAGCCGTCTTCGTAGAGCTGATAGATCAGGAATGTCGTAATCCCCGCCTCCCGAAAGTACGGCCCGCCGCGCGTCAGAATATCGACTAGACCAAACGAATCGAACAGCGCCGAAACGATGCCGGTAAAGACCAGAAAGAAGGTCATCGGTGAGAGTAGCGGAAAGACGATCCGCCAGAACGCTTGTCTGCCGGTCGCCCCGTCGAGCTGCGCGGCTTCGGTCAACTCTTTAGGCACGCCTTGCAGCGCCGCAAGATAAAAGACAATGTTGTAGCCCAGCCCTTTCCAGATGGACGCGGTGGTTACGAGGCCGAAGGCGAGAAAAGGATCGTCGAGCCAGCGCGGTCTGACGCCGAAGGTGCTGCCTAAAATCTGGTTGATCAGACCGATTTCGGGGTTGAATAAAAATAACCAAAGCGTTCCGGCAATCGCGGGTGACAGCGCGTAAGGATAGATCAGCAGCAACCGGTATACGCGCCCGCCTGCAATGGGTTTGCTCGCCAGCCACGCAAGGCCGAGCGAAATACCCAGACCGATGACGACGACCAACGTGCAGAAGACCAGCGTTTGTAGCAAGACTTGATGATAGACAGGACTCGAGAGCAGCTCAGTCAAATTCTGCAAACCGGTAAACTGTTCGTTACCCAAGATGATATTGCTGCGGAAGACGCTCAGGCGCAGCGTCCTTGCTGCCGGGTAATACGTGAAAACCGCAAAGCTCAGGAGCGTCGGCAGTAAAAAGAGGGCGGGCAGCAGCCAGCCTCTAAAGACTGCGTGATTGGTGGGTTTTTTGGGCGTACCTTGAGAGACACGTTTAGCTTCAGGCGTTGTAGAGCGGGGCTGGGGTCGGGGTGTAGAGATCTGCACTACTACCCTATAAGCTCACAAGATGGACTAAAGCAGGAGTTGAAACGCGGCATAGGTCTCCTTACAGGTTATTAACTCTAAGTGCTGTTTATTAACTCTAGGTGCTGTGTTTCTGGTCGTTGCAAAGAACCACCTATGCACTAAATGTACATAGGTGTGGAGACTGAAGGTGCTGATTTTTGGTGGGCAAACGGGAACAATAACCTACTCGAAGTTGGCGTTGTAATCGGCTAGCGCGGCGTCTGCCCTTGCTTTAGCCTCTTCTAGCGCAGCATCAACTGGCGTGCCGTTTAGCACCTTTTGCAGGCCTTCCTCGACAACCTTACGAATCTCGGGGCCAGCGCCGGTCAGTGCGCCCGCCGTTGCCGGACTCGGCACCGTGTTGGTCTGCTGGTCGAAGGCAACGAGTTGCAGCGGCGCTTCGTCGAACCAGCCTTGCTCACGCAGCAGCTCGATACTGCTCTGACGCACCGGGTAGTAGCCGGTCAGCTTGTGCCAGTCCGCCATATTTTCGGTGTTGGTCATAAAGAGCGCGAAATCCAGAGCGCCCTCGGCTTTCTCCTGCGGGATGTCCTTAGCAATCCACAAGCTCGCGCCGCCTAAAACGACGCCGTTGCGTTCGCTATCAGTGGGAATCGGCAGCTGTGCGACGCCCATGTCAAAGCCAGCACTTTCAGCGGCGGCGCTGTTGTTGCCGATTTTAGAGGTCGAGGTGATGTGATAGACCACTTTTTGATTCGTGAAAATCGCGTCTGAGCCGTCGAAATCCTCGAGCTTACCGGTATAGCTGAAGTACTTGTTATCTTGCAGGGTTTTAAAGAAAGAGAAGATAGTGTTGGCAGCGTCGCTGTCCAAGTTTGTTTCGGTCGCACGGTCGCTACGCCCGTTGTCATTGTTCAAAAACGTCGCGCCCTGCTCCGCCATCCAGTTTTCGACAAACCAGCCGTTTAAGCTCATCCCGAAACACGTTGCGCCGATATTCGCCGCCTGAATCTCTTGACAGTCGTCCAACATCGCGCCGAAGGTCGCAGGCGGTTCGTCGGGGTTGAGACCCGCTTGTTGCATCAGGTCTTTGTTGAAGTACAAAACGGGGCTGCTCGAGTTAAACGGCAGACTGTTGACCTGACCGCCGATGGTGTAGAAGTTAATCACCGGTTCGATGTAGTCGCTAAAGTCCACATCTCTAACGCCCGCAGCCGGTTGAAACACACCGCTATCGAGCGCTAGCTGGCTGCCGCCCTCAAAAATCTGCGAGAGTGCTGGAGGGTTGCCCTGCCGCGCCGCCAGGATAGTCGCTGAAATGAGGTCGCTGTCGTTGCCCTTAAAGGCAGGGACAACCTTAAAGTCCGGATTGGCTTCGTTAAACTCGTCGGCGCGGTCTTGAATCCAGCCGCCACGCGGCACGTCGCCGAAGGTGTGCCAGAACTCGACGGTGGTTTGTGCGGTGGCGACCTGCAAAGCCGCGACGCCCGCTAGGGTCAGGGTGAGCCATAATTTTTTCATAGTGAACTCCAGTAAAAATTGGGTGTGTAGAGAGGGGCATTTCCTTTGTTGACGGCTCTTTCAGGCGAGAAGTAGCGCTGATACTCCCGCTAATTCGCTTTTCGCTTAAACCATCCTTCCAGGCCGACTAAACTTACGCCGACGACGTTAGAACTGTCACCGAGTTTGCTGGTGATGCCGACGCTAGTACCTGTAGCTATGCGTTATCACCAGCAAAAAATGCAACGCTGATAACATCATTGTGTTGCCATTATCTCTATAGCTGGGCGGGGTATGGGTAGCCGAGGTTGCATTGTATAGCAGGTATCATCTGGGAACGGACGCTCTCACCTTTAACTAAACTGTCTAGCACGCACATTCTGAGGTGATTATTGTAGCTTCTAACTGCTTAAGTGCTATATAGACTGAATGTGCAGACTGCGCCGTTTAACACCGAAGTTTGGGTGTCCGTTCTGGGCTTGGTAGCTGGATTTAGAGGCTGTTCGGGAAATAAGGCTGGGCTTTTCCAGTTTTTGATATAGAGCTTGGCTTTCGCTGATTCAGCTGCTAAATACAGCTTGGCTGGGATGAGAAAGTGAATTCCAAAACAACGTCTAGCATTACCGCGCTCCTCTGTCCCCCCTCGTCAAGCCAAGGGAAACCCTCCGGGTCTTCTCTTGCCAGCTTCGACACCATCGCTGTGTCATGACCGCGCATCTGCTCGAGAAAGGGGAAATCTTTAGGTTCTACAGACAGTTTAGCGAGCGGCTTGACGGACACCAAGCTTGCCCGCTGTGCGCTCTGGTACTCAGTTCCCCTTTTGGTCTGGACGGGTTCTTGGACGAAGGTAGCTTTTGGCAACACGTAGATCGTCCCTGGGCACCACGGCTCCGCTTCCAGCACCTCTCGGTTGAGCGAGAAGAAGTAGTGAGCTTCGCCTACCTTACCCTTTTGGTCAAGCAGACGCGAACACGCATTAAGACGCGATATGTTCCTGTGACGTCTCATGTTGATGATGGCGAAATAGAGTGGCCAGATACCGTCTGAGGCTGCGTAAATTGCCTTTTGGTTGCCGAAGGCGTAGGCGTCAACGGCCTGACGCAGCTCGAACTCGGTGATGTCCTCCTGAACCGAGCCGTGCAGCAGAACGTCTTTCGTATCGGTTAGGTAACACAGGAACTGCCACTTCGGGGCTTCGAGGGTGTAGGTAATTAGCTCACTGGTTCCAGCTGCCACCTGCTCGTAGTAGAGCGCTTCAAACGAGGCAAGCGTCTCCGCGTCTTCAGAGCAAGCAGCATAAAGACGGTACCGCAACAAGTTGCGTAGAGGAGGTTTACGGCGCGGTCTTCGGTCATGCGAAGTCGGCCCGTTTTGGCAACCTGATAGACAAGTGCGCTTAGGTGCGCTTTTGCAGCCTTTGCCGCAGGCGTAGACGAACCTGGGCGAGCGTCGCCGAAGGCGAGTGAGTAAAGGTAAGGGCTGGCGAGGCCGAAGCTGAGGTGCATGTCCCAGCCGACGCGCAAATCCTCTACGGGGTTTAGGATCGTCTTGCTGTTCAGGTACTCCGTGAAGTGATCCAAATAGGTCACAGAGCCTTTTGTCGCAACTGCGTCGAGCAGCCCCTGCTTGTCGCCGAAAAGTCGGTAGATGACCGGGGACTGAACGCTAGCTGCGGCGCTCACCGCTCGAGTCGAAACAGCTTCGCGGCCGCCCTCGGTGAGTAACCGGGCGGCGGCGGCAACGATGCGCTCTCGGTGACGGTCGCCGAGCGTAGAGCGTTCAGGGTTCATATTTATTTATGATAGCAGCAGAATTTTGTTTCTATCGGCAGAAATTGGAAGTACACCGCCGAAAGCTTACGAAACGATACGGCAAAGCCTTACTTTTTGGCGCGTGCTGGGTTCGCTTCAATCCAGCGCCATAAATACCAGACCGCCGCGCTCCGGTGTGGGCGGAAGCGTTCACCCAAGGTCTCAACCTCTGAAATATCAGAAAGGTCGTAGTAGCGCTCGGCTGCCCGTACCACGCCCATATCTTTGAGGGGCCAAACGTCGGGGCGACCCAGCGCGAAGATTAAAAACATCTCAGCTGTCCATTCCCCGACCCCCCGGAGGGCGACGAGCCGTGCGGTTACGTCGGCGTCGCTGAGGTCGGCAAGGTTGTCCAAACTACCGTCTAACGCGTACTGTGAGAGTCCGTGCAAGTATTCTCCTTTACGACGCGGGACGCCGAGCGCCAAGAGTTCATCTGAAGACTGCTCCAGAATACGCGCCGGTTCAATGTGGGTGGCGGCTTCTAGGCGGTTGAACGTCGCCCGCGCCGCCGCACCCGAAATAAGTTGCCCGACGACCGCCCGAACGAGCGAGCGAAATGGCGGTGATAGAGGCCAACTGTAGGGGCTGAAATGTTCAACGAGGGCTTGCATTCTGGGGTCTCGAGCCAGCAACTCTAGCGCGTTTGGGTCAGCGTGTACGTGCTGCCCCGCTTTCCCCGCGTAATTCGTCGCCCCATCATTTGTCACAGTATTCGTCACAGTGTCTTTCACAGTGTCTTGCCGCCGTTGACCGCCAGCCGCTGCCCGGTGATGAAGTTGGCTTCATCGCTCGCTAAAAAGGCCACTGCAAAACCAATATCTTCGGGGGAGCCGTGCCGTCCCAGCGGAACGTCCCGCAAATACGCCTCCATGTCGGACAAATCATCGTGCCGCTCGACGGGTATCCAGCCCGGAGCAATCAGATTGACTGTAATGCCGTCACCGCCCAGTTCATGAGCCCAGCTCCGGGTCAAACCCAGCATCGCCGCTTTCGCCGACGCGTAAGAACTGAAGTTTGCGTTGCCGAGTTCGGCGACCTCGCTGCCGATATGAATCACGCGGCCCCAGCGAGCACGTTTCATCGCAGGCACCGTCTCTTGCATAAGGAGCAAGGGCGCTTTGAGAAAGAAATTCAGCTGGTCTTGAAAATCTCCCCAGCTGTAGTCTTCCAAAGGTTTGTTCGGTTGGGGGCCGGTGGCGTTATTGACCAGAATCTCAATAGGGCCGAAATGGTCTTCGGTTTCTCTGACCAAATGTTCTATTTGAGTGGCCTCGAGCACATCCGCCTGAACCGCCAAAGCCTCACCGCCGTCTTCACGAATCGCCGCCACGACGCCCTCGGCCGTGAGTTCTTGCGAATGCACGTAGTTGACCACCACGCGGGCACCTTGCGCCGCCAACGTTTTGGCGACTGCGCTGCCGAGACCCCTTGAGGCACCCGTCACTAGCGCCACCCGACCGTGCAAACTAAAATTCATCGTCTCTCCTTACGTTCTACGGGATATTACGGGGCAAGCTGCCTCCAGCAAAGTCAGCGGCTGAATCCAATATCACCCTGAAGTCTAGCAGGCTTTGCGTTTTGGTGGGTTCTCGAGGTTCGTTCGGGGGCCAGCCTCAACAACGAACAAAAAAATCACCCAGCCGAGCGTTAAACTCTCCTCATGACCCAAAACGAGACTCACCGCCGCGTTCAGGCCCAGTTTGGGCGCACCGCTAACGCCTACGTCGAAAGCACCGGGCACGCCAAAGGTGCAGAACTTACGGAGATGGTCACGGTTGCCGAACAGCTACTTGGAAGCTTGCAGGGTAAAAAAGCTCTCGATGTGGCGACCGGTGGCGGGCACACGGCGCTCGCGTTTGCCAGGGCGGGCGCAACCGTCACTGCGACTGACCTCACGCCTGAAATGCTTACGGCGGCCCGGACGTTTGTGCAGGCGAATGGAGGAGAGGCCGTGCAGTTTACGGCGGCGGCAGCTGAATCTCTGCCGTTTGAAGCCGAGCGTTTCGACCTCGTAACGTGCCGCATCGCCGCACATCACTTTGCCGACCCTGAGCGGTTTGTTCGGGAGGCGGCGCGGATGTTGCGTCCGGGTGGTCTCTTTTCACTGGTGGACAACGTTTCGCCGGAAGATAAAGCGCTAGCCCAAACCATGAACGAGATTGAACGGCGACGCGACCCCAGTCATGTGTGGGCGTATACCGTCCGGCAGTGGACGGTGTGGCTGGCGGATGCTGGATTGGACGCGCAGCACCTTTTGCGTTGGTGGGTGCATAAACCTTATTGGGAGTGGCTCGAGCGGGCACAAACCCTTAAAGACGCGGGCGAGGCGTTGGCTAAAGATATTTTGAACCTGTCTCCGGCACAAAAAGCCTATTTACAGGTCGAAGAGGGGGAAGGGGGGCTCGAGTCCCTAGCCCACGAAGCGGTGCTGCTCATCTGCAAAAAGCAGTGAGCAAAAACCAAAATCACTCACTGCTTACCACTTTGTTACATCGTCTTCGTCACCTTGTTCAGATGCCGGGGCGCGTCCGGGTTCAGACCCTTTGCCGCTGCCAAATGCAGCGCCAACAGTTGACCGACGACTACCAACGCAAACGCCTGCGTAACCGGTGGATAGCCAGCGGGCAGAGCGGCGGCGGCCTCGCCTAACGCTCCTTCGCCCTTACCGATGACGCTCAGGTCGGCGTCTGCGGCGCGGAGTTTGGTGGCGGCTTCTGAGTTTGACGTGCTGGTCGCGTCGTCTAGGGCGAGCATCAGCACGGGGTCGCTCGGGTTCACCGCGGCAATCGGGCCGTGCTGAAACTCGGCGGACGAGTAGGCTTCAGCGTGAACGTAGCAGGTTTCTTTAAGTTTGAGGGCGGTCTCGAGCGCCGGAGCATATGAAAGCCCGCGTCCCAGCACGTACATGCTGCGGGCGTGGGTAAGCTGGAGCGCAAGTTCTTTGAGGGTGCTTGAAGTCCCCAACGTTGCGCTCAGCGCCTCTGGAACTACATGCAGGGCGTCCAGCAGCCCTTTATCTTCGCCCCAGTGCGCGACGAGCAGCGACAAGAGCAGCATCTGCGTCGAGAAGGTTTTGCTGGCGGCAACAGCCTGCTCATGCCCGGCTCCTTGCAGGAGTCCGTAATCGGCGGCGCGAACGAGACTGCTCGCAGGGTCGTTGCTGAGCGCAACCGTCAGTGCGCCCGCCCGCTTGAGGGTCGTAAGACCTTCCACCACGTCGCTGCTCTCGCCCGACTGACTGACGCCGATGGCTAAGACGTCTTCGGCCTGCATCTTTGCGGCGTAAACGCTGAGTAAACTCGGCGGCAGACTAGCGACGGGTAGACCCAGCGTTTGCCCGGCCAGGTAGCCCAGAAAGGTAACGGCGTTGTCTGAAGAGCCCCGCGCCAACGTCACGATGAGTTTTGGGGCGCGGTGCCGAAGGGTTCCAGCAACCTCTTTTACGGCGGGTTCTGCTAAAAGTCGCGCCAAGATTTCGGGTTGTTCACGGATTTCGCGTTCAAAATGGGTTTTTACCTCGGTTGTCATCTCAGCTTTCATTCCAGCGCCTCCCGGATACGGTTTTGATGTTGCTCGAGTCTCGCCTGCGCCTCTTCCGGCCCTAAACCAGCTAGCAGCATCACGATAGCGGTACGAATATCGCCGCCGTTTGTGAGCGCGGTTTCAGCTTGGACGGCGGTGCAGTCCGTCGCCTGCCTGACGATACGCGCCGCGCGGCCCCGGAGCTTGATATTTTGTGGCCTCATGCCGACCATCAGGTTGCCGTAAGCGCCGCCCAAACGCACCATCACAGCCGTGGACAGGGCGTTTAGCGCGACCTTTTGCGCGGTTCCGGCAGCCAAACGGGTCGACCCGGCGAGGACTTCGGGGGGCGTTTCCAAAAGCACCCCGACCTCGCCCACGCTGAGCAGCGGGCTCCCGGCGTTGTTGGCGACGCCGACCGTAAACGCACCCTGCGCCCGCGCAAAAACAACTCCGGCTACCGTAAAGGGCGTGCTGCCGCTCGCCGCGACGCCGACTACGGCGTCACGTTCTGTCAGTAAGAGGGGGCGGAGGCGTTCGCGGGCGTCTTCTTCATCGTCTTCAGCCGCTTCAACGGCCTTGCCGTCGGCGTCTTCGCCCCCTGCTAGAACGGCGTGCGCCCGCTCAAAGCCGAAGGTCGGCGGCAGTTCGGCGGCGTCTTGTACGGCTAGCCGCCCGGAGGTTCCCGCGCCCAGATAGACGAGGCGGCCTCCGGCGCTCAATGCCCGTTCGATGCCCTCCGCAGCCCGCCCTAGTTCGGGCAACGCGCCCCCAACGGCTTCGACGGCGGCGGCGTTGCTGTCGATGATCGCTGAGAGTGTCCGGGATAAGGGCCAGGTGTCGAGGTCGGCGTAGGTCTCGAGTGAAGCTTCGGTCTTTAAGGTCATAGTTTAGGTCTTTCGTTCAAGGGTGTGATTAGGTACTTGAGGGGTTGCGTTTGGCAGGTTGAGAAGGTCGTAAAATTGAAAAGACGGTATAGGCCAGTCAGGGGCTTTAGCATTGATCAGGACTAATTTGCTTCGCCTCTTACATTCTTTCCTCTCACGCTTGATTTCTCGTTGATTTTCACGGTGCTCTAAGCTCGAGCCCCAGCTGATACTTGTCACCCCGGTAGGCGCTCCGGACGAACTCGAAAGGGGCGTCGTCAGCTCCGAAAGTCGTGCGCTCGAGCGCCAGTACCGGCACACCGCGCGGTAACCTGAGCAGGTCGCGCTCCACGGGGCTCGGTTGCCGGGCACCGACGGTCTGCCGCGCTCGCCGCGCTACGAGGTCGTACTGTTCGGCCAAGGCGCGGTACAAGCTGCCGCTCTCTGACAGGGCCGCCTCTGGGAGCGCCGCGTAGGGCGGCGGCAGGTGTGCGTCTTGCAGGGCCAAGGGTGCGCCGTCGGCGGTGCGGAGCCGGGTGATGCGGCGCACCGGGGTTCCGGGTTCTAGTTTGAGGGCCGCCGCCACATCCGCATCAGCGGGTAGGGTGAGCGATTTTAGAAGCGTACTGCCCGCCTCGAAACCCAGACTTTTGGCCTCTTCGGCAAAACCCAGTACGCGGTCTACGGTCTGCTCGAGCCGCCGCGGCAGCACATACGTCCCGGAACCCTGCCGCCGTTCGGCGAGCTTTTGACCGACGAGGAGCTCGAGCGAACGCCGCACCGTCATCCGCGACAATCCTAAAGCGTCGGCTAAGTCGCGTTCGGAAGGCAGCGCCTCACCGGGGGCGATATCACCCCCCAAGATGGCGCTGCGGAGTTTGTCTTGCAGCTGCAGATAGGCGGGCGTCGGGTGTGTTTTGTCTACCGTGATAGCTGAACCTACGCGCATTTGCGGCTCCCTTTTAAGCAACCTTGAGGTGGACGGGGTGCCCCGCCCACCCCGCCCACCGACCTCTCTGGTTCATGGCGGGAGTATACCTGTTTTAGACCAATTTGTATAGCGCGTGGTAGGGTCTGGAGATGGATATAGAGGCCGCGCGGCTGGGTTTGGAAGCTGCGGTTTTACAGGGTGAGGTGCCGGGGGCAGTCGCACTTGCAGGCGACGCAGACAGCATTTTTCCGGTCGTGGCTTGTGGCGTCAGCCGGTTGGACGGTTTGTCTGCAGAAATTAAAGGTGTGGACGTTGCAGACACGAAGGTTTCCGCACACACCCGTTTCGACCTCGCCTCGCTCAGTAAGGTTGTCGGAACCTTGCCTGCGGTGCTAGCGCTCGTTCAGGCGGGCGAGGTCTCGCTGGACAGCCCGGTAAACCATTTTTTTACAGGTGCAGGTTGGTTTCAGACGCCCTCTTTAGGCGACGCGACAGTTCGGCAACTGCTGACCCACACTTCAGGTTTACCGGCGTGGCGGCCCCTTTACGCACAGGTGAGTACGCGCCTGAGCGCTTTAGGCAACCTGTTACAGACGCCGTTAGGGCACCCCCCTGGCACGGTCGTCTACAGCGACCTCGGCTTTATGCTGCTCGGCGCACTTATTGAGCGCGTGAGCCGGATGCGGCTCGACGTCTTTACGGCGGCGCACGTGTTCGGGCCGCTCGGTATGACCGCGACCGGTTACGGCGTTCCTGAGGGCGTAGCGGTCGCCGCGACCGAAGATTGCGGTTGGCGCGGGCGGGTCTTGCAGGGCGAAGTTCACGACGAAAACGCCTTTGTCTTTGACGGCGTAGCAGGGCACGCAGGGCTCTTTGGTACCGCGCATGACGTAGCCCGTTACGCGCAGGCGTGGTTACGCCTCAAGGCTCTGGCTGCCCCTGAGCTTTTACGGGAAGCAACCCGCAAGCAGGTTCAAGACGAAACGGGGTTACGGCGCGGTTGGGGGTGGCAACTCGCGGGGGAGGGCTCGAGCGCCGGTCACAAGGCTGGCCCAAACGCCTACGGTCACACCGGCTTTACCGGGACGAGTTTATGGCTCGAGCCTGAGCAAAACCGTTTTGCCGTGCTGCTCACCAACCGCGTTCACCCGTCCCGAACCTGCGGCAAAACTATCCACGCGCTGCGCGTCGCCTTTCACGACGCGGTGTTCGCCTAGCCGTGCGCTGGTTGTGTCTACTTACGTGTCTGCTGGCGTGTCTACTGACCTCTTCCGTTCAGGCGCAGGACGTCGGCAAGCTCCTCATGCTCTCGTTTAGCGGGACAAAGCCGCCTTTAGCGCAGCTTGAAACACTCCGTCCAGCAGGGTTTATCTTGTTTCCAGACAACGCCGAGAGTTTCGCGCAAACCAGGGCGCTTACCCGGCAGCTCCGGGCTCGAGCGGGGTATCCGCTCCTGTTCGGGATCGACCAAGAAGGCGGCACCGTCAGTAGTTTTCGCCCCGCCACAGGGACGCTGTTTCCCGGCAATATGGCGCTCGGCGCGGCGGGCGACCCGGCGCTGGCGCGGTCGGTCGGTCGAGCGTTGGGCCGGGAGCTGGCTTACGCTGGCTTTAATCTGGATTTTGCGCCTGTTCTAGATGTGGCAAGTGAACCGGATAATCCCATCGTTGGAACGCGGTCGTTCGGCTCGAGTCCCGCTGCCGTCGGACAACTCGGGGCCGCATTTTCTAAAGGTTTAGAAGATGCAGATATCGCATCTGTCGCCAAACACTTTCCCGGTCACGGCGACACGAAGACCGATTCACATCTGGAACTCCCGGTCGTTTCGCACAGTAAGGAGGTGTTGGGAAGGCTCGAGCTACCCCCCTTCCTTGCCGCCGTCAAAGCCGGTGTTCCCGCGGTTATGAGTGCTCACGTCGTCTTTTCGGCGCTTGACGACCAACCTGCAACGCTTTCCAAACCTGTCCTAACGAAACTCTTACGCCGTGACTTGGGCTTTAGGGGCGTCGTGATGACCGACGCGCTCAATATGCGGGCGATTACGGGCACCGTCAGCCCTGGTGAGGCTGCGGTGCGGAGCGTCCGGGCAGGCGCGGACTTGCTCCTGTTAGTCGGGGACGAAACGGTGCAAGACGAGGTTTACGGTGAGTTGAAAAGGGCGTTGGCAGATGGACGGTTGAGTAAAAGGAGGGTTCGTGAGGCAATTCGGCGCACGTCAGGACTGGCGCGTCATTATTCCGTAAGAAACACGTCCCGACCTAACTACGCCGCGCATCAAATTCTCGCTGATAAGGTGGCGCGGCAGTCAGCAACCCTCTTGTGGAACGACGGTGTTTTACCTATTCAACCCGCTCAAAACGTTCTCGTGGTCGCGCCGCAACCCTCTGGGTACGGCGACGCGGCGCACCTCGGCAGTGTGTTTAAGGCCGTTCGTGAGAACGTTCGGAGTGTCGTCATTAGCGACCGCCCGACTGAACAAGAACGTGCTGAAGCTGTGACCAAAGTGGTAAACGCTGACGTAACGGTTCTGGCGAGCTATCACGGCTTCGGCGCACTTCCTGAAGGTTTAGCAGAATTGGAGGCCGACCTGGGAGCTACCGGCACACCGCTCGTCGTCGTTACGCTCGGCAGACCGGACGACCTGCGTTTCTTCTCTGAGCGCCCGGACGCTTACGCCGCCGTTTACGGCTACCGGGACGCGAATTTACGGGCCGCCAGAGATTTGCTTTTGGGCAAAAACCCACCTCGAGGAACCCTGCCCATGCCGGTAGGAACGTTCCCGGTCGGAGCCGGGTTAAAGGCTTACTGATGAGAAAACCTGCCTGCACGGTGCTGGGACTGATGTCGGGAACCTCGTGCGACGGGGTAGACGCCGTAAAAGTCTGTTTGGAACTCGGGGAAGGGGGACTCGAATGGACAGTCTTAAACCGCGCCAGCCGCCCTTATCCTGCACTTTTGCGCGAACGGCTGTTAAGCGCACTTGTCCCGGAAACCTCGGATGTTTCTTTGGTCACGCAGCTTCACGCCGAAATCGGTGAGGTTTATGCTGACCTCGCCGAAACGCTCTTGCCTTTTGATATCGTTTCGCTCTCCGGGCAGACGGTCTATCACATTCCGCGTAAAGATGCGGCTCGAGGCTGGTCTACAGTCAGCACCTTGCAACTCGGTGAACCGGCCAGGGTTGCCGAGCGGGTGCAGAAACCTGTCTACAGCGGTTTTCGGCAGTCCGATATGGCGGCGGGTGGGCAGGGTGCGCCGCTAGTAGCGTTCGCCGACCTGAAGCTCTTTCACGAACCGGGTCGCGCGGTCGGCGTGCATAATTTGGGCGGCATCTCTAACCTGACGGTCTTGCCCGCAGACGGTAGTCCAGACGAGGTGGTCGCGTTCGATACTGGACCGGGAAACTGCCTCCTGGACGAGGCGGCGGCGTGGTACTTTGCTCACGATTACGACGCGGGCGGGGCGTTGGCGGCGCAAGGTCAACTTAACGAAAATGTGCTGGCGAAGTTGCTCGAGCACCCTTACATTTCGCTGCCGTACCCCAAAACAACGGGCCGCGAAACGTTTAGGCTCGCTGCTTTTCAGGGCGAACTTGCAGCTTTGTCTGGTTACGACGTGCTCGCTACGCTGACAACTTTTACGGCGGAGAGTGTGGCCCAGGCCTACCAGTCTTTTCCTGTCGAACAGATTTTTGTCGCAGGTGGCGGCGCTTACAACCTCACGCTGATGACCGAATTGCAAAAAAGGTTAAACGTTCCGGTTGACCCACTGAATATCCGGGGCGCAACACCTAAAAACCGCGAAGCACTCTGTTTTGCGGTGCTGGCGTACTACGCGCACATCGGCTTGCCCAACACGCTGCCGAACGTGACCGGGGCGCGGCGGGCGGTCGTTGCCGGAACGCGCACGGGTTTATTTGAAGTATGACGGTCATAGCTATAGCAGGTATCAGCTGGTTTGAGCCGCTCTAGGAAAACGATTGTCGTTCCTGCGGAGGACTTCGTACACTAACACGCACCCCTAAGAGATGATAGCTGCGAGTTTCGCGCTCAGTAGGTGTGATAATTGCTATAGTGTATTTTTTGGAACTACCATCCTGCTCGAGCCAAACGCTCAGCTAACGTAAAAACCGTTTCTGCGACAGTCGCAAAAACGGTTCGTGTACACACTTAACGCTTCGATCTGTAGCAGGTAATCAGCTGGTTTGAGTCAATCTATGAGGATAAAGCACAGTCTAGCACGCACCCCTAAGAGATGATTCCTGCAAGAACCTAGCTCAGTAGCGATGAAAAACGCTATTTCTGCGACAGTCGCAAAAACGGTTCGTGTACACACTTAACGCTTCGATCTGTAGCAGGTAATCAGCTGGTTTGAGTCAATCTATGAGGATAAAGCACAGTCTAGCACGCACCCCTGAGAGATGATAGCTGCGAGAACCTAGCTCAGTAGCGATGAAAAACGCTATATTACATTGTCAGCGAAGAGTTGACCCATAGCAACACAGTGTCTAAAGTAAGCGAATGAAAAAGCGCTATGGAATCAAGCTGAGTAAAATACAAAGGCAAGAGCTCGAACGGCTAACAAAAGCGGGAGCGTGCCGGGTGAGGGTGTACAAACGGGCTAGGGCACTGTTACTGGCGGATGCCGGGGTAAGTGACGCCGAGATTCTCAAGCAAGCAGATATCAGTTTGGCAACGCTCAAGAGGATCCGCAAACGTTTTTGCGAAAGCCAGAGTAACGTCCAAGAGGTAGTAGCGGACAAGCCCAAACCAGGACGCCCAAGTCGCTTTAGTGGTGAACAGCGAGCGAAGATTACCGCTTTAGCATGTAGTGAGGCTCCTGAAGGCAGAAGCAGATGGACACTGAGACTGTTAGCGGATAAAGCTGTCGAGCTGGGCTTGGTTGAGACTGTTTCGCATGAGGGGGTCAGCGAGATACTGAAAAAAACGAGCTCAAACCCCACCTAAAGCGGTGTTGGTGTTTGGGCAAGCTCACCTCTGCGTTCATTTGGCAAATGGAGCGGGTGCTTGATACTTACGCTCAGCCTTATGACCCCGACTATCCGGTACTTTGTTTTGATGAACGACCTTGTTATCTGATTGAACAGACCTTACAACCTGTAGCGATGAAAGCAGGCCAGGTCAAACGCGAGGACTACCATTATAAAGTCACGGCAAGTTGTTCAGTGCTCTTAGCGGTCGAGCCGCTTACCGGCAGGCGTTGGACTAGGCTCTATGACCACCGCCGACGGCAGGAATACACCGACTTTATGCAGTACTTAACGCAACAGTTCCCTCAAGCGCAGAAAATCAGGCTGGTGCAGGATAATCTCAACACCCATAACCCAGGCTCGTTTTATGCTGCTCTAGCACCGCAAGCTGCCTTCGAACTTGCCCAGCAGTTTGAGATGATTCATACCCCTAAGCACGCTTCTTGGCTTAACATGGCTGAACTTGAATTCTCCGCTTTAAGCAAACAGTGCCTAGACCGGCGCATTGCTCAACGTGACCGCCTTGAAACTGAACTTAACGCTTGGCAAACAGAGCGCAATCAAGCCCAAGTTAAGCTCAACTGGCAATTCTCCAAAGAAGCGGCTAGACACACCTTCAAACGTGCCTATACAGAGGTGAAGGTGTCAGTACCTCGCTGACAGTGTAGTATTTCCAGCTATTTTAGCCTAAGAGCAACCGCTGTTGTTACCTCCAAATTCGTTGTAAAAAACATTCTTTTGCCCAGGATTGCGGGCCTCGAGCTGCTCAACGACCGCTAGTACAGCGGGGGCAGCTGCATTTAAGCAGTCAAAGCTCAAGCTGATTTTGTCGTCGTCTTCGCCTAACCCCTCATTTGCCAGCAGTGGGCTATAGTCGCCTATAAGGTTGAACCTTAAGTCGAGTTCGTCAAGTTCAGTCAACCCCGCTAGGGGCGTAAAGAGGTGGACCTTATCCTTGAGACAGCACCCCGTTCGTTCTTAACGCTGTTCACGAGCAAGGTCTCGGCGTCACCGCCCTACCCAATATCGGCAGATGGGGCAGTACCCGGTTGCTTGTGGCCTCACCATACACCGCATTAGGTGTTTGCTTGCTGAGGCTGCTGTGACGGCGTTCGCCGTTGTAATAGCTGAGGTAGCGCTCTAGGCCAATTCGGGCTTCGTTAAGATTGTTGTAGGCATAGAGATAAACCTCCTCGTATTTGAGACTTCTCCAGAAGCGTTCGATAAAGACATTATCGATCCAGCGACCTTTGCCATCCATGCTGATCCGAACCCCGTGCTGGTCAAGCAAGCTGGTGAATGCTTGAGAGGTGAACTGAGCACCCTGGTCGGTATTGAAGATCTCAGGTGCGCCGTGTGTTGCCAAGGCCTCGGTTAAGGCAGTCATGCAAAAGCGTGGGTCGAGGCTGTTCGACAGCTGCCAACTCAGAATCTTACGGCTGTACAAATCCATGATCGCGACGAGGTAGCAGAAGCCTTTGGGCATCGGCAGATACGTGATATCGGCGACCCATATTTGATTGGGTCGGCTCGGCTCGAGTCCCTGAAGTAGGTAGGGATAGATTTCGTGTCCCTTGGCAGCTTTCGAGGTTCTTGGTTGGGGATAGATGGCCGCAATACCCATGACCCGCATCAAGCGCTGAACACGTTTGCGATTAACGGTAAAGCCACGGTCTTTGAGTTCACCTTCGATCCGGCGACTTCCTAGGAAGGGCCGTGCTAGATGGATCTCGTCTATGTGGCGCATGACCGTCAGTTCTTCTTCCGAGACTGCTGCCCTCCGGCGGTACACCGACGCGCGGCCTACACCCAGTAGTCGGCATTGCCTTACAACCGGTAATGGCATTTCCTTGTCGATCATCGCTTGGCGCTCAGACCTGCTTAGCGCCTGAGCTTGCCGGACAAAAAATCGCGCTCCATCGTAAGTTCACCGATCTTGGCGTGGAGGTCTTTGACCTCAGACTCGAAGTCACACTGCTTGTCAGTACCACTCTCAAAGACCTCACTGACTTGAGCTAGCAGTTGCCGTTTCCACGCTGAGATTTGCTGTACGTGGACACCAAACTGCTGGGACAGCTCAGCCAACGTCTTTTCCTCTTTAGCCGCTTCTAATGCCACCTTTGCCTTGAACGCTGCTGAGTGGTTTCGCCTCTGCTTTTTCATCTCTTCCCCTTTCTGAAAGCCTAGCGCTTTCAACCAAGGGGTCTGTCTCGATTCTTGGGTCCATTTCTTAATATCCGTAAAATCATTTGAACTCAAGTTAAGAAATTTAAGTTTGGTGAGGTCCTCGAGCGGTGAAATATCCTCAATTCGGAGGCTCTGGCCGAGGTTGAGGTGCTCTAGCTTGACCAGGTTTCGCAAGGCCGAAATATCTTTGGCACCACTACTGATTGAGAGCGGGGTGAGGTCGAGTTCTTTTAAGGTAGTAAGACCTGCGAGTGGCGAGAGGTCGGCTAGGAACGCTCCGTTGGCCTTGAAGTAGGTGAGTTTTTTAAGGCCCGCTATAGGTGAAAAATCGCTAGATTTTAGAGTTGCCCCGAAAGGTTGCGAGTCCGAGTTCTAACCGCTCCAAGTTGAACGCCTGCTCGAGCCCGGTAAGGTCGGTGACGTTAGATATCACTGACGGTGGCCCGTCGAAATAGTCGATGTTTAGTTCGGTCAGTTTAGCTAGTTCGGCGCACGTTAGTGGGGCGTCGTCGAAGCGCCCCAGAGAGATTTTAAGCGTTTCTACCAAAACCTCGTCGGGAATGACGACAGGGTCGGTGCAAGCCGTGTTGCCTGTATCTGTCGCGTCGGTTACAGCTGCGCGCGTGTCGAACAGAAAGCTGAGCGCTTTGTTTTTCTTGAAGGTCACCTCAAAAGAGAACCGCTTACTCGTCTCACCCGGACTCAAAATGCCGTCTCCGCCAAGTTGGGCGTCGGTGACTAAAGGCGCATTCGCCCGCACGATGTTTTTGGGCTTGGGACTGAGTGTAAACAAAAAAGGTTGGGAGAAGCTGAGATTCTCAGTGATGTTCTTGACTTCAAGACGAACGACAAGTTTTCTGGGTGAGACAAACTTATAGGTGAGGTTCTCGGTGCTGATGTCTACGTTGGGCGTCAGGACGCGGCTACCTTCGGGTAGTGTCTGGGTTTGCAACCCACCCGCAGCCGCCTCGCTGAACGTCAACGTTTCAGCTTGGGGGTCGGCGCTAAACTCGTAACTTGTAGCCTCGGTGCTAGCAGCAGACGGCTGAGGTGCGGCGGTATTACAGGCGCTAAGAACAAGCAAAATGAGCAGTGTCAGAGAGATGGTAAACTGCTCGAGCCTGCGGTGTTTTGGCATAACTGAAACCTTTCTGCAATATTTTTACAAAAGAAGGTTTGGTGAAACATACTTGTGAGTGCTGCTTAGTTGGTGTGTGATACCGTTTTGTAGAACAGCTACGCCCCCCACGCCCCTTATCTACCGCTAAAAATGTAGTACAACATATCGGTCTAGCCAGATCGGTCTACGCGGAAGAGGCGCTAGGCGGTGAGGTAGACGCGCGTATCGTAACACAACTGACGATTGCCGCGGCCCGAGTAGTGCTGGGCGCACGACAAGTTAAACTTCTGCTGACGACCTCAGCTGTTTCCAACTGTGAACCTCCTCAAGTCTCTATCAGACGCAACTACAGGTTCCGCAGAGGTTCCGCTGTCCGGAAGAGCTTCTAGACGCGACACTTTTTCGAAGTCTTTGCGGATTTTTACGTTAGCCTCGTGCTCTAGCGACCTCTCGAGCTTCACGCCGACGGCTAAAACCGAACCGCTGTCAGAAACAGATAATACTTTCCGGTAACGAATACTCGAAAACGGTGCTGCTGCAAGTATTTGCGGTAAAACGCCAAATCTTTAACGACAAGGGACAGCTCAGACTCGGAAAAGTTCTTCATCTTTGCGCCGTAGGTGACTTCACCGTCTCGGTAGCGGCAGTTCGGCAGGGCCAAAATCAGACTTCCGCGCTCTGTCAGATGGTTTTGCACGACCTCACGAATAAGCGTGTGCCCGTCCACGCCGGGACTCTGAAACGTCGCAATGCTGACGATGAGGTCGAAACGGCCCAACGCCTGCTCCGCTAGCTTGTTTAAGTCGGCCTGAACGAAGCTGTAGGCGTCGCCCGTAAACCGTTTGCGGGCGGCGGCTAGCGCACTCGCTGACTGGTCGATACCCGTAAAATGCAGTTCAAGCCCCGTAAAACGTTTTCTAAACGGCCCTAGCTCGTCACCCCGGCCTACGCCCAAACTCAGCACTCGGCTCTTTGAAATCACAGGAACACGGTTTACGGCGTCCGTATAGTCGAGCAAAAAGGTGGGTTCCTCGAGCTTTTGCACTCTGCTAAACGCCGACGTGTCGCCGTAGGTTTCGCGTCCTGACTTTTCCCGGTGCCATGAAGTGTCCCTGATTTTTGACACTGTAAATTCAACAAATACCCCTTCAGGTTCCGGTGTGTGCAACCTGCACCCCAGGCGTTCGGCTAGCTCGAGCCACACCCGCAGGGGTCGGTGGCGGTAACGTTCTTTATCACGCTCGAAAAGCTCACCGGTAAAAAGTCCTGCGCCCAAATCAGGGTTGGGGGCGCGGAAGGCGAATGTTGCGCCTGGAGGGAGGGGCTCGAGGCTCACCTTTAACCTTTCAATCACTGTGTCTAACCGCTCATCTGTGAACGTCATTACTCCCAGTTTAGAGTTTTTTGCCGTGACTGTACCGGGAAGCGTGCGCCGGGGTGCATGCTATTCTGAACGTCCCTATGCGTGCGCTCTTCACCCTCCTGCTCCTTGCGCTCGCCGCATCTTCAGCTCAAGCACAGACCCAGGCGGGTGAACTCCGGGGGCTCTGGGTAGACGCTTATGGCCCCGGTTTCAGGTCACCTGAAGAAATCGACACCCTCATCACCGACGCCGAGGCGCTCGGCCTCAACGCGCTCTTCGTGCAGGTCGTGCGGCGCGGCGACTGCTACTGTTTGCGTTCGGCCCTACCGGTCAGTCGTGACCCTGAGTTGACGCCCGGTTTCGACCCGTTGGGGACGCTGCTAGAGCGCGCCCACGCTGCCGGGTTACAGGTTCACGCGTGGGTCGTCACCCTGGCCGTTTGGGGAGCTGACGCGCCGCCGGAGAGTCCTGAACACGTCTACAATCTGCACGGCCCGAACGCGCCTGAGGGGGAGAGCTGGCTCAATATGCGTTACGACGGCGTGACGCGCCCCGAAGCGGACGTTTACCTAGACCCCGGTGTTCCGGCGGTAGGGGACTATCTGGCGGCGGCGCTCTTAAGCCTCGTACAAAATTACGACGTAGACGGTGTGACGTTTGACCGGTTGCGGTATCCGGATTTTAATTTAGATGACGCGCCGAGCTGGGGCTACAACGCGGAGAGTTTGGCGCGTTACGCGGCGGAAACGGGCGCAACGGGGTTGCCGCATCCAGCAGACCCGCTCTGGACGGCGTGGCGGCGGCAGCAGCTGAGTCTGCTCGAGCGCCGCCTCTATCTGGAGCTCAAACAGGCAAACCCGGCGCTTTGGGTCGGGTCGGCAACCATCGCCTACGGCGCGCCGCCCCCTTCAGGCCGCTTTTCGGACAGCGCTGCCTACCGCCTCGTGTTGCAAGACTGGGCGGGTTGGCTGAAACACGGCTTTTTAGACCTCAACTTGCCGATGAACTACAAACGTTCAGATCGCCTTCACGAGGCCGCCTGGTTCAGCGCGTGGAACCGTTACGCGCCGACGCTGAGGTCGGGCGGGGTGACAGCGGTCGGGTTAGGACTCTACCGAAATACGCCCGCCGAGACGTGGGGGCAAGTTCAGAGCGTTTCGGAGACGCCCGGACTCGGGGGTTGGGTCGGCTATTCGTACCGCACGCCGAGCGCCGACACCGACGCCGGGGCGGAAACAGCGGAAACGGCGCGGGCTACGTTGGGGTCTCTGCTCACTCCCGCCCCAACCGTAACCGCTTTCGGTCGTCCACCGCCGGTCACGGCTCTCATGGGCCGAGTTGAAACAGATGGTGAGGCTGAGATCGTCGAGCTGCTCCGCGCCGGTCAGGTCGTCGCCACCTCGCCCACCGACGCGGCTGGCGTTTTCGGGTTTGTCGTCCCTGAAGGGAGCGCGGGCGGGTACTTGCTGCGGCTCAGCGGCGGCGTCGCCGTCCCTGCGCCCCTTCAAGCTGGCGTCGTCGCCCACGCTCCGACATTGACCCGCAGCTCGAGCTGGTATCTGGCGGAAGACGCGGCGGACGAACCGACCGACACCTCTTCGGCGTACTGAGGCCGTACTGAGGCCGTACTGAGGCCGTACTGAGGCCGTACTGGGCTGCTGTATTAAACTGGGTTTATGACCGACCTTTATCCCCTCGAGCTTGACCGTTTCTTAAGCCCACGCCTCTGGGGAGGCGACCGGCTCGTCTCGTTTTTAGACCTTTCAGAACCGGGCGGCGACGAACCGCTGGGCGAAGCGTGGAGTATTTACGGCGAAAACCGCATCTTAAACGGCGCGTTGCAGGGCAAAACGCTCGCCGAGGCAACCGCTGAGCTGGGCGCAGACCTCATCGGCACCGCGCCCGCCGAACGTTACGGCGACACTTTCCCGCTGTTAGCTAAGTTTATCGACGCCGCCGACAAACTCTCGATCCAGGTTCACCCGGACGACGCCTACGCACACGAACATGAGGCCGACACCGGCTTTCACGGCAAGAGCGAAGCGTGGCTCATTCTAGACGCAGCCCCGGACGCGCATATCATCTGGGGCTTTAAGGACGCACTGACCCCGGCTGAAGTAAAACAAGCGGCGCGTGAGGAGCGGTTGGGGCCCCACCTCAACCGCGTCCCCGTAAAGGCTGGCGACGTCATCTACAACCCTGCCGGAACGGTTCACGCCATCGGCGCGGGGATATTTTTATTCGAGATTCAGCAAGCGTCGGATTTGACCTACCGGCTATACGATTACGGGCGCAAAGACGGTTCGGGCAAGCCGAGAAATTTGCATCTGGATAAGGCGCTCGAGGTCGCCGACCTAACGCCCGGTGAACACGCGCACGTTACGTCTCAGTCCTTAGGCGACGGCAAAACCGAACTGCTCAAAACCGAGTTCTTTGCTGCCGAGCGCTGGCAGGTTTCCGGTGAGGTGCAGGCGGCTACTGACTCTTCGAGCGCCGACTTACTCAGCGCTCTTTCCGGCGAGCTTACGGTTCGTGCGGGCGACGCCGAAGTGATGCTGACGCAAGGCGGTTCGTGCGTGGTGCCTGCGGCGCTAGGTCAATACAGCGTTTCAGGTAAGGGTGCGCTGCTGCGCTGCTATGTTCCGGGCTAGGTTCTGAGCGTCATTTTCGGTACTGTGCAAACAGCCAGCTATACAGTTCGGGTTCGCTGTAGGCTTTCGCCCAGCTGTTGTGACCAACGCCGGGATAGGCCGTAAATTTGACGTTGCCTCCTGCTTCTTTAAGCGCAGCGACCATCTTTTCGGATTCGTTTACAGGAACCGTGTCGTCAGCTGCGCCGTGAAACACCCAAACGGGCAGGTCTTTTAGGTTTACGGCGGCTTTCGGGTTGCTGCGACCGCAAACCGGGACGAGGGCGGCAAAGCGTTCAGGATTGCGGGCCGCTAGATACCAAACACCCTGACCCCCCAAGCTGAGGCCGGTGAGGTAGAGGCGATTCGGGTCAACGGCGTACTCAGCAGTAATTGTGTCTAGCAGGGTTTCCAACGCCCTTAAATGGTCTGTCCAGCGTGTGTTTTCCGAACACTGGGGCGCGACTACGAACGCCGCTTCAGGCAGCTTCGCCAAAATCTCGGGTAAGCCTTCATCCCCGACGTGAACGAGGTCGTTGCCGCGTTCGCCGGAGCCGTGTAAAAAGAGGATGAGGGGGACAGCAGAGGTTTCGGTGCCCGGGTTATAGAGCAGATAGGGGAGAGGCGCGTTCGTTATCTTTGTCGGTTTCATGATGCCAGCATAGCCGACTAGCCGAGCCGCTTCTCGAGCCGTAACAGCGCAGGTTGCACCCTAAAACCGAGCTGTTCGTTAAGCCTCCGCATCGCCTTGTTGCCCGCGTCGTTGGTCGTCCTTATTTCTGCAAAGCCGTGCTGCTGGGCGTAGCGGATGCCGAAAAGTTTCATCAGAGCGGCGACGCCGCGCCCGCGATATTCGGGCAAAACGCCGGTAAATTCGGTCTCGAGATACGCCCCGAAGTTCCACAAACTACTCATGCCGATAGATACGTCACCGTCTAGAGCGATATAAAACGCGTCTTTGAGGACAGCTTCTGGCTCGAGACGTTCGCGTAAAAATGCGCCCAAGCTGAGTTCTGTAGGCTTTTTACCGTGCGGTACATCTTGCTCCAAGCGCCAGTTGAGCGCCTGTAATTTCTCATCTCGGTCGGGGTCGGTCACGAGTTCCGGATAGGTTTTGATGCGGATATTTTGCCTCTCGAGCCCTTTCGCCAGCGTTTCTAAAGAACTGCTGTCAACTTCGTGGACGTTTAAGCGGTATTCCAAACGCCGCCACGTCTCCCCAAAGCCGCGCCGCCGTAAAAAATCTAAAGTCACTGTATTCGTTTCAGACACTTGCGTCTGCATCTGAGAAACGCCGATTGTGGGAAGGTGATGCTCGAGTGCTCCTAAAAGCTCACGTCCAATCCCCTGTTTTCGATGTTCAGGCGATACTGCGCCGAACAAGACAACCTTTTCAGGCTGATAAAGGTCGGCGTACTGGGTATAACGAACAAAACCTACGGCGAGGCCTCCTATTTCCGCGAGAAAACTGCCGGTCTTCAGATGTTCTGCTCTAGTCTGGTCGGCCTCACCTAAACGCGCCGCTGTCAACTGTGTTTCAGGTTGTACCTGCACAGTAATCTGGCTAATTGCCGGATAGTCGGCTGCCGTAACCCTGCGTATCACCATCTCGACAGCTTACCGATTTTGTATCCCTCCCCGGCGTGTAGGGTGCTTCGCGTTATGGCGTGCCAAGCAGCAGTACGCTTATATAGATGACGTCTCAGCAACAAATTACCCCCCGCAACGCCCTCACCCGGCTCTGGCAGATGGTGCGCCCCCGCTGGCAGCAGGCGGCGGGTTTGTCTCTCTTACTAACCCTGACGGCTGCCCTCAGCGCCCTCTGGCCGAAGTTCGTCCAGTTTACGATTGACGTGCTGATTCCCAGGGCCGACGTGCGGCTCTTCTGGCTCGCAGGTGCCGGAGCCTTGGTGTTTTACCTCTTTTCGGCGTGGCTCGGTTACGTGGCGATGTTCTATTCCTACGCGTTTACCCAGACCGTCATTTCTGAAACGCGGCTCTTGGCTTACGGTCGGCTCCTAACCCTGCCGCTAGCGCGTTTTACGCAGGAGCGTTCGGGGTCGCTGGTCTCGAGGGTCGTCTCGGACGTGAACGCATTAGAGAACATGATTCAGTCGGGTGCGTCGCGGCTTTTAGGCCAACTTTTCAGCGTCGTGATTATCCTGGCAATTTTATTTGTCACCAACTGGCAGCTCGCGCTGATTGCGCTTCTAATTACCGCAGTGATGGCGGTTGTAACCGGCTACTATCAGGGGCAGCTGCGTGCGTCGGCGCGGAGTATCCGGCAGCGGGTCGGAGAGTTGACGGCTACGGCGTCGGAAGCCATCAGCAACATCAGCGTCGTTAAAAGTTTTGCGAATGAGCCTTTGGAGTTTCGCCGTTTCGCCTCGGACAACGACACCTACGTCGAGCTGAACTTGGAGCGCCGTAAACAGGTCGGTTACATGGAGGCGTTTGTCGGGCTCTCAGCGGATTTGGGGCTTGCTGCTGTCCTTATCTTCGGCGGCTACCTCGTCTCGCGTCAAGACCTTACCGCCGGGCAACTTACGGCGTTTTTGCTCTATCTGGGCAGCCTGATCGGGCCGGTACGTTCGGTGATGTTTTTTAACAATGCGCTTCAGGCAGGTTTAGCGGCCTTGGAGCGCGTTGACGCGCTCATCCAAGACCGACCCGAAGGCGGCGGCAGCCGGACTGAACCGGGAACAGCGGGCGAGGTGGGACTCGAGTTCCGTAACGTCTCCTTCGCATACCCTGAAGGCCGGGACGACGCGCTCGACAAGCTGAGCTTTGCTGTTGCACCGGGGCAGACCGTTGCACTGGTGGGGCCGTCCGGCGCGGGCAAAAGTACGGTTGCCAAACTTGTCAGCCGCTTGTACGACCCCGACGCAGGCTCGGTAGAACTCGGCGGCTACGACCTGCGCGATTACGACCTCGCGGCGCTTCGTAGCCGCGTGGCGGTCGTCCCGCAAGAACCGACGCTCTTTTCGGGTTCGGTGCGTGACAACATCCGCTACGCCAAACCGGAAGCCAATGATATAGAAGTCGAGGAGGCCGCCCGCCTCGCTAACGCCACCGGCTTTATCAACGCGTTGCCGTTCGGCTTTGAAACCGAAATCGGCGAACGCGGTGTTAAACTTTCTGGTGGGCAGAAGCAGCGAATAGCGATTGCTAGAGCGCTCCTCAAAGAGACTTCGGTGCTGATTTTAGATGAGGCGACGAGCAGCCTGGACGCCGAATCCGAACGGGTGATTCAGGACGCGCTCGAGGGTTTGTTCGAGCAGCGTTTGGGCGTCACGACGCTGATTATCGCGCACCGGCTCTCAACTGTGCAGGGTGCGGACAGGATTTTCGTTTTAGACCGGGGCCGGTTGGTAGAGCAGGGCACGCACCGCGAGCTGCTCCTTCAGCGTGGACTTTACCGTAGGCTTTACGATTTGCAGCGGGACGATACAGTAGCGCTTCCCTTCGATTAGCGAGATTCGTCAAGCTCACGCCTTTATACTGTCCTCTATGGAAACTGACGAATACGTTCAAACTAATCACGACATGTGGAACCGAACGGCTGACATCTATCGCAATGAGGGCTTCGGTAGCTTTCTATCCAAAATCAGCCAACCCGACTTTACGACCTTCGATGAAGTCGAGCATCAGATATTTTCAACGATTGGGTTAGCCGGTAAAGATGTTGCGCAGCTTGGCTGTAATAATGGGCGTGAACTTATCAGTGTAAAAAAAGCGGGTGCAAGACGCTGTGTCGGATTTGACGTGTCCGAGAATATACTCGAGCAGGGCGAACAGCTTTCCGCAGCGAGTGCTCAGGATGTCGAGTTTGTCTGCACCAGCGTTTATGACATAGGCGAAGCGTATACAGGCACGTTCGACGTTGTTTACATTACGGTTGGTGTGCTCGGCTGGTTGCCCGACCTGCCTGCATTTTTTGGGGTTGTCGAACGGCTTCTTCGTCCTGGCGGTCTTCTCTTTTTATATGACCAGCACCCTATCTTGGGCGTGTTCGACCCCGCCAAAGAAGAGATTGACAGCTCGTACTTTCGGCAAGAACCCTTCGTCGAAGAAGGACTGCCTGACTATATGGACCCGTCTCAAACCGGGCGCGCCGAATCATATTGGTTCCAGCACACGCTCTCGAGCATCATCGGTCTGTGTCTCGAGTCGAACCTTACTGTGACGCATTTCAAGGAGTACGAACACGACCTGTCGAACACTTACAGAGCGTTTGAAACTCACGAGCATAGCTTGCCCCTCAGCTATTCGCTGGTAGCCAAAAAAGTACGATAGACCTGCGCGCTTTGAGGCGCGTAAGCTTGGCGTATGAAACGTTTTCTCCGCGGTGCGCTGTTCGTCTTGCTCTTCGTACTTGTCTTCTTCGCAGGACGGCTCTACCCCGTTTTACGGCGTCCGCCCCTCATCCCTAATCAAGATGCAGTCGTCACCGGTATCAATCTGGGGCAAGTTCCAGTTTTGTACAACCCGGATTTGGGCGGCTTTATCGACGTCGGGCCGAAAGATTTTAGCAAACTTTTTATCTTCTATCCGGGCGGTCTGGTACGTCCGCAAGCGTATACGTGGCTCGGTGTAGCGCTGGCTCCCTTCGGCGTGCGGACGCTGATTCCGGTCTTTCCAGTTGACCTCGCCGCAACTGCGGCAGACCGGGCAGACAAGCTTTTGCCGCTAGCTGAGGGCAAACCCGTCATTTTAGGCGGTCACTCGCTCGGCGGGGCGATGGCGGCGCGTTATCTGGCGCGTCATCCGGACGCTGCCACCGGGCTCGTGCTGATGGGAGCCTACAGCCCGGACGGGGACGACCTGAACGCGTTGCCGCTGGACGTACTCGTACTCGCTGCTGAAAACGACGGGCTGGCGTCGGTAGAGGAGGTGCGTGCTGGTTTGGCGCGGCTACCTGAAAAGGCCGAGTTAAATATCGTCGAAGGTTCGGTTCACAGCTTTTTTGGGCGGTACGGGCCGCAAGCGGGGGACGGAATCCCGAACGTAACTCGAGCCGCTGCTGAGCAACAGATTGTCAGGGCGTTACGCACATTTTTTAGAGAGTAAACTTGGTTTATGGATACTGCTTCATTTATTAAACAAGCGACTGAACATGCCGAATTACTAAGCGAATGGGCCGAGTCACTGCCGGAGGTTGAACTGGGGAGCCTCGAGCCCACCCGAACCGCCTTAGCCAGCGTTGACGTGATCGAAGGCTTTACCCGTCAGGGCGCACTCGCCAGCCCACGCGTTACGGCGATTGTGCCGAACATCGTGACTTTGCTGGGAAATCTGAACAAGCTGGGCGTTCCCACGTCACAGATTGCTTTCGTGCAGGACACGCATCCACAAGATGCCGAGGAGTTTACGGCGTACCCGCCGCACTGTATCGAAGGGACTGCCGAAGCTGAAGCGGTCAGCGAGCTGCAGGCGCTGCCGAACTGGGCGCAGTATGGGCACTTTCAAAAGAACAGCATCGCCAGTCATACGAGTGAGGGGTTTAACGGATGGCTGGAAGCTCAGCAAGTAGATACGATTATTGCTGTCGGTGACGTAACCGATCTTTGCCTCTACACGCTGGCGTTGCACCTGCAAGTCCGGACGCTGGCGCGAGGGTTGGGTCAACGCATCATCGTGCCGGAGACGTGCGCTCAAACCTGGGACGCCCCCGACCACCCCGGCGACCTCTATCACCTGCTGTTCTTGTATCAGCTGGCGCGCAACGGCGTCGAAGTAGTGCGGACGCTGAAATAGACGGTTGGCTGAGTTTTCATCTGCTCAGGGTCTCCTTAATGTTAATAAAGTGCGTTTGGCTCGAGCTTCACGGACAGATTCACCTGACGCACAGCTGAAACTCTTATCAACTCTAGCTCGCAAACGCTGCTTCACAGCGCACACGCGCCGCACATCTAAAGGAGCCTGCCGTAAAAGTGTGCGTTTTGCACATTCTATAACCCGATTGGATTTGTAGACTTACCGGGTTGTCCAGACCGGGTACTGTGCTATTACGGTGTCCCGGTACATAACGGGTTTGAAAGGTATCTATGGGTTGGGAAGCTTGGGTTAGTGTCGGGGTGGTTCTTTTTAATGTGTTGCTGCTCGTGCTGACGCGTATCGGCGCAGACATCGTGCTGGTTTCGGGCGTGACGGTGCTGCTACTGCTCGGCATTTTGTCACCGTCCGACGCACTTTCGGGGTTGGCGAACGAAGGGATGGTCACCGTCGGCGTACTTTACGTCGTCGTGGCAGGGCTGCGCGAAACGGGCGGCGTCAACTGGCTCGGTCAACGACTCTTCGGGCGGCCTAAAAAGCTTGCCGGGGCGCAGTTTCGGTTGATGGCTCCGATTACGGCTTTGAGCGCGGTCTTAAACAATACGCCGCTGGTGGCGATGATGATTCCGGCGGTGTCGGACTGGGCCAAACGCAATCGTTTTCCGGCCTCGAAGCTTATGATTCCGCTCTCTTACGCCGCGATTTTGGGCGGCACGATGTCGCTGATTGGGACGAGTACCAACCTGGTTGTGAACGGGCTGCTGCTCGAGCAAACCCAAATCCGCTTCAGCCTTTTTGAAATCGCCTGGGTCGGTCTGCCGTGCGCGGTGATCGGCATCACCTTCGTCGTGCTGGTCGGTCGCTGGCTGCTACCTGACCGGGGTTCGGCGATCGGGCAGGAGAGTGACCCCCGTGAATACACGCTCGAGATGCTCGTCGAAACGGGCGGCCCGCTGGTGGGTCAAAGCATCGAAGAGGCGGGGCTCCGCAGTTTGCCGCAGCTTTACCTCGCTGAAATCGAACGTAGCGACCGCGTGATCCCTGCGGTCGGACCTGAGGAAGTTTTACAAGGAGGAGACCGGCTGGTTTTCGTCGGCGTCGTCGAATCGGTCGTCGATCTCAATAAGATTCGTGGGTTGATGCCTGCGCCCGACCAAGTTACCAAGCTCACTACGCCGCGCTCGCAACGTTCACTGATTGAGGCGGTCGTCTCGAGTAGTTCGCCGCTGGTCAACAAAAGCGTCCGCGCCGGAGGGTTTCGCACGGTCTACAACGCCGTCATTATCGCTGTAGCGCGTAACGGTGAAAGGTTGAACCAGAAAATCGGCGATATCGTCTTGCAGGTCGGGGATACGCTGCTCTTGGAGGCCCCCCCGAGTTTTGCCCGCACTCACCGCAATTCTCGAGACTTTTACTTGGTTAGCCAAGTGGCCAACTCGACCCCGCCGCGTCACGAACGTTCGCTGGTCGCCTTCGCTATCCTGATCGGGATGATTTTGCTCGTCACCTTTGAAGTGCTGAGCATGTTGCAGGCGTCCTTGCTCGCCGCCGGTCTGATGCTCTTGACCCGCTGCATTTCAGGGGCGACGGCGCGGCGCAGCGTGGACTGGCAGGTTCTTATTGTCATTGCCGCGTCGTTCGGGTTGGGGAAAGCGCTCGAGGTCACTGGCGCAGCTGAAGCCATTGCCGGGTCTTTGGTGGCTGCTGCCGGAGGTAACGCCTATCTGAGCCTGATCATTATTTACCTCGTCACCATGATCTTTACCGAACTGATTACGAACAACGGCGCGGCGGTGCTGATGTTTCCCATCGCGCTAGCGACGGCAACCGGTTTAGAAGCTAATTTCGCCACCTTCGCGATTTGTATCATGATGGCGGCCTCGGCGAGCTTTTCGACGCCGATCGGCTACCAAACCAACCTGATGGTTTACGGCCCCGGCGGCTACCGGTTTACCGACTACTTTCGCATCGGCATCCCGATGAACCTGCTGATGGCGCTGATTACGCTGCTGATCGCGCCGCTGATTTGGCCTCTTTAAGTCAGTAGTAAACACTGATGGCTCCGTCCGTCAGCCGAATACGCTCCTGACTGCTTATCAGCACCCCGCCTGAAAGCGACGCGCCGAAATAGTAGGTCGGTTTGACGATAAGGTCGGCTAAGGTGCCGCTGTAATCCGGCCCACCGATCAGCACCTCTTGGGGGACGTCGGGGGTCAAGGTGAGTGGTCCGGACAGAGGTAAGTCGGCCTCTGAAGGCGTAACGCAGGGCGTCGGGGGCGCGGTGGTACGACCGTAAACCATCACCGTCGCGCTGCTCGTTCCGACCGACGTGTAGATTGCGGTCGCCCGGTAATCTGCGCCGCTGAAGTTTGCCGGAGCCGCCTCCGTAATAGGGGACGGGGTGTAACAGACACGTCCTTGGCTGCTGTTACCGGGAATTTCTATGTAGGGAACGTCGATACTGATCGGGGCAAACGAGCATCCGGCTAGCAGTGAGAGAAAGCTGGCGATAAGAAAGCAGACACGTAGGCGTTTCATACTTGTACACACTTCTATATAGTAAAACCCCTCAGCAATTTATTCAGCCGAAGGGTACACACTGTCTTAAGCTGGAAAGTTACGAACAAGCGTTTTAGAGCTGAGCTGGAGGGGAAACCGAATCGTCGGGGGTCGGCGGAATAAAGCTCCCCTGTGCGTCTTCTTCTAACAGCATCAGTTTAACAACCTCGCTGAAGTCTTTGACCGGAGTCACGGTTAGGTCGTCCAGAATCGCGTCCGGGACGTCTTCCAAGTTGGCTTCGTTGGCTTCGGGGATGATGACGTGCTTGATCCCGGCCTGGTGCGCGGCCAGAAGTTTTTCCTTGACGCCGCCGATAGGCAGGACGCGTCCGCGGAGGGTGATCTCGCCGGTCATCGCTACGTCGCCCCTTGCCGGTCGTCCGGTGAGCGCCGAAACAACCGCCGTTGCCATTGCAATCCCGGCACTCGGGCCGTCTTTGGGAGTGGCACCCTCGAGCACATGCACGTGCAGGTCGCGTTTTTCGTGAAAGTCAGGCGAGATGTTGAAGTCTTCGGCACGGGCCCGCAGGTAGGCGATTCCGGCCTGCGCGGACTCTTTCATCACGTCGCCGAGCTGCCCGGTGAGCGTGACCTTGCCCTTGCCGGGGGTGCTGAGCGCTTCGATGTCAAGCGTCACGCCGCCGACCGAAGTGTAGGCGAGGCCGTGCGCAACGCCGATCTGCGGTTCACGGTCGGCGCGGTCGTCGCGGAAGGGCGGAACGCCTAAAAGTTGCCGCACCGACTTTTCGTCTAGGGTGCGGTCGTCTTTCCAGGGCGTGCCGAGGTACTCTTTCGCTGATTTACGGGCGAGCTTGGCGAGCGTCCGGTCTAAGTTACGCACGCCGGCCTCACGGGTGTACTCGGTGATGGTGCGGCGCACCGCGTCGTCGGTGAGGTTGAGTTTGCCGTCCAAACCGTGCGCTTTGAGCTGGCGCGGGATACGGTAACGTTTGGCAATCTCGAGCTTTTCGTCTAGGGTATACCCCGGTATCTGAATGACTTCCATGCGGTCGAGAAGAGGCCGGGGAATCGTCGAGAGGGAGTTCGCGGTAGTGATGAACATGACTTTCGAAAGGTCGTAAGGAATCTCGAGGTAGTGGTCGGCAAAGGTGTTGTTCTGCTCGGGGTCTAAAACCTCGAGCAGCGCCGAAGAGGGGTCGCCGCGAAAGTCGGCGGTCATCTTGTCGATCTCGTCAAGTAGGAAAACCGGATTGACCTTACCCGCAGTTTTCATCCCTTGGATGATGCGCCCCGGCAGTGAGCCGATATAGGTGCGGCGGTGGCCCCGGATTTCAGCTTCGTCACGGACGCCGCCCAAGCTCATCCGCACGAACGCGCGGTTGAGGCTACCAGCAATCGACTTGCCGAGGCTCGTTTTGCCGACGCCGGGAGGCCCGACGAGGCACAAGATAGGGGCGCGGTACTCGGTGCCCTCAATGTCTTTGGTAAGCTGCCGCACGGCTAGAAACTCTAGGATGCGAGCTTTGGGTTCCTCTAAAGCGTAGTGGTCTTCATTCAGAATTTTCTCGGTGTGCGCGATGTCTAGGTGTTCTTCGTCCTGCTCTGACCAGGGCAGGTCTAAGAGCGTGTCGAGATAGGTGCGCACCACAGTCGCTTCGGGGGAGCCACCGGGCATCTTTTCCAAACGCTCAATCTCTTTAAGCGCCCGTTTCTCGGCCTCTTCAGGCATGTTTTTCTCAGTTACACGCTTTTTCAGATCTTCGATTTCGGAGAGCGTCTCTTCGCCGCTGCCGAGCTCTTTTTGAATGGCCTTCATCTGCTCGCGCAGATAATATTCGCGCTGATTGGCGTCCATCTGCTGTTTGACACGCGCCGAAATCTGCTTTTCAGTGTCGAAGCGGTCTAAATCGCGGGACAAGAGGCTGTAAACAAGTTCCAAGCGTTTGCTCGCGTCGGCTTCTTCCAACACGTTCTGCTTGTCCATGACTTCCCACGTGCTGTACTTGGCGGTCAGGTCGGCTAAAGCGCCGGGTTCTTTTAAGCTGCGGAGGTTCTCTAGGTGAAACGAATCGAGGCGCAGGTTTTTGTTCTGCTGCGCGTAGTCGCCGAACGCCGACTTGACCTGCTCGACCAGGGCGCGAGTGCGCGCTTCGTCGGCGTCGGTCGTTTCGGGCAGGGTTTCGACCACGGCCCGGAGGGTGCCACCGGGGATGAAGTTCGTCACGCGGGCGCGCTCTTTGCCCTCGACCAAAACTTGCAAGGTGTCGTCGGGGAGGCGGATCACTTGTTTGATAATGCCCAGCGTACCGACTTCAAAGAGGTCGTCACCGGTCGGGTCGTCAACTCTCGGTTCGCGCTGCGCTAAGAGGAGGACGCGGTTATCCGAAGCTTGCGCTTCTTCGAGGGCTCGTTTGGACTTTGGGCGACCGACGTCGACGTTTTCAAGCGTGCGCGGCAACACCACAACGGTTCGTAAAGCAATTACAGGCAGTTCCCATTCCATAGACATAAGTAAACAGCAAAGGCGCGTCCGTTACCGTAAGGTGGCTGACGCGGCCCGTAAATCTAACAGGGACGCCGTAAACTTGTTAGAGACCTCGGTAAAACCGCTATAGGGCGTTGCCTTACGGCGAGCGCCCCGCGAATTTAGCTATGCTACCGTATGAAACAAGCACTTATTATCGGCGCAAGTGGTGGTATCGGGTCGGCTCTGGTGGCGGCTCTAAAAGATTATGAGCTGACGCTCGTGGGCCGGGACGCACGCAAGTTACGGGGGCTCGAGGGGCAAGCTGTTCCGACGGACGTAACGAGTGAACTCGAGGTCGAAGCCCTGTTCGCTGACCTGCCGCCCCAAGACCTGATTGTTTACGCAGCTGGCGCTATCCAGCCCGAACCGCTCGGCAGCACCTCTACGGAAGGCTGGACGAACGTACTGGACGCTAACCTGACCGGACTTTTCTATATCCTTAAATATGCAGAACCTAAACTCAACAAAGACGCACGAATTTTTGTCTTAGGCGCACGCCCCGAACTCGTGACGTTCCGGGGATTCGGAGCCTACGCCGCAGCCAAAGCAGGCGTCTCTGCACTTGTCAAGGTAGCCGCCCAAGAATACAAACGCAAAGCGGCGTTGACGTTGGTGCTGCCCAAAGCTGTAAATACGGGATTTTGGGAAAACGTCGGCAAGGTGCCTAAGGACGCGCTCGAGCCCAGCGCTGTTGCTGAAGCTATCCTTAAGAGCCTTGCTGGGGCCCCTGAAGCTGAGCTGAGCGTGGGCTAAGCTGGCGCGCGGCTGGAACTGAATCTCGAGCCAAGCTTCGGCGTGAGTCTGTGCGCCTATTTACAAAACTTGCTTGTTAAAATAGCCACGGTTGGTTTCAGCTGGGCAAGCCTCACACTACCTTAGGGCAAAGCTAAAGTATATTCAGGTTAAGAAAAGCATGTTTAGCGGCAGGAGTTGAACAGCTAATTTCAATAGGAGTTACATGAGTAAAATCAATTCGTATTTACGGTTGAACAAACTGCTGGTCAGCGTCTGTGTGCTGGTTTCCCTGCTCGCCTCCTGCGCTACGCCCGAGAAACCAAGTCCGGTTACGCCAACACCGCCGCCTGCTGAGGACGGGGACACCGGGTCTTCGCCGGAGCGCACCCTAACTGGCTGGACACTCAACCCAGACTTTAGTATCAGCACCTTGAACGATCCCGAAACCGAAGCGTGGTACCGCCGGGTGGGGCTCGAGGTTGAAGCTGAAAAAACTGAAACCTGCCTGCCTAAGGGTACGTCCCCGGAAGACTATCCCTACTATCCCTCATCGCCAACTGTCGCGGCGTGTTCGGCAACCAAGCACTACGTCGGTAGGTCGCTCAACTTTTACGTCACCTCTCTGCTTACCTTGTTCCGTGTAACGGGTGACGCCGCGCTGCTCGAAGAGGTCGACCGGGTAATGGAGATTGCCCGTAACCGTCTCGCTGATACCGACGGGGACGGCTTTCGTAATTTTAGACGGATCGCTATTTATGGGCCGGACGACTTCAATCCCAAAGAGGATAGTTTGGCCCACGGGTTTATCGCTGAAGTCGTTTATGTATTTAGGAGAAATGCCGCTGCCAGCACCTCTGCACACGACTACGCCGCCCACGCCGACGCGTGGTTTGGGTATCTCCGTAACGACTTCGAGGCGAAATGGGCGCTTCAGCGCAAAACGCGTGATACTGAAGGCCTACCGCAGCGCGACCTGATGCATCCCTGGATGGAGATGCTCCGCTATACCGTCTACATGGCCAAACTGGTGCCGGAGGACGCACGCTACGTGAGGCTGCGTGACGCGATGGCCGCAGCTGCGCTCTCCGACTTTAAGACGGACGTAACGCCTAAGGGTGACGCGTTTGTCTGGAGTCACGTCGTCAGGCAGACGCTGCCCGATCCGAACGCGTGTACCGCTTTTCAGATGGGTACCTACCCGCAGCAGACGATGAACGTTTTTATGGATCTGGCGCTCGAGGGTTACGGCGAATTTTCAAGCGATGAAGCCGTGCTCAAAATGTCGCGGACGCTTTCGGAGTCTCTACTTAACCCTAACGAAAAGGCGTTTATGTATAAAGACGTGGGCGGCTTGCGTAACGGTAGTCTGAACACTGCAAACCCTAAAACGACAATCATTGGTGGAGCCTGTTTTAACGAAGCTTCTTCCGGAAATTCCGGTTCCGATCCGGAAGGTAATTTTCGTGACGAAGGGAGTTATATAAAGCTCGCCTGGGGTTTTTGGGCGACGTTCGCGCCTGACGGTGAGACACCTCTGGAAAGTACTGAAATCTACAAAGTCAACCGTGACGTTTATGGTGATCCGGCCGTAGTCAGCACACCTTCTTCGGCAGTTCATATCCCCGCGGCGATGGCGTTTGCCAGACTTTACCGAGCAGGCAACTACACCTTGCAGCAGCCTTAAGCTGGCGTAGCTTCGGGAGATACCTGTTTATGAAAGCCGCTGTCATGCAGGCGTTTGGGGAACCCCTCGAGTTCACCACCGTTTCCGATCCCGCCCCGCTCGAGGGTGGGGTTATCGTCCGGGTCGAGGCGTGCGGCGTCTGCCGCAGCGACTGGCACGCTTGGCGGGGGCACGACCCGACGATCAAACTCCCACACGTTCCCGGTCATGAACTCGCCGGGACGATTGCAGAGCTCGGGCGCGGGGTGGAAAACTGGAGCGTCGGTGAACGTGTTACCGTACCGTTTTGCTGTGGCTGTGGCCTTTGCGAGATGTGCGCCGAGGGCTCGACCCATCTCTGCCACTATGAGTATCAACCGGGCTTTTCGGGGTGGGGCGGCTTTGCCGAATACGTCGCACTGCCCTACGCCGAAACCAACCTAATCCGGCTTCCCGACACGCTCGGTTTTGCTGAAGCGGCGAGTTTAGGCTGCCGTTTTATGACCGCGTTTCACGCGCTTACGGCGCAGGGCCGTGTGAGAGCGGGGGAGTGGGTCGCCGTTCACGGGTGCGGCGGCGTCGGACTATCGGCGGTGATGATTGCCGCTGCGCTCGGGGCCAGAGTGGTTGCTGTTGACATCGACGCGGAAAAATTGACGGCAGCTAGGGCTTTGGGCGCTGAACACACCATCTTGTCAGCACACCCGGTTAGAGAGATTTTAGCGCTGACCGGGGGCGGTGCGCACGTTTCACTCGACGCCCTCGGGAGCGCGGCGACCTGCCGCAACTCGGTGCGGTGTTTGCGTAAAAAGGGGCGGCACGTTCAGGTCGGGCTGCTGCTCGGGGAGGGTAAACCCGTGCCGTTGCCGCTCAGCGAGGTGATCGCTAAAGAACTCGAGCTTATCGGCAGTCACGGAATGCCCGCACGGGGCTATCCGAAGCTGCTGGAGCTGATCTCTGCTGGTGTGCTGAGTCCGCAAAAGCTCATCGCCAAAACCATCCCCTTAGCCGAGGCCGGGGCTGAACTCGAGGCGATGGGGTCGTTTGCCCAGCGCGGGGTGACAGTTATCGACCGGCTTTAACCCTCACCGATACGGATTGCCAACCACGCAAACTATTGCTACGCCAAACCTGCGTCGCCCGTGCAAGGTCTGCCGGATAGAGCGCTCTCTCTTTGAGACTGCCCTGCTCGAGCCCTTCTTGCCGCAGCACCCCGCCTAAAAGCCCCGCCTTGCGGGGCGGCGTCAGCAGCTCACCGTTTAGCTCGAGGACGAGGTTGCCGACCGTAAACTCGGTCAGTTCGCCGCGTTCGTTCCAGAGCAGCACGTCGTCGGCGTCCGGTGCGTCTTGGCAGCGCAGGTTATAAACGGCTCGGTGCGTCGTTTTGTGAAAGAGGAATACGTCTTGGCTATCTACCGCTTCCTTCGCCAATGCTGCTGTGAGCAGCGCTTCGGACAGCTCGAGCGCCCCACTTTCAACGTTAATCCGACCTGTTTGTGAAACTAATGCTCTGACTCTTCTAACTTGATAACGATATTCCAGACCGTGCTGCATCAACTTTCGGCGTATTGCATTAGGCTCGAGCGGAATCCCAAAAAAGGCTGCCGACGCCGCAACCCGCGCCAGGTGACGCTCTAGTCTGACAAATTGCTGTCCGTCCCAGCGCAGCGTTTCCAGCAGGCTGAAATCCGGTTTTACGGCGGTCACGAGCGCCGCTTTGACGGCGAGTTCTTCATATTCGGCCTCAGCCCGAGAATCCCAGGTGACGCCGCTCCCGACGCCGTATTTAGCCCCCTTTGAGGTCAGCGTCAGGGTGCGGATAGGGACGCTGAACACCGCGTCGCCGCCCGGTTTGACGTAGCCTAGAGCGCCGCAGTAGACGCCTCGGGGGGTAGTCTCGAGCCCCTGTAAAACGCGCATGGTACTGGCTTTCGGTGCGCCCGTGACCGACGCGCAGGGAAAAAGCGCCTGAAAAAGCTCGGGCAACCCTATCTTTTCGGGCAGCTCAGCCGTAATCGCCGAAGTCAGGGTGTGGAAGGTCGGGTAAGTCTCGAGCGTCAGCAGTTCCGGTACAGCGACGGAACCGGGCAGGGCGAGTTTGCCGAGGTCGCTCCTGAGCATATCGGTAATCATCACGTTTTCGGCGCGTTCTTTGGGGCTCTGCCGGAGCGCGGTTTTAAGCCGTTCGTCTTCTTCCGAAAAACGCCCGCGTGCAGTCGTGCCTTTCATCGGGCGGGTTGTGACAGTGCGGCCTTCCAGCGAAAAAAACAGTTCGGGGGAGAGGGAGACGAGCTTCAGCTCGCCGGTGTCTAAAAAGCTCGAGTACGGCGGACGGTGCTGCTGTTGCAGCGACCGGTAAAGCGCGTAAGGGTCTGAGGGGACGTTCGGAGTTTGGAGCCGGACGGTGTAGTTCGCCTGATAGGTCACGCCCGCCGCGATGTTGTTACGAATTTTGGCAATCGCGGCGTGATAGTCGGCCTTGGACGTGTCGAGTGTCCAGTCTTTTACGGTATGGGCGGTTTTGGAGATTTCACTGGCCTCGAGCCTTTCTACATCGCTAAAAAGGCCGAACCAGACCAGTGGGTGTCCGGTCGGGGGGTGGGTCGTAAGCGCACCGTCAAACGCGGGTGCGGCTTCGTAAGTCACATATCCTGCGGCGTAAAGGCCCGCCTCGCTCGCTCTCTGCACCGCTTGTAAAACTCCCAAAACCTCATCTAAACGGGTGGCTTGGACGGTCTCGAGCGGACGCCTGAACAGCAGCGTCTCGCCTGCAAAGTCGAACCGAAGTGTGGGAGGGGCGTGCGTCACCGGCGTATAGTAGACCATGCCAGCTATAGATTCGCGCTGTATAGATTTACGTTCAGATACCGTAACCCGCCCCACGTCCGCCATGCGCCGCGCCATGGCCCAGGCCGAGGTCGGCGACGACGTATACGCCGAAGACCCGACCGTCAACCATTTGCAAACCCTGCTCGCCGAACGCGCGGGATTCGAGGCCGGACTCCTCATGCCGAGCGGCACGATGAGCAATCAGGTTGCGGTCGCTGTTCACACTGTTCGGGGCCAAGAGGTCATCGTTCCTGAGGGCGCACACGTTTACGAGTACGAACTCGGCAGCATGGCGGTCATCAGCGGCGTCTTGCCGAGGACAGTGCCCGCGCCGCTCGGCGTGCCGGAGGTCGCGGCTATTCAGGCGGCGATTCACCGCAGCATCCATCAGGCTCCAACCGGGTTAATTGTGCTGGAAAATACGCACAATAAGGCTGGGGGAACGGTCGTGCCCGCAAAACGTCTCCAAGAGGTCAGTCAACTTGCCCGTGACGAGGGCTTACCGCTGCATTTAGACGGGGCCAGGGGCTTTAACGCTGTAGCTGCTCTGGAAACGACCTTGGCTGAAATGTGTGCGCCGTTTGGTTCGGTGTCGCTCTGCCTTTCCAAAGGGCTAGCAGCTCCGGTCGGCACGGTTTTGTTGGGGTCTCGAGCGTTCATTCAAGAGGCGCACCGCTACCGTAAAATGCTGGGCGGCGGGATGCGGCAGGCGGGCGTGATTGCAGCGGCGGGTATCGTCGCCGTTGAGGAGATGTCCGGACGGCTCGGTGAAGACCACGCACGGGCGCGGCGGCTCGCTGAAGGGTTGGCCCAACTGCCGGGTGTGAGCGTTGACTTAGGGTCTGTGCAAACCAATATGGTTTACCTGAATGTGCCGGACGCTGCACGGTTTGCTGAGAGGCTCGAGACGTTCGGCGTACGCGCCGGGGCGCTCGGGCCGGAAACGGTGCGGTTCGTCACGCACTACGAAATCACGGACGAGGCCATCACGCGCACATTAAAGGCTGCCGAACAAGTTTTGACGGCAGTCTCAGCTTGAGGGTTGAGTCAACCATGACTACGCAACGGTGACGATGAACGCCTTTTTATTCACCAAAGAAGCCGGGCACAGCCTCAGCCCGGTGATGCACAACGCTGCGTTTACAGCGCTCGGTCTGGACGCACGTTACGATGCGCTCGGTCTGACTGAGGCCGAGTTACCGGGGGTCGTCGAGCAGCTCCGCGACCCGCACGTGTACGGCGCGAACGTCACGATTCCGTACAAAGTTACGGTCGTCTCGCTGCTCGACGCATTAAGTCCGGAGGCCGAGGTGGTCGGCGCGGTCAACACAATTTTTAATCAGGGCGGCACTTTGACCGGGCACAATACCGACATCAGCGGCTTTGCGCGCTCGCTCGCCGAAGACGGCGGTTATAACGCCCAAAACCGGGATGTAGTGCTGCTAGGCGCAGGCGGCGCGGCGCGGGCGGTCGGGTTCGCGCTGTTACAGGCCGGGGCCACGTTGAGCATCACCAACCGCACCGTTGCCACCGCTGAAGCTCTGGCCCGCGATTTGGAACGCTACGGCAACGTCTCGGCTATTCGGCCTGAAGACTTAGACCGGGTGGTGCAGTGTGCGTCGCTAGTGGTGAACACCACGTCGGTCGGTCACGAAACAAACGACCCGAGCAGCTCACCTTTGCCCCCCGGTATTTTGCCCCTCGAGATGGTCGTCGATATCATCTACCGCCCCGCCGAGACGCCACTTTTGCGTGCCGCCGCCGCCGCCGGTTTGAAGACGCAGAACGGTCTGGCGATGCTCATTTACCAGGGTGCGGAGGCGTTTACGGCTTGGACAGGCCGGGACGCGCCTATTGAGGTGATGTTTGGGGCTTTAAGGGAGGCGCTCGAGTAACCTGTCTCCTCGAGCGCTGCTTTCCTCGTCACAGGGGCGGTATAGTCACTAGCTAGGCGATTTATCTATCATGGGAAAGTGCCCGTACTGTCCAATCGAAGACCCCAACCAACGCGTCGTATTTGAGCATAAACTCGTTGTTTTCATACAAGATGAACGGTATCAGGGCGCTCTTAAACATTCGGGAATCATCATTCCAAAAGCGCACAAAGAGACGGCTTTTGATTTGTCAGAAGAAGAAATTCTAGCGACGTTTGTTCTACTAGCCGAAGTCAAACACTGGATGGATGCCAACTTCGCGCCCCTAGGGTACAACTTGGGCTGGAACTGTGGAATTATAGCGGGTCAAGAGGTAATGCACGCTCATCTCCATGTCATCCCTCGGTTTAGCGAAGAGCCTTTGGCTAACAAGGCTGGTATTCGTACACTTCTCAAATCAGACGTGAACAAGTGGTGATTTCCGTGCCGTTAGCAGCTCCGAGGCTCGAGCTTCTCGCCGTTCCAAACAGCGTCTATCCCGACGCCAACTAAAGTTTGCGAGGCACTGTAAGACATCGGCCCGGTACCAAACCTGATACGCTAAAAGCATCCCCGACAAATTAACGGGTTGTGCTTTCGGCAGCAAATCAGGGGCCGGACACCGAAATGGAGTGCGCCATGTCCCAAAAAGGCTTTGATATTTTAAGAGAAGCGACCGATTCACGCTACCGTTTGTCGATTGTAGTCGGGCGGCGGGCCGCGCAGCTGAAAAAGGGCGTGCCTTCGACCCTGACCGGCAAAGTTATTCCGAGCGCTGAAAATGCGGTGACAGCAGCGATGGCTGAACTCGAGCATAGCAGCGGTGTGCGCTGGGACAACGACCTGCCGAGCGCGGAGGTGATCAGCACACAGGTTCAGCGCGACCTTAGAAGCGCTGCTGAAGAGCCGCGGCGTTACAGCATCTTGCAAGACCCCGACAAAGGGGACAACGCTTTCTAGCGCTGACGAGCCAGATATGTTGGCGCGGCGAGGTTACGACTTGTACTCTGGCCCCGAATGGTTTATAGTCAGAGCATCTGCAACAAAGGAAGCGTTGTGGTTCGGGCATCTGCCCGAAGTTGTCTACTGCAACGCGAATACAGCATTTCGGCTTTACGTGTAAACTGCAGTAGAAGAGAGATTGGTAAAAAATGGCAACCGGCAAAGTAAAATGGTTTAACGGCGAAAAAGGTTTCGGTTTCATCGAGCAGGAGGGCGGCGGCGAAGACCTGTTCGTTCACTTCTCGGCAATCGCTGGTGACGGCTACCGTAACCTCAACGAAGGCGACGAGGTCGAGTTCGACACCGAGCGCGGTCAAAAAGGGATGCAAGCGACCAACGTCAAGGTCACGAACGCTGCACCCGCATCAGACCGCTCGTCACGGGGTTCGCGCTACTAACTCCCCTTTGAGCCAAGCTCAACTAAAGTACAGCAGCGCCCGGCACAAAACCGGGCGCTGCTGTACTTGTATATGAACGTTTCAAGGCCGTCTTCCCAATTTTTACCCCTTGCCTCTTCCGTACAGCGAAGCGCAGACGTTCCCAGCTTATTCGGAATACCACCAACTATCACCGGATCAGCTGCATCAGACTCTGCACGTTGGTCGTTTCGGCTTTTGTTTGCACCTCGCCCTGATAGGTGCCGAAGAGCTGTTGACCGCGCCCGAGCTGCTCCTGAAAGAGTGTGCGGACTTCGGACAGCTCGAGCTTGCGTCCGCCGCCGTAGTACAGCTTGGCAGCCTGCCCGAGCGCGTAGGTCGTGGCAAAGGTGACGGCTGCGCCTGCGGCGGCGCTGGCGACTTTTTTGCCGCCGCGACCCGCCGCTTTCTTGGCAAATCTGCCGAACAGCTTACGCACGTGCCCTTCGACAACCTGTGAAGTCATGCCGACCCCGGCGACCCCCAAAAACTCCTTAAGGTGGACGCGGTCTAGCGTGTAGCCGTAGGTCTGCCCGACCGTATAGACGAGCCGCAGTTGCAGCGGGATGATGGCGACGGTGGCTAGAGACTGGGGCAAAAGCTCCAGAGCGCCGTTTAAGATAGCGGCGTTGAGGATGGTTTGCTCGAGCGCCCCCTCATCTCCAGGTTTGGTTTCAGATAAAGCCGTTGCTGGCACAGCTGTTTCAACTTGCATTCTTACTGGCCCTAAAGTTTCAACCGGCATCTTGGCAAGTTGCTCCGCGTCCCTTTGCGCGGTCATCGCCTCCGCCGCCGGAACCGTAAGCGCTTCTTGCAACCCTCCCAAAAAGACCCCTTCAGTCTCACTCATCGAACCGTCGGCGTCGCACACGCTTAGGGCCATCTCAAAGGCCAAAGTACGCAGTTCCGGCGTGGTGAGGGCCGCCGCTTCTTGCTGTACGTCCGTTCGTCCGAGCATCACACGGCTGTAGAGCGCTCCGGCGTTGACCTCGCCTAAGCTACCGAAAATATCTTCCAACTGTTTCTGCTCGTCCGAGTCCTTTTTCCCGTCGGCAAATGCTGCCATCAAACAGATAGCGGCGACTGCGTTGGCAACTTCGGGTGTAAACGAAGGGTCGTCTACGGTTGTGCCCTTAGTATCTGCATCAAAGTTTGTCATAACTCTAAGTATGCCACTACCTGATTAGAGCCTGACAAGCGCATACTGTTTTGCGGCCTCGTGACACCGTAAGCACGTCTAACTTCTGGAAAACGCGGCCCTGACTCAAGTTTTCGCATACGCAGGTGCTAGGCTCACATATATGAGACGCTACCTTATCCTGACCGATGATTACGGCGACGTACTGGCCGAACTCGACGAAACACCCCGCAACGTTCTCGACGGGCCGATTTTCAACCTCAGCCGCCCCGACCCGGAAACGAAAGAGGAGCTTATCGAGGTGCCTTTACGCGGCTTTAGCGCCAAGATGGTTGACGTCATTGAGATTATCGGTACCGGCGACTTTACGGCGCAGCCCAAGGTGCTCGAGCTACTTAAAAAAGAGAAGGCTACAGAAGAGTTGACCCGCATCGAACGCTGGGCGAAAGCTAACTCGTAAGCTATTCGGTGTCCGGCTCGGCGTCGTTTTCACCTAATTCAACGACTTCACCGAGACCTTCCAAGCTGCCCTTATAAAGCTGCAAGGCGAGCGCCTGCACCTCGGTAATTGCATCTGGGCCGGTCAAGGTCGGGTTGACGCGGGCGTGAGCGACGCTGAGGCTCGCCGCCAAAACTTCGGGGAAGATAGGCCAGGGGCCGTTAAAGGGCTCGTCCGGGTCGTAACCAGGTTCCTCTGCCCGTTCATGCTGGCTGAATGGACTCTTAGCGCGTTGCACATCTTTAAGCGCGTCTAGCGCCTCTTCGCTGGCGCGGCGTTCGGCGTCGCGTTTGTTGCCGCCCTCGCCCTCGCCATAAACCTCACCGCGAATCGTGACGATACTTTCAAACAGCGGTTCGTGTTCGGGGCCGGTGTTGTGCGTATCAAAGTTCGGTTTGCCGAGGCCCAACTGCTTGGCCCGTTCGATTAAAACACCTTTGGGGTGTTGCATCTGACTCCTTCGGGGGCGCGTCCCTCACCTTGTCGGATGGGCCACGCGTTCGTCGTAAGGGCTATCTTACCGCGCCCTTCGGTGCGTTAGCATAGGTCTATGACGCGCCTTTTACTCTGTGACGACCATACGATGTTTCGCCAGGGTCTGCGGAGCATTTTAGAAACCGAAGAGGGCTTCCGGGTCATCGGCGAGGCTGCGACGGGCCGTGAAGCGGTACGTTACGCGCTCTCGGTTCACCCGGATGTAATCCTGATGGACATTCAGATGCCCGACCTGGACGGTGTGGCAGCAACTCAGACGATCTTAGAGGAGTTCCCCAAAGCCAAGGTCATCATCCTGACGATGTACCGTCAAGACCGTTACGTGTTCGAGGCGATCAAGGCGGGCGCTTACGGCTACCTCTTAAAAGATGCCGGGGCCGACGACCTCATCAGCGCGATTCGCCGCGTGGCTGAAGGTGAGCTGCTCCTCCGCCCCGAACTCGCGTCGTCGGTACTCGCTGAGTTTCGGCGGGTCAAGGAGAGTCCGGTGGGAGACCATAAGCTCTCTGAACTGACCGAACGTGAAGCGACGATCTTGCGGCTGCTCGCCCAAGGCTCGTCAAACGTGCAGATTGCTGATGCGTTGGGTGTGAGCGAAAAAACGGTGCGGAACCGGCTTTCGGAAATCTTCTCCAAGTTGCGGCTCAACAACCGGACGCAGGCGGCGCTTTACGCGCTCCGTGAGGGGATTGCCACCCTTTCTAAAGGGGCGTGAGGGTGACGCGTTTTCGGGCGGGGTGTAACCGCGAGTGTGACGGCCCCGAAGACTTAAGCGAATTGGCCTATACTGCGCTCGCTTATCTTGAATGTCCGGGGTGTCCGCACCGGCTCGAGCCTGAAGGCTCTGGTGCTAAGGGTTCTGGTTCCAAAGACTCAGGTTCTAAGGATTCAGGTGCCGTGAGTTTCTGCCGCTGGTTGCCGGTCGATACGCCGAACCCGTTTGCAGCGCTCGCCGGATTTCGTGAGGCGCTGGAATGAACGCACTGCTAGACGAACTGACAGGTCTTTTACAGGCCATCTGCGAAACCTCGTCCCCGACGTTTCATGAGGGAGCTAGGGGAGAACTCATCGCCGGGTTTTTGCGGGAGCTGGGCTTAGAGCCTCATACCGACGCTGTTGGGAACGTAACCACCAATATTCCCGGAGGCCGGGGGCCGCGTCTTCTCGTTGCCGCCCACCTGGACACCGTTTTTGACGCTGACACCGATGTATGCGTCCGGTCGGTTGGGAGTCAGGGGCGGCTGGCTGCGCCCGGTATCGGCGACAACAGCGCGAGTCTGGCGGTGCTGCTCACCTATTTACGGCAGCTAAAACGGGGCGAAGTTGCGTCTTATCCGCAGCTGACGTTTGCGGCAACCGTTGGCGAGGAGGGTCTGGGCGACCTCCGGGGTATCCGCACTCTGCTCGCTGACAGAGCCGAAGATTTTGACGGTGTGGTCGCGGTAGACGGGCACCTCGGCGCACTGATCAACGCGGCGGTCGGTTCCACACGCTTTGAACTGACCTTTACGGCGAAAGGCGGGCATTCGTGGGGAGATTTTCCCAGCCCGAGTGCCACGCACGCGCTCGGCGAGGCGGTCGCTTCACTCGCCAAACTGCCGCTAGGTGCGGGAGCACGCAGTTCGTACAATGTCGGGCAGGTTTGGGGCGGTACCGGGGTCAACGCGATTGCCCAAAGCGCCGGGTTTAACCTCGACCTCCGCAGTCTTGACGCGGCACTCTTGGAACGCCTGAGCCGTGAAGCGCGTGTGCGCGCCTCGAGAGTGGCGACCAAACATGGTGTTGAGCTGAGCATCCGGCAAGTCGGCGACCGTCCGGCAGCGTTCTCACCGAATGAAGGGCTGACGCAAGCCGGACGGGGCGCACTCTCCGACCACGGTCTACGCGCCCACATCTCTGCAAGTAGTACCGACGCAAATGCGGCGATGGCAGCTGGGCTCCCAGCGATTGCTTTCGGCGTCTACCGCGGCGGCGACGCGCACCGGCTGAGCGAGTGGCTCGAGCCCGACTCCCTACCGGTCGGCCTAGCGGTTTTGGAGCGGCTCCTCGCGCGAATCAGTGCCCTGACTCCTAGCGGACTGCGCCGCGCCGCCTAGCCTCCTGCGCCAACTTATCTACGAGTTCATTCTCAGCGTGTCCGGCGTGACCTTGGGTCCAGCGCCAGCTGAGCGTGTGCTCGGCGCTCAGTTCAAGCAGCCGCAACCACAGGTCTTTATTCTTAACCGGCTGCTTGCTCGCGGTTTTCCAGCCGTTCCGCTGCCAGTTCTGGAGCCAGCCCGCCGTAAAAGCTTTTTTGAGGTACTGCGAATCAGTAACAATCGTCACCGCGCACGGCGTTCTCAGCGCGGACAGCGCCTCGACTGCCGCCGTCAGCTCCATCCGGTTGTTCGTCGTCGCGGCCTCGAAACCCGAAGCCGTCTTTTGCCGGTCGCCGGAGCGCAACAGGTAGCCCCAGCCGCCCTGCCCGGAGATCGTGTCACACGACCCGTCGGTGAAGATTTCAACATGTTGGTTTTGGCTACTCGTTGTAGCGGTACGCGTCATAGCCACGAGTGTAACGCGCTGCGGGTTCGGCACACCACAACTTTACGGAAAGTTTTGTAGAAAACGAAAATACGATGTTGTCTCGGCTTATTCTCACATCTTGTACAAGGTTGCGTAGACTCTGTACAACTATCTAGAAAAACCTCACGCTCCTCAAGAAGACCGATGGGAAAGCGAGCAAAAGGCTCCACCAAATATATTTGAGCGCGTTTACAAGCATTGACGTAATCCGTTTTTGGGGCTATACTGCGTTCAAGCTTGTACAAAGGTTACACGGATTTAGTCGGTATGGTTGGATAAGGGAGATGGGCAAACGATGAGCCGTAATCGCTACACCGTTAACGAAGCTGAAGCGCGTACGGAGGTGCCCGCGAGTACCTTGCGGCAGTGGGAGCGCCGTTACGGGTTTCCTAAGCCGGAGCGCTCGGGTTCGGGTTACCGTCTTTACTGTGACGCTGACCTCGAGCACATCGCACAGATGAAGCAGCATATCGCGGACGGGGTGCCTGCCTCGAGAGCCGCTGAGCTAGTCTGTGAAGCAAAACCAGAAGAGCTACCCGGTTCGTTGGGCGATCTGCAAACTACGCTCCTAGACGCGCTACTACATCTAGACGAACCCAAAGCCGATGAGGTGTTCAGTCAGGCGTACAGCCTACACAGCGTCGAAGCGGTGTTGTCTGAACTCGCGCAGCGCACGATGGCCGAACTCGGGATGCTCTGGCACCGAGGCGAGCTTCCCATAACGACCGAACACTTTGCCACCGCCTACCTTGAAGGCCGTCTGAGAACCTTGATGAGCGCAACGGCTAACGCTGCGGCTAGCGCAGTCGTGATTGTCGCCTGTGCGCCCCTAGAGCAGCATGAACTCGGCGCACTCGTCCTTGCTACATTGTTGCGGCGTACGGGCTACCGGGTGTATTATTTGGGGGCGAACACACCTGTTAAAGACTTGCGTGATTTGGCCCGCACCCTGCGGCCCGCTGGGGTGATGATTTCAGCGTCGCTAGCCGAGTCGGTAGTGGCCCTGAGTGAGGCTCGTAGCTACCTCGTCGGCATCGCGCCGGTACTCGGCTTTGGCGGCTTGGCCTTTAACCGTCACCCTGAACTCGCCGAAACTTTGTCTGGAACGTTTCTCGCGGCCGACGCACCGGGCGCGGTCAAGCGGTTTTCGCAACTTATTCAGCAGTACGGCGCACTGCGCGCTTGAACCTGTAAGCCCAAGGGGGGCAGAAATGCACACGCAAGTCTGGACGATTCCGGTGTGACGGTCGTTACACGTACAACTGCAAAATGGTGAGCAAAAACTCATCACAAAAGGTTAAACTAACTCATATGTTTACGGGAGGCAGACCATGAACAACATCCTTAACGAAATCAGCAGACAGAACCCACAAGACGCGCTCGAGGCTCCCAGCCAGCCGCTCAAGTTTCAGCGTAAGCAGACGCTCTACCATAACGGTGACCCCGCGCAGTCGGTCTTCCGCGTCCGTGACGGGCTTATCCGCATCACCCGGATGACGCCCGAAGGTCGCATCCTGACGGTGCGCCACGTGATGCCCGGCGACTTTTTCGGCGAAGAGGCGTTTATGGACGGCCGCCGCGAAGAGATCGCCGAAGCCCTCACCAACGCGCACGTCGAAGCTATTGACCCCCAACTTATCAACCACCACGACCTGATGACGATTACGCAGTCGCTTTCAAAGCAGATGCAGCGCCTGATGGATTACGAATACCACCTGCAAACCGGCGATTTGCGCCAGCGCGTCGCTCGCTACCTCATCAGCTTGTCTGAAACGCCCTTAGCTGCCGAAAACAGCGACGGTCACATGGTCGTTTCGGCGACGCACGAACTGATCGCCGAAGGCACTGCAAGCACGCGTGAAAGCGTCTCGAAGATCATCACCGAACTTCGCAGCGAAGGACTTATCGAATCGGGCTACCGTTCGATCGTGCTGCTGCAACCTGATGACTTGGACGAGATTTCACAGGGTTTCTAAACTTCAAGCGTCAAAGTCAAAAGCTGCGTTCAGGAGATTGAACGCAGCTTTTTTGCTACACTCCGCTATGAAAAAGCTCAGTTGGTGCGTTTATGTCGGTTTGCTGCTTGTTCTGCTGACCTCGTGCAATTTTGGCGAAAGTGGCATCTTTGAAAGACGTGTGCGCGTCGTTGGAGAAATCTCTTCATTTGGTCAAGAAAATGCGATTACCTTGCCTAAGTCGGTACAGTCTGGCGAGTCTTTTGAAATTACCGTGATTACTCTGGGTGGCGGTTGTATGGAGCAGGGTGAAACCGAGGTTGAAGTCCAGGGCTTGCAAGCTGACATTACGCCCTATGATTACCGGATTATTCCACCTGCGGGTACAGCCTGCCCTCTTTACGGCGAAGATTACCCGCATACGGTCGGGCTGAGTTTTGCGGAAAAAGGGACGGCGACGCTTCTTTTTCACGGCATAAAATCGGCGGCAGATAAAGATATTGAGACGACTGAAACGCGGACGCTTACCGTTCGCTAGTCCTCTTGCGGCTCGAGCCTCAACACATCCGGAACACTTTCTAAACTCCGCTCATACGCCCGCAGCATCCCCCGAAACTGCTCCCGAAAGAGCCGGTGTTCGCGCTCAGTCCGGGCAAACTCGGCTTTGAGTTCGCGGAGTTGCAGCTCGGCGTCGCGCAAAATCACCGCGCGTTCGCCGCGTGCATCTTGCAACACCCGTTCGGCGTCCTCTTGAGCGCGTGTTTTAAGCTCGCTGCCGAGGCGTTCGGCGGAGACGACGGCGCGGCGCAGTTCGCTCTCGCCGCTCCTGAGTTCTGTGATGAGTTCGTCGCGTTTGGCGAGTTCGGCTCTGAGCGCTTGATTCTCACGAACTGAAGCCTCGAGCGCTTCCGCCGTCTCCTCTAAAAACGCTCGCACCTGCACCTTGTCGTACCCGCGCATGGCGCTTGAAAACTCATGATGCTGAACGTCCAACGGGCTTAGCCTCACCTTGCCTCCTCAGCGTCCGGGAACAGCGCTGAACCCACGCGCACGTAGGTTGCACCCTCTTCGACAGCCACTTCAAAATCGCCGCTCATCCCCATTGACAATTCCCCCAGCGAGAGTTTATCACGCAGTTTCCTGAGCGCTCTAAAAATTGGCCTCGAGGTTTCTGAGTCGTCATGGTAAGGAGCGATAGTCATGACGCCTGCCAGCTCGAGATGCGGCAGACTCTCGGCGTAACGGGCCAAAGCCGCCGCTTCTTCCAGAGAGACGCCCTGTTTGTTCGCTTCACCTGCCACGTTGACTTCTAAGAGTACCCGGAAAGTGTGGTCTTTTCGTGCGCCGTAAGCCTCGAGCGCGTCCGCCAACCGCTCCGAATTGAGCGTGTGCAGCGTGTGGAACGGGAGGCAGTATTTGACCTTGTTCGTCTGCAAGTTACCGATGAGATGCCACTCTATATTTTTGCCTCCTGTACTTTCGGCTTCATTTTTGGGTTCGAGTTCGGCGGCCTTCTTACGCCACTCCTGAATGCGGCTTTCACCCAAAACCGTGTGACCAGCGGCTAAAACGTTTTTCTCGACGGACGTAACAGCTTGACCTTTTGTTACCGCAATGAGTTTGACCTCGGCGGGGTCACGGCCCGCGCGGAGACAAGCTCGTTCCAACCGTCTCTGAACTTCTGTAATCGGTACTGTGATGTTCAAAGCTGGGGGAGGAGCGCCTTGACAAGTTTTCTGAAGGTCGGCCCGCTCGCCGCCGCAGTTTCCAGCACTTCGTTCTCGTCGGCGTGGGCGGCTCCGTCCGGGAGCGCCATATCGGTGACGACCGAGAGTCCCAAGACCCGCATCCCCTCGTGCCGCGCCACCAACACTTCATGAACTGTAGACATGCCGATGGTATCCGCGCCCCACGCCCGGAACATCCGCAGTTCGGCGCGGGTCGCGTAGCTCGGGCCGCTGACGGCGAGGTAGACGCCTTCACGGAGCAAGATGTCCTCAGCTCGAGCGGTTTTGCGAGTTAGTTCCAACAACTCCGGGTCATACGCGTCAAAGGTTACGGGAAAACGGGGGCCGAGTTCGGGGTCGTTGGGGCCGATGAGTGGATTGGCAAAGGTAAAGTTGATGAGGTCGAGTTGCAGCATCAACTCGCCTGCCCGCCAGTTCGGGTTGAGGCCGCCGCAAGCGTTACTCACTAACAGCGTGTCTGCGCCGAGCGCGTGCATGAGCCGTACCGGAAACGCCGCCTGCGCCGCCGTCATACCTTCGTAAAAGTGCAACCGCCCCTGCATCGCTACGACGCGGCGGCCTGCTAACGTCCCCAACACGAGCCGTCCGGCGTGACCGGGCGCGGTACTCGGCGCGAAACCGGGCAGCTCGCTGTAAGGGATTACCGCGTCGGCGTCGATGTCGTCGGCTAGCGGGCCGAGGCCGGAGCCTAAAATCAGGGCAAGTTCAGGCTCGAGCCCGGTTTTCTCTCTGACAACGTTTACGGCAGCTGCAACTACAACCCCCAGAGTTTCGTTCGGTTCGTTTAGTGTCTTGTAAGGTGTATCGGCTAAATCCATACCTGCATCATAGCGGCTCGAGCTTCAGCTCGAAATGCCCGTAGAGAATAGTGCAGAAAACCCGTGTGACAGCCCTACGCTAAAAGTGCCCGTGATACGCCCTACATGAACGCAGCCCTAGAAAACGCTTCACCTGTTCTCACGCCCCTCAAGGTTAGACTGAGCGCCATGTCCAGGTCTTCCGTGCGTCGTTTTTTTTGCTTTATAGGTTTCTCTTTCGCCATTTTTTCAGGAGCCACCGCCCAAACGGCCGGCGCGGCTCAGCCGCAAACGCAAACCGCGCAAGTTCCGGCAGACGCGGTCCTCGCCGACATTCGTTTTGAAGGGATCAGCGACGAATCGACTGCCAGTTTGATGCGGGTTCGGCTGGTCTCGAGGCCCGGTGTCCGCGTCTTGGACATCGACTTGCCTGCAGAGCGCAACCGTATTCTCTCCTCCGGAACGTTTTCTGAGGTCAGTTTATCGGTTGAAAACCGTCCGGTGGGGCCAGTGCTGTTCGTCCGGGTCGAAGAAAATCCGCCCATCCGTGAGGTCGTTTTGCGCGGAATTACCGGTCTCAACGTGGCGCAGATTCGGGAAATCCTGCTGCGAGAAAATTTGCTTGGGTCTGGGCAAATTTACAACACCACGCGCGCACAAGAGGCGATCACCACCTTGCAAGCTATTTACAGTTCGTCTCAAGTCGGTTTTCCCGGTCAGATTCCCATCACTTTGACGGTGCGCCCGGTCGCTAACAGGGGTCAGGGGCAAGCGGGGATAGTGACGCTCGAGAATGCCGCTGCCGTCCGCCTCGTCTACGTGGTCAACGAAACTCCCGCCATCGATACGGTGACCTTTTCCGGTGAGACAGTCGTACCCGAAGACGAGCTCAACACAATTTTTCGTAACGTTACGGCGGCTGAAACGTTTAGCTTGAGTACCTATCAGGGGGCGTTGCAAGGGGTTGCCGACGCCTACAACAAACTCGGTTTTCGCGGCAGCGGTGTTGACCGCACCGACACGCGCCTAGCGGACGACACCCTCAACGTCGTGCTGAACGAACAGCGGATTTTAAGCCTCGATACGACGGCGATTGGCATCGACCCGGCGGAGTTTTCCCTGCATCCCGGCGACCTGTACAACTACAACACGCTCCTCGCCGACGTCGAGCGGCTCGCGCAGGGCCGCAGTGAAGATGTTCGGCTCGAGGCGCAACCTATCGGCAGCGGCGTCGCAATCGTGTTCGAGTCTGGCCCGCCCGCGTCGGCTGGCCCGATTCGGCGTATCGATATCGAAGGTAACACGGTCTTCACCGACGCTGAGCTGAAGCTACAACTTGCACTTAAGGTAGGCGAGACTTTTACTACAGCGCTCGCAGTTGAAGACTTTCGGCGACTTTTAGAGTTTTACGCGCAGGAGGGATACTTACTCGTGCAAGAACCAGACCCTGATTTTAGAGACGGCACCTACGTGCAGCGCCTCCGTGAAGTCAAGATTGCAGGCTATCAAATTGACCTGCAGACCGAAGACCCACGTACCGAAGACCGGGTGATTACGCGCTACTTGCAACCTGTCGGCAGCGTCTACAACCAGCCTGAGATGGAACGCGGCATTTTGCAGCTTAATGCGCTGCAGATCGTTCAGCTCGGACAGCTTGGGACGCGCCTCTCACACGCGCTGATCCCGACGGACAACCCGGCTCGGGTCATCGTCCGTTTTGCCGCGCAAGAGAAGCCCTCACGCACGATTACGCCCTCGGCAGAACTCTCGACTGAAGGCGGCGTAAGTTTTACGGCGGACGTCGCTGTTACCGACACCAACCTTTTCGGTCTGGCCCATAGCGCGAGTGCGTCGGTCAACGCGACGACCTCGGACTTAGGCTTTTTGCTCGGGGGCAGGCTGTCGTACAGCGTGCCGTGGCTCGACGTCAATTTTCTCGACTTTAAGACGGTGCCGACGAGCGTCAGCGGCGAAATATTTAGCGAAACGACCAGCAACCAGCCGCTGAGCAGTGACGGCAACCGCTGTGTGACTTTTGGCAGCGGTGACGAGGGTGACGCGCCGACTGCGCCAGACACGGAAACGAGCGGCTGCGAAGCGCCGGGGCGCGTTTTGATCGGTGAATACACCCAGCGCGACACGGGCTTTCGCTTTAGCGTCGGGCGGCCTATCCTGCCGAACTTGTCGGCGAACCTCTCGGCGCGCTTTACCCAGAGCGATTACTTCGTCGAGTTTCCCGACGTTCCGTGTAACCCGGCAGCGACGACGCAGATTGAAAGATGTTCGCTCCCTTATGAGCAGGCGGTCTTGTACGCACCGCAGAGCGGATTCTCGAGCTTTATCGGTTCAACTTTTGCCTACGACGTTCGTGACAATCCCCAGTTTGCCCGTGAAGGCTACCGCGTGAGCGTCGGCGGCGGGGTCGGGTTTGGTAACGACTTTAGCCCCGAGCCGGACGATATTCAGCAGGGCTACACCTACGAGCAGCTCGAGGTTGGCGCAAGCACCTACGTTGCCCCGTTTGAAAACAAAAGTCATGTGTTCGCCTTTCGCGCAAACGCCGGTCAACAGTTCCCCGATGAAGGCTCCTACCCGGACAGCCGCCTGTTTATCGTCGGCAACACTAACAACCAGGCGACGCAGCTGCGCGGCTACCGCAGTGAAGACCTCAACCCGTCGCCTACTTACGTTGTCGGAACAGCTGAATACCGCTACGATTTCGGCCTGTCAACAGCGGTGACGCAGACAATTGTCGGGATCGGCTTTGTCGATCTGGGCTACGTTCCCCCGGATAAGGCCAACCTCGAGGCCGGTACCCTGTTCGCGCCGCTGTTACCGAGCCTCGGCGTCGCCTTGCAGCTCAATATCGGCTTCGGTGGCGGCTTGGCGCTGCCGCCCCTACGCTTCGATTACGGCCTCAGCCCGAAAAATCCGACCGGCGTATTTGGCTTCAGACTCGGGTTTAATTTCTAGCTTGAGGACGCCGGGTTAAGTATAGTAAAACTAACTGCACTAAAGAGCGGGTGGTTATGAGCGTTGCCCGCTTTTCCCATCTAGTAAGTCGGACTTTACGGGCGCTAGCTCACATTCTATAAAAGGTAAGTTCAAACGCAAAATGGCCTTTTACGGCGGAAACGTAAACGTGAAGCTGTTGGCGAATCTATCCCTGAACTTACCTTTGTGCCCTGCGCCGTAAAACCCAGACGACCGCGAAAACTGCCAGCCCACCAAGAACGATGAACGAGACCGGCCCGAGGTAGGTCTCGACGAGTTTATAGTTTCGCCTCAGAATTCCGCCTAAAGCCGTCAGGAGCAGTGTCCACAAGGCGGTACCGAGCGCCGAATAGAGCCAGAAGGTCGTCAGTGGCATCTCGCTCATCCCGGCAGGAATAGAGATCAGTGAACGAAGTCCCGGAACCAACCGGGCCAGAAATACAGCCTTGTTCCCGTGCCTGTCGAACCAGTCGTCGGCCTTTTTAATATCTTTGCCTGAAAGCGTCAACCACTTGCCGTAACGATCCGCCCACCGGACGAGTCTGTCTTCGTGCGCCCAGCGGCCCAGATAGTAGAGCGGCACTTGACCTACAAGCGACCCGAGCGCACCCGCAACGAAAACGCCTACAAACGAAAGGTCGCCGCTCGCAGCGCTGAATCCGGCAAGCGGCATGATCAGTTCGCTGGGAATCGGTGGGAACACGTTTTCTAAAAACATCAGCAGCGCGACCCCTGGATACCCGAGCGTCGTCATCGTTTGTTGAATCCAGTCAAGCACAACTTGCCTCTAATCTCGTATGAGCGTCAGACTCACCGTAAACCTTATTTTTCGTCCTTTAGCCCTTGGCGTTTGACGACCTCGATTTCGCCGCACCTCGAGCACACCCGCTGCCGCCGAATGACGAGGGTGCGTGCGCTGCGCCGCCCATCAGACGTGCGGGAAGCTCGGTAGGCCGCACGTTGCCACTTATGTCCAAAGATGCGGCAGGCGGAGCGGACGAGGTCGTCGGTCACGCTTTATATTAACAAGGTGCGGACTAACACAGCGCCGAGTACACCGACAACAGCAAGGGCTGCGGCGACGCCGAGACCTAGGCGGCGTTTGGAACCCCCTACAAACAGTGCGAAAATAGCGGCGGGGACGCTCAGATAAAAGCAAAACAAAAAGGCGGTCATAAGGTCGTTCATAACGTTCTCGAGCCTAAGCTTTAAATCCCCAACTTACCTGCGTACTGGCGACAAACGTACGTTCTTGGTTTGACGAGAGCTCCACTGGGCGAAACCTCGTTTATAAGCTTGTCAAGTGCAGCGGCGGAAAACTCGAGCAGGGTGCGTGCTATTTTGCACCGTAACGTCGTTTATTTTACGGCGCTGCTAAAGCCGATTCAACCTTAGGGCCATCTACCCGGTTGCGCTTAAAATGATCAAGGAAACCCTGTGAAACGCACCTTCGAACTTCTCTTTTTGCTTGCCGGACTGTGTTTGGGTACCGCTCAGGCGGGCTCTTTTCTCAGCCTCCCCGTATCGGCGCAAGTTACCCAAAGCTCGACTAGCTCTTACTTAGTACCCATCCTAAAAGAGCCATATTGAGCAGGATGTGGGCAGCGGCGAGGTGAATAAACGCCAACCAGTTCTGCGGTTTTTTGCACCCTCTAAGGCGGATGCTACGCCTTTTACAGAGCCAGCCCAAGGTTTTTTCGACGACCCACCTTCTTGCCGGATAGCTTTTCTCTCCCGGTGCAGGACATACCTCTAAAACAGGTTCGCCTCGACGACGCCGGTGTTTGATATGGGCAACGTAGTGCTGGTCGGCGACCACCTCACGCACATCGGGATAGTCGTAACCTCGGTCGGCACAAAGATGCTGCTTACTCCTTGGGCGCTCTACTACGATGCCAACGATGAGTTCGGCAGCTCCCCACTTGTCATGTCGGTTCGCGCCAGAAACGTAAACCGCTAGCGGTGCGCCGCGCGCATCTACAAGCAAGTGAATCTTGCTGCCCCTTTTGCCTCTATCCGTCGGGTTACGCCCGGTTGCTTCGCCACCAAGAGGAGCAGGACAGCTTTTGCTGTCTACCGATTGCCAACGCCATTTAATGTGCCGCCTTTTGCCGTAGACCTTTGCCAATGAGCGCGTGAGGTGCTTGAAGACGCCGACACGTCGCCAAAGTTGAAAACGCTGGTGTAGCACGCTGGCGCTCACACCAAACCAACTTTTATGAACCGCTTTCCATTGGCATCTTGTCCACAAGACATACCAGATGCCGTTTAATACTGCCCGGTCTAAAAGGTCGCCCTCGGCCTCTCAGCTTCTTTCGCTTGGGGAGTTGCTTTCTGACCTTGCGCCAGAGTGGGCGTGGAACGCAAAAATAGTTGGGTGCAGCAGGTGTCGTGATAGTTTTGCTCAAGGCGTGCCTCCATTAGATAAGTACTCGACATACTTGTTCTGACCTCTGTCACGCCCCTTTCTAGCTCACTGCTTTCTTGGAATAGGTACTTGGTCAACGTCTGGCCTCAGTATCACTGTAAAAGGGTGGGACCCCGATAGGTCCCACCCTTCAATGTACGGTTTTTAACTATCGTCTTAACAGAACCTAGTAAAAGTCGAGACCGTAGAGAAAGCACGTAAGGGGTTCGCTGGCCGACGGGTTGATGAGCCCATCTGGACGGATGTAGAAGTGGTATTCGTGCGTAAGATCGACACCTGACGATGGTCCAATGCTAGAAGTGAGCTGACCTTTACTATCGGTACGCCGACTGGAGGCTGCCACCGTAGTTTGTGTTGTCACGTCATACCAGGCAATTCTCTTCTTAGCGAAGGGGAACCCACCACACTTCAGCTCGTAACCGTCGTAATTTCTGAACGTTTCTCGGGGCACAATCCAGCCCCTAAGCGATCCCAACGGTATATCACCTTGACTCGGAAGACTATCTCTAAGCGCTGGAGGAGGGTTGAGGAACGAGTAGGCGTCAGGCGTTCCTGCGGCCGTAAATTTTTTGATGAAAATCTTGGATACCGCTTGAGACTTGAGTACTTCTGGCTCAATGTCAGCGTTACTGCACGCGCTAAGCAGCGCAGCCATAGCTACAATGACACTGAAAAACGTTGTTATCTTTCGCATGATCGTTCTCCCTAATTCCACGATGTCGAGAGTACACGTTCGTGCACTATCTCTGGACTTCAAAGCTTCGCGGCTCGCTGCAGCACAACCACGTGTTATTTTAGGAAGCGAAGATTCGCATTTCTGTTATGAAAACAGAAATTGAGCCCGGGAAAATCTCATGTTTGACGTGGTAACATAAGCCGAATTTTTGCGATCTGAACTCAAACAATCGATGTGTCTATAATACTCATCTCGATCTTATTTTAGAAGCGTTGGCATTCATCAGATTCGGGTGCGAGAGGATTTGTTGCTGATTATCACGTGACTAAAAGTAAAATTTCACTGAAGTAAAAAATATGAGTGTAGTAGAACATGATACGTCATGTTCTGTTAGTCTATGGTCTGATGAAGGCAACTGCCGTTTGCGTAGCTTGCAACAATTTGATGAAAGTATGAGAGTTTTGAGGTGGTAATGCTCTCAATCTCTCTTCTTTAACTGTGTCGCCCAAAGGTCATGTAGGTTAGTGAAAAGCCGTCCATTCCTGAAGGGGATTTTGAACCTTTAGCCGTCACAGATAAATCGCTTTCAGTGATACCCTGTACGGGTTCTTGTTCTATTTAATTCTCCCAAACTAGTAGCAAACGCCAGCTTTTGTGACCCAAGCGTACTGACATCCTGGCTTTTGACGCGAAAAACACTGTCACAAACAGGAATTTTTGTATATTTCAACATGTCATGGCGGTGTCAAAATACTCGAGTTTCGGTTTTAAGCAGGGCTGTATTAAGCCCTAGCAACCTTATCAAAGAGAGTTATGGGGAAGACATTTCAGAAGACTATTCTCACTACGGTTTTACCGAAGAGACGGTGGCTGCAATTAAGGTTTTACAGCTCGAGCCAGCCGGTGTACCCGCAGGTGTAAGAGAAGGTTACGACGACAACTGGTTTTACAGTCCGAGAACAGATTACGAACAGTTTAAGGCCGACCTGACCAACCCCCTTCATCCCGAAATAGTTAACTCCGAGTGGAAACCATACGAGCTTGACGGCGGGGGCGAAATGCTACATATCAACCTTGTACTCTTCTATTACTTGATTTTGCTGTTCAACCGCTTAGATGGCGTCTACGTTAATGTTCAACCGTTTGACTGAAAGAGAGGCTGATTTCGCTTTTACTGTAGAAACGCTTTGGGATTTGTACCTCGAGCTAACCCACGCGCCTTCATCGACTTCATATCGTGTGCTGCAGCGCTATACATTATGGTGTTTTTGTCTTATACTATACTCATGAAAAATCAAAACACCGCGCAAGCGGGGTCGAACGTCAAATTAGCCGAGGTCATGGCGCGTAAACGGGCGCAAGCCGCCGGTGTTGTTACCGGGGTGGTGCGGGTGCTCGAGCAGCGCCGCAGTTCACAAACCAGCTCACAACCTCGCTAGGCCAAATTTTCTCAAGGGAACGGTGCAGACATAATCTGCACCGTTTTTTACGCTTAAGCTATAGAAAGTACCGCTACAACACATATCGCGACAAGTCTTCGTCGCTGACGATGTCCTCGAGTTTCTTTTTAACGTAGTCGCCGTCAATCGTTACGTCGCCGAGTTCAGTGGCAAACGACACATCTTCCAAAACGGTTTCTAGAACCGTATGTAGCCGCCGCGCCCCGATGTCTTCGACGTCGGCGTTGACCTGGGCGCTGTACTCGGCAATCGCCTCGATACCCGAGTCTTCAAACCGGAGCCGCGTCCCGTCAACCTTTAAGAGTTCGGTGTACTGCTTCGTCAATGAATGCCGGGGTTGGGTCAAAATCAGCTGAAAGTCGCCTGCTGAGAGTTCTTCCAACTCGACCCGAATTGGAAACCGTCCCTGAAGCTCGGGGATGAGGTCGCTCGGTTTCGAGACTGTAAACGCGCCCGCCGCGATAAACAGCACGTGGTCGGTTTTGACCTGTCCGTAACGGGTGTTGACCTGTGTGCCTTCAACGATCGGCAGGAGGTCGCGCTGGACGCCTTCGCCCGACACGTCGGGGCCGCTGTTGTCGCCGCCTGCGACCTTATCGAGTTCGTCAATAAAGATGATGCCTGAGTTTTCGGCCCTCGAGACCGCTTCACGGGAGACCTCATCGTGGTCGATAAGCTTGTCGGCCTCTTCGCCCCGGAGCGCTTCACGCGCTTCAGACACGCTGAGTTTGCGCTTCGTGCGCTTTTTGGGGATGAAGTTCGACATCATGTCCTGCAAGTTCATGCCCATCTCTTCCATGCCAGGCATGTTCATCTGCTGCGGGCGGTCGTCGCTCACTTCGATTTCCAGGGTGCGGGTCTCGAGCTTTCCCGCTTTAAGCAGCTCACGCATCTTGCCGCGTCCTTCTTCGGTGCCACCGGGTAAGAGGTATTCCAAGAGCTTTTCCTCAGCGTTCTCTTTAGCCCGTTCTTGCACGCCGCTAAGCTGCTCTTCTTCAATCATCACATAAGATGCCTGCGCGAGGTCGCGCACCATCGATTCGACGTCGCGCCCGACGTACCCGACTTCGGTAAATTTGGTCGCCTCGACCTTGATAAACGGAGCTTTAGCGAGCCGCGCTAACCGCCGCGCGATTTCGGTTTTGCCGACGCCGGTCGGCCCGATCATCAGAATATTTTTCGGTGTCACTTCGGTTTGCATCTCGCCGGAGAGCTGCCGCCTGCGGTAGTGGTTGCGGAGGGCCACCGCGACCGAACGCTTCGCCTTATGCTGACCGATGATATATTTGTCGAGTTCCTCAACGATTTCCAGCGGGGTCATATTGACGCTCATGACGCCTCTCCTTCGATAATTTCGGTGTCATCCTCGTCACTATTTTCGTCCTGCGAATCGTCCGGGACACGCAACACGGTCGCCGTACCGCTCGTGTAGAGGTCAATTTCAGCAGCGATTTTAAGCGCGGTTTCGGCAATTTCCGGTGCGTCCATCTCGGTATGCCGTAACAGCGCGAGTGCCGCCGCTTGTGCGTAAGCTCCCCCTGAACCGGTTGCCGCAACGGGCTCGTCGGGCGCAATCACGTCGCCTGCGCCGGAAAGCGTCAGGATTTGCTCGCTGTCCGCGACGATAAGCATGGCCTCGAGGTTCCGTAGCATCTTATCGGTACGCCACTCCTTGACGGTTTCAACAGCGGCTTTGGTCAAGTTGCCCCGGTATGACGCCAGATAGCCCTCGAACTTTTCTAGCAGCGTAAATGCGTCCGAGACTGCGCCCGCAAAACCCGTTAAGACCTTGCCGTCTTGCAAACTCCGCACCTTGACCGCACCTTTTTTGACAATCGTCTCGCCGAGCGTAATCTGTCCGTCTCCGGCGATGGCTGTGACGCCGTCTTTGTGAACGGCAATAATCGTAGTTCCGTGAATACGTTCCATATGGCGCAATCGTAACAAGCTGAGCTTAAAAGTATGTAAGGCACATTCCTTGATAATGGGATTGTAAGGTTTTGTCGCAAAGTCTTTACGGCAAAATCCCTGACAAACGGTTTTACGGCGGTGCAGCAGATTTTTACGGCGTAGCAAAATGTGGGTAAGCGACGACTTCAGCAGTCTAAATGGTCTCACTTGTAAGCGGTCGTTTATGCTACAACCTCGACACGCCAAGCAAGATGTCAGGCGCTAAGCGTGTGAGCCGCCTGACTTCGGTAAAGTAAAAGGTGATGTCGCCTGTTACCCGTCACCCTCATCACTATCCCCTCAGCGTTGCCCCGATGATGGACTGGACTGACCGGCATCAACGCGTCTTTATGCGCGGCGTGACCCGGTTTGCCCTGCTCTATACCGAAATGGTAACAATGAACGCAGTGCTGTTAGGCGACCGTGCGAGAGTTCTGGGCTATTCAGCCGTTGAAAAACCGCTCGTGCTGCAACTCGGCGGTGACGACCCCGTAAAACTCGCCGAGTGCGCCCGTATTGCCGAAGACTGGGGTTTTGATGAGGTGAACCTCAACGTCGGCTGCCCGTCGGCGAGGGTGCAAAACGGCAATTTCGGTGCATGCCTGATGGCGCAACCCGAATTGGTCGCGGCGTGCGTCGCGGCGATGCGGGCCGCTGTAACGGTTCCAGTTACCGTAAAACACCGTACCGGGATTGATGATCTGGACAGTTTTGAGCGGCTTGTGGCCTTTGTCAAAGCTTCTGCCGACGCCGGAGCCGCCCGCTTTAGCGTTCACGCCCGTAAAGCGTGGTTGTCGGGCCTCAGTCCTAGAGAGAACCGAACCATTCCGCCCTTGCGGTACGAGACGGTCTACCGGCTTAAAGAGGTATTTCCTGAGCTTGAAATTGAACTCAACGGCGGCGTCAAAACGCTGGAAGATGCTCAAGCTCACTTGAAACACGTAGACGCTGTGATGCTGGGCCGCGCCGCCTACAAAACGCCTTACGTCATGGCGCAGGCCGATACCCTTTTTTACGGCGCTGAATACGCCCCGACGCGCCGTGAAGTGGTCGAGACGATATTGCCTTATATCGAACAGCAACTTTCCGGAGGTGTTCCCTTAAACAGCGTGACGCGGCATATGTTGGGGCTTTTTACGGGGCAACCCGGCGCACGCGCGTGGCGCAGACACATCAGCGAAAATGTTCACAAACCGGGAGCTGGGCTCGAGGTCGTTCAAAACGCGCTGAATCTGGTTCCTGAGACTATTTTAGACGAGCGTCCGGTTTCTGAAACGTTGACGAGCGCTTAGCGTTTTGACAGACTCGGACGCGGCTGACACCCGGTGATATTTGGTTGGTGTGCCTATCTGCTTAGCATTTCCAAGAAAGACTGCACTAAGTATAGCAGGTATCATCTGGTTCGAGCCAGTCTATGAGGCTAAAGCACAGTTTATCACGCACCCCTAAGAGATGATAGCTGCGAGAAGCTAGCTCAGTAGCTACGAAAACCGCTATACTGTTTTGGAACGTGTGTGCTGGTCGGCATAGCTTAAACTAAGAGCGTTGCTGACCAGATAATACCCGCTGTGCCACACGAAGTGGATTATGGACGCAACTGCCCCGACCCCTGACCCGCTCGAGATTCGTAGGGTCAAACTTGAGGGGAGTTATGAGCCGATAGACAAACGTATCGGTACGTTGGGGACTGACTAACCCAAGGTCTGAACGACGTCAGAGCCGAGATACGCAACCTTCGCACGCTTTTACTCAGCCTTGGCGGGATGCTGGCGCTGCTCATCACTGCCTTTGCCTACTTAACGCGGTAGAGGCGTACAGGTACGGGCTAGCGCTAACTGCCTGTAAGCCCTACCTCCAGATCGCGGATGACACCGTCCTCGAGCCCGTACACCCAGCCGTGAACCGCTAAGCTCTGACCCCGCGCCCACGCATCTTGGACCACCGTCGTTTGCGACACATGACCGACCTGCTCGCTGACGTTGAGTTCGCAGAGCCGCCGAAGCTGCGCGGCAGGCTCCAGACCCTCGATTTTAGCCTCATGTTTGTCGTAAACGTCCCGAACATGCCGGAGCCAGTTGTCACATAATCCGACGCGTGTGCCCCTTAGGGCCGCCTCGACGCCGCCACACCCGTAGTGCCCGCAGACAATAACGTGCTCGACCTTAAGAACATCGACGGCAAACTGCAAAACCGACAGACAGTTGAGGTCGGTAGGGACGACGACGTTGGCGACGTTGCGGTGAACGAACAGCTCACCGGGGTCTAGGTCAACGATCTGGTTGGCCGGAACCCGTGAGTCGGCGCAACCGATCCACAGGTATTTGGGTGTCTGCTGACCGACCAGACGGCTGAAGAATTCGGGGTCTTGGGTCACAGCCTGCTCTGCCCAGGCGCGGTTTTTTTCTAGTAAGGGGGTAAGTTTAGTCACGTGCTGAGTTTACCGGATAGAGCTGGCGAGCGTATTAGGGTTTGGACTCGAGCCCCTCCGCAATCCGCTCCAGCACTTCACGCTTTTTTCGCTGATTCTTTACGAAAGATAAAATAGCCCAAATGACAAACCAGATGACGCCGACGACAACGGCAAGTCAGACGACGATGATTAACAGCTCCGGTAGTCCCAAAGGCCCAAGTCTCATGCCGGGATTTTGGCAGGTTACGGTGGTGAACAGGCGACGCATTGGAGACGATCCACACTGTAAATCACAAAAACCAAACACTTCTTCAGCTACCTCTGTAGCTGCTTCTGCATTTACACTACGCGGGATACAATCCCTCATGACTTTTCCTTTAAAACGTCCCGCACGGCTCGCGGTTTTCGCGTCGGGGTGCGGTTCGAACCTGCGTTCGCTCACCGAAGCGTTTCCGCCAGCCGACCCGCTGGCGTCGGTTGACCTGCTCATCAGCAACAGACGAACGGCGGGCGCTCTCGAGCTCGCCAAAGCGTACGGGGTTTCGGCCCACGTCTTACCCTTTGGAAGCGACCGTAGACGTTTTGAAGGAGAGGCAAATGTTCTACTTGCGGCTGCTCAAATTGACCTCATCTGTCTAGCTGGGTTTATGCGCCTACTCTCGCCTGAGTTTACGGCGCATTGGGCGGGGCGGCTCCTAAACATCCATCCGTCTTTGCTGCCAGCGTTTCCGGGACTCCATCCGCAGCGGCAGGCGCTGGCTGCCGGAGTACGAGAGTCAGGCTGCACCGTGCATTTTGTCGATGCAGGCGTCGATACCGGGGCCGCTACCTTGCAGCGGCGGGTGCCGGTTCTGCCGGACGATACCGAAGAGACGTTGGCGGCGCGTATTTTGCGCGAGGAACACCAGGCGTACCCCGAAGCGGTGCGGCGCGTACTGACGGGGCGGGTCAAGGCGCACGAAAGGGTCTCCAAATGAAAGTTATGGTCGTCGGCAGCGGCGGGCGCGAACACGCGCTCGTCTGGAAACTCGCTCAGTCAGAACGGGTGACAGAAATTTTAGCCGTTCCGGGCAACGCAGGGATAGCGGAGCTAGCGCGGTGTCTAGACGCCGCGCTGACGCCGGAAGCGCTGTTAGAGGTTGCCCAACGCAAAGGTGTGGATTTTACGGTAGTTGGGCCGGAAGTGCCACTTGTGGCGGGCGTGGTCGATACGTTTACAGCGGCAGGTAGACGTGTTTTCGGGCCGAACCGGGCGGCGGCGCGGCTCGAGGGTTCCAAAGTCTTCTCAAAGGCGTTTATGGCGCGGCACAGGGTTCCAACGGCGGCGTACCGGAGTTTTACGGCGCTCTCTGAGGCGCTGGCGTATCTCGAGTCTCACTATCCCGACCCGGGGAGCTACCCGGTCGTAGTCAAAGATTCAAAACTGGCAGCAGGTAAAGGGGTGACGATTGCCCACACGCACGCCGAAGCGGTCGGGGCGTTGGAGACTGTGCTAAAAGATGGGGGAGAGGTGGTGCTCGAGGCGTTTCTGACCGGGCAAGAGGTAAGTTTGCTACTCCTGACCGACGGCGACACCGTAAGATTTCTGCCGCTGGCCCAAGATTATAAACAGGCGTTGGACGGTGATTTGGGGCCGATGACGGGCGGCATGGGCGCGGTCGCGCCGGTACCGCTTTTAAGTGACGCACAACTCAAAACGGTGATGGAAAGGATTGTCACGCCGACGCTTACGGGGCTCCGCGCCGAAGGGATGACCTACCGGGGCGTACTTTTTATCGGCTTGATGGTTACGGACGCGGCCGCTAAAGTTCTCGAGTATAACGTCCGTTTCGGCGACCCGGAAACGCAGGCGGTGCTGCCACTTTTAGAAAGCGATTTGCTCGAGCTTCTGGAAGCTACCGCTGCCGGACACCTCGCTGAGGTGACGCCGAGGTGGTCGAATCAAGCGTCGGCGTGTGTGGTGCTGGCGTCGCCGGGGTATCCGGGGGGGTATCCGAGTGGGTTGCCGCTGAAGGTGCCGGAGACCTTACCGGACAACACGCGAATATTCCATGCGGGGACAGCGTTACAAGTAGAAGCGCTGGTCTCGAGTGGAGGCCGCGTCCTAAACGTCGTAGCGTGGGCCGATACACTCACCGAGGCGGTTGCGGCGGCGTACCGGGGTGTAGACGCCGTAGATTTTCCGAACGCACATGTGCGGCGCGACATCGGTGGGCGGCTCGGTTAGACAAGGTGCTCCGTTGTAGTGATATAGCACTTAAACAGTTAGAAGCTACCGTAATCACCTCAGAATGTGCGTGCTAGACGGTTTAGTTGTAGGTGAGAGCGTCCGTTTCTAGATGATACCTGCTATAGCTATTTTATCTCCTGTTGCTGATTGTACTGAGGCGCTGAGCAATTTGTTACCCTCTCTAGAATGCTTCAGCTGACTACCCCTAACTCTAGCGCCACACTGAGTTTGATCGCATCTATTTTGCGTTCACGTAGGTGACGGTAGAGTGCGGCCTGTGTACGTTTGGGAGTCCCGACCCGGGGCGAGCTGAGACAGCGAGACGCGTGATACGAAACGGCTGCGAGGGCCGCTTCATCTTCCTGCAATAACGCGCCAATTTCTGGTACAAAGACGTTGAAAAAAAGTTGCAAGATAGAGACAGCAACAAGAACCATCCGTAACACGCCAGCCTTGCGTGCGCTCCTGACAACTTGCTCCCAATCCATTTTTAGCAGCGATCAGCTGCGCAATATCGCAAAGCCATATCAGACGGTCGAACAAATGCTTGGCTGCGTGTACCGAGAGCACGATTAAGAGGTCTTCAGCAGAGAGAGCTGGAACGCTGTGACCGAGCAGTTCTGTTTTCCCGCTACGTGCAAACACGTCACGTACATCTAAATCAAAAGGAAAGCCAGGGGGTTGAAAGCGCCAGTGCAACTGGAACAGTACGTTATGGTCTTGTCTCACAAAACTAAAATGGTAACTACGCCACTGCCAGCCACGCGGGAAGCCCCACAGGTTGTAGCCACTAGCCTCGAGTAGCTTTTGCGTCTTGATAACGTCGTCCGTACAGACCAAAATGTCGAGATCGCCAGATGGTCGCAGGCCGATATCACCGTATAAAGAGGCCGCTAGCGCGGGCCCTTTGTAGGGAAGGCTGGGGATACCGTGCGCGTCAAGCAACCCTAGCAACCGGATCAGCTCGTCTGCTAGAAATTTCGCTCTAAGCGCGTAACCGGCGACGTAATCGTTAAGTTCGTCTGCTACCTCTCTTGAGACAGTAGCTACCCCAAGGTTACTGAGACCTGCTACAGCTAAAGGTACAACGCGGTGACGGTACGCAACTTCGCTGAAACGTTGCCAGTGCAGCGAACGTGTATCAACTGTTACCTCGGTATTCGCCTGGTTTAGTGCAGCGCGAACACAACTAAGAAACCGTCTACAATCTTCTAAGCAGCAGTCGGATGAAGGCAAGCTGCATCATAGCTAAACTTGAGGAGACGAGCCGTTCACAGTTTTTCCAGAGCCTCCGGCACTTCTCTAGAAGCCATCTCAAAAACGAATAGTCAGCTGCATAGCTGTTAGAACGGTGGTATGGAACTCACCGATGAACAGTGGGAAGTACTAGGGCCGCTCATTCCCGAACCAGCTCGACGCAAAGATGGCAAAGGCCGTCCCAGACGAGAACCACGAGCGATACTTAAGGGCATCTGCTGGATATTACGAACGGGCGCACAGTGGGCTGATTTACCCGAGCGCTATCCGCCCTATCAGACGTGCCATCGGCGCTTTCAAGAATGGGAGAGAAACGGCGTGTTGCGGCAGATTCTAGAGACTTTAGCGCATGACCCCCTGCAGCGGGGCAAACTCGACTTGTCGGAATGCTTTATCGACGGTACCTTTGTGGCTGCGAAAAAAGGGGGTCAGCAGTTGGTAAGACTAAACGGGGTAAGGGTAGCAAAGTCATGGCGGTATCGGACGCTGGTGGTACTTGCCTCGCCCTGCACGTTACGTCTGCTAGCCCACATGAGGTCCGGTTGGTACACGCGACTCTCGCATCTCGACACGTCAGCGGCAAACCCGACAAGTTAATCGGTGACAAAGCGTATGACAGTGATCCGCTTGACGCTGAACTCGCCGAAGCAGGTGTTGAAATGATTGCGCCTCACCGAAGAAACCGTAAAAAAGCCAAGACGCAAGATGGACGTAAACTGAGGCGCTACAAACGGCGCTGGAAGATTGAACGGCTATTCGCCCACCTCGGCAACTTTCGCCGTCTGGTCGTTCGCTATGAACATCACTCCCTAAACTTCTTGGCCTTCCTGCATCTCGGCTGCATCAAATTACTGCTTAGGCGTTTTTGAGATGGCTTCTAACCAGGAGAAGCTGCGTTCCACTACCCAACGCTTGGGAATGACCACAAAGCTACGCTGGTCACTGCGTTGGGCAACTTCTACCTTGGCAGCGAGTAGGTCTTGGATACGGTTGGCAAAGGTCTCGCCGGTGTAGCTTCCGTCGACCAGGACTTTCTTAACTGTTGTGAGCTGTGCTTGAGCAGTTCCCAGCATGTCTACTGCCCCGGTTCGGTCGGTCACGTTGGCAGCCGTAACAGCCAAGGCGTGAGGTAAGCCCTGCGTATCCACAACGATATGACGTTTAATCCCTGAGATTTTCTTGCCCCCGTCATAGCCTTTAACCTGCGCTGTTTCAGTATTTTTTACCGACTGAGCATCAACAATAACCATACTCGTGCAGGCTTTTCTGCCACTGCTGATACGCTCGTTGGCGACCTGTTTTTTTTAAGACCTGACTGAGGATGCTTTCGCCTTCGTCATTCGTTTCGCTCCAAATGCGAAAGTAGCGGTGCACAGTTCCGAACTTGGGATAGTCTTTGGGTAGAGCGCGCCACTGACAGCCCGTTTTTACCACATACAGCAAAGCGTTAAACACCTCATACAGAGCGAGCTTCCTCGGCTTTGTTCTCCTCCTCGCAGATTCTAGTAGCGGTCTTACCTTTTCAAACTGCTCGCGGCTGATGTCGCTGGGATAGCTCATCGTTATAGTTTGAGGGAGATCGTAGACGGTTTCTGAGCAAAAAAGTATATTCGGCATCATAAGTTAACGGCGCAAGCGTGTTCATAGCAACTCCCTGGGGGCGTAAGGTCACAAGTTTTGGGGCTGTCGCTTAGGCGGCTACCTCAGCAGCCGTAGCAAGCGCAGCTAGTTGTGAGGGCAAGTGCTAAGTACACGACAAAAGTCTAAAACAGCTGTCTAGCTCACGGCTTCTGGTCATTAAGTTGGAGAGCAAGTGTCTAAGGTAGTCTAAGCCAGTGCGAAACAAAGACTTCTTTTTGCGACCGTGCGACTTTAGCGGCACAGGCTTGCGCTTTGTATGAACGAACTCACCGACTTTCAAAGCCCATAAGAAAGCGAGACTTACAACGACCAGTAAGGTGCTGATACGGTCTAAATGTCTAAGATGGGTTGCTTCAAAGTCGAAGCCGCTGCTTTTCAAGGCTTTGAATAGCGACTCAATGTAGTACCCGCACTAGCGGGGGCCCAGTGGCCCTACACTTTGCCAACGCTGAGCGTAGCTTGCGAGAGCTTGCCCAGGAGAGCAGTTAGTCACGACAATGAGGTACTCGCCGTCGGGTAAACGTGCGCCTGCAAGCGCAAGCTCATGACCGAAGATGGCGTAACGTTGTTTAAGAACCTTGTGTTCGCCTATAGGCAGGTGCTGAAAAAAGCCGAACAGCTTAAACCAACCGTCGCCCAGCGCGTCCTTAGGCACACGAATAACAAAGGGCAAATTTTGCTTGCACAAGTAGGCAAACCAGTCACCCCCGCTAAACTCCCTGTCGGCTAGCAGCACCTCGAGTTGTTCTGAAGGCAAAAACGTCAACAAGCGTTCCAAGAGCGCAATCCGTTCTTGTGTTGCCGAGTTGCCTGCTTTGGGTAGCAGACACCAAAGCAGGGGAACCGCTACGCCCTCATGGGCATAGGCAAGGGTCAAGATATTGATGTCGAGCTTACCAAACTTCCAGTTCGTCCGGTCTAGACACAAGCGGTAGCGCTTTTGTGAATGTAACTGCACCACGTAGCTGAACACCAACTCATCGGACAAATACAGCCCTCGGAAAAACCGTTGTGCCCGTCGGTAAAATGAATCTGGCTGCGCCTTACCCTCCATCATCCCGACCAGAGATGCCAGATTGACCGTCTTTGCCTGAACCATAGCGATGACCAATAGGCTCAAGAATTCAAGCCGTGACCTATGCAGCTTCAAGCCGCTCGCTTTCAACTGTGCCATTAACCCGGTATGCTTCATCTGCTCTCCTTTGAAGTGGTTTGTCGCAATCACCATTCTTCATCGGAGAGCCCCTTACTTCAATATTGTCGTGTACTAAGGGGTTGGTACCAAATGGGTTGCCCCCGTTGACCGTGTTGATAGACACCGGTTGACCGTTGACCACAGCAAGGTTTTGACCGTTCAGGAAGAGGCCGAATGTGTCGTTGACCGTTTGGTTGGCGTATTCGTTGTACTCGTCGGAGGCAAAAACATACTCAAAAAACACCTGATTTCCGGAAGGCGTAAACTCAATCTCGAGCGCTGCCGAGTCAAACACATTTGGTGGATTTGCAATTGACAAAAGGTCAGGGTCTACGCCACCCGTGTTGTCGGCAGTTGTGTCGTCTGCGACGTTCGGTCCAGAAGCGTTCGCTACCGCGCCGGTAGTTAAGATGATGCCCCTACTAAGTATCCCCAAGCTATACTTGAGGGATGCAACCCCTCTATGTTGAGCTGAGCGAGCAAGAAGACAGAAAGCTGCTAGAGATAGAGAAAGCCCCCCACTTCAAGCCCAAGGTGCGTCTGCGAGCCAGTGTTCTACGGTTATCGAACCAAGGCTGGCGTGTGCCGAAGCTAGCTGCTTACTTGGGCCGAGGCGAAGAAAGTATCAGGCGCGATCTGAAAAGGTGGCAACAGCAAGGCGTGGCAGGTCTGGGCGACGGCACAGCGCCGGGACAAGCTCCTTTGATTACGGACGAAATAAGAACCCAACTGGCCCTATACCTTGCTGAAGAACGGAGCTGGACAGCCTCGCAGCTTGCCGCTGAGATAGCTGGGAAATTCAACATAAAGGTCACAGCTGAAGCGATACGCCAGCACCTCAACCGCTTGGGCTATGTCTGGAAAAGGACGCGCTACGTGCCCTGTAAAACGGTAGACCCTGAGCTTGAACAGCAGCACCGAGCGGGTTTAGACACGCTTAAAAGGGGGCGGCAGAAAAAAGGCTGAAGCTTTATTATCTAGACGAAGTAGGCTTTAGTCTGGCGCTGGGCACAACGTACACCTGGGCAAAATCTGGTCACACCACATTAGCAGTTCCGACACGCTGGAGATAGAACGGGCAAAGCCCGGCCCGTTGGGCCTAGTTCGCAGTCACGGACGACTTAACCTTATCGGTGCGCTCGAAGTTTATGGAGCAAGGCAAACGCTTCACTACGAAGCTTTAGAAACATCGGTCAGAAGTGCCAATGTCCTAGCCTTCTTAGAACACCTCGCTGATAGCTGTTCGCCTGACAGCTTGAGTGTTGTGGTTCTGGATAACGCTACTTTTCACCGCGCTAAAATGGTTCAATCCAAACGTGCTGCTTGGGAAGCTCAGGGACTCTATCTACGCTTTCTGCCGCCTTATTGCCCACACTTCAATCTCATCGAATGTCTTTGGAAACGGCTCAAGGCTTGGCTCCTCCCAAGGCGTTGCTACGATGCCCTCAGAGACCTCCGCAAAGCTGTTACCCAAGCACTCGAGCTGCTTGGAGCAACCGCCGTCTAAGCCTCAGTCTTCATTTGGGGGTACTTAAAACCTACGACGTCGTCTTGGTCGGTAAAGTCAAACGTTCCGGAAGCAGTGGGGTCGCCGGTGTACGTTACGCTATCGACGACCACCCCAGGGCCCTGAATCGTTTGGGCAAGGTCATTGGCGGTTGCGGTGTTCAGGTCGTTTAGCGTCGCGGCGAGCGGTTTGACCGCGTCATTGGCTGCCCGCTCACCGGGCGTACTGTTAGGCTGCTGCGAACATCCCGCAAACAGCAGTGCGAGTGCAAAAGTCATGCACCATTTCGTTAAACACGTCATACATACCTCATTTCAGAAATCCAACAGGTCAATATTCGGGCTTGGGTAGACACGGGTTTCTCTTGGCAAATTCGACCTCCGTTTGAATAACTAAGCTTTTTTAGGATGCTGCCCAACGGCTGCTTTAGGTTCCGAAAGCGTCACCACGGCGCGGCGGAGTATAAAATCTTACGCACCGATATCAGAAAAATATCAGGCAACACTTATTTTCGACAGCTGCTAAAGCGTCGGGTGGAGGCGATAAGTAGCCCTGGGAAGCATGAACTCGGGTGAGGTGTACAAACGAGTGGGGCCGGGGGCTGTTCGGTCGGTAGACTGAAGAATGCTTAAACCCGCCCTTTACGCCCTTGCCGCGTCGCTTGCTCTAGCTGCGTGTGCGCCTGCTCCGGCAGAGCGCGTCAGCGTGTCGCAGCTTACCGAAGCCCCAACCTACTATCCGCATCCGACGGGCGCAGTGTGGTCTTATCTGCCTGAGGGGGAAACCGGAGACGCGCCCAGACTCGTGCAGCGAGTTGAAGGTCCGACGCTGATCGACGGGCGGACGCTGACGGCGTGGCGCACAACCGGGCGCGGTTTTGAAACGCGCACCTACCGCGATTACCGCGAGACCGGGGTGTTTATCCCACGCGAAACCGGCCCCGGCTACGTGACGACCATCACCCCGGCGGTTCAGGAGTGGCCCCGCGAACGCACCCTCCGGGTCGGCTCGAGCTGGGGCAGCGAGGCGGTGGCGACCGTTGACTTTACCGACGCGAACCGCAGCGAAAAAGTGAGGCTCGAGTACCGCTACGAAATCGTTGACCGGCGCACCGTCACAACGCCTGCCGGAACGTTTGACGTGTTCGTCGTGTCGTTTGAAAGCCGTTCTTATAATCCGGCCGGGGAGCAGCAGGAGGTGTTGCGGCAAGAACTCTGGTTCGCTCCCGGCATTGGCGAGATTAAAACCGATAGCGGCCTCTTTTTACTCTCGAGCAACCTCTTGCCTGAAAGTGCGCCGCCGGAACCCGAAGCGGTACCTGAAGACCCTGGCTAGGTTAGCTACTGATGGTTGAGAAGCGTTTTTGGCGCTAGGACACACAGCATAAACTTCTCTCGACGTTTTTTCTGCAACGTACTGCTCGAGTCCGGTACAGGAGAGTCTACGTTGCCTAATCTTGGTAGAACCCGGTACAGCATAATCCGGATGAGCACTGACGTAAAAAAGCCGAAGCTGAATTGCCAGTTGAGCGTTTCAAAGGGCATGTTACCGACCCCGAGCTTGACGTAAACTTATGAAGATGAAGCGCGGCGAATGGTGGGGCAATACGGCGTGGCGGACGCTGCTCGCGCTCGCGCCGGGGCTGGCACGGCCCGACGACACGTTTGCGCGGCGGACGCTGCCCGACGCCGAATACAAGCTCTACAAAAAGATGGATGTGCGCGACCGTGTTCACGCCTGCGCGGTGGCGCAGCGGCTGGTGACGCTCTATCCGGACGCCTCCGACGCGCTCTGCCGCGCCGCCCTCCTGCACGACGTCGGCAAGGCCGGTTACGTGTACCGGCCGTGGCAGCGCATTCTGGTGGCGCTCTATACGCCGCGTGCGGTGCCTGCGACGCCGCGCCTGCCGGGTTTACGGGGGGCGTGGCAGCTGCGGCGGCATCACGACCGTTATGGGGCCGAGGCTATCTTGAAAGCTGGCGGCGACGCCCGCGTCGCCGAACTCGTCGCCCGCCATCACCGACCCGGCACCGACATCGAGGCTGCCTGTTTGAAAGAGATCGATGCCCGTTTCTGACTCGGCGGCGCTGCATGGGCAGCTGGCGTGGCTTTTTGCTAAGCAGCGCTTCGGCGTCAAGCTCGGCTTAGAACGGGTTCGGGCGCTTTTGGAACGCTTAGGGCATCCCGAAAGAACCTTTGAAGTCGTTCTCATAGGCGGTACGAACGGCAAAGGCAGCTGCGCCGCGACCCTTGCTGCAACTTTACGGGCTGATGGACGCCGCACAGGACTCTTTACCAGTCCGCATCTGACGCATTTCGGTGAGCGGTTTCAGGTTGACGGCGTGCAGGTTTCTGAGGTTGAACTGCTCACAGGGTTGGAGGCCGTCCGTCCCCACGCGGAGGCTCTAGAAGCGACTTTTTTTGAAATCGTCACGGCGCTCGGCTGTGTTTTGTTCGCCCGGTGTGAAGTGGAAATTGCAGTGCTGGAGGTCGGTCTCGGCGGTCGTTTCGACGCGACGAACGCCCTCTCACCACGCTTGAGCATCATCACCGGCGTCGCCCTCGACCACACCGAGATTTTGGGCGATACCTTGGGCAAAATCGCCGCCGAAAAAGCAGGCATCATGCGCTCTGGTGTTCCGACGCTGACGGGCGCGGTGGACGAAGCGCTGGATGTTTTACGGTGTCAGGCGCGTGAGCTGGGTGCGCCGCTCTGGGTGCTAGGCCAAAACATCTTGTTTACAGTGACCGACTTAGGTTGGTCGGGCGTGCAGTGCGAGGTCGCCAGCCCGCTCGGCACCGCTCAGGTCACGACGCCGCTGTTGGGGCTTCATCAGGCCCGCAATGTCGCGCTGGCGGTAGCTGCCGCGCAGCAGTTAGGTGTTTCCGACAAGGCGATTCGGAAGGGTACCGCGCAGACGCGTTGGGCGGGGAGGCTCGAGCCCCTCCCTCACGAAAACCGCACCTTCTTGCTCGACGGTGCCCACAACCCGCAAGCTGCCGCCGCGCTCGCTGACACTATACGGCGTCTGGACGCAGCACCCGTTACCCTCATGTTTGGCGCTGCCGCCGATAAAGACCTTTCGGGACTCGTTGAAGCTCTCGCGCCCGCTACGTCGCAAATCATCGTGACCAGGGCGGTTTTAAGCCCCCGAGCTGCCGTACCCGAAATGCTGGCTGAGTTGTGGCAACCTTACGGAAAACCTATCTACACTGCCGACACACCGCAAGAGGCGCTCTTGCAAGCTCTTGAACTCACCCCGCCGGATACTATAGTTGCGGTTGCAGGTAGCCTCTACCTCATTGGAGAGGTGCGACCGCTTCTACTGGCGACAGAAACCGAGCCGTGGACGCGGTTTCAGTAAGTGACCTACACAAGCTAAAAGAACTAAAAAATTCACGAGCAGGAGTGTTGTGAAGCTGATAGCCTTTGCCTAAGAGATTGACACCAGTATCATCCCAGAACGTGCGTGCTAGACTGGAAAAATCTTACCTAGAGCGTTGCCGACCAGAGGATACCTGCTGTAAGCACTTAATATTGTCTGAAGAGTGATGAAGTAGCATAAGAACCGTGTTTACGGCGGCGAAACAAACCTCGAGCCTCACCTTTGATTACCCTGTCCCGAATGGCGTCCAAACTGCGGCTGGTTTTGTTTGGAACTGGTCTGGAACGGCGCTGATGGGTATCCTCAACCTGACGCCGGACAGCTTTTCCGACGGGGGAGCGTTCGTTCAGTTAGACGCTGCTTTGGCACAAGCCCATAGGCTTATCGAGGACGGTGCACACGTTCTCGATCTCGGCGGTGAATCGACCCGGCCCGGTGCGGAGCCGGTCAGCGCTGAGGTTGAACTAGGGCGCGTTCTACCCGTCTTACGTGCGCTGCGTGGTGCAGACGTCTTGCTGAGCATAGACACCTACAAACCCGAAGTCGCCGCTGAATCACTCAGGGCCGGGGCGCACCTCATCAACGATGTATCGGGGCTCCGAGAACCGGAGATGATGAAGGTCTGCGCGGCGGCGGGCGCACCTGTTGTAGTTATGCACATGCAGGGGACACCCGGAACCATGCAGCAGAACCCGTACTATGACGATGTGGGGCTCGAGGTCAAAACCTACCTGCAAACGACTGCAGAGCGTGCGCTTGCAGCGGGCGTTCCTTCGGTGATGCTCGATCCCGGCATCGGTTTCGGGAAGACACTGAAGCACAACCTCGAGTTGCTCCGGGGTTTACCCGACCTCGCCGCGCTCGGCTATCCGGTGTTGCTCGGCGCGTCGCGTAAAGGTTTGATTCAGGCGCTAGCAAGGGAGAGCGCCGTAAAAGTTTCAGCGGCGGAACGCGACCCCGGCAGCGTGGCACTGCATCTCTGGGGCGCTCAAGCGGGGGTAAGCATGGTGCGGGTACACGACGTACGGGCGCACAAGCAGGCGCTGCGGGTTTGGGAGGCGCTCCGTGAGTTCTGACAAACCCGTAAAGCTTGACAAAATTATCTTGGAGGGGCTCGAATTTCACGCGCGGCACGGTGTTTATGAGACTGAATCGCAGTTCGGCGCACGCTTTGTCGTAGACGTCGAGCTGTTTTTACCCTTGTCAGGCCGCGACGACCTCGCTGCCACGGTGGATTACAGCGTCGTCTACGACCTCGTTCGGGCACAGGTTACAGAAACGCGGTTTTACCTGATCGAGGCGCTGGCCCATAAACTCGCCGAGATACTCCTAGCGGCGCAACCGCTTGTGCAGCGGGTCACAGTACGCGTCCACAAACCCCACGCACCGCTACCGGGCATCGTCCGCGACGTCTACGCCGAGGTGCGGCGTGAACGTGACTAGGCTCGCTCAAGACATACAACTCGGTTCACTTGCCGAGATAGGTGAGGCAGAAGGGTTTGGCTCCACGCGGCGTTTACAGCTCGAGCTCATCAAAGGCGATTTCGCTAAACCGGGCGCTGCCCTCTACGGCAGTTTCCTCCTCACTGAACTCATCGGTATTGGCGGCTTGACGCCCGACCCATACCCTGACGCCGGGCCGGATACCGGGCGACTACGGCATCTTTACGTGTTGCCCCAATATCGTCGTCAAAGTATTGGGCAAACGTTGGTGGCAGCAATCCTTCAGGAAGCCGCGCGACACTACCGCGTTTTACGTTTGCGAACGATGACACCCAAAGCCGCACGGTTTTACGGGGCACTGGGCTTTACCGCCGTTACCGAACCCTGTGCGACGCACACTCTCAAGCTTAGATGAACGACCCCGACGCTGCCTACGTCGCTCTCGGTAGCAACTTAGGCAATCCGCTCGAGCACCTCCGGCAAGCGCGGCGCAGTTTAACTAGGTTGGGAGAGGTTACGGAAGCCTCGAGCCTCTACCAAACCGCGCCCGTCGACGGCCCACCGGGGCAGGGAGAGTACCTCAACGCCGTCGTCGTGCTTAAACCCACCCTAAAGGACTCGCAAAGTCTGCTTCATGAACTTTTGAGGCTCGAGGCTAATCAGGGCCGCGTCAGAAACGTCCGTTGGGCCGCCCGTACCCTCGACCTCGACCTGCTCGCGTGGGGCGACCGGGTGCTGGAGACGCCTGAGCTGACGCTGCCGCATCCGAGGCTGCTAGCGCGGGCGTTTGTCCTCGCGCCGCTCCGCGACGTTGCTCCGAACTGGCGTCATCCTGTGACCGGAGAAGTTGCCGCTACCGTGCTGAACCGGTTAGGCACTTCAGGTGTGACCCGCACCGCGTTCAGCTGGGGTGAAACATAGGCGAATAACGCGGTAGACTGCGCTTTCATGCGCGTTTTCGCCATTGCCGACCCTCACCTCTCACGCGCCGACCCTAAACCCATGACGATTTTTGGCGACGGCTGGACGGGCCATCCGGAAAGCTTTTTTGAGGGTTGGCGCGAAACGGTTTCCGAGGGCGACCTCGTGCTCGTTCCCGGCGACGTGTCGTGGGCGATGACCCTGGAGGACGCCCTCCTCGACCTGCACGACATTGCCGCGCTGCCGGGGCAAAAGGTACTTTTGCGCGGCAACCACGACTACTGGTGGTCGTCGGTTTCAAAGCTCCGCGCCGCGCTGCCGACGGGCATGTTCGCCGTGCAAAACGACGCGCTGCGGTTGGGCGGGGTGGTTGTTGCCGGAACGCGCGGCTGGGTGACGCCGGGAGGCAGTGACTTTAGCCCCGAAGACGAAAAGATTTACGGGCGCGAACTCGGGCGGCTCGAGCTGTCCCTCACCGCCGCCCAAAAACTCAGACGCCCCGGCGACCGGTTTGTCGTAATGCTGCACTATCCGCCTACGAACCTGAAGCTCGAGCCCTCCGGTTTTACCGAGCTGTTGGCGGGTGCCGGGGCCGACGTGGTGGTGTTCGGGCATCTTCACGGCGAGCGCCGCGCGGTGGCGCGTATCGGCGAGACGCCGGCGCACTTGGTCGCGGCGGATGCGCTGGCTTTTATGCCCAAGCTGATTTTAGCTGAGTAGCGTTCACAAACAGAATTCGGAGAACCCCGCACAACCTGAGTCTGTCAAAGCGCGAGCCTTTCGGCCCAGCCGCCCAAAAGTTCGGCCAGCTCACGTTTTTCTTTGTCCGTGAGTCCGGCTAAAAGCTCGTTTTCAGTCTCTAGATGGCTCACGACGACCTCGTCGACGAGCGTTTTGCCCGCTGGCGTCAGCTTGATTAGGGTGCCGCGCCGGTCGTTCGGGTCGGGTCGGCGTTCGACCAAACCGCGTCGTTCGAGCAAATCTATCCGGTGCGTCGTCGCGCCCGAAGAGAGCATCATCTCCTGTTGCAGTTGGGTCGGGTTGAGGGTAAAAGGTTCGCCGTGACGCCGCAGCGTCGCGAGCAGGTCGAAGGTGCTTCCTTGCAGGTCGTAGCGTTTGAAGTTGGTCTCGAGCCGCCTCTCCGTAAGTTTTGCCAGACGCGCCAGTCGCCCCAAAATCCCCATCGCTGTAGGGTCCAAATCGGGACGCTCCCGCCGCCACTGCTCGAGAATTGCTGCGACACCATCGTTTGCCATACGCTATTTTACCTCAATATCGAGATTCTTGACATTAACCTTTATATAAAATATCTTGATGTAGAGATGATTATGACTATTTTTTTGCAAACTGCGTTGACGCCTCTTGTCTGAGGCAATACCTAATCTAGTGACAACTGAGTTTTTGCCTCTGGATAGGCCGCTCTTGGCAGGTACGCTTCGTGCCCTGCCGATAGGTCTGGCACTTGTGCTGGCCTGTCACCGTTTGCCTCAAGGCCGTTGGTGGTGGCGCGTAAGTATCCTCGGCTTCTTTAGTATCGGGTTCTTTTGCGCGTGTTTGTTCATCGGGGCGTACCGTCTGCCCGGTGGTGTTGCCGCGACGCTCGGCGCAGTGGGGCCGCTGTTCGCTGCAGGTCTGGCGTGGCTCTGGTTAGGTCAGCAACCGCGTGCTGTAACGCTATTTGCGGGTGTAGGCGGCGTTGTCGGCGTAGGTTTTTTAGTACTTGGCCCGGACGCGGCGCTCGACCCGTTGGGGGTGGCGGCGGCTTTTGGCGGGGCGCTCAGTTTTGCGGTAGGGGTCGTGTTGACCAAACGTTGGGGAAAAACCTGAGGTGCCCGTGCTTCTTTTTACGGCGTGGCAACTTGTGGCGGGCGGACTTTTTTTGGGTCTACTCTCGCTTGGGTTCGAGGGATTACTGCCGCGTCTTACGACACCCAACCTGCTGGGCTTTCTCTATCTGGGTGTCGTCGGGACAGGCTTGGCCTACGCGCTCTGGTTTTGCGGTATCGACAAATTGGGTGTCTCAGTGATTTTTCTGGGTTTGCTCAGCCCGGTCGTTGCCACGCTGCTTGGTTACGCGGTGCTCGGTCAAACATCTGGTGCATGGCAGAGCGTCGGTATCTTGCTCGTCTTGGGCAGCGTGGTCGCAGGGCAGTGGGGAGCGCAAAGCTCGGGGCGGTAGCTTGAACGTTTTTAAGAAAACTGGTTACAAGTGTTGTCTCAAGTGGGTGCTGCTCGGCAAATTGCAAGCCGAGCGTGTTGCTGACCAGACTGCTAAGGTAGATGAAAAAACCTCCTGCTGAGAGGAGGCTTTAGGGTCTGATTGCGACGCTAGAAACGCAGATTGATCCCGCTCGAGAGTTCCGCGTCTACGTTGCTGAGCGGCGCAAAGCCGTAGGAGGTGATGAGCTGCACAAAAATTCCGACGCGCGGCGTAACGGCGTACTCGCCGCCGAAGGGTGCCTCGAGGAGCAGCGAGCTACCACCGGGCCGAACCGTACCGCCGAAACCCAGACCGCCGTAAACTTTAAGCTCATTGACGAGCAGTTCTGCTTTGGTCGTCACGTCAGCGCTAAAACGCAGTTCACCGCTACCGCCGTTGAAGGTCAGCCGCGCGGTCGGCCCGACCGGGCCGATAAATCCGTCGTAACCGGCCTGAACACTTAAATAAACATCGCCCGCAGTCGAGATAACCCCCGGCGAAATCCCAATAAAAAACGGGTATTCGGGGCGAGCGCTAAACTGAATATCGACGAGCCTGAGGCCGATCTGCCCTGAGTTAGCTAGGTCGCCCGAGGTACCGGGCGGCGTTACGGCCTGATTGGTGGGGTTCAGGGCTGCGGCGTCATCACTTTGTTCGGGCGCGGCGGCCTCTAAGTCAAGCGCGGTCTCCAGCGCTGAAATGCGGGTCTCGAGCCGTTTGGTATAAGCGAGTGAGGCGGCGTTGCGGAGCGCGTTTTCAACAGTTCCGAGCCGGTTGGAGAGAGCCTCGGCGGTGCCGCCACCCGTGGGGATGTTGCCGCTTGCGTAGTCCAGCAGCCGCGCTGCGATCACCGAAATCTCGTAACGTGTCGCCGCGCGGGTACCGTCGAAACGCCCGTCCGGGTAGCCGGTTAAAATACCTAAGTCGGTTAGCTGGCGCACCGAATTGTAGGCCCAGTGCGTGTTGGGCAGATCGTAAAAGGGCACATTTTGGGCTAGCGCTGGCGTTCCTAAGACCGCGCTCACCGCTAAGGCGACAAACTGCGACCTGAATTTCGTTCTCATCACAACACCTCCGGCTCAAGATTACGCTAACGAAGCGTCTTATAAGTGTGACGCACGTGATTAAGCGCGTACAACCGGTAGCGAAAGTCCCGCTTCTGCCGGGGCAGCTTCCGGCAAAGGTTGCCGTTCTCCGGCCTCTCGACTAAGCGCGTGATAGTGCGTCACCGCGTCCTCACCTTGCGCCCAACAGAGATACACGACCTCTGCGCCGAGTTTACCAGGAAAATCAACGACGCCACCCTCAAGGTCTTTGACAAACACGCCCAACCGGTCGAGTTCGGCTTTGGTGAGCTGCGCGCTTTCGATAATAAATGTTATTTCTGCTCCCAGCTGCTGCGCCCGGAGACTACCCGGACGGAGCGCCGCCTGCTCGAGCTGTAGCCGCTGCACGTCCCGGAGCGCCCCTTGCAGGTCGCGGAGCAGCGGGTCAACGACGCCGATGAGGTCGGTTGCTTGCGACGGCGTAAAGAGTTTATACATCGTTCACCACCTTTCTTACTAGCTTTACTATAGCTGCCGAGGTCTTACAAAGATGTCACACCTCATACAAAACTTGAGTCTGATCGTGTCAAGTTAGGCCGTTCGTAACGTGCTAGACTCGCGGGTGTGAGTCTCTTTGAAGCGCGGCCTTTAGCTGAACGTGTGAGGCCCTGTAACCTAGCAGAATTTGTCGGTCAGACGCATCTGCTTGGCGCGGACAAACCGCTTACTGTCGCCGTAAAACGTCACAACTTGCGTTCGCTCCTGCTGTGGGGGCCACCAGGCGTCGGCAAAACGACCCTGGCACAGCTTTTAGCCGGGGCGAGCGGCGCGCGTTTTGTCGGGCTTTCGGCGGTGACTGCGGGCGTCAAGGAGATTCGCGCAGTTGCGGCAGAAGCAAGGGCGGCGCGGGGCGTCGGTACAGCCACGCTGCTCTTTCTGGATGAAGTTCACCGGTTTAACAAGGCGCAGCAAGACTTGCTTCTGCCCTTCGTTGAGGACGGCACACTGCTTTTTATCGGCGCAACGACCGAAAACCCCTCGTTCGAGGTCACTGGGGCGCTCCGTTCACGGCTTCAGCTCTTCGTGCTGCAGGCTCTTTCTGAAGCGGAACTGACAACCCTGTTAGAACGGGCGCTCGCGCATCCGGACGGGTTTAACGGCACGTTATCTGTCACCCCCGAAGCTTTAGGGATGCTTGCAAGCTGGGCCGACGGCGACGGACGGCGGGCGTTGGGGGCGCTCGAGACCGCTGCGCCCTACGCCGAAAATAGTGTGCTGGACGCGCCGCACATCAAAACGGCGCTTCAGGCTAAGGGTTTGGCCTTCGACAAGGGCGGCGAACATTTCTATACCTTAACGAGCGCCCTGCACAAATCGGTGCGCGGCTGCGACCCCGACGCGGCACTCTACTGGCTTGCCCGCCTGCTCACCGGTGGAGCCGACCTCATGTACGTCGCCCGCAGGCTGGTGCGTATCGCTTCTGAAGATGTCGGACTCGCCGACCCGAACGCGCTGCGGTTGGTGCTCGCCGCCCGCGACGCGGCGCAGTTTTTAGGCGTTCCTGAAGGTGAACTCGCGCTCGCCGAGGCGACCGTTTACCTCGCGGTTGCGCCCAAATCGAACGCGGTGTATACCGCCTGGAAAAAAGCCAGGGCCGACGCCGAAACGCACGCCGCTGCCGAAGTGCCGCTGCATCTCCGCAATGCCCCGACCGGACTGATGAAACGGCTCGGTTACGGCGAAGGCTACCGCTACTATTTCGACGATCCCGAAGCGAGTTTCAAACAGGACTATCTACCGGGTGAGGTAGAGGGCGGGTATTACACGGCGGACGGGGAAGGGTGGGAGCAACGGGTGCGGGAGCGGTTGGCGACGTTTGCAGAACTTAAGAGAGAGCGGTAATGATGCTCGTTCTGATTTGGACTCTATCCGAGAACCGCCATGTTGAAGAGAATGTGGGCACAGGCAAACTGAACCAGAGCCAACCAGTTAGCTGTTTTCTAAGAAACCGTCTACGATCTCCCTCAAACTATAACGATGAGCTATCCCAGCGACATCAGCGGCGAGCAGTTTGAAAAGGTAAGACCGCTACTAGAATCTGCGAGGAGGAGAACAAAGCCGAGGAAGCTCGCTCTGTATGAGGTGTTTAACGCTTTGCTGTATGTGGTCAAAACGGGCTGTCAGTGGCGCGCTCTACCCAAAGACTATCCCAAGTTCGGAACTGTGCACCGCTACTTTCGCATTTGGAGCGAAACGAATGACGAAGGCGAAAGTATCCTCAGTCAGGTCTTAAAAAAAACAGGTCGCCAACGAGCGTATCAGCAGTGGCAGAAAAGCCTGCACGAGTATGGTTATTGTTGATGCTCAGTCGGTAAAAAATACTGAAACAGCGCAGGTTAAAGGCTATGACGGGGGCAAGAAAATCTCAGGGATTAAACGTCATATCGTTGTGGATACGCAGGGCTTACCTCACGCCTTGGCTGTTACGGCTGCCAACGTGACCGACCGAACCGGGGCAGTAGACATGCTGGGAACTGCTCAAGCACAGCTCACAACAGTTAAGAAAGTCCTGGTCGACGGAAGCTACACCGGCGAGACCTTTGCCAACCGTATCCAAGACCTACTCGCTGCCAAGGTAGAAGTTGCCCAACGCAGTGACCAGCGTAGCTTTGTGGTCATTCCCAAGCGTTGGGTAGTGGAACGCAGCTTCTCCTGGTTAGAGAAGTGCCGGAGGCTCTGGAAAAACTGTGAACGGCTCGTCTCCTCAAGTTTAGCTATGATGCAGCTTGCCTTCATCCGACTGCTGCTTAGAAGATTGTAGACGGTTTCTTAGACCAGCAGGTACGAACACTGAGGCGTTTAGTGAGCTATGAGAGAGTACGTTCGACGACCCAGCGCCTCGCCGGATAGATCGTTTCAGCCAGCTCTTTAGGTTTGGGAACTTTCTGTTGCTCCCTGTTTCTCAAACTGAGTTTAATGCGCGGGGTATAGCCCCCCAGGGTAACGAATTTGCGGATATCGGCTGAGTCATAAGCTTTACAGCGGTTTTCGTAGTTACCAAGCTAGCTTCTCGCAGCTATCATCTCAGAACGTGCGTGCTAGACCGTGCTTTATCCACATAGACTGGCTCAAACCAGATGATACCATGAACGTTCATGACCCACATGTCCATCCCTTGCTCGAGCCTTCCAAAAAGCAACCTATTGTCCTTGAGCGCCTCTACCACCGTACCCGCAGCTACCTCAAAGCCCATCTCGCTTTTGTCGCTGCTAGGGTTAGCGTCTTGCTCGAGCTGTTTCATCAACTTCACCCTGCTGCCGACCCGGTTCAGCTCAGCCGAGTTCTCCCTATGAACCAGCATCAAAGGTTATGAGCTTATTCAATGCTTTCGGGAATTGCTGTATATGGCTGGCTATATGAAGGTGGCTCAGCTTCTACTCGAGCTGAGCCACCTTCTTTACTTACTTGCTACTCAGCTTACGGGTAGCTGACGACGTTTCTAGGCGTGGTGTTGCCTGCCGGATTAGGTACAGAGCCGCCCGTGTTGTTAACGACGTTTGAAATCGTCCCAACATCACCTAACGATACGGTCATGATGGTCTTGAGGCTGATGCCGGGATTGTTCGGCACTTCAAAGCCGCGTGAAGCCACGATGTTGGGGTCGGAGAGGAAAACGCAGTACGCGCCGCCACCGACAAGTTCGTGGTTTTGCACGTTGTTAGACACTTTATATGACGCCCAGCCTTGACCGGTCGGGCTTTTCCAGACGGCGTTGCTCGGGGGGTCGTAAGGCATCTCGTTCTGGAAGAAGATGGTTTTGCCGTTCTCCCCGTTCCAGATGACCTGATACTCCTGGTAGTGTTCGACAAAAAGGCCGGTTGCCAAAACGTTATCACCGTTGACGATGAGGCCGTTTCTGGCGGTGTTCAAGTTCCAGCCGATGCCTTCACCGTGGTCGCCGCGCCAGAGCCAGAGGTGGTCGAGGACCACGTCGTTGCTGTTTACAACGATACTGACGTCGGATTTACCCGCTAACGGGCCGCCTACACGCACGAACACATCTTGGATGATGGTGGGGTTGTTCGAGTGGTTGGTGCTCGAGCCCGCTTCGCCTACAGTCAACATCACCGGGGTGTTCTGGAGACCCGCGTCGAACAAGATGCCCGCGACAATCACGCCGTCTACATCGGCAATTTCCATACCGTTGACGCCGCCTTCAGGGATCAGGGTCGGGAAGCCGAGGCCGTAAATTATAGTGTCGGGCCGCGTGACTTTGAGCGTTTCACTAAGGCGGTAGATACCAGGGGTGAAGAACAGGTTCAGGCCGCCTGACAGGGCTTGGTTGAGCCTAGAGGCGCTGTCACCGGGTTTGGCGACGTAAAACTTGCTCAGCGGAACCGACTTGCCGGGTGTGTTGGGCCAGGTGACGCCCGAGGAGTTCTTCTGCAACGCCGGAACAAAGACGCTGTAGTTGCCGTTGTTCTCGGTGTAGAGGTAGGGCTTTTCGCGGGTGACGGGTGTCGTGCCCAGCGTCGTGTGAGGTGGGTTTGGGAACGCTTGTGGGGGGGCACCCTGCACGCCTGAGAAGACCATGTTCCAGACGCCGCCGTCCCAGCTGCCGATCGAAGAGTTGCGCGTATACCACTGCTGCTGTGAGCCGGAGCCGACGCCGCGATCTATCTTGGTATCGGCGATGTAACCACCGCTCGAGTACCCCTGCCCAAAGTCCTGATTGGACGGGGCCATGTTGAAGTCACCCTTGACGTGGATACGGCGCATCGGCGCAGCTTGCGATACCGCCCACTTCATCGCGCCACTTTCAGATGTGACCGAAAGGTTTTCAACCGAACGCCAAAAGTTTTGGGTCGCGTTCGCTTCATCGCCCAGGTTCCAGCCGCTGTCCACGTTGATGTTGCGCGTGATATTTACGTCGTCGGGATTTTTGCCCAGACCCGCAATAGTAGTGTAGTAGCCCAAATTGGCGAACACGTTGTAAGTGCCGGGTTTGAACAAGAAGGTGTCGCGCTGCTCACCAAACTGCGCAGTGGGGCTTAAGAGCATCCGGTCGAAGGCGGCGTCGACGTCTCTCTGAATCACCGCGTCAGAGGTATTGTCGTCGTAGATTTTGACGTTCGGGCCGAAGTCGGGTTGATCAGAAGTAGGCAGGTCGGTTGTAAGACCATTGGGATTGGTGGGATTGGTCGGGTTCGTACCGGTCTCCTCGTAAATGCGCACGTAATCGACTTTCATGGTTGAAGGGAAGGTGGTGTTGCCACCTACGGGGCCGGGGAGTAACCCGCCGATAGCTTGGTTGAGAATGATAAAGAAATTGCGCTCGAAGACCCAGTTACCGGGTACGTCAGCGGGCGTCAAACGGTGATAGTCCTTGCCGTCCAGCTGCCAGATGATTTCGTTGGGACGCTTGATGATTGTATAGGTGTGAAACTCGTCTGCTACCGGGCGACCCAAATCGACCTTGCTGCTGATCGAGTCAGCGCCCGAGTAACCGGGGCCGTGCAGGGTGCCGAAGATTTCGTTGGGGGCGCGGCCGATAAACTCCATAACGTCGATTTCACCGATGTTGGGCCAGCCTTCGGTGCCTTCGCCTAAAGCCCAGAATGCGGGCCAGGTTCCGGCACCGGAGCCTGAAACTTTGATGCGCGCCTCGACTTTGCCGTATCTGAAGTTGACTTTACCGGCTGTAAGAATGCGCCCGGACGTAAAGTCACAGTTGCGACCGTTCCAGCAGGGGCCGGAAGGCTCGCGTCTAGCGACGATCTCTAGGTTGCCGTTGCCGTCCATACGGACGTTGTTGGTAGAACCGGTGTAGTACTGCAGCTCTTGGTTGCCCCAACCGGGTGGGTTGGCGTCGCCATTACCAAGGTTAAAGCTCCAGTCGGCGCTGTTGATGGCTTGACCGGCAGGGCCGTTAAACTCGTCGCTCCAAACTAGCTGCAAACCGTCTTCAACGCTGGGGTTGCCGGTGTTAGTGTCTGTGCGGGTAATCCGAACCGAGCTGAGCAGATCGTTGAAGTTGTTGTCAACTAAGCAGGTGTCGTCTTCGGTAAAGCTGAGGCTTCTGCCACTAAAGTTTCTGTCTAGAAATATCTCGACTTTGAAACCGTCAGCAACCCGGAGTGAAGAGACTTTGTTGTTGGGGATACCGAGCGCTACAAGGTCGCCCACGTCGTAGTCGCCCTCGCCCAGAGTTACGCTCTGACCACTTAAGGGGCAGTCGAGGTAGAGCGTGACGCCGGTTGCTGCCGGGCCTGCAGTTGTGCTCAGCGTTTCCTGAGTCGAACTGCACGCGGCTAGCAAGAGAGCTAACCCGAACAGAGTGAAAAGTTTTTTGAACATATTTGGCCTTTCTTGAAAGATGGTTGGAGAGGCTCGAGGTTCACCTTTCGCGCTATACGCGCGGCGCACCGTCCTCGAGGGCTGGCTGCTCAAATACTCTCTACATAACGGACTCCTTCAGAACGACCTTATGACGGCCTTGCGTAGGTAGACCGGTGACAGAGCGCTGCGTCACTTGGAACACAAAGTCGTCAAAATCAATGTATTCGTCTTTAGAGGCGGCAAAGTCGCTCGTTGCGCCACCGAAAAACGAGATGAGCAAAAAGCGGTCGAAACCCGTCGAAGCGTTTTGGCGGATGCGGGCGTCTTGTCTGTCAAGCACCAGCTGACCGTCTCTCGAGTTCTGGACGACGCCGTCGTTTTGACCGGGCGTATTGAGGCGAATTCTGGTTTTAAGCGTCGTCCACTGCCCCCTCGTAAAGCCGCTCGACCAGGCGATCGCGTCGCCGTATGTGCCGCTCTGACCGGGGTAGTACAAGTAAGCCTCGCCGCCACCATTTCTAGTCCAGACGTCGCGGAAATTCCAGCCTTCTTGGTTGGGGTTTTGGGCGTTGCCGCCGCATGCGCACGTTCCACCGCAAATCCCGGCAAGCTTGCCGCTCCGGACGAAGTCAAAGTTACCCACAAAACGCACGCGGCAAGACAAATTGATCTCATTTCCGGCGTCGCTGATGTTTACAGCCCACAAGTTGCCCGCGTTTTCCGGGCCGACTTTGCCCTCGGGGTAGCAGCTGCGCATAAAGCGGTTGCCGCCCTCTTCGCGGATTTCAGTGCCGCCCGCGTTTTCGCCGCCGTAAAGATAACCGGGAAAGTCGCGCCGAACTTCGCCGGTGGTGTAGGTGCCGAGCGCCGGGTTCTGAAAGTTTTGGTTGATAAGACGCTCCCCGGCTAGTACGTTGGGATCAGGGGTAGGGTCGCTGGGGTTGCTGCCCATGCGCGTCACCCGAACTGGGCTGAGGAGGTCGTTAAAGGTGTTGTCAACTAAGCAAGGGTCATCGTCCGTAAAGCTGAGGCTACGACCCTTGAAATCTGTACCGAGAAATATCTCGACTTTATAGCCTTCTGTAACCTTGAGAGCTGAAACGTTATCGTTGGGCATCCCGAAAGCTGCAAGGTCAGTGGCGGTGTAGTCGCCTACATTCAGGGGGATGCTCTGGCCGGTTGCAGGACAGTCGAGATAGAGCCTTGTAGCGTCGATTGCCGCCGCTGCGAGTGTTGGGTCATCTTCGCCGAGTGTGCTACACGCGCTGACGACACAGGCTAGTCCGGCTAAAAGTGTAGAAGCTTTGAGTTGCTGCAAAGTGTGGCCTTCCCCAAAAACGGCTTGGCTTTCGTTACATGCGCCGCGTTTTCTTGTGTGGGCTCGAGGGGACTGAGGTGCGTCCCCTTAAACCGAACCGTTAACTTACTCTTCTAAAGCCTCGAGCCCACACGCTCTACGCGTCTTACCAGCCGACGATAAAGTCCACCTGCGAGGGGTTGGGGTTTTGTAGCAAGGTGGCTTTACTAAACACGTCGTCGTAGGCGAAGCCGTAGGCTTTGCCACCGATGCTGCGCTTGTGCCAGAAGTCGGCGTAGAAGTTCGCGGGCGCGTTGCGGTAGTAGAGGCTGTCGTCGGCCCACTGGCTGGGGTCAACGTCGATGACGACGTGACGGTTGATGGCGGCGGCGAGTTGAGCGCCGATGACCTTCTCGAGCGAACTACCCGAATCGAACACGCCGTTGGCTTCAAAGACCATGACGCTGTTGGGACGCCCGATTCTCAAACCCGAAGGCCCGCCGTCTTGCGAGAACACAAAATCGTTACCCTGAACACGGCCCCTAAAGACGCCTGCATCGTTGGTTAAAACTAAGTCACGGCTCGTGTAGGTGCTCCAGATCTGGTTGATGTAGGAGTCGAAGTAGTTCGTTCGGCTCCCGCCGGTGCCGAACCCGCCCGCCTTAGGTGCGACGATACGGTAGGGCGCTTTGACGAGGGGACGAAATTCGGCTTGCGCGATGTTGGCGAAGTCGCTAAAAATCTGTGCGCGTGAGACGTTCTCACCGATGGACTCGTCGTAGTTGCCGCCGTCACCGACCAAACGCATCCGCACCGGAAAACCGAACTGATCGACGCGGGTGTTGTTACCGAAGTAACCGATGTCGTTATAGGTAAACTCGCCGAAGTCAAAAAACACGTCTTGGTTGGGGTCGGAGGGGTTGTTGATGTCGGGCCCGGCAAAGCCGACGCCGCCCGGTACCCCTAAAATCTCGATAAACATCGGTGAACCGACGCTCAAGAAGATTCTGGCCCCGTACATTTTGGGAATGGTAAAGCTGCCCACGTCGCTGACGCGGTTGAAGTAGTTCGAGTAGCCTTTACCGTTTTTGGTAAGCGCGCCGTTGTCGCTGGGTGAAGCCGCGACCAGGTTGCCGTCACGGTTCAGGTAAGAGAGGGTGTTGGTCGCAGGGTTATAGCCGAGGATGGCCCAGAAGACCTGATCGTCAGGGTAAGCGCCGTTCGTCTGATTGAGGACGCGCATGTTGAGACGGTCGCCGGGTGCGGGAGGCAAGACGCCGCCACCTGTGCCGGGGCCGGGAGGGGGCGGGGGAGGTATTACGCCGCCGTTACCGTTACCTGTTGACCAGGGGTCGAAGATGTTCCAGCTGACGTCTTGTTCGAAGCTGGCGGCTGCGTCGCTCGGTAGGCTGCCGCCTTTTTGCGAAAGCCACAGCGCACCGTTGTAGTGCCGCAGATAGCGACCGGGAAAGTTTTTAGACTCGAGCGAAAGCCCGGTGCCCGAAAGCCCGTCGCGTCCGCACCAGGTTGCGTCCCGCTTAAATGTATCACTGTTGTCGTTGCGGGCTAGGCGCACCCGTGACGCCTGATGCCGTAAAAATTGACCGGGGTAGTTTTTAGACTCGAGCGAGTAACACGCTTCGTCAAAAAGACCCCGGACGACCTTCCAGGTGGCGTCATTTTTAAGCAGGTCGGCGCTCGAGCCGGTGACAACGCTCGTATACCCTAAAGAATCACGGTGGCTCATGAAACGGTTTGTTAGACCCGGCGTCGTTACTTGAAACGACTGAAACTGATCGACGCGGGCCGAAACAGCCTGCGTTCCTAACGTGGTTTCCGGGACACTGCTGCACGCGCCGAGAACAACCCCTAGTAGGGCAGCCCCGGCGAGTTGCATAAAACTGAACTTGGAACGTTTTATCATCTTTTCTCCATATCGTTCCCCCGGGTAGGGGGTGAGAGGACGTCTGTTGCCGCACGCCCAGCTGAGCGAATTACGGCGACCAAGGGGCGACGACCTGCCAACTGGTGTCGGCTGCCAGGTCAAGGGGCGTATCTTCGGTATAGACGCGTGAGTTGCGGTGACGAAGGTATTCGCCGGGAACGCTTTTGGACTCGAGCGAATAACATTCATCATCGGCGAGCGCGCGCACGATCTCAAAGGTCGCGTCGTTTTTAAGAAGGTCGGGACCCGAGTCGTTGACAATTTCGGTGAAACCCAGCGGTTCAAAGTGCCGCAGGTAACGGTCGGTAAGCCTGCCCGTCATCACCTGAAACGACTTGAGGGTGTCTATGGGCAAAGTAACTCGGGCAGGTTCTTGATTTGAGGCGACCAGCAGGTCTTCGTGCGCGGCCCGAACCGCTTCGGTATCCAGCTTTCTGACCTCGCGGTTGTAGGTAGACAAACCGTTGATCTCACCTTCAACGTCCGAAATTTGCGTGTAAACAGATGCGCTCAGACCTCGGTTGCTCATCAACGACTTGAGGACCCTAATCTGACCGAGACAACGCTCGTTGAGCACTTTGCGGCTAGGAACAACCCCGTCGCAGCAGCGCGTTTCGTCCGTCCAAATATGATCTTCGATCCTAAGACCTAAGCGGCCGTATTTACCCAAAGTCCGTACGCGGCCGTTACTGACCTCTGCTGTCGGCACACCGGGTTTGGTGTAGAGGTGATAGTCGGTCATGTCGCCGTTGCCGCCATCTACCGCGCCGCCGCAGTTGATACCGCTCATGTTGACTAAGCGGGTGGGGTCGTAGGCTGTGGCGCGGTCGGCTAGGCGCGCCTGGTCGTACTGCCCCCAGCCCTCGCTGAGCGTAACCCAGGTAATGACAGCGGGCGACGAGCGGTGCTGGTCCATCGTACGCAATTCGTTTTCAAACTTGGCTTTGGCGGCGGCGCTCGGGGATTTCTTGCTGTCCACCGAAGGCATGTCTTGCCAGACCAAACGCCCCAGCTTGTCCATGTGATAAAACCAGCGTTGCGGTTCGACCTTGGTGTGTTTGCGAACCATGTTGTAGCCGAAATCCTTGTGTGCTTGGAGGTCGAACTTTAGTGCTTCGTCGGTGGGCGCGGTGTAAAGACCGTCAGGCCACCCCCTCTGGTCGAGCGTACCGAGCTGAAAGACGAACTCGCCGCTGAGCAGCGGGCGCGGAATCCCTTTGATCTCCTTGACTTCGGTAGAGCGCACCCCGAAGTAGCTGCCCACGGTGTCGTCACCGACAGTCGCAACGAGGTCGTAGAGAAAGGGATCGTCCGGCGACCATAGCCGAACCTCATCAACTGAGATGGTCAGCTCTTGACCGGCGGGGCCGCTCGCTTCGCCGACGACCGTTTCACCGTCAAACGCCGTAATGCGGAGGGTCTGGTTCTTGAGGTTTTCCCCCTGAGCTTTTACGCGCAGGGTGCCGTTGTCGATATTCGGAGTGAGGTCGAGGCGGCTGATGTGGGTTTCGGCAACGGGCTCGAGCCAGACCGTCTGCCAGATACCCGAAACGGACGTGTACCAGATGCCGTTAGGGTTGTACCACTGTTCGCCGGTGGGCTGACCGCCGTCGTCGGTCGGGTCAAAAACGTTGACGAGCAGCTCGTTTTTACCGTCTTGCAGGGCGTCCGTAGCGTCGAAGCCAAAGGCGTCGAAGCCGCCCTTGCGTGCGCCGATCTCCTGAACGTCCCATACTTTGGCTTCGTAATCTACCGCGCCGAAGTTCAGCTGAACGCGCCTTCTGGCCCAGCCTTCGGGCACTTCAAAGACGCGGCGGTACCACATGCGGTCGTCGAAGCGCTGAATACCGGAGAGCGCAGCTTCGGCGGCAAAAGGTATCAGGATCGTCTCGTCCAGGGTTTTGCCTACAGGTGGGGCTTCGTCTGCTGCAGCGGTCTGAAACTGCCACTGACCATTCAGGTTAAGCCAGTTTTCACGGGTCAGTTGCGGGCGCGGGTACTCGGGTAGAGGCACCTGGTCTGAGACGTCTTTAGCCCAGCGGGTGGTGAGGGGCGAGGATTTGGGCCCGGGTCCTCGCACACCTACCGTCGGCGGTGCCACAGGCGATTTGTTCGGCACGGGTGCCTGAAGCAGGTACTGCGGAGAAAGTGCCGCCTGCTGCTCCGCAGGTGGTATCGCGCAGGCGGCTAAACCCGGCAAGACCAGAGCCGTCAGCTTGACGGGCAAGCGAACGGTCACTTTGTCTTTTGGGGGAGGCCGAATGATGGTGTCCTTTCTGATGTCCCTGCAAATACAGGGACAAGCAGGGGAGAGGGGAGGCCGGTTGCTGGGTGTGTTGCCAAGTATCTAGGTAGCTTGCGTTTGCTCGAGCGCCGTCAGCAGCCGAGGTTATCGCCCGGAGGAACGCCCAAGATGCCGGTAAAGGTGCGGTAGAGGTTGATGCGGGTGGTGCGCTGCGCCTCGCCCGCGCCGTTACACTCCAAACCACCGTTGATCGCCCGGATGGTCTCACCGAAGCCCGCGCCCTGCACCACCGCGTCGTGCGGCGTCCGGGCAGCCTGCGCCCGCTGCGTCATCCAGTACCAGAGCGCCGTTTTCCAACCTACGGTCGAGTTGTCCGCAACCAAATCTGGATTGTTGATAAGGTCGATGCCTAAAGCGTTCCCTGCCGCCTGATAGTTGTAATCCCAGCTTAGCTGCGTCGGCCCACGTCCGTAGTACTGTTTACCGCCGCAGTTGCCCACGCCCTTGGAGCAGTACAAAGGCCAGTTCGCCTGATTGATTTCGCGCACGTAGACGCCGCCACCGGACTCGTGGTGCATGTTGGCCAAGAAAGCCGCAGCTTCCTGACGTTTGACGGTGTCGCTTCCGGCATTGGCAAAGGTCGGCCAAGCGCTCAGCGCCGCAACCAGCCCGGAATAGTTGTAGTACGGGATGCGGTTGGGGAACATCTGGTTGTACTGAGCTTCGGAAACGACGAAGTTACCGTTGCCGGGAGGGGGCGGGGGGGGAGGAGGATTGCCGCCACCACCGGTACATTTGGTCGGTTGCCAGTACCAGGTGCTGATTGTCGGGTCGGTGCCGTCGGAACCGTTGGGGCCGACGTTAACGACTTTGTAATAGTTGCCGTTGGCGGGGAACTTGACCACGTCGCCTAATTTGTAATTCACGCCGCGCGTCCAGGTTCGAGCGTTACAACCGCCGCTCGTGTTGCCGGTGCGCGTCACACGCACCGAGCTGAGGAGGTCATTGAAGTTGTTGTCTGTCAGGCAGCTGTCGTCTCTTGTAAAGCTGAGGCTTCTGCCACTAAAGTCTTTTTCTAGAAATATCTCAACCTTAAAACCGGGAGCGACCCGCAGTGAGGAAACTTTGTCGTTGGGCATCCCGAGCGCTGCGAGGTTGTTGACGTTGTAATTGCCTTCGCTCAGGCCGACGCTTGTTCCGCTCAAGGGGCAGTCGATAAAGAGGGTCACGCCGTTTTCGGCGGTTGTACTGAGCGTCGGTGCGTCCTCGGGCGAGGTGCTGCACGCGCCTAGCGTGGCGGTGAGGACGAGCAATCCTAACACTCTCAGGGGCAAGCGTTTTTTAATCACGGTGTTCCTTTCGTAAGCAACCTGCAAGAGTTTCATCGCTGTAAGCCCCTTAAGTGAGCGCCGACGGGTCTAGAAAAGTTAAAGCCGTCGAACCGGTCCCAGTTGATCGACCAGGTCATCACGCCGCGAAAGCTCGGGTAGGCCTGATTGGGTTTGAGGCTGCCGCAGTTTTGCAGTTTGGTCAGGCAGTCGAGCGCGCGGGTGACGTTGGCGGTCGTGGTAAAGCCTGACCCGGCGGACTGAGGGCCGGACGGAACGCCGAAGCCGACCTGATCGGGGCGCAAGCCTTCAAAGGTCGTGCTGTTATAGGGAAAGCCTTCGATGAGCATCTTCGCGGTAGCGACAAGCTGATCGGTTGAACCTGCCGCGTAGGGGCCTGTCTGATAGGGCGTAAAGACGCCGCCGTTGTTGTAGTACTGCGGGTGCAGCACCGTAAGGTCATCTCTAAGGGCGTTGATCATCGGTAGGTACGCGCCCCAAGGCCCGCCGTACGCGGTGAACCCGCCCTCGACGTAAACCCATTCCGGAGCCATCGAGAGGTAGAAGTTGGGGCCGACTTTGGCTTTGAGTTTTTTGATGCCGTTGGGTAAGTAGGTCAAAATCGGCGTACCGACGGCGACGCCGGACTCGAGGTCAACATCAATGCCGTCAAACCCGTATTTCTGGATGATGGCGTAAAGGCTATCCGCAAAGTTCGTCGCTTCAGCGTCGTTATTAACCGAGACCGAACCGTTCTGACCGCCGAGTGAAAGCGCGACCTTTTTGCCCTGCGCCTGCTTCGCCCTAATGTCGGCGATAAAGCGTGCTTCGCCGCCTGCACCGGGGTCGAGCGAAAAGCTCACGTTACCGTTTTGGGCGTTTTCAGCGAACGCAACGTTGATTACGTCCCACGCACCATCGACTTCGCTGAGTGGGTAGGTCGGGCCGCTAGGGTTGGTGAAGTTGTGCCAGTAGCCGATGAGCGCGTGCTTGGCGAGGCCGCCGCTGTTGGGCGAGGGCTGGGGCGGATCTGGGTTGGGAGGTGCCGGCGGATCGGGATCAGGTGTGGGCGGGTCAGGGTCTGGCGCGGGTGGGTTGGGCGGTGGTAGATTTCCGCCGCCTATTCCGTCGTCGGTATCGCAGCTGCTTACAACGCTTGTCCACGGTTGCCCGCTGCCCGCAGGCCCGCTGTTTTCTGCCGGTCTATTGCCCCGCGTCCACCAGTTGGCCCGGTAAGAGCTACCTTCATAGGTCACGGTGTCACCGCTGGTGTAGACCTCGTCTGCGTTCCATACCTTGCAGGCGACGGCTTGGGCTTCTACTTCGGCCGCGCGGTCGGGGTTTGAAGACTGCGGTAAGAGGTTGCAACTCGCTAGTAACAGCGCGAGTCCGGCGATTTTCCAAGTTCCGTTCATCGTTTCTCCTTGTTGCGTCTATAGGTAAACCGCGGTGTTTTATAAAAGCGAAGCTCGTCAGAACGGAACGAACTCAACTTGACCCAACGGTTCTCGGTGCAGCGCTCACTCACGGTTTGAGCGAATACAGGGTGCCGCAAATAACGAGTGTTCGGTACCGCTGCCCTGAAACTCAACCTCAGTTGCCTGCACTTTTGCTGATCTTAAACGACGACATTAGGTCGTTAAAGCTGAAACTGCGGAAGTCTGCTGAGTTGCTCCCGAGTACATACCCGCCGCCGTTAAAGTTATCGTCACGAAACGCCTGTAACTTATAACCGGGGGCAATTCTTACCGAGCTGGCGCGGTCGTTCCACCTTACTGGAATCCTGCTAAATTGCCCTGCTGCACCCGCGCACAGCGCTCTGCCGCCGTAGTTGATGTCATAGTAAAAGCACACTGCTGAGTTTCCTAACCCACCGCTGTTATCACCGCCATCATTACCACCGTCACCACCGCCATTACCGCCGCCATTACCGCCGCCGGAGTTGTAGCCGTAGATGGCCGCAATCGCTGCCAGGTCGCCCCGGGTAAAGCTGTTGACCTCGTCGTTGCCGACGCGCTCGGGGGGAAAGCCGTTTTTAGGCACGTAGTCCCAGCGACCGTCCCTAAAGTAGTTGCGGTAGTGCATCATCGACTGAAAATCGTAAGGGCCGACAGGAACGCCTGCCGAGCCGTAATCGACGGCGTTTTGGCTGCCGCCTGCGTTGACTGTGACCCAGCGGTCACGGTCTTGGCGTACCTGCTCGTGTGCTAACCCGAGCGCGTGACCCATCTCGTGACGGGCTGCGTTGACGTCACACCCGCTGCCGATTGACAGGTCTTGTTTGCCCCCGATGGTGCCGACGTAAGACCAGCAGCCGTCGGCTGTGCGGACGTTGACGTAATTTGCTTGGTTGCTGCGCGGAACGAAGCGAACTTGGGTTTTGGCGTCGTAGTCGGCTTTGGCTTCTAAAAACTTGCTGCGCGTTTCAGAGGACGCGTACGCGTCAAAGACGTAAGGGATCACGCCTCCGGGCCACTTTTGACCCGACGCGTTGATGATGCCTGAGCCTTGAACCGAAAGCGCACCCTGGGTCAGGTCGAGCAAAACCTGCTGGTCGGGCGCGATGAGCTTTTTACCCTCGAGCTTCCCAATCGCCCTATCCCCAACGAACGCGTGGTCTCCTTTAACGACCGCCGTAACCGACCCTTCAAACCCGAGCAGCCGCGTCTGAAAGTCTTCGCCGACCGGGTGCTGAGACTCGTACATCATGTCGCTCGCCGGAGCGGTCGCCGCGCTGCGGTCAGCGCCGCACGCTTGAAGCAGGAGCCCGAGCGACACGGCGCAGAGCGCCGAGGTTGTTCTACGTACTTCGGAGTTTCGTAAGGTCAAGGTGTTCATTTTTCCTGTTTGCCTCCTGTGTGGCCGGTCTAAAAAGGTTGCAGGGAAAAGAGCGGGTTTAGGTGGGGACTTTGCTTTCTGGTTAGGTTAGCTGCTCGAGAGACCTGAAGGAAAAGGGGTCTCTCGAGCGCGTGCCTGACGGTTTAGCCAGGTTTCAACCAAGTTTCATGAGCCGGGTTGCGACTGCCCTACCAACCCTCGTTACCGCCGAGGCGGTTAAAGAAAGACTCAGGTGCGCCGCCCGTATCGAGCGCGCCCCTTTGCGAACCCGACACCGTTACGTTTTCAAAATTGACGACACCCTTGCCGCCGCCGTCTTTGACTTCGATACCGTACGTACCTGCGTCTGTGACCTTGATGTTACGCAGCGTCACATTCTTGAACGAAGCGTTGTCGGCGTCGTTTAAGAGGTCGGGGTCGAAGCTTTCACCGGGCGGCACGAACGCTCTGCCGAAACCGCGGAACTCGATACCCGCGTAGGTCGGAGAGATGATGTCGATATTCTCGACCAAGATGTCGTTGACGTCGCCCTCACGCAGGTAAAGCTTGAGTGCGCCGTGCAGCCAGGGGTTCGCGGTGTTTTCTAGAAACATCGGGCCGCCTGCCCGCTCCAAGGTGATGTTTCTAAAGATCGTCGGCTCGGGGCCGAACGGGTACGGCGAGAACTCGTTGTTGATCAAGATGCCGGGGTAGGTCAGCACGTCTTCGCAGGTGCTGTCTTCAAAGACGTTGCCCGCGCCGCCGTAAGCCGCGAAGCAGTTGGCGCGCCAGGGCATCTGCACCGAGATGTTGCGGAAAGTGTTGTTCACCGCTTGGCCTTGGTCAGGGGCGGGCGTACCGCCGGGGAAGCGCTCTTTAAGGTAATCCGACCATTTGATCGACCAGACGACCGCCGCGTCGTCACCCAGGTTACGCATATGGACGTTTTCGACGAGCGAGTTCGAGGTGCCGTTGTCGAAGTTGATGCCGTCGGCGTAGGTGTTGCGGATACGGCTGTTGCGAATCGTCAGGTTCTGCGTCGGAGCTTCTTGATAAGGTGGATCGTTACCGACCCAGATCGCGCCGATGTAGTGTTCGATCCAGAGATTCTCGATCACGCTGTCTTTACCCTGCGGGCCAGCGAACGCTTTTTTGACGCCGTTAAGCTCTTCGTCACGGGCTGTGGCCTCGCCGAACATCGAGAAGTCTTTGTAGTCACACTTGGTGGTCGCGCCCGCACAAAAGAAGATCGCCTTGTTGCCGCGCAAATTGGTGTACCACATGCCTGCGCCGCGTACCTCAACGCCGGGGTTGTCCAAGCCGACGTTGCCGCCGCTGATATTTTCCAGCTTGTAGTCACCCGCTGGGAACCAGAGGTCTTTGCCCGAACGCAGCGCCGTCAACACGCGGTCAGCCTGGTCTTCGCTCGAGTTAGGCTCGATCCCGAACTCGGCAACTGAGGTAAAACCTGCGGGCATCGTCAGCGGTGGGCCGACCTGCTCTAAGTCAACGAGGTCAATGACGTAAAAGCCAGCGGTGTCTTGCGCGTCGCGCTGCAGCTTCACCTCAGCGCCTGCGGGGATATCGTCTAGGAGAACCCTCGCTTCGTCAAAAAAGGTGTGCGGGTCTTGAGCGGGAACGTCCACATTGACGCTAGGATCGCCGATGATGCTGCCCCGGTACGACCAGGCGTAGTGCGAGGTCAGCTCTAAATCCTCGACGCGCGTTCCGTTGACGTATAAACCCAGCGTCGCGTCGATACCGCCGCCGCCCGGTGCGTCGGGGACCGAAAAGCGCACGACGAGCGAGTTGGCAGCTTCAGTGGTCTTAAACGACACGTAGTCGCCGGTGTTGTCGAGGCGTACAGCTTTACGGCCGATAGCCTCAGCTTCGATGTGGTTGGCGTCCCACTTCTGCCGACTCGGGCCGATGACGGTGGCGTTGGTCTGAGCGTCTTCAGCTTGGTATTCCGTCCAGGGTACGGTTGCGCCGCGTCCATCTACTGATGGCGGGGGCGGTGGGGGCGGCTCTACTTCGCTGTAGTCAACTTTGGTCACGCGTACAGAGCTGAGCAGGTCGTTGAAGTTGTCGTCAACGAAGCAGCTGTCGTCTTTGGTAAAGCTGAGGCTACGACCGCTAAAGTCTTTGTCTAGGAAAATTTCAGCTTTGTAACCGGCTGCGACGCTGAGCGAAGACGCTCTGTCGTTGGGCATCCCGAGCGCTACCAGGTCGTTGACGTTGTAGTCCCCTACGCCCAAATCGATGCTCTTGCCGCTTAGAGGACAATCGATAAAGAGCGTCACGCCGTTTACGGCGGTCGTAGCGAGCGCCTCACGCTCATTTGTGGCGCACGCGCTCAGCACTAGGCCGAGCGCGAGCATTCCGGCGGTTTGGTACCTTTTCATGACTTCTCCTCGAGTCCTCGTGGTGGGAGAGGGGGCTCAGGCCCCCTCCGGTACGGTTACTTCAGCTCGTTATAGATGGTCTTACTCAAAGATGCGCCCGCGTCCTCGCCGTCCATTGACCAGGCCATGCTGCCGCCCAGACCGCGCTCCTTGATGTAGTTCATCTTGTCTTTCAAGACCTTCGGATCGTCGTAGTTCCAGAAGGTGTCGCCGTCGTACTTCCAGAGCGCCTTCGTGGGTGCGTGATAGAAGACCTGACCGGGTTTGCTGATGATGACCCTGTAGTTGTCGATCCCGGCTTCGTACTCACCCTGAAAGCCGCCGCCAGCGCTTTGATAAAGGCCGTCGTTACCACTAGCGACACCTTTCCAGCCGCGCCCGTAATACGGCACGCCGACGACCAGTTTTTTGGCAGGTGCGCCGGCACGCAAGTATGCGTTGACCGCTGTATCGACGCTCCAAGTTTTTTCCTCCGGGCCGCCGGGACTCGCCGGGTCGGTGTAAAGATTGGCCTGAAAGTTGGTCGGGCCAGCTGCGGTAAACGCGCCGCGGAGGTCATACGTCATGATGTTCATCAGGTCGAGCGTCTTCGAGATGTTGGCAACCTCGAGCTTGGCGATCTTCGACGTCGCAGCAGGCAGCGCGGCGGTCAGCAGTTTGCCTTTGCCAGCGGCGTCCAACTGACGACGAAACTCTTGTAACAGCAGCGTAAAGTTGCGGGTGTCTTCGGCCCGGACGATGTTGCCTACGTTGCCTTCAGAAGCCGGATACTCCCAGTCGATGTCGATGCCGTCGAACACACCTAAAGCAGCGCCGGGGCCGCCTGCACCGTCGGCAGAGGGCAAGTTGCCCTTGATGTAGATGTCGATACAGCTGCTGACGAACTTTTTGCGGGCGGCGTCGGTCAACGCGACGTCGCTAAACTCTTTGCTCCACGTCCAGCCGCCGAGCGAGATAAGCGTGCGCAAGCCGGGGTGTTTGGCCTTAAGTTCTTTGAGCTGATTGAAGTTGCCTTTAAGCGGTTGATCCCAAACGTCGCCGACGCCATCTACGCTTTGATTGGCAGGAAACGCCTTGCCGTAGTCGGCAAAGGAGTCGCTCTTGTTCCCGGCCGTAACCGTACAGGTACCCTCGGGCGAAATACCGCCGAAGGCGTAGTTCAGGTGGGTCAGGGTCGCCGCTGCGCCGCTTTTATCCATGTCGGCTACGGTAAAGTTGCGACTGTAAATCCCCCACTGCACGAAGTAACCGACGCGGGCGTATCCGCTCGTGTTGGGGTTCGTCGGGGGCACCGGAGGTTGCGGAGCGGGATCCGGGTCGGGGTTTGGATTAGGGTCAGGGTTCGGAGCGGGGTTTGGCGCACTGCAGTCAGCGGTAACAGCCCAAACGTCCCAGTCTTTGCTGTTTTGCGCCGGGTTGTTGTTCTGCGTCCACCATTTCGCCTTGTAAGTCGCGCCCCCAAACGTCACTGTGTCGCCGCCGTTGTAGACGTCGCTGGCGTTCCATGCAGCGCAAGTCACGGCCTGCGTGTTGACCTCTGCCAAGGGGTCGGTCTGGGAGTTGCTGCAGGCTGCGAGCAATAACGAAAACCCTAAAATTTGCCATCTTGTTCCGGTCATCTTCTTCTCCTCGGTGCTCTTTCGAGTCGTCTTTATGGTGCTCTTGCGTCGTTTCTGAGTACATCAGATTGCTGTTGGTGGCGGGTTGTACGCTAGAGAGGCCACTCTGCTAGCGCTCAGCGAGGTTGTTTACTCGGGCAGGTCTCATTTCGTTTTGAACTCACACCATAACGGCCCCTTTCTAACGAGCGTGTGAACGTAAGCTGCGCATCTAAGGAGCCCAAGCTCTAACCACATCCCAGCTCACATCGTCGTTAAAGTTGGCGGCGGTGTCGCTAAGGCGTGGGCCTCCACGTTTAGCGACCCACACTTCACCCTGGTAATGACGGATGTAGTAGCCGGGAAGGTTGCGTGAGACAAACGAGAGGCCCGAACCGTTGGCTAAACCTTTCTGAGAACAGTAGGTCGCATCTTTACGGAAGGTATCCGAACCGCCGAAACGGTCGTTGCGGAGGCGAAAATTGCTGTGCCGTAAAAAATGGTTGGGGAGGTTGCGCGACTCAAACGAGTAATACGGAGTGCCGTCTAAAGCAGCGACAATACGGTACGAAGCGCCTTGCTTGGCTAGGTTGCTACTGCCGCCTATCACGTCGGTAAATCCTTGACCCGCGCGGTGCCGTAAAAAGCGGTCGGTATAGCCCGAAGTTCTGACTTTGAGCGAGACCCGGTTGCCCGTAGCGAGGGGCATACCTGAACCCACCCCTGAGCGCCGATAACCTGACCGTCTCTAATATTGCCGATAAGCATGTCGCCGACAGAGGCGTGACCGCCTGTGAGGGTTAGTTCGGTAGGGCTGCTCGAGCCTGCAAAACGCACCGTTACGCTCTTACCGACCGGGTTTTGCGAGCGCCACAGCAGCGCCGCCTTCTTGTCCCCGCCCTTGACGAGCCAGCGCCCCGCGACCTTGACTACGTTTAACAGCTCGGACGCGGCCCCGGTCGTAGGTACTTCCGAGAGGTTGCTACACGCTGACAAGAGCAAAGTTAAAAAACCTATAGAGGCTGGTGTTGATTTTTTCACTCTCTCCTTCCTCTCATATCCGCTTGCTTTAGAGTGGAAATTGCCAGGGGAGAGCTCCATGTCTACGGCTCTTTACCCCGGGTGATACGGACGCCCGAGAGACCTAGCCTTGGTCGGAAACGGTCTCTCAGGTTTTTGACCTAAACGTATTAGGTTCGGTTCTTTTGCCCCGTAAGTTACATAACACCCCCTTCAGAACGCGGCACAGGCTGTGCCCAAAATTGAAATGTCACGAACTCGGGCTGACCGAGTGGCGTTTGCTTGTCGTCTGCACGAGCGCACCAGGTGTCAGGTCTTCGCTGAAAGAAAAAGAGCTTGTCTCGGGGTCGGTACTGCGGCACTTTCTACCTCTTCTCTAAAGGGCTAGGGCGTCTCTAAAAGGTTGTGGGGGCGGAAACGATGCTAGAGTAGACGGTCTTGGGGTGAAGAGAAAAGTTCAGAAGTAGCGGTGGGTTTAGGTCACTGATTTCGGTCTGAGGGCCATTTGCACGGTGCGGTCGATTGCCGCACGATCAGAGTCGTCGGCAGGCTCGTCCGGGGTACAGCCGCTCCACCGCCGCGAAGCAGTGAGAGCAGCAGTTTGGTTGTGGTAGCCCCCATCTCGTAAAGTGGCTGGCGAACGGTTGTTAAAGGTGGATAAATCTGCCCGGCTGAAGGGATATCGTCAAAGCCGACGACTGAAACATCGGTCGGGACATGTAATTGCAGGTCGTGAACAGCTGCAATTGCGCCGAAGGCTGACAGGTCGTTCGAGGCAAACAGCGCGGTCGGTGGGTCGGGCAGGCGCAGCAGCTCGGCGGCTCCCTGAAACCCTCCAGGTTGGTAAAAGTCGCCCTCTCTAACGAGCGCGGCGTCGAAGGGAAGAGCCGCAGCTTGAAGCCCTTCGCGGTAGCCCCGTAAACGTTCAGACGCTGCGCCGGTCTCGAGGTCGCCGGTAATAAACCCGATCCGGCGGTGGCCCAACCCGGTCAGGTGTGCGACCGCCTGACGTGCGCCGGTCAGACTGTCCGTCCCGACAGTGGGCAGGTGCGTATTAGCCCCCCTATGATCGACGACCACTACCGGAAGTTTAAGTTGCTCCAGCATCGCCAGGTGATTGTCAATCGTTTTGGGAAGTACCGTAAGCAGGCCGTCAGCCATCCCCCCGGCAACCAGCGCCAACCGGTTACGTTCGCGCTCGAGGTCGCGCTGCGTGGTGTAGAGCAGTAGGTCATAACCGGAGCGCTCGAGGGCGTCCCCGACGCCGCGGACAATCTCACCGATGTATTCGGTGCCGATATCAGGAACGAGCATCCCGACGACTTGGGTTTTGCCCCCGGCCAACCGCTTGGCCTGAACATTCGCCACGTAACCGAGACGTTCAGCGACGCTCTCGACCTTTTGCCGCGTCGTTTCGGACACACCGGGACGACCATTAAGCGCTCGTGAGACGGTCATCGCCGAGACCCGCGCTTCGCGCGCAATATCATGAATAGTGGGCGTTAAAAGGGCCACTCGCCTCCTCTTTATACTTTCGTTAACGGTAACTCTACCGATAACGCTGTCAGGGTGTCAAGTGGTCTAATCCGGGCTAAAGACCTGCCTGACGGGTGCGGTGCGTGTAGTCGGGACGTAAGGTCCTCTGGCGACGTCCGTTTATGAGACTTACTGAGAGAGGTATAAGCAACCTGTGAAAAGATTGTGCGAAAAGCGAGGTTACGAGAACGCCGAGCTGCAACGTTGACACCTCTTAAACCCGCATCGGCGGGTGTCTAAAGGAGCTGCTCAGGTGTCTACTGTCTCAGGGTGCCCATCGTTAAGATGCCTGTCGTCAGGAATAGACCCCGGACTCGGGCTCTGAACAGCTCGAGAGCAGCTCGAGGCAAACCAGTCTGGTGCGACATCCGAGCGCTATAGCGGTTTTCGTAGTTACTGAGCTAGCTTCTCGCAGCTATCATCTCAGAACGTACATGCTAAACTGTGCCTTGTCTTTATAGACTGGCTCAAAATAGACTGGCTCAAACCAGATGATACCTGCTATATTACATTGTCAGCGAAGAGTTGACCCATAGCAACACAGTGTCTAAAGTAAGCGAATGAAAAAGCGCTATGGAATCAAGCTGAGTAAAATACAAAGGCAAGAGCTCGAACGGCTAACAAAAGCGGGAGCGTGCCGGGTGAGGGTGTACAAACGGGCTAGGGCACTGTTACTGGCGGATGCCGGGGTAAGTGACGCCGAGATTCTCAAGCAAGCAGATATCAGTTTGGCAACGCTCAAGAGGATCCGCAAACGTTTTTGCGAAAGCCAGAGTAACGTCCAAGAGGTAGTAGCGGACAAGCCCAAACCAGGACGCCCAAGTCGCTTTAGTGGTGAACAGCGAGCGAAGATTACCGCTTTAGCATGTAGTGAGGCTCCTGAAGGCAGAAGCAGATGGACACTGAGACTGTTAGCGGATAAAGCTGTCGAGCTGGGCTTGGTTGAGACTGTTTCGCATGAGGGGGTCAGCGAGATACTGAAAAAAACGAGCTCAAACCCCACCTAAAGCGGTGTTGGTGTTTGGGCAAGCTCACCTCTGCGTTCATTTGGCAAATGGAGCGGGTGCTTGATACTTACGCTCAGCCTTATGACCCCGACTATCCGGTACTTTGTTTTGATGAACGACCTTGTTATCTGATTGAACAGACCTTACAACCTGTAGCGATGAAAGCAGGCCAGGTCAAACGCGAGGACTACCATTATAAAGTCACGGCAAGTTGTTCAGTGCTCTTAGCGGTCGAGCCGCTTACCGGCAGGCGTTGGACTAGGCTCTATGACCACCGCCGACGGCAGGAATACACCGACTTTATGCAGTACTTAACGCAACAGTTCCCTCAAGCGCAGAAAATCAGGCTGGTGCAGGATAATCTCAACACCCATAACCCAGGCTCGTTTTATGCTGCTCTAGCACCGCAAGCTGCCTTCGAACTTGCCCAGCAGTTTGAGATGATTCATACCCCTAAGCACGCTTCTTGGCTTAACATGGCTGAACTTGAATTCTCCGCTTTAAGCAAACAGTGCCTAGACCGGCGCATTGCTCAACGTGACCGCCTTGAAACTGAACTTAACGCTTGGCAAACAGAGCGCAATCAAGCCCAAGTTAAGCTCAACTGGCAATTCTCCAAAGAAGCGGCTAGACACACCTTCAAACGTGCCTATACAGAGGTGAAGGTGTCAGTACCTCGCTGACAGTGTAATATACCCGGCTAAGGGGCGTTGAACCGCTAAACTAGTCAGATGGTATTGGCAGCCCTTAACGACGTGGAAAAGTTTTACGGCGAGCAGGTGGTGCTGGGCGGCGTCACCCTCGAGCTACGCGCCTCGTCCCGAACCGCGCTGATCGGGCGCAACGGCGCGGGCAAATCTACAATTTTACGGCTCCTCTTGCGTCAAGACGTCCCCGACGGCGGCACTGTGTTCCGGCGTGATGAGGTGAGCGTGGCGATGCTGGAGCAAGACCCCATCATCCCGCCGGGGATGAGCATCTTGGAGGTGTCCGAACGGGCGTTTGCAGAACTTGACGAACTCGAGCGCGGGTTGCAGCGGCTCGAGCACCGCGGCCTAGCCGACCCTGAAATCTACGCTCGCTGGGAAGCCCTGCACGAAACCTTTGAGCGGCGTGGCGGCTTTGAGCGCCGCTCCCGCAGAGACTCGGTGCTCTACGCCCTCGGCTTTCGCGGACGCGAGCACGAGGTGGCAAGTCACCTCTCCGGCGGCGAAAAAACGCGCCTGGGTTTGGCCCGCCTGTTGATGGCGCAACCCGACGTACTGCTCATGGACGAACCCACGAACCACCTCGATATGGCGATGCGCGGCTGGCTCGGCGGCTACTTGTCACGTTATCCGGGTGGCGTGCTGCTGGTCTCGCACGACCGGGCGTTTTTAGACGACACCTGTGACACGACCGCCGAAATCTCGCAGGGGCTGCTCCGAACGATGAACACCACGCCGACGCGCTACCGTGAGGCGCGGGCGGAACAAGAAAGGCTCGAGGCGGCCACCCGCGCCAATCAACATAAAGAGCATGACCGGTTGGGGGCCGCGGCCACCCAGATGAAACGCTGGGCGGGTCAGAGCGAAAAACTCCACCGCCGCGCCAAGGCGATGGAGCGCCGCACGGAGCGTTACGCCGACACCATGCTCCCTGACGCTGAGGCCGCCGAACGCACTACCCGCTTTACCTTTCCCTGTGGTGACTCCGGCGACATCGTGCTGCAAGCACAGCATCTGGGTAAAAGTTATGGCGGCGAGCAGCTCTTTAGGGACGTGGGGTTTACCCTCCGGCAGGGCGGACGTACTGCGCTGGTGGGGCCGAACGGGGCCGGTAAATCGAGCTTTTTACGGGTGATTTTAGGTGAGTCTGCGGGCGACGACCCCCGCGCCCTGTTACGTTTCGGTGCCCGCGTCCGCGTCGGCTACTACGATCAAGAGCTGCGCGGCGTTGACCCGGACGCGACCTTGTTTGAAGAACTTGTCCGACTCGTTGGGGACGGTGCGGCGCACAATCTGCTGGGCCGCTTTTTGTTTCCTTACGACGCACAGTTCAAACGCGTCCGCGACCTTTCCGGCGGCGAACGGGCGCGGCTGGCGCTCCTTAAACTCACCCTCGGCGAGTACAACTTCTTGGTACTGGATGAACCGACGAACCACCTGGACGTCGAGATGATCGAGGCGCTCGAGGCCGCCCTAGCCGCCTATACCGGCACGCTCCTGGTCGTCTCGCACGACCGGCGTTTTATCGCTGAGACCACCGACCTCGTGTGGGAGCTGGATAACGGCGTTTTTACGGCGTATGAGGGTAACTGGGACTTTTACAAACGTAAACGCCTCGAGCGGAACCTAGACGAAGCTGTAACCAAAACCGAACCGACCGAGCCGCCCTGTAAAACCGAAACCAAAGGCCCGTCAAAGTGGCAACTCGGGCGTGACCAAGAGGCGTTGGAGGCGCATATTGCCGAATTGGAGGCCGAACTCAGCGTACTGACCCAAAAGCTTACGGTTCCTGAAACCCTCTCGTCCGCGGCGCTCCTAGAAACGAGTGAACAGCATGGACAGCTCGAGGCTGAACTCTTGGACGCCATCGCCCGCTGGGAAAAGACGGTGGAACGGCTCGAGGTCTGAACCCGTGTATCATTCAGATGGGGCCAGCTAACGTAAAACCCTACCTGCTCAGCTTAGGTAGGCTCGAGCTATTTAACTGCAACCGCGCGACGAAGCGCGGTTGGCGAGGTTATTGTTCGCTTTCAAACACTAGATCGTAGACGGTTTCTAGTATTACAGCCGCAGTTATCTAGCATAGCGCTGTTCTCGCCGACGGTAATGACATTGCCGTGCCCTAAACTGATGGCGTCGTCGCCACACCGACCAAGCTAATACGAACGCTCGCCGAACTATCCGCTGTAGTGCCAGACCGAATAACCGACGAACTTCAGGAACCGTTAGGGCGATGAGCTGGGCAGTGGCTACTGAGCCCCTTTTTTCTCACTCGCCTGTATCGTTACCAGAAATGCATGGGCTAGTAGAGCAAGGGTGATATGCCGATACCAACCCGTCCATGAACGCACTTCGTACTGGTCGAGACCCACTTCGCCCTTAGCAGTTTTGAAACCGACTTCAATGGCCCAGCGAGCCCCTGCTACTTGCACCACGCTTTCTAGAGACGTTGTTTGAGGTGCGAACACCGTGAAATAGGCAAGGTCAGTCGGGTCGTCCAAACTCCGCCTCGCTAGTATCCAGCGCTCGAACCCTTTTCCGACCACGGGGCCTAAACCCACTGCCGAGCCCTCTGCTGTCAACGCCGAGATACTGATCCACGCCCATTCGAACAGCCGTTCTCCTTTACTGCCTAAACCTGCGCTCAGCCGTTGCCAATTGGCTTCATCAAACTTGCCTATAATGTCTTTGACCTGCTGCTGTTGTGGCCCTTGGTGACTCCATGTCCAGACATGGAAGTTCGAAGCAACCGCAAATACATGCGGCTGTTTCTTCTCTTCGAGCCATGAACGCACACCGTAACCAGAATAGGCCGCATCTCCGGTGACCCAAGCGGCTTTTACACCCCCCTCGAAAGCACGTTGCAGCATCGTCTTAGCTAACTCAGGTTTGGTCGCCAGGGCTACTTCATCAGGGATGTGCGCTTCACGGCGGCGCGGCAGATCACCGACCCAGTCCTTGGGTAAGAATAGTTCCCGGTCGATGAAAGCCGTTCCGTGGGGTGTTGCGTAGGCCAAGAACCCGCCTACCTGACAGTTTTCAACGCGTCCGGCGGTGCCGCTGTACTGACGTTTGACTCCTGCGGACTTGTTGCCTTGTTTCAAAAAGCCGGTTTCATCGACCACCAATACCGCTTGCTCATCGCCTAAACTACCTAAAACATAGCTGCACAGTTCGTCTCTGACAGCGCCGGCGTCCCACAAGGCGGTCGAGAGCAGCCGCTGCATGCCATCGGGCGTCGTTTCACCTGAACACTCAGCCAGCTGCCAGCTATTCTTGCGCTCGACTGGGCTCAGTAAGGCTTGCAGATACGCTCTAACACGCCGCCGCTGCTCGGAACGTCCGAAGTGCCCTGAGATGCGACTATGGAGATTATCGAGTTCAGCTGTCCAGGTCCTGAGATTGGGAGGGGTGCCGTTGGAAAAAGTCATGGCTCAACTTACCTCTGCTTAACTGCGACTGTAATACTAGAAGCTGCGCAAACGTACTGAGGATTGTTACTTCGGGTTCGTCGAGGGCAAGCGTTGCACTTTTACCCGCTCCCGTGACAGGTACGTTGACCTTCAGGATGAGCGTGCGTCCCCGGTAAAGGTTGATAAAACCTCCTGTAGCCGTGACGTTCGAGAGGGTCAAAGACTTGATTGTGACAGCGCCGTTGCCAAAGCCTTCACCGGCGTTAAAGATAAACTGCAGCTGTCCACCGCCCGTGTTCGGTGTGTTACCGGAGCTGACGACCAGCCTTTTGCTCCCGTAAAGTTTTACGACTTGGGCCGCTTGACCGTTACGAAACTCGCCGTTAATAAGGTGTTGCCGCCGACTGAGATACGTCCGGCGGTCGCGGGGCCGGTGACGCCTTGACCGACACGTAAACTGTAGAGTGGGCGGCCTGTAGGCGCACCTTCAAAATCGGCTTTGTAAGTGGCGGATTTTGGTGTAGGCGGTGTTTTTGCCCGTGTCCAGCGGATTGCGCGACTCGAGGACTCGTCCTCAGCTGAAGTGCGACTATAACCAACAATCACCTTGCCATTCGCGCTCACACCGTAAGCTTGGCTGTCCCTATCGCTCAAGCTCTGTAGGCCACCTGCTTCGGTCCAAACGAAGGGTTTACCAGCGTCGCCACCGAAACCTACGACGGTGTTTCCATCGGCGCTGACCGCGTTTGCAACACTGTAGCCACCTTCAAACGTCCTAAGGTTCTCTGCCCCGTCCGTTTCAGTCCAGCGAAACGCGCGCCGCTCCGACTCCGACGATGGGTACTCAACGGGGTCGTACCTGAGGAAGCCGTACCCGACGATAACCTTGCCGTCGGCGCTGACGCCTGTGGCGTTCGCATGCTCGAAGCCGAACATACCGAGGTCTTGAAAGCCGCCCGCTTCAGTCCAGCGGAAGGGGAGTGTTTCCCTCGCCGCAGTCCTGCTGTTTCCTGCAATGACTTTGCCGTCGGCGCTCATGCCACGGGCGTTGGTATATAACCCCCCGAGATCACCAATGTCTCGGACTCCCGTTGCTTCAGTCCAGCGAAAGGAGCGTTCCCCACGACCTGCTGGGCTAATTCCTGCAACCGTCTTGCCGTCACGACTAACCCACGCAGCCGCGCCGGTACTGCCAAGGTCTTGCAGCCCCGCTGCTTCAGTCCAGCGGGTAGGGTGTACTTCGCCGTCAACGTAGCTCGAGCCTAGAACCGTGTTGCCATCGGCGCTTACGCCCGACGCGTAGCTGCTATAACCGTCAATAAGCGTGCCGAGGTCTTTGGCAATGTAGGGTGCATCTTGAGACGTCAGTGGCGTTGACCCTTCGGGAACCGGACCGACTTGGCTACAAGCGGTCAAGAGTGTAAACATGAGAGGTAAGCTGAACGGACGGGCAGATCGCAAAGAGAGCATGGTGGCGTCTCCAAGGTGATTTAGGCCGTAAGCTGAGAGGCTAAAAAGCAGCTTTGGCTTGTCGCTCAATATTACGCCAAAAATGCCCCTGTCTATCACAACTTTCGCAGATATATGGTCACGCTCGAGGCCGCTAAATACGACCCCGGCTCGCCGCTAGCCTTCCGGCGTCGTAAGGCTTTTTGGGTGTGCTGCAGAAGCCGTGTTTAAGGACGAATCAACCGGTACCGAGCAAACCTCGGACTGGCTTTTATTAAAAAAACATGTGAAATCGGTTAAAACGTTCGTAGAAAAGTGGAGTGAAATCGGTTACACTTACCCCGGACCTCCTCTTTTTGGCCTCTAAGGAGAGCGGGTTATGGGTGGCTTTCTGCGCGACACTCTACGCGCAAAACAACAGAAAGTACCGCTTTCAACTTTGGAAGGATACTTCATGTTCGATCGGCTTAAACGGAATTATATCGGTGTCTGGCTGGGGGCGGTTTTCGTTTCCTTGGTGCTGGGGGCTTGTAGTAGTAGCGAAGATGTCACGGCGCTCGAGGCCCAGGCCAACGCCGCCTATCAACAAGACGCTAACGGCGGCGTCATGATAGAGGCGGAACGCAATCAGGGCAGTGTTGACAAAAGCGGGCACCGCTGGCAGCTCGTCTCTAAGGCTGGAGCCAGGGGCGGCAAGGCGATGCAGGCGCTGCCGGATACGGGCGCAAACTACAGCTCCGACTTCACCTCGAGAAGCCCACGGCTCGACTATCAAGTGAACTTTAGCCGTGCTGGTATTCACACTGTTCAGGTGCGCGGCGAAGCGACGCAGGGTTCGGTCGGTAACAGCGATTCTGTGCATATCGGGCTAGACGGTAACGCGGTCGCCAGCGCCGACAAAATCGCCAAGTTTAGAACAGCGTTTCACTGGACGGGCAAAACCAGAGACGGTGTACTGGCTACGATCAACGTGCCTTCAGCGGGCCTTCATACAGTCAACGTCTGGATGCGCGAAGACGGCTTCACCTTCGACGCGCTGCAGATCAGGGCGAGCGCGAACAGCAACCCGGCCCTTAACCCCAACCCAACCACACGCCCCGGTATACCGAGTGTCCGGGCACGGTCGGCGGCGTCGTTTATCGACACGATGGGGGTCAACACCCACCTTCACTACCAAAATACGGTCTACGACACACGCTACAAAGACCTGATCAAACCCAGACTGCTCGAGCTGGGTATCAAGCATATCCGTGACGGCACGTATACCCATGCTCGCGCTGAAAACGACGAGTTTTACTACCAGCGGCTGCGTGAACTGGCCGCAACGGGCATCAGGTTCACGTTGGGGACGGCGCTTACGACGTCTCACGGTGAGGGCACGGACCTAAACAAACTAGCCGACGTCTTCGCCCGAACCAACGGCGCAGTCGCCGCTTTTGAAGGTCTCAACGAACCCGACCTCTTTATCTCCGGTGACTGGATCGGTCGGACGAGAGAGGCGCAAAAGCGGCTCTACGAAACAGTTAAAGGCAACCCTGCCCTAAGAAACGTCAAGGTCATCGGCCCTTCACCCGTCTGGGAAGCAAAGGAACTGGGCGACCTGAGCCGCTACCTCGACTACGGCAACTCCCATCCCTACCTCGGTGGCAAGTCGCCTACCGACGACGAGCACAACACAACGACCTGGACGGTTCTCGCCAAGTCTTCGGCCACAAGTAGCAAAAAGCCCATCATGATTACCGAGACGGGCTATCACAACGCCGTCAACACCTCGGGTACGCATCCACCTGCTTCGGAAGAGGCGGCTGCTATCTATCTACCCAGATTGTTTCTGGAAAACTTTAACCGGGGCGTACCGCGCACCTACCTCTACGAACTCATCGACAGCAAACCCGCAAATAGATTGACGGATTTTCAGGCGTCGTTCGGCCTGCTGCGTTACGACGGTTCGGAAAAACCCGGCTACCGGGCCGTAGCAAACCTGACTAAGCTGCTCGCTGATTCAAACTGGGAAGCTAACGGCAGTCTCAATTACAAAGTAAGCGGCGACACTCAAAATCTTCACCAAACGCTGTTACAAAAGGGGAACGGTACCTTTTACCTAGCGCTCTGGCTGGAAAAATCGGCTTGGGATCGTCACGTGCGTAAAGGGCTCTATGTTTCGGGGCAGAAGGTGACAGTTACGCTCGGCTCCTCGGTTTCGGGCGCGGCGCTCCACACGTTCGACGGTAAAGGGCAGGTGTACGAAAAAGGAGTTTTGTTCCGGGACGGTCAGCTTACCCTCGATGTAGACGACACGGTGCGGTTCCTCGAGCTGAGAAAGTAATCAACATAGGCAGTACTCGCGACTGTCTAAACGCAAACCAGCCGGGTCATACGACTAGACCCGGCTGGTTTTTATAGCACTTAAGCAGTTAGAAGCTACCGTAATCACCTCAGAATGTACGTGCTAGACGGTTTAGTCGAATGTGGGAGCGTCCGTTCCCAGATGATACCTGCTATAGCTGCCAATCTAACCTGCTTACCTGGACTTTAGACCTCGAGCAAGCTCTCATCCAACCGAACATCGGCGTAGCTGCGTTCGCCCAGAAGGTAGTTGAGCGCAACGCCTTCGTCTTGCGGCAACAGCACGCTGCGGCTGCCCAAGTGACCCTCGAGTCGCCCAACCGCAAAGCGCTCCCGAAATACGTCGGTCAGCTCTCTAGCTGAAAGAAGTTGCGGGCTAAATACCCCCAAGCAAACGAGCCGCCGCGCCGCAAACGTGTGAAGCGTCAGGTGCGCTTCGGGCAGGGCGAGACCGACCGAAACGCCTTCAGGAAACCAGTAACTTACCTTGAGCGGGTCGCCGCCAGCGGAGCCGAGCGTCCCGAGCAGGCGGTACGCCGTTTCGACGATCCAGCCCTCATCGTGCAGGGGAGCCGCCGCGCCGTAACCGTCAACGATAACTTGTGCGCCGTAACCGAGCGAATTCATCCTCTTAGCCTATCACAGGTGAGTACCCCGCCGAACTAGACCGCAGCTGACAAACAACCCTCTCCGTGACGCTCTGGAGAAGGTCATTTGTGCCGGATGCGGACTCTGTTGGCTCGAGTCTAGCCGCCTAAAGCTCGACTGCTGAGTTGCGTCTCCCATAAACCTACACTCAACTCAGCTTAAACAGTAGGGCAAAGACCTAACCCTTAACACCCCCAGCAGTGTACTGCCCGGTGAGCGCATTCTGAAACGAGTAGAAAATGATCAAAATCGGCAAGCTACCCAAAACGGCGCTCGCCGCCAATGTGCCCCACTGCGTTTGAAAGCGGCTGCTCGTCAGGGCGCGTAAACCGATGCCGACCGTCCATTTATCGTCGCCGGTTAAGAGGATGTTCGCAAGAATAAACTCGCTGTAGGTCCCGATAAACTGCAACAAAAAGATAAAGAGCAGCATCGGTACGCTGATGGGCAGGATAATCCGCCAGAATGCGCCCCAGCGGGTCGCCCCGTCCACCATCGCGGCCTCCTCCAGGCTCGGGCTGATCGACTCCAAATAACCCTTGAAAATCCACGAGGCAAACGCGATCGCCCCGCCCGAATAGGCCAAAATCAGGCCCGCAAAGGTGTTTAAGAGGCCCAGAAAGTTCATCAGGTAAAAAATTGCTACGAGCGCCATAAAGCCGGGAAACATCTGCACGAAGATAAAACTCAGCAGCGTGCCGTAACGCCCCTCGAACTTCATCCGGGCGAAAGCGTAGCCCGCAGTCGTACTGATAACGACGGCAAAAATTCCGGTTAGACCTGACACAAACAAGGTGTTGCGGATGAACAAAACGACTTTTTTCTCACTGCTCGAGGCGACCCTTTCGCCCACTTCGTTTAGAGAAAAGAACTGATTGTTGTTGATGCTGAACACCAGGATAGCCGCGCTGCCCACGAGCGTCCAGATTGCCGCTGCTTTAAGCCGACTGGTAACAGCTGAATTGGGATTTGAACGGTTGGCTATCACCGCGCCGATAAGAACAAGTCCGGCGACGACTAAAAGCCCGACCAACGCCCACTGATACCAGAACAGATGTGTTTCATTCAGGACGTCTCGGTACTGCACCAGCGAGAACTTCGAGGGATCGGGCAAGACACCCGCTCGCACGAGCAGGTTGCCCTCGGCGGGCGGTGGGGCGCTGAGGTTACTGATCCGGTTGAATGAGACCGCCAGCAGATTGATCACCGGATAGAGCGTCAGCAGGATAAACACCCAGATAAAGGTGTGGCTTAGCGCGGTCAACGCGTAAGCTCCAGCTTTGACGGGCCGCGTAGCCCGCCCGTAAAGGTACGCACCCAAAATAATAACGGTGGCGACGACTACAAAGCCGAGCAGCAGCCGCAACCAACCGTAAGGAACAATTAGAAAGCGGCTCCGGTCAATTTGCGCGAACGCGACCCCCAAAGACAAGAGTCCTAGCCACGCGCCTGTACGAAAAATCTTGGTTAGCGTGTTCGTTAAAGGCGTGTTCATCCGTTATTCTCCTCTTTAAGCGCCCCGGAAACGCGAAAGTTAAGCAAGCTGATAGCGATGGTAATAAAGAAGATTAGGAGCGAAATCGCCGAGCCCAAGCCGTAAGCGAACCCGCCCTGAGAGCGAAACGCTTCGTTGTACGCCCATGAAACCAAGATGTCGGTGCCGCGCGCCGTTGAGGTGCCGCCGTCGTAACCGGGGCCGCCGTCAGTCAAGAGATAGATGATATTAAAGTTGTTGAAATTAAACGCAAACCCGGTCAGCGTAATCGGTACGAGCGCGGTGCGAAGGAGCGGCAGCGTCACGCCGGTGACGCGCTGCCAGATATTCGCGCCGTCAATTTTGGCAGCTTCGTAGAGATCGGCAGGAATCGCGGAAAGTGCGCCGAGCGTCGCCGTCATCATAAAAGGCAGGCCGAGCCAGAGGTTGACGAGCAAAACAGCGGCCCTGGCGGGCCAGACATCGTTAAGCCAGTCGAGCACGGGCAGGTCTAAAAGCGCCAACGTGCGGTTGATCGCGCCAAAGTTTGAGTTCAAGAAACCTTTCCAGATTTGGATGGTGATGATGTTCGGGAGCGCCCAGGGGATAATCAGCAGCGTGCGGTAGAGGTTGCGAAACTTCAAGTCGGGATTATTTAGGAAAATAGCCAGAAACACGCCGAATACGGTGTTGATGATAATCGTCGAGAAGGCGAACAAAATGTTCCACAAGAAAACTGGCCCAAGCGCACGGCTCGCCTGCTGGAAAATCGTGCGGAAGTTCTGCCAACCGACAAAACCGAAGTCGTTGTAACGCGTGATGGACGTGTAGGTCGCGCCTTCAGGCAGCGGTTCGTTTAGGGTAAGGGTGTTGACGTCAACTGAGCGCATGGTTCGGCGGATACCTTCGACCGGAACGGCGACGCCGACATTTTCCAGGTCAACTGCACCGGGTGGCGCACGCTCCAAAGTTAGAACGTTGCCGTCAACGGCAGTGACGTTAAATTCGGCGTTAAAGCCGATGTCGGTCAGCTCGAGCGTCACTACCGTAGGCGCTGCTCCTTCAGGGAGCGGTTCTGCAAGCGTCAGCGCGGTACCGTCAAGCGACGTTGCCGTAACCGTAAGGCCACCCGACACGTCGATAATTGCTGGAACGCCCGTGCAACCGTCCCGTAGAGCTCCACAGCGCAGCGTGGCGGCGTCGGCAACTTCTATAGTTGCCCCTTGAACGTCTGTAATCTCCGTGCGGCTGCTGATATTTAGCTCACCGTTACGAATGCCCGCGTAATCGGTAAACGCCAAGATGACCGTCAAAATAACCGGAAACAGGGCGAAAGTCAGCAAAAATAAAATAGAGGGCAGCAGGTAGTACCACGGCATAATCCACTCGAAACGCCGTGCGATGACCTGCAAGGTGACGATCAGCGCCGCTAGACCGACCAACACACCGATATAAGGGGGGGCGCTGGGGACAACCTGCTGTGCCAGCCACAGCCCGAGAAACCCGGCGACTCCGGCAATCGTAACTGCCAAAAGCAGCAGCAAAAACGCCTTCCAAAGCCGTGCGCGTTTGCCCCCGGAACCTTTGGGTAGATAGTCCGAACCCGGACGCGAAATATCCATCAGCGACCCCCTTTTAATTAGCTGTACTCGAACCGGAGCTGCTAAACCCGGTCTTAAAGCTAGACATATAAAAGTCTGGATGTTGCGAAAAGTTATCTCATGCGTAGGCTAAAGTCTTGGCAAAAATATTGGGGCTGAGAGCCTGTTAGCTATATCTTCTAGAAACATAGCGGTAGAAACGAGGTGCCGAGTAACTTACTCGGCACCTCGAGCTTAACTAGGCTAGTTTCCTTCGATTTGCGCGACTGCGCTGTTCAGAACTTGGGCGGGGTCTGAGTTTTTGTTTTCCAGCAAGACCGCGAGCGCGTCAGCCATCGGTTGCCAGACGTTGCCCATCTCAGGGATGTTGGGCATCGGCTCAGCTTCTTCATAGGCGCTGATAAAGCCCGAAATAATCGGATCGTCGGCAACTTCCGCCGCCGCTGCTTGTGAGGTTGGAATGCGGCCACTCTGCTCCGCAAGTTTGATCTGTGCGTCGGCGCGCGTGATCCATTTGGCGAAGTTGGCGGCGTCTGCTTTGTTTTGCGAAAACTCGTTTAAGAGCACACCCTGCACCCCGATAAAGCCTTTCCAGGTGGTACCGTCGGCCATCGGCGGTAGCGGCATCGCGGCAACCGGGATGCCGGCGTTCCGAGCGTTGGCAATCGACCAGGGGCCGTTATACATCATCGCCGCCGAGCCCTCGTTAAATAAACCTTCAGTAACAGATGAATCGGTACCGGGTGGAATCAGCCCGTAGTCGTACTGAAGCGCCTTGATCTGCTCGGCACCCTTGACCGCACCTTCGTTGTTGAGGCCCACATCGCTGGGGTTGAGGTTGCCTTCGGCGTCGCGCTCGAAGACGTAGCCGCCGTTTGAATGAAACCAGTTATAGGCGAAGTAGAAGTTTTTGTCGTCAAACAAAAAACCGTAGGTGTCGCCGCTGGTCAGCTCTTGGGCTTTGGCGATCATGTCTTCGTAGGTCTCGGGAAACTCGCCCTCAGGTACGAGGTCGGTGTTGACGACGAGCGCCGGGCCTTCAGAATAGACCGGCAGACCGAAAAGCCGACCGTTAAAGGTAAACGCCAGCCGCGCCTGCTCGTTGAGGTCGGCGAGGTACTCTTCGGTGGCAAACTGTGACATATCCGCTAACACGCCGCCCGCTGCGAGTTCACCGATCTGGTCGTGTGGGAGCGTGGTCACGAGGTCGGCGGCTTCACCCTGCGGCGCAGCTAAGAGCATCTTTTGTTTGAGCTCGGAGAGTTCGATTCTAGTAATCTGGACGGGTACGCCAAACGCCGCCTCGAAACTAGCGGCTTCACCTTGCAGCCACTCGAGGTCGGTCTCACTAAAGTGACTCCAGACCGTAATCCCTTGCGCGGACGTAAGACTGACCGCCAACAGAAGTGAAAGCGCGGCAAACAGCTTTTTCATAGTTTTCCTTTCGGTGCTTTCGACAGGCAAAAGCAGCCCCGTAGGGCAGTCATTTTGTGACTTACATTTTCAAGCTTATACGATAAGTTCGGCGGGGTAAAGCGTGGAGACTTTCATAGGCACTTTTTCTGAAAGCTTTTACGGCGCGGCCCGCGTGCCCACTGCGTTTCTGTAGGGCGACCTAGGGGGCGACGCTGTAGCGTCCGCTCGGCAACGTCTGAACGACACCCTGGAGCTCGAGCATCATCAAGGTCGATAATAATTCGGGGGCAGTTTTGCCGGTGGCGAGGATCAGGTCGTCTAACAGAGGTTCGCCCCGGCTCCGAATCAGCGCGGCAAGTTCGCCAAGAAATCCGGGCAACTCAGGTTTAGGCTTCGCTGCCGCTTTCATCGCGTTTTGGGCGTGCTGCCAGCCGAACTCGCTGCGGATATCGTCGGTGCTCTGCGTTAAAATTGCGCCCTGTTTGAGTAAATCGAGCGCCCCTTCAGCCCGCGGGTCACCGAGCCTGCCGGGAACGGCGAAGACGCTCCGGCCCTCCTCGAGCGCGTACTCCGCGGTAATCAGTGCGCCCGACTTTTTACCCCCTTCAACGACCAGCACGCCCTTTGAAAGCCCGTTGATAATCCGGTTTCGCCCCGGAAAATACTCGGCCCTCGGTGAGGTGCCGAGCCGGTATTCGCTCACAACTGCGCCTCGGCCCTCCAAGATACGCTCCGCTAGGCGGCGGTTGCCGCCCGGATAGATGATGTCTACGCTTGAGCCCAGCACCGCCACCGTTTGACCCTCCGGCGCGGCGAGTGCGCCTTCGTGGGCAGCCGCATCGACCCCGAGCGCCAAACCCGAAACGATAGCGACGCCCGCTCCGGCCAGCTCTTGCGAAAAGCGGCGGCTCAGCCCCAAACCGTAAGTGCTGGCGCTACGGGTGCCGACGACGCCTAAGCTCCGCAATTCGTTGAGTTCACCGTGTACCGTTTCGGGCAGCGTTCCGCGCACGTAAAGAACCGGCGGCGGGTCGTAAATCTGCGCCAGTGCTGCCGGATAGTCGGGGGTGCCGAGCGCTAAGAGTGTGACGTTCAGGCGCTCAGCTCGAGCCACTTCCGCGTCAGCTTTGGTTTGAGCAGTGGCCTTAGATGTCACGACAGCCTCGGCAAGTTTGCGTCCGATACCTTCGACCTGCATCAGCTCCGCCGCACCCAAATCTGCGAGCGCCGCAACCTCAAAGTGTTTGACCAGAGACTTTATCTTGCGCGGCCCCAGACCGGGCGTAAACGAGAGCGTCAGAAGGGCGTAAAGCGCACGGGTCATGTGAAGAAACTGTACCTGCTAGAGCTGCAGGTAAAGATGAAGTTATTTACGCGCGTCGTTTGCCCAGAAATACCCATCTTGGTCTGCTCCCATTTGAGCTGCGCTGCTAGTTAACTAGGGGGCTGAAGTTAGCTTGTTGGTAAGTTGTGCGCTGCAAACCCACGCTCTCCTCCCAAGGCAAGGGTTTGGCGTAGTAAAACCCTTGCATCAAGGTGCAACCGAGGCCCGCTAACAGGGTAACCTGCGTTTCGGTCTCAACCCCTTCGGCGACAACCTCGAGCCCCAGCCGCTGCGCGAGCGCCATGATCGTCCGGACGATCTCTAAACTCTTGTCGTCAAAGGTTATCCGGCTGACGAACGAACGGTCGATCTTAAGCGTGTCGATCGGCAGGTCGTGAACGTAACTCAGCGACGAGTAACCGGTGCCGAAGTCGTCCATCGCCAGTTTGAGGCCGAGGCTGCGGAGCTGCGTCAACAGGCCGATCATGCGGTCGGGGTGTTCCATCACTGCGCCCTCAGTGACCTCGAGCTTGAGCTGTTCCGGGCGGACGCCCGTCCGGGCGAGCAGCGCCTCCAGCCACCTGGCTAGGTCGGGGTCGCCGAGCTGCCGAGGCGAGAGGTTGACGGCGATCCTGAGCTGTTCGTCGGGGCTGCTGCGGAGCCGCTCACAAACCTCCTCCAGCACCCACCGACCGATCCCGAGGATCAACCCCGTCTCTTCAGCGAGCGGGATAAAGTCGGCGGGGGAGACCAGCCCTCGCTCCGGCTGCCGCCAGCGCAGGAGCGCCTCGTAAGAGGTCGCGCCGTCCCCGGCAAGTGAGACGATCGGCTGATAGACGAGAAAGAACTCCCGCTTGGTCAGCGCCTGCCGCAGGTCGCCCTCGAGCTTCTGCCGCGCTACGGCGCGTTCGCGCATCGCCTTGTCGAAATACGAAAACGGTTGCTGCGTCTTTTTCGCTTCGAACATGGCGATGTCGGCGTCACGGAGGAGGTCTTCAGCGCTCGGCTGCTCGGCGGGCTGTTTAACTGCGTGTGCGGGCGCGGGCCGGACGACGCCGATACTCGCGCTCATCTGAACGAGGTTGCCGTCCAGTCGGTAGGGTTCGGCGAGCACCGTACTGATACGCTCGAGCAGCGCCGTCATACTCGCTTCGGTGATGTGCTCGAGGAGCAGCACAAATTCGTCGCCGCCCAAACGGGCCACCACGTCGCCGTGACGCACCGTGCGCTGCAACCGCCGCGCAACTTCGGCTAGCAGCAGGTCGCCGACATAATGCCCGAGCGAGTCGTTGATGACCTTGAAGCGGTTGAGGTCGAGAAACAGCACGGCGGTGTCGGGCGTTTCACCAGCTGGCGTTTCGCCGGGTGGGTCAGCCGCGTCTGCACTGCGCGCCAGAATGTGCGTCAGGCGTCTGACAAGTAACAGCCGGTTGGGAAGGCCCGTCAGCGGGTCGAAAATGCCGCGCTGACTGATGTCGGTAAGCGACCCCGTAACGCTTACGGCAACGCCCGCGGCGTTGTAGACGGCGACGCCCCGGCTCAGCATCCAGCGGTAGTCCGCCGGGCTCGGGCTCTGCTCCGGCGACGTAGCGGCTCCGGTAGACATCCGAAACTCGCTTTCAAACTGCGGCGTGCGGCCCGCTAGATGCTCGCCTAGCTGATGTTGGACGCGGCTCAGGTCGTCGGGATGAACGGCGTCAAAAAAGAGCGCCGAGCTCTCCTCAAAGGCCGTTTCAGGATAGCCGAGCATGGCGGCGAAGCGGGGCGAGTAGTAGACGCGGTTGGTCTCGCAGTCCCAGTCCCAGAGTCCGTCGTTGACGCCGCTGACGGCGCGGGCGTAACGTGCTTCGCTCTCGCGGACGCCCGCTTGGGCCGCGCTAAGAGACGCCAGCATAGAGTCGATGCCCTGACCTACCCGTGCTAGTTCATCCCGGCCGGAGAGGGCGACGCGCCGGGACGCGTCCCCACTTTTGGCAATCTCGCCGACCGCCGCGCTGAGCTGCGCAAAACGCCGCAACAGACCCTGCAGCAGCAGCAAGAGCAGCAGCCCCGCTGCGAGACCGGTAGAGAAGGTTAGCGCGGTAAGGACGCGGCGGCTCCGCTGCGCCTGCGCGTAGATAACTCGGGGCGCTTCGACCTCTAAGAGGAGTGCGGGTCGGCCCGTCAGGTCAGGGAGCAGGGTGTAGCCTGCGACTGTCGTCTCGCTGAGAGGCCGACTCAAGCTGCCACTACCGGCTAGCAGTTCGTCTCTGGCCTCCAGCACGTTTTGCGGCAGGGTCTCGTCGTCGAGTCGGTAAAAACCGGTTTCTAACTGTACGAGGTTGCCGAAACCTCTGGCGACGCGCTCATCGATAAATTTGCCGATAACGACCGAACCCCGAACCGGGCCCCTATAGTCGCTCGTAACGATAGGGGAAGAAGCGATGAGCAGCACCTCGTCCGGCAGGACGACGATGCCGGAGGCGCGGTGCGACGCTGTCTGCTCGAGATAAGCCTTGATGCTCTCCGGCAAGGGGATCGGGACACTCCAGCTCAGGTTAAAAGCTCTTGACGTAACGATTTTTCCAGTGGTGTCGGTAATCGCAAAAAAGTTGACGTTGAGGGTTTTGCTCATGTCGTCGCTCAGATTGCTCTTGAGGTACCCTGGGTTGCGGTCGTCCATAAAGGCGTAGGTATCGTCCCAGGCGGCGTAATCCCGTGCGGTATTGGCCAGATGTACCGTTTCTCTCTCCCACGCCCCTTCAGCGCGGCCGAGATTCCCCAGCATCTGTTCGCTTTCAAGCCGCGTAAACCCCTGCAGCAGCACCCGCGACGCGCCCAGGTAGAGTCCCAACACGACGATACCGATAGCAGCCAAGGTGCAGAGCGCAAACTGGATACGAAAACTCATAGGCTCTACTGTACTTAAGAGATACTTACAAAAAAAGCACTTTTCGTTCGGGTCGCTCGGAATACGACCCGCGTAAACTCGAGCAGAACATGTATATGTCAGACGATTTGCCAAGGCGTGTAAATCTCTGGGCCGAATGAAAAGTCTGCGCCTCCAGGCGTTTCGGTCAGTGCGTCGACCAAACGGTATACCAGTATGTGCCGGTGGGGAGAATTGCGGCGGTAGCCTCGACTCGAGTCCAGCGTATCTACGCCGTTCAAAATAGGTCGCTCTTAAGACGAAATTAAGGTTGGGTACTTAAGGTTCCGTAGAGGTGTATAAATGCTACATCTGTCTGCTCGAGCGTATCCAGCTACCCAGAAGCAAAGCGTAATGATACGGGTTTACTTTGAAGGTTAAGGATTGGGCAATGACGTGTAGCCGTGGAAGCTGGTTGAGCTGGCAACTCTATCAGGGTGGTCGGTGAGCCAGACGCAGCGCTCAGCAAGGCGCGACTCGAGCGCGTCAATGTCAGCGAAAGCCTGGTTGGCGGTAACTTCGCGCAGCAGCGGCCAGCGGTGCTCGGCAGGATTGAGTTCAGGGGTATAAGGCGGCAGGATCACGAGCCGGAATGTTCGGCACAGCTAGCTTGGACGAGCGGTGCCAAGAAGCGCCATCTAGAACAAGTAGGGCGACGACGTCTATGGGTAGTGAAGCCGCAAAGTCATCAAGATAAAGCTGCATGGTTTGGGTGTTAGCGACAGGCAGGATCAGAGCGTGGGTGGTGCCCGTCTCAGGATGCACAGAAGCAAAAACGCAGCTCCACTGGTATCTGGCGCGGCTCGGTGCGGTAGGACGCTGGCCGACAGGTGCCCAGACACGCCTACAGGTCGGTTTCAAGCCAAAGCGTGCTTCGTCCTGGAAGCACAACCAGACCTGCCTATCGGGTTCAGCTTGGCGCAACTTCCTCAGCGTCTCGAGTGTTTTTTTGGAAGGCGGCTTGATCCTCAGCACTGGCCGCTCCAGGATGTTCCGGGCGCGGCAGCTGCATCGACTGACGCAAGCGTCGCAGGGTCCGCCAGCCGGTCACGAGGTGCACCTTACGACCGCGGCGTTTGCTGAGCCAGCTGGCAACTTTTACAGCCGTCCATACTTCACCCTCAGTGGTAGGTCTAAGGAGCGCTTCACGCAGTTCCGTTTCTTCCTCGGTGCCCCAGCGTAAGGCCGCTTCATGGCCTCCCCACTGCTGGCCTCTACGCTTGACGGTTTCGACACCCTCAATGCCCCTCTCGTTGTACGCCCGCACCAGCACGCTGACCCAACCGCTTGTGCGGCCTACCAGATGTGCTGCCTCATTGCCTGACTTTCCCGTTGACACCAGCCAAAGTGCGTGCCAGCGCGTACGGTCGGCCCGGTGCCCGCACCGCAGATATCGCTGCTGCAACTCAGCGCTGCTGAGATGTCCTTCGAGTTTCGCTGTTCGTGGCATGCCTCAGTCTGTCATCACTTAGCGGTTAACGTAAATCCGTATCAGGATGTCCAAATCGTTAGCCGAAAGAAAATGTAGTAGGTGGCTCTTCAGTTTTTGATGATTAGGTAAAAGACAGGTGCATGTAACGTAGGTATCAGTAGTAGCTATATCGCTTTAGTGACGGACTTAAAATGACTTATGGCAGAGCGTCTTATCAGCTCATACTCAAGTCTTGCACTTATACACGGATAAGTTTGAGAGGTTGCCGTAAGGTTTGAGAAAGCTTTTCACAGTCGGACATTAGACGAACAAGCCGAATACTTGTAAGTGCTGCGAGGGTAGAGCGAGCGGCTTGTAAGAGGTTGAGGGTACGCTGGCTCAGCATGCGCTGCAACGAGGCGAGGCTAAAAGCCAAGCAAGCTAGGAAAACCCAGAGTTTGATCCTGCTTTTGGTTTTCACGCGGGCTTCTTTCATGCCAAAGTCATGCTTGACAGACTTGAAGAACGATTCGATGAGCCAACGCTTACGGTAGCGTCTTGCAAGGTAAGCACCGCCAGCAGCAAAAGTAACAGCAACATAGAAATCTCGGCTGCTAGTGAGGAAACCCCTATAGCTGAGCCATTTCGGATGTGAGTCTAGGCGTCTGTAGTTTACTCGTTTTGAGTGCTTGATCCAACACCTGCTTCGGCGTCCGGTAGCCGAGTGCGCCGTGAGGTCGCTGTTCGTTATAGTCTTGTCGCCACTGCTCACTGAGTACACGGGCTTCGAGGGTAGAGGTGAAGGTTTCTAGGTTCAAGAGTTCGTCTCGAAAACGGCTGTTAAAGCTCTCGCAGTGGCCGTTCTGCCAAGGCGAGCCGGGGTCGATAAAAAGTGTCGTGACGTTGGCGGTGGTGAGAAACTGCCGAGTTGCTTGGGCGATGAACTCGGGACCGTTATCGCAGCGGATGAAGCTGGGCGGTCCGTGGAGGGTGATGAGGCGCTCGAGTTCTGCTATGACGTGGCTGCTCGTCATCATGCGCTCGACCTTGATGCTCAGACATGAACGAGAAAACTCGTCAATGACACTCAGGAACTTGAGCCGTCCGCCGCTTAAGGTGGTGTCCATGAGAAAGTCAATTGCCCAAACGTGGTGGGCATGTTCGGGCTTGCGCCGGTAGAAGCGTTCTTACCTTCACCCAGCCGGGTGCGTTTGTGCATCTTGGTTGATACCTTGAGTCCCCTTCAGCACGCCACAGCCGTTGCACCCGTTTACGGTTCACACAGTACGCCCAATAGGGCGGGGCTAGTGCCCCTGTTACAGCCCAGTGTTCTTCGTTGAGCTTGGCGGTGATGCGTCGGTAGCCGTAGCGCGGGTGCAACTCGGCGAGTTTATGAAGGCGCTCGACCAGCAGCTTATCCTTCTCGGTTCGGAGGGGTTCATACCGCTGCGTACTTCTGGGCTGCCCGAGCACCCGGCAGCCCAGCCCACTGCAGACGTGGGTTACGGCACCCCGGCGTGTGCTGGGCGTTAGAACTTTGTTTGCAGCGCCTCCTTGAGGATGTCGTTGTCCAAGTCCTTCTCGGCCAAGAGCTTCTTAAGCCGAGCGTTCTCCTTCTCCAGTTCCTGCAGCTGCTTAGCGTCGCTTTTCTCCATCCCGCCATACTTTTGCCGCCAGCGGTAAAAGCTCCACTCGCTGATACCGAGCGTGCGGCACGCCTCCGCTGCTGTCTTTCCCTGATTGGTTTCACGCTCGATCTGACGCAGAATATCGATGATCTGTTCGGGTGTGTGAGTCTTTCGCATGGTCATTCCTTTCAGCCTGACTCACATTCCGTTTGGCTCAGGTTTCTGGGGTCACGTCACCTTACCGCTTGGGGGATACGCGCCGGTCACGCTCTGTTGATGCTGCTTAGTACCTTGAAGTCTCCTCATGATATAGCAGGTATCATCTGGGAACAGACGTCCTCACGTTCATCTGAACTGTCTAGCACGTATATTCTATAGTGGTAAGTGTAGCCTTCAACTGCTTGAGTGCTATATTATTGCATAAGAGATTGACACCAGTATCATTCCAGAACGTACGTGCCAAACTGGAAAAATCTTACATAGAGCGTTCCCGACCAGATGATACCTGCTACTTTCAGTAAGCACACCGTTAATCGGCTTGGGAGACGTCCTCGAGCCGATTAGTGCCCACAGGAGTAAGTAAGGGAAGCTTTACGCAGAAGGCCGCCATCTGCCCCGCTAGCCTCGTCGGTCTCGCGCGAAGTGCCGATGGCTTTTGCTGGTCACTGTTTGAACGGGTACTCAAACGTAACTGGCCGAGTGCAGTAACAGTGAGCCGCTCGGTGCCGAGGTTGATAGCAAGCACGCCGCTGAGAGCCGCATAGCTCTTTAGAAGCCGTTTCTCATGAACTCGTCCTGTACTTAACGGTTGTAAGAATAGTGTCAGAGTCTTTGCCGTACGCTCATCTTACCGACGGGTTCCCCCGCCCCTCGGACGCTTTGAAAGCTGTTCTGTTATCTGGGCGCTTGGAACAGCCCGAGCAAGTAGCGCAACCGGCCGAGGAGAGCCTCTGCTCCACCTCACGTCATGCAACCCGGCCTGAATACAGGCTCACTATCCCCTGGGGTGGAGGAACGATGAAACTGTCCGCCAGAAGTTATCTGTTTGGTTCGCTTGCACTGCTCGCTGCGTGTAGCAGCGGGATAGAGAGTGTGCCAACCCTTGAGACGTTGGCTGCGCCGACGACGCTGCGCGTTCCTGTAACAAGCGCCGCTGACGATGCTGAGGAAACTACAAGTGGTTCAGTCAAATTGACCAGCTCACTGCTCGATTTGCGTGCTCAGGGCGGCGTTTTGCAGCTTGTCGGTCTGCGGTTTCAAAACGTGCAGGTACCGCCGGGTGCGAAGATCGAAAACGCCTACGTGGTATTTAAGGCAGGTGTCAAGGATACACAAGCTGTAACTCTAGAAGTTTACGGTGAAGCGAGCGACGATGCTCAAACCTTTTCCGCTGCCAGCAGCCCGAGCCGCCGCACCAAAACGTCAGCAACGTCAGCGTGGACGCCCGGCAGCTGGGCGGTAGGTCAGCTCTACCAAACGCCTGATCTGGCCTCGGTTATTCAGGAAGTTGTCAGCCGGGGCGGTTGGCAAAGCGGCAACGCTCTAGCGCTATTTGTAGACGGCTCGAGCAGCGCAGGCGAACGTTCAGCAATCGCATTTGGCAGCCCTAACGGTTCTGCCCCGGAGCTCGTTTTGACCTACAGTGAGGGGGGTGCGCCCGCCCCGGCTTCCGCCGCCCCTACACCCGCAATCACAAGCGGCACCCTTACCCTTACAGTAGCTGACGCGAAAGACGACGCTGAAGAAGCCTCGAGCGTAACGACAACCGGTAAAGCGCTCGATTTTTCGCAGAACCGGCAAACGGTTGGTTTGCGTTTCACCGGTGTTGGGCTTCCGCAGGGCGCGAAGGTTAAAACGGCGACGATCAGCTTTACGGCCATCTCTGACGACTCAGCGCCGGTAGATTTGCAAGTTCAGGCTGAAGCAGCTGATACGGCAGCTTCGCTGGGCTCGAGCTTCAAAGACAGGGCTAAAACCTCTGCTTCAGCACTTTGGCAACCCAAACCTTGGACAAAAGGTTTGGCTACACGCACTTCTGATTTAAGCAAGGTTGTTCAAGAGGTCGTCTCACGTAACGGCTGGAAAAGCGGTAACGCTTTAGCCTTCTACGTAACTGGTGACGGCAGCGCAAAACGCTCGGTCTATTCATTCGATGCAGGGTCTCAGTACGCTGCTCTTTTACGCATCACTTACGAGGTGTCGGCAGCTGTTCCTACGCCAACACCAGCGCCAACTCCAGTACCTACGCCTGCACCAACCCCGACACCAACCCCGACACCTGCGCCCGAACCGGAACCTACCCCGCAGCCTGCGCCAATGCCTGCGTCAGCCAGCTGTCTTGACGGAAGTGCTCCGCTGATGACCCTATCCGGGGACTACACGACAACCGTCTATGTCCGCAACCAAAGCTTGGGTGTACGGGTCGACGCCCGCAACGCCCGGTTTCTAAACCGCGCTGGCCTTGGCAACCCTTCGTTTCTGGCGAAATACAACGCCGGTTCGTTTTGCCTTTCCGGAGGCTTCATGGACATCGGTCTAAGCGATACAGCCGACTGGAACAGCTTTCATAACGCAGCCGGGTTGATCTTTTACGACACCCCCAACCTCATCATTGAAAACATGACCATCAATCAAACCAGCGACGGGGTTACCGTCAAAAACAACAATCCCGATTGGGTGTTCCGTGACTCGTATGTTCGCCATGCAGGGGACGACGGCGTCGAAAATGACCGCTTTAACAATGGTTTAGTCGATGACGTCCTCATCGACTGGGCCTATACCGGCCTATCTTGCCGTAAGGAGGAAAAGGATCCAAACTTCAAAGACTTCAACTACAATTTCAAGGTGCAGAACACCCTGATTGCGCTCAAGCCACAAGTCGGCACTTACGGTGGCTACACTACTGGTCAAGCTACAGCGCCCAGCCACAACGAACTCTTCAAGGTGACGCCAAACGTCACCAAAGGTTGCCGGTTGATTCTTCAGGACAACGTCTTTTTAATCTCAGGCTACGCCGGGAAGATCGATCCGTCTGAACACGCTAAAGTTAACTACGACGTGCTCGACCGGGCCGCGTGCCAGGGGCACAAGAACACCATCGTCTACACCGGTACAAACGGCTACTACTTAAAAGAACTCAAAGCGGCTGCGCCTGAGTGTTTCGACGTCACGACTGACGTTGGTGTCTGGAAAGCCGCGCGTGCCCGGTGGTTTGACCGGCATCCCGAGTTCTCTCGGTACCGTAATGCTGAGCCCACAGGAGCTGTCAACTAACGACTAACGTCTAGAACTCAACGAATAAAGGACACTGGATTTCCAGTGTCCTTTCATTTACTTTTGTGCGCCCGCAAACGTGTATAGTTTCTGTTTTTGGCGGGGGGTAAACTAGCTTTTTGGTCACTGCCATGGTGAGCGGCACTCTGATAGAATTTCAGTGTAGCGGTTAAGAGCTGAGGCTGTCTTTAAGTCCTTTACCTGCCTTGAACGCCGGGTATTTACTGGCAGCAATTTCGATCTTCTCACTCGTACCGGGTTTGACGCCGGTGCGGGCGCTGCGCTCACGTACTTCGAAGGTGCCGAAACCGGTGAGCTGCACCTTATCGCCTGACTTGAGGTGGGTGGCGACGCTCGAGAGCATCCCATCTACGAGCGTCTTCACGTCTTTTTGTCCCATGTCGGTAGTTTCAGAAAGTTCTTTGATCAGGTCAGCTTTAGAAATGTTTGCCATACTTGCCTCCTTGAGTTTGAGCTACCATAACAGACTTTAGACGGCTTTGTGTAGGGCAGGGCTGTTTTTCGGGGTTGTTTTACAGGTTCGGTAACGCAATCAGGCACTCGGCTGTCCCTTTCGATCCCTGCCACGCTGCTATGAGGCCGCTTCAGCTATCTGCTGAGCTTGAATCGCGGTGAGCGCAACCGTATACACGATGTCTTCGACTAGTGCGCCCCTCGAGAGGTCGTTCACCGGCTTTTTGAGCCCCTGCAACATCGGCCCGATGCTGATAACTTCGGCGCTGCGCTGCACCGCCTTATAGGTCGTATTGCCGGTGTTGAGGTCGGGAAAGATAAAGACCGTAGCGCGTCCGGCAACCTGAGAGTCGGGCGCTTTGCTTTTGGCGACCTCGGCAATCGCGGCGGCGTCGTACTGAAGTGGCCCGTCAATGAGCAGGTCGGGGCGGCGGGCCTGAGCGAGTTTTGTGGCCTCACGCACCTTGTCCACGTCGCTGCCGGTGCCCGACGCGCCCGTGCTGTAAGAGAGCATCGCTACCCGCGCCGGAATCCCGAAGGCGAGCGCGGACTCGGCGCTCTGCACAGCGATGTCGGCGAGTTCTTCGGGGGTCGGGTCGGGGTTGATGGCGCAGTCGCCGTAAACGAGGACTTGTTCGGGTAGACACATAAAAAAGACCGATGAGACGACCTTGACGCCCAGCATTGTTTTGATAATTTGCAGGGCTGGACGAATCGTATTGGCCGTCGTGTGAACGGCTCCCGAGACGAGCCCATCGACCTCACCTTGCTCGAGCATCATCGTCCCCAACATCACGTTGTCTTGCAGCGCCTCTTCCGCCATCGGTGCGTTGAGCCCCTTGTGTTTGCGGTGTTCGACCAGCGGCTCGATAAAGCGCTCGAGCTGCTCAGAAGGGGAGAGGAGCTTGAGTCCCTCCGGCAGCGTCAGCCCAGCCCGCGCCGCCGCGTTCTGAATCTCGTCCGGGTCGCCTAAAAGGACGCAGCGGGCGATGCCGCGTTCCGCGCAGATACACGCGGCCTGAATAGTGCGCGGTTCAGTGCCTTCGGGCAAGACGATCCGTTTGTCAGCGGCGCGGGCGCGTTCGACGAGCAGATGCCGGAACGCAGGCGGGCTCAGGCGGCGGGTTTCGGTCGAGGCGCGGCTCAGCGCTTCAAGTGCTTCGACCTCGACGCTCCCGGCTACCCGTGCAATGAGCAGTTCGATCCGTTCGGGGTCGTTTAAGGGCACCTCGAGGTTCATCTCCCGCACCCTCAACGCTGCCTGAAACGAATCGTCAGGGACGAGCAAGAGCGTCAGGCCAGTAGCGAGGCCGGGTTCGCAGAGTTCTAACATCGGCGTGCCCGGTTTACGTCCGTTCGTGAGCAGCAGCGCGGCGATAGGTCGTCCACTCAGGGCCGCCATCGACGCGGCGAGTACCAGATCCTCGCGGTCGCCCGAAGTGATAAAAAGGGTGCCGGGTAGGAGACGCTGCGCGGCGTTTGAGACCGTACTCGCGCCGAGCGCGACGTTGGTGACGCGCCGTTCGGCGTCGCCTTCGTGAAGGGTCTCGGCTCCTAAAAACGCGGCGACGTCGCACACGCGCGGCGCGAGCAGGTCGCGTTCCCAGGGAATCGTCCCGAGCAGCCGGACGTCGCCCCGCCGTAAAACGGGGGTCTCGGCGCGGTAGTCGGTGGGTGGTTCGTCCTCCGGCGTCTCGCCCAAGCGCATAAAACTGCGTGACCCGGCGGGCGCACCGACCTGATTGAGAATGCAGCCCAAGATACGCCCGCCAGACGTTCCACCGAAGTTTTGCGCGGCTAGCTCGAGCGTGTCCGACAGCTCTTCAGGCGAACCGTTCGGCGCTGCGACCAAAACGACCTCGGCGTCCAAACTGCTTGCTAACCCGGCGTTTATGACTGCGGTATAGGGTTGTTCAGGAGACGGGACGAGCCCTTCGACGATGATGATGTCGGCGCGGCCCGAAGCCGCCTCAACCCGCGCGACGACCTCTTCGAAAAGCCTGCCGCGCTGCGCGTGGGCGTACAAGTCGGCAGCTTTGTCCGCAGCTAGGGGCGCGGGCGGCGTAAATCCGGCGATGAGTTCGACGAGGCGGCTCGAGCGCTCCGGCCCGGTGTCGCCCTCGTGCGGTTGCGCGATGGGTTTACAAAACCCGACCCTCACGCCGCTACGGTCGAGCGCGTGAACGAGACCGACTGCGACCGTCGTCAGACCAACGCGCGGCCCGGTCGGGACGACTAAAATTGCTTGAGCCACAGGACACCCCTCAAAATTACATCTTTCAAATCAGTATCTTTCTTTCGGTCTAAACTTCATCTGCACCCAAAAAGGGCCAGCAGCTCTGCGCGATAGCCCAGTTTTCCTGCGCGTGAACGACGAGTACCCGAACGGGCGCGTCCGCCGCCGCAACGTCTACATCGACCGGCGACGCTTCGTTTTTACTTTCATCAAGCCGGACGCCCAAAAACTCAAACGCGGCGCAAACTTCCCGGCGGATGAGCGCACTGTGTTCGCCGACCCCGGCGGTAAAAACCAGCGCGTTGAGGCCGCCCAAACTAGCTAGCATCGCGCCGACGTAAAAGCGTATGCGGTGAACGTAAACGTCGAGCGCCAGCGCCGCTTGCGAATTGCCCCCTGCTGCCGCTGCGCTTACGTCTCGAAGGTCGCCCGACACGCCTGAGAGCCCTTTAAGCCCTGATTCGTTGTTTAAGACGCGGTTGAGTTCATCGGCGGTGGTGCCTTTTTCACGCAGCAGATAGAGGAGCAAGCCGGGGTCGAGCGTACCTGAGCGGGTCCCCATCATTAAGCCCTCGAGCGGCGTAAAGCCCATCGTCGTATCAACACTTTGACCCTCACGCACCGCTGCCAGCGAGCAGCCGTTACCCAGATGACAGGTGATGAGTTTGAGCGACGTAAGCGGCCTGTCCAGCAGTTTAGCGGCGCGTCCGGCAGCGTAGGCGTGGCTGATACCGTGAAAGCCGTAACGCCGGACTCCCTCCTCTGCCCAGGTGTAAGGGCCGGGGTAAACCGCGGCGGCGTCGGGTAAGGTTGCGTGAAACGCGGTGTCGAAAACAGCTACCTGCGGCGTCTTGCCGAACAGCTCCCTAGCGACCCAAATTCCGGCGAGCGCAGCGGGGTTGTGCGCCGGAGCCAGCGAAACGAGGTCGCTGATGACGCCCTCAACTTCAGGCGTAACCAGGGTACTTTCCCGGTACTCCCGGCCTCCATGGACGACCCTGTGCCCGATAATGTTTATCTCGTCAGGACTCGAGACAACCCTTGTCGGCCCCTCACAGAGCGTGTCTAGGAGTTGCGGCAGTGCTTCAGCAGGTGACGCCGACGGGAGCGTCGTTTCAAAACTAGCGCCCGCCGCCGTCCACACGCTCAGCTTTGCGCCGTCGGCGTGCGCTTCCCACACGGGCGTAGGCGGCGTGTCCGGCGGCGTGCCGTCAAGCGTGTAGAGACAGCATTTTTGACTGCTCGAGCCTGAGTTCAAAACCAAGATGTTCAAGTGGTTTTACGCCTCGCCCAACGCTTGCCCCAGCCAGTCGGTCGCCTCCGCCGTGCTGCTAAAATACTTGACTTCAGCTTTCGTAAACGGGTTGCCCAGCTTTGTAAACGCCTCCTGCCAGCCTGCGTCGCCAACAAGCGCCACGCGCTTAAAGTCGTTCAGGTGCTGCGTGTCGAACTTGAGGTCTTGCCAAGCGGCAGCCGGTTCAATATTTTTGACCCCACTCATATCAAAAAGCAAGTTGAGCTTGCCGTGTTCGCCGATAAGTTTTTCTAGCTCCGGCGTAATCTTCCCGTAATCCTCAGTGGTAAGTTCACCTTTGGCGGTCATGGTGACGAGGTTGTGTAACGGGTCAACAGCAGTTTGAATCATCATCTTCTCCTTTCAGAGCTACGCTACCGCAACTCGGGCGGCGAGTTTTGGGGTGTGCTTACGGCTCTTTGCTGCTGGGTTATAGCTGTTTACACCAAGAATGAGAAACGGAAGCAGGAGTTAAGAATTGAGAGTACACGATGCTTACTCGAGCCAAACCCCCCATAGTCCATCAGGTAGAGTAGTCGGCGTGAACGTTGCGACTCTATTAGAACGCGCCGCCGCCATCCAGAGCGTTTCGGGTGCAGAGGGCGAGGTGGCTGACTTTTTGACCTCCCGGCTGGCGACCTTTTGTGATGAGGCGTTCTTAGACGCTGCGGGTAACGCCGTCGGGCGCGTCGGGTCGGGGCCGCTGAACGTGACTTTTTTAGGTCATATCGACACGGTTCCGGGTGTGGTTCCGGTACGAATTGAGAACGGCAAGCTTTACGGGCGCGGCACGGTTGACGCCAAAGGCCCGTTCTGTACGGCGGTCGCGGCTGCGTCGTCCCTATCAAAAGAGGTCAAAGACGCGCTGACCCTGACGCTTATCGGCGCAGTCGAGGAAGAGGTGCCCTCGAGTAAAGGTGCCCGCTCTGCCGTAAAAACGTATCCCAAACCCGACCTGCTCATCATCGGGGAACCCTCGAGCTGGGACGCTATGACCCTCGGGTATAAGGGGCGGCTGACGGTGAAGCTCGCGTTGACTAAACCTGCGTTTCATAGCGCGGGGGAGGGGACGACCGCCGCCGAAGACCTGGTTAGCTGCTGGCAAACGGTTCAGGCGTGGGCTGAGGGTGTACCAACTGCCTCTTCCGGCCTGTTCGACCAGGTTCAGGTGACGTTGCAGGGGTTTAATACCTACACCGACGGGCTTAGCCAAAAGGCTGAAGCTGTCGTCGGTTTACGGCTGCCGCCAAATTGTCCTCCGGCGGAGGCTGAACGGGGATTAAGGCGAGTATTTGGGGATGGTGAGGGGCTGGAACTCACTTTCGCCGGACACGAAACCGCTTACCGCGGCCCGAAGGACACGGTGCTTACTCGAGCCTTCCGGGTCGCCATCCGCGCCGAGGGCGGAACGCCGCGCTTCAAGGTCAAAACCGGAACATCGGATATGAACGTCGTCGCACCCGCCTGGGACGTGCCGATGCTCGCTTACGGCCCCGGTGATTCGGCGCTTGACCACACCCCGAACGAACATGTTGAGATTGCTGAGCTACAACGCGCCGTAAACGTTCTGCGCGGCGTATTCGAGCACCTTGCTAAGGTGAACCGAACCGTAAAAACGCCCTGACCGCCTCCGTAAGATTGAGCGTTTCTCCTTGCGAATACCGCTGATAGCCGCGTAAAAACGGCGCAAGCTGAAAGGTAGCCGTAGCGACTTCACGGTAAAACAGATGTGCGATGGGCCCGGCTTCTTCTAGATAACCGGTACTGTAAAACCGGCTCAGCGCTACGTCAACATCGTAAGGTACCGAGTGAAAAACGGGTTTCCAGCCGTCTTGCTGTTTTTCTAGAGTCAGGTACTGCGCTTCGGTTACGCCGCTAAGAGGAATGCCGACCGAGCCGCTGGTGATAAGCCGATGCGTCTTCCACTCCCGCGTCGCCGCGATGTGGTTGTGGCCCCGGACAACATAATGAGCTGACAGGTCTGCGAACATCTCCTCTAACTCAGCCTCTGCCGTGTACATATCAACGCTGTCGCGGTCGTTGCGAAGCGAGGCGTGGACAAAAAGCAGCTCGGGCGCTTCTGGCAAGCTCAAACTAAAAGGTAGCGCTTCAAGCGCACGCCGCACGTCGCCGCCCAACTGTTTTACGGCCCACGCGATAGGCGCGAACTGTAGCTTCTGCCGTGCGGGGTCATCATGGAAAGTCGCTGCGTACATCTCGTGGTTGCCCCGTAAAACAGGGCACTTTAGCGCTTTGACGCGCTCCCAACAGGCCAACGAATCGGGCGCACCGATGACGATATCGCCGATGACGACAAACCCGTCTACGTGTGAGCGCTCTGCGTGGTTGATAACAGCTTCTAGCGCCGGTAAATTGCCGTGAATATCACCCAAAACCGCAAGTCTCATCAATAGCGACCGTAACATGAGGGCGGAGGCTGTGATGCCGGAAAAATTATCGTCTGAAGAGGTTGGCGCTGCACTTACGGGATTAGCAAATTGGCGGCTCGAGGACGGTGCGCTCGAGTGGCACCACACTTTCAAGAGCTTCCCCGAAGCGTTCGCCTTTGTGACGCGAGTGGCGCTGCTCGCCGAAAAACGTGATCATCACCCGGACATTTTGCTCAGTTACACCAAACTGACGCTGCGCCTTGTGTCCCACGACGTAGGCGGAATTACGGCGCGTGACTTCAACTTTGCTCACGCCGTAAACGCGCTCTAGACCATAAAAAATCGACCGTAAAAAACTGAAACTTGGGTCAGTTGGCGGCTGAGTTTCGCAACGTGTTCAGCCAGGGCGTGACCACCCCCAAAAATTTCTTCGGACATTCCTCTTGCGGAACGTGCCCGCAGTCTGCCAACACTTTAAGCTCGGCTCCGGGAATGTCTTTTGCGGCTTCCTGACTCTGCTCGAGTGGCACAATCTCATCTTCTGCGCCGCTTACGACGAGGGTCGGTACCTTGAGTTCGGCGAGTCGGGGGAGAAGGTCGTAAGAACGGTTGGCCTTCGTGACCTCCCAGAGCGCCTTGTCCCAGTTGTCGGCCTGAAGCGGGCGGCGGTAGCCTGCAATATCGGCGTCGGTCAGGCGGCTCGGGTCGGCGTAGGCGCGGCGGAGCAGCTCGAGCCCTGCCTCATCGCCAAAAGGTCGTAGCAAGTACGGCCCGAGCCTCGTGGCCTGCGGCGTATTAAAGAGCGCCCGTACCAGACCGGACGGCCCCCCGCTCCGCAAGGCTGCGTCAACGAGAACAAGTCCGGCAACCCGCTTGGGGTGCGCTAGCGCGAAGTTTACGGCGACCGCGCCGCCCGCCGAATTGCCGACGAGAACGGCCTTGTCTATCCCTAAGGTGTCGAGTAGACCGAGGCTCAGCGCGACCTGCGCTTCCGGCGTGTACGGGTTTTGCGCTTCGGTGACAGCGGGCCGTTCGCTCAGGCCGAAACCGGGGCGGTCGAAGGCAATAACCCGCGCCTGTTCGCCAAGCGTCTCAGACACCTTGCGCCATGAGAAGACGCTCGAGCCGAACCCGTGCAAGAGCAAAAGTGTCGGCGGCGCAGTGTCGGTACGGGTGCCCGTGTCTGTATAACGGAGGTTGATACCCTCAACTTCAGCAAACTTGTCGTTCGCCCCGGCGAGGTTTTGAGGCGGGACGGTCGCGAGCGGCGGAACCGGGTAGAGAAGCGGCAACACAGCGGCGGAGAGCAGCGCTACGGCGAAAAAAATGACGGTCAGGCGGAGGCGAAAGGGCATATTAGGGTATTAGACCACGCGCATCTGAAACTGCTCTACATCTAGCTTGCGGGTTTCGAGTTTTTCTAAGTTGGGTTCAGCTCGAGCCGCAGATAGGCGCGGTCATCGAACGAAATGTTTTCCGGACGCCAGCCTTTTGCTGCAAGGTGCAGCTCGGTCAATAACGGGTCACGCTCTAAAACCTCCGCCAGCCACGCTTCACTCTCGCGTAACGTCCCGTAAATTTGGGGATAGCCGTCACTCGCTAAAACGACCTCGTGGGTTTCTGCTGGCACTTTGATGATTTCGACAAACTGTGCTGGAACCTCGCCGCCGCTGATTGCGCCGTAACCGTAAGGGCTGTCTGCCCGGTTCATAAAGTTTGTTTGTAGCTCGAGTAGAGGCTTGACCGCTTCACGCCCCGGGTCGTCTCGGCGGAGAGTTTCGACTGCAGTTCCCGCTAGCAAGTGTGCTTGGATAACCAACTGTCTGGCCTTGACGACAACAGTGTCCACCGCCATTTCAGGATTATGACCTTGACCGTCAAGCAGATACTGAGGGTCGCCGACGCGCCACAGCTCGCGCCGCGCCGCTGAATACATAACGAAGACAAAGCATGGGGGCCGCGCCGGTGCGTGGTTAGGCGAGGTCTCTCGCAACCCAGTTTTTACAGCCTCCGACATCCGGGTAACGGCTTCGTGCGCCGTTACGTCCGGCGGCAGCGCTTCGATGACCTGTACGCCAAGCTGAACGACAAACCGGGCCGCGCCGACGCCGTCATAGGTTGCGTCTGAACCGTCGGTTGCGCCGTCTAACACTGCTGCAAAATGCGGCGTCACGACCCATTTATCATCGCCACCATCGGCGTTCCCTGCTTTTGAGCAGAGGCGAGACTCGAGTACACGAAAAAAAGCCATAGCTGGATTTTACCCTCTCGGCATTGCTCGGGGGAGCGTGATAGGCTCGAGCTATGACCCGTCCCACACCCCCCGTTTCAACCTTTTCTATCATTGCCTTAGACCCCGAAACCGGCGATTTGGGCGTTGCTACGGCGTCCAAATTTCTAGCTGTCGGCAGCGTCGTTCCGTTTGCTGAAGCAGGGCTCGGCGCGGTCGCTACGCAGTCGTACGCCAACACGACCTTCGGGCCGCGTACGCTGATGGCGCTCCGGGGCGGGATTTCGCTGGAACTCATCGCCCAGGCCTTTGCCGAATCCGACGCGGAACACGACCAAAGACAGTACGGCTTGGTTGACGCACGTGGACACGCGCTCACCTTTACCGGGGCGGCGTGTCATCCGTGGGCAGGCGGGAAGACCGGCGACGGCTACGCCGCGCAGGGCAACCTGCTCGTCGGACCGGAGGTCGTAGACGCCCTCTGTGAGACGTTCGAGGCGGCGAACGGGGCGCTTGCAGAACGGCTTGTCAAAGCGCTTAAAGCCGGTGACGCGGCAGGCGGCGACCAGCGCGGGCGGCAGTCAGCGGCGCTCCTCGTGGTGCGCGAAGCGGGCGGTTACGGCGGGTTTAACGACCGCTACCTGGATTTGCGAGTAGACGACCATCCTGCGCCGGTCGGTGAATTGGGGCGTCTTTTGGAGCTGCACGCCCTTTACTTCGACCGTCCGGCTGAGGACGACATCTTGACGATTAACGACGCCCTTTCCGAGCGGATACAGAACGTGCTCGTCCGTGCCGGACAGTTGGATAAGTCCCGAGATACCTGGGACGCCGAAGCGGAGGCGGCGCTCAGAAATTTAGCTGGCATAGAAAACCTCGAGGAACGCCTGTTAGAACAGGGGCAGCTTGATAGGGTCGTTTTAGGGTATCTCGAGCGCAAATACCCAGCTTAGGGACTTAAAAGGTTCTAGAGCCGTAGTCGGGTCGCACCAACTAGATAAAAACTTACCAACGGGCAAACGCGCGAGGAAAGTGCAAAAAGCGAATACAGGAGCACTGCTGGTTTAGGTTCTCCATTCCCTTACGCCGTCTAGTCAGTTTGGGTTTGACTTTTCCTGCGTCTATGATTGACAAAATGAACATGAGTTGCTAGTGTGAGCTGGTATATACCAATTGCGCCTCTCAATTTGACGACTACTTGGAGCACCGTAAAAAGTAGGGCGTCCTCAGCTTGGTAGGGGAGAATCTACTTTCGGGTAGCTGCGAGATTTGTGAGCGGGACGGCGTAAACGATTTTGGCTCTGCGCTGGAAGGGAAGCATGTAGTCCGCTGCTTTTTACGCGCCACTTGGACGCTGAAAGCCGACACCATAGGCTAGTGAACTGCTTAAAAGGAGACAGCTATGCAACGATTGCAACACCACGTACCGCGCCCAGAGAACCGAGCCCCACTTGTTCTGACGAGCATGTTGGTCGGTCTAGCAATTTTACTAAGCTCATGCGCCACGCTTTCGGGCGATGAGGCGTTAGACGCCGCGTACTACCGTGACCGCCCGCAAAACCTCGGTGCAAACGTTACCATTTTCGACCCCAGTATGCCGGTCAGCGACATTCAAGCAACGCTCGACGCAACTTATACCAAACAAGTTGACGCCGAGATGGGCAGCGACCGTTACGCCTTCCTCTTCAAGCCGGGTACTTACGGCACTGACGAAGAGCCGCTCCAGATTAAAGTCGGGTACTACACCGAGATTTCCGGCCTGGGCGCGTCCCCCACCGACGTTACGATCAACGGCAAGATCGAAGTCTACAACCGCTGCTTAGGTGACGGTGGCACGAGCAACTGCATCGCGCTCAATAACTTCTGGCGGACGCTTTCAAACCTGACTCTCAACATCAACGCCAAAGGTCAAGATGATTGCCGCGCCACCGCAAACTTCTGGGCGGTATCACAAGCGGTTTCGGTACGCCGCGTCAACGTCGAGGGCGGCACCTTTTCGCTGATGGACTATTGCACTGCTCCGCCCCAGTTTGCCAGCGGCGGCTTTATCGCCGATACGGAAGCCGGTGAGGTGGTTAACGGTTCGCAGCAGCAGTGGTTAATTCGTAACAGTAAAGTTGCCAGCTGGTCGAACGGCGTCTGGAATCAGGTTTTCTCCGGAGTCGAGGGTGCGCCCGACGACGCGGGTTTCCCCGACCCGCCTTACACGACGCTGGCGTCTACGCCGGTCAGCCGCGAGAAGCCGTACCTGTTCGTTGACGGGCGCGGTGACTACAGCGTCCGTGTGCCCTCGGCGCAGACCGATACGAGCGGCATCTCATGGGCTGAAGGTATGACGCCCGGCAGCACCCTCCCGCTCAGAAGATTTTTCGTCGCCAAGCCGTCAGATTCGGCGCGTACAATCAACAGAGAACTTGCTCGAGGTCAAAACTTGCTCTTGACGCCCGGTGTCTATGACGTCAACAAGAGCATCAAGGTCAACTATCCCAATACGGTCGTGCTCGGCATCGGACACGCCACGCTGAAGTCCGTTCGCGGCGCGGTACCGCTCAAAGTCGCTGACGTTCCCGGCGTCGTCATCGCCGGAGTCACAATCGACGCGGGCAGCAAAAAATCGCCGGTGCTTTTGCAAGTCGGTAAACGGTCTAAGCATCAGCAGGGCAAGAGCAGAGAGCTCAGCTCGAGCTACTACCGCTCGTCGAATCCGACCACCCTCTCGGACGTGTACTTCCGCGTCGGCGGGCCGTACGTCGGCAAAACGGATGTAGCGCTCGAGGTCAACAGCGATTTTGTTCTCATCGACCACACCTGGGTCTGGCGCGCTGACCACGGTATCGAAGGCTTTACCGAAGGTGTCAACGGCGACACCGAGCGCTGGAACACCAACCTCGGGCGTAACGGAGCCATAATCAACGGCGATAACATCACCGCGACGGGCCTGTTCGTCGAACACTTTCAGGAGTACAACACCATCTGGAACGGTGAAAACGGTACGGTCATCTTGTACCAAAACGAACTGCCGTATGACCCGCCCACGCAAGCCGACTGGCTGAACGGCGAAACCTTGGGATACGCCGGTTACAAAGTTGATGACGATGTGAGGCGGCACAGCCTTTACGGTGCCGGGGTTTACGTCTTCAATCAGAACAACTCGGCTATCGTCACTGAAAACGGTTTTGAAGTGCCTAAGACGTTGGGCGTTAGGCTCGAGCACATCATGACGGTCAACTTGAGCGCCGGAACCATCAACCATGTGGTCAACGGTATTGGAGGGGCGGTCGATAACAGCAACACCGGCGTACCGTCTTACATTCTGAACTACCGGTAAACCAGCAACTAAATAACTTGCAATGAGAAGCAGCCTTGAGAAAGGCTGCTTTTTACTTTGGGGAGACGCATAATCTGATGGGTGGCTTGAGCGCAACTACCTGGCTTAAAGTCTCAATTTGCCTGTTTTCGCATAAGCTCCTCGAGCTGAAACGCATGACGAACCGGGTGCATGACGGCGTGTTGGAGCATAATATCGATGCAGTGATGGTGTGTCCCACCGTTTGAAGGATATTCAGGGTTGTACAACTTTTCTTCTTCGACATTAGCAAGGGGGAGCCGCCAGCGCTCCAAAAGGTGTTGGAGATACTTATCAGCTTCTGCTTCTATGGTGCTAACTTCAGGTACAGGGTTTGTTTCCGGGTCAGGTAGCTCCAAGTTTTTGCATATCCAAGCTAGATAACCTTGTGGTGAACCTAGAATATGCTCGAGCAGCGTTTCCAAAGACCGGTAGTTTTCATCATCCGTCTCAGGAAGGCTGATATTGGCTGCTTTGGCATGTTTCCAGACCTCCAAACACTGACGCAGATGTTGTTCATGCAGCAAAACCAAAGCTCTTGCGCCTCGAGACTTGTAACCGCTGAGTTCTTCAACCACCGCTTGCTCTCCTTACTGCCCCTTAAACTCCGCCACCCGCTTCTCTAAAAATGCGCTCGTGCCTTCTTTAGCATCTTCAGTTTGCAGCGCCATCCCGAACAGGTCGGCTTCGACCTCGAGTCCCTGTCCCAGCCCTAAATCCAGACCGCGCACCACGGCTTCTTTGGCAAGTCCTAGAGCGACCGGCGCATTTTTTAGGGTGAGACGGGCGAGTTCTAGAGCGCCTTCTAAAGCATCATCAACAACCCGGTTGACTAAGCCCAGCTGCAACGCTTCGTCCGCGCCGACGTGCCGCCCCGTAAAAATGAGGTCAAATGCTCGTCCCTGACCGATGAGACGCGGTAAACGCTGTGTGCCGCCGTAACCGGGGATAATACCCAGCCCGACTTCGGGGAGGCCCAGTTTAGCCTCATGACTCGCGACGCGCAGGTCGGCGGCTAGGGCCAGCTCGAGCCCGCCCCCGAGCGCAAACCCGTTGATGGCGGCCACCGTCGGAATGGGCAGCGCCGCAAGCGTGTTCATCACGTCTTGTCCGGCTAACGCGCTCTCACGCCCGCTAAAACCGTCGGAAGAGCCCTGCAACCCGGCAATATCAGCCCCTGCTGCAAACGCTCGTCCATTCCCGGTAATGACCAGCGCCCGCACTCCAAGGTCGGCTTGCGCCAGCTCAAAGGCAATTCCGAGTTCGTACAACACCTGGGCGTTGAGGGCGTTGAGCGCGTCGGGCCGGTCGATGGTGACGACTGCGACGCCGCTGTCAACGTCGAAGCTCAGCGTTTCCAGCTCCGACGTGAGGTCTTCAAGCTCGAGTTCATCGCCGTCTAGCTGGTCGTGATCATGCTCGGAGTGGTCTTGCGAACTGCTCATTTGTCCTCCTCATAGCGGTAGAAGCCTTCGCCGCTTTTACGCCCCAGCTTACCCGCCCGAACCAGCTGCCGCAGCAAGACAGGTACCCGAAACTTGGGGTCTTGAAACTCACCGTAAAGGGATTCTGCTGCGGCCAACGCAATATCGAGTCCTACCAAATCGATCAAAGCGAGCGGGCCGATAGGCATATTGGCTCCGAGTTTCATCGCCGTGTCGATGGCTTCAGGCGTGCCAACCCCTTCTTGTAGCGCAAACACGGCGTCGTTCAGATACGGAATCAGGAGCCGGTTGACGATAAAACCCGGTTTATCGTCGCAGACAACGGCTGTTTTGCCGATTTGCTCAACAAAGCTCTGGGCCCGTTTTACGGTCGTTTCAGACGTCCGCTGTGCTCGCACCACCTCAACAAGCGGCAGAATCGGGGCAGGGTTAAAAAAATGGAGGCCGCAAAACCGTTCGGGCTGAGGGACGCCCGCGGCGATTTCGGTGATGGATAAGCTCGAGGTGTTCGACGCCAGCAGCGCCTCTAATGAAACGACCTCAGCGAGCGTCTCCCAAACAGCGCGTTTGACCTCTAACGTTTCAAAAACCGCCTCGACAATCGTTTCAGCGCTGCTTAGCGCCTCCGGGTCAGAGGTTGTCGTGATGCGCTCGAGCGCCGCTTGCTTTGCCTCTTCGGTCAAATTGCCCTTTTTGACGATACGCGCGAGGCTGCTCTCGATTCCTTTAACACCTCTTGCCAGCGCGTCCGTCTGCGTATCGAACAAGGTGACGCTCATCCCTGAGACGGCGCAGACCTGCGCGATACCCGCGCCCATCGTGCCCGCACCGACGACGCCCACCTTTACTTCGTTCATGACTGGGCTCCCAGTGCGAGGCACGCCCCCAGCGCACCCTCAGCCATCTCTAAAACCCGTGTGTGCAAAAAATCCGGGTCGATAAACGAACTGTCGCCGATACGGTTCGACGCAACGAGGATACAGCCGGTTTCGACCTGCCGGAGTTTGCCGAGTAAAAAGAGCGCTGACGACTCCATCTCGATAGCCAACACACCTCGTTCGGCGAGTTTGGGCACGTCTTCCGGGCTGGTTGCGTAAAAGGCGTCTTCGGTCTGGATGAGCCCGACGTGCGCCCCCGGTGCGGCGTCGGCGAGCGCCCTCGTTACAGAGAACGACGCACTCGGCGCGTAAGGGTCGCCCCGCAAGTACATCCTGGTGGTGCCGTCTTGCGGGACGGCGGCGCTGGCGATGACCAGATCGCCGGGGGCGACGGCCTCCGCCGTAATTCCAGCCGTGCCCACTCTAATAAGCGTTTTTGCTCCTAAACGCACGAGTTCTTCGGTAACGATGGCGAGGCTCGGGCAGCCCATTCCGGTGGTTTGGACGGAGACGCGTAGGCTCTGGTAATGACCGGTGTAGCCCCACAACCCGCGGTAGTCGGTGTAGCGCTGCGGCGCGTCTAAAAACGTTTCGGCGATAAGTTTGGCCCGGTTCGGGTCGCCGGGGAGAAGCACGAACGGGGCCACGTCGCCCGGTTCGGCGTGAAGGTGAAGTTCAGACACGCCTCAAGATACCAGCCTGGGCGCTCGAGGAGGCTCGAGTGGGATTTTGCAGAACGCCAGACGCCGTAAAAGGCGAATTTTCTACACGAGTGGGCGCTTTAGCAGCGTAGGCTAAAGCTCTATGATTCGACCGACTTTTCTAAACTTGGAGCACTGGCGTTTGACGTATCGGGGTTTAGAAGGTTGGCTTCGTTGGAGGGGGGCGTGAGTCCTGAGGTGCTGCTGAAGCACCTGCTCGAGCTCGAAGGTGTCGTTGACGCGGCGCTGCTAGACCGGGAAGGAGAGCCGCTCGCAGCGCCCGCTCCAACACAGCTGTTCGCCTCGTCAGCGGAGGCGCTGGCGACCTGCCTGACTTCTGAGCGGGTGCTTGCTGAGCTGCTAGGCGCAGAAACGCCGACCCAAACGGTTATGGAGTTCGGTGCAGAGACCGTTTTGTTCACCCTGAGCGCCGAAATTTTCGGGGAGCCGTGCCGCGTTGTCGCACTCTGCTTGTCCCAAGACCTGAGCCGGGTGCGTTTCGGGCTCCGGCGACTTCTGCCTCAGGCCGCCCCAGCTACCAGCGCTGCGTAAAGCTGCTGGGTACCAGGTTCGCCGAGCTTGCGGTACGCTGGGTGTTCTGGAGGTTTTAATGAGCATGAAAGAACTAAAGCTCGAGGTTGACAAGGAAACAGCCCGTGGCCGCTACGCCAACGTTGCGATTATCGCCCACACCAAAGATGAGTTTATTCTGGACTTCGCCCTCGCCTATCCCGGTCAACCGCCCTCGGTCGGGTCGCGGGTCATTACCAGCCCGCACCACGCCAAGGCGCTCCTACGCAGTTTAGAAGACAACGTGCGTAAGTACGAGGCGCGGTTTGGCGTCATCGGTGAGCCGCCGCGTCCACCTTCGGAAGATAACTGACGGCAAAAGCAGGCACTGAATAAAATCTAAAAAATGATTTTTCAGACTGAGCGCGTCTCAGCTTACTCGCCTAGCTCGGTCAGGCCCCTAACGACTTTTGCCCGTCAGGGGCTTTTAAGATGGCCTCTGACAAGCACAGCTCTTACGCGTTGTTCCCTGCTTTTAATGTGCCTTCTAGTGCGTTTTGGTACGCTCCCCCGGCACCCTCTACGCCTTTTGTATGCCTAAACACTGTTTTTCGGCTTACCTGCGTTTGGGCGCTCTGGGGCTTTAATAGCTTCATGCCTGAAGTGGTTACGGTTTACTACGATTATGTTTGCCCCTTTGCGTGGCGCGGCGCAGAACTCGCCGAGCAGATTGCGCCGGTACTCGGTCTCACCTTCGAGTGGCGGCACTTTTCGCTCTATCAAAACAACTACGCGGGCGGCAACGGCTGGCAGCTGTGGAATCAGAAACTCTCATTTGACGATGAGGGCGGCGACAAGGGGCTCCTGCCCTTTATGGCGTCGTGCGCGGCGCGGCGTCAGGGCCGGGACAAGCACGCGGTCTTTCGCCTCGAGCTGATGCGCGCCCGTCACCGTGACCACAAACCATTCTCGCTAAAAACGGTGCTGGACGTTGCCGACGATGCCGCGCTTGACCTGTCCCGCTTCGAGTCCGACTTGGCCAACCCCGAATGCCGCACGGTCTTGGCGCACGAACATCACCACGCGGTATCGCAAAATATCTTCGGTACTCCAACCTTTAGTTTTGAGGGCGGTCACACCGCCTACTTCCGCCTAAAAGCGCTCCCGTGTAGCGCCGAAGAAGCCGCCGAACTTTTCTCCAGCTACCGGGGGTTGCTCGAGCACTACCCGTATCTGGAAACAATCAAGCGGCCCCGTCCCAAAGGCAACTGAACTTGCTGCGCCCGCGTCAAAGTACCGTGTCACACGTTTTGTAATAGCTTGGGCCGTAATCCGTTCATGAAAATACGGTAGCTCAAGGTTTCGCTAAGGCTTGCATTTGCTCACATGTATAACCTATTCGGATGGAGTGTTTGAAGAAAATCTCTGCAACTCAGCGCGCTTACAAGCTTCTAACGGTGCTTCGTGTGTTTTTTGTAAGAGACGCCGCTCTAGACTGTACCCTGAGAGCTGAGCTGCGGCGGCCGCTCTAACGGGGCCGCGGTTATGGAGGCGCAGGTGTTTTGGTCAGGTGTTGCAGTATGGCTTATCGGGATGACGTTTTTGCTGCGTTCACCCCGGTTGTTGGGGCTGGGGGTATTTACCACCCTTTTTGCTTTGGGCGGGCTTTTTGCGTTGTCGGGTGGGCTCGAGCGTGCTACGACGCCGCTCCTGTTGCAGGCGCTCGCATTGGGCGTTTTTCTGCCGCCGAACCGCCCCACCCGCGGGCCGAGAGTCGCGCGGCGTAAGAGCAGCCCTTCCAAACTGGGCTTCGGTGCGCCCAGAAGTATCGTTATGAATATTCCGTTACCTAAACTTCCCAAGCTGCCGAAAGCGCTCGGCGCGGCACCGTCTGCGGTGCTACCGGTCGCGGCGACCTCCCCGGCTACGGCTAGTTCACCTGTCAGAGATACCACCTCACCGCTCGACCTGTGGGATATTCCCGGTTACGAGGTGATGGAAAAGGTCGGTTCCGGCGGGATGGCGAGTGTGTTCCGGGCGCACCGTAAACGCGATGGGGTGTTTGTGGCGCTCAAGATTCCCAACGAGACCTTCGCCCACGACGAGACGTTTATCCGCCGCTTTCACCAAGAAGCCGAGGTCGCTCAGGGACTCGTTCACGCCAACATTGTGCGGACGCTCGAGCACGGCAGCGTCGGCGCGAAGCACTTTATGGTCATGGAGTTCGTTGATGGCTACAGCTTGGAAAGCTACATCGACGAACCCGCCTACCGCCACGACTACGCGGCGAGCTGCGAACTGATGCGGCAGGCTGCCCTCGCCCTCCGTTACATTCACGACGCCGGGGTCGTTCACCGCGACATCAAACCTGCCAACCTGATGCTGCGCGGCGACGGCCTGATTGATGACGGTACGACGGTCAGTTTTGCACCGGACGCCCTCAAGCTGATGGATTTCGGGGTGGCAGGTGGACAGATTCCGACCAACCTCACGGTTGCAGGGGCACGCGTCGGCACCCCTATCTATATGTCGCCCGAACAGGCGCGCGGCCTCCGCTCGGACGAGCGCAGCGATATCTACAGTCTGGGTCTGGTCTTTTATGAACTGCTGACCGGGCAGTCCGCCTTCAAGGGGGGCTACGAAGTTATCGTTCACCAGCAGATTTTTCAGTTGCCGCCGCCGCCACGCCAGCACGACCCGCGGATTCCGCTCCAACTCGAGCGCCTCGTCATGCAGATGGTCGCCAAAGAACCCAGAGCGCGGCCCAGCTTAGCTGAAATCGAATACCGTCTGTCCGAGCCTGCGCCGCTGCCTGAAGTGGCGTCCAACAGCCGTCTCCTGTGTGCGTTAGGAACGGCTCAAGGAGCGCTCCGGATGTTCGATACGGGCGGCAACGTCAGTGAACTAGACGACGTCGGGGCCGCCCTGCCCGCACCGCCGCGGGCGTGTGTGAGCGACGCTCACGGCAACCTTTACGTTGCAGTGACGGACGCCTCTGCGCCCGGTGAAGAACACCCTCTGCTCTACAAACTCGCGCCGGACGGTGCGCTGCTCCGTGCGTTCGGCCCTTACGGCATGCGGCCCGGTGAGTTCTTGCGGCCCACCGCGCTCGCGGCGGCACCCGACGACAGCTTGTGGGTCTTAGACGCCGAAACGCACCGGCTCGAGCATTTTCGTGACGACGGCCTCTACTTAGGCGGTTTCGGTGGGCCGGGTACGGGTGAAGGGAAGTTCAACGACCCCCGCGACCTCCTGGTCAACGCCCGCGGTGAGCTGTTCGTCCTCGATTACGGCAACCGGCAGGTGCAGCACTTCAGCGCTGAGGGCGTGTACCTGAACCGCTGGGCGTTTCGGGCGTCGGGCAAAGGGGCAGATACCTTCGGCAAAACCACTCTGGACGGCTCACCCGAACTTCGTCTTTTAAGCGGTTTCGCGCTGGACCAAACCGGTGACCTGTACCTGCGCGAGGCGCAAAGTGGCAAGGTTCACAAGCTCGCGCCGGGCGGCGGGGGGCTCGAGACCCTGACGTTTGCCGAGATGGAAACGTTCCGGCCTGACACGTTTGTGGACTTGGGCGTTGACGAGTCGGGGCAGCTGTTCGCGGCTGAACGTGGAAGCTGCACCATCAGGAAATACGCGCCGAGCGGTGAACTGCTCGCCACCTTAGATACCTACGCTCCTATTGTGCAGTTACGAGTCGATGTGAGAGTGTAAGCATTGCTAGTGCAGGTTGCTCAGGGTTTGTCTCGCTGGACGTAAACAGAGAGACTAGAAGCCATCTCAAAAACGCCTAAGCAGTAATTTGATGCAGCCGAGATGCAGGAAGGCCAAGAAGTTTAGGGAGTGATGTTCATAGCGAACGACCAGACGGCGAAAGTTGCCGAGGTGGGCGAATAGCCGTTCAATCTTCCAGCGCCGTTTGTAGCGCCTCAGTTTACGTCCATCTTGCGTCTTGGCTTTTTTACGGTTTCTTCGGTGAGGCGCAATCATTTCAACACCTGCTTCGGCGAGTTCAGCGTCAAGCGGATCACTGTCATACGCTTTGTCACCGATTAACTTGTCGGGTTTGCCGCTGACGTGTCGAGATGCGAGAGTCGCGTGTACCAACCGGACCTCATGTGGGCTAGCAGACGTAACGTGCAGGGCGAGGCAAGTACCACCAGCGTCCGATACCGCCATGACTTTGCTACCCTTACCCCGTTTAGTCTTACCAACTGCTGACCCCCTTTTTTCGCAGCCACAAAGGTACCGTCGATAAAGCATTCCGACAAGTCGAGTTTGCCCCGCTGCAGGGGGTCATGCGCTAAAGTCTCTAGAATCTGCCGCAACACGCCGTTTCTCTCCCATTCTTGAAAGCGCCGATGGCACGTCTGATAGGGCGGATAGCGCTCGGGTAAATCAGCCCACTGTGCGCCCGTTCGTAATATCCAGCAGATGCCCTTAAGTATCGCTCGTGGTTCTCGTCTGGGACGGCCTTTGCCATCTTTGCGTCGAGCTGGTTCGGGAATGAGCGGCCCTAGTACTTCCCACTGTTCATCGGTGAGTTCCATACCACCGTTCTAACAGCTATGCAGCTGACTATTCGTTTTTGAGATGGCTTCTAAGAAGGCTACGAAACTTGTAAGAAGATTTAAGCGCGGTTGACAGTATAGCAAGTATCAGCTGGTTTGAGCCGCTCTGTGAAAATGATCGTTGTTCCTGCGGAGAACTTCGTACACTATAGCAGGTATCATCTGGGAACAGACGCCTCCACATTCATCTGAACTGTCTAGCACGTACATTCTATGGTGATAAAGGTAGCCTTCAACCGCTTAAGTGCTATAGCTGCGAGCTTCGCGCTCAGTAGGTGTGATAATCGCTATATTCTTTGAACGTTGAACAAACGGCGTTTAGTTAAAAACAGGCTCGAGTTTTGCCCATCAACACACATATTTCAAACGACGTCTGTACCGGCCTCCTGTAAAAATGCCAGAAGGTCAACTCCACCGGCTGAAGGTAAAACTTACGTGCTTATTCGCGTAAGTCGAGCCCGTTAAAATGGGCCATCGCAGCTTCTTGCCCCTTTTCAAGAACTAGCTCGGCGGCGTCGGCAGCGCTCTCGATAACTTTCTGCAGCAACGGTTGCTCGGCCTCTCCAAACCGGCTCAGCACCCAGTTTTCAACCTTCCAACCGGGGGGCGGCCTCGAGATACCGACTTTAAGCCGCGTAAACTCCGGCCCAATCCGGCGAACCGTATCGGCGACGCCGCGTTGCCCGCCTGCGCTACCGCCCGTTCGTAGCCGGAGCCGACCCAAAGGCAGATCGAGGTCGTCGTGAATGATGAGCAGTTCAGCAGGGGAGAGACGGAGTCGGGTCAACGCTGCCTGCACCCCCGCGCCTGAGGCGTTCATAAACTTCATAGGCTTCAGCAGCATTACGTTGCCCCACTTTACGTCTTCTGCATTTTTGCCCTTGCGAAAGACTAATCCCTGACGGCGTGCGAGTTCGTCAAGCACAAGAAACCCGGCGTTGTGCCGGGTTCTCGAGTACTGCGGGCCGGGATTGCCGAGCCCGACTAGAAGCTTTACGGGGCGCTCTGCAGGGATTTCCACAGGCGAGTCGCTAGGGGGATTACTCGGCAGCGTCAGTCTCCGCCTCGCCGTCATTTTCGCCTTCTTCACCGATGACTTCGGGTTCGGCGGCTTCAGTCTCGACCGGCTCGGCGGGTTCTTCAACGCGCGGCGGCAAGATGGCGATGATGGTCTCTTCGGGGTCGTCTAACGCCTCGGCTTGGGGAGGAAGCTGACCGATGACGTCGCTCAGGTGCAGTGCGTCGCCAATCGCCAACGCACTGATATCGACCTCGAGGTGCTCTTTAGGAATAAACCTCGGCAACACACGAATCCGCAACTCGCGGCGCTGAATGTCGGTCTGACCACCCTCTTTAGTACCGAGGGCGGTGCCGACGAAATCAAACGGCACGGCAACCTCGACGGGCTGGTTTGCCGATACCGCAAAGAAGTCGATGTGGATCGGCTGGCGGCGGCGCTTGTCCATCTGCACGGCCCGAACCAAAACGTCGTGTTCGTCGCCGTCGATGTCCAGATTGATCACGTTCGAGGTGCCCTGGCTGCGGAACGCTTTATCGAACTCGCGCAGCTCCAAGCTGACCGGTATATTGGTCTCTTTGTTGTAAACCACACCGGGTAAACGGCCCGCCTTGATCAGGTCGGTGGCGTTTCCGGGGGTACGTTTCTGGGCGGATATTCTCATAATGTTCTCCTACTGGGCTAAACTGGTCTAAACGGGAAAGAGCGAACTGACCGAGGTATTATCGTGAACGTTTCGGATGGCGCTGGCAATCAGTCCGGCAACGGACAGAACTTTGACTTTGGCAAGGTCGCCTTGGTACGGCACCGTATCGGTTACATGAACTTCGCTGATGGCTGGGTGGGCGAGACGTTCTAGGGCGGGTGGGGTAAAAACGGGGTGTGTGGCGACGACCCGCACGTCGGGCTTCGCGCCGAGTTCTAACAGCGCGTCAACAGCCATCTTGATCGTCCCGGCAGTTGAAATCATGTCGTCGGCAATAATCGGGCGCATTCCTTCAACGTCGCCGATCACGTGGGTGAGACTCGTTTCGGTGGGACTGTTACGGCGCTTGTACAAAATGGCAATAGGTAGACCCAGATGATTGGCAAGCCGCCGCGCTTCGGTCGCGCGGCCCACGTCCGGCGAGACGACAACGGTGTTGCTCAGGTCTTGTTTTTCCAAGTGCGCCCCCATAATCCCGAGGGCAGTGAGGTGATCGACCGGCACATCGAAAAAGCCTTGAACCTGACCGGCGTGGAGGTCAACGGAGATGACGCGGTCGACGCCTGCTTTCTCGAGCAAATTCGCTACCAACTTGCCGGTAATCGGCTCTCGCGGTTGAATCTTTTTGTCCTGACGGGCGTAACCAAAGTACGGTATGACCGCATTGATTCGCCACGCCGAAGCCCGCCGGAGCGCGTCAACAAAAACAAGAAGTTCCATCAGGTTATGGTTGACCGGCGAACACGTCGACTGCACGATGTAACAGTCTGCGCCGCGAACCGATTCATCGACTAAAACGCGCGTTTCACCGTCGGGAAAACTGGTCGCCCAGCCCTTGGAAAGCTCGCCGCCGAGGTGTTCTGCGACTGCCGCCGCAAGGTCTGGTGTCGCACTTCCGCAAAAGATGCGTACTTCGTCACCAATCACCGAGCGGCCTCACGGATGGTGCCGTTCAGTATAGTTAGGGGGTAAACCAAGGCTGACCTCACAAGCTTCCCAAAATGTCACACAAAAAGCTGCCTAAGGCGAGCAGAGTGCCAAAGGGGAGTATACACAATAATATCAGTGCGGAGCAACGTACCAAACGTAAAAAGCTGAAAGTGCGACGTCTCATTTTATGTTTTTAGAGTGAAAACTCGAGCAGCCACGGATACGCTTTACCCCAGCCCGTAAAAACGTCAGCCAAGCCTTCCGCGTGTCCGAGTTTATCAACGTGATAGAGCAAGCTCTTTTGCGCTTCGACTTCGGCGTTTAATACGCGGCTTATGTAGGACAGCAGTTCAGCAACCGGCAGCGGTAGCGTGTAGAGCGGATAGGTTTGTAATTCTCGTTCTAAATACCCGGCAAACGGCGCGTGCCTGCTTTCTAAAGCGAACAAGAACTCGAGCAAAAAAGAGATACTTACGGCGGCCTCGAGCCGCGCCCCAAGTTCGTCTTGCCGCTTAAGACATTTGAAAGAACGGTAAACTGCGTTTACAGCGATTTGCGCTAGCTTTGATATAGCGTCATAGTGGAGCATGGCATACTCACTCGACTTACGCGAACGAATTGTCGAAGCGGTAGCGGAAGGGCAGAAGCATCAGGACGTTGCAGCGCGCTTCAAGGTAGGCGTGGCGACGGTGCGGCGTTACCTCAGCCGCTCACGGGGAGCTGGCAGCCAAGGCACCACCGGGCCGCAGCGCGTTAATTCCAGCCGAAGCGTATGAGCTGCTAAGCGAACAAGTCAGACAGCATAACCAGGTCACCCTGGCCAGACACTGCGAACTCTGGGAAGAACAGCAGGGCGTCAAGGTCAGCATCGTAGCCATGTGCCGCACGATGCAGCGTGCTGATCTATCGAGAAAAAAAGACGTTGGGAGCGAGTGAACGTGACGAAGGGCAACGCTTGCGCTGGCTGGCTAAAGTGTTCTGTGTTGACCCAGGCAAAGTCGTCTTTGTCGATGAGAGCGGCTTTAACTTTGCTATGACACCTCTCTACGCCCGTGCTCCGAAGGGGGAACGCGCTTACAACCAAGTGCCCCGTAACCGGGGTGAGAATACCAGCCTCATCGCCACCCTTTCCCTTAACGGACTGCAAGCTCCTATGACACTTCAGGGCAGCGTTGACGGCCTTGCGTTCGAGACCTATGTCGAGCAGATGCTTGTACCTACCCTTACCCCAGGTCAGATCGTTGTGCTTGACAACCACCGTATCCATAAAGGCGATAGGGTCGCCGAATTGCTGGCTTCCAAAGGCTGCTCGCTGCTTTTCCTGCCACCTTACTCACCGGACCTGAACCCCATCGAAGAAGCGCTTTCTAAAATCAAGACCTTCGTCAAAGCGAGCCAGGCACGAGCTCGAGACGCCCTCGATCAAGCCATTGCCGCTGCCCTGAAAACCATCTCCTTGCAAGACATCCTTGGCTGGTTCGGTCATTCCGGCTATAACCTACGCTATCAGTGATTACGCAAAGCGCTGTAGGTAAGCGTCTAGAGTGCTGCGGAGTGTAGCTGTGCGGTATTCGGCAGGGATTTGACCCTTTTGCCCAACCAGCTTCTGAATCTCCCCGTTTTTACGTTCAACAAGGACGTTGACGTGGGCGAACGAATAACGGTCCCAGTGATGGCTCGAGCCCCACTCAGCGTAAGCACGAAACTCGGTCAAGCTGACCACGATGTAGTCTATGTCTACGCTGTAACGAAAAGGATAGCGCTGTTTGGCGCGGTTTACGGCGGCGTCTTGTACCACGATATAAACGTCGTAATCCGACAAGTCCGTGTGAAACCCTTTGCCGCGCGAACCGCTCAGAAATACGCCGAGAACGTCCTCGTCCGCGTAAAGCCGTTCACTCAGCGCCGTAAAAGTTTGTTTGGGCATGACGCCAGTATAAAAAAACGACGTCTGCTGGAGTAGCGGACGCCGTTCTATTTCTCAGCTCTAACCTCTCAACTTTAACTATCTCGCGTACTGCACAGCCCTCGATTCCCGGACGACCGTTACCTGCACCTGCCCTGGATACTCCATATCCTGCTCGATGCGGTTGGCGATGTCGCGGGCCAGTAACACGGCTGAGGCGTCGTCAACTTTTTCAGGTTCGACGATGATGCGGATTTCGCGGCCTGCTTGAATGGCGTAAGACTTCTCGACACCCGGAAAACTCGTGGCGATGGTTTCTAAACCCTCGAGCCGTTTCAAATAGCTTTCCAAACTCTCGCGCCTTGCCCCCGGACGCGCTGCGCTGATGGCGTCGGCGGCGGAAACGATAATCGGATAGAGCGTCTCGGAGAGTTCCAGCTCGTGGTGGTTGGCAATCGCGTCCAACACCTCTTTGGGTTCGCCGAAACGCCGCGCCAAGTTCGCGCCGATTTCGGTGTGCGTGCCTTCGATCTCACGGTCGATGGATTTGCCGATGTCATGCAGAAGTCCGGCGCGCCTCGCTAGCCCTTCGTCCAACCCAATTTCAGCGGCGATAATCCCGGTCATATGCGCGACCTGGACGGAGTGTTTGAGGACGTTCTGCCCATACGAGGTGCGAAAGTGCATCCGGCCTAAAAGTTGCAACATCCCCGGTTTGAGGCCGACGACGTTGGCCTCTAAAGCGGCCTCGTCGCCGCGTTCACGGATATAGCTCTGCATATCGTTTTGCGCCTTATGGACGGTTTCTTCGATGCGGGCGGGGTGGATGCGTCCGTCGGTGACGAGTTCGGTCAAGGCGAGTTTGGCGACCTCGCGGCGAATCGGGTTGAACGAACTGAGCAGGACGGCTTCAGGTGTGTCGTCGATAATCAGATCGACGCCGGTCAGCGACTCGAACGCCCGGATGTTGCGCCCCTCACGTCCGATAATCCGGCCTTTCATCGCGTCCGAGGGGATCGGCACGACCGAGACGCTGATCGCCGCCGAGACTTCGCTCGCGCTCCGCTGAATCGCCTGCGCGATGATGTTGGTACTTTTGCGCTTGGCCTCGGCGTCGGCCTTATCGAGTTCGGCGCGGATCAGTACGGCTTTTTCGCGTTCCAACTCGCTGCTGAGCTGATTCATGATGATCTCAGTTGCGCCTTCGCGGGTCAGCTGGGCAACTTCGTAAAGTTTGGTTTCAATCTCGCGGCGTTGGTCTTCTAATTCGGCGTTTTGCGCTTTGAGCGCATCTGAGCGTTCATCAAGGTGTGTTTCAACGTCGTCGAGTTTGAGTGCCCTCGAGTCCTGCTGTTCGCCGCGCCGGGTCAGGCGTTCTTCGGTCAGGTCGAGGCGTTCGCGGTCGCGGCGGAGTTCGTCCCTTGCTTCGCGGATACGGTTGCCTTCGCGTTCGGCTTCGTTTTGGACGCGGGAAAGCTCCAGCTCAACCGTCTGCCGTTCGCGGGTCAGGTCGGCTTGCAGAGCGTTTCGGGCACGGGCAGCGTCGTCCTCGAGCCGTGCCTGCGCCCCCTGTAACAGCTCGTCGCGCTGCTGCTGCGCTCCTTGTAACACGCGCTGCGCTTCGTCCTGAGCGCTACGCCGAAGCGTATCAGCTTCGGCTTGAGCGCGTACCAACAGCTCCGTATCGCGCCGTTGCCGCAGCAAAAATCCGAGTGCGCCGCCGATGGCGAGCCCCAGAACGAGGAGCAAAACGACTACAAACGCGCTCATCCCGCCTCACCCTGAACCTCAACACCCTTTACCCCGCTCACAATATCCACAACCCGTTGCCGAATGGTGTCAATGAGCCCGGGCTGGTCTTGCAGATACGCCGAGGCTTTTTCTTTGCCCTGCCCGATGGTCACCCCGTCATACTTGTAAAACGAGCCCGATTTCTGAATGATGTCCAGGTCAGCGGCAATATTGATCAGGTCGCCGACTTTGTCGATGCCCCGCCCGAACATGATCTCGACCTCGGCTTCCTTGAAGGGCGGCGCAACCTTGTTTTTGGTGACTTTGATCCGCGTCAGATTGCCCACCTTATCGGTGCCTGACTTGACGTCGCCTTTACGCCGGACTTCCAGCCTGACCGACGAGTAGAACTTCAACGCCCGACCTCCCGGCGTCGTCTCCGGGTTGCCATACATCACCCCGATCTTCTCTCTGATCTGGTTGATGAAAATAGCGGTGGTACGGCTTTTACTCAGGACCCCCGTCAGTTTTCTGAGGGCCTGACTCATCAGCCGGGCTTGTAGACCCACATGTGTGTCCCCCATCTCGCCTTCGATTTCAGCGCGGGGGACCAGCGCGGCGACCGAGTCAACGACAATTACATCGACCGCACCCGAACGAACTAACAGCTCAGTAATCTCTAACGCTTGTTCGCCGGTATCAGGTTGGGAGACCAAAAGCTCTTCGGTATCGACGCCTAAAGCTTTGGCGTAACCGGGGTCAAGCGCGTGTTCGGCGTCGACAAAGGCTGCCACGCCGCCCGCTTTCTGGGCTTCGGCGATAATGTGTAACGAAAGGGTGGTTTTACCGCCCGACTCAGGGCCATAGACTTCAATCACCCTGCCACGGGGGACACCGCCCACGCCTAGTGCTAAATCAACCGACATCGAACCGGTCGAGATGACCCCTTGGCTGAGCATGGTGCGGTCGTCGCCCAAGCGCATGATGGCCCCTTTACCAAACTGTTTCTCGATCTGCGTGAGGGTCGTTTCCAAACTCTTGCGCCGTTGCGGGTTCATGGGGTCTTGTTGCAGTTCAGTTGTTTTTGCTACAGTTTCTTTCGCCATATCGTCTCCTAAAAAGTCATGTCATTAGTAATATCTAAGCGTTAAGCACCGCCCAGAGCAGTGAAAGCGCCGCAAAAGCCGCGCGTTCCCGTACCCAGTTGCGCTCCAAGGGCGGAAGCTGCAAGCTGCGCACTTTCGTCGCACTGCCAGAACGCCGAAAAACCGCGAGGTGAAGTTCACCGACGGGCTTCTCCTCGCTACCCTCCGGCCCGGCTACCCCCGTTGTCGCCAACCCATAACTGCTTGAAAACTGCTTTGCGGCGGCCTCTGCCATCGCCAGGGCGGTTTCCGGAGAGACTGCGCCGTGCGCCCGTAAAAGCGTTTCAGGTACACCAAAAACTGCCTTCTGCTGCACGTTGTACGCTACCACGCCGCCCTCATACGCCGCCGACGCACCCGGCACCGAGGTGAGCAGATCACCTAACAACCCGCCGGTCAGGGACTCCATCGTAGCGAGCGTTTGCCCCTCTGTTTTCAGCTTGTCCAAGATAACGGCGGCGAGTTCGTCGTCGTCTTCACCCCAGAGTTTGTCGGCGATTAGACCGCGCACCTGGCCCTCGACCTCGGCAGCCTGAGCCTTTGCCGCTTCGGGTGTGTCAGCTTTGGCAGCGACGCGCACCTGTACGCCGTCGCGTTTGGCGTAGGTCGCCACGCTTGGGTTAGCCCCGTCGGTCAAGCTGCCGAGCCGCTCAGCGACGGTTGACTCGCCGATGTTGTGCGTCTTAAACGTTTTGCTGTACAGCGCGGCGGGGGGAAGCTCGAGCCGCCTAGCCGCTTCGTCCAACCACATCGGTTTGAGTTCGCGCGGCGGCCCCGGCAACGCAATCAGCCATTTGGTCTGCTCGTTTCTCTCCGTCCTGACAAACCACCCTGGCGCGGTGCCCTGCGGGTTGGGAAGCGCTTCAGCTGAGGGGATCAGCCACGCCTGCTTGAGGTTCTTTTCGGGAAACTCGCGCATTCCGTAGGCCATAAAGCGTTCACGTAAGACGTTCTCTAGTTCGGCGTCGACTTCAGGCGTCTCGCCGACGACGGCGGAGATCGCCTCACGGGTCAGGTCGTCGTCGGTCGGGCCGAGACCGCCGCACATAATCACCACGTCGCTGCGTTCCAAAGCGCTTTCCAACGCCAGCTTGACGCGCCCGAGATTATCCCCGACGCGCTGCGACCACAAGATGTCGACGCCCCGGCGGGCCAGGTCAGCAGCTAAAAAGGCGCTGTTGGTATCGACAATTTCGCCGAGTAAAAGTTCAGTTCCGACGCTTAGGAGTTCTGCAATCATACCGCTTAGCATACAAGCGGCGCAGGCGCTTAAGAGCGCGCTGTCTTGCGAAAAGGTGGTGTAACGCTCGAGTCTCTCTTTGCCCACGCGGTGCAGGTTATACAACTGCAAGTTGCGCAAGTTGTACAGATTTTACGAGGACAATTGCGGCCCCCCCATACATAAAGCCCTGGGGACGCGGTGGTACCATACCTTCAGTGACCTTAACGCTACGCTTAAATCCTTTTACTCACAGTTGGGAGACCCCGTGACGAAAACAGCAAACGTGACAACTTTAGGTGAGCTTCGCGCGACCCCCTGGGCCACCAAGTCAGGCCGCAGCGTCAAACAAGAACTCCGCGATAACCTCATCTGCCGCCTGCGCGAACATCGCCCGGTATTTCCCGGCATTGTCGGCTACGAAACGACCGTTACGCCGCAAATTGTCAACGCCATTTTGAGCCGCCATAACTTTATCTTGCTGGGGCTGCGCGGTCAGGCCAAAACCCGTATATTGCGGCAACTGACCGACCTGTTAGATCTGGAAATCCCGGTTCTGGCCGACAGCGAACTTAACGACGACCCTTTTGCGCCTATCAGCGGCGAAGGCAAGCGCATCATCGCCGAACAAGGTGACGACGCCCGTATCGCGTGGCTGCCCAAAGACGCCCGCTACATCGAAAAACTGGCGACGCCCGACGTCACGGTTGCCGACATCATCGGCGACGTTGACCCGATCAAAGCTGCCAAACTCGGCGTGCCCTTAGGCGACGAGCGGAGCATCCTTTACGGCCTGTTGCCGAGGGCCAACCGCGGCATCTTTTCGATGAACGAACTGCCCGACCTTTCCGGCAAGGTGCAGGTTGCACTCTTTAACATCATGCAAGAGGGCGACGTGCAGATTAAGGGCTACCCGATTCGGCTGCCACTTGATGTGATGCTCGTCTTTTCGGCAAACCCAGAAGACTACACGGCCCGCGGCAAAATTATCACGCCACTCAAAGACCGCGTGGGCTCCGAAGTCCGAACGCACTATCCGGCGACGGTCGAAGAGGGCATGGCGATCACGGCGCAAGAGGCGTGGACAGACCGCGAGCAAGAGGTCAACGTACCGGATTTTGTCGCCGAAATCGCCGAAGAAGTGGCGTTTGTCGCCCGCGACGATTCCCGTGTGGACAAGCACTCTGGGGTTTCACAGCGGTTGCCTATCAGCTTGTTGGAGAATATCGTCAGCAACGCCGAACGCCGCGCTTATATTTTGGGTGAAGAGCAGCCGATTGCCCGCGTGACCGACCTTTACGGCGCACTCGGCGCGGTAACGGGAAAGCTCGAGCTCGAGTACGAAGGTGAACTTAAAGGCGGTGAAGCGGTTGCCAAAGACATCGTGCGCCGCGCCATCGGGCAGGTCTACAGCCGCCGCGCCGTCAACGCCGAAACTGCGGAAATTACCGATTACTTCGAGGCTGACAACAACCTTAAAGTGCCGGACGAAGTACCGACCGCGCAGCTTGTCAGTGTCTTTGAGCAAGTACCGGGCCTCGTCGGAGCCGCCCGCGAACTCTCCAGCAGCCGTAACCCGCAAGACGTGGCTGTCGCTGCCGAGTTTATCCTCGAGGGTCTCTACGCCCGCAAGCAGGTAGCGCGTAGCGAAGAGCGCGGTTACAGCGCCGCCGAACCCGATATGGCGCGTCCGACGAGGCAGCGTTGGAACTAGGCTGGGTGAACTAAGATGAGTCTATCGGTTACGGTTTCTAAAACTTTTGTTGACGCGTATCGAGGCTACGCTGAGCGCGTCTACGGCCTGTCAGCAGGGCTTTCTGACGAGCAGTTTTGGACGAAGCCCTATCCTTATGGCAATAGTTTTGGCCACCTAGTACTGCACCTGACCGGTAACTTGAACCACTTTATTGGCGCACAAATTGTCGAGACGGGTTATGTACGTGACCGCGAGCGTGAATTTACCGATACGTCTAAACCGTCCAAAGATTTCGTGCTTCAAGCGTTCGGTGACGCGGTGAAGATGGTCGTCACGACTGTCGAGGCTCAAACGGATGAGAGCTGGAGCGTAGCTGATACGTCGCTCCGAGCTGAAAACCGCTACAGTGAAATCTTAAACTGCCTCACCCATCTTCGGCTGCACGTCGGTCAGCTGATCTACCTCGAGAAAGAACTCAACAAGCCTGTCAGCTAGGAGAGCCTATGCCCACCACCCGTTACAGTAAATACGAAGCGACCCTGGACGACCTCGATATGAGCGAGCTGATGAAGATGCTCCAAGACCGGCTTATGGAATCGGGCTATCAGCGAAATCCCTGGGATCCCGACCCAAATTATCAGCAGTCGATGCAAGACCTGTACGACGCGATCGCTGAGGCGTTAATCAACAATGAACTTGTCAGCGATGAGATGATCGAAGGGGCGATGAACGCCGAAAACTGGATGGATTCACCCCTCGGCGAGGCTGTAAAGGAGTTGGCGCAACGGCTCGAGCGCGAAGGCTACCTCAAACCGAGCGAGGATGACGGCGAAGAGCGCAACCCGAACAATCCCGGACAGGGCGGAGGAGGCCCCGACCGCGACCCCGGTCAGGTCAAGTTCGAGCTGACAAATAAAGCCATCGACTTTTTGGGCTACCGTACGCTTAAAGATGTGCTCGGCGGGGCAGGGCGTTCGTCGGTCGGTGCGCACGAGACGAAGTTTCAGACGACCGGCGTCGAATCGTCAGCGGAGTCCAAACCCTACGAGTTTGGTGACACCATCAATATGGACGTGGCGCAGACGTTCAAAAATGCCGCCAAACACGGTCTTAAAGATGATGGTTCTTTTGATCTGCAATATGGCGACCTCGAGGTCGTTCAAACTGAATACAACTCGTCGGCGGCTACGGTCGTCCTGCTCGACTGTTCGCACTCGATGATTCTTTACGGGGAAGACCGCTTTACCCCCGCCAAACAGGTAGCGCTCGCTTTAGCCCACATGATTCAGACACAATACCGAGGCGACACAATTCAGTTTGCTCTGTTTCACAACTCTGCCGAAGAATTGCCTTTAGCCAAACTTGCCCAGGCACAGGTCGGGCCGTATCATACCAATACCGCTGAAGGTTTACGGTTGGCGCAAAAGATGCTCAAACGGCAGAACAAGGACATGAAACAGATTGTGATGATTACCGACGGGAAACCCTCGGCGATTACCTTACCGAACGGCAGAGTTTACAAAAATGCCTACGGCCTCGACCCGATGGTGTTGGGTGAAACGCTCCGTGAGGTTGGTAACTGTCGCCGCCAAGGGATTCAAATCAACACCTTCATGCTGGCCCGCGACCCCGAACTTATCGCCTTCGTGCAGCGCGTTTCGGCGATGACGCAGGGTAAAGCGTACTTTACGACGCCGCACACGATTGGGCGCTACGTGCTGCAAGATTTTCAGTCGAAGCGGACGAAAACCGTCAACTAGACCTGTATATTTCGGGACGCAGTAACCCTGCTCGGCCTTACGCTGAGCGGGGGTTTGTTTTGTTCGAAATAGCAGGTAGCAGCTGGTTTGCTTGTACGAAGCTCTGCACAGGGACGCGCTCGCTTTGGAAAATGCCGTTTGGCACGCGTCCCCAAGAGATGATATCTGCGGAGAAACGGTGCATTATCACTTGGAAATGCCACAACAACTGAGGTGATAGATTTCTACTTGTGAAGGATGCCTCTTACAGAGAGTTCTCCGGCTATCCTCGAGCCCCGTTGTGCGCGATAACCCGTAAAAATCCCTTGCAGTTCTATAATGGGTGTTGCGGACATACCTTGGCCGGTTGCGCCGCTGTACACCCTGCAAGTGGGGACTTGCAGGGTTTTTTCGTGCCGACGATCGTCTGGGTTATGCTTACACGGTATGAACCGCGTCGGCTTTACCTTACAAGTTCATCCGGAAAAAATAGAGGCTTATAAACGCCATCATCAAGAGGTATGGCCGGAGATGCGTGCTGCGCTCACCCGCGCAGGCTGGCACAACTACTCGCTCTTCATCCGTCCGGATGGGCTCTTGTTCGGTTATTTCGAAACGCCGGTTTCACTCGCCGACGCACAGGAGAAGATGGTTGACAGCGAAGTAAATGGTCGTTGGCAGGCGCTGATGGCACCTTTTGTCAGACTGCCCGGTGGGGCTACAGCAGACGAGATGATGAGTGAACTCGAGCCCATCTTCTATCTACCGTGAAGCGCGGTAAACTGTCCCTAGCTGCCCGTAATAAGGCGGCGCTCAGAAAGAGGCTAAGATGGAAAGTATTCGGACTCTATTTATTATCGTGACGGCTATCGTTTTGTTCGGTTGTGTCCCCCTACTTGGCGCACTTTTGCCCCGCGACGACGACGACCCCAAAGAGTAAGTTGTTTCAACTGGCGTTTGCCTAGGAGCGTGATACAAGCATCATCTTAGAACGTGCGTGCCAGACGGCAATTGGTTCCTCAGAGCGTTTCCGACCAGATGAGCTTAGTATACAAGGGGTAAGCCACCTTTTGGGGTGCTGCAGCGTAGCTTGGGGCATAAAGCGGAAGAGCTCTCTAGCAAAATAGGTTTTGAGGCATCTTGAGGCGGCACGACGGGGTCTATCTTGTTGCTACTTTTTGTCGAGATAGGCTTTGGCGTCTCTGCGACAGCGCAACCGGACTTGGGTGATCATATGAAAAGTGAGGTTGAGCCTGCGGTTGTCATTACCAAAGTCTTTAGCACTACTTCTAAAGCTTTGATCTGCTCGGTAAGGCCACTGGCAACCGCTTCAAGCGCTTGACGTACTGCTGCTAACTCAGTGCTTCGTAAGCTCAAGCGGTGGGCAGTGAGCTGTTTCAGCTAATGCTTCTCTCGTCCGGGTCAGGCTTTCAAGCTCTTCAACCGTTTGTCGTGGGGCAACAAACAGCTCAGGGTTGGCGCACCCTTGGCGCTATTCTCGGCCTCTACCAGATCGCTCTTGTTGCGTTCTTGCCGACTACGGTACTGACTCGTCAACCTTGGGCTGACAGCTACAACCGGGTAGTTTTGCTTAGGGCGCTGTCCCAAAACCTTTTAACCATAATTTTTGTAGGTAGAGGGCAGTGCCTAGCGAGTGGCGGAAGTGCGCCTGTAACGCTTTCTTTAGCTGTGCTTTCTATGCAAGAGAATCATCGCTGAGACGACTTACTCTGGTTTTCAGATAGGCGCTAAGTAGAGGTGGACTTTCCGCACTAAGCCCAGGCGCTTGCTAGTGCCTTGCCTTTCTAGGTTGCTTAAAACAGCGGCCTGCAAACGCTCTTTGCGTAAAATTCCACACTTGCGCATTCTAGGCAAAATCCCACAGCTGTGCGGCAAAAACTTCTATATCCTTAAAGACATAAGTTAAGCCTTTTTCTACCCTCCTACTTTTTAACTTACGCTCTCCCATCTCTTTGCCGTGATTGCACGAGCAACAAAGGAAGACTATGAAAAAGCAAATTGCAGTTACATTAGTTGTTCTTGCCGCCGTTTTTATGTACGCCCTAGCTAGACCGAGTGATACCGGTGGGTCGTTCACGTCCGACCAAGGTGTCAGTCTGCAAGGCGTCTACAAGGACCTGATGCAGCTGGTTCCTTTTACCTTTTCTAGCAAAGAAGCGCCGCCCGTAAAACCTGTCAGCTAAGGCCGTAACACCCGCCCATTCGCCCCTACTCCGGTAGGGGTTTTGTCTATAGGTTTTCTCCATCACACACGCCGCACAAAAAACAGTACGGGGAACTCGTGAGCTCCCCGCTCTGCTTCCGAACAGTTTGCTGGCCTATAAAATCAGCTGCGCCCCCGGTTCGATGGCTTCTGGTAAGACAACGTTTGCCAGGTCTTCGGCTGAAAGTGCGGTGAGCGGGCCGATCTCGAGCACTGCGTCCACCTCACCGTTTTTATAGGGCACCTTGACGCCGTTGGCTTCCAACCAGCGTGCCGCCCGCAGGGTCTGCAGCTTCTTGCTGCTTTCGGGCGAGTCGCTGCCCGAAGCGTTTTTGATGGGGGCAAACTCCTCGGCCCGGTCGGTTTCTAAGATGATGCTATGCGCTGCGAGCGGCAGGGCGTCGAAGATAAAGCGCTCGAGCTTCACTGCGTTCGGCTTCTCCGGCGTCACCCGTTCGCCAGTTAGCGGGTCGATGTAAGGTACAACTTTTTCTGCCCGGTGAAAGGGTAGCTCGAGCCTGTCCCCTTTACCTTTAGTGAGCCGCTGCGCGAACGACACCGAAATCAGGTGAATCGCAACCGACCCTGCGCCGAACTCGAGTGCGCCTTGGCCGTCCTCGAGCGAATGCAAGGTTTACGGCGTGCCGTTGGGCGGGGCGTACCAACAGAAACCGCAGCAGCGGCGCGGCTAACTGACCTGCAACGCTTACCCCTGCCCCACTATCCTCACGCACTGTTTCTAAGTTGTATCCGGGAATTTCGTACGAACGTTACTGCCTACGCTGCCGCTTATATCACCCTTGCCAAAACGCTTGCTGCGCTGCGCGTTACCACCGACCGTCAAGCCGCGTACCGGGGTTCTGCGTCAGCGCAGAGTTTTACGGCTCAGTATGCCCAGGCTGACCTGCTATACTGCGCTATGCGTCTAAGGCTGCCCTTTCAGCTCGAGCCTCAGCGATGGCGTCTCTGACCCAAATTAGCTACAAGCTATATATTGGTTTCATGCTGTCTTGCTCGAGCCTGAAAAGGAGACTTGCTTATTACTGCTCTAAAATTGTCCCGGATTAAACCCGTTTACAAAGAAGTTTTAGCTGACTTAGAAACCCCGCTGACCGCGTACCTCAAAGTTGCCGGATACCCGAGTTTTTTGCTCGAGTCGGTCGAACAGGGTGAACGCGTTGCCCGCTACTCGTTTATCGGTACGGGTGAGCGCCGCCGCATCGAAGCGAGGGGCAGCACCGTGCAAATCAGCACGCCTGAAGGGGTTGAAAGTTTCGAGAGCACCGACCCTTTACGCGTCCTGTGGGATTTGACCGTTCGCGACGCCGAACAAGACCCTGCCCTGCCCGACTTCTGGGCGGGCAGCGTCGGTTACGCGGCTTACGACTTGATCCGGCAGTATGAGACGTTGCCTGATGCCAACCCCGACGAGTTGGGCGTCCCCGACCTGTTATTTATCGAACCCGAAGCGCTGATTATCTTCGACCACCTCAAGCGGCGTATCTTTCTGGTTGCGCCCGCCGAAGTTGGTAACGACGTGGACGAGGCGAGGGCGCGTGGGCTGATTGAAGGACTTTACGGCCGGTTGCGCGGGCCGCTGCCGGGCGTTCCCGGCGACCGGGCGGGTCGGCGCGTGACCTTTACGCCGAACGTCACCAAAACGCAGTACATGGACGCTGTTTCAAGGGCTGTCGAATACATCCGCGCCGGAGACATCTTTCAGGTGGTACTGAGTCAGCGCCTCAGCGCTGAGCTGGGTGTTCATCCGTTTGCGCTCTACCGGGCGCTCCGCGTCGTCAATCCGAGTCCGTATTTGGGCTACCTAGACCTCGGCCCGGTCACTCTGGTGGCGAGCAGCCCCGAAAGTCTGGTAAGGAGTAACGGAAACCGGGTTGAAACGCTGCCGATTGCCGGAACTCGTCAACGCGGCAAAGACGCCGCCGAAGACGAAAGGCTCAAGCTCGAGCTGCTAGCCGACGCCAAAGAACGCGCGGAGCATATCATGCTCGTCGATTTAGGCCGGAACGACCTCGGACGGGTGTGCAAGTTCGGCAGCGTCAAAGTGACCGACCTGATGCGCGTCGAGCGCTATAGCCACGTCATGCATATCGTCTCAAGCGTCGAAGGGCAGCTTTCTGAAGGTAAAACGCCGCTCGACGCCCTCGCCTCGACCTTGCCGATGGGCACCGCTTCGGGCGCACCCAAAATCCGGGCGATGGAGATTATCGACGAGTTGGAGACCGTCCGCCGCGGCCCCTACGCGGGCGCGTTCGGGTACGTATCGGTTTCCGGGGCAATGGACATGGCGCTGACGCTCCGCACCGCTGTGATTACCGGCGGCAAAATTCATTTGCAAGCGGGCGGCGGCGTTGTGGCAGATTCTGATCCTGAATACGAGTATCAGGAGAGTATGAACAAGTTAGCGGCGCTCGTGCGGGCAGTTGAATTGGCGACCGAAGGTTTAGCGTAATGGCCGCTATCATCCGCGCCGTAAAACTGGAAGATGCTGAGACTCTTACCAATTTGGTAAGAGAGCTTGGAGATTTTCCGAGCGTCACCCAAGAACCTCCGGCTGTAAGCCTCGAGCGAGTAAAGCAGCATCTAGAAATTATCACGGTGAGTGAGCGCCATACGCTCTTGGTTGCAGAAGAAAACAGTGAAATTGTCGGTTATTGCAGCACCCACTGGTTACCGATGATGTCGGGGCTCGAAGGATTTGTGAGTGAGCTGTTCGTTAAAGGGTCATATCGCGGTAGAGGGACAGGAACAAATCTTCTGGAAAGTATCAAGACAGAAGCCAAAACGCGGAGAGCCGGACGGTTACACCTCGAGAACTTCCGCACCAAAGAGTCTTACGAACGTAGCTACTACGCCAAGCATGGGTGGCAAGAGCGTCCTGCCGCCGCCAGCTTTATCCTCGATTTACGGGAGGAGGCACAGTGAATAGTACAGTGAAACGCATTTTGGTTATTGACAACTATGACTCGTTTACTTACAACTTGGTGCAATACTTGGGCGAACTCGAGGCCCACGTCACTGTCTGGCGCAACGACCAATTTGAACTCGGTGATATTGACGACCTGAACCCTGACGGTATCGTCGTCTCACCGGGGCCGTGTACCCCCAACGAGGCCGGTCACTCGGTTGCGGTCATTCAGCAGTACGGCGCAAAAACGCCCGTTTTAGGTGTGTGCCTGGGTCATCAGAGTATCGGCGCAGCGTTTGGTGCAAAGGTTGAACGTGCGCCCCTCATCATGCACGGCAAAACGAGCGAGGTGTCTCACGACGGTACAGGTGTTTTCAGCGGTCTGCCCGAAACGGTCACCGTAACGCGCTATCACTCACTGATTGTCCGTGATTTGCCGGACGTTTTAGCCGCAAACGCTTGGGTTGACGAAGCGAGCGAGCGTGTGGTGATGGGCCTCAAGCATAAAGACTATCCCATTTGGGGTGTGCAGTTTCACCCGGAAAGTGTCCTGACCGAGACAGGCAAGGCGATGCTGAAAAACTTTTTGGACCTCTGCTGATGCACCCCGTAAAAACGTCAATCTACGATGTTGCTGCTCAAACGCATACAATTTCTTTAGGCTCTTACCCGGTAGACCGTTATGAACAGGGCGACGGCTGGCTCTATTTTACACGGCCTTTTGTAAGACATCCGCATATTGCAGGAATGGCAGCGTACCTTTTGCCTACGTTCGGATTGCAGGTCAACCGCTGGCAGCATCATCCGGGAAGTTCTTACGCCTGGTATGACTTTTGTGTCGATGTGATGACGTTTGAAACCGGTAGAACATGCTGGACGAGCCGCGACCTCTACTTAGACGTGATTGTGGTCGAAGGGAAAGCCGCGTACATTATAGACACCGACGAGTTTTTAGAGGCGCAAACTGAAGGGTTGTTGACGCTGCAAGAGTCGGTTTATGCGCTTAACACAGCGCATAATTTACTCAATGGTTTGGCAAAATGTGGTTACAGTCTACGCGCTTGGCTTAAAAATGTGGTGGGGCTCGAGGCTACCTTCTAATGCACCCGGTTACAGAAGCTGTCTACCAGTTCAGGAAGCGTCAACGTATACGTCATAAAGTTGAAGGAGTTGAAGTCAGTTGGCTCGTGTCCCACACCGTAAACTCAAACCAGCTTACATATGTTGCTGAGTACGATAACCATCCGGAATCTCTAACGATGCGAGGCCAGGTGCTGCCAGACTTGGGGCTTCAGGTCGTGCGTTTTGAGTACCGTAAACCTGAACGTCCTCACGCGAATTTCGATTACTACGTGGACGTGGTGCGCGTTTCTGAACAGGGCGAACGCTGGGTTGTGCGCGACCTCTACTTGGATGTCTTGGTTTTTGAAGGCGAACGCGCCGAAATCATTGACACGGACGAATACTTGGAGGCCACAGAAGAAGGTCATCTGGACGCTGAAGAAGCGGCGTATGCTTTAACGACCGCGCACATTTTGCTCAACGGTTTGGCAAAACACGGATACAGTTTAGCAGCGTACCTGCAAGCTGAGGGGGTGACGCTGGCATGGCCCAAGTTAAAATCTACGCCCTAGCCTCAGCCCTTGCCGGACGGCGGGAGAAGCTATCAAACACGGTTCATAGTTGCCTAATGGACGCGTTTGCCCTTCCTAAAAACAAACGTTTTCACCGGTTTTTTCCACTTGCCGCCGAAGATTTTATCTTTCCGGCAGGGCGTTCTAAACGCTATACCATTCTGGAAATCCATATGTTCGAGGGGCGTTCGGAAGCGGCGAAAAAACGGTTGATTCAGTTGCTTTTTGAACGTTTTCGTGCTGAGCTGGGGTATGACGTGAATGACCTCGAGCTTACCCTCACCGAAACACCACGGGAGAACTGGGGGATTCGCGGCTTGCCGGGGGATGAGTTAGGGCTTTCCTACAAGGTCGAGGTCTAGCGTATGAAGCTGAGCGTGCTCGTTCCGACTTTCGATCGCCGGGAGCTATTGGCCCGTAAATTTGCTTCACTTGCCGAGCAAACGCTCTCCAAAACCGATTTTGAGGTCATCGTTTGCGACGACGGTTCGACTGATGGTACTCGTGAATGGCTGGCTGAACTGCGGCCGCCTTTTGCGCTTCAAGTTTTGACTCCACCCGAAAAACTGGGTGCAGCCGGGGCTCGCAATCTCTGTGCTGAATATGCTGTGGGCAAAACGTTGCTCATGAGCGACGACGACTGCTTGCTGGCACCGGAGGCGTTAGCTGAGCACCTTGCGGCGCATCGGCGGTTTCCTCAAAGTGTCATCATTGGTAAGTTGGTATTGCCGGATTCGCTCCGGCAAGGAGGACGCCGCGAGCCGTTTGAACAAGCTTTCGGTTTCGGCAGCCGCGCGTTATGGATTAACGCGACGGGAGCCAATACGAGCATTCCGGCGTGGGCGTTTCGTCAGGTCGGTGGCTACGACCCTAGTTTTACCGGTTACGGCGGCGAAGACCCTCACCTAGCCCTTAAACTCCGTGCGCTGGGGCTCAGTTTTCGCCGCGCACCCAGGGCGCTGGCGTATCATGCAGCGCGGCAACTCGGCGGCAATTTTCAGGAAAAAGCGTTTGCGGCGGGGCGGGCGCAGTGGCGGGTCTATCAGGAGTTCGGGAGTCTGGGGGTCGGTCTACTGCTCGGACTACACCCCCTTATGCTGGCGCTCAAACGCCCCCTCTTTCACCCGCTTATCGCAAAACGTACCGCAAATCCCCTGTACCACTACGAACGCGCCTACTTACTCGGCGCACTCGAGGAGAGAAACCATGTCTGAAGCACAGACCGATTTTGACATCACAACGCTTTTGGGCGACGTGTTCGACGCTCAAACGCTTTCGCAAGAGCGGGCCGAGTGGGTAATGGGGCACCTGATGGACGGACAGCTCAGCCAGATGCAGGCGGCGGCCCTGTTAGCGGCGCTCCGCACGCGGGGCGAGACCGTCGATGAAATCATCGGGTTTGCTAAGGCGATGCGGGAACGGGCCGTTCACGTACCCGTCAAGGTTTCAGGGCCGCTGCTAGATACCTGTGGGACGGGCGGAACGGGCCTCAGCACCTTTAACATCAGCACAGCGAGTTTGTTCGTGCTGGCAGCTGGCGGCGTCAAGGTCGCTAAACACGGGAACCGCGCCGTAACGCGTAAATCCGGGGCGGCGGATGTGCTGGAGGCGTTGGGGGCTAAGCTTGACGGAACCCCCGAACAGCTCGCAGCGTGTATCGAAGCGGTCGGTTTGGCCTTTATCTTTGCCAAAACGCACCACCCGGCGATGAAGTTCGTTGCGCCGATTCGCGCTGACCTGCGGGCGCGCACGATTTTTAACAGCCTCGGCCCACTGACGAACCCGGCCGGGGCGAACCGGCAGCTGTTAGGTGTCTACGATCCCAGACTCACCGAACCGCTGGCACAGGTTTTAGCGGGTTTAGGTGTCGAGCAGGCGCTCGTCGTTCACGGGGACGGTTTAGACGAACTGACTGTTTGCGGTGAAACGCGCGTGACCGAACTAACTGATGACGGGACACTCCGCACCTATACGGTGCATCCTCAAAGTCTGGGGCTGGGGTTATACGACCGGCTCGAGCTGTCTGGCGGCACGCCCGAAGAAAACGCCGTTATCATCCGCGCCCTGCTAAATAATGACCTGCACGGAGCCAAACGCGACGTGGTTTTGCTGAACGCAGGCGCAGCCCTCTACTTGGGCGATAAAGCGCCGGATTTGGGGGCGGGTGTTGAACTCGCTGACGACCTGTTAAATACGGGGGCGGCAGCGGAAAAGCTGGCGGCGTACCTCGAGTTTACGCAGCGGGCGTAAAGCTAGAAGAAATCAAGCATAATTTCGCGCAAGCTGCCTTTGGCTACTGTTGCGGGTTCGCCGCACGCTTCGGCTTTTTCTTGCCTTTTCTCTCTTTTATACGATGCTCTTTCATCGCATTCATCCATAGCGCTTTGCCTTTCTCGAGAACGTCTTCATCAAGACTAATAGGCCGTTCAATCTCAACCCCATTAGCGGTGAATAGTTTCTCTAGTCGCTCGTATTCGCTTAGCAGCATATCTGGCAGGCTTTCCCACGAGGCTATCGGCTCAGCCGTATAACGATGTTTCGTCAAATAGACACGACCATCATCCGAATCGAAGTAAAGGTAGTTGAGTGTATTGTAATACCTTTTAATAGAGCCGAAGAGAAAAAACGAAGGTCGCCCATCCCAGCGTAGATACGGAGCCTGAAGTTCGGCAAGGTTATAGAGTCCGAGCCCTACGGAAAGGTCGCTCATGCGTTCGTTGATGTAGCCGTAAAGTGAGAACGTGCCGTTAAATAGGTTTGCCCCGTTTGCTTGTAGATAGAATTGCCTAAATGCCTCGGGCAGAGTAACGTCAAACGCACCATTCATTTCGCTATACTCTGCCTCGGTCAGCGCAGGGAAGAGGCGCTGAAACCAAAGATGGCCTGTCTCTACGCCGTTCTCGTCTTGTGGCAGGGCATAGAAAGTAATGCCTCTCGGAGAGATACGCTTACCTAAACGTTCCCACGATGCAATGCGCCCGAAAAATTCGTCTAGCTTAGCTTCATTAGTCATTTAACGTCTCCACAAGCACAAATTTTTTATGGCCTCACCAAGTTATGCACCTGTCTATTTTCGCTTTGCAAGGTCAAACGCCGCTGGTTTCCTAGCGACGTTTGCGTTAGATACAACGTAAAACTTAGCTCGGTTTCGGCATCATCCCCGGCGGCAGCAGCGGCCCTTTCGAGGGTTTGTCGGGTTGGCTCGGCGTCGGCGGCGTAAGTACGTCGAGCGGCGCTTCGTAAGGGACTTCCGGAAGGGTTTCACCGCGCATGACGGCGGCAAACTCTTCAGCGTGAAGGGTTTCGCGCTCGAGTAAAACCCGGACGATGGTCTCGAGTCCCTCTCTATTCTCTTTTAAGAGGTTCAGGATGCGGGTGTACTGGAGGTCTAAAATCTCTTTAATCTCGTTGTCAACCATCCGGGCCGTCTCTTCGCTGTAAGAGCGCATCCCCTCCATCTCGCCCAAGTACGATTCGGAACCGCTCGAGAGGGCCACGCGTCCGAGTGCGTCGCTCATCCCCCAGTTCGTCACCATCCGTTTGGCAATGTTGGTGGCTTGCTGAAAGTCGCTCTGCGCTCCGGTCGTCACATCATCAAAGATAATCTCTTCGGCGGCGCGACCGGCTAAGGCGACGCCGACCGTATCGAGGAGCATATCTTTCGACATGTACATCCGATCTTCATCTGCAACGCGCATCACGTAGCCGCCCGCGCGTCCACGCGGGACGATGGTGATTTTATGCACCGGGTCGGCGTTCGGGAGTAAAAACGCGGCGAGGGCGTGCCCACCTTCGTGATACGCCGTAATCTTCTTTTCTTTCGGGCTGATGAGCCTGCTCCGGCGCTCCGGCCCCATCACCACGCGGTCGGCAGCTTCGTCCAGGTCTTTAGGCAAAATCTCTTTGCGGTTGGCTCTAGCTGCAACCAGCGCCGCTTCGTTGAGAAGGTTCTCGAGGTCAGCCCCAACAAACCCCGGCGTCCGCTTTGCTACGGTGTTGAGGTCAACGCTTTTGGCGAGGGGTTTCCCGCGCGAGTGAATCTGCAAAATCGCGGCGCGCCCCCGCATATCGGGCGCGTCTACGACGACCTGCCGGTCAAAACGGCCGGGACGCAGTAGCGCGGGGTCTAAGACGTCGGGCCGGTTCGTCGCGGCGACGATGATGATGTCGTGTTTTGACTCAAACCCGTCCATCTCGACGAGTAGCGCGTTTAAGGTCTGCTCACGTTCGTCGTTGCCGCCGTTGATGTTCATCCCGCGCCGCCGCCCTACCGCGTCGATCTCGTCGATAAAAACGATGCAAGGAGCGCTCTTTTTGGCGTTCTCAAAGAGGTCGCGGACACGGGCCGCGCCGACGCCGACAAACATCTCCACAAAATCTGAACCCGAAATGCTGAAAAACGGCACCTTGGCTTCACCGGCAACAGCTTTGGCAAGGTGCGTTTTACCCGATCCGGGTGGGCCGACCATCAGCACGCCGTGCGGAATCCGCGCCCCGAGCGCGTGAAACTTACCGGGGTTTTTAAGAAACTCGACGACCTCGAAAAGGTCGCTTTTGGCCTCTTCAACCCCGGCGACGTCCCGAAACAGGGTTTGCGAGTTCTCCTCCGTAACGATGCGGGCCTTGGATTTGCCGAACTGCATCGCGCCGTCGCCACCCGAACGCATTCCGCGCATCAGATACCACAAAAAGGCGACCATCAAGAGAATCGGCAGGAGGGCAATTAGTAAGCCACCCCAGTTCTGGGCTTTGGGGGCAACCTCGAGGTTGCCGACCTTGGCCTCAATCTTGTTGAGTTCATCCGTACTAAGGGGCGCGTTGACGCGCGTGGTGTAGGTTTCACCGCTTTTGGCCTTGACGTCTAGCGCGAGGTCTTTGACCGTTACGCTATCGATCTGGGCACCTGCGAGTTGTTTTGAAAAGTAGGTATAACTCTGAGTATCGGCCCGGTTACGGGCGTTATTTTGTGAGGCGATAAAGACGACGAACCCTAATACTGCTGCCCCGATGAGGAGGCTCCGAATTGGAAATTTACCCATTCCCTAGTCTACGCTTTCGCGCTCCCTAAAGTATGGGAGAAAAGTAGCAATAAGCCGAAGCTTTGGCTCACTGCCGCCTAATTACTGCTGTTTGGCTAGATCGTTAAAACGTACATGCGCGTTATGAAACTGTAACTCGACCGTTCCAACCGGGCCGTTACGCTGTTTGCCCAAAATAATCTCGGCGATGCCCTGCTTTTCCGAATGCGGGTCGTAGTATTCGTCGCGGTAGATAAACATCACCAAATCGGCATCTTGTTCAATCGCGCCTGAATTATGGCTGACCAGTCCATCAGCCAACCAAGATGCGGGGCCGGGAACGGTGAGGTCATAGACCTGCTCATAACCCGCTGGCGTAACGCTCAGCACCTCATCCCAATAAAGATCGTTCGTCGCCAAGGTTGCAAGTGCAGCGTCGCCTAAGACGGCTGCGTAGCTTGCCGCTACCGCCCGAGAAGGCGCAAAACGAAAGTGTGAACTGCCTCCGTAGCTCGTGCCACGCGCCGCTGCCATCTCCCGCTGACTTACGCCGCTTTGGGCCATCGTCGCGCGTACTTGCGCGAAGACCTCACGAGGAAGTATATCGAGGTTCGGATTACCTTTTTGGTTCTCTAAAACGCCGCGTAGCGCCGCCGCTGCTCTCACGCGTGGGCCGAACGCGCCGACCGTATCCAGAAAACGCAGTTGGGCGTTCTGACTTGACACCTCGACGTTCCAGAGCGGCTGACCGGTTTTCTGGGGGATGTGTTTTACCCACCCTACAATCTCGAGCCTTAGGAGTAGCGCCGCAACGTCGCGTGCGAGCCCTTCGCTACAGGTCGCAAAATAAATGCGAGAACTGCTCTTGCCCGCGCGAACGAAGATGGAGCCGTCGGTGGCCCAAAGGTGACGCAGCAAGGTTGCTACGCTTTTATTGTTAAGCGTAAATACGACGCTCGGTAGTCGCTTTTGGCTCGAGCGTTGACCAAAGATACCGAGGTCTTTAAGCCACGAGCCGACGCCCGCAGCCTGCCAGCGGTTGCCGTTTCCGCTGATGACCAGCTGATGCCAGTTGCCTCGTCCTTCGTGCTGATTGACTGTGCTGCCTAAGCCCTCCGCAGCGCGGCGCACCTGTGCGCTGTTCTCTTCAGAGGCCGTGGTGTAGCGGAGTGGCTGACCTTTTAGGTAGCTACCGTCACCGACGAGTTGGCCTAACAAGGCGAGCCGGTCTTCGTCCCATAAGGCGGCTCCGGCGGGTTCAGGGAGACTATGGGCGAGCGCTAGTCTGTCACCGAGTTTAAGTTCCGCTACCGTCGTCCAACCCCCAAGCTGATAAACACGGTGTTCTCCGGTAGCGCGGAGTGTGCGGCCCGTGCGGGTATGGATTTCAAACACGGGTTTGACGCCGACTTCCCAAACGAGTTCGCTGACTGCCGGGACGATGCGTCCGGTGGACGTCATTGCCAACACTTCAGGTGTCTGCCCAACGAGGTCGCGGATAGGTGTGCGGCTACCGTCTGCCAAGTTGACCAGCGTATCGCCGGTAACGCACTCACGCAAGTCTGAAAGCATCGGGCGTTTGTTCGGTCGTGATTCGACAGCTCTAGAAAGCTGGGAGAGAACCAATACCGGGACGTCGAGTTCTCTCGCCAACGCTTTAAGCCCGCGCGAGATATTTGAAATCTCCTGCTGCCGGTTTTCACCGCCTCCGCTTCGGCTCGAGCCCTGCATCAGCTGCAGATAATCAATCACAATCAGCCCGAGATTGTGTTCTGCCATCAGCCTGCGCGAACGGCTGCGGAGTTCCATGACCGTCATCTCGGCGGCGTCGTCAATGAATATTTTGGCTTCGGTCATCCGTCCGGCAGTGTCGGCTAACCGCTGAAAATCCCGATCCGAGAGCTGCCCGTTGCGCACCCGGCTCATATCGACGCGGGCTTCGCTGCAGAGCATCCGCATGACGAGTTGCACGGCGGACATCTCGAGCGAAAAAATCCCCACAGTCGTTCCTTCGCGTAGAGCAACCGCCTGACCGATGGTGAGCGCCAGCGCAGTCTTGCCCATACTTGGCCTTGCCGCCAGCACATTGAGCGATGAGGGTTGCAAGCCCGCCGTCATATTGTCAAGTTCCTTAAAGCCCGTTCTGAGACCCGTAATCGGGTCAGGATTGGTAAACAGCTCGTTAATCTGCGCGAACGAGTCGGCGACCAAAGACGGCATCCCCTCAAAGGCGTGGGTACGTTTGTTCGATGAGAGTTCGAAGATACCTGACTCGGCCTTGTCTAGAATCTGCTCGAGCGGCATGGCCTGGTCATAGGCGGTCTGCATAATCGAACCCGACGCCGAAATCAGGTCGCGTAACACGGCCTTTTCTGCAACGATGCGGGCGTAACTTTCGGCGTAGGCGGCGGTTGGTACGCTGTCAGCCAAGCCAATTAAGTACGGGACGCTGCCGACGGTCTCGAGTTCCCCCGTTTGCCGTAACTCTTCGGTCAACGTGACCAAATCCATCGGTTCATTGCGACGGAAGAGCCGTTCACACGCCCGCCAGATTTTACGGTGCGACTCTTTATAAAAATGTTCGGCTTGCAGCGTACCTTCAATCTGCGCGTAGACGTCGTTATCCAAGAGAATGCTGCCCAGCACGCTCTGTTCGGCGTCCAGGTTTTGCGGTGGGGTGCGGCTTTCCACTATGAGTGACCAGGGTTGAAGCGGTGAAATTTGGATAGGGAAGCGAGTAGGGTCACAACTGAGAATTGTACCGGATTGACAAATGCTCGGAGAAGGGGTTACAGAGTTTTAGGGTTCGGGTACGCTGAGCTGATGACGAACAGAGTGACGCGTCAAACTTTGATTCAGCAAGCCGAGGTTGCCTTGGCTGCACAACCTTTCGTCTACGCCACGTGGCTCGAGGGTGCCGACGCTGCCGGTCGCGCTGATGACTTTTCAGACATCGACCTCTGGGCTGATGTTGAAGCCGGGTTTGAAACACAGGTTTTTGCGAGCATCAGAGCGGCGCTGCTCGAGCTTGGCCCGTTGGATGTGGAGCAAGAGGCCGCGCATCCTCACCCCCAGCTCGAACAGCGGTTCTACCGATTGGCAGACGTGTCGCCGTTTTGGTTTATCGACGTGTGTTTGCAGCAGCATGGGCGCGAGACGGTATTTACGCCCGGCGACCCCTTTCAGATACTGTTCGACCGCCGTAGCGTCGTCCAAAGGACCGAAACTCAGCCCGACCTGGATGAAATAAAAAGAGGCGTGCAGTCGCTGAGAGCTGCCTGGTGGCGGCGCGTGCTCGTACTCAAAGAGGTTGAAAGAGGGCAGCTGCTCGAGGCGCTCGGCTACTATCACAGCGAAGTTTTGGAACCGCTGATCGAGCTTTTAAGGTTGCGTTACTGCCCTGCCAAACGAGACTACGGTCTCAAGCATCTTTATACTGACCTGCCGGGCGAGCTTACAAAGCAGCTCGAGACCCTCTACAGCGTCGTCACACTTAACGAGTTGTCCGCCGCAGTCAGTCAGGCTGACGAACTCTTTAGAGAGGGACTCGAGCAACTCTAGGAGGCGTTCAAACTCAGCTTTTACACCTCTCGAAACGCTGTATATCTTAATGTAATGGGCAATAACGTCACCCGCCCAGATGCGTTTCAAAAAAATCCAGCGTCCGCCCCCACGCATCTTCCGACGCAGCCGCGTCATACCTCGGCCCCTGGTCGTTAAAAAACGAGTGTTTCGCGCCGCCGTAAACTTTGACGTCGTGCGGTACATCATATTCTGTCAACGTTGCCACCAGCTTTTCGCCCTGCCGTTTGGTAAAGTCTTTTTCCGGGTACGAGCCGACCACCGGACAGCTGCGTTTGACGGCCTCTAGCGGGCGCGGATTCATGCCGTAAAACGGGGCGACAGCGCCTAACCGGTCGTCGGTACACGCCCACGCAATTGCCAGACCGCCGCCCATACAAAACCCGATCGCGCCCAGACGTTCGGCGTCCACCTCAGGTTGTTCAGCTAAAAAACCCAGCGCCGCCTTGAGGTCGCGGATACCCACGTGCTCGAGAGAATGCAGGAGCATCCCGTTCATCAGGCGGGCCATGCACAGCGCACGGTTGCCGCCACCGAAAAGGTCTACTGCCAGAGCTGCGTAGCCGGTTTCAGCAAAACGTTCTGCCACACGCCGGATGCTGTCGTTGAGGCCGAAAATCTCGTGGATGACGACGACGGCGGGAAACGGCCCGTCACCTTCCGGACGAGCGTAAAAAGCGGGTAAGGAACCTTTGCCGGACGTAAAAGACAGCTCACGGTGGGTCATAGTTGATTGTAGCGCTCGAGGTCGCCTTTACGGGTCAGGTCGCGGCGTCGGCACTGTACCTGACCTCTTTTTCGCTGCGCTGGCTTAAGCTGAAAGGATGAAAATCTATACCCGAACCGGCGACGAGGGCACGACCGCACTTTACGGCGGCGAACGCGTCCCGAAAGATGCGAGCCGCGTCGAGGCCTACGGCACAGTCGATGAGGCGAACGCGCTTGTAGGCGTTGCCCGCGTTCAGCTCGGCAGTCTAGAACCCAGCAGTTTAGCCCGGTTTGATAGTTTACTCGCCACCTTGCAAAGTGCGCTCTTCGATGTCGGCGCAGACTTAGCGACGCCCGAGTCGCGCTACCGTGAGAACATTGTCCCGCTAACAGGAGCCGATGTGACGGGGCTCGAGGCTCACATCGACCGCTTGGAGGCCGACCTGCCCGAACTCCGCGCTTTTATCCTGCCCGGTGGCCACCCAGCCTCAGCCACTTTGCACCACGCCCGCACGGTGGTGCGCCGCGCCGAACGCCGCACCGCCACGCTGTCTCACACTGAGTCTATCAACCCGCAGGTCACGGTCTATCTCAACCGGCTCTCTGACCTGCTCTTTGTGTTAGCAAGGGCCGTCAACGTTGCTGCGGGCATCGAAGACCCCCAATGGCAGGCGCGGAAGCCCGCAACATAGTGTGTAGACCAGTAGGCGCAAGCTAGTGCGCGTCGTTTCGCTCGCGTGCTCGAACACCGAAATCGTCTGCGCGCTGGGCTGCGCCGACCTGCTCGTCGGAGTGGATGACCACTCGGATTTTCCGGCGGAGGTCGTGCGCGAACTGCCGCGTGTCGGGCCGGACTTAGGTATTGATATGGACGCCGTTTTAGACCTGAATCCTGATTTGGTACTCGCTTCTTTAACGGTACCGGGGCATGAACAGGTTGTTGAGGCGCTCCATGAGACAGGACTCGAGACCCTAGTCCTCGAGCCCATCTTTTTGGGGGACATTTACACGAACATACGCGAAATCGCCCGCGCGTTAGGTGTCGCTGAACGCGGTGAACGACTCGTTTACGAGCTGCAAACCGAATTCGTTGACCGAGGTTCTAACGCAAAAAAACCACGAATCATCGTGCAGTGGTGGAACCGTCCGACGATTGCGCCGGGGGCGCTCAGCTGGGTGACTGATTTGCTCGAGCTCGTCGGCGCACAAAACCCCATCGGCAGAGAACGCGTTAAAAGCCGCCCCATCAGCGACGACGAACTCGCCTTTCTCAATCCGGACGTGATGGTCGTGTCGTGGTGCGGGGTCGAACCGGAGAAGGTACGGCCTGACGTCGTGGCACAAAATCCGGCTTGGCAGCGCGTCGAGGGGGTCAAAAAAGGTCATGTTTACGCCGTCCCGGAAGCATTTTTGGGGCGACCGGGGCCACGTTTAATCTACGGCTACCGGGCGCTCGCTGAAATTGTGCAAAAGGTTCGAGGGGAGAGCTTATGAAGATCGTCAGTTTGTTGCCGAGCTCGAGTGAAATTCTGGGTGCGTTGGAATTGCTGGGGCACGTCGTAGCCGTGTCGCACGAGTGCGACTTTCCGGGAGAGGTCGCCGCAAAACTCCGTATTACCAGTAGCATCATCCCGCACGACCTCGAGCCGCAGGAGCTTGACGCGGCTGTGGTTGACGCGGTGCGTTCAGGCAGGGCGCTCTACCAAATTGACGGCGACCTCCTCGCTCGGCTTCAGCCCGATCTGATCGTGACGCAGGGCATCTGCGATGTGTGCGCAGTAGGGGCCGGGACGGTCGAGGAAACCCTCAAGTTCTTGCCCGTTTGTCTGCCGCCGGGAGCGAAAACGTTGACCCTTTCCGGAACGACGGTTGCAGGGATTTTTAGGGACATCGTGCAGGTCGCGGAAGCGGCGGGTGTGCCGGAACGAGGGGCCGCGTTAGTCGAGACGTTGCAAAAACGTTGGAACGCGCTGCAAGAAACGTCGTTGCCCGTAAAACCGTTGCCTGTAAAACCGTTGCCTGTAAAACCGTTGCCTGTAAAACCTAAGGTGCTGGTGCTCGAGTGGAGCGATCCACCCTTTTCTGCGGGGCACTGGGTTCCGGAAATGGTTGGGGCGGCCGGGGGCGTGGACGTCTTAGGTCAACCCGGAATGGTATCCCGCCGGGTTTTGTGGGCAGAAATCCTGAAAACCGACCCCGATCTCGTTTTGCTCGCGGCGTGTGGATATGGGCTCGAGCAGAACACGGTTTTCGCTGAAGAACTTTACGCACACCCTGAAGCGCGGCAGCTTCGCGCCGTCAAAGCCGGACAGGTTTACGCCGTAGACGCGAACGCTTACTTTAGCCGTCCGGGGCCGAGAGTGGTGCAGGGCGCTGAGCTGTTGCAAGGGCTGTTTCGCGGCAAGCCGCCCTCCGAAATTGTGCAGGTTGCTCCGGTTACGGTGAACACGTGACTTTAGGTTAAACGGCTCTGGACTAAACAGCTTCGGGCTGAACCAAACCCGGCTTTTTGAGAAAATATGTTGTGTGGCCTTTCGGGTAGTCTTCTAACTGCCCGAAAATCTCGTACCCGTGTTTTTCGTAAAAGCCCAGTGCTTGCCAGCCACCGGTGCGAACGTGGCTGTTCAAGAAGCCTTTGGCTACTGCGGCTTGCTCAACTGCTCTAAGTAACCGACTGCCAATCCCTTGGTGCTGCTCTGACGTCTCGACCCACAAGAGTTCGATTTCGAGCCAATCCCACTGCGCCGTACCGGAAATGCCGCCGATCAGCGTGCCGTCCTTGCGGGCGGCAACGGCGATGTGGTGACACTCCCAGCCGCCGACCTTGGCGAGATTGAACTGGGTGAGCCCGTCGTCTAGCTGTTCGAGCAGTTTAGCGGGCGGTTCAAAGATGGCCTCGAGGTCTATGCTCATACACTAAGCTTACCGATATTCGGCTTTGTTGCCACCTCAGTACATTGAGGTCGTACAGCCCCGCGCTGTTTGTACCCAGAACAATTCCCTACAGGAAGACCTCGCCGTAAACGTCTCGAGCATTTGCTCGGCAGTAAAAGATTTCGGCTTCCGCAGACAAAGGCGTCAGCGCCGAAATAAAGGGTAGAAAACGCTGCACAACCAAATTGACGCAACCCGTCACTGTGACCCATCAGCGCGGTCGAGCGTCAACGTGCCGTCCTCGCCGTAAAGAGGTGCTGGTTGAGACGTATCTAGAACGTACCCCGTCCAGGCGTGGTCTTGTTGATTCCCAAAGCTTCCGTCTGGGCTGCGCCACTCCTGCCGACCGTAAAGTGTCAGGGGATTGTCTTCAAGTTCCAAAGTCAGTTCGGCAGGGTAGGGGAGGCGTGCTTGCGGGCTGAGGTTGAGGTAGCGCTGCGCTTCGTTGCCCTTGACCTGTCCGGTAAAGGCAACCGGCGGGCCGCCGTTAAGGGTAAGTGTTCCGCTAACGGTGTAATGCTGGGCGTCAACGTAGCTGGGGGTAGCCTCGAGGCTGACCTCGTACAGCTCACCGTTGACAAACCGTCCGAGGGTCTCAAAGGTAGCTGCGTCTAGCAGAGCCGGGCCTTCTTCCGTTTCCAGATTGTCGTAAGCCAACACGCGTGTTCCGTCTTGACTCCACTCACCCAGATAGACGTCTTTTAGCTCAGCGACGCGGGCCTCGGTATCCGTGTCAAAAAGTATCGTCGTTGTGGTGGCGGGGGCAGGCGTCGTCTCGTTGTCTCTGTAGATTGTGACACTCAGTTGGCTTCCGTCCGGATTTAGGGTCAGCGCACTAAAATTCCAGGGCACCTCGACGCTAGGAGCTTCAATTAAGGCTACGTTTTGCCCGGAGTCAACCTCTACGACGCGAACCATGCTACCTTCGGCAAAGGCAAGGCGCTTACCGTCAGCACTTAAAGCCAGCCTCGGCGTGAGCGCCGCTGTTCCCGAGTGTGAGAAAATAATTTCGCCTGAAAGCGGATTCCAGACGCGAACGTGAAAAGTAAAAGGTGCGTCCGACTCGAGCAGGTCGGTGCTGAACGCCGCCAGCCGGGTGCCGTCGGCGCTAAAAACGAGGGTCTCGAGCGAAGCGCCGGGAGACTCGAGGGCGCGGAGCTGTGCGCCGGTCTGAGCGTCGAAGAGGGTGATGCGTTTGTCCCCGGCGGCTACGAGACGACCGCCGCTGCTGAGGTCGAACTTTACGGCGCAAAAGTTCGCGCAATCGTCTGAAACCATCTCTGTGTCCAGCGTCAGCTGCGCCCCGGTCTGCGTATTCCAGAGCTGGACGCGGTTTCCCGACACGCTGCCGACAACGCTACCGTCAGCGGTGATTGCAACGTCGTCGGTATACGGAGCCGCTTCACTGAGCGTACCTAAACTTTTGACGGGGGTCTGCGTGGCTACGTCCCAGAGTTGCACGACGGCCCGCCGGTTGCCAGCTCCCATTGCCAAAACAGTATTGTCCGCCGAGAGCGCCACTACGCCCGAGGCGTACCGAGTATCTACCGTCCCGCTGTAGCGGCCCCGGAGGATACGTGGATCGGCACTAAACTCGAGCCGGTTGGGTTCACCTATGCGGCACCCCGGCAGCACCGATAACAGACCGAACACCAGCAACCATGTGAGTTTCATGGGCGAGTACATGACGTTTGTAGGCTGGGTCAAACGCTCATTCAGTTAAATTAAGAAAACGTGAAACGCACCGCTAGGCTTGTTTTGACTGCTCGAGCCGCTTCAAAAGCCCCCGGTTAAGCTGCCGCAGCAGAAACGGCCCCTCATAGACGAAACTCGTGTAGAGCTGAACGAGGACGGCCCCGGCCTCTAAACGGGCGTAAACATCCTTAGCGTCGGCAACGCCGCCTACCGAGACGATGGGCAAATCCGTTCCCAAACCTGCGAGAAAATGTAACACCTCTAGAGACCGGTCTTTAAGCGGTTTTCCTGAAAGCCCACCGGCTTCGTCCGAGGATGTGCTGAGACCTGCTCTCGAGACCGTCGTGTTCGTCGCCACCAAACCAGCTATACCGTGCTGCACGGCTAATTCGGCAATGTCAGCAAGTTCACGGTCGCTCAGGTCGGGCGCGACTTTGAGCAGGACGGATTTTGGGGTTTGCGACGTACTGAAAGCCCGGACAGCGCCGAGGAGTTCGGTGAGCCGATCTCGTTCTTGCAATGCCCGCAGACCCGGTGTATTAGGTGACGAAACGTTGATGACGAAGTAGTCGGCGTAGGGCCAGAGGTGCTTTAGGGACGCCAGGTAATCTTCCGGCGCGTGCTCGAGCGGCGTAACTTTGGATTTACCGATGTTGACCCCGAGCGGCACCTGCACCCTTCCGGTCTGCCTGAGCGCTTTGAGCCGCGCAGCGACGACCGCTGCACCCTCGTTGTTAAAGCCCATGCGGTTGACGAGGGCGGCGTCTTCCGGCAGCCTGAACAGGCGCGGTTTGGGATTGCCGGGTTGTGCGTGCGCCGTTACGCTCCCGACCTCGACAAAGCCGAACCCGAGCGCCGCCCACGTCGGTACGGCGACAGCGTTTTTATCGAAGCCAGCGGCGAGCCCGACCGGACTCGGGAAGGTGAGGCCGAAGGCGTGGGTCTCGAGGCGCGAGTCGTTTGCGCGGCAGGCTGCGCCCGCCAGCGTGAGCGCGCCGGGGTGTTCGGCGGCCCAGGCGAGCCCCCGCATGATGCGTTCGTGAATGCGTTCGGGGTCGCTCCTGAATAAGAGAGGTTTAAGCCGCGTGTACATCTTACCTATTAAACCCTGTTCGGGTCGCCTAAGGGCAAAGCTGGGGGAGGGTCACACTTTCCGCACTGCTCGAGCTGCCCCCCAAAAAACCCCGATTATATTTTTATGCCGCCTTACTTGAAGCTAGCCGTGCAGCAGCGCGTTTAGTGTGCTTGGGAAGCTCACCTGCTCCGTTCCTGTCCTGCTGGAAAAACGTTTTACGCCGACTTTACGCCGACACTTACGCCGACACTGGGGAGAAGTGACCCTCACGCTGAATGCTGCTGAATGCTGCGGGAGATAGGCTCGGCGGCCGTGATGTTCAGACGAGCCGCTGCGCTGTTAAGTGCTGTTTACGCTGCCGGGTGTTCAAGCCTAGGTCTTTGGGTCTAGACCTTTAGGACGCGCCGGACGATGACATTTATCCCTTTCCGGTCAGGCCGAGGGTACCTTGAAGGTTTACGGCGTTGCCGCTTAGCATAAAGGCGCAGCTTGTACCCTCCCAAAGGTGTGGGCACGTGCAACTCGAGGTGGTGACGTCGTGCCTATAGCTATCCTGTCAGCCCTTAAAACCTGTACCCATGTTTGCCGGACTCGCGGCGGCTCCTCTGCTCTTATCGTTTGCTTGATATTCTTTGCCGCAGCGTGTCGTCAGGCACCGCCGGTGCTCGAGACCGCCGTCCAGAACGTTTCCCCAAACGGCGGCGTCATCGCGCTACCCGGTGGGGTCTCGGCGACCTTTGACCCCGGCTTTTTGAATACGGCTGCCGACGTGACGTTTTCGCTGTCCGACGCGCTGCCGAACTATCCCCAGGAGGTCGCCGCGTCGTATGGGGGCGCGGAAGCGGTCGCCAAGGGCGTGTTGGTAACGTTCGCCGCCGCTGCCCTCGCACCCGCAACCGACCTCTCTGAGGCTGCGCTGACGCTGCGGGTGCCCGCCGTTGTCCCTTCCCTCGGCGACAACGAACGGCTCTTGGCTGAAGTGCTGCTCGAGCTTCCCGACGGTCGGCAGCTGTTCTTTTTTGAACCTTACGCGCGGGTTGAGGGCGACACCGGGCAGGAGTTCGCGGGTACCGATACGGTGACGATTCGCGCCGGACAGCTCCGCGCCGACGGTGAGGCGCGCTCAGATACCGTGCGAATAACCGTCAGGCCCGTGCGTCTCGGGGCTGGGCAGGTCGATCCGCAGGCGACGTTGCCGAGTGGGTTTGGGCTCGAGGTCGTCGCTTCAGGCTTTGACGGCGGCGTCGCGTTCGACTTTGCGGCTGATGAGCGCGCCTTCGTCGCTGAAAAAAGGGGCGTCGTCAAGGTGTTGCAAAACGGACGGGTGCTGAGCGCACCCTTTATCGACCTGTCCCACGAGGTCAACAATTTTCACGACCGGGGGATGCTCGGCGTTGCGGTTCATCCCGATTTTCCGGCGAAACCGTATGTGTACGTGCTCTACACCTACGACCCGCCCGAGGTTCAAGGGGGTAGCGGCTACGGCGGCCCCGATAACGGTGGGGCGCGGGTCTCGAGGCTCGTCCGTCTCACTGCCGACCCCGCCCAAAACTACAACGTCGCCCTGCCCGGCAGCGCGGTGGTGCTGCTCGGAAAAAACAGCACCTACGCCAACATCGGTGCGCCGACCCTGCGTAACAGCCCCGTGCCGTCTTGCGGCGAGGCTGGAACTTACGTCCAAGATTGTCTTCCGGCAGACGAGTGGTCGCACACCATCGGGACGCTGCGGTTTGCACCCGACGGCTCGCTCTTTGTCGGTAACGGGGACGGCGCGAACTACGGCGGCGTGCAGAGTTACGCGGTGCGTGCGCTCGAGCTTGATTCACTCTCCGGCAAAGTCTTACGCATCGACCCGCTGACCGGTAAAGGATATGCCAGCAACCCGTTTTACGATGGCAATCCGAACAGCAACCGCTCGAAAGTCTACAACTCCGGCCTCCGTAATCCGTTTCGCTTTACCTTCCAACCGGGGACGGGCGTGCCGTATATCGGTGATGTGGGCTGGAACACCTGGGAAGAGGTGGACAGTGGGCGCGGCAAAAACTTTGGCTGGCCCTGCTATGAAGGGGGCAACGGCCCCGCGCTCGAGCAAGGCGGCTACCGTTCACTTTCCACCTGTGCGGCGCTCTACGCCAAAAACGAGGTCAGCAGCGCCGCCTACGCCTACAACCACGGGGGCGGCGGCAGCTCGGTGCAGGTCGGCGACTTCTACACCGGCACGCGCTATCCGGCCCCGTACCGCGGGGCGTTGTTCATCAGCGATTTCAATCAAGGTTGGCTCCGCTACCTCACGCTGAGCGGTTCGGGTACGGTGTTGTCGGTCAATGATTTCGGTACCGATAAGGGCATTACGCAGATGTCGGCGGGGCCGGGGGGCGACCTATTTGTCATAAATATTTACAGTGGTAAATTCTTACGCCTCCGCTACACGCCACCCGAAACGGTGCCGCTCATCGCCAGCGCCGGGGCGAGCGTCCTGCAAGGGACTGCGCCCCTACCCGTAACGTTTTCGAGTGTAGGCTCGAGCGGCAGCGGCACCCTCCGTTACAACTGGACGTTCGGCGACGGCGGCGAATCCGCCGAGGCGAACCCGGCGCATACCTTCGCGCAACCGGGCGTCTACCGCGTCTCGCTGCGCGTTTCGGACGACACCGGTGAAACGACCCTCAGCAGCCTGACGGTGCGGGTGAACAATAATCCCCCAGTCGCAGCTATCTTGTCACCTGCAAGTGGCGCTCGTTATACCGTCGGCGACGTGATTCCTTTCAGCGGTCAGGGTACCGATCTCGAACAGGGCACCCTGCCTGAAAGTGACCTCAGCTGGACAGTCAAAATGCACCATAACGACCACGCGCACCTAGACGGTCTCCCGCCGACCACCGGAGACGTCGGCAGCTTTGTGACCGAAGATCACGGCGATAACACCTACTTAGAACTCTGCCTCAAAGTCACAGACGCGTTTGGAGAAGCGGCTACGGACTGTGTTTCGCTCTACCCTGACGTCGTGTCTTATACCCTCGAGACCGTCCCGGCAGGGCTCGAGCTGCCGTGGGAGGGCACTCTGCGCAAGACACCCTTTACGGTATCAACGAACGTCAACGCGGCGCAGCAGCTGATCGCTCCGGCGCAGCAGCAGGGTGGCTATATGTTCGCGAGCTGGTCGGACGGCGGCGCACGCGAACACGACGTAAGAATTGAGAAAGTGCCGACGCGCCTCGTTGCCACCTACACCGCGCCCGTCTCACCCCCTGTACCGACACCTACGCCAAAAACTTACGTCAGGTTTTCCGTCACTTGCCGCGACCACTACTTCATCAACAACGAGACGAGCAAGAGTGCCAAAATCGTCTGGCAGATCAACCGACCGAAAAAAACCGGTTCGTTCCGACTTGCTGCGAAAAGTACCAAGAAGCTGACGCTGGCAGCGGGAACGAGTTCGGTTACGTTCTTTTTGGACGGCGTTCAGTACCGGACGCTCAAAGCGAGTACCAAAGTGTGCCGCTAAACGCCGTAAAACCCGGCCCAGCTGCTGCACTACTTGCCTAAACGTCCGGCAAAAAAGTTCTTGGCCGGTCGGCGCGGTAACGGTGAGCACCGCTGACTTGCGCCCTGTGAATCCTCTACGTTTCAAAGCGTAGAGGATTTTGCTGTCCAGCTAGGTCGTACGTCCAACTATGAACTTTCTAACACTCTGCTACTCGCGTGAACGTTGGGGAAGGTGCGGGGCTGTGGACAGCTTATCGTTTTCTAGCGTTTCGGATTTTGTGAGTGCGCCGTAAAACAGAGATCGTTACTAGAGGGTGGGTTATGAAAACTGGTTACAGAGCATACTTAACCTGAGTTCGAGGTTTCTCCGGGGATGGGTTTTCTGTCTCTGCCGAGTTTGCTTTTACAAGCGTAAGGCGGGCCTGAGGCTAAAACGCTCGCGTCGTCTTAAACAGCGAAAGCGCAATCCTTGAGACAGTCGTCAGTCACCAAAAGTACAGGATCTGTGTACCCGACGTAAAAACAATTCTGAACTCAGGTTACTTACTTTGTGTCTGTTTGGTACTCGCTTTGGAAAGCTCGAGCTGTGCGTAGCTAGGCGAAGGTAAAGCGCCTCCCCCTGACACTGCACCTGATGTCGCGCCTGAGATCGGCGCTACCCCGCAACCTGCGTTGCCCACCCCGGTTCAAAACCCTGTGCCGGAGCCTGACCTAACGCGCCCTTTACATTGGCGAACGTCGGAGCGCATACCTACACCCCTATACGAAGCTCAGGGTCTGGCGCTAAACGGCGAGCTTTACGTGTTCGGCGGCTACCACAACGATTGGATCGACGCGACCAAGCGTGCCTACGCTTTCGACCCGCAGAGAGGAACGTGACGCAGTATCGAGCCGCTGCCGCAAGAGATTACGCACGCGGGTCAGGCTGCCTACGGTACGAAAATCTATCTGGCAGGTGGGTTTGTCGGTGATCACCCCGGGCCACCGACGGACAAGGTGTGGCTTTACGACACCGTAACCGACACCTGGTCGGCGGGGCCGCCGCTCCCTGCAAAACGTGGCGGCGGGGCGCTAGTCGAACAAGGCGGCAAGCTTCACTACTTCGGCGGAACCGTTCGCCACCTCTTCACCTACAGGCGTGACAGCGGCTCTCACTTGGGTCTCGACCTGGCAAAGCCGGTAGCCGCTGGACTGAAGCTGCGCCGCTGCCAAATCCGCGCAACCATATCGCCGGTGCTGCGCTTGGGGGCAAAATCTACGCGATCGGGGGGCAGCATCTAGGGGACGAAGACTCAGACTCGGGCAACCTGCGTGACGTTGATGTTTACGACCCGGCGGCGGACACCCGGACAAAAGCAGCAGATTTGCCCAAACGGATCGGGCACATTACGGCCTCAACGCTGAGCTACGGACGAAGAATCATGATTACGGGGGGCGTGACACAGAACCGGCGCAAACTGCGGGACGTTCTCGTTTACAACCCGGAGACGAACGCTTGGAAAGAGCTTGCTGGGCTGCCCGAAGCCCGCTCTTCGGCGGTCGCCGGAGTGATAGCGGGTAAACTTTACGTGACGACCGGCAACAATCAGGGACCGTTAGACACGACGTTTGTTGGCGCTTGGGGGGCTGACTAGGGATGCGCGGGTTCTGCTGAGATAGTGCTAAGCGCTACCTCGCGGGTAACCCTACTGCTACGCGGGCCAAGGTGAGTTGGCGAGTACAAAAAACTGGTAGACGCGGTTGGCGCTGGTTAAACGCCGGAATCACGCGGCAGCTCAACGTCTCAGGCCGTGACCCTGTGACATTTTACCTTGACGGACGCCAGACCACCACGCTAACGCCGGACTCGAGGACCTGCCGTTAGGGTAAAGTTTACGTTATCTGCCACTGCTCCAACTAAGACACATTGACAAGCCTCGTCACTGTGTCTTATCCTGCCCTGTTGAGAATCCGTTCTCAGTCTTCAGAGGAGTTGGATCGTTGAACCGTACCGTGTTGATTCTTCATAGCTGCCTATTTGTCTCAGAGCACGCCGCCCACGCCGCCCACGCCGCCCAGCGGCAAGTTCCGGTGTAGACTGACGAGCTGTGACCCCACCCGCCCTTCACTTCCATCACGTCAGCGTCCGTTTCGGTGAGGCTGAAGTTTTACGTGACGTGTCGTTTAACCTCGGCGCAGGTGAGTTTCTGGCGATTGTCGGGCCGAACGGGGCAGGCAAATCGACCTTGATGAAGGTCGCGCTGGGACTTATAACACCGCTCAAGGGGCACGCAGCGCTCTTCGGGCAGGGCGCCGGACGGCACCCGGAACAGATCGGTTACGTGCCGCAGCTTAAAACCTTCGACCGCACCTTTCCGGCGACGGTTTTGGAGTTGGTCGTCTCGGGTTTACGGCGGAGCTGGCCCGCGCGGGTGCGCCTAGACGAGCGGGACGCGGCGCGGCGCATTCTAACGGACGTCGGCGCGGAAAAACTATTGGAGCGTACCCTCGCCAAACTTTCGGGCGGTGAGTTGCAACGAGCTTTTCTGGCTCGGGCCCTCGTGCGCCGCCCGGCGCTGGTGCTCCTCGACGAACCCGCGACCGGCGTTGATTTTTTAGCTGAACACGACCTTTATGACCTGCTCGAGACCTATCAGGCGAAAAGCGGCGCGACGGTCGCGATGATCACCCACGACCTGAGCGCGGCACGCTACCACTCGTCTCGCGTCGCAGTCTTGAACCGGCGTCTGCACGGCTTCGGTCTACCCGACGACGTACTCTGTGAGAGCTGCCTTCAACGAGCGTTCGGGCACCTCGGGCACAGTCACGGCATAACCATCTGAAATGACAGAACTGTGGACGATTTTTCAGCTGCCCTTTATGCAGCGGGCACTTCTAGTGGGGCTTCTTGTTGCTCTAATGAGTTCAGTGTTGGGCGTGTTTGTGGTGCAGCGCGGTCTGTCATTCCTGGGCGACGGGCTCGCGCACGCAGCGTTCGGTGGGGTGGCGCTCGGCTTGCTTGTCGGGGTTCAACAACCACTCTGGGTGGCGCTGCCCTTTACGCTGGTCGCATCTTTGGGCATCGCCTGGGTTCGTGACCGGACGCAGCTTTCGTCGGACACGGCCATTGGGATTTTTTTTGCGGTGTCGGTGGCGCTAGGGGTGATCTTTATCAGCCTCGAGACCGACTACAACGTTGATGCGTGGAACCTGCTGTTCGGCTCGATTTTAGGGATCGGACGTGAAGAACTGCTGATTGTCGCAGGCGTTACGCCGCTCGGGTTAGGGCTTTTGTGGGCGCTCTGGGGACGGCTCGCCTACGCCACGTTTGACGCCGAACTCGCTCAGACCGACGGCGTAAAAACCCGGTGGCTCGAGTACACGCTCTTTGCGCTTGCCGCCGTCGTCATCGTCGTGTCGGTGCGAGTGGTCGGCGCGATTTTAATTGCAGCGTATCTGGTGATTCCGGCAGCGGCGGCGCGGCTCGTGGCGCGGTCACTGTTTCAGATGACACTTTTAAGTGTTGTGTTCGGGCTACTCAGTACTGTCATAGGGCTCGTGGCGTCGTTTTTTCTCGAGGTTCCCTCCGGCAGCACCATCATCTTGACGCAAGCGGCGCTTTTTATTGCCGCGGCCCTCGTAAGCCGCCGTTAGGCCGCCATTAAGTCGCGCCGTACTCCAAACGTAGGCGCGGGCAGCGGCGTAAACTTAACAGCGTAACGAGGAGGAGACATGGAAGCGTTGAGCCGAGAAGCGTTTTTTGAACTGCCTTTAGACGAAATTGAAGAGCTTACCGGGATAAAGCGTGGCGGCGACGAAGCCAGCTACCGCGAACGGGCGTGGGAGAGCTACAAGCAAGACCTCACCAACGAAGAGGAGTGGGGCGGCACCGAGGGTGAGAGCGTAACCCCGCCAGGTGAACATTAAGCTTGGGTTTTTGCACACTTCAGCGGTTCACGTGCCGAGGTTTACGGTTCTGCTTCGTGAAATAGCGCCCGATAGTGGGGCTGAGCACCTCGTCCGGGAAGATTTGCTGGTGGAGGCTCGAGCCCAAGGAGGTGTAAACGAAACGCTAGCTGACGCGTTTGCGGCGGCCTTTACGGACTTTGCAGCGCGTGTAGATGTTGTGCTCTGTACCTGCTCGACCTTCGGCGCTCACGCTGAAGGGTTAGGTAAAGCCCTCGGTAAACAGGTGGTGCGGATTGACAGGCCGCTGGCGCGGGCGGCGGTGGCGCAGGGCTCGAGCGTTGTTATCGTCGCGGCACTCGAGAGTACACTAAAACCGACCCTGACGCTTTTTGAAGACGAGGCCGCACGTGTCGGTAAGCCTGTAAAGTTCGTCTTGTCGCACGCTGCTAACGCCTGGATTTGGTTTGAACGTGGTGATGAACAAGGCTACCTGCGCGCTATTGCGGCGCACGTAGACCGCGTGGCGGAGCGAGGCGACGTGATTGCTTTGGCGCAAGCGTCGATGGCGGGGGCCGAAGCGTTCGTAAAGACCGCCAAGCCGGTGTTGAGCAGTCCGAGGTTGGGACTTTTAGAGGCTGTAAAACGGCTCTAAAGCTCTACGGCACCCTCCAGATACTCGAGTTTTCCCTGTATCTTTAACTTGCCAAACTCACTGAACGTCAAGCCTTTGGGTTCCTCTCGCCCTTGAACATAACGGTATAAAACCTCAGCTCGTTTGAGCGGGTGTTCAGGCAGCGTGGCGACAACGAGCAGGTCGATATCGCTGTGAAGGTTGAAGTCGCCCCTGGCAACCGAACCGTAAAGAAAAATGCGGGTTTGCGGGAAGTCCGAACGCAAACGAGTGGCATAGGCGCAGGCATGGTCAATCAGCACCTCTCGTTCCTCTTTACGCGCCTTTAGCAGCGCTTTGTACCCAGCTGACGATGCGAGCGGCTGCACCTTGGGCCTCCTTAGCGGTTTGGTCGTCGTAAAACTCGTGCGGGCTACCCTCAGCGTAAGCGTCTGGGTAACGTGTAGGAATATAGTGGCGGTCTAAAAGCTGCCCAGCTCGTACGATGTCCGGTTCTAGCTCGAGCCCCGCTTCACCCAGCTGACTTAGCAACCGAGTTAGAGAATGACCGTAGGCAGGTCTGCCAAAACCGCGTAAAAGTGTCTTAAGCCCGTAGTCACCGGCTTGTTGCGCCTTAAAACAGGCCCAGTCGAAATCACTTTCAGCGGTATCCCGCCGCGCTGACGCTAGCGTATGCTTAGCCTGCCCTAGCCAGCGGTCGTATTCGTCAGTGTCGAAAGGCAGCACAGTTTAGTGTAGCGCGTTACGAACCGCCTCGAGCCGAGACCGTAAACCGTACAATCCCAACGTTGTGACAGCAGCTAAGGCCCCCAATGCTGCTCCTGAAGCAGGGTGGCCGGTTGCCAAGAACGCCGCTGTCGCCAGCGTAAAAATAGCAAGCTTTAGAGCTAAGTACCCCCAAATGAAGACTGAGGCTTAGACGGCGGTTGCTCCAAGCAGCTCGAGTGCTTGGGTAACAGCTTTGCGGAGGTCTCTGAGGGCATCGTAGCAACGCCTTGGGAGGAGCCAAGCCTTGAGCCGTTTCCAAAGACATTCGATGAGATTGAAGTGTGGGCAATAAGGCGGCAGAAAGCGTAGATAGAGTCCCTGAGCTTCCCAAGCAGCACGTTTGGATTGAACCATTTTAGCGCGGTGAAAAGTAGCGTTATCCAGAACCACAACACTCAAGCTGTCAGGCGAACAGCTATCAGCGAGGTGTTCTAAGAAGGCTAGGACATTGGCACTTCTGACCGATGTTTCTAAAGCTTCGTAGTGAAGCGTTTGCCTTGCTCCATAAACTTCGAGCGCACCGATAAGGTTAAGTCGTCCGTGACTGCGAACTAGGCCCAACGGGCCGGGCTTTGCCCGTTCTATCTCCAGCGTGTCGGAACTGCTAATGTGGTGTGACCAGATTTTGCCCAGGTGTACGTTGTGCCCAGCGCCAGACTAAAGCCTACTTCGTCTAGATAATAAAGCTTCAGCCTTTTTTCTGCCGCCCCCTTTTAAGCGTGTCTAAACCCGCTCGGTGCTGCTGTTCAAGCTCAGGGTCTACCGTTTTACAGGGCACGTAGCGCGTCCTTTTCCAGACATAGCCCAAGCGGTTGAGGTGCTGGCGTATCGCTTCAGCTGTGACCTTTATGTTGAATTTCCCAGCTATCTCAGCGGCAAGCTGCGAGGCTGTCCAGCTCCGTTCTTCAGCAAGGTATAGGGCCAGTTGGGTTCTTATTTCGTCCGTAATCAAAGGAGCTTGTCCCGGCGCTGTGCCGTCGCCCAGACCTGCCACGCCTTGCTGTTGCCACCTTTTCAGATCGCGCCTGATACTTTCTTCGCCTCGGCCCAAGTAAGCAGCTAGCTTCGGCACACGCCAGCCTTGGTTCGATAACCGTAGAACACTGGCTCGCAGACGCACCTTGGGCTTGAAGTGGGGGGCTTTCTCTATCTCTAGCAGCTTTCTGTCTTCTTGCTCGCTCAGCTCAACATAGAGGGGTTGCATCCCTCAAGTATAGCTTGGGGATACTTAGTTGGAGCAGGGGAGAGAGCTTCACCGCAGCCTTGGGCGAAAGAAATACACCCCAAAAAGTGGCGACCAGCAGTACCGACGCCAAAAAGCGTTTGTGTCAGGGTGTTCTGACCGGAATGAACGCCCCAAGCACCTAAGGCGAAGAGCGCGACAAGCTCGAGCCCAAACGCCACAGTCAGAGCGAGAGCGAGCATTAGCGGCCCTTTTCCAGCTGCCGTGCAAGCTTTTCGGCACCGCGTCGCATCGCTTCACTAGGGTTTTCCAGCACCGGTCCGTGACCTACAGCAAGGCGTTCAGGCTCTAAAGCAGCGAGTTTCTGGGCACTTCCCAGCGCAGTCGGTTTGTGCCACGTTGCCAGCGCCGGTAGCGGAAAGAGTAGCCGTAAATCTCCCGCAACCGCGAGCCCCGCCTGCGTCTGAAAGGCGTCTCCTGCCAGGAGCGTACCGTCCCGCGTATCCCAAAACGCCATGTGCCCCGGCGTGTGCCCTGGCGACGCTACCGCCCGCAAACTGCCTACCGTGTCACCGTCTTCTAAAAGCCTGGTCGGACGCGTTTGAATCTCAGGAAAGCCGCCGCGCAACCTGTCTTGCGGTTCGTCCGTGTCCAAAGTCATATCACCCGCCAGAAACCGCGCGTCACGGGCGCTGATGATGACCTCAGCGTCTGGATAAAGCGCGTGCAGCGCGTCCAAACTGCCAACGTGGTCAATATGTGCGTGCGTCAGCAAAATGCGGCGGACGGGTTGCCCAAGTTTTTCGGCGGCCTCAGCGATATGGTTTTCGGTGCCAGAGGTAGCGGTATCGACGACCGTAAGACTGTCGTCCTCGAGTACCAAATAGAGGTTCACAAGGCCGTAACGGACGAGGCGGTAAAGGTGAGGGCTGTGCTGTTTCAAATTTATGAGCTTCTCCTTAAAGACGTACGGTGTTCACTTTCAACACGGACACCGTACACCTTGCACTCTTTAATGTCAAGACGTACATTGTTCGGAATGCCTTATCCGACAAAACTGACCGCTGAAACGATCTTCGAGGCTGCGCTGACGATGTTTGAAACAGGTGGCCCGGACGCGCTCAGTATGCGCCCCTTAGCCGCTGCGCTAGGGGTAAGGCCGAGCAGTTTGTACCGCTATTATCCCGAGCGGGACACGCTTTTAGGAGCGCTCGAGACCCACGCCACCCGCGACCTTCACAGCGTCCTGTGCGCCGCGACCCAAGACCTCACTCCGGACGAGGCGTTCTTTGCCGCTGCCCACAGCTACTTGGCTTACGCCCGCGCACATCCGCACCTCTATTCGCTTGTGCTGCGGCCCCGCGAGCCTTATGTGGCCGAACCCGGCCCTGGCAAAGACCTCTGGAATGAGGTGTTGAGCATCGTCGGGGGTGTAACGGGCCATCCTGATGACACCGGCGTAGCTGTAGCGTTTTTGGCCTACCTTCACGGCTTCGCGCTATTGGAGCGAGGCGGGCAGTTTGGCGTAAGCGGCCCGCGAGGGGGCTTTGAACGAGGGTTGAGGGCGCTGCTCAGCGGATTTCAGCGCGGCGAAAAAGCATGAAGGCAAAACAGCTACTTTACTCCGTGACGGGTGCGCCCGGTGCCGGAAAATCTACTACGGTTGAGGTGTTATTGGGGCTCGAGTCCCCCTTCACCTTTTTCGACCTTGACGAGTTGGCTGCGCCCGCCTCGGCGCTTTACGGGCAAGATATTCGCTTCGCGCCGGAAAGTTGGGAGCCTTACGGCGAGCTGTGGTGGGGCGTATTGACCGCCGCCGTAAAAAATGGTCATATCCCTGTTCTCTTTACCCCGGCTGACCCCGGTGATTACGAAAAGAGCGTCCTGCCGGAGTGGTGCGGGGGGCTCGAGTGGCTTCTCCTAGATTGTGCTGATAACGTTCGGCTAGAGCGTTTACAAAGGCGAGGCTGGAGTGGAAAACGGCTGGAAGAAGCGTTTCAAGATGCTGATATGCTGCGTAAAACGGTTGCGCGGCGCGTTGATACCGGCAAACTGACCCCCGACGAGGTAGCTGAGCAGGTACTGCTGTGGCTGACTGAAACCTCGAGTGAAGTCTCTCAACCACACCTTTAGTCAGCCGGAACTGCCTCTGCGACAAGTTCCGACCAACGCTCGTCTACCCGTTTCTTGATCTTACTACTCATCGTGATCTTCTCCGGCCAGTCGCGGTTAAAGCCCTCGTCTTTGAGTTTCGGTGTCCCGTCTACCGTAAAAACCGGCCCGTGACCCTCGTCTAGAATCTGCACGTCACGTTCCGGGTCGATGTTGTTCAGCATCGTCCAGATACAGTCTTCAAAGTCGGTTGGATCAGTTTCATGGTCTAGGACGGCAATCAGCCGGACACCTTCGGCTTGGGGTTGCTCTGCGGCCCACGCTGCCAAGTCTCGGCCTTGCCCTGCCCGCACTTTATGCGTCGTCAAAAACCAGAAGCCGCCTGCAACTTGATGCTGTGCGGTGACGTCCGGATGACCCGGCAGTTCAGCTTGTGAGCGCTCCGGGTTCGGCGTCCACTCAGCATTGAGGCCCTCTTCGTCGTGTTTTATGGTGCCGTCGATAATGAGCTTGCTGCCGTAACTCCACGACCTCGAGGAGTGATCTAACACGTCAATCGGCCCTTTGGCAAACTGCGAATCGCGGCCCGGTACGGCATTTTTAAGAACAGTCTGCCAGAACTTCAGGTGTTCTTGCGGTTTTACGGGCTCGTCTGTGACGAGTAGAACTTTGGCGAACATCATCTGACCGAGACCGATCAGCCCGTTGGCAACCTTGTACGCTTGCCCCGGATACTCTTTTTTAATCACTACGTTGACGAGGTTGTGGGCAATGCCAGCAGGCGGTAGATGATAATCCAATAGCTCAGGCATAATGAGCTGCGCCGGAACTAAAAAAATCCGCTCGGAGGCTTCAATTAGGTACGCGTCTTCCATCGGTGGGCGGCCCACAATCGTCGCCGGATAGATGGGTTTTTTTCGCATAGTCACAGCCGTAACGTGAAAGACCGGGTAGAGGTCTTGGAGCGTGTAAAAGCCGGTGTGGTCGCCGAATGGCCCTTCGGTGCGCCACGGTTCGTTCGGGTCGATATAGCCTTCCAAGATAAACTCGGCGTGGGCGGGAACTTCTAAATCTACGGTGATGCCTTTGGTGAGTTCGACTGACTTACCCCGTAAAAACCCGGTCAGCGAAAACTCGTTGATGCCCGGTATCGGTGGAATGGGCGCGGTCGCCGCGTAGGTCAGGGCCGGGTCGCCGCCCAAAGCGACGGCGACCTCGAGCCTCTTACCTGACCTTTTTGCTTTTTCTAGGTGTCTCGCCCCAGTTTTGTGCCGCTGCCAGTGCATCCCGGTCGTGTTTTTGTCATATATCTGCATCCGGTACATCCCGATGTTCGGGTCGCTGGTTTCAGGGTCATTGGAAATGACCAGCGGCAGCGTCACAAAGGGGCCGCCGTCCCCCGGCCAGCACGTGAGCACCGGCAGCTTGGTCAAATCTACCTCGTCACCGCGCCAGATGATCTCCTGTACCGGGCCGCTCCGCACCCGTTTGGGCGGCAGCGCCGCGAGTTCCTTGAGTTTCGGCAGGTTTGACGCTAAACCAAACAAGCCACCGCCGAGTTTGACGTCTAACAGGTCACGGATACGGTCGCCGATAGCGTCTAGGCTCGTTGCGCCGAGCGCCAGCGCCATTCGTTCACGCGTACCGTAAAGCCCAATCACCAGCGGAAAATCCTTGCCGACGACGTTTTCAAACAAGAGCGCAGGGCCACCCGCTTTGACCATGCGGTCGGCGATTTCGGTGATTTCCAGCTCTGACGAGACGGGCTCAGTTACGCGGAGCAGTTCGCCACGTTTCTCGAGAGCTCTAATAAAACTTTTCAGGTCGGGATACATACTTTAGGATACGGGTGTGTGGCGCGGATTTTCGTTGCGTAACGCCGGAATAAGCTGAACATGACGCGAAAAGCCGGACGTCATCTATGAGCCGTCCGGTAGACTAGAAAAATGGCATCTTCTCCAGCTCCCGTCTCCCCTCTCATCCTGGCGAGCGCCTCACCGCGCCGCGCCGAACTCCTGACTCGGCTCAACCTCACCTTCAAGGTCGTTCCCGCCGACGTTGACGAAAGTTTTACGGGTCAGGACAACCCGTTTGACCTCGTACGCCGCCTCAGCACCGCTAAAGCTGAAGCGGTTGCAGAAAACCATCCGGACGCGCTCGTCTTGGCCGCTGATACGGTCGTCGTCTTTCGTGACGAGATTATGGGTAAACCCAAAAGTAAAGAAGAAAACTTGGATTTTATCACCCGTCTTTCAGGGCACTCCCACGCGGTCTTTACCGGTCACGCGTTCATAATGGGCGAAAAACGCGCTGACCGGGTAGTGCAGACTGCCGTGCGCTTTCGCAAGCTCTCTGAGGGCGAGATAGAGCGTTACGTCGAGACCGGTGAAGGGCTAGACAAAGCCGGGGGTTACGCCATTCAGGGCTACGGCTCGGCGCTTGTCCGTGAGGTACGCGGCTGTTACTTTAACGTGATGGGACTCAGCGTGCCGAATGTAGTTGAATTGGCGCAGAGTTTCGGGTTTCAATTAGTCTAGTTAGCTTATGACTCTTGAAAAGCTTTGTATAAAAGGATTTTGCTGCTATTAGGATACGAGTCATATTCCTGTTCATAATTTGATTGTGTTCATAGGTCAAAACGACGCTGGTAAGACATATTTCTTGAAAGCTATAGAGATTTTGCTTACCAACAAGCGACCAATTCCACCGCGCTCAGTCAGCGACCCAGTAAAACGCTTGCAAGGGAGAACGTCACGGCTGTGACAGCAAGCGTTCCCACCGCTAGCGAAGCGCTATGGGGGGAGATACGTTTGGGCCATAGGTTACGGGGCATGGCGTACGGGAAACCTGACTGAAGAGCTGGTTCAAGCGTACTTAGCGCATCACCGTCACCGCTCCAATCAAGACAGAGCCCCCTATGTCACAGAAGCGTGAGCAGGACTTGAGGCCGTCTTAGACCTACGCACTTTCAGCGCATAGTCGTTTAGTTTTGACAAGACCATCGATCAAAGCTACGGCACTGTGATAGCGTAACAAGCATGAAAACCTTAGGTCTTGACCTAGGTGGTACGAAGATCTTAGCCGCCGTGGTCGAAAATGGTCAGATTCTCGCTCGTCAGCAGGTGTCGACGCCGCGCACCGGCTACCCCGCCGTGCTAGGCGCACTTGCCGAAGCTGCAAAGACACTCTTAGAAGACTATCCCGACACTACCCGTGTGGGGCTCGGGTCGCCGGGGCCGCTCGATATGCGGGCGGGGAAGGTTGTCTTCGCGCCCAATATACCGGGGCTCGAGGACGTCCCAATCGCAGGCGACCTGAGCGGGCGTCTGGGTCTCAGTGTGGCCCTAGAAAACGACGCCAACGCTGCCGGGTACGCCGAACACCTCTACGGCGCAGCGAAACGTCTGCAGAGCAGCATCTATATTACGATTTCTACCGGTATCGGCGGTGGGCTGTTCGTCGGTGAACGGGTGGTGCGGGGCGCGTATGGCGTCGCCGGGGAGGTCGGGCACATCACCGTGCTACCGGGTGGGCCGCTCTGCGGCTGCGGGCACTACGGCTGCTTGGAGGCGCTGGCAGCAGGCCGCGCCCTCGCTAGGGACGGCTCGCACGCTTACGGTACGCCGCTCACGACCCATGCGGTTTTCGAGCGGGCGCAGGCTGGTGAACGGCTGGCGCTGCGGGTTGTCGATCAGGCTGCGATGTATACCGGGCTGGCGTTTGCCAATCTGCTCAAAATTTTTGACCCCGACGGGTTTGTCTTAGGCGGCGGGATGATGCGGACGGGTCATTTCTATCTAGACAAGGTGCAAGCTGCTGCCGACACCTTTACGCAGGGATTTCCAAGGGCAAAACTGCTCCTCGCCGAACTCGGTACCGACGCCGGGGTCATCGGGGCGGCAGCGGTCGCGGCGCAGGAACTCTCCACCGTTGAGGGGCCGACGGTGCCCTCGTAAAGTGGAGGCGGTGTCCCAAACCGAACTTACGGCAGGCGTCGCGGCGGGGGGCGTGTGCTTCGACGTGCGACCTGTGCCGAAACGGGTGTTTGGCTTGGAACCTCACCCCCTCAACTTGGACGCTATACAACAGGGCGAACTGCCTGATTTAGCTTATAGCACCCCCGTTTATCTGGTTTGCGAACGGGGGCAAGTCTCTGAACTTGCCGGGTTGTACCTCGAGGCCGCTGGTTTTACAGCGGTCTATCATCTGGCTGGAGGGACGAGAGCTTGGCCTGAATAAACAGACACATCCGACTATATTGACGCTTTTTTGCTGAAAACCTATACTCGAGCTACGGTTTTCGTGCGCCGCGTCACTCTTTGCCCGAACACCCGACAGGAGACCGATGTCTTTATCCCTTTTAGCTACGCTGTCCCTGACAACGCTAGGTGAGCTTCCTAAAACCGAGTTTGTCACTGTTTTGGCGGACATATTCGAGCATTCACCGTGGGTCGCTACCGGAGCTTATGACGCGCGTCCGTTCAGATCGCTGGGTGAACTTCACGGTGCGATGTGCAAGGTTGTCGAGGCGTCAGGCAAAAACGCCCAGCTTGGACTGATTCGGGCCCATCCCGACTTGGCGGGTAAGGCGGCGCTCGCCGGAGCGCTGACGGCGGCCTCGAGCCGTGAGCAAGCCGGGGCCGGGTTAGACCGCTTGACCGCAGACGAATACAGACGCTTTCACACGCTCAATGATGCGTATCAGGCCCGCTTTAACTTTCCCTTTATCTTAGCGGTCAAAGGCCACACTAAAACGAGCATTCTGGACGCGTTTGAAACCCGTTTACCCAACTCGCCAGGGGCCGAGCGTGAAGCAGCGCTCGCTCAAGTCTACCAAATTGCGCGGTTTCGGCTCGAGTCTCTGATGGCGGCCTCATGACCAGAACGGAACCTTTATGACGAAAGTAAAGATTGCGTCCATCGATTACGGCAAGGGCGGCATCGGCACCTACCGGTTTACCGCCAAACCGCTTGTCGTTGCCGCTATTCCCGAATCGGCGTTTACGGGCCGCGGCAACGAACTGTTCGGTGTCGAGGTCGATGTGCAGGTGTTGGGCGGCCCTTTTGAGGCGGCCTATACAGAAGGTAACAATCACAACGTCGTAGCGACCGACACGATGAAAAACTTTGTCTTGGAGCAAGCTCTGGCGTTTGAAGGCAGTACGCTCGAGGCGTTTCTGGACTTTCTCGGACGGGCCTTTCTAGCGACTTACCCAGACATGAAGGCGCTGCACGTGACCGGGCGCGAGCTGAGGTTTGAAGCTGCCGCTGTCCCGGACGGAGACGGGTTTTCGCCCAGTCGGGTGCTTTTTTCACGTTCACGTGACGATTACGGCGCGGCGGAACTGTTGCTCGAGCGCACCCCCGGCGGTGTCGCGCTGACCGATCATGAGTGCGGGCGGCTCGAGTTACAGCTCGTTAAGACTACAGGCAGTTCGTTTGCGAGTTTTGCCCGCGACGACCACACCACCCTCTCCGAAACCCAAGACCGCCCGCTCTACATCTACCTGGACGTGTTCTGGCGCTACGCCGACCCCGCTGGCATGGTCTCGGACGACACTGCCCACTACGTCCCCACTGAACAGATACGCGACCTTGCGGCGGTCGTCTTTCACGGCTTTAACAGCCGCTCGATTCAGCACCTCGTCTATGAAATGGGCACCAAGCTGCTGGAACGTTTTCCGCAACTCGCCGAAGTCCGTTTTGAGGCGCAAAACCGGCTCTGGGACAGAGCGTTCGAGTCAGATGACCCTGCTGATAAACCTGCCGTTCAGGTTCGCACCGACCCGCGCCCCCCTTACGGGCAGATCGGCCTGGCGCTTACCCGCGATGATATGGCCCAAGACAATGTGGTCAATGACGAGACCTAGATGAGCGGGCTCAGCACCCACGTTCTCGACACGGTGCGCGGCCTTCCTGCTGCCGGGGTGTCCGTACAGCTCTGGCGGCTTGACGGAGAGACGCGTACTCTGCTGGAAACCTGCACTACCAATAAAGACGGACGCGCCCCGCTCTTGTCCGGTGCCGCTCTAAGAACCGGAACCTACGAACTGATTTTTGCCGTCGGAATATACTTTCGCACCTTTCAAGCACTGCCCGAACTGGCTTTTCTGGGAGATGTCGTGGTGCGTTTCGGCGTGCCTGACGCGGGCGCACACTATCACGTGCCGCTGCTCGTGTCGCCCTACAGCTACAGCACCTATCGGGGGAGCTGACGCCTAGTATGGTTGACCTCATCATCTGGGGCGGTTTGCTCGTGACTTCCGAAGGGACGACGCAGGCTGACCTGGAGGTCACAAGAGGCGTCATCACCCAGATTGGCGAGGTCGGGGCGAGCCGCAAGGAAGTGAACGCGGAAGGTCTGCACATCTTTCCGGGCCTCATCGACGCGCACGTCCATTTCAACGAACCAGGCCGGACGCACTGGGAAGGCTTCGCTTCAGGCAGTGCCGCGCTCGCTGCCGGAGGTGGGACGGTGTTTTTCGAGATGCCCCTAAACGCTGACCCACCGCTCCTGACGCCCGCCGAGTTTGCTACCAAACGCGCCGCTGCGGAGCGGTCATCCGTTACTGACTTTGCCCTTTGGGGCGGTCTGACGCCGGATAATCTAGGTGAGCTGGAGGCGCTCGCGGCGTGCGGCGTGGTCGGCTTTAAGGCGTTTATGGCGGACAGTGGTATCCCCAAGTTTCGGGCGGTGGACGACCTCAGTCTCCTTGAAGGGATGCAGCAGGCCGCCGCGCTGGATCTACCCGTCGCCGTTCACGCGGAAAGTGAAAACCTGACGAAGGCTTTGAGCGGTAAAATCCGCGCAGCTGGTAGGCAGGGGATAGCGGATTACCTAGCCTCGAGACCCATCCTCGCCGAACTCGAGGCCATTGGGCGTGCCTTACTGTTTGCCGAGGAAACCGGTGCTGATCTGCACGTCGTTCACGTCAGCACCGCTCGGGGTGTGCAGCTCGTACGTGAAGCTGCCGCGCGGGGTGTTCGGGCGACCTGCGAGACCTGCCCGCACTATCTCTACTTTTCCGAAGCTGACCTCTTACGCCGCGGCGCGGTCCTCAAATGTGCGCCGCCGCTCCGCGCTGAAGACGAGCGTAAGGCGTTGCTGGGGGGTTTGAGTGACCTCGAGCTGATCGCCTCAGACCACTCGCCCGCACCGCCCGAACTCAAAATCTCGGACAATTTTTTCGGGGTGTGGGGCGGAATTTCAGGGGTTCAGGCGACGCTCGGCGTGTTATTGAATTTAGGTGTTTCACCGAAAGAGGTTGCCCGGTTGACGGCGCAGAGGCCAGCTGAACGGTTCAATCTGAAAAATAAAGGGAGGCTCGAGCCCGGTTTCGATGCTGATTTCTCTTTAATTGATCTACACGAGACCACGAAGCTTGATGAAACTACATTGCTGACACGTTACAAAGACGGGGCGTATTCCGGCGAAACACTTCAGGGCCGCGTCCGGGCGACCTACAGGCGGGGTCAAGCTGTCTTTGCCGACGGTCGGATTGTCGCTGAAGCCACAGGTAAACTTGTCACACCCGAAAGGATGTTCTTTTGACCCTGCCTAAACTTTTTACGGCGCTTGGACAAACCCGTACACGGCTCACCCCGTCACACGCGCTGATCTCTCCCGACGGACACGTCCGTACCCAGCTGCCGGGATGGACGAATACGGCGGTCGTCGTCCTGGTTTCCGCGCAACTTGGGGCGCAGTTTACGCAGTACTTCGCGCATATGGAAGCGGGTGGCGAAGCGGCTCCGACGGAGTACGAACGGTTTATCTTCGTGGTTTCGGGCGAGGTGGGGCTCGAGTTGTCCGGCAGCCGCACCCTGAGCGAATACGATTACGCCTACCTGCCCGCCGGTTCCCCTTTAACCTTTCGCGCCGACGCCCCTGCGACCCTCTGTGTATTTGAACGTCGTTATCTGCCACTGCCGTACGTTCCTACTCCTGAGCCCGTGTTCGGCAACGAACGGGACACTTCAGGGGAAGCCTTTATGGGCGACGACGGCGTAACCGTCCGTAAACTCCTGCCCGAACACCCGAGTTTCGACCTCATGCTCAGCACGATGACGTTTCAACCGGGGCGGAGTTTGCCGTTCGCCGAAACGCACGTGATGGAACACGGTCTGTTGATGCTCTCGGGTGGCGGTATCTATAAACTGTCCGAAAGCTGGTATCCGGTGACGCAGGGCGACGTAATCCATATGGCCCCGTACTGCCCGCAGTGGTTTGGGGCGTTGGGCGACGGTGAGGCGAAATACTTGCTCTATAAAGACTCGTTCCGCGACCCGTTTGCACTGGCGGCGGGCTGATGGACGTTGACGCTGTACGGTTGACTGAACAGCTGGAAACGCTCGCCAGATTTTCCGATGCGCCTGCTCCGGCGGTAACGCGCATTGTCTACACGGCAGCCGATCTGGACGCGAGGGCGTATCTCAAAACCCTGATTGCTGAAGTCGGGCTTTCGGTTCGTGAAGACGCGCTTGGAAATCTCTTCGCGCGTTGGGAGGGACTCGAGTCCACCTTGCCCGCCGTAGCGACGGGTTCGCACATCGACGCGATTCCGTTTTCTGGACGGTTTGACGGGACGGTCGGGGTGTTGGGCGGACTCGAGGCGTTTCGTGCGCTTGAAACGTCCGGGTTTAGGCCGCGCCGGAGTCTAGAACTCATTCTGTTTACCGCCGAAGAACCGACGCGCTTCGGCGTCGGCTGTTTCGGGAGTCGGGCGCTGGCGGGTGTGTTGACGCCGGATGCACTCGCTGGGCTTAAAGGTGAGGACGGCTTGAGCGTTTTAGACGCCGCTCGGCAAGCAGGATTTACCGGAAATCCTGACGCCGTAAAGCTCGAGTCCGGTCACTACCACTCCTTTACCGAACTCCACATCGAACAGGGGCTGAGGCTCGAGGCTTCAGGCGTTTCTATCGGTGTGGTGAACGCGGTTGCTGCGCCCGCCACCTTGCACGTCACGCTAACCGGTGCGGGTGGACACGCGGGCGCGGTGCTGATGCGTGAACGCCGCGACGCCCTCTCCGCCGGGGCTGAAATCGCGCTGGCGGTTGAGGCGGCAGCACTTGGTACAGATGCGTCTGATTCCGTTGCGACGGTAGGCGTCTTCGACGTACATCCGAGGGCAGTGAACAGTATCTCGAGCCGCGTTTTTCTCACCGTAGATGTGCGGGATACCGACCTAGCGCGGCGTGACGGCATGGTGACGCGGATTCAACGAGACATCAAAGCCATCTCGCAAAAAAGGGGTATCGAAGCCGCCGCCGAGATCTTAAACGCCGACCCGCCTGCAACCTGTGCGCCTGAAATTATCGAAGCTGCTCACGCCGCCGCCGAAGCTGAAGGGTTGAGCGCTCAAACATTCGTGAGCCGCGCCTACCACGACACCCTGTTTATGGCCCGCGTGTGTCCGGTCGGGATGGTTTTTATCCCGTCTCAAAACGGTTACAGCCACCGCCCCGACGAGTACAGCAGTCCGGAGGAGATTGCCCAGGGCGTGCGGGTGCTGGCGCGGACGCTGGCGGCGCTCGCAGAATAAGACGCTCGAGTTTTCTCGCCGCTACTACTTTTAGTATTTGCATAAGAGATTGACACAGACGTCATTCCAAAACGTGCGTGCTGGACTGAAAAACTCTTACATAGAGCGTTTCCGACCAGCTGATACCTGCTATTTGTTAAGGACTACGTTTTATGGGCACACCTTTTGACCAACGGCTTATCAGGTACGTTTCAGAATGTATTGACCTTCCGCTGCAACTGGAAACGGAGATAAGTAACCGTCGCGGCGCTAAAATGCTCAAGCTGCTGGCGGGTGACGAGCATTTTGGCCTAAAGGTCGCTACCGATATTCAAACGTCCGTCGCTCGAGAAGCGGTTGTTTCGAGAGAACTTGGTGGGTTTACCCAAAGGTATTTTGACAGCGGCACCTATAAAGGCGTTTCGTGGCTGCTGCTGCGTTGGGTGACGGGTCAGAGCGTCTACCGCCGCGTCAAAGAGTTGCGTGATGATCTGGGCGCGGACGCCAAACCGGAACTCCTCAGGCTCTTTGCTCGGATGGCCTCAAAAGTAGCCGACCTTCACGCTTTGGGTTATCTGCACGGCGATTTGCAACCCAACCATTTTAGGACGGTAGATAACACCATCCATCTTCTCGACTTCGCTTTGACGCACCGCATGGACGAACGTTTCAACTATCCCGGCGCACTGGTTCACTTTAGTGCGCCGGAATGTCAGCAACAGCTACTGGGAAGTTCAACCGTTCGCTACGACGCACAAGCAGAGCTGTACTCGCTCGCTTCGGTCGTATTTTTTCTCTATACCGGACACCTGAGTGCCGATTACGGCAGTGAAGGGATGAACCTCGACTTTGCGGCAAAGCGTAAGCGTATTGCTTTAGGCCACCGCAGCACATTTTCCAGCGTAGGGTGCGAACCTTTCGGTGCGTTGGAGAGCATTTTAGAAAGATGTCTAGCGGCTGACAAACGAGAGCGGTATCCGGGTGTCGCTGAGATTGCTCGAGACTTGCGTGCCCTTCTGCCGAATTCTAGGTGAACGTAGCTCGTACTGACTTCTGCAGTTTCAGCAACACACCTGACGTTTTGGGCCGTACGTCCTTGCACAAGTTGACCCCAAAAGGGCACAATGAAACGTTATAGGAGGACGCTGTGACAAAATCAGGGATGGAGCTTTGGATAGACGGTAAGGCGGAGCGGATAACGTCGGTGTCCCCCTCGAGATTACTCCTCGACCACCTGCGCTCATCGGGACACGTCGGTGTTAAAGAGGGCTGTGCTGAGGGCGACTGCGGCGCGTGTACGGTTGCGGTTCGGGGTGAAGGGTCGTTCAAGGCGGTCAACAGCTGCCTTGTCCCACTCGCAGCAGTTGCGGGTCAAGAAGTTGTCACGGCCTCGGGTCTGGCTCAAAACGGGGTGCTTCATCCGGTTCAGGCGGCGCTCGCGGCGGCGGGCGGGTCACAGTGCGGCTTTTGTACACCGGGATTTGTTATGAGTCTTTTTGCGGCGCAGGTTTCGGGAGAGACCGGCGACGCGGTGTTAGAGGGCAACCTCTGCCGCTGCACCGGCTACCGGCCTATCCGCGAGGCGGCGCACAGTCTAAACGAGGCTCCTGCGGCTGACTTTTTCCCTGTGCGTGAAAACTCTACGCCTGCTCACTACCGCGTTGGGGAAGAGCATTTTTTTCAGCCTACGTCGCTTCAAGAAGCGCTCTCTCTACTTGCCGCGCACCCCGAAGCAAAACTTATCGCCGGGGGAACGGACGTCGGCGTCGAACTCAATAAATTGGGGCGGCACTATCCGGTGTTGATTTCTGTAGAGCATATCCCCGAACTCCGGCATTTTGAAGAGACCGAAACAGGTCTCAGATTGGGAAGTGCGTTGACGCTTAGTGAACTCGAGACCCAACTCGGGGGCCGTGTCCCACTCATAGAGACGATGCTCCAAAATTTTGCGGCGCGGCAAATCCGCAACCGCGCGACGCTGGGCGGCAATTTGGCTACCGCCTCGCCGGTCGGCGACCTCGCGCCGGTACTGCTTGCGTGCGACGCCTCGCTGACGCTCCTATCGGCTGAGGGCGAACGCACCCTGCCGCTGGACGAGTTTTTTACGGGCTACCGGACAACGGTGCAGCGTCCGGGTGAGCTTATAGCGTCCGTTACGGTTCCCACTCAAACAGGGAGACTGGAGGCCGTCTATAAAGTCGGCAAACGCGGCGCAGACGATATCTCGACGGTGGCGGCGGCGTTTAGCTTAGAGCTTTCAGGTGATACGGTCAGCTCGGCGCGGCTGGCTTACGGCGGCGTCGCCGCGACGCCTACCCGCGCCTACGAAGTCGAAACGTTTTTACGGGGCAAACCCTGGAATGAACGCACCGCGTCCGAGGCTGCCGCCCGCCTCCGCACCCTTTTTACGCCGCTGAGCGACCTGCGCGGCAGCGCCGAGTATCGCCGCGCTTTGGTCGGTAACTTGTTCGAGAAGTTCTTTTACGAGTATTCCAGCCCCGCCGAGGTCGCCGCGTGAGCGTCGGTAAACCCCTCCCGCACGAGAGCGCCGCCGCGCACGTTCAGGGGACGGCCCGTTACACCGACGACCAGCCGCGTTTTACGGGGATGCTCAGCGCGTGGCCGGTGTTAGCAAAGCACGCCCACGCACGAATTATAGCTTTAGAGCCCGCTTCCGCCTTGGAGGTTCCCGGCGTCGTTCACGTCCTGACCCACCGCGACGTACCGGGTGAAAACGACTCGAGCGCCCACAAAGGCGACGAACCCCTGTTGCCCGAACATGAGGTGCTGTTTCACAGTCAAGCCGTCGCCTGGGTTTTGGCTGAGGATGATGCGGCGGCGAGGGCCGGGGCTGCACAGGTTCAAGTATCTTACGAACCGCTGACACCTCTTTTAACTCTTCAAGCTGCGATTGCCCAAGAGAGTTTTCACGAGCCTGAACAGAAGCTTTTGCGAGGTGACGTAAACGCAGCGTTACACTGTGCTGAAAACCGTCTCAGGGGTGAACTTTCGGTCGGTGGTCAAGACCATTTTTACTTGGAGACCCACGTCAGCTGGGCCGTTCCCGACCCGGACGGTACCGTTCACGTCACGAGTTCGACGCAGCATCCGAGTGAGACGCAAGGCGTCGTCGCCAACGTCTTGGGCGTCCCCGCGCACCAGGTCACGGTGACGTGTTTGCGGATGGGCGGCGGTTTCGGCGGCAAGGAGTCGCAGGCAGCTCCTTACGCGGCGCTCGCGGCGCTCGGCGCACGTGTGACCGGGCGACCCGTGCGGGTACGGCTCCGGCGTGAACACGACATGGTGTTGTCGGGTAAACGGCACCCGTTTTGGGGACGCTACGAGGTCGGGTTCTCAGACGAGGGGACATTGGCGGGGGTGAGGCTCGAGTTGTACAGCGACGGGGGTTTCTCCTCAGACCTTTCACTCCCGGTCATGGGCCGCGCCCTGTTTCACGTGGACAACGCGTACTTCATCCCTAATATGCACGTTACGGGCCGCGTTTGCAAAACGAACAAGGTCTCGCAGACGGCGTTTCGCGGGTTTGGCGGGCCCCAGGGGATGCTCTTTATCGAAGAGATAGTGGCGAGGGTCGCTCAATATTTGGGGCTTCCACCTGAGCGTATACGCGAACGCAACTTTTACCGGGGCGCAGGGGAGACCGCGACCACGCACTACGGTCAGGAGATTACAGATAACCGGTTGGAACGGGTCTGGCACGAAGTTCTGGATAAGTCGGATTTTACGGCGCGTAAAACTGCTACCGCTGCGTTTAATGCCACACACCCTCACCGTAAACGTGGCCTCGCCGTCACGCCCGTTAAGTTTGGCATCTCGTTTACCAACACCCCGATGAACCAGGCCGGGGCGCTCGTACTCATCTATCAAGATGGCAGCGTGCAGCTCAACCACGGCGGTACTGAAATGGGGCAGGGACTTTATACGAAGATGTTGCAAGTTGCCGCCACCACGCTCGGCGTCCCGCTGGCGCAGTTTCGGGCGATGCCGACGACGACCGACAAGATTCCTAATACCTCACCAACGGCGGCGAGCAGCGGTTCAGACCTCAACGGGCAGGCTGTTCGGGCGGCGTGTGAAACGCTTAAAGAACGGCTTGCGGGGGTCGCAGCGGGGTTGCTCGAGCTTCCCACAACCGAATCCCTTACGTTTGAAAACGGTGAGGTTGCTTCACCTATAAAGCCGGACAGACGCTTGCTCTTTACCGACGTAGTGCGGCGGGCGTACCTGGAGCAAATCCCGCTCTTCGCTACCGGCTTCTACCGCACCCCAAACCTGCACTTCGACTCGCAGACGGGCAAAGGGCGGCCCTTTCACTACTTCGCTTACGGCGCAGCGGTCAGCGAGGTCGAGGTGGACGGCTTTACCGGACAGTTCCGTTTACGCCGCGTCGATATCGTCGAGGACGCCGGAACCTCGCTCAATCCACTCGTTGACCAGGGGCAGATTGAAGGCGGGTTTGTACAAGGTTTGGGTTGGCTGACGATGGAAGAAGCGCTCTGGGACGACGCTGGACGCTTTGTGACAAACGCGCCGAGCGTCTACAAAATCCCGACGATTGCCGACGTACCCGACGCTTTTCACGTGACGCTGTTGCCCAGGGCCGCGCAGGACGGCGTGATTTACGGCAGCAAAGCGGTCGGGGAACCGCCTTTTATGCTCGCCTTAAGTGTTCGCGAGGCTATTCGTGACGCTACTGCTGCGTTCTCTACAAAGCTCTCTACAAAGGCGAGCTTTGAACTAGCCTCACCCGCGACGCCTGAAGCGATTCTTTGGGCAGTTGACGCCGTAAGGGTGCCGCTGCCGGAACTCGTTTCCGGTGACTAGCTCGGGGATACCGGTTTTTTGAGCTGGCTCGCCGCTGTTGCGCGTCTGCACAAATCCGGGACGCCGTTTGTTCTCGTGACAATTGCCCAGGTCAGGGGTCACGCCCCGCGCGGTGCGGGGTGCAAAATGGTCGTCAGTACTGGAAGTGTCTGGGGCAGTATAGGTGGGGGGAACCTCGAGGCCCACACCCTCACCTACGCCCGCAAACGCTTGGCTGAACATGTCACAACGCCCGAACTGCTGACGCAAACCCTCAGTCTAAAAAGTGGCGAGTACGGCGTGCAGTGTTGCGGGGGAGAGGTGACGCTACTTTTGGAGCCTCACTATCCCGAACGCCCGACGGTTGCTATCTTCGGAGCCGGACACGTCGGTTGGGCGCTCGTGCAGGTTTTGGGGACGCTGCCCTTAGAGCTGCAGCTGGTGGACTCGAGGCCCGACGCCCTGAAGCGTCCCCTGCCTACACCGCTCACCGCTTCAGTGACGACGCACCACGCGCCGGTTCCTGAAAGCGCGTTAGACACGCTGCCTAGACGCGCCCATCTGCTCATTCTGACCCACGACCACGCGGAGGATGTGGCGGTGCTCGAGCGTGCCCTCCGCACCGACACCTTCGGTTTTATCGGCCTGATCGGTTCGGCGAGTAAATGGACGCATTTTCGCCGTGAACTGCTCCAAACCGGCCTGAGCGAAACCGACCTGAGCCGCGTAACCACACCTATCGGTCTGCCGAACGTCCCCGGTAAAAGCCCGCAAGCCGTAGCGATAGCCGTAGCGGCGCAGCTGCTCGGGGTGCTCTCTCTACCCGACGCGCTCTTTTAGGTTGTGTTGCCTTTCGCTTTTGTTACTACCTCTTAAGTATACGAGAGACACGACCTGTTCGGCTGCTTGCCACTTTGGTACGCCTTGCTCCCTCTTGCTTCTCAGCAGGTATTGTCTGGTCAACAACGCGCCTAGTTTGAGTTTTGCTGACCAGCACGCACACTCTAAGACGATACTTGGTGCGGTCTTTCTTGGAAATGCTAGCTTTTACATCTTGCGCTGCAAACACCTCCGGCTTGGAGGGTCAATCAGCTATGGGTTAGGCGGGTTGTACGCCAGCACAATCTGACCGTCGATGTACATCCGCAGTTCGGTCTCGCCGTAAACGGTTACGGTGTCGTCAACCGCTTCGTCCGGCCCCATCGCCCGCTCCAACGCAACGCGGGTTCCTTCAGCGTCGGTGACTTCGACCTTGAACACATACGCCCGACCCTGCAAAAACGAATAGTTCGCCGGGTCGTAGGCGATAGGAATCGCACGTCCGCCGGTCGCCGGAAGGTTGGGGAAGAGATTTTGGCCTGTTTCCGCCTGTCCTCTCCCTTGACCAGTTGCTGTTTGGCCTACACTCTGGTCTACACTCTGGTCTACACTCTGGCCTGTTCTTACCTGTCCCTCACGCTGCCCTGTGCCCGTTCTTACCGGCGGCAACGCAGGGGCCTGCGCCTCGTAAGACCCTGCGTCGCCGTTCGTGTGAAGTTCGACGGCGGTGTCCCAGAGGGTATACGCCTTTGGCAACACGGTGCTGACGCCTCGAGGTTTGGTGGGGTCAAAGGGGTCGGTGACGACTTGGCCTACGCGGAGCCCCGCAGCTTGCAGGCGTTCGGCGGCGCGTTCTAAGTTCAGCCCGCGCACAGGCGGTACTGGCACGACCTGCTGGTTGGTCACGGTGTAGTAGAGCGTGACCGGCGCACTGACACGCGCTTTGACCCCGGCTTTAGGCGTTTGCGCCGTAACTCCCGGTGGCCCGAGCCGCGTTGGAACCGTGACGACCTGGCGAAAACCGAGCTTGTTCAGCTGCTTTTCGGCGACGTCCAGACGTTTACCGACGACGCGTGGGAGGGGGACGAGCTGCGCTTTCGGTCCCAAGCTCAGGGTAAGTTGTACGGGTTTGGTCGTTTGTAGCGTGCTGCCGCCAGCGGGTCTCTGGAACAAGACCGTTCCTTCAGGTTGCGGCGCGTTCCGAAAGGCGAGATTCGAGAGGTCTAAGCCTGCATCCTCCAACGCTGCCTCAGCCTCACCCCGGCCCAAACCTACGAGCCTCGGCACACTGGTTTGGGCCGCCGTACTGACGCCGAGCGCGACGCCGCGCCCACGGCGCACCGAAGCGCCCGCCGCCGGGGTCTGACTCGTCACGCTTTCAGGGGGCGCTTGCCGAGTGCTGTCCGGGTACGTTGAGACCTCAAACCCCAAGGTTCGCAGCGTTTGGCCTGCGTCCCTGGCGTTTTCACCGACGACATCAGGAACGATGACCTCACCGACCTGCGCGTAGCTGGTACCGAGCAGGACGATAAACCCGGCAAAAGCAAGCAGCAGGGCGAGCGCCAGAAGAATTCGGAGCGGGTTGCCGCGGCGCGGACGGGAACGTACCATGCCAGAACTTTAACATGGCCTGTTGGACAACCCCATGAGCGCAACGAACACGTCAGTAACAGATCTACCCGTTGGTGCTCTAGCCGTGTCCGTTATAGTTGAGCCGTGTCCGTTTCTCTTGTTCCCATCACCGATATCGTCTCCGCTGAGAACGCGTCGCCCGAACTGGAGGCGCTCGCGCAGCTTGCAGCGTCCGGCGTTCGGCTCGCGCCGCTCCGGGTCGTGCCCGCTGCCGCCGAAGAGACCTTTTACCGCCTGAACAACCTGCCCGCACAGCTCAGCGCCCTCTTTTCCGGACTCGACTTGCGTGACCCCGACGAGGACGACCTCGAGGAACGCGCCCCAACCGCGCAGGCGCTTTTACGGCAACACTTTCTATTAGACGAGTTCGTTGACCTTTTTTACGACGGCCTTAGCGGACTGCCGCCTCGCGTCCGGCTACGCCGCCCGAACGTGCTAGGAATCCAGGAAGCCGGACGCGTCGCCACAAAGGGCCGTCCGGCGCTCCTGGCGCTCAAAGACATGTGGGTTGACGACTGGTCATTTGACGCGCTCTGGGCGCGCGCCGTGGGTAAGGGGACGGTTGCCCTAACTGAAAGGCCCGTTTTGCTCGCGCCGCCCACGCAAGACGACGCTGGCGACGCCGAAGCGGGCCGCGCCTCGCAGCTTTTAGGCCAGCGGGTACGGCTGTTGCACGACCCGACCTTGGGCGTAACCGGGGTGCGATTTCTTTGAAATGTCAGCTCGGCGCGGCATAAATCCGAGTTGACTAAGGAGCGGTGCAAGATGAATGAAGTCTATCCGTCAAAAATAGCTTGGTGGGTTTCGCTTCTTTTCTAGTTGCTTATAGCCTTTTTGGTTTGGAGAGTCTTTCAAGCCTTTGCTTTAGCGTCCACTAATCTTAGCCTCGCACTACAGACGCTGATGCTCTTGGTTCTAGTCTTGGTTGCAGTTTTCCTGTTCTTTTTTTCCATTCGTTACGAACTTAGCTCTACTGAACTGCGCGTTAAAAGTGGCTTGTTGCTTCGGCGGAAAATCTATCTGGGTTCGGTAACGTCTGCCGAGCCGAGCTGAAACACCGCCGCTGCTCTAGCGCTGTCTCTAGACCGAATCGTAATTAGATTTAAGCAAGGCGAAACAGAAAAGTTTACGCTCATTTCGCCTAAGCGCAAAGATGATTTTCTTAACGCTTTGGCTGAGTCAGCTCCTAATCTACGCCAGATTTCCAAAACAGTAGCCGGTTGACCTAAATTTATAAACGTCGTAATCTCACCACGCGTAGGCTGGGCGACGCGCCCCGTAAAACCCTAAAGCTAAGGTTAACGCTATGAAAGCCGCCCCATGCCCTGGTTAGTTCCGCGCAGTATCTCGCCCGCTGGTGAGGCGTTCTTGACGCAATTTTTGGGCGATTTAGCCGAACAGCTCGATGACCCCGCGCTAGACCGTAGCGAAACAGTACGTGACACGCTCGCTCAGGTTATGCACGCCGCGCCCTACGCCGAACTCGCCGAGCATGCGCCCGCCGCCGCCTTCGCCCTCGACCCGCGTAACATTCTTTTCGAGGCCGAGCGCTACGCTGCCACTGACCAAGCACGGTTTGCCCACGTCAAACCGCTCCTCTGGCTCTGGAAAAGTCTCGACCTGACGCCGCTGGGTCAATCTATCGAAAGCGGGTTGCGGCTACGGCGGATGCTGGCGGAGCGCATCTTTGCCCGTGTGGGTCAAAACCTCAATATCTTCCAAAACGTCGAGGTTTCGGTCGGGTATAACCTCGAGGTCGGTAGCGACGTATCCATTCACAGAAACGTATTCATCGACGACATCGGCGGGGTCAAGCTGCACGACGGTGTAAACCTGTCGGACTATGTGAACGTCTACAGCCATACGCACAGCGTTTTGGAGTCGCCGAACGTAACGCTGAAAGAAACGGTGATCGGGCGCGGCGTGCGGGTGGCGTATCACGCGACGGTTTTAGCTGGCACGGTGCTGAGCGACGACAGCATGATGGGCGCGATGGCGCTCGTAACCCGCGACTTCGAGCCGCACGTCATCGGTCTAGGAATTCCAGCCAAAGCGCGGATTTGGAAAGAGCGGGCGGGTGACGCGCGGTTCTCGAGCCTAGACGTAGATACCCGCAAGTACAAACGCGCCCCCGAGGTGCGGGCCAACCCCGACTTTACCGAGTCTGAGGCTGAACCTGAGACGGTCACGAAAGATTAGTTCTGCATGAATGAACTTCTTTGGCTGTGAGGGCACAATGTTTGCTTGTTGACGGGCTGAACGTTCTTATGGTCAATCAGATATATGAAGGCCGTGATTACTGGTGTTTACCTGGTGGTGGTATTGAACGTGGTGAAACTCCTGAGCAGGCAGCTGTTCGTGAGTTAAAAGAAGAATGCGGGCTGGACGCGCTCGAGCTTCGTCAGATCAGCACTATTGCCTACGCTGAAAACGATTTGCACCACACCTTTTTGATTACGAACTACGAGGGAGTTTTGATAACTGGCTATGACCCTGAACTTGCAGACGAACAGCAAACCATTCGGTCAGTAGCATGGAAACATATTGACGAACTCTCGAAGATTGACTTCGCTTTGGTTGCAGCAGGCGGCTTAACGACAAATCAAACAATGTTTCATTATCTCGCTGACTTCACGAATAATTAAGCAAGGCCGGCCATTCGTTCAATGTTGCGGCGTAAAGGTCTGTTCGTGAACCGTCTCGAGCGCCCTTGCCAAACTCTCCAGAGAATGCGGTGCGTGCGCCTCGAGCTTCTTGATTTCAGCTTCCGGGACACCGGCCTCGAGCAGCGTTCGGCGCAAACCCAGCAGCAGCGCCTGACGGTACGCGGCGTCGCTCAGAGCACGGTTAAAAGCTAGATTGAGCGTCCGACTTCGCAAACTTCGTTCTCCCGGCTGCTGTGGTGAACCTCGAGGATTCCGAAGCTAGTTGACGATATCACATCGCGCCTGTAGGATACGCGTACTGCTGTACTGCTTGCCAAGTATAATGACGCCTAGAAAGTTTCCCCAGAGCTTAGTGTTGGGGCCGGTGGTTTTTTCGAGGTCTATGGTCTCAAGGGGTGACGCTGACCTGCTCGACGCGCTGCGCGTCTAGATCGACGACGGCGCTCGCTATTTCACGTTCGGCTCGAGCAAACGAGACGTGCCACACTTCACCATCGAGGCGTGTTCCGCTACTCGTCCAACCCGGCTTTTCCCGCAGCGCCGCCGCAATTTCAGAATTGGCAAAGGCGAGGGCGACGGCGCTCGAGCGCTGCGCCGCCCGGTATTCGCCCAGCTTGGGCGTGTTGGGAAAATAGATTTTTTCGATGAACAGGTCGGTGAGTTTGAGCGAGCCTTTAACGCGTGAGCGAATCGACACGTCAACTGCGTCGGAGCCGTTTTTGAGATGCACAAACCAGCCTTCACGCCACGAGTCGTACCAGAACCATTTCTCTAAAGGTGCGGGGTCGCCGACGAGCGCCCGCACTTCGGGGCTCCGCCGGACAAACCGGTAGAGCGCCCGCTGCGTCTGCCGCTGTAGCTTGCCGGTCAGTTCATAAAACGCTTCCCACGCGTAAACCTTTTCCATCTCCGGATTGACGTCCGCCCAGCCAAGCTCTTCACCACCGGGAAAGTAGAACTGCACCCGCCAGATGCCGTAACTGTTACGGGTATCGTAAGCGTCGGCGCTCCAGCCGTCGTGGAGGGCTAAAAGCGGTTTTAAGGCCGGATGCTCCGAGCTATGGCGATAGCTGCGTCTTTTTGGGCGTAAGCCACACCGAGCAGAACGAGGCCGAACATCACGAAAAGGCGTTTCATCCAAAAACTCTCGGCTTAAGGATACCGCCCGGTGTCGGGGTGTAGTCCAGAAAGACGCTGTCCAAAGCGCCGTTGCCGAGCCGTTTGGTTAAAACTTCTGCCAGCACGTCGCGGTAATCGGTCGTGATAGCGAGGTCGCCTTCGTCGAGCGCGTCTTGGTGCAGCCCCGGCCAGCGCGTATGCACGCCGCCCACGACGCCGCTGCCCATTACGAACATCACGTTGCCGTGCCCGTGGTCGGTGCCTCGGCTTACGTTTTCTTCGACGCGCCGCCCAAACTCGCTCATCGTCACCACCGTGAGGTTCGCCAGATGCTCCTGCATATCGGCGTAAAACGCCGTCAGTGACGCGCCGAAATCATCCACCAGGCCGCCCAACCAACCGTCCGCGTCGCCCTGCTCTTCGTGGGTGTCCCAGCCCCCCGCATCGACGCAGGCGACCTCGAGCCCCACCCCCGCCTTAATCAGCTGAGCGACCTGTTGTAAGCTCCGCCCCAAAGGGGAGTCCGGGTAAGATGCCGCCGCTGCCGGGGTATACCTTTCGTCTGCCAAGTCTCGCAGCGCGTCTACGGTGCGGAACGTTTCTTGCGACGTACTGATCAGGGTTTCGTCGTAATTGTCGGCACTGCCGTAAAGTTTCGCCAGTGTCCGCTGAAGCGCCCCGAGCTGGTCGTCGCGGCCTGTCAGGTGAAAGTCGGCAATCGACCCAAGCGGCAACGCCGGGACGGGGCCGCGCAGCGCACTCTGCACGGTGGTACCCATGCCGACGGCCCGAAAGGGGGACGGGTTCATCCACGGAGCACTTTCCAGATGCCGCGCGAGCCAGCCTGTCGGGGTCGTCCTGAGGCCCGGTGTGCCGCGCTCCATGTACTCCATCGCGTCGAAATGCGACCTCGAGGGGTCAGGTGACCCCGCCGCGTGAACGACCGCAAGGTGCCCACTCCTAAAAATCTCGCTGAACCCGGCGAGTTTCGGGTGTAGGCCGAAAAACCCGTCCAAGTCGTGCAAATCGCCTTCGGGTAAGGCGATAGTCGGGCGGGCGTCGTAGTACGCCGAGCCTTCGCCGTAAGGGACGACTAAACTGAGGCCGTCCACCCCGCCGCGCTGAAAGACGACGACCAGGGTGTCTCGTGGGCGCTCCTCCTTCCTCCTGAGCAAACACGTAGAGCGGCGCACCCCCGAAAACCGAAGCGCCGAGCCACGCGACGCCGCCTGCGACCGTACCTTTAAGCATCTCTCGCCGTGAAAGCTTCATCTTTCTCCTAACTCCACTGAAAACCCGGCGACGCCAAGAGCAGTCCGGCAAGCGCAGCGCGTTTATCGGTGTAGCGCTCCTCGGTCAGCGGATAGTCCGGGTCGGAGGTGTCGGCGACAAACGCGACGAGCGCTTCGCGCTGCACAGGTTCCAACTTCGTCCCGGTTAATCTCAGCGCACTCCGGTCAACCCACACGCCCACCGTCTCGGCTTGCGGGAGCAGCGCCCCCAGGTCGAGCGTGACCCCTTCTATCCAGCCTTCACTGGCGTAAGGCAGCCTCATCGCCAGGTTCCAGCGCCTGAGCAGCCCGCCTGATGAGAGCCACGCTTCGGTGGTTTGCGGGTAGCCGTTCGGGGGGAACCAATGATAAGGTCTATGGCCCTGAGTCTCGAGCCTCCAGATCAGCTCGCCCCGGCCCTTGGCGCTGACCTTTAGTGCCGGATAGAGCGCCCGCAAACTGGCGACGAGTTGCTCGAGCGGGCGGCGGTACTTTCGACCCGCCGAGGCCCAGAACTCGGGTGTGTGAAAAACGTGGCGCACCACGGCTAGCAGCTCACCATCCGAATCGGTAAAAGCGTTTGCGGTACTCCCAATAAAACTCTCTGGGGGCGTATCCTCGACAAACATCCGGCCTAGCTTGAGGGCGATAAACCGGGCCGTCGCCGGATGATGGGCCAAAAGGTCGAGAACCTCGAGGCCGTCTTCAATACCGCGCCCCGCCGGAAGTGTACGTCCCAGCACCTCTTTTTCGTCGTCGTGCTTGTTCGCATCGAAATAAAACCGTCCGGGAAAACTGTCGTTCAAACTCCAGCCGGTAAACGCCCGCGCGACCTCCTTGACGTCCCTCTCGGTATAACCGCCGTCAACACCTAACGTATGCAGCTCTAAAAGTTCGCGAGCGTAGTTTTCGTTCGGGTATTCCTTGTTGCTGCTCGCGTTGTCAAGATAGAGGAGCATCGCGGGGCTCGTCGCCGAAGCGTACAAGAGGTCGCTAAAACGTCCGAGCGCGTGAGCGCGGATTTACGTCGCGGTCATCGATAATCTTGTCGGCTAACAGGTCGGGGATCGGGATGTTAAAGTGGTCTGTCCAGAGCTCGACCATGCGTTCAAACAACCCGCGTTCGCTCCACGCGGCGCGGTAGATTCTCGCCCAGAGTGCCCGCTCCATAAGCTTACCGTAATCGTCGTCGGCTGCCCTGCGCAGCGTTTCTACGTCGCCAAGAGGAACCTTGTTGTTTGCTAAAAAAGCGTCTGTGATGGGGTCGGAGAGAGTGTCGTACCCCAGCTGCGCTTCCAAACAAGCCTCCCAACCCACGTGTGTCAACGCGTCTAACTCGCCCGCCCGAACGCCCCAGCCGACCCGCCGTAAAAAATGCAGTGCCGGGGAAACTGCCCTTGCCGTACCCTTTGCAGCCTCTACCAGCGCAGGCGTCAACGTGACGCCGAGCGCCGTAACCCCGGCACGCCGAAATAGCTCCCGGCGTGAAATCATGGTGTAAGATCGCCGCATAAAATCATATGAGACCGCTAGGTAAACAGCCGTGTGAACCCATCCCGACGCCTCCGCTACGGCAAGGTTCCGTAGTTGAGAGGAGTATGGACGGTTACTCTAGAGGTTTGGTGAATCTTGACTGCAGGTTGATAGGCCGAAAACGAGCCTTTCGTGACTGTTTGAGCCGTAAAAAGCGAAAATCTTTCGGGTTTTAGAGCCGAAAGGTTTTCGCCTGAAAGCATGTGCAGATCACGAAAACTCTAGTAGGCGTGTTTTTTTCACCCTTCTACCCATTGACCTTTGTAAAAAACCCTCCTATAAAAAGTGTTCCAGTAAAAAGCGCCCCGGATACCTGAATGTCCGGGGCGCTCGCAAGTGTACGGTAGCCAAGCCTGTTTTTGTAGCTTACTGCTCGCCTTCGCCCCCGTCTCCACCATCATCTCCGCCGTCGTCTCCACCACCATCTCCGCCCCCGTCTGTTGCCGCAACCGGCTGAATGTTCGTCACAAGCACCACCGAGTCGTTAAAGTCATTGAGTCCGTTTGACTCGTCGGTGACGACAATGTAAGACATATCGTCGAGCGGGTACACCCGGACGTGATGCATGGTGCTGTCGAAGGTGTTGCGGGCGTCTTCGCTGTAGGCGGTGCGCTCGGCAAAGCGGTCCGTTTTCGGCCACGTCGAGTAAAACCCGAAGGGTTCGGCTGTCGGCTCGAAGCTGACCACACCCATCGTACCCGCCGGAAAGCCGTCTGCGGCGGTAACGACGGGCTCGAGGCGCTGACCGTTAAAGGCTGGTGTGTTGGGCACGGCCAGCACTTCGTTTAAGTCCGGCTCACCCCCACTTGGGTCGTAAAACCCGAACGCGAACACCGGGTCGAGCGCCGAAGGGCCGAACGCGGCTAACACCTGAAGCGTGACTGGCAACGCGGGGTCGGCGCGGACGAAGGTTTGGGCGGGGATTTCGTCACCCAAGATAGCCTCGGTCGGAGCGTTGACGAGCTTCGAATTGGTCGGGTCTTCGTCACCTGTACTGATGCCGTAGTCATAGGTGTCGAAAATCCACTGCAGCGAAGGCTCGATGTTGCCGTCTTGCCCTCTAACCTGAAGGCCGCCTAAAGCGATGTTTGCGCCACCGTTGCCGCTTCTAAGGCTCAGTTCTGCCTTTTTGGGGCCGAGGACGTCGGCAACCGAATTAAAGACGATGGTGATTTCTTTGCTCTCTCCGGCTCCGAGGCTGAACGGGGCGGGGTCTTGCAGCGCAAACTGCGTAGCGGCGTCGCCGACAAAGGTGCCGGTAAGCTCGAGCGCGTTCGCCCCGTCATTGGTAACTGAGACGGTACGCGGGTCGCTCAAGATGCCGCCACCAGCGTTAAAGACTACCAAGTCGCGGTCAAAGCTGAGCGGCAAATTTTCGGTTGGTGGGGGCACGTCGTCGCCGTTGTCTGGTGGATTTGTATCCGGCCCCGTTTGCATGGTACAAGCTGCTAGAACGATGCTTAAAACAAGCGCCAGATAAACTGTTGACCTTTTCAGCATAAATGTATCCCTCCGGAAAGCAACTTTAACACACGCTGCTAAAGGTGTGGTGTAGGGCACAGTGCCTCTACGTTCGCCCCTGCGTCGGTGAGGCTGACGTCAAAACCAGCTGAAGTAGCGCGCTAACCCGCTCGCCAAGCCTGTGCGCCAAAGTGCTCAGCGACGCCCAAAGCGCATTATTGCGGTGAAACTGTGGCTGTGAAATTCGCGCCAAAGGTCAAAAGCGCTTTAGAATAGCTTTTATGAGGCGTTACGCACTCCTACGACCTACCGAACTCGCGCAGCTCGCCGAGCTTAGCGAACGGCACGAAGAGCTGATGCGGCGGCTCGAGGCGGGTGAACCCGACCCATTGCTCGGGCCGCGTGAGGTGCAGATCGAACTTCGGCAACTCCGGCAAGAGGCGCTCAAGGTGCTGAGGGGCGTGTCGCACACCATCGAACAACTCCCGTGAGCCTGCCCGCTCGACCGATTTGAGCCAATCTTTGTGAGCCGCCGCGCGACCCTGATTCATAACGCGCACGCCGCTGGTCGGTTGCGCCTTTCGACCGCGCGTAGTCTCGAGCTTTCGGCAGAAGCCGGTTACGACGCCGAGCACGTTCCGACGGGAAGTGAAGACGAACTTGCCAGCGCCCTCGAAAATCCCGGCGACCTCGTGGTCGCAGCGGGCGGCGACGGCACGATTCGCGGGGTTGCCCTGGCTTTAGCTGCGGCAAAGTCCAAAGTTCCCCTTGCGCTCGCACCCCTGGACACCGCCAACAACATCGCCCGGACGCTCGGCCTGACCGAGACGACTGAAAATCTCTTGCGGGGACTGGCGCACCCTTGTGCACGTCCCTTCGACCTCGGCGCTATCCGCGCACCGTGGGGGGAGGCGCGGTTTCTCGAGGCGTTCGGCGTCGGTTTGTTCGCGCACGGCATGGAGCGCTACAACCCTGACGAGGGTAAAAACCTCTTTCGGGCGGCGCAGGCGGCATTTGAACCCTTACGCAGTACAGAGCGCGGGAGTGGCAGTTGACGCTGGACGGGCACGACCTGTCGGGGCGTTACCTGCTGCTCGAGGTCATGAACACTGCTGCGGTGGGGCTGCGCCTGCGCCTCGCCCCGGACGCTGATCCGAGCGACGAGTTGTTCGGTGTAGTTCGGGTGCGTGAAGACGAACGTGTCGGTTTGCAAGCCTATTTCAGCAAACTTGCGGCGGGCGATTTGGAAACCTTGCCCAACATCGACATCGTTCGTGGGCGTCACCTTAAACTCGTTTGGGACGGGCTGCCGCTACACTTCGACGAAGAGGTGCGCGGCGATGACCCGGCGCAGGTTCCGGGGGGCGAAATCACGGTTGACCTGCGGGCGCACTGACGTTGTGGCTACCCGAACAAACGCAGAGGTTTTAAGTTAAGTATAGATATGAAGATAGATCTTCACCTTCACACTGAAGCTTCGTTCGACTGCGTAGTACCGCTGCCCGAGTTACTCGAGCGACTTGTTGCCACGGGGATTCACGTTCAGGCCGTCACCGACCACAACGAAATCTGGGGCGCACAAAAGCTTCAGGCGTTAGCCGCTGAGCGGCGTAAAACTCACCCTGAGACGCCGCAGATTATCGTCGGGGAAGAGGTCAGTATCCTCGAGGGCGAGATGATTGGGCTGTTTTTGTCCGAGAAGATCCCCCGCGATCTGAGCCCCGAAAAGACGGTCTCGCGGATTCGGACGCAGGGCGGCCTCGTCTTGCTCCCGCACAGGTTCGACCCGCTGAAAAAGAAACGCCTCAAACCTGAAGCGCTGAAGCGCGTCGCCGGAGACGTCGATCTTGTCGAGAGTTTTAACGCGCGTATCTCGAGGCCGCACTGGAACCGAGCCGGGGCAGCGTGGGCGGACGCGCACGGACTTCCGAAAAGTGGCGGCTCGGACGCGCACACCCTCGCTGACGTGGGCGACGCCTGGGTTGAAACGCCGGAGCGCGACGTAAGCACGCCGGAGGGTCTGTTGGCGGCACTTCGCGTAGGTGAGGTGTCCGGGAACTGGACGCATCCGCTGCTGGCGTTCGGTTACAAAGTGTGGGATTCGGGGTTTGCGATTACGCGGCGGTACGTCGCGGGTAGACGCTAGGTTTTGTCGGCAGTTCTTCAAAATCATTCTGTCGCGATGGACACTACGAAAGACGTAAGCCTCGAAGACGCCTCGGCGCAATACCTAACGCCTAGCTTGTTTACGGTGAGATAGTTGTGGTGAGGTTAAAAGCATAGTTACCGGCATTTTCAAGAGAGAAGGATACCTATTCTCTCAGCGTCTACCAGTTAGCCTAATTATAGCAGGTATCATCTGGGAACGGACGCTCCCACCTTTAACTAAACCGTCTAGCACGCACATTCTGAGGTAATTACGGTAGCTTCTAACTGCTTAAGTGCTACAGTCCGTAAACCTAACCTGTAAAACCTGTGCCGAGCGTGTTTTCGACTGTTTGCCACCTGTGACGAAGTAAAGACGTGACCTGGCTCTGGTCGCCCCGGGGTGCCTACCTACCGCTACTCGTCCCACTCCCAGCGGAAGCTGTCACGGATTTGGTCGTCGGTTTCCGCCACCTCGGGCAAGATAAACTCACACGCCTGAATCTGGTCTTGACGGATGACCAAGTAGCGCGGCTGAACCCCCTCGGCGCTCCCGTAAACGACCGGCTTTTGCAAAATAAGTACGCGCTTTGCACCGCCGAGGAACTGAGCGAGTTCGGACGCGCCGCCCTGCTCGGCGCGCGGCAGGTCGCCTAAAGCAACCTGCGTACCTTCGATGACGGTGCCGCTTACAATAAGCCGTAATTTTGGAATGGTTGCCACCCGGCCTCCCTGAACGGTTACTTATAAACCATGACCTAAACCGATTATCGCTTGTGGTGGGTTTTTTGTCAGTGCTGTAACAAGCTGGCCTAAAGGGACTCGAGCTAGATTTGATACCTGGGGTCCCAAAGCGCAAAACTTCAAACCCTGTCCTGACCAAATCCTGCTACAGTTACTTTAGCTATGTGCGCCACGTCAGCCTACTCGAGGGGATTTCTATGAACTTTGTCCGCTACAGTCTATTCGCCACGCTCTGCCTGGGGGTGGCCTCGGCCCAACCCGCTCAGACACCCGCTGCTCAGAACCCCACAAATTTGGGCGCAGTGATTCGTACCTTGACGGGTCGCCTAAATAGTGCCGACCCGACGCCCGCTGAATTACGGCAGCTCAGCTCCTTGCAAACGCGTCTCGCTGACCTGACCGGGACACAAGCCGCCCAAACAGCGCAAACTGAAGCCGCAGCACAAACGCAAGCCCTGACGCAGGCTCAGCGTGCGGGGGACGCAGCGCAAACGCGGAGCGAGACGCTACAAAAAAACCTTGAGGCGGCACAGGCCCAGGTACAAGAGCTGAACACGTCTTTAGAGCAGGCTCAAACCCAGGTAACGCAGCGCGGAACTCAGAACGACGACCTGACGACCCGGTTACAAGAAGCCCAAACCCAGACAGAAAATCGCCAGAGTGAACTCGAGGCTGCTCAAACTCAGGTGCAAAAGCTCACCGCTGACTTGGGGGCTGCCAGAAATAGCGCTGCCGAGCAGACGACCAGGCTCACTACATTGACGGAACAGCTTACAGCGGCGCAAGCTCAGGCGCAAAAACAGGGAACGCAAAACGACACGCTCACCAATCAGCTGAACGCGGCAGAGGAGCAGCAAACTGCGTTGCAAAGCCGCGTAGCGGACGCGCAGGCGCAAACACAGAAACTCACGACGAACTTGGAGGCGGCGCAAACGCGGGTAACGCAGCGCGGCTCTCAGAATGACCAGCTTACAAACCGTTTGAACACCGCCCAAGAACGGGTGCAGACCTTGACCGGCGACCTGAAAACCGCTCAAGACCAGCAGGAAACGCTGCAAACCCAGCTGAGTGACGCGCAGGCGCAGGTTCAGGAGCTAAAGAAAAACTTAGAGACGGCGCAAACGCAAGCTAAGGAACAGGGAACGCAAAACGAAGACTTGACAGGTCAGCTTAACGCTGCCAAAGAGCAGCAGAACGCGTTACAAACACAGTTAGAAGAGGCCCGAAACAAGGTTCAAACGCTGACCGGCGAGCTCGAGACCGCGCGAACCCAGGCCCGTGAACGCGGCGCACAAAATGACACCCTTACCCAAGAGCTTCAGGCTGCTAAAGCGCAGAACACAGACGTACAGAGCACGCTTAGGGACGCCCAAGCGCAGGTCAAAACGCTGAGTGAACAGCTTACGCAGGTGGATAGTGCGCGCAATACGGCCCAGGAGAATTTGCAACAGGCCCAGCGTGAGCGGGAGAACGTCGCCGAAGAACTCAGTACGGCCCAAACGCAGCTTGAAGAAACCCGGACGAAATTAGAAACCGCGCAGAACAATCTGCAAGAGGCCAGAACTAACCTCGAGGCTAGGGGCGGACAGCTAGACGAAGCGCAAACCCAGTTAGAAACCACGCGGGGTCAGCTCAGCACCCTCAACAATCAGCTGTCAAACCTTCGGGGTGAACGCAATACCCTGGCACAGCAGCTCAGCGCCGCCACCGGCGCGAGCCGTTCACAGCTCCTGAAACCGACCCAGGCGCAGCTCAGCGACGCCCGCAGTCGTGCAGGCACCCTAGCAACCCAGCTCCGCGACTTTTTGGTTGTCTCGCCGGACGTAACAAATCTGGCTGACGCGCAGCGAAACGAATACAACACCTTGCGGCAAAACTTGGGGCGGGTGCAGGAAAACGTGGCACGACTCTCTGGCGCGCAAGATACTTACGTCGTGCGTTCCGGCGACTCCCTATCAGCGGTTGCACTAAGCTACTACGGAAACGGCAACCGCTGGCCCGAAATCGCAGAGGCGAACAGCTATCTCCCCGACCCTGAACGGCCTTACGTCGGAATGGTGCTCGTCGTCCCGTAGATAGAGTTAAAAGTTGTGAAAAGCGCTGGAAAGGTGAACCTTTCCAGCGCTTTCTTGTACCTACCGGTGCCCAAACGGGTGCCGATCGTCGTTTATTTGCGGGCTTAGCTTTACCTCAAGATGTAGGTGCTGAGTACCTGGTACACATCATCGATGCTTTTATCCTTGCCGAACTCGAGCGCCATCGGCTCGGGGTCGCCCCGAATCCACAAGGTAATCGCGGCGTCCGTTTCAAAGCGCGCTGAACTCTCCTTGGCAAACTTCGTGATGCTGCTGTACGGTACTGATACATACGTTCGTTTCTTGCCGGTTCCTTCTTTATCGACGGTAATAAAGCGTTTGTTGGTAAAAACGATCAGGTCACGAAACATGCGGTAGGCGTGTTCGATCCCTTCACCCTTGGCCAGCAGCGTTTTGAACTCGCCCTCGAGCTTACCGGCGTCTACTTCTGAAGCGTTCCCTAAAAGATTGTCGAAAAGTCCCACGGTTATCTCCTCTAGCTTTCACGTCCAAATCGGTACGTGCAGGTTTGTATAGTGCCCATTGTGACAGGGCTGCCCGTTTTGTATTTGGGTCAAGGCTATAGGTTGCGTGACCTTTCAGCAAGCGTTGCGCTGCCGCAATATAGCAATTATCACACCTACTAAGCGCGAAGCTCGCAGCTATCATCTCTTAGGGGTGCGTACTAGTGTACGAAGTCCTCCGCAGGAACGACCATCATTTCCCCAGAGCGTCTCAAACTAGCTGATACCTGCTAGACTTGCAGCATCTGCACAAGAGATTGACACCAGTATCATCCCAGAACGTGCGTGCTCGACTGGGAAAATCTTACGTAACCTGAGATGCTGTGTTGATTTGTCAAGCTTGAACTGAAGTTGGCTGGAAGGGTTTCCTGTGCGTAAGCACGCCAAAGATCATCCTTAGCAGTTTAGCCATACATGCTACCACCGCCGCCTTTTTATGTTTACCATGCCTCACCAGACGTTCAAAGAAGTCCTTAACGACAGGATTAAAACGAATAGCTGCGAGGCACGGCATGTACAAGATATGCCGCAAGTAGGCAGAACCTAAGCGTGAGATATGGCTTGGTTGAGCCACGCTCGTACCGGAGGTAAACTGGGTAGGTGTCAGCCCAACAAAGGCGACTAGCTTGCGTGCTGTAGCAAACCGCGCTACCGAGCCTAACTCTGCCAGGAGCAGACACGCAGTCCGAATCCCAATCCCAGGAATGCTCGTCAACAACAAGAGTTCGTGCTCGTTCGAACGCTTCGTCTCCAGCTCGAGCTCATTCTCCAGGGCTTGCTTTTCTACTGCTAGTGAGGCCATGCGCCGCTTCAGGGAAGTCACCACCTCGGGATGAACCTGACCATGTTCGGCTGCCTCGAGCCGGTTCTTGAGTCGCGTCAGGTCCTTCGCTAGCGCCTGAATTTCCCGAGCGAGCGATTGCCGTAGCGGACTCACGGCGAGGGTGGGAGCAGGTTGCCGCTCTTTGACGTAAACCGCTAGCCACAAGGCGTCCGCTTTATCGGTTTTGTTACGGCGGTGCTGGCGCTTCATGAAATAGCTGACCTGGGCTGGATTAAGGATGCTCACGCTCACGTAAGTGCCTTGTAAGGTCGCAGCAAGACGCCGGTGGTAGGAGCCCGTTGCTTCCAGGGCCAGACGGCAGTTCGGAAAGAATTCGAGCCAAGTTAGCAGCTCACGATGGCCTTCTGGGGTGTTACCAAACTTTCCCCGATGGATTTCACCGGTATCAAGGAGTGCAGCCACGTCCAGGCTGAGTTTGCTTACGTCGATGCCTACAAACGTCATCTCGTCCTCCAGCTTGGGTCCGGCTCTAGGCCACCACCGCTCGCATACTTGCAGATCCGGCCTTAACGGCTCAGGATGCTGGTTCGGAGTCTTGGTGATGGGTTGAGCAGGCCTATCTCAGGTACGAGCTCAAACGCTCAGGTTCGGAGTCGGCCTTACTCTTGACCCGCACTCAACATACAAGTTCGGGGTTATTCTCACGTCCGGCACGCAAATCCTGTACTTTCGGTGACTGCCGACCGTCTCGAGGGTTGCGTTTTCGCTGTTTAAGCCTACGTGAGCGTTTTAGCCTCAGGCCCGCCTTACGCTTGTAAAAGCAAACCTGGCAGAGACGGAAAACCTATCCCTGGAGAAACCTCGAACTCAGGTTACGTAGAACGTTCCCGACCAGACGATACCTGCTAGTGATACCCATCTGTATAAAAGGTGCCCAGCTCGGTAAGACACGGACAGACGGTGGCAGCTCTCGTAAAGTGGTGATAGAACCTTCGCAGCCTTTTGGGAACCAGCCGAGTAAAAACTACCCCACCCATTTCTAATGAGGGTGGTGAGGGACAAGCTGGGTTCATCCAGGCTTTTAAGACCCTCACTTTTTAGATACGGCTAACGGCGCTGCCCCGGCAAAACTCTCGAGTTCAACCGTGCGCTTTTAGAGTTGTGGTTGCCTGAATCTGAAGTGTTGGAGCGCGTAGTAGACGCGCACATCGGTAGCGTCAGGCGCAAGCGCGGCGCGGCGGGAGTAGCTGCCGCGCTCGAGTCTTCAAGCGGGTTTATCATCCGAATGACGGCGCTTCAGGTTCCGGTTTGGCGATAGTTAAACTGCTCGCAGAATTGCACGGCGGACAAGTAGCAGTTACAAACGCCCCGATAGGCGGGGCAGTGTTTAAGGTGTCGCTGCCCAACTGACGGCGAGGCTCACGGTAGAGTCGGCTCACAAGCTGCGCTCAACCGACAAACGTCCAAAATGCCGAAATGACGGTATCCGCGTCACCTCAACCTAGGGTGATTGACTTGCTGTGACTTTGATGTCGCGACCTTTAGCAGGTGTCATTTGGTCGGCAACGAGCCTCGTAACCACGTTGCAAACATCCTCTGCTCAGGTAAGGACACGTCATTACTGTAGCGCTACCCAGTCGGAGGGTCGAACGCTCTCAGTTCAGCGCGGGTGGGTGGGTCTGCGCCGGAGCGGGTGCAGTTAAGTGCGGCGGCGGCAGCGGCAAAGGCGAGTGCGTCCCGCCACGCAGCGTCTGGCAGGGTATCAAGCCCGCCCGTATGACCTTTTTCGCCTAACCGCACCATCAGCGCGCCCATAAAGGTATCGCCTGCGCCGACCGTATCGGCAATCTGGACGTGGGGAACGGGAATCTCGAGCTGCCCCTGAGCCCGTACCAGTACGGTGGGCGCTTCCCCTTGCGTGACGATGACCGCTTCCGGGCCTCGTCCTAACCAGCTCTCGGCGGCAGCTAACGGGTCGGCGTCCGGGTAGAGCCAGCGTAAATCTTGCGTGCTGACCTTGACGAGGTGACTGAGTTCTAGGGCCAGCTTTAGCGTGGGTTCGTAGGCGGCCCGGTCAGGGATCAGCGCCGGTCTGATATTGGGGTCGAACATGACGGTCGTACGGTCTCGGTGAGCGGCGACAATCTCCGTTATTGCTGAGGCGCTGGGTTCGCGCAGAAGTCTGATCGAACTGAACACGATAAATTCGACGGTGCCTGGAAGTTGCGGCCTCGGACGGGGGTCGTAACCGGTATCGGCGGCTCCTTCGTCGATAAAAGAGAAGTCTACGTCGCCGCCCGATTCGGCGACGAACGCTAGCGTCGAGGGTGCGGCGTCTTTTAAGACGAGCGACGTGTCTACGCTATTGGCTTCCAAGTGCGCTACAATCGCCTCACCGAAAAGGTCACGCGAAACCTGTGCGGCGAGGGCTACGGGGGTTCCCAAACGCGCTGCTGCTACAGTTACATTGAGTGGCGAACCGCCGACAAAGCCCTGAAAGGCGAGCGGGCCGGTCTCTTTGAAGTCGATCAGGGCTTCGCCGAAACAGACGATTTTCATAGGCTTCCGGCAGCGCCACAGGCGCAGCGTCCCCTTTCAACTTGTTGGAGCAATTGTCCCAAAGGTGTGCTCAACCCGTGACGGTCCAAAACTGACAAGGCTGTTCTATCTTCGCGCTGCCTCACATTGTCGGTACCTTTCGTAGTAATATCAGCCTACCGCAAAACAACCGGTACCGGGTTTGTCTCTAAAAACGGCCTAACGTTCGGAGACCGAGCGTTCCTTACGCGCTGCCAAAGCAGGGGGCAGGGCGCGGCGGCGTGGCGGCGGCAAGGTACTGCGGAGAGGACGAAGCGGAGCCGGGGCGGGGCGCGTCGCTGGGACGGGCGTACCCGCACAGAACGCTTCATAAGCCAAGAGCGTTTTCTGCGCGATAACGTTCCAGCTCAGCCCTTCTAAGTTTACGGCGGAGCGCGGCTCTGCGGCCCACTCGAGCGCTCCCGAAAGCGTTTCGGCGTCCAGCTCACCCGGAAACGTTCTGACCCATTTACGACCGGCGTAACGCTGCAAGTCGCCCATCGCGCCGCGCGCCGGAACGAGCGCCGGAACATCGAACGAAAGGGCGAGTACGGCACTAGACGAGTTAAGGATGTCCTGATACGGCAGGGCTACGAGGTCGCTGGCCCGCAAGTAGAGCTGCAGGTCGTCGTTGGGAACGAACTCGAGAAAAAGCTTAACGCGCGGGTCGGCTCCGGCGGCGTCTTCGATCTCACGCTTTAACCACGCGTCTTTGGTGCGCCCCACGATCAGGAGTGCGTCATCACCGGGCAGCTGCCGGAATGTTTTGACCAGGTGTGGCACGTTTTTGTAGGCGCGGATATGTCCGACAAACGACACGACGCGCGGCGCTTCCGAAAGACCTAACGCCCGCCGCGCCGAGTGGGTCGTTGCCGTATCCTGATAGTGACCGCGGTAGTGGCCTAGCGGCACGATAAAACACGGCACGTTTTTAAGATAAGGGAACTTCTCTTCAGCGAGCTTTTGCCCCGCAGGACTCAGCGCGATCCAGCCGTCTAACAGCCGGACGAAGTGCCACCAGAAATGAGGCTCGAGGCGCGGATGCCGCCCTTCGTGCTGCTTTAAGTTGTGCGCTGTCCAGACTATTTTAGTACCGCGTAGCCGCGCCGCCTGCATTTCGGTCAGGAGCCGCGCGGTTTGTGCCCCGGCCCAGAGCGGGTTGGGGTCGATAAGACGGTTTTCAGGCCAGTGCATGTGCCACACGTCGAACGGCTTTTTAACCGTTGCAAAGGGTGAGAAGTTTGTAACCTCGGCTCCGATATTTGTCAGGTGTGTATAGAGCTGCGTAATGTACGGTTGCTGCACATACTGAAGTCCGGGCCAGGCGAGAACACGCATATGTCAAAGATACTACACCATGTAAATAGTTCACGTGACACCTGGCTACAAAACGCTGTGAACAATCCCCTTTCGCCAAACTACTTTTGGCGTTAGGATTGGAGTTTAGCGGCTATACAATTTTGCTGTTTGACTTGACGTTTCTTTCAGCGCCATCCGAAGAAGCTCCCGCTGACGGGAGAGAAGTTGGTCAACGGTCGAGGTTAGCGGGCCGAGGCCGTACTATGGTTGGGAGGGTGTTCGGCTGCTTCTTGGTTCGTGCGGACGCTTATCTTCTAAAGAGTTACGTTCAAACTCACTTGTGAAGGGGATAAATGCCGACACTTTGTAGTCTTCTCAACGCCTGCTTCTTATTCCCTGGCTTTTGCTTCTCATGTCCAGTAAGGTAGAACCCGCCTTGAACAAACAAAAGTACCAGCTGCCTAGTCGTCTCCCACCGGAGCACGTTTATCGTCACCCTGCCCCTGATATTGCAGCTCATAGAGCCTGCGGTAGTAGCCGCCCTGCTCTAAAAGCTCAAAGTGGTTGCCCTGCTCGAGCAGTTGCCCTTTTTTCATCACCATAATGCGGTCGACGTTTTGAATCGTCGACAGCCTGTGCGCGATGATGATGCTTGTGCGGCCCTGCATGAGCTTCTCTAAAGCGTCCTGAATCAGCTCTTCGGTTTCGGTATCGACGTTTGCGGTCGCTTCGTCTAGCACAAGCAAGATGTCTGGGTTTTGCACCAGGGCGCGGGCAAAGGCGATGAGCTGTTTTTGTCCTGTAGAGAACCCCGCCCCGCGTTCCCGAACCGGCGTGTCGTACCCTTGCGGCAACCGTTCGATAAACCCGTCCGCGTTGACAAACTTGGCAGCTTCGGTTACGCGTTCCAAAGAGATAGTCGGGTCATTCAGGGTGATGTTGCTTCTCACCGTGCCGCTAAACAAAAACGGGTCTTGCAACACGATGCCGACGTGCCGCCGCAGTTCAATCTGGTCGTAATCTTTAACGTCTTTGCCGTCAAGCCTGACGCTGCCGCGCTGCACGTCGTAAAAACGGCTGACTAGGCTGATAATGGTCGTTTTTCCTGCCCCGGTGTGCCCGACGAACGCCACTGATTCACCCGGTTCAATAGCGAAATCCAAGTCGCGTAAGACCCACTCGTCTTCGTTGTAGGCAAACGAGACGTTATCGAACTCGACCTTGCCCCGAAAGCCGGACTCGAAAGTGTCGGCGTCAAGCTCGGAATTGACCTCTTCGGGGGTATCGAGCAGGTCGAAAATGCGTTCCGCCGAGGCGGTCGCTGCCTGCAAGATGTTAAAGCGGTCGCTCAGGTTTTGAATTGGCCTGAAGAAGTCTTGCGAGTACTGCAAAAAGGCGGTCAACAAACCGATGGTAATCGCGCCGCCGGTACCGGCGGGGGTCCCGGTTAAGAGCGACGCGCCGTAGTAGAGGATGAGCGCCACCGAAACGGCGCTGGTCAGCTGTACGACCGGAAAAAAGAGGCTGAACCAGCGGACTTGTTCGGCGTAGCCGTCGAGCAAGTCGAGGTTGATACGGTCAAACTCGCGTTCGTTACGCCGCTCACGGTTAAAAAGCTGGACGGTCTTCATCCCGGTAAGGTTTTCAGACAGGTAAGAATTTGACTTCGAGGTGCGGAGCCGCACGGCCCGGAACGCGTCGCGGATGCGGCTGCGCACGTAGTTGAGGATAAAGTAAAGCACGGGCATGACCGAAAGCGTAATCAGCGCGAGCTGCCAGTTGATGGTAAACATGTAGATCATCAGACCGATGAGCAGACCCACATCGGCGATCATTCCGACCACGCCGTCGACCACAGCCTGCTGAATCGCCTCAATATCGCTCGTGACCCGCGTAATCAGCCGTCCGACCGGCGTACGATCGAAGAAGCCCATGTGGAGCCGCTGCACCTTGCTAAAAATCTCGTTGCGAATGTCGAAAATAACGTGTTGTCCGAGCCAGTTGACCAAATAGGTATAGCCGTAACGGAGGGCAAAGTTCAGCGCCCGGAGGCCCATGTAAGCCAACACCAGCACGACGACGCCGTTGTAACGGGCGCTGTCGCTCAGCGCCGTAAAAGGTGCGGCGACCGGGTTGAGGTAACGGTCAATCGCCAGCGTAATGAGGTAAGGGAAGACCGGTACGACGGCGCTGTAGAGCAGGAGCAGGGCAATCGCCCAGAAGACGTGGGTGCGGTAGGGGCGCAGGTAACGCAGCAGCCGTCTGGAAATCCCGCCACTCAGCTCGCGGTTGACGGCTTCACCCTCTTCGTCATAGAGCCCCTCACGCCGGAGCGCCGCCACTTTACCACGTCTGGTTCGCCGCGCCTCGCGTTTGGCGTCTTCGATATTATAATTATTGTCGTGCTGATAGATGCTTTTTTGTTCAATGTTGTCCGGCACTTCTACCTCGTTACGCGGCATCTAGCGACTCCTCGAGCTGCTGCCTACGGTTGATGTCGGCGTACCACCCGTTTCGGGCGACGAGTTCGGCGTGTGAACCCTGTTCAACCACGCGGCCCCCGTCTAAGACCAAAATAAAGTCAGCGGCCTCGAGCGCCGTAATCCGGTGTCCGACAATCAGGCTGGTGCGCCCTTCGGTCACGCGCTGCAAGCTCTCTAGGATCAGCGCCTCGGTCTGCGTATCGACAGCGGACAGCGCGTCATCTAAGATCAAGATGCTCGGATCGCGGACAATCGCCCGCGCCATCGCCGTGCGCTGCCGCTGTCCGCCGGAAAGCGTGACGCCGCGTTCACCCAACGAGGTGTCGTAGCCCTGCGGAAAGTCTTCCACGTCACCTGAAAGTTGCACCAGACGGGCTACCTGCGCCGCGTGCTCCTTCGTCTTTTCCGGCGATTCTTGCGGGACGCCGTAGGTGATGTTTTCAGCAATCGTATTGGAGAATAGAAACGGCTCTTGCGGTACTAGACCGATATGTTGACGGAGCACCTCAACCGGGTAGCGCTTGACGTTCACGCCGTCGATCAAAACTTCGCCTTCGTCCGGGTCGATCAGCCGTGCAATAAGGTTAACGATCAGCGTTTTGCCCGAGCCGGTGTGTCCGGTCAGCCCGACCTTGCGGCCCGCCGGAATCTTAAAGCTCACCCGGTCTAGCGCCGCGACCTCACCGAAGCGCACCGTCACGTTGCGAAACTCGACGGCACCGCGCACCGCTTCTAAACCATAATCAGTGTCAGCGTTGTCGATAATGCTTGGTTTGGCATCAAAAATTTCGCGTAACCGTCCCCATGAGGTAAAGCCGCGTTGCGCCATCGACGCAATCCAGCCGAGCGCCAGAATCGGCCACTGAATCTGCAAAAATAGGAACAAAAAGTCGATGAAACCGCCGATGTTAAAGGTGCCGCTCAAAATAGCGCGGCCCCCGAAGAGCAGCAACACCGACACGGTGAGGCCGAAGAGCATCTCCATCAAAGGGAAGAGCGGCCCGTCAGCTTTGGTCAGTGACAAGTTGCGGCGGATAAACTCGCTGTTGAGCGCTCCGAACCGCTCCGTTTCCCGCCCTTCGATACCGAAACCTTTAACGACCCGAATCCCGCTGAAATTTTCCTGCGCCATCGCTGACACGTCTGAGAGTTGCGCCTGCACCGCCTCATAGCGTTTCGTGACGACGCGCAACAGGACAAAAAAACTGAGCGTAATCAGCGGCACGATAATAAGCGTCAGGAGTGCCAGGTTCGCGTCCAAGTTAAACATCCGCCAGAAGGTAAAACCGAGGAGCAAAACGGTGTTGAGACCTTGAAAAATACCGACGCCGATAAACTGCCGGACAGCGCTCAGGTCGGCGGTCAGCCGCGCCATCAGGTCGCCGACGCGGGTGTCGTCGTAGTAATCGCTGCCCAGCCGGGTAAAGTGCTTGAACAGGTCGCGGCGCATGTCAAACTGAATTTCCCACGACGCGTTGAGCATCGAACGGCGGACGATAATCATGGCAATTGATGAGATAATGGCGAGCGCGAAAATCGCCAGCACGTAAATCCAGATGGAGGCGGTGGGCGGGTTTTGGAGCCTCGAGACCACCTTCTCAAACGAACCGGCCCCGGCAAAAATCCCGTTAAAAAACGCCCAAGGCGTACCCAGACTGATGGTTTCGGCTTCAAAGGCGGCGGCAGCTGCGCCGATCACGCGCGGCGTCTGTACGAACGCGGCGCTGTACACGATGAGCATCACCGCGCCGAGTGAAAACGCCCCCGGATAACGGCGAACATAACGAAAAAGGTCTTTTAGGGTCTGCACAGCGGGCCTCCTGCAAGCAAAACTTAACCTATCACGGCCCCCCAAACGAGAGTTGCCTTGGCCTTACATGTGGTCTAGGTTTGGTCTATGGGGTGATGGTTGCGTCATTTTGGGTTTACAGGGTTTTAGCATCAAGAAGCGAGAATTAAAGAGCAGATGAACAGTACTCGGGAGTCTTTGGCTCGAACCCTAAGGTAGAACCCTGAGAATTAAGAACTTAAGATAACGCCCTTCAGGAAAACCTGCTGGCACCGGATGGTCAGGTGCGTGTCCCGTTTCATGAATGACCTGTGCGCGTACCCCTGCGGCGGCGGCGGCCTCGCCTAAAATACGGCGAAAATCCTCAGGCGAGACCTGCGCGGTGCAGCTTGCGGTTGCCAAGAAGCCCCCCGGTTGTACACAGCGGAGCGCCTGCGCGTTGAGTTTGGTATACGCACGCAGGGCGGAGAAGCGGCTCTTTTTGTTACGAGCTAATGAGGGCGGGTCGAGGACGATAACGTCAAACTGTTCTTTACGTGATACATACTCAGTCAACAGGGCAAATACGTCGGTACTTAAAAACGTATGCGCGTCTGAATCGAAGCCGTTTAGGGCGAAATTGCGTTTGGCATCTTCCGTAGCGGCGGGCGCGATATCAACACTTGTCACGTGCGCGGCTCTACCCTGGAGTGCGTAAAGCGAAAACGCGCCGGTATAGCTGAACAAATTGAGCACGCGTTGACCCGCCGTAAACCGCGCTAAAGTCTGCCGGTTATCGCGGTGGTCTAGAAACAACCCGGTCTTCTGCCCGTCATAGAGGTTGGCGAGGAGCCTGAGGCCGTTTTCCTGTACGGTCAGTTCGGGCGGCGGCAGCTGACCCCACAGCGCCCTGGTCTCCCCGGAATCCCTCGAGACCACCCCCTTCAGCCGGAGCGACATCCCGAGAATCCGCGCTACTTCCGGTACAAGCGCCGAAACGCTCTCGGTGTAGCTCTTTAAGACGGCAAACCGTTCGTAGCGGTCGGCGGTGATACCCGGTAAAAAGTCGCCTTCGCCGTACATCAGGCGGTACGCGTTCGTATCCGGGCCGATGACCCCGGCGCGGAGTGTGGCGGCGTCTCTGAGGCGCTGCTCGAGCCATTTTCCCTCCGGCAGCACGTTCCCGAAAAGCCGCACCGCAATCTGCCCGTCAGCGTCAAAGAGTCCGTACGCTTCGGCGCTGCCCGCTATGACCCGCACCCAATCGCCGGTTTGGAGCGAATGTTTGGGTAAGTGGTTGCGGTAAACCCAGGGATGACCGGCTGTAAGGGCGGACTCGAGGGTGGGGTCCAAGGTCAGGGCTGCCTTAAAAGGTGCGGGCACCCCCTAGCTTAACGAATTGTCGAGATGGTTTGGGCAAAGCCAAATAAATGTTTAGAACAGAAAAATGCTTACAACTCAGCCAGAAGCTTGGCTCGCTGTAAAACCGCGTCAAACATCTCCGGCGTCAGTTTGCCGGTATTGGTATTTTGCAGACTGACGTGGTACGAGTCGAGCATTGGCAGCGCACCTTCAAACGTGTGAAATGCGCCGTGTACGAAGCCGTGCGAAGCTTTGGTGAGTCTGTGACCTCGCCGCTGCAAGAACTCGAGGTAACTGTCGTGCGCAATCTTGCCGAGCGCTAAAACGACCTTCAGCTGCGGCAACCCCGCAAAGTCGCGTTCCAGCCAGCTTCGACAGTTCGCCAGTTCACCTCTTGTCGGTTTGTTGTCCGGCGGGGCGCAGCGGGCGGCAGCGGTAATAAACATGCCGCTAAGCATGAGACCGTCGTCCAGACTTTGTGCCAGCGGTTGATTGGTTAGACCCACCCGGTAGAGGGCCGGAAAGAGAAAATTGCCGGAGCCGTCGCCGGTAAACATCCGACCGGTCCGGTTCGAGCCGTGTGCGCCGGGGGCGAGACCTAACAGCAAAATTGTCGCTCTGGGGTCGCCGAAACCGGGAACCGGGCGGCCCCAGTACGGCTCGTTCTGGTAGCTGCGGCGCTTTTCACGGGCGACTGTTCCGCGGTGCTCTACCAGTCTGGGGCACCGCGTACAGCTCAGGAGTGTGTCCGGAGCCGGGTCGTAGGTGGTTTCAAATTCAGTCAAGCCCTAAGCCAGTTTTGAGCCGCTCCAGCGCCTCGTCTAAAATAGCTGTAGACGTCGCGAAGTTGAGCCGCGCGAAACCCTCTCCGCCGGGGCCATAGGGCGGCCCCTCGTTAAGCCCCACCCCGCACGAGAGCAGGGTATCGTAGAGCGATTCACCGAGCTCGAGACCGCCCAGATCGAGCCATGACAAATAGGTGCCCTCAGGTGCTTTGTAAGACCCTCCCGGCAGGTACGTGTCAGCAAACGTCGTCACCCGGTCGCGGTTATTTTGCAGGTATTCAAGCGCCCCTGACAGCCACGCGCGCCCTTCGGTATAAGCCGCTTTCGCCGCCGTCTGCGCCATCACGTTGGGCGGCGTGACAAGTCCCGCTCCAGCTTGTTTAAGCCGGTTGCGTAACGCCTTGTTTTGGGTGATGATAAAGCCGATTTTAAGCCCGGCGATATTAAAGGTCTTGGTCGGCCCCAACAGCGTCACCGTGCGCTCTGCGATCTCGTCCGAGAGTGAGGCAAAAGGGATGTGCTGCTGCCCCGGATATACGAGGTCGCTGTGCAGCTCGTCGGACACGACCCATAACCGGTGCCGGAGGACGATGTCGGCTAGAGCCTCCAGCTCACCCCGTTCAAACACGCGCCCGGTTGGATTGTGCGGGTTGCAAATCAGCAGCAGCCGGGTTTCGGGCGTGATGGTCGCCTCGAGCCCCGCCAAATCCATCTCAAAGCGCGACCCCGACCACACCAGCGGGCTGTACTGCGCTACCCGCCCGGTATCGTTGACGGCCGAGATAAAGGGCGGATAGATGGGCGTCTGTAAGAGCACGCCTTCACCCGCCGAGGCGCAGGCTAGCGCGCCCAGATAGAGCCCCGGCACGATGCCGTGAACCGGCATGATGTCGTCCTCGCTAACGTGCCAAGCGTGGCGCGTCTCGAGCCACGCTTGCAGCGCCTCACGGAGTCCCGGTTCGCCGGTCGCGTACCCTGCCGGATAGCCCAGATTGCCGCTCCGGGCGCGTTCCGCGAGCGCCTGGGCGATCACGTCAGCAGGCGGAAAATCCATGTCGGCGACCCACAGGGGCAGCACGTCGTCCTCGTAAAACGTCCACTTCATGCAGTTTTTTTCGCGCATCGCCGCTAGGGTCACATCAAAAGGGGTCGTGGTCATAAGGAGAGTTTAGCAGCCGCCAGGCCTGAGCAACTAGACTGGTGGGATGAACCTTCACGTCAACGTTCCTGAATGGGCCACTGCGGTAGCCTCCGACCTGACCGATATGGACCGAAACCCGCATCCGGTAGACGCCCGCAACGTCTCGAGCTTTGCCCTCACACTGCCCGAAGACGTGTATTTCGAGTACGCTTTTTTAGACGAAGCGGGCAAACTGCACGCCGACCCTGAACGTAAAGAGCGCGCCGACAACCCCTGGTACGGTGCGGTAAGCGCGGTTTACGGCCCCGAGTATCAGCCTGACCCTTACGCTCAGCCAGACGAGCTGCCGCTAGGGGAGACCAGAAGGTTACGGCTCGAGTCCACCCACCTAAAACAGACCAAGCGCGTCACTATCTATACACCCAAAGATTTTGAGGACGAACCGCTACCGGCTGTGTACGTTCAGGACGGCGTAGCCCTGTACCGTTACGCCAAGCTGCACCTGGTTTTAGAAACCCTGTTGCGTGATGGACTCGTGCGTCCGGCGCAGCTGGTGTTTCTCGAGCCTACCCACCGCACACAGGAGTACGGCTTCAACCCGGCTTACCAAAAATTTGTCCTGGAAGAGGCGATACCCGAAGTTGAACAAACCGTTTCCGTAACCGACGAAAGGATTGCGTTGGGAGCTAGTCTGGGCGGACTCGTCAGTATGCTGTTAGCGCTCCGCGCCCCTGAGCGTTTTCGCAGCGTAGCGACGTTTTCAGGCGCATTTTTAGGCTCGCCGGACGACAGAGATTTTTACCGGAGCAAAGGGTCTTGGGTGCTGGACGAACTTAAAAAGCGCGAACGGCTACCGCTGCGTTTCTACGCTGAAGTCGGAACTTTAGAGTGGCTGACCGATATCAACAGAGGCGTGGCGCAGGTTTTGGATGAAAAAGGCTACGAACACGTCTGCGCCGAACGCAGCGCGGGTCACAACTGGACAAACTGGAAAAACGGCTTTCAGGGGGCGCTGAGGTTTGTACTAGCGCCGTAAATTCAGTTCTGGAAGGGTGCTATGCTTAGGTCTCACCTGGGAGCAGCAACCATTAGTTTCGTCTCACCTGTCTAGCACGCACCCACGCCGTGATGACTACGGTAGCCTCTGAACGCTTAAGTAATGGCTGCCAAAAGCTTAAACGGTGGCTAAAATGACAAACTCACGCTTCGGACTAAGAGCGTGAGTTTGCGTTTTTTGCCCCTCTGACGTGGTGCCGAGAGCGGGACTTGAACCCGCACGGGCTTTCGCCCAACAGATTTTAAGTCTGGCGCGTCTACCGATTCCGCCATCCCGGCGCAAAGGGCAGTATACGTGCTGCGCGAGATAACCGTCAACGTTTGGGCGCAGTACGCCATATAGACGGGTTTAGGTCACACGCTAGGTGTAAGTCTCGAGACCTAGCTTTCTATCATGGCGACTGAACGAGCCGAGCATATTAAAGACACACTGACGGGGCGCTACGCCCGCGCGAGCAGCAGGCGGCTCGAGCGCACCGCCTTCACCCCGGCCTCGGCGCGGAGCCACGCCGGGTCGGGCGTTTCACCGAGCGTCCAGGCGATGAGCGCCGCCGGTAGATCTGCTCCGGCCACGTGCGCGAAAGGGTAGGTGTTGCCCAGGCACGCATTGATCTCTAAAACGTACGCCGCACCGTCAGCACCTAAAAATACGTCGCACTCTATGCTGCCGATGTGCCCTAGACCTTGCCCCAAAGTACGTCCTAAACGCTCCAGACGCTCATCCCAGACCGTAACCGCGCTGTCCGTTTCACCGGCCCGCAACGCCAGCTTTTGTTTGGCAAAGGTCGTCACGTAACGGCCTGAGAGGTCGTTGACGATATCCAAGCTGTACTCGTCCCCAACAACGAACTCCTGAACGATTAAGCTGGTGTCGTCGGCGCTCGAGTCCCCGAACGGCCCAGCCAGCAGCGTCCGGGCGAGGCGGCGCTGCAGCAGGTCGTAAGCCAGTTCCAACTCGTCCTCATCTTCGGGAAAGGTGAGGAGGGCTGAGCCTACCCCCCAACGGGGTTTGAGGACGACCGGGAACTCGAGTTCCCCCGTCTCCAACGCGCCCAGCGCGTCATCTAGCGCCAAATAAGTTTTAGGCGTCGGCAACCCCTGTGCCTGCAAAAACCGGTACGTCTGCCACTTGTCGGTGCAGATGCCGACCGTTTCGGGCGTCCCCACCACGACCGTCGTTCCGAGTTCGGCGAAACGGTTCCGGGCCGAGGCCAGCGTGGGCAGCTCGAGCACACGCAGCGGCACCAGCAGGTCGATACGCGAGTCGCAGAACTCGAGCAGCGCCTCGAGGTAGTGAGCGTCGCCGACCGGGGGCAAGATCACGGCGTCGTCGGCCTCTTGCAGCGCCGGTGCGTCCAGCGACGTACCTGCCGCAAAAACGCGCCCGCGCCCACCCAGCGCAGCGCGGAAATACTCAACCAGCTCGTTACGCCTTCCGGCATTTGTCAGCAGTATGTTGATCGTTCCTCCTGAAGAACCTTTGAAATTATTTTACCGTGAGTTTGGGTTTAGGTGTAACCGGCTCTCTATAAGGGTTAGTCTAGGAAGCATCGCCCGGCCTCTAAAACGCCATTTAACGCTCGAGTGGTGCCCGCTTACAGCCTTATGGCAGACAGGCCACGCTTAAGGTTTGCGTTAGACCCTATAAAAATAAACACCTTAAAAGACCATTATGAACAGGTCAAAAGGTCAGCGAGTAGCAGCTCGCAGGTTGTGTGAGGAGGCTCGAGCTACCCACCGCAGGTGTTCGGACGGCGCAACACCCGTGCGTTTGAATAAACCCGCGTTCATCTAGGGCAAGTACAATAAGCGCGTGCCTGTCCTTTTCGCCCTGCTCGCCGTGTGCGCCGGTTACGGTCTCGGTTCGTTGCCGCTGGGTGGGCGCTGGGTTGCGCTCTTAAGCGGTCAAAATCCTGCGACGACGAGCGCCCACAACCTGGGCGTTGAAAACCTGCTACGGTTTGTCGGGGTGCCTGCCGCGCTCGGCTCGTTTGTGCTCGACGCGGTCAAAGGGATTCTGGCGCTCGCGCTGTTTGCCGGAAACCCGTGGGCGGCGCTCGGCGTTTACGCCGGACATCTCCATCCGCTCCCGCGGTGGCGCGGTGAGCTTCCGCGCGGGCGGGGTAACGGTGTGCTGTTAGGCATTCTCGCCGGACTTTGGGCTTACGGCGGCGTTCCTTTTGCCCTGACACTGCTCCCGGTCATGGTTTACGCTGCGCTGCTGGGCTGGCGCAAGTATGTTTCTTTAGCGACGACGGCGGGTCTGCTCAGCTTGCCGCTGCTTGCGTTGGCTGTACCTGCCGAATACGTAGCTGGCTATCTACCTGCGGCGTTTGGGATCGTTCTCCTCGGGGTATGGCGTCACAAGGTCAGTCTGGCCCGAATTCTGGATGGTACCGAAACACGCCTCGGCGACCCGCCGCCCGTGCGCGGTGTTGACCCGCACGTGGTCTACGCGGCGTTTATGATTCATCCGCTGACCCTAGACGACCTCTGGCAGTCGCGCAGCTCCCGCTGGCTCAAACCGCTGTTGCGCCGAGGGCTGTTGCCCGAACCGCTCAGCCGCCTTTCGGTCAGGTGGCTGCGGCCGCAGTGGAGCGGCGACGTGCGCGGCGTCACCCTTTTAGACGGGCGCGAGTTACGGGTCATGCTGATCGGCGGGCCGATGCTGCCTGAGCAGATTCGGCGCTACCCGGACGAAGCCCTCCGAATGGCGACGCAAGGTGCGCGGCTCGCGCATGAACTCGGCGCTGAGGCGTTCGGGTTGGGGGCATTTTGGTCAACGGTGGGGAACAAGGGTTTAGAGGTTCAAGCCGCTGTGCCCGAGTTGCCCGTGACCAACGGCGGCGCGTACACGGCCGGGACGGTACGCGCGGCGCTGCCGGGGTTGCTGGCGCAGTTTACCGCTTCAGGCCGCTCACTCGAGCAAGCAACCGCTGCTGTCGTTGGAGCCAATGGGGTCGTCGCGTTCGGCGTCGCCCGCACCGTTGCGCCCGAGGTAGCGCGGCTGATCTTGATCGGCCGTGACGCCGAGCGACTCTCAAGGAGCGCCCGCACGCTCCTGCGTAAATATCCGCAAACCGATATTCTCGTCTCAACGGACGTAGGGCGGATGTCGGAGGCCGACCTCATTTTTACGGCAACCTCCGATCCCAATCCGGTTATCTTCGCCGAACACGTCAAACCGGGTACGTGGGTTTTCGACTTGGGCCGACCCGCTGACGTAGACGAAGGAGTTCGCCAGGTTCCAGGCGTCGCGCTCATCCCCGGCGGCGTCGTCAGGCCGCCGGGAGACGCGAAAAGTTCGCTCGACCTGCACTTCGGTGACGGTCTGGTGCCAGCCTGCCTCGCCGAAACGATGATCATGACGGCGAGCCGCGCGTTTGGTCGCAAATCGCTCGGTGAAAGTACGAAAGAGGTGAACATCGCGTTTTACGTTGCCGAAGGTGCGCGGCTCGGTTTTGAGGTCGTGACGAGCGACCCGCAGGGGCCGCCGCAAGCTCCTATATTGGAGACTGCATGACGTCCAAACAGCATTTTAGACGGTATTCCAAAGGGTGTTTGAGTACAGCAGGTGTTAAGTGACGGCTCAAAGCTCAGCTTTTCGGATGCCGAGGCGTCCTGAAGACCCTGACGCGGCGCTCTTGTGGGACTATGGTTGTACTGGCATTCTGGAAGCGGACGGCGAACTCGTTGCCTATTTTCCCGCGCCGGTTGCGTTGCCCTTTGCCGGTACGTGGGAAACTGTCGGCGATACCGACTGGGTTGCCGAATATCACCGGACGCTCCTGCCGCTACCCATCGGTCGGCTGGTCGTCGTACCGACGCATCATTCGGTGACACTGCGTGCGCCGCAGCGCCCGCTCTGGCTCGATCCGGGGATGGCGTTCGGCAGCGGGCACCACGAAACGACCTATCTGGCGCTTGAGGCCCTCGAGCAAACCCCCTTACGCAGTCTCCGCATCCTCGATGTGGGCGCGGGGTCGGGCGTGCTGGCGATTGCTGCCGACTTGTTAGGCGCAGCCGACGCCGAAGGGCTCGACATCGACCCCGAGACGGTGCCGGTTGCTGAGGCAAACGCGGCGCTCAACTTTTCCAGGGCGCACTTTTCGGTTGGGACGTTGGACGACACCCCGGCACCCGCCGATGTCATTGTCGCCAACCTCTTCGCCGAACTCCACGCAGAGCTGGCCCCGGCGTATCTGAAGGCGCTCAAACCGGGCGGCTTGCTCCTCGTTACCGGGATTTTGGCCGAACGCGAATACGTGGCGCGGGACGCGTTGACAGAGCTTTTTGGCGACCTCGACACCACAACGAAAAACGAGTGGTCGCTGTTTAGAGGTCGGAAACCGGGAAACGCATGAGGGTTCACCGGATATTTCTTCGTACGCTCAGCGCCGGAGAAACGGTCTTGACCGGCCCTGAGGCGCAGCATCTGGTGCAGGTTTTACGGGTGCCGCCGGGGGCGCGGGTGCGGGCATTTAACGGGGTAGGACTCGAGGCCGACGGTTTCGTCACCGACGTTGACGCTTTCCGCGTTACGGTGCAGCTTGAAGCCCCACAAGCGAGTACGGTCGAGGCGCCATTAGACGTTACGCTGGCGGTAGCCCTCCTAAAAGGTGACAAACTGAGCGAGGTCGTCCGGCGCGGCACCGAACTCGGTGTAAACCGGTTTATGCTTTTTACGAGCGAACGCTGTGACGTGCGGGAACTGTCACCGAATAAATTAGACCGCCTGCGGCGCGTCGCTCAAGAAGCCTCGAAGCAGTCCGGGCGAAGCGTCGTTCCGGGGGTGGCGGTGGTAGGGGCACTTGGAACGCTTCCGTTAGATGGCCCCGGTTCGGAAACGCTTTACCTCGTCGCTGAACCTCACGCAAAGTCAACCTTACAGCAGCTGCTAGAAGACGCTGCGCCCAAATGTATCACCGTCATTACTGGCCCCGAGGGTGGTTTGAGCGAGGCCGAATTACATGAATTAAACGGACGCGGGGTCAAACGTGTGCGGCTCGGCGCACGTATTTTACGCGCGGAAACGGCCCCGATTGCCGTCGCTGCCGCCCTGCTCATTCCGGAGGCGTTATGAAAAAACTCGTTTTACTCACGCTACTGCTGCTCGGTGGCTGCACCTACACCTATATTCCGCTGGTGCGTAAATCGCGTGCGCCCGATCCACGCCTGACGATCACCGACGCCGGGAGCCGTTTGGAGCAAACCCAAAGGTCGCTCAGACTCACCCTCGACCTGCTCGTCGTACCCGAGTCCGACTGGTTGGTGGTGCAGTGGTTTGACCCCCGTAACAAAGAGGTGTCGGCAAAATCGCTCTATATCGAACCTGAACCGCAGGCGGTGACGTTGGCGTTGCCGCAGGGAACGAGGCTCGAGGACGGCCTCTGGCGAGCGGTGGTCTCCTATCAAGGCAAGCTGGCGCGGCAATTCTCGCTCAGGGTCAGGGTGCCGCGCAACTAATTTGTAATCTTGACTAACTTGCCCTCGGCTACCATGCAGTTGTAAATTTGCTTCAAAACGTCATCACTTAGTTCTATCCCTTGGTGAGAGCGTAATCTGTTGCTCAACAGCTGTATTCTATCAGGTCTATAGGTAGCTTTTATGCTATAGCATCTAACAGCCAAGAAGCTACAATGAAGGCATGGGAGCGCCTTACAGTAGAGACTTACGCTTAGGCGTGTTAGCGGCTTTGGATGAAGGGCTGAGCAAGACGGAGGTACATCGGCAGTTCAAGATCAGCCGGAGCACGGTAGACGATTGGCTTAAACTGCGAGCAGAAACAGGCAAGGTAACGGCAAACACAGACTACTATCGCGGGCGTCCTGCGGTACTAGGCAACACCGCAGAGGTGCGGGCTTTTACCGCAGCGCAGCAGCACCGCGCACTTACAGAGATGGCGGCAGCGTGGCAACAAGAGCAAGGCGCAAGGCTGAGTACGATGGCGTTTTCTAGAGCACTTAAGCGACTTGGCTATACGCGTAAAAGAAGAGCTATCTCTACCGGGAGCGCTCACCAGCAGCACGGCAAGCCTTCGAGCAGGAGCTAAGCACACTAGACCCGGAGAAGTGCGTGTATATCGATGAAGCTGGCGTTGAGAACACGCTCGACTATAGCTACGGCTGGAGCCTCAGTACACGCTGCAGTGCTGAGAAGCTGGGACATTTTACCCAGCGCGTCTCGATGATTGCCGCCTGGTGTCAGGGTAAGGTCTTGGCACCGATGACCTTCACCGGTTACTGCGACGGCACGGTAGTCGAGACCTGGTTTGAGCAGGTGCTCATCCCTACGTTAAAAGCTGGGCAGGTCGTTATTCTTGATAACGCCTCATTTCACCGTCAAGCAACCCTGCAAAAGTTACTCGAGCCGCTCGGTTGCCGTCTACTCGCCCTACCGCCTTATTCTCCTGACCTCAACCTCATCGAGCCGCTATGGAACCAGATTAAAGCCCTTATTAAACATCATCCTGACCTAGACCGTGCTTTCCATGACAAGGTAAATGACGCTTTTAGAGGTGGACCTTATCCTTGAGACAGCACCCCGTTCGTTCTTAACTCTGCTCACGAGCAAGGTCTGGGCGTCAATGTCGTTGCTGAAGTCAGCAAGGTTTGCGGTGCCCGGTTGCTCGTGGGTTCACCATACACCGCATTAGGTGTTTGCTTGCTGAGGCTGCTGTGACGGCGTTCGCCGTTGTAATAGCTGAGGTAGCGCTCTAGGCCAATTCGGGCTTCGTTAAGATTGTTGTAGGCATAGAGATAAACCTCCTCGTATTTGAGACTTCTCCAGAAGCGTTCGATAAAGACATTATCGATCCAGCGACCTTTGCCATCCATGCTGATCCGAACCCCGTGCTGGTCAAGCAAGCTGGTGAATGCTTGAGAGGTGAACTGAGCACCCTGGTCGGTATTGAAGATCTCAGGTGCGCCGTGTGTTGCCAAGGCCTCGGTTAAGGCAGTCATGCAAAAGCGTGGGTCGAGGCTGTTCGACAGCTGCCAACTCAGAATCTTGCGGCTGTACAAATCCATGATCGCGACGAGGTAGCAGAAGCCTTTGGGCATCGGCAGATACGTGATATCGGCGACCCATATTTGATTGGGTCGGCTCGGCTCGAGTCCCTGAAGTAGGTAGGGATAGATTTCGTGTCCCTTGGCAGCTTTCGAGGTTCTTGGTTGGGGATAGATGGCCGCAATACCCATGACCCGCATCAAGCGCTGAACACGTTTGCGATTAACGGTGAAACCACGGTCTTTGAGTTCACCTTCGATCCGGCGACTTCCTAGGAAGGGCCGTGCTAGATGGATCTCGTCTATGTGGCGCATGACCGTCAGTTCTTCTTCCGAGACTGCTGCCCTCTGGCGATAAACCGATGCACGGCTCACGCCCAGCAATCGGTATTGTCTTACAACCGGCAGCAGCGCTTCTCTGTCGATCATCGCTTGGCGCTCAGACCTGCTTAGCGCCTGAGCTTGCCGGACAAAAAATCTCGTTCCATCGTAAGTTCACCGATCTTGGCGTGGAGGTCTTTGACCTCAGACTCGAAGTCACGCTGCTTGTCCGCACCACTCTCGAAGACCTCGCTGACCTGCGCTAAGAGCTGCCGTTTCCACGCTGAGATTTGCTGTACGTGGACACCAAACTGCTGGGACAGCTCAGCCAACGTCTTTTCCTCTTTAGCCGCTTCTAATGCCACCTTTGCCTTGAACGCTGCTGAGTGGTTTCGCCTCTGCTTTTTCATCTCTTCCCCTTTCTGAAAGCCTAGCGCTTTCAACCAAGGGGTCTGTCTCGATTCTTGGGTCCATTTCTATATATCAGTTTTTACGGCAAAAGCACACCCTTAAAATTTGCCTAGTGCTGGCGCTGCGCTTCTTTGATGGCGTGGGTAGAAAACCCGAACTGCGGCATATGCGCCTCACCGACGCCGGTCAAGATGGCCTCGGCAAGTTCTGCCAGGTTTGTGCCGCCGACCTCGACTTGCATCTTCAGCCCGTCCCGTAAATCATCCAGAGTGCGTTCATCGAGCATGGTTTCGGTGCCGTACTTGAGGACGTTGGGGGAGACGAGCAGAAAATCCGCCTCACCCGGCGTAATCTGCGTTAAAAAATCGCGTCCGGCCAAGAGTCCGGCAACAGTCGTCACTTCGCCGAAAGTGCGGTTTTTGAGAGCGCGAACCTCGAGTGTCAACCCTTCAATCTCTCGTAGTGGGGCGACGGCGCGTTCCAAAACCGGCGCAAAGAGTTTACCTGTCGCCAAAATAACCTTGCGCGGTACGTCCAGGCGCGTCGGCAGCAGCGGCACCGGGTCGCCCAAAAAGTCCTGAATCATGCCGATGCCGTTTTCCAACATCGGAAAGCCCTCATACGCATCTTCGTTTGGTAACGGTTCGTCAGCTAACAGATAAAACTCGTCTGAAGGGAAGATAAAGCGGGTGCCACGCTCCTGCAACATCCGTTTTTGAAACGCGTGAACCCGCCGTAAAACGTCCCGCGCCTCTTCAGGGCGGTACGGGCGCAGTTCGGGCAGATTGCGGCGGTGGTCGGTCAACCCAACCGGCACGCAGGCGACAGCCTGAATGTTGTCGTAGCTGGCAAGGTGTTCCAGAGTTTCCTCGAGGTGGTCGCCGTCGTTACGCCCCGGCAGCAAGACCATCTGCGTGTAGAGGTCGATGGGCTCGAGGCGCTCCAGCATCCCCCGAATCTTCGTCGCCTCGGGGTCTTTAACCTTGAGCCGCCACCACTTCATCATGTCGCGGCGCAGGTCTTCGTTCGCGGTATGCACCGAAACGTACAAAGGGCTCAGGTTTTCGTCCAGAATCCGGTTGACGTCGCGTTCCGAGAGGTTGGTGAGCGTGACAAACGAACCGTACAAGAAGCTCGTGCGAAAGTCATCATCCATCACGTACAAGCTTTTGCGGAAGCCTTTAGGCATCTGGTGAACGTAGCAAAACTCGCACTTGTTGGCGCAGAGTTTGAGGCCGTCGAAGATAACCTCAGTGAACTCGAGTCCGGGGTCTTCCCAAGACGCTGTAAAACTCAGCTCCTCACCCGTCAGTGAGTCGCGGACGAGCAGCGTCACGTCGCCGCGCTCCAGCTCGCGCCGGTACGCCAGAACATCGGTGATCGCCTCACCGTTGACCCGTAACAATTCCCAACCCGCCTGTACGCCCGCGTGCGCTGCCGGAGAACCGGGTTGCACGTGCGAGATGGCGGCGGGGTACGTGTCTAGTGGGGGAGGGGCAAGCGGCATAACAAAGCAGTGTAGCAGAAGGGAGGAATTTGTTTCGTTTATGATCTGACGTTAGCGCCTTCGTTAAACTCCGGTCATGTCAACGTTTCAAATTGTGCAGTTTGACGCTGGGCAGTTGAGGTTACACCTAGCTGATTTTGTTACGCTCCTTCAGGAAACCATCAATGGCGGCGCGTCGTTGGGCTTTCTTTCCCCACTAGCTGCTGCTGAAGCTGAGCGGTATTGGCAGCAGCTCGAGTCTAAGGTTGCTAAAGCGGAGGTTCTGCTTTTTTGCGTGCTTGAGGGTCACAAGGTCGTTGCAACAGTACAGCTTCAACCGTCAGCGAGGGCCAATGCACGCCACCGAGCCGAAGTTGCCAAGCTGATGGTCGCGCCCAGTTACCGCCGCCAAAATATCGCCAAGAGGTTGATATTTCATCTCGAGCAAACGGCGTTGGAGCAGGGTTGGACAACGCTCACGCCAGACACGCGGGAGGGAGACCCGTCCAATCTGCTCTACCGGTCGCTCGGTTACACCTTAGCAGGACAGATTCCGCAGTATGCGCGCAGCACACCCGAAACGTTTCACACAACCGCGTTTTACTACAAGCTGCTCGGCGGCTAGTTACGCCAGCTAACCCGCACTTGACAAAACCTGTTAAAACAACTATTGTTACAACAGGTTTATGTAGGGAGGGTTTCTCTGTCCGCCAGCCAAATTCAAACATCTAACTTTATGAGCCTCGAGCACGAGGTCTACCTGAGCCTGCAACGTCTTACGGCCCTGCTCAACTATGAGGCCGCCGAGTCGTTTAAGGCGCACGGCCTGAGTGCGCCACAATTTAACATCTTGCGGATTTTACGGGGAGCAGCCGGAGGAGACGCCGAAAACCCGGCGGCGCATCCCGGCCTTTCGGCGCACGACATCGGCGAGCGGCTGCTCGTTCACGCGCCTGACCTGACGCGGCTCCTAAACCGGATGAGCTTGCAAGGTCTCGTTACCCGCTGCCGCGCCACCGCCGACCGGCGGGTTGTGACCACACGCCTGACCGATAAGGGACGCGACCTGCTCGCGGAGCTTGACGCGCCGCTCGAGGCCCTGCACGCCCGTCAGTTTGAGGGGCTGGATAAAGCCCAGCTCCAGACGCTGCTTGAACTGTTGGGGGCCGCCCACACCCATTTAACCCACGTTTAACAAGGAGATTTATGACTGATTCTGTAACTGTTACCAAACCCACCCCTACCGTAACCCGCCTTGCCCTCGGCCTTACCCTGTTACGGGTCATCGTCGGCATCGTGTTTGTGTTTCACGGCTACGACAAGCTCTTTAATTCCGGTATCGCCGGTACGACCGGTTTCTTTACGCAAATCGGTGCGCCGCTACCGGGTGTGACCGCGCCGCTCGTGGCAGTACTCGAGTTCGCTGGTGGTATCGCCCTAATTTTGGGTCTGCTCACGCCGGTCGTTGGGGCGCTGCTCGCTATCGACATGCTCGGAGCAATCTTTCTCGTTCACTTACCCGCCGGATTTTCCGCTGCCAACGGCGGTTACGAGTTCGTCCTGACGCTCTTTGCCGCGTCGTTGGCGCTCGCGCTGACCGGCCCCGGAGCCTACGCGCTGGACGCAATGTTTGCTAGAGGGCGTCCCCGCTAGCATGAGCGCATCAGCGGCGTCCCAGAACATCCTGCCTGTAACTGCTCGCCTCGGACCGGTCATGTTGCAAGTAGCTGATTTGGGACGTTCGCTGGCGTTTTACGGGGACTTGCTAGGGCTCGAGGTTCAAACCAAGGGCGCAGCTACGGTCTTGCTCAGCGCGGCGGACGGCGTGCCGCTCATCACCTTGCGTGAACATCCGGGCGCACGGCCTGTACCCCGGCGCGGGCGGTTGGGACTCTTTCACCTCGCGCTGCTCTTACCGACCCGCGCTGACCTCGGCAGTTTGCTGCGGCATTTGGGTGCGGCGGGCGTTCCCCTCGGGACGGCCGACCACCTTTTTAGCGAAGCGCTCTACTTGAGCGACCCGGACGGCTTGGGGGTGGAGCTTTACGCCGACCGTCGCCGCGACACGTGGCAGCGTTTTAGTGACGAACTTGTTACTGATACCTTACCGCTTGACGTAAAAGGACTGCTCGAGGCTGCGGGTAACAACCCTCACCAAAAAATGCCTACTGGCACGACCGTCGGACACGTTCACTTTCACGTCGGCGACCTCGCCGAAGCCGCTTCGTTTTACGAACAGGCGCTGGGGTTTGAACCGACCATTACGTCGTTTCCGGGCGCGCGGTTTGTGTCGGCGGGCGGTTATCATCACCACGTCGGCTTTAATACCTGGGCGGCGGGCGCAACTGTGGCAGAGGTGAACGACGCGCGGCTGCTGGAATGGGGGCTCGAGCTACCCTCCAAAACCGACCTGAACAACGTTACAAAAAGGCTCCGCACCGCAGGTTTTACGGTAACTGCGTCCAAAGACGAGGAGATGACGGCAGTTGACCCCTGGAACATAGCGGTTCGTCTGACCGTCCTTTAGCGTTTCGCCAATTCTTACTATAACTGCCGTAAAATCTCGTTACAAAACCTCACTGGCAAACCGTCCTGTCAGAGCTTGCCGTAAGATCTAACAGTCAAAGCTCACCATTAGATTTCACTGTGCGCCGGAACGAGCGTAGTACGCGACTTTTTTGGCAGTAAAAACCCGTGAACCGGTGCGATTCCTGTGACGCTTACCCAGTCGCCCGCCGCCAGCGTCTCGGGGAGCGGGGCAAAACTGCCGACGACTATCGGCGCGCCCGCGTCAACCACGACCATCCGGCCTTGCCGCAAAACGACCAACCCCCACACGCCCAGTTGACTCGGCCCGAGAACTGAAAGTTTACGCACGGGTTCTTCGGACGCTCCAAGCTGCTCGGTCGTAAGGTGTAAAATCAGTTTGGCGGGGCCGACGTCGGCGTTGTAGGGGCCGGTGCGCTCTAACACACTAAAGATGGCACCGGCGGCGCGGCACTCTAGGAGCGGGCTCCCTTCGGTATGGGGAAAAAGCGTGACGTCGGCAGCGTAGGGCCGCCACTGGGTGATAAAACTCTCGACCGAGTCCTCAAACATGCGCTGAGTCTACCAGCTGAGTTTATTAACCGAGCTTCCCTGGGGTTGAGCTTAAACCGTAGGGGGGCATATGCTAGAGTGAGCTAATGAAGTCGCCTTGTGGCCCAGCCTAGACCGTCCCGTCGTCTGACCGGGCGGTTTTTTATGGTGCATTTTACGGATTTACGGCGCTACAAGGGCGCAGGAGGAAACCATGCTCGAGACCCTAAGTCAGGTGCAGCGCCGCGACCTCGACCTTGACACGCTTCTAGAAGAGCGGGGGCAGACGCCCACCGAACTGCTCAGTTTACGCGAGCGTATTGCGCAGCTTCAGACCGAACTAGAGGCTGCTGAAGTCCGCTACAGCGACCTTCGTAAAGAGGTTTCGCAGGGCGAAATGGAGCTTAGAACCCTCGACGAGCGCCGTAAAAGTTCGGCGCAGGGGGCGCTCGAGGCTGCCACCGCCAAAGAAGCCGCACAGTACCAAAATCAAGAGATGCAGTTTGCGACGCGCTACCAGGAACTCGAAGAGGATACCTTGCCGCTGATGGAGCGGCTCGAGGGTTACGAGGAAGATGTCAACCGGCTCCGCGGCGACATTGAAGATTTGGAACCGGAACTCGAGAGCGCCGCCGAAGCCGAGGACGCCCGCGTCAAAGACGTAGACGCCCGTATCGAAACACTCTCCGAGGAGCGTGAAAAGGTCGCCCATGACGTAGACGCGCCGCTTCTGAAACAGTATGAACAGGTGCGTAAAGCGCGGCGCGGCGTCGGTTTGGTCGAGATTATCGACAATCAGCGGTGCGGCGGGTGTAACGTGCGGCTGCCGATCCACGTGATTCAAAAGTCGCGGAGTGGCAAAGGCGTTACGCGTTGCCCGAGTTGCGGGCGGCTTTTGTGGGCCAAAGACGCGTCGTAAGTCTCTAGTCCGGTGCGCTACACCGAACTGCTGTTGTACGGCCCTCACGACTTACGATGGACTGAAGGGGAGCTAAAGCCACCCGAAGCGGGGGAGGTGTGGCTCGAGACCCTCGCCGGAAGTATCAGTGTCGGTACCGAAGGCCCGCTTTACCGAGGTGATGCACGCAGCGTCGGCCCGCCTAGTTATCCCCTGATGACTGGGTACGAAAGCTTGGCTCGGGTCGTCCGCGTCGGGCAAACCGTAAAAAACGTCCGGGTAGGGGAGAAGGTCGTCTCGACCTACGGCCACCGCACCGCTGCGTGCGTTCCATCCTCCAAGCTTATGCGCGTCCTGGAAGGTGTTCCTGACGAGATTGCACTCCTCGCTATTTTGTCGAATGACTCGAGCAAAGGCGTCGGCAAACTGCGCCTCAGACCTGAAGATACGGTGCTCATCACCGGAGTCGGAACGATAGGGCTGTTGGCGCTCTACCGGTTGCGCTGGTTGGGATTTCAAGTTGACGTCGTTGAACCCAACCTAAAAAGGAGAGAATTGGCGCTCGAGTTGGGTGCACGAAGCGTTTTTTCTCCAGATGAGTTAACCGGAGAGTACGCTGCTGGGGTGGAGTGCTCGAGCACTCAAGCCGCCTTTGCTACCTTGCAACGTCACCTGAAACTTGGAGGCCAAATCTGTGTTTTGGCAGATGGGAACCTGGAGCCCCTTGTTTTAATCCCGGAGTTTCACGAGCGTGAACTCTCGGTTGTAGGGTCATCGGGTGGGGAAGACTATTCGGGGTTCGCGCGAGCTTTCTTTGAGTATTGGCAGGAGACGCGAGCGCCGCTGGACAAGCTTTTTACGGCGCGGGTTTCAGCTGATGACTTACCCGAAACGTTTGAACAGCTGCCTGCGGTGGCACCCGTAAAGGTTTTTGTGAAGTACAAAGATTAGCTTTTTAGTGCTGCTGCAGCACGTACTGCTACGTCGTATCTTTCGTTTTGCCTAGCGGCGCTGGTGCGTTTGATTTCTTCCACAAGTGTGCTGTTTGCTTGTGCAGGAGAACCGCTAGAAAAAGGTGGAGCCGGGTTGTACGCCATCATGAATTGAACCCTATGCGCCGTTTCTACACCAAAAAGCTCTGCGGCGAGGGTAAGGCCGAAGTCAATCCCAGCAGTGACGCCGCCCCCTGTCACGCGGTTTCGGTCTGTGATCACACGTTCTTCAACTGGAACTGCGCCGAATAGAAGGAGTAGCTCGAGCGACAACCAGTGTGTAGAAGCCATCTCAAAAACGAATAGTCAGCTGCATAGCTGTTAGAACGGTGGTATGGAACTCACCGATGAACAGTGGGAAGTACTAGGGCCGCTCATTCCCGAACCAGCTCGACGCAAAGATGGCAAAGGCCGTCCCAGACGAGAACCACGAGCGATACTTAAGGGCATCTGCTGGATATTACGAACGGGCGCACAGTGGGCTGATTTACCCGAGCGCTATCCGCCCTATCAGACGTGCCATCGGCGCTTTCAAGAATGGGAGAGAAACGGCGTGTTGCGGCAGATTCTAGAGACTTTAGCGCATGACCCCCTGCAGCGGGGCAAACTCGACTTGTCGGAATGCTTTATCGACGGTACCTTTGTGGCTGCGAAAAAAGGGGGTCAGCAGTTGGTAAGACTAAACGGGGTAAGGGTAGCAAAGTCATGGCGGTATCGGACGCTGGTGGTACTTGCCTCGCCCTGCACGTTACGTCTGCTAGCCCACATGAGGTCCGGTTGGTACACGCGACTCTCGCATCTCGACACGTCAGCGGCAAACCCGACAAGTTAATCGGTGACAAAGCGTATGACAGTGATCCGCTTGACGCTGAACTCGCCGAAGCAGGTGTTGAAATGATTGCGCCTCACCGAAGAAACCGTAAAAAAGCCAAGACGCAAGATGGACGTAAACTGAGGCGCTACAAACGGCGCTGGAAGATTGAACGGCTATTCGCCCACCTCGGCAACTTTCGCCGTCTGGTCGTTCGCTATGAACATCACTCCCTAAACTTCTTGGCCTTCCTGCATCTCGGCTGCATCAAATTACTGCTTAGGCGTTTTTGAGATGGCTTCTCGTAGCGCGGTAGCCTTTAAGCAAACCTGCTGCCCCTAGTACCAGTGCCCCTGTGCAAACTGAGGTGATATAGCACTCAAGCGGTTGAAGGCTACCTTTATCACCATAGAATGTTACGTGCTAGACAGTTCAGATGAATGTGGGGGCGTCTGTTCCCAGATAATACCTGCTATATAACGCGCACTTTCGGCCTGTCTACGCAAAAATTCGAGGGTTTCGGCGTCTTCTTATCAGCTCTTTGACGCCCGAGCCACCCGGCACGCAGATAACATCTAGTTGCGGCGCGGCCCGCATTGTCACTGTAGGCTAAAGCTGCAAGTTTCCCGGCGCACTAAAGACTGGGTTTAGGTCGTTGGCAATGAGATGAACCGCCGTGTTGGGTGTACGGGCAAAGACCTCAAAAGGCCCGGTAAAATCTACAGCAATTATCACAACTACTGAGTGCGAATCTTGCAGCTATCATCTCTTAGGGGTGCGTGCTAGTGTACGAAGTTCTCCGCAGGAACGACAATCGTTTTCCCAGAGCGGCTCAAACTAGATGATACCTGCTATAGTTGTGTCACGTTCGGAAAGAGTAAAAAGCCAACGTTTAGAGGTTCAGAGGGGGTCATGGCTACCACTAAAGCACACAGGGAGGCATCTCGAGAAAAACACTGCTACGCGTTTTAATCTTCTACAAAATACGGTTGGGCGGCCTCGAGCCTCGGCACACGAATATCAAGCGCTCTAGCCTCTCTAAACGTCGCTCGAGCACCCCATGCTAACCTTCAAAGCTCGTGCGCTTTTGTTTCCGGCAAAGCTTCACGCAAAAACTTCACCACCTCCTGCGTACTCGTCCCCGGCGTAAAGATCGCCGCAACGCCCATCTCCTTAAGTCTCGGCAAATCCTGATCCGGAACGATGCCGCCACCAAAAATCAGGATATCGTCAGCGCCACGTGCGCGCAACTTGTCGGTAAGCTCCTGAAAGTAGTGCATATGTGCGCCGGACAACACGGACAAGCCCACCACATCTACGTCTTCTTGGATGGCCGCCGAAACGATCATGTCGCTCGTTTGCCGGAGGCCCGTATAGATGACCTCCATCCCGGCGTCGCGGAGAGCGCGGGCGATGACCTTGGCACCTCGGTCGTGACCGTCCAAACCGGGTTTCCCGATTAAAACGCGAATTTTTCGCTGTTCCATAGCGCTATCATAGCGTAGGTTCAAGGAAAGTCGTTGCTGTACCGTGTGCCGAATCGAAAGCTCTTGCAACACTTTGCTAAATGGTCAGCCGTAAACTAACTGCTCGGCTAAGCTCTTAACGAGGTCGTTGCCAGCATATCGCCCATATCCCAGAGCATTCGCAATTTTGCAAAAGCGGGTAGGCTCGAGCGCTCACCTTCGCTTAAAGGACGAACGGATTCGTACCCTTCCATAACCTTCTCAAATTTTGCTTCGGGTAGAAAAGACATAGGCCCCAGATCATAAGCTCGCCAACCGTAAGCACAATGATCAAAGTCAAAAAACGTGACCTGATCGCCTTCAAAGCGAATGTTACCGGGGTGCAAGTCACCGTGAACGATGCCGAATTCGTCTTTGTTGGTCTCGAGGGCTTTGACAGTATGGACGAGGTCGTCAATAGGTTGCAACGACGTAAGCGTTTCGCGGTTTCTCTCATACTCTTCTTGCGCCAAAACTCTTGACGATTCGTCTTCTTGTTGGGCCATTAACCTTAGCGGTTCATCAACTAGGTATTTAAGGTCTAGGTGGTAGCGCTTGTGGTTTGATTTGAAACTATTTGCCGCGAGATGAAGCCTAGCCATCGTCTTTCCGAGTTGAAAGCTTCGTCCCAAGGTCATAAGCTTGTCTTCAGTAACTTCCTCGCCTGCCGCATAAGAGAAAAGCGCAAAGGCTCGTTCACCTAACAGTGTGAAAGTCGAGCCGAGTAACTCACCATCGGTCTTACGCAGTGCGTGGGCAACGGGTACGCCTGCTTGGTGTAAATGCTCGAGCAAATCCAGCTCAAACTGAAACGCGTCGGTAGATTCGATATAATATTTGTCCAAATACACCCGGAAGATATATTTTGTGTCCGCAAACTCGACCAGGTAATGGTCATTAAACCCGCGCCTGATGAGGTCGCAGTATTGCGCTTCGCCTAGAGAATAGTGGGTATTGACGAGTTTAAGCACGTCGTTGGGGGAGAGCAGCGTGTGGGTCGCTCGGCCTAGAGAGTCTTGAGACACTTGCCTACAGTCATACCATAGGCCCGTAAAAGGTGATGGGAAGACGTTTTGCTGCCATAGCTGTCAACGGGTGTCTGTCCAAAGCGTACTCTCAATGTCTAAACCACCGCCGGTTCCTGATAGCTGCCGTAAACCGTCCGTAAAATGTCCATCTGTTCGCCCAAGGTGCAGTAGGCGTGGGCGCACGCCATAAATGCGGGCATGGTGTTGTGACCCTCTTTGGCGGCTTTTTGGAGGGTCTCGAGGGCGGCTTGCGCGGCCTCCGGGTCACGTTCGCGGCGTACTTGCCCCAACCGCTCCTGCTGCACCCGTTCAACCTCAGCGTCGAAAGGTAAAAGGGGAGTAGCCGAAGCTTCTGAAACGAACGCGTTCACGCCGACTGTCAGGCGTTCAGCGGTGTCGAATTCGCGCTGCTGCTGATACGACGCGTCGCCTATTTCGGCGGCAAAAAATCCGGCGTCGATCGAGGCTTCTACGCCGCCTAAATCGTCGATCTGTTCAAAATAGGCGAGGCAGGCCCGTTCCATTTCGTCGGTTAAGGTCTCGAGGTAGTACGAGCCGCCGAGCGGGTCAGCCGTATTGACGACGCCTGTTTCATAAGCAATCACCTGCTGCGTCCTGAGCGCGAGCGTTGCAGCGGCCTCAGTTGGGAGTGCCAAAGCTTCATCAAACGAGTCGGTGTGCAGGCTGTTCGTCCCGCCCAAAACTCCGGCTAGAGCTTGGATGGCGACGCGGGCGATATTGACCTGCGGTTGCTGCGCTGTAAGTGAAACCCCGGCAGTCTGCGCGTGCGTCCGGAGCATCCACGATTTAGGGTTTTTTGCGCCGTAAACGTCACGCATCTGCCGCGCCCAAATCCGCCTTGCGGCCCGGAATTTAGCGATTTCCTCAAAAAAGTCGTTATGGACGTTGAAGAAAAAGCTGATACGGGATGCGAATTCGTCGATGTCCAGGCCGCGTTCCAACGCTTTACGGACGTAATGAATCCCGTCAGCAAGTGTAAACGCCAGCTCCTGCACCGCCGTACTTCCGGCCTCGCGGATGTGGTAGCCCGACACCGAAATGAAGTTCCATTTCGGCACGTGCTTCGGCCCCCACTCAAAGGTGTCGATAACCAGTTCAACCGACGGCGCGGGCGGAAAGATGTACTCTTTTTGAGCAATAAATTCTTTTAAGATGTCGTTTTGCAGCGTGCCGCCGACTTTACCGAGGTCAGCGCCGCGTTTTTCGGCGTTGGCTAAGTACATCGCCCAAATCGCGTTGGCGGGGCTGTTGATAGTCATTGAAGTCGTAACGCCTTCAACGTCGATGCCGTCAAAAAGCACTTCCATATCGGCCAAAGACGAGACCGCGACGCCCATCTTGCCGACTTCGCCCCGCGCCATCTCATGGTCGGCGTCGTAACCCATCAGCGTCGGCAAGTCAAACGCGGTTGAAAGTCCGGTTTGACCTGCTTCTAAAAGCTTCTTAAACCGGGCATTGGTCTGTGCGGCAGAGCCAAACCCGGCAAACTGCCGCATCGTCCAGAGCTTGCTGCGGTACATGCTCGCCTGCACGCCGCGTGTGTACGGATACTCGCCGGGGTAGCCGAGCTTTTCGTCCGGGTCGAAGTTTTCCAAGTCTTTGTGGGTGTAGACAGGCTCGACCGGGAGGTTAGAAAGTGTCCGAAACGGATACGGGCGTTCAGGGATGCGCTCGGTTGCGGCGCGGTAACTCGCCTCGAGCCACGCTTTTTTCGGTTTCATAAGGTCAGTATAGCGCACACGATTTTCTGAACCGCCCGTGTACCTCTGCAATCTGTGTCGCCGATTAGTTCGTCACATACCCAAGCCCGTAACGCACAAACGCTTGACTCGGTTTACCACCCGCAAAGTCAATCTGAATACGGACTTTGGCGCTCGAGGTTTTCCCCACTATCTGCCTCGTTCTAGCGTTAATAACCTCACCGCCGGAGGTATAGGCGAAGCGTCCACCGCGCGCGAACTGCACCCAGTTGGGTTTGCTGGGAAGTTCAATACTCGTTATGTAGACCGGAGCTTGGTTTGGCAAACCGGTCACATCGTAAAGGTGAACCCGACTGTTTTTGCTGTCAACGACCCAGACTTCTTTTTCGTCCGGGGTGAGTGCAACCCCGTGACTTTGCACCGCAAGCGGGCTCTTAAACGGCCCTTCCTGAAAGCCTTCCACCTGAACGCTGTAGAGCACCTTGCCGGTCGCAATATCACCGACTTCAAAGCCCAAAAAGCGGTTGACGTTCACAAACGCCAGCGTTTCCTTACCGTTGACGGTAAAGGGCCGAACGCCGTCTCTAAACGGCCCGATCTCTTTAGTGATTTCGTGGGTCTGAGTATCGGCGACGACCAGATACGGATAACGAACGCTGCCCATGTACAGATTTTTGCCGCTGAGACCGATAATAGTGTTGTGGGCACCACGGAAGACGTTAATTTTGTCGGTTACGGAACCGTCGGCGGCGTCGATCACAAACCAGAAGTCACCTTTGTCGGTCGCTTCACCGCTCGACATAAAGATGGTTTTGCCGTCTGCGGTGACAGCGGGGCTGTCGACAAACGGTTTATACAGATGCTTCCAGACGAGCTTTTCGCTGATGAGATCAAAGGCGAGCAAGCCTCGTTCGTAGCCCCCTTTGGCGTCGCTGTCGTGATAGCTGATGTAAAGCCGGTGCGTTGCGGCGTTTGCCGTCGCACCCCAGATGCGGTCGATGCCTCCCGGTAACTGGATGCTCTTGACCTTTTTGTGGTTCTGGTCGATGTCGAACACGTCGATAGCAGCGGTGCGAAAGACGTAAAGATAGTGGTTCTCACCCTCTACCGGGCCCAAAGCGTTAAACGTCAGGCTAAGCGGGGTGCCGCCCTTGCCGCCCGTAGTAAACGCCGTTGCGGTAACGGGAACTTCGGGCGAGGGTACCCAACCGTTTTGGGCGGAAAGGGTGTACGGTGCCGTGTCGTCCACAAAGCTCGAGTCCCCAAAGTCAAACCTTACACTGCCGACGGTGGTAGGATTCGTTTTAGCCAGTAGCGTTATCTCTTGTGAGGGCAGCGCGGCAAAGTCGATGTTCGCACTCTCTGAAAGTGAGGTGTAGGGCTCGAGGGGTTCTTCCGTATCTGCGTTGAGCAGGGCAAAGCTAACGACGTTCGGTCCGGCGGTGTTAGGTGTTTCGGCGGTCTGCTCGTTGCAAGCGGCTAGCGTGAGGCTAAAGATTAAAATCCATAAAAAGCGCGGCATGGTCTACTCCTAAAGTGATACGTGAGGTGGCTGAGGTGCGGGTATTAAAAGTGTAAAACCGCGTGCAGTTTTTGACAGGTACAGCGGCACATTCCTTCTAAATACGAACGAAATGTCACACTACTTTCGGTCTGCTGAGTCACTGCTTCACCCGTTTGCCCCGCTCAAAACTTTTTTCTCCGACCCACCATAGATTTTAGCGACTGCCGGTTAAAGTCGGGTAAAAGGCGGCTTGCCACTCTTCAAGCTGAGGGGTGAGTACGGGCTCGAGCTGTTGTAAATCTCGGAGACGAGTAGGCAAAGGTTCAGCAAGATGCTTGTTCGTTTTTGCAGGTGACGCAAAGCTTCTACGTCACCTGTTAAGGGGTAGCTCGCTTACAACGCCTGAAACGCTGCCGACCGCTACTTCTTCGCCCGCCTCAACCTCTGTGCGAACGCTCCCAAGCGCAATCACCCCGAGCTGCGGATGTTCTGCCACACTTCCCAACCGCCCGACGGTTTTACCGCCCTGTCTAAGGTCTCGCTCGCCGGGTTCAGGTACTTTTGCGAGGTTTAGGCTGACCAAACGCCGCCGGACCTTTCCCCGCGCTTCGATTCGCGCCATAATTTCCTGACCCAAATAGCAGCCTTTACGGTATGACAGCGCGTAGATGAGCCCCGCCTCTTGCGGCATCACCCCTTCGCCCCCTTCAAATTCGGCTTCGGCAATGCCAGCGGCAATACGGTGAGCTTCCAGCGCGGCTTCACCGGCAAGTCCTGCGCCAGCCCCCCGCACTACTTCAACAAAGGCTTCTGCGTCTCTGGTTAAAACGTGCAGGTCAAACCCCCCTGCACGGCTCCGGGCTACCGGACTTACCAGCACTTTAGCCGACGCAAAAGGTACCTGGATAAAGGTGTCCACAGCCGGAAGCTCTGTGTCAAATACTTTTTGCAAGGTCTCGGCGGCGGCGGTGCCCTGAAGCGTCAACGCGACTAGCTTGCCCTCCAGATTTTGAATCTCAACTTGGTCGAAGATAATGTGGGCGCGGAGTCCGGCCTCGAGCCGCCCCACACTGCCCCCTTCTGCCGCAACAAAAAGGTCGTCGTCCCGGCGGTAGAGCCGCAGCAGGGCGAGCGCGTGCCCGCGAATGTTAAGCATCAGGGCAGCGCGACTCTCGCCAGGTTGCAGGCGTTTGACCTCGTTGCTGACCTGACCGTGAAGGAACTCGAGCCTGTCTGCGCCCGTCAGCCTAAGCGCCCCAGTTCCTAAAAGTGGTACGACGCCTGCATGTTCTAAAACCGCAACTTCGGCTGCGGGGTTGCCAAAGTGTACAATGCGCCCGCCGCTAAGCTGCGCGCCCATTTCCGTCCAGTTCAGCTGCTGAATACTCTGAGTCATGCTTTGTCATAGCACGGCGCGGGCAAAAAACCGGCGTCGTGTAAAACACGGGTGGCCCAAGCTTAGTTTAAGGTTGGCTAAAACGCGCTAAACCGATCTCTGATGTTTAACAGTCACTTTCGGCTGCGCCACACTTTTTTAGTGCTTACTTCCGACGCTTTGCTTCTTACCTCGGTCACGGCGAACAGCTGTTGCAGCAAAACTACTTTGAAGCTTTTACGGCGTTTCTTAGTACACGACAATATTGAAGTAAGGGGCTCTCCGATGAAGAATGGTGATTGCGACAAACCACTTCAAAGGAGAGCAGATGAAGCATACCGGGTTAATGGCACAGTTGAAAGCGAGCGGCTTGAAGCTGCATAGGTCACGGCTTGAATTCTTGAGCCTATTGGTCATCGCTATGGTTCAGGCAAAGACGGTCAATCTGGCATCTCTGGTCGGGATGATGGAGGGTAAGGCGCAGCCAGATTCATTTTACCGACGGGCACAACGGTTTTTCCGAGGGCTGTATTTGTCCGATGAGTTGGTGTTCAGCTACGTGGTGCAGTTACATTCACAAAAGCGCTACCGCTTGTGTCTAGACCGGACGAACTGGAAGTTTGGTAAGCTCGACATCAATATCTTGACCCTTGCCTATGCCCATGAGGGCGTAGCGGTTCCCCTGCTTTGGTGTCTGCTACCCAAAGCAGGCAACTCGGCAACACAAGAACGGATTGCGCTCTTGGAACGCTTGTTGACGTTTTTGCCTTCAGAACAACTCGAGGTGCTGCTAGCCGACAGGGAGTTTAGCGGGGGTGACTGGTTTGCCTACTTGTGCAAGCAAAATTTGCCCTTTGTTATTCGTGTGCCTAAGGACGCGCTGGGCGACGGTTGGTTTAAGCTGTTCGGCTTTTTTCAGCACCTGCCTATAGGCGAACACAAGGTTCTTAAACAACGTTACGCCATCTTCGGTCATGAGCTTGCGCTTGCAGGCGCACGTTTACCCGACGGCGAGTACCTCATTGTCGTGACTAACTGCTCTCCTGGGCAAGCTCTCGCAAGCTACGCTCAGCGTTGGCAAAGTGTAGGGCCACTGGGCCCCCGCTAGTGCGGGTACTACATTGAGTCGCTATTCAAAGCCTTGAAAAGCAGCGGCTTCGACTTTGAAGCAACCCATCTTAGACATTTAGACCGTATCAGCACCTTACTGGTCGTTGTAAGTCTCGCTTTCTTATGGGCTTTGAAAGTCGGTGAGTTCGTTCATACAAAGCGCAAGCCTGTGCCGCTAAAGTCGCACGGTCGCAAAAAGAAGTCTTTGTTTCGCACTGGCTTAGACTACCTTAGACACTTGCTCTCCAACTTAATGACCAGAAGCCGTGAGCTAGACAGCTGTTTTAGACTTTTGTCGTGTACTTAGGAATTCAGCATAAACGAAGACGGATTGAACGGATACGGTTTTGCTCTTTCTCTCACATTTTGTACAGCTGGTTTAACGCCCTATTTCAGCCGTAGCAACCTGTCCTGAACCATCCGGCACCAGCGTTGACCAAGCCAAAATCAACCTGACACCTCAGACTTGAACGCTTGCCGAGCGGGGCCGGTATTCGGGCACCCCTATGGGCGCGTCAAAGTTTCTTATAGTTAAAGTATGGAGCCTCTGCTCGAGTATCAAGATTACGTCCTCGCCTACCGCTTACGGGCCGCCGTCGGCGGCAAAACGCGTCCGCCTGCGGAGTATCTGTCGGTCTCTGAATACGCCGGGCTGAGGCTCAAACGTCAAGCTTTAGCCAAAGACTTGCTTAAAAATCAGGATTACCGGGTTCAGCTCCGGGAGGTCGAAGCGCTGACCGACCGGCTCAACTTCGGCTTCTGGCACAACCCGAGCGAGACGATGGGCTTTCTCAAACAGGTCATCGAACAGGGTGGGTGTAAAGCGCTCGAGTCCCCTGAAGCGTTCGTTGAAGAACTCCTGACCCGCCGTGAACGGGCTGAACTTACGCCTGAAAACGCGCTGCGCGTCGCCCGCTACTATCTGGGGCTGCTGCGGGCGTCGGCGTCTTATCTGGACGCGGAGGTCTTTACCCGGTTGCGCGCCGAAATCGAACCTTTACGGGGAGAACTACCTTTTTTTGTGTTGCCCAAAGAAGGTCTGCCCGAAGAAGTTGAGACGCTATGAACGGTTTGCCCAACGTTGCGGAACCGACCGCCGTAAAAACCAGTCCTGACCTGACCAAACCTAGTTTGTGGGGGCTCGAGCCCGCTGCGTTGCCCGCGCCTGACGCGCAACCCTACCGCCGCGCCCAACTCGCGGGCTGGGTGTACACACACGGCGCACAAGATTTCAGCGAGATGCTTAACTTGCCTAAAGCATGGCGGGCCGAACTCGCCGAAACGTACAGCTTGAGTCCGTTTGCCGAAACCGAACGTTTTAGCTCGAGTGACGGGTCGGTGCGCTACCTCTTTACCCTCGCTGACGGCAAGCAAACTGAAGCTGTTTACATGCCCTATAGCGGGCGTAAAACAGTCTGCGTGTCGTCGATGGTCGGGTGTCCGGCAGGGTGCGCGTTCTGCGCGACGGGGGCGCTCGGCTTCGGGCGCAACCTGACCCGCGCCGAAATCGTCGGGCAGCTCTTAGCGGTCGCGCAGGGGGAAGGGTTTTCGCCGCAAGCGGTGCGTAACGTCGTCTTGATGGGGATGGGGGAGGCGCTCTTGAATTACGACAATGCCCTCGGCGCGATTCGCATCATGACTGACCCAAACGGTCTCGACCTGTCGCCGCGCCGCATCACGCTGTCAACGGTGGGGTTGCCCGCGCGGATTCGCAAGCTGGCAACTGAAAAGTTGCCGCTTGTCCTAGCGGTCTCGCTCCACGCTCCCGACGAAGCGACGCGCAAGACCATCATCCCGACCGCGCACGCCCACGCGCTCGACGACATCATCGCCTCGCTGCACGACTGGCAAGAGGCTGGAGGTCGCCGCGTGACGGTTGAGTACACGATGTTAGACGGGGTCAACGACGCGCTCTGGCAAGCTGAGCGCCTCACTGAACGCCTTGCCGGTCTGGTCGTCCACGTCAACCTGATTCCCTTTAATCCCTGGGGTGAAGCGCGGTTTCGCTCGAGTCCCCGCCCCGTTACCGAACAGTTTGAACGGGTCTTGACGCGGGCCGGGCTATCGGTGTCAGTGCGGTTTAGCCGGGGCCGCGATACGGGCGGCGCGTGTGGGCAGTTGGCGCTGACGAAAAGCTGAAGGTGGAAACAAAGAAATAAACAGTAGGAAGAATCTGGGAAGCTGATATTTTTAGGGACGTAGCGTACAGTGAGGGAACGAAGGGTCCTACGCGCTTAGCGCTCTCTTGCTCACCCAAATGACGGATTTCGCACGCTTTCTTACCCTATTAGGGTGGACGATTTAACATCTGCACATGCTCCCTAGTCTTACCATGCGACTAACCATGACGAACTTACCCCGCCTTACCCTGCCCATCGTGGTCACCTTTTGCCTCGCGCTCCCCGTTATGCTGGCCTCCGCTCAGACTGCACAATCTTCTCAACTGGGGCCGACCGGTCTCCCGGCGGTGCCGCCGGTTTCCGAGTGGCCTGCCGAACTATCAGCCCGCCTCAACCGGCTGCAGACGCGGCTTCAGAAAGAACCGCAAGACCTCAACACGCGGCTCGACTTGGGTGAGTTGTGGCTCGAGGTCGGCGATTTCACGCGTGCCAAAGAGAACTTTTTAGAGGCTGTTGCGCTCGACTATATGTCCGCCGACGCGCACTTCGGCTTAGGGCTTTCCGAGTTTAACCGGGCAAACTACCGCGCGGCGCTCTTTGAGTTCAGCGAGGTCACGCGGCTCTTCCCGGAACGTTTCGACGGGCATTTTAACCGCGCCGTAACGCTTGCTCAACTGCGCCGCAGCGAAGAGTCGGTTGCCGCGTTTCAGGAGGCGCTCGTGCAGGCGTCGCCTGAGGCGGGGCGGGCGGTTCGGGCGAGCGCCCAGCTAGGGCTCGCGGGTCAGCTCGAGGTCTTAAGCCGCTTTGACGAGGCCGCCGAAGCCTACGGCGCGGCGATGCGGCTTTCTAAAGCGTCTCCGACGCTTCTGATGGCCCAGAGCGAAGCGCTCTACCGGGCGGGGCGCGGCCTCGAGGCGCTTCCGGCACTCACTGCGCTCGAGGCCGACGACTATCAGGCCAGTACGCTGGTTGCCAACATCTATCTGGAAGCCAAGCAAACCGACTACGCGCTCGCCGCGCTCAACCGTGCCCAGCGCCGCGCCGCAGCGAGCGGCAACGTTCAGGCCGAGTCGGACGTGCTCTTACAACTCGGCCTGCTGCGCCGCAGCTTGGGCCGTAACGCCGCTGCTGCAGGCGCGTTTGCCGCCGCTGCCAAGCTGACGCCGGAATCGGGCGGCGCGTTTTACAACCTGGGCGTGAGCTACCTCGAGAGCGGTCAGCCGGAGCGAGCTCTCGTACCCCTGCAAAACGCACTCGCCGCTGAACGCACCCAGGGTGAGCCTAGCGGTGAGGTGCTGCTGGCGCTTGCCACCGCTTACGACCAGCTCGGTCAACCCGCCAACGCGCAGCGCACGGCAGCCGCGGCCCGCAACCACCTGAAAACCGCGCCGTTACGCCTTGACGCAGAGGCGATTACAGGCCGCGCCCTCTACCGCGCAGGCAACTACCGGGGCGCACTGATCGCGCTGCAAGAGGTGGCCGAAGCGCGCCCCAACAACGCGCAGGCACAGCTCTGGGCGGGTCTAGCCTACTATCAGCAGGGCGACTATACCGAGGCGACCTCATTTTACGAACGTGCGGTCAACTTAGACCCCGACAACTTAGACGCCCGCCTCAATCTGGGCGCGGCGTATCTGGCGACTGAGCGTTACACTGACGCTGAAAGCGTCTACACGCTGCTCGTCCAGCAAAATACTGAAGATGCTGAAGCGTTTTACAATCTGGGTTGGGCGCGTTACTCGCAAGGGCAGGTTGATGGGGCGCAAACTGCTTGGACGTCGGCGTCTGAGCTAGGCTATGAACCTGCAGAGACGGCGCTGAGCGAATACACCGAATAAAACTATAGGGTAAACATAAAACAGTTTGGCAAGAGAGGGCGGCTTCAGGTGGATGAACCTGGGCCGCTTGTTCTTAAGGAGTTCTTACTAAACATGGGGGTTTAGCCTTACAATAGGATCATGGATTGGTTAAGACGTAACTGGCCCGACCTGATCATCGGCGTCGCACTCATCGCGGTAGTCGCGCTGATTGTCGTGACGCTCCTTAGCGGCGGGTCGCTGGCCTCACTTGTAAGGCGGGACGACCCGCCCGCAATTACCGGTACGACACCTGGTACGGTTACACCCGCAGATGCGCCTGCTGACACGCTAGGAGCGGGGGGCAATACCCAAACCGCTGGCAATAGCGCCTCCGGAACCCCTTCAGCAGGTAGCTCAGCAGGTAACACCGCCTCGAGCAACCCCGACCCGAATGAAACTGGCGTCGACGTCTTTGTTCCTGGTGTTCCTGGTGGACAGGCGGGTACGGCTGCGGGTGCCTCAGGAGGTCAAGCTCAGGCAGAGGCAACACCCGGCGGGGCGCAAAGCTCCGGAGGCGTGGCCCAAAGCGGCGCTCAGGAAGGTCAAGCTAACGCTAGTGGGCCCTTACCCGAGGCCACACCAGACGGTGGTTTCCGGGTCGCTGCGGGCGCAGTGGACTCGAGAGACGCCGCCGCCAGCCTCGCCGAGACCTTTCGTGAAGACAACTACACGGTTACAGTCGAGCAGCAAGGCGAGCTGTATCTCCTTTGGGTCGGCCCCTACGCCGCGAGAGCCGGAGCCGATCAGGTCGCGGCGCGTTTGCAAACCGACGGGCTCGTACCCGACGCCCTCGTCTATTCCTATGACGGCCCGGATAACAATACAAACAGCGGCAATGCGAACAGTGGTAACACAAATAACAATACAAGCAGCGGTGCCAACCGTACCGGCCCAGACAGTCCGGGCGGTACGGTTGGCAACTCGGCAGCATCAGGTGCTGAGGGAGCAGGTGCAAACGCCGGTGCCGCTGCAGGAAGCGCAAACACGGCTGCGAATACCGGAAATACAGCGCCTGGAAATACAACGGCAGGAAATACAGCGGCAACATCTGAAAATACGGAGGCAGCGTCTACAGGTAATGCAGCAGGTAACTCGGCAGCTAATACCGGTGCCGCTACAACCGCTACCGCCCCTTCGGGTGACGCCGCAGGGCAGCGCTACCTGCAGGTCGGCGCGTTCGCTACTGACGCGAGCGCTCAGCCCTTACGCGAACAGCTCGAGTCCCTCGGTTTCAACGTTGTCCGCCGCCAGTCGGGTACGGGTCTGGTACGGCTGTTAGTCGGCCCTCTGGGTGACGCGCAGCTTGCCCCGGCTCAAACCCGACTGAGTGACGCAGGCATCACCGACGCCTTCCCGGTCGCACCCTAAATGTCTTCCGTGCCAACGGCGACAGTCAGTCGCCTCGTGACCTACCTGCGGATTTTAGCGAAGCTCGAGGCGCAGGGTATCAAAAAAACTTCATCCGAACACCTCGCCGACGAAGCGCAGGTCTCAGCCTTCCAAGTTCGTAAAGACCTCGCTTATTTCGGGCGTTTCGGAACGCGCGGGGCAGGGTACACCGTCCCCACCCTGCGCCGCGAACTCCGCCGGATTCTGGGCTTGACCCGGCCCTGGAGCGCCGCTGTCGTCGGCGTCGGACGGCTCGGCGAAGCAATCCTCAACTACCCTCACTTCGGCGACTACGACTTTTCGGTCAAAGGTGTGTTCGACATCGATCCGAACAAGGTCGGTCAGGAGATTGCCGGACTCAAAGTCAGCCATATCGACACCTTGAGCGCCGTTGTCCGCGAAAAAGGCGTCGATATCGGCCTGATTACCGTACCGCAAACCGCCGCCCAAGACGCCGCCGACGCGCTCGTCCGCGCGGGCGTTCGCGGCATCCTGAACTTTGCGCCGACGATTTTAGAGGTTCCTAAAGAGGTTCACGTCGAACCGGTAGACTTTATGGCGGGCCTAAAACGCTTGTCGTTTTATATCCTGAACCCGCAACTCCGCGAAGAACTAGCCTAAAAAACGGTCGAATTCGGGATGTCGGTTTTTTCACATTTTTCTTAAAAAGCTGTAAAACCAGAGTCATCGGGCGCTGATAGAAAATCTTACCTGTAAGGACAAAGTTCGTCCTGCACGTTAAAAGGGCTTGAGGACAAATCCCCGAAAGTTTCTCAAACTGTTTCTCTCATAATTGACCGGCGCGGGGCCGTTAAAAGGCTGTGGTGCTTTTACCGGCCCGCTAGTCTTCATCCGCCTATCCTGAGCGCTATGAAGAACATTAGGAAAACTCTCCTGTTGGTTGCCGTACTGACGCCGCTATCTTTCTTGGGTGCCTGTAGCGGCGGTTTCAGCGCCGCCCCTTACGCCTTCGATGTAGGAATCTCTCCAAATCCGATAGTGTTCGGTGCAAATGTCGATACTGGTACAGGTGGTGTAACTTTTACTCTTAACACGCAAACTATGACGTTTGCCAGTAAATCGGGGGCAGTCGGTGCTACGGTTGAGGGCTACGATATAGAATTTTTTGAGGCTAGTGACAGCCCAGCTTTTCCTGGTGATTCTATTGTCAGGAGCAGCGGCAGCTTAAATGTTTACATTCCGCCCGGTATCAGCTGTGACGACTTATTAGCTAATTCAGCTTTTGATGGCTGCACCATTAACTCAGCGGGAGCGACGTCCGCCCGCGGGCCTACTCGTGAGTCACCTCCGACTTACTTTGTACCTCCTGATATTGCAAGGGAAATTTTTAGCCTTGTTGGAGTTGGCGGTGCCGTTGGTGCCTATGCACAAGTTTATTTCTACGGTACGGACGACCTTCAAAGACCCTTCCGTTCGGAGGAGCCCTACCAGATGGCAATTCAGATCACTGGCGGGGGGCAGTAGTCAGATGCGAGAACGTCATATTCTTCTGTTTTTAGTTGCAGCCCTAACTGCGTGTGGTGGAAACACTACACAGCTAGGCACGAGCGATGAACCCGCCGTCTCGGTCTCCAAAGTTGACGGCCCCTTAGCCGCCCTCAGTGACGCGGTGGACGCTCGCCAACCCCGTAACGGGGCGCTCGTGGTCGCCGCCGCGCAGCAGTTCGATCCGGTAACAGGCCAGACGACCCCCAACCCTATCTCGGTTTACGTCACGTCCTCGGATGACTTCGGCGTTGCCAGCGTCGAGCTTTCGCTAGACGGTGCCACGGTGGGTACTTACGCCAAGAGCGACGACGGACAAGCGTTCAAAAACCCGTTTATCTTTCCGGCTCCGCGTAGTAGCCTCTCTTCGGTGCCGATTCCGGGGGCGCCCAGCGGACTGGTCGGTTCGACGCTCCGCGCTCTGGCGACAGACGCGAAAGGGCAGGTCAGTGAAGCGGCGGTTTTAGAGGTTGAAGCCGACGGTAGCAGACCTGAGATAGGCGTTGCTATAGGTAACAATAGTGGCTTGTATGTAGGTTCAACGGCCCTGAGTGTACAGGCTGCCGACCCTGAAACCGGTATCACCAGCCTCGAGGTTTACTTAGACGGCGGCGCTGAACCCGCAGAACTCACCACGCCGACTTCTTACGACACGATTTTAGAACCCGGTACCCATACTGTTCGGGCAGTTGCTTTTAACGGCGTACTCGTCTCGAACGTTGTGAACTTAAACTTCGTTATCGCCGAAGAGCCTACCCCGACTGATCCGACCGACCCTGGCAATCCCGGCAGCGGCGGAGCAGACAATCAAGCTCCTACAGTCAGCCTCTTGGCCTCACCCCTTTCCGGTGAAGCACCGCTTAACGTAAGTTTTACGGCGAGCGCCAACGACCTAGACGGGGATGAAGTTACCTATCTGTACAATTTCGGCGACGGTGAAACGACCGCCGGTGCGTCCGCTGCAAGTCACACCTACACTGAAGTCGGGAATTACACGGCGACTGTGATCGTAGACGACGGCAAGGGCGGCACAGGTTTAGGTTCCGTAACGATTGAGGTAGGAGATAGCAGTAAGCCGACCGATCCAACTGACCCCACTGATCCGACCGATCCAACTGACCCCACTGATCCGACCGAACCGACCGACCCGACCGATCCAACTGACCCAACCAACCCAGCAGTTTCAATTGACGGCGATGAAACGCGCTCGGCTACAGTGGGCGAAGAGCAAGACCTCGCAGCATCCGCCTCCAACTTGGGCGATAACGTAACGTACCAGTGGAGCGTAACGACTGGAACTGCCGGAAACGTTTCATTCGGGGACGACAAGGCTAAAGACACAAAAGTGAAGTTTAGTGCGGCTGAAACCTACACGCTCACGTTGACTGCGACTGACAGCACTAGAGCCGCAGTGTCGGATTTTGTGACGATTGCAGTAACTGCAGGTGGTGGCGGGGGTGACGACGGCGATGATAATGACGGCGATGACAACGATAACAACGGCGGCGTAGACGCAGCAAACGACGCCGCCAAAACGACGCGTAACAAAGCTGTAACCATCAAGGTTTTAACGAACGACAAACCGAGCGTTCAGGCGCTCTCTATCGTTGCCGTGACGAGCCCGAAGGAAGGCGGCACGGTCGAAATCAGCCGCGACAGCCGGACGATTGTCTATACGCCGCCGAGTGGCTTTACCGGCACCGATTCGTTTCGCTACACCGTCAGAGACGAAGACGGTAACAGCGCGGCGGCAAATGTAGAGGTGGAGGTCAACCGCTGAGATTGAAGTTACTCACTCGAGAGGCTCCCCGGAGCCTCTTTTTTTATGGAATTTGCCGATGGGCCGGGGGCAAGCCCAAAACGTTCTGCCCCGACCTATATACTTGGGGTGTGTCCGGAGTATTTGAGCTTCTAATAGCCGCCCCACCAGAGATTGCCCCCAGCACCACCTTGAGCACCATCTTGGAACGTGCGTGGTCAGCAAAACTCAGCTTGAGAGCGTCGCCGACCCGATGATACCTGCTCTAACGACCGACCTCGCCGACTTTGAAACGCGGCTCGCCGCCGAACTGCGCTCGTCAGTGGATTTTATCGACGCGATTGGCGAAGACCTTGCGGGGGCAGGCGGTAAGCGTTTACGCCCGAGTTTGGCTTTTTTAGCGGGGCAGCTTTTGGACTCGAGCCGTGAACAAGCCATGCAGGTCGCGCTCGCCGTCGAACTCTTGCACTCAGCTTCCTTACTCCACGACGACCTCATCGACGACGCCGACACCCGGCGCGGGGCGGACGCCGCGTTTCGGCGTTACGGCAACGTGGTCAGCGTGATGTCCGGCGACTTTATGCTAGCGCGTGTTCTAGGTATCCTGGCGCGTTCCAAAAGCCCTGAGTTTACCCAGCTGATGTCGGACACGGCGGCGCGTATCTGCGAAGCGGAAGTGTTACAGTTTGAGATGGCGACCTTAGAGACCTATTCGCTGGAAAACTACTTCACCATCATCGACGGTAAAACGGCGGTGCTTTTTGCGGCAGCACTCGAGGGTGTCGCGCTCCTGACCGGTGCGCCGGAGGCCGAGCGGCGGGCGCTCCAGCATTACGGGATGCACTACGGGCGGGCGTTTCAGCTGCAAGACGACTACCTCGACCTGTTGGGCGACGCCGAAACGCTCGGTAAACCCGTTGGCGGCGACCTGCGCGAAGGCAAGGCAACGTTTGCGGTGCTCGAGCTGCTCGGGGCCGGTGTCACCGAAGCCCGCACGATTTTACGCCGTCACGGAGCCGGAGAGAGCGACACCGCGCGGATGATTGCGCTCGTGCGGGAACACGGAGCTGACCAACAGGCTCAGGCCGAGACCAGGCGTTCGGCGCGCCTGGCGCTCGAGGCTTTGGACGTTTTCGGGCCATCACCTGCCAAAACAGTGCTAGTAGACCTCGCTGAACGCGAACTGGCACGGGTTGTCTAGCTAGTTGGTCAACCGGGCCATTCACGCGCTAAAACTGCGTACACCACGTCATCGGCCCATTCACCCTTGAACCACAAGTTTTCCCGGTAGTGCGCTTCTTGCCGCATACCTACCCGCTTCAGCAGGTTTTTCGAGGCCGTGTGCCGCGGGTCGCTCACGCCGTAAATGCGGTGCAAGCCTCTGGCGGTAAATGCGTGATGGAGGAGCGCCCTGACCGCTTCGGTCGCCAAACCCTGCCCCTGAAACTTTGGAGCAAAAGTATAGCCGATTTCGGCTTGCTCACCCGCCTCGTCCATCCTCAGGTAAAGATCGCCGACAAGCTCGTCGGTCGTTTTGAGCGCGACGCCGAACTGAAACCAGCCGCCCGCCGTAAACGGCTCAGTCACGTTGCAATCGTTGATAAGCTCCCGCGCTTCTTCGGCAGTGTAACCGTCCCAAAGCTGCCACCGCGCGACTTCCGGCAGGTTGCGGTACGTGACGAGCGTTTCTAAATCATCGTCCCGTAGACGCCGAATAATCAGGCGTTCTGTTTCGATAGCTTCAAACGTTTTACGGGCTTGTCTGGCCCGGTAGTCGGGTTCCAACAAACTCATCTGAATAGAACTGTAGTACTCGCCTTCCCAGAGCAGCGCGTCCCGTAAAACGCCCTCCCGCACAAAACCCAGTTTTTTGTAAACATGCCGCGCGCGTGGATTAAAGCCGAACACGCTCAGCTCAATTCGGTGAAGCCGTAAAACATCAAATGCGTGCCGTAAAATCAGCCGCGCTGCCGCCGTGCCGTAACCTTTTTCCCGGTTTTCTGCGCTACTGATAGCGATACGAAAGTTGGCCGATTTGTTCGTCCAGTCAATGTCGTTTAAGACCACTTCGCCCCGGTAGCGCGGGTCGTCCGGCAGGGTGATGGCGTAGTCCAGCCGGTCGTCGGCGTCCGTGACACGCGCACAAAACGCCTGAACTTGTTCCAAGGTAAACACCGCTTGCGTCCCGGTCAGCCTTATGGATTCTTCGTCGCCGAGGCCCGCGAAAACGGCTTCGGCGTCCCCTTCGGTAAGAGGCCGTAGGATGACATTTTCGCCCCTGAGGGTGGGTTTCCCGAGCGCCACATCAACCCCAGACGCGCCGGTAATCGTTCAGGTCGGTCTCGAGTTCACTCACGATACCGCCCCGTTCAAACGCCGCAAAAGGTTCTGTGCCCCGGACTGACAGTTCACGCGTATCGTTTATAACCATCTGCAAATAGGTGGGAATATGGTTCAGCACTTCCTGCACCGGAACGCCGTAAGCCTGACAAAAGGCGCTAAGCCTAGCTGAAAGCACACTTTTTGAGACTTCACCTGACGTATTTTTTAGACGGTTGTGGAGCGGGACGGCCTCGAGCGCTAACTCCGCAACGTCGTCGAGAGGACTCCCGTACCGCGCCGAATCCCAGTCGATCACGCCTGAAAGTTTTCCGCCCTGATGCAAACAGTTCCACGGCCCCAAATCGCCGTGACAAACGATCATCTCCGGTGTGGGTTCGGTTGGCCCCCAGAGGAACGTGCCCCCAATCCAAAACCCGCGTACCGCGCTGTGATACGTTCGCAACCATGCGCCCAGTTCAGCCAGCCATGCGTCATTTAGAACCGCAGCGGGCCAGGGACGAAAGACGGCCTCACCGGGGAGAAAACTCAGATATTCGTGCTTCTCGTCCCTTCCTTGCAGACTTGGAACAAGGGGTACGTTCTGCGCCCCGAGGTACTCGAGCAGCTCATGTACCGCCGGACTCGCCGCACTCAGCTGTCGCCTGACCACCTCACCTTGCTGCGCCACAATGTTGACGTTGCCCCCTGCTAACGGCGTCCAGTCGTCCTCATGCATCCTTAAAGCGTAAACCGTTCGACCAATGCTTCATATTCCGCCACGCGCCCTTCGGCAATCTCGAGACTCTTACGCCAAAAGTCCACACTCTCGAGGTCAATCCCAAACTCGGCGGCGAGCGGCGCGGCGTCGTTCATGCCGGTTTTAGAGAGCAGTTCGTCATAGCGTGCGTGCCAGCCTTCAGGCTCTTCCTGATACTGCGCGTAAAGCCCCAAACCGAACAGGTAGCCAAAGGTGTAGGGAAAGTTGTAAAAACTCCGCCCGGTGCTGTAGTAGTGACCTTTTTGCGCCCACATCATGGGGTGACGGGTGTCTGACTCGAGGGCGTCGCCATACGTTTCGGCTTGCGCGTTTAGCATCAGCGCGTTGAGTTCGTCTACCGACAATTCGCGTTCACGCCGACGTTCAAACACGGCTTGCTCGAAACGAAACCGTGAGTCAATGTCAACTACCAGCTGCGTGCTGCCCAGAAGGTCTTGCTCTAAAATCGCCAGCTTCTCAGCCTCGTCAGCGCGCCTCAGAAGTGCGTTCGTAACGACCGTTTCACAAAAGATGCTGGCGGTTTCAGCAAGGGTCATCGGGGTATCGTTTTGCAGTGGTGTGCGCCCCGCCTCAAAGATGCAGAGGTTGTGATAGGCGTGACCGAGTTCGTGTGCGGCGGTAAATACATCATCCAAACCACTACCGAAATTGTGCATAATCCGCGATTCCTTTACGCCCCGGACGCTCATACAGAACGCGCCGCTGCGCTTGCCTTTGCGCGGCGGGACGTCGTGCCAGCCTTCATCGAACGTTTTTTGGGCAAACGCCGCAAGTTTGGGCGAATAGCTGCCAAACACTTCGGTGACGAACTCAGTGGTATCGGCCCACGAAAAGCTGCGCGGCGTTCCGACCGTAACCGGGGCCAGCAGGTCGTACCAGGCCAGCGTATCCTTACCTAAAAACTTGGCTTTAGCCTTTAGGTAACGCCGAAAAACCGGAAACTGTTCGCGGCACGCGCTCTGCATCGCCTCGAGACTTTTACCGGTAATGTGGCTGCTAAAGAGCGCTTCGTCCAGCGCTGTGTCCCAGCCGCGCCGCTGCGTCGTCTCGTTGACCTGCGCCTTGATGCTGTTCATCGCGGCGGCGTAGGCGACGACATTTTGGGTGAGGAGCTCGAGTTCCGCTTCATACGCGGCCTTACGCACGTCGGGGTCGCCGTCACTTTGCAAGTTGCGGAGTTCGGTCAGCGGGTATTCGGCCTCGTCACGCCCCGGCAGGGTCTTTCTGATGGTCGTGCGGCTGCTCAGGTCGCCGTGCAGTTTCGCCCACGCTTGCCCGCTGCTTGAAGATAGCGCTGAGAGGAGTTCTTCGGAGGGTTCGCCCATCAGGTGCTGCGCTTCCTCACGGCTGCGGCGTACCAGATAGCTGTGCGCTTTGGCGACCTCAGACGCATCAATTAGCGCTTCGGCGTCGAGCGCCCCAATCCACGCTGTCAGCCGCACACCGAGAAAGCTCAATCTGCTGGTGAGCGGTGCCAGCGCCGACAATTCCGCTTGCGCCCGGTCATTAAACGCGTCTGTTGTAGTAAAACCTTTGAGGTAAGGAACCACGGTGCTAAAGCGGGTACAGAGGTCGTTATAACGCTCAATTAGGGTGTCAAACAACGTGGCGGTTTCAGGAGTGACAAGAGCACCTCCCTGTGCGCCGACTTTACGGTCGTCCATCAACTGAGTGAGGGACTCGAGCCTCACCTTCAGCTCGTCCTTAGCCTCATTAAACTCAGCCGAATCCAAGCCCGGAAAAATCGAGGTCAGTTGCCAGTGGGGAAGGGGGACAGTTTGGCTCATAGGTTAACTTTATCACCTAAAATAGAAGCTTTTTTACCTCTTCGTCCGGTCTACGCTGTCCGACCCGCACGTCTAGCATTTTACGGCGGAGCGGGTTGAAGTAGTACGAGAGCTGTACGAGGGTGCCGAAACGGTCGTCAGCCTTGAAGCCGCTTATGACGAACCCTGCTTTGAGTTTGGGGATGATAACGGCGTTGTTGGTTAAATTATGGTGACTGACAACGATTTGAAAACCGTCGTTCTTGAGCTGTTTAAGGATGATAGGCAACAGCGCAGTATAGAGGCCCCGACCCTGGTGTTTTTGCGTGATACCTGTTCGCATCATCTCAAAGATACCCGCCAGCGTTTGTTGCCCTAAATGCCAGCCGACAAACGCTTCACCCTGAAAGATACCGAAACCGAGACGGTAGCGCCCGGATAGTCTCTCTCCTAAGGTATCGAGTGCGCCCTGTTCAGTTTCTGGAAGGGCGTAAAGGGAATCTAAGTGCCCCTGTTCAGCGAAGATAGTTGCCTGATGGTCCTGGATGTAGGGGAGAAGCTCATCACGTGTCATTTGTTGGTAGCTGTAACCGGGGATAAGTTCGGGCATAACCCTAATCTAAACGTTATGAACCCCAAGCGTAGCGCACACCCAAACGCGGGCGTGCCGGTCGGTACACACTTAAAGTATGGTTAAAGTTATCGGTGCAGGGTTCAGCAGAACGGGTACGGCGTCCCTGAAAGAGGGGCTCGAGACCCTCGGTTTCAGCACGTGCTACCACATGTTCGAGTTTATGGAACATCCCGAACACGCGCGTTACTGGGACGCCGCGTTACGGGGCAAAAAGGTCGCGTGGGACGAACTGTTTGAAGGCTATCAGGCAACCGTGGACTGGCCCGGTTGCACTTTTTATCAGGAGCTGATGGCGCAGTATCCGGATGCCAAGGTCGTTTTGAGCGTCCGTGACCCCGAACGCTGGTACAAGAGTGCGAGCGAAACCATCTTCTCAGCGTCACGCGGTGGGCCGAGACAGCTTTTTCAGCTGCTCACCACGCCCCGGATGTGGCGTTCGCTGTGGGTCGTGATTCGGCTGATTCCCAGAAGAACGTTCGGCGGCAGAGAACACGACAAAGCGCACGCTACGGCGGTTTTTGAACGGCACATCGAAGAGGTCAAACGCACCGTACCGCCTGAAAAGCTGCTCGTTTACGAGGTTAAAGAGGGCTGGGAACCGCTCTGCCGCTTTTTAGAGGTGCCCGTCCCGGAAACACCGTTTCCTCACGTCAACGACTCAGCGACGTTTCAAAAGACGATGGAACAGCGGTTTCGTAGGGGTTCAGCCAAAGCAAGCTAAAGCTCAGGTATAACGAACCCTTGCGGATTTTGCCCTAATCGTCCGCTGCACCGACCCCAAAAATATGCGTTGGACGCCCGTCCAGACTCTGCTGATTTTTCTCTTCCCAGTAGTTCCGGATGCCGTCTTCACCCTTTTTCTCGGCCCAGGTGTGCATCAGCTCGCGGTCTTCTCGGTAGTCGAACAGTGGGACGCCGAAGCCGCATGAGGTTTGTACCAAGTCCACGTGGAGTTTGAAGATTTGTCTCGAGCTTTCCAGCGGTGTGAACATTTCGGTGTAGCCCTCCCACTCCGGGTCACGCGGATGAAACACCTCAGCGTCGCCGTAAAGCCGCAAGATGAGCGGGCTACCCTCAAACGTGCAAAACATCAGCGTCATCCGCGGGTTGTCGAGCAAGTGCGCCGCGGTCTCGTTGCCGCTGCCGGTGCCGTTGAGCCACACCACCGTCTGCGCGTCTAAAACCCGGAGCGAATCTAGACCTTTGGGCGAGACGTTGACACGCCCGTTTTTCGCTGCTGTCGCAACAAAAAAGAGCTTTTGAGCTTCGATAAACTCCCGGTGTTGTGCGCTTATGCTGCCGAACTGCTTTCCCACGAACTGCCTCCGAAATCTAGGTGACGATAAGTTACAAGTAGGGGAGACGCGCCGCAGTCTGCGTGATGGCGTCATCAGCCTCTAAAAGCTCGGCAATCGGATCCCAGCGCCCGGCCAAAAGCGCTTCTTGAGCACTCTCCCGAATTGTTACTTCAAAGGCTTTATCTCCGACCGTAACGGTACTTTTCTCCACATCGAGCGTGACTTCCGTATTCGGGTCGGCGTCGATAGTTGCTGCTATCTCGGTCAGCTGAGCTTCTGTCGCTTCGGCGCAGGGCATCCCCAAAGTGGTGCTGTTGCCGAAAAAGATTTCAGCGAAACTTTCAGCTATAACGGCGCGGATGCCGAAACGGTACATCGCTTGTGGCGCGTGCTCGCGGGACGAGCCGCAGCCAAAGTTCTCACCGGACAAAAGGATGCTGGCTCCGGCAAAGCGTGGGTCGTTTAAGGCGTGCGGTTTTTCGCTGCCGTCTTCAGCAAAGCGCACGTCATAAAACATATACTGGCCCAAGTCGTCGAAGGTCACGCACTTCATAAAGCGTGCGGGGATGATGCGGTCGGTGTCGATGTCGTCACCAGCGATGTAGACGCCGCGTCCGGTCACTGAAGCAATTTTTTCTAAAGCCATCTCAAACTCCTTTTTGCATGTCTTGTTTACGTTTAGTGCATATCATCAGACCGGTTGACCAGTCCAGACGGGTACAGAGAAAGTCTGCCCTTGTCCCTAGCAACGCCATCAGCGCCCGTTGCCCATGCCAGATTTCCAATAAAAAGTCGTCAGCGTCGGTTAGCTCATCCCTATCTTTCCAACCGAGCTTCATGTCGTCCACCACGTAAAACCCGCCCGGCGCAACGAGGTCGAGAGCCAGCTCAGGATGCTTAATTTTTCCCGGCACAGCGTCCGCAAAGATAAAGTCAAACGGTTCGTGTGTTCTTTGCAGGTACTCGAGCCCATCCCCCACCCAAAACGTAATACGCGGGTCGCGCCCTAAGTGTTTCTTGGCAACCTCAACCTGTTCAGCATTTATTTCGGCGGTGGTGAGGCTCGAGGCCGCGTCCATTCCCCGTAAAAGCCACACGCTCCCCGCGCCGACACCGGTACCGAGTTCTAAAAACCGCCCGCCGGGTTTGCTCGAGGCGAGCGTCGCTAAAAAGCTGCCCGTAAGGTCGTCTGAACTTTGAGTAAAACCGAGTTGTTCTGCTTCTTGGCGGAGAGCGTGTGTCATACGAAACGTCTTCTTCGCCGTATAGCGACGAGCCACCAGATAAGCGCCGAGATGACAAGAGAAAGTCCTAGTAGAAAGGCTCCTACGATGGCGTCAACACTACAGGTCAAAGCCCACACCGCGCTGCAAAATCCCTGGTTGGGGCCAGTAAGACCATACGGTATGAGAATTCCTCTTATGCCAAAGATAAAACCTTCAGCAATAAACAGCCCGATGATCATCAGTGCAATCCCGGTTCCCAAAAGAATAGCGCGGCTCTTTCCCATTGTCAGCTAGCTTGTTACGGGTTCACTGGTCCGATGCTTGAAGACTTTTCTGGCATCGCTCACTTCTCCCGTCACCGCCGCCGCCATCACCATCACCGGACTCATCAGTATGGTACGCCCCGTCACACTACCCTGCCGCCCCTTGAAGTTGCGGTTGCTGGAACTTGCGCAGAGTTCGTCCCCGACGAGTTTATCGGGGTTCATCGCCAGGCACATGCTGCACCCCGCATCGCGCCACTCGAAACCGGCGTCACGAAACACTTTGTCAATGCCCAACTCTTCGCACTGATACTTGACGATCTGCGACCCCGGTACGGCAATCGCTTTAACGTTGGGCGAAACCTGATGCCCTTTGAGGTACTTTGCCGCCTCGATAAAGTCTGACATGCGCCCGTTCGTACATGACCCGAAAAAAGCGACGTTGATTTTGGTTCCGGCTATCGGCGCGCCAGGAGTCAGCTTCATGTGCTCCAACGCCTCGGCAATATTCGCCTTTTCGCCCTCCGGCGCAGCTTCGACGGTCGGGACGGTCTCACCGATAAAGATAGCCTGACCCGGATTGATGCCCCAGGTGACGGTCGGCGCAATGTCTTCAGCGCGGATGTTCACGGTGTCGTCGTAGTGGCAACCTTCATCTGAAGCGGTAGCGAGCCAGCGGGCCTCGGCCTCTGCCCACTTGCTCACTGCGGGCGCGTAGGGGCGACCTTTGATGTACTCGGCGGTCGTCTCATCCGGGTTGACGTAACCGCACCGTGCGCCGCCTTCGATGCTCATATTGCAGACCGTCATCCGCTCTTCCATGCTCATGGCGTCAAACACGCTGCCGCCGTATTCGTAAGCGTAGCCGATGCCGCCTTTGACGCCGAGCGTGCGAATGATATACAAAATCACGTCTTTAGCATAAACCCCCGGCTCGAGCGTGCCCTCAACGTTGATCCGCCGGACTTTAGGTTTACTCATCGTTATCGTCTGGGTTGCTAGAACGTCGCGCACCTGAGAGGTGCCGATACCAAAAGCAATTGCCCCGAACGCACCGTGCGTCGAGGTGTGCGAGTCGCCGCACGCGACCGTCATGCCCGGTTGGGTAATCCCCTGTTCCGGCCCGACCATGTGAACGATGCCCTGCTTGCCGCTGCCGGTATCGAACATTGTCACGCCGAACTCGGCGCAGTTTTTACGGAGTTCTTCGATCATCTCTTGGGCTAAAGGATCGCTAAAGGGCTCGAGCCTCGTGTCCGTCGGCACAATATGGTCAACCGTAGCGAAGGTGCGTTCGGGATGCCGAACCTTGAGGTTCAGGTCGCGGAGCATTCCGAACGCTTGCGGGCTGGTAACTTCGTGAATCAGGTGCGTCCCGATAAAAAGCTGGGTTTGACCGTTCCCCAACTTCTTAACGTTGTGCGCGTCCCAGACCTTTTCAAATAAACTTTGTGGGGTTGCTGAAGCGGTGTCTGACATAAATTCCTCTCTACTGCGAGCTACAAACGAAAAAAACCCTCGGATTTCCCGAGGGCGCTGCTAGCTAGGCGCGTCGTTACGCCGTGGCGACCTCGAGACGACACCCTGCTAGTAGGCTCGGTCGGTCGAAGGTCACGGCTGTTGGCATCTAAAGCTGAGTATATGGGCTGCTCTAAGCTCGTGTCAACGCAAATTTCACAATCACCAATAGAGCCGCTAGTAGATTCGCCCATAAATTTGCCCACAGCAGAAAACCGGACTTGACATGTCCGGTCTCTGCACAGCACTTGACAGCGGTTAGCTGGGCTTCTGTTTGTTCGACTCGTCTTTGGCGGTTTCTTTGGCGTCGTCGGCAACCTTTTTAGCGGCCTCTTTACCCTCTTGCATTAGGTTTTCGCCGCCAGCCTTGGCGTCGCTGGCGACCTTGCTGAACTCTTCTTTCGCGGTTTCCTTGGCGTCGTCGAACGTCTTTTGGGCCACCTGCCGCGCACGGTCGGCAGCTTCTTTGGCCTGCCCTGCAAGGTTGTCGCGGGCGTCGCCCATCAGCTCGTCTTCCTGGCGGGTACCGGGCAGTGAAAGCCCGATGAGTGCGCCGAGAATTGCGGTGATAAGTCCGGCCACAAGGGGTTGTGATTCGATAAAACCCGCCAGCCCACGTCCAGCGTCTTTAGTTTTCGCCTTCGCCTGCCGTACGGCGCTGCCTGCTTGGTCACGAAAACCGCTGTTGTCGTCTTGCGACCAGTTGCCGTAAGCACCTGAGTCAGCTTCGGTGCTGCCCAGACCGCCTGAGCTGTAGCTTCCTGTACCTGCACTGGTGCTACCTTCACCTGTTCCGTAGTCAGCACCGTAGCTCTGGAACCCTTGTGGGTCGCCGTAGCCCTGCTCGTAGCTACCTCGCAGCTGATGGTTGGGTTCGGAGTAGCCCGTCGCCGCTGAAGCTTCATCACCGAAACCGGGACGCACGTAACCCGTGTAGTCCCCTTCACCGTAACCGTAGCGGGTTCCGTACCCCGTGTAGCCGTCGTCGTCTTCGTTTGAGCGTTTGATGCTGACGCCGCCCCCAGCGGCTAAGAGAACGACGCCTGCGCCGATGAGCGCGGTCGGCAGCGGGTGGCGGCGGACCATATCGAAAAAGCTGCTGCCTGCTTCTTGAGCCCGCTGCGTTACATTATCAGTTACTTCCTGTACGGTGTCCATTACGACCTCCTGCGCACCTGCGAGCGTCTGCTCGGTCTGCGTTTTGAATGAGTTTCTAAACCGCTCCGGGTTGAGTTTTTGCGAGAGCGCTTCGACATTTTGACCTAGATTTTGCCGTGTTTGAGCGATGTCGGCCTCGAGTTCACCCAAATCCCTGTCTTTATCCTGACTCATAATCTACTCACTGGACCTTCTCCCGAATCATCGCCGCGTCGTCTTTAAGGGTCTGCGCGGTGCGTTCAGGAATGAGTTTGAGTTTTCGCATCCGGCTAATGCCGAGCCAAGCGAAGACCGCACCCAAAATGAGGAAAACGACGCCGACGAGCAGCGCCGCCGCCCAGTGGGGCATCACGAGCGCGAGAGCTAAAATAATCGAGGTCAGAACCGCAACGAGTCCGACTGTGGCCAAGATACCGCCAACCGCCAATACCACAATGCCGACGACCGCTTGCGAGAGCGCCCCCTGGAACTCTTTTTTAGCGAGGGCGACTTCTTGCTGAATGAGGAGCCCGATGTCGCTCATCAACCCTGAAAACAGGGTGCTGAACGAACGGCTTTCGCCCGCTCCGTACGCCGTTCGATCGTTAGGTGTTTCTCCTGTTACCATGCGCCGCGCCTAACGGTAGGGGTCATAAGACGTATCGGCGTTTGAGGCGTGAGAGCTAGAGCCGCTCGAGCGCAAAAACCGCGCTGCGACGAGCCCCACCACGAGCGCTCCACCGACGAACAAGCTGGGCCGCTGCCGCGCGAAAGTTTCAACGTCGCCCATCACGTCGCGTAAGCCTTTACCCTCGAGGTAGCCAGACACTTTCTCAACCTCATCAGCAATGCGCTCAGTGTAACCTGCAAGGTCGCCCTGATCTTCGTCCCGGAGCTGTTCGCCGGTCTTGCGAAACGCCTGAGCGACGCTGCTCACCTGCGAGACGACCCGGCCTTTGCCCTGCTCAAAACCCTTCTGAGCCTCGGCCTCAGCGCGGGCGCGGGCGTCTTGCGCTTGCGCCTTGACTCTGTCCTTAACGTCGCCCGCACGCTGCTTGGCGTCATCAGCTGCGTCGCCCGCTTGTTGCTTAGCGTCTTGAGCTGCCTGATCCGCCTTTTGAGACGTCTTCTGAGCGGTATCCTCAGCCTTTTTCTTGGCGTCGGTTTTGGTGTCTTGCTTCTGATTGTCGCTCACGTTTACGCTCCATTCTCATACCCTATTCGGGTCGCTTGTCCAAGGGCGGGAACTAGACTAACAGGTCTAACGGCTCCCAGTGCTGCCCCATTCCCCTAATTGTGTTGAGTTACAGTGCTTTGTGAAAGTACCTGTTGTTACAAAGGTGGCGGCTGGGGGCTGACGTGAAGGACGATTTTGGTGCGTTGCGGTAAGCTGCTCCGGTAAACGCCAGTCTATGGCGCTGAGCCGAAGGGCTGACCTTGACTCGAGCAGCAAACTTTGTCCCGCTTTGTCTCTGAGTCACAGCGCAAGTGACGGCGGAGGTTCGCCCGCCACTTTGAGGCTTACCGTAAAACCAGTGCTTGCTGTGAAGTATCCGCAAGATATCTGGTCAGTAACGCTCTCAATCTGATGCTTGCTGATCAAAACGCACATTCTGCGACTATACTTGTAGCAATCTTTGTGGAAATGCGGTGCTTACCGCAAAATATCTGCCGTAAAACGCTCCCTGCAGAAAAGATAACGGTTGTGCTGTTGGGAGGCTCGAGGCCAAAAAGCTCAGGCAAATGACTGAGCTTGGTCTAGCGTAAACATTTTTTGGGTGAGGTTTAGCCGCGCCCGCCGCGACCAAACGTACCCGGCGTCGCCACCGGTGCCTGACGGGGTAGCGGTGCCCCGTTCGAGGTTGGCGCTCCGCTTCCGGTAACGCCGCCCGTGCTCACTAACCGGGCAAACTCTTTGGCGTCCACCGCTCGAGAAATCCCGACTTCGTAAGAGATCGTCCTTTTTAGGTGCAGCTCAGCCAAGCACGCGTCCATCGTCTGCATTCCGTGCTGTCCGCCCATCTGAATGGCTGATAAAATCTGGTGCGTCTTCCCCTCACGAATGAGGTTGCGAACAGCCGGTGTAGCGATCAAAAACTCGTAAGCCAGCGCCCGCCCGCCGCCCTGTTTGGGAACGAGCTGCTGCGTCAGGATAGCCTGCAAGTTGTTGGCCAACTGCACCCTGACCTGCGCCTGCTGCGCTTCGGGAAACACGTCGATAATGCGGTCGACGGCTTCCGGCGCAGAGTTGGTGTGCAGCGTGCCCATGACCAGGTGCCCGGTTTCAGCGGCGGTCACAGCCGCGCCGATAGTTTCAAAGTCGCGCATCTCACCGACCAAAATGACGTCCGGGGCTTGCCGTAAAACTGCCCGGAGCGCCCGCTCGAAGCTCTTGGTGTCGTCGCCGAGTTCGCGCTGATTGATGATTGAACGTTTGTGGGTATGAAAAAACTCGATAGGGTCTTCGATGGTCATGATGTGTTTTTGCATTTCAGAATTGACCATATCGAGCATGGCTGCGAGCGTCGTCGATTTGCCCGAGCCGGTCGGCCCGGTCACGAGCACGAGGCCGCGTGGCGCTCTCGCTACGTCGCCGACAACGCTCGGCAACCCCATTTTGTCGAACCCTAAAACTTCACTGGGAATCGTCCGCAGCACCCCGCCGATGGCACCCTTTTGAAAAAAGGCGTTGACCCTGAACCGTCCGTGTCCGGTCAGCGAAAACGAAAAGTCGAGTTCGCGGCGCTCTTCGAAGTCGCGCTGCTTTTTTTCATCCATCATGGTATACAAGAGGCGGCGCGTGTCGCTGGCGTTCAGGGTATCTAATTCAGTCGGTTGCCATTCGCCGTCGAGCCGGAGCATCGGCGGCAGGCCGACGGTGACGATGAGATCCGAGGCTCGGCGCTCGCTCGTCATTCGTAAAAGGTCGATGATGTCGGTTTGGTTCATGTTCACCCTTTCTGTTTGATGAATCGTGCTAAATAGCTTAGTCGGTCGTTTTAGCGAGGACTTCTTCTAAAGTTGTCAAGCCGCCGAACGCCTTGAAGACGCCGTCGTCACGGAGTGTTTTCATCCCGTCCTGAACGGCGATCTCTTTGATGTCCGTTGACGATTTGCCCTGTACGATAGCGGTTTCGACGCCGCCGCCGACGGTCAGGAGTTCGTGAATCGCGGCGCGACCGTTGTAGCCGGTGCCGTTGCATTTGTCGCAGCCGACGCCCCGGTAGAGGCTGGCCCCGGCGAGCTGGCGTTCGTCTAAACCCAAACGCCGCAACACGTCGGGGTCGGGCGTGTAGGCGACCCGGCAGTCGCTGCACGCTTTACGTACCAGGCGCTGCGCGAGGACGCCTAAAAGTGCCGCCGAGATATTGAAAGGCTCGACGCCCATCTCTTCAAGGCGCGTCACGGCTCCGGCGGCGTCGTTCGTGTGCAAGGTAGCGATGACCAGGTGCCCGGTCAGGGCCGCTTCGACAGCGATCTTGGCGGTTTCGGTGTCCCGAATCTCACCGATCATAATGACGTCGGGGTCTTGCCGTAAAAATGAGCGCAGGGCGCTGGCAAACGTCAAGCCCGCCTTGACGTTGACCTGCGTCTGGTTGATACCGGGAATCTCGTACTCTACCGGGTCTTCAACTGTCGTGACGTTCACGTCCGGGGTGGCGATACGTTTCAGGATTGAAAAGGTCGTAAACGACTTGCCTGAACCCGTCGGGCCGGTGATGAGAAAGATGCCGTAGGGTTTTTGGATGGTGTCGGTGAAACGCTCGAGGTTATAGTCCGCGAATCCTAGCTGCTCAATCTCCGGAATCGAGGTCGCTTTTTTGAGGATACGCATGACGGCTTTTTCGCCGTAAACCGTCGGCAGGGTTGAAAGCCGGAGGTCGACCTCCATATTTTTGTCCTTAAAGCGTACCCGCCCGTCTTGCGGCAACCTGCGCTCGGCAATATTTAGGCGGCCCATGATCTTGATCCGCGCCGACATCGCCCCGGCGACGCCCTTGGGCATCGTCATGTATTCGCGGAGCGCCCCGTCTTTACGTACCCGGATGATCACATTGTCGGGGCGCGGTTCGATGTGAATGTCCGAAATATCGTTTAAGACCGACTCGCGGATGATGTTGTTCACGACCTTGACGAGTGCGGTGTCGTCCAGGTTCGAGTCGTCACTGAGTTCTTCGACGTCCCCGATCTCTTGTAGGGCGGCTTTGGCGAGGTCTTCCATCGAATCGCCCGAACGGTAGTAGCGGTTGATCAGTCTTAAGAGCGTCTCTTCAGTGGCGACCGCCGGTTTAATCTCGCGGCCCGTAATCAGCCGGATGTCGTCTAACGCAAACACGTGCCGGGGGTCTTTCATCGCCAACACGACGGCGCTACCCTCGAGTCGTAGCGGCATCACGTTGTAACGCCGAATCGTCCCTTCCGGAATCAAGGTGATGACAAACGGATCGACCGGGACGTTCTCCTCGACGAACTCGTAGCCGAGCTGCATGGCGAGGCTCCGGGCGAGCATTTCCGGGCTGATCTTACCTGACTGAACGAGCGTGTCTTCCAACCTGCCCCCGCCGACGCGCTGCCTAGAGAGTGCGTTCTGCACGTCTTCGCGCGTGACGTAACCGAGGTCGACCAGGATTTCACCGAGCGGTTTGACGCGGCCCAGCTTGTTCTGCTCGGCTAAGGCTTCACGGAGCTGTTCACGGCGGAGCTTGTTGCTCGCCATCAGGGTTTCACCCAACCGGCCCTTGTCGGCGTCGTAAAGCTTTTCGGTCAGTTTTTGTACCTGACTTTCAGGTGCGACGACGAACTTGACCGGGCGCGGGATGATCTCGGCGACTTCGGCCCCTTTACGCGGGTCGGCTAGCGCGACGACCAGCACGCCGTCTTCTTCGCTGAACGGGACGGCGCGGTACTGCAAAGCGTCGACGCGGAGCAGGCTCGAGGCGAGCTTTTCGCTGACCTGCACGCCCTCGAGCTTAGCGACAAACTTCAGCTCAGCCTGTTCTGCTAGCAGCTCACCGAGCTGGGTTTCGTCTAGCATGCCCTGCTCGAGCAAAATATGCCCCAAAAGCCCGCCTGTGCGTCCCTGCTGCTCCAAAGCTTTAGCGAGCTGCTCACCAGAAATAAGGCCCATGTTTTTTGCCAGATCGCCGACGCGTTGCCCCATCTGCGGGTTGACTTCAGCCGGAGGCGTCAGGCCGAGTTCGGGATAGTACGTTGCCAAGGCCCACGCGACCTCTGACGAGAGCGCCTGATACGGTTCAACGATGCAGTTTGACGCGTCCTCGAGCTCTTCAACGGCGAGCGCGTCGAGCGGATCGACAAAGGCGACGCGGAGGCGGTTGTTCGTGACGTGAAAGGGGAAGGCGCGGAGCTCGAGGGCGACCTCTGCTGAAACCCGCGTCAGGGCTTCGGGGTCAACCTGTGCGCGCGGCAGCGCTACAATCGGAATCCCGATGGCCTCTTCGATGGCGCGGGCAATCCGCTGCTCTGACACAACGCCCAACCCGACCAGCACCTCAGCCAAGCGTCCGCCCATCTCGGCGTGCCGAGAGATGGCGCGTTGCAAGCCGTCGTCCGAGACGAAACCGCGCTCTAAGAGCATCGCGCCGAGGCGTTTATCGCCTATCGAAAGGACAGCCACGCGGCACCTCCTGAAGCGTCAAGGCTAAACCTGAAGCGCCGGAGCAAAAACGTCTCCAAGTGCCGTAAAATGCGGGTGTGCGGCAGCTTGCCGGGGGAGAGCGGCGTCACCAAAACCGAGACCATGCCAGCCAAGTTCGCGCCGAACACGTCGGTAAAGAGCTGATCGCCGACCATCGCCGTTTCCGCGGCGGGCGTCCCGAGCTTGTCGAGGCCCCGACGAAAAGCTCGGCCTCCTGGTTTACCCGTCAGGTGCAAGCCCTCGAGCCCCAGCTCTCTCGCCCAGCACGTCACGCGGGCGGGCGTGCCGTTGCTTAAAATCACGACGGGTACTTGCGCACCTCGGAGGGACTCGAGCCACACCCGAAAGAGGGGTTCTAACAGGTCGCTGCCCGAGGCGAGCAGCGTGTCGTCGAGGTCGAGCAAAACGGCGCGTACCCCAAGCGTGTGTAAGAAGTCCGGTGTAACCTCGGTGAGGGAGCCTACAACGGCGTCGGGGCGTAGCATCATGGCGGTAATTTATCACGGGGGTGCGGGGCCGCCTAGCATGAAACTTCACGGCTCACCAAGCGTACAGGCGAGGTTGGGAACTCGAGCTTAGACGGAACCTGTCCGGGACGTTTGTAACCGTCGCCCCGAGCTTTCTATGTCGGGTGTTTCTGTACCGTGGGGATAACCAAGACTAAGCTGTAGAAGCTCAAAAATCTCTTATGAACGGCCGTCTTGAACGGTGACGACTCCGGAAAAGCAGAGAACGAGTAGGTTTTACGCTCGAGACGGCACCTGCATCGCCTGAGCCAACGTTTCCCCGAACGCTTCCGGGTCGTCGAGCCACGGATAGTGCGCGGTCTCGAGCAAGCTGGTGAGCGCACTAGGTAGCGCGCTGAGGACAATTTCGGCCTGACGCGGATAACAGCTGTCGTCTTGTCGCCCTATTATGACAATCGTTGGATAGTCGCGGAGCGGCGCAAGGTCAGCGGTGAGTTCCCAGATGTCTTGCCAACTGGTCAGAACGCTCTCTTGAAGTTCGGTAAACAGCTCGGCGTCGGCGTGCTCTAACCGCATTCGGCTACCGGTGGTGGCGAAGAACATCGTATCGAACACGTCTTTGCCGCCCCCACTACGTACCGCTTCGGCGACGCGCTCGGCAGGCGGTAACTCGGTCAGCTCGTCCTCAGCAATCTCGCGACCTGCGAGTTTTGCGGCGCTGAGCTGCACCGTTTTGGCGAGTTCGGGCATATCGGCCCAGGGGTTGACCAGAACGAGGCGCTCAATACGTTCAGGGGCGCTTTTTACGGCGGCGGCGGCAATCAGCGTGCCGAACCCGTGCGCGAACAGCGTCACGCGCTCCACCCTGAGTGCGTCTAAGATAGCAACGATATCGCCTGCCAGCGCCTCGACGCCGAGGTCGGCCCCGGTATCGGCGAGGCTCCGGCCTGCGCCGCGCTGGTCGGCGTAAACGACTCGGAAGCCGCGCAGCTCATCTTCGGCCAGCTCCCGGAACGAATGGCTGTTGTAACCGGGGCCGCCGTGCAGGTAGAAAATCACGGGTGCGCCGGGTGGCCCGACGAGTTCAAAGTACAGTTCGGCGTCGGGCGTGTCCAAGCGGTACGCTTCATCGAGGGTGCCGTCAGTGTAGGTCTCGGGGCCGTTACCGTCCATCAGCTGACCGCCCTGAACTGCCAAACGTTACTGCCTTCAGGCGGGGCGACCGTAAACGCGTCTTCGGTGTCGCAGACGAGCAAAAAGAGTCCGGGTTGCGTTTGACTCTCGAGCAGCACCGTCTCGACTCCAGCCTCACGTAACGTGTCCGCCAAAGTTTCCAACTGCGCTCTTGCGCCTTTACCGGCAAGTTCATAGAATGTCACGCCTGCCAGTCTAACGCGCTCGTTACGCGTAGGGGCAAAATGATGCTATTCTCCTTCTCTTTCTGTAAGAATATGCTAACGTAAAACGATGTAACAGTATATTTGTTCCCCTCTGCCTACGGGCCTGACCAGCATCCACACTTTCGCTCGCTCAGGAGGAACACCGTGACCTCTTTTCCTAAGTCTCATACAAATTTCCACAAACAGTACCGGCGGCTGCGCGTCCGTACCCTCGCCGACCTGCAACCTTTGGTGCAAGACGGGCGTTACCGCATCGGGCCGCACGCGCTGCGGCACGCTGCCTGCGAAGGGTTTGCCGAAAAAGATATGGTCGCTGCTGCCCTTTACGGTCAGGAACTCGTGCGTTATCTCGAAGATGAGCGGCTGTTGGCGCTTGGGTATATCTGTCCGAGTCCGGCGGTCAAGATACCGCTGCACGTCGTTTTAGAGTTTGCGCGTCCGCGTTGGGTCGATATTGTGACGGCGTATATCCCTGTAAAAGCGCACAGTCCGGTCTCGAGGACGCGCCTCGCCGAGATTTTACGGTACGACCAGCTGCCGACGCGCCGCCAAGCGGTGAAAGGAGTGCGTTGGGGCGGGACTTAGCGGTCATCACCTATGATGCCGCTGAATTACAGCTCGGAGAACCGCCGTGTGTATAAACTAAATCCGTTTGCTGACGGCTGACCACGCTGCAAGTTCTGCTGTGTTTGCTCGTTGGCGTATGATCACTAGGATTGACTGGGCAAGCCGTAAACCCGTCGTGCGTTAGCGTCTAGGAGGGGCTCGAGTCTCTCTACCTCAGTTCCGCGCAACTCGGCTAAAAACGCGGCAGTATAACGTACGTTCGCCGGTACGTTGGGCCGTCCGCGTCTGGGTTCAGGCGACAGGTACGGGCTGTCGGTCTCGGCGAGTAGTCGGTCTTCAGGAATCTTCAGAGCCGCAGCTTGCAGGTTCTTGGCGCTTTTGTAGGTCAGGTTTCCGGCAAAGGAAACGTACCAGCCGAGTTCTAAACCGGCCGCCAAAAGCCCTTTGTGCGCGTTGAAACAGTGCAGGATGCCCTGTTTGTGCCCGGCTGTTAAGAGGGCGTCCCTGGCCGCTAAAGATGAGGTTTCCTGGCCCTGCTTATCCCTGACATGTAAAACGAGCGGCTTCTCGAGGGCTTTAGCAAGCTCGGCGTGCCAGAAGAAGATTTCACGCTGCACCTCTAAAGAAACCTTGTCCCAGTAGGTATCAAAGCCTGTCTCACCGATGCCGACAACTTTGGGATGTCTGGCAAGCCTTTCGATAACCGCCCTAACTGCCGGGGTCGCTTCGTCCGCGCTGTTCGGGTGAACGCCTAGAACGACCCAGACGTTCTCAAAAGTCTCAGCTAATTCTAAGGTGCGGTGGCAACTCGCCTCGTCTGTACCAACGCTGACGATAGCCGCAAGGTCAGGGTCGATAGCTTCAGGCGTGCTGCACCCGTCGAGGTGGCAGTGAGTATCAATCATAAAGTCAAGCATACCCAGACCCAAACTGTTTGCGTTTGGCTTGTGCCTACCTACAAAATACTTTCACTCAACACACTACGCCGCCATCTGCCGCTCACACAGCCCTGACAGACGCACTTTAGACTCGCCGCAAGTTCGCCGCAAGGGGCATTTTTTAGGCTGTGACTATGACAACGACCGCAACCCCGCCTCTTCGCCATACGCCTTGCGCCTCAGCTCGGCAACGCCGCCTTAAGCTACGCTTAAGGTTCAGGCCGAATAGTACAGAGCAAGGAGGCGCTCTTTGCGTTTGTCAAGCGCAGGTGACCCTATGATCTACCGTTCACGTTATCTCGACCGTCTATCGTTTTCCCCTCTCGGTTATCGCCAGGAGCGGAGGCCGAGGCCAGCTCGAGCCCTCCCGCGCTCCGAAACCTTACCTGAAACTCCGCGTGACCTTCCACACGAAACTGTACGGGCAGAGATAGGAACTGAGATGGTTGCATCCACTCCGCAAGCACTGCCGCACTACGTGCCCGCTCAGCACCCGCACATAGGTCAACAGTTGAGTCAGCAGCCGGGTCACATGACAGGTCATTTAAGCGAGCGCGCCGCATACTTCTCTAGCCGTGAACTCCGCGATATGCTCAGCCGCTCTGAACAGGCGATTGTAAGCGGGCGGGCCCAGATTGAAGATTACGAAGCGTTTGTCATCTGTCAGCAAGAGCTGGGCAGCCGAGCGTAAACTAAAGTGTGACCCGTTCCAAAACGTCCTTACTGGTTCTGCTATTTTGTTCTCTAATTTATTTTTTGAGCGCGTGTACGCCCAGACTCAGCCGGGTTCCCAACGCTGAAGAGGGTACAGCGTCATGGTACGGCCCCGGTTTCGACGGCAAACAGACCGCCAATGGCGAAATTTTTAACACCACCAAACTCACTGCGGCACATCAGACGCTGCCTTTCGGTACGCTTCTGCGCGTAACGAATCTCGAGAACGGCCTCGTCGTCGTCGTGCGGGTCAACGACCGGGGGCCGTTTGTCGGTGGGCGCATTATAGATTTGTCGCGGGCAGCGGCGGAAAAGCTCGATATACTCACGAACGGAACCGCGAGCGTAAGGCTCGAGCTGCTCTCTGAAATGCCCGCCGCGAGCTGGCGCGTCGGTTTATCTCCTGAAGTGGCGGGTTATGACGTGCTCTCACGGCTTCATCGCCCCGGCGAACTGCTGCTCGTTAAAAGCGCTGGGTCGTCGGTGCTTCTCCGGGTCGTCGGTAGTTTGCCTGAGACGGACGAGACCGACCTGTTGCTGTCACGCCCCGTTTACGACACGCTCGATCTGGGGTCACTAACCGTTGAGCCGGTATCGGCACTAGGGCCGTAAACCTCGTGAAAACTAGATAATAAGTCGTACAACGCCGTAAAAATCAGCCGTGAGGATATTTGCCTCCCTCACGGCTGTTGACCGACCTTTTTACCTTTGCACAATAGGTTTACGGCACGCCGACGCGATCTCTCGGGCTAGCGCGCCGACATCTTTTCCTTCAGCGATGGCGCTGATTAAGGCCGAACCCACGACCACGCCGTCGGCTACAGCCGCAACCGGCTGAGCGGTTGCTGCGTTCGAGACCCCAAACCCCACCGCTACCGGCAATGAACTGATTTCTCTAACACGCCGCACAAGTTCGGGAACTTCGTGAGGTAGGGCAGTCCGGGCACCTGTGACGCCGGTGACTGAAACCGCGTAGATAAAGCCTCGGCACGCGGCTGTAACGGTCTCGAGCCTTTCTCTCGTCGAGGTCGGTGCGACCAAAAAAACTGTGTCGAACTCGAGCCCACGCGCCGCCGGAATCAGAGTTTCCGCTTCTTCCGGGGGCAAATCGGGCAAAATCACGCCGTCTGCTCCGGCAGCTTGCAAGTCTTTTAAGAACTCAGCTTCACCTGTTTTATAGCAGTAAATCGGGTTGTAGTAGGTCATCAAAACGATGGCCTTATCACTCGTTTCTCGCAGTTTGGCAATCAGCTCGAACGTCTTTTTTGTCGTCATTCCTTGTTGTAAAACCTGCTCGGACGAACGCTGAATGGTGGGGCCGTCGCCTAGCGGGTCGGAGTAGGGAAGACCGACCTCGAGCACGTCAGCAGTCTCGAGCAACATCTTCGCCTGCTCTAAAAACCCGGCCTCGTCGGGAAATCCTGCCGTCAGATACGGCACGAACGCGGCGCGTCCGTCGGCTTTGGCTTGCCCAAACGCATGCTCAATTCTGCTCACGGGTTTCCTCCTGCAGCTTCAGCACGCGCATCGCTTCGGTCACGTCTTTGTCACCGCGCCCGGAGAGGTTGACGACGATAAGCTCTTCAAGTTTCATCTCGGGCGCTAGGTTCATGGCGTAGGCGACGGCGTGGGCGGTCTCGAGGGCCGGAATAATGCCTTCAACCCGGCTGAGCAGGCCAAACGCTTCTAACGCTTGTGCGTCGTCTACCCCGATATATTCAGCCACGCCCGCGTCAGCGTAATACGAGTGTTCTGGCCCGACGCCCGGATAATCGAGCCCCGCCGAAACCGAATGCGCGGGCGTAATCTGTCCGTCATCGTCCGACATCAGGTACATCAAAGCGCCGTGGAGCACTCCCTTTTTGCCTGCGGTTATACTCGCGGCGTGAGCACCCGAGTCCATCCCGTGTCCTGCTGCTTCGACGCCAATCATCCGGGGCCGTTCGTGTTCGGGCAAGTACGCATACGGCGCAAAGAGCCCGATGGCGTTTGAGCCGCCGCCGACACACGCGACGATGGCGTCAGGGACGCGGCGACCCTCGAGTTCTTCCAACTGTTCCATCGTTTCAAAGCCGATCACACTCTGAAAGTCGCGCACCATCATCGGATACGGGTGCGGCCCCACCACCGAGCCGATAATGTAAAACGTGTCGCGCACATTTGTGACCCAATCACGAATCGCTTCGTTCGTCGCATCTTTGAGCGTTTTCGTGCCGCTCTTGACTTCACGGACTTCGGCTCCTAAAAGCTTCATCCTGAATACGTTCAGGGCTTGCCGCCGGATGTCCTCTTCGCCCATGTAGACGACGCAACTGAGGCCGAAAAGCGCCGCCGCTGTCGCCGCCGCAACGCCGTGCTGACCCGCGCCGGTCTCGGCAATGACGCGCTCTTTGCCCATCCGTTTGGCTAACAGTGCCTGCCCGATGGTGTTGTTGATCTTGTGTGCGCCCGTATGGTTCAAATCTTCACGCTTCAGGTAAATCTTCGCGCCGCCCGCGTGCCGCGTCAGATTGTCGGCCAAGTAGAGCACGCTGGGTCGCCCGACAAACGTTTTGAGGTAAAACTCAAAGGTCTTTTTGAACTCCGGGTCGTTCATCGCCTTGGTATAGGCGGCGGTGAGGTCGTCAAGAGCTGGAATCAGCGTTTCGGGAACGAAGCGCCCACCGTATTCGCCGAAACGACCTCGAGCGTTAGGTAAAGGAAAAAGCATAAAGCCTCCAGAAAAAGTGAGTTTTTGGTCTTTAGATTTAGGGAAAAGTCGAAAAATTAAGGACGCCACCAGCGTTGGTGGTGCCATTTGAAGCTGCGCGGGGTTCGGGTGCGCGAAAGTGGCTTCATGACTTTATATTACTTTAGGTTGAGCAAATTTTCTACCGTCTTAAAGGAGTGCGCGTGCTTCTTTGAAGACTCTATCAATCTCGATACGAGCTTCTCGTATTTCTTGGTCGCTCCAAATATCTGGATTCGCCCAATAATCCCCTTTTAAGAAGCAGCGATCAGCCAAATCCATATCAATGGGCCTTAGCTTTATAGATGCGCCTGTCCACAAGCGGGCGAGGTTCTTTTCAATCTCTCGGCTTCGCTTCTCCCGATTTTCTTGTGAGACTGTTCTATAGCTGTGAAACGAACCTATATAAATCCTTGTTTCGCTTAAAGCTGCATATAGCGCAGTTAATGCTTCTTCCTCCTGAAGCGAAGTTCGCCTGCGATCTTGCTGGAGCAACTCCAGCCATCCCCTAACTTGTGAGAGTATAGGCAGTAGAGTTGTTAGTTCCATACTTTTGATTGGCCCTTCTGCTAGTTTTCCAAAACTCCCAGAAAATCAAAAACTTCAATTTGCGGTAAAACCCGACCGAGAATGTCTTTTACACCCTCGAATTTCCTACGGCTGAAGGTGCTGCCACGCCTCTTCCTCTTCTTCACGCTCCCAATCTTTAGCAAGCGCCGCTTCACTAAGGCGTGCGGTGTTATCTACATCCTCGAGCACCGTGACGAGTGCGCGGGCCGGGTGCGAGAGATTCAGAGGCTCGAGCAGCCGAACCTGTCCGTCTCGTCGGGTAATCGCCTCTACCGTTTTGTACATCTGCTCTCCCTAATCTTCTTGTACCCCGATCATATCCCACCGCGTCACAATTCCCAGAAGTGCCTGGCGCTCTTTGCCCGTTTCGGTAATCAGCGCCGCCTCTAGAAGCGGGTTTTTCTCGAACAGATAAACCACCTCGTCGAGCGTTTCGTTGCGCCCGACAAACACGTAATTGCTGCGCTTTTGTTCGGTCTCGAGCAAACCTCTCACCCGGACGTCGCCTAACTCAATTAGAGGCTCGTGATCTTGTACATAGCGAGATAGCCACCGTGTGATGCCGTTTTCGGTGAGCAACCCGGCAAATCTGTTCTGCTCGTAAACGGGAAACTGCGAAAAATCGTGCTTGTGAATCAGTCCTAAAACAGCTTCAACGGTTGTATCTGTAGAGATTTTGACGACTTCGTTTTGCCGCGACCCTGAATAGGCCGTTTCGGGCGAGGTCAGCCGCTGGTAGATGGCTTCAATTCGGTCAACGACCTCGGGCGTAGGAATGGCGGCGTAGCGGTAAGCCGCTACTTTGTCATGAACGATAACGTTTCTGAGCCTCGAGAGGCGTTTAAGTTCTTCGCCGTCGCGCCAGCTGCGAGTGCGCTCTTCATAGCGGTACAAGATAGAGCTAAACGTGCCGTCTAGGTCAGTACGCTCGCGCAGTTCGCGGTCAATCCGGTTGTAGGCGGCTTCAAAACGCTCGAGTAAGCTTTGCTCTTCATCAGAGAGTTTGTACATGATGCCTTTCTATTTGTTGTTCTCTATTGATACCAGATCAGCAACGCTCTAAATTCGTTGAGTGTGATCTACAAGTCAGTATAGAGCTTCATAAGTAACGCTCGAGCCCCCGCGCCACCTTAAGCGCCCGCGTATCCCAACCCTCGTGCAAATCGGTATGTATATCGGTGTCCCAACAAGCGGATAAAACTGCGTGAACAAAGCCCCACGTCGCAAGTTCCTGCCGGTCTAAGCCCAACATCTTGCTGAGAAGCTCGAGGCGTTTTGGTGCAAGCGTGATAAGGTCTTCCGCTGCAACGTGAACCGGATTGAGAAGATATGTCCCTACGTCGTAGCCCTTTGCGCCGACGATGCCTTTGGGGTCAACCGCTAAAAAAGGCTCTTTTGTTGCCGTCAGGACGTTGCCGTGATGCAGGTCGGCGTGGAGCAAAACAGGGTCGGAATCGGGGTGAAGCTCGAGCAGTAACCCCTGCGCCCGTCCTTGCAAATCAGTCGGAATACTTTCATAGTCTTCCCAAAGCGCCTGTGCCCAGCTCGTCAGCGTGCGAAACGGACTAGGGCTGTCTACCGGACGCCACAGCCGCCGCATCAGCTCCGCCGTAACGCGCGTGTGGGTCTCGTCCTCTGCGGGTGTCCAGAGTTCTTGGAGTGAAACGCCGGGGGTGACGCGCTCCAGAAGCAATGCACTCACGCTATCGTCTCGCTCTAAAAGCCGACAAATCCCGTCGCCGTCGTAGTAGCTTAGGGCTTCGGCTTCACAGATGATTTCGTCATTGGGTGGGCTCAGTTTGAGGATGCACGGTGTTCCGTCGGTTCTTTCGGCGTAGGCGACAACGTTATAAGAGAGTTGCGGGACGAGGCCGGTGACGCGGATGTGCCACTTGTCCTCGAGCCCTGCCAATGTTTCGGGAAGCGCCTCCAACCAAGGGTCAGCATCGTTATGAATATCTTGGAGCGCTTGAATTAAGCTGGGCAGCAGTACCAAAGGGTCAGCCATAAAGCCACGCTAACAAGTTTTCGGTCAGTCTGAACGGTTCTTTACGGATTAAGCCGAGGTCAAATGCCTCGGTGAAATCATCTACGTGAGCCTCCTCTAATTCTATAAGTCCTGCCGTAAAAGCTAGAAGTCCTACCACCCGCTCCGGTTTTACGCCCACCGCTTCAAGTGCGCTCAGCGTCAGCGAACCTTTACGTTTGGCGAGCCTCGAGCCGTCTGCACCCAAAAGGAGCGGGACATGCGCAAACACAGGCGGCTCAGCTCCCAACGCCTCATAAAGCAAAAGCTGCGCCCCGGTGCTCGGCAACAGGTCGTCGCCACGTAAAACATGGGTAATATTCATGGTGATGTCGTCTACCACGACGGCGAGTTGATACGCCCACTCGCCGTCGGCGCGGCGTACCACGAAATCGCCGGTGTTTTCAGGCGGGTTCAGGGTAACGCCGCCTAAAACTTCATCACGGAAGGTCAGCATTTGCGGCTCGACCAGAAAACGCAAGCTGGGCGTCTTGCCCTCTTTTTTCTGTACGCTGACCCGCTCATTCAAATCTCTTTGTGGCCTACTGTAGACAGAACCTGAACCGTGCGGCGCACTCGCCACGTTTTGTAAATCTTTACGGGATAAATAGCACGCAAAAAGGTGTCCGGAGGTTTGGAGGGTCTCGAGCGCCCTTTCGTAAAGCCCAAACCGCTCGCTCTGTCGGTACGGTGCCTGAAGCCCGCCGACATCCGGCCCTTCGTCCCAGTTGAGCCCTAACCAGCGCAACTCGTTTAAGTTAGCCTGTACAAATTCCGGGCGGCTCCGTTGTGAGTCAATATCTTCAGTTCTCAGTACGAATTGCCCATTTTGGCTCCTGACCTGCCAATAGGCCAAGAGTGCGGTGCGGGCGTTGCCGAGGTGGAGGTGTCCGGTGGGGGAGGGAGCGTAACGTCCGCGCATCAGGGTAGTTTAAGGCTCGAGTTTCAGCGAAGGTCACTGCTACGACAAGCTGAGAAAGGCAAGCTGAGAAAGGCAAGCTCCGTGTCTGCACCAAAAATCTCGATAATGTCAGCGCGGCTTCGTAATGACCGTTCAATATCTGCAGACGAGCAGTTTCCCAACCGTCCCCAGATGACCTTGGGTGGGGCACCGAAAACAAAACTTCGTTGGTGAAAGTCAGCGTCTTTAGAGACGATGACAAAGCCTCTCTGCCCCGCGTACTCCCAAACCGTAGAATTTTCCGCTTCTTGTAGTTCTACGTCTCGCACATGTAGAGAATCAGGAAACAGGTCTTGCAGAGAGCGTGAAAGCCGGTGCGAAAGGTTTTGGTCGAAAAGCAGTTTCACCTTATCTTTTTGTGCGCTATACTGCGGGCGGAAACACCGACAGCCGCCGCTCACGCTCAGCTGCAAAGGCGATACACGCTTTGAAATCTTCGCGTGTCAAGTCGGGAAAATCCTCTAGTATTTCTTCTTCGGTCATGTCAGAGGCCAGATAATCAAGCACCTCGTAAACAGTCATTCGCAAACCTCGAACGCAGGGTTTGCCGCCGCGTTTGTTGGGGTCAATCGTGATGTAGTCCCGGTAGTTCATGCGACAAGCTTAGGCTTGGTGTTTGCAAAGGTCAAGTTGAGAGGGGCTCGAGCCCTGCTTGAACCTGAGCTTTGGAAATGTCGGGAAACGAACGTGCTTATCACTTTCAAGATTAGGCGTAAACAAGCCGCCCTTTGGGTTTTGGAATATCGCGCCCGAGTTCCTCAGCGGTCTCGAGCCACTCACGAATCACGATTTCGGCGTTCCCTACAGCTTCGGTATAAGTTGCTCCGTCTGCCGCACAACCCGGTAACTCCGGAACTTCAGCGATAAACGCGCTTTCCTCTTCGCTCCAGTAGATGATGAGTTCATACCGCACAGGTTCAGTCACTTGAGGTTAACTCCCAACTAAAGGTAACACCGCAGTTCCAGTACAGTAAACTAACCTGAGTTCGAGGTTTCCCCCGGAATAGGTTTTCTTTCTCTGCCAGGTTTGCTTTTACAAGCGTATGGCGTGCCTAAGGCTAAACCGCTCACGTAGGCTTAAACAGCGAAAACGCAACCCTTGAGACGGTTGTCAGTCACCGAAAGTACAGGATTTGCCTGCCCGACGTAAAAATAACCCCGAACTCAGGTTAAACTAAGCTCGTGAGTTCTACCGTCTTACGTGTCGGCCCTTACCGATTTTTCTTTTTCTCGCGCGAAGAAACGAGAATGCACGTCCATATTCATAGCGCAGACGGTGAAGCAAAGTTCTGGATAGAGCCGACGGTCGCTTTGGCAACCTATACCGGGCTCAGCAAAAAGCAACTCAGGGAATTACAGGCTTTAGTCGAGGAGAATGAAGATGCCATCCGCAACGCTTGGACAACCCACTTTGGAAGTCACGAACATTAGCCAGCACGGATTCTGGCTTTACTGGACTGACCGCGAATTCTTTTTATCTTACGAACTTTATCCTTGGTTTAAGGACGCAAAAGTTAAAGATATCTTGGATGTAAGGCTCGAGTCCCTCAACCATCTCTACTGGCCCGAGCTAGACGTAGACTTGAGCTTGTCTATTTTAGAAGCGCCGGAAAAGTATCCGCTGGTCTCGAGTACCCCCTGAACCTGCGTTTTAGTAATTCCGGGAAACCACTCGAGAAACGCGTCCACCGTCGCCCCGTCTTCCAGGTTTTCAAAAAGTGCCCTGACCGGAACCCTCGAGCCCTTAAATACCCAAGCCCCGCTGACTTTTTGAGCGTCACGTTCCACTGCCGAGCAGCTTGACCAGTCCAACATAGCGTCACCAACCTTAAATAGAGTGTTACCCGTATAACTCAAGTTGAATCTCTAGGTCTGACTGTTCGCTAACACGATATACACTAGCCAACACTTCAACAGCTTTCCTTGCAATTGCCATAGACTCGTTCTTAGCGGTTCCTATCTGGTATGTACAGTGGTAATTACTGTAGCCACTGTTGTTATCTACCGGTTCCTCGAATCCCATAATCTTGAGGAGCTTAACAGCTTCTTTGGACAAGTGTAGATGATCAGGCAAGTTTGCGTTAGAAATAGCTTCCACGTAAAGGGATTTCGTGTTTGCTCTAGGAGCGAACTGAACATAATATGGATCTATACTTGCTATCATAAATCCCTCTTCATCCCCTTCATGTAGGAGGCTATCCAGAGCCGTAAGTAGAATCTTTTCGTTACGTATAAGCCATTCTTCTGAAACTTGGCGACCCTCTCGTGCTAACCTCTCCCAATCTTCGTGCCCGGTGTTTTCACTAGGTAAAACCGTAACGATAAGTTTAGTGCTGGGTTCAAGTAACAGCGGATCGTCTAAACGGATATATTCACCATCGAAATGAGCAGACACGGAGACAATTTTCATAGCTCAGTTTATATTAAGATGAAAACTGAGCTATGGATTGGTCTGCTGAGGCCGGGAACACAAAGCCTTTTGAGAGTATGCAGAGTGGCTCGAGCTAAATGTGAAATTAATAACCGCTCATTTTTAGAAAAGTTCGGGACGAGCCTTTTCAATCAAGCTCAAATTGAGACCAGTTAGCAGCGAATTACAGAAAGACTCAACTGCTTGCAAATGGTACAGCGTCAGTTGTAATTCAGCTCCTTCTGTAAAGACAAGTCCAGCGTTGTACTCCTCAAGGCTAAATTGAGCCAAATCAGTAGGAACAAATTTGTGACCATGTATAAGAGCGTTACGTAATAGGCTTATGCCTTGGATACCGCGCGCCCAATCATTTGTAGTGGTTTCATATGTTGTTGGTGCAGATATTTCTGTTTGAAGTATATTACATTGTCAGCGAAGAGTTGACCCATAGCAACACAGTGTCTAAAGTAAGCGAATGAAAAAGCGCTATGGAATCAAGCTGAGTAAAATACAAAGGCAAGAGCTCGAACGGCTAACAAAAGCGGGAGCGTGCCGGGTGAGGGTGTACAAACGGGCTAGGGCACTGTTACTGGCGGATGCCGGGGTAAGTGACGCCGAGATTCTCAAGCAAGCAGATATCAGTTTGGCAACGCTCAAGAGGATCCGCAAACGTTTTTGCGAAAGCCAGAGTAACGTCCAAGAGGTAGTAGCGGACAAGCCCAAACCAGGACGCCCAAGTCGCTTTAGTGGTGAACAGCGAGCGAAGATTACCGCTTTAGCATGTAGTGAGGCTCCTGAAGGCAGAAGCAGATGGACACTGAGACTGTTAGCGGATAAAGCTGTCGAGCTGGGCTTGGTTGAGACTGTTTCGCATGAGGGGGTCAGCGAGATACTGAAAAAAACGAGCTCAAACCCCACCTAAAGCGGTGTTGGTGTTTGGGCAAGCTCACCTCTGCGTTCATTTGGCAAATGGAGCGGGTGCTTGATACTTACGCTCAGCCTTATGACCCCGACTATCCGGTACTTTGTTTTGATGAACGACCTTGTTATCTGATTGAACAGACCTTACAACCTGTAGCGATGAAAGCAGGCCAGGTCAAACGCGAGGACTACCATTATAAAGTCACGGCAAGTTGTTCAGTGCTCTTAGCGGTCGAGCCGCTTACCGGCAGGCGTTGGACTAGGCTCTATGACCACCGCCGACGGCAGGAATACACCGACTTTATGCAGTACTTAACGCAACAGTTCCCTCAAGCGCAGAAAATCAGGCTGGTGCAGGATAATCTCAACACCCATAACCCAGGCTCGTTTTATGCTGCTCTAGCACCGCAAGCTGCCTTCGAACTTGCCCAGCAGTTTGAGATGATTCATACCCCTAAGCACGCTTCTTGGCTTAACATGGCTGAACTTGAATTCTCCGCTTTAAGCAAACAGTGCCTAGACCGGCGCATTGCTCAACGTGACCGCCTTGAAACTGAACTTAACGCTTGGCAAACAGAGCGCAATCAAGCCCAAGTTAAGCTCAACTGGCAATTCTCCAAAGAAGCGGCTAGACACACCTTCAAACGTGCCTATACAGAGGTGAAGGTGTCAGTACCTCGCTGACAGTGTAATATATGCCTTGAATACTTCGTGAAGGCCATCGTAAAGACGTTTTCTTCGCCAGCTTATTTTACGCGATTGCCAAGCAGATAACCATGCGTGTTTGCCTTCGGTTGACTTGTCAGCACTTCGCCGAAGTGTTCGCAACTCACGGTATTCTTGTCCTTTAAGCAGGCTTTCTGGATTTTCATCGAGGTATATTTCGTAAAAGCTAAAGATGCAGTCTTCCAAGCAGCTATATAAATCAATTACACCGTAGGCGTTTATTAAAGGCAAATTACTAAGATGAACTTCCGCCGCATGAGGCATAGACCATTCTGCAAGCATTACTTGCGCTGCCGAACCTTTGTGCTGAGTCGGACGCTTAGAAAGAACTCTAAACCTTTTATTCTGGTCATCAATTTGCGAATAGATTTCCGCAGCTTTATGCAACCCATTTATAGTAATAGCCCAGCGAATATACTTGCTTCTAAAATTTGCACGCCATTCACCAATCTGCTGTGTTGATAGGCCGACCCACATATAAGGTGGTGGACAGTCAATAATGACGTTTTCTACTGAAGGAGCTGCGTCTGGAGCTGTTAAAGGAGAATAGATCCTATAGTGGTCAACTATGTTTTCCAAAGGCATACGCTTTCTTCTTAGTCAGCTGTATTTGAATTGTAGCCAGACAGCACGACACCTATTTACAGAGCGTCGTGCCGTTATAAACCTTCAGCTCTAAACCAACTCGTTTTTCTCCATCGCTTCCATCATCGCCGCCCCCATATCTGTCGGCGTCGGCGCAACCACCACCCCGGCGTCTTTAAGGGCCGCCATCTTGTCGGCAGCTGTCCCTTTCCCGCCCGAGATAATCGCCCCGGCGTGCCCCATACGTTTGCCCGGTGGGGCCGTCGTCCCGGCGATAAAGCCCGCGACGGGTTTGGTCATGTTCTCCTTAATCCAGGCGGCGGCTTCCTCTTCGGCAGTTCCGCCAATTTCGCCGATCATCACGACACCTTCGGTTTCGGGGTCGTCGTTAAACATCTCTAAAACGTCTACGAAGTTCGTCCCGTTTACGGGGTCGCCGCCGATACCGACAGCGGTTGTCTGCCCGAGACCGTTTTGGGTCAGCTGATGCACTGCTTCGTAGGTCAAGGTGCCCGAGCGTGAGACGACGCCGATTTTACCCGCTTGGTGAATGTATCCCGGCATAATCCCGATACGGCACTCGTGCGGGGTGATGACGCCGGGGCAGTTCGGCCCGACCAGGCGCGTGGGTTTGCCCTCGAGGTAGCGTTTCACGCGCACCATGTCCATGATAGGGATGAACTCGGTGATGCAGACGATAAGCGGAATGCCGGAATCTGCGGCTTCCATAATCGCGTCACCTGCAAAAGCACCGGGGACAAAAATGACGGTCGCGTTTGCGCCGGTTTGCTCTACAGCTTCCTGCACCGTAAAAAAGATTGGCACTTCGACGTGGTAAGTGTCGGGACGATCTGGAACGCCCGAGTGGTCGGTTTCGCCTTCAAAGACTTCGGTCTGTCCAGCGCGGCTCGGGTGAACGGCTCCGATGACGTTGGTGCCGTAAGCGACCGAGCGGTCGGCGTGAAACCGTCCGAAGTTGCCGATGCCCTGAACAATAAGTTTGGTGTCCGTGTTGACTAAGATGCTCATTTCGCTAACTCCACGATCTTCCGTGCGCCTTCATCTAAATTGTCGGCGCTCACCACGCCCGGAATCCCGGCGTTCTGGATGATTTCTTTGCCTAAGTCTACGTTGGTGCCCTCGAGCCTCACCACAAGCGGCACTTCTAACCCGACTTGATGCACCGCCTCAACGACGCCGTTCGCAATCGTGTCACACTTCATAATGCCGCCGAAGATATTGACAAAAATCCCTTTGACGTTCGGGTCTTTGGTGATGATCTTAAACGCTGCTGTGACGTTTTCAGTGGTCGCGCCGCCGCCTACGTCTAAAAAGTTCGCGGGTTCGCCGCCCTCGTGTTTGATGATGTCCATCGTCGCCATCGCCAAGCCTGCGCCGTTTACCAGACAACCGATGGTGCCGTCCAACTTGATAAACGACAGGCCGAAGTTGCCCGCTTCGATTTCAGCGGCGTCCTCTTCATTGGCGTCTCTCATCTCGGCGATATTTTTATGTCTGAAGAGCGCGTTGTTATCGACGCTCATCTTGCCGTCTAAAGCCATGACTCGGCCCTGTTTGGTCACGACGAGCGGGTTGATCTCTAGGAGATCGGCGTCTAAATCCTCGGCGGCCTGGGCGAGCGCTTTCATAAACCTCGAGCCGTTTTTAAGCGCGTCGCCGGAGAGTCCCAAACCGTGTGCGAGGCGCGAGGCTTGAAAGTTGGCGAGTCCGGTTAGTGGATCAATCTCTTCACGCAAGATTTTTTCGGGCGTGTGTTCCGCGACCTCTTCAATCTCGACGCCGCCCTCGGTCGAGGCGATCATCACGTTGCGGCCCGTCGCGCGGTCTAGAACGACTGAAAGGTAAAGCTCACGGTCAATATCTATGCCTTGCTCAAGGTATAACCGACCTACCTGTTTCCCCTCGGGGCCGGTCTGAACGGTCTCCAACGTCGAACCGAGCATCTGCTTGGCAAGCTCGCGTACCCGCTCTTCGGCAGCCCGGACGCCGCCCTTAATCCCGTCGGTGATGACGTTGACGCCCGCAACGTCGGGGTATTCCTTAAACCGGCCTTTGCCGCGCCCGCCCGCGTGAATCTGCGATTTGAGCACCACGACGGGGTTCCTGCTCGCCTCGACGAGCGGGCGTACGGCGGCGACCGCCTCTTCGACCGTTCTTGCGACGTGTCCGTCAGGAACAGCGATGCCGCGTGCGCCCAACAGCTCTTTAGCTTGATATTCGTGAATTTTCACCCTTGCCTCCTAGAAATCTTTGCGAAGTGTCTGCGCCTTGCCTGACTTGTCGGTAAGGTGCTGGTAAGCCCTCCAGCAGACGATTCGGTTTCGCTTTAGCGTACCGCGTTGTGCTAGAGACTGCCACATGCTCAAACTCAGTGGGTACACCGGCTCAGCTCGAAAGCCCACAACATTACGAGTCTCGAGCCGCCCACCTTGCTACACCGACAAACCGTTATGCTGGCCCGTATGATTCGAACAGCTATTTTAACCGTGAGTGACAAGGGTGCCGTAGGAGAACGCGACGACACAACCGTTGATGAAGTTCGTGCGCTCTTGGGCGAAGGGTTTACCGAAACTGAGTACCGGATTGTTCCGGACGAGGCCGAGCAGATTCAAGAACAGCTTAAAGTGTGGGCTGATTCGGGCGACCTCGAGCTTATCCTGACAACGGGCGGAACGGGCCTCGCGCCCCGCGACCGTACCCCCGAAGCGACCCGCGCCGTACTGGACTTTACAGTGCCCGGTCTAGCCGAAGTGATGCGGGCCGAAGGGGTTAAGAAAAATCCGAAAGCGGCGTTGTCACGGGGGCTTGTCGGGGTGCGGAAAGAAACATTGATCGTCAATCTGCCGGGCAGTTCAAAAGGGGCCAGGGAGTCGTTAGAGGCGATTTTAGAGGTCATCCCTCACGCTGTCGATACCCTCAAGGCTGAGAAGGAAAATGCCCCCGAAGATTGGCATCAGTAGATTTGCGAGTTTGAGCCGTCGCCGTAAAAAGCGTGCCGGAGGGATCTGAGCTTGTAGGGACACCCTCAGCCGGGGTATATCTGCTACATTGACGCTCAGTATATTCACGACAATGTTTTTTATAGTGTTAGGTGCTTTGGCACAGGTCGCTGGCTTATACTGGAGCGCATTTGTCTCGGCGCTAAGGTTACGGTAAAAGTGCCGTTTGAAAGAGGTTGACTATGGATCCTATTATGCTGCAACTCGGGCCGCTGGCGCTCCGCTGGTACGGTTTTCTCATCGCGCTGGGCGTACTGATCGGTTCGAACTGGACGCTTTATGAAGCCAAAAAGCGCAACTTAGACACCGAAAAACTGCTCGATATGACGCTCTGGCTGGTGATTTCCGGGCTTATCGGGGCACGTCTCGTTTACGTCCTAACGAGTCCGGCAGCGTACTTTGGCCCCGGCGGAAATCCTTGGGGCGCGGTTGCTATCTGGCAGGGCGGCGGCAGCATTCACGGCGGCGTTTTGGGTATCTTCGTCGCCGTTTGGATCTACTCACGAATTCACGGGCTCAACATGTGGTCGTATCTGGACGTGTTGACGCCGGTCGGGGCACTCGGGGTGATCGGCGGGCGACTGGGCAACTTTATGAACGGTTCGGACACGACCGGGCGCGTGACGGGCTGGCCCATCGGGTTTACCTGGCCTGAGCCGGGAACGCAGACGTTCGGCGCAGTGGGGCGGTTCATCTTCGGTGACGACCTCTGGGCTAACTCACCGGAAGTCATCGTCAACGGTCAAGTCGCTTACGGCCCGGTCCACTTGACACAGGGCTACGGTGTACTGATTGGTATCGCGCTGATTTTTATCTTGTTGTGGGCGTTCCGTCGGAGCCGCGCGCCGGGGTTTGTCTGGTGGCAGTTCGTACTGTGGTATTCGGTTTTGCGCTCGGTATTTGAAGAGACGTTTCGTAACAACCCGCTTTTTTGGGACGTGTACTTGCGTGAAGGCATTAACGCGTCCGGTATCGGACTCTTTACCCTGACGCAACTTGTGAGCATTCCGCTGGTCTTGGTGTCGCTTTATTTTTTGCTGACCTTAAACCCCGATCAACCCGAGAAGCGCGATTCGCTGACCCGCAAAGCTAGGGGGCGCTAGGGTCGTGCCCGGGCTGGGGGTCGTTATTTTAGCAGCAGGACAGGGAAAAAGGATGCGTTCCCCGCTGCCTAAGGTGCTGCACAAGGCAGCGGGCCGACCGCTCCTAGAGCATGTCTTGCGGGCAGTGGGGCCGCTCGAGCCCGAGTCCACCGTCGTCGTCGTCGGACACGCAGCTGAAGCGGTCGAAGCGCGGTTTGGGGGCTACCAAGTCGGCGGTCGCCCGGTTGCGTTCGTGCGACAAGACTTTTTGCAGGGTTACGGTACGGGTTTGGCGCTCAAACAAACCGAAGCGGCATTTACGGCATTCACGGGTAATTTGCTCGTCTTAAACGGTGACGGACCCCTCCTTAGAACGGCGACGCTTCGCAGGCTCGTTCAGGCGCAAGCCGCTCAGGGCGACGGGATGACGCTCCTGACCTGCACTATGCAAAACCCTTACGGTATGGGGCGCATCGTCCGCAACGAGGACGGTAGTGTCGCCCGCATCGTCGAGGAAAAAGACGTTACGCCTGGAGAAGCGGCAATCCAAGAAATCAACCCCGGTTTATACGTGTTCGACCGCCACGTGTTTGCACTAGCGGCTGAACTAAGAGACGATAACGCTGCGAGTGAATATTATATTACCGATCTAGTTGACCACTACTTGCGTGCAAACTATCCGGTCCAGACTGTTTTGGGGGACGACGAAACCGAAATTTTAGGGGTCAACGATCCGGAACAGCTGGCGTTGGTTGATCAGTTATTGCAGGCTCGTTAGGTTTCTTTAGTCCTTGAATGCGTTTCAGCACATCTGGTCAGGGACGCTCTCAGTTTAGGTTTTGCTGACCAGCACGCACATTCCACCGATGACCTGTGCCTTCTAAGGGTATATTCCAGCAGGTATTATCTGGTCAGCAACGCTCTTAGTTTAAGTTATGCCGACCAGCACACACGTTCTAAGACAATACTTAGTGCAGTCTTTCTTGGAAATGCTATTCGCAGCAATCTTTTACGGAAATGCTATAGCAGGTATCATCTGGGAACGGACGCTCTCACCTTCAACTAAACCGTCTAGCACGCACATTCTGAGGTGATTACAGTAGCTTCTAACTGCTTAAGTGCTATATTTGTACCGTAAAACGGTAGTCGTCACTCTAGAAAAACTTGGGGTACACGACAAAAGCGATACTAATTAGAATCACGACCTTCGCAACGATACCGCCGAGTGTCCCGACGAACGCGCCGATACCGGCCCGAAACGCCTCGGAAAAGGGCCGTCCGACAAACACTTCAGCGATAACTGCGCCGACGAGCGCGCCTAAGATAAAGCCGAAGGGCGGAAAAAAATCCCGACGATAGACCCGACGATGCTGCCCCAGAGTCCGGCCTGACTCGAGCCGAACTGCTTAGCGCCAGCAGCAGCAGCGAGGTAGTCGAGCAGCCACGCGAGCGCTGCGAGACCGGCGACGATCAGCACCGTTGTCAAGGTCAGCGCTGTAAACCTCGTTATCCACGCGGCTAAAAGCGCGCCGATAGCGACGACCGGCACGCCCGGTAAGGCGGGCAGCACGACGCTCAAAAGTCCTACGAGATAGAGTAAGGTAAACACGACCCCGGCTAGAATCAGCATGGTTGTAGAGACGTCCGTCATAGGGGCATCATACGGGAGCCGGGTTCACTACTTTTTGATGACCGCCTCGTCGGTAATGAACGTGTCGAAAGCTGCCTTTGAAACGATCCTAAATTTATCGTCTAGAACAACGATATTGAGGCCCCGCTGAGACGCAAGCAGTTTGCGACCGTCTACGGTGACGTTGGCGGCTCTAGCTAACGGTATCCCGACCGAAAAGACCTTCAAGCTTTTGGGTACCTCGAGCGCTTCGGTCCCGGTTCCTAACACGTCCCCTGCCTGCCACGTTTCTTCCACCGCTTTGTCCGGGCTCGAGGTGTCAAATGACACATAACCCTGACGGATGACCGCTGCGTATGACCCGTCGCGGGGGAAGGGCGGCGTACTCGCGCCCCTAAAGAGCAGGCGGCTGACACGGCTGGAGAGGTTACCAATCCCTTTTTTTGCCACGATAACGATCGTCTGATTCCGGTAGGTCTCGAGGTAGTCCGCGAGCTTTACCCGCCGGTAACCCTGCGGAGCGTAGCTCGAGGGGTCAATTTCCGGCCCCAACCCGCCTATAGCTTCGACTTTGTCGCTGTAACAGGCGACGTAGGCGTTTAGGGTGTAGCAGCGTAGACCGGGCGCAAGCTGGGACGCGTAACGCTCGGCAAAGGCGACGGCGCTAAAAATGTATACCCGGCCTTTGTTCCGCGGGCCTTGAAGCGCCTCAACCTGAAGGCGCTGTTTGGCTCCAGCTAGTCCCAGCGGGTCTCTGGCAACGGCTCCAGTGGTGACTTTTTTGCCCGCTCCAGCAGCCAGATAGACGAACTCGGCGTAGTCGCCCCGGTGGGCTGTAGTGCGTTCAAACGCTGGAATCACCGCCAAGGTTTCAAACTGCGACGCGAGTTCTCCCCAGCGACTGTCGCTCAGGTGCTCAGAGAACGTCCTCTCGTCTCGCTGAAAAGGCAGGTTGATCTTCAGGTCGGCAACCTGCAGAGCGAGCGCCGCCCCAAGGACGATCGTAGCTGTTCTTACGGGCAGCTTCCTTACCAGATAGGCGAGTACGCCGGTAAAAATCAGGTAGTAAACAGGCCAAAAAAACCGACCGGGCGCACGAAAGCTCGAGACCAGTATCTTAAAGTTGGCAAAGATCCCGAAATCGAACAGCGCCCGGTCGCCCAGCGAGACGGTTTTACCGAGCGAAAAGAGAAAAAACCCGAACGCTAAAATGAGCAGCGGGAGGTGTCCTGCCCGGTAAAACTGCCTCAGCACGCACGGAAGGGTTCGGATACCGAAAGAACGGACGAGCACTACCAGGGCGGCGACGCCTAACACGAGCATCCCGAGACCGAAGTAGGCGAACCCTTCGTACTGCCCGCCGCCGAGCGGGAGCGTCGGCAAAAAGTTGGAGCGCCCCAGAGGATTGAAAGGCGCGTTGAGGTTCATAAAAAAGTAATCGAAGCCCCACGCCGCCAGTTCTTGCCCGCCGCTGAGGAGACCCTCGAGCCACCACACCAGCACCAGCACGCCGGACATCCCGACCAGCAGGCCGAGTGCGTAGGGAAGCCTCAGTCGTCCGAAGCGCCATTCGCGCCACAGCGAAACGAACGCGAGAGGATAGACCATCGCTGCCAAATAAGGATGAACCAGACCGCCGAGTAAAATGGCGACAAACCAGAGTGCTGCGTACCTGCGGCTATGAAATTCACAGCTTTTAGCCGTTGCAAAATAGTGCCACAGGGCGAACAAAATCAGCCAGTGTGAGGAGAGCGCGACGTGACCGGCGCGGAAGATCATAATGGGGCTAAGCGGGAAAAAGAGACTGAACAAGAGCGCGAGCCAGCGGTTTTTGCAGAACACTTGGGCCAGCAGATAACCGAAAATGCCTTGCAGCATATACGACAAAAAAAGCCACGGGCCGAGATACTGAAAGTTTGCGCCTAACAGCGGCGAAAAGGGTTTGAGCAAAAATGCGAGCAGCGGCAGCGCGTCGGCGCTGCCTAAGCTCGTGCCAAGCGGCGCGAGATAGTTGCTGACCTCGCCGGGCGGAAATCCGAAGGGTTCACGCCGAAAAACGTGCCACACTAAAAAATGCCAGGTTGAGTCGCCGCGCAACCAGCCGATGTTGCTTGGGTCGAGAACGTGTAACCCGAAGCGGTAAAAGGCGAACCCGATCCCTAAAAGAGCCGCCAGTACGAGCGGTAACACCAGAGACCCGGCTGACCTGTTTTTGGTACACAAAAGAAAACCTCACTAGGGTAGATGAGCACTGCTTTTTCAGCACTGCGTCTTATATACTGTCACACTATGGGGGTTGAACCGGCCCTCCCCGCAAGTTAAGCCAAGCTCAAGTACAAATTCATAGCGTTAGGTGCCTATGACCTCATCTACTGTAAATGTATCTCCTGTACACGCTCCCGCCCGAGTCGCGGTTCCTTTAGCGGTCGATCTCGACGGTACGCTGGTTCAAACCGACCTGCTCCTCGAGTCCTACTTGGCGCTGCTAAAACAGCGTCCGCTAGCCTTACTTATGCTGCCGCTATGGTTACTCAGGGGTAAAGCTCGCCTCAAGCGTGAGATTGCCAAACGCGTCACGCTCGACGTGACCTGTTTACCGTACCGTGAACCGCTACTGTCGTTTTTACGAGCCGAGCATAAAGCGGGACGCAAGCTGATCCTGGCAACCGCCGCCGATGAGCGGTTTGCCCAGCAAATCGCCGATCATCTGGGCATTTTTGACACCGTACTTGCCAGCGACGGCGCGACTAACTTGTCCGGTGAGGCCAAAACACAGGCGCTTGAAGCGGCGTGCGGCGGCCCCTTCGCTTACGCTGGCGACGCGCCCGTCGATCTGCAGGTGTGGCGGCGCGCCCGGAGTGCCGTCCTAGTTGGTGGCGGGAGCAAGTTCGCTTCACAACTGGAAAACGTCGAACACGTTTTTGAAGACGAACGCAAGTCTGGAAGACTGTTTCTTGCGCTGCGCCTGCACCAGTGGGCGAAAAACGTTCTTGTCTTCTTGCCGCTGGTGCTCGCGCACCAGGTTACGAACCTGCCGCTCGTTTTAGCGGCTGTCGTGGCCTTTTTTGCTTTCGGTCTCTGCGCTTCAGCCGTCTACGTACAAAACGATCTGCTCGACCTCGAGGCTGACAGGCATCACGCCCGCAAACGGTTTCGTCCCTTCGCTGCAGGAACCCTGCCGCTCAAGTTCGGGCTCGTTCTCGCCCCAGCGCTCTTGGTTTTGGCAGTTGCGGCGGCGCTCGCGTTATCGCCTGCGTTTCTCGGCGTGCTAGCACTCTACTTCGTTACGACCTTTTCGTATTCGCTGTATTTCAAACGTAAAGCTATTTTGGACGTGCTGCTCTTGGCTGGTCTTTATACGGTTCGGATCGTCGCGGGCGGGGTGGCGGTCGGTGTCGGCGTCTCACCGTGGCTGCTGGCGTTCTCACTGTTCTTCTTTTTGAGCTTGGCTTACGTCAAACGCTTTACCGAACTGAGGGAATTGCCGCTCGAGAGTTCCCTCCGCTCACGCGGTTACACGCGCGGCGATCTGGAGGGTCTCGCCGACTTGGGCGTCGCCAGCGGTTATATTGCCGTGCTGGTGGTTGCGCTTTACATCAACAGTCCGGGGGTTAGGGAGCTTTACGGGACGCCCGAGGTGTTGTGGCTGCTCTGCCCCTTGCTGGTGTACTGGATCAGCCGAGTCTGGCTGTTAGCCCGGCGCGGTGAGATGCACGACGACCCGGTGGTTTTTGCCCTCCGTGACCGAACAAGTTACGTGATTGGCGTGCTGGCCGCGGTTGTGGCCGCTGTCGCCGCAGGAAGTTGGTTATGAGTTACAAATCTTGGGGAAATTTTCCGTCCGCGCAGCAGAAAGTCGAGCGGCTCGAGTGGTCTGGCGACGCCAAGCTAAGTATGGGTGAAGGAGAGAACAGTCTGCTTCCTTACGCTCACGGGCGCAGTTACGGCGATTCGTGCCTTAACGACGGCGGCACCCTGCTCGATGTAAGCGGGCTCGAACGGCTGATTGCTTTTGACTCTAAAACAGGAGTGCTCCGCGCAGAACCGGGCATGAGCCTAGAACAGCTTCTGGCGTTTGCGGTGCCCAAGGGATTTTTCTTACCGGTCACGCCCGGCACTAAATACGTGTCGCTCGGGGGCGCTGTCGCCAACGATATTCACGGAAAAAACCACCACCGCGCCGGGACGTTCGGGCGGCACGTGCGCGCCTTTGAACTTGGGCGCTCCGACGGTACGCAGCTCGTCTGTACGCCAACGCAAAACGCCGACCTGTTCCGCGCGACTATCGGCGGGCTCGGTCTGACCGGGCTGATCTTATGGGTTGAACTTAAACTTCGGCGGATCAACACCGCGCAGATCGACAACGAGAGCATCAAATTTGCCAACTTAGAAGAGTTTTTTACCGTTTCGGCAGATTCAGACGAGGCGTTTGAATATACCGTCGCATGGGTGGACTGCACTGCTCAGGGTAAAAAGCTGGGCCGCGGACTTTTCTCGCGGGGCAACCACGCCGCTGAGCCGGGGCCGCTGATTGCCAGCCCACCCCCCAAATTTACGGCTCCCTTCGACGCGCCCAACCTGCTCCTTAACAGCTGGACGGTCAACGCTTTTAACGCCGTCTATTACGGCAAACAGCAGCGCAGAGTCGTCTCCAAGCGAAGCCACTACGAAGGCTTTTTCTATCCGCTCGACGCGATCGGCGACTGGAACCGTATCTACGGCCCTCGCGGATTTTTGCAGTATCAGTTCGTCATACCCTATAACGGTGACATCGGTCTGATTCAAGAGGTGTTCGAACGTATCGCCGCGTCCAAGATGGGGACGTTTTTGGCGGTGCTCAAGATGTTCGGCGACCTCCCCTCACCGGGGCTGTTGTCATTCCCGCGCCCCGGCGTAACCCTGGCGCTCGACTTTCCCAACGAAGGGGCGCGGACGTTTGCGCTGCTTAACGGTCTCGATACGCTGATGCGGGGGCACGGGGGCCGCGTCTATCCGGCGAAGGACGCGCGGATGAGTCCGGCGTCGTTCCAGACGTTTTACCCGGAGTGGAAAGCGTTTTCTCAGTATATCGACCCACGCTTTTCCTCTAGCTTTTGGCGGCGCGTAACCGCTGACGCTGTACCCCACGAGCAAGCTGCGTGAAGCGCGTTCTGATCTTCGGTGCAACCTCGGCGATTGCCCGCGCCACCGCTCGCCTTTTTTCAGAGAGGGGCGACCGGCTTTTTCTAGTTGCCAGGGACGACGTTAAGCTCGAGGCGACCGCCCAGGACTTGCGGAGTCGTGGCGCTGAAGCGGTTGGCTACGCCGCTGCCGACCTCGCCGACAACGCGCGGCACGAAGCGCTCGTTGAGGAGGCTGTGCAAGCGCTCGGTGGACTTGACGTCGTTTTGATTGCTTACGGCACCCTGCCCGACCAACGGGCGCTCGAGACCTCCTTCAAGGCCACTCACGAGGCGCTTCAGGTCAACTTTACGAGCGTCGTATCGCTCTTGACACTCCTCGCTAACCGGCTCGAGGCTCAGCGTTCGGGTACGCTGGCGGTTATCTCGTCAGTTGCCGGAGACCGGGGCCGCGCCAGCAACTATGTTTACGGCGCAGCCAAGGGTGCGCTCAGCTTGTTTATGCAGGGTCTGAGAAACCGGCTGCACAGCGCGGGCGTTCACGTTCTGACGATCAAACCCGGTTTCGTTGATACCCCGATGACCGCTGGGGTCAAGAAGAACTTCTTGTTTGTCAAACCCGAACAAATTGCCGTGGGCATCGTCGCCGCTATCGACAACAAACGTGAGGTCGTCTACCTACCTTTTTTTTGGCGTTGGCTGATGCTCGTCGTCCGGGCGCTGCCGGAACCTCTTTTCAAACGGCTCGAGCTCTAGATGCAAGCCGCGTTACACAAAAACTTTCGGGTACTGCTCCTTATCAGCCTCGTCGCCGTTCTCGCCTACGCCGCCTTTACCTTCTGGAGCGGTTGGGACGAGACCGTTGAGGCCGCGCGGCGCATCGGCTTGGGGGGCGGGCTGCTGCTCTTGTCGCTCTCAGTTTTCAACTACACGGTGCGTTTTGGGCGCTGGCAGTACTACCTCAACCGTTTGGGCTACCGGGTTCCCGTCGGCCCCAGTTTGCACTACTATCTGGCTAGTTTTGCGTTTACCATTACGCCGGGCAAGCTCGGTGAGGGGGTGCGCTCGTTTTACCTGCGGCCCTACGGCGTTCCCTACACCGCGAGCTTTTCCGCGCTCTTCGTCGAGCGGCTTTTTGATCTGACGGCGACCCTGATACTGGCTACGCTCGGCGTGGTTTACTTTGGACGCTACCTCCCGCTAGTGCTGATCCCCGTTGCTGGAATCGTCGTTTTGCTGCTGCTGCTAAACAGCGCAGCGTTTCGGGGCTGGTTTCGTAATCTGGGTATCAGGCGGCTTGGCGGCATTCTAGACGCCCTCGACGCCGCCGCTACTCTCAGCCGCGGGCGCTTGTTGCTGACCGGTTTGGGCCTCAGCTTGCTCGGTTGGGGCGCGGAGGCGACGGCGTTTTGGGTGATTGTAACGCGGTTGGGACTCGAGCCCCCCCTCATCGCCAGTTTCGGGATTTACGGCCTCGCTATCAGTATCGGAGCGCTATCGTTTTTACCCGGCGGGTTGGGCGGTACCGAAGCGACGATGATCTTGCTGCTCGGTGTGAGTGGGGCCAGCGTCGCCGACGCCGGGGCTGCGACGATCTTGCTGCGCCTTGCAACCCTGTGGTTCGCCGTGCTGCTGGGCGTCGCTGCTACTCTCGGACTTAGACGCGGAGGTGAGGGGCAAAAGGTTTCAGGGTGAGGCGACCCCAGCCCTTCAGCTGCCTCTGCTCGGCGCAGACTGTTTCCAATCATCGACTGTCCAGACGAAACTGCCAAGTGTTCTAGAATCAAACCAGCTACCGAGGTAGGCGCATCTTATCAGCATTTCCAAGAAAGACTACACTAGGTACTATAGCACTTAAGCGGTTGAAGGCTACCTTTATCACCATAGAACGTACGTGCTAGACAGTTCAGATGAATGTGGGGGCGTCTGTTCCCAGATGATACCTGCCATATCTTAGAACGTGTGTGCCGGTCGGCATAACTCAAACCAAGCGCGTTGCTGACCAGATAATACCTGCTGCTATCTAAGAGCTAACATGTAGCTGCGGGACTCGAACTCAACAATTATAGCAGGTATCATCTGGTTTTAGCCAGTCTATGCGGATAAAGCATAGTCTAACACGCACCCCTTAGAACCCGTCTCAAAACCCAGGGATAAGAGAAAGGTCGGGTAAAGCTGAAGTGTGAACAGACAGCGATACTAAGGCCGACTTACACGATAACGAATGGGCCGTTCTGAAAGAGCTGATGCCAGCACCAGCTAAGACGGGTAGACCGAGGCAGCATAGCTACCGAGAGATTATCAACGCGATTTTCTATGTGCTTTCAAATGGCATTAAGTGGCGAGCGATGCCGCATGACTTGCCGCATTGGAAAACGGTCTACGGCTACTTCAGCAAGTGGCGCAAGACGGGTCAGTGGAAGTTATGGCATACAACTTTACACCGCAAACTCAGAACGAAGCTGGGGCGTAAAGCGGAGGCGAGTGCTGCTGTTCTAGATAGTCAAAGCACCAGAACCGCAGAGGGTGGTGAGGCCCGAGGCCTTGATGTACACAAGCGCTGTCTGGGACGTAAGCGCCATATTCTCGTTGATACTTTGGGACTGCTGCTTGCGGTACTGGTTACGGGTGCAAACGTGCAAGACCGAGATGGTGCCAAAAAGCTTCTAAGCAATTTCTACGCATCTTTCTTACAGTCGTTTCGGCTTAAACGTATTTGGGCTGACGCAGGCTATCAAGGTGAATTTATCTCTTGGACGCAGGTGGCTTTCGCTTGGGTGCTCGACATCGTAAGGCGTGACAAACAACTAAAGGGCTTTGCTATCTTGCCTAAGCGTTGGCTGGTTGAACGAACTTTTTCTTGGTTTATTCGTAGCCGCCGTCTGGCCCGAGACTTTGAACGTCTACCTCAAACCTCCGAGGCGTTCATCTATATCGCCATGATTCGTCTCATGACCAGGCGCTTAGCCAAGTTTTGAGACGGGTTCTTAGGGATAATAGCTGCGAGAAGCTAGCTCAGTAATTACGAAAACCGCTGTACTACACTGTCAGCGAGGTACTGACACCTTCACCTCTGTGTAGGCACGTTTGAAGGTGTGTCTAGCCGCTTCTTTGGAGAATTGCCAGTTGAGCTTAACTTGGGCTTGATTGCGCTCTGTTTGCCAAGCGTTAAGTTCAGTTTCAAGGCGGTCACGTTGAGCAATGCGCCGGTCTAGGCACTGTTTGCTTAAAGCGGAGAATTCAAGTTCAGCCATGTTAAGCCAAGAAGCGTGCTTAGGGGTATGAATCATCTCAAACTGCTGGGCAAGTTCGAAGGCAGCTTGCGGTGCTAGAGCAGCATAAAACGAGCCTGGGTTATGGGTGTTGAGATTATCCTGCACCAGCCTGATTTTCTGCGCTTGAGGGAACTGTTGCGTTAAGTACTGCATAAAGTCGGTGTATTCCTGCCGTCGGCGGTGGTCATAGAGCCTAGTCCAACGCCTGCCGGTAAGCGGCTCGACCGCTAAGAGCACTGAACAACTTGCCGTGACTTTATAATGGTAGTCCTCGCGTTTGACCTGGCCTGCTTTCATCGCTACAGGTTGTAAGGTCTGTTCAATCAGATAACAAGGTCGTTCATCAAAACAAAGTACCGGATAGTCGGGGTCATAAGGCTGAGCGTAAGTATCAAGCACCCGCTCCATTTGCCAAATGAACGCAGAGGTGAGCTTGCCCAAACACCAACACCGCTTTAGGTGGGGTTTGAGCTCGTTTTTTTCAGTATCTCGCTGACCCCCTCATGCGAAACAGTCTCAACCAAGCCCAGCTCGACAGCTTTATCCGCTAACAGTCTCAGTGTCCATCTGCTTCTGCCTTCAGGAGCCTCACTACATGCTAAAGCGGTAATCTTCGCTCGCTGTTCACCACTAAAGCGACTTGGGCGTCCTGGTTTGGGCTTGTCCGCTACTACCTCTTGGACGTTACTCTGGCTTTCGCAAAAACGTTTGCGGATCCTCTTGAGCGTTGCCAAACTGATATCTGCTTGCTTGAGAATCTCGGCGTCACTTACCCCGGCATCCGCCAGTAACAGTGCCCTAGCCCGTTTGTACACCCTCACCCGGCACGCTCCCGCTTTTGTTAGCCGTTCGAGCTCTTGCCTTTGTATTTTACTCAGCTTGATTCCATAGCGCTTTTTCATTCGCTTACTTTAGACACTGTGTTGCTATGGGTCAACTCTTCGCTGACAATGTAGTATGTGAAAACTACCCTCTATAAATCAGTTGGTCAGAGCGCTTTCACGTTCGGCTCTCATCAGACTGTTCCGGTTGAGTGGCAAAAGTGCCCGAACTTCATTTTCGGGGAGGGGCCGGGCGAAGAAGTAGCCCTGCGCCAGGTGGCAGCCGAGCTGTTTAAGCGTCTGGGCCGTCTGTTCGTCTTCGACCCCTTCGGCAACCAGCTCGAGGTCTAAAGTCTCAGCCACTGACGCGATCGCCCGCACGAGCGCGACCGCGTAGTGCGGTGCGAGCAGCGGCTCTGCAAGGTCTTTGACGAACGAGCGGTCGATTTTGATGGTGTCTAGCGGCAGGTCTTTAAGGTAGCCTAGAGACGAGTAGCCGGTACCGAAATCGTCCATCGCAATGCGCACCCCGGTCTCCTGGAGGCGCTGCAACACGCTGATCACCTCTTCGGTGTGGTGCAAAACGGTGCGTTCGGTAATTTCAAGCTCGAGGTCACTCCCCGACAAACCGTTGACCCGGAGCGCACAGGCGACCTCATCAAAAAAACCGACCCGCGTAAACTGCACCGGCGAGATATTGACGCTCATCGTGACGGGCGCAAACCCGGCCCGCCGCCACGACGCGGCAGTCTGGCAGGCGCTGGCGAGCACCCACGCCCCAATCTGAACGATCTGTCCGGATTCTTCGGCTAACGGGATAAAAATGTCCGGCGCGACCGCGCCCCTAAGTGGATGGTGCCAGCGCAAAAGCGCCTCAACCTTGACCAGCTGACCGCTCTGCAGGCTGTAGAGCGGCTGATAGACGAGGTCGAACTCGCCGCGTTCGGCCGCGCCCCCTAGGTCTTTCTCGAGCGCCCGCAAGTGTTCGGTATCGTGGTCTTGTGGGGAGAAACCGCGGAGATGACCGCGCCCGGCAGCCTTGGCCCGGTACATCGCGCTGTCGGCGTGACGGAGGAGGACGCTGGCGTCGTCGCCGTCTTGTGGGTGGAGACAGAAGCCGATACTGGCCCCGATCCGGACGCTCTGCCGGGTCAACGCAAAGGGCGACCGGAAAATATCGTGTACCCTTTGCGCAGCTTCTTGTACCGATTCGTTCGTAACCCCACACGCGAGTAGTACAAACTCGTCGCCGCTCACACGTGCGAGAGTATCTTGAGGCCGAACCGCTCCGGCTAAACGTTCGGCGACTCCGATGAGTAATTCATCACCTGAAGCGTGCCCCTGGGTATCGTTAATCCGTTTGAAACGGTCTAGATCGATAAAGATAACCGCAAACGGATGTTTAGTGCGTAGCGCTTCAGCAAGGGCGACCTCGAGGCTCAGGCGGTTGGGTAAACCCGTCAGCGTGTCGGTGTGGGCAAGCTGCTCGAGGGCGTTGCTACGGGTTTTGACGTGGTTTAAGTACGAGCGCAGGTAGGCGAACGCACGGGTCAGCAAAATCATCACGACGTTGGCGAGGTTGAGCTGAACAAGCGCGTAAAAAACGGCGGAATCGGCGTGCCGCAGCGGGCTGAACAGGACGTAAGCGGCGCTTACGACCGGCGTCAGGATGCCGAACAAAATAACGCTGACCCGTCCCCAGCGGACGCCAGGGACAAAAAAAGCCACCACATAGACGACGGGTGCCCAGAAGAACGTTTCGGTCATCTCAGCGAGAGGGTTCGTACCGGGAGGCGCAAAGAAGAGCAGAAAAACAAGCTTGGCGAGAAGAAACAGGCTCATCAGGCTGATCGTCCCTGAAACGAGGGTTCCCAGCCGTTTGGGATAGCACAGGAGCAGGAGCTCGAGGCTTAAAAGTACCGCGACGCCTAGGCTGTACGCTACGACGTCGAACACGTCCGTCTGGTGTTGCAACTCAAACACGATACCGAACGCGAAAGCTAGCGCGGCAACGGGAGTTCCTAAAAGTACGGCGAGACGCCAGCTCATAGAAGGTGCGCCGCCCTCTGACCGTCTCTGACGCCGAAAACGCTGTTTGAGGCGTTGGCTGAAACAGAGCAACCACACAGGCGGGGACATACGTTTAGCATAGACACAACTTGTCACAAACTTCTTACAAAAGGTTGCTGGAAAGCTTGCGTCAGAAAGATCGTCTGAATAGCGCCTGTAAAGCAAAGCTAAAGTCGCGCAGTTTGTCCGCTCTAACCCCTTCGCTGCACCCTACTTCTAGCGGTTCTAGGCAATAGAAAAACGTGCCGTGCGCTTTTTGACCAAATTGATGGTGCCGATACCAACGACGACCCCCAGAACGCCGACGAGACCGACGGTCCAACCCGGCGCGTTCATATCGAGCGCCCCGACAATCACAAAGCCGTCAAACAGCGAGATGAGCGTAAATCCGACGTGTGAGATGTAATCGTTTCGCCAATCCGCAGCCCGGCCTCGGAGGAGACGCTGCGCTTGCCAGCCTCGCAACCCGGTGTAAAACGCCAGCAGGGTGAGGCCGCCAAAGGTCAAGCGACTCGCGAGCGGGAGCTGCGCCCAATCAACGCCGACAACTAGGGCGAGCAGCAGCACCATCACCCAGAGTGAAAGAAAATAGGCGCGAAATAGTGTAGATTCCGCTCTAAGCTGAGGGCGCAGTACAAAACACCCGAGCGCAAAAGCAACGAGGCCGCCGAGTGCGTGACCGTAAATCAGAACCGTATGCAGCAGCGCGCTATCCACCGTTCTCCTCGACTTTCTCTTGTATGACAAGACCCCGTAACGTCTCGAGACTCGCCTCGCTCCAGCTTTTGAGCGCTTCAGCTTGCGTCCGCCCGTAAGAGAGCGTCAGCAGCCAGTACGGGAGGTTCGGGTTTCCTGCCCTTTCGTTCTCGAGCCAGCGCTCGAGCCCCGCAAAAGTCGCAATCCGTTCGGCTTGCTCGGCCCCAAACCGCTTGAGGTGCCCGACACTGACCTCAGGCGCTCTCTGACGCCCCAAAAAGAGTTTGAGCAGCAGTTCGCTGCGGGGCGGGGAGTCGCTGACGGGCAGCTCGAGCCAGCCCCGCAGCACCTCGCGTCCTGCGCCAGTGATCGTATAAACCTTCCGATTGGGTTTTCCGTTTTGGGCCTTAAGCTCAACGGTTGCTAGGCCCGCCTGCTCGAGCCGTTTGAGCGTCGGATAGAGGCTGCCGTAGTTTTCGGCCCAGAAGTGACGGGTGCTTAAGTCGGTGAGCTTTTTGATGTCGTAGCCCGAATGCGGCCCCAAACCGAGAATGCCTAAAACAGCGTATTGGCTTTTATTGACCTTGCCCATATAAAGATAAGTTATATATCAAAAAGATATAACTGTCAAATTGGTCTATGCCGAAATTGGGGTTGACTGTTGGATTTCCGAATCTGTAAACGTCCTCGTACTGTTTTTTGCTCGTTTCTAAACCGTACTAACCGAGTTAAACTGACAACAAAAGGTGCTGGAGGATCTGAACATGCTTAGATTTGCAATCTCATCGTGGAGCGTTGACGGGTTGTTGAACGCCGGTTTACCGCTGCTAGACTTGCCCGCAGAACTGAAAAAACACAATATCGGGACGCTCGAGCTGTGTCATTTTCACCTACCCTCAACCGAGCCGGACTATCTGGCGGCGCTCCGAGCACGTTTGGAAGCTGCCGAGATAGAGCTGTTCAGCGTGCTTATCGACGCGGGTGACGTTGCTGAGCCCGATTCAAAGGTGTTGGAGGGGGAGCTCGAGCTCATCCGCCGCTACGTCCGCGCCGCCGCCGCGCTAGGCGCAGAACGCGTGCGGATTTCAGCGGGACAGCAACCTGCTACGCCGCAAACGCTGGCGCAAAGCGCCGCGCAGCTTACAGACCTGATGGCCTACGCTGCCCCTTACGGCGTCGCCGTCAGTACCGAAAACTGGCAGCTCACAGCGCAGCACCCTGAAGCGGTGCTGGGCATTCTGGGCGCGTGCCCGGAAGGTCTAGGGCTCTGCGTCGATACCGGCAACGCCGAAGCTGCTACGGCTAGCTTAGGGGACAAATACGACATGCTGGCCCAGCTTTTGCCCCACGCGACGTCGGTGCATTTCAAGGCGCATATGACCTCGGGCGACCTCGAGCCAAAGATTGACTCGGGAGATGTAAGGCGGTGTCTCGAGCTGCTCCGCGAAGCTTCTTTTGCCGGGCCGATAAGTCTTATCTACGACCGTAAACACAACGAGTGGGACGGGCTTAAAACCTTGCAAAACACGTTGCAAGACACTCTACAAAATAGTTCACAAAATACGCCGCAAAACACCTTGCAAACCGCCCCGGAAACACACCCCGCTTAACGAAAAACGGTGCTGACCGGCTGTTTTCTGGCCCGCGCCGTCCTGACTGAAGCCGCACCCGCGTCTGGGCGCTTGAGTAACACGCAACCAGGGCGGTAAGCTGTCCTTATGGACGTTTCTACCCTCGCTTTCGACGAACGCGGCCTCGTTCCAGTCGTCACCCAAGACGCTGCGACCGGTCAGGTACTGATGCTCGCCTACGCGAACCAAGACGCTGTTGAGAAAACCCTCGAGACCCGTGAAGCCCACTACTACAGCCGCTCACGTAACGAACTCTGGCATAAAGGCGCAACCAGCGGGCATATACAGAAAGTCACCGAAGTCCGGTACGACTGCGACGAAGACGCGCTCCTCTACTGTGTCGTGCAGACCGGCGCGGCGTGTCACACGGGCGAGTACAGCTGCTTCTACCGCAGCCTGAGCGACCCCCAACCGCCCGGTATCGGCGAGATGATGGGCACTCTAGAGCGCGTCGTCGAAACGCGTTTACGTGAACTGCCCGAAGGCTCTTACGTCGCCAAACTGCACGAACGCGGTCTCGGTTACGTGTCGCAAAAGGTCGTTGAAGAGGCGGGAGAGAGCATCGTGGCAGCTTTGGAGGGTAAACCGGATGAACTCGTCGGTGAGGCTGCTGATTTGCTCTTTCATCTGACGGTTTTGTTAAAGGAGAGCGGCGTGAGTTTGCAGGATGTCGCGGCGAAACTCTCGGAGCGTCATCAGGAAAAACATTAAAGCTCGGTTAGCGAAGTGATTCCTCCAAAACTTTTGTATTTACCTCAACCAGCATAGAACCTTTAGTTAGTGAGGTAGAAAAAACAAGCAGGGTCAGTTTAGACGTTTCTACTCCGGGTAAAACCCAGTTTGCACCGGTAAAGGTGGTTTCTTCTACAAGGTTACTTTGCTGATACCTCAGAGTGTTTAGGTTATCGCCTAAGTGCTCAAGTGTTTGTGCCACCTCGAGGGGTACAATGTAGCAGCTAAGTAGCGGAAACTCTACAGCAGTACTTTTTACGACGCTGGGTTCGCACATATCTGCAGGTAACTCTATTGTCCCTAAAGGAAGTTGAAAGCGCGTCTCTTGCTTGAGATGAGTAGGTTTGTCCGGTCTTTTTCTCGCTTCTTCTACAAAAACGCTGAAGAGGTCTTCTACCGTGTCTTTCGCACCTCTCAAGGTCAGACTACCGTCGTTATAAAAGGCAAACATCACCGTTCCTGCTGTTCCGGGCGCTAGTTCCACGTCAATCCAGATAAAACTCAGTACTGAGCTTGCAGTTGTTGCCCACTTGCTGCTATAAAGGCCCGGAGGCTGAAAGTTTTCGGTTTGCTTGCTGTAGCCTAAGCCTGACAGCTCTCGTCTGAAATAGTGAGCAACCTTTTCGCTCGCCGTCTTTCCGACTACAAAACATGCTTTTTCCGGTGCGGCCTCAGCGAGTACAGCGATGCCTTGACCTACTGTCCCCATACTCTGAAGTGACGCCTCACTAAAGCAACTAGCTTCGTTTAACTCTTCTGTTTCGGGTAAAAGCGAAATACGCGGTTCGAAACGAAACGGGGAGGCTTGAGCAAATGATAAACAGACGGTCACGAAAATGAACAGGCAGCGCATACAAAAGTTTAGCGGCAGGGATTTTACCGTGTTGTGAAATTTCGCCGTAAGAAGGACATATGCCCTCAGCCGCTCGTGTCAAACTCTAGGATAGTGACTCGAGCCCAGCGCTTTACCCTGATAACTGCCCTAATCGTCATCGTCGCCGCACTCGGCGCGTTTTTATATCTGCAACTCAGGCCGGAGCCGAGTTTGAGCGTGCAAGACGGTGGTTACGAGGGCCAACCGGCGCTCGGCAGTGCGCGTGCGCCCGTCAAACTCATTTTGTTCGAGAACTTTCTCTGTGAACGCTGCAAAGTATTTGAGACCGAGGTGTTCGGGCCGCTGAAGCGCGACTACATCGACACCGGCAAGGTCGAGGCGTACTACGTCAACTTGGCGTGGGGTGACGAGACGGCGGTTACGGCGGGCCGGGCCGGAGAGTGCGCGTTCGAGCAGGACGCGGCGGCGTTTTGGGACTACAAGACGGCGCTCTTTGCGGCGCAGGGCGCGGACGGTTGGGCGACGCTCGAGAACCTCCTCACGGTTGCTGAGGGGGTTGAGGAGCTCGAGCCCGCCGAACTCAGAACGTGCATCACTGAAGGCCAAACGCAGTCCGAAGTCATACGCGACATGACGCTAGCGGATTATGTCGGCGTCACCGGAACACCGTCGGTGATTATCGGCAACCAGGGGTTTGAAGCGCCGAGCTTTGATGACCTCAAAGCTCAGCTTGACGTGCAGTTGGCTGTGGACTAAAAGGACTTCAGCAGTAGCAGCAGAACTCATAGCGAAACCAAAATGTTTTCATTACTCTCTTAAAGTTCTACAACATAGTCTAGCTGACTGAGACAACAGTTCAAGATGAGACCGAAGTATTTTCACTCTGAACGGTTGTGATTTTACCAATCTCAAATCGCCTCCAACAGTAAAGAGCGATTCCTGCCCAAATGATGGCATTTACAATGCCCGCTTCACCTGTGACATAAATCCAACTGGAATTTAGGGGTCGCGTGTCTATGTCTAACATTTGCCACAATGCATTTGAGATGCCGTGCGCTATCGCAACAGGCCATAGGCTCTGACTTCTGTAGCGGAGCCAACCTAGTGCGATACCCATAGGAAAAACTGTCAATGAGAAAAGCAGCGTGTTTAACCATAGACTGCCACTTTCGTAGTAGCCGCCCCAGATGATAAAGATATAGTGCCAAACAACCCAGATTGCAGCGGTTATGACCGAAGCTTGTCTGGCGGTATATATTTTATTTAGATTTGACCACAGGAAACCTCGCCAGCCAATCTCTTCTCCCAAGGCGAAGTAAAGCGTTGCTTGAAACAAAGTTACTAGAGGAACGAATAAGAAACGTATAAATGTGTCAGCCGGACTATCAAACACTAGTAGGCCGAAACCAGCTGCTACGAAGTAAGCTGCAAGTAAAGCTAAGGTAGGGAATACGAAAGCCCATAGGTACCAACGAAAGCCGCCGAAGCGGTAAAGTCTGAGTTGACGAAACTGCTTAACGTGTTCGGGTAAGATGATACATAAAACAAGTGCAACCGTAGCTGGTAGCAGCTGTGCCAAGTCGGCGAAAACTGAACCTGAGACGGTAAACACAAAAGTCAGGACGAAAGTTAACACAACAAAGATAAGAGCATAGTTGCTGGGCCGCGAGGCGAACATAGCGTTACCTTCTCCTTTGACTAAAGACAGGGCTACTCGAGCGGTAAAACAGTTATAAGTTTTACTGCTTTTTAGGTTGCTTGAGTTTGGCTTGACCTAAAAAGTAGCGGTACGTCTGGTTTCTCGGCTCGAGCTGACTTGCCCGGCTGTACGCGGTTTCGGCTCGCTTAAATTCTCTGGTTTCAAACGCCAACCGGCCTAGATAACCCCACGCGGCGGCGTAACCGGGGTTTTGCGCGACCGCCCTGGAAAACCCCCTTTCAGCGGCGACTTTACGCCCCGCCTCGTAATCGCTGACGCCGCCGTAAAACGCTCTCGCTGCGCCTAGTCCGTATTCGACACCTGCGCGGGAAAGCTCGAGGAAATACGCCACCCCCTCATCGTTTGGTTTACGGTTTTGCAGGCGTTGCCAATAGGGAAGTGCGGCTTGGGGCTGGTCTTGCTCGAGTAAAATCCGCCCTGACCAGCGCTGCGCCCGCACGTTACCGGGAACGACCCGGACGACGGTGCGGTAGGCGGCGAGCGCCCCGCTGAGGTCTCCCTGCGCGTAGCGGTCGTACCCGACCTGATTGCCGTTCTCGGCAAATTGGCTACGCGCCGCCCGGTCCAGCGGGCCGCCCGCGTTGACAAACCGTTGCCAGATGCTAAAGGCAGGGCCGTAAAATCCGGTGACGCCGTAAAGTTCGGCCAGAAACCGGAGCGCTTCGGGGTTTTCCGGTGCTAAGTTGACCGCTTTACGGCTCAAGCGAATGGCTTCACGAAAGAGCGGTTGGTCAGGACGATAGGTTTTGTACGTGTCCAACGCTTGTTTTGCCGTGCTACGCGCTTCGGTGAGCACGGCCTGCGCCTCTTGAGGCAGCGGATTTTGTAGTGAGGTGATCTGCGCCGTTACCGATGTACTCAACATCAACAGACTTAAAATCAGCAGGCTTAAAACGTTTGTGCCCCGTCCCTTAACTGTCATTCACTTCTCCTCGTTACCAGGTTTTCTACTGCTGGGCTTGTTACTACCAAGCTTGTTATGACCAGGGTTATCACTAAAATTATTTGCGGCGGTTACGGTTGGTTGCCTGTGTGGGTCAGCTGCACAAGTGAGCTGCGCCGGTCAGCTGCGTTTTGCCAACCAGTCTGAAAACTTCTTTAGCGCGTGGGCGCGGTGGCTGACCTTGGCCTTAGCGTCGTCGTTTGCTTCACCGAAGGTTTGCCGTAACTCGGTGCTGTAAAAAACCGGGTCGTAGCCGTGCCCGTTTTCGCCCGTCGGTGTCGCCGTAATACGGCCCTCGCAGCGGCCCTCGAAGGCTTCAGCGTCACCTTCGGGCGTGACAAAACCCAACACGCAGACGAACTGTGCGGTGCGGGCAGCTTCCGGAGTGTCCTCGAGCCGCGCCAGCAGATGCCGGGTGCGTTCCCCATCCGTCTCAAACCCGCCGAAACGTGCTGAGTAGAGACCCGGTGCGCCGTCTAGAGCTTTGACCTCGAGTCCGGAATCGTCCCCTAAACTCGGCAAACCGGTCTCCTGCATCACAAACGACGCTTTGGTCAGCGCGTTCGCGGCGTAGTTGCTGCCAGTTTCTTCGGGAAACGTCCCGACGCCCACCTCACGCGCTGAAACGACCTCGAGGCCGCTCGCGGAGAGCGCCCGCCGAAACTCTCGCACCTTGCCCTCGTTCATCGTAGCTAACACAAGGCGCGTTGTCACAGGGAACCGCGCACCGTTTCTAAAATCTGCTGCACCGCGCCGATGCCCTGCGCGACGAGCTGCACATACGTCTCGGCAGGGACGGGTTGGCCCTCTGCGCCGCCCTGCACTTCGATGATGTCACCGGCGGCGGTCGCCACGACGTTCAGGTCCAACTCGGCTTCAGAGTCTTCGCTGAACTCCAAGTCAACTAGGGCTTGCCCCTTGACCAACCCCACGCTGACGGCGGCGAGTTCGTGCGTCAAGGGCCACTCGCCGAGTGTTCCGGCCTTGATGAGTTTATCGGCAGCGTGGTGCAGCGCGGCGTACCCTGCCAGAATCCCGGCGCAGCGCGTCCCACCGTCAGCTTGCAGCACGTCTACGTCAATGAGCAGCGTTTTGCCCACAAAGAGCGACAGGTCAACCGTGCCGCGCAAGCTCCGTCCGATGAGCCGCTGAATCTCCAAAGACCGGCCGCCCGAATAGAGGCGTTCACGTTGCACCCGTTCGGGCGTGCTGCGCGGGAGCATCGCATATTCCGCGGTGAGCCAGCCCTCACGGACTTTTTTGTTTCGCATATGCGGCGGAAGCTTGTTCTCAATCGTGACGGTTGCCAGCACGTGGGTTTCGCCCCATTTGACGAGCGCCGAGCCTTCGGCGAAACGGTTGAAACCGGGGGTAACGGTGATGGGGCGGAGGTCTTGCGGGGCTCTGTTTTGTCTCATAGGTTTTGTCTCATAGGTTTTGTCTCATAAATAGCTTCTCACAGGGAACTTTCTAGGGTTTTGGGCTCGAGGCTGGTGCGGGTCGTCAGGCCGTTTGGTCCACCTAAGAGCCGCGCCGTATGACGGTAACTCGGCAGGTCGCCGGTGACGAAATGCTTGACGGTTCCGGGGGTCTGTCTAGGCGTGTTCAAACCGAGCCGGGTGAGGTCGGCGGCAACTTGTGCGGCGGTCGCCTCGGCGGAATCGACTAGCACAGCGTCGCCTAAAATCTCATGCAAGATAGGTTTGAGTGCCGGGTAGTGGGTGCAGCCGAGGATGACAGCATCCAAACGTGGGGCGTCGGCTAAATAGTGCGCGGCGACGAGCCGCGCTATTTTCGTGTCCGACACGCCTTCTTCGACGATAGGGACGAACAGCGGGCAGGGCTGAGCCCAGACGGTGCAACCACCCCGTTCCAGCCCTTGCTGATAAGCGCCTGTGCGAAGCGTACCGACGGTGCCTAAAATACCGACGCGCCCACCTGGAGCGGCGCATAAAGCAGCCTGCACACCGGGTTCGATCACGCCCCAAACGGGGACAGGTAGCATCTCTGCCAGAGCGGGCAGGCTCGCTGCCGAGGCGGTATTACACGCGACGACGATACCTTTTACGCTGTGTGAAACGAGGTAACGGCTGATCTCGAGCGCAAACGCTCGTACCATCTCGAGGGGCTTTGAGCCATACGGAACGCGCGCGGTATCACCCAGATAGATAAAGTCTTCGGCAGGCAAATTTTCTTTAAGGGCCGAGAGAACCGTTAGCCCGCCGACGCCGGAATCGAATACGCCCAGAGGGGCTGAGAGGTCGAGAGGGGGCGTCATGGGGAAGAGTTTAACACCGCAGCCAGGAGTTTTTAGGGTACATTGCGCGCTTTTTAGCAGCTCATTTGCGCGGCTATAGTGACGCCTCGGCGAATGTTGCCATCTCTGTAAGGGCCGCAGCTGCACCTTCTAACAGGCCAAATGCTAGCACCGCGCCGGTGCCTTCACCGAGCCGAAGGTTCAGGTCGAAGAGGGGCTCGAGTCCCAAATGCGCCAACTGAATCCGGTGCCCCCGCTCCTGCGACAGGTGCGAGGCAAACAGATAGTCTTTTGCGGCGGGTTTTACAGCGACCGCTACGAGCGCCGCCGCCGTAGCGATAAAGCCGTCGAGGACGACCGGCGTTTTAGCGGCGGCTGCGCCGAGATAAAATCCGGTCAGCGCCGCGATTTCAAAGCCGCCCCAGCAGGCGAGCGCGTCTAGCGGGTCGGTGATGGTTTTACGGTGTCTCGCTAGAGCTTGTTCAACCACCCTAACTTTACGGGCCAAACCTTCATCGTCAACGCCTGTCCCGCGCCCCGTGACGGTTTCTGCAGCTTGTCTCGCAAAAAAGGCGGTCAGGGCGGCGGCGGCGGTCGTATTGCTGATACCCATTTCGCCGCCTGCGAGCAGATTGGCTCCCCCCGAGACGAGTTCACGAGTAGCCTCGAGTCCTACTTCACAAGCCGCTTCAGCCTCAGCGCGGCTCATGGCCGGGCCGTCCAGCATATTTTGCGTGCCGCGTGCAACCTTGCGAGACCAGAGCTTGGGGTGCGGCGCAAAGTCGGCGTCTACCCCGACGTCAACGATGAGCAGCTCGGCCCCGGCACCTTTCGCCAGCGCGTTGATGGCTGCGCCCCCTGCTAAAAAGTTTTGCACCATCCCGGCGGTTATCTCCCTCGGATACGCCGATACGCCCGTGACGCCGTGGTCGGCGGCAAAAACAGCGACGGCTTTACCTTTAACCGCAGGTTTTACGGTGCCCTGAACGGCGGCGAGGCGTGCGCCGACCCCTTCGAGCCGCCCCAAACTCCCCGGCGGTTTGGTCAGGGTGGCGTGGCGCTCTAAAGCTTTATGGTAGACCGCTTCATCAGCCTTATGAATGTTTTCGAGTGTTCGGGCAAGTTCAGTCAAGCGAAACCTCCGGCAGTGTACCTTTGAGCGTTTGCGGCAAACCGACCACGCACAACGCGGCGGCGGCGGCGGCGGCGGCGACGCGGGCGTTGGCGAGGCCGAGCGCGTCGCGGTAAAGACGGCCCAGCGGATAGGCCGGAACGACGCCGCTACCGACTTCGTTGGTGACGATGATAACGGTTTTACGGACTGCCCGAACCGTTTGAATCAGGCCGTTTACGGCGTCTAAAACCGTTTGAATCACCGTCTCTTCACCGCCTTGTTCGTGCTCGAGCAAGATGTTCGACACGAGTCCGGAGAGGCAGTCGAGCAAGACAACCGGCTCAGGGCTTTCGGCAATCGCGGTGGCAGGGGAGCGGGGGGTCTCGAGCGTCCGCCAGCTCTCCGGTCGCCGCGCCCGGTGCGTTTCGATCCGCCGCGTCATCTCATCGTCGCCAGCGCTTAAAGTTGCCAGATAGAGCGCATTTTTACTCGAGCCTAAAAAGTGCGTCACTAACGCCTCGGCGTAACGCGATTTGCCTGAACGTACACCGCCCGTAATGAGAATGAGTTGCGAGTGTTGCGGGCGTGGATCTAAAGGTTTGAATACGGCGTTGTTGAATACGGCGTTGTCTAGTTTGTCCATGTCGAGATGCGCCTCTACGTGGTCGGCTAATTTGTCGAGCGTCTTGTCTAGTTCTGCGGCATGATTTGCGGAGGTACTGTGAACGCCTATCTCTTCAAGAAACGCACGCCGAAACGTCGTATCTTCAAACAGTCCGTGTAGATAGATGCCCGTAACGTTTCCTCGTTGAAATCCCAGTCCGTCTGCAAGATAAGGTTTCGTCTCACCCCAAGCATGGCTGCGTCCGTGGCGAATTTCATAACCTGATACGTTTGTACCCGCCGCTAAAAGCTCAGCTGTAGTCTGCCGGGTGACTTTTTTGGGCTCGAGCGCCGTGTCAAGCTCTAACAGTCCTAAGCCCGTAAAACTTTCTCCTTCGACGCCGTGCGGGTCATTCACCTGTTCCCCGAGCAGTTGCAACCCGCCGCACACGCCTAAAATCGGGGTTCCCGCCTCGGCGTGCGTTTTGATTGCCGCTGCAAGACCGGTGCGCCCCAGCCACGCAGCGTCGGCGGCGACGTGTTTCGACCCCGGCAAGATGATGAGACCGGCCCCGGTGAATGCTTCGGGTGTATCTACCCAGTGCAAAGACACACCTGGTTCACCTGCCAGTGCGTCAAATTCATCAAAGTTAGATACGGCTGGAAACTTGAGCACGGCGATCCGTAATGCGTTCAGCGCGGTATTTGCTCTCGTACCGACCTGTAAAGTGTGAGCGTCTTCTTCGGGGAGGGCGAGCGGCAGGTACGGCACCACGCCGAGGGTTGGGACGGTTGTCCGGTCAGTAAGCCAGTCCATCCCGTCCCCTAACAGCTTAGGGTCGCCGCGAAACTTGTTCAGCACAAAGCCCAGCAGCAGCGCCTTTTCGTCCTCATCTAGACACGCCCACGTCCCTAACAGGTGCGCGAACGCGCCGCCCCGGTCGATGTCGGCGCAGAGGAGGACGCGGGCGTTGGCCCCCTGCGCCACCCGCATATTCACAATATCGCCCGTTTTCAGGTTGACCTCGGCAGGGCTGCCCGCACCCTCGATAATGACCAGCTCGAACTCGTCCAATAAACTGTGAAGTGAACGCTGGACAACCGGCCAGAGCGCCGCTTTGCGGTCTGTCCAGGGTAACTTTGCCACCGCGTCGTCGCGTTTGCCGAGCACCACGACCTGTGAACGCGTGTCACCTTCGGGTTTGATCAACACCGGGTTCATCCGCACGTCGGGCGTTGCGCGGGCGGCCAGCGCCTGCGTGAGCTGAGCACGGCCCATTTCCAAACCCGCCGGAGTCACCCCGGCGTTGTTGCTCATGTTTTGCGCCTTGAACGGCGCGACCCGGACGCCGCGCCGCGCGTAAAGGCGGCACAAGGCCGCTGTAAGGTACGATTTGCCCGCGCTCGAGCTGCACCCCTGCACCATCAAAGCTCGCCCCGTCATGTAAGGTTCTCAAGTTCTGTATCCTCCAAGTGCGCCACGTCCCCCACTGTTTTGATAATCGCGCCCGCGTCACCCAACACGAGCTTGGTCAAGCTCGCCGCGCCGACCTCGAAGCGCCAAGCTTGTGCATTTGGAATCCCGGTCAAACCGTAAAGAATCGTCCGGATGGGGCCGCCGTGCGTAAAGGCGAGCACGCGGCCCGTCTGCGGCAACGTTCCGAGCCACGCCTGAACACGGGTCTTGAGTTCCCCATAAGCTTCTCCGTCCGTCGGAGCGTTACCGTAAGGCTCGGTGTACCAGGTGTTTACGGCGTCCGCGTCACGCTCGGCGACCTCTGCCCAGGTTCGGCCCTCCCACGCGCCAAAGTTGAGTTCGCGCAGACGGGTCTCGAGCCTCACCTCTGCGCCGGGACATGAAAGCTGCGCCGTCTCGGTTGTGCGACGTAAATCCGAGCTGTAGACTGCTGAGAAATCCGTCCGTGCAAGTCGGGGTTCAAGCCTTTTTGCCTGAGCCTTTCCAGTTTCTGATAAGGGTGGGTCGCCCCAACCCTGCACGCGGCCTTCAGTGTTCCAAACCGTTGCGCCGTGCCGCACCAGCCAGAGTTCTATCAAGGTTCTAATCTCATAGTTCTAGCCCCTCAACCACTCGAGAAGCGCCTCGTTATTTTCTCGACACTGTGCGGCTAAGCGGACACAAGTTGAAAGACCGAAGTTCGAGCCATCCCGCACTCTAAATTCGGCAGTTTTTGCCCTCGCCGTAAACTCAAGTGCGTTTCCGACCTCGACGAGAAAAAAGCTGGCTTCACTCCTCCACGTTTCAAAACCCAAATCCTGCATTCTCAGCTGAAAGGTTTGGCGAAGCTCGAGCAACTTCGGGACGCTTTCCTCTACAAATGCTCGTCCTTTAGAACAGCACCAGTAGACAGCCGTAGCAGCAGGTGTGCTTACGGGCCAGGGCGGAGCTGCGCGGCGCAGCGTTTCGGCAACTTCAGGCGGCGCGAGCGCGTACCCGGCGCGGAGTCCGGCGATCCCGAAAGTTTTCGTCAGCGGAAAGAGTACGGCAGCATGTTCGGGTAATGTTAAGGTTGTGTGGCTCAGCTCGAGATACGCCGCGTCAATTACCAGAAGTGCGTCGTGTTTCTGGCAGATATTTGCAACGTCGGTTAGTGCAGCCTCACTCCAGGCGTGTCCTGTTGGATTATTCGGTTGACAAAGCCAAACAAGCGTAGGTTGGACTTCTTTAATAGCTTGAACTAAAGTAGTCGTGTCCGGCTCAGCACCTTTCGCGTAAACGTTGCACGTCTCTACCTGTGCGCCGTAAAGCTGCGCGGCCCGCGCGTATTCGCTAAAACTCGGTGCGGCGACGAGTACGCCTCTGCCGGGTTGCAAGTAACACGCTGAGAGTCGGTAGATCAGTTCGGCAGCGCCGCCCAGCACGATTTGTTCTATAAAGGTGTTGTGATAGGTTGCCGCCGCCTCGCGTGGAGCTGTGTAGCTTGGGTCGGGGTAGCTCGAGACCTCAACCTCCCTCAAATACTCTAGTAATTCCGGTGGTGGCCCAAACGGGTTGCTGTTGACGCTGAAATCACACCGAACGTGCGACCCGTCTGGCCCGCCGTGCGCCGCATAGGGCGGGAGCGTCAAGACCGGTTCAGGCACGTTTAGACTTTGCCAGCGCGTAAAGGCCGAAACCGAACAGGACGGTCAGCTTGACAAGGTGTTTCGTCCGGTTGATATCTGCGCCTGTCGGGGTGCGGCCCCCTTCGTTGAGGGTGTAGACGCCGCGTTTCGTAAGCCTCACGCCTAACCCTGCCGCCGTCGGCGCCATCGTTACGCCTCCGTTCGGGCTCGGGGTACGCTTGCTGTCCCCGAGCACCAGCGCCCAGCTTTTGCGGGTCGGTGCGCCGGAAACGAGCAGCGCCAGGTAAAGCAGCGCTGCCGTAAACCGGGCGGGGGCGAAGTTCAGGACGTCATCCGTGCGGGCGGCAAATTTGCCGAAATACTCTAACTCCGGTGTACGGTAGCCAAGTACCGCGTCCGCCGTGTTGGCAAACCGGTAGACCGCCGCCCCTGGCAGGCCGAACAGTGCGAAGTACAAGAGCGGTGCGACGACGCTGTCGGTCAGGTTTTCCGCCAGCGAAGAGATAGCTGCACCGGCAACCTCGCCCTCGGAAAGTTCTGAGGTGTCACGGCTGACGAGGTGCCACGCCAGGAGACGCCGCGCCTCCGGTAAGTTTTCAGCGGCGAGTGCGTCACGCACGCTGTCGCCAGCTTCTAAAAGTGCCGACAGGCTAAAAAGGGGTTTGAGCATCAGGGCTGTGCCGAGAATCTTTACGGGCCAGGGAAGACGGCTCAGTCCCTGTTGTGCGCCCCAAGCCGCTGCGCCGCACGCCGCCGCGCCGACCAAAACGAAACCTGCGCCGGTGATAAACGCTTGGTGGGGGGGGCTCGAGCCCCGCCATATCCTGTCCTTCAGCCCCAAATACCGTCCTATCCCCGCAACCGGATGAAGCTGCGTCGGGGGTTCACCAAAACGTGCGTCGATAAGGACGCTCAGCAGTGCCGCGCCGCCCCTGTCCATCAGTGCTCGATGCCGCGCTGCGCCGGAACGTCGGCGTCAAAGGCGTGCTTGATTTTCTTCATCTCGGTCACAGTGTCGGCAGCCGCCACCAGTTTTTCGTGTGCGTCACGGCCTGTCAAAACGACGTGCATCTTCTCCGGTCGTGACGCCAGCGTTTCCACCACGTCGTCGGGACTAATCCAGCCCCATGACACCGGATAGGTCACTTCGTCGAGAACAACCAGATCGTATTCACCGCTCAGAATCGCCGCTTTCGCCGCTTCCCAACCCTGTAAGGCGAGCGCTTGACTTTTGTCCAAATCTTGCGACCGCCACGAAAAGCCGTCGCCGAGGCCCGCAAACGGAATGTCTAGCTCACTCAGCGTGCGGTGTTCACCGAATTTGGCCCCTTCGTGCTTGATAAATTGAAACAGCCGCGTTTTGAGGCCGCGTCCGTGTGCGCGCATCATCAGGCCCAATGCTGCCGTCGTTTTGCCTTTGCCGTGCCCGGTGTTAATCATAACGAGGCCGCGCCGTTCGCCCTGAGCTTTTACAGTTTTACGGTCGGTGGGGGGTGTTTGAGACATCAGTTCTCCTTTTGGGTGAGGGCTGCTAAAAGTGCCGTGTAGACCGTTTCGGCAACTAGAAATCCGGGTAGGGTGGCGAGTCCGGCGTACATACTGCGGGGGCTTGTGTTTAGATTGACGATGGTTACGGTGTCGGTGGTAGTGCCGGTAGCGGTTTCGCCGAAACGGGTGGTGACGCCCGCCTCGCGGAAGGCGGCGGTTTTAGCTTCAGTGGCGCTCTGCACTGCGCCGATGAGAGCGGCAGGAGTGAGAGAACCCTCCAAGAGCACAATAATGTTTACGGTCCCCGTCGCCTCAGCCAGCGTAAACCGTCCACCCGCCGCCGCTGCGTTGCCGACGCCCGCCGTAACTAAAGCGTGAACCCGCCAGCTCGAGCGCACCGCCTGTACGTAACGCAAATCAGCCATACTCACCGCTGTGATGAGCCCGACGGTTGTTTCGGCGGGGAGCCCTAAACGCGCCACATACCGTGTCATGTCAGCTTCAGGGTCGTCACACATCCAGTTTTTGTGAACGCTCCGGTTGACGACGGCGTGGCGAGGGCCGAAACCGCCGTTTAGAGGGGCGCTCGAGACCCCCTCACAAGCTCTAGCAAAGATAAGGGTCAGGTGATGTTCCCAGCTCTCAGCCGTCGGCAAGGTGCGCCCAAGCTCAACGCCGGGAATATGAATATCTAGCGTTACGGCGTCGGTCATAAGAGGACGGCTACACTCAGCATGACCGCTTCGCTCGTTTCGATGAGTGCACCGTAAGCGTCGCCGCCGAGCCCACCGAGCCGGTTTGAAAGCCACGGGGCGAGCAGTACGGTGGTGAGAAGTGCTGCCAGCGCTAACCACAAAAAAGCTGTCAGCGTTTGCGTTAGAGCACCCGCGCCAATTCCCAGCGCTAAACCTAAAACGAGTGGAAACCAGGCGGTAGCCAGTCCCGGTTTGGTGTTTTGTCCGAGTTGACTCGAGCCGTGTGTTCGCCCGAGCACCAGCGGCAACACGACGACGGTTCGGCTTAAAAGGGGAATTAAGAGAAGAGAAACGGGGAGTACGGTTCCAAATGCCGCCGCTTTGACGAGCAGCAGGACGCCCCCCGCAGCAAGTGCAAACGCGCCGAGCTGCGGGTCTTTGGCGATTTTCTGACGTTCTCCTGGAGTTTTGCTAGAGAAAGCCGCGTCCGCCATGTCACAAAATCCGTCGAAGTGGAGTGCGCCGGTCAGGAGTAAGAATATCCCCAGCAGGAGTGCGCCGCGCAGAGTATCCGGCAGCGGCCCTAACATCCACGCTGCGCCCCACAAGATGACGCCGAGAATAAACCCGACGAGCGGATACGCCCGTACACTCCGCCGCGCGTCGCTCTCCCGCCACGATTTTACGGGGGGCAGCGGCAGCGTGGTCAAAAAGACTAAGGCGACGTGTAGGGCGCGGAACACGTTAAGGGGTTACAGGGAGACCAAAGGCATCTGGGTGGAGAGCCCTCGCAAAAAACGCCACCGCTTCCCCGATACGCGGCCCAGGGCGGCTGATAGCGTCGTCGATAGCTGAATCCGTTGGAACGACGCGCCCGCTTTTTACGGCGTTGATGCCTGCCCAACCGGGACGCCCCGGCAGCGCCGCTGCGTCTCGTTCGCTGGCGATGATGACTTCGGGGTCGGCAGCGACGATGTATTCAGGGTCTAACTGCGGAAAGTCGCCCAGGCCCGCCTCGACGATGTTTTCGCCTCCGGCACGGCTTAGGAGCACCCCGATAAACGAGTTTGGTCCGACGCTGTAGGGCGTCGGGTCGATTTCGTAGTAGACGGAAATCGGCTCGAGCCCCTCTGCCCGCTCGCTGATTGCCCGGATACGCCCCTGAACGCGCCCGCTCAGGAGCGCCGCTTCGGTCTCGCGGTTGACCAGCGCCCCCAACACCGTAAACTTTTGGAACACCTCGTCAAAGGTCTGGGCGGTTCCGGCGTAAACCGGGACGCCGAGCCCCCGTAAAGCTGTGACCAGGTCGGACGATTCGTCAACCAAAACCAGGTCGGGTTTCGCGGCGACGATGGCCTCGAGGTTCGGTTCAAACGCCGACCCGAGTTTGGGTAACTTTTCAATACTTGCCGGAAAATTGCTGTAGGCGTCCACGCCGACGAGTTTGTCGCAGGCATCGACGGCGCAGAGCGTCTCGGTGTGACTCGGAATCATCGCCACGACGCGCATAGGTTCGGCGCTCAGCGTCACCTCAAAACCTAGGTCGTCGGTGACGGTATACGGATAGGTCGTTGCAGTAGCAACAACTCCAAACCACAGCACTACAGCGCATATGGAACCCTTAGTAAAGCCCTTCATGGTGCCTCCTCGGGCACCCAAGCGGCGGCAAATTGTTCAGGTAGGGTTAGGCTGACACTGTAACAAACAGCTACCGGTAAGTTGGCACCGTAAAAATACTGTGAGCGCCGCCCACCTAACGTCCGCGCGAGGGGTGCGTTGTCGTCACGACGCTGGTATTCGGGCTTTGTTCAGGACATACCGAACATTACCGTTGCGGGACAGCGCCGGATTCTCACCGGACTTCCCCAGCGCCTTGCGTCAGGGAGTTTACGGCGCAGGGGCCGGGGTTGTCAACAAGAGACGTCGGTCACGCGAAATGTTCGCCGTAAAAAACGGTTTGCTGCGACTTTGCCGTAAACGTTCTGCTGTAAACGTTCTGCTGTAAACGCTCGGTTGTTGAGATACTACGTTTCAACTGTCAAGCTCGAGCCCCACCTCACCAACCCGTAAAACAGAGCGTCCTAAGCCAACCTTCACTAGTTTTGAGGCTTTAGTACAACCGTAAACGCTTGATTCACGCTTTTAACTCTCCAAATGTAGCGCTGAACATACTTTTTCGCCGTAACCAAGTTTTTTCGTGTACCGAGTTCATGATACAAACGTACCTATCTAATCGTATTTATTAAGCCTAGGGTAGAGGCACAAGCTGCGCCGACGTCTGAACAAAAGGTTGCTAGACGGTCGTCTGCGTAAGGGACTGCATAAGTACATCTCAGGCGCTCAGCACCCGCGCAGAAAGCTCGAGAACTTTTTACGGCGTTGTGACCTTCTGGTAAGCCTTTCCGGGAGTTTGTAACAGAAAGGTCGTTATCACTCAAAAACCGCTCAACCATGTTTGGCAAGCTGAGCCGCATCAACTGCGGGCGATTCTCGAGGGTCTTGTCGAAGGTCTTATCACCTTTGACCTGAGCGGCAACGTCCTTGACCTTAACGCGTCGGCGCGCCGTCTGCACGGTATCAGAAGAACGACCAGCGGCTTCCAAATCACTAAAATAGCAGCGTATCAGCATCTCGACGGGAGCGCCGTCGGTGACGACGATACCCCGGCGGCGCGGGTGCTGCGCGGCGAAACGTTTACAGCGTACGAGCTGTGGACGCGCACGAACACCGGCACAACTACGAGTACAAACGGCAAGTCCGGGAGTAAGGGTGAGGCGCAGTGGTTGGGCGCTTATAACGGGACGCAAGTCCGAGATTCGATTACACTTGGGGTCTTGACCGTGCGCGACGTAACGCAAAAGCGTGAGCTCGAGGCCCGCTTCAGAGCCACCTTCGAGGTCAATCCAACGGCCATCAGCATCGTCCGGCTGAGCGACCTGCGGTTCAATGACGTCAACGAGAGTTTCTTGCGGCTGACCGGTTACACCCGCGAAGAGATCATTGGCGAAACAGCTGCCGACCTCGGCCTGTATCTAGAGTACGGCAAACGCGAGACGGTGCTCCGGCTGATGCGGCGTAATCAGAGTGACGAGATTATCGAACACGAAGCGGGGCTGCGTACCGCAACAGGTGAGAAGCTCCAGATTCTGAGCGAAGGCCGGATTATCTATTTCGGCAGTGTTCCGCACCTCATCGACACGTATATTGATATCACCGACCGCAAACGCTCCGAAGGTGAGCTGATGCAGGCGATTCAGGCGACGATGGCTGACCCGACGTGGTTTTCGCGGGTGGTGATGGAAAAACTGGCCGAGATACGTTCGGGCGGCGAGGTGCAGCCGGGGCTCGACGCGCTCACCAAACGCGAACAAGGGGTGCTGGAGTTGCTCGCGCAGGGGCACGGCAACGAGCAGATTGCCCAAAGTTTGGGACTCTCGAGGCACACCATCCGCAACTATGTGGCGACGATTTACAGCAAGCTCGGGGTCAGGTCGCGGGCTGAAGCGGTGATCTGGGCACGCGAACGCGGGCTGATTTTTCCAACTTGAGCGATTTTGCAATCTGAATATAGGCACGACCCTCTTGCACAGCACATTTTGTCCAGTACGTTGCAGTATCCGCTGTGACCTTGACGTTAGACTACCCGCAAAGGAGCTGAGAATGGTCACACTAGAAGATGCCCGCAGAGTTATCGCCGCTGCCGAAAAGAAAGCCGCTGAAATTGGTCAACCGATGAACATCGCTGTTGCCGATGAAGGTGGCAACCTCGTCTCCCACGTGCGGATGGACGGCGCTTGGCTAGGCAGTATCGATATCTCGATTGACAAAGCGTATACCGCTAGGGCGTTCGACTTGCCGACCCAAGATTTGGCCGCCAACAGTCAGTCGGGCGACCAGTTTTTTGGGATTCACGCCTCGAACGGCGGTAAAATCATGATTTTTGCGGGCGGGATTCCGCTCAAACGAGACGGTAAAGTTGTCGGCGCAGTGGGTGTCAGCGGCGGCATGGGTGAGCAAGACCAAGCGGTTGCTGAAGCGGGTGAAGCGGCGTTTTAAGTCTGCTTTTACGCCGTAAAGGTGCCGTAAATACAAGGCGCTTAAGGCAGCTTTAGGTTCCCGTTCACTTTATCAACCTGTTAGCTGTAGCGTGCGCTTCAGCAAGTTTGGCTGAGCGCGTTAAAGTTCATAAGTTAGTTACGTTTACGGCGCATAGAGGCGCGAACCAGCTTTTTCGTACATTTTCCTGAGGAGGACACATGCAGTACCGTTATCTCGGTAATTCCGGCTTAAAAGTCTCTGCGCTCTCGTTCGGCGCTTGGGTAACGTTTGGCGACCAGATTGGTGAAGGCGTCGCCACTGACCTGATGAAAACCGCGTATGACCACGGCGTCAACTTCTTTGACAACGCCGAAGGGTACAGCGCCGGTAAAGCCGAAACGATGATGGGCAACGTCATCAAAAAACAGGGTTGGAAACGCAGCGACCTGGTGGTCTCAACCAAGATTTTCTGGGGTGGTGATGGCCCGAACGATATGGGTTTATCACGTAAACACATTGTCGAGGGGACGAAGGCGGCGATTGAGCGTTTTCAGATGGAGTACGTCGATTTAGTTTTCTGCCACCGGCCCGACCCGCACACGCCGATTGAAGAGACTGTCCGGGCGATGAACTTCGTGCTCGATCAGGGCTTGGCGTTTTACTGGGGCACGAGCGAGTGGTCAGCTGAGCAGATTCGGCAAGCTTACGAGGTGGCCCGCCGCGAACATCTGGTGCCGCCCCTCATGGAGCAGCCGCAGTACAACATGCTCGAGCGTGGGCGCGTTGAAAGCGAGTACCGCCCGCTCTACCGCGACTTCAAACTGGGTTTGACGACCTGGAGCCCGCTCTACAGCGGTCTCTTATCGGGTAAATACAACGACGGCATCCCTGACGACAGCCGCCTCAACACCCCCGGCTACGAGTGGCTCCGTGAACGGTTCCAGAGTGACGAGGCGAAGGCGCAGCTCGAAAAAGTTCAGCGTCTTGCTGGCATTGCCGAAGATTTAGGGTGCAGTACCGCTCAACTCGCGCTCGCCTGGTGTCTGAAAAATCCGGACGTCTCGACCGTCATTACCGGCGCGAGTAAAGCCGAACAGGTGGCGCAAAACATGGAAGCGCTGGACGTGGTGGACAAGCTTTCAGACGAGGTGATGGAGCGTATCGAAACAATTTTGGACAACAAGCCTGCGCCGATGCCGGACGCACGGGACGGCTAAGCAGTTAGAGATAACATGTCAGCGGCCCGGAGGAATCCGGGCCGTTCTTTTGGGGTTAGCCGCTTTGACGCCGTAAACAAATTTTACGGGGCCGTGTTAAAGGTTGGGCTCGAGCTGTGTCAACCAGTCCACTCTGCGTGCGCGTATGTCCTCGACCGGGGGCAGCGTCTCGAGCCGGAAACACGCTTCGGCGGCAGCAATTTCAGGGTCTTTTTGCGCGCCGAGAACCGCTTGGAGCTGGCCTTCTTTTAGGTAGTAAGCTAAAAACTCGTGCGCCCCCAAGTCGCCGTCAACAACCACTTCATCCCACCCTGAAGCGTGCCCGACGTAGCGCACATTGAGGCCGTGCTGTTTCGTCCAGAAAAAAGGTACTCCGGCAAATGTGTGTTCTTGCCCCGCCATGGTGTGCGCCGCCGCCCTGCCGTGCTGCATCGCCAGCCGCCAGTGTTCGACGCGGATGGACTCGCCCGAAACAGGATCGGGATACTGGGCTAGGTCGCCTGCGGCGTAGATGGGCCCGTAGTCGCCGGTTAAGCGTAAGGAGCGGTCAACCGAAACGCTGCCGTCTTCGTTCGGTGTAAAGCCTGCAATTTCGGGTACGTTTGGTGAGACCCCTACACCGACGACAACTAAATCGGCGGGTAATTCTTGGCCGTCCTCCAACACAACATGCGTCACCTGACCCTCGCCCGAAAGTCGCTCAGCTTTTGCTTCGGAAACGAACACCACCCCGTTCTCTTCGTGAAGCTTCCTGAACATCTCGCCAACTTCAGACCCGAACAGTCCCGCAAACGGTGTTTCGTCAGGTGTCACGACCGTAACGTCGAGACCCCGTTCGGAGAGGCTCGAGGCGCACTCGAGCCCGATAAAACTCGCGCCGATGACCACAGCCCGCGCACCCTCTTGCGCCGCTGCTACGAGGTTCTGAGCGTCCTGCAACGTCCTGAGGTAAAAAACACCGCCCAGGTCGCTACCGGGCACCCCCAACGGTTTTGGTGTGCTGCCGGTCGCCAAGAGCAGCGCGTCGTAGTGCAGCGTGTCGCCGTCCGTAAAGCTAAGCTGCCGCGCCTTCGGGTCGAGCTGTTTGACCGTTTGCATGAGCAGTTCAACGCCGTATGCGCCGTAAAAAGACGTGTCACGGAGCGGTTTGGAATCCACTTCACCCGCCAGCACACCTTTACTCAGTAGTGTACGGTCGTAGGGTTGAGTACCTTCTTGGGAGATAAGCAGGACGCGGCCCTGAAATCCGTCCTCGCGGAGCGTTTGAGCGGCGGTTGTTCCGGCTGCGCCCGCACCGACAATGACGAAAACACGTGAGTCGGTCTCGTCCGGCGTCGCCAACTCGGGCAGCAGGTTTTCGGGTACGTCACCGTCAGGAAGTTCGACGAAAAGTGCGTCGCCTTCACTAAAAATCTCAAACTGGGTCAGGCTGTCAAGTGCGGGGGGCTCGAGCAACTCGCCCGTCTGCGCCGCAAAACACGCGTGGTGCCACGGACAGATGAGCCGCGACCCATTTAGCACCCCTTTGGCGAGCGGCGCACCGTTATGAGGGCAGATCGCTTGCAGGGCCGTGACTCGGCCCTCAGCGCAAACCAACAACACGTCGGTGGCACCGACGCTGACTTGTTTTAGTTCGCCGTCTTTAAGGTCGTTTTGCTGCGCTACAAGGTGTCTGGGCATCGGTTCTCCTCAAAATTGGGTTTCTCTCGAGTCTAGCGAACCGTCTACATTAGAGCGTAGTGCTGCGCCGCATTTCGCACACTTTCTGGTCTCACCGCACTGTCCTTGCAACTGACTAGGCTCAGGCTACGAGCCGTTAGCCAAATCCAGGTTTACAAATCCCAACCATCCGTAAACATACGTTTTGTCTACTGACAGTCGTAACAACCGAACTTCTTACTCTCGGCCCTTCTCGCAATGACAAACGTTCTGGACTCGCGCCCGTAAAATGTGCTGCTAATTCACTATCTCTGCTACCCAGTCGGCGAGCACCCGCTCCGAAGCGCCCACCTCGAGCATAAACCGCACCACCTCTACAGCGCTCAGCGGTTTGGCGAACAGAAAACCCTGCCCGAACTCGCAGCCGAGCACCCGCAACTGCTCGAGCTGCGCCGCCGTTTCGACCCCCTCGGCCGTGACCTTGAGGTTTAGGGAACGCGCCAGGGCGACGATGGTACGCACCAATTCGGTACTTTCGGCGCTCTCCGCCATCCGCTGGACGAACGACTGGTCGATCTTAAGCACATTCAGGGGAAAGTTTTGCAGGTACGACAAGGACGAGTAGCCGGTACCGAAGTCGTCGATGTGGAGCTGCACGCCGAAGGTGTGAAGCTGATCCAGGGTTTCCTTCACCGTCTCCGAATGGGTAATCAGCACGCTTTCAGTCAGCTCGAGCTTCAAGAACTCGGGCTTGAACCCGGTTTGCTGCAAAATTTCGGCGACGCGCGTGGCCAGCTCGGGGCGGGCAAAACCCTGGCCTGATACGTTGACGCTCAGGGTCAGCGCCGGGTCTGAAGGAAACGCGCCCTGCCACGCCAGCAGCTGGGTACACGCTTCGCGTAACACCCAGAGGTCGATGTCGGCGATGAGGCCCAGCTCTTCGGCGAGCGGTACGAACGCCTGCGGCGATACGAGGCCGTGAACCGGGTGCTGCCAGCGTACGAGCGCTTCAAAGCCGATCGGCCGCCCCGATTCGACTGAGATGATGGGCTGGTAGTGGACGGCAAATTCACGCCGCGCCAACGCGCCGCGCAGGTCGGTCTCGAGCGCCATGAGCGTCACCGCATATTCGCGCAGGTCGGCGGTAAAAATCTGGTAGCCCGCCTTGCCGAGCGCTTTGGCGCGGTACATGGCGAGGTCAGCGTCGCGCAAGACGTCTTCGGGGCGGTCGTACCCGGCAGTCGAGGGGACGATGCCGATACTTACCGTAATCGGTACCTGTTTGCCTGCGAGTAAAAAGGGGCGTTTAAGCACGTTCTGAATTCGTTCGGCTGTCCTAGCGGCAGCTTCGACACTCGCGTCCTCGAGTAAAATCGTAAACTCGTCGCCGCCCAGCCGCGCTACCGTATCGGCGGGCCGCACGCACCCCTTAAGGCGTTCGCCGAGAGCGATTAAGAGGGCGTCACCGGCGGCGTGCCCGAGCGAATCGTTGATGACCTTGAAGCGGTCGAAGTCTAGAAACAAGACCGAGAAGCCCCCCTCGAGGCGGCGGTTAAAGCGCTCGATGGCTTGCCCCAACCGGTCTTTGAACAGCGCCCGGTTCGGCAACCCGGTCAGCGCGTCGTGAAACGCGTCGTGCTGCAGCTGTTCGTTGGCCCGCTCGAGCCAGCCCTTCGCCTCTTCAAGCTCTCTGGTACGCGCTTCGACGCGCACCTCTAGGTCGTCGTGGGCACGCCGCAGCTCGTGCTGCGCCTCGGTGAGGACGGTCACGTCTTGCCCGTAACCGAGCATCATCTGAAATTCGCCCTGTGCGCCGTACACCGGGCTCAGGTTGCGCCAGTGATACCGGTCGCCCCCGGACGTGTCAAACACTTCTTCCCACTGCACCTGTTTTTGCACCTCGAGCGCCCGTTGAAAGTTCGCCCGCCGCTCCTCGGCGATTGCCGCGCTGAACCCTCTATATGCACAGTACTCAAAATCGTCTCTACCGATCATCCACCGTCGCAACTCCGGATCCGTGACCGCCGTCGGATTGATAAACTGATAGCGGTGGTCGGCGTCGAACACGACAATCTCGACGGGAACGCAGTTCAGGATATTTTGATAGTACGCCGACTGCTCGGCTAACTCGGCCTCAATCTGCAAACGACTCGTGACGTCGGTATTGGAAAAAATATAGCCGCTGACCGTGCCGTTTTCGATATATGGATAAAGCCTCGAGGTCGTGCGTTTGGCCGTCCCGTTGCGGGCGCGGTAGCGAAGTTCCATATCGCTAAAGCCCTCGCCCTGTTCGACATACGGCAAGAGCGGTTCGACAAAACTCGCCGACGTGACCTCGAGCAGTTCGCTGTAGTTTTGCCCGATTACTTCCGCGCCGTACCCGAAATCCTTTTCACACGCCCGGTTACACGCCAGAATCCGCCCCTCCAGGTCGATTAAAAAGATGGCGTTCGGGGAGATGTCAACCGCTTGCTTGTACCAGTCGTCTGGTGGCGTCCCCAAGCCCAGGTTGGGCTCAGTGCTCGGTTTAGCGTTTGCTTCAAGTTCAGGCAGCTCCCGGCTCAGCTCAGTCATTTCAGCGACTAAAGTTCGCCACACCTCCGGGCTAGGGGGTATTTCAGAATCGAGACCGAGGCGCTCGAGCAGGGGTAAAAAGGAACATGCAGCTGACATGCCCAGCAGCTTAGCAGCGCCACTATCACAAAAGCCTTACAAGCGTAAGTTCTTCACTGTCTTCATGAAATTCTTAAATGCTACGCTTTCTCGAGCAGTTTGGGCTGCTACGCTCTAATCGGTAGCAGACCAGGGTATAAAAACCGCTCTAAAAACCCTTCCATACCGGTTCGGTGTCGGCTCACAGAAAACAGTTTGAAAACCGACGTACCGGACAACACACCGTAAAACTGCTGAGGTCAGGTGCCGCAGCTTGTGTTTTCAGGAAAAGCTTACCGCTCAGTCTGGCGGCAACAGTTCCATCCCGTGCTTGGGCGCATACGACAACGCCTTCTGCACAAACGCACCCACCTCGTCATTTCAGGTGCGGGCGTGGTGCGAGTCGCTACCGGCGTACCGGTAAAAAAGTCTTCTAACCCGGTTGGTCATACGTAGAAAACGGGCCGGTCCGTCGCCGCTGTTTCTAACCCGGTGCGTCAGCAGGAATGTTCGCCACTTCGCCCGCCCGTAATACAACCGTCTGGTCGCGGACAGTCAGCTCGATCTGGCCCTCCAACATATAGTACATCTCTTCGTAATCGTGACGGTGGGGCGGAGGTCCACTCTCTAAGGACGGAATCATCATGTCCATCAAGACGTACTTTCCAGCCGTTTCCTTACCTGAAAGTACCACTGTGTAGGTGTCGCCGACAACCGCGAGATGCTCCAAGCTTTCGTCGGTGTCCGGGCGGGCTACGGTGAGCTGACGCTCTAGGTCGTCGGCAGGAATGGGGTTGGAAAACGTGGCCATATACTCCTCCTCAACAGGGAAGCGGGCAAGCAAGACAGTAGAAGGCTCTACAACGGACGATGTTTCAGGTATTTGCGTATCTGAAATTTGGAAAATACCTCCTCAACCTCTAAAATTCAGCTCGTGGCAGCGTAGCAAAACCTTAGCAACCTCGAGTGCTAGGGGCTAGAGCCTCAAAGCAGAGAAAATGGGGTATGACAAGTACCCCCCATTTCCAAAGACAGGCTACGCTGAGTGAGTTGTTCACAGTGGGTTATGTGATAGTAGACGATTGTCTCAAGCGTTCGGTCGAAGTAGGTTGTTTCAGCTTGCCTGTAATGGACAATCAAAAAGGCAGCTACGCAGAACTGATAACGACTGCTTTGGTGGGTGAGCCAAGCAGTCAAGACCATGTAGGCGACTGGTTCGATAGGGTCAAGCTTGAGTATAGGGCACTCTTTCCAGAATTGCCGCACCGGACGCGTTACTACCGGGTATTAACACGACTGGAGCGCATCTTCGCTGACTTTGCTTTGCGCTTTTGTGCTGGTGACATGCTGCATGTCATAGATTCTAAACCGCTACCCATCTGTCTTGGACAAAGCGGCATGTTCGGCTTGCGCCTCCACCGGGCCTGTCCGCTGTAAAGGGGTGCGTTGGAAACGTCCTAGAGCGATGACTGAAGCAACCTCAGGGCGAGGCGGACTAGGCTGGTTTTTGTGCGGAGCTTGAGCGTTAACGTCCGGTTTCAAGCTTCACGCCGTGACAATCAGCAGGGTGTTAGCTGCCGTTTTGCCGTCGTTCCAGCTAACTCATGCGCCCACTAGGGCACAGGTCAGAGCGAAGCTCAAAGCACCAAGTGCTTCACCTAGTCCAGTGACCCTAGCATTGAGCATGATGTCACCGTCGCCAGATGTTTCTTGCCAACACCAAAGTATGAGGCATCGGTGACAAAGGTTACGCTGGTTGCCAAGTCTACGCCCAGCCTAAAGATAATGAACGCCATCCTAGAGTTTGGACGCCCGCTTTAGGCTGGCTCCGTAAGTCCACCGAATCGGTTTTCTCTTCACTCTTGCGCTCGAGGCATCTCTTGACGGGTCAGCTCAACTCGTTCTGGTCGATCAGAGCCGGTGTCTGCCGCAAAGTCGCCGCGCATAACTTAGCCTGGTTCTTGACCCATTAACCCCTAGCACTCGAGGTTAGAGGTCACGAACCGGTTTTGCAAGTTGACAACGTTGACTTGGGCTACGACGAACTTTTAGTCGTGCTGGGTGTGAGCTTAAACGTCCAGCAGGGTGAACTGGTCGGGCTCGTCGGCGGCAACGGCAGCGGTAAAGCGGTAAGTCCACAATTTTACGGGCCGTCTCGGGGATGATTTAGCCGAGGGCAGGGCGGATTCTCTTCGCCGGTCAAGAGGTGCGTAAGCGCAGCCCGCATCAGATGGCGGAGCTCGGTACCGCGCACGTCCCGATGGGGCGACAGCTGTTCCCGAACATGACTGTCGCGCAAAACCTCTCGCTCGGGGCGTACTTGCCGGAACCGCGCCGGAACCGTACCGAGAGCCTGAAGCACGTCTACGAACTTTTCCCTGACTTGCACGACAAACGTAAAATCATGGCGGGCAACCTCTCGGGCGGGCAGCAGCAGATGATCGCCACCGGGCGGGCGCTGATGCTCGAGCCCAAAATGCTCATCATGGACGAGCCGTCTCTGGGCTTAGCGCCGCGGCTCGTCAAAAAGGTGATGCAGGCGATTCGCCGCGTATCGCAGACGGGTTTACCCATTTTGCTGGTCGAAAAAAACGTCAGGCAGGTGTTACAGATTTCCGACCGTACCTACGTTTTGGAAAACGGCAAGCTGATTTTAGAGGGGCCGTCGCCGGAGCTGATGGGTAACGAGAAGATCAAACGGGCGTACCGTAGGCCTCTAGCTGAAGTCTAAAGCTACGGGGTTACGTCCACCTTTCGCCCCACGCCGCCATCGCTTCGATCACTGGGCTGAGCGCCGCACCTTTGTCCGTCAGGCGGTACTCGGTGCGGGGCGGCATCTCCGGGAAGAGCGTCCGGGTCAAGACGCCTTCGGCCTCGAGCCCCTTGAGTCTATCTGTTAGGGTTTTGGGGCTTACCCCGATGAGCGAACGCCGCAGCTCACCAAAACGCTTCGGCCCGCTCAATAAATCTCTTAAAATAAGCGTCGTCCATTTGCCGCTCAGCACATCAGCTGAACGCTCAACCGTGCAGCGGGCGTCAGTTATCACTCTTGCGGCGTAAGCGTCGGCTCTGCTATTGTCTATGATTTCACTCATACCCGCATCGTAACACCTCAGTCTGGTACGTGATAGTTTATTAAATGAAACTGTATAAGCAATATGTAACTACTTTATTTATTAAATTATCCGCGGTAGACTCCTTTTAGGAGGCAAGCATGGAAATTTTAAGCTATGGGGCAACCGGGTCGCAGGGTGGGCCGGTGGCGCAGAAGCTACTCGCAGCGGGGCATTCGGTGCGCGTACTGACGAGAGACCCGAGTAAAGTTCAGGGTTTAGAAGGTGCGAAAGTCTGTCAGGGCGATATGGCCGACGTGGACAGCTTGCGTAAAGCGTCTAGCGGTGTCGAAGGCGTTTTTTTGCACATTCCGTTTTTCACCGAACGCCCGGACGACGGCCTCATCTACGCCAAGCATGCTGTTGGTGCAGCTGTTAACGCAGGCGTCAAGCTGCTCGTCTGGAACGCCTCCGGTGAGATTCCGCCTACGCGGGGGCTGAACCCGGCGTTCGATATGAGGCTCGACATTTTAGATGTGATAACCGGGAGCGGCGTTCCTTACGTGGTGCTGCAACCGACCGCCTATATGGAAAACTTCTTAGGCCCGTGGACACGCGAAGAACTCGTTCAAGCTGACACGTTTGCCTATCCGACACCTTTAGAGGTCAAGATGCAGTGGCTGGCAACCGAAGACGTCGGCACCTTCGCTACTTACGTGTTCGCTCACCCTGACTTGGCCCCGCTGAACCTGAAAATTAGCGGCCCTGAACGGCTTAATGGGGAAGAGGTCGCCGAACGTTTTAGCCGCGCCTTAGGCCGCAACATTACCTTTCGGGCGATGCCTGCCGAGGAGTTCGGCGAAAAGCTCGACGCGGTGTTTCCGGGAATGGGCCAGGGGGCGGCGCAAGGGTACAAAATGGCTTACGAGAGGCCGGAAATGTTTTCTTCAGATGTTGATATAGCGGGGGCACTCACGGAGATCCCCGTACAGCTTACGACGTTGGAAGCGTGGGTAGAACGTCATCAAGAAGCATTTTCTGAGGTGATTTCCTTGAGCTGACGACGCAACCAGCGTTTTACCCATGACTGTTTTTGCCAGCAGGTACCATCTGGTCAGCAACGCTCTCGGTTCGAGTTCTGCTAACCAGCACATATATTCTAAGATAATATTTGGTGCGGTCTTTCTTGGAAATGCTGCACCTGTTACCAAGTGCGTCTGGCGTTTACTGCGCAGGACGCTGGACAAAACTCAACTAGCTACTGAAAGGTGCTTATGAAAGCAGTTGTCTTAACAGAATTTGGTTCGGCGGATAACCTCGAGCTGCAAGAGCGGGACGTACCCGAGGTCGGCCCGAACGACCTGCTTGTGAGGGTCTACGCGACGTCGGTCAACCCGGCGGACGTGGGTCTGCGCAGCGGCATGTTCGGCGCAATGATGAAAGCGCCGCTGGTGCTCGGTTTTGATGTAGCGGGCGTCGTTGAACGGGTCGGGGCAAACGTCGAGGCGTTTCAGCAGGGTGACGAAGTATACTACGCTGTCGAACTGACCGACCCACGCGGCGGCGCAAACGCCGAATATCACGCGGTCGCCTCCAGCGCCGCCGCGCGCAAACCTAAAAACCTGTCGTTTACAGAGGCGGCGGCGGTGCCCGTCGCGGGCGGTACGGCCTACGCCGCGCTCATCACGGCTGCCGATTTGCGGCTCGGTCAGCGTGTGCTGATTCACGGGGCCGGAGGCGGGGTCGGCACCTTCGCGGTGCAGCTCGCTCACGCGGCGGGGGCGTTTGTAATTGCGACCTGCGGCAGTTATGACGCGCAGCTCGTCTCGTCGCTTGGGGCCGACGTAGTGGTGGACTACCGCACGGAAGACTTTACCGAGGTCGTAAGGCGTGAAACCGGTGGGGTCGGCGTTGACGTGGTGCTCGACGCGGCGGGCGGCAAACTCGTTGTACCGAGTATCGGCGCAGTTCGGCCGGGGGGCAAAATTGTTACGGTAACTGGGGCGCAGGGCGACCTGAACCCGGCGATGCGGCGCAATATCAGCGTCAGTTTTGTACATTTGGAAGACGCCAGAGAAAAGCTCGAGGCCATGCGGCATCTGTTCGAGTGGGGGCGGCTCAAGTCGGTCGTCAGCCACACCTATCCGCTAGCTGAGGTCGCAGACGCGCACCGGAAGCTCGAGGCGGGTGGGGAAGACGTCTATGGTAAGGTCGTCGTTAGCGTCATTGGGTCAAGCTAAAGGCGTGAAGACGCTTTTACGGCTCTATAGAATTTAAGTGCGGGGCTCGAGCCTGCCTTCGGGCGTAGTTGGGTGGTGGCGGCTCCCGAACCGGCGGCTCTTGCGGGTCGGGTTCTTTCATCGGCGGCTCCTGCGAATCGGGGTCGCCGATAGGCGGCGTGGTCGGGTCTTCGGGGGGGCGCTGCGGGTCATTCGGGTCGGGGATACGCGGGTCTTCAGGAATCACAAACGAGAGCATCTGGGCTCCTTTCACCTAGACTTTGCCGGACTCGGGGCTGAAGCACGTGATCAGCCCCTAACGACGTCTTGAACGTTCTTTGTAAGTATATAGGTTTTTACAGTACTTAACTTCGGATAACGGCTCGAGCCTTTGTTTAACCGCTGCGGGGTAGATACCTCTCCCAAATCTTGTCGATGTTAGGCAAAATCCCGTAAGCCGACGAAAACATAAACCGGGGGGCGTAGGGCCGACGTTTCAGGAGCATGGCGGCCTCTTCCGGGGTACGGTCGCGCTTTTTCGCGTTGCAGCGGCGGCAACACGCAACGACATTTTCCCAAGTGGTGCCCCCGCCCCGGCTCCGGGGTAACACGTGGTCGAGCGTCAGGTCACTGGTTTTGCTGAGGCAGTATTGACAGGTGTGGTCGTCGCGGCGAAAGACGTTTTTACGGTTGAAGGCGACGCGGTGACGTGGCGGACGCTTGACAAACTTTTTCAAGCGAATCACACTTGGAACGGGGAAGACTTGACTTGGAGAGCGTAAGACCTTGTCCGAATCTTCAACACGTTCGGCGATATCGTGCATCAGGAGCGCCACCGCACGTTTGACCGAGCAAACATGCAGCGGCTCATAAGACGCGTTAAGAATCAGCACGCGCGTCGCATTGACGTTGGCAACCTTTGCGTCGGTCTCTGCGGTGGCCTCTTCGTCGGAGAAGACGCGCTCTACTTCGTCGGGGGTCAGGTAGTGGTCGGCGGCGACGCCTCCTTAAGCTAGGTTGATAAAGTATACCTGTTTTGCGCTCGAGTATCCCGTAGTTCATCGACCGAGTCCATTTGGACGACGTACCTTAAAGATCATCGAAGGTTACACCCTTGCCTGCTGGCAATATAGAGCTTACCAAGAATGTTCCGTAGCGTAGAAACGCTGTCCCAAACGACTACCCGTAGTAGCCAAGCCTAAGAAGGCCTGTCACTACGGGTAATCTGCGATATGTCGAGTATCGCAATAGCTAGATTACGCGAAGGTTATATGGTCGGTCTACTCTCGGGGTTCTGCAGCTTTAGAGAAACGTTAGCGGTGGGCTTGCTTTATCATAGCTTGACCCACTATGGAACGAGCAAAGCCCGGCCCGTTGGGCCTAGTTCCGTACAAGAGCTGATCCGTGTTTACAAAGCGCGTTGGGGTCTTGAAGTGATGCACCGCACCTTGCGTCAAAACTTTGCCTTAGCTACTTGCCAAGGCTTCGCCTTCGCAGCCCAACTTAGGCACTTTGACTGGTGTACCGCTGCGCTACATCATGTCCGCCTCGAGCGTCAGCGTGACCCTACACTTCCTTGGAAACGAGCGCAAAAGCTGGCAGCTATAGCAGGTATCATCTGGGAACAGACGCCCCCACATTCATCTGAACTGTCTAGCACGTACATTCTATGGTGATAAAGGTGGCCTTCAACCGCTTAAGTGCTATACAAAAGCTGAAAACGCCTTGATGACCGAGCTGACTCAGAATCCGGCTTAGCTAGTGGCGTCTACGACGCGATCTTGAACCAGGGCACACTCCTGGTTAACCGCAACCGCCAGATCAAGCCAGATTGACCGCGCTTTGGTCTCGCTTAAAGACGCGAATCTTGCTGCTCCAGTCACCAAGGCAAATCCAGCAGGCGGCAGACCGTCGGAAGTGTGGCATGTCTGAGCGTAGGGGTTATTTCGTAATCCCTGCGAAGGGGTTTGGCTCGTCCCAGACGGTTAATTCGTAAATTCGTTTCTCTCGTAAGAGGGCACCTCTAGGAGCTATTTGGACAAAGCACAGGCTGTTACAGCACAAACGTCAGACGAACCGAGATTGCCGTTTGCGAAAAAAACGAACGATACGAATAAAGCCTCCCAAACGATGCAAACGGCGCTGACCCCGCTACGAAATAACCTCTCGGATACCTTACCTCGGCTCCCGTGGCAGCTCGAGCGCCTTCTAAGTGCTGCGAGTAGTGGCGTGCTACCGGAGACTGTAATGCTTTCCTCTGGGCTTATCACTGACCTCAACCGCTACGTTTTGGGCTGGGCCGCCTCTGGGAAGCTTACCGAGCATGGCAGGGTGCAAACCAATGCCCCGGAAAACAGCTCCCTCTGTTTCCCGAAATAGTGCGCGAGCCTATCCAGGCAGATGACCCGCTCACCTTCGACAAACTCGTAACCCGTTACCGCTGCCGTTGCGGTAATACAGCCCAGACTAGCCTCACCCTCGAGGCCCTGATAAATCTCTTGGTTCGACTTGTAACTAAGAAAGCCAAAGTCAACAGTTTATCAAGACCCCACGTTACAACAACACAGTGTCCGGTTCAGCCACCTTAAACTGGCGTTCGTACAGCTCTTTATAAAGGCCCGCCTGCTCCAAAAGTTCATCGTGCGTCCCTGTTTGCACAATGCGTCCGGCGTCCATCACGGCGATGCGGTCGGCGTTTCTTACAGTTGACAGGCGGTGAGCGATCACGACGGTTGTCCGCGTCGCCATCAGGTGAACGAGCGCCGCTTGCACGACAGCTTCGGACTCGTTATCGAGGGCGCTGGTAGCTTCGTCTAAAACAAGCACCTGCGGATTTTTGAGCAGGGCTCTGGCAATCGCAATGCGCTGGCGCTGCCCACCTGAGACCTGCATCCCGCGTTCACCGACCACGGTGTCGTACCCATCAGGAAACGCGGTGACAAACGCGTGGGCGTGTGCAGCTTTGGCAGCCTCGACAACCTCAGCGTCGGTGGCCTTTGGATCGCCAAAGCGGATGTTCTCAGCGACGGTTCCTGAAAAAAGCTGGGTTTCTTGAGGGACGGCGGCCATGTGCGACCGTAAACCCGCTAAAGACTGGTCACGCAGGTCAACGCCGTCGAGCAAGATACGGCCCGCTGTCGGATCGTAAAACCGTGGAATCAAGCTGATCAAGGTGGATTTACCCGCGCCGCTCGGCCCGACTAACGCGACGGTCTCCCCGGCACGAACACTGAGCGAGACATCTTTTAGAATGTCAGTCCCGTGCTCGGCATACCGAAACGACACGCCTTCAAAATGAAGCGTTCCCGTCACCGTGCTGAGTTTTACAGGCTTTTTGGGTTCGGGCAGGTCGCTTACCTCATCGAGTAGATCGAAGATGCGGCTCGAGGCCCCCAAAGCCTCTTGAATCTGACTGTGGAGCCCGGTAAAGGTGCCGATAGCTCCAGCGACCGTAAAGGTGTAGAGCAAGAAGGTCACGAGGTCGCCCCCCGTCAACGTCCCGGCGAAGACCAAGCGCCCTCCGTACCAAAGCACCAAGCTGATGGCGCTGAACATCGCAAACGTCACCGCAGGAATAAAAATCGCCCGGATACGCGCCCGTTTGAGCGCAACTTGAAACGACGCCTGCACCAACCCGACGTAGTGCGAAATCTGCTCGCCCTGGGCGCTAGACCACTGCACCACCCTGACCGCTGCAATCGTCTCCTCAGCGCTCGCGTTGGCGTCCGCTACCCGGTCTTGAAAATCACGCGAGACGCTTCGCAACCGGCGACCGAAAAAGACGGCAGCCAGGATAATGACCGGAACGACGGCCAGCACGACCAGCGACAAACGCGGGCTGATGGTGAAAATCAGCACGACGCCGCCAACTAAAGTGATGCCCTGACTGACAAGCTGAGCTAACGACTGCGACACCGCAGCCTGCACGACGGCTACGTCCGAGGTGAGCCTCGAGGTAGTTTCTCCCGTTTTACGGTTGTCGAAAAACTTGACCGGCAGCCCCAACAGATGGGTGTAAAGCTTCGTGCGCAGGTCGGCGACGACGCCTTCGCCCACGAGGGCCAAAAAATAGGTGCGAAAATAATCGAACACGGCTTGTACGGCAAAGATACCGAACAAAAAGAGGGCGATGCGGTTGAGCGTTCCCGCGCCGCCGCTGGCGTCACCAAACGCACTGTCAACAAGTTGTCCGACCACGCTAGGGAAAACGAGACCTAGCCCACTGGCGACAACGACGGCGACGAGCGCCACGACCAGCTGCCAGCGGTAGGGGCGGACAAGGGCGAGTAAACGCCAAAGTTGATTTGAAGCTCGGTTAGGGGACATCAAAAAGGTCCAACTGACATCTTGTACTCCTTCTAGCTCGAGCCTTACAGCACGTCAGCTTTTGACGGGTTCCACGTGAACAGGCTCTGTACAAGGATGCGCGAGGTGGATCAAGACGCCGCCAAGATCAGGTAAAGATTGGCTAAAGACCTGCGTCTGAAAAGGTAATTTTAGCGTGTAACAGCGGGGACGCCCAGGCCCTACCCAAACTGTCTTCACAAAATCTTGACCGTCCTTAAGGGAATCTTTACAAACGTTTGTCAAGCTGAAGCGAACCCTTCGTAAAGGGAGTGAAAAAGGGACTAATGACAGAGGAGAAACGCTTATGAACCGATGGACACTCACCTGGCTGCTTACGCCTGCGCTACTCCTCGGTGCGTGTATGCCACTCCCCGCACTCCGCGCCGACCTTGACCTGCAACCACCAGTGTACCGCGTTGCACCGAAAGCTATACAACCGGAGTATGTAGAAATCGCAGGTTACGCTGAGCCAAACACGCCGGAGAAGTATAACCGCGCTTACTACCTGCGCTATTTTGCAGCCGCCTCAAAACCAAACACGATCTTCGTGCTGATGCCGGGTCTGTTCGCGGGCGCAGCCGACCTCGACTTACTGGCTCGGCAGCTCGTTGCAAGTATGCCGGAAACTGAGGTCTGGGTCATCGACCGGCGGGCAAACGCGCTCGAGGATCGGAGCGCCATGACGCGCAGTCTGCAAACGCGCAACCCACAATTTGCGTATGACTACTACGTCAAGAACGCGGGTAAGGCTGGCGGCTTTATCCCAAAAAAACCGGACGTGCTGCGTTTTACGGCGTTTTGGGGTTTAGACGTTCACCTTAGAGATTTGCATGAGGTCGTCAAACGCGCAGAGCAGGCTGCTGATACCGTCATTCTCGGGGGCCACTCACTCGGCGGCAGCATCGTGAGCTTTTACAGCAGCTACAATTTTAGCGAAGATAAAGCTTTCGCTAAAAGCCCTGACCCCGGTTACGCCCACCTTGACGGACTCTTGCTCCTCGACGGCGTTTTAGGCAGGACGGGCGGCTTTTCCTGGCAGGGTGAGGGTTTGAGCATAGGTCAAATTCGGTTAATTGCGTCTCGAGAAGACCTCGAGGCGGGCGTGGGCGATCCGTTTCTCAAAGACGCGTTCGACCCGCTGTCGGCCGCAAAATATGAGGTCAGTGCGCTTTTAGCCCGCTTTGCCCCCGCTAAACTTTCCCCCGGCGGTTTCGTCTCTTATCCAGCGACAAACCGCGCAGTCGCAGGCATCCTTAACGAGGCGCAGTACGGCCTCTCGCCAATTTTTGGGGTCTCAGTCGGTGAGGCGATAGGCGCAACGTTCGGGGGCAATCTGTTAGCGGTTCTTTTAGACGGGGCGCAGGGTGTGTACAGCAGCACCGTTGTCGGCGTAGAGGCAGGCTCGAGCGCGGTGACTTGGCGGCGCGGCGATCCCAAGCGCGACGTGACCGAACTGGGCGCTTTCGTTGAGAGCCGGTCTACGCTGGCAACCAACAGCAACGAGTGGTACTTTCCGCTCCGTTTGGGCCTCGACATGATCCAGCTCGGCGTCACGCTTAAGAATTCTTCTGAGTTTGTCCCGACACGCGAGGTGCCGACGCCGACGTTAGCAGTCGGTGCGAGCCGCGGACTGGTTCAGAACTTTGAGGACTTTTCAGCCTACGGCGTCGCCCGCGGTGTAGGCGCACCTTTTACCGCCTACATCTTAGACGGGTTTACCCACGCGGATGTGGTTGCCGCTGAAGTCAACCCGGTCGTTCCCTTAGTGCAGCAGTGGTTGGAACAGGTCAGGTAGCCGGATGCTCAGCTACCGTAAACCAGCCCCAGCTAGCCTACGCCGAGTTTCAGCTTCAGTGCCAAACTGGGACGATCAAAGCGTACAAGCTGATGACGACCAACTAGGTCAAAGACCGTAATCGCCAGCTTGCAAGTCAGCAAAGCCCATGCCGCTGAACCCAGCGGCATGCCGAAGCAGTTACAGCTGACTGATATCTCTTTAACTTAACCTGAGATGCTGTGTTGATTTGTCAAGCTTGAACTGAAGTTGGCTGGAAGGGTTTCCTGTGCGTAAGCACGCCAAAGATCATCCTTAGCAGTTTAGCCATACATGCTACCACCGCCGCCTTTTTATGTTTACCATGCCTCACCAGACGTTCAAAGAAGTCCTTAACGACAGGATTAAAACGAATAGCTGCGAGGCACGGCATGTACAAGATATGCCGCAAGTAGGCAGAACCTAAGCGTGAGATATGGCTTGGTTGAGCCACGCTCGTACCGGAGGTAAACTGGGTAGGTGTCAGCCCAACAAAGGCGACTAGCTTGCGTGCTGTAGCAAACCGCGCTACCGAGCCTAACTCTGCCAGGAGCAGACACGCAGTCCGAATCCCAATCCCAGGAATGCTCGTCAACAACAAGAGTTCGTGCTCGTTCGAACGCTTCGTCTCCAGCTCGAGCTCATTCTCCAGGGCTTGCTTTTCTACTGCTAGTGAGGCCATGCGCCGCTTCAGGGAAGTCACCACCTCGGGATGAACCTGACCATGTTCGGCTGCCTCGAGCCGGTTCTTGAGTCGCGTCAGGTCCTTCGCTAGCGCCTGAATTTCCCGAGCGAGCGATTGCCGTAGCGGACTCACGGCGAGGGTGGGAGCAGGTTGCCGCTCTTTGACGTAAACCGCTAGCCACAAGGCGTCCGCTTTATCGGTTTTGTTACGGCGGTGCTGGCGCTTCATGAAATAGCTGACCTGGGCTGGATTAAGGATGCTCACGCTCACGTAAGTGCCTTGTAAGGTCGCAGCAAGACGCCGGTGGTAGGAGCCCGTTGCTTCTAGGGCCAGACGGCAGTTCGGAAAGAATTCGAGCCAAGTTAGCAGCTCACGATGGCCTTCTGGGGTGTTACCAAACTTTCCCCGATGGATTTCACCGGTATCAAGGAGTGCAGCCACGTCCAGGCTGAGTTTGCTTACGTCGATGCCTACAAACGTCATCTCGTCCTCCAGCTTGGGTCCGGCTCTAGGCCACCACCGCTCGCATACTTGCAGATCCGGCCTTAACGGCTCAGGATGCTGGTTCGGAGTCTTGGTGATGGGTTGAGCAGGCCTATCTCAGGTACGAGCTCAAACGCTCAGGTTCGGAGTCGGCCTTACTCTTGACCCGCACTCAACATACAAGTTCGGAGTTATTCTCACGTCCGGCACGCAAATCCTGTACTTTCGGTGACTGACAACCGTCTCGAGGGTTGCGCTTTCGCTGTTTAAGCCTACGTGAGCGTTTTAGCCTCAGGCCCGCCTTACGCTTGTAAAAGCAAACCTGGCAGAGACGGAAAACCTATCCCCGGAGAAACCTCAAACTCAGGTTAACTTAGTTGAGCAGACAAGCGCGAGCGTCTGGCGGCTCCCGCAGGTCATAGCTGGGACAAGGCACAAAGCTCAAATTGTACTAGGCTCCCTTTTATCATCGTATTTTGAATACCCGAGAGGCATAGGTTTTTCTGGGGATTGGCTGGTTTTCGAGTTTCTACTTCTCTATGATCTACAACAAACGCCTCCGACTAAATTCGGAACGCGTTGGGTAGGGAGCTAGCAAAAAACCAGCCTCATTACGAGGCTGGTTTTTACTGAAGACGTGGCGGATAGGGTTAGTTGCTAGGGTTTTGTAACGCGCTCGGATCGTTCGCTAGCTTATCCACAAGGTCGCCGAGTGACATCGCATTTTCTAATGCGCTTTCATAGGCTGCGTCGCCTTTTTCGACGCTCTCGAGGTTGAGGTAGATGTTGTCTTTATAGCTGCCGCCAGGAAAGGTCGCAAAGGTAAAGGTTTCACCTTCATAGGTGAGCGTCACAAAGTCGTGACCTGATGAGCCGCCTAGCGACCGGGAAAAAGGGCTGTTGTTGATGCGCTTGGACTCGAGCAGTGTGCCACCGGCTTCAGGATCACCCTGGTAAAAGCTCGCTACGACTGAAGCGTTGGGAACCTCGAAAAGCGCATTTTGAGCGCTGGCTGCTCCTCCAACGATGAGCGTGGTTAAAAGTGCAAACATAAGTTTCATCTGTGTTCCTTTCTGGGTAGCCTTGGCTACCTCTTTGTTTCTTAAGGATGCGCCCCTGACATCAAGGTTTGACGTGGAAACCGTAAAGATTAGACCAAGGTGACTTTTTCATTTCCTAGCCGGAGTTTTTGCCGCCCACTTCTGTTGAAGTAGCCCATTCATGCCCGCTGCTACGATTTGGAACCTGCTCGCCGGCGCACTTCAGCTCGACGCTGCAACGTTTCGTTTGGCCGAAACCTTGCCGCTGGGCTCCCTCACTGCTTTTTGGGTTGTCCTGTTGGCAGGGTTCTCGAGCGCCGTAGGTCAAAGCGCCATCCTTCTTATCAACCGGATACGGCCTGGACGGTTTGTCGGCAGTTTGCTGGTTTCTGCAGTGATTTACATCTTTACCTATCTGTTTTGGACGGTGAGCATCCTGCTCATTGCTCGGTACGTTTTCGGCAGTATCACCACGTGGGGTACGGTCGCCAGAGCCGTCGGTCTGGGTTACACACCTCAGCTTTTTAGCTTTCTCGCGTTCATGCCTTTTTTCGGTGTACCTGTTCTGATCCTGCTCAGCCTCTGGAGTTTGCTGGCGGTCATCATCGGCATTGGCGTGACGCTTAGCCTCCCACTCTGGCAAGCTCTGCTTTGCAGCGTCTTGGGTTGGCTCGTATTGCAGCTCTTAGAGCGCACCGTCGGTCGTCCGGTCGTGGCTGCGCGAAACTGGTTAAGGCGGAGCGCTGCCGGTAGTGAGGTCGTCACTGACATTCATGGGTTAGAGGTGCTGACCGGTGTAACTTCTGAGACCCCAACCTCAAATCGTTCGGAAAACGAAACCCGCTGACGTGGCGACCGTAGCGTTTCTGATCGGCGTAGTCGTTGTAGGCGTAGTGGTCGCGCTGCTGCTCGCGCCGCTCGAGTCGCTCGGTTGGTGGGCGGGGTGGTACGGCGGCGGACTTCAAGCTCCATCTGAAGACAGCTTCGTCCCTTATCAAGCGGCGGGCACCCGGCCTACTCCCAATAAGCAGCACTACCTGATCTTTCTCGACGGTATCGCTAAGGTTGGAGCCGTCAACTACGACGACGTGCAAAGGCTACTCGACCGGTTGAGTGACACATTGCCGGACGCGGTCGTGCTTGGTGACATTATGCCCTATTCGGTCACGAACGCGGGTCTCACCGAAGGTAGACCCCTGTCACGTTTTTGGCAGCGTGCGTTTAATCTCAAGGTTGCGGGAGAGCGGCCCATCGTGGCGTTTACCATCAACGTCCGTAACCTTTTCCAGGTCTTAGTCTCAGCCGATAAACGTTATGGCCCCGTGTATAACCAGGGCGAAGCGCAGGTTATCCTCAACAGCCTCCTCAAAAACGGGTATCAGCTTAGGAGCGGCGTCCCCGTAACGCTGATCGGGTATAGCGGCGGTGGGCAGATTTCACTTGGAGCTGCGCCATATCTCAAGCACGCCCTCAACGCGCCAATCACGTTAATTTCACTCGGCGGGGTGATGGGGTCGGACTGGGGGCTCAAGGCTGTTGAGCATCTGTATCACTTGGAGGGCAGCAAAGATAAGGTGCAGACACTGGGCGCGATTGTTTTTCCGGGGCGCTGGCCGGTTCTCAAAAACTCATACTGGAACCAAGCGAAACGTCAGGGCAAAATCAGCGTTATCCCGCTCGGGCCGATAGGCCACGATGGGCCTGACAGCTATTTAGATAAAGACGCACTACTGGAGGACGGGCGCAGTTTTCTTACGGCGACGCTCGAGGCGATCTGCGGTATCGTAACCTCACCGGGGCAGGCACCTGCAGCACTTAAACCAAAATGAGAGTCGAGTCCACTATGGCAGCGCCAACGCCCCGGAATCCTCGAGATTACGTCGAACGTAAACTGCTTTTCCGCTTACGCATCTTTGCAGTTGTCGCGCTCGTGATGCTCGTCGCCTTAGCTGTAAGTACCTGGCGCGGGCAGATTGACCTCTTGTGGATTTTGGGCGGTTTGAGCGGCGGTTTACTCCTGGAGCTCGTCGTCAGCCGCATGTTTTACCTCTCATGGGACGAAGCGGGCAGCGAGGTCGTCGGGCGGATTGATTGGGTGGGCGGGCTGATTCTCGCGCTTTACCTCGTGTTTTCGTTGGGTCGCACGTGGGTGTTCGGTCACTGGGCCGAGGGTGCGACACTCGCGGCGGTGACGCTGAGCATCAGTGCAGGCGTCATGGTCGGACGCGTGTTGGGAATGCGGCGCGGCATCCGTAACATCCTCCGTGTTTGGGGCGTCCGCTGATGCGGCGGGGTCAGCCGGTAAGACCGTGAGCTTCCGAGTGTTTTTCAGGCGCGCCACTGCTATTGTCGGGTTTGTTCTCTTCGTCGCCGCCTTATGGTTTCTCCGCGACACACTGCTCCTGGCGTTTGCTGCGATTGTTATCGCCGTCGGTATCAGTATCCCTTCGGGTTGGTTGCAACGGCTTGGTCTACCCAGAGGTGTTGCGAATACCATAGCAGCTGTGCTCATCGGCTTTCTCGCGCTCTTTCTGCTCTTATGGTTGCTGCCTGCACTCATCACAGGCGTGAGTAAACTTTTGGCCGGACTACCGCAAACCGTTCAAAACCTCGTCGCGGTCTATAACGACCTGCGGGCTCAGAACAACACGCTCGGGCGTATTCTGCCAGCTCTTCAGGAGACCAGACCAAAAGGAATATCCGAAGCCGAAATTAAAAACCTCTTTGGTGAACTGGTCAGTACCGGGCTACCCATCCTAGTCAGTGGGGGCAGCGTCGTGGTTAGCCTTGTTACGAACCTTGTCTTGGTGCTCTTTATCGCCCTGTTGCTGCTAGCCGACCCCACTGCGTATGTTCAGGCCAGCTTGTACCTCGCGCCCCGGCCCTACCACGAACGGCTGATCGCCCTGTGGAGAGAGCTGTACCGAACGCTGACGACCTGGCTGTCCACCTTGTTTATTTCAATCACTATTACCGTCAGCTTGGTATGGCTTGTTTTGGGGCTACTCGGGATGCCCAACGTGATGGTCGTCGCGGTATTTGCCGGGTTTGCGACCTTTATCCCGAACATCGGCGCGTTTTTGCCACTCGTCCCGATTGCCATTTTTACCCTCGCTGTAGACCCGATCAAGTTTTTGATTATGGCTCCGGCGTATCTGGCGATTCAGCTGCTCGAGAGTAACGTCTTAAGCCCGATGATCGTTAAACGCAACCTGAGTATCCCTCCGGCGGGGATGCTCGTCTTTCAAATTGTTGCGGGCCTCGTCTTCGGTCTGCTCGGCGTGCTGTTAGCCGTGCCCCTTCTGGCGATTATTGTGACGCTTATACGTGAGCTTTACAGCTACGATATGCTCGGCCTTCGCAATGGGGCCATCAAGGTTGGACTGGGCCGCGCTGGTGGGTTGCAGTTGCAAAAACCCGAGCCAGATCCTAGACCCGTCGTGGTTGCCAAAAAAGATGTGCCGCAAAACTCACCCAGGCAAGGCGGCAAATCGGGAGATGAAGCGCCGCAATAACCGTCATAAAGCAGTACCTGAACGCCTTTACCCAATCTTGAAGGTTTCTTGCCGCAATCTTGGCTCCTCCTCCCTAAGCTGATGTTAAGGACGCTCAAAACTAACGTCTGCTTAGGAGATCACGATGAATATTCGCCTTGCTCTTATCGTTTTAACCGTTTCTTTAAGCTTAGTCGGTTCAGCTCTCGCTCAGGAAGCACCCATCGTTTTCCCTGAACCCGCTTCCGGGCCAGCTTGGGTAGGGCTTTCGACCGGATTCCCGTTTGGCGTGACGTTCCACGTTGGCGCGGACAGTTTGATCTCGGACAATGCTGACGTTCGTCTTCTTGGGAGTCTGTACGGCGACGAGTACGGCCTGGGGATAGACGCCCTTTACGGGTTTAACATTACCGACGACCGGACGCTCGACCTGTACGTCGGGGGTGGGCCGCTCCTGTCTTTCGGGAACACCTTTGCCATCGGGGTCAATGCGCTGGCAGGACTCGAGTACCGTCTCAACGTTATAGGTTTTCCCTCTGGCGGCGTGTTTGCTGAAGCGGGGCCGTATTTAGGTTTTGGTGACGAGACGTTTTTAGACGTTAACGCCCGGTTTGGATTCAACTACCACTTCTAAACTTTTATCAAAACGAGCTGGCACCCTCGGCATGACCCGAGCTGTCGGTTCGTTTTCGTCTGAGCAAACCTATAAACGATTTGCGTTCGCACATAAAGCTCAAACTGCGTTCAAAACGTAAGAGGATGCTGTTAGCGGCGGTTCCAAACCGAGTTACACTAAGAACGGGTTTGGCAGCTGAATAGAGATCTATGAACCGACTTAGTACCCGTTTCTCGCTTACCATGATCGGCGTTTCGCTCGTCACGTTGTTGCTGCTTATCTCTTTGCAAAGACTGACCGTGCGACCGCAAGCCGAGTCGCTGGGACAAGACTTGGGTGTGTCGGTCAACGAACTATTAGCGAGTCCGCTCCGAAGCGGAGCCGTAGCCACCCCTGACCAACTCACTACGTTGCAAACGCAGCTTGACGGGCTCGAGCGCGGCTTACAAACCGCTTTTACCGACCGGGACAATTTTTACAGCGCACAGCGCCGCACATTTTTATTTTCGACCGGTCTCGCGCTGCTGTTTGCAACCAGTTTCGGCTGGTTCGTCGGTCAGTGGTTGGCGCGGCCTGTTAAACGGTTGGCGAAGACGGTCACGCAAGTTTCAAGTGGCAACCTGAGCGTCCGCGTTCCGCCCTTAAACAGCAGCCGAGAGCTTGCAGACCTTTAACCGCATGACCGAAACCTTGCAGCGGCTTGAGGAGGAGCGTAAAGCGACCCTTAACGCCATCGCCCACGACCTCAGAACGCCGCTAACCGTCATTCAAGGGCGGCTCGACGCTTTTCAAGACGGTGTGCGGCCTTTGACGCTCGAGAACGTCTTGGCGAGCCAGCACGCCGTAGATGTGATGACCCGCCTGATTACCGACCTGCGTACGTTAGCACTCGCTGAAGCGGGGTCACTCTCTCTAAATAAGCAGTCTGTTGACTTGTGCGAAATCGCTGAAACAGTCGTTGCCGACTTTGAAGACAGAGCAAAACAAAAAGCCGTTCGGCTCATCCTCTATAGTGCGGCGTCACCAACGTGTGTCAGCGCCGACCCCGACCGGCTTTCACAGATTGTCAGCAACCTGTTAGACAACGCCCTCAAGTACACGCCTAGAGGGGGGCAAGTCGCGCTTAATGTGGTCGCGGCGAAGGACAACGTACAGCTGACCGTCGAAGATTCGGGTAAGGGTTTGGGCGAAGAGGATATCAAACGGGTGATGAACCGCTTTTACCGGGCGGACGTGGCTAAAGAGAGGGTGAGCGAGTTGGGCTCGAGTGGCCTCGGACTCTCTATCGTCAACGCGCTGACGACGCTGCACGGGGGCACGCTCGAGATTACCAACGCTGCAGAGGGCGGCGCACAGTTTCAGATTAGGCTACCTGCCGCTACTCACTAGAGGTCACGCTTTTAGAAGCTGTCGTGAGCGCCTCCAAAAGGTCTGCCGGGTCGCGTGGGCTCATAAGCAGACTATAGCCGTCCCTCGTCGGAAGATAGAGGACACGCTCAGCGTTGGTAACAAATAGCAGTGCCCGTTCGCCGTTAAGACTAAACCAGCCTAAGTTGTAGCCGGGTAAGCCCACCCCGTTACGGCGGCGGCGCGGCCTGAAGCGGGCGTCGTCTAAACTCACAACGCCCGCTTCGTCCAGTTTTAGGTCGCCAAGTGCCACCGTGCGGCCATACGGCCAGCCGCTGATGTTTAAGCTCTGCGCCGACACCCCAAAGGTCGTATTTCTCCCTAGATAGGCGAAGTAAATGAAAAGCAGAATGATGGTGAGTAGCAGTACCACCACGCCCCCGAGAATCCAGAGGGGGTCGCGCGAGGCGGGTGCGATGGAAAATACGGTGCGTTCGGCGGGTCTCAAGCGGCGAAACGCCCTCTTTGGGCAAGTCGCTGGACGATAAAGGCCAGTGCGCCACCCGCCGCGACGAGGGCGGCGACGACCACCGAAAGCTCTAAGCCCCACTGTGCCACCGCGATACCGACAAAAGCCCAGGCCAGTACCAAGTTAAACCCTACGTCGCGCCGGTTCCGCAACATCAAAAAGCCGATACCCAGTGCCGTAGCGATGACCAGAATCGTCAGCAGCGGCGCGAGCCAGCCGCCCGTCACACCGAAGTCTAAGAGCGTTATCGTCGTGTTGGCAACCGTCGCTACTGTAATCCAACCCAAGTAGATGCTGAAGGGCAAACGGACGGCGAACGCTTCGGGTCTCGAGACCTCTGTTTTGCCGATACCCAAACGCACGTAGCTCATGATCAGCGAACCGAGCAGCCCGAGCATAAACAGCTGACTCAGCCAGATTGCGCCGTAGTGCCACGCCAAGAGCCAACTAAAGTTAAACGCACAGCTCAAAACAAACCAGTACCCGAGCCGTTCCAAACGCGGATTGTGCTTCTGCGCGGGGAGCGCCTGATAAACGACGAATACTGCGAGCAGCGCGTAGATGACGCCCCAGATGCTAAAGACGTACCCGGCTGGCGTAAACAAGCTGGGAAAGCTGTCCGACACCTCGCCGGTGGTGACGCCGTTAATCGGCAAGATGTTGGCGAGCGCGTTGATGGTAAGAACTGAGCCTATTGCGACGATATTGGCGACCTGCCGCCTGACGGCGTGGTCTGACGAATGCGTGGGGACGGTTTGGGTGGTCATAGTATGCTCCTTTGTTAGCTGCTAGTTTCAAGCTCACGCCAGAAGCTGTTTAGCTCCTGCGCCGTGCGTTCGGGCATTTCAAAGTGCGGCAAACCCTTTGAGGGCTCGAGCCTGACCGCCCTAACTTTTGGATTAGCAGCGGTCAGTTCGGGCAGTTTTTCAAAACTGACGAAGCCGTCTTCGTCGAACAGTACGAGCGTCGGGACGTTCAGGTGTTCGTAGACGTTTTCCCTTATCTCTTTGTCAAAGAGCTTGCCGCTGATAAACCGCAGCGGCACGTGCTCAGCTCCCGGCTGGTGCGAGGTGAGGTAGCCGTAACGCGCTAAGTCTTGGGGCACTGGCCCGACAAAACTCTTCTGCAAAAAGTAGCGAATGCTGGCGGGTGTCGCAATCAGGTCGTAAAATGCCCGCGCCCACAGCGGGTTTGAGCTAACTGCATAAAAGGTTTCGTTACCCCCCTCTTTGCCCGCCTTGTCGGACGCTTTCGCCTCACGTTTGCTGTTCATCCCGGTAGGCGAAATCAGGGTCAGGGAACGGAACAGCTGAGGGGTAGTAAGGGCCGCTCTCGCCACAAACTCGCTGCCTAACGACAACGCCACCACGTCAGCAGGTTCGCCTACCTGCGTTTCTAAAAACTCACGGATAGCTCCAGCAAAAAGTTCGGGCGTGTAGGTTCGGTCAGCGCGGTTGGAAGATCCGTATCCCGGCAAATCCAAGGCGTACACCGGGCGGGTGTTACGGTAGTGTTCAAAAAGCGGTTTCATCTCAAACGCGCTCGCCGCTGCGTTGACGCTATGAATCAGGACGAGCGGTGTACCGGTCTCGTTATCGTTACCGTAGTAACTCAACCGCCCTGCGACCTTCGTCATAAAGCGGGTTCGCTGTGCGCCTATTGCCGGGGGCAACTCAGCGTCATGATTGATGCCGAATCTGCTGTATACCCACCAGCCACCGGCTGCGACCAGGACGGTGCCTGCCAACACACCAGTGCTTTTAAGTGCAGTTTTTGCTACGTTAGCCAAGATTTCAGGTCTGCTCACGGATTCCTCCAACTCAATTATGAACCTCGCGCATCAAGATTTTGTAAAGGTTGCATAAAGCTGACTGAACCCACCGGTAGAGACAGTAGAGAGCTTTATAAACCCAGCCGTCACTACCAGCCTCGGGTTTGAGCAGGGCTTAAAAAAATCCTTTAACGCTCAAACGCAACGTCGCCACCGTCGGCTCAGGGCCGAACCGCGCCGCTGCGCCGACCGTCAGTTCAGCGTCAGAGAGAAGCGTGTAGCTCGCGCCCACACCAGAGCGCACTGCGTCGGGGTCAAAGAAGGCGTTACCCGTAAACGACAGGCTTATATCGCCCTCGTCGCCGAGCGGCAGTGCGACCTGACCGAGTACGGCGGGGCGAGGGTTTACGGCAGGCAACACTTGCGCCGGGGCGACGTTATCGTCATCTTTAAGGCTGGTGTCGCCGGGAGTGAGGTAGGCAGCCTCGAGCGTCCATGTTCCGGTTGCCAGGTTGCCGTTAAGCCCTAACGTCCCACGAGCAGAGATATCGGTGAAGCCTGCGCCTGTGAGCAGCCACGCCTCACCGTAAACCACCACGTTGCTAACCAAACCGCTGCCGCCGAGTCCGGTAACGAGGCCGTTTTGGTAAAGCGCGTGAGCCTCCAAGTCAAAGCTGTCAAACGCCCTTCTGACACTCACTATCGGCGTAACGCTCTCGATAAAATCCTGCTCGGTGTCGCGGTAGAAAACAACTCCACGAAGTCGCCAGTCGCCACTATAAAAAACGCCGCGCACCCCCGGTACGCCGTGGCGAACGCCTCGAACTCCTACGGGTTCAACGCTGTAGGGCACGCTTAAACGAGCTGTCTCGAGCGGAAGCCTTTCAACACCAACACTGAAGTCTAGGTCGCCGTAAGTTGTGGTTGCGTAGAGTTCGGTCAGTCCCGGCTCGGTAGTGACAATTTGGTTTACCCGCACGCTCGGGTCGAGTACAAGACTAAAAGTAATCGGGGATAAATCGTCAAGCCCCAAATTGGTGAGTTCTAAGTCATAACCCGCCTCGAGATGTCCCGCTAACGTCAAGCCGTTCTGAGCCGAGAACGCAGTGCTGAGGCTCGAGTCTGCCGTAAATTCAACCTCGCCCCGGTAGTAGGGCTGGGCAGAGGCAAAAGAAACTGCAAAGAGCAAAAAGGTATATAAAAGTTTCATCGTCAGTCAACCGTGGACGCGCAAGCCTTAGCGGAGACGCAATGCTTGCACGCTCGCGGTTAGCCCCTTCAGGCGAGGACGGGCTCGAGCTGACCTGCCCCGACAACGCGTCCGTCTTCCATCTCAACCGTGCGCGTGACGTGCTCTAAAAGCCGTGGGTCGTGGGTCGAAAAGACGAACGTCACACCCTGCTCACGGTTCAGGCGTTTCATTAGTTCAATCAGGTCGCCGCCCGATTTACTATCGAGGTTGGCGGTGGGTTCGTCCGCCAAGATGATGTCGGGTTCGGCAGCAAAAGCCCTAGCGACGGCGACGCGCTGCTGCTGTCCACCCGAAAGCTGGTTCGGGCGACGGTCTTTGAATTCTTCTATCCCTAGTGCTTTAAGAGACTCCAAAGCCCGCGCTTCACGTTTTCTTTTGCCGACACCCTGAAGCTCGAGTACAAAAGCTGCGTTCTCGAGCGCAGTAAGTACCGGAATCAGGTTGTAAGCCTGAAAAACGAAGCCGAGATGCTCCAACCTCAGGGCCGCACTCTCCTGTTTGCTGAGCTGGTCAATCCGCTGGTCGTTCAGGTAAACTTCACCTGAAGTGGGTTGGTCAAGGCCCCCCATGAGGTGCAAGAGGGTGCTTTTGCCACTCCCCGAAGGCCCTGCAATGGCGGTAAACTCGCCTTTGTCAATCTCGAGGTCAACCCCCCTTAGCGCGTCCGTTTTGACTTCACCGATTTGATAGGTTTTTTTAAGGCCTTTAACGTTGAACAGTGACATGGTTTTCTCCTTTTCTTTGGTTTTTCGCTGAGGTGAATTGGAATCGCGAACTTAGGCGGTATAGCGCATAGCTTCGGCGGGTTCGATGTTCGCCGCCATCCGCGCGGGGCCGAGCGCCGCAAAAAAGGCGGTCAGCACCGCGAAGCCTACGGCGAGCACAATCTGCCACCATTCGATTGAGAGGTAAAAGACGTTAGGTAAGCCGACCTCGGCAAGCATCTCGTTGGCGTAGCTAGGCAAGGCCAAACCGTTGCGACCGAGCGCCACAAAACCTAACCCGAGGGCCAGACCGAGAGCGGCACCGCTCATACACATCAGTACGCTTTCCAACGTCACCATCCCCATAATCTGTCGCCCACGTGCGCCCAGGCTGAGGATGACGCCGAACTCACGGACGCGCTCTAAGGTGCTCAAATAAACGGTGTTTAAGACGAGCAAGCCCGCTAGTACGAAGAAAATCAGTGACATGACAACTAAAACCGGCGTAAAGAAATTGACGAGCGTTGCCAAGCTGGGGTCGAGTTGCCGCCAGGTTTCAACCGTTGCACCCTGCGGTAGTGCATTCCGAAGTTGGGTCAGTTCACCGGCAATCTGAGTATCTTGGTCTAGCGTGTTGATACCGGGGAAGTGCAGCTCGAGCCGACTCAAACCGTCCGGCGCAGCGAGTTCTTGCGCTGCAGGTAGGGACAAGTACGCTGCGTTAATCTCCTGTGCGGGGTCGTCAAAGTCTAAAAGCCCTTCAACCGTATAGGCCGCTGCGCCGTACCCATCCGTACCGGGGGCGTAAACGTACACGTCGTCACCCAACCCGACTTTGAGCGCCGTGGCCAAAGACTGCCCTAGCATGATGCCCGTGACGTTATCGCCCTCGACAAACGACCCTTCGGCAAGGTTATCGTTGACAAAATCTTCTTTTAACAGTTCAGGCCAGTCTTGACCCTGTACCGCCAGACCACGCGAGCGGGTCTCACCCGCGACGAGACCGGGAACCTGCAACCCGCCGACAACCACGGCGTCTGGCGTGGTTTGAGCAACCGTTTCACGGAGGCTCGAGGCGTCTTTTAACAGTCCGTTGCCAAAATTGCGGGCGTCCCGGTAGCCTTCGGGCCTAATCTGGGCGTTGCCTACTTCGTCGGTCAAATCGCCGTACATGCCGTTGGTAAGAGCGCCGCCGAAGCTGTACATCACGGTAGCGAATAAAACGACAAGCGCTACGGCCAACAGGGAGATGAGACTGCGTCGTCCTTGTCGCCACAGGTTACGCCAGGCTAGAGCAATCATTTGCAGGCTCCTTCGCGTTCCAAGGCGTTCTGGCTAAAACAGCTCTCGGGAATCTTGACGCCGAATTCGGCATCTTGCCAGGTCACAACCGTCATGTTGCCCTCTTGCAGCAAATCCTTCACTTCAAACTTTTGCGGGATGTAAAGCCCGTCTACCTCGGCGTAATCGGACAAGAGGTTTTCTTTTACGGCGGTGTCACGCTGGTCGAAATAGGTGATGTTTGTCGGCGCATACGAGGGCTTTTCAGCGGTGAGATTGATTTTGCCGTAGGGCGTCGGTGCGTTTGGGGTTGGAGTCAACGTGAGCGTCACACTCGAGTCCGTCTCTTCCAAAATTTCTGCCTCGTAGTTCTCTTGCAAATCGTCCCCGGCAAGGTCGTTGTACGAGATGTCCGAACCTAAAAACGAATCGCTCTGACCGCTGGGCGGCAGCCGCAGTACCCGCCGTAAACGGGGGTTGTAGATAAACACGTTGTCGCCGTCGTTGAGGAACGCTTGTCCGGCGTCGCGGGGTGGGGCAATCACGCGGGTGAGTCCTTTCGTTTCCCCTTCGCTGAATATCCGCATGGTGTAGGTGTCTTCTTCGTCCGGGCGGATGACCTGCATGTTTAAGGTGGCGGCTTGTGACTCGCCGCGCAGGTTGCTCGTAATGGTGTCTAGGATGCTGGTGGCATCTTCAGATTGCGCCATCCCGAAGGTGGTCAGCGCAGCGGTCGTTAGGGCAAGAAGGCCCAGGGTTAAAAGTTTTGTGTTCATCGGTAGTCTCCTGTCCCTAATCAGTGGGTTAGCGCCACAGCAGTAGCGTGCGGCTGTTTAATTAAGCGCAGCTCGAGGGCGTCGTAGTAAATATCGGTCAGTTTTTCCGAGGTTTCCCACAAGCGCCCGGCAACGTCAGCGTCACGTGCGGCGGCGCTCGTTGTGACCTGTTTTGGATAACCGCGCATCTCAGCGAAACCGTCCGGCCCGAAGTAGTCGCCCCCACGTACAGACGGCGTGGTGGCCGCGTAGAGCGCGGGTAAAGCTCCCTTTTCGGTGTTCTGAGCCAGCACGTTAAGAAATGCAATCCCCGAATGCTGCTGTAAGTTGGTACCGGTATAACCGGGGTGCGCCGCAACTGCGATCAGTTCGGCCCCGGCACGCTCCAGGCGGCGCTGAAGCTCGGAGGTGAAGAGTAGATTCGCCAGCTTGCTCTGACCGTAGGCGGCCCAGGGTTTGTAACTTTTTTGAGCGTGCAGATTATCAAAATCCAGCTTGCCCATGCGGTGCGCCCCGCTGCTGAGCGTGACGACTCTTGCGCCGGGTGTCTCTAAGAGCACGTCTAACAAGCGTCCGGTCAGCGCGAAGTGTCCGAGGTGATTGACACCGAACTGCAACTCGAACCCGTCGGCTGTTTTTCCGGGTGGCGGAACCATAATTCCGGCGTTGTTGATCAGCAGCGTCAGCTTGTCGAAATGGCTTTTGAAATCTCTGGCAAAGGTGCGGACGGAGGTAAGGTCGGCCAGGTCGAGCTGCAGGGGATGGAGCGCGGCGTCGGGATTCGTTTTAGAGATAGCTGCTGCTGCGCTTTTTGCTTTTTGCAGGTCGCGGCAAGCCATGACCACGAGCGCACCCCGTCCGGCGAGCTGTTTTGTTATTTCAAACCCGATTCCGCTGTTTGCACCGGTCACGACAGCGATGGTGTCTTCTAAGTTCGGCATATCTTTTGCTGTCCAGTTCTGTGACATAAATCGTCTCCTCTCTAAAGGGGTATTTACGATGCTCGCATCGCTTCTGAAAGGTTGAGGTTGCGGACGCGTCTGCCGGGTACGGTAATCGCCAGCACCGCTGCAATAAGAATGGTGACGGCGGCCCACGCGAGGTAGCTCAGGCTGGCGGCAAAGACGAACTCGTCACTCAGGGCGATACCCGACAAGTAACTCCCGTAAAAGGTGTTGATAAAGGGTCCCATAAGGTTCGTTGCCGACATAAGTGCAGTAAGGCTAAAGCCCAAGACCGCGCCGACCACAAACCCGATCAGGGTCGTGTAAACGGCCTCGAGCGTCACCATCCGAGCAATTTGACCCTGGTTGAGCCCAAGTGAGGTGATCACGCCAAACTCACGGGTGCGCTCGATCACGCTGACGATGACCGTGCTCATAACTGTCACAGCGGCGAAGAGCGCGACGATCAAGACAATCGGAATCATCGAGCTGCGTTTACCTTCAATCCCGGCCATCAAGCCGCCGAGAAGCTCCGCAATCGGATAAGCGGCGACACCTGCTGGTACAACCGACGCTGCGTTGAGGGTTTGAGCCACAGCCTCTTCGTTACCCTGCTGCACGTCAAGCGCCACGCCCGTCGCCGTGTCTACTCCGGTAAGAGTACGGGCGTCACCGAGATGAACCAGCACTACCCCGTCATCTACCGGGTCAATGTTGCTGTCAATCAGCCCGACGACCTGCAACCCTGTACCTTGAGCACCCGCGAGTGACTGCACGTCCAAAGCGAGCCGTTCACCGACGCGTACATCGAGGTCTTCGGCGAGGGCTTTGCCGAGGACGAGTTCGCCGGGGTTTTGGATCATCCGACCTTCTATATCAGCAGGAATATCGCTAACTTGACCTTCTAGCGCCGGGTCAATGCCGCGCACCTGAGAACCAAGTGTCCGATATGGGGAGCGTAACAGGGCTTGAAACTCGAGCCTCGGTGCTGCGCCGCGCACCCCGTCTATTTGCGTGAGTTGACCTTCAAAGGCGAGCGTCGGCAGACTGTTTTCCGGGTCGGGGTCGGTGCGGTAGGCTTCAGTTTGTACCATCACCGGCGCGCTCAAGTAGCGGGCTTGTCCACCTAAGAGCACATTGACGAAGCCGTCAAAAAAGCCCCAGAAGAAGATGATGGCGACCGTAGCATAGGCGACAACAGCCAGAAGCAGCTGCGTGCGGCGTTTATGCCGCCAGAGGTTACGCCACGCGAGTTTTGAGACTGAGGTGTTCATACATCCCTTTCATAACGCTCGGTCACGGGTACGGGTCGCTTTACATACGCTTGCCAAAAGATAGCGGCAAGCAACGTCAGGTTTATGAGTAAGGTCATACTGAGGTCAACTCCTTTTCGGGGTGCTGTTCCAGCTTCCAACGCTCGAGTAAGGCCGGAAATTCGCGTTCGGCAAACTCGTAAAAGTCGCGCATCTCCTCGAGGCCGCGTTTGGCTTCAGGATCGTCGGTTGTGAGCAACCCCAAACCCTGCTCGGCCAGCTCACGAATCACGCTTAACTGCGCGAGTTCACGCTTCATCAGCTCGAGCCAGGCACCAGGTTTGTTACGGAAGTAGTCGCGGCGTTTGCCCGGTTTTGATACCCGTTCAGCGACGCCAAGCTGGATCAGGTAACGTGTCGCGCCGCTGATCGAACCGCGGCTGGCCTGAAGCACATCGGCGAGTTCTTCAGCGGTTTGCTCGGCGGGTTCGGTCACAAGGAGCGCAGCTAGTACACGGCCCGCCATCCGCTGCATTCCACTCTGCTCGAGCGCGAGGCTGACCTCTTCGATATAAGCTTCTTTAGACTTCGACAACGCAGACCTCCAGATTTGTATCTTTCTAGGTTTTCAGAAAATCTTGAACGTAATCGTAGCAGTCTCCCATCAAGATTTTGTAAAGACCGTGAAACGAGCCTGAAGGTGTCGTCTGTAGGGTTGCTTAGTTTGAGGTCACACCAAGCCAACTCAGGGCGCTTTTACGTTGTCCCGGACTAAAGTGGTGCAGTTTGCCGTGTAGTGCAGGGTTAACCGACTCCATTACATCATCAGCCCACCGCTCGTCACTGACGACGGCTACGCGCTCCAACTTACTCAGGACGTGAGCAGGTAGGCCGCCTTCCCAACGCACCGCTGGAATCAGCAGGTCAATCGTCTCAACCGTAGCAAGGACGTTAAGCGTGTCGCATTCTGCTAAGATGCGCCCCAGCGCAGGTGCAATCACGTCGTAGTCGTGCACCTTACTCGTCCCTTCGATCTGAATTTCGGCGATGTTGCCTTCGATTTGGTAAACCGTAATGATCGTTCGTTGTTTCCTTTCAAAAAGACCTACCGATAAAGAGCCGCTGGGTTCGTACAAGCTTCTAATTTTAGCTCGGCTAAGCTTCAGCCAACCAACCTAAAGCGGTTTCGCGTTGGCCCGGCTCGAAGTGCTTGAGGGTGACGCCCGGCAGCACGTTCACAACTCCGGCGAGACGGTCGTACCACTCGGCTTCACTGATGAGTGCAATACGCTCCAGTTTTCCCAAAAACTGCGTCATCTTGAGGTCTTCCCACATGGCAGCAGGGCTCATCGAGCCGATACTTTCGACCGTGAGCAAAAAGTCGAGCTTGTTGTACTCGTTTGAGAGCTGCTCGAGCTTAGGCTCCACCGACCGGTAATCCTCAGCCTCGATTGGCCCCTGCACGTAGAGTTCGGCAATGTTGGTGTTAAGCATCTGTTGAACAGTAATCATCGTTCCTCCTTAAACTAAGGATAGCGAAAAGGAATCAAGATGTTGTAAAGACAACCTGAAAATTCTGTCAAGGATTTTTTGATTCAGCGAACAGATGACTTATACCGGGACGCTAGCCTGACTTCTACTTTGCATACGGATATTTGACAGCTAAAATGATGCTAGAATTGATGCGTTATTTGATGGAGGAAAACATGCTGACAAAATCTGGAACCGTTCGCACGACCGTCACCATTCCTGCCGAACTGATAGACCGCTCGCAGCAGCTTATCGACAGTGGCGCGCTGCCTAGCCGTAACGCGCTGATTGTCGCGGCGCTCGAGCATTTTGTCACCGAACTCGAACGGCGAGATATTGACCGTCAGTTTGAGGCGATGGCAGAAGACGAGAGTTACGGCGAGATGAACCGGCAACTAGCCGAGGAGTTTGCAGAGAGTGATTGGGAGGCGCTGGCTATAGAGGAAGCTCCGCCTCTAAAGAAAAGGTGAAACGCGGCGACGTTTTTGACGCCCGCCTAAATCCCACCGAAGGCTCAGAGCAAGCGGGCACACGCCCGGTCGTTATCGTCAGCCGCGACGCGATCAACAAAAACAGTTCGGTGGTCGTCATTGTGCCGCTGACAAAAGCGGCCAACGTAAAGCGGAGCTACCCAAACAATGTGACGATTGCTAAAGGGGAAGGCGGTCTGACGTTTGACTCGGTGGTGTTAGGTGGGCAGGTTCGCAGCGTTGCTAAGTCTCGTCTGTTAGTTCAGCGCGGTACGCTTACGGCGGACACCATGCAGCAAATTGACCGGGCGCTGCGTGTCACCCTAGATTTGTAAGGAAACGAGTTAGGGCGAGGGGGCTAGAACGTTTTCTCTAGCTTTTTCGAGCCTGCATTCGCCCGATAACCTGACCCAAGAAGGCCCCTGTAGGTACACCAATGCCCGCACCGATACCTGCGCCCACGCCCACGCCGAGACCTGTAAGCGAGCCAACGAGCGCCCCAAGACCAGGGCCAAGGGCTGCGCCCATAGCGACGCCAAAACCGGCCCACTTACCGGCATGAGACCTGTTATCTGCGTTCATTTGCTCTTTCCTGTTCTGCCCTTGGGTTAGGGCGCGGCGCGTTTTATTTGCGCTCAGTGAGTTCAGTTTGTTGAAAAGTCTTCAAGAGTTGGGCAAGCGTTCCTCAAGATTTGATAAAGGCTTGCCCTACACACTCTTTGGGCTTTGACGGCCGAGTTCTTACACCCAGCGGGCTTAGCTTGGCACCGTTCGACGTGGCTCGAGCAACCGGGGTATCAAGCTGTCCGATTGCGTCACTGCGCTAAGCAGCTTGCCACCCTCCGTCTGCCGGAATAGCCGCACCGTTAATCAGCTTGGCCTCATCTGAAGCCAAGAAAAGTGCTAGGTCGGCGACGTCGGTGGGCTCGAGCGTCGCGGGCATAACAGCCTGAAACTTACCCAGACGCTCGGCCGCGAACGGGTCTAATTTGCTCATATCGGCTCCACCCATGATGTTGGTTCTGACCCCACCCGCGACGATACAGTTGCAGCGGATACCTTTGGTCCGTAGATGTAGGCCGTGCTGCGGGTCAACCCCACCACAGCATGTTTGGACACCGTGTAAGCCGCTCCCGCCGCGCCGCCCCCGACCCCGGCGGCTGAAGCGGTATTGATAATCGAACCGCCACCGTTTTCGGCCATGTACTGCACGGCTTTACGGCTCGCATACATGGGGCCGTCTACATTGATGCCCATGACGCGCTCCCACAGCTCATCACTCAGTTCACCGACGCCCTGCATCAAGTCCATAACGCCCGCATTGTTGCACAAGATGTCGAACTTACCATAGGTTGACAGGGCAGTTTCAATCAGCCGTTCGGCGTCCTCTTTAACCGCTACGTTGCCCTGAACGCCCGTGATTTCGCCTCCTGCCGTTTTGACCTCCTCGACAACGGCGTCTAAGGTGTTTTGTTTCCAGTCACCTGCTATGACCTTAGCCCCCTCTCGGGCAAAACGGTGTGCCATCGCGCGGCCCATCCCGGAACCTGCACCGGTTATCACGGCTACTTTATCGGCTAATCTCATATTCTTCTCCTTTTTCTGTAGCGAACTGTTAGGTCTGGTCGCCACCGTGGTTATCCTTGCGGTTTAGGTATTTTGCGGCGTCACGTCACCGGTTTGTCAAAAGCCAAAGTGCCGTAAGCCCTAAGAGATGATTTCGGTCAGGCAGGAACGACGGAAATCACCGAATTGGGCCGAATGTTAAGCAGGTCTTTCGCGCTCTCACCCCGTAACGCCAGCTCTAAAAGTCCGCCGCTTCCCACATAAGCTAGCGGGCGACCGGGCCGGACATCGGTAAAGGTATGGCGGATGGGGCCGATGTCAACCTCATCGAGCCACACGTGCCAACGTGACCTGTCAGCCTCGAGCAGTGAACTGTGCATATTGGTAATCAGGTTCCCGAACTGGTCGGCGTGAATGATGTCGGCCTGCCAGCCGCCCTCATTTTGAGGACGCGGCGCTTCCCAGGGGAGTGAGACGAGCGTCTCGGGCGCTACCGCCGGGCCGAGTTCGGCCAGGTCAACCCCGGCGGCGAGATGGGCTGCGGCGGGTGCGAAGATGTCACGTCCGTGAAAGGTCTGGCTGACGTTGGCGAGCCGGTACGCAGGGGACTCGAGCGTTACCGCCCGCTGAACGTTTAGCTCGAGCACCGCGCCGGTGAAGGTGCCGTTGTCAGGGCCGACCAGATAGTACGGGCCCGCGTCAGGGTGGTTGTCGGAGCCAGAGAGCTCGAGGGCAACCGCACGCCGGTCTCCGCCCACGCCTGGATCAACGACGCAGCAAAATACCGTTTGCGGCGGAAAGTAGCGGTAGCTGATAAACAAGTCGTAGGCCGCTTCGCCTACGTCGTGGCGAGCAACTTGGTGTGTCAGGTCAACAAGTTGCGTGTTCGGGGCGATTCCCAAGATGACGCCTTTCATCGAGGCCACATAGGGATCGCGGGTTCCTAAATCAGTAAGTAGCGCGGTGATCATGATTTCTCCTTAAAATGGCGTGCCCACCAAACCCTCACATATTCAGGATTTGGCAGGCACTGAAAGTGGTTAGGTCTCGTTCGTCGAGGCGGTCTGCGGCTGCGTCTTGGCGACCACAACCGGGCGTCTTTCTGTACCCTCGGCGGTGCGTGACGGCGTTTGTGAACCGGGTTCTTCTTGACCTTGACGCTTCTCGAAGTTCTTACGCTCGAACTGGTAGAACGCGGCTGGAACGACGTAAAAAGTCAGGAGCGCCGAGGTGACGACGCCACCTAAGATGATGAGACCTAAAGAGTAGCGCAGCTCAGCCCCTTCACCGAGTCCTAACAGCAGCGGCAAGCTGATGATGGTGATAGTAACAGTAGTCATAACGATGGGGCGAAAGCGCAAGCGTGCGGCTTCGATCAGCGCCTCTTTAAGCGAGTCAACCCTGCCGCCCTCTTCTTTAATGCGTTCCATCAACACCTCGAGCAGCAAAATCGCGTTTTTCGTCACCAGGCCGATGAGCATCACCACGCCCAACACCCCGATGATGTCGAGGTCGGTTCCGGTAGCAAACAGCAGCCAGAGTGCGCCGATCAGGGCTAAAGGCACGGTCAGCAAGAGGTATACGGGAAACTTAAACGAGTTGAACTGTGTGCCGATGACGAGGTAGTTCAGCAGCAACGCAAGCGCGAAAGCAATCGGGCCGTAAAGCACCAGGTCGCCCAAAAGGTCGATGCCGCCTGCACTACTTTCTACGACGCGCGAGTCGATCAGACCGGCATCTTGCAAGGTTCCTTCGATGTCGTTGCGGACGCTCAGCAGGTCTTCGCCGTCCGGTGCGAGGTCGGCGGTGAGGTCGAGCGAGTACGCCTGGTTCGCCCGGTTGATAGTTGACGGGGCGTCGCGCGTTTCAAAGCTGCCGAATTGGCTGATTGGCACTTCGGTTTGTAGGGCGGGGGCAAAGATCGGCAGGCTGAGGAGCGTCTGCTCGTCTTTGATGTCGAGTGGGTTGGCCTGTACCACGATGTCGTATTCGTTGCCGCCCGTGCGGAGTTTGCCCGCCGTACTGCCGGTTTCGTAGGTGCGGAGTGCGCCGTAAATGGTGGCTGGGTTCAAGCCTGTGCCGGTCAGTCCGGCGTTGTCGATGACAAACACCCGTTCGCTCAGTGACGCGCCCAAACTCGACTCGACGTTACGCAAGTTGGTGTTTTCTGCAAGTACGGTGCGAATCTCCGGTTCGCGCTCACGCAGAAGGTCGAGGTCGCTCGAGGCTAAATTTAAGGTATAGCCGCTGCTGGTCGGCGCGCCGCCCGCTTCTGAGGCAATGCTGAGTTCGGCTTCGGGGTAGCTGGCGAGCACCTGCCGGAGCTGATTTTCAAAGATAACGGTCAGCTCGTCCGTGGTCTTTTCGCGTTCATGGACGAGTTCGGCGGTGATACTCGCGCGGCTGGGGCTGGCGGCCCCGCCGAGGGCGTCGCCCGAGCCGACGGTGGTCTGAACGGTTTCGACGAGTGGATCGGCAAAGAGATTGGTCTCGAGCTTATTGGCTAAGAAGTTCGTCTGGTCTAAGCTCGTCCCGGTCGGTAACTCCATCGTAATGATGAGCTGGCCCGTGTCCGAGGTCGGCGTAAAGATAAAGCCGATACGTGGGAACACGTAAAAGAGTGTCCCGAATAGCAGCGCGGCGACCCCGAGCGCAATCCAGGCGTGGCTCAGCACCGCGCGTAAGCTCTTGCTGTAGGCGTCGCGGATAAAGTTCGTGGCCCGGTCGCCCACTTTGTAAAGCGTCAGGAAGATTGCGCCGAAAAAGTACAGCACGGCTCTACCGACGTACCGTAGGACAAATAAGACAATGGGTAAGGCGAGGGCGGCAACGGCGGTAAATGGACTCACTAGGAAGTAGAGTGCGGCAGCGCTACCGACGAGCAGAATGTAAAACCAGACTCTGCGGAAAAGGGAAAGCGTCCAGCGCAGGTCAGCGCCAACTGTGCCCAACGCGCCGCGCAGGTCTCGCCAACCGGGGGGCAAAGGGTTGGGCATGTACGCCAACACCATCGTTAAAAAGAACATCGAAGCGAGGTATGAAAAAGCGATCATCGCCGCCATCGAAAGGCCGAACTGCCTGAAAAAGTCGCCGATAATTCCTGGCAAAAACGAAATCGGCAAAAATACCGCCAAGAGCGACAGGGTGGCGGCGAGCACCGCGGCAGCCACTTCGCTCGCGCCCCGAATGACCGCCTCTTTGCGGTCGTAGCCCATCCGCTGAAACCGGTCGATATTTTCGGCGACGACAATCGAGTCGTCAACGACCAGACCCACAGCCACCGTGATCGAAAGCAGCGTAATCAGGTTGAGGGTAAAACCCATGAGACCGAAAAGGATAAACGCCCCGGCAATCGAGATCGGGATAGCGAGGATAACGGCGAAAATCGTACCGAGCCGTCCGACGAAAAACATCACGACTAAAGCGACCGCGGCGATGGCGATAAAGATTTCGGTGATGGTGTCGTCCACAGTCGCGGCGGTTTGGGTGGTCGTATCGGTAACGACCTCGGCGGTATAACCTTGCGGCAGCTCGAGCGTCTCGACCGAGCTTGCTACGTTTTGCGCGACGGCGACCGAGTTACCGCCCGAGACTTTTTGGATCTCGAGTAAAATGACTGGTTCACCGTCTACTCGGGCGTAGGTCGAAACTTCAGCTGAAGAATCGCGCACCGTCGCCACGTCAATTACCCGGACGCCCTGCGCTGAATCGACTAAAATCTCTTCAACGGCCCGAACGCTCTGCGGCGTGTTCCGTCCGGTTAAAAGGATACGTGACCCGGAAAAGGTGATGTCGCCGATCGGCAAATCGAGCGCCGACCCAGTAATCGCCCCGGAAACTTGTGCCGGACTCAGGTCATACGACGCTAGGCGGGCGGGGTCTAACAAAACCTGGACTTCACGGGCGGCGGGGCCGGTGACGGATACGTCAGCCACCCCGTCCACACGTTGCAGCGTGGGTTGGATATTGTCCTCGACGTAGGTTTGCACGTCGCCCAAGGCAATCCCTGGCGCGGTTACGGCGAGGGTCATGATTGGCTGGTCGGCCGGGTCGAACTTTTGCACCGTAGGTGCGTTCGCGTCCGCCGGGAGCTGCCCGACGACAGTATTGACGCGCTGCGACACGTCAATCGCTGCTTGGTCAATATTTACCCCGGAACTAAACTCGGCGATAACCGTGCTGAAGCCCTCACTGCTGGTCGAGGTGACGTTGCTAATCCCAGGGAGCGTCGAGAGCGTCCCCTCAATAGGTTCAGAAATCTGCCGAACGATCTCTTCAGAACCCGCGCCGGGGTAGGTGGTCGTTACGGCGACGACCGGGATTTCGATTTCGGGAAACAGGTCGATGCCGAGACCGACGTAGCTGACGACGCCGAACAACACGAGCGCGCCGAAGACGCTGATGGTCGCCACGTAGCGCGTGACGAAAAGCTTGACAAGATTTTTCATTTAGTTTCCTTCACCTAACACACTGACTTGAAGGCCGTCCCGTAAGTCCGACGGCACCGGATAGATGACCTGGGTTCCGGCTTGAACACCCTGAACGAGGGTCTCGTCCCCGGCTTCGTTGACGATCGTTACCTGCTGGCGTTTGGTCGTGCTGTCCGTCACCGTAAAGACGTAGCTCTGACCAGCGCTCGTCTGTACGGCCCCGGCGGGGAGCTTGATGCCTTTGCCTAACACGAGTTCGTAGTTGAGCTGCGTGGTCGTCCCGGTTGGAATCCGCGTATCCGAGGGGTAGAGGCTGGCGGTGAGTTCAACGAGCTGTGAGCCACCGGGGAGCCGCGACGAGCGGGTGATTTCTGCGCCGTAGTCGAGGCCGCTGTAGCCGATCCAGACGGTGCCCTGGTCTGAGAGCCGCGTCGCGTCCTGCACCGGCACATTAAAGCGGGCGAGCTGCTTTTCTGAACTGACAAGGTTGAAGACGGGGCTGCCTGCGCCGATAAACTCGCCTTGTTCAACGAGCATCTCGGCGATTTCACCGGCGAACGGTGCTTTGACCTCGGCGTCTTTTAGGGCACGTTGCGCCTGAGCGAGCTGGGTCTGCGACTGCTCGAGCTGCAACTGCAAGAGTTGTAGATCCTCAGTCGGCGCACGCTCATTACTCGCCAGCGCATCTTGCGCCTGCTGATAGGTGCCCTGCGCTCCCTCGAGCTGCGCTTGCAAGCCGGTCAGGTCGAACTGTGAAATTGCGCCTGCCGCAAAGAGTTTTTCACCTTCGGCGTACTGTTTCTCGGCAAGCTCGAGGTTGGTCTCTGCGCCGAGCGACTGCGTGCGTGCTTGACCACCACCTTCTTGGGTTGCCGCGGTGGCTTTTTGGAGGTTGATCTGGGCACTTTCAACGGCAATGCGCGCGTTGTCGGCCTGTAACTGCAAGTTTTCATCGTCGAGCCGAACGACCGTTTCGTCCTTTTTGAGGCTGGCCCCCTCGCGTTTGAGGATGCTGGCAACCTGTCCGGAGGTGCCCGCCGCAATCATGCTCTCTTGCGCAGGTTCAATCGTGACTGAGGTACTCCGTGAGGTGGATAACGTGCCCTCTTCAGCCTGAACGACCCGAACGGCTCTTACGCCTGCCTGAGCTTCTTGGGTTTGGGCTACGGTCTGCGTGTCTTCTTGGGCTGATGCAGGGCCGCAGGCGACGAGCGTCAGTGAGGAGAGAGTCAACGCGAGTAGAATAGCGGCGCGGCCCAAGGGCTTGTGGGCTGAAGTCTGGCGGGGCGGGGTCACTGGTTACCTCCAACGGTGGTGACAGGGGGTGCTTTTGCGTTTTGCAGGGCGGCGCTACCGGGCAGTTCAAGCGCGGTCATGGTGTCCGCTTGCAGCTGCAAGAGGGCGCTCAGATAGTCGTAACGGGCCTGCGAAGTTGTCAGATTCGTCTGCGAAAACTCGAGTACCGACTGGTCGTACTGAATTTGCGCGAGTAACCCGGACTCGAGCCGGTCTTGTTGAAAGCTCAGGCGCTTCTGGGCGTTGGCGAGGCCGTCTTGGGCGACGTCGTACGTCTCTTGCGCGTTGCCCGCTTGTAAGTAGAGGTTCCGCACCTGGAGGTCAAAGCCGCGCCGGGACTCCTGCACCAACTCTTCGGTCGTTTGCAGCTGCGTGCGGGCACCTTCAAGCTGAGACGGCGACGCGTAGCTCGGATCGAGCGTTTCGACGCCGACCCGGGCGAGTTCTAACCCTTGCCGCGCTTCTAAGAGCTGCGGGTGACTAGCAGCTGCGCCGAGCACTTGCTTCAGCGCAGGCAGCGTAACTAAAAAGCTGTCGGGTACGGGTTCTAGCTCTGACGCTTTGACCTTCTGACCGATCATGCCCTCGAGATTGTTTCGCGCAACGCCGAGGCCGTTTCGCGCCGCGAGTGTATTCTTCTCCGCTTCGTTAAGCGCGACCTGCGCTTCTTGCACGTCGAGCGGGGTCGCACTGCCGTTTTCCACACGGATATTGGCTACCCCTAACGACGTTTTGCTGAGCGTCAAGCTTTTCTGGGCTAACGCCAACTGCTCGTTGGCTCCCAAGACACCGGTGTACGCCTGCGCGATCTCGAGCATGGCACTGTAACTGGCCTGCTCGAATTGGGCGCGTTTAAGCTCGGCAGTTTGTTCGGTCTGGACGCGCTCAACGCGGAGGGCGAGCGGGTCACCCTGAACCCGGATGAGGCTATTTTCTGCGTTTAGCAGCTCGAGCTTAGCGGTCACCGCGCTCGGGCGGCTCGGGGCGCTTTTTAGCGCGTCCTCAAGTGTAAGTGCGTTGGCCGCAGAAAAGACCAACACGGCTAAAAAGATAACGACTTGTTTCATTTAAGAACCTCCGTGACGGGAACCCCGTAGAATTCATAGCTGGCTGAGGTGCTGCTTAAGACACTCTGACGCGCAGAACGCAGCTCAAGGTCGGCTTGTAACAGGTCAATCAGCTCAGTTTGCGTTTCTAACGGCGTGCTGATGCCTAGCTTTTCGCGCTGCCGCGCTTCGTCAACATTTCTCTGCGCGTTGCGGAATTGCAGCTCTTTGAGGGCTAAGGTCTGCTCGGCTTGGGCCTGGTCGCTCGTTACTAAAGCGTTTTGCAGCGCAGCTCCGTCTTGGGCGGCTTGAAGACCGGCTTGGGCCGCGTCCACCTGATCTTGCGCGGCGTCTAACTGTTCAAAGGTGCCAGGTGAAATGCTGAGCGAAACGCCAACCTGAAACGAGCCGTTTTGGGCACTTTCGGGGAGGGCGCGGCTGGGGGCTTGGTAGCTGTAACCGACACTCGGTTGCAACGTGCGCGACTCTAAGGAGACGTTCAAGCTGCTGCGGTCGTCAACGTTCCAGTTGTAACCAGCTTGTACCACCGGGTAGAGACCGCGTGAGGTGCTTCGGGGCGCAATCTCGGCGAGCGACACGTTAAGCGCGGCGCGGCGCACCTCGAGCGGTGTCCCGTCCACAGTTGGCAGTGTCGGAATTTCGGCTAGGGTTGCGTCCCCAACCAGACTTGCTAGATTGAGCTGTGCGAGTCGCAGGTCAGCCGCGGCTTGCTCGGCGAAGTTTTGCGCTTCTTGCAGGTTGGCTTCAGCGTCCCGCACATCGCGGACGTTCGCTGCGCCGCGCTCCAAGCGGGTACGGGTCGCTCCGAGCGCCGTCGCCGCCAGGTCAGCCCCTTCTTGCGCCAGCGTTAGCGAGTTCTCCGCAAGTTGGACGCTAAGGGCAGCCTCGAGCGCACGCCGCTGCAGACTCGTCAACGTTTCGGCGTAGGTGAGTTGGGCGCTCTCAAGTTCTAAACGAAGTTGGTCGGCTAGGTCGGCAGTGTCGCCAAATAAGATAGGTCGAAAGCTCATATCGGCGGAGAGCTGTGCGCCTGAGTCAGGTAGCCCCTGAACACCGGGCGTTTCGGATGAGAGGTCAATAGGGTCATTGTTAAAGGCGCTGTAGCCGCCGGTAGCCTCGAGCGCCACCGGGCTATACGCCGCGTCCAGCTGGTTTTGCGCAGCGCTAACTGACGCTTGAGCTGCTCTTAGCGCAGCATTTTGCGTTACGGGCTCGAGAAACTCGCGCACCGCACTTTGGTTACTCTGCGCGAAAGCGGGTGCGCCCAGTAAGGCTACACAAGCGAGTGAAGCGAGCTTAATCACCACGTTGGAGACCCGGTACGTTTGAGGTTCTGTGACGTAGCAGCGCGGCGCGGCTCTACGTCGGTGGGGGCGGTAAGGGACATAGTTGGTTTCCTCCAAATTTGGGACGTAAGTTCCATACCGCTAGTATCGGCAACGCGTATCAAGGGCTGGGCAAGCCATCATCAAGATTTGATGAAGACTCACGGGCAGCGGTATGGCGTGACCCCGAGCGCCGTAAAAAACCCATGAACGTTCCGGTTCGTAGGTTTGGATCAACCTGAGTTCAGAAAACGGTAAGGGCTAGTTGCTTCCCAGCGCCAGGGTAAGCAGTGACATCTCGCCACCGTCAGCTGTTTGCACAAACACGTTAGAAAGTGAACGGGAGCCGGGGGCTTTAGTATCAAAAACTGCCACCTGACCGTCATAGGTCAGCGCGACACGCGTCGCCTGAGACACGTTGACGGTTGGTACGTCGTTTTCAGCAAAGGCGTAGAAGCCGCTGACGATGCCGTCTTGGTCAATAAAGATGGCGACGTTCGCGTCGCCGTTGAGGGCGTTTGACATATCGGTTACGACGTCTTTAAGCGTGACGTCGTCGTCGGTGACGTTGGCGAGTTTGATGCTCTGGGTGCTCGTGCCGCCCGTGATTTCAAAGGCGAGGGCGGAGTTATCGACCTCGAGCAGCACGTATTTGGCGCTGTCGATCCCGTCAATGGCTTTACTGATGGTGCTGCCATTTAGGGTGGTGCGAATGACGCTCTGACGGGTGCTGCCAGTCGAGGCGTTCTCTTCAAGGGCGTCGCCACCATACGGGTCGGCGTCGTAAAAGGTCGCCCAGATTGGGGTGTCGCCTTCGGGTAGTGACTGCGTTGTTTGGGCAAGGGCGAGTCCACCGGCGAGTAAGCTTCCAGCAAGGGCGAGGTTCAAGAGTTTCATAACGTTCTCCTTTTCATTCGGATGGTTGAGCCATCTGAGAGTCAGTATGTGGGCCGAAGTTCAAGAATGCGTCTAGGCCGCGTAAAGATTTCATCTAGACGTATCCGTTGGCTTTAGTAAAACCAAGTGAGCCCGTATTTATGTAGTGCCGTGACCTCAGTGATGGCAGCGCAAAATTTCGGTCAGCGTAGCTACGACTCTATCTTGATGATTTCTTTATAGCGTGTACCTATACTTGTGTTTATGGAAAGCTTTCAACCTAAACCGCTCGTGCTGGTCGTCGAAGACGAGCCGGAGATTGCCGAGTTGCTCGAGGACTACCTCCGCAGTAACGACTACCGTACCGAACGAGCCGGGGACGGCAAACAGGCGTTGACGCTCTTTCGGGCCGCCAAACCTGACCTGATTTTGCTAGATGTGGCGCTGCCTGAACTAAACGGTACCGAAGTCCTTAAAAAGATTCGTGCCGAAAGCACGGTGCCCGTTATTATGCTGACGGCGCGCGCTGAAGAAACCGATAAAATCGTCGGGCTCGAGCTCGGCGCAGACGATTACGTCACCAAACCCTTTCGCCCCCGCGAGGTGATGGCGCGGGTTAAAGCGGCCCTTAGACGCGCGCAGATGGGCGCAGAAGTCAGCGACGCGCCCCTCAGAGTCGGCCCTATTGTCATCAGTCCGGTGCAAACGACCGCCGAAGTCGAAGGGGCAACGCTCGACCTGACCGCCACCGAGTTTCGTCTGCTCCTCTATATGGCTGAGCATACCGGCCGCACCTTTAACCGGGGTGAACTGCTCGAGGCCGTCCTCCCCGAAAGCGAAGCGTTAGAAAGGGTGATCGACGTGCATCTCGGTAACTTGCGCAAAAAGCTCGAGGCGCGCGGCGCAAGTCACGTGTTGCAAACCGTGCGCGGCCTGGGCTACCGCCTAGCCGGATAACGTGAGGCTCTGGCACCGCATCGCCTTGTTGAGCACCTTTAGTGTCGTGCTGACGGTGATTCTGGTGGTTGCAATCCAGAGCGCGTATCTAGGCCGCGCGGTGAGGCAGTTTAATCCTGCGTTTCAAAATGTCATCACAGAACTTCAAAGCACGCCAAATCTGGGTCAAGCGGAGAGGCTCGAACTCTTCCGCACCGCTTTACTACGCACGGCAAACGACCCCGCTGAGTTTGAACAGTACGTCGCGCAGCTCTCGGCAGTTCTCGATATGCAAAGGCGGCTCCCTCGGCTAGCGGCGCTCATAGGTTTACTCATTGTTTTACCCCTCGCAGCGGGGGTAGCGTGGCTGATCGCCCAACCTATTCGGGATGTCTCGAGGGCAGCTACGCAGATTGCCGGGGGCGACTTAGGCGCGCGCGCCGCACCGTCGTGGCAAGCGGGCGGCAAAGGCGAACTCGCTGAACTTGCGCACAACTTTAACGGGATGGCCGAGACGTTAGAGCGGCTCGAGCACGAACGCCGGGAGATGATCGCCGACCTCGCTCACGAACTGCGGACTCCCTTGACAGTTTTGCAAGGACAGATTGACGCGCTGCGGGAGGGCGTCAGACCGCTGACTCAGGGGGCACTCGAAAAACTTGACGGTCAGACGCAGCGCCTCGGGAAGTTAATTGACGATTTGCGGACGCTTTCATTAGCAGAGGCGGGTCGTCTTTCGCTCGAGCCTGTAGACGTCGCGCTCGTCCCCTTTGTGGCGCGCCTTGTCGATAGCTTCAGCGAAGTTGCAGCAGAAAGCTCTGTTTCCCTCTCTTTTGAGGCGCTTTTAGAGCGTGATGTTAAGTTTGCGGCTGACCCAAACCGGCTCGAGCAGGCGCTCAGCAAATTGCTTGAAAATGCTTTACAACGTGCTCCCGACATGAGCAGGGTCGAAGTTAACTTGAGTGAGGAAGCTGGCATGATCAGGCTGGACATAAAGGATTCAGGGACGCACCTGTTAGAAGGAACACTCCCGCACATTTTCGACCGGTTCAACCATACGCAACCGAGTCAGCAGGGTTTTAGTAGTTTGAACCTAGCTGTCGCACGTACTCTCGCGGAGTTACATGGGGGAGGTGTTGTCGCCGCCAACTGTCCCACCGGCGGCGTGTTCACGGTTTTTTTACCCAGCTCGAGCAATCCCTAGAAATCCTTACACTCTCCGGTACCCTGTCACGCTACGGCGCACATTTGCTCACATGAAGAGCGGCCCTAGCATTTGGTTAGGGCCGCTTTTCGTGTCTCCAACACGCTTTTTCTGGTGGGCGGTATAGGGATTGAACCTACGACCCCTCGCGTGTGAAGCGAGTGCTCTCCCGCTGAGCTAACCGCCCGTAACAAGGACTTTAAGCATACTCGAGGCGAGAAAACGAAGTCAAGGACGAGAGCGGCGCTTTGACGGCTAGCGGCTGACAGCCGAACCGAGCACCACCGGAGCGGCTCTGAAAAGCAGCTGTCAGCTTCCAAACGCGTATGGGCAAATCGCGTACAATGATAAAAATGGCTACTGGAGGGGAAATGACCCGAGAGACCGTATCAGCTGAGCAAAGACTAGATGAGCAACGCGCAGAAAAAAAGATCGGGACGCTGCAAAAAGCGCTCGAGATCAACCTAAACGCGAGTAAGTACGGCACGTTTGCTGAAATCGGCGCGGGTCAAGAGGTCGTGAGGTGGTTTTTTCAGGCGGGCGCGGCAGCGGCGACGATTGCCAAGTCGATGTCGGCCTACGATATGACGGTCAGCGACGCGATTTACGGGCACGCCAAACGCTACGTTTCCAGAGACCGCCTGGAGACGATGCTCACCTACGAATACGACCTGTTGATCGAGCGCCTGAGCGCTCAGCGGTCCGAAACCGAGTTTTTCGCCTTTGCCAACACGGTCGTTGCACGGGGGTTCAAAGCGGGGGGCGAGTATCACGGTTGGATGGGCATCACCTATCAGTCCGAAGCGGGCGGCGAACCCAACCGTATTGTCATTCACGTACGGATGCTTGACAAAGAGACGCTGGCGCAGCAAGAAGCGCTCGGTATTTTGGGCGTCAACCTCATCTACGGGGCGCTCAACTACCAAGACGACGATATTCCTGATGACCTCATGCGCGGCCTGTTAGATGACCTCAGCACCGAACGCGTTGAAGTTGACATGATCGCCTTTACGGGGCCGCAGTTTAGTGGTACCGATCACCGCCTGATGGCGCTCAAGCTTGTTCAGTTGGGGCTCAGCGACGCGGCGATGTTTTCCGCGCAGGGCGAAGTGTTTCAGCCTTCAGAGATGTTGTACAAAAAGTCGATTTTGGTCGAACGCGGTTCGTTCAGGCCGGTAACGCACGTTAATCTCGATATGCTGGACTGTGCCAGGGGACAGTTTAGACGGCAGATCGGCGACGGTGACGGCGAAATGGTTGAGGTCATGGAAATCACCATGAAGAACCTTTTGGCGACCGGCGAAATTGATTACAACGACTTTTTGGCCCGTGCCGACATCCTGGCGGCAACCGGCGCGACCGTTTTAATCTCTAACTATTTTGAATATCACCGGTTGGCCGCCTATTTACGGCGCTACACCAAAAAACCCGTCGCCATTACGATGGGGATTCCGAGCCTCGAGGGACTTTTTAACGAAAGTTTTTACGAAGACCTCGCCGGGGGTATTTTAGAATCGTTCGGGCGGCTGTTTAAAAACGACACCCGGTTGTATATTTACCCGCTGCAAGACAGCGAAACCGGCAAGCTCACCACCGTGCAAAAGCTTAAAGTCGCGCCGCACCTGCGTAACTTGTACGCGCACCTCGTTGAAAACGGCAACATCGAGTCGATAGACTTTTACGACAAAAACTTCCTGCACATCTTTTCGCGCGACGTGCTCGCCAAGATTGCCGCGCACGATCCGTCTTGGGAAGAGATGGTGCCGGAGCGGGTTGCTACGCTGATTAAAGAACGTCACTTTTTCGGGTACAAACCTCGGCGCGCCCTGCAAGAGACGCTGGCGCGGGAGAACTTGGCTGAAGAAGACGTGCAGCAAGAAACTGAATAGCAAGAGACTATGTAGCAAGAGAGCGCAGAAGCAAAAACTGACTCCGAACCTGCTTGAGCTGCGCGGCGGCAGCAGCTGAGCGCCTGACCTTAAAACTAGAGCGTTAGAAACCCCACAGTGTTGAGAGCGTTTTAGCTCGAGACAGCTCGTTTCGCCTGCCGCAGCCCAGGTGATACCCCACGCACGAGTGGGCAATATGCGAAACTGAGGGTTATGGATCTCTCTAACGCGCAGCAAACTGACCTGACCGCCCTCTATTACGGCGCGTTTTTAGTACATAGCCGCGGCGACGACGCCTGGTACTTATATAGCGAAGGGGAGACCGCCGACCAGGTTGACGCCGCCGACGCTGAGCACTACGTCGCGCACGGCTGGGTCGAACGGCAAGGCTTTGAAAGTTCGGTTGATCTAGAGCTTTACGCCCTGACGAACGCGGGTCAAGCGCTGCTCGAGCCCTATTTGGGGGCCGAAGAAGATGAAAACGGCGAACCGGGCGCACGGCTCCTGCTCGCGGCCACCGCCGGAACGCGGAACTATCTGCTCTCAGTGCCGATTTTGCCCGAAGACCTTGAGACGCTCCGGCGGCGCTTTGTTTTAGCCGAGACGCTTTCGGCGGCTGACGATGATTTTGTGGCGCTCGAGTACGGCGCGGACGTGTCGGCTTACGACCCTGAACAGAGCGGTGAAATCGAGGAACTACGCGCCGAGGCGGAGGGGGCTGCGCTGTTGGCAACCCTGCCGGGCGATTTTGCCGCCGGGTCTGAGCTGACGCTGAGCTGGGCGAGTGTGCTGGTGAGCGAGTCGGGGTTTGCTTACGCTGCGGGTACCGAAGCGGGGGAGCGGCTCGAGACCGACGAACTCACCGAGGATGAGCTGATGACGCTCGCCGTGACGCTCCTCAGCGATGAAGCTTTGCCGCAAGCTTAAACTCAAGCTAAACCCGGTAAGATGACCTTATGAGCGTGCGCCCCAGCGTGCGGGCAGCTCGGGCGTACCACTTCACCGCCCGCCCCGCCCGCCTCAAACTCGACCAGAACGAATCCCCTTACGACCTGCCGCCCGAACTCAAAGCTGAGGTCTGGGCGAAGCTTCAAGCTGTCTCTTGGAACCGCTATTCCGAACTCGCCGCCGAGTCTTTACGCGCCGCCCTCGCCCGCTTTCACGGTTGGGACGAGGCTGGCGTGGTGGTGTCAAACGGCTCGAACGTCCTGATTCAGGCATTTGTGGCAGCGTGCGGTATCGAACAGCGGGTGTTGAGCGTCAAGCCTACCTTCGCGGTTTACGGCGAGCAGGCGCGGCTTCTAGGTGCGCCGCTGACCGAAGTGGCGCTCGGTGAAGACTTCGGGTTGCCTTTACGAGACCTTTCAGAGGAGCTCAAGCGTGGCCCCGGCGTGTTTTTTCTGGCAGATCCGGCGGCACCTACGGGTAATGTGTTCGCTCGAGACGAGCTAACGAAACTAACCGACGCGGCTGCGCCTAACTGGACACTCGTCTTCGACGAAGCGTATGGGCAGTTTACCGACGCCGACCTCTCGCCGCTCGTCCGGGAAAACCCGCATACAGCTTCACTCCGAACCTTCAGCAAGGCGTTCGGTCTGGGCGGCGTACGGCTCGGGTACGCGCTGACAAGTCCTGACCTGGCGCAGAATGTGCAAAAGCTGCTCCTACCCTTCTCGGTTTCAGCGTTGCAAGTAGCGACCGGGTTGACGGTTTTGGAGCATCCTGACTACGTGGCGGTCCGCGCCGCCGAAGCCAAACGTGAACGTGCGTATCTGTTTGCTGAATTGCAGAAGCTACCGGGTCTTGAGATCTACCCCTCCCAAACGAACTTTCTGCTCTTCCGGGTAGACAACGCCGAAAGGCTTTTCGACGCGCTTTTGGCTGAGGGTATTCTCGTGCGGCGGCAAGATCACCTGCCGGGGCTGTCGGGTTGTTTGCGCGTTTCGGTCGGTACGCCCGAAGAGAACCGCGTATTTATCAGGGCCGCAAAAAAGATCAGTGAGGCGGTGATGGTACGTGGCTAGAACGGCCAACGTCAGACGCGTAACGAACGAGACGCAGCTCGAGGTCACCCTAGACTTAGACGCACCTGTAGGCGGCACTGCCACAACCGGGCATGGGTTTTTAGACCATATGCTCGAGCAGCTCATCCGCCACGGCGCGTTTGCGCTTGCCGTAAAAGGTGAGGGCGACCTTCATGTCGACGTGCATCACCTCGCTGAAGACACCGGTATTACGCTCGGTCAGGCGTTTGCCGAAGCTTTAGGTGATAAAAAGGGCGTCGCCCGTTACGCTGACGCCTTTGTCCCGATGGACGAGACACTGGCGCACGTCGTCCTGGATTTTTCCGGGCGGCCCTGGCTCTCATTTGAGCCCGCTGGCTTTGAGGGCAGTGCGGGCGGCTTTAACGTCCACCATCTGCGCGAACTACTCCGTGGGTTTTGTAACCATGCAGGCGTGACGATGCACGTGCGGGTGCTCTCAGGCGTAGAGGTGCATCACGTCTGCGAGGCGATTATGAAGGCGTGGGCGCGGGCGCTGCATGACGCGGTGCAAATCGTTTCGGATACGCTGCCGTCAACCAAAGGAACGCTGTGACAGAAAACGTCAAAGTCGCCCTTCTCGACTACGGCGCGAGCAACCTGCACAGCGTCTACAAAGCGCTTCAAAAAAGTGGAGCCGAGGTTGAAATTGCCGCCGACCCCGCTGTCGTTGAACGGGTCGACGCCCTCGTGTTACCGGGACAAGGCCATTTTCGGCAGGTGATGGAAGCGTTTTTAGCCTCCGGGTTTGAAGGGGTGGTGCGGGCGCACATTGTAGCGGAAAAACCTTTTTTAGGTATCTGTGTGGGCTTGCAACTTCTGATGGACGGTTCCGAAGAAGCGCCGGGGGTGCCGGGGTTAGGGCTTTTGCCCGGTACGGTCAAACGCTTTCCCAAAGGCGTCAGCGTGCCGCAGATGGGGTGGAATCAGCTTTTTAAGACGGGCGACCCGGCGCTCTTAGAAGGTATTCCTGACGGTGCGTTCGCCTATTTTGCCAATTCGTACTATGTCGAGTTTGAGGACGAGAGCGTCCCCGGTGCGACGACCGAATACGGCGGCGTAAGTTTTAAGAGCGCGGTTTCTGCCGGGCAGCTTTACGCCACGCAGTTTCATCCGGAGAAGAGTCAGGCGGTTGGGCTCAAGGTTTTGGCAAACTTTTGTGCGCTGGCTTTAGGTTCCCAACCCGCCACGTCAGCAAGTTAGTGCAGGCTCGAGACAACCCTTCGCTATCTTATTTAAGGCTTATTCGCTCGAGCAGGTAAAACAGCAGGTCGAGCAAGGGCGGTTTGACGCCCTGTGAACGCAAAAGCACGGCAATCTGCGCGGTGTGCCGCATCTCGTGAATCATGACGTGCCAGAGCAAACCGTCCACCGTAAACTGAGTTTCCCAGTAGTGCGAGGTAACAGCTCGCCTCAGCTCGTCGTCACCGAGCGCCGTAAGGTAGGCGAGGGTTCTTTTTTTCACCGCCCGCCGGTAGCCCAGCAGCGTTTCCAACGCAAACTCACAAATAGCGCTCTCTTAAATGTCTTTTAAGGCGGGGTAGTTTATCAGTACCGGCTCTTCGCGCAAGATGTCCGGGTATATCCAGCCGTCCTCTACAGTAGCAATATGAAAGATCAGGTCTATTGAGGCAAGGGAACCAGCCATCACCTGCGAGTGCGCGGGATAACAGTTCGTCTGGTATATTCTCCAGCGCCGTCCATAAGTCTCGGCGGGTACGAACGAGGTAGTCGTAAGTTTCGGAAATGTTTATTTGTTCCCCTTATCAGGTGTCACTTTTAGGTATCAAGAACCGACCTCGAGCCTTACTTTCACCTTGCCGCCTTCCTCGAGCCCCTCTGCTTTACGGACACTGGCTTTGACCGGCACGAGATAGAGGCCGTCCTTGGGCCACAGCGACGTTTTCCACTGTGTTTCGCCAATTTGTGCCCTGACCGGAATCATGCCCCAACCATACGTCACCCACTTGGAAACGTCCCGCAGAACTTCGCACTCATCTGCGGGTACGGTGACAAAGAAAAACGGGGCAGGGCCACGCCAATACCAGAGGTCGCCACTGAACTCGAGGCTCACTACTTCACTCTCTTTCTCGCCAGCTGTCCCTTGAGATAGTCCGGCATCAGCATTGTTGGGTAGTCAGTTAAGGTCTATGTCCGACTCTACCAACGCCTTTGTGCAACTGGTATACAGAATAGCTACCGGGCTCGAGCCGAGTCGCCAGCTCAATCAGAGTATGTGCTAAACGCTGTCTCACTGAAGGTTGAGAGAGCCTAAGTTCCCGAAGCGCCTTGTTTGTAGCTAGCTGCGCCTCACTCACCCGCTTTTCGTGAACCTCTTTAACCTGAGTTCGGAATTGTTTTTACGTCGGGTACACAAATCCTGTACTTTTGGTGACTGACGACCGTCTCAAGGATTGCGCTTTCGCTGTTTAAGACGACGCGAGCGTTTTAGCCTTAGGTACGCCTTACGCTTGTAAGAGCAAACTCGGCAGAGACAGAAAACCTATCCCCGGAGAAACCTCGAACTCAGGTTAGGTATGAAGACGACACCAAAACGCAATCCAAGCATTTTTGTAAAAGATGACGACCCAACGAAAGCAAACCCTACCGCAAACCCTCCGGTGTGAGGGCGACCTCGAGCCGCCCCAACGCGAAATCTGCGGTGAGCGCCAAGAGTGCGACCGGGACGGCCCCCTCGAGCACATACGCCAGATTTCCTGTCGTCAATCCGGCGATAATCGGCACCCCGAGCCCACCTGCTCCGATAATCGGCGCAACCGTCGCCGTGCCTATCGTGTAAACAGTGCTGGTACGGACGCCTGCTAAAATCACGCGCGTCGCTAAGGGTAGCTCGAGCTTAAATACTCGCTCCCACGGCCCCATGCCCATACCCGTTGCGGCTTCTTTGAGGGTGGCAGGTACGGCCTCGAGGCCCGCAACTGCGTTTCTCGTGACCGGCAGCAGCCCGTACGTGACGAGCGCAATCAGCGTCGGACGGAGGCCGAAGCCGAACGACGGCAGTGCGAGCGCTAAAATCGCAATCGGTGGGAACGTCTGACCGACCGACAGTAGCGACGAGACCAGCGGTAAAAATGCTCGGCCCTGAGGTCGCGTCAACCACACGCTCAGCGGCAGGCTGATGAGCAGCACAATACCGAGCGAAATCCCGACGAGTTGCAGGTGTTGCAGCGAAAGCTGCAAAAGCGTTGCTCGGCCGAACAGCACCGTGCGGTTCTCCGGAAAAAGCCACTGGAGCGCCGCGCCCCACCACGCTTGTTGCGCGAAAAGTAAAAAGAGCAGCGCAAACACGCCGAACGCCAGCGCGAGTTGAAAGAGCGCGCGGTTTCTCGCCGACCTGCCCGCGCTCTGCCGACCTGAAAGCGTTGCCGTACTCACGCGGCTGCCGCGTCTCTCCGGGTTTTTGTGACCTCGAGGATCGCCGACAAGTCCAGAATCCCGACGAGTTCACCTTTTTCGGTCACGACCGGAAGCTCGGTGACGCCCTGCCCGAGCTGTTTGGCGAGTGCGCCGCGCACATCGTCGTTTTCCCCGACGCCGTAACCACCGGATACTTCGGTGTAGGCACGTTCGATGTTCGTGTCAAAGGCAAAAGCGCGGCGGTCGAGCCAGCCGACGAATTTGCCCGACCGGGTGATATAGACAGTATCGTGTTGGGCCAAGGCGACCTCGGCTTCCTTGGGTGAGGCGCCCAGCTCGAGTGACACGACCGGCTTCATCAGCTCACGTACCCGCACCCGGGAGAGGCGCTTTAGGGCGCGGTCGGCTCCGACGAACTGCCGCACAAAACGCGAGACAGGTTGCTGCAAAATCTCTTCAGGCGTCCCGAACTGCTCGACCACGCCGATATTCATCACGCAGATGCGGTCGCCGAGTTTGATGGCCTCGTCGATATCGTGCGTGACCATTACGACGGTCTTTTTGAGTTCGGCCTGCAAACGTAAAAACTCCTCTTGCAGCCGTTCACGGGTCAACGGGTCAACTGCGCCGAAGGGTTCGTCCATCAAGAGGACGGGCGGGTCAACCGCGAGCGCCCGCGCCACCCCGACGCGCTGCGCCTGACCACCGGAGAGTTCTTTTGGATACGCCGAGGCGTAACGGGCCGGGTCAAGGCCAATGACATCTAGAAGTTCGCGGGCGCGTTTTATACGCCGTTTCTTGTCCCAACCGAGCAATTTCGGGACAACCTCGATATTTTCCTCAACGGTCATGTGTGGAAACAACCCGATACTCTGAATCACGTAGCCGATGCCGCGCCGCAACTCCTCCGGGTCGGCCTTCGTCACGTCTTTATCGCCGATCAGGATACGTCCGGACGTAGGCTCAATCAGCCGGTTGATCATCTTCAAGGTCGTGGTTTTACCGCAACCCGACGGCCCGATCAAGACCGTCAGCTCACCGTCGCCGAAAGTCAGGTTGACATCTTTGACGGCTTCTTGGTCGCCGTAACATTTGCTTATTCCCTCGAGCTTAATCATCAGTGTTCTCCTGTCATGAACGTATACCCCGTGGTGTCACAAGCTGCCCGAGACCGCGTAAGAGCGCGTCAGCCAGAAGCGCCAAAGCGATAATCGGCAGTGCCCCCAGCAGGATGAGGTCAGGGACTTGCTGCGAAATCCCGCGTTCGATAAAGGTGCCGAGCCCTCCGGCTCCGATTAAAAAGGCAACCGTTGCAATGCCAATCGTTAGAACCGTTGAGGCGCGTATCCCCTCCATGATGAGCGGCAGCGCGAGCGGGAGTTCGACGCGGCGCAGGATCTGCCCCGGACTCATGCCCATCCCGCGGCCCGCTTCGGTGGCGGCGCGGGGCACCTCTTTGATGCCGGTATAGGTGTTACGGACGATGGGCAAAAAGGCGTAAAGCGTCAGGGCGATGAGCGCAGGCGCGGTGCCGATACCCCGGACGCCGAGGCTCGAGAGCGGCGCAGCCAAACTCCCCGGAAAGTTGAGTCGTCCGAAGTCGAGGCTGAACACCGCGACGAACAGGTCGTTGAGGACGACGGCGACGATGACGGTCAAGAGCAGCGTTGGCAACAGCGCGATCAGCAACGTCAAAACCGTCAGAATGTTTTGCAGCCAGCCCGAAGCGCGGCGTGTGAGGAAGCTGACGGCCGCTACTAAAAGCCCGACGACGAGACAAAAAAGTAGTGCTTGTCCAACTGTCACACTGCTCCCGAGCCGAGCGAGCGGCAAAAGCATAATCCCGAAAAGTGCGAGCGACGGAATTGTCTGCAAAAAGCTGGCGGTCGGCAACACAAGCTGCGCGGCTTCGGCCCGCCGCGTCGCCCAGATCGCCGCCGGAATCCCAATCGCGCACGCAAGCAGTACCGAGGTTCCGGCAAGTGCGAGATGACGAAGCACTTCAGCCGTAAAATCGCCGCCCTGTGAGGCGAGTTCCTGACTCAGACCAACGCTCGCAAACGTTCCTGTAAAAATGAGTAGGGCTGCGATGAGCGGCCCCGGCAATACCATCAGGAGGCGCGTCCGGCTTGTTTGCGGGGCGTCGCCGAGTGATCCGAAAATACCGATGTAGTAGGCCAAAAGCGTTAGCCAGACGCCGCCCTGAAGTGAAATGCGGGCGCGTTCGGGGTCGGAGGTGTCGGCTAGGAGGGTACTCGAGCCCCCCCCTACCAGCAGCAATCCGAACGTCAGCGCCGCCGTACACAAAAGGGCCAAAACCCAGGCGCGCCCCGGAAACCGGACGAAGCTCACCCCCAAAAGGAGCGCCCACACCGCTAAAAGTATAAGCGCGTAACTCTGCGACGAGGTGAACGCGCCGTAAACGTCTCCGGCGACCAGACGGTTGGCTTTGAAGAGCAACCAGCTAGGCCCCAAAGCCGGTAAGAGGGCGAATAGGCCTAACAGCGCGGCGAGTACGGTGATGCGGTTGAGCCGGTCGGTATAGGCCGGTGACGTAAGCATGGCGTCTCCCAATATTTCTTGACGATTAGCATTTCCAAGAAAGACTGCACTAAGTATTGTCTTGAAACGTGTGTGCTGGTCGGCATAACTCAAACTAAGAGCGTTGCTGACCAGATAATACCTGCTGGATATCTTCCAACGTGCTGGAAACTAACGTAAAAGCGGGGCCGTTGTTACACCGACCCCGCCGTTTCCTAGCTCTTTTCTGACTTAGTTGAGAAATCCGTTATCGCTCAGGAAAGTTTGCGCTACGTCGGCAGGATTCGCGCCGTCAACTGCAACTTGTCCGTTCAGGTCTTGCAACACGGTTTCGTCGAGCGCCGCAAACACCGGGTCTAAAATCTCGGCGAGTTGCGGGTACTGCTCGGCAACTTCGGTTCGTACTGCCGGGAAGGGCTGATAGATGGCGACCGCGTTTTCGGGGTCGGTAAGCGTAACGAGGCCGAGCGCCGAGATGGTGCCGTCGGTGCCGTAGGCCATCGCCGCGTTGACGCCGTCGGTGCCGTTGGCGGCCGCCGTTTCGGTCTGCGTCGTGTTGCCACCTGCGAGAATGACGAGCTGGTCGTTGGTCACGTCGAAGCCGTAGGTCTCTTCAAACGCGGGGAGCGCGTCAGGGCGGTCTACAAACTCTTGTGAAGCTGCGAGCTTGAATTCGCCGCCGTCACCTAAGTAGCTTGCAAGGTCGGCTATCGTCCCGAGCCCGTTGTCTTCAGCTAACGTCTGCGGAATGGCAATCGCCCAGGTGTTGTTCGCGGGTGAGCGGCCCAAATCGGTTACGCCCGCTTCGGCGTCGAGTTTCTTAACGGTGTTGTAGAGTTCTTCGGGCTGAGTCGAAACGCCTTCAGGTACGTCGGCGTTCGGGTAAAAGGTCAAAGCCGAACCCGTGTATTCCGGGTACATGTCGATTTCGCCAGCGAGGAGCGCTTCACGCACGACCGAGGTCGTCCCGAAACCGCTCCGGTCGTTGACCTCAAAGCCGTTTTGCTCGAGCATCAACCGCATAATCTGGGCCAAAACCGTCCCTTCGGTGTCAACCTTTGAACCAATCGTTATCGGCCCTTCCTGAGCTGCTCCAAAAGTCGTAACTGCCAGAAGTAATCCGAGTAAAACTTTACGCATAACTGCCTCCTAAAGATGCTGTACAACCTCTAGAAACGGCGGCCCGGTCTGTTTACCTACCTTGCCGCTCGTCTACCTGCCGACCCCAAAGCCCCGAAGTTAAGCGAGTAAAGCACAGCCCTCAAGGTACATTTGTTACGTGCCCTACGTTGAGCCGCACTTACCCTTAACGCTTGCCAAACCCATTCAAAATGTGTAGGCTAAACTATGTGTAACTTACACATCAAAAGGCTGTGTTTGTGAACCGCCCTCGAGTCCTCCTCCTCTGCGGCGGTCGTTCGGACGAGCACGACGTTTCGCTTGCGTCGGCGCGTTCGGTATTGGCCGCTTCGGGGGCGCGGCTCGAGTTGACACCTTTAGTTATCGCTCGAGATGGGCAGCTGCTATCAGCAACAGCGTCGAGCAAAGTTCTGAAAAGTGGCGACAAACTTCCAACCGTTCAAAGTGGCGGTTTGGAACGGCTCGAACCCGCCTCTTTTGATGTCGTTTTGCCCCTGTTGCACGGCCCCTTTGGAGAGGACGGCAGCGTTCAAGGGCTGCTCAAAATTATGGGCTTGCCCTTTGTCGGTTCGGACGTTTTGGGGAGCGCCGTCGGGATGGACAAGGGGATGATGAAGGCGGTGTTCGCCGCGCACGGGCTGCCGGGAGTCGCGTACCGGGTCGTTACGCGGCGGGCGTGGCAGGAGCAACCTGACAGTATTTTAGAAGACCTCGAGGCGCTTGCCTTTCCGGTGTTCGTCAAACCTGCAAATCTGGGTTCGTCGGTTGGTATCAGCCGGGCTGAGGACGCCCAAACACTCCGGGCTGCGCTGGTTGAGGCGGCTCGTTTTGACCGGCGCATCATTGTCGAACAGGGGTTGGTGGGAGCGCGTGAACTCGAGGTCGGCGTCCTCGGTAACGACCGGCCCGAAGCGAGCGTCGTCGGTGAGATCGGTTTTACGGGAGCGTTTTACGACTACGAGAGTAAATACACCGAGGGCGAGGCGGCGTTGCATATCCCGGCAGACTTACCCCCGGAACTTGCAGTACGTTGCCGAGAGTTGGCCTTGTCGGCGTTTCGGGCGGTAGACGCCGCCGGTCTTGCACGGGTGGACTTTTTTTTGCACGAAGACAAACTTTACTTAAACGAGATCAATACCATGCCCGGTTTTACGGCGACGAGCATGTACCCTAAGCTTTGGGCGGCGTCGGGGGTTCCTTATGCGGAACTTGTTGCGCGATTAGTTGAGTTAGCTTTAGAAGCCCGCTGATTCTTCGCATATTGTTTCTGAAAGCTGTTTTGGTTAGAAGCCATCTCAAAAACGAATAGTCAGCTGCATAGCTGTTAGAACGGTGGTATGGAACTCACCGATGAACAGTGGGAAGTACTAGGGCCGCTCATTCCCGAACCAGCTCGACGCAAAGATGGCAAAGGCCGTCCCAGACGAGAACCACGAGCGATACTTAAGGGCATCTGCTGGATATTACGAACGGGCGCACAGTGGGCTGATTTACCCGAGCGCTATCCGCCCTATCAGACGTGCCATCGGCGCTTTCAAGAATGGGAGAGAAACGGCGTGTTGCGGCAGATTCTAGAGACTTTAGCGCATGACCCCCTGCAGCGGGGCAAACTCGACTTGTCGGAATGCTTTATCGACGGTACCTTTGTGGCTGCGAAAAAAGGGGGTCAGCAGTTGGTAAGACTAAACGGGGTAAGGGTAGCAAAGTCATGGCGGTATCGGACGCTGGTGGTACTTGCCTCGCCCTGCACGTTACGTCTGCTAGCCCACATGAGGTCCGGTTGGTACACGCGACTCTCGCATCTCGACACGTCAGCGGCAAACCCGACAAGTTAATCGGTGACAAAGCGTATGACAGTGATCCGCTTGACGCTGAACTCGCCGAAGCAGGTGTTGAAATGATTGCGCCTCACCGAAGAAACCGTAAAAAAGCCAAGACGCAAGATGGACGTAAACTGAGGCGCTACAAACGGCGCTGGAAGATTGAACGGCTATTCGCCCACCTCGGCAACTTTCGCCGTCTGGTCGTTCGCTATGAACATCACTCCCTAAACTTCTTGGCCTTCCTGCATCTCGGCTGCATCAAATTACTGCTTAGGCGTTTTTGAGATGGCTTCTAATGACTGTTTCTTGGTTGGTGAGTTCGAGCCTATTAAAGAATTGTCTAAGCAGCTGAAAGCACCTAGAGGGTGTTTTGGAATAGGTTCACCGGTTTCTCCAGGGTGTGTGGTTAGTTTGAGCAAGGCGCTTGGTGATAAAGTCGCGACTTGCGAGATAGATAAAGGCTTCGCTCGAGGCGGGGAGGGTTTCATAATCTTTGCTGAGCCTGCGGTAGTTTCCTAACCAAGCAAACGTGCGCTCCACAACCCAGCGCCTGGCTTGTAGGCCAAAGCCTTTCTTAACACGACGAGCGACGATTTCAAGCACGATACCGAAACACAAAAGGATACGGTTGCTGAAAGCAGTGCCCTTATAACCCCGGTCGAGCCACAAATGCTACAACCTCGGTACATGAGGTTTGCTGTGGTTTAAGAGTAGTGACAGCCCTTTGCGTTCAGGTACATTCGCGCTCGTCACCAACACACTCAGCACCAGCCCGAGGGTATCCACCAGCAGATGCCTTTTCTTGCCGTTAACGCTCTTGGCTCCGTCAAAGCCGTTACCGTGCAAGCTTCCTGCTTTGACCGATTGGCTATCAGCACAACCGGCGCTCGGTTCTTCGTTACGCTCAAGCCTTTTCCTTAACGCACGCCGCAAGTGCTTGTTGAGCTTGCGCCACAGCCCCACCGCTCGCCACTTCGCAAAGTGGTAGTACACGCTTTGCCACGCGGGGAAAGTCGCCTGGTAAGTCTCGCCAGGTGCAGCCGTTTCTCAGCACATAGCGCATAGCATCAAGCAGTACTCTGAGTTCATAACCCGTCTTGCGCCCTCTTCTTGGTTCAGGCAGCAACTTGAGTGAGTAGGGCTCGAGCACCTTCCATTCAGCGTCTTTTAAGTCCGTTGTATACTGCTTTCGCTTGACCATTCACCCCTACCTAAACATAGGTGGGGGATTTCCCAAACACCCTCTAGTTGTCGCTTCGTAAGTCGCTCAACCAAGCATTCACGTCATTTTTCGTCTCAAAGCTGCCCAAAGTCCCAGCGTACTGGGTAAAAGGATTTTCTTTCCCTCTAACCGGTTTCATCACCGTCAGCCCGTCTTCGGTAAGGCCCAACCGTTGCCGAACCTCTCGGAAAATCGTGATTTGCCCCTTGCGGGTGGGGGCGGCTCGAGTCGTCATTCCTTACTTTAGCACTTTGCAGTAAGGGTTTTTCATAGGTCAAAGGGAAGGTAATAAGCTGAAGGAGCTTGCCAATTGGCAAGTAGATGCTTAATGGGCGACTTTTGGCAAAGCATGAATGCCACTTTTGAAGCAAAAAGCTCTTCCCTAATGCTGTTCTGACATGAGTGTCTTTCGATTAGAGAAAAATTTACTGTATGCGTCGTCTGCTTTGCAAACGAAACACCACTTACAGCACATGTAAAGCTAAAAGTGGTGTCTTCGACTACTGTTCGAATGTAATTACTTCACCAACGCCTACTGACAAACTAGGAGTTTCGTACTCTTTTTCGTAAAACACCCTTATAATCGACGAGATTTCTACCTCTCCCGGTTCAGTTGATGTAAAAACAAACGTATGTTCAAGTTTCTGGTATTCGCCCCGTTTGATCACAAGGTCACCATAAGACTTTGCATAGGTTGTGTTATCGAGTAGTTGGAACGCCTTGGGCATGGGAGTGTCTTCAAGATCACATAACCCTCCTTCTAGAGCAAGTTTCTCACTATCTATACATGCTCCTAAAAAAAGATTTTGAATAGTATCTTCAGCTCGCCTACTTCTTTCAGTGAGTTCAAAACCACTGGTGAGCGTGACTATGACTGGATCACCCACATTTGCTTTCACCCGATCCACTTTGATTCCCGGTACGTCATTTTTAGCATAGTCGTATGCATTTGAGGGCTCTGAACAGGCTCCAAGCCCCAACACTACGACTATCAAAGCACCGATCTTCCACACGTTAATCACCCCTAATTACCGCAACCGTAAAGTCTACCTACGAGATTAAACTCCAACACGTCACAATGCTTGCTGACACCATCAGCAGACAGCTTGGGCCGTATCGAATATCTCCACATATAACCGAGGTCTTCATTCGGAGCCCCTTTGGTGAAAAAGTTAGCTATATAAGCGTAGCGATTTTTTACGTTCTTGTCGGTACTTGTGATCTTATCTCCTAGATTTCTGAAATCAGCAGGTTGGTCTGTATCCCTAAATCTTGCCTCTGCCGCTGTGAGTTGACTTAGGGGAAGATGCACATCCATACCATCCCAAAGATATTGTGCGACCCGTCCTGGAGTAGCAAACGATCTGTTAAAAGTCGTCGATCTAGGTTCTGGCTGGAACACATTTACAGGTCTAGACTCTGTACCTAACGCTCGTGTAGCAACAGCGTCAAACCATAGGGCAAACCCCTCGAGCATACCCGCGCAACCATCAACTTGTTTCCACGGTGTCCAGCTTAAAGACCCAGCACATAAAGGATAGGCTCCTCTACCCGCGACAGCTTCACGGCTATAGTATTCAAATTGGCTTCCCCCTAATAATCTACGGTAATAGACCTCGTGCCCGAACTCATGGAACAAAGTAGGGTCTTCTAAAGCGTCTCCGTCAACAATCTGCATCTGACCATATGCTGCACGCGAACGTGCATTGTTACTAAAATCACGTGCAGGATAAACTATGTCGAGTGCAAAACGGTCATTGGTGTATGGGCTACCGTATGAAGTACGCTCCCAGTCATAAACCTGGTTAACCCTGAACCATACTCTTTGTGACAAACGGCTTATCGAGTCTCCAGAGGTGCCAAAATTGAGAACTCTCCCCCTCACGTCATCGGCAGTGAGGATTTTTGTTCCAGCAATCAGCTGACTCCAATTGTATATTCTGCCGCCATTGCTAGGGTTGTGAATCGTAAGACCCGTGTTTGTATAACCTTCTAAGGTGAAAAATATGTCTTTGTCACACGCCAAATTGAAGTTTACCCGTCCTCCGTCCTGAACATATTTAACGGCCCGTACATTAGGGCCGCCGGGACTCGCAATGGCGTTCACAAACACTCTTGTACCGGTCGGAACATTGACATTACTTCCACTGACAGACGTTTTTAAGAACACATATGTTTCTTTGGTAGCACATGCAGCCTGAGTTCTCAACTGCGGTGATGAGTTCTCCACTTCGACTGTACCAGTAGAGAATTGCACAGCGCTAACAGGCTCGCTTAGTTTTCCTAGCTCATCTAAGAACTGAACATCATCAATAACAAAAACAGGTGCGTTACTGGCTCGAAGAGTTTCGACTTCATCAACGGTTTTGGCCACAGGAGCATCGGCAATATACTCTTCAACTGTGACCGGTTCACCCAACTCACTTCCGACGTTCAAGGTTCCTAAAACGTCATCGCTGACCGTAGGTTCGTTGAAATTGACATAAAGAATATCCGTTATAGTGTCGGCAGATGTATATGCCGTAGCCGCTAACATCACAAGCTCCGTTTGATTAGCGGCGCCACTTAAGGTCAACCTTGCAGAACCTCGGGTATCTGTTTGAACAGTTGTTTCTTTTACATTCGGAGTCACACCGTCGCCGGTCAACTTAACAAAAACTTCCTCATTAGCGGGTGCGTTCGTGATAACAAGGGATATAGGAAACGTACTACCTAAAGGGATCGAATCATGCAAGAGATTCTATTTTTATCTCTGGTACGACGCTACTACTCTGTGTTAGTTCAACGGTCGGCGTCGACGGAGAAACGGCCCTACATCCTGAAAGTAAAATGAACAAGACCAGCAAGTGCTTTTTAGTCATGCTTCTCCAGAACAGTATGTGATTTGGGCCTACTTAACTTCTCAACTGAATTTAGAGAAGACGAATAAGTTGAGCGAATAATACATAATTCCTGTAACATTTACTACATCCAACTAATTAATTTCTTAATGTTTTCTTAATCTTCATCAGCAAGAATCAGATTGTATAGATATTTCCAGGATGGGTACTCGTAAGTTTAGGTTACAGGTCTTTATACTAGAACTGATGCGCTGACGATCACTCGGGCTTCAGGCTAAAAATCTAAGCAACTGTTAGCTAAGCCCCAAACCCTCCTCACTTCAGCAGCGCTCAGGGCAATACCTCGAGTCCCAGCAACTTAGCAACCTCACGGAGCCGCGTGTCCGTCGCTACTACAGTGGTCGCTCGAGCCGTAAGTGCCGACGCAATATGAATGGCGTCGAGACTGCGAATCAGCAGGGGTTGAGGCTGACCATAAGCCTGTTGGACGAGTGTATGCGCCTTTTGCGTGACCTCTAAACCGTTCGGGACAAGAACGATACGTCCCGCATCGGTATCACCTAAAAAACGGGCAAAGAGTGTCCCCGCCGCGCCCGCTGCCAAATCACCGGCGTGTTCTTTGCGGTATAGCGTACAGAGAACTTCAGCCCGTGTGATGTCTGAAGTAAAGAGCGGCCCCTCTGCTTCGCTGAGAAGCATAAGGAAATAGGAAGAGTCGGGTTCCGGCGCGTAAAGCTTGATGAGCGCCGACGTGTCCCAGTAGTTCAAAATCTATTGCCTGCTATCTGTCGCTACGGTCTTCGCTTAAGATAGTTTCGCTCGCCAGCTTATAGCTCTGTGTGGCAACACTCGTCTGAAGCTGTTTAAGCTCGTTCGCCCAACGCTGCATGTCGGCCTGACCCGTTTGTGGAACAGCACCCGTCAAACGCGCCTTGACCTTGCCGCGTACCGTAATCAGCACGTCTTCACCTCGGCTGGCCTGTTCGACGAGTTCAGACAACTTCGCTTTGCTCTCTCTGAGCGACTTAATCACAAGACTATTGTAGTCTCTTTTTTGAGTAGAATCAAGTTGCGAGGCCGACGGTCTTTCTAGAGCGACCACAAAAATAGGGCAGCCACTAAAGCCACCCTATGAGGCGATTTGAAAGCGCTTAGCGCCTAAATATCTACGCTGTGCGCCGCTGCGCTTTAACCGGCCTGTTACCCTGACGGTTTTGAAACCACACCACCATCGGGGCGAGGATGAAGATGCTCGAGTACGTCCCAAAGCCGATCCCTATGAGTAACACCAGGCTAAAGTCATGCAATACACTGCCGCCGAAAAAGAACAACGCCAAGACCGGCAAGAGCGTCGTCAGCGAGGTCATCAGCGTCCGGGACAGGGTTTGGTTGACCGACATATCGACCATATCGCGGTAGTCCATCCCTTTGTGAACCTTGAGGTTTTCGCGGATACGGTCAGAAATAATGATCGAATCGTTGAGCGAGTAACCGATAACGAACAAGATTGCCGCGAGCACCGGAATGCTAAATTGTGCTCCGACGAGTGCGAGGATCCCCAGCACAATCCCGACGTCGTGAATTGTTGCGATAATCGACGCGACCGCCACAATCCAGTTCGGCCAGAAGCGCCACGCCACATAAATCAGGATCAGCAGCACTGCGACGAGCGCCGCTAAAATGGCGTTCTGCCGTAAGTCTTCACCGACGGATGGCCCGACGAAGTTATTTTGCAAAACGTCACCCTTGACCGCTGCTGCGAGTTTGGTCGCCAGGGTGCCGCTGTCGGCTTCGTCTTGCGTCTGTCCGACCCTTACCGAAATCTCTTTACCGGCAATCGTTGCGTCCTGCACCTCTTGCACGGTCGCGCCTGCCCCGTCGACGCCCGCAATTTGGAGCGTATCGATACCGCTCCGCACGTCGCTGACCGTTGTCTCGTCAGCGACGCTTAAGAGAATGTCGCTACCGCCGGTAAAGTCGGTGGACAAGTTGAGGCCGCGGACAAAGACGAAGCCGAGTGAAACGAGCGCCAGCACCAGCGACAAGCTCATGATGACGGGCGCTTTATTGACGAATTTGAGACCCTCGATATGAAAGCCTTTGGGCAAAAGAGGCCGCCGTGAACGTGAAAAGATCGTATTGAGCGCAAACGGCACCATCACCGAGTTCATAAACACCGACGCGATTGCGCCGATGGCGAGCGTGATGGCGAAACCACGGATGGGGCCGGTGGTGTACTGATACAGGGCCGCGGCCGAGAGCAAAATGGCCATGTGCGTGTCGATAATAGCCGGAATCGAATGGCTGAAACCAGCTTTCATGGCTAGTCCCAGACCCTTGCCTTGCCGTAACTCTTCGCGGATACGCTCGAACGAAATGATGTTTCCGTCAGCTGCGGCTCCGATAGTTAAAATCAGACCGGCAAGTCCCGGTAGCGTCAGGGTGGCGTTGAGACCCGACAAGATGCCTAAGTTGAGGAGCATCACGTACAGGAGGCCGACCACGAGGATGCCGCCAAAGAGTGGGCCGTAGTAGAGGAGGACGAGGACGACGACCCCGGCTCCACCGATGAGCGCGGCTTTGACGCCTGCATTGATGGCGTCGCGTCCTAACGTCGGGCCGACCGCCGTCACACCTTCCGTGCGGAGCGAGATGGGCAGGCTACCCGAACGCAGCACGAGCGCGAGGTCGGAGGCTTCCTCGAGCGTAAACTGACCGGTAATCTGTCCGCTATTACTGATGCGCGCATTGATGGTCGGGGCGCTCATGACCTTGCCGTCGAGCACAATCGCCATGCGACGACCGACGGCCCCGCCGGTAAACTGTCCGAACGCATTTGCGTCGCGGTTACGAATCTGAAAATTGACGGTCGGGCGGTTGAACTGGTCATACACCGTTTCGGCGTTTTGCAACACCTCGCCGGTGAAGGCGGTGGGCTCGAGGTCAGCTGGGGTCATCTCCGCGTCGGTTTTATTGACTGAGCCTTGTTTAACTAGCCGAAACTCTAAAACGGCTTGCTGACCAATCAAGTCTTGGGCGCGGTTCTGCTCTTCAGTCGTTAGACCGGGAAGTTCGACCAGGATGCGGTCGGTGCCCGAGGTTTGAATCAAGGCTTCAGAGACGCCGAACTCGTTAACGCGGTTTTCAATCACGCGCCGCGCAGCCTGCATGTCTTCAGGGGCAGGGTCGGCAACGTCGGCCTGCAAGACGACGCGCAAACCGCCCTGCAAGTCGAGGCCGAGTTTTAGGGAGGGGTCTTCGGTAGTGTCCCACGGTTTCCAGAGGTAGAGGATTGAGGCGAGTAGGGCAGCGAGAACTAGGAGCCCGCGAAAGGCGCGTTGAGACATGATTTCTCCAAATTAAAGAATAGCGAGGGTTAAAAAAGGCTTGCTGAACCGGTTAGGGTGACGTTGCGTTGGTGCTCGAGCTTTGTCTTATGCGTAAAAAGAGAGTAAAAATCCCGTATTCTTCGTTCTGAAGACTTACTTCTCCCGTACTGGATAGCTCGAGAAATACAGCCACAGCACATCAACGAAATCTGGACTCAGCCGCCCTCGAGCTGCCACTGCTGAAACATCGCCAAGTCGGTACGGCTCACCTCTTGCAAGGCGAAAAGGGGCAGTGTAACGTGCCAAGTCTGCCTAATGGCCCCTGACTGTCCCGTTATTGGTAGCGTACCGAACAAACGGCGTTCAGGATTGCTAAAACTGGCGAGCCGTGCGTGAGATTCTAGTAGCGGTGGCGGCGGCGCGTCCATTCCAGCAGCGTGTGAATCTCCTTGCGTCTCGTTTGCCGTCAGACTTGCTTCAGGAACGCTGTAGAGCGACAGCAGCAAAAAGGTGCAGAGATAAAAAAAGGCGCGAAAGCTTCTCTCAAAGCTTTTCGCACCGATGACCAAACGCCTATCCATAAAGCAGAGGTTACTTTAGCACGTTCTCGGGAACGTACTGGGGACAAACTTACGAAACCGGAATCTCCACCATATCGTAAACCTCGATAATGTCGCCTTCCTGAACGTTTTCATAGTTCTGCAGGTTGATGCCGCACTCGAAGCCCGTACCGACTTCGCGCACATCGTCCTTAAAGCGGCGGAGCTGTGAGACTGTACCTTTGTAGGCTTCTTTGCCATTTCTGAGCAGCCGCGCCTTGGCCCCCCGGCGGATGGTGCCGTCAGTAACGTAAGACCCGGCGATGTTGCCGCTACGTGGCACGCGGATAACCTGTCTCACTTCGGCGTGACCGATCACCTGCTCCTCAAATTCGGGCTCGATCTGACCTTTGATCAGGCGCTGCACATCTTCGATCAACTCGTAGATGATGCGGTAATTTTTGAGCGGAATGCCCTGACGTTCCGCCGCTTTTTTAACGCTTCCGGGTGCGGCGACCCCGAAACTCATGATGCTCGCTTCGGCGGTCGAGGCTAAGAGCAAATCCGATTCGGTGGGCGCACCTACGGCGTCCAGCATAATCTCAACGTCTACTTCGTCAACCTGCTCGGACTCTTTAGCGATGACGCCTTTGATAGCCTCTAACGACCCCTGCGTGTCGGCGCGTAGGATCAGGTTGATCTTGGTGACTTTGGGTTTGCCGAACAGGTCGGCTAGCGTCATACCTTTTTTGTTGCCTGCTTGAGCTTCTTCGTCTTCGCGGGCGCTGCGCCGTTCGGCGACGAGCGCTTTGGCGCTCGCTTCGTCGGCAACGGCGACGATCTGGTCGCCTGCGACGGGTTGCTCGCTAAAGCCCAGAATCTGTACGGGTACCGACGGCCCCGCCTCGGTGATCGCTTTCCCGGCCTCGTCGGTCATCCGGCGAATCTTCGCCCAGACTTCGCCGGACACGAGATAATCGGCGACGTGGAGCGTGCCTTTTTGCACCAGCACGGTCGCCAGCACCCCGGCGCGTTTGTCCAATACCGATTCGATGATGACGCCTTCGGCGTTGCCGTCTGTAGGGGCGCGGAAGTCCTCGAGTTCCGCCACCAGCGAAATCATCTCTAAAAGGTTGTCTACCCCGTCGCCGGTTTTGGCGCTGATCGCGGCGGTGATGGTGTCGCCGCCGAAATCTTCGGGGACGAGCTCGAGGCGCATCAGGTCTTGCTTGACCTTACCAACATTGGCTTGCGGTAAATCGGTTTTGTTGATGGCGACGATGATCGGCACGCCCGCAGCTTTGGCGTGGGCGATCGCTTCGCGGCTCTGCGGCATGATCGAATCGTCGGCAGCCACGACGATAACAGCGATGTCGGTGGCCGACGCGCCGCGCTGCCGAATCGTCGTAAACGCCTCGTGACCGGGCGTGTCTAAAAAGGTGATTAAGCCGCCCGGTGTTTCGGCCTGATACGCGCCGATATGCTGGGTGATGCCGCCCGCCTCCTTATCGGCAACTTTGGTTTTGCGGATGTAGTCTAAAAGACTGGTTTTACCGTGGTCAACGTGACCCATAACGGTTACGACGGGGGCACGGTGTGGTGCGTTAGGATCGACCACTGGTTTGACCTCTTTGTTTGCTAACGCTTCAGTCTCGTCCGCCTCAGTTTTGTCGGCGAGTTCTACGGCGGCTTCTGCTTCGGCGACGCCGCCCTCGTCTTTGACAAGTTGGCGAACCGTATCCGCGACGTCTTCTTCTAGGCTGCTCGAGTGCGACTTATACGTCACACCTAGATTGTCGAGGTGTCCTAGCAGCTCTTTCGAGTCGATACCGAGTTCTTTGGCAAGTTGATAGATGCGTACTTTTTCAGACATCAAGCCCTCCTGTCTGGCTCTGTGGGTGGGGTGGGGGTTAATTCATGATGAGTAGGGTTGTGAAAGTAGCCGCTTAACAGGTGACATACAGCCTCCGTTTGGGCGCGGTAGAACCGTCCGAGGCGTTTGGGTGTCCAGCACGCGGGCGTGTCCCGGCATACCGAACTGCCGCGTCCGGGGGCACGCCTCGCGGGGTCGAGCGCCCACACGCCGTTTCTGTCCCGGACAAGCCGTAAAAGCTCAGCTTGCGGACGTACCCGGCGACAACCGACGCAGCGGCGCAGTGGCACGTGACCCCGCTTCATCCGCGTTACGCCCGTTCGGCTTCCTCTGCGCTGGTTTCTCGGGGCGCGTCCTCCGACGTCTCAGACACAGCTTCAGCTTCCGGAACATCGGGGGAGGCGCTAAAGAGCGCTTCAAAAGCGGCACGTTTGGCGTCGTCGGAACCTAGTTGCGGTTCGGTTCCGCGTGAGGCCACCGCCTGAAGCGCCGCGTCCAAGTCGGACACGTGTTCGGACGCAACCAGATCGATCTTGAAGCCGGTCAGTTTAGCCGCCAGCCGGACGTTCTGTCCGCCTTTACCAATCGCTAGCGAAAGCTGGTCGTTTCCGACGTTGACCTTCGCCTCGCCGCCCTCGGCGTTGACGTCGATGTTGCCGACCTTGGCAGGGGAGAGCGCGTTGCGGATAAACTCGCGCGGGTTCGGATCCCACAAGATGATATCGACGCGTTCGCGTTGCAGTTCGCCGGTCACAGCCTGAATCCGCGCCCCCCGGTGTCCGATACACGCGCCGATCGGGTCAACATTCGTGTTACGGCTGATCACAGCAACCTTTGAGCGTTGTCCGGCTTCGCGGGCGACCGCTTTAAGTTCGACGGTATCGTCAGCAACTTCAGGGATCTCTTGGCGCATCAGATACTCTAAAAGCTCCGGTGCGGCGCGGGAAACGAGGATGCTCGGCCCCCGGCTCCCGAGTTCGACCTTCATCACGTAAACCTTGAGGCGCATCCCGACCATGTACCGCTCGCCCTGAATCTGCTCTTTGGGCGGCATGATGGCCTCACCCCGGCCCAGATCGACAAATACGTTGCGTTTGTTGTCGGTTCTTGAAACGACGGCGGTAATGATGTCCCCGGCGCGGTCTTTGTACTCGTTAAAGACGACGGCGCGTTCGGCCTCGCGGATTTTCTGGGTGATGACCTGCTTGGTCGTCTGCACTGCGATGCGGGTAAAGCGGTCGGGATCGACCGGAAACTCCATCTCCATCCCGACTTCGACGGTGGGGTCTAGCTCGAGCGCCTCAGCGAGCAAAATCTCCTGTTCAGGCTCCTCGATCTCTTCGACTACGCGCCGAATGACGATCACGTCGATCTCGCCGGAATCGGGGTCAACTTGTACCTCGATGAGTTTGCCTGGTTCGACGTTGCGCTCATAGGCTTGCTCCAACGCCTCTTCAAAGCTCGTCAACAGCTGTTCTTTGTCGATATTGCGCTCCGTGGCAAGTTGCCCGAGTGCGTCGATAAAATCTTTGTTCATGCCTCTCCTAAATCTTTTGCGGCGACAGGTAGTGCTCTAGCGTGGTGTATCGGGCCACTCGGCGAGCCGCGCCTGAATATCGCCTAAGTCCAGCGTCCGTGTCTGCCCTTTGAGGTCGAACGTAACGCTGTTGTCATGGACCTCTTTGACACGTCCGGTGAACGTTTCACCATTTGCGCTTACCTTAGCGAGTAACCCCGAAAAGCGCCGGAAGTGCGCGGCGGTCTTTAAGGGGCGCGCCGGGCCGGGGGACTCGACCTCGAGGTTGTACTCACCCTCAAACGGGTCTAAGCGGTCTAGCTCGAGGCTGAATACACCCGTCGCTGTTTCAACGTCCGCCATCGTAACGACCGCGCCGTCCGAGCGGTCAATCCGCAAGAGGACGTTTCTTTTGTTGCCCTTACCGCTCATGACTACCTCTAAAACCTCATAGCCGAGCGGTCCGAGCAGCTCTTGTGCAGCTTCCGCCAACTCCACCGGCACCTCCTGACACCGTTCTTGTTGCCTCTATACCTGTAAAAATGGCTTCCGACCGCCAACAAAAAAGGATGGGCCTCGGCCCACCCTCACAAAAAGGCAGTCGGGATACTTCTCCAAACCCCAATATACTGCTCTTCCGACCCTTTTTACAAGGCGACGTACTACGCGCGGAGTTCTCCCCTGCATTTGAACAATTTTGGCGTCACTGTAAGCTCAGCTGTGATTTTCTGCGTCAGCCGGTGCAAATGTTACACTTCGGCTCAAATCTAACATTAAGAAACCTTCATCTAATTCTCAAATTGCGCTCTCACGAAAACTTTAATATCTACTCATTAGAACTACCCAAACACATTTATAAAGCATATTGCTTGACCTGCGATACTCAGCTTTTCGGCCGTAAATCTGTAGCGTCCCGGAGGTGGTACCGATGTCTCGAGCTTTAACACTATTATTTTTGCTCAGTTTGTTTTTAGCTGCGTGTTCCAAACCCGAAGTGCCGACTATCAGTGGCGTTTGGGTTGGGGAAGCCGCTTCGGAATACGCCACCACGCCCGTGCGCCTCGAGCTTGTGCAAACAGGTCAAACCCTGACAGGTGTGGCAACACTGGCAGGAACTTTAGAATCGGACAACCTAACTGGTAAAGTAGATGCTCAGCAAATCACTCTTTCTTTCTCTTATGACTTGGGCAGTATCAGCGGTGGTAACGACCTCATAGCCCGTTATGCATTTGTAGGCACCGTTACTGGTAGCACGATGACCGGTGATGCGAACTACTCAGTTGAAGGCTCAGGGCCACCGCTTCTAGGTACATTCAAGTTTCAAAAACAACCGTAACGCTCTCTAAACCTTTCGACGCTCACATTCTTTCTGAGAGTGAGCATTGCTGAGACTTGTGGAAGGAGAAGGTTTTTGCCGGGGGAGTTTGTCAATTCGTCATCAAATTTCATTGCGGAGGTGTAGATGTTTAAGTTCAAGACCGTTTTGTTCTACGTTTGTACGCTCGCACTAATCTTAACTGCGTGTTTCGTAGCTCAACCTGAAGAAGACTTGCCGCCAGTGGTAGAAGTTCAAGGCTCGGGGAAAGTGCTCAAGACGATTCAGGTAGCCATGAAGACAAGCGTGCGAAACTCTAAACTGGGGGTGAGTGCCACCACACCTGACGGGCTCAAAACGAGTTATCTATACAGTACAAGCGACTCGAGAACAAAGCGGAAACCGGACAAAATCCGGGTTGACCTGCCAAAGTCGATGTTCAAAGATGGAAAGTCACGGAGCGCTATCTACCGCACGAGTAAGATTCTGAAGTCGTCGGCAGTTGAGGGAAGTCAAGCTGACGCTGAAGATGAGTTGTTCGTTTTCTTTACAGACACTAATCAAGCTGATACAGAATCGACCGAAGCACTCTCCGGCGCTACAATCATGTTCGATACGATGGTTCCGGTTACGCCGCTATCCGATAATCCTTTCGCCAAAGTCTCAGCAGAGGCTTTTGAAACTGCCGCCATAGAAAAAGGATTTCAGATCACAGCGGTAACTGATTCAACAACGACTGCTAGTCAGACAATTCAGATGGACGGCGCGACTATGGAACAGAAGCTGACTTACGAAGCGGATACAGGAGCCGTCACCCATATCGAGTCTGTGACAGAAGGCGAGTTAAGTACACAGTCAAGCACTTCAGATATCAAATACGTTGACGTTCCGGGCATTCCGGGTATGACCGTACCCTATGAAATTAAAGGTAAAACGGTCACGCTGGGCTCTGCTGCAAACGGGTTCGGCGGAAGCATCACTGCTGAACACACGGTTCGGTTTAGTAGCATCAAGGTCAACTCGCTTAGCGATTCGTATTTTCCAGGGGGTAAGTGATGTTGGGTAAATGGTTGGTACGCCTGACAAGTGGTCTTTTGATCGCTTGTGTTACTTCAATGTTTCCGGTGTTCTGTGTTCGGGCACAAACGTTCTGGGTATTCAATCACGGCGTCAGCGACTCGCCGGAAGCCTTCAACTACCTGACCAGCAATCTCGGTCTTGGCACTTCACGCGCCTCTTCTAAACACCGCAACATAGACATTTTAGGCGATAGCACCAGCAAAACGCTGATGGATCAAGCCGCTAGGGTGAGCCTAGACCTCAGCTTGAATGTCTACGCGCCCAAAGCTAAAAACATCATCCTCGTTGGGCAAAGTCAAGGCGGGCTTAGGACGCGGCGCTTTTTGCAACAAGAGATATATAAGCCGAGTTCAAAAGTTCGCCCTAATCAAATCAAAGGTTTAGCACTTATCGGCACACCTAACTACGGTGCTGCCGCCGCTGCTAATTATCCAAACTTTCTCAACCAAGTAAGGACTATCATAAACGTTACGCTTACCTTTTCGGTAATCGGCTCGGTATTTATCAAGGATGTAAACAACCTCAAGGATACTGCGGAAAAGACTATTGCACGGGGATTCGGGGGGCCAAGCTTGACGCAGATGAAACCTGGTAGCGACTTCCTGGACGAACTGAACAATATCAGTCGCTGCACCACCATAACTAGCACCAGCAACAGAACTACGTTGTGGACGACAAAACAGGTCGCAACTTCTGATACAAACTGCAGCTCGGGTGGATACCCTACTTTCAAGCCCATACCAAAAGATACTTACGTGATGAGTATTGTCGGTCAGCAGAGTAACTTAGAGAAGGTGCCAGATCCTAGAGGTGGTTATATCCGGCCTCAATCCCTTGCAGTATCAAGCGCGATATTGACAGGCTACTTTTTCGCACTAAGCTTTATACCGTTTATTGGAGCGGGTTTTCTACCTATTGCTGTTGCATTGGCAGGGTTGACGGTACTGCTGCTGGCGCTGCAACTGATGTGGAACGGTATGGTTGGTAGCAACCGGCATGATATCCTCATCTCTGAAGAGTCGCAGGAGTTGCAGAATGCTCGAGGGATTGGCGGAAAGTTTTTGTCAACTAGAAGGCTACCTGAAGCTCTTCATGCAGACATCACTGGCGGTAGGTTCAACACCTCTAGAGATGACCGCTTTGAATTAAAGAGCTTTAGAACTTTGAGTGCGCTCAACGAACTCAAGCAAGCAGCTGAAAGGTAACATGCTTGGAAGTTCTATAAGAATTTTGGTGGTTGTGGGAGCGTCTATCTTACTCGGTGCCTGCACCGGGCAAGGTTCTCCCAATTTGACACCGAGACAGTGGTCAGTGCGAGTGAACGGATTCGGAGAGTCCGTTCACTCTGAAAATCTCATTCTCGGCTATGTCCCAATTGGTGAAGGGGGGGGCGGACGTATAGCTGCGGTTAGTTTAAGTAGCCGAGAGGTGCTTTGGTATTCGGATAGTTCGATTCGTTTTGACTCAAGCCGAATCGTTGCCGCAAATGCTCAAGCAGTGTTTGTGTTTTTGAATGGCAAAGGATTGTATATCTATGACCGTCAGGGAAAGGAATTAGCAGTTATCGTTCCTGAAGGTTCCGACGCACTTGAGGGCGGAGGCTTCGGGGCTACCCCTACGCTTCTCGGAACGAGCCTTTTCATACCGACGGGTTCTTACCTCTACGCTTATGACGTTAGTGTACCTGACAAGCCGGTTGAATTATGGCGACGAACATTTGAGGCTCGCATATCTTCACTTGCGGTAGATGAAGCCTATGTCTATATTGGCGGCGTTAGTGAAAGAGCTGAAGCTAACATCCTCAAACTTTCAGTAAATGACGGTCAGAACCTTTGGCAGGGAGACCTGCAGGGGTTTGGACGGGATCGACCCTTTGCACAGTTATTGACAGTAGCGGGCGAGCAACTGCTTGCTTACGCGTTCGAGCTTTCCGGTACTATCCAAGCTTTTGACCGTCAGACGGGTAAACGCTTATGGACGGCATCGCTGGATAACTGTAGAGATAGCGCCGGATTTGCTAGCTCATTAGAGATTGGCGATGGGCTGGCCTTCATTTCGCCTAGTACGGGGAGCTGCTTATACGCTGTAGACCTCTCTAACGGCAAGGGGGCTTGGACTTTTCAAACAGGCTCAGTGGGGCCGGATGGTGCTATCTCTATCGGTGGTAAACCGCTCTACCACAACGGCGTAATTTATACTTCGGTCGAACGGCTCTGGGCGCTCGACGCTGAAACTGGAAAAGTTTTGTCGTTCGCTGGTCAGCCTGCATACAACACAACCGATACCACGATTCACTACGCCAACGGCGAAATCCTCGTCTGGGGCGACGACCTAACCGCTTACAAACCTGTTCGCTAAAGTGCTTTCCGAAAGGCTTTGTGCTCGTCGCTAAGCCTTTCGGATTTTTAATGTTACAAAAAAGACTTCACAACTGTGTGCAAGTTGTGTAAACTAACCTTTGTGATACTCGTTTTTGCTCGAGCTAGCTGACCTGCGGTACGTTAATAACGTATCGCTCCCCCGACCGGCCCCCTGTGGTGCGGTCTTTTTTATTGCTACTGGTTCTACTGCTATGGTTCTTTGCTCGAGCCAAAACAGAAAAGGTGTTTTATGAACGCTCCCCAACCTGTGCTGCTCCTGACCCCCGGCCCGACCCCGCTGCATCCACGGGCCGCTGCAGCCCTGTCGTGGCCGATGATCGGGCATATGGATCCGGAGGTCTTCGCTTACAACGACCAGGTAATGCGCGACCTCAAGGTGCTTTACGGCGCAGACGACGACGCGTTTACGGCGCTCTTGTCCGGGACGGGTTCCTTGGGGATGGAGGCGGGCTTTGCTAATTTACTCGAGCGGGGCGACCGGGTGCTGGTCTTGTCAAACGGGGTTTTCGGCGAGCGGATGGCGGAGATGGCCCAACGGCTAGGCGCAGACGTGACGGTGCTGCGTGCGCCGCTTGGGAGTCCGCTCGAGGTCGGTGAAGTGCGGCGGGCAGCCCATGAAGTGAAGCCGAAACTCATCGCGGTCGTTCACGGTGAGACGAGTACGGGCGTGCTGAATCCGGTGCCTGAAATCGGTCAGGTGGCCCGTGAAGTCGGCGCACTCTACTCGGTTGACGCCGTAACGACGGTGGGGATGCTGCCTTTCAACGCCTCGGCGTGGGGGATTGATTACGCCTATACGGGCTCGCAAAAGTGCCTCTCGGCCCCCCCCGGACTCGCTCCGGTGATGTTCAGTCGCCGCGCAGTCGAGACCATTGCGGCGCGGCAAACACCGGTCAGTACCTGGTACGGCGACGCGCTCGGGATGCTCGGGTACTGGGGTGAGGGGCCGGTGCGGAGCTATCATCATACGGTTCCAGTGCAGCTTCACTGGGCCACCGGCGAGGCGATTCGGGCGGTTTTAGATGAGGGGATTCCGGCACGGGCGGCGCGGGCGCGGGCGCTCGAGGACGCCGCTCTCTACGCCCTTTCTGTACTAGAGTTCCGCGCCTACGTTCCTGAAGCGTACCGGCTGCCGACGGTTTTGGCGGTAGAACTACCTGAAGGGTTTGACGATGTGGGTGTACGCTCCGCGCTCCGTGAACGCTACCGTATCAGCGTAACGGGTGGGCTCGGCGCGACGGCGGGCAAAATCTGGCGGCTCGGGCTGATGGGGGAGAGCGCCCACGCCGAACACTACTCGAGGCTCATGGACGCGCTTTCGGAAATCCTGAACGCCCCCAAACTCAAACGCCGGTTTGATGAGGCGACCTTGGGGGCAGCGGTTGTCCGCTGACCCTAACCCCCAACCGGACGCGCAACCGTTGGACCCGCAGTTTTTGGCGGCGGTAAGCGTTCACACGCCGAGTGACCGGGTACGTGCCCAAGCGGAGGCCGCCGGAATGGATTTAGAAAGTTTAAGGGAGCGCGACCCGCTGACCTACGCGGCTGTCAACGCCGTTCCGCTCGTCCGCACCGATGCACGGCTTGCGTCTCAGGTGAACGCAGCGCTCGCGCAGACTGCGCCGCACGCACAGCTTTTTACGGTGCCGCTCACAAATCCTCAGACCGACACCGAACTGCGCGTTTTTCCGCCGCTGCCAAAGCCTGAGCTGGACGCTTTTGATGACGCGCTCGGCACGTTCGTAAGTACCCAAGCGGGCGGACTTTTTTACCGCACGGTAGGTGACGTTGCGGGTGAACACCGCGAACTCGCGTGGCCCTTGTCCCCACAAAACTGGCAAGCTGGAACCGCGCTGGTCGGGCCGTTTACCGATGAAGGGGCGGCAAATACTTGGGGTCAAGACAATGTTGACCCGCGCTCCGGATTCGTGTTTGACGCTCTGCCTTACGCGGGCGCGTGGTACGGCGATGTGTTTAAGGGTGAGTAATTTTTCCGAAAAAGTGTTAAGCTTTACGAAACAAATCCACGAAATAAACCTTATTGATGTGGATATATTAGGAGATTACCACCCATAGCGTAAGGAGTGAACCATGAAGATGTTAGACATTCCCTTCGGTATTACCGATTGGTCTCAGGTCGAACAAAGTCAATATGGTGGCGAAACAGGGTTCGCACTTTGGCAAACGCAAAATTTTGGTTCTATCCGTGTCCGCATGGTGACGTACACACCTGGCTATTTTGCAAACCATTGGTGTTCCAAGGGCCATATTCTCTTATGTACCGAGGGTGAACTCTGTACAGAGCTTGAAGACGGCAGGACGTTTACGCTCAAGCCGGGTATGAGTTACCAAGTGGCTGACAATGCCGAACTGCACCGCTCATATACGGAGGTGGGCGCAAAGCTGTTCGTTGTTGACTGAGAATGGTGTTCAACTAGCCTGCACGGTGTACAGCTGCTTCTGTAATTGAACTAAAACGTTAACAGCTCTCAAGCTCTATGCTTCAGCGACAGTAGCCTCGAGCATCAGCGTTCGGTTGCCCAGCACAAAACTACCTTTTACGGCGTCGCTAGCTGTACCAGCGTCAACCATGCGCCCTTGCCAGAAGGTGCCGCCGCTACGCGTTGCAACCTTGTAAGCGACGAAGCGGTCGCGGAAGATGAGCAGTTTCGTCGGGCCGTTGTCAATCTGGGTAGCGAGTTCGACCTGTTCAGCCGAAAGCTTGAGCACTTGTGCCGGGTTTACTTCGACGACGTACCGAGCTACCATCATCACGACCCCCTAAAAAGTAACTGAGTTTAAGTGTAAACAACTTTTGCTGCTGCCGAAAGGGTGTACAAAATCACAAGTACACAAAAGTGCTCTGCAAGTCTATTCGGTAGAACCTGTAAGATTAGTCAAAATATTCAAAAAATAGCGTCACATCCGCATAAAATCACCTAGGCGTTCTGCTGCTTGCACTGCGCTCATACTTTGCGCTAGACTCAAAATGTGAACTACACCTCAGCTTCGCCCTTTACCCTGTAGCGCAGACCTTCTGCGCGACCCCTGACGCTGCCCCTTGAGGCGGTGTTTTTTTATGCTTGCTTACGCCCAAACCTGACCCTTCCAAACCTGAGCTGTCTGAACCTGAGGAGAAACCGTGCAAATTACGTTACAAGAGACGATCTTACAGGAGATTCGAGAGGCCGCTGACCTGCAGGCGTTGCAGTCGCTGCGCGTGCAGTATCTAGGTAAAAAAGGTGAGCTGACGGCTCAGCTTAAAAATCTGGGTTCACTGCCCCCTGAGGAGCGGCGCACAGCGGGCGCGAGCATCAACGCGCTTAAAGAGGAACTCGAGACCGCCCTCAAAACCCGCCGCGAAGCGTTGGAAGAAGAGGCCGTAAACCGCCAACTTGAAGACGAACGCCTCGACGTAACGCTGCCCGGTACCGCGTATCCGGTCGGTGGTCTGCACCTTTTAACGCGCGTCACGAACCGTTTGACCGACGTGTTTCGCAGTATGGGCTACGACGTGGTGGTCGGCCCAGAATTAGAGACCGACGCCTACAATTTTGAAAAGCTCAACTTTCCGCCCGAACACCCCGCCCGCGACACGCAAGACACCTTTTGGACAGAAGACGGACGTCTGCTCCGCACGCAAACCTCACCGATGCAGGTGCGCTATATGGAAGCGCACGAGCCGCCCTTTAAGATCGTCGTTCCCGGCAAAGTCTTTCGTAACGAAGCGGTAGACGCGACGCACGAGGCGATGTTTCATCAGCTCGAGGCGCTTGTGGTCGGTGAGCACATCACGATGGCTGATTTGCACGGCGCAATCGCGCAGATGGCGCGGGCGCTCCTGGGGCCGGACACGAAAACGCGGCTGCAACCCACCTATTTTCCGTTCGTCGAACCGGGTGCGGAGTTTGCGGTGTGGTGGACGAACCCGCGTACCGGACGCGCCAGCTGGCTCGAGCTGGGCGGCTGCGGGATGGTGCATCCGAACGTCTTTAAGGCGGTGGGGTACGAGGGCGTGACCGGGTTTGCGTTCGGGTTTGGGCTCGAGCGCCTGGCAATGGTCTCTTACGGCGTGCCGGATATTCGCTACTTTTACGGCGGCGATTTGCGGGTGTTACAGCAGTTCCGGGGTGAGCTGTGAACGTCCCTTTAAGTTGGCTGTTGACCTTTTTCGACGATGAAACTGGACAAAACGGTTTGACCCGAAAACTGGACGAACACGTTACGGATACTGAACTTGATGAGGAAGCGGGGAGGCTCGAGACTCTAACGCAGCTTTTAGATGGTCTCGGTCTCAGCGTCGAGCGTGTGTTTGAGACCCCGCCTGTGCCTGAAGGTGTCATTGTTGCCGACATCGTTTCGGTCACTCCGGTCGAGGGTTCAGATCATTTGCTTTTGACCCAAGTTGAAACCGGCACAGGGCAGGTACAGGTCGTGACGGGTGCGCCGAATACCAGAGTCGGTTTAAGGACAGCGCTGGCGACGCCGGGGGCAACCCTACCGGCGGTGGGGCTCGAGGTCGCAACTCGCGAGCTGGCAGGCGTTCAGAGCGAAGGTGTCCTTTGCAGCCCGCGCGAGCTGGGCGTGTACGATTATAGCGGCGGTTTGATCTCTTTTGGTGACGACGCGCCGGTCGGCGCTGCCTTGTCCGAGCTGTGGCCCGCTGAAACCGTGATTGAACTCGAGCTGACCCCGAACCGCGCCGACGCGTTTAGTCTGCTGGGCGTCGCCCGCGACCTTGCCGCGAAGCTTACGACTTCCTTCGTCCATCCGGCAGCGGGGCTAAATCCCGGCAATCCTGACGAAGACGACGGCCTCAGCGTCACCGTAAACGACCCTGCCGGGTGTCCCCGAATGGTCTTGAAACGCATCGACGGCCTTTCTGTCAAACCGAGCCCGGTATGGCTTCAGCGGCGACTGGCGGCGCTTGGCTTGCGTCCACGTAACAACCTCGTAGACGTAACGAACTACGTAACCTTTGAACTCGGTCAGCCGTCGCACGCCTACGACCTGAACGACCTGCAAGGCGGCGAACTCGTCGTGCGGCGGGCCGAGGTGGGGGAGACGCTGACCGCCCTTAACGAAGCCGACTTGACCCTTACGGACGCCGACCTGCTGATTACCACACCGACCGCTGAGGGTAATACGAAACCTATCGGCGTTGCCGGAGTCATTGGTGGCCTGCACCACAGCGTCAAACCGGAGACGACGAGTGTGGCCTTGGAGGTCGCCCATTTCGACCCCGTAACCGTCCGTAAAACGGCTAAACGGTTGGGCTTAGCCACCGACGCCCACACCCGTTTTGAACGTGGCGTTGACCCGAACCTGCCGCCTTTGGCTGCGGCAAGGGCCGCCTCGCTGATGGCGGAGTTGGGCGGCGGTACGCTTCACTCTGGCGTGAGCGAAGTCGGCGGCGACGTCACGCGGGAGACGATTTCGTTTCGGCCTGCGCAGGTAGCTTTTTCAACGACGCTTACGGTTCCGCTGGAACTGCAAAAGAGGTATCTCGAGGCGCTTGGTTGTACGGTTGAACAGTCTGCCGAAGACAGTTGGCAGGTTACGCCTCCAAGCTGGCGGTTTGATATTTCTCTCGAGGCCGATTTGGTCGAGGAGGTCGCGCGGCTTTACGGCTACGAACACATCGGCGTGAGCGTGCCGACGCTCTCCTTTATCCCGACCGGGCAAGATACGACGCACCGGGGGCTGCGAAACCTGCTCGTCGGCCTGGGCCTGCAAGAAACCCTGACCTACACCTTTAGCAGTGACGATGAACTAAAGCGTTCGCGTGCGCCGGAAGCCAACGTCCGGCTGGCGAGTGCGCCGAGTCAGGAAAGGAGCGTGTTGCGGACGGCGCTCTATCCGGGTCTGTTAGATGCAGCGCAGACCAACCGCGGTGAGCGACTCGCACTCTTCGAGGTCGGGCGCGTGTTTGAAGCTGAAGAGGCGGAGCATTTTGCCTTACTGCTGCGCGGCGCATGGTCGGGCGGCGGCTGGTTGCCGGAACAACCGGGAAATTTTTATACCTTTAAGGGTGTACTGGAAAAACTCGCAGCGACGTTAGGCGTTACTGTGGAGTTGGAGCCTAAACCGTTTCCTGCTCTTCACCCCGGCGTCAGTGCAGGGGTCGTTTGGAACGGTCAAGAGATTGGCTTTGCTGGACGACTGCACCCGGCAGTAGCGGCCACTTATGAGTTGGGCGAGACCTACTTGGCTGAGCTGAGCTTGCCGCTGGGGGGCAGCACCGTAAGTTTTCAGGCGTTCTCCCGTCAGCCTTTCGCCGAACGCGACCTCGCCGTCGTCGCTCCCAAGACTGTTCTTTACGCGCAGCTTGCGGCGCTCGTCAGCGCTGCGGCGGGCGAGCGCCTGAGCAGTGTGTCGCCGTTTGACGTCTACGAAGGTCAACCCATTCCTGAAGACAAACGCAGTATCGCCCTCCGCCTGCGTTTCCGCGACCCGGCCCGCGCCCTCCGTGACGACGAGGTTGACGCCTATATGCAAGATGTCATTACGGTACTCGCACGAGAGGGGTACGATATCCGGGGTAAATGACCCTCCTCGCACCCATTGATATCCTCCTCCCGCTGCTCTGGCTGTTCGTCGTCGTCGTTTCGGCGCAGCGGGGGCTGGTCGGGCTGATTGCCGGACTTGCCGGGGCGGTTTTTATTAAACCACTCCTCTTAGTCTCCTCTTTTAGTGCGCCGCTCGCGCTTGTCGTAGCGCTGCTGCTCGGCTTTTTGGTTACGATGCTGGTACGGCCTTTTCCTAATCTGAGCTACCGGCAACCGCGTTGGGGCTACCTGGCGGGTGCGTTCGGCGGCGCTGTATTAGGAACCGCGTTGGTGCTAACGCTGCTCGTCTCGCTACCCATAGGCCGCGACCTCAGCGGAGCCGTGCGTTATCCGGCCCGTGAGATGCCCTTGGTTACGTTGTTCGAGCGCTCACGCCTGGTTTCGTTTGGACGTGCTATTTTGCTGTATCCGCTGCTCGAGCGTAGCGGTGACGTGGCCCCCGAAAACCGGGGCGTCTTGAGCACGCTGCACACGATGTTTGTGGTCGGCGAGCCGTGGGAGGAGGCTCAGGGAAGACTCTCGAGAAAGCGCAAGCCCTAGCTTTATAGAGCTAGGTGACGAGGTGGAGGGCTTTTACATCCTTTTAGATGCGGGTCGTAAAAGATAAGGTCACGGTTTACGACGTTTTATTCCCAAACCGTACCGAAAATGCGAAGTTGTCTGCGGGCCCCTCCCGTCTTTTGATGCTCGAGCCCTGCCGGAATCCCAACCGGTGCAAAAATCCTTTCAACCCAGGTAAAAACGCGCTTGCAGGTGTGCCGCTCGCTCTCCTAGTTGTGCGTAGGTAGAGCTCTGCAGCTTTTGCGAGCGGACTGCACCCTGATCTATACAGGAGAATCTATGTGTGGGATCGTTGGTTATGTCGGACACCGCCAGGCGGCGGACGTTATTTTAGACGGGCTTAAGAGGCTCGAGTACCGCGGTTACGACTCTGCCGGGGTCGTGATTTCAGATAAGAAAGACGACGCGCTCCGCGTCACCAAAAGGGCCGGAAAGCTCAAGGTTTTAGCCGATGCGCTCCAGACCGAACCGCTCGCCGGGACGCTCGGCTTAGGTCATACGCGCTGGGCGACGCACGGCAAACCCAACGATGTGAACGCGCACCCGCATCTGTCCGAAGACGGCAAGCTTGCCGTGATTCATAACGGCATCATCGAAAACTACCTTTCGCTCAAGTCGCACTTGCAAAATGAAGGTCACGTCTTCGCCTCCGAGACCGATACCGAAGTCATCGTTCACCTGATTGAAGCGCACTATCAGGGTGATTTGGTAGTGGCGGTTCAGCGTGCGCTCCGTGAAGTGACAGGCGCGTACGCCCTGGTCGTCTCACACAAAGATCATGATCTGATCGTGGCAGCCCGCGCCACCAGTCCGATGGTTTTAGGTCTCGGGGACGGTGAAACGTTTGTCGCCAGCGACGTTCCGGCGCTTTTGCCCTACACCCGCGAGGTCATATTCCTGCACGACGGCGATATGGCCCTTTTAACCCGGAGCGGCGTGACGATTACCGATTTTGGTGGCAACGTGTTAGAGCGCAGCGCTACAATCATCGACTGGGACGCGGAATCGGCAGAAAAAGCTGGATTCGAGCACTTTATGCTCAAGGAAATCTACGAACAGCCCACTGTGTTGCAAAATACGCTCGGGGGGCGCTTTGCCAGCAGTGGAACCGATGTGCAACTAGGGTTAAACCTCGACCCAAGCGAGATTGACCGGGTGGTCATTACCGCGTGCGGCACCGCTTACTACTCGGGTATGGTCGGCGAATACCTCATCGAAAAACTTGCCCGTATTCCGGTAGACGTCGAAATTGCCAGCGAGTTTCGGTACCGCGAACCCGTCCTAGATGAGCGCACGCTCTGCGTGGTGGTGTCGCAGTCGGGGGAGACGATCGATACGCTCGAGGCGCTCCGCGAAGCCAAGCACCAAGGTGCAAAAACGCTCGCCATTCTAAACTCGAAAGGCTCCTCTATCAGCCGTGAAGCCGACGACACGCTCTATATTCACGCAGGCCCCGAAATCGGCGTCGCCAGCACGAAAGCCTATACCGCGATGGTCACCGCGTTTGAACTGTTAGCCATCTTTTTAGGCCGTGCGAAAGGAACGCTCAGCGGCGAACGCGCCGCCGAAATCGTCCGCGCGTTGCGGCAACTGCCGGGTTTGGTCGAGGAGACGCTGCAGACGCGTGACGAAATCGCCCAAATCGCCGAAACCTACAAAGACAAACGCGATTATCTCTTCCTGGGTCGTGGGGCGAACTATCCGACGGCGTTAGAAGGTGCCCTTAAGCTCAAAGAAATCTCGTACATCCACGCCGAAGCCTACGCCACCGGCGAGATGAAGCACGGCCCGATTGCGCTGATTGACGCTGACCTGCCGGTCGTCGCCGTCGCTACCGCGTCAGCCCTGTATGACAAGACCATCTCAAACTTGCAAGAGGTGCGGGCGAGAGACGGTATCGTCATCGCGCTTGCGTCTCGGGGGGATGAGCGCATTGCCGCGCACGCCGACGCTGTGCTGTACGTGCCGGAGACGCTCGAGCTCCTCTCACCCATCGTCAACGTCGTGGCGTTGCAACTTTTGGCCTACGAAACGGCGGTGCGGCTCGGGCGTGACGTAGACCAGCCGCGCAATTTGGCGAAGAGTGTGACGGTCGAGTAAAACGTCACTCGTTACAGAAAAAGGGCAGCGTAAAGCTGCCCTTTTTATTCGAATCTAACGACGGATTTTACCAAGCGTACGCTTCAGGAACCGGGCCGGGGCCAAGTTTACGGCCCCGGTTGATGTTAAAAATCTCGTCCAAACGGGTCATGACGTCCGGCTCGAGCCTCAGCCCCGCAGCCTCCTCCAAACCGTCTAACTGCTCGACTTTTCTAACCCCGACAATCGCTGACGCCACCGCCGGATTTTGCAGCACCCAAGCCGTTGCGACGACGTGTTCACGCACGCCCAAACCCTTGCACAGGTCAGAAAACTGCTTGAACTGGTCGTTACCTTCACCGAGTTTGATGTCGTACTCTTCCTCGAGCTGCTTGGTGCGTGAGCCTTCAGCCGCGCTCACCTTACCGGTTAACAGGCCGCCCGCGAGCGGCATATAGGCGATCACGCCGATACCGAAATCTTGCGCGGCGGGCAAGACTTCCAATTCGGGAATCCGGTTGAGCAGGTTGTACTGCGTCTGCTCGGATATGAAACCGAGCGAGCCGCGTTGCCACGCCTGCGACTGCGCTTTAGCGAGCCCCCAACCGGGAAAGTTGCTCGAGCCTGCGTACAGCACGTCCCCATCAGCGATCATCTTTTCATACGTTCCCCAGAACTCTTCAGGGGAGACGCGGCGGTCGATGTGATGAACTTGATATAGATCAATGCGGTCGGTTTGGAGGCGCTCGAGCGAATCCCTAACCTGCTTCCGCGCTTTATACGCCGAAAATCCGGCCTCGTCGTTGGAGATATTGCCTTTTTGCATGGGGTTATAGAGTTTGGTCGCTAAAACAACCTGGTCTCTCACTTCAGGCCGACGGGCAAACCAGCTGCCGATAATCGTTTCCGAGCGACCTTTGTCGCTGCCGCCGTAAACGTTCGCCGTGTCAATAAAATTGATGCCCATTTCTAACGTCCGGTCGAGTATTTTATGCGACTCTTCCTCAGACGCATACGGCCCGAAGTGCATCGTGCCTAAGCAAATCTTGCTAACTGTCATGTTCGAGCGGCCTAGTTTGGTATATTCCATGTGTCTCCTTTAGGTAAGTACGTTTTCTATTACGGGTTGAGTATATGAACTAGAGTTTGCGCTAAGTCAAATCTTCGCCAAGCATCAGTCTCACTAACAGCTCGTTAGAAAGTGCCTTGAGGCCAGTAGTCCCGCCTTCTCTGTCTCTTCTGAGCCGTTAAAGAAATGGTCTTCCAACTCGACGCAGACGCAGCCCTGATACCCCGCTTCAGCTAGCATTTCAAACGCCCGTTTCCAGCGCATGACGCCGTGACCCGGAACCGTATAACGCCAGAAAGGGCCGCCGAACCGTCGTTGTTCACCGAAGAGCGGTTTCTGCTCTGTGCCGTATTCGTACCGTAACTCGTCAACCATTTCGGTGTCTTTGGCGTGAACGTGAAAAATGCGCCCGATGAACTCGTCCAAAAATCTGAGTGGGTCGATGCCCATCCGCAGCAGGTGCGAAGGGTCGTAGTTGACGCCCAGCACCGGAGACGGGCACGCCGTAAAAAAGGCCCGGTACGATTCGGGGGTGCAGCAGAGTGCGCCGGGGCCGGGCCAGCCTTCGATGACGATTTTGGCGTTGTGGGCCTCGAGCGCCGGGGCCAGCTCCCCGTAACTTTCAACCATCGCCGTAAAAACCTCTTGCGGCGGTTCATTTGAGCTTTCGGGAAGCATCACGACAAAGTGGTTGAGCGGCCCGGCGGCGGCGCATTCCTCGACGTAAGTTCGGTTACGGGCTACGGCGTCGCGGCGTTTTTTGGGGTCTAAGGAGAGCATCCCTTGCCACTCGAGCAAATCAACCGAACCCGACCTCAGTCCGGCAGCAGTGACTTTTGCAACATCTTCGGCACTTTTCCCGGTGTCTAAAGCACTAAAATCGTTTTCCTTAGTCCAGGTGATGAGTTCTTGAATATCTTGACTCCATTCGGAAAGTGGCGCGTAGCGAAACCCTATCGGAAAATCTCCTGTTTTCGTTCGGCTCACAGTACGCCTTGCAGCGGTGCGGTTTGCTGCCAGCCTTCGGCGTTTTGGGACGCTTTGAGGATAAGCTCGAGCACCGCCCGCCCATCTTCTGCGCCGTGCAGTGGCCGGGTGCCTTCTCTTAAACAGTCGGCAAAATAGCCGATTTCTTCCGTAAAGGTGCTCTCAACACTCGGCAAGGTGCGTTCGGCGGGTTCGGTAAACCCGGTTGGGCGATAGTAGAGGATGGTGTCTGAACCGAACAGCTCTCCCTTGTCGCCGACCAGATGCAGTTTGTGCGTGCCGTAGGGCAGCTGCATCGCCCACGAGGTCAAGACTTCACCCAGTACGCCATTTTGAAACCGCACCTGCACGCTGGCGGTGTCTTCGCCCTCAATTTGCATGTGAAAGCGGCTCATGCTGCCCCGAACTTCGGCGAGCGGTGCGCCTGCCAAATACAGGAGCAGGTAAGACGGGTGATACCCGGTATCGATAAGTTCGCCGCCGCCTTGCGAGGCGACGCTGCCGCGCCACGTTCCCCGCATCGAGGTTGCGCCGGAAACGAAACAGTCCTGCGTGCGGAGCCAGCGGAGTTGTCCGATAAGTCCTTCGTCCAGCAGCCGTTTAGCTTCCCTTACAACCGGGGTAAAAAGCTGATTATGCGCTGACATGTAGGTGACGCCGGAGCGCTTGACCGCCGCTAAAATCTCGTCGGCCTCCTTGAGCGTCGTACACATCGGTTTTTCGCAGAGGATGTGTTTGCCTGCCGCCGTTGCCGCCAAAATTGCCGGGGCGTGAAGCTGGTGCGGCAGGGCGATAATTACGGCACCCAAGTCTTTTTGCTCGACGAGGAGCGTGTCCCAATCGTGATAGCACGCCGGGTCGTTGCCTAGTTGCGCCGAACGAAGCTCGAGCGCTGCGTCGGATACGTCACAGAGGGCGACGCACTCCAACTTATCCGCGTGCGCCAGCATTCCCTGAACGTGAACCCCGGCAATCCCGCCCGCCCCGAGCAGGGCGACTTCAAGTTTGTCTCTAGAGTCATTCACCATAAACGTCCTATGCCGGGGTGAGTTTGAGCGTGACGATTTCAAAGGGCTTGAGGTCGAAGGTGACGGCGTTGTCCTGAACCTCGAGGGTTTCGCGGGGGGTCTCGAGCAGATTCGTCCGCTCAGCTTTGGCGATTTCAAATCCCGCTTGCAACGTTACCGGCCCGCGCTGCCGCTGCGATTCGTAAAGCCGTACCACGACACCCGAACCGTCTTCGGCTTGTTTTACGGTTTCAATTACGGCGTTGGGACGGTCAACCGTTAAAAAGCTCGTCGGCATACTCGCTCCACCTGTTGCTTTAACCGCTGAAAGTGGGTCGTTAAGTGCGTAGGCGGCAGCAATCGTCGTTTCCCCAACTGCGCCGGTGTGAGGCAGCAAACTGTAAGTAAAGGTGTGCTGGCCCTGGTCGGCTTCAGGGTCGGGCGCGGTTGGGCTACGGAGCAAACTCAGCCGCATCGTCCCACCCTGAACATCGTTGCCGTATTTGCAATCATTTAAGATGCTGACGCCGTAGTCATCTTCAGAGACGTCTACCCACTTTTGGGCGCAGGTTTCAAAGCGTGCCCAGTCCCAGCTCGTGTTGCGGTGTGTTGGGCGCTGCACGCTGCCCCACTGGATTTCGTGGGTGGCGACCGGCGACAAGATGGGCGTCGGGAAGGCAACTTTGAGAAGTGTGTGCCGTTCTTGCCAGTCGATGTCGGTGGTGACGTCTAAGCGTGGGCTGTTGTAGCTGAGAGACAAACGCTGCGTGTAGTTGCTGTGCAAAATCTGCCGTTTGATTTCGAGGGTCGCCCGAAGTGGGCCGTTTTCTACTACTTTTACCGATGAAGCCGGGTCAGCGTAGTAGACCTTATCGTCGTAAAAGATGTCTACGTCCCAGGCGTCCCAGGCATTTGGGCGGTCTTCAAAGGCTAAAAACTCGTTTCCTTTCGCGCCCTCAGCCAAGACCTCACGGTTGGCAACTTTATCGAACACCCGGGTCAAATCCCCGTCGCTATTGAGTTCAACCCGGACAAAAGCGTTCTCGAGTCCTGCTTCGCTGACGCTCAGCTCAGTTGTAGGCGCATCAGCCGTTTCGCTACGCTGTAAAGGTGTTGCGCTATAAGGTTCCAAACTTCCCGCCGCAAGCAGCGTTCCGCCTTCAATTTCCTGAGTCAAAACCGGCGACCCGTCGGCGCGGCGTAAAGTCCCCAAACCTGTTTCGGCAACTAAGACCAAATCGTCCCGCACAAACGAAGTCGGGTTGATGACGACGACTTCACCACCCACGTTTTGAGCGATAACGTTTACGGCGTTGGCCCTGACCCCCTCACCCAAAGTTTTAACTTCTTCGTACTGCTCCAAAGACTCGGTATAAACCTCCCCGATGCTGCTACCGGGGATGATGTCGTGAAACTGGTTCAGGCACACCAACTCCCATGCCCTGTTGAGGTCGGTTTTGGGGTAGGTGTAGCTTTTATCCAGAGTGCTCGCTAACGAAGCTAAAAACTCGGCGTCGTGCAGTAAAAACTCACTTTTACGGTTGGCGCGTTTGTTCCGGCTTTGGGTGGTGTACGTGCCCCGGTGCAGCTCGAGATAAAGCTCGCCGTTCCAGGTCGGTAGGTGAGCGCCGGAGGTTCTCTCGAGTCCTTCAAAAAAGTCTTTAGCCGTACTAAAACGCATCTTCGGTTGCGCCGGAAAGTCTTGCATTAAGGTGATGTTCTCGAGCATTTCGCGCGTCGGTCCGCCGCCGCCGTCACCGTACCCATACGCCATAAACAGGTCCTGCTCGGCGTCTTTTTGCTGAAAATTGCGCCACGTGCCGAGGTTTTGCTCAGGCGTTGCCGAAGCGTTGTAGGTACTCGCGTGCGGGCTGCCGACCTCGGGCGTGGTTGAAAAGTGCGTCAGAACTTTCGTCCCGTCCAAGCCTTGCCAGTAGAACGAATCGTAGGGGAGACGGTTGTACTGGCTCCAGCCGATTTTGATGGTGAAGAAATACTCCAAACCGGCTTCTTTAATCAGCTGCGGCAGGTTCCAGGCGTAACCGAACACGTCGGGGAGCCACAAAATCGGGGAGTCCACCTCACCAAAATGTTCCTTGTAAAACGCCCGCCCCAGCACGAACTGTCGCGCTAACGACTCGGAACCCGAAAGGTTGCAGTCGGCTTCGATCCACATGCCGCCCAGGGTTTCCCAGCGCCCTTCGGCAACCCGTTTTTTGATGTCTTCAAACAGCTCGGGATAATCTTGCCGCACGTAGTCGTAAAGCTGTGGTTGACTCTGCGAAAAGAGGTACTCGGGAAACTCTTCCATGAGCCGCATGACGGTGTGAAAGGTGCGCCCGGATTTGCGGCGTGTTTGGCCTAACGTCCAGAGCCACGCCACGTCGATGTGGGCGTGCCCGGCGGCGGCGACCGTAACGTCCTCGGCGGGGCCAGCTTTGGCAATTCCGGCTTCCAGGGTGTCTAAAGCGTCCGGCACGCTGTCGTAAAAGGCGTCATGGTCGGGCTGGTTCTGGTCTACGGCGCGGGTCTCGAGCCGCTTAAACGCTTCATCGAGGGCATTAAGCAAGTGTCCTTTAGCCGGGTCGTTGTCGTCTAGATGTTCAGCTGTTTCTAACGCAACCCTCGCTAAGTTGACGAATTCGCGGGTGGTGGGCTCGAGCTGTACCACGCTGCAGTCGCGCAGATATAACCGCCGGTCTTCGGCGTAGTTGATGCCTGTCCAACCGTGGAGCGCCAGTTCATGCGTTCCGTTCGTCCCTTCGGGGAGCCGCACCTCTTGGTGGTGGCGGTCGGCGGCGGCGTAGGGCGTACCGTTCAAATAAATGAGCGTTTCCGGGTGACTGAAGTCGCCCGCTTCGCCGAGCGGCAGATGGAGGGCGATAGGCAGTGAAGCGTCCCAATCAGTCGGCACCGAAAACGAGCTGCGGATCATGAACTCGGTGCGGGGTGCGCCCCAGTACGAGCCGAACGGCATGGTCTCCCAGCTGTCGGTGTCTTCGTTTAGGAGGGGGGGCTCGAGCGGAGAGTCCAACTTTTTATATCTAAAGGTCTCGAGCAGAGCGTGGCGACGGTAAACGAGTGGAAGGATAAACTTCAGCCTTTTGGCAAGCTTCTCAGGTGTGTGGCGGACGCTGTGATGGGCACTGTGACGCAAAAGATTTCTCCTAAAAATAAAGTCAGGTGGTGATATCTGCAAGCGGGCGGTATACTCCCGACGATGCAACTTTTAGACAGCCGGTTTTATTGGTGGCTCAACCGTTTGAGCAGTTATCTGCTCCTGAGCGGTTTGTGGCTCATCTTTTCTTCACTCGTTATCACGCTCTTTCCGGCGACGGTCGCCATGTTTGCGGTGTTCCGCGCCTGGCAGGATAACCCCGACGACGCGTTTTACATTTCGTTCTTCGCTCGGTTTCGCGCCGCTTTCTGGGGAGACTTTCTGCTCGGTCTTGTGTGGCTGCTCGTCGCCGCGCTACTCACGCTCAACGCGTTTTTGTTGCCGGACGTCACTGCCTCGCTGCGTCCCTTCGTCTTTGCGTTTATCGCGCTGGGCGTTGTTTTGTACGGCGCTGCAACGGTGTTTATCTTCTCCCTCCGGGTCAGTACGACGCTGGGCCTGTGGTCGAGCGCTCGAGCCGCCGTAATCTTAGGGATGACCCAACTTGGAACGACGGCGCTCTGTCTCGGCGTGTTCGCGCTGGCGGCGACCGCCTTCTGGTTTTTCCCCGCCAGTCTGCTCTTAAGCGGAACCGTTGCCGGACATCTCAGCTACCGGCTCTGCCACCGCCGCATCGCAAAGCTTTTCAGCTGAGTTCACCCAATACGCTTTACTTCACGCTACCCAGCGTAATCCCTTCTAAAAACGCCCGTTGAAAAAGCAGGAAGATGATAACAACCGGCAACACGATCAAAGTCGAGGCCGCCATAAGCAAATTAAACTGCACATCGTACTGCGAGCGAAAGAACGTCAGACCGATAGCGAGCGTGTACTTGCTCTCGTCTTGCAGGTAGATGAGCGGTCCGATAAAGTCGTTCCAGGCAGCGAGCGCCGCAAAAATCCCAATGACGCCCACCGCAGGTAGCGTCAGCGGCAGGACGACCCGACTAAAGACCTGAAACTCGTTCGCGCCGTCGATGCGGGCGGCGTCAGAGACTTCCATCGGAATCTGCATCAAAAACTGCCGCATCAAGAATATCCAGAACGCTTGCCCGAAAAACATCGGCACGACGAGCGGTAAAAAGGTGTTGATCCAGCCCAAACGCGCGAAGATGTCGAAGAGCGCGATGATAACCACCGGAAAAGGAATAAACACGGTCGCCATCACGAGCAAGAAAACCTTGTCGCGGCCTGGCCACTCGATGCGTGAAAAGCCGTAAGCGATCAGCGGATTTGAAATTACTGAACCGACAACGGTTAAGACCGTCACCGTTAAGGTGTTGCTTAAAAACCTGAAAAAGGGGATGTAATTGACCGCTTCAACAAAGTTGCTCCACTGGGGATTGCGCGGGAACAACGTCGGCGGAAAGAGGGCGAGTTCTTGATCGGTTTTGAGGGCGGTGGCGACCATCCAGTAGAGCGGCAACAGCAGGGCGGCGCTAAACAAGATGAGGAGAAACCTCGAGACCCACTTTTGCGTCTGTTTGCGGGTACGCATTTTGGGGCCGGTCGCGGGTTGCGAGAGGGTTTTCGGAACCGTCGCCATCAGGCTACCGTCTCATAGTTGACCCAGCGCCTCGAGGTGCGGAAAATAAGCAGCGCCAGAATCAGCGTGACGATAAACAAAACCCACGCCATTGCCGAGGCCGCGCCCATATTGCTGTAACGAAACGCCTGGTTGTAGAGGTAGTACACATAAAAGTTGGTGGCGTTGGCAGGCCCACCATTGGTAATAATGTAGGCTTGCGCGAAGACTTGCAGTCCCAGGCTGAGGCCCAAAATCAGCGAGTAGAGAATCACCGGCGTCATGAGCGGCAGCGTTACACTCCAGAAACGGCGGATCGGTCCGGCTCCGTCCAAAACGGCAGCTTCATAGAGCGTTCTGGGAATCGCTTTGAGTCCAGCTAGAAAAACGAGCGCCGTATTTCCGGCTCCGAACTGCGCCAGCAAAACGATGCCCAACTTCGCGTAACGCGGGTCGCCGAACCAGTTGATGTTCGGCAACCCCAACGCCACCATCATCTGGTTGAAAATGCCCCGGTTAGGGTCCAAGAGGGCGATGAAGATAAACGATACGGCGAAGAGCGGCAGCACCGACGGCAGGTAGAGTGCGGCGCGGTAGAGAGAGACCTCACGCAAGGGCTGATTCATCGCAATCGCCATCGCCATCGCAATCACAATCCCAATCGGTACGGCGAGCGCGGTGTAATAGAGCGTATTCCAGAGCGAATCCCAAAAGACGGTATCCGTCCAGAGCGCTTTATAGTTGGCCAAGCCGACCCACATCGGGCTGCCGAAGCCGCTGTAACGGGTAAAGCTGATCCGCAGGGTATAGATGATCGGATAGAGCGTAAAGGCCAAAAAGCCGACGATCCAAGGGGAAATAAACAGCAAGCCGAGCGTGAGTTTACGGCGCTCGAGCGGGGAAGGCCAGCGCATCAGAAACCTCCAAAAGGGCTGCCGGAGTTTATGACGACTCCGGCAGTCAAAACCTAAACCAAGGGGTAAGCTAGTTGGCCGCTTGGAGTTGCGAGCAGAACGGTTGCAGCTGCGGCTGTACGCGCGAGGCTACCTCGTCTAGAGCAGCCTGCGGGTCCTGCTGATTGAGATACGTCTTCTCCCACGCGCTTGTCAGCTCGTCCCAGTAAAGTGCGCCGACGGGCAGCGGGGGGCGGCTCTGGGCGGTTGGCAGCAGGTCTTTGAAAAACAGGTGTTGTTCTTCAAAAAGCGACTCGTCGTCCAGGAGGCTCGAGATCGTCGGCATGTGCTGGGTGTCTTTGGTGTAGAGCGTCTGCCCCGGTTCACCGGCAAAGTATTTCATAAACTCGAACGCGGCTTGGGGTTCTTTGGCCCCTTGCGGCATCACGACCGACCAGCCTCCGGCCCACGTGACGGACTCGCCGCCTTCGGTCGCAGTAGGGATATAGGTGACGCCGTAATTTACGTCGGGCGCGTAGCGTTTCATATTGCCGAGCATCCAGTCGCCGGTAATGATGGTCGCCAGCTGCTGCGAGATAAAGGGGTTTTGCTGCGGCGGCAAGTCGGGCCGGGTAAACGCCTGCCGGAACGCCTGCACCTGCTGCGGGCCTTTTTCGGCGGCGTAATCATACGCGTACTGAAACGCGGCGACGACCTGTTCGCTATTTGGCGTCACCTGACACGCGTCAGCGTCGTAAAAGCTGCCGCCGTAGTCAAACCCATAGGTGTAGTGCCAACCCTGCTCAAACCAGGGGATAAAACCCATCTTGTCGTAGTTGCCCTGAGCATTTTTCTCGTCAATCTGGGCTGCAAGTTCACCGAGGCGCGCCAGCGTAATCGGGCCGTTTTTCGCGTCGAGTTCACCTATATCAACCCCGGCAGCTTCAAACATATCTTTGTTGTAGTAGAGCGCCCGCGCGTCGGTATCAAAGGGCAGTGCGTAGGGTACTCCGGCCAACATCGCCTCGTTGCGGGCGAACTCGAGGTGCTGTCCCAACACGTCCTCCCCGTTCATAAAGGGCGTCAGGTCTTGCAACAACCCGTCGGCGGCGCGCTGCGCGACGACAAAGCGGTCGAGCATGTACACGTCCGGGCCGGTGCCGCCGCGCACCGCGGTCATCAGCTTGGTCACGTCGGTTTCAGGGTTGACCCCAGGCGGAACCTGCACCAATTTGACGTTGATGTCGGCATGTTCATCGTTAAAGTTTTGGACGATCTGTTTGATCGTCGTCAGGTCGGGTTCACTGTGACTTGTCCAGAACGTAACCTCCTTGACGTCCTGGGCGTAACCGACGCCTAAAAGTAAACCGGCGAGCATAAGGGGCGCAAATAACCGCTTCATATAAACCTCCTGATGAACTGAAATGCCTAAAAACCGGGCGAAACCGACTGAGAACCCCTCTCCGCGTCTAAGCGCCTAGTGAGCTACCCAAAGCAGCGGTGTCAGTGCTGCTCATACCCGTCTAAGCGACCTCTTGCTATTTGTATAGACAAAACATAGCCTTAGCGGTAGCATTTGTCAAGTGACAGCTTCTAGACAACCGGGTCTGGTAGCTAGGGCGTAAACTTGGAAACGTATGCGTGAGACCTTGACCAACCCCGACCTCGAGCTAAGCCGCAGCGACAAAAGACCCTTGCACCAGCAGCTGCTCGAGCACTACCAAGGACTTATCGAACGGGGCGTCCTACTCGCCGGTAGCCGCTTGCCGACTGAAATGGCGCTGATGGCGCAGCACGGGGTCAGCCGGGGCACGGTGCGGCAGGCGCTGCGCGGCCTGAGCGACGCCGGACTCGTCCGGCGTGAAACCAAAAACGGGACAGTGGTAATAGACGCACCACAAAAACCGCTCGGTGAGATCGTCGGCGTGGTTTTCCCCGAAACCCGTGACGCGTTTTGTTTAGACATCATGAAAGGTGTACAGGCGGCCTGTCAGGAGTACGGCGCGCACGCGGCCTTTGGCTACTCGCACCACTCGAGCGCGCTCGAGCGCGCCGAAGTTATGCGGATGCAGGGGGCCGGGTTCGGCGGCGTGCTGGTCTTGCCCCACGACGATCCGGCACTGTTTAAGGAGCTCGCCGCCGCCGGGTATCCGTTTGTCTATCTCGATCAGGCGTTGGCGGGTGCGCCGGGGGATTTTGTAGGTATCGACAACGTTGCTGCTGGTTTTGGTGCTACGGAACATCTCCTCGAGCTTGGTTACGGGAGTGTCGCGTTCATCCATCAAAATGCTGAACTCGCCCACGCGCCGTCAACTGTTCGTGAGCGTTACCAAGGCTACCGTGACGCACTGGTTCATAGGCTACCTGTTGACCCTGCTTGGCTCATCGCTGCTACTACAGAGAAGGACTATGCTGCGTTCGTCAAGGGTTTATCACGTCCTCGAGCGGCCGTTTGCACCAACGACGCGACCGCCGTAAAACTCTTAGAAGCGGCGGCGGCGGCTGGCGTGCGGGTGCCGCAAGACTTGGCTGTGGTCGGCTTTGATAATATTCCGCTTGCAGAGGCGTTCTCTTTAACGACGGTCGCCCAGCCGAGCCAGGAGATTGGGGCGCAGGCGGCGCGGCTGCTGCTGGGCCGTATTGCGGGCGACGTGTCGCCCCCGCAGCGGCGGCTGTTACCGACGCGCTTGGTGGTACGCGGATCGTGTAGTTCGGTGTGATTTTAGCTTACCGGGTTAGCTTATAAGGGTTTGACGACCGTAAGTTGCGCTAGGTAGCTACCTTTCGCTAGCGGCGTAACCTGCAACGTTCCAACATACGCCGCATTTTTATAACGAAAGCGGTAGACGGCTGTCTGCACAGTTTGTGTACCGTTTACCAACGAATCCTGTTCGCGCCAGCCTTTAGCTCCGAGCTGCTGCGCGTAATGCTCGAGCAGCCCCTTCGCCCCCAAACCCGTTTTCAAAACAATAGTAGAACTCCCGCTTCGACCAAACCCGGACAAGTATTCAACGATGCTGCTCGTGCTTTTTTCGGGTGCCGTGAGGACGGGCAGCGGCAGTTCATAATCGTTGCCGCTTTCGTCGCACGCGCTGCCGCCCTGTGTATTGTCGTAGGTATTGACCTGAACATCTATGAGTGTCTCACGTGCGTGCGGGGTCAGCGTAAGGTATACGTCGTTACTGGTTTTCCCCTTTGTGCGGCAAAACGTCAGGCTGTCGCCCGGCGCAGCTTCACCCGCTGCCAGAAAACCGGGTTGCTGGTACCCCTGGCTCTGCTTCCAAACTGAGGGCCGAAACAGCTTCTGATAAAATGACCTTAAACTGGCGGCGTCCTGCGCTGAGGTTAGATAGACCGACGCAAAGTCATTGGCTGGGTCGGGTTCTTTTTGAGCCGTCGCACCTACGACGTGAGTTTTGGGTGGCGTCGGTAAGTTGACCTTTAGACGCTCTTTAGGGGGAAGCTCACCGACAAAGAGGTCTATGTTCGGCCCACCTAACCGCTGCGCTAGCTCGAGCGGCGTAGGCGCAGGCTGAGCAAGAGCCGAAGTGATAGAGAGCGCCGTAAATAGCAACCAAAGCCGTTTCATGCGCTAATCTAGCAGGTTTGGGGGCGTCCGGCTATACCTCGACCTTCATCAAAGCTACACGTTGAGTTGGCAGCTGGCGACTTTTTTGATTTCATAGAGTCTGGCTTTGGGTCAACCCTCGAGTTGGGCGAACACCATCTGTCCGACTTGAGTTTGCAAATGGCTCGTCACAGCAGCGCTGACCTGCTCGCCAACCTTGTCCCCGGCCCCTTCGACCACGACCATCGTCCCGTCGTCCAGGTAGGCCAGACCCTGCCCCGGTTCGCGCCCCGGTTTGGTGATCTGCACGCGCAGCGTCTCGCCAGTAGCAAACCCCGGCCTCAGCGCGTTGGCGAGCGTGTTGGGGTTCAAGACCACCACGCCGCTAACGGTTGCGACGCGTGCCAAGTTGTAGTCGGTGGTGAAGAGCCGCGCGGGTCGCGCTAAGCAGAGTTTGACGAGTTGGGTATCGACCGGTGCGTCTGATACTGGGGAGCCTGAAGGGTCGTAGACTGCGAAGCGTTCCCCTAGAGTAAGTCGGAGCTGTTCTAAGACCTCGAGCCCGCGCCGACCCCGGCGGCGTCTAGTAGGATCGCCCGAATCGGCAATCCGCTGCAGTTCGGCTAGGACGACCTGCGGCAACAAGACCGTGCCGTTTAAGAAGTGCGTCTCGACAATAGCGACGACCCGACCGTCAATCAGGGCGGAGGTGTCGAGTACCGTAGGCAGCAGCGCTTCTTGGTGGGGTGCCCGTTCGGCCCTGTCGGACTGTCTGACCCGCAGGAAAATGCCCCGGTTACGGACAAAAAACCACGATGACGCGGCGACTAAGAGCGCCGTCATCAACACCGATATCTGCCACGAAAACCCTGGTACCTGCTCTAGAACGCTGTTTAAGAGCACCGTCAGCACGAGCGCGGCGGTCGCGCCTACTCCGGCAGCTAACACTGCGTCCGGCGACAAACTCCGAAACCACAGCACGGTGCGTTCGGCGGGTCTGACGAGGGGTGCGCTCAGGAGGTAGCCGAGCAGAAGTCCGAGCAGCGTCAGGTAGACGAGGTTGATGCTTTCGCTGAGGACGTTCTGACCGACGAGCCAGCGCCCGACGAATAATCCTGCGAGGCCACCTAAAATACACGCCGCGCCCCGGACGAGCAGCTCGAGCGTCGAGGCCGAGCGCCTCACGCCCATACTGCACCAATGGCTTCGGCAAGGGTACGCACGGTCGTATGCTTGCTCCCCGCAAGAGGCGGCCCGACCAGACGCGGAAACTCGGTACGGCCCGCCTCCTGAATCCGGCGCTCGAGCTGAGCGACGCTCCGCAGTTCACCGGCTAAACCGACCTCACCCACGACGGCGGTTCCTTCTGGGAGCGGGCGGTTCGTTACGGCTGAATACACTGCCAGCGCAACCGCTAAATCGGTACCGGGGTCGGTCAAACGGAGACCGCCTGCGACGTTGACGTAAACGTCTAAACCAGCTAGGGGAAGCTCGAGCCTTCTTTCCAACACCGCCAGCACCACGTCTACCCGGCGCGGGTCGAGCCCCTGCACAGTGCGGCGGGGCGACGCGTAAGGTGACTTGGCGGCGAGCGCCTGTACCTCGAGAAGTAAAGGCCGCTGTCCCTCTAAGGCCGCAACAATTGCTGAACCCGCCACGCCCCGAGGCCGCTCCGCCAAAAATGCCTCTGAAGGATTGGAGACAGGCCGCATCCCGCCGGTCGTCATCTCAAACACGCCCATCTCACCGGCTGGGCCGAAACGGTTTTTCATCGTCCGCAAGACGCGAAAGCCCGAGGCGCTCTCGAGTGCCAGCGTCGCGTCCACCATATGCTCGACAACTTTTGGCCCTGCCACCTGCCCCTGCTTGGTAACGTGCCCGATTAACACGAGCGCACTGCCCGCTTCCTTCGCGGCTTGCGTCAGGAGCGCCGTACCGTCCCGAACTTGCGTGACGGTACCGGGGGTCGCGCCGTCTTCGGCAATCAGTGTCTGCACCGAATCGACGATGATAAAGGGGGGGCGAAAGGCGCGGAAATGCTCTGCCAAGGTGCGGGCGTCGGTTTCGCGGGTCAGCTCGAGCTTGTTCGCAACCCCGAGCCGTTCCGCGCGCATCTTGACCTGCGACAACGACTCTTCACCTGCAACGTAGAGCGTGCCGTGGCCCTGTTCCAGCATCTCGTGGGCGAGTTGCAGGAGCAGGGTGGACTTGCCGATACCGGGTTCACCGGCGAGCAGCGTCACGGCTCCGGCGACCCAACCGCCGCCCAGCACTCGGTCAACCTCGTCAATCCCCGAAGGAACCCGCTGCGCCTCGGTGAGGGTGAGGCTCGAGAGCGTCTCGACCACGACCGGCGGCGTTAACCCCCGCGTTGCCGCGCGTCCAGCTCCGGCGCTGCTCGGCGCGGCTTGCGCCTCCATACTGCCCCACGCCCCGCAGCGCGGGCACTTGCCCATCTTGACCGGCGACTGCGTGCCGCATTCGTTACAACTGTAAATGGTACTGACCTTAGCCACCCAACTATCATAAGTCTTAAAGTCTTACAAAAAAGTTGCGGCGTACAACGGCGTGTAGAGGTAGGGGCTCGAGCGCTCAGCCTGCTGGACACTCAGCCCGTTTTGTGTCAACATGAAGTCACTTTGAAAATTCTTGTCTGAACCCTCACTCGGCCCGATACTAAGCCAACAAGCTACTCCTTAACGCAAAGGCGTAATGAGAGTTAAAGCAGTTGTTTATCGTAGCGCTTTGCGGGATTTTTAGCTGAACAAGGGGCCACCAGCCTTTGTCTACAGCTAAACGAACAGGTCATTAAGACAGCCTAAAGCGCCAAGCATCTTAATCTATCTGTCTATCTAGAACAATTTTGCCTTTTTAAGGAGGCGTTTTATGCCAGAACTAACGTTATTCAACCCGGAAACTGCCAGCGAGGGCTACTTCAAGAGCCGTCATAGATTTCTCGAGCTAAGAAAACAAGAGGAAATGCCTGAGACCCCGAATCCGTCACTCGAGTTCAGCATCAAAAATGCCCAGAGCTGGTGTTTGCTCGAGAATCTAGCTTTTGAAATGTGGCATCTATGGGAGGATGAACAGATCCTTGCTGAACTGCTTCTAAACGTGAGCTTTGACGAAAATAATCCGCATCTTTTTTCACTCGAACTCTATGTTCTGGAACCTTACCGAAGAAGAGGATATACCAAGCCACTTTTTGAGAGAGTGATGACGTTTGCGGAAAAGCATAACCGAACCCTCATTACCGCTTCAACGATCTCTGCTGTACCTGAAGGACAAGGTTTTGCCGAGCGATTAGGAGCGACTAGAGGTCTAGAGGAGAGTACAAACCAGCTCGTTTTAGCTGAGGTTGACCGAGAACGATTGACAGCTTGGGTTAGCTTCGCCCCTACAAAAGCTCACGAGTTTGAACTAGGTTTTTGGGGCGACCACTACCCCGAAGCTGAAATTGGTGCTATCGCCGACCTCTTTACGGTGATGAACGCTGCGCCCCGAGACGACCTCGAGATGAATGATTGGCAAACAACACCCGAAGAGCTGCGCGGAGGAGAAGCTTACGCTTTGGCTCGAGGGGTTAAGCGCTGGACGCTCTATGTTCGTCACCGGCTGTCGGGCCGTTTAGCCGGTTTTACGGAAACGTACTGGTATCCGGAAGATCCGGAAAACCTCGAGCAAGAGGCTACCGGAGTTTTACCTGAATATAGAGGTAACGGTCTCGGCAAATGGCTTAAAGCCGCCATGATTCAGAAAGTTTTGGCGGAGCGCCTCTCGGTCAAACGTATTCGTACCGGAAATGCTAACTCGAACGTGCCGATGCTGAGAATCAACGACCAGCTTGGATTCAAGTTATATAGGTCTAGAACGGTTTGGCAACTAGAAATAGCGAAGTTAAAGGAATACCTGAAGCGAGCGTAATACAACGTGTTCAAGAGGACTCGAGTCAACTTTAATTGAAACGCCTCGAGTGTCCCCCCAAAAGCGTCCTAGCCTGTTCTGCATACCCGCGCAAAATAAGCGCCCACTCGTCACCTTCGTGAAGATACTTGAGCGCCAGCTCTGCGTGAAAAACGACCCGTTCCGGACGCCTGAAGCTCTGCTGTACAAAGATGTCGGCGAGCATCTGCTGGGCGTGTAGCCAGTCGGTCTCACCTTCGCGGCCCGCCGCGACCGCCTTTTCAAACCAGCTGATGGCTTCGTCGAGGTGGTAGTACTCATAGGCGACCGACCCGAGCGTCAGGCATGCCGAGCCGGTTGCGCCCAGGTCGAGGGCCCGGAGCGCGTGTTCGGCGGCTTGACTTAAGTTGGCGAGTTTGTATTCGACTTCGGCTAGGTCGGCGTAGACCTCGGCGCGGTAGGCGTAGCCTTCGGCGCGGAGCGTTTCATGGAGCAGCTCACGGGCACCTTGCAGCTGATCGGCTTCGATTAAGAGCAGCGCGTACTCGTGGAGTGTCCAGACGCGCTGCTTTTTCGGAGCGAGTTCAGTTGCTTGCAGGTAGCTCGAGATCGCCTGCGGGTAACGCCCGAGTGCGCCGTAACACTGAGCCAGCGCCAGTTTGTAGGTGTACGAGGGTTGCCCCGCTTCGTCCTCTAGTGCGCTCGCCCGCTGGAGATGCTCTAACGCCAGATTTGGGTTGCCCAATAGGAGCTGTGCGCGCCCCTCGAAGTAGATACGCAGGAGCCGTTCACCGGAACCTAACTCGCCGACCTCAGTTTTGTGCAGGACGCCGAGAGCGCTCTCCGGACGGTGAAGTTCTAAAAGTGTTCCTGCCAAATGGAGCCGTTCGCGGTGCTTCTCTTCGCTCACAGCGAGCGAGACCGAGTAGCGAAACGCGTCGGCGGCTTCGTCTAAACGGTCGCTCGCGCTGCAACTTTTGCCGAGCAGCGACCAGTAGCGCCAGCGCAAGTAGTCGGGTAGGTCGAGGGGCTCGAGCTTTTTTAACAGCCGCGCCGCGCGGCGGTAGGCGCGAATGGCAAACAGGGCCGACGCTGCGTGATAGATCGCAAACGGGTCGCCGAGCCGAGCTGCGGCTAACGCGCCCTTGCGCACGTCCGCCGCCGCGTCGCCCCGGTACGCCGCAAACTCCCAATAGAGCGCCCGGTAGAGTGCCAACTGCGTAATGTCGCTGTCGGTTTCAGCGGCTTCGCGCAGCGTTTGTGCGCCCCATTTGGAACCCTCAGAACCGCAGAGCGCGTAGGTCGCCGCCAGATAAAGTTTAAGCTGCGCTTGTGAGCTGCGCCGCCGCTGCCGCCGGGTAGCACCCTCCAGGAGCGTTAGGGCCGTCTCGAACCGCCCTTCGGCGAGCGCACGGTGGGCAGGAGCCACGTCAAAGGGCGTATCACCAAAAGTAGGACGGCGGAAAAACACAGCGTAGCTTATCACGCACCCAAATATTCTCTGTGGGAGCCTTCACACGCGCAGCGCTAGGGGACGATATATGAAGGGATTGTTGGGTTTTTTACGTGCCTGCCAAACTGTTGTGACTTTTAATGCAACTCAAACGCAGCCTAACGGAGCCAACCTACGGTACGCGGGCCTTCGCTCTCCGGGTAGCTCGGGCGGGCGCGGTGAAACGCCTCGAGCAGCAGTCGCCGCGGGTTGCCGCGCATAAACGCCAGCACACTCCGCGCCTGCGTCTCGTGCTGCGCCATCGCCCGGAGTTTATTCTCTAGGTACGGTCCGACGTCTAGGTAATGCGTCGGCGGTAAAAACTGCGCCTTAAGCTCGTCTGCGCCAAGAAAACCGGCTCGAGGCGTATCTGAAACGTAGGGCCGTTCGCTGGCAAAGTAGTAGAGCGCCGGACTAAAAGGGAGGGGCTCCAAAGCTTTCAACACCCATTCGTTCGTAATCACGTGGTCGGGATGTCCGTTTGACCCGTTGGGCGGAAACGTCACGATGACCTTGGGCCGGTGCCGCTGTAAAAGCTTGCCGAGTTCCTCGACACCTTCGCTTTCGGGAATGTCACGCAGGCCGCCGTTTTGCGGCAACCCCCGGTCGGCGTCAGGGACAAAATCGGGATAATCGTAGATGTACACGTCCTGAACGCCCAACACGCGCAGCGAGGCGCGAACTTCACGCTCCCGAAACGTCGGCAACTCGGCCTGAGTACAGAGCCCAAGCGTCCGGCCCGACGCTCCTCTGGTCAGTGTTACGGTGACGATCTGCTGCCCCGCCTCGCTCATTTTAGAAAATATCCCGCCGCACGAGAAAACCTCGTCGTCGGGGTGCGGCACAATCAGCATCAGGTCGGCGGGTACGGGTTTAGAAGGAATCGTCATAAGTGTTCAGCATACCGAGTTGGTTGTTGCAAGGCTGGTAGCAGAAGATGCCGAGGTGGGACAGCCCACCGAATAGGGAAAGAAAAACAGCCTTAAGGAGCTTGAACGTTGTGCTTTTCGTTTTCTTCAGCGCAGCGGTTCGGCTAGCAGCGACTCGATAATATGTTCGGCGGCTGTCGGTTGCGCGAGGGTCAGGGCTGTTTGGTGCATCTGCGCGCGCTGCGCGTCGTCGGCGAAAAAATTGCGGAGCTTATACGGGGTGACGGTCAGCGGCTCGAGCCTGAAACCCACGCCGTGCTCGAGTACAAAGTTGGCGTTGGCCTCTTCTTGCAGCGGGTAGGGGCTGACGACCGCAAAAGGCAATCCGGCAGCGAGCGCTTCAGAGGTCGTTAAACCGCCCGGTTTGCCGACGAGCAGGTCGGCGGCGCTCATATACTGCGGCACATTGTTGACAAACCCGTGAACCGTAAAGCTTATCAGACCCGTGTAGCCCGCCAGCGCACGTTCGGCGACGGCGACGAGCGCGTCCGAGCGACCACACACGATGATGACGCTCAGCGGCCACTTCAGCTCTCGTAAATAGGTGAGTAAACGCCTAAGGGTGTCTGGCTCGAGGCCCGAAGCAATCAGCAGCAGTACGTCACGTTCCGGGGTTAGCTCGAGGGCAGCCCTGGCTGCAACTTTAGCAGGCAGCGTTTTGAAACGTGTACTGATCGGAATACCCGTCACCCGAACCCGGTCGTCTTCGACGCCGACGGCTTGTAAGTGAGCGGCGACCTCGCCGGTAGCGACGAAGTAACGCCTTATTCCCGGTTGTAGCCAGAGGTTGTGCGCCGCGTAGTCGGTCACGACCACAGCTTCAGGGATGTCGTAACGTTCGGCGCGGACGACTGCCGGGGGTAAAAAGTGGGTATGGACGATGAGTTCAGGGGCGCGTTGCCGGACTTGCCAGACCAGGTTGCGTGACAACAGCTGCGTGAGCCGCGCCATCACCCGCTCTTGCCGGGTGCGCTGCTCTTGCGGGCGGCGGTCTAGGCGTTTGCCGAGCCAATCGACAAAATCTGGGGCGGTGCGTACTAGATCGAAGTACGTCTGACGGTAGAGTCTGCGAAACCCTGGTGCAGTATAAGAGAGCAGGTCGATGTGTTCGGGTTCCAACCCCTTGGCCCACGCCGCCTCCCCAAGCGCCCGCGCCGCCGCGACGTGTCCACCACCAATCGAGGCGGAGACGATGAGCATTCTGGGGGGCACGGTTTTCGGTGCAGGGTGGGTCGGCGGGCGCGTCACAAGGGAGAGTCTATCAAGGGTAAGGATGAACCGCGAGGGATTATGCCCGCAGTTCGTCCTTACGTTTATAGCTACGACTTGTACCTAACTTTTAGCCTGGCTTAGTGCTAGTGTGCGGCTTGCACTGCGGGCGCGTTCGTCGTACGGAGTTTGACCTCCGGGACAAACAGCGTCGTCAACCAGCCGAGAACAACTAAAATCGCAGCGTAACGGTAGATGTTGGTAATCGCGTCCGCGAAGGCTACTTTAACCGTGCGCGTGACCTGCGTAACGGTTTCGTCAGCTTGCGTGTTGAGCTGGGTGCGGATGGCGCTTAGCGCCCTGTCTTGCGCGGCTTTAGGTGCTTGCGCTAAGGCAGGCAGGCGTTGGAACTGGGTTTTGACCTCTTGCGGTAGTTGCGGATTGGCGTTGAGTTGCGCGAACGCCTCCTGATCGCCCTGACGCACCACCTGCGTAATCAGCCCATACTGCTCGTCGAAGCCTGCGCGAACCGAATTACCGATTTCTGAGAGGCCACCCCTAGAGAGTTCACTGCTTGCTCCGGCACTCGGCGCACCCCCGGCCGTTCCAGGCGTAGTGACGTTACTAAATGAAGTCGCCAGCCCGGTCGCTAAAACAGTGCCCATCAGCGCGGCCCCGACGGTGCCGCCAATCTGCCGAAAAAACTGGCTTGCCGAGGTTGCCTGACCGAGTTGGCGAACATCAACCGCGTTTTGAATGGCAAGCGTGTAGAGTGGAAACGACGGCCCCAGCCCCAGCCCGCAGATGACCATATAGAGCGTAACGCGTAAGTAGGTGACGTCAGCGCTCATTGTGGACAAGAGATACGCCCCGATGAAGAGCAGTGCGCCGCCGCCTAGCATGAAGTATTTGTAGTGTCCTATTCGTGAGACGAGCTGCCCCGCGACAATTGACCCGACGACCAACCCGAGCGACAGGGGAATCAGACTGGTTCCGGCCTGCGTCGCTGAAACGCCGACAACGTTGACCATAAAGAGTGGCAGAAAGATCAGGATGCTCAAGAAAGCCCCACCGATAAAAAAGAGCGCCAGGTTCGAGGTGCTAAAGACGCGGTTGTTAAATAACCTCATGTCGAGAATCGGGTTGGGAGAGCGGAGCGAACGAAAGACGAAGAGCGCGAGTGCCAACGCTGCGCCGCCGAAAAGGGCCAGCGTTGTGGTCGAAAGCCAGGGATAGGCCGTTTTATCGAGCTGCAAACCCAAAATGAGTGGGACTAAACCAGCAATGAGAAGTGCGGCTGAGAAGAGGTCGAGGCTGCTCTTTTCACCTTGAGGTCGAAGGGGCGGCATCCGCGTGACGATAAACCACAGCGCGAGTGCGCCGAACGGCACATTGACGTAGAACACCCAGCGCCAGCCCTCGATACCGGGGATGATGTTGCCACCGTAATCGGTTAAAAAGCCGCCGATCACCGGTCCCAAAACGCTGGCTACGCCGAAGGTAGCCCCGACAAAGCCCTGATACTTACCGCGTACCGACGGGGGAAAAAGGTCGGCAATCACGATAAATGCCAGGGCAAACAGCCCGGCACCACCGAGCCCTTGAAGGGCCCGGAAGATGATGAGCTGGTTCATGCTGTCGCCCAAAAGCGGCAAGGTACCAAACTCACCGGCGAGTCCACATAAAAATGAGCCGGTTAAAAACGTCCCTACCGCCCAGAGTTCGATGGCTTTGCGTGAATACATGTCGGCAAGTTTGCCGTAGATAGGCACCAATACGGTCGAGGCGAGCAGGTACGCGGTCGCAACCCACGCGTAGCGGTCTAGGCCGTTCAAGTCTTCGACGATTTTGGGCAGCGCCGTCGAGACAATCGTCTGGTCGAGCGCGCCCAGAAAAAGGGCTAGCATAATGCCGGTCAGCGTCAACATTTTATCGCGGTTAGATAGTTCCATAGATGCTCCTTTAGATACCTTGAAACGTAGTTCTGAATAGGGGTTAGGACTGAGTCTGTGTTGCTGGTTGGGTTGATACTTGTGGTTGGGTCAACCCCTCGAGCGCGTCTAGCAGCGTCTCTACTACAGTGGGCTCGAGGACGCCCAAGATGTCGCCCACGTAACCCTCTAGCAGCTCTGAAGCCTCTTTACAGACCGCCTTGCCTTTAGCTGTCAAGCCCAGTACGCGCCGCCGCGCGTCGCCTTTACCGACGTGCCGGGTAATCAGGTGGCGCTTCTCGAGCGCGTCGAGTTTGCGGCTGATGGCGTGCGGGGGCAGCCGCATCTGCGCGGCGATTTCTGACGGGCTGAGACTGCTTTTGCCGATGTACTCGAGTAAAAATACCTCCGGTACCTCCAAACCTATCTGCTCACGCAGCTGCGGCGAAACCTGGTCGACAAAAAGTTGACGTAGGTTCCAGAAGCTGTGCATAAAGCGGGTCGCTGAGGCTTTGGGAACTAATTGCACATTGCAAATACTACACCCTGCAAGTTTCTAGAGTGTCACGCAGCTTGCACTTGGGCCGTATCGCCGCCAGCCTGTTTCAGCACGGCAGCTTAACGTGTGTAAAATGCCGTGTCAGTGTGGTTGCGTCAAGCGAAGGCGACCCAGAGGAGCAGGGCAAAGTAGAGCATTTGCATAGGCACCCGTAGGAGCAGAGGTGTCGGAGGTCTATTGCCTAGTGTGACGCCCTGCCGCGCCGCGTAGACGTTGGCGGGCAGCAGCATGACGAGCAGTAGCGCCAGCCCGAGCGTAGCGTAAGTGCGAAGTGGGGTCAACAGGCCAACTGCGCCGAGTAGCTCGAGCATCCCCGTCAACGTAACCAGTGAACCGGGTGCAGGAAAAATAGGCGGCACCATCTGAATGAAGGCTTCGCGCAGCTTTGAAAAGTGAGACAAACCCGTAAAACCAAACATGGCAACGAGACCAAAGCGGGTGGCCTCAAACCAGCTGTCCAAACCGTCCCATACAAAGCCGAGGGCGCGACCCGTCAGAGTTACGACGAGCAGAACAACAAGCGAAATCATGTAGCCTTGTTGGGCATAGTGTGCGCGGCGCGCGCGAGCAGATAGACCAAAAATCCTATGGGTGCAAGCATGAGTGTTAGTAGCAGCACCGGACTGACGAGCCAAGGGCTTAAACCACGTTCGCGGCTATCGAGATAGAGCCAGCGCCCGACAAAGAGGTCGAAGGCGAGAAAGTGAACCCAGCCAATCGTTGCGCCTGCGGGTGTGCCGAGCAGCGCCCTAATACCTGCCAAATCTGGATTGGCAACGGCGGTCAACACGCCCATAAAGCTTGGCAGCACCAGTACCGCATAGAGCAAGGCGGCAGGCGCGGCAATCCACGGCGAACGGATGATACGCTCTGTCCACGTCCAGTTAGGCAAGAAAATCAGCAGAACCCAAAACGGTGCGACGAGCAGAAAGCTTGCCGAAAAAATCTGTGCCATCTCAAACCCTGCCATTCTAAAACTCCCGTAAAAGCCCGACGCCGGGCGTTAGTTGAACGGTTGCACCCATGTGAGTGTGACCTCTGTAAAAGCTCACTTTACGGCGTGTTTGGGAGAACCGGAGTGGCTCAGCTGTAAGCTGTCGCCGTAAAACAATCGTTAGAACTAGGACAGGCCCGAGACCGGCGACAAACTGTGAAGGGCTCGAGAGTTCAGACATGTACGTGACCTCGAGCCTCCGGTTGCCCAGGTCGGCGCAAGGTGACAAGAGCCGCCAAAACTGCCGCTAGCGCAAGACTGGTGAATAAACCCAACGTCAAGGCGTCGGACCGTAACAGCGGTTGCGCCCGGAGCGCCTGCTGCGTGACGATAAGGACGACGCCCAGGTAAAAACCGCTGCCGACGCCTACAAGGGCAACTCGAGCCCGCATCGGGATACGTTTACGTCTTCCTATCCACCAGCCCAAAAACGGGACGACCTGCAGCGCGTGCATCCCGATAAAGTGCGGAATCCGCAGGTCGCCGCCCTGTGTGCTCCAGCCGGTCACAGGTAAACCGGGGCCACCGTCGGGCAAACCGACCGTGTGCGCCCCAGCAATCGTCACGGCCTCACCCACACGCCATCCGGCTAACTGTTGCGCGGTCGGTGAGACCATCAGGTAGCCGAGTCCCATCCCGAGAATCGTCAGGGCGAGGCCGAGCCGTAAACTCCAGGCGAACGCCGGGTTTTCAAACTTCTGAAACAGCAAAAGCCCTGCAACGACGAAGTTCGCGCCCCACAACACGACGATCGAAACGGCCATGAGGCCCCAAAGTGCTGCGTCAAAGGGCGTCGCAATATTAAAGTGACTGGTGGTGCCGCGCACGACTTGGGTGATAATGGCAACCCACTCGAGCGCAAACGTCACCAGTACCGTCCAGCCCAATACGCTCACCCAGTGAGAACGCCCCCGAACAAAACCCAAAATCCAGACCAGCGTCAGGCTGTAGAGCGAGATCGAAACGCCGAACTTCGTCGGTTTAAGCCACGCCGGAGCGCCCGTAATCACGCGTGGATCGGCGAAAATCCCGACGATAAAAAATAGGGTGACGAGCCCTGTGACGAGCGCCGAAACGGTAAGCGGAGCGTGGGTATGCCAGAGTTTGTGAAACGTGCGGCTGAGCATGAGAGGTCTCCTAAGGGAAGATGACGACTAGTATCCAGTTAACACTGTTAAGTTTTAGTCAAAAGAACAACAAACTGCTTCCTGTTTGTGCGGCTGCACTTAGGCGCAAACGGCGTACGGCTGCCCCAACCTGATGCTGGGCGTTCCCAACAAGCGGCGTACCGTGGCCTAGCGCGAGGGTATCCAGCCGTAGCTGCGCTACCTTAAATACCGAACGTTTAGCTTCGGCCATATCTGCGGTGTACGCGGCGAGCGGCAGGGTGAGCCGCCAAGGGACGAAGTGCGTTAATACGTCACCGCCTAAGAGCAGCCGCGCCTCAGACAGCCAAAAACCGACCTGTCCGGCGCTGTGACCCGGCAGATGCACGACCCTAAGACCTGTCCGCAACTCGCCCAAGTCCTCACTCGAGCCGAGTTCGCGGTGTACCGGGGCAAGTAATTGTGGCCCCTTAATGATTTGCCCTATCCAGCGGTCGAAAGGCTTGAGCGAGCGCGGTTCGGGGCGGCTGACCGGTGCGTCGCCTCGGATGATGGGGGCGTCGAGGTGATGCGCCCACACCGTAGCGGCGGTTTCTGCCTGAATTTCGACTAAGCCGCCGACGTGATCGAAGTGCCCGTGTGTTACGAGAATATGACTGATGTCTGAGGGACGAAACCGGGTCCTGCGGAGCTGCTGTTGCAGCGTCCTGAGCGCACCCTGACCACCCGCGTCAACTAATGCGAGCCCGCCCCGCCCCTCGAGCAAATAGACGTTGGCGAGCCCCAGATTAAGCTGATAGATACCCGCGCCGATCTCTTTCATCGTTCCCCTTTCGTAACCTGAGGTCGTTTGGCGAAGCCGCTATGTAAGGTCAGCAGGAGTTCATCGGTGCGCTGCTCGAGATCACGCGAATCCATTACCGGGACACAGAGCGTCAGCGCCACCAGACCGTGAACGGCGGCCCAGAGCGTGTACACCAGGCCCATCGGTTCTTTCGCGCCGATAACACCCGCCGCGTGCGCTTCGCAAACCGCTTGGACGAGAATGTTAAATGAATCAACCGTAGGTTTACAGTCGTTCGGATTTTCTTTGAGGAAAAACTCACCGCGTTCCATAAACATCAGGCAGTAGTGCGCGGGATTTGCGACACCAAACGCGACGTAGGCGTGACCGATGGCGCTGATGCGGACGATAGGGTCGTCAGCACTGTCGTAAGCATCTTTTAGTGCCTGACCAAACCGCTCGAACCCCTCGAGCGATACCGAGAAAAGCAGGTCATCTTTGTTGTCGAAGTACAGATAAACGGTTGTCGCCGAGTAGCCCACCCGTTCGGCAACCCCACGCAACGAAAAGCCCTCCAACCCCCCTTCTAAAAACAGCTCACTCGCCGCCGTCAAAATCGCCTGCCGCACCTCAGCTTTTTGCTGCTGACGGCGCACACTGCTCTTTTCGCGTAGGCGAGTGGCCCTGGTTGTCTTAATCTCTGTCATAACACTTGCACTATACTTAACACTGTTATCTTTATCAAGCATAACGAGCGAGAATGCGTGGGCGTGATAGCTTAAGTTATGACGAAAGAAGCTGAAAAACACGTCACCGACAGTTACGTAACCGTGCAGGTTTGTCGTGCAAAGAGCTGTACGAAGCGGGGCGCGGGTGAACTCGCTACAGGATTAAAAAAAACTTTTGCCTGTGAAGGAGTGGGTGCTGCTGTTCTGCGTCACGACTGCTTCGACCTGTGCAAACAAGCGTGTAACGTTCTCGTCGAGCTACCCGGTACGGAGCCGCGTCTTTATACGGGGCTGCACCCGCGTTACGTTGAACGGTTTGCGGAGAGCCTCGTTACAGAGCTGAAATCTATGGGCTGAAATCTATGGTCAGCCGGTAGATGACGTTCAAACGCATCCGTTTAAGCACGTCACGTTTTCCGCGCTGCCTGACGGGTTGCGTGTCACCGTAAAAAACCTGTTAAAGCAACCGGTTTTGCACCCTGCTCTACTTGTAGCTGTTCCAAACACCTGCTGTACAGAGAGGTTTCGACCTGCTCCCGAAATACGCCTGCTGTATAGTTAGGTATTATATGCGGCTCGGTGTAGCAGCTTTGTTATTAACCGAGTTGCAATCACCCGAGCTGCCTGAAGGAGCCCAGCTATGAAATCCGGTTTAGCCAGTCCAAACCCGGTAACGCCGCCCGCTTTGGCGGTTTTAGAAGAACGCTTTAGCGAACTCGAGCCCCCACTATCAAGGCGTGAGGCGAGGCTCGAGGCCAACCGCTGTTTATACTGCTTTGACGCGCCCTGTATCCAGGCTTGTCCGACCAATATTGACGTACCGACATTCATCCGCAAAATCTCTACCGATAATGTAACCGGCGCAGCTGTCACCATTTTAGAAGCGAACCTGATGGCGGCGACGTGCGCCCGCGTGTGTCCGGTTGAAGAGCTATGCGAGGGGGCGTGCGTGCTCGGCGGCGACCATAAACCCATCGAAATCGGGCGGCTACAACGGTACGCGGTAGATCATCTTTACGCGAAACAAAAGCTGCCGTTTACTCCTGCGCCGCCGAACGGTCTGCGGGTCGCCGTAGTAGGTGCTGGCCCGGCGGGGCTCTCGTGCGCGGGCGAACTCGTTAAACTCGGTTACGCCGTAACGGTTTTTGAAAAAAACTCGCTCCCCGGCGGTCTATCTACCTACGGCATCGTCGTGATGCGTGAGCCGATCCGAGTTGCGCTAGAAGAGGTCGCGCTGATCGAGGCGCTCGGCGTGGAGGTCAAAACAGGTGTCACAGTGGGGCAAGACCTTACTGCCGACGAATTAAACGAGTTTGACGCCGTATTCTTAGGCGTTGGGATGGGTTCGGTGCCGCACCTAGGGATTCCCGGTGAAGAACTAGAGGGTGTCACCGAAGCCTTATCGTTTATCGCTGAAACCAAACTTGCCGAAAAAGACGGGTTGGAGCGGTTGCAAGCGCTTCCCGTCGGACGGCAAGTCGCAGTTATCGGGGCGGGCAACACAGCCATCGACGCGGCGACCATTGCCAAACGCTTGGGCGCGGAGCGGGTGACGCTCGCGTACCGGCGCGGCGAAGACCAGATGACGGCTTACGACTTTGAATACAGTTTCATCAAGCATGAGGGCGTGGAATTTCGCTTTTTCAGTCAGCCGGTACGGGTTTTGGGTGACGGGCGGGTAACGGGTTTGGAGTGCCTCCGCGTAGAACTCGGCCCACCGGGGCCGGACGGACGCGCACTCCCCGAACCTGTTCCGGGCAGTGAATTTATTATTCCCTGTGACCAGGTTATCAAGGCTATCGGGCAAGAGAAACGCTTTGACCTTTACGCGCATTTCGGCTTAGAGCAAGAACGCGGTTATCTCAGCGTAGACGAAGGATTGCGAACCGCGAACCCCAAAATCTTTGCGGGTGGCGACTGTATCCGCGCCACCGGCGAGGCGATGACCGTGACCGCGACGCAAGACGGCAAAATTGCGGCGCAGAGTATCCACGCCCAGCTTTCTCCCGCACTTGCTGCTGACTAAACGTCATCAGTTTGGATTACACTGGTCTATGGATACCTTAGCGAAACCAACTTATGAAGAAGACTTCGTGCTGTGGCTCGAGCATCAAGCCGAACTCTTGCGTCAGGGACGCGTGGGTGAGCTTGACTTGGAGAATTTGGCTGAGGAGGTTGATGATATCGGACGGAGCCAGCGGCGTGTGGTCGAAAGCGACCTAAGCGTCGTTCTTATTCACCTGCTCAAATATCAGTTTCAACCCTTAAAACGGAGCCGAAGCTGGACGGACACCTTGCTCGAGCACCGTGGGCGTTTAGCTCGAGACTTTCGCGTTAGTAAGAGCTTAAGGCTTCATGCAGAGACCGAATTAGCTGACCTTTACAGACTCGCCCGTAAACGAGCTGCAGTTCAAACGCGACTGCCGCTGACCGCTTTTCCTGAAACGAGTCCTTATAGCCTCGAGCAAACCCTAAGCGAAGATTTCTTACCGGAGGGTCAATAGTGGCTGACCTAAGTACTAATTTTTGTGGCGTCAAAAGCCCCAACCCGTTCTGGCTCGCTTCGGCTCCACCGACGAACACAGCCTATCAAATCAACAAAGCGTTTGAATACGGTTGGGGCGGCGCAGTCTGGAAGACCATCGGCACACCTGTTCTGAACGTTTCGTCGCGGTACGGCGGCTGGGAATACAACGGTAACAAGCTCGCCGCTATCAACAATATCGAGCTGATTTCCGACCGGCCGCTAGACGTAAACCTACGCGAAATTGCTGAGGTCAAACGGCTCTGGCCCGACCGGGCGGTCGTCGTCTCCGCAATGTTCGAGTCCGACCCGAAAGTTTGGGCCGACGCCGTAAAACGCATTGAAGATACCGGCGCAGACGCCATCGAACTCAACTACGGGTGTCCACACGGGATGAGTGAACGCGGGATGGGTTCAGCTGTCGGGCAGGTTCCGGAATACTGCACGATGATTACCGAATGGGTCACGTCAGCGGCGAGTATACCGGTCATCGTCAAACTGACGCCCAACATCACCGACATCAAGGTGCCTGCGCGGGCTGCCATCGACGGACAAGCCAACGCCTTGTCCCTGATTAACACCATCAACTCGGTGGTCGGCGTGGATTTGGATTCGTTCCAGCTCCAGCCCAATGTTGGCGGTAAAGGCGGACACGGTGGTTACGCAGGGCCAGCCGTCAAACCGATTGCGCTCAGTATGCTCAGCGAGGTCATGCAGCTCCCTGAAACGCAGCGCTATCAAGTGCCAATTTCTGGGATGGGGGGCATTCAAACGTGGCGCGACGCCGCCGAATTTCTCCTTTTAGGTGCGACGAGTTTGCAGGTCTGCACGGCGGTGATGCACTACGGCTTTCGCCTCATCGAAGACCTGAGCGACGGGCTTTCAAACTGGCTTGACGACAAAGGCGCTGCTAGTGTTCAAGAAATCATCGGCGCAGCGGCTCCGCGCTACTCACCCTTTAATGAACTCGACCTGTCGTACAAAGTCGTCGCGCGTATCGACGAAAGTACCTGTATCAACTGCAACCTCTGTTACGTGGCGTGTGATGAAGGGGCGCATCAATGTATCGACCTGAGTGTAGACGGCGCGAAAATCGACCCGGCGACGTATCGCGGCGAGGTCAAGGCGCAACCTGTGGTGCGTGAAGACGACTGCGTGGGCTGTAACCTCTGCTCGTTAGTGTGTCCGGTGGACGGTTGTATTTCGATGATTGAAATGCCTTCGGGCAGAGATTCCGTAACTTGGGGCGAAATTACGGCGCAACAGCCGGAAGTGACGAGTCAGTGGGACGAGATGGAGCGTTACCGGGCGGCAAAAGGCATCGAGATTCACTGATGAAGTCTGAAGCACCTGAGGGAGCTGTTATCAACGTTGCAGATTTGCCTGAACAAGAACTCGTCGTAGCTAGAACGGGGGAGAAACTTACGCTGGCGCGGTCATTTTCAGACGCTTTCGGATTTACGCAACTGCTGATTCATCAAGAAGTTCTGTTGCCGGGCCACCGCGCTTCGGGGTTTCACCGTCACAGCGAAAAAGAAGAGTTGTTCTATGTACTCTCGGGAACGCCGTCGGTTTATGTGGGGGACGAAGTAACGGTTTTGGAACCCGGTGACATCATAGGTTTCAAGCCTTTGCATGGACAGCCACATATGCTGTTTAACCGCTCGCAAGAATCTGCGGTTATCTTGACCATCGGAACCAATCCGGAAACGGATGTTATTACCTACCTAGACCATGATGTTGTCCGCAGCTAGGCTTTTCGCTCGAGGAGACAGATAAATGCGCCGGAGTATACTCGCACCATGACGAAAACGCTCCTCAAAACCGCGCCCGACGGCAGCGTCACCATCCCCAAAGAGTTGCTGGGCGACGCCCCACCTGGTACGGACTTTCGGGTTGAACGTGAAGGAAAGGTGCTGAGGCTCGAGCCTGCCCCCCGCAAACTCCACGAGATTAGCGACCCGGAAGAACGCGCACGGGCGTTTGACGAGTTTATGAAAGGGTTTACCCAAAAAACCGAAGCGAACTGGCCGGAAAACTATAATGCCAGAGACGATGTCTACGATTAGTGCGCTACCTTCTCGATACGAACATTGTTTTACGGCTTGCTGACGAGAATGCTAAGGAACATCGTCTAGTCAGGCGAGCAGTTCGGCAAATCACTGTTCAGGGAGACCAACCTGTCCTCGTTCCTCAAGTTCTTTATGAGTTTTGGAATACCGGTACACGCCCGCTAGCTGCCAACGGTTTCGGCTGGGACAGCGAACGTACCAGAGACGAAGTTGAACGGCTCCTTGCGAGCTTTTTGCTCTTGCCTGAAACATCGGAAGTTTTTAGAATTTGGCTCGAGCTAGTCACTACCCAGCAAGTTTCAGGCAAACAGGTTCACGACGCGCGGCTAGCTGCCGCCGTAAAAGCGCATGATGTTGACAATCTGCTCACGCTAAACGGCGACGATTTCAAACGCTTCGACATCAGCTTCGTTCATCCCCGCGATTTAGAATGAGCGGGTAACTTTAGGAGGAACGTGTGGGTTTACTTATTCAAAACGGCGACATCATCACCGCCGACCAACGTTACAAAGCCGACATCTATATTGAAGACGAAATGATTACCGAAATCGGCGAAAACTTGGAGGTTCCTGAAAACACCAAGGTCATTGACGCCTCGGGCAAATACGTTTTCCCCGGTTTTATCGATCCGCACGTCCATATCTACCTGCCGTTTATGGGTACCTACAGCAAAGACACGCACGCTAGCGGTTCGCAGGCGGCGCTCATCGGCGGGACGACGACCTTCATAGAGATGTGCGCTCCGGCAGGGAGTGACGATACTTTAGAAGGTTACAAACATTGGAAATCTCTAGCTGAAGGCAACGCCGCGTGCGACTACGCCTTTCACATGGGCGTCACCCGCTTTGACGAGCAGACCGAAGCGCAACTCCGTGAAATCGTCGCGGACGGTACAACGTCGTTCAAGGTCTTTTTAGCCTACAAAGGTGCGTTTAGCTTGGGCGATGAGGGGCTTTACAATACGATGACGCTGGCTAAAGAATTGGGCGTAATCACGACCGCGCACACCGAAAATGCCGAATTGGTCGCGCAGTTGCAGCAAAAACTTCTCTCTGAAGGTAAAACCGGCCCCGAATGGCACGAACCGAGCCGCCCGGAATATGTCGAGGCGGACGGGGTGCATCACTTCACGACGTTTTTAGAGGCGACCGGCGCAAAGGGGTATATCGTCCATCTGTCGTGTAAACCGGCCTTAGACGCGGTGTTAGAGGCCAAGGCTCGAGGCGTAAACGTCTCTATCGAAGCGGTGATTCCGCATCTGCTGCTCGAGAAAACCTACGCCGAACGTCCGGATTTTGAGGGTGCCAAGTTTGTGATGAGCCCGCCCTTACGCGATAAACGCAACCAAGCGGTGCTTTGGGAGGCGCTAGAACGCGGCGACATCAGCACCGTCGGCACCGACCACGCGCCGTTTGATACGACGCAAAAGGCGATGGGCAGGGGCGACTTTACCAGGATTCCGAACGGTATCCCGGCAATCGAAGACCGGGTGAACCTGCTCTATACCTACGGGGTCTCGAGGGGCAACCTAGATATTCACCGTTTTGTAGACGCTGCCAGCACGCAAGCGGCCAAGTTGTTTGGCCTCTATCCAAAGAAGGGTACAGTCGAAGTTGGGAGTGACGCGGATTTGGTGATTTACGATCCCGAATATCGGGGTAAATTATCTGCTAAAACACAGCATATGAACGTCGATTACAGCGGGTTTGAAGGGGTTGAGATTGACGGCAGACCCGAAGTTGTGACCGTGCGCGGCGCGGTTCAGGTGAGAGATGGGGAGTTTGTCGGCGATAAGGCGAGGGGTAAGTTTTTACGGCGTGAGACTATACATGGTTAAACCTTCTTTTTCTCCTGAACAGTTGAATCTAACCCATAACTACGTCGTTTGCGATAAATCAGTTCAGTTGTTGGAGATGTTGTGTTTTGAGGTTCAACTGTAATGCAGGCAGAAGCCTACGTCGTTGACTCCACAGGTTTTCTTTTGGCAACTTTTGAACACTATAGTGTAAAAAGACCAGCCGAACTGTCAAATCTTGGAGAAATCCACAGCAACATTTTGCCTGAACTAATGCCAAAACGGGTCAAGGAAACTCTGAACGCGAATCAACGAAAAGGTCATTACCCAGAGGGCTATTCGGTTGTGAAGTTTTCATATCAGCCGTTTACAGAAGCGTTGTCGGATAAAAAATCTTCTTTCTATGCAACTGACGTCCAATTTAAGGCATGGTCAAATTTTATGGCTACTTTTGACAAGCACCGAATATCCACAACTTTATACCTCGTTGTAAGTGAGTGGACGTAAAGGTGCAAGTCCAATCGCAAAGTCAGAGCCAGCGTCAGGAGAGCGACGCGGTTATTTCGGTTCGTGACCTGTCGATGGTTTATAAAGCCAGAGCAGGGGAGACGGTGGCGCTGCAAAACGCGAATCTCGAGCTACAGTCAGGCGAGTTTGTCAGTTTAATCGGCCCTTCAGGATGTGGGAAGACGACGCTTTTACGGCTGATTGCCGACCTTATCGAACCGACTTCGGGCGAACTTCAAGTGGCAGGTAAAACACCGCGAGAGGCGAGGGAAGCTCGAGAATACGGCTATGTTTTCCAGGCTCCGGTGTTGTACGAGTGGCGCACCGTCATTAAAAATGTGATGTTACCTTTAGAGATTATGCGGTTTTCCAAAGCCGACCAGCGGGAGCGGGCAGCGCGGCTCCTTAAACTCGTAGGACTCCAAGACTTTCACAACCAGTACCCGTTTCAACTCTCCGGCGGGATGCAGCAGCGCGTTTCGATAGCGCGGGCGTTGGCCTTCGACCCTAAACTCTTGCTGATGGACGAACCTTTCGGTGCGTTGGATGAAATAACCAGGGAGAGCATGAACGACGAACTCCTGCGTATCTGGCAAGAGACGCACAAAACGGTCGTGTTCGTGACCCATTCAATTTCCGAGGCGGTCTTTTTATCGTCCCGCATCGTGGTGATGACGGCGCGCCCCGGCAAGATTGAGCGGGTCATTGACGTAGATTTGCCGTATCCGAGAGACGAAAGTGTGCGGGACTCAAGGCGTTTTTTCGAGCTGACGACCGAAGTGCGTGAAGCCCTCAAAGGGATGCACTAGGGTGCAAAGGAGGGCTTCTGCCTTTTTCCCTGTTTCAGTCGTCCTTACCGCCCTAGTTCTACTCGGGTATCCGCTGGCGCTGTTGTTCGGCTTGCCTTTAGCGCTGCGGGACATGCGCGATTTGCGGAAGTGGGATAAGGCGACCGTTACGGCGCAACCCCCACAAAGACTCAGTGACGCTGCCACCCTGACTTTCACTGACGGAACCGAAAACGGCGTACTCGTCCGGGACGATGCGCTGCTAGATACAGCTTACACCCAAAAAGGCAAAACCGTCACGCTAGACGTAGAACCCAAAACGCCGCTTGTAACTTGGGGCGAGACGTTGACGCCCGTAGCGTCAACGCTTTATCAGTATCCCGGCGACTTGCCCGACCTGTTGACGCTTTACGTTGGGAATATGCTAGCCGTAGGTAGCGCCACCCCAGCTGCCGAAACGCCCGACGATGTGCGCACCATAATTACTTTTGGCGACGCGTCCGGGCCTATCTTGCTGGATGATGAAGTTCTCGCTGAAGGTACAGATTACACGGTTCAGGGTAAGGTTTTGACCTTTACCGAAGCGCCGAGTTTCGGGAGCGATTTGCGCCGCATTTCGGGTGATTATGCGGTTCTGGATGAGCGCGAAAGCACCGTCGTTTTCACCGTGCCACCGTCCGGTGAGGTGCGGGCCGCAAAAAGCGTTGTCAAACTAGCTGAGCGCCTTTCAGGAAAATCAGACGGGACAAACCGCGTTTTTACGTTTTCGCAAACGCCCGTCGTTGAGACTGAACCGTATGACATCTATATCGGTAACACACTGCTCTCAGATGACGACGAACGCCCCGAAGAGCGGGTAGACGGTGAACGGGCAACGTTCACGTTTGAGAGTGCCGAGGGCATCGTCACAGTAGACGGGGTACCGCAAGCTGAAGGTGAAACTTACACGCGGAACGGTTTTACGGTGACGTTTGCTAAGCCGCCTGCCCGTAACGCACAGCTCCGGCAGTATCCGGGTGCATTTTTAAGTGACTTTGAGACGGGCGACGTGCTGCTCGCCCAGACGCCACCGGCAGGTGCAACCGTCTGGACGGACGCTTACACAATCTACTCACAACCGGGGTGCGGGACGAACGTGATGGCGTGTTTTCTCGCGTTGCCGCAACATCCGGTGCCTTTCCCGCACTGGATTGCCGCCCGCGTCGTCCCGTTTTTTAACAAGTTTCCGCTGGGTGACGAACGCAACGTCGTTCGGGCAGTGTTCTATACGGCTGCCGGAACGCTTTCGGCGCTGGCGTTGGGTGCTGCAGTCGGGACGCTGCTGGCAGTGCTGTTTGTGATGGTGAGACCGCTCGAGCGTGCCCTCTTGCCGTGGCTCGTGGCGTCACAAACCGTACCGATTATCGCGCTTGTCCCGGTGCTGCTGCTAATTTTGGGTAATGTTGGGATTACCATCCAAACATCTTTGTTACCAACGGCCTTAATCGGCGCGTACATCGCCTTTTTTCCGGTTGTGGTCGGTACCGTAAAAGGGCTGCGTTCAGTTGACCCCTTGGCCCTCGATTTGATGAAGTCTTACGCGGCGACGCCCGTGCAACTTTTTACCAAAGTGCGGTTTCCGGCGGCGGTGCCATTTCTATTTACCTCGCTCAAGCTGGCGGCGGCGGCGGCGCTCGTCGGGGCGTTAGTTGCCGAAACCGAATCGAACAACCGGCGCGGATTGGGCTTTCAGATTTTGGGGCAGGTGCAGTCGGGCAACGTTGCGGACGTATGGATTTTGCTGTTGATTTCGGCGCTGCTGGGGATTGGGCTGGTAGGGCTCGTAAGTCTGGTGCAACGTTTTATCGCACCGTGGGAGCGTTCTTGAAGGCGTTCGCGGCTACGACCGTCACGCTACTGGGTTTTGCCGGAGCGTTCTGGACGGTTACGGGCGACGTAACGCCGACGTATTGGCCCCGGTTCTGGGTCTTTTTGTTGCTCGCCGGTATTGGTGCGGGACAGGGCGGACGCTCACGTCTAGGACAACTTTTGCTTCCGGCGGCAGTGCCCTTTGTCTTGCTGCTGTTGTGGCAAGGGCTGGTCGTCGGCTTCGGCGTCCCCAAAGGGATATTTCCGAGCGTAACTGACGTCTGGGCGTCACTTTCGGCAACGCTGCCGGTGCTCGTCCGCGACGCCTATGTAACGTTTGTCAAAGAGATTTTGCTCGGCTTCGTGGTTGGGTTTACAGCGGGCGTCGTCGCAGGGATCGGGGTGGCGAGCAGCGTCTTTTTGCAGCGTGGGTTTTTACCCTTGGCAGCGGCGTTCGGGGCAGTGCCGATTGTCGGACTAGCTCCGGTTTTGGGCCGGGCGTTCGGCGTCGATTGGGAGTCGAAGGCGGCGGTCGTCGTCATCGTCACGTTTTTTCCGGTGCTGCTCAATACGGTGCAGGGGCTGTTGTCGGTGGACGCGCTCAAGCTCGAGCTCCTCCGCGCCTACGCCGCCAAACCGTGGGAAGTCTTCGTCAAGTTGCGTTTACCGAACGCTGCGCCGTACCTTTTCAACGCGCTCAGGCTCGCCGTCGTCTTATCGATTGTCAGCGTTATCGTTGCCGAGTTTTTGATTCCGGGGCCACCGGAAGGATTGGGGCAGCGTATCTCTTTGTCGGCGCGGCGGGGCGCGTATGACGTGGTGTTCGCCGCCATTTTTGTCTCGAGCCTTGTGTCTATCGCCCTCTATAACGTTGTTGCTTGGGCCGAGCGGCGCACGACCCGCTGGCACGCATCGTTTAGGGAAGACTAGCGGCGCTGAAGCTGTGTAAGGTTTGAAATGGCTCGAGCCCATCTTTTTACTTGACACCGCTCAGGTTTAGCCGTAAAAAATAGATGTTTCGCGCTTCCCTCATTGCAACGTGTACACTCTGCCCGATACACTGTAAGAACGTTCACAGAACGTACTTAAGGAGGCAACATGAAACGAATCTCCCTCGGCTTAGGCGTGCTGCTACTCGTAAATTTGGCATCAGCTCAAGACCTCATCGACGTCACGTTTCAGTCCAAATGGTTTCCACAAGCGCAGTTCGCGGGCTACTTTGTCGCGCAGTCCAAAGGTTTTTACGAAGAAGAAGGCTTAAACGTCACCGTGTTAGACGGCGGTAACGTCAACCCGACCGTACAGGTTGCTTCGGGCAACGCCGACTTCGGCACCGACTGGATTGCCAACATGCTGGTGCAACGTGAGCAGGGCCTAAACGTCGTGCAGATCGCGCAGATTTATCAAGCTTCAGGCTACCGGATGGTCGCGCTAAACGACTCGGGAATTGAAACGCTCGCCGACCTTGCGGGCCGCACTGTGGGCGTCTGGGGGTTTGGTAACGAGTTCGTCGCGCAGGCGGTTTTCGCGGCTGAAGACATCACCTCTGATCTCGACCCGACTGTCACCGACCCGGACGTAAACGCTGTCGTCTACGCGTTCGATCCGTCTTTGGTTTTCCCCGACGAAGTTGACGTAGCCTCGGCGATGACCTACAACGAACTCGATCAGATTGTGGGCCTCGGTTACGGACTCGATACGCTGACCCTGCTCGACCCCGCTGAAATCGACGCGGATTTGCTCGAGGACTTGATTTTCACCACGCCCGAACTGCTGCAGAACGCCGACTTCAAAGGTTCAGGTGTCTCCGGTCGTGAGGTCGCTGAGCGCTTTTTACGTGCGACGATTAAGGGCTGGGAGTACGCGGTCGCCAATCAGGAAGAAGCTGTCGGCATCGTTTTGGAGTCGTGCGGTGACACCTGCGCCGGGTCGGGCAGCACGCAGAGTCCACAGATTCACCAGACCTGGCAGATGGCCCGCGTCGCTGAACTCGTTTCTCCCGAAGACGACACCAGCGTAGGGGCGCTCAATGAAGATGCCTTTGACCGCTCGGTCGAGCTGCTCAACCAAGTCGGCCTGCTCTCTAAACCGGTCGCATATGGGGATGTGGTAGACGAAAGTGTGTACGACGCCGTAGCGCAGTAGGTTTTACGGCAAGTTTTACGGCGTTTTAGTCTAGCCCCGGCTCGAGGCTCGAGCCGGGGCTCCTTAGTGTCAACTTTTTAGTGTCAACTTTAAAACATGCAACCTCAAAAGGGCTGCACCTTCCAGCGTAAATTTGTCTCCACCTTCATAATGACTTGGTGAACGAATCTGCCTCTGACCTTCCCGAAAACGCCTTTCGCCGCGCCGACGAAACACCCGACGAGCTTTTTTACCGGCAACCCCGTTTTGTCACCCACATCGACGCAGGGGCCATCGCCGCTGTGACGCAGCTCTACCGCGAATATCTGCCGCCGGGTAGCGCAATTCTCGACCTGATGAGTTCGTGGGTAAGCCATCTGCCGCCGGAGGTAACGTACCGCCGAGTCGTCGGGCTCGGGTTAAACGCCGCTGAACTGCGTAAAAATGACCGCCTCACCTCGTCTGTCGTACAAAACCTCAATACCGACCCGCAGCTGCCGTTTGCCGATGACGAATTCGACGGTGCGGGCATCACCGTATCGGTTGATTACCTGACCCAACCGGTCGCCGTATTGCGTGAGCTCGGGCGGGTGCTCGCGCCGGGAGCGCCGGTCATCATCAGCTTCTCAAACCGCTGTTTTCCGACCAAAGCTGTAGCAGTCTGGCACGGTCTGAGCGATCAGGGGCGGCTCGAGCTGGTCGCCCACTACTTAAAAGCTGCTGGAAACTGGGACGAACCCAAACTGCTCGATCGTAGTCCTAAACCCAGCTCTAAACTCAGCTCTAAATCCAGCGCGTTATTCAAGTCGAGTTTTGGAATGCAGGGCGACCCGCTCTACGCAGTCGTCGCGCGGGCACGGTGACACGACCTGAGCTTATTTGCCGGTATTGATCACGCCGATTTCCAAATAGCCTTCGGAATCCGGCTGCGGTACAAATTGGGGTGTGACCGGCTGTAGCCTCTTCTCAGGGGGCGCGTCGGCGACGTTGTATTTGCGCAGGAGCGGGTTGTTATACCGGTTCATCCTCGAGACCATCAGCCCGCGCAGCTTGCTTAGGGTGTCCCGGTATTCGGGCTCTGCCGCCAGATTATTTTTTTCTTGCGGGTCAACGTCTAGGTCGTAGAGCTGTTCGGGAGCGAGCAGGTGCGCGTCCCAGCCCTGCTCTAGCCACAACGTTTTGGTGTAGGTCTGATCGGTGTTGGCGGGCCGGGGTTCGTCGTTTCCGTCGAGTCGCCGGATGTACTTGTAGCGCTTTGTCCGGACTGAGGCTTGCGGCTCGGGGGAGACGTGAATCTCGTGTTCGGCAAAGACGGCTTCGTTGATTTCGTCAACTTCACCGCGGACGAGGGGCATGAGCGAGGTGCCCTGAAGCCATGCGGGTTTGGGCAGCTCCAAAAGTTCGCAAAAGGTCGGGAAAACGTCGAGGTGTGAGACGAGCGCGTTGCTGACCTTGCCACCAGAAAACCCTTTGGGACCACGAAACATCAGCGAGACGCCGAGGCCGCCGTCGGTGTGGTTGGCTTTCATCCCCGGTAGCGGGACGCCGTGGTCGGTCGTAACCATGACAACCGTGTTTTCAGCTAGGCCGCGCTGCTCGAGCGCCGCTAAAATTCGCCCTATCGCTGTATCGAGCGCAGTTGCAGCTACGGCAAAGTCCGCCATGTCACGCCGGGTTTCGGTCGTATCGTCTAGGTTAGGCGGAATGTCTGCGGTGCTGGTATCGCCGTTTTCGTAGCCGAAATACGATCCGGTAGGGGTCATGTCGAACGTGTGCGTTACGGCAAAGCCGATATCGAGGAAAAACGGCTGTTCCACCGCGCCATTTAGATAGTCAACTGTCGTATCTGCCATGGTGTGAGCTAGCCTGCCACTCTTGAGCAACTTGGTGTAGCCGATAAGCTCGGCACATACCCGCGCGTCTCCAGCAGCGATATGTTGAAGACCTGCGAGCACGGTGTCGTAGCCGGTACGTTTAAGGGTCTGTACGAAGGTTTGAGAGTAGTCGTTGAGCTTCCAGCCCTTGTGGGTAAGCCCCCACATGCCGTTGCAACCGGGTGTCATCCCAGTCATAAGTGAAGCTCTTGAGGGTGAACACGTCGGTGAGGCGCTAAACGCCTGCAGGAAGACCATCCCTTCGTCGGCAAACCGTTGCAGATTCGGGGTCGAGACGTGATGACCGTAAGGTTCGGTGTAGCGCCCGGTGTCGTGTGAATGAATGTAGACGATGTTGGGGCGTTTGGGGTCGAGGTTAGGCGTCAGTGGCGGTGGATTGACGCGGCACGCCGACGCCAAAAGTGCCACCAGCGAAGTTTTACCGATAAGTTCAAGCGCGTCTCGGCGAGATACGGTTGGCTGTGAGGTTATGCAGGACGCTGTATCCTTTGACGGCTCACCGTTACGCTTCATAGCGTTACTCCTGAACAGGATTTGACTGCTTTGATAGCTTTCAGAAGTATAAACAGGAAATCCGCGGAATGTATATAGCATGAGAGCCGACAGTGAATGTTTGTGAGAGCTTGCTAAAATAATCTTCATGCTTTGTGTTGTGCTGGCGGCAATTATCGCTTGTAAAGTATGCTTTGGTCGTCTACTTCTTACGTCTGGACGCGCTTGTTAGCCGCCAGACGCAAAACCAAACAACGGGCTAATTGGGAGTGCAATGAATAAAGACGTGTCACGCCGGAAAGTACTTGAACTGTTGTTGCGGGTAAGTGCAGGCGCAACCGTCGCTTCTGCGCTCAGCAGCTGCGGAATCTTAGGGCCGGGGCTGGACCCGCCGACAGAGCCACCAAAAGAGCTGCTGGTACCACCCCCTCCACCGGGCGACCGCTACAAAGGTGAAAAACCTAATGTGGTTCTCGTGCTGGTTGATGATTTAGCCGCTGGCGTGATGGGTGAGGGGAGCCGCTACCCGTTTCTCGAGACCCCCAACGTCAACCGCCTGCAACGCGAAGGTGCAACCTTCGATCAATCGTTCGTCCCGACCTCGATCTGCTCACCGAACCGTGCAAGCTTGCTCACCGGCACCTATCCGCATGTTCACGGCGTCCGCGTCAACGATGTCGTAGATTTAGGTAACGACCTACCGAACTTTCCGTCCATCCTCAAAGGGGGCGGCTACGATACTGGTTTCGTCGGCAAATGGCATATGAACAACGGGTCTTCGGAGCCGCGTCTGGATTTTGATTACTGGCTGAGCTTTGCTGGTCAGGGCTCTTACAACGGCAACGTCCTTAATGAAAACGGGCGTAAGTTTGAAGAAGATGGGTATGTTACCGATGTTATAAACAGATACGCTGTGAACTATATCCAAACGCCCAGAGACAAACCGTTCTCGCTGATCGTCTCGCACAAGGCCGGACACGTTCCGTTTACGGCTGCGACGAGGCACGAAAAGGCGTTTGCCGACGCGTCACTTCCTGAACCGGCAAACTTTAACGACACCTTTGCAGGAAAACCCGCGTGGCAACGCCGCTACGAAAAATGCGGCCTCGGGCGTGAAGAATGGGAGATGTGTGGCGAGGTTCCCGAGTCGCTTCCGCCTGAGCTCTGGAACCCCCACAACGAAAAGTGGCTGACGCACCTCCGAACAATGCTAGCTGTTGACGAAGGGCTGGGCATGCTCTTCGAGGCGCTGGAAAATATGGAGCAGCTTGACAACACGGTGTTTGTTTTTACCAGCGACAACGGCTTTATGCTGGGCGCACACCGACTTCAGGACAAACGCGTGATGTACGAAGAGTCGCTCCGGGTACCGCTCGTGATCCGTTATCCCAAAGCGCTCAGCGCAGGCCGTCACAGCAAAAAGCTGGTCTCGACGCTCGACCTCGCCCCGACGCTCGTCGAACTCGGCGGGCAGAGCGTACCCGAAACGATGCTGGGCGCGTCGCTAACGCCACTTTTTACCAGTGACGCCGCGCCGTGGCGTGACCGGCTCTTGTACGAGTATTTTCAGGAAGACCGTGGCCCCGCTGTCCCGACGATGCTGGGCGTTCGGACGGAGCGCTACAAGTACGTTCACTACCCTGACCTCCCTGATGATATCGACGAGCTTTACGATTTGGAAACCGACCCCTTCGAACTGCGTAACCTCATCGCCGAACCGGACTACGCTGCTACTTTGGGCGACATGCAGGGGTCTTTAGCGCAACAACTTGCTGATACCGGGTATACGCCACAGCTCGCAGCGCCTAACCCCGAACCGGCGAACGCATCATCAGCCCTGTGACGTTTTCTTGGTCTGGCCCTGCTCTGCGACAATTTTAGCTTCGAGGTGCGGATTTTTACAGTAGCGTGTAACGCGTGAAGCTCTCTCGCCGCAACCTGCTCGCCTACGCCGGGGGGTTGACCGCTGCCGCTCTTGGAGGCGCGCTGCTGGGGCCCTTTTTTCGTGACGAAGGCCACCGCCGCCCTACCCTGAAACCGCCGCCCCCCGGCCCGCGTTACACCCCTAGCTCTAACGGTGAGCGCCCGAATATCCTGGTCATCGTCGTTGACGATCTGGCGACGGGCGTGGTGGGAGAGGGCTCGAGGTTCCCCTTTTTACACACGCCCTGTTTGGACGCGCTCGAGCGCGAAGGCGCGTCGTTCCCTGATTCGTTCGTCCCGACGTCCGTCTGCTCGCCGAGCCGCGCGAGTTTGCTGACCGGTACCTATCCACATACGCACGGCGTCCTGATCAACGATGTGGAGGAATTGGGTTTGGAGCTGCCCAACTTCCCCTCACTGCTCAAAAAAGCCGGGTACGAAACGGGCTTTGTCGGCAAATGGCACATGGACAACGCTCGCTCTGACCCTCGCCTCGACTTTGACACTTGGCTCAGTTTTGCCGGACAGGGCGTGTACGAAAATCCGGTCTTTAACGAAAACGGACGTGCGTACCGGGCAGGCGGGTACGTCACCGACTTATTGTCGGACTACGCGGCGAGGTGGCTGCAGCGTCCCAAAGAAAAGCCCTTCTGCCTCATCGTCTCGCACAAGGCCGCGCACGTGCCGTTCGAGGCGGCGGCGCGGCACCGGCTCGCCTTTGCCGGAGCGAGGTTGCCGGAACCGGCGAATTTTAGCGAAACGTTTGCGGATAAACCCGCGTGGCAGCGCCGTTACAAGCTCTGCGGCCTCGAGCCGGATACGTGGAACGCGTGCGATCCGGTCGACATTCCGGCAGCGTTACCACTCGAGCCCTGGAACCCTCAAGACCATGAACGTTTGACCTACCTGCGTACCCTGCTCGCGGTTGACGAGGGAACGAAGCTGCTTCTAGAGGCGCTGAAGAGCGTCGGTCAACTCGGCGATACGTTGGTCGTTTTTACCAGCGATAACGGTTTTTTGCTCGGCGCACACCGGCTTCAGGACAAACGGGTGATGTACGAGGAGTCGCTCCGTGTTCCCCTGTTTGTGCGCTATCCGAAACGTATCAAAGCGGGGCTGAGACCCACAGAAATGGTCTCGAGTCTCGACCTCGCCCCGACGCTGTTAGAGTTTGCGGGCGTCGCCGTCCCCAAAACCATGCAGGGTCGCTCACTCCGACCACTCTTAGAGGGAGAAGGGGTAGCCTGGCGCGACGCGCTGTTGTACGAATACTTTCAGGAGTACGGCCCCGGCGTCCCGACCATTTTGGGCGTGCGAACCGAGCGCTGGAAATACGTGACCTATCCGGACTTGCTCGACGACATCAGCGAACTCTACGACCTTGAGGCCGACCCCGGCGAGCTGCGCAACCTCATCGGTGTGCCGGAATACGCCGAGGTGACGCAGCTGATGCAGGGACGGCTCGAGCAAGAACTTTCTCAAACCGACTATCAGACCGGAACTGCAAACTGAGCTAACGTACGAGCCGTTTCTGTATCTTTATGCCTCTAAATGCTAGGTTATCCTTGTGAGGTTCCTATGTCCCTACTAAACAAACCCCCCGCCGCGCTCGCGCTCGAGGACGGCACGGTCTACTACGGCTACGCGTTCGGCTATCACGGCGAAACGGTCGGCGAAATTGTGTTTAACACCTCGATGACCGGCTATCAGGAGATTCTGACCGACCCCAGCTATCACGGGCAGATTGTCACCATGACGTATCCGCACATCGGCAACTACGGCGTGTCGGTCTACGATATGGAATCGAACCGGCCGTTTGCCAAAGGCTTTATCGTCCGGGAGTTTTCGCGCACGGCCTCGAGCCACCGCGCCAATCAAGATCTGCAGAGCTTTATGCAAGAGCATAAAATCGTCGGCATCGAAGGCATCGATACCCGCGCTCTCACCCGGCGTTTACGGCAGGGCGGCGTGGTTAAAGGGGTCATCCGGCACGGCGAGTTGGACGAAGCGGGCGGCGAAGCGCTCGTTGAGCAGGCGAGAGCCCACGCAGACATCGACGGACGCGACCTGACCCCCGAAGTGACGACGCCGCTGCCTTATGCGCGGCCCACCTTCAAAGACAACCCCAGAGTGGTCGTCATGGACTTCGGCATTAAAAACTCGATTGTGTATAAGCTCGAGCAGGCCAACGCCGAGGTCATCGTCGTCCCAGCCCAAACGACGCCCGCGCAGATTATGGCGCTCAACCCCTACGGCCTCGTCATCGCCAACGGCCCCGGCGACCCGGCTGGCCCCAAATACGCCCACGATACGGTCTGGCAGATGCTAGGGCTCCTACCGACTTACGGGATTTGTCTGGGTCATCAGCTTTTAGGTCTGGCGGTCGGCGGCAGCACCTATAAGCTCAAACACGGACATCACGGGGCGAACACGCCGGTCAAAAATCTGGTGACGGGCGAGGTTGAAATCACCAGTCAAAACCATAATTACGCCGTGGACATCGCTTCGATTCCGAGTGGGCAGTTCCGCGCGACGCACGTGAACTTAAACGACGGAACCCTGGAGGGCATGGCGCACACCCGTTACCCGGTTTTCAGCGTGCAGTACCACCCCGAAGCGAGTCCCGGCCCGCACGACGCCTCATATTCGTTCAAGCGCTTTATCGAAGAGGTGAATGCGTTTGAAGGCGCGACGGCGCTCCCGGCAGCCAAGGAACTCGCGGATTTCTGACATCGGCCACGCGCGGTGAGATAGAGAAAACTCGGTTGGTGACACATCAGGCACTTCACCAGCTTTAAGCTAACCTGGAATGATCGGGACAGAGCGTGTCGAGGTGAAAGCGGCAGTATTTCAACCGGTCAGGCTTCTTACGCCTCTAGCGGGCCGTTCACACGTACAAGGACGAAGAGCATCTGAAGAGCTCCTCCCCTTTTGTCACCCCGGTTCAGCGCGTGACCAGCAGCAACCCGAAACGCATCCTCGACGACTGCGTCAAGCGGTTGACCGGCAGCAACTATCGTCGCACCGAAACAGCGATAGTTTACTTTGCACGTTCTGTTCAACTCGAGTAGGTATGTCACAGGAGCCCCAACATCGTACGTCAAGCTGCAGCTCCTTCACGATCCTTATAGGTAGGCTCATAATAGATGACTCCTTACCAAAACACCTACGCCCAGCTCGGCATATTCTTACCTTTACATGGACGCTAAGACGCTCCTAGATATGCGTAGCCGCACAGTAAAAGAGGCAACTCCCAACCGAGACGCGCTTTACGTTTTCTGCTGGCTCCGCAACGCGCTACGCAGCCAAGACAACCCAGCACTCAGCGCGGCTATCTTGTGCGCCAATGAGCTCCGCAAACCCGTGGTGGTATTGCACGAAATTGGTAGCTACCCCTATCCGTCACACCGCCACCACCAGTTTCAGCTCGAGGCGTCTGGTTCACTGGAACGTGGCCTCAGCGCTCTTGGTGTGCGGTTTGTGCGTCACGTTACCCCCGCAGGGGAGACGCCGCTCGTCACCAGGTTAGCCGGGGACGCAGCGGCGCTCTTTAGCGACGATCTACCGACCCACGCAGCACGCGAACCGCTAGCGTCTTTGGCAGCCCAACTCAGTATTCCGGTAACAGCGGTGGACACCGCCTGCCTCGTACCGCTGCGTGAGCTTACGCCCGAATTGCCCAACCCTTCGGCGTTTCTTAAAGCGCACCGTCCGGCTCGAGCCCCGCATCTGGAGACCGATCTGAGGCAGACGCCGGTTGTGCTGCCCTATGAGGGTGAGCTACCCAGTAACGCCACTGAGGACGCAGCTGCTTGGACGCCGCTCATAGAAGACAGTGGGGCCGATATGACGCTGCCACCTGTTGAACTTAACGGCTCCCGCGAAGCAGCCCTAGAGCAGCTCGAGTGGGCGCTAGAAACCGTTTTGCCTGAATACAACCAAACCCGTAACAACCCGGCTGACCCCAGCTCGAGCTCGCATCTCTCGCCCTACCTTCACTTTGGCATCTTGAGCACCCGTGAAATCACCCTGAAGGTTCAGGCGTCCGCCGCACACGGCGCGGCGAAATACAAATTCTTGGACGAACTGCTCAAGTGGCGCGAGTTTTTCTATCACCAGGCGTACCACCGTAAAGACATGAGTGATTACACCCACATTGCACCCTGGGCACGCGAAACACTGACCGCGCATGGGCACGATGAGCGTCCCGTTCTCTACGACCTCCACCAGCTTACGAATGCTCAAACCGATGACGAAACCTGGAACGCGGCCCAGAAGAGCTACCTTTTTGACGGTTGGATGCATAACAACTTGCGGATGTACTGGGGCAAGCAGTTTATTAGGTGGCTGCCTGGGCCTGAAACGGCTTATGCGGCGGCGTGTACACTTAACGACCGACTGAGTTTAGATGGTCGTGACCCGGCGACCTACGGCAACATTCAGTACATGTTTGGTGGGGGCAAAAAGGGCGACAAAGAGCTACCGGTTTACGGCTGGGTGGCGACCAAGTCTGACAAGGGGCTGAGAAAACGTCCGGGGGTGCCTGAGTATCTGGTAGCGATAGCTGCGCGTGACGAGTTTGAACTAAGCAAGGTGTAATCGCCTGTTAAGTATCCAAGCTCTACGGGTTTCGGCTTTCTTAAAACTCTCGGACTAAACGAAGGTGTTTTACCAGGGCACATCGGCGCTAACGGTCGGTATCAACCGCTGCGAGAAGCCGCCGTGTATTTTCTTGCTGACTACCACACCAACGCCCTAGCGCACGTTGAAAGATATCGCTGGGTGCAGCCAGGTTAAAAAGGGTCATCGAAGAGCAAAACTTCAGGTCGTCCGGTGAGCCGAACAACTCACGTAACGACGCGGCGCTGCACCAAAACAGTTTTGGTGCAGCGCCACAAACGTGGGCCGAGTAGGGGGTGCCCCAGGTAAGCCTGCGCCTCAGCGAGCGAGCCGACGCCGTAAAACTGAGCTGTCGAGGAGTGGCCCAAGCCCCTTAGCTGCGGAAAGATAAGCCACATCCAGTGGCTCCGTTTTCGTCCCGCTTGAAGCTCTCTGAAAACAATGTCAAAAACAGGTGCCTGAGCCTTCACGAAACGCTCGAGCCTCCGCGCCGAGGTCGCCCGCTTAACCCAGGAGAACGTCAACCAGTTGCAGCGTATCGGGCTTTTTGAGCAGGTATGGCCTGCACCGACCGAAGCGGAACTTGACGCGTTCGTCGCGTCTTTGTCGCGTCTTTCCGGGCCGGTGGTGATTGGGGCGGTCGCCCGTGAAAATATCTTCGTGGCGGGGCCAGCGGATTTAGACTTTATTATCTTGTATTTAACCATTTTGTGCCGAGGCTTGAGTCTAGACAGGTATATAGACCCGTTTTAACGGTATCAGATTCCGCGTTTTTTCATCGAGACTGTCGTAATAGTCAACGAGAAGGCGGCGCAGGTCGGTTAAGGTAATCAGCCGAATAGCGATATTAGCCCTTTCCGCTTCGTATCTAGCATCTTTGGTAAAGCCTCCCGTACTGACATAGAGGCAGCGGTCTCCTACACTGCGCCCGCCCAAAAACGAGCGTACTTGCTGAGCGTCAATGCTGGTATTGACACGGTGCTTAACCTCAACAAAAATACGCGGTTCTTCTAAACCCAAACCGTCGGGTGAAGCGAAGATGTCAACGCCTCTGTCAGCACCACGCGGCGAAACAGTTGTTCGGTAGTTCATAGCTCGCAAGATTCCGGCAACAAGTTCTTGTAAAGCTTCCCAGTCCAGCCGGGTAATTTGCTCTTCGATAACTGTTTCGGCCCGCTCGAGTAACTCTTCAGTAATTTCTTGCTCGAGTTGAACTTCCTGAACTCTCGCAGCTATAGGTGGGTACATCTTTCTATTGCTGCTAAAACCGCGTTCAAAGAGGCTGCGTGAGTTTGCAGGTCATCTTTTACCTGTTGATTGAGTTTGAAAAGGGTTAAAATCGCCCCTAATGTGTTTTTCGTGGCTGTTTTTAGAGCATCTCGAAGAACCTGTTGGGTCCACGATACCTGCCGAACCCTTGGCATATCGTCAAGTATGTTAGGTTCCCAAAGCACTTCGCTCTTTACCGTACCCAGATAGTAGACGCGTTGGTCTCGGCTGTAGGTGACGACCTGATCGCCAATTTTTACCTCGTTGATAAAACGCAAAATCTGATTGACACCGGCTTGTGCTTGTCCGCTCGAGTGTCCAGGATAAACCTGTTGATACCGCTCCAAAGCTTCTTTTTGTTTCCACGCTGCTTCAAACGGGCCTAGCTCAGACCAGCTAAGTGCAACAATGCCTTTATCTAAAAAGTCTTCAACGTGAACACTGTCTCGCCCTGCCCGAACCATCCACATGCTATGAATTAGTCATGACAGGCAACGCTTTAATGACTGCCGCCGTAAACGCCTCAGTCCCTCGGCTCCCTCCCAAATCCTTCGTCGGCTCCTCCGCCAGCGCCCGCTGCACCGCTCTTTCAACGGCTTCCGCAGCCTCCGGTTGATTAAGCCCGTACTCGAGCATCATCGCCGCCGAAAGCATCGTCCCGACCGGGTTCGCTAAATCTTTCCCGGCAATATCCGGTGCAGACCCGTGAACGGGTTCAAACAAACCGGGGCCGTCGCCTAGACTGGCAGAAGGCAAGACGCCCAACGACCCCGGAATCACAGCGGCGAGGTCGGACAAGATGTCACCAAAGAGGTTCGAGGTGACGATCACATCGAACTGGCGCGGGTTGCTGGCAATCTGCATGGCGGCGTTGTCCACGTAGAGGTGCTCGAGCGTCACGTCACTGTATTCGGTCTCGTGGATGCTCATGACGACATCGCGCCAGAACTGTGACACGTCCAGCACGTTGGCTTTATCTACGCTCGTAACGCGGCCTCCGCGTACACGGGCGGCGTCAAAGGCGACGCGGGCGATGCGTTCGACTTCGGGGCGGGTATAGATGTCTGTCGAAACGCCCTCGTCGGGGGTGTTGTGCGAAGGTTTGCCGAAGTAGATGCCGCCGGTCAGCTCGCGGACGATGAGCATATCGGTACCTGAAGCGACGGTACTTTTGAGTGGGGAGAGATGCTCGAGCCCCTCAAACACCCTGACCGGCCTAAGGTTACTGTAAAGGCCCAGATGTTTACGAATTCCTAAAATACCCGACTCGACGCGCTGCTCCCTTGGTACGCGGTTCCAGGGATGGTCGCCGACCGGACCCCCCGCAGACCCCATCAGCACCGCGTCACTCTCGGCGCAGACCCGTTTGGTTTCGCCAGGTAAGGGTGTACCGAACGCGTCTAGTGCGCCGCCGCCGAAGGGGAGACGGGTATAGGCGAGTTGAAGACCAAAACGCGGCGTTACGGCGTCTAAGAGCCGAATGGTCGCGTCTATAACTTCCGGGCCGATAAAGTCTCCGGGCAAAACAGCAATTTTATAATGCGTCACTTTTCCTCCATCAGTACAGGTTTGACGGCTAACATCAGCGCCACCGGCAGCTGAAAACGCACCGCCCTCGAGCCCTCATATTCAATTTTGAAAACTTCACGTGCGTGCGCGTCGGCACTATTTAGTAGCTCGTAAACCGCTTCGGTCGTAAGTTCGTCCGGGTTGACGTTTCCCAGCCAACTCTGTATCTCAATAGGGTAGCGTGTCTCGCCGTCCCCGACAATCCACGAGAGCCCCGCCTCGGCAACAAAACCTTGCCATTCGCCCAGCGTATAGGCCCGCACGTGCGTCGCGTCGCGGGTACGCTCGAGCGCGTCCCACCACCTAGCTACTGCTTTATCAGACGCTGTGTCCGGTGTCATCTCGTCGGCAATGACCAGGCGTCCGCCCGCTTTGAGGAGCCGCGCCGCTTCTGTGAGCGTAGCGGCCAGGTCAAGGTGATGGTGCAGCGTGTGCCGCGCAGTGATGAGGTCGAAACTTGCCGTCTCCAAACCTGTATTTTCGGCAGGGGCTTGAATAAACTCCAAGTTGGGTTTTGGGTAAAGCTTTCTTGCTGCTCGCAGCATCCCGCCGGACACGTCGAGGCCGACAACCTGCGCGGCGTGCTCCGCTAGCGCCGCCGCCGTGTGACCGGCTCCGGTGCCGAGGTCGAGGCAATAGTCCGCATTGTTGGGCCGTGCCAAAGCCAAAAGCTTGGCGAGTGAGGGGCCGCTCTGATGCACCGTGCTGGCGGCGTAGGCGTCGCCTCTGGTACTCCAGGTTTGGGCGTCCGAAGCGGTGGGTGTAGGGTCTTTCACACGTCCAGTCTACCGAACCTTGGGTAAAAGGGACGATTATCTGACAGGTATAGCGGTTTTCGCAGTTGCTGAGCTGGCTTCTCGCAGCTATCATCTCTTAGGGGTGCGTGCTAGACTGTGCTTTATCCTCATAGACTGGCTCAGACCAGATGATACCTGCTATAGCGCAGCTGTGTTGACCCCTTTCAGAGCGTCTCCAGCTGGCGTAAGCTGGGCGCTATGAACAAGGCCAAAACCGATATTTGTATGGTCGGCAGCGTGATGACCGACCTCGTGGTGCGGGTGCCGCGGCTGCCGGAGCCGGGGGAGACGATTTTTGGTACAGACTTTTCTGAGGGCTTTGGCGGTAAAGGCTCAAATCAAGCGGTGATGGCGGCGCGTTTGGGCGCAAGGGTCAGCGTGGTCGTTAACCTCGGGCACGACAGTTACGGGGACAAGACGGTGCAAAATTACGAACTCGAGGGCATCGACACCGCGTTTGTGGGCCGGGTTCCGGGCGCGTCGGGGGTGGCGCTGATTACGGTCGCCGAATCCGGTGAAAACGTGATTTCGCTCGCAGCAGGGGCCAACAGTACGCTCTCGCCTGAGGACGTAGCGGGCGCGGCGGCAGTGGTGCAGGGCGCGGCGGTGCTGGTCGCTCAGCTCGAGACCCCCTTAGACGCAACCCTGACGGCGTTTCGGCTGGCAAAACAGGGAGGCACCAAAACCCTGCTGAACCCGGCTCCGGCAACCGAACTTCCCGCTGAACTGCTCGCTTTGACCGACGTGCTTATCCCCAACGAGGTTGAGGCTGGAATGCTTTCGGGACAGCGCGTCAAGACGCTGGACGAGGCGAAAGAGGCTGCTACTGCTCTCTTAGAGCGTGGCCCCGAAACTGTAGTCATCACGCTCGGCGGACGCGGCGCACTCCTCGCTCGACGTGGGGAGGAGCCGAGGCATATCGCGGTTGACCCGGTAGAAGTTACCGATACGACCGGCGCGGGGGACGCGTTCGTCGGTTCACTGGCGTATTTTCTGGCGTGTCGGCCCGAATTGCCGTTTGCTGAAGCAGTCGCCAAAGCCTGCCGTCTTGCGGCGTTTACGGTGCGGAAATCCGGAGCGCAGAGTTCGTACCCGCAGCGTGCGGACGTTGAGGCTATCTTGGAACCTACCTGAACCGTTCTTTTGATCCGTTTAGCTTATGTTGAGCGCCATTTTGTGAACACGTGCGTAAAGCCGGAGTTGTACAATGACAAATGGTGATTTACACGTTCGCGCGTCGCAACAGTGCGTATAGTCGGAGGATGAAGTCCCTTCCCTACCGCTGGGCTGCCGCCGAGCTGCACATTCAATTCAGACTGCCGAGTTTACAGCAGGCCGCCGGTCGCCGGTGCCTCTTATGAGTACCGTCAACTTTGCTGCCCGCGAAATCAGCTTTAAGCTTGTCTACTACGGCCCCGGTATGTCGGGCAAGACGACCAACCTAAAACTCATCCACCAACATATCGCGCCCGAGCGCCGTGGCGAGTTGGTCAGCCTCGCCACCGAAGAGGAGCGAACGCTGTTTTTCGACTTTATGCCGCTCGAGCTAGGCAGCGTCAACGGGTTTAAGACCCGCTTTCACCTCTACACCGTACCGGGGCAAGTTTTTTACAACGCTGCCCGAAAACTTATCTTACGCGGCGTGGACGGTGTGGTGTTCGTCGCCGACTCCGCCCCCAACCGGCTCCGCGCGAACGCTGAAGCGATGCGAAACCTCCGCGAAAACCTGGATGAATACAACCTCTCGGTCGGTGAGGTGCCGCTCGTGCTCCAGCTCAACAAACGCGACCTGCCCGACGCACTACCCGCCGATATGCTCCGCAGCGTCGTCGATCCGAAGGGGGTACTCGAGACCTTTGAGGGTTCGGCTCGAGACTTTGAAGGTGTCTTGGAACCTTTACGCGCCGTTTCAAAACAGGTTTTGGCGAAGCTCGCACAAACAAAGTAGTCGGCAAGATAGCTGACCGAACGCGTAGACGAGTTCAGGTGGTGCAAGGAGGGGGAGAACACAGCGCCCCGCCTGTTCTGCCTCCTGCCTTCGGTGCGCTAGCAGCTGGCAGCTGATTTACAACGTTCTCACATTGGAGAATGCTATTTGGCACGCGCCCCTGAAAGGCGATAGCGGCGAGAAAACGGTACAACGTTATTTGGAAATGCCACTCTTTTCGAGCGTCCGTTTTATCACCTAACTTCATAGCCTCCGAATAACCTCCGAGAAAATAAACTTCGCGTTAACCCTGCAGTAAATCGTTGTACCGGAGCTTTACCGAGTGGTGTGGTGTACCCTTATAAGGTGAAGCGAACACCGCTGTATGACCTACATGTAGAAGCCGGAGCCCGCATGGTGGATTTTGCGGGCTGGGAGATGCCGATTCAGTACCCTTCGGGGATCAACCAAGAACATCTCGCCGTCCGCGAAGGCGCAGGGCTTTTTGATGTGAGCCATATGGGTGAAGTTCAGGTGACAGGGCCGGGAGCGCTGACATTTTTACGGTTTGCGGCGCTGAACGATTCCGCCAAACTCAAGCCGGGACGGGGCCAGTATTCGATGTTGCCGAACGATAAGGGCGGTTTAATTGATGACCTTTACGTCTACTGCACCGCTGATGAAGCCTACCTCGTCGTCTGCAACGCCTCGAACCGTGACGTGGTGGTGGCGCACCTAGGAAAGCTCGCCCGCGACTACGACGCCGACGTCCGGGACGTATCAGATAGCTTTGGACTGCTTGCGCTGCAAGGCCCCGGTGCGGCGCTGCTGCTAGCCCGTTTGACCGACACCGACGTGGGCGGGCTGAAAAAAAACCGCATACTCGCCGGGACGCTCGCTGGCGGTGAGGTGACGTTTGCGCGCACCGGTTATACCGGTGAGGACGGCTTTGAAATCTTCACTCGCGCCGACAACACTCCGGCGGTGTGGCGGACACTGACCGACGCCGGTGCCACGCCTTGTGGTTTGGGCGCACGCGACACGCTGAGGCTCGAGGCCGGTTTTCCCCTGTTCGGTCACGAATTTTCCGAGTCAACAAATCCGCGTTGTAGCACTATGGCGTGGGCTGTTAAAGACAAAGATTTTTACGGACGTGAAGCCATCTGGTCACGCAGCTGTACCCGGCAACTCGTCGGGCTTAAACTCAAGCAGCGTGGCGTCGCGCGGCAGGGCTACCGCGTCCTCGCACCCGGCGAACACGAAGACGAAGCCGGTGAAAAGATCGGTGAAATCACCTCCGGCGCGATTTCACCCCTGACCCGCGAAGGAATTGCGCTGGCGTGGGTGCGCAAAGCCTACAGCGAACCCGGTACAGAAATTGCCGTCGAGATTCGGGGGCAGCCGCTTCCGGCGGTGGTCGTCAAACCGCCCTTTTACTAGAAGCTGTCTCAGAAACGAACGATCAGCTGTACAGCTGTTGAGACAGCAAGATGAAACTCATCTCAGACGTGGAGTCACCCCGATTTAGTGGATACCGGCACGCTTGAGAGCCGGTATCCAGATGCCCAGAAATCATCTGCCCTGTCCACCGGAGTTCAAAGCCGAGGCTGTAAAGCTTTACCGCACAAGTGGGAAGAGTTGAGCCGCTTGCGCCGTGAAAACCGGATGCTCAAAGAAAAACGAGAGATACTCCGAAAAGCGACAGCGAAGCGCCCTCAGCAGGGCGTAGCCTACCGTTATAGCTACTAAGTACCCAGAGCAAATCACCCCGTTTGCTACCCAAAGAGGACTTTAGAATGAACGAGATTATGAACGGCTATCTTGAGATTGACTCTAGTATTACAGCCGCAGTTATCTAGCATAGCGCTGTTCTCGCCGACGGTAATGACATTGCCGTGCCCTAAACTGATGGCGTCGTCGCCACACCGACCAAGCTAATACGAACGCTCGCCGAACTATCCGCTGTAGTGCCAGACCGAATAACCGACGAACTTCAGGAACCGTTAGGGCGATGAGCTGGGCAGTGGCTACTGAGCCCCTTTTTTCTCACTCGCCTGTATCGTTACCAGAAATGCATGGGCTAGTAGAGCAAGGGTGATATGCCGATACCAACCCGTCCATGAACGCACTTCGTACTGGTCGAGACCCACTTCGCCCTTAGCAGTTTTGAAACCGACTTCAATGGCCCAGCGAGCCCCTGCTACTTGCACCACGCTTTCTAGAGACGTTGTTTGAGGTGCGAACACCGTGAAATAGGCAAGGTCAGTCGGGTCGTCCAAACTCCGCCTCGCTAGTATCCAGCGCTCGAACCCTTTTCCGACCACGGGGCCTAAACCCACTGCCGAGCCCTCTGCTGTCAACGCCGAGATACTGATCCACGCCCATTCGAACAGCCGTTCTCCTTTACTGCCTAAACCTGCGCTCAGCCGTTGCCAATTGGCTTCATCAAACTTGCCTATAATGTCTTTGACCTGCTGCTGTTGTGGCCCTTGGTGACTCCATGTCCAGACATGGAAGTTCGAAGCAACCGCAAATACATGCGGCTGTTTCTTCTCTTCGAGCCATGAACGCACACCGTAACCAGAATAGGCCGCATCTCCGGTGACCCAAGCGGCTTTTACACCCCCCTCGAAAGCACGTTGCAGCATCGTCTTAGCTAACTCAGGTTTGGTCGCCAGGGCTACTTCATCAGGGATGTGCGCTTCACGGCGGCGCGGCAGATCACCGACCCAGTCCTTGGGTAAGAATAGTTCCCGGTCGATGAAAGCCGTTCCGTGGGGTGTTGCGTAGGCCAAGAACCCGCCTACCTGACAGTTTTCAACGCGTCCGGCGGTGCCGCTGTACTGACGTTTGACTCCTGCGGACTTGTTGCCTTGTTTCAAAAAGCCGGTTTCATCGACCACCAATACCGCTTGCTCATCGCCTAAACTACCTAAAACATAGCTGCACAGTTCGTCTCTGACAGCGCCGGCGTCCCACAAGGCGGTCGAGAGCAGCCGCTGCATGCCATCGGGCGTCGTTTCACCTGAACACTCAGCCAGCTGCCAGCTATTCTTGCGCTCGACTGGGCTCAGTAAGGCTTGCAGATACGCTCTAACACGCCGCCGCTGCTCGGAACGTCCGAAGTGCCCTGAGATGCGACTATGGAGATTATCGAGTTCAGCTGTCCAGGTCCTGAGATTGGGAGGGGTGCCGTTGGAAAAAGTCATGGCTCAACTTACCTCTGCTTAACTGCGACTGTAATACTAGCAGACCTTTAGCCACTTGCTTTCCATATTGAGCCTTCCGTTTTTTGAATACTTATAGCACTTCCAACATTTGCTGACCCAGAGTAAGCTAGCTGAATGAGAGGCTACTCACTGGATTTACGAAAGCGGATTGTGGCAGCGGTAGGTGCGGGGCAAAGCGAGACAGCCGTAGGCGAACGATTTGAGGTGAGCTTGTCTACGGTAAAGCGCTATCTTAAGCGACAAGCGCAAGGAGGGCTGGGCCCGAACCGACATCCTGGACGACCCCAACGACTAAGTAGCGGCGACTGTGAACAGTTGCGGCGTCAGGTTGAGGCACACCACGACTGGAGCCTCGAGCAGCACGCCGCTGAGCTTAGTAGAGAGACGGGTATAGAGCTTAAGAAGTCATCATACGGATTTACGTTAACCGCTAAGTGATGACAGACTGAGGCATGCCACGAACAGCGAAACTCGAAGGACATCTCAGCAGCGCTGAGTTGCAGCAGCGATATCTGCGGTGCGGGCACCGGGCCGACCGTACGCGCTGGCACGCACTTTGGCTGGTGTCAACGGGAAAGTCAGGCAATGAGGCAGCACATCTGGTAGGCCGCACAAGCGGTTGGGTCAGCGTGCTGGTGCGGGCGTACAACGAGAGGGGCATTGAGGGTGTCGAAACCGTCAAGCGTAGAGGCCAGCAGTGGGGAGGCCATGAAGCGGCCTTACGCTGGGGCACCGAGGAAGAAACGGAACTGCGTGAAGCGCTCCTTAGACCTACCACTGAGGGTGAAGTATGGACGGCTGTAAAAGTTGCCAGCTGGCTCAGCAAACGCCGCGGTCGTAAGGTGCACCTCGTGACCGGCTGGCGGACCCTGCGACGCTTGCGTCAGTCGATGCAGCTGCCGCGCCCGGAACATCCTGGAGCGGCCAGTGCTGAGGATCAAGCCGCCTTCCAAAAAAACACTCGAGACGCTGAGGAAGTTGCGCCAAGCTGAACCCGATAGGCAGGTCTGGTTGTGCTTCCAGGACGAAGCACGCTTTGGCTTGAAACCGACCTGTAGGCGTGTCTGGGCACCTGTCGGCCAGCGTCCTACCGCACCGAGCCGCGCCAGATACCAGTGGAGCTGCGTTTTTGCTTCTGTGCATCCTGAGACGGGCACCACCCACGCTCTGATCCTGCCTGTCGCTAACACCCAAACCATGCAGCTTTATCTTGATGACTTTGCGGCTTCACTACCCATAGACGTCGTCGCCCTACTTGTTCTAGATGGCGCTTCTTGGCACCGCTCGTCCAAGCTAGCTGTGCCGAACATTCCGGCTCGTGATCCTGCCGCCTTATACCCCTGAACTCAATCCTGCCGAGCACCGCTGGCCGCTGCTGCGCGAAGTTACCGCCAACCAGGCTTTCGCTGACATTGACGCGCTCGAGTCGCGCCTTGCTGAGCGCTGCGTCTGGCTCACCGACCACCCTGATAGAGTTGCCAGCTCAACCAGCTTCCACGGCTACACGTCATTGCCCAATCCTTAACCTTCAAAGTAAACCCGTATTAAGTATCCCCAAGCTATACTTGAGGGATGCAACCCCTCTATGTTGAGCTGAGCGAGCAAGAAGACAGAAAGCTGCTAGAGATAGAGAAAGCCCCCCACTTCAAGCCCAAGGTGCGTCTGCGAGCCAGTGTTCTACGGTTATCGAACCAAGGCTGGCGTGTGCCGAAGCTAGCTGCTTACTTGGGCCGAGGCGAAGAAAGTATCAGGCGCGATCTGAAAAGGTGGCAACAGCAAGGCGTGGCAGGTCTGGGCGACGGCACAGCGCCGGGACAAGCTCCTTTGATTACGGACGAAATAAGAACCCAACTGGCCCTATACCTTGCTGAAGAACGGAGCTGGACAGCCTCGCAGCTTGCCGCTGAGATAGCTGGGAAATTCAACATAAAGGTCACAGCTGAAGCGATACGCCAGCACCTCAACCGCTTGGGCTATGTCTGGAAAAGGACGCGCTACGTGCCCTGTAAAACGGTAGACCCTGAGCTTGAACAGCAGCACCGAGCGGGTTTAGACACGCTTAAAAGGGGGCGGCAGAAAAAAGGCTGAAGCTTTATTATCTAGACGAAGTAGGCTTTAGTCTGGCGCTGGGCACAACGTACACCTGGGCAAAATCTGGTCACACCACATTAGCAGTTCCGACACGCTGGAGATAGAACGGGCAAAGCCCGGCCCGTTGGGCCTAGTTCGCAGTCACGGACGACTTAACCTTATCGGTGCGCTCGAAGTTTATGGAGCAAGGCAAACGCTTCACTACGAAGCTTTAGAAACATCGGTCAGAAGTGCCAATGTCCTAGCCTTCTTAGAACACCTCGCTGATAGCTGTTCGCCTGACAGCTTGAGTGTTGTGGTTCTGGATAACGCTACTTTTCACCGCGCTAAAATGGTTCAATCCAAACGTGCTGCTTGGGAAGCTCAGGGACTCTATCTACGCTTTCTGCCGCCTTATTGCCCACACTTCAATCTCATCGAATGTCTTTGGAAACGGCTCAAGGCTTGGCTCCTCCCAAGGCGTTGCTACGATGCCCTCAGAGACCTCCGCAAAGCTGTTACCCAAGCACTCGAGCTGCTTGGAGCAACCGCCGTCTAAGCCTCAGTCTTCATTTGGGGGTACTTAGTTTCCGTTAGAAAACTTTCTAGCGCAGCTCTTTATAAGCGTTAATCAACCCGTTCGTACTGCTGTCGTGGCTCTCAACCTCCCCGTCCCCTTCCAACTCCGGCAAAATCTTCTTCGCCAGCACCTTGCCTAATTCAACGCCCATCTGGTCGAACGAGTTGATGTTCCAAATCACGCCCTGCGTAAAAATTTTGTGCTCATAAAGCGCAATCAGCGTCCCTAGCGTTTTTGGGTCAAGCTCCTCATACAAAAAACTGTTTGTCGGTCGGTTGCCGGAAAACATCTTCGACGCGGCCAGCAAATCCGGGTCAACGCTCCGGGTGTCTTGCCCAACCTCGGCTTTGGCCTCTTCAAAGGTGCGGCCTTTCATTAGGGCTTCAGTCTGAGCGAAAAAGTTGGATAACAGGATTTCGTGATGGTCGCCGACCGGGTTATGCGTTTTGGCGGCGGCTAAAAAGTCGCACGGAATGAGTTTAGTGCCTTGGTGGATAAGCTGATAAAACGCGTGCTGACCGTTGGTGCCGGGTTGTCCCCAGATAACGGGGCCGGTGCTGACGTTTACGGGGTCGCCCTCTCGAGTCGTGCTTTTGCCGTTCGATTCCATATCGCCCTGCTGAAAATAGGAAGGGAAATACTCGAGGTAATAGTCATACGGCAAAATCGCGTGCGTCTGCGCGTCAAAAAAGTTGTTGTACCAGACGCCTAAAACGCCCATGATGACGGGGATATTTTCGGAGAGCGGCGCATTCAAAAAATGTTCGTCAGCCGTGCGCGCGCCCGCTAACAGTGCCTCGAAATTATCCATCCCTACATAAAGCGCGATAGAAAGACCTATTGCGCTCCAGAGCGAGTAACGCCCGCCGACCCAATCGGAAAACTCGAACATGTTCTCCGCGTCGATGCCGAACGCCTTGACCGCCTCTTCGTTCGTTGACATCGCCACAAAGTGCTTGGCGACGGCGCTGTCGTCTTTAGCAGCGCTGAGGAGCCAGTCCCTGGCAGTTGCGGCGTTGGTCATCGTCTCCTGCGTGGTAAACGTTTTGGAGGCGACTAAAAAAAGCGTTGTGGCAGGATTTAGCCGCTTTAAGGTCTCCGAAATATCGCTGCCGTCTACATTCGAGACGTAGTGAACGCTAAGGCGTGGATGCCCATAAGGGATGAGCGCGTGCGTGACCATCTTCGGACCTAAATCAGACCCGCCGATCCCGATGTTGACGATATCCGTAATCTCTTCGCCGCTGTAGCCCTGCCACGACCCGCTCCGCACCGCTTCGGTAAAGGTTCGCATCTTGCCCAGAACGCTCGTTACGCTAGGCATCACGTCTTCGCCGTCCACGTAAATTGGGTTGTCCGGGCGGTTGCGTAGGGCGATATGCAAGACGGCGCGGTTTTCGGTCGTATTGATTTTCTCGCCCGAAAACATTGCGTCGCGCAGTTCAGGAACCCCGGCGGCCTCTGCGAGTGCCAAAAGTTTGTCCATCGTCCCCTGCGTTACCCGGTTTTTCGAGTAGTCGAATAGAAGGGTCCCCAATCTCAGTGAAAAACTCTTAAAGCGGGCGCTGTCCCCGTTGAAGAGTTCACGCATATGAACGTCTTGCAGCTCTTTTTGATGGTCTTGCAGGTCGTTCCAGGCTGCCATAATATCCGTTTGGGTCATGATACCTCCTTAAAGATGCTGCATCATAAGGCATTTTGTCCTTACCTCAGGCGGTGCTAGCATGAAGGGGTGAACCAAACCGCCGCATCTGTTACGCCCAAACGCACGCTCAAAACCTACTTGGACTTCGTAAAATTTGAGCATACCCTCTTCGCGCTTCCCTTTGCCTACGGGGGAATGTTGCTGGCAACGAGGGGGTGGCCGGGCTGGAACGTGTTTTTCTGGATTACGGTAGCGATGGTCGGTGCGCGCACGGCGAGCATGGCGCTCAACCGCGTAATCGACGCTGAGCTTGACGCCCGAAACCCGCGCACGGCGCAACGTGAGATTCCCCTGGGCGTCCTCAACAAACGTGGCGGCGTAGTGTTGGCTCTCTTCGGCTTCGCGCTGCTCGTCGTCGCAGGCTGGTCGCTCAATCCCTTGACGCTGGCCCTGCTTCCGGTCGCGGTCGTTTTCCTGACCTTTTATCCGTATCTCAAGCGCTCTACCTGGCTGTGTCACCTGTGGCTGGGCGTAACGATTGGTGCAGCAGCGGCAGGGGGCTGGATTGCGGTGACAGGTGCTTTTGCCCCGGCAGCCTGGACGCTCTGGGCGGGGGTCGCCTACTGGATCGCCGGGTTTGACGTCATTTACGGCGTTTTAGACTATGACCATGACGTTCAAAACGGCATTCACAGCGTTCCGGCAGATTTCGGAGTGGAGGTGGCGCTCGAGGTCGCCGCCGCCCTGCACCTGCTGGCGTGGGGCTTTCTCGCGTTGACGCTGCCCCTTTCAGGGTCACACTGGCCTTTTGCGCTTGGACTCGCAGTTGTGGCAGCAGTGCTGCTGTGGGGTCAAGAGGTTGCACGGTCTAAAGACCTGGATGACGCTCTGCGGTCATTTAACGGCAACCTTTACGTCAGCGGCGTGGTGCTCCTCGCTATCATCTTAGATATTGCACTCTACTCGCGTTGACAAGCCCCTGAACTCTTGGGTATTATACCGCTTGTCCTTCGGGGCATGAGGAACGCTGTAAAACCCTCTTGTGGAGCCGTAGTGTAGCGGTTAGCATATCTGCCTGTCACGCAGAAGGTCGCGGGTTCAAATCCCGTCGGCTCCGCCAGAAGTTAGAGGTATCATCTTTAATTTATTATTGATGATACCAATGACCATCTTGGCCAGATAGCTCAGCCGGTAGAGCACACGACTGAAAATCGTGGTGTCGGCGGTTCAAGCCCGCCTCTGGCCACCAATTTGGAGGTATCGTCTTTAGATATGAAGATGATGCTTCTAATTTTTGCCGATGTAGCTCAGAGGTAGAGCAACCGATTCGTAATCGGTAGGTCGTCGGTTCAACTCCGACCATCGGCTCCAGAAAGCACGTCATCCACGCAAATTTTCGACTTAGAGAATTCAGGTCGAAATTTGTGTGGGGCCATCAGTAGAGCTACGGAAACAATTTGTAACCAAAATGAACACCCTCAGCAAAATAGCTGCTACTCAACTCTTATACGGGTTTACTTTGAAGGTTAAGGATTGGGCAATGACGTGTAGCCGTGGAAGCTGGTTGAGCTGGCAACTCTATCAGGGTGGTCGGTGAGCCAGACGCAGCGCTCAGCAAGGCGCGACTCGAGCGCGTCAATGTCAGCGAAAGCCTGGTTGGCGGTAACTTCGCGCAGCAGCGGCCAGCGGTGCTCGGCAGGATTGAGTTCAGGGGTATAAGGCGGCAGGATCACGAGCCGGAATGTTCGGCACAGCTAGCTTGGACGAGCGGTGCCAAGAAGCGCCATCTAGAACAAGTAGGGCGACGACGTCTATGGGTAGTGAAGCCGCAAAGTCATCAAGATAAAGCTGCATGGTTTGGGTGTTAGCGACAGGCAGGATCAGAGCGTGGGTGGTGCCCGTCTCAGGATGCACAGAAGCAAAAACGCAGCTCCACTGGTATCTGGCGCGGCTCGGTGCGGTAGGACGCTGGCCGACAGGTGCCCAGACACGCCTACAGGTCGGTTTCAAGCCAAAGCGTGCTTCGTCCTGGAAGCACAACCAGACCTGCCTATCGGGTTCAGCTTGGCGCAACTTCCTCAGCGTCTCGAGTGTTTTTTTGGAAGGCGGCTTGATCCTCAGCACTGGCCGCTCCAGGATGTTCCGGGCGCGGCAGCTGCATCGACTGACGCAAGCGTCGCAGGGTCCGCCAGCCGGTCACGAGGTGCACCTTACGACCGCGGCGTTTGCTGAGCCAGCTGGCAACTTTTACAGCCGTCCATACTTCACCCTCAGTGGTAGGTCTAAGGAGCGCTTCACGCAGTTCCGTTTCTTCCTCGGTGCCCCAGCGTAAGGCCGCTTCATGGCCTCCCCACTGCTGGCCTCTACGCTTGACGGTTTCGACACCCTCAATGCCCCTCTCGTTGTACGCCCGCACCAGCACGCTGACCCAACCGCTTGTGCGGCCTACCAGATGTGCCGCCTCATTGCCTGACTTTCCCGTTGACACCAGCCAAAGTGCGTGCCAGCGCGTACGGTCGGCCCGGTGCCCGCACCGCAGATATCGCTGCTGCAACTCAGCGCTGCTGAGATGTCCTTCGAGTTTCGCTGTTCGTGGCATGCCTCAGTCTGTCATCACTTAGCGGTTAACGTAAATCCGTATGAGACCCGTCTACCTGTTCGCGCTGCTTCTAAGCCTCTGTTCTTGCGCCCCTATGATTGTCGGGCGAACACCGGAGCCTGCCGCTCCTGGAACCTTTGAAGTAACAGTCGGTGCGGGGTATCCGGTCTCTCTAACAACAGTTCCACAATGTGACGACGACCCAAACTTTGGTTGTCTTACGAAGTTTGTTCCGGCGGAATACTATCCTCTGGGTTCGCCTCTAACTGTCATGGTTGCTCAGGGCTTAGGGGGTGACACGGAAATCAATTACTCCGTAAGTGCAGGACGACCTTTTGGAGTTCCATTTCTCCGAGTTGGTGGTAAAACGCTTGTTTATGACGATACGGTAAAGCTGGCCGCTGATTACGGTCTCTTCGGCGGTGCAAATAACGCCGGTTTAGACGCTGGTTTACTGGCAAGTGTGCCACTCGAGGGAGCCAAGTTTCACGGCGCGTTGCGGGGTTTTGGCAACTATTACTACAGCGGCGCACCCAGAGGCTTGACCAGCAACATTGCCGGGGCTTTGACCTTAGGCGTTGAAGCCGATGTTTCTTTTGCTAAAGGGGTATTCGCCGAACTTACGTTCGCCACCTCTAACTACAACGGAATCCCAGTGGACCGAAATTACGACGATGTTCCACCAGCTCCGGTGGATATTCAACAGCTTGGTTTTTCGCTTCAGCCTGCGATTGGGATTCATTTTTAGCAGTTAGGCCGTTTTACGATATGTTCAAGACGTTGGCTGTCCTGCTACGGTTAGGTCTTTGGCTCGAACCCGTTTCTGCTCCACCAAATGAGCGCTCAGATGCTGCGTCATCTGAAGCTATAGGACAAAACGCCCTTACCGAGTTCGTATAGACCGTATCGGTAACAGGAAAGCGCCGCTGAAAGACGGTTGGTTCGGGTACGCCTACCGGGAGAAGCGCCAGCTTAGCACCCGAAAATAGGGCAAAACTGCGGGTCTCGAGCGCCGCAATGAAGCAGAAGAGGTATTCGTCCAGCCAAGCCATAGTCCTGTACAGTTTCCTCAGAGTCGTTGATAGAGTCGATGAGAGCGCCCGAGTCTATAGCTTGACGAAGTCCTATCCCATTTAGCGGTTGTCCACCCTGCAAAGGAACGACGTTAAATTGCCCATCAGCCAGCGCCCAGCACTTCAGGTCAGGCAAAAAGACCTCACTGACGACGTGAGCCGCGCCGGACTCACGTGTTTCAGAGTCTTCAGTTTTAAGTCGTAACACGCGGCTTGGCAGACCAAGCGCAGCGGCGCACGCCGAAATCACAATCCCGTATTCAACAGCGAAACGATTTACCCTGACCTGCTTCTTTCAAAATGGTCAGCGCATCGGGTGATGAGGGTTCGTTTAGGCCGTCGTGTTGCCAACGTGAATGCACCCAGGCACAGATACGCTCGAGTTTCTCTAAGTCACTTTTACTACCGGCAACGAGGGACTCGAGCCCATACCGCTCCCGTAAGGTGCAGAGTTCGGGCTCATCAAGTTTAGCGAAAGCAAACGAATAATGCTCTTGTGTCGGGCCAAAATCGTAAGTCATCCACTGCTCCTTTTGCTTTAATCAAACCCGCTCTTTAGGCGCACCGCGTTTCCACCGCACGCCGTCGGGCGTATCTTCTAGCACTAAACCCAACTCTGCTAAACGGTCTCGAATTGCGTCAGAAGAGGCAAAATCACGGCGCGTCCGGGCCTCTTGCCGCTGTTCGCCAACAAGTTTGACGAGGCCGTCCAACAGGGCGGTATCATCTTGCGCGTTCTCCTGAACCCCGATAATCCCGAGCACATCCCCGGCAAGGTCGTCGAAAAAGGCTTTGGCAGCTGCTATATATGCAGCGTCGGCGCGGCCTAGTTTGGCGTTGACGTCGCGGCTTACGTCAAAAAGTACGGCAATCGCCTGCGGAGTGTTAAAATCGTCGTTCATCGCCGCCGTAAAACGCTCGCGGTAGTCCGTAAAGGGGTCTTCAGGTACTTTAACTTCACCTTCCACGCGGCGCGAAAGCTCGGTGTAGGTCTCTTGTAACCGCTTCAGCCCCTGTTTTGAGGCATAAAGGCTCTCATCTGAGAAGTCGCTGACGCTGCGGTAGTGTGCGCCTAGTAGATGAAAACGGAGCGCCGTCCCGCCGTGTTCGGCGAGCAGTTCGGAGAGTGCCAGCGCACCCTTCGATTTCGCCATTTTCTCGCCGCCGAAGGTCAAAAAGTTCCAGTGGAGCCAGTAGTTGGCGAAGCCTTTGCCTGCACCCTTTGCCTGAGCAATCTCGCACTCGTGGTGTGGAAAAATCAGGTCTAAACCGCCGCCGTGAATGTCGAAGGTGTCGCCCAGATATTTGGTACTCATGACCGAGCACTCGAGGTGCCAGCCCGGATATCCCTCACCCCAAGGTGAAGGCCAGTGCATCAGGTGTCCGGCTTCAGCGGCTTTCCAGAGCGCGAAGTCGCGCGGGTCGTCCTTGTCGCTCCGAACCGTCACGCGCGTGCCCTCCTGCTGGTCGTCGGCGTTGCGGCCTGAAAGCTCACCGTAGTCGCTCCACGCCGATACATCGAAATAGACGTTGCCGCCGCGCTCATAGGCCAGACCACGCCCCAGCAACGTTTCAGTCATGCCAATCTGCTCGGTGATGTGACCCGAGGCGCGGGGGATGATGTCGGGGCGGCGGACGCCCATTTGCGCCACCCCGTCGAAGTAGCGCCAGAAGTATTTTTCAGCGATTTCCATCGGCTCGAGCTGCTCTAACCGCGCCCGCTTGACGAGTTTGTCCTCACCTTCGTCGGCGTCGTCAGTCAGGTGTCCAACATCGGTGACGTTCGAGACGAAGCGCACCCGGTAGCCTTCGTGAGAGAACCAGCGGCGCACCACGTCGAAGAATACCGGGCCCCTCGCGTTACCGATGTGCGGTTCCGAATAGACAGTTGGGCCGCAGACGTAAATCCCGACGTGGTTGGGGACGAGCGGCGTGAAGGTTTCTTTTTGGCGGGTCAGGGTGTTGTAAAGCTGCATGGGATCTCCTTGGAGGCAGTGAGGCTAGGGTCGGCTTAAAACGCTAGCAACATCGTGCGTAGTGTAGGAGCGGAGACATAAGGAGAGTTTATCACCCGGACTGATAAAGCGGTGAGTGACAAACAACGGATACAACGACATTTGCCTGCGCTCAGCCGTCTCTACTTGCGTTTAGGGCTGCGACGATGAGCTGTTCAACTTCTGCTGACGAACGTTGCGTCGTATCAACGGACACCCTCACCACGCTCTGAACAGCTGGGTCATCAACGATGCCCTGATAGATACCGTAATTTCTACGGATGCGCGCTTCGTCTAACGAGCCGTCCCGCTGACGTTTACGTCTGACAAGCTCAGAAAGCGTGGTGTGAAGTTCGATAATGACAAAGCCTTGCTCGTAAAAAGCTGAGATTTCTTCTCTAGTAAGATAAGAGGTGACAAAGAGGATGGAATCAGCATCGGTTTCAAGAAAGTCTTTGACGATGCGTGCAAAAAGCCTATCAATGACCTCTTCGCTTTCGGGCCAAACGCCGCCGTTTAACCTCTGCGTTTCGTCGTCTAGCTCGAGTACCTCGAGTCCTAAAGCCTGCCCTAAGCGCGGCGCAACGGTTGATTTGCCCACACCGGAGAGTCCCAAGAGTAAAAGCTTCACAGGTCATCTTTTCACAAATAATGAAGCTAGATACGTTGGTGAAACGTTAAGCTGAGGGGTGCCGTACCAGAGTGTCGCCCGAACACATGAACGTGAAGAAACCGTCAAAAGCTCACGTTTCATTGCCTACGTTACTCGCGTCAAAGACGTTGAAGACGCGCTTGCAAAGCTCGAGCAGCTGAGAATGCGTCACCCTGACGCAACCCACAACACTTGGGCGTACCGCATCGGGGCCGAGCTGCGTTTTTCCGACGACGGCGAACCGGGCGGCACCGCGGGTAGACCGATGTTAGAAGTGCTGCAAAAACGCGAGCTGGACTTTGTGCTGGCGGTCGTTACCCGCTACTACGGCGGCACCAAACTCGGCGCGGGTGGCCTCGTGCGGGCGTACAGCGGCAGTCTTGCCAAAGCGCTCGATGAAGCGGGCGTGTTGGAAGTGCGTGAAACTGTGACGCACACCGTCCATGCGCCCTTCGCTGAACTCGACGCAGTTCACCGTCTGCTGGACGGCTGGGCCGGACTCCGCAAAGGGGAGGCGGACTATACGGCTGAGGGTTTACGCTTAGCTGTCGTCTTTTTTGCTGCTGACGAAACGCCGCTCGTGGACGCGCTGCGTGAGGTGACGCGGGGTGCGGCGTCGCTAAGCTGAACCTGTCCAACTCGAGCCTCACCGCAAAGTCCGGCAGAGCTGGATTTATGCTGTACGAGCATAGATCAGAAAACCCGTGTTTTTTTGCCAACCGTGCGTTTCGTAAAGGGTTTGTGCGCTGAGGTTGTCTGTCGCTGTCTGCAAGCTCAACCCTTTTGTGCCGGTTTCCCGCGCGTGTTCATGGGCACGGTTTAGAAATGTGCCTGCAACTGCTTTCCTCTTCGTTTCCGGCGTTATGAAAAGGTCGTTCAAAATCCACAGCTTTTGTAGTGACACCAATGAAAATGACCCGTAAAGCTGCGTAAACCCAGCAAGCTCATCGTCTAAGGCCAAGAAGACAACGGATTCACCCGCTGAGAGTCGCGCCGCTAAAAAGTTTCTGGCGGCCTCAACATCTGAGGTTTGACCGTAAAACACGCGGTAGGCGTCGAAAAGCGGTGCAAGTTGCATGAGGTGAGACAGCTCGGCACGGATGATTTCAGGCTTCTGCATGGGGCAGCTTACGAGTGCAGAAGGATGAGCGTCAAGCTGGGCGCTGATACCAGCGAGATTATTAACCTCGAGTGCTAGTAGATAAACGACCCCTTGCAACTGAGAAAATGCGTCTGCGACGTAAAATGGTATTTCAACCGTAACCGCTAAGCTACCCGAATCAAGATGTTCGCTAGCTTCTCAAAGCTTTTTGCCACTCGTGGTTATTTCCCTGACCCTTCTGAATTGGCTAGAAACAACGTCTATGACGTAATCGGAAAGCTTTTGAGCCTTCTAGGTAGCCCATAACCAACTAGCATTCGAGATTATTGAAGAGAATGTATTGCTCCACGTGTAAGCTTTTAGAGACGTTCTTCGCAGGTCGGCTCGTTATGAACTTGACCGCCTTGACAGGGACGCAGGCGGTTACGGAGGCAAGCCTCACATTTTCTCCTCGGGCCGTTCGGACAAGGCTGGTGGCACGGTAAGAAGATCGGAGCGGGCGGTGGGAGCTATGCCAAGCGGTGCGCCATCGTTGCAGTTGCCTGTAAGCCAACCGTGCTGCTGCACCGACCTTGGCTTACTCAGGAAATCTATGAGCCGCTGCAACTGCGACAGAACGAGGGCACCAGCTGCTTTAAGGGACGGTTAGAGCCATCGCTATTCGTTGACCTTCGAAACGCGCCTTTTTAGAAGTGGGTTACGCCCTAGTCGGGTAACTGCGGCCTTGCGCTTACAAGCCAAACTTGAGGTAGCAGCGTACTACCGGATTTCAGTCTGCACCTTACCGAGTGCGTATAGAAGCCTGACGAGAAACCTTTTCACCGTAACGACAAAAGCTTGACGAGGGCTTGACAACTCAGGGTTTTATGGAAACTCGAGCGCTGTAGGGGCAGCTCGAGTTTCAATGAGCAACGTGGAGCAAAACTTTAGGCTTCCAAATGTATTGTTACTGACTTGGACTTCTCTTCTTTAGCCCGTCGGCTTCTCCGAACGCCAGCCGCCTACTCTCACCTCACCGTGACCGTAGGCGTGTTCGTTCTCCAGCGCTTTTCTAAGCGCCTGCTGATTCAGCTTTTCGCCAAAAATAATGACACCAACCGTCCGCACCAAAATCTCGAAGTCGAGACCCAAAGACCAGTTGTCGGTATACCAAACGTCGAGCGCAATGCGCTCTTCCCACGGCAGGTAGATGCCGCCGCAAACCTGCGCCCAACCCGTCACACCGGGTTTCAGTGCCAGCCGCTTCTGCTCGAAAGTATCGTATTCAGCAACTTGCTCCCGCAATGTTGGGCGCGGGCCGACCAAGCTCAACTCACCGGTTAAAACATTTAAGAGTTGCGGTAACTCGTCGATTTTGGTGCGCCGGATGACGCGGCCCGCTCTAGTTACAAGCGGATGTGAACCCGTAACTGCGCCCATACTGGCGACGGGCGCGTTGTTGACCCTCATGCTGCGGAACTTGAAAATGGAAAACGGTTTTCCGCCCCGTCCGGCGCGAGTTTGCCGGAAAAAGATAGGGCGACCGTCCTCGAGTAAAATCAGCAGCCCGGTAATGAGCAAGAAGGGCGACAAGATGAACAGCGCCGTAAAAGCGACCACGAGGTCGAGCGCACGTTTAACAATGAGAGAAAGAGTGCGAAGCATCGCTTTAGACGCTATCATCTTGAGAGCCTAGAACGGCGTACTTCTGCCGCTTACACGGGCTAGTTGAGCGGCCGGTTGACGAACTTGATAGGGTCATCTTTTGAGCGCCGCTGCCGTGCCAGCAGATACGCGCCTAACCCGAGTGGCCCCGCAAAAAGTGTGACCAGCACATAGGGGCGCGGCTCCAGCCCCCAGTATTTGGCGTCCCGGAACACCCATACTCCGGCGAACAAGTCGAGGGTTAAGAGGTGCGCCCACACCGCTAAAAAGCCCCACTCGAGGCTCAACCCGCGCCGTAAACCGCCAAGTGACAAGTCGAAGCCGGTGCCGGTCACGAGCGCCCCGACGAGCAGCAGCGCGTAAACGCCCGCCAGCGCGATATAAGGCCAGTACGCCAGCACCACCTTTTGGGTAAAGCGCGTTTTAGGGAAAAGCAGCATCCCGAGCCAGATCGGTAAGGGCAAGATGTTGAGGAGACTAAAAACGGTGTCAGCCATAGTTTAGTTTAGCGGAGATGGCCCGAAACGGAATCCGCAGCAGAACAGGCTCAGAGGCGCTAAGCGCAGAGACATGATAAAAGCCGCCGTCTTCTTGTTTCGTTCCGTAGGTTCTACCGCGAAGCCCATAGAGAGTTTGAGTTGATGGTTTTCAAAGTACCCTTCGCCACTTACCGAACGTACTTGAAAACAGCCAAGCTTTTTAGCTCGGTCAATGACATGTTCTTGCAAAGCTCGGCCGATACCTTGCCGACGATAGTCTTGCTGAACACCAAAAGCGATAATCTTTGCCTCTGTCAGCGTTTGCCCACGAAGTTGAACCGCAGGATGGTCACGGTCATGAAGACCGATTCCCCAGACCACAAACGTAACAAAACTGACTACTTCTGTTTCTTGTAAGGCAACCAAAAAGTGCCGGGAAAACCTTTCGAAACGAGCATTTAGTGCCCAACGAGTCTGGTTTTCAGCAGCGATAAGAGCTGCCAATTCTTGCCAGTTTTGGTGAGTAGGCGTCCACGTCTCAATTCTGAAATCCATCAGGTTCCAAGGTAATACCTGCGCTGTAATTCTGTGCTCCGATGACTGAATCTGCGTATCTCACGCAACTTGGTTAAGGTTTAGAGCGTCATAAACAAATTGTTGAGCGATTCGCTCAGGGTCGGGTGGGCAAACGGTGAATCGCGCAGCGCGGTGTAGGGGAGACCTCCCATCATCGCTACTTGCAAGACGCTCATGATTTCGCCGCCCTCGAGCCCTAAAATCGCCGCCCCTAAAATCTGTCCGCTGTCCGGGTCGATAAGCGCTTTCATAAAGCCGCGTGTTTCGTCGGTTTCGATCGCCCGCGCCACCCGGCTCATCGGCAGTTTGGCGACCTTGAACGCCTGCCCCTGATTTTTCGCGTCTTTTTCGCTTAGTCCCACGCGCCCGAGCTGTGGATCCATAAAGACTGTGTACGGCACCGGGCGGCCCTGAATCGTCTCGCTTTTGCCGTCTAGCAAGTTAGCCTTGACGATGCGGAAGTCGTCGTAAGAGATGTGGGTAAAGGCGGGGCCACCTTTGATATCGCCCACGGCGTAAACGCCGGGGACGTTCGTTTGAAGCTTTTCGTTGACCTCGATATAGCCTCGTTCGTTCTGCTCGATTCCGGCAACCTCTAAGTTCAAAGAATCGCTGTTTGGTGTACGCCCGGTCGCCACCAGTAAGTGCGAGCCTGAGACGGTCTTGCCCTTTTCAAGCGTGAGCGTCACACCGTCTTCGGCGCTGACTTTTTCTGTCGTGGCTCCCAAAAGTACCGTGACGCCGTCCTCGCGTAAAATGTCGGCTACGGTGTCTGCAACGTCGTCGTCTTCGCGGGGTAAAAGCTGATCGCCGCGCTGAACAACCGTGACTTCGCCCCCGAAGCGGCGAAACATCTGGGCAAACTCGAGCCCGATATACCCGCCGCCCAAAATCACAAGATGCTCTGGCACCTCACCGAGCTCCATGACCGAGGTTGAGGTGAGAAACGGCGCAGCTTTCAAGCCTTCAATCGGGGGAATGTTCGGACGTTCTCCGGCGTTGATGATAATTGTAGCAGCAGTGAGCGTCCGTTCGCCGCCGCTGTTTAACACGACTGAAACCGTTTTCTCGCCCGTAAACCTGGCTTCGCCCCAGATCAGCCCGAGGTTTTCCGTATTTTCATAACTCTTTCGGCTGCTATCCCGAAACGACGTAACGATCTCACGTTTGCGCGCCCGTACCCGCGTCAGATCGACGCTGACCGGACCGGTATCGACGCCGTAGTCGGCGGCGCGGCGAGCGAGGTACGCGACCCGCGCACTCGCCACCATCGTTTTAGTCGGTGTGCAGCCCTCATTCACGCACGTGCCGCCGACATGTTCGCGTTCGATGAGCGCGACGCGTTGGCCCGCTTTGGCTGCTGCGCGCGAGAGTGGCCCGCCTGCTTGTCCTGCGCCGATAACGATCAGATCAAAGTCCATGCTTTACGGTATCGTATATCTAGATTTTAGACGTACGGCATTTGACGTGCGGGGGCGATAAAAAACTGCGGTGGGCGAACCCACCGCAGCTCATACCGTAAACGTTTCTAAAATCCGCTGTAGAGCAACCTGTCCGGGGCACCCGAAGTATTGCCGAATTTGCCGCTGGTCGTCCGTCCGACGATCGTTTTGATGACGCCTGCGGGTGAAGCGCCGCGGTTTTTTTCCAAGATCAGCGCGGCGACCCCGGCGGCGTGCGGCGTCGCCATCGAAGTGCCGCTCAGCGTCAGCGTGCCCTGTAACCCTGCTGAGATGATCCTATCCCCGGGCGCAAAAACGTCAACGCAGCGCCCGCGGTTGCTGTCTTCCCAGAGGTTATCCTTTTGGTTGCTCGCTCCAACCGTGAGGACGGCGGGAATACGAGCTGGAGAGAGCCCACACGCGTCGCTGCCCTTATTGCCAGCTGCGACGACGACCGTCACCTTCTCTTTGACGAGCGCTGCGACCGCCTCGTCGATAGCAGGTGAAGGGGGGGAAGACTCGAGGCTCATGTTGACGACCGCCGGGCTCTCATGGTTGAAGTTAACCCAGTCGATGCCGGTAATCAGCGCCGAATTCGACGAACCACCGTTACAATCAAAGACGCGCACGGCGATCAGCTCGACACCTTTGGCGACGCCGTAGGTTTTGCCGCCGAGCGTACCTGCGACGTGTGTGCCGTGACCGTAACAGTCGTTGTAGCCGTTTCCGTCATCAATCGACGACACGCCGCCGCCGAGACGTTTGCCGAATTCGCTACCGCCGCGAATACCCGAATCGATCACATAGGCTGTGACGCCGCGCCCCGTCGCCCTGTAACGGTAGCTGCGGCTGAGGGGCAGGTTCCGCTGATCGATACGGTCGAGGCCCCAAATTGGACGTTTCTGCACCTTGCGCTTCGTCTGAATCTGCAAGCTCTGACCCGGTAAACTTTGACCCAGTAGACTTTGACCCAGTAAACCTTGATTCTGTACCCTGTCCAGTTTGATGATGCGGTCGGGTTCGGCGTAGCGGACTCGAGCATCGGTCTCGAGCCGTGACAACGCCGCCTCGTCAACGCCTACCGCCACAAAACCGTTGATTACGCCCAGCGTTCCTATACTTTGTACGCCGAGCGAAGCAGCGACGCTTGCAGGCTCGAGCGCTCCCACCCCCTGAGTACCTAACCCGGTTGTTTGGCCCGGTTTTTGCAGCGCGACGATGTATTGACCCGGAATGACGTCGCCAGCGGCTCCCTGGGCTTCAGGTTTTTGCACTTCATTTTGCGCTTCAGGCTGCGGGAGCTGCGCACACGCTCCTAACAGCACCGTTACAGCAAAGAGGGTTGAAAGAAACTTGACTTTCGCGTGTTTCATGCGGTCTCCCTGACACCTGCTGTGCAGACCCCCGAATGACGTCGGTTCTGCTGAAACAGGTGTAAAAAATCGGCTTGTAGCAAGAAGCTACAAGTAAGTATAGAGAGAGAATGTATGGATTTTATGAGCGCCTTTGTAGGTTTGGATTAACCTTTTCTCATTTTACGGTGAGGGATGCTCGAGCCACACCGTCACCGGCCCGTCGTTGAGCAACCTCACCTGCATATCCGCCCCAAAATTGCCGGTTTGAACGCTGAGTCCTTGTCCCTTAAGCTGCTCGGCAAAGTAGCGGTAGAGTCTTTCAGCTTCAGCAGGCGGAGCCGCGCCCGTAAAACTCGGGCGGTTGCCCCGCGACGCGTCCGCGTAAAGCGTAAATTGACTGACGACAAGTGCTGCGCTCCCCACTTCCCGGACGCTGAGGTTCATTTTGCCTGCGGCGTCGTTGAAGATTCTCAGTTTGGCGATTTTAGCCACCAACGTGTCAACAGCGTCCTCGCCGTCACCCTGACCGACGCCTAGCAAGATGAGCAGCCCCGGCCCGATGTCACCGACGGTTTCGCCCGCCACAGTGACGCTAGCCGACGTCACGCGTTGTAAAAGCGCCCGCATCTAGTTAGTTTATTTTTGACGGGTCGGGAAGGGCCCGCAACCGTGCCTGAACGGTCTCGAGGGCGTGGTGCAAGGTGCTCCGCTCGGTCTCGTCTAGGTTGCCGTTCGTCTTCTGCTGCAACATTTTGAGTAGCTCGAGGCTCCGCTCGCCGGTACGCCGCGCCAGCACCCCGTCGCGGGCCAAGTGGCGTACCATCGGGCTGTTGGCCTCACCTAGAGCCGCTTCCGCCGAGGCAAGCAGCGAATGAACCAAGCCGATAAATTTAGGGTCGCTCACCTAAAAGAGCGTATCTTGCTGGGCGCTGTCGATCACCAGCGAAGTGGCCGGTTTCGGCCCGAGGGCGTCCAACTCTTCCTTGAGCGTGCGGACGTCTTGCCACATCAACCATTTGGGCGAGTTTTTTTCGCGACTCGGATTACGGAGCAAGTAGGCGGGGTGGAACATCGGAAAAATCCGGACGCCCCGCCACTCAAACCAGTTGCCGCGCGTTTTGGTGATTCCCTCTTTCGTTCCGGCAAAGTACTGGGTAGGAAAGTTGCCCAGCGTAGCGATAATCTGTGGGCGAATGAGTTTGAGCTGCTCTAACAAGAGCGGCTCGGACGCTACGATTTCGTCGGGTTTGGGGTTGCGGTTGTTCGGTGGGCGGTATTTGAGGATATTGGTGATATAGATATCTTCGCGCTCGATGTGCCCGCTTTCTAAAATGCGGTCTAACAGCTGTCCGGCCCGGCCGACAAAGGGCCGCCCTTGCGTGTCTTCATCTTCACCGGGCGCTTCGCCGATAATTACAAGGTCGGCGTCGGGATTGCCCTCGCCGAAGACGAGGTTGGCGGCGGTGTCGGAGAGGGCGCTCGGTTTGGGCGTGTCTTTGGCGTGTTGCTCTAATTCCAAAAGCGTCATAGACGGATTTTACCCTGACTTCGCCTGTTGAACCGCATATTAGGGTGCGATTTGCTCGAGCTAGGTACGCCTATAGCGGTGAGTCAGACCGTTCGGCTGGGGCAAAGCGTGAATAGCGGCAGACATTGCGAAAAATGAACCGGTAAGACACATAAAATACCGGCCAGGTCAGAGTTTTTGAAGCTCGAGCCTAACCGGTACAAGGACGTGTAAAAACGTCAAATCATCTACATCAAACTTAAGGCGTTACAGCTTCCAGCTCCCAGTGCGTACTGTAAGACCCCATGTACAATCCTACGGTCGTCTGCGCGTAGCCAAGTTGCCGTTCGGTATCCAAGTAGCGGTCGCCTCGCCAGCGGTTACGCAGTCTTTGATAGCCGTCGTATGTTTCCAGCGTCCACTGGGCGCTCCAAAAGCTTGCGTCACCCCCTGCAGCCTCGGCGTACATCCGCTCGTTTTCGATGTTTAAGAAGTCGCCGGTTTCTCGGTTCTTAAAGGCTACGTAGTCACCCAAAGAAACTTGTTCCCACTCGGCCCGTTCGTCACTGACGTCGCCGTACTTGGCCTGGTCGCCGTCATCGTACAGGTAGGTATCCAGCCACCGGTTCTTGAGCCGGTAGTAACTGCCCTCCGTGTCTGGATCGGGGTTCGGATTTGGGTCTGGATCGGGATTGGGCGCAGTTCCGGTGTCCGGCTCGGCGTCGTACCACCCGTCCTCACCGCGGTTAAGGTTGCCGGTCTGGTTTGAGCCGTCGTTAAAGATGATGTTAGTCGAGGTAATGTCGTTAAACATGTAGCTGTACCAGCCGTCGCCGTCGTCGGTCAGTTCGGCACCGGGCCAGTTGACCTGAGGCACTAAGCCCGCAGGTTTCGCGTCTCAGTAGTAGATGTTGAGGGTTGCACTCCAGTCGGCGAGCCGACAGAAGTGAACCGTAAACTCTCCGGGCGCGTAAACGTCGATGGTCGCCGTTCCTGCGGCTACGGCGGTGACGAGCCCGGAAGCGTCTACAGTGGCTACGTCTTCGTCACTCGAGGCCCAAGTTACGGCTTCACCTGCGGGTTTTACGGTGGCCTCGAGTGCCTGCGCCTCACCTTCAGCCAGTGTCGCGCTGATAGGCAACACCACAACGCTCGGAACCTCCGGGCCGGGGGCGCGACGTCGACGTCTCCCGTTGTCAGCACCTGGTAATCGAAACCTTCTAGCGCCACGCTCTCGCCCTCGGTCAACGTAACCGAAGTACCGGTATAGGCGTCGCTGTACGACCCGGCCACCCCAGCCGGAACCGTGTACGTGTCCCGGCTGTTACGCATATTTACGAAGGCGGCGACCTTCTCGTCGGCTGTGGTTTTGGTAAAGGCGGCAATATCGTCGTTCGAGAAGTCGGTTAACGCCCCGCGCCGAACCGCCGCGCTGCTCGTTCTGAACTCGAGCACCTTTTTGAACTCGGTGGTGACGTCCGGATTCTGGCTCCAGCCGATGGTCACGCTGTCCCACGGAAAGGGGATACGTTCAGCGAACGCGACTTCTTGACCGCCGTAAAGGAAGGGCACGCCGCGCATATAGGCCGAAACGACAAAGTTCGCCATCGCGCCCTGGCGTCCGCTAAAGACCTCCAAGGGCGTTCCGTCGCCGCTGGTGTCGTGGTTGCCCGAATAATGCGTGACTTGCTGGGTCTCATCAGCGTTCGTGTATTCGGTCGCTGTCGTGGTGGCCAAGTTGCTGACCGAGGCCCCGGTGCTGATAGGCCGAAGCGCGTCGTAGTACCACTTGTCCCCGAAGTTAAGGTCGAAGTCTACGTTAAAGTTTTCTAAGCGGTCGCCTTCCGCCATCAAGATCAGGTCGTGCGACGTAATGCTGCGCAAATCGCCGTTGATCTGCTCCCAGAACTCTAAAGACGGTTGTTCGCGTAGTCGAAACGAAACCCGTCTACGTTGCCAGCGAAGACCCAGTAACGCAGAGATTCGGTAAGCGCAGCGCGCAGCTCCTGATTGTTCAGGTCGAGGGCAGCAACGTCGGGGAAGGGATTGAGCGGCTGGATTTCACCGCCTTCTTACAGGTACCAGTCGGGATGTTCGGTGATCCACGGATGATCCCACGCGGTCTGGTTGACGACAAAATCCAGAATGACCGCCATACCCCGCTCGTGCGCGCCGTCAACGAGTGCCCGTAAATCCTCGAGATTGCCGAATTCTGAACCCACCGAGGTAAAGCCTTTGATGCTGTAGGGCGAGGTCGAAGTAGATACCTTGCTCCGCTTGTCCTCACCAACCGGGAAGATGGGCATGAGGTAAATGACGTTCGTCCCTACGTCCTGAATATTACCGAGCCTCGCCGTAACCCCGGCTAGGTCTCTCGCCGCGCTAAAGGCGCGGATATTGACCTGATACAAGTTGGATGTCGCGCGTATCCGGCACCGCCTCAAACGGCGTCCCGTACTGCGGTGGGTCGTTTACGGCGGCAGCGGCTAAAGCTGCGTCAGGACTGTTGTTCCCGCACGCGGCCAAAGTCAGTAACAAGCTGCCAATCAGCCCTAGCCCAACCAACTTCACGTTCATCGCTATACTCCCCGATCTGAACCACCCTAGCGGTCGCCAGCAAAAAAGCCTTGCCTAGACGGTTCTATCAACAGTTCTTTTGCAAACATATTGCGACGTTACCGCTAACAATTGCTTCAGAGAAAGTGAGCAAGATGAGTCGGTTTGAGGTGTGTTGTCAGGACAAAAGCGCGTGGCACCGAAATGAGCGGTTAAGTTTAGCTGAAAGAGAGTTGCCAGACTAGATGAGCAGCAGTGATTGGAACATGAAGACAACGGGGCCAAGCTGCGCAGCTTCCGCCGTAAAGTGAAGTTGCAAATTTGTTCCGACCGAGCGGCGCAAAGGTACCTGGCCTGACTCTCAGAACCAAAGTCCGGCGTAAATGACTGAGCAGTTAAATCAAACATTACAAAGTCAACTCGAAAAAAGATAGCTAACCTGAGTTTGAGGTTTCTCCGGGGATAGGTTTTCCGTCTCTGCCGGGTTTGCTTTTACAAGCGTAAGGCGGGCCTGAGGCTAAAACGCTCACGTAGGCTTAAACAGCGAAAGCGCAACCCTCGAGACGGTTGTCAGTCACCGAAAGTACAGGATTTGCGTGCCGGACGTGAGAATAACTCCGAACTTGTATGTTGAGTGCGGGTCAAGAGTAAGGCCGACTCCGAACCTGAGCGTTTGAGCTCGTACCTGAGATAGGCCTGCTCAACCCATCACCAAGACTCCGAACCAGCATCCTGAGCCGTTAAGGCCGGATCTGCAAGTATGCGAGCGGTGGTGGCCTAGAGCCGGACCCAAGCTGGAGGACGAGATGACGTTTGTAGGCATCGACGTAAGCAAACTCAGCCTGGACGTGGCTGCACTCCTTGATACCGGTGAAATCCATCGGGGAAAGTTTGGTAACACCCCAGAAGGCCATCGTGAGCTGCTAACTTGGCTCGAATTCTTTCCGAACTGCCGTCTGGCCCTGGAAGCAACGGGCTCCTACCACCGGCGTCTTGCTGCGACCTTACAAGGCACTTACGTGAGCGTGAGCATCCTTAATCCAGCCCAGGTCAGCTATTTCATGAAGCGCCAGCACCGCCGTAACAAAACCGATAAAGCGGACGCCTTGTGGCTAGCGGTTTACGTCAAAGAGCGGCAACCTGCTCCCACCCTCGCCGTGAGTCCGCTACGGCAATCGCTCGCTCGGGAAATTCAGGCGCTAGCGAAGGACCTGACGCGACTCAAGAACCGGCTCGAGGCAGCCGAACATGGTCAGGTTCATCCCGAGGTGGTGACTTCCCTGAAGCGGCGCATGGCCTCACTAGCAGTAGAAAAGCAAGCCCTGGAGAATGAGCTCGAGCTGGAGACGAAGCGTTCGAACGAGCACGAACTCTTGTTGTTGACGAGCATTCCTGGGATTGGGATTCGGACTGCGTGTCTGCTCCTGGCAGAGTTAGGCTCGGTAGCGCGGTTTGCTACAGCACGCAAGCTAGTCGCCTTTGTTGGGCTGACACCTACCCAGTTTACCTCCGGTACGAGCGTGGCTCAACCAAGCCATATCTCACGCTTAGGTTCTGCCTACTTGCGGCATATCTTGTACATGCCGTGCCTCGCAGCTATTCGTTTTAATCCTGTCGTTAAGGACTTCTTTGAACGTCTGGTGAGGCATGGTAAACATAAAAAGGCGGCGGTGGTAGCATGTATGGCTAAACTGCTAAGGATGATCTTTGGCGTGCTTACGCACAGGAAACCCTTCCAGCCAACTTCAGTTCAAGCTTGACAAATCAACACAGCATCTCAAGTTAACTACTCAGATTGGTGCGGAGCGCACCACAAACAGCTTTTTACAAATCTTGAACTTAAAGCGCCCCGTTTTGTGAAAGCTTGGGTCTTTGGCTCCGCACTTCACGGCGGACTTTGGGCTCGAGCCCGATCATCAGAAAAAAATTCTCTAAGGCGTTTTCCTGCCCTTTGATGTCGATGTGTTCACCTTCGCCAGTGCCGGTGACAAACGGCAGTTCTTTGTAGCAGCTGAGCGCCTCGACCACCACCGCGTTGGGGGGCTGGGTTTCAGCAACTTCGGCGAGGCGGGCGTAGATGCTGCGGCGCGCTTCGGCGTGGGCACAGAAGGCTTCGGGATTGTCGGTTTCGGGCGCTCTCAACACGTCTTGTTTGGCGATACGGCGGTAGTGCTTTAACCCTCTCAGAATCTCGTCTGAGCTTAAGACAACCCTTACGTCCATCGGTCACTCCCTTTCGCGGTCTTGCAGTCTCCGTCATCGCTGCCTGCACAGACGGGTGAGATGTTACTAGCTTATGAAACCCGGCCTACAAAAGCTAGAGCGTAAAACTCAGCTTGCGAAACCCGGTTCAAGCCTCAAGTTTTTTAATCGGGATGGGCGGCATCGAGTTTTTGCCGGTACCGTACTCTTTAAGGTCACCGCGGAACCGGGCAAGGTCGGCGATTTCGGGTGCTTCTGAGGTGTAGGCGCAGCGGCGGCACTCGAGTTCGGAAAAACCTTCGTTGTACAAGTATGTGACGGTGTTGCTGTCCCCGCACTGTGGGCACGCTTCACCGAGTTCTACGCCTTCAGCGTCAAAATCCACGATCAACCTCCCTTTAGACTTAACTCTAAACGGTCTCCGTCAATATACATACTCTCTACCAGTGTAAAACGGTCTACTTGCCGTAAACGTGGCTCGAGCTTACCCAAGCCGGGTTTATTCTAGTTCACACTAGCTTGGTTCATACTTGGGGCATGATGACACACGCACCGCCCGACTACCGCAGTCCGTTTTTAGATGTGGTGGAGGGGCTCGAGCCGCCTGAAACCCTGACTAAACAGAGTGACGTCTTTTACCGAGACGCGCAGCTGACGGCGTTTATCTCTTCGCACCGTTATCAAAACGTGGGCGGCAACGCGCTAATTGTGCCCAACGCGCCTTTTGAGAACCTCTACGCCATGCCCGACGAACTGCTCGGTACGCTGCACACGTTCTCTAAGCGCCTCGCGCTGGCGTTCAAAACAGTTTACGGTTGTGACGGCGTGCTTTTACGGCAACACAACGAACCTGCGGGTAGTCAGGACGTCTGGCACTATCATCTGCACGTGATTCCGCGCTTTACGGATGACGGATTTTACGCGGCGTTGCCGCAAAAAGTTTTTACGACGCCGGAGGAACGGGCACCCTACGCCGAGGATTTACGGCGCTACTTTGCAGATACGGCCTGAGCTTCTGCTAACAGTTCACGGGCGTGCGCGAGGGCGGTTTTGGTCTTGGCTCCTGAGAGCATCCGGGCAAGTTCAGCCTCGCGGTTCGTACCCTCCAACCTCGTTACCCGCGTGACGGTACGCCCCGCCTGTTCGCGTTTTTCGACCTTGAAGTGCGCGTCGGCAAAGGCGGCAACTTGCGGCAGGTGCGTAACGACCAACACCTGATGGTGTTCAGCCAGACGTTTGAGGAGCCCGCCGACGGTGCGGGCCGTTTCACCGCCTAACCCGGCGTCCACCTCGTCAAAGACGAGCGTCGGTTGCTGCGACCCTGTAACGACGTTCAGGGCAAGCATGACCCGTGACAACTCACCACCTGAAGCGACGGCTGAGAGCGGCGCGGGCGGTTCGCCCAGATTGGCGCTCAGGAAAAACGTCACTTTGTCGCGGCCTGTCGCAGCAGGTTCGGGAAGCGCGTCTAATTGCACCGCAAACTGGGCGTGTGTCAGACCAAGGGGGCGCAGTTCGTGCGTGACGGCTTCGGCAAGGTTGACGGCGGCTTTACGGCGGGCTTCGCTCAGAGTTTCAGTCAGCTCGGTAAGTTCTGCGCTCAGGGTCGTTTGCTCAGTTTGCAACCGCTCCAAATCAACCTCAGCATTTTGCAGCCGGTTCATCTCCGCTTCGGCGTCGGCGTAAAAGTTCAGGACTTCAGCGACCGAACCGCCGTATTTGAGTTTGAGGGTCTCGAGCTGTACAAGGCGGCGCTCGAGCCGCTCCAACTGTTCCGGGTCGCCGCCGAAATCTGCTAAAAAGCTCTCGACTTCGGTGCTCGTCGCCTGCACGCTCCCTAGTGCGGTGCGCAATTCTGCGGCGAGGGCCGCCGGGGTTTCGTGATAGCGTCCGGCGGTCTCGAGGCTCGCTACCGCCTCGCCTAAAAGCGCCAATACGTTGGGTTCACCTTCGCTGAGGCGCTCCAACGCTCCGGCGCTCCCCTGCAAGATACGTTCGGCGTGGCGGTGAGACTCCAACTCGGCGCGAAGGGTTTCTTCCTCTCCGAGGACGAGGTTCGCCGCCGCAATTTCAGACACCTGAAACTGCAACACGTCGAGCTGCCGCGCTCGCTCGCGGAGCGCCCCCTGAAGCTCGCTCAGCTCTTTGGTCACTTGGCCTAAACGCCGGTACTGTTCACCGACCTCGCGCAGCGTTTCTTGTGCCCTATCGTCTAGCAAACTGTCTAGAAGTCGCCGCTGCTCACTGTTTGACAGTAGCGTCTGTGAAGCGTGCTGACCGTGAACGGCGAGCCGCGCTGCGCCTGATGCGGAAAGTTCGGCAATCGTGACGAGTTCACCGTCTAGACGGGCGCTGCTCCGGCCCGACGCCTGCACCCGCCGGGTCAGGGTTTCGGCGGCCTCTTCATCCAGCCCGACTTCAGCCCCGAAAAAGCCTTGAATGAGGGCGCTCTGTGCTCCGGCACGAACCGCCCGCGCTTCGGCGCGGCCTCCAAGTAAAAGCGTAAGTGCGTCTACCACGATAGATTTGCCCGCGCCGGTCTCGCCGGTCAGGACGTTTAAGCCGGGGGCAAACGCCACTTGCAGGGCGTCTACAATGGCAAAGTCAAGCAGCTCGAGCGCAACTAGCACGGGTTTAGTTTAGCAAGGTTATGCCCTGACGGTTGGGGTCAGGGCACGCTGAAACTGGAGCTTTACAGATGTTTGAGTCTAAGGTTCTATGACGCCCGAAAGGTAATAGATAGCGCCATCATTTTGTTTCTTCTCATCTTCAAGCACCGGGCCGTATATCAGTACATCATTCACGTAGAAGTCCTCCTTTTGTCTGGTGATAGTTAAGGGGTTGCCGTCAAGGTTGTTAAAACTTAGATTCTCAGTTTCAAAGAGCGTCTTGGCGTAATAATTACCCGGTGCAATATGGGCGCGAATAAACCCAGGCAACTCACTGCTCTTCATAAACGTCTCTTCAGTAATGCCTCGAGCCTTAAAGTACGCCTCGAACGCTGCATTGCTTGGGACAAATACCGTGTAGGGACTGTCTAGCTCTATAAAAAGTTTTCGTACATCGGCGAGGCTATCTTGCCTGAGTGCAGTAGAAAATGTACCCCTGCTGATATCATCAGGTGAAGCATCAATGAGTACCATAGCGAGAGTTTTGGGGGGAGTGGTTGGGTTAACTGTCGAACCACAGGCAACTAACATTAAAGCAATTACAGCTGTGAAGTAATATTTCATACTATGTTTTCTCCTTATCAATATCTAGGAAACATATCAACGCTGCCACTACCGCTCGTGCCATGAACGTACCACTGGTAGCTGCCTGGGGCCAAGTTCCCTGAATCGAATGCTTGGTATCCGTCAGTCGGGATAATTTTGTACTGAAGGTTCTGATAAGTACCGTTGGAGTTTCGCTTGTTTAAGCCTGCCGCGACCGGCACTTGATTTCCTTGTATATACATAATCCTTTTACCCGGCGAGGTTACAGTGAAATTATACGAACCCCCAGCTGTAAGCGTAACGTTGAACCCACGCCATGTACAGTTCGGCAAGCCTACGCTGTTCACGCAAGGCGACTTATCTCGGTAATATTTGAAAATGCTTGAAGCGTCCGTAGAGGTAAGCCTTTGGCTTTCTCCCATACGGTCTTTGTTAATACCGGAACCTGATTTGGGTAAGATTGTACATGCTGAATCGATGTTGTTGTATAGGCAGTCTTGCTGGGATTGCTCAGTTCTACCATATGCCCACTTTGGGTAGTGCATAATAGAGTAGGGGTCATAGCCCGATAGATTTACACCAGTGGCACAAATTTTGTCTAACTGCCTTTTTGGATCATAGGCACGCCCGCTGTAAACATTTACGGAATTATCTCGATCACACCGAGAGTGTTCGTGATTGAGTGCGACTGCGTGCCCAATCTCATGAATCGTATCTGCTAAATCACAGTCTTCACCGAGATTGGTGTACACAATTCCGCCGTTGTGACCTACACCAGACGAGCAATCTCTATCGTCAGTAGCTCTCCGGAAGACGATACGTGCTCCAGTCCCACGTGGGTAGAAGCGAAGCATCGTTGCGTCTCGCCAATGTTCTATCGCTGTATTAAGTCGTGATTGTTGTTGAGGAGTTAAATTAGTTTCGTAGGCATAATAAACCTGACCATTAGGCCAAAACTTGTAGTTACCTAAAAGGTCGGTGGCCCTGAAAGCTTGAGTCGAGAGCGAGTTGCTATTAGCTTTTTCGATTTTTGCTTCTATCTCTGCAACCGGCCCGAGAATCATATCGCCGCCGATAATAGCTAAACCGTCTACAACTCGGTAGGTGAAGTCTTGACCATCTACTTCAGCTGAACGAATCTCCCCAGGTTTGTCGGGAGCGTATTCGCCGATAAATGGTTCTGAGTCTCCAGTGCCGCTAGATACTAGAGACGGCTCGGCGTTTCTGCTACAGGCTGCTAGCGCAAGTACCAATGCAAAACACGCAAACTTACTTAGTGAATAAACTTTAACTAACGGGGGGGTACAATCTTCATCTGTCTCCTATGCCTCTCAGCACTAAGTTGACCTAAATAACTATTTGACTTTCACCCATAGCTATAGGAGACTCGGCCCAGGTTTTGACCTCCAAGGGTGGAATTATTGAGAGTATAGAGCTTCTCATTCCTTACTTATATAAGGGTTTAATGAAGGCTTCTTAATCTAAAAATACTTGTCTTTTTAACCCAGTTTTATGTTTTTTAACCCAGCTCGAGCGTATAAGACACCACCCCGTGTGAGAGCCTGAAACCGACGGCCTCGAGCGCAAACGACGCCGCGCGTTCGTCATCGTGAGCGCGTGCCAAAACCAGCTCAATAGCCTCGTCTGCCACCGCTTCGTGCAGCGCCCGCAGCAGGAGTTCGCGGCTCAGCTTTTTGCCGCGTGCGGCGGGCAGAACCCCGAAGTAGGCGATTTCGGCGTAGCCTTCATCGGGCAGACGTTCAAGCTCGAGGTGAGCCACAGGCGCGTCTTCGTCGTAAACCACCGTAAGGCTGACCTGAGGATCGCTAAACCGTTCTTGCAGGTCTTCGTCGGGCCACGCCAGCCGCGACGCCCAGTTGTCGCTCGTGTTGCGGTAGAGGTCGCGGTAAACGCCGATTTCGACGTCGTTACCCACCTCAAACCGAAACTGACTTGGGCTCAGTGGCTTGAGCGGCGTGCCGCGCCGAAACTCGTAGATGTAGGTTGTGTGAAACGGCTCGAAGCTGCCCCTGACGAGGGCATCTTGCACGCGCCGGTTCTCCTCGTCGATAAACGCCTCGAGGTAGCTGTACCCGCGAAGTTTCGCCTCGTCTACAACTTGTTCCAGGAGTGAAGCCGTATCGACCTCGAGTTCAGGATGTAGCAGCGGCCCCTCTAAAAAGACCTCGCCTTCGTAGTTGCATAACGCGACGTAGGCGGCGACTTGGCCCTCATGCTCTGAAACCAAGGGCACCATCTCGGTATAGGGGCTGAGTTCGCCCAGCTCGAGCGTCAACTCTTCGATGCTCCGGCTTTCCGGCGTCATGCTGCGCTGCGACGCCCGTTCATCTTGGGTCTTAAGCAGCTCTAAAAGTCCCGGCAAATCGCGGTTTTCAAACGGTCGAATCATGGCCTCATGCTACTGCATTACTCTGTCGTAAAAATCATCTGACGAGGTTCAAGAGTTGACAATCATAAGACGCGTTTGGGATGGCACTGATTTGGTGTGGCAACACATCGAAGGAACCTGTCAGAGCAAAGCTGTCAGCAAGTTAATACTTACTCGGCGGGTCGTAGCGGCGGTGGATGGTCTGCGCCAAAGCGTAATAGTCTAGAAGTTTTTCGGTCGAGGCCCGCCAGCTCCAGCGCTCCATTTCGGCCCTCGAGCGTTCTCCAAACGTTTTACGGCGTTCCGTATCAAAGAGCAGCGTGCGAAGTTTTTCGGTCAGGTCGCCCAAGTCGCCAGGGGAGAACATCAGGCCGTTTTCGCCCTCGCTGATAACATCCGGAATTCCACCCGCCCGCGCCCCGACGACCGGTACGCCTGAGGCCATCGCCTCCATCGCCACAAAGCCGAGCGTTTCGGTATCTGACGGAAAAGCAAACACATCTGCTGAAGCGTAAGCCTGCGCGAGTTCAGCCCCGCTCATGTAGCCCGTAAAAACCGTTGGCGTCCCCGCAAACTGTTCGCGCAACGCGCGTTCAGCAGGCCCGGAACCGACAAACGCCAGCCGCACGCCCTGAAGCTGCGTGATGGGCGCGTAAAGCCAGTCGAGCCGCTTTTCAAACGACAACCGCCCGACGTAAACCATGAGCGGCAGTTCCGGCTGACCGTCCGACAAACGCAGTCTCATCTCCGAAGACTTGTTCAGGGGCGTGTACCGCACCGTATCGACCGCTTTAGGCCAGAGCCGCACCCGTTTGATGCCGAGCCCCTGCGCCGAGTTGACCATCGGCTGGCTTGTGCAGAGGTTGACGTGCGCCTGATTGTGAACGTCCCGAATCCAGGTGTGCGACAGCGGTTTGAGAAACCCCAGCTTGAGGTGTTCGACGTAGTGCGGCAGGTCGGTGTGAAAGCTCGCTAGCAGCGGCAGGTTGCGCTGTTTGGCAATCGCGGTGCCCCACATTCCCAGAACAACCGGGTTGACGACGTGAACGATATCAGGTTTGAAACGGTCTAACTCGCGGCCCAGACGGGGGCGGGGGAGACCCAGGAACAACTCGGGATACCACGGGTAAAACGACACCGCCGGAACCTTGATGACGGGAAAGCCCTCAAACGTTTCCGGCGGGTTTTGCGGCGCAAAGATAATCGCTTCATGACCGAGGCTGCGGAACTGTTCCAAAGTTCGCATCAGGCGGGTGACGATGCCGTCGATTTTAGGCAGGAAGGTTTCGGTGAAAAGTGCGACGCGCATGTCGCTGTGTAGCGTACCGTCCGGTGTGTGAGTTTGTCTAAGCTCGAAGTGTTCCAAATGCAGAGTACGAGGTCACGCCTTAAGAAAGCGACCTCAGGTTTAGGTCGCCTTAGTTTGTATAGCTGTGCGGTTGTGGCTTTAGGGGGTGGACTCGAGCTTCCCCTCTTTAACCCCATCCGGTACTCCGGCCTCGGGAATGCCAGCTTGTTGAGCTTTCGTCCACAGAGACGTTGCCGGAATCTTACCCAAGTCCGCTCGAGACGCGTACTTTTTGGCAATGTCCGAGACTTCCAGCAACAACCCTTCAGAAAGCGTCGTCGGGTTGAGACCCATGTCTAGAAACAGGTCGTTTTTAACGTGCAGTTCGTTTTCCGGCGACTCTTTACGGGGGTTCGGCACCATCGCCACCTCACCGCCCATGAGTTTGGCTACGAGCTCTGCCAAGTCGCGCACCTTATGCGTTTCGGTCATCTGGTTGAGGATGCGGACGCGCTCGCCCGCATCTGGGGGATGGGTCAGCGCCAGCTCGACGCAGCGCACCGTGTCCTGAATATGAATAAACGCCCGCGTCTGCCCGCCGGTGCCGTGAACGGTTAGCGGATACCCGACCGCGGCCTGCATCAAAAAGCGGTTTAAGACGGTGCCGTAATCGCCGTCGTAATCAAAGCGGTTAATCAGGCGTTCGTCGCGGGCCGTCTCTTCAGTGTTCGTGCCCCAAACGATGCCTTGGTGCAAATCGGTGACGCGCACACTGTCATTTTTGTTGTAAAACGCAAAAAGCAGTTGGTCTTGCGTTTTGGTCATATGGTAGACGCTGCCCGGATTCGTCGGGTAGAGAATCTGCTGCTGTACCCGTTCGCCGGTTTCGGTGACAACCTCGACGTCTAAGTAGCCTTCAGGAATCTTCATCCCGGCGGTGCCGTAACCGTAAACGCCCATCGTGCCGAGGTGCGCGATATGAATGTCCAGCCCCGACTCAACGACGGCGCAGAGGACGTTGTGCGTCGCGCTGACGTTGTTATCGACGGTATAGCGTTTATGACGCGGCGACTTCATCGAATAGGGCGCGGCCCGTTGTTCGGCAAAATGCACGATGGCGTCGGGGCGTTCAGTCTCGAGAATACCTAAAAACCGCTCGTATTCGGTGGCTAGGTTGAGGTTGTAAAAGCCTAACTCGAGCCCCGAAACCTCTTTCCAAGCCGCGATACGTTTATCGATAGGTAAAATAGGGGTAAGCGAATCCGCGCCGAGTTCGTTGTCGATATTGCGCCGTGACAAGTTGTCAACGATGACGACTTCGTGACCGAGGTTGGACAGGTGCAGCGAGGTCGGCCAGCCGCAAAAGCCGTCTCCCCCCAAGATAAAAACTTTCATGATGCCTCCGTATCAGGTACATACGCCCCTGTAAAGTATCTAACAGTCTAGCACTTCAGGCCTACTGTAAAACTGTTCGGTAACAAAAAAGCGAGCCGGACGGCTCGCTCGCTTACAGAACTCGGCACAAAACCTGAACCTTAAAGGATACTGCCGCCCCCACGCATTTTTCGGAGCCACTCGCGCCACTGCCGTTTGACAAAACGGCGGCGGTAGCTCTGCGCGCCCGCTTTCCATTCGCCCGACTTGATAAACGCCCACACCGCGACGGTAGCGATAAAAAACGGGTGTAATACCGCCCAGACAACCGTGTTGAGGCCGCCCAGATCGCGCCGCCCCATCAGCCGTTCGCCCAGGTGCATCCCGTAAACCTCAACGGTGAGTTTTGCGCCCCAGAGCCCGAATACCCACGGCATCAGCGGAGGCTCAAAAAAGGCCAGCACGATGCCAATACTGAGAATGATGCTCTGCGCTCCTAATACAGAAATCGCCGCAAAAAACCCCGGATGGTAGTGCATGATGTGAAAATAGCGGCTGACCCAGCGGCGACGCTGATTCAGCAGCGCGTAAACGCCCGGCATCGGTTGGGTGTAGACGCGGATATCGGGGGTGTTGGCGAAGACGATGCGGTCTCCCTGCAACCGGCCCATCCGCTGCGTCAGAAGGTCTTCGTCGCCGGAGGGAGCGCGGCCCGACGCGCCGAAACCGCCGATTTTTGCGAAGGCGCTGCGGCGGTAGCCCTGATTGTTGGCGCTCGAGGCGAACTTCCAGCCGAAATGCGTCAGCGCCATCGAGGTCATCATTAAGGACAGCCAATCGGTCGATTCAAAACGCTGGACGGCGCTCGAGCCGTCATTCGCCCTCGTACTCTCGACGTAACCCACCACCATCGCCACGTCCGGGGCGAAGTGTGAAACCATCCCCGAAACCCACCGTTCAGGATACTGGCAGTCGGCGTCCGAGGTCAGGATAATCTCGCCGTCAGACGCCTGAATGCCGGTATTGACGGCGTTGACCTTGGGCGACAAGCGGCGGCTCGGCAGGTAGACGTTGACGAGGCGAAACCGTGCATCTTGCTGGACGAACCCTTCGATAATCGCTTCGGTCGCGTCGGTCGAACGGTCGTTGACGATGACGAACTCGAGCGCCCCCTCATACCACTGCTTTTGAAGCGAAGCGAGCGTCGCCGTAAGTTTGTCCTCTTCGTTGTGCGCCGGAATAATGACGCTGACAGAGGGCGTCTCGGTATTTTGCGGGCGGGTGTTACGCCGCCATAGACCCACGACCACCATCAGCATCAGGCCGATATAAGGTAAGACGAGCGCGTATAGCAAGGTAAGAAACAGCGTCATAAGTTAGTTGAGCCCTAGATGAACGTACACACCGGAGTTTAGCATACGACGCCGTAACCGAAAGGCGTTGTGAGAACCTGCTATCTCAAACCGATAGTTTACCCGTTACAGTGTCGGCCCGAGCTTTTACAAAAGGAGGTGGCGCTGAGGGGTACGCTTAAACGTATGATGGTCGTAAAGGTGATAGCTGTAAAGGTAACACCGTGGGCGCGGTAAAACTCCCCGGTGCACTCGCCGAAAGCCGCTCGTATCACGGTTGGCTCGGCGCTCAGGCAGGCTACCGGGGGCAGATAAGCTTTTTTAGCTATCTGCCGGGGCGGAGTATCGGAGAGCGGGCCGAGGCTCCGGCACGGTACGCGGTACTTTTAGCGCGGCTTGGCATCTCTCCCTACCGGCACCAGACCGAGGCGCTGGGGCACACCGCTGCAGGCCGTAACGTCGTCGTAGCGACGCCGACGGCTTCGGGCAAATCACTCAGTTATCAAATTCCGACGCTAAGTGCGCTCGAGCGAGAAAAACACGCCCTCTACTTGTTTCCGACTAAAGCTTTGGCGTTCGACCAGCTCGAGAAACTCACGCAGCTGGCGTCGCGGTTTGAACTAGGCCGCTATATCTCGACGTTTGATGGCGACACCCCGGTTCAGCACCGCAAAAGTATTCGTGAACACGCCCGTTGCATCCTTACCAACCCGGACATGCTCCACTACGGCATCTTGCCGCAGCACGCGCGGTGGGGGCGGTTTTTGGGGGGTCTCGAGCTCATTGTTCTAGACGAACTCCACGCGTATCGGGGCGTGATGGGTACACACGTCGCCAACATCGTGCAGCGGCTCTTGCGCTTGGCGCGGTTTTACGGCGCGTCGCCGCAAATTGTGGCGGCAAGTGCGACCATCGGCAATCCGGCAGAGCACGCGCACAACCTCACCGGGCTCCCTTTTGAAGCGGTGACGCAAGACGAAGGCCCTCGCGCCGAACGCGAACTGCTTTTCTGGCGACCCCCGGATTTGCCCGGTCAGGCGGGTTTGGACGGTCGCCGCCGCAGCACCCACGCCGAAGCCGCCGACCTCGCGGCGCTGTTCGTCCGGGTGGGTCTTAAAAGTATCTTCTTTTGCAACTCGCGCAAATCTGCCGAACTGCTCCGCCGTTACACCTCAGAAATGCTTTCTGACGATGAAAAGACGCGTTTGTCGAGCTACCGGGCGGGGTACAAACCCAGCGACCGCCGGGAGATTGAAGCGGGCTTTAAGGATGGCCGAATTGCTGTGCTGACGGCGACGAGTGCGCTCGAGCTAGGCGTCGATATCGGCGGCGTCGATGCGGTGGTCTTGGTCGGGTATCCGGGTTCACTGACGGCATTTTGGCAGCGTGCCGGACGTGCAGGCCGGGGCGGAACCCGCGCCCTGACGCTGCTCATTCCGGGTAGCGACCCGTTAGACGAGTACTACCTCACACATCCTGAGGCCATCACCGAAGGCCGCGTCGAACACGCGGTTGCCGACGCTTTCAACAGTGAGTTACATCCCAAACATCTGGCGTGTGCGGCGGTTGAACGTCCACTAGAATCTCACGAACCGCTCGTCGGCGGGACGGATTTGGCGGCGGTTGAGGGATTCGTCAACTTCCGGGGCCGCTGGGTGTACCGGGGCGCTCGTCCGCACCGCAAACTGAGCGTGCGCGGCACCGGCGGCGGGCGTATCACCTTGCGTGACAATCTGAACCGTAATCTCGGCGAAGCCGACTGGGTGAGCGCGCTCCGCGAGTTGCATCCGGGCGCGGTGTATTTGCATCAGGGCGACAACTACCTGGTACGCAACTTGGATTTAGAGAAAGGCGAAGCGTTTTTGCTGCCGCATTTGGAAGATACCTACACGCAGGCACGCTCTGAAACCGACGTCACGGTGCTAGGTGAAACCGAGCGTTTCGGGCGTGTTCATACGGGCCGTGTGCAGGTCACGACTACGTTTATCTCTTATGTACGTAAACGGCTCTACAGTGGGGCCGTTTTAGATGAGCGCCCGCTCGAGCTCCCCGACGCGTCGTACCCAACGCAGGCTTTGTGGTTCGAAGTTGCCGACGTCGCCGGAGCGGTGCCGCCGGGTCTGTTGCCGAGCGCGGTTCACGCGCTCGAGCACACCCTCATCGGCCTCCTACCCGCGTTTGTCCTCTGCGAACGCGCTGATGTGGGCGGCGTTTCGTATCCGCACTATCCCCGGAGCGGCGCACCGACCATCTTTATTTACGACGGCTATCCCGGTGGCGTAGGCTACGCCAAAGAAGGCGCGAGACAATTTTCTGACTGGCTCAAAGCGGTGTCCGAACTGCTCGGGCGTTGCCCGTGCCGGAGCGGGTGTCCGCGGTGCGTTCTCTCGCCCAAATGCGGCAACGGCAATCAGCTTCTAGATAAAGCGGCGGCGGAAACGCTGAGCCGCGCCCTCATAGAAACTCTGCCGCTTCAGGCGCTGTTAAAAGCCTAGGTGTTTGCCGCAACCAGGTGTTGAACCAGTTGTTCCCCCAAGCTTCATAACCCAGCTTGGTAACTTTAGCCGTCACTGTTTGGGCGCTCTATCATACACCTTCCAAGACCATTAAGTTATGTCCGCTATGGCGTTGACAAAGTTTCTATGAGGGGCTAGTGTGATACATGTCACTTGGTGTTTTAGGGCTTTTACCTTGAAGTGATCTGACACCGCCACTACTACCAGTCTTTACCAGCTAGGCTAAACCTGATCAACTGAGTTACTCGACCAGGTGCAAGTTGCTCTGACCGAGTGAAGTCTCCCTGATTGAGAAAATTATTTTGATCTTGATTGGTTTACCGTTAGTCTCGATCGCGTTTTTAAAGGGGTGAGGTAGTGCCTAACACAACCCGGCTTACGCCGGTATCAACGCAGGGCAAGATTAGTGCCGAAGCGTTATGTTTGGCTACGTCGGCTTACCCTAGCGCCCTATACGCAATCCGACCCTGACAATGACGTCTCTAAGTGTCCCTGCTACGCCGCTCTATACAGGTACTGCCGCTACGAAAGGACGATATGAAAACACTTTTTTTAAGTCATACCGGGGTTTTGGGGGGCGCTGAACTTTCACTGTTAGACCACGCCAAATATCAGCCCAAGTGCAAGGTTTTGCTCTTCGGGCCGGGGCCGCTCCGCGACAGTCTGGCAGCGGCCGGGGTCGCCGCCGAGGTCTTGAGCGCTCAGTTCGACGTGTCTAGCATTACGCGGGGTTCGTCAAATATCGGCGTTGGGCCAGCCTGGGGTCTGCTGCAACTCGCCCGCCGGGTTGCCAAGCACGCCAAAACCTATGACGTGATCTTCGCAAATTCTCAAAAATCTTTCGTCGTCGGGGTGCTCGCCGGACGTATCGCAAGAAAACCCGTGGTGTGGTGCTTGCGGGATATTTTAAGCGAGCAGCATTTTAGTTCGGTCAACCGCAGGTTTGTGACGGTTTTAGCCAACAGTTCGGCGTCTTTGGTGATCGCCAACTCGAGGGCGACCGGCGCTGCCTTTGTGCAGAGTGGTGGCCGGGCGTCGCTTGTCAAGATAGTTCATAACGGCATCGACGCGCGGCGGTTTGCTGGCGTGGTGCGCTCAAACCTCCGTGACGAACTCCGTATCGGTAACGCGCCGCTGGTAGGGATTTATAGCCGCCTCTCCCCGTGGAAGGGTCAAGACGTGCTGATCGACGCGCTGGCCAAGGTGCCCCGCACGCACGCGCTCCTCGTCGGGAGTGCGCTTTTTGGCGAAGACGACTATGAAACGTCTCTACGCGCTCAGGTCAAACGGCTAAATTTAGAAGACCGGGTCCACTTTTTGGGTTTTAGAGACGACGTTGCCGAACTGATGCTCACTGCCGACATTATTGTTCACGCTTCTACCTCACCCGAACCGTTTGGTCGTGTGATCGTCGAAGGGATGCTGGCAGAAAAACCGGTGATCGCAGCGCGCGCCGGAGGCGCTACTGAAATCATTACCGACCGGAAGACCGGCAGACTCGTTGCACCCGGTAGCGCCGACGAACTAGCCGAAGCTATCAGCGAACTGCAGAGCGACCCGGCTGCGGCCGCTGAATTAGGCCGCAACGGTCGCCGCCACGCAGAAACGCAGTTTTCGCTAAAGGCGATGCAACAAGGTGTGCTGGACTGTTTGCTCGAGTTCAGTGGAGGGTCTACCGAGCCCGCCGGTTCTGCAGCCTTTTCAAATCCGTCATAGTTCGCTCGGTCTCGCCAAAGCCGTAGCAGCTCTTACCATAACCGAGCCGAATTCTTACAACTCAGCAGGTATCATCTGGTCAGGGACGCTCTTAGCCTGAGATTCACCGACTAGCACTTACATGCTGACGATGACCTGTGCCCCCGAGGGTATACTTAGGGTAGCCTCTTGTGGAGATGCTACCCTGCCATCTTTCTAGAGTGCGTGCCGACCAGAAAAACTTAGGTTGAGAGAGTTGACGATCAGCTGACATGTGTTAGTATTTGCACAAGAGATTGACACCAGTATCATCCCGGAACGTGCGTGCTAGACTGAAAAAATCTTACATAGAGCGTTTCCGACCAGATGCTACCTGCTACATCATTCAGGGTCCATTTGTTACTGGTCGCCGAAAGCCACACTGAAGACGTTCCCAAACAGATGCCAACCACTATTTGGACGCCACCGCCAGCTCATAAACCCAGCGCACCTGTTGGATAATCTGGGCGTGGTCGTAGTGCGCCCTGGCGTACTGCTGACACGCTTGACTGTCCGGTAGGGGACGTTTGCCGGACAGTGCTGAGGTGATCCCTGCGGTCAAGGCGGCGACACTGCTGTCTGCTAAAATAAGGTCTTCCGAAAGACCCTGTACAACCTCGGGCAGACCCCCGACGGGCGTAACCAGAACGGGTTAGCATTTCCAAGAAAGACTGCACTAGGTATTATCTTAAAACGTGTGTGCTGGTCGGCATAACTCAAACCAAGCGCGTTGCTGACCAGATGATACCTGCTACTTGTGAGCAGGGGCAAAAGTGGAAAGGTATAGAGCGAGAAGTGAGAAGCGATCAGGTCAACGGGTTCTGGGTCAAGCAGCTCACGAAACGTGCGGCGTATCCTCAGTCACCGCACCACTAGCGGGGCGTCTGACCTAGCAAACGCCGCCACACGGCCTTGCGATTCGCGCGACACTAGTTCGCTGGTTCCGGTGACTAACCCTCGAGACAGCAACCCGGCACTCTCCAGGTAGGTGAACAGGTCGTAGAAGACTCGAGCGAGTCCGCCGGGTTTCTCCGGAAACCAGCCGGTACCTAGCTGCAACGTCCGAATGAGTTGGGCGTGCTCAACGCTATATCCGTTGCTGTTACGTCCGCTATCACCCTCTACACTGTTCTGCACCCAGGCGTTAGGCGACCCTTCAGCTGCTGCGGTCATTACAAGATTGGCTGCGGTGGACTGAGTTGCCGGAGGCTGGGTCATTGCTGACCTTTATAACCCTCCGAGGTGTGATTTCCCAGTGTGAGTCGCCGCTTTTCGTTCCCTTGATTTTTTACCTGACCTAATTTTTCGTAGTGAACGTCAAACCTTCCACCACCTATTAACTCTAGAGTCGGCAAATTTGGTGACTCTGCTAAACCTGGAAGCCGACGCGTTCACCTTTTCCAATAACATTGCACCTTTTCTTCGCCGCTATCATCTTTTAGGGGTGCATGCCAAAAGGTATTCTCCAACGTGAGTGCGTCATTTCGTAGAACTTCACGCACGTAAACCAACTGCTCCTTGCTGAGTCATAACAGATATGTGCCCGGTTTCCATCATGGTCGTAAGCCTTTTTAAAAAATGCGTAGGTCTTTTAGCGCATAAGAACATGTACCTTGAAACATCGTCCACAACAGCTTTAGGCTCTAAAAGTATTGTCCTTTTGAACATTGACATAACCCCCGGTCAACGACTACTGTGAGGTATGTCACTCGGACTTCTTTTACTTCTAACCGCACTGGTGATATTCAACATTTTCCTATTTTGTGGGGGGGGTAGTTTTCCGGTTTTAACCGAAGATGAGCAAGACCGCGACACCTACGGTGCCTGAATACAGTGTTCGACCTTAGTATTTGAGTATGCCAGCATCTAGATACGTCTCGGTAAATAAAATGCTAGAGCGCACACGGACGCTCCAAACCATCCCAAGTTCTGCACAACCACAGTAGTAAACGACCTCTGAATATTGTAAAGCTTTAGGCTTAAACCCTTGGACTTCAGCCGCTCTTTCAAGTTGACCGTACCAACGCCACCCGGCTTCCGTTGCCAAAGTTTGTGCTGTTCCGCACTGCCTGACTTGAATACACAGCTTGGCTGTCACGCCGTTGTCCCCTCGAGAGGATAGATCATGAAAACGCTTTACCTAAGCCACGCTGCAGCCCTGGGGGGGGCCGAGCTGTACCTGCTAGATTATCTAAAACATTACGGTCAGGGAAGTAAAGTTCTTCTCTTCGCCGAGGGGGTTTTTGCCGAAACTCTGCGTGCTGCGGGGGCTGACGTCGAGGTCATGAGTGCACCGCAGAAGTTTCTTAGTGTTACAAGAGAGGCGAAGGGGTATAAAAGCTTTGGGCTTGCTCCGAGTGTTCTCGCTCAGGCACGCAAGGTTGCGCGCACCGCTGAAGCTTACAAGGTCATCTTCGCCAACTCGCAAAAAGCTTTTATGGTCGGCGCACTCGCCGCGCTGACGACGCGCAAACCTATCATCTGGTGCCTGCACGATATCTTGACTGCTGAGCATTTCAGCGCTGCCAACCGCAAGCTCGTGATCGCCCTCGCCAACCTTACCGGGGCACTCGTCGTAGCCAACTCGCAGGCGACCGCCGACGCGTTCGTCCAAAGTGGGGGGCGTGCCGAAAGGGTTCGGGTCGTTCATAACGGAATCGATGTAGACGCCTACGGCTCCCCCTCGCCCGCTGCTGCTGAGTTGCGCCGCGACCTCGGTATCGGCGACGCGCCGTTGGTCGGCATCTTCAGTCGCTTGTCCGAATGGAAAGGTCAGCACGTTCTTCTGGACGCGCTGACGCGGCTGCCCGACGTTCACGCATTACTCGTTGGTGACGCGCTGTTCGGTGAGGACGCCTACGCTTTGCGCCTGCGGGAACAGGTAGAGCGTTTGGGCCTAGCGGAGCGCGTTCACTTTTTGGGCTTCAGGCGTGACATCCCCGAGCTGATGGGCTGCGCCGATATCGTCGCGCATACGTCCGTTTCCGCTGAGCCGTTCGGACGGGTTGTCGTCGAGGGGATGCTTTCAGGAAAACCGGTCGTCGCCACACGTGCGGGCGCGGTTCCCGAAATTATCCGTGACGGAGAGACCGGACTGATGGTCGAACCCGGTGACGCGGTGGCCCTAGCTTCTACTATTGGTGGGCTGCTTGAGAACCCCGTACGGGCTGCAGCACTTGGCGCAGCGGCGCGGTGCGCGGCAGCGGAGCAATTTTCGCTCACGGCGCTCGCCGACGGGCTCGCCCGCTGTTTTGACGAACTAGCCGCAGAAATCTCAGGGGCCGATTCCACGGCGAATTACAAACCCCGGATCGCCTAAGCGGGTGCGTTACGCAGCGGTGCGGTTCCCTGGTACATGACACCGGTATCTGGGTAATCGCACCGAGTTAAGTTAAACCAAGAAGTTGTGACTATGTGCAAAGGAAAAACTGACAGTTCCAGGGTTCTGGGATAGTGTGAGACTGATTTGGTTTGAACACTTAAGTATTGGTACGTGTGTGGTGTTCGTGCGGTGTTATTATTGTAATTGCCGGTCGCGTCAGGTACCGGTAACTTGTTATAAACATAAGGTAGTCGGATTAAGGTTGCAACTGCTCGTTACCTGCACTTTGACCTGACCGCAATCCGAGCAGTAGCTACAGAGACTGGGACGAGCTTTCTAAGCCCTTTAACCTCATCTTTCGCAGCGTGGTTTCAGTATACTTTGTAGTGTAATGCGCAAAATAACACAGCGGTTTGTGTCTCCGAGGTCTTAGCTAAGTAACAGCGGCGACGCTTAAAGGGCCACTACAGGCTGACCGCAAGCTGTAAGAGGGGCAAGGAGTCTAGGTGAACGAAGAACAGATGGATCTAGGGCAACTTATCAGGTTTCTCGGGCGCGGGTTGCTGCTGGCGCTGCCCCTAGCTGCGCTTGTTGCGCTCGGTGTTTATATATTAAGTGGACGGATCAACCCCACGTTCGAGGCTTCTGCGGTTGTCTTGGCGACAAAATCGACGAATACCTTCTCGGCAACCTCGACGTCGCTGAGTGCGCCGCCGATAGAAGCGGCGGCCTATAGCGACCTTGCTCTGACGAGGCCGGTACTAGGAGACGCCCTAGCGCGCTTGGGGACGCGCAACTTGAGCGTCAATGATCTGCGCGATACGGTTTCGGTTACGGTTCAAGGAGACCGGGACGCCCTGTCAAACCTTGTCGAAGTGCAGGTTGAGGCGAGTACGGCCCGGGTTGCCGCGCGCCGCGCCAACGCGCTCGCGCAGGCCATCGTCGACTGGGACTACCAACGCGCCAGCCAAAACGTCGGTCAGCGTATCGACACCCTAGAAGCTCAGATCAACTCGCTCGACACCTCGATTGAGGAACTTCGGCTGATGGGTGAAGTCGCGAGTCAGAGCGAAATCGACGACCGTGTAAGGACGCGGGCAGAGCAGCAAGAAGAGCTGTCTTACGCGCGCGCCCTGCTCGACTCGGCGTCCGGGCTCTTAAGCGTCGTTGAACCTGCCACACCGCCCCTCGAGCCTGTAACCCCGCGCCCTCTCTTTTACGCGGCGCTCGCGGCGGTTTTTACGGTTTTTCTCGTTTACGGCGTAGGACTCCTCAGGAGCGCCCTCGATACCCGTTTACGCGACGTTGAGGCCGTTAAACAGGCCGCCGATCTGCCCGTACTCGCCGAGTTCCCCGACACGCGTAACGCGCACCTCTTGAGAGAAGCCGCCGACTACTTTCAGGCGCGCCTGCTGCTGGCGTCGTCAACACCGGGCAAACGGGTTGTGCTAGTCACCAGCCCCAAGAGCGACGAGGGTAAAACGACGGTTGCGCTGCACCTCGCCGAGAGCTTGACCCGGCACGGCTACCGCACGCTGCTCGTTGACGCAGACTTGCGGCAACCCGCTATTGCCAAACGCTACAACATCCCTGAAAATGAGGATTCGCTGCTCGAGTACCTTATGGAGCCAGACAGGCATCAGCCGACCAAACTGATCGTTTCCGGTAGCGACCTCGACGTCGTACCGGGCTTCAGGCCGTCGGCAACGCCGCTGTTAGGGCGCAACTTGCCGGTTTGCCTCGAGCTGTGGAAACGCGACTACGACGTGATCGTAATCGATTCGGCCCCACTCTTGCCGGTGGCTGACACCTTTTCTATCGCACCGCTATGCACCCACACGGTTTTGGTTACGAACCTGAAACGCTCTGACCGGCGCAGCCTGAGCGCTGCCGCCGAACGTCTTAAGGTGATGGGAATTCCCCTACTCGGGGTCGTAGCGACGCGCGCCAAACAGCGGCTCGATACTCGTGAGTACCGCCGCTATATTCAGGCGGTGACAGAGTAGCTCATGCGCCGCAACGGAGAGGCGAAGGTTTCACCCCTGCGCCGCCTGTCATCTGCCAAGCGACACAGTAGAGGCCGTCTCAAAAACCCCTTAACGGGCGAAAGCTGTTAGGGGGTTGACCGAGTTAGGCGAGTAAGATGAAACACGCTCAGTCTGAGTTCTGCTGACCGCCACAAAAATTCCAACCACCATACATAGCCTAAGGTAATACTCGGTGCGGTCTTCTTTAGAAATGCTGCTACCTAGTGACACATGCACCCTACCTATCACCACGTGAACGTTTTGGTACGAGCTGGCGGGTTTAACAGTTCACTTGGTTGGTTCGTGCCGGGTAGTTCTGGATTCGGCTAAGCCAAGCTCGGCCTCGGATCTCTCATGGCAAGGGCTTAAATGAGTATTTCACTAGAAGCCATCTCAAAAACGAATAGTCAGCTGCATAGCTGTTAGAACGGTGGTATGGAACTCACCGATGAACAGTGGGAAGTACTAGGGCCGCTCATTCCCGAACCAGCTCGACGCAAAGATGGCAAAGGCCGTCCCAGACGAGAACCACGAGCGATACTTAAGGGCATCTGCTGGATATTACGAACGGGCGCACAGTGGGCTGATTTACCCGAGCGCTATCCGCCCTATCAGACGTGCCATCGGCGCTTTCAAGAATGGGAGAGAAACGGCGTGTTGCGGCAGATTCTAGAGACTTTAGCGCATGACCCCCTGCAGCGGGGCAAACTCGACTTGTCGGAATGCTTTATCGACGGTACCTTTGTGGCTGCGAAAAAAGGGGGTCAGCAGTTGGTAAGACTAAACGGGGTAAGGGTAGCAAAGTCATGGCGGTATCGGACGCTGGTGGTACTTGCCTCGCCCTGCACGTTACGTCTGCTAGCCCACATGAGGTCCGGTTGGTACACGCGACTCTCGCATCTCGACACGTCAGCGGCAAACCCGACAAGTTAATCGGTGACAAAGCGTATGACAGTGATCCGCTTGACGCTGAACTCGCCGAAGCAGGTGTTGAAATGATTGCGCCTCACCGAAGAAACCGTAAAAAAGCCAAGACGCAAGATGGACGTAAACTGAGGCGCTACAAACGGCGCTGGAAGATTGAACGGCTATTCGCCCACCTCGGCAACTTTCGCCGTCTGGTCGTTCGCTATGAACATCACTCCCTAAACTTCTTGGCCTTCCTGCATCTCGGCTGCATCAAATTACTGCTTAGGCGTTTTTGAGATGGCTTCTAGTAAAAGATGAAAATATAGAAACCAGAGATCCGCCGTCCAGCGACCGATTTCAGATAATAAGTGGGTGGTTAAAGCCGAGCTAAGAAACATTACTACTGCGCAGTAACTGACCACATGAGCTTGGTGACAAGCCAGTTTGGAAGACGGTCTCGTTGTGAAACTGAACCTTGCTGTTGTGATCCCTCCCCAAAATTGCCCGGCTAAACTTTGTACGTGCCTAGAGGGTGTTTAGGAAATCCCTCTATTTACGGAAGAGTAGGCAGGAATGTCGCCAAATTGAGAAACCGCGTACTGAAGGGTTAATTTCAGGCGACCATACGAAAACCTTCGGTCAGCAAGGCGTTTCTCAGGGTTTCAGCGGCGCGCTGCTGAGCCGACTTCCACGTTAGATAAGATGTTCGTTGCCGTTCTAGACGCATCAGCCCGAAGGCCCGGTTGACCAGCTCGGCATGTTGCAAATGAGCTGCATAGGTCAGGCACTGACACGCGCCCAACGCCAAGGATTGTTTTCGGAGCCTGTGACTGACTTCCAGGCTCCAACGCGCTGACCAAGCCTGAAAGACTTCCTGAACGCCGGCTTTAAGGGTACTGATCAAGGTGGTGAGGTGCCAGCCGAACCCTTGAGCTTTCCAGACAATCAGCAACTCCACAGTGCCAACTTCGGCTAGGACGACCTCGAGGCGTTTGATATAGCGTCTGAGTTTTGGATACCAGCGCGCTTTGCCGGGCATGAAGCGTTTAGCCAAATCGTTGACGCGCACCTTTTGGGCTTCGAACATCACTTTGGCGTTACTTCTGAAGCGACCAACAAAAGCTAGCGGTAGCTGCTTCAAGGAGCGTAATCCCAGTCGAGTCGTGAACTCGGCATCGACCAGCAACGCCTTGACCTTTACGCCAGCGCTTACGACGTCGCCAGCCACCGTGAGCATCGCCTCGGTAGCCGTGAGTCTGGGGTAGCGCTCAGTACTCATCAGCTCGTCGGGAAACGGATCACAGCGTAGTAGATAAGGGTCTTCGCCTAACTGGACCAGCCCACTACTCACTAACGTGTGACCCCACATCACCCCCTTGCTGTTGTCATAACAGCGTCCGACCCCCTCGATACGTTCACCTTGGTGCTTGACCTTGAGCAGATCAACGGCGAGGTAAGCGCCCTGGGGTGCGTCGGCTAAACAGCATGTCAGAACGTCTTGGTGAGGTTTGGATTCTGCGCTAGAAGCTTGCAGGCGTACTGCTTGCCAAACGGCAACAAGCCGCGTTCAGCCATGTCGGTTACGCTCTTGCTGCCGGAAAGAAGACCCAGGATGTAATGCGCGTGTAAACTTGCCCTTGCGGTATTAGACACATCGCAGATTACCCGTGGTGACCCGATCTTCTCGGCTTCAACGCTGCGGGTATTCGTCTCTCACGTTGCTTCTAGACTTGGCGACGTTCCTGGTAGGGGGTGAATGGCAAAACGAAAGCAGTATACAACGGACTTCAAAGATGAAGAGTGGCAGCTACTCAAGCCTTACTTGTTACGGCTCGTGCCAGAGCAGCTGAGGGGACGAAAAACGAGCTATGGATTTAGGATACTGGTCAACGCTGTGCGCTACGTTTTGAGAAACGGCTGTACTTGGCGAGACTTGCCCAGTGATTTTCCCCCCGTGGCAGAGCGTCTACTATCACTTTGCGAGATGGCGAGCAGCAGGGATGTGGCGTAAAAACAAACAGTTGCGGCGCAAGTCAAGAAAGAAACTTGGACGCAACGAAGAACCGAGTGCCGGTTGCGCTGACAGCCAATCAATCAAAGCCGGGAGTTTACACAACAACGGCTTCGACGGAGCCAAAAGCGTCAACGGCAAGAAACGGCATCTACTGGTAGACACGCTCGGGCTAGGCGTGTTGGTCACAAGCGCGAACGTACCCGAGCGCAAGGGACTGTCGCTATTCTTGAACCACAGTAAAGCTCACTTACCGAAATTGCACTACTTACGGCTTGACCGGGGCTACAAGGGCGTTGCCTTCACCAACCGTATCCTCTTATGCTTTGGTGTCGTACTTGAAATCGTCGCCCGTCGCAGTGAAAAAGGTTTTGGTTTGCAAGCACGTCGCTGGGTGGTCGAAAGAACCTTTGCTTGGTTGGGTAACTACCGCAGACTCAGCAAAGACTACCAAACTTTACCCGCCTCGAGCGAAGCCTTTGTCTATCTCACCAGTTGTGACCTCATCACTAAACGTCTTGCCCGTACTAGCTGCACGCCCTGGAAAAACCGCTGAACCTATTCCCAAACACCCTCTAAAAGCGCTTGAAAAAGCCTGAGAACTTATAGCGTTTCCCGTGTTCTTGGGATGGAACTCGTCGCTGTCGCCAACCGCCACGTAGAGCGGGCTGCTCAGGCTTACCGCGCCGCCGCGGTGGAAGACGTTCGTCAGGCGCTAAGGTCGGCGACCGCGAGGCCAACCTCCGCAGCAACCATGGTTCAGTCACCGATGACGCCCGGCTACTCTGTCAAGCCGAGGGTATCGACGCGCTCATCGAGGCCACCGGTACGGTCGAATTTGCCGCCGAGATTGTTTTGGAAGCCTTAGCTTACGGCAAACACGTCCTGCTGCTGAACGCCGAACGCGACGCTGGGGCCGCTGCTTAAGCTCTACGCCGACCGTGCCGGGGGTCGTCTTAAGTGGTACCGAGGGCGACCATCCGGGCGTACAGGTCAATTTATACCGTTCCGTCAAGGGGTTCAGGCTTATCCCCCGGCTTTGCGGCACCGTCAAAGGTCTCTACGACCCCTACCGTACGTCCGCAACGCAGCGAGCTTACGCCGAAACTTGGGGGCAGCAGCCTCATATGATTGCCAGCTACGCCGCCGGGACCAAGCTGTCTTTCGAGCAGGCGAGCGTGACCAACGCCACCGGTATAACGGTTTTACGGCGCGGCATGTCAGGGCCGACTTTTTCAGGAGACGCGGGGCGCGACCGGACTGTTTGATCTGGCAGCGTTGAAGCGTCTGAGCGTCGTCGTCGATTACCTCGTCGGCGCTCAGCCCAGCTCCGGGGTGTTTGTTTACGCTACCGCCGACGCGCCGCAGCGCCCGTACCTCGAGTGCCTCAAACTCGGCGATGGGCCGCTCTATTATTTTACGACTGTTTTACGACGCCCTACTACCTCTGCCATATGGAAGTTCCTACCTCGGTAGCCAGAGCCGTGCTTTTCGGTGACGCGGTGATGGCCCCGTCCGGTGCGCCCAAAGTCGAGGTCGTCATGCAGGCCGAGCGCGACCTCAAAGCGGGTGAGGTGTTAGGCGGTATCGGCGGGTTTATGGCCTACGGCGTGTGTGAAAGAGCTGACTGAGGCAGCTGTGGCGGACAACCTGCTTCCTATGAGGCTCTCCGAAGGTTGCCGCCTGACCCGAAACGTACCCAAAAACAGCGTGATCGGTTACGCCGACGTCGCGCCTCCGAAGGGCCGCCTCGTCGACCGACTACGCGCCGAGCAAAACGATCATTTTTTCCCAGAGCATACTCGGTCCCGCTCATCTGCCCCTTAAGTTTTTGTGGAAGAGAGATAAGGTGAAAGTGGTTCTTTTTTGCGGCGGTCAGGGGCTTCGCCTCCGCGACTATTCCAAAGAGATACCTAAACCGCTGGTTCCGGTCGGGTCGTACCCGATTCTCTGGCACATTACGCGTTTCTACGCGTATCGCGGTCACAAAGAGTTTGTCCTCTGCTTAAGGTACAAAACCGAAGCCATTAAACGCTACCCCGTTGACTTTCACGAAACTATTATGACAAACGATTTTGTCCTCTCTGGAAACAAGTAAATCTCCGAACTTCTGAGCCGGGATATGCGCGACTGGCGTGTAACCTTTGTCGACACCGGCCTCAACGCGAACATCGGTCAACGCCTGCAAAAGGTGCAGCTTTATCTGGACGGTGACGAATACTTCTTGGCGAACTACAGCGACACCCTGACCGACGCGCCCTTAAACGTATAGATTGAGCATCTCAAACAGGGCGGTCAAATAGGCAGTTTCGTGTGCGTCAGACCGCACCTGAACTTGCACACCGTTTACCTGGGCGAGGATGACGTTGTTAAAGACATTCGCAGTATCGCCTCGGATATCCTGATCAACGGTGGCTACTTCCTGTTTCGCCGGGATATTTTTGAGCATATGGGCCTAGGCGAAGAGTTGGTCGAAAGACCGTTTCAGCGACCTATCACCGAGCAGCTGCTCGTAGGGCAGCGCTACGGCGGGTTTTGGGCAACGATGGATACGTTCAAAGACCGTCAGCACTTGGCGAGCTTATGGGAAAACGACCACGCACCCTGGAAGGTCTGTAGCTGAGGCGTATGAACCGGTTAGCTTTGCTCCCCGAAACCTCCGCCGAGCTGCATCTTTTGTGTTTGGGAGCCCACAGTGACGACATCGAGATCGGTTGTGGCGGTACCCTCCTGTTGTGGTTGGCGGCGTACCCTAACGTCACCGTGACTTGGGTCGTGCTGAGCGAGGATGAGACGTGCACTAACGAGGCTCAAAGAAGTGCAGCAAGTTTTCCGGCGGGGGCGGCGCACCGAAACGTCGTTATCAAGCCTTTTAGAGAAAGCTGCTTTTCCTATATCGGAGCCGACATCAAACACTATTTTGAACTGCTTAAAGCGCAGGTTTTGCCTGACGTTGTTTTCACCCATTACCGGCACGACCGGCATCAAGACCACCGGGTCGTCTCCGACTTGACCTGGAATACGTTTCGCAACCACCTCGTTTTGGAGTGCGAAATCCCCAAGTACGGCGGCGACCTGGGGGTACCCAACTTGATTGTTGACGTGCCCGAGCCGCTCTGCCAGAAAAAAAATTGCGCTGCTGCTCGAGCATTTTACAACGCAACACCGCAAACCCTGGTTCGACCGCGAGACGTTCGGGGCGCTTATGCGGCTGCGCGGGGTTGAAGGGAATTCGGAGAGCCGCTTTGCCGAGGCGTTTTACGCTCGCAAGCTCAAGCTGCGTTTACAGTTTGAGCTTTGCATTTAGTACCGTGAGTGCGTATGTTTTATACGCTACTCTGCTAAATTCTGCTTGAAGCGCACCGCGTCACCCTAAAATCTTTTGTAGGCTAAAACTACAAATTGGAGATTTTACACGCAGGTATCCTCCAAACCCGCGTAGACTTGAGGCTGCAAAGATCTGAACCTGCCTGAACTCGAGGGTTTGGAGTGGGTCGCGCCAAGTGCGCTCAAGCAAAGCGAGGGTAGTAGCCGTGATTGCATTAGCAGCTTTTGAAGGTGATATTACAAAACTTTTCGTCGCAGAAACGGCGACGTTCCGTGAGGCTATCGCGGTTATCGACCGGGCCGAACTGCAAATTGCGCTCGTCGTTTCTCCTGAGCGGCAACTGCTCGGTACCGTAACCGATGGTGACGTGCGCCGCGGCCTCCTGCGCGGCTTGGGCCTAGACGCGCGGGTACGCGAGATTATGACGCGCGACCCGATTACCGTAACGCCTGCCCTGTCGTTTCACGATGACAGCTGGCTGCTTCACAAACGTCTGGCGCGGCGTATTCCGATTGTTGACGCCGACCAGACGGTGGTCGGCTTGGCGCTGCCTGAAGATGAGATCGTCCCGCAAAAGGTCGCCAATCCGGTGGTCATTATGGCCGGGGGTCTAGGCGCAAGACTCGGTGCACTCACGCAAGATGCACCCAAACCGATGCTCAAGGTCGGCAGCAAACCGATCTTGGAGACGATCCTGGAGGGCTTTTTAGCGCAAGGCTTTGAGCAGTTTTACATTTCGGTCAACTATAAAGCGCAGATGATCGAAGATTATTTCGGTGACGGCTCGAGCTGGGGTGCAGACATTCACTACCTCCGTGAAACCGAGCGGTTAGGGACGGCGGGCGCACTGAGCTTGTTGGACCCGCCGCCCAACGCGCCGGTCTTGGTGATGAACGGTGACCTGTTGACCAAAGTCAACTTCCGGCAGATGCTGGAGTTTCACCGTACCCACCGGCAGCAGGCGTCGGTAGCTGTGCGCAAATACGAGGTGCGGGTGCCTTTCGGCGTCGTCGAGTTGCATCGCAACACCATCACCCGGATCATCGAAAAACCCGCCTATTCTTACTTTGTCAACGCCGGAATCTACCTGCTCAACCCCGAATGTTTCCCCCTTATCCCCAAAAATCAACCCTTCGATATGCCTGACCTGTTGACCTCAATTCTCGCGCAAGGTTGGAACGTGGGCAGTTTTCCCGTTCACGAATACTGGCTCGACGTTGGGCGTATGGACGATTTTGAAGCCGCCAACCTCACCTACGCCGAGGTGTTCGGATGAGCAAGGGACCAGCTTTGGGTAAGGTACTTGTCACCGGCGCAGACGGCTTTATCGGCTCGCACTTGACCGAGGCGCTGCTGGCAGCGGGCGTGCCGGTACGGGCCTTTACCTTTTATAACGCGCTCGGCTCGAGGGGCTGGCTCGACCACATTAGTCCTGAACTTGAAGGGGGGCTCGAGGTCGTCGCCGGCGACGTCCGCGACGCCGCAACCGTTCGCAGCGCCGTTCGGGGGTGTGATACGGTTTTGCACCTCGCGGCGCTTATCGCTATCCCGTATTCGTATCAAGCGCCGGATTCGTACCTGGAGACCAACGTGCGGGGCACGCTCAACGTGTTGCAAGCCGCGCGTGAGTTTGACGTCCGCAAGGTCGTTCATACCTCGACCTCAGAGGTCTACGGCAGCGCACGTTACGTCCCCATCGACGAGATGCACCCGCTTCAGGGCCAGTCGCCTTACAGTGCGTCAAAAATTGCCGCCGACCAGTTTGCGGGGTCGTTTTACCATTCGTTCGAGCTGCCGGTCGCAGTCGTTCGGCCCTTCAACACCTACGGTCCCCGCCAGTCGGCGCGGGCGGTGATTCCCACCGTGATTACCCAAATCGCTGCCGGAAAGCGCGTCATCAAGCTCGGCGCACTTTCGCCGACTCGAGATTTTAACTTCGTCGCCGATACGGTCGCCGGATTTATTGCTGTAGCACAGGCGGACGCGGCGGTAGGTGAAGTGATCAATATCGGTAGCAACTTCGAGGTCAGCATTGGTGAAACCGCGCGGCTCATCGCTGAAGTAATGAACGCCGACGTAGAAATGACCTGCGACGCGGAACGGTTGCGTCCCGAAGGGAGCGAAGTACAGCGGCTTTGGGCGGATACCCATAAGGCTGAAAGACTCCTCGGCTGGCAGCCTCGTTACGGCGGTGTGGACGGCTTTAAGCGTGGCCTCGCCGAGACCGCCGTGTGGTTTATGGGCGACAACCTAGAGAAATACCGAGCGGACGTCTATGCTATCTGACGTCTACACCCGCTAAAATGCGCGAACCCGATACGCGTAAAATCTGCGCCGTAACCGGAACCCGCGCCGACTACGGGCTGCTCAAACCGCTCTTAGCTGAGCTAAAGGGCGACCCGGCGGTCACGTTACAAGTGGTGGTGACAGGGATGCACCTCGCGCCCGAGTTCGGCCTGACCTACTGTCAGGTAGAGGAAGACGGTTTTACGGTTGACGGGCGGGTCGAGTCGCAACTCTCGAGCGACACCGGCGTCGGCGCAGCCAAATCGCTGGGCCTCGGCGTCATCGGGATGGCGGACGCGCTGGCGCAGCTCTCGCCCGACCTGCTCGTCGTGCTGGGCGACCGCTACGAAACCTTTGCTGCCGCGCAAGCTGCCCTGTTGCTCCGGCTGCCGGTCGCGCATATTGCGGGCGGTGACACGACCCAAGGTGCGTTCGACGAGGCGCTGCGGCACGCCATCACGAAGATGGCGGCGCTGCACTTTGTCACCAACGAGGCTGCCCGCAGGCGCGTCGTGCAACTCGGGGAAGACCCGGCTCGAGTCTTTAATTTCGGCAGTCCGGGACTCGACACCCTGCGGCTTTCCAAACCCGTAACTAAAAGCGAATTAGAAGCGGCGCTTGGCGTCAAGCTAGGGGCCAAAACGCTGCTCGTAACCTATCATCCGGTCACGCTAGAGACTGAGAGCGTATCCGGTTACGCCGCACTTTTAGAGGTGTTGACAGGGTTGGAGCCTGACACCAGCGTCATCTTTACCGGAGCCAACGCCGACCCCGAAGGGCGGGCGCTGGGGCGTTTGACCGAGGCGTTCGTAGCGCAGTTTCCGGAACGGACGCTGCACTTTACCTCGCTCGGTGAGCGTTACCTGCAGCTGATGCGCGTTGCCGACGTAGTAGTGGGGAACTCCTCGAGCGGCCTCTACGAAGCGCCGTCGTTCGGCGTACCGACTGTCAACATCGGCGACCGGCAGCGGGGCCGTCCAAAAGCTGAGTCGGTCTTTGACGCTCTTCCGGACGCCCCTTCGGTTCGCCGCGCCCTCGCTGAGGCGTTTGGGCGGGGCGTCCGGCCCACCGTCAACCCTTACGGGGACGGACACGCTGCCCCCAAAATCAAGGCCGTGTTACTCCAGGCCGACCCGTCCGCGCTCCTTAAAAAACAGTTTTACGACCTCCCGCAAGTCTTGGTAGGGGAGAGATGATCCCATTGGCCCACAAGACCTACCTCATCGCCGAAGCCGGAGTCAACCACAACGGGTCGCTAGATCTCGCCCGGAAGCTCGTCCACGCCGCCAAAGACGCGGGCGCAGACGCCGTAAAGTTTCAGACCTTTCGCGCCGCCGCGCTCGCCAGCAGCGCCGCGCCCAAAGCGGCGTACCAAGAGCGTTTAACAGGGGTGAGTGAGTCGCAGCTCGAGATGCTAATGAAGCTCGAGCTGAGCCGGGACGCCCACGAAACACTCCTAGCGCTCACCCGTGAGCTAGATTTGGCGTTTCTCTCAACACCCTTTGACTTCAGCAGTTTACGCCTGCTGGACGAACTGGGACTGACCACCATCAAACTCCCGTCGGGTGAGATTACAAACGCACCGCTTCTCTTTGAAACGGCTCGGCTCGGCAAACAGGTGATTCTTTCGACCGGTATGAGCACCTTGGGCGACGTTGAAGACGCGCTTTCGTTTCTCGCCTTGGGCTACTTGGGACCTGACGCCGTACCCTCTCTAAGCGCCGCTAGAGGCGCCTACGCCTCGCCGGAAGCGCGTGCTGTCTTAGGGGCCAACGTCACCCTGCTGCACTGCACGACCGAGTATCCGGCCCCGTTTGAAGATGTGAACTTGTCGGTGCTGAGGACGCTCCGCGCCGCGTTCGGGTTACGCGTCGGGTTTTCCGACCATACGCCGGGACTTGCTGCCCCCGTTGCGGCAGCAGCCCTCGGCGCACAGGTGATCGAAAAGCACCTGACCCTCGACCGGACGCTGCCGGGGCCGGATCACCGGGCGTCTCTAGAGCCCGCTGAGTTTACGGCGCTCGTTACCGCCGTGCGTCAGGTTGAGCAGGCGCTCGGCTCGCCCACGAAATTACCTACCCCAAGCGAAAGACCCAACCGCGCCGTCGCCCGTAAAAGCCTCGTCGCAGCCGTGCCGATTCGGGCTGGTGAGGCGTTTACGGCGGCGAACCTAACCCTGAAACGGCCCGGTACGGGCGTCTCGCCTATCTTTTACTACGACTATCTGGGACGCCCCGCGCCCCGCGATTTTGCCACTGATGAGGTTATCCTTGATTAACTTCGGTTACTTTGGCGACGGCCCCTGGTCGCACCTAGCTTTAGAGACGCTGCTTGCCGACGCACGCTTTCGCCTCGCGTTTGTAGTGGCGCGTTTCAGCCGTGATGAACTGACCCTGAAAGCGTTCGCTGGCGCTGCCGGAGTTCCCTTTTTGCGCCCTGAAAACGTCAACAGCGACGCCTTTTTAGAGACCGTTACGCCCCTCGCCGCCGACCTGTTCGTGTCGATGTCGTACGACCAGATTTTTAAGGGGCGATTGATCCGTCTGCCCCGGCTCGGCGTCGTCAACTGTCATGCGGGGGCGCTGCCGCGTTACCGGGGCCGAAACGTCCTCAACTGGGCCATCATCAACGGGGAAGACCATTTCGGCGTGAGCGTTCACTACATCGACGAGGGGATCGATACGGGCAACCTGATCAAACAGCGGCGCGTCCCGATTGCGCCGGAAGATACCTACCGTGAGGTATTGGAACGCGCGTTTCCTGCCTGCGCCGAAACGTTGCACGCGGCGCTTACAGATATTGCCGAAGACCGCGTGACGCGGACGCCGCAAACTGGGCCGGGGGTTTCACCGGGCTTTTACTGCGGAATGCGCCGGGACGGGGACGAATGGCTCGAGTGGTCTTGGCCCGCAAAACGCATCCACGATTTCATCCGAGGCGTCGCGCTGCCTGCACCCGGCGCACGGGCAGTTCTGCAAAACTCAGCAGGAGACGTTGAGCTGGCGCTGCTGCGTTCACAACTCGTTCCCGGTGCGCCCGTCTATTACGGCACGCCCGGTGAGGTCATCGGCGTCAACGCACGCGGCGTCGTCGTCAAAACCGGCGATTCTTATTTGGAAGTTCATGAAGTTGCTCAGGTCGCCAAGGACGGTACCTTGGAAAAATCCAAAAGACCGCGTTACCGGGTCGGCAACCGTTTTTACCCTACGCTGAGTGACTACCGTTTGAGCGTGCTGCAACGTGAGCTAAGCGAACTGCGTAAACCGGCAGAGGCGCACTGACGTGCCCGCTGACTATGAGCCTGCCGCAAAAACTGTGGCCGAGTCAGAACCCCGTGTCGTCGCCCTGATTCCGGCACGCGGCGGGAGCAAGTCGGTACCGAAAAAGAATATCCGGCTCCTGGACGGAAAACCGCTGCTCGCCTGGTCGGTCGAGGTCGCTAAAGCCGTACCTGAAATCACCGACATTATCGTCTCGACCGACGACGCAGCGATTGGAGAGGCGGCGCACGCTTGCGGCGCGGCGGTGATGATGCGCCCGGCAGCGTTGGCAACTGACACGGCGCTCGTTATTGACACCGTAAGAGACGTGCTGCGCCGACTTTTTGAAGCGGGGCGACCCGCTGACGTGGTGGTGCTGCTCGAGCCCACCTGTCCGTTTCGGAGCCCTGAAGACGTGCAAGCTTGTCTCGAGCTGTTACGTGAACGCGGCTGCGATTCGGTCGCCACCTTCGGCGAGGCTAAGCTTCATCCGCACCGGGCTTGGCGGCTTTCCGGGGACGCGCCAACCCCGTTTGTCGCTGGGGCTGTGCCGTGGACACCACGTCAGGGGTTGGAGGCGGCCTATCAACTGAACGGAGCCGTCTACGCCTGCTGCGTTGCTACCTTTCCTCAAGGCGGCGTTTCGCTGCTCTACGGTCAGATGGGCGCGGTCATCACCCCGTCTGAACGTTCCGTCGACATCGACTCAGAGTTCGACCTGGAACTCGCCAACTATCTGCTCGGAGCCAAACTGGTATGACCGACTCAAACCCAAAATCTTCACCAACCCTCCTGATTACGGGGGCGAGCAGCGGCGTCGGGCACTCGCTCGTTCACTATTTACAGGGCCGTTACACTATTATCGCGGTTGCCCGCCGCTTGGATACGATGTGTAAAGCGTTTCAGACGTATCCAAACGTCTATCCCTACGCCCTCGACTTGGAGAACGTTGCGCAGATTTCTGAGGTTGTTGCCGAACTGGGGCGAACGCACGGCCCAATCTTGCACCTCATCAATAACGCAGGCGTCAACGTGCGTGCGCCTGTTACCGAATTGTCTTTAGACACGCTGCAAAAGTCGCTTTCAGTCAATGCGCTTGCACCTTTTGTACTGCTTCAAACGCTTCTAGAAGGGATGCGTGAACGCGGCTATGGGCGCGTCATCAACGTCACTTCAGGAGCGCCGCTCAACTGTTTTCCCGAGTACGGCGCTTACAACAGCTCGAAAGCCGCGCTGAACGCCCTTACGGTCACTGCCGCCAAAGAACACACGGACGCGGACATCAAGATCAACCTGATGAGTCCGGGGCCGGTACGCACCGAGATGGCTCCTGACGCGCCGCTCGAGCCCTCCGTCTGTCACGCCACGGTGGATTATCTCCTGAACTTGGGGCGCAACGGGCCGACGGGCGGGTTTTTCTGGCTCGAGTACACCCTGCCGCTCTTCCCTGACCTGAGCGGGGTACGGTGGTTGGAGGGCGAAGCGCCCGCTGCTTTTCGTCGCCCTGACACTGCGGAAAACCATGACTGACGTAACCCCCTTGCGTGTCGGCGTAGTCGGCCTGAGTGAAGGCAACGGACATCCGTTTTCATTTTCAGCGATTGTGAACGGCTACGCCGAAGCAGGCTGGCCCGGTGCCGGTTGGGACGTCATCTGGCGCTACCTGCGCGAACGCGACCCCGCCGAGTTCGGCTTTCCGGGGGTCAGTGTTACTCACGCCTGGACGCAAGACCCTGACGTTACTGCCAAGCTCTGCGCGGCGTGCCGGATTCCGAACGCTGTAAACGACCCTGCCGACTTCATCGGTCAGGTTGACGCGGTGCTGCTCGCTCGCGACGACTTTGAAACGCACGCGGCGCTGGCATTGCCGCTTCTCGAGGCTGGCTTAAGCGTCTTTGTCGATAAACCGCTGGCCCTCGATGAAGCCGAGTTGGAACGCTTCACCCCGTACCTACGGCGCAGTCAACTGCTGTCTTGTTCGGGCTTTCGCTACGCCCGCGAACTCGACGCGTTGCGCTCCGGAAACCTCGAGCTGGGCGAGTTACGCCTCGTTCGCGGAGCCGTTTTGAACGACCTTGAACGGTACGGGATTCACCTGCTCGAGGCTGTCTGCGCCGCTACGGGTCAGCTTCCGGTACGCGTCTCGCCTGTCCCGGCTCGTCATACGTCTTTGGCGATTGCTTTAGAGGACGGCACCTTGTTTCAGCTCGACGCGCTGGGCGACGTACCGAAGACCTTCAAACTTGATTTTTGGGGAACGGCAGGACAACTTTCCGTTGACCTAACCGACAACTTCAGCGCCTTCCGCCGGACGCTGGGTCACTTTTTTACGCTGTGCCGGACGCAACAACCGGTTATCCCTCCTGACGAAACGCTCCGGCTCATGCACACGCTGAGGGCGGGTAGACGGGCGTTAGAGGAGAACAGGACGGTAGACATCACATGAGTTGCAAACTATGAACTACAGCACTTCTTTCGACCTCACCGGCAAAACCGCCGTCGTCACCGGGGCGGTAGGGATTCTGGGCCGCGAGTTTTGCAAGGGGTTAGCGGACTGCGGCGCGAACGTTGCGGTGGTTGACCTTGACCTCAACGTGGCCCAAACGTTTGCTGAAGAACTGGCAGAGCGCAGCGCCGTACAAGCCGTCGGCGTCTCATGCGATGTAAGCGACCCTGAAGCCGTCGCTGCGATGACCGAAACCGTCGTGCAAACTCTCGGCAACGTCCATATCCTCGTCAACAACGCTGGGAGTAAATCGGGTGACTTGGGCGCGTTTTACGCCTCGTTTGAAGACTATACGCTCGCTCAGTGGCGTGAGGTCATGGCGGTCAACATCGACGGCATGTTCCTGGTCGCGCAGGCGCTCGGTAGACATATGCTGGTGCACGGACAGGGCGGTTCGGTTGTTCAAACCTCATCAATTTACGGCCTGATGGCTCCCGACCCGCGGATTTACGAGGGTTCGGAATATCTGGGGTACACCATCAGTTCACCCGCCGTCTATTCGGCGTCGAAGGCAGCGGTCGTCGGGTTGACGAAACATCTCGCGGCGTATTGGGGGGACAAGGGCATCCGCGTCAACGCGCTCGCCCCCGGTGGCGTCGAAAGTGGTCAGAACGAGATGTTTCAGGCGCGTTACGCAGCCCGCATTCCGTTAGGCCGGATGGCCGAGCGCAGCGAGATGGTCGGGACGGTGCTTTATCTGGCCTCTGACGCGTCGCGGTATGTGACCGGGCAGGTGATCGCTGTCGACGGCGGGCTCAGCGCGTGGTAAATTCAGAGGAAACAAATGATCTATTATTTTGCGCCTAGACTAGGCGGCATAAACGGGGCTGACCAAGCAGCTGCGGATATCTTGACTTGTCTCAGAGCGACAGAGATGCCTGTAACGGTTTTTAGCCAAAAGCCGAGTCAGCTTCCCGGAGAAGTTCACGAGATAAAGTTAAGCTGCGTAACTTGGTTGAGAGCCCCCCGATACCCAACTTTCCCAAAAAAGCTTGAAAAACGTTTTGTAAAGGACTTGGCCAAATGGTTTATCTATGGTGTTCAAGATCTGCCCTTATATTACGGCATGTACAGACACTTACGGCGTCATAAACCCAGTTTGTCGATTTTCAACGACGTGTCTCCTTCCCCTGGGCTGGCTGCACGTCTTAGGCGCAGCGGCAAAGTTGCTGGCGTTATACACGATTCCCCATTATCGCTGCAGTTCTTTTTCAACTCGTTCAGTTCTGAGCTAACAGAGCGGTGGGCAGAAGCATTAGCTAAAGCTTTTGACACGGTGATCTTCGTCTCGGCAAGAGGCCGAGACGAGTGGTTGGCTTTTGAGCCACTAAAAGACAAGGAAACATACGTCATTTCGAACTGCTGCCGAGAAGCTGAAGTGCAGCGGTTACGTCAGCAAGACAAGCTGGAAACTCGAGCCGAGCTAGGAATCAAGCAAGAGAGTTTTGTAATCGCCTGCGTAGGTACGCTGATCCCGAGAAAAGCTCAAGACTTGCTGGTCGAGGTTTTGCCTGAGCTTGTCAAGACTATACCTGAACTCGTCCTTTACCTGGTAGGCCCGGACGGTTCGCAAACAAAAGCTTGGTCAAAGGCGCTACGTGACCGTGTTGCAGAGGCTGATTTGACTGAGTATGTCAAGTTCGTCGGTCCGCGAAAAGATGCGGTGGCTTTTACTTACGCAGCTGATACCCTGATTCTACCTTCTCGCGCTGAGACTCAAGGTGTTGTTATTCTTGAAGCGATGGCCTTGAAAGTGCCTGTGATTGCAGCCGATATAGGGGGTATACCGGAACTGATCCGGCACAACGAAAACGGACTTTTATTTCCTGTAGATGATGCCAAACAACTTTCCGAAAATATTCAAAGGCTTTATAATGACAGGAATCTGCGGAAAGCGCTGGCTGAACGTGTTTCTGAAAGTTACTGGCAACACTTCTCGCAAAAAGATCAAATCAAACGTTACCGAGAAGCGCTGCAACATATGCTTGCCGACCAGGTACAACGTGAGCAAGAGTCTCCACGCCTACAGTGAGTCGATAGGCTAGACTTAGGGTCAGTATGAAGAGACCGGACTAGTAGACGGCTCTTCATAACGGTTGCAGCGGTAGAAAGAGGCGTCGGCAAAGTGAAATTAACAACTGTAATGTATCACTACGTGCGCGACCTGAAAAACTCGCGTTACCCTGAGATCAAGGGTTTAGACGTCGGCGCGTTTCGGTATCAGCTGGCGCACCTTAAAAAGCACTATACGGTTCTGACGATTGAAGAGGTGATAGGGGCGTTGGAGACTGGCAGCAACCTCCCGCCGGACGCTGCGCTGCTCACCTTCGACGACGCGTACCTAGACCACTACCGCTACGTGTTTCCGCTCTTGGATGAACACGGCTTACAAGGCTCGTTCTACCCGTCAGCGCGTTCGGTGCTCGAGCGGAGCGTCTTAGAGGTCAATAAGATTCACTACCTGCTGGCGTCGGGTGTCGCCGCCGGTGAACTGGTGCGAGATATTTTCGGGCTGCTGGACGCACGCCGCGCTGAGTGGGGGCTCGAGACGAACGAGGTTTACTACCAAAAACTGGCCGTCCCCAACCGTTTCGACACCGCCGAGGTCGTTTTTATCAAACGGCTGTTGCAACGTGAACTTCCGGGGCCGCTCCGTAAAGACCTCGCCGACACCCTTTTGCAAAAACATATCGGCATCAGCGAAGCGGTGCTGCACGAAGAGCTTTACGCGAGTTTTGAGCAGCTTGGGCTGATGCACCGGCGCGGGATGCACATCGGCGTTCACGGCTATGACCACTTTTGGCTCGGCTACCTGACGCGCCCCGAAGTCGAAAGCGAGATCGACAAATCGCTGGCTTTTTTAGCGAAACTCAGGGGCGCGGCGCTCCCGTGGACGATGGCGTACCCGTTCGGCAACTACAGCGAGACAGTCATTGACGTGGTACGCGAGAAGGGCTGTAGTCTGGCCTTTTCGACTGAACCCGAAGTCGCCGAACTGACGCCCGAAACCCGTTTTCGGGTGCCGCGCCTCGATACGAACGACTTTCCCAAAGGGGAGCGGCCCATAGAGGAGCGGGACGTGTGAACGTCTTTTTCGTCCTGTCGCCGCTACAGCTCATCAACGTGCTCGAGGCCAAAGCCTTCTTCGGTACAGAAGACAATACGCTTATCGTCTTGCGAGATACGAGCCAGGGGTACCCCATCTCAATGTTCAAACGTCTTATAGGCGCGTCCGAATGGGACAGGATCATCTACCTGACGACCTTCGACGACGAGACGATTACGACCTTTAACCGGCCCTACGAATACTACCGCGTTTATAAGATGAGACGCCTGTTAGACAAACTCGCGGCGTCGCTAGGCCCGGTGCAGAACTTGTTTATAGGTCACTACACCGAACCTGCGGCGCGTCACTTTATCAACGTGCTCTCGTACACAACTTGTTATCTGGTCGATGACGGTAGCAATACACTGGGGGTCAACACGGAACGTAAAAGACTCGGTACGCGTTACGCCCTCCCCCTGCGAACGGCCCTGCGCAACGCTGTTTTGGGTCTGCGGCCTGACCAACCCGAAGCGCTGACCTTTTTTACCGTTTACGACCTCGAGCCGCTTCCGGGCGATACGGTCGTCCCTAACACCTACACGCATTTTCGCCAGCTGATTAAAGAGGTGCCGCAAAGTGACGAAGTGTGGTTTTTGGGCGAACCGCTCTCCCGCGACAGGTATGTGACGCGGGCGGTGTATCTGGACTATCTAGCTTTAGCAAAAGACTTCTACCGTGATTACCGGTTTGTCTATCTACCTCACAGCCGTGAAGAGCGCACCGACGTTGACGACCTTCAGCGTATCCTCGGTTGTGAGGTGAGGCGTTACGGGTTGCCTGTTGAGGTCGCGTTAAGCCGGGCGGCGGCGCGGCCCCGCGAAATCGTCTCTTTTATCACCGCTGCAATCTCAACGTGTGCGGCGATGTTCGGGGAGACGTTACCGCTTACTTCGCTCTATCTGGAACCCCGGCACCTTCTAAAACATCATACGTTTGTCGAGAGCGTCTACGCGTACTTTCGTACCAGTATGGGGCCGAACGTGCGTGTGATGACGCATCAAGAATTGAGTAATGGCGCTGCTGCGACGTTAGAGCGTAGTAAGCAGGGGGGACTCGAGCCGACAGAACAAAAGCCGGAGCGTACGCCGACGACGGTTCAAAGAGACTGAGCTGGTATGGTAGCGCTTGCCATTACAACGTCCGTGTTGCCGAAATCCTCTACATCACCACGACCACCGCCACCTCGCAATTCACCCTGGAGTTTTAAATGACTACACCTCACGCTCTGCTAGTCGGTTACGGTTCGATCGGTCGGCGTTACGTACGCGTCCTGAACGACCTCGGCTGCAAACTGACGATTGTTGAAAGGGACGACGCTGCCCGCGCGAACGCGACTCGAGACTACCCGGACGCTCAGGTCGCCCCCGCTATCGGGGCGCTGGAAGCGTTTCCCTGGCGAGACAGTGCGGCGGTAATCGCCACCTGGGGACCGTCACACGCAAGTATCTTTCACGCCCTCGCCGACCGCGGTGTAAAGCGGATATTGTGTGAAAAACCGCTGGCGACGTCCGTTGCCGACGCTGCCGGTATGGTTGAGCGCGCTGAGCAGGCAGGCATGACCTTCGGCGTCAATCACTACTTGCGTTATATGGGCGTAGCCGCTGCCCTCAAAAGGTTGTTTCACACCTATGAGCTCGGGGAGCCGGTCGCCGTGCGCGTCGAGGGTGGGGCCGCTGGTCTGGTGACGAACGGTGTTCATTTTATCGACCTCGCGTGCGAACTGTTTGACGCCGCGTCCCAAGAGGTCACGAGCACGGCCCGGGGTGAGGCCATCAACCCGCGTTCGCCCGAGCTGCACTTCTATCAGGGCACTGCCGTCTGGCGGTTTCCGGGCGACCGCGAGGCCGTCCTGTCGTTTAGCAACCGCTCGAGTCTCGCGCTTACCGTGCGGGTGCTGTTGCGCGACGCCGTAGCGGAGTTTGACGACGGCGGTAACGGGGTACTAAGGCGACGTGATACAGCCGCTGTCGAACGTTTTCCAGCCGCAACCCGCACGGGTCCGGCGGAAGACGTCTTGTTTCGTGGACGATTGCCGGACACACTGTCGTTTGAAGCGAGTATGCAGCTAGCGGTGCGCGAAGTTTTGGAAGGCAAGCCCCCGACCGCGCCCGGTCGTATCGGCGCTGAGGCTATAAATACCATGATAGGTGCCCTGCTTTCCTCCCGCGAACGCCGCTCGCTTGTGCTACCCATTGACGCAGCAAGCGCTCAGGCAGAAGAATCGTGGCCTATCTCCTAGTGCGCCTGACTGGAGGCTAACCTTGACTCAAACCGTTCAACACCCCCGCGTCGGTATCGTCGGCGTCGGTGATATCTCCAACTGGCACGTGCGGGCGCTACAGCTCGCAGGCTGCACGGTAACGGCGGTTGCCGCTCGGCCCGGCTCGGCGCGCCTGTCTGCCTTTGCCGCACGTCACGCTATTTCGCAGGTCTATAGCGACTGGCAAACGATGCTCACTTCTCCGGATGAATGGGACGCGCTGGTCATCGCCACGCCCCCGGAGAGCACACCGGAGATTCTCGCGGCAGCACTGGGATTAGGCGTGCCGGTCTTGGCTGAGAAACCGGTTGCGTGGGAATCGTCGGTTCTCCAAACGCTTTGCGGGCAGGCGCAGGGTCAGGTCATCGTCGGGTTTAACCGCCGCTTTTACCGCACCGCCGAGCTTGCCCGCGCCGAGGCTCAAAACGGCCCACCGCTGCTGGCTACGCTGACGCTACCGGACGCGATTACCGCCTCCGACAACGACCCTACCGGGCACGATCTGCGCCCCCTTTTTGACATGGGGTCTCACGGCCTCGACCTGTTGCGTTTCGTTTTGGGCGACCTCGAGCTCTCCTCGGTGCAGCACGTGTCCGGGCCTGACGGCTACGTAAACGGTTTTGCCGCGACGTTGACGAGCGAGCGAAAAGACGTCGTGCAGGTACTGGGCAACTGGCGTACGCCCGCGAATTACGCCCTGACGTTGCACCGTCCGGGTCGCCGTTACGAAATGCTGCCGCTCGAGGTCGCCACCCTCTACGAAGGGATGGACGTATCCGAACCTACCGACGCGTTTCCGGTACGGCGCTACTTACCCCGAGCCACCGAACAGATTTTTCTCGCTGAGGTTGACCGGCGCGAAAAACCGGGGTTTGTCGCCCAGGCTCGAGCGTTGGTCAGGCTGATACGCGGTGAACCTTTGGGGTTTCAAGCCGCGACGCTCGAAGACGCGCTCGCTGCGGTGCGCCTATGCGAAGCCTTGGTACACGGTTTCGCACCTGAACACGTGTCTCTCAGCTGGTATAGCAACTATCACACCTACTGAGCGCGAATCTTGCAACTATCATTTCGGAACGTGCGTGCTGGACAACAATTGTTCTCTTAAACTGGCTCAAATCAGATGATATAGAAGGTGTCATCTGGGAACGGACGCTCTTAACTTTAACTAAGCCGTCTAGCACGCACATTTTGAGGTGACTACTGTAGCTTCCAACAGCATTTGCAACTAAAGTCAACACGAGCCAAGCTGAGCTATGCGAGCGTATTCAGAAGGCTTGAGAGCAAGAATCGTTGCCGCTGTTGAGGAAGGTTTAGACAAAACTGAGATAGCCAAACGCTTCAAGGTAGGGCATAAAACGGTCTACCGCTATTTAGCAAGGGCGAAGCAAGGCGAGCTAGCACCCTGTAAAGCGCCGGGCGTACACGCAAGCTCAACCCAACACAGCTGCAAGCGCTAAAGCGGCAGCTCGGGGCACACAGTGATGAGACGTTGATAGAACACGCCGAACGGTTTGCCAAAGAGCAAGGGGTTGAACTCGCCTTTTCGACAGTGAACTTGTACTGCAAAAGACTGGGCATCACCCGCAAAAAGAGCGTCTCTACGCACAGGTTAAACGCATAGCGCGTTGCATCTGCGATGCTCACCTGTAGGAGCGAGATGAAGACGCCCGGAAGCAGTGGCTAGCTGAAGTCACGCACCTTAAGGCTGAAGACTTTGTATTTTAAGACGAAAGTGGCGCGTGGCTAGGGCTGGCCCGCACGTATGGCGCTTAAGCGGTTGAAGGCTACCTTTATCACCATAGAATGTACGTGCTAGACAGTTCAGATGAATGTGGGGGCGTCTGTTCCCAGATGATACCTGCTATATGCCCGCTCGTTCAAAGGAAGCCGCGCGGTTGCTGAGGCTCCCAGACGTAGAGCAGGCAAGGTCAAATCGCTGCAGTCACGCCGCAAGGACTCGACCCTGAGCGGTGCTTGAGTCATCCCGGTGCGGTAGACACGAACGCATTTCTTACTTGTTTGCGTGAAGTGCTTGTGCCTACCCTGCGACCCGAGCAAGTTTTCATGGATAACTTCACCATTCACCACGGCAAGCAAGTCAGGCGGCTTATCGAAGGTGCAGGCTGCTACCTCGCCCACCTCCCAACTTACGCGCCTGACTTCGTTTTGGACAAAACGCACCTTCCGGGCCTGTCCGCAACCCATCGAACTCGTCTTCTCCAAGCTTAAAGGCTTCCTTAGAAAAGTCAGCGCAGTTCAGGTCGCCGACCCCATCGACGCTATTGCTGAGGCTATTGCTACCGTCTCACCCCAAAAAGTTCAAAACTGCTTCAACCACTGTGGCTATGTGGGTCTATAACCCTTGCAAAGGCTACAACTACTTAACCTGAGTTCGAGGTTTCTCCCGGAATAGGTTTTCCTTCTCTGCCAGGTTTGCTTTTACAAGCGTAAGGCGGGCCTGAGGCTAAAACGCTCACGTCGTCTTAAACAGCGAAAACGCAATCTTTGGGAAGGCCGTCAGTCACCGAAAGTACAGGATTTGCGTGCCGGACGTGAGAATAACTCCGAACTTGTATGTTGAGTGCGGGTCAAGAGTAAGGCCGACTCCGAACCTGAGCGTTTGAGCTCGTACCTGAGATAGGCCTGCTCAACCCATCACCAAGACTCCGAACCAGCATCCTGAGCCGTTAAGGCCGGATCTGCAAGTATGCGAGCGGTGGTGGCCTAGAGCCGGACCCAAGCTGGAGGACGAGATGACGTTTGTAGGCATCGACGTAAGCAAACTCAGCCTGGACGTGGCTGCACTCCTTGATACCGGTGAAATCCATCGGGGAAAGTTTGGTAACACCCCAGAAGGCCATCGTGAGCTGCTAACTTGGCTCGAATTCTTTCCGAACTGCCGTCTGGCCCTGGAAGCAACGGGCTCCTACCACCGGCGTCTTGCTGCGACCTTACAAGGCACTTACGTGAGCGTGAGCATCCTTAATCCAGCCCAGGTCAGCTATTTCATGAAGCGCCAGCACCGCCGTAACAAAACCGATAAAGCGGACGCCTTGTGGCTAGCGGTTTACGTCAAAGAGCGGCAACCTGCTCCCACCCTCGCCGTGAGTCCGCTACGGCAATCGCTCGCTCGGGAAATTCAGGCGCTAGCGAAGGACCTGACGCGACTCAAGAACCGGCTCGAGGCAGCCGAACATGGTCAGGTTCATCCCGAGGTGGTGACTTCCCTGAAGCGGCGCATGGCCTCACTAGCAGTAGAAAAGCAAGCCCTGGAGAATGAGCTCGAGCTGGAGACGAAGCGTTCGAACGAGCACGAACTCTTGTTGTTGACGAGCATTCCTGGGATTGGGATTCGGACTGCGTGTCTGCTCCTGGCAGAGTTAGGCTCGGTAGCGCGGTTTGCTACAGCACGCAAGCTAGTCGCCTTTGTTGGGCTGACACCTACCCAGTTTACCTCCGGTACGAGCGTGGCTCAACCAAGCCATATCTCACGCTTAGGTTCTGCCTACTTGCGGCATATCTTGTACATGCCGTGCCTCGCAGCTATTCGTTTTAATCCTGTCGTTAAGGACTTCTTTGAACGTCTGGTGAGGCATGGTAAACATAAAAAGGCGGCGGTGGTAGCATGTATGGCTAAACTGCTAAGGATGATCTTTGGCGTGCTTACGCACAGGAAACCCTTCCAGCCAACTTCAGTTCAAGCTTGACAAATCAACACAGCATCTCAGGTTACTTAAATGTTATACTTATTATAGAAGTCTACACCGCAAGATTGATATAGCACTGGAAACAACAACGGGTGGTCGTAAAAAGGTATACACCTAGCGGGCGGTGCGGCGCTTGACACAACCCTTATGGCAAAGGTCTAGCTGCGGTAGCAGCTCCGAAGTGGCGGTTACCGCGAGGTGCGTCTCAGGTTTGCTCTTGAGAGCAGCAAGCTCAGCCTGAGGCTGCTTTTAACAAAATATAGCCTCGGCCAGTGGCTGAGCGCCTGCCGGTGCAGCTGTCCGGCTTCCCGGTAGTTACGCGTACCGAACGCTTGCCAGGCGGCAAATAAGTAGGTGCGTGCGTAGGCCCGCGCTCTAAGTTTTTGGTCTTCCGGTTTAGCCGCCGCAAACGTCTTTTCGATAATGGCTTCGGCGTGCCCCATCATGATCTGATAGTTTTTTGAAACGTTGGTCGGGTGCTGCCGATAAAATACGAGCGGTTCTTGCAGCGTTGCAAAAGGGTAGTGCTCAGCGATACGAATCCACATGTCCCAGTCTTCATGTGTTTGCAGCGTCTCGTCGAACACGCCGACCGTTTCAAAACAGCTGCGGCGGATGACCGGGGTGCTACCGCACAAGACTAAGAAATAGGGGTTGTAGGCCGCAATCTCACGCCAGAGGTCGCCGTGACCATGTGCGAAAATCGTCTTTCGGAGGCTGTCGCCCTGTTCGCTGATCAGGTTTACCGAGGTGTGAATCAGTCCCACTTCGGGGTGAGCCTCGAGATAGCCAAACTGTTTCGCCAGCTTGTCTGTAGCCCAGAGGTCGTCAGCATCTAAAAAGGCTAGATATTCTCCGGTCGTATGGGTGATGCCGGTATTGCGCGCACCCGGCTGACCCAGATTCGCCTGATTGATATGACGTACTCTGGGGTCGTCTAGCTGCGCCAACCAGCTGTCGGTGCCGTCGCTGCTCCCGTCGTTGACAATTAGAACCTCGAGGTCGCTGTAACTCTGTGCGAGGGCGCTTGCCACCGTTTCTGGCAAAAAAGAGAGGGCGTTATAGGCCGGTATGACAACTGAAACTTTAACCACGCAGAACGCTCTTCACGGCGACTTCATCCGGTCTCAAACCCCCAGCGCGTAGCGAGACCTGTCATTTTTGACCCTCCCGACCCCGGTATTCTTGTAGCGCCTGGCTGTAGACCTGCCGGGTACGTTCGGCAACCGTTCGGTAATCGAAATAGTCTCGAGCGTACGCTTGGCAAGCTCTGCTCGTCGGTAATTCTTGCGTGCCCGTCAGCACCGAAGCTATCCCGAAAATCAGGCTCTCGGCGCTGCTGTCAGGCAAAATAAGGTCGGGCGAGAACTCTCGCAAGGCTTCCGGCAACCCTCCGACCGGTGTGACCATAACGGGTGTACCCGCAGCCAGCGACTCTATGGTGATCAGGCCGAACCCTTCGTGAGCAGCGGTCGGCACGACGGACAAGTTTGCAGCGCGGTAGCTGAGCGGAAGGTTGTCATCGGGTACAAATCCCAACAGGCGCACGTGTTCGCCGACGCCGAGCGCCTGAATCTGCGCCTCGAGAACCGACTTCAGCGGGCCTTGTCCGGCGATAAAAAGTAGTACGTCAGGGTGTTGGTGACGAAGCTCGGCAACTGCGGCGATGAGGTTTTCAAGCCCTTGCCGTTTTACAAGCCGTCTCACCGCGAGTAAGATAGGCCGCTCGAGCGGCCAGCCTAGCGCGGCGCGCGCCTCCGCCATACTGAGGCCGGTGTCGTAAGACCTTGTGTCTACGCCGCCGGGAACGACGTCGATACGCGCGTCCGGAACGCCGTAGGTTTCTCTCAAAACAGTTTTGAAAGCTTGGGACAGGACGATAAAACGGGTTGCGCGCCGGTAGACCACCGTTTCAACATATTTTTTTACGGCGACGCCGAAACGTGACGTTGTTTCGACGCCACTCTCGAGCGCCCACGAACCGTGAAAATGTATCACTAGCGGGTAGCTGCGTACCAAATCCAGAACGGGAAAGGTGTAGAGCGCGAAATGCGTGGCAATCAGGTCGGGTCGCTGTTCTCGCAACGTTTTGCGTAAGGTGCGGCGCAACCCGGCCCAACGCGTCAAAAGCGGCGCACCAGGCGGCGCAAAGCTGTAGACCGCGCCGCCCGAAAGCTCGGCGACCGCAGCGGAACCGGCGACCAGTCCCCTCGCCTGAACCGCAACGTCGGCAAAGTGCTCAAACAAACCGTAAAAAACCCGTTCCAAACCGCCTGGGTTTTCGGCGAACCAGCCCGTACCTATCTCGGTTACTTTAATCGTGTCTGGATGTGGTGATTTTGAAAAAGCGTTCAGGTCGGGTTCGCTCATGCGTGTTTTTCTCCAACTGCAGATCTAAAACCGGTGCATGGTTCCAAACACTGCGGAGCCGGATATAAGGCCGAGAAACCCCACCGCGTCAACCCGGGCCCAGCTGACATACCCTGACGAAAAGGGTGATTCAAGGTTACGGTAGTCGTGCTGAGACAAACAGCCCTGACGAGGTCTTGTAAGAGCAGGCTCGAGCTACCAAAGAACTTAGAGGCAGCTTGCAGCCGTACCGCGCTGTCTCCCACCAAGAAGACCCACCGCTGAACGTCTTGGTCGCCGACCAAACGGGGTAAGGCAGCCGCTGATTCAGTCAAAATACCAAGTTTACTCAACTTTACCGCCCAACCACCCGACTCGGCTCGTCTGCTGAACGATGGTTGCCTCAGTCAACGCTACCCGCTTTTGTTCGTGTAGGGCCAGACACAGACAAGGAAAAAGCCATAGCAGCATACCCGGAATACCTGCCCAGGCATTGTTGAATAAAAGCTGGCTCAGCATAGCTGCCAGGATGCTGCTGTAGGTTGTTTGCACCAGGTCACGGTTCCTCAAACCGGCAGCTAAGGCGGAACCGAAAAGAACTGCTGCGCCGCCGACAAAGTAGAGCGTACCCAGTATCCCAAAGGTGTAGATAACGGCGATAAACCCGCTGTCCAGATTTCTCAGTTGCGCCTTTTGGCTGCTGAGCCCTGTGGCGACGCCGGTACTTCCCAAGCCTTGTCCAATAGGATTGCCCGCAATGAAACTGGGAAAGTCGGCGTAAAGCTCCAAGCGCTCGTTAAAGCTGACGTCGTTTCCAAGATCGGTGACACTTTCTAGGCGTTGCGAAAGCAAATCTGCAACCGGCCCACCAGAGACCAGCGGTACGGCTACGAAGCTCAAGACCAGTATCACACCGAGTAGGCGCGCCCGCGCGCGTAACGGAAGCGTGAAGAGCATCACAACAAGCCCGAGAATCCAGCCGCCCCAAGCCGAACGCACAGCGCTCAACGCGAAACCTACAAATCCAGCTGCCGATCCCAAGATCTGCACCACACCTTTTCTGGTAAAAATCAGGAGCAGGCCTACCATAACTACCATAGCGAACGGTCCGGCTGAGTTGAGCGTGCTAAATACGCGCACTTCTCCGGGTTCCGAATACCCGATAGAGGTGATGTTGGCGTTGTCCATCCAGTAACCGTCCCAAGCAGGGAGGTAAAAGTACTGCACCACGCTGTAAACGCCCATGAGCAGAATGCCCCACGTAAAAGCGCGCTGCGTCACAGCGTGAAACGTTTCAGCGTAGCGCCAGTTGACGAGCAGGTAACTGCCCCCGATAACAGGTACGCCCCAACCGAGTAGGTCGAAGGTGGCGGTAAATAAACCGTTGTTGAGGATCCCTACAAGGTACGCGTAAAGCAGTCCAAAAGCGACAAAGGCCAGTGGCAACCGGCAGGAACGAGGCAATTTTTGCGCGTTGCCGATAACTGCAACGAGGGCCACGCCTGTAACGAGAAGCGGCGCTAACATGACTACGCTCGCCTCGGTATAACCGGTTCTGTAATCAACCAAACGCCGCACTGCAGGCGTTAAAAACCAGACCCACCACATGACGCCTACATACAAAACAGGTTTGCGCCAGATCAGGAGCAGAGCGGCAGCCAGAGCTAGAAACGGATAGAGTATCTCTGCGGGCGCAGCCAACGGCCCAAAAAACGCTGCAACGCCAGAAATTGCGAAGGTGGCGAGAGCTGCGTAGGCGAGTGTGTCTAGGTAGAAGGCGGATCTACGGGTCATAGAGCTCGCCCTTGTCTGCTGCGCTTTGTCGAACAGGTATAAAAGTGGTGTAAAAAGCTGGTAAAATAGCAGGTGTCAAAAACAGCCTTAGCGTAGGACGCAGGTACAAATATCATTTTCAGGGTTCCACTTCTTTGGACTTTAACTTTATACCCACTAGGGTCTTCGCGCCTGCCCTGTCTATCCCCAATCCCTATTACTACCGTCACGCGGTCTAGCTGCTGAACCCTTGAAAGGCCGCTGCTCCGCTGCTCGCCGCCACTTTTACCGGTAGGCCACATACTGTTCCAGAAGTTCGCTTGTTGCAGCGAACGCAGACCGCTACACATTTCGGGTCGTCTCCTCGGCACTCTGGCGCGTACTCTCTAACTGCTCAGTGATGTAGTTCCCTAAAACCTCTTCTGAACAGCGCGTACGCCAAAAATCTAGCGCTGCTTCGTGAAGCGCCGCCATACGTGCGGGGTCTTTGAACAGGTCGTCTACGATCTTCTCGAGCTCATCCCACCGGCTCACCTGTATAACCGGCGCACCGTCATAAAACCAGGTTGCGGGCAGTTTGTCGGTGATTGCGACGCAGCCGTATCTTAAAGCCTCAAAAAAGCGAAACGTATCGAGCGACGAACCGCGGGGAACCAACGCTACTTTGGTGTCCATCATTTTTGAGGAGTAGCGTTTAGCTTCACCTTCAAAAGATTCGCTGCTCTTAAACAAGTTGCCGGTAAACTGCGCTGTACCCTCCAGGTCTACCGATAAGTCCTGACGTTTGCTGCTCAGCTTGCGCGCTTTGTCCAACATGTTTTCTCTAGCGATGTTTTTAGGGGAGCGCAGCCAGTATTTCAGCGAGTGTTTCGGCGGAACAAAATTGTTGAGGCTGCCCTTAAAAAAAATATCGGTTGAGCGTTTCTCGAGGGGCGCAATCGGCAGTTCTAGCTGATAGGCGTACCCCAGCGGAATGACGTGGAAGTTTACGGGTTTAGCCCGGCCTTGTAGCAACCTCTTGCCGCGCTTGTAGAGATACGTGAGGCGACCCTGTAAACCGATCAGGTGCAGCCTGACAAACTGAACGAGCGCGATAAGGTTGCTGTACAAAGTTCCTTCGGTCAGGCTGCCCGTATAGACAGGCCACCTGTTATGAACTCTGAACACGGTATGGACGTCACACAGATAGTTCGGAAAACGGCAATACTCATCGCGCAAAAGGACGACAACAACCTTATCGCCACAAGCCGGAATATCGTGGACATTCCAGGTAATGTAAAATGTCATGCCTTTGATTTTCGACGCTCGTTCGATGCTACGGAAAACGCCTGCAAAGTAGTGAATCTCGATAAAATCCTTATAATCGTCCAGATCGAACGAAAAAGGGTTCCACGGCGCGACCCCGCTCCGGTCGAATAGACAGATAAAGTATGCGTTGGACAGCGCGTTGGTCACGCAGCTCCTTTCGTAGGGTTCCTTAACGGACGTCTTCACCGTTCTACGCTCTAAAACGGCTTAGAAGCGCCCCCACATCGGCGCGGTTAGGCCACAGCGAGGGGGGTGGAACTTTGAGGATAATTGGAAACGACGCGACGATAAATAGCAGCCTTGCCAAAGAGGTGGCGAGCAGTGAGATGCCCGCACCCATAAGACCCAGACGAGGAACCAAAATCAGTAGGAGCGGCAAGTTCAGCAGCAGACCGAAAGCCTGAAGCAAGGTGATCACGCCGGGACGGTTGGTCGCCATAAACGCCTGCGCCAGCACGCTGCCGGTACCCTCAAAGACTGTAACGGCGATAAGGAGGCGCATCAGGTTCGCGCCATCCCGAAAGTCAGGGCCGTAAAGTAACCCTAGCGCCCAAGGTCCGAGAACACCCAAGACGAGCGCAGAGACGACGGTGACAGCGGTGCTGATGCGGGCGGTGCGTCCCGCCAGCGTAACGGCTTCTCGAGCTGAGAGTCCCGAAGCTTGAGGAAAGAGCACGGCGATAGCGGCACCCTGAAAGACGTTGAGCATCTTGGCCAAACTCAGTGACGCGACGTAAAGGCCCGTGCTCTCAGCGCTTAAAAAGCCGACAACGAGCACTTTGTCGACTTGCAACGATAGCGCCCCCAAAAGGTCGATACCAAAAGACCGGGTTCCGTAAGAGATAAGGCTTTTTGTTGCCGATCCCAAGCGTGTCCAGGAAAGTTTATACGTCCACCATACTTGACCCAACAACGAAGCCGCGATAGGTAAACTGGGAATTAGGTAGCACAGGCACGCGGTAAAGGGTGTCAGCCGGCCTAGCAGTGCTAGGGTCAGAAGCGCGACTACAGTAGCTGCGGGGCGTAAAAAACGCACGACGTTATAGAGCGTGTAGTTGCCTCTAGCGCGGAGCGCTGAAGAGAAAATTTCGTCGAAGAGGACAAAGGGTGCAAACAACATCAAGATCTTTGCGCTGCTGATCACGCCAGCGTTATGTTGGGCGAGCCAGAGCGGAACAAAGGTTACGCCTACACCGATAGCAAGGGCCCCGGCCAGCAAACCCGAAAGAACTGTGGCAGCAAAGAGTTTGGGTGCTTGTTCCGGGTCTTTTCTGAGGTTGTAGACGAGCGCGGACGGTAGCCCCAAAGCAAAAGCTTGTGCCAAAAAGAGCGGCCAGACACCCATAGCTTCTTGTTCGCCGCGGCCCGCTACCCCTAAAAACCGGGCTGTGATGATACCGGTAAGCAGATTGATACCCAAAACAACGATATTAATGAGCAGCGTTTGAACCGAAGCAGCGAAGCCCCCTTGGCCACGGGCAAAGGTACCAGCAACGCGGAAAAGTCTGGTCATACGCTAGTAGGCCACATTTTTAGAATTATGCCTGTAAGAAGTCTAACTGTAAGAAATGGGTCGTCAGCAACAGACGTGACCCCCTCTCTTAAATGGTTCGGATGATACCTGGGCGGGCTAAACAAGCTGGCTTCAGGTGACATCAGTTGGCTAATGTCACACGCATCCCTGCACGCAGATTGGGCGGCACCGGATAGATGATGCTGGTACCTTCGGGGATACCTAGTACGGCAACCTGACCTTCAATCTCGCCTACAATTTCGATCTCACGCCGGACTGCCGCGCCGTTGTCGACGGTGTAGACGAACCTGCGACCGGGAATTCGCTGCACGGCGTCGCTCGGTAACAAAATCCCGCCGGTGTCGGCGTAGCGGTACGAGAGCTGTGCGCGGCTCCCGTTCGGAACCGGGTTCTGTGAGGGTTCCAGGCGTGCGGTAACGGTGACGAGCTGCGTTTTGGGATTGAGCGCACTCGCGGTTAAAACCTGACCGGTATAGGCGTTTCCGGCGTAGGAGAACCGGACAGTGCCCTCAGCGCTGAACTGCTGGGCAACCGGGAGCGGAACCTGAAAGGTGGCGAGTTGCTGTTCGCTCGAGGCAACGTTAAAAACAGGTGCGCCCTCAGCTAAAAAAGTACCCTGCTCGACCAACATCCGGGTGATGACGCCGGTGATGGGCGAGGCGATGTTGGCTTGACCCAGCGCATTCTGGGCTTGGGTCAAGTTGGCCTGCGCCTGCTCGACCTGGAGTTGCAAAAGCTCGACGCTGCCCGCGTCGGTGGACTGGGTCAGCGTTGCTCTCGCCTGACCGAGCGCAGTTTCGGCGGCTAGAAAGGCGTTTTCGGCGGTGTCTAGTTCGGTTTTGGAGAGTGCGCCGATATCGAAAAGATCTTGCGCCTCCAAATAGTCAGTTTGCGCGGCTTCGTAACTCGCTTCGGCGGCGCGGACGGTGAGTCCGGCCTGGGTCTGTTGGCTCGCGGTCGTTGCCCGAGCGCTCTCCAGATTGACCTGAGCGCTCGAGAGGGCGAACTGCGCGTCCTGCACAGCTTGGGTCAACGTCTCGGTACCGAGCTGCACGACGACCTCGCCCGCTGTGACCTCGGTGTCCTGACGTTTGGCGACGGCGAGTACCTGCCCGGCTGTTTCAGCCGTAACCTGCACCTCTTGTTCCGGGCCGATGACTACCGAGGTTTCGCGGGTCGCGCTGAGCTTGCCGAGTTTCGCCTCGATGATTGTCACTTCACGTGCTGTCTGCGCGTAGCTGAGGTTCCACACGGGGAGCAGCGCAGCTAGAAGTATCAGCACAACAGAGCGCATCAGTTGCCCCCGCCGCCCGCGCTCGGCGCGTTGGGGATACCCGAAACATCCGGTACTGCAACATCAGCAGGTAGCGGCCAGAGTTCGGTCGCTGCCGCGCCCTGCAGGTCAAACACCGAGGTGACGTAGGTGTGTTTGGCGCGGAGCAGTTCCAAACGGGCGTTCGTAGCGGTGAACTCGCTTTGACGCAGCTCGAGGTCAGAAATCAAACCGCGTGAAAAGCGGCTCTGCTGAAAGCTCAGCCGCGACCGTGCGGCCTGCGCCGTTGACTGCTGGGCGCGGTACAGCTCCTGGGCTGCGATGGTCTCGGCGTAGAGCGTGCGAAGTTCGGAGTTCTGGGTGCGAACCGTTTCGGCGAAGCTGACCTGCGCGGTGTCGAGCGCCGTTTTAGACGCTTCTAACTCGCGCGCCGAACTGTAACTCGGGTCGAGCAAGCTGTTCTGAAGCCGTGCGAGAACTAGAGCCTGCTGCACTTCAAGCAAGGTCGGCGTTTTTTTAGCCCGCGCCAGAATCTGGGAGATTTCCGGTAGGGGCCGCTCGGCGGCGGCCTCCGGGATTGGCTCGAGCGGCCCGATGCTCGCTCCGGGGAGCAGCGCCTGCAAGCTCGAGCGGCTGAGCGTCAAAGTCTCTTCGGCCGCGGCGAGCGAGGCTCTTGAGACACCCAAATTAGCCTCGGCCTCGCGCACCTCGAGTTCGGTGATGCTGCCGCGTTCAAAACGGATCTGCGCGACCTCGAGCAGGCGCTGGCTCAGCGCGGCGTCTTCGCGGGCGGCCTCGGCCTCGAGTTCGGCCTGAAGCTGATCTGTGTAGGCGCGGCCGAGTTCGCTGAGCGCGGTGTAAAACGCCTGGTTTGCCGCCGCTTCGGTCAGCTCGAGGCGCTGCTCGGCCTGGACTTTATCAAGCGCGAGCGCGAAAGGGTCGTCTTTGGTGCGTGATAAGTCATCTTCGACGCCGCTGATCTCTAAGGCGGTGGCAACGACGGCGGGGCGTTCGGCTGCGCCTCGCAACGCGTCGGTCAAGGTGTAGGCGTACGCGCCCGTACCTAAACCCCAGAGCCCGAGGGCGAGGGGGAGAAAGCGTAACCTGCTAAGGAACCGGGGGGCAGATAGGTTCACGGTGTCTCCAAATCCGGTTCTGCCGGACGCGCTGCTACAAGTTCGGTAAAGGGTTCAGTGGGCAGCTCGGTTGTCAGCGTGGTAGACAGCGGCAGCCCGAAAAACCGGTAGAGGTCGAGCAGCGCTACAGTGACGTTCCGGCGGGCGGTGCGTTCACCCAATCCGGCTTCAGCGAGCGCGACGGCGGTAGCCTGGGTCTCGAGGGGCGTTCCGGCTCCCAACGTTTCACGTCTGCGAACCTCTGCCAGGCTCTGCTCCGCATTGTTAAAGACGAGCGTGGCTAGGGTCTGCTCACGCTGCGCCGCCGTTAGACGGGCGCGTAGGCTGGCTTCATCGACCGCCGCACGTTGCTGCGCCGCAGCCAGAGACGCCTCGGCTGCGCGGACCAGCGCGTCCAGCCGCGTTACATTGTCTAATTGCTCGGGGGCGTAGGTCGCTGAGACGCGCAGTGACAGCCTCGGGGCTTCGCCGTAACCGTCAAAGTCGAAGCTGTAACCGACGCGCGGCGCGAGGTCGCGTGAACTGACCGACGCCGACAACCGGTTTTGGGCTGAAACGTCGTAGTCGTACGAGAGTTCGGCCACAGGATAAAAAGGGCGCGCCGCGCCCGCCTGAGCGATCCGCGCGCCTGCTAGGTCAAGTTCAGCGCGGCGCGCCGAGGGCGGCGTGAGCGTTCCACTAGGCGCTGCCAGAATAGGAACCGAGCGGAGCTGAGCGTCACCTACAAGCCCCTCCAGAGTTGTGCGGGCAAGCTGAACGTCGGCTTCGGCGTTTAGGACGAAGTTTCTGGTTCGCTGCTGACCGGCGTCGGCGTCACGTAATACAGCTCCGGTGGTCAGACCCCGTTCGAACCGGAGCTGCTCCGCCCGGTAGCTCGTTGCCGAAGCCTCAGCAGAGCGTCGCGCGAGCTCCAAAGACTCCTGACTGAGTTCTAGGATGAGGGCGTTTTCAAACGCACTGGCCTCGAGTAGGGCGCGCGTTTCCTCCTGGTCTAACTGGGCGCGGCTCAGGTCGATTCTGCGCAGTTCCAGCACGTCGCGGGCTTCACCGAAAGGGAACGGGTAGGCGGTAACACCCAAACCAACGCGCGTATCAGCAAAGGCGTTAGGCTCTACCGTTGGGTTGTTCGAGGAGAGACTGAGGTCTAAAGCAACAGGATTTTGAGCTTGCGCCAGACCTGCTTCGGCTGCCCTGAGCGTGGCTGCGGCCGCAGCTAGTTCGGGCCTCGTGTTAAGCGCGTCTAAAAACTGAGCCAGCGTCACGGTGCGGGCCTCAGCTGCACCCACGCTCAGCAAACACAGCGTCAGGAGGGAGGCCGTGATCCGTTTTGGCTTCAGGTTTATCCGCATAAAAGTTCCTTCCATATAGCTGCATCGTGTCACACCTTGCTTCATGTCCCGGTAAAATTGTACGCATCTCTTTAACGCGCGTCTGCGTCCGCCCTCTACAGCAGCACATTTAGCTAAAGTAGATTTTACAAAACCTCGCCGCTACTTAGGTTAGAAAGCTTTTTTCGTTCCGGCGTGTCACAGCCACTTCGTAGGAACAGCAGAACACATTTCGATATAAAAGTCGGTTTGCACACAGTTACATAGTATACTTGGTTCATTATATTCAGGTTAGGTCAATACAAGTAAACTAATTATTCAGGTCTCTTCGGCGTAGTGCCAATGGCATTTCCCAGAAAGACGGCACTAAGCATTGTCCCAAAATATGTGTGCTGGTTAGCAGAACTCATACTACGCGCGCTGCTGACCAGATGATACCTGCTGCAGAAAGAACCAGTGTGAACTCGAGCACCCCCAAAATCTGCAAAAACAGCGCAGCCTGGAGCTACGCTGTCTTATCGACCCCGGAAACCGTACTACAGTAATTATCACAACTACTGAGCGCGAATCCCGCAGGTATCATCTCAGAACGTGCTTGCTAGACGACAATTATTTCCCTAGAGCGTCTCAAACCAGATAATACCTGCTATACAGCTAAGGCTTGATTCTAAAGAACGTCACTTTGCCGTCTACTGGAACCCTTACTTCGGTCGTGTTGCTTCCTACCCGGGTCACTTCTGCGTCTACCGAAGGCCGGAAGCTGCTCACGTTGACCGCTGAAGCAAATTTGAGCGTAACCGCCGCGCCGGTGTCAGCGATGAGGGTACGGCGGTCGCGTTTGTAAAGCGAGTTTTTGAGCCACAGCGCGACGTCGTAGCTGCCGTCTTTACGGGCAATTGGGAGCATCACAACATTTTGGGGTAGCTCGAGCGCTTCAAAGGGCAGTGTGCTCGGCGCACTGCCGCCACCCGAATCGCGCAGATACCCCTGAAACCGGGCGATGGCGTCGAAGGCCGGTTTTTTGCGGAGTGTCCAGGTTGCAGGTGCTGCGTTTGGATTTCCTTTGACTGCAACGAGTCCGAACCACTCCTCCTTCTCGGTACGCTGCGGGTTATTCGGTTTCTGGTCGAAAAGTTGATAGACGTAGTTTTGATCGACGCCCTGTGCGAAGTTCCAAAGCAGCGTGCGAATGAGATAGTGGGCTGCGATATCTTCAGGTACGCCGCGAAATCCGGACGTGCTGCTGACCGCGTTGTGATAGCCAAGCTCAGTCGCTACGACCTGGCCTGAACCCGCGCGCTTTTTCCCTTCGGCGATGATCCTCGCCATATCGTCGGTTTCCGGCATTGTGCCACCGGTGTAAGGATGGAGGTTGGTCGCGTCAGCGCTCTTGCTAAAAAGGTACGGACCGCTCTTCGTACCGAACGAAGGGCTGAGGACGCGGACGCCCTTGAAGTAGCTGTCTTTCTTGAGGGTGCCGTAATATTCGTCATAAAAACTGCCGAGTTCAGGTACCCAGTTGCCCGTCGGTGAAAACAAGTCCCACTCATTAGGTAGCTCAATCTGGTCGTAGAGTCCGGCGTAGGTCGTTTTAAGCGACCTAACCAGATTGTTGCTGTCACCGACGCCGAAGTTGCCGTAGTTGCCTGCAGGGTCGCCGACCCCGACGCTGACACTAAAGCCCGCCGCTTTGAGGGCGCGTAAAAATCCGGGATGCCAAGACCGTGGGTGTTGATGAACGCCCTCTCTGACCCAGGTCGGGCCTAGCGCCCTGAGGTAGGTGAGGATCCGATTGGGGTCGTAGTAGGCGGTATCACTGTAGGTGCTATGAATATTGACGCCGACGGAGTTGCGTAACGCTTGCGCTGAAAATGCTGCCCGCGTAGGCTTGACCTGTGAGGGTGAACTCAGCACAGGTGCAGACGGTGCTTCAGGAGCACTAGGCGTTATCGGAACTGCGCCCGGCGCAGCGGCTAGAAGCGCGTCGGTCGGCCTGAACCGGGCGTCGGTGGTAAGCGTGAGCGCGTCGAACTGCGTGCCGTCTTCACGCATCCAGACGTTGAGCGTATAGGTGCCCGGTCTTGCAATCTTGAGCGTCGCTACGCGGCGTGACATCGTTTTATTGACCCAGCCGTAAGTTTGTGTAAACCCGGTGATGCGGCTCGAGCTGCCCATCATTTTCTGGTTGAGTCCTACGTGCAGTGAGTCGCCGTCTAGACCTGCTCCCGCTGCGGCTTGACCGCGAACCCAGACGTAATGCGTGCCGGCTTTCGTGAACGTAACCCGGTAGTCGAGGCGGGGGCTTTGTGACAGGGTGCGGGTCTCGAGCGCCACGTTGAGGTCGCGCAGCGCCGCCATCGAGGTACCGTCTTTTGCGCCGAGGTCTTTTTGAAGCTGCCAGCTGTGGCGGCCTTTAGGCAAGTTGGTCTGAAACGCGGTCGCGTCAACGACGAGTAGACCCTGCGCGTTTTGCACGGCGGGTGTGGCGAGCGTGGTCAAACTGGTGGGTTCAGGAGGAGCGGCAGTCATAAGGTTGCTGCTGCACCCGGTAAAAAAGCTTGCGAAAGTTAAAAAAAGTCCAACCATAGAGCCGCGCCGAAGCGTCAGGTGTTCCATTATAGCTAATCCTCCGAGAAGTCGCCCGGGCTAGCCCTGGGGAGGGGCTCGCCACGCAAGAAAATGAGATGCAGGAGGATAGACCTACGCTGTCATCCTTGGCCGGTTGCGCTACTGGCTCCGCCGACTCCTAAGCGCCCAAATATGGAGTCGGTTTCAGCGCCGCTAAGGTGCAGACCTTAGATAGCTAAAAATTACCGCGCGGTTAAAGGTTTGGATGTGAAGATTTTTACCTGTGGACTTGTACCGTGAACTTGTTATCCGGTAGCATTTGCACAAGAGATTGACACAGGCATCATTCCAAGACGTGCGTGCTAGACTGAAAAACTCTTACATAGAGCGTTTCCGACCAGATGATACCTGCTATGGATTGACGTACAGCGCTTGAAAAGTGCCTGTAACTTAAGATAATTCTTAGTTCGAGGTCGTACCCTAACGCTGCACAAACGGACTGTTTGCAGCGGCTGAAGTTAGGCGTTGAAGTTAGACGTTAAAAGAGGCACAACTGCGCTACTCGTCTCGCCGCCGTAAACCGCCGCTACTGTGCACGTGCTAGACTACGCTGCTTATGCGCGTCGGTTTTATCACTCAACTGTTATGGTCTCGCTACGGCGACTTTTGGACGAAACTCGTTTCGGGCGCGGGTTTGGAACCCGTCTACGCCGCTGACGACGCGGTGCGGCGTGCGCTTACCGACGCGCGCCTGGAGGCTGTGCCCGGTACGGCGTTTCGGCTCGCGGCGGCGCAGGCGCTCGCCCTAAACGCCGATGCGAACGCCGATATGATCCTAGCCCCCGAGCTAAACCCCGGTGAGAGCGCAGCGCGCGGCGGCGGTCAAGACGCTTTTATCGCCGACTTTCCGGACGCCCTGGCGACGACGTTGGGAGGTTTGCCGCCGGTTATCGGAATTCCGGCGTCTCTGGGGGGTGAAGGGCTCGAGTCTCTAGTTATCAGTACGCTACTCAAGCTGACCCACGACCCCGGTTTGGTACGCCGCACCTGGGAGCGTCACCGCAACCTTGCCAAAGTCCCCCGGCTACCCGAACCCCGCTGGCGGGTACGTCCCTCTGAAGGCGGGACCGTGGGCGTGATCGGTCAACCGTGGCTGCTAAGTGATGCGCTCGTCAGGCGCGTAACAGGGGAAAGTCACGCGGTTTCGCAACATCAGCTCTCGCCTTCGCTGCTGCGCGAAGAGGGCCGCCGCGTCGCCGAACGTCTGGTAAGTACCGACCTCGAGGTTTTAGGCGCGGCCCGGTTTTTGGGGCGTAAAGGCAGCGTCACACGCCTCATCATCATTGCCGACGAAACGGTCTCAGCGGACGCATTCTCAATCACACAAGCACAAAAAATTGTTTACAAACCGCTTTCGGTGGCTTTTGTACAGCGTCTCGACGAGCCCGAAGTGCTCACGTTCAATCAATCTCTCAGGCGACCCTAATGCCGCTGGTGGCGTCCTTGGCAGCGCTCACCTACGCGCTCGTCAACGCCTTTGGTGCGTGGCTGGTAAGCCGCCGAAAAGGATGGATTGCCGGACTGTTTATGCTTTCGGCGGGCGTTCTGGTGGTCGCCGCTGCCGCCTTTATCTCAAATATCCCTTACACCCGCGTTATTCTGGCAGCCGGGCTTATCGCCGCGTCGGTCTCGTCTTATCTCAACGCAGAGATTGTCATCGGACGGGTTGTCTGGCGTAATCATCTACTCCGCGCACTTGCTGGGATTGGTGTCTACCTGCTCGGTGAATTGGCAGTGCGTTATCCGTTTTGAGAGCTGGGCTACTCCCCGAATAGCTTTTTAAGCGCGTCTTCCTTGTTGGTCTTTTGTACGGCGAAGTAGCGTTCGGTGTCGGTCTCGAGCAGTCCGCGCCCCACGAGTTCGTCGAGTGCGTCGCCGATAACCTTGACCGATAACTCTTCGTGGTGGTGCTCATCCACGTAACGCTGCACCTCGCGGAGGTTAGCGCCGTTTGAGATAGCGCGGACTGCCCCTAAAACCCAGTCGTCAACATTCATGGGTCATTGTAAAACTTTTCCCGGCGGTGTGCGTTAAAAAAAGGAACGCCGTGAAAGGGGCGTTCCTCGGGGAATGTCAGAGTGTAAACGATCAGCACCCTTTTTACGGGTTCGCTTATCAAATGGTTCGGTTTACGAATCGGTCAATGTTGTCTTAACCTACTGCCTCAGTGCTCTGCGCCACTCACCGAGTCATTAAACTGCTTGAAAAACGCGTCGTAGCCGCTGTTGACCTCGGCGAAGCGGAGCGGCTTTACCCGTTCGACCAGAATTTTGGTTGCCTCAGGGGAAGTCTCGAGGAGCTTCATCGTCTCCGTGATGTAGTCGCCTAGCGGCATGTAATTGGGATTGCTGGCCTGTTCCGCCCCCATCAGTTCGGTCTGCACGGCGGGCGGGACGAGTTCGATAACCCCTACAGACGTGTCTTTAAGCTGGTAGCGTAAAGACTGCGTATAAGAATGAACAGCCGCTTTTGTCGCGTTATAGGTCGGGGTCAGTGCCATCGGCAAGAACGCTAATCCCGACGAGACGGTCATGATCGTGGCCTGAGGCTGTTTTTCCAGCTGAGGTAGTAGCGCCGCCGTCAAGCGGATCGGCCCGAGCAGGTTGGTTAAGATAGTCGCTTCGGCGTCTTCTAACTTAGCCTCCTGAATAACTCCGGGTCGCATGATGCCCGCGTTGTGAACGACGACGTTTAGCGCCGGAAAGTCGGCGACCAGACGCTTTGCGAAGCTCTGAACTGCGCTCGCGTCCTGAATATCGAGAACTCTCGACACCATCCCCGGATTTGCCGCAGTCACCTCGTCCAGCGCCTCTTGACAGCGGCCCACGATGATGACCTGATTGCCGCGCCCGTAAAACTGTTCGGCTAGGGCGCGTCCGATACTGGAGCCGCCACCGGTGATTAGAATCGTGTTGTCTTTCAGTTGCATGGTGTTTCCTCCTAGTCTTCACCGTAAGATAAACACGTACTGTTGGGAAGTGGGCGCGCGAAAGTTCTATACTTACCGAAAAGATAGTTAGGAGATAGATGTAGCTGATACGCTTGATTATAAAAAGATTATGCAGGGCGACGTTCCGCTTTCAGAGCTGGGTAAAGATGCCCCTGAACTTGAGGCGCTCGTTCGGGAGATTATCAGACGCGTTGCCGACAAATGGACGATGCTCGTGTTAGAGGTTTTAGAAGAACACGGACGACTCCGTTTTACTCGGCTCGGTGAGCTGATCGGCGGCGTCAGTCAAAAGATGCTGACCAAAACGCTGCGGCAGATGGAAGCGGACGGTCTCCTGGTACGCACGGTGTACCCGGTGGTGCCGCCCAAGGTCGAATATGAACTGACCGACATGGGTTACAGCCTGGGGGCAGCCTCCTGCGGCGTCTGGGTGTGGGCAGAAGAGAACTGGGAGACTATTGCAAGGTCGCGGAGGGCGTTTCAGGAGGCAAATGAAACGAAAGAACCTTGTTAAAGAACTTCGACGTTGGAGAGCCCTAGCGTTTTTGTGACAAGCTGTTTTTACGGTCGCGTCAGAGGTGATCAGTGACTCGGTTCAACCCTTACCCTCTACCTCGAGACCGACCCCGGCCCCTTACCCGGTTTGTGAAACACCTCCTGCGTGCCGCCTGAAAGTTCACCCCACGTCACCTGTTCGTCTAACGTAATCACCTTGACCGGACACGAGGTCACGCACGCGTTGCAGCCGTTGCAGCGGTCGGGATAGAGCTTTAAGACGCCGCCCCCACCGTCTTTGACGGGCGTCAGTTGGCGCTCAAAGGCGTCGGTCGGGCACACGTTGGTGCAGACCGGACACATGATGCAGCCCTCGTGGACGCGCGGCAAAATCCACGGCACCTCCGCTTCGGGTTCCGGCTTCGCGGCCCGAATGGTGAGAAGCTGGCGCTCGAGTTCGATCGGTACCCCTTTAGCCTCAGCTTCGGTCTCCCCAAAAATCTCTAGCGGTGCAAGTAAATCGGCTGAAAACCTTTGACCGCCACGTATCCCACCCCGTAGCAGCTCGCGGCGGCTGAGTGCATCCGGATTATCAGTAGTGTCGTAACGCTCTTCTTGCAACACCTCAGTTAAAAGCGTCCGGCCCCGCACGGCGGCGAAGGCTCGAGCCTTCCCGAGCAGCGCGTCAACCCGTTCCGGCACCTCGGCGCTGCCAATCTTGCAGCTCCCACAGTCACTCCTGACCAGCGTCACCTTGTCTTTGCGGCTCGCCAGACGCAATACGTCTGTGGGTTGCAACCGTGTCAGGCACTGCACGCTCTGCGCCGAACCGCGTACCTGTGAGCATTTAACCGGTGCGCCGGGTTGAAACACCGGGCTGCTCGTAAGCGCCTGCGACGGACACGCCTGCACGCACAGCCCGCAACCGGTACAGTCGATCTCGTCGATCTCGACTTTTTGCGTGATAGAGATGGCCTGGTGCGGGCAGACGTCTTTACACACCGAGCAGCCGCCGACGGTGCGGGTGACGACCAGGCAGTGTTCCGGGGTGTAGGCGGGCTGGATATTGGTCGCTTTGACGATGAAGTTGAGCAGTTTGTCGAACACGTTCTCTACAGTTTAGCTGACCTTCGGCTCCGGCGTGCGTTTTGATAGCCCCTAATACATTAATTCACACTTTGTACTGTACCCTATCCCGGTAGCTGTTAGCTTTCTGTAAGACTTCGTTTTTTATACTCTTAGCTATGAAGTTCGGGGTCTCGAGCCATGAAATTTGGCGACAACGCGTGGTCGGCAGTGTGCTGTCGCTGCCGTTTCTGCTCGCGCTCTGCTTGGTCGGCTGGGTTCCACTTCACGGGACGCAGCTGCTGATCTTTTTGGTACTTTTTGCCTCTTATCTCGTCGCTTTTCTGGCCCCGGACGCCCGCAGTCCTGTCTCCTGGCCGATCTACCTCTGTGAAGCTGCCGCGCTAGCACTCTTTATGCGTGAAACAGGGAGTACGGCGAGTCCCTTTCAAGTGGTGACTTACCCCTGGATGTTCGGTTTGGCGCTGACCCTGCTAGTTAACGGCTTGCGCCCTGCAATTGTGCCGCTCCTCGCGCTGCTGAGCGCGCTGACGCTCCTTCTGGGAGGCTGGGGCGGGGACAACTTCGGGCTTTTTGCTGCCGTAAACGGCGTCGGGCTGGCGGCTATGATCGGCGCGCTGCTGACGCTCAACCTCGAGCGCCGCGTCGCACGGGCCGATCCGCTCGTTCCACTCGTCTTAAACCGTAGCGCCGGACTCGAGCGCCTGAGGGATTGGGTCAGGGCGGAAGAAACGTTTTATCTTTCATTTATCGACCTCGGCAGGTTCAAAGAGATCAACGACACCTATGGACATCACGTCGGGGATGAGGTTTTGCAAGCCGTCGCCGAACGCCTTTACCGTTCGGTACGCGCCGAAGACGTGGTGATGCGTTACGGGGGCGACGAGTTTATCGTGGCGACTAAGGCGGAGATGCCGGGAAGTCGGCTCGAGAACCTTTTTTCGCTACCTGTAAAAACGGCGGCAGGCCCGGTTCAGGTGCAAGTTGACGTCGGTCATGTGCCGCACGCACCGGGCGACGATTTAGAAAAGCTGTTGCAACTCGCGGACGCGCTCATGTACGACAAGAAACACTCGAGGCGTCAATACTTTGGCACCCCCGAAAGTGTGCTTTTGGATGAAGATTTGCTGGTAGCCCAATCTACCCACTGAGCTAACCCCGAGCCGAAACCGGCACGCGTCTGGATGGTCTATTGGCACGCTAGGAGTTTTAGAGAAGATTGTCTTTTCAGGTGTGAAGGATAGTTGTAAGGGTCACCTTACCTCGGCAAACCTACCGCACGGAGAGCTACGTGCGTGGGCGTTGCAAACCGTTGCCCTCCTTACACGCATCAACGAACGCGAGAGCGTATTTTGAGGTAGAAAGCGAGGTCAACATGACACAAACACCGAACGCTGCAGCGAGCGGTACCTTTAGGCTGGGCGGCGACCTAGAGGTCAACCGGCTCGGTTTTGGTGCCATGCGAATTACCGGCGAGGGCGTCTGGGGCGAACCTGATGACCATGAAGAGGCGATCCGCGTCCTTGAACGCCTTCCCGAACTAGGCGTCAACCTTATCGACACCGCCGATTCTTACGGCCCCTACGTCAGCGAAGACCTGATCCGCAAGGCGCTTAACCCTTATGACGGACTCGTCATCGCGACCAAAGGCGGCCTAACGCGGCACGGCCCGAATGCGTGGCCCCCGCTGGGCCGCCCCGAGTATCTGCGGCAGTGCGTGCTGATGAGCCTCCGCCGTTTGGGGATTGACACGCTCGATTTGTGGCAGCTTCACCGCATCGACGCTAAAACCGACCGCGACGAGCAGTTTGCGGTCATTGCCGATATGCAAAAAGAGGGCTTGGTCAAGCATGTAGGGCTAAGCGAAGTCAGTGTTGACGAGATTAGAGCCGCGCAGGAGCACTTTGAGGTCGTGAGCGTGCAAAACCTCTACAACCTCGTGACCCGTCAGAGCGAAGACGTGCTGGACTTTTGTGAAACGGAAAATATCGGGTTTATCCCCTGGTTTCCGCTTGCTTCGGGCAGCCTAGCCAAACCGGGAAGCGTGCTGGACGACGTAGCGAAAAAGCTGGGCGCGTCACCGTCGCAGGTCGCCCTAGCATGGGTTTTGAAACGGAGTCCGGTGATGCTGCCGATTCCGGGCACCAGCAAAGTCTCGCACCTAGAGGAAAACGTCGCAGCAGCGTCTTTAGAGCTGAGCGACGAAGATTTTGCGGCGCTTGACGAAGTAGGCAAACTGGAATCCGAACGTCAGCAACAAGAAGCCGCTTAAGCTCAAATAGCAGGTAGCTTCTGGTTTGCAACACGCTCACTTTGGAGAAACGGTGCAACGTCATTTGGAAATGCTCGAAGTATTGCAGCGTTACCGAAGTTGTGGCGAAGCATAGAAACAGCGGGCAGTGAATCGCCAACATCTCACTGTACGCTGCTTGCTGTCAGGTGTTTAGCTGACAGCAAGCAGCCTGCTGAAAATGCACTCCTTGGCGATCTACTCTCTAAAAGCCGTATAATTCATGCCGCTTTTCAGAAAGTTTGTTGTGATAACCGGTTTCTGCTAGGTAGGTGTCAAACTCCTCAAAATCGACCTGCTGTTTATTGTCTGAAAGCGCTACCGCTGGGTTTGGATGCACCTCGATCATGATGCCGTCCGCGCCGACGGCTAACCCGGCTTTGGTCAACGGTACGAGCAGGTCGCGGCGTCCGCCGGAGTGGGTTACGTCAACCAAGACGGGGAGGTGGGTCTCGAGCTTGGCGAGCGCCACTGCCGACACGTCGAGCGTGTTGCGGGTGTATTTTTCGTAGGTGCGGATACCGCGTTCGCAGAGGACCACGTTTTCATTACCTTCATAGAGCAGATATTCCGCCGCCATGACCCATTCTTCGATGGTCGCGGACAATCCCCGTTTGAGTAAAACAGGTTTTTTGGAGCGCCCTACGGCTTTAAGTAGCGTAAAGTTTTGCATGTTGCGTGCGCCGATCTGGAGCATGTCGGCGTGTTCTATAAACGCGTCCAAGTCTTTCGCGTCCATGATCTCGGAGATGAACTTGAGGCCGTAGCGGTCGCAAACCTCGCGGCCCAGCTTGAGTCCTTCAACGCCTAGACCTTGAAAGCTGTAGGGGTCGGTACGCGGTTTGAACGCGCCGCCACGTAGGAGTTTGACGCCGCGCTCCGAGACGAACTTGACCACTGCGTCCATCTGTTCAGCGGACTCAATCGAGCAAGGCCCGGCCACCAAAACGGGTGAGTGGACGCTGCCGATAGGCACGTCGCCCAGATAAACCACCGTGTCTTCGGTGTGGGTTTGCCTCGAGGTTAAGTACTTAATCTTATCCGACGCAACTTCTAACTGCATGCTCGCCTGAAAAATGCTCTTGAACAGACTCTTGACTACGCCGTCGCTAAAGGGGCCACGGTTTGCTGCGGTCAGCGCGTCCAACATCTCGCCCTCGCGCACCGGGTCGTAATGCGTTGTGCCCTGCTGCGTTTGCAGTTCGCCGATGGACTCAGCGAGCGCCGCCCGTTCTGAAAGCAGCTCTAAAAGTTGTAGGTTAAGCGTATCAACGCGAGTTCGTAGCTGCTGGATCGTTTCCAAGAGGCACCTTCTGCTGAGACACGCGCACAACGACAATGCTCAGTTCATAGAGTAAAACCAGCGGAATCGCAACCAAAGCGAAGTTCAGCGGGTCGGCGGTCGGTGTAATCACCGCCGCCAAAATGCAGCTTACAACGATCTCGTAGCGCCTTACATTAACCAGCATCGGCGCGTAAATAAGACCTAAGCGTGCCAGCAAAAAGCTGATAATGGGCATTTCAAAAATAAGCCCGAACACGCCCATATAAAGAAGAACTTTTGAAATATAGTCACCGATTTGGGGAAGTAGCTCGACCTGACCTCCCAAAAAGCTGGTGATAATAGGTAAAGCTAAGGGCAAAATAACGTAGTAGGCAAAGATAATTCCAGCACCGAAAGCTAGCACCGTAAGAACAACGAAGGGCACTGCCCAACGCCGCTCCTCCTGTAGTAAACCGGGCGCGATAAAGCCCCAGATCTGCCCGAGAATAACGGGCGAAGCTAGCGCCAGCCCGAAAAAGGCTGTGATCTGCATCGAGACGTTGAAGGGCTCGAGAATCCCTGTGGCGATTAAGTTGATGCTGTCCGGCAAGGGTGCTTTAAGCCACTCGAGGAGCTGAAAACGAAAATAAAAAGCTGCTACTGCCCCTACCAACCAGCCCCCCAGGGAGATAAACAGGCGCGTCCGCAGCTCGGCAAAGTGGTCGATTAGGGTCAAACGTGATTCCTCGAGTCTAAAGAACAGCGGGTCAAGTCAGGATGTAACTGGGTGTAACTAAAACTAAGCTTTAATTTCTTCTTTGGTTTCATCCTGAGCAGGCGACACTTTAACCTCGGCAGGTTTCGCTTCAGCAGCTGAAACGGTTTCTACCGTCGGTGTAGTGGGTGATTCAACAACTTTTGCTTGCTTGGGCGCGGTCTGTGTAGGCTCGTCATCGTCGCGGTCTATGTCGGCTTTCATATCGCGGATACCCTTGCGGAACTCGCGTACCGATTGGCCGATGCCTTTAGCCATCTCCGGCAAACGCTTGGGGCCGAACACCAGCAGCACCACAACTAAAATAATAAGTAACTCAGGTACACCTAAAGGGCCAAATCTCATAACAGCCTCCTCCTACTAATCTAGCACCTCTTGGATGAAGCGCACGTTACGGAACGTTAAAAAAGGGGGTGTGAAGTAGCGAACCACCTCACACCCGGTGAATGAACCTAGACTGCTAAAAGAGCAGTAGCTTCAGTTTCTGTAAGTACAACGCCTTCGGGGAAGAAACCGCCGATGGTAGCTGCAGAGCCGAGATAAACGATGTTGAGAACTTCGGTCGGGGTACGGGCGTAGGCAATTGAGTTGTCATCCGTTGGGATGATGTTGGCTTCACCGTCAACGACAATGCCCTGGTCTTTGCCGCCGCCGACAGCGCCGCGCACCGCAGAAATCTTGTCCACAACTTCCCGAACCGTCTGCTCGGTGAGGCCGTCTCCACCTGGAATTGCAACCGTATCGCGCTGCGCGTAGAGGAGCGTACGAATTTCACCGGCGTGATACGCCTCAACTGAGAGGATACCGGCGGCGGCTGCGAGAATAGCGGGGTTCGTAACTAGAGGAGCCGCGCCGCTATAGGCGGTGACGCCGACATCTTCAAAGATAAACGCGCCGTGAAGGAAGAACAGTTCGTTGGCAAAGGGATTAAATGCTGCGCCTGAACCTACGGGGAGAATTTCGGCGGCTTCAGCAGCGTCGGCAAACGCCTTGCTGAGGTTGATTCTGGGCCGAGCAGAGGCCGCGTCACCGAGCGTTGCACGTAGGGCGACCACGTGATTCAGCTCGTCTTGAGCGATTTCGGCGGCGTAAGAGGCGACAGCTTCACTTTCAAACGGGATTGAGGTCGTACCGTCGAAACCGTCAGGTAAGTCGATAGCAGCGTCACCACCAATAGTGTTGATGTCAGCGATGCGGCCTACGGCGGCGAGGTAGAAGGCGGCTTCTAAATACTCGAGGTTGAGCGCAAAGTTGAGGATGGCATTGTCAACGTCGGTGCTTGGTTCGGTTGGGGGAGTAACAGGCGGCGTTGTCGGCTGACCGACAACGCTGCTGCCGCACGCAGTCATCACGGCTCCGGCCCCCATGAGACCCAAGTTGCCTAACAAACGGCGGCGGTCGACCTTACTTTTGAACAACTTCTGGTAGTCCATAACAGTCCTTTCAAAAACCTCGGTTCACGCCAACAAGAAGACGCGGTGCTGGAAGCTCTAAGCGTGACCCACGCCGAGGGGCTCGTGGGATTAGTGTGGGCTTCCTATCACTTATACACCCTGTACACGTGATTGGATGATTATCTTAGCAGAGAACAGCATAAAGAGTGTAATACTTCACATCTTCAGACACTTGCTAAAGGGTGCTTGCAGGAGTTTGGGGCCACGCTGTACCGTTAAAACTCTGCTTTCTCGAGCCTAACGGTTTGCCATAACCCGCACGGCTTCGTATACTGAGACGCGTACAATGTAGCAAAACAAACTAACGGAGGTTGACGGATGAAACGTCGGGATTTTTTGAAGAAGTCCGGGGTCATAGCGGCGAGTAGCGCCTTTTCACCCCTCATGTTTGCGAGCGCCCAGGGAAGTATTCGCCTCGAGATGGTCAGTTCGTTTCCCTCGTCGCTGGATATCATCTACGGCGGCGGCGAATCGGTCGCGCAGAACCTGAGTGAGTTGACCAACGGCGAGGTCGAGGTGACGGTCTATCCGGCGGGGGCGCAGATCGGGGGTTTGGAGGTCTACGACGCCGTATCTTCGGGGGCCTTTGCAATGGGGCACAGCGCCTCGTACTACTACACGGGCCGCGACCTCGCGCACGCATTTTTTGCCGCCGTACCTTTTGGACTGACCGCGCAGCAGCACGACGCCTGGATTATCGCCGGGGGCGGTCAAGAGTTGTGGGACGAGATCAACGCCCGTGACAATCTGATTGCGTTTGCGGCGGGCAACACGGGCACGCAGATGGGCGGCTGGTTTCGCCGTGAGATCAACACGCCCGACGACCTGAAGGGTCTGACGATGCGGATTCCGGGTTTCGGCGGTGAGGTGATGTCGAAGGCCGGGGTCAACGTGCAGAACCTGCCGGGGGGCGAAATCTTCCTAGCTTTAGATACCGGCGTGATTGACGCGACCGAGTGGGTCGGCCCTTACGACGACGAGATCTTAGGGCTCAATCAGGCTGCGCCTTACTACTACAGTCCGGGGTGGCACGAGCCGGGAGCGACGCTCTGCGTCTACGTGAACCTGGACACCTTTAACGGGTTTCCACCTGAAATCCAGCAAGCTGTGCGGCTCGCGGCAAGTGCTGCGAACAAAACGATGCTCGCGCGTTACGATGCTGCCAACGGCCCCGCCTTGCAACGTCTCGTCGATTCGGGCAGCGAACTCCGGAGTTTTTCGCCGGAGGTTTTGAGCGTCCTCGAGGGTTACATGACTGAGGTTCATGAAGCGAATACGCAGGGTAACGAGTTTTATGCAAGGACACTCGAGAGCTTTACAACCTTCCGCGATAGTGTAAGGGCGTGGCACAAACAAGGGGAGTACGCCTTCCAGAACTTTATCTATACGCAAGAAGAGCAGGGCTAAAGTTGTAGATAAAAAGAAAAGGCTCTCGAATGAGAGCCTTTTTTAGCCTCGAGGGTTTGCCAGAGACGGCAACCAGTTGACCAGTTCGGGAAACAGCACCAGCAGCAGTAGCGCGACGAGTTGCAGCAAGATAAAGGGGATGATGCCCCGGTAGATATGGTGCGACTTGATACTCGGCGGCGCGACCCCTTTAAGATAAAAGAGGGCAAAGCCGAAAGGCGGCGTCAAAAACGACGATTGCAGGTTCATCGCCACCAAAATACCGAACCAGGTCATCATGTCTTGACCGAAATACTGCACCGCAATCGGCACCACGAACGGCACCACGATAAACGAGATTTCGATAAAGTCGATGAAAAACCCGAGCAGGAAAATCACTAGCATGGTGAAAAACAAGAAGCCCCACTGACCACCAGGTAGATTGAGCAAAAAGTTATCGACCACCCGGTCGCCGCCGAGCGCTGTAAAAACCATGCTGAACGTTGTTGCCCCGACTAAAATGATAAAGACCATACTCGTCAAAATGACGGTCTGACGCATCGCTTCGGTAAGGTTCTTGAGGTTGAGGCGGCGGTTGATAGCGGCGAGCGCGCCTGCGCCGAGCGCACCCATCGCCCCGGCCTCGGTCGGAGTGGCGAAACCGAAAAAGATGCTGCCGAGCACGAGCAGGATGAGAAACAGCGGCGGGACAAGGCTTTTGAAAACCTTGAGGACGAGTGCGCCGCCGTGCAGGGTGCGCGCTTCAGGCGGCAGTGCGGGCGCGTCTTGCGGGCGCGTTATGGCGACGAAAATCACCCATAAGATAAACAGCCCCGAAAGCATTAAGCCCGGAATAAGTGCGCCTAAAAAGAGATTGCCGACCGGTACACCGATCTGATCGCCTAAAATGACCAGCACGATAGACGGCGGAATAATCTGACCGAGTGTTCCCGACGAGGCGACGACGCCGGTTGCGAGCGTTTTACTGTAGTTGTATTTGAGCATCACCGGCAGCGCCAGTACGCCGATGGTGACGACTGACGCCCCGACGACGCCGGTCGAAGCGGCGAGCAGTGCGCCGACCGCAACAACTGAAATCGCTAACCCACCGCGCAAAGAGCCGAACAGGGCACCCATGGTCTCGAGCAACTCTTCAGCCAAGCCGGATTTCTCCAACATCACCCCCATAAAGACGAAAAAGGGCACTGCCACGAGCGTGTAGTTGTCCATGATGTTGCCGTAAATCCGGTTCGGCAAGATGTTGAGCCGTGCAAGCGGAAACATCGAATCCCACGGCAACGTGATGCCCCACGAGGGCAACAGGTCGCTGCCGATCAGCGTAAAAAGAACTGCCGTCCCGCCCAGGCTAAAGGCGACCGGATAGCCGATGAGCAGCAGCAAAATCGCAACGCCGAACATCCATAAGCTCAGGTATTCCACTAGCGGCCTGCCTCGGTCGGGGTCTGGTTTGATGGTTGAGCTGTTTCAGCTGCCTCTTGAGGCGTTTCGTTGCCGATTGTGACCGGGTGCCCGCGCAAAAACGCAACCCGTTTGATGAGTTCGCTGACACCCTGCAAGATGAGCATTCCAAAGGCGATAAGAATCACTGTTTTCACCGGGTAGACCGGCAAACCTCCGGCGTTGGTGTTGACCTCGCCCTGCTGCCACGACCGCCCGACGTACCCCCAACTCAGGTAAAGCCCGAGCGCACAAAAGGGAAACAAAAAGAACAGCGTCCCGAAGATGTCGATCCACGCCCGGACACGCGCACTGGTACTCGCGTAGATGATATCGACCCGGACGTGCCCGTCTTTGTTTAGCACATAAGCTGCGCCGAGTAAAAAGATGAGGTTAAAAAGCTGTGTTTGAAGCGCGATATAGAGCGTACCGCCGAGTGACACGCCGAGCGAACGTCCGACGTAACGCGTGACGACGTTGAACGCCCCGATCAACACCATCACCAGCGTCAACCAGAACATGACGCGGCCAACCGCCGTTGTGACGGTATCAATTCCCTTTGAAATACCCAGCCAAGCTTTCACAGCACGCACCTCCACCATTGCTAAATTATTGTCCAAGCTGCCCAAGTATAACGAGTTGAACTGTCGCGTGGGCGAGTAACGGTGTGGGTGCTGCCAAGCACATCCTCCGGTCTGAAATCCGAGTTAGACGAAACTACGGTATCTGCTTCAGTGTTTAGGTCAACCGGTGAACTCAAACGGTTCGGCAAACGTCCAGGGGCCGCCCGCGTAGCGCCACAAGCTCAGGCCGAGCGCCTTGCCGGTAAGGGGCTGCCACGAGGGAGCGAGCGTTTCGTAAAGAGCTTTAGCCTCGTCTTTTGGGACTTTGTTCTGAACCGTCACGTGAGGTCTGTAACTCTGCTGGTCTTGCGGCGTCAGGTAGTCGTGCCAACGCTCCGCAAGCTTTTCCCTGACCTCTAGTAGGTCGGGACTCTCGAGCCTTACAAACACACCCTTACCCCAGTGTTTGAGTTCGGGAAAACCGACGTTAAACGTCTGCGCCTGTGTGCAAATATCGTTCAGATCGCGGCGCAAGGTAGCTTCTTGACTGCTCGGCAAGGCGTGAAAAAGGGTGACGTGCGCGTCTAGGTAGTTGCGCTCTTCTGGAAAGTGCGCCCTTCGGAGCACAGTGAGGGTTGCTGCCAGGGCGGGCTCGAGCCTCAGCGTCAAGATGAAAGGTTGTGCTGAGTTCATAAACTACCTTACGCTGCTACATATTCTGAGAAATTGCCGAATTCTACGAAGGTACAAACACCTGAAGAAAAGGCTTTAGGTGTCGTACCTCGCGCCATGAAACGGCCTCAGTCGGCTGCTACGGCAGGCTCGAGTTCCGCCGCTTCTGGCATAGGAACGTGCGCCACGTCAAGGCGTAGCTCGAGCAGCGACAGCAAAAAGGCCAGGGTAGACTCAGCTCCCTGATTTTGGTTCGCCCGGTCGGGATGAAGCCCGTCACGGCAACCGCCCGTGCGCGGGTCGTAGAGCGGTAAGCCGAGGTCATTTTCGCCTAAAAACCACTCGAAGGCGCGGGTCGCTTCGTCTAGATAGTGTGAGCTACCTGTAACGCCATATGCTTCTAAACACGCCGACACGTGCGCGTGCGCCTCGATGGGTTGCTGGTCGAAAGCTGCCCGGACGCCACCCTGCGGATAAAAGCCGTTGCTACCGACGAACGTCAGATGGTCGCCGCGCGTCTGCTCCTGAATCAGCCAGTCGAGCGCCGAAAGCCCCAGGTCGGTCAGGTCGGCGCGGCCCAGGCTGTCCCCGGTGGCAATCAGCGCGTGCGGCAGTTTGGCGTTGCAGTAGCTGAGAACGGGTTCAAACCAGAGCCATTCGGGAGAACTGTGGGCGTGATAAAGCTCGGCGAGTCTGCCTGCGAGTGCCCGCTGAACGCCCACGGCTGAACGGTCTCCGCTGAACCGTGTCAGGTAGTCCCTAAGGCCGAGAAGCGTAAAGGCCCAGGCCCTGGGACTCGTGAAATGGAGCGTTTCAGGGAGCGCTTTCTCGAATAGATAACCGGAAAGTCCGCGCAGATTTTCGTCTCGTGAACGTCCTAAGACCGTTCCCAGCGCCCAGAGTGCGCGTCCGTGGGCGTCTTCGGAGCCGGTTTCTTCAAGCCAGCGGCGCTCGAACGCTAAAAAGTTGCGGAAGCGGCGGGTTTCAGGATTAAAGGCGTAGTTGAGAAACGCTAGGTAGCGCCCTGAAAACCCTGCGACTTCGGCGGCGCTGCTGTGAGCCTCGAGTCTCACGCCCGCAATCAGCGCCCGCGCGTTGTCGTCGGTAGTGTACCCCTCATGGTAGTTGGGCACACTGTAAAGCGCGTGCTGCAACATGCCGGTGCCGTCGGTGAGCGCTCTGAGGTGCCGCAAATCGAGAGGTGGAAACTCGGTCGGGCGAGCTGCCAACGGTTTAGGGAGCGCGGCGCGCTGGGTTCCGGCATAAACTTTGGCCCGCCCGAACGCTTCGCGGTAGCGCCCGGCAACGGTGCGCCAAGTCATCTCGCGTCCGCGCAAATAGGCGCGTTTTCGCATGGCGTTGCGTCCCGGCTCGTCTCCTAAAACCCATAAAACATTCTCTGCCAACGCCGCAGGGTCGGCAAACGGTGTCAGCACCCCGCAGCCGTCAGATAGCAGCTCTTCGGCGTACCAATACGGCGTTGACACGATGGCTTTACCCGCGCCGAGCGCGTAGGCGAGCGTTCCTGAAGTAATCTGCTCACGGTTGGTGTAGGGCGTCAAGTAGAGGTCGGCGGCGCTGATAAAGGTCAGCAGGTCGCTGAGTTCAACAAAGCGGTCGTAAAATACTACGTTTTCCTCAACGCCGAGCGAGCGGGCGAGGCGCTGCAACGACAAGCGGTAACTTTCACCTTCGCTGCGTAGCAGGTGCGGGTGCGTCGCGCCGAGGATGATGTACACAACGTCTGGATGTGCCGCCGTAATGTCGGGTAGGGCGCGGATGGCGTGCTCGAGTCCCTTGTTCGGCGAGAGCAGCCCAAAGGTCAGGAGCACCGTTTTACCCTCGACGCCGAACGTATCTTTGTAAAAGCTGGGGTCGGCGAAAGGCACATCGGGAATCCCGTGCGGGATCAGGTCAATCTGTTCACGCGGCACCCCGTAAATCGTCTCTAGAAACTTCTGCCCGAGTGCGCTCATCACCACTAAACGTTCGGAGTATCGAATAAGGCCGTCCATCACGGCACGCTGCGCGTCGTCAGGACGCTCTAAAACCGTGTGCAGCGTCGTAACGACGGGCCCTTTGACGTCGCGTAGAAGCGTCAGCAGATGCTCCCCGGCAGGCCCGCCAAAGATACCGAACTCATGTTGAACACTCACTACTTCAACGTTTTGCAGATTTAAGAAGTCGGCGGTGCGGGTGTAGTCGGCAAGGTCGGCTTGCGCCAGCTCGAAACGTACCTGTTCAGGATAGCTGTAGCCCGCCGCTGTATCGTTCATTGCGACGGCAAAAACCGAACCGTCTGGACTAGGTGCGGCGAGCGCGTTTACGAGGTCGGCGGTGAAAGTTGCAATACCGCACCGCCGCGGCGGAAAATTGCCGATGACTGCGACCTTACCGGATTGACGGTAGTTCATAGTGCCCCCTAGTTTGCATGGTGCTGCCTTAAATTGGTGCTGTAATTATCTAGTTTTTGGAATCGTGATAAGTGTGCAGTTAACTGACGCCGCCCCCCACAGCGGCTAAATCAGCCCAGCATATAAGCCTTCAGGCCAAAAAATTGGCTGCGTTGCTACGATTTTGCAGATATGTTTAAGGTAGCTGTCAACTGGTTTACCTCGAGTTTAGGTCAAACTTCTGCCGGTATGCGTGCTTGAAAGTGACACCCAACTGTAGCTATGACTTAATCTGTCTTCTCACTTAATCTATAAAAGCGTTGCATCAAACCTCGGGCAACATATCGGCTCCGGGCGCTAAATTACGACCTGTAAAATCTCATAGTATCTTTATGGAGGCTTTCGTGCCGCTCTTCGTAACGATTGCCTTGCCCTTCACCCATAAACGCGCGGTAGAGTGGGGGCTGAACAGGGCTCGGCAATGTCCGGGCACAACGTACTGACGGTTTGGGCGTTTCCGCGCCGCCCAAACCGCGCCAAACGCGCCGTAACGAGCGGCAATCACCTTGCCGTGAGCGCAGAGAAGGGTAACTGAGAAGACGTATTATGAGTAATGAAGTCGAGCTGAATCCCTCGAGTCTGGCCTTTATCGAAGCGCTGTACGAGAGCTACCTGGAAGATCCCGAATCGGTCGACGCGCCCTGGCGCAGCTTTTTTGACCAGGAAGCGGGTCGCAACGGCTTTCGGCACGCCGCGCCGCCGTTTGCGCCTACGAGCATCTTTAATTTCCCAGTGAGCTCCGCTGCACCGTCAGCTGAAAGTAGTACCGGCGAAGGTAACATCGCCTTGCAGCAAAAAGTCGGACGGATGGTTCGCAATTACCGGGTGCGCGGTCACATCGTCGCTAAACTCGACCCGCTAAAGATGCCGACCGCCGAAGAGCCCCCTGAACTCGACCCGGCCTACTACGACCTCTCTGAACAAGATATGAACCGCACGCTCGCCCCCGATACGATTCCGGGGATGGGCGCTTTGACGGTGCGCGAGATTCTAGATCGGCTCCGTCACACCTACTGCCGCTCGATCGGGGCGCAGTTTATGCACATCGATGAGCTGCAAGTCCGTAAATGGTTGCAGCGCCGGATGGAGACGACGGGAAACCGGCTTGAGCTCTCCAAAAGCGAGCAGCTGCGGATTTTGAGCAAGCTCACCGACGCCGTCACGTTTGAAGAGTTTATCCAGAAGAAATACGTGGGTGTGAAGAGCTTTTCGCTCGAGGGCGGCGAAAGCCTCATCCCGCTCCTAGACTTGGCCATTGAAAAGGCCGGAACGCAGGGCGTCCGCGAAGTCATCCTGGGGATGGCGCACCGGGGCCGCTTAAACGTGCTGGCCAACATCATGGGCAAAAGTCCCAAACAGATTTTCCGCGAGTTTGACGACAAAGACGGCGAGCTGAACCGGGGCCGCGGCGACGTCAAGTATCACCTGGGTTACTCGAACGACTGGGTGACGGCGCAAGGCAAAAAAGTTCACCTCTCGCTCTGCTTTAACCCGTCGCATCTGGAGTTTGTCAACCCGGTGGCGATGGGCCGACTGCGCGCCAAACAAGACCGCGCTGGCGACTTGGAGCGCGAAACCGGCATGGCCATCTTGATTCACGGCGACGCCGCCTTTATCGGTGAAGGGGTCGTGCAAGAGTCGCTCAACCTGAGTGAACTTCCCGGCTACCGCGTCGGCGGTACGCTTCATGTGATTGTCAACAACCAGATCGGTTTTACCACCGGCCCGAGCGACGCGAGGAGTTCGATGTACGCTTCAGACGTCGCTAAGATGCTGCAAATCCCGATTTTCCACGTCAACGGTGAAGACCCTGAAGCGGTCGCTCAGGTGGTCAATCTGGCGCTCGATTTTCGGCATGAGTTCAAGCAAGATGTCGTGATTGACATGTACTGTTACCGTAAATATGGGCACAACGAGGGTGACGAACCGGCCTTTACGCAGCCGCTGTTGTACAGCGCCATCCGCAAACGTCAGGGCGTGCGGCGGGGCTACGTCAAACGGTTGCTAAAACTTGGCGAGGTAACTGAAGAAGATGCCGAGAGGCTCGAGCAAGAGCGCCGCGAAGCTTTGGAAGAGGAGCTGTCAGCGGCGAGGAGCGACGACTACCGTTCGCAGTATCAGGCATTTGAAGGGTTGTGGGAAGGCTACGTCGGCGGCAGTGACGAAGATACACCTGAAGTCGAAACAGGCGTCCCGCAAAAGCGTCTAGCGGAACTTATCCGCGCCCAAAATGAGGTGCCGGAAGGGTTTAGGACGCACCCCAAACTGGGGCGGTTACTGGGTAATAAGCTCGAGATGGCAGGCGGCAACCGCCCCTTAGACTGGGCTGCCGGGGAACTACTGGCCTACGCGACGCTCGTCACCTCGGGTGTGCGGGTGCGGCTGAGCGGTCAGGACGCGCTGCGCGGCACTTTCGTTCACCGGCACGCGGCGCTTTTCGATGTCGAAACGGGCGAACCGCACATCCCGCTGCAACATCTGAGCCCGGAACAAGCCCCGCTAGAAATCTACAACTCGCCCCTGTCCGAAACCGGCGTGCTCGGTTTTGAATATGGCTACTCGCTCGACGTGCCGGACGGTCTGGTCATCTGGGAGGCGCAGTTCGGTGATTTTGTCAACGCCGGTCAGGTGATTATCGATCAGTTTATCGCCTCGGGTGAGGAGAAGTGGCGGCGCTTATCGGGCATCACCATGCTCCTGCCACACGGTTTTGAAGGCTCGGGGCCGGAGCACTCGTCGGCGCGGCTCGAGCGCTTTTTGCAGCTGTGCGCCGAAGACAACATGCAGGTCGCCTATCCGACCACCCCGGCGCAGATTTTTCACCTGTTACGGCGTCAGGTGTTACGGCCCTGGCGTAAACCACTCGTCATCATGTCACCGAAGAGCCTGTTACGGCACCCGAAGGCGGTCTCGAGCCTTGAAGACCTCGCCACCGGCACCTTCCAGCGCGTGATTCCTGATCCGGAAACCGAACGCGAAGCCGGAAACGTCAAACGCATCGTCCTCTGTTCCGGCAAGGTTTACTACGATCTCTTAGCTGAACGTGGCGACGCCCGCGATACGGCGCTGGTGCGTTTGGAACAGCTCTATCCGCTCTCGGAACGCGAGCTGAAGGCGGCGCTCGAGCCCTATCTCGCCGACGTACCGGTCTTGTGGGTCCAAGAAGAACCCGAAAATATGGGCGCGTGGCGCACCTTGCGCGTGACGTTCGGCAGTCAGCTGTTCGGACGGCCTTTTTCCGGTGTGTACCGCCCCGCTTCGGCGAGTCCGGCCACGGGTTCGGGTAGCGCGCACAAGCTCGAGCAGCGCGACCTCATGCACGCCGCGTTCAGCCGGAGCAGTGACGAGACCGAACGTACGCCTGAACCCGCGCCCGAACCTGTGCAGAGACGTTAAGATGGCCCTGCTAAGAGGGGAGAACTATGGCTGAAGTTAAAGTTCCTGAAGTCGGTGAGTCGATCACCGAGGTTTTTATCGGTGCGTGGCTTAAAAATGAGGGCGAAAGCGTCGAAAAAGACGAACCGCTCGTTGAAATCGAAACGGATAAGGCGACGCTCGAGGTACCCGCACCCGTTTCCGGCACGCTGAGCGGCGTTACCAAAAAACAGGGCGATTCCGCAACGGTAGGTGAGGTCATCGCGCAGGTCGGTGAGGCGAGTGACGCAGACTCTAATGATTCAGACTCTAGCGGTTCCGGTGACGCCAGTTCCAATGACGCCTCCGAACCTGAAACCAAAAAAGCGCCACCCGCCGCCGAAACTGAAAAAGACGAACCGACGGAAACCGCCACCAGCGACGACGAAGCTACCGAAAAGGCTGCTGCGACCAAAGGTGAAGCGACGCTAAGCGAAACAACTGAAACGCAGGCACAAAAACATGCCGATAACGTCGCCGAACCTGACGGTGAGGAGCCGCGCATCATGCCCGCCGCGCAGCGCCTGTTAGACGAACACGGTTTGTCGGCGAGAGACGTGCGGGCAACCGGCCCCGGCGGTCGGCTCCTCAAAGAGGATGTGCAGCGCACCGTAGACGAGCAGGGCAGAGAAGCTGCGCCGCAAAAAGTGTCTGCTCCTGCTCAAAAAGAAACGCCCAAGTCAAAATCGTCCGCACCGGCAAATACCGGAGGTGACCGCCAAGAAGAAGCGGTTCCGATGAGCCCGCTGCGCCGCCGCATCGCTGAAAGGCTGGTCGAAGCGCAGGCGAACGCCGCCCTGTTAACGACCTTTAACGAGGTCGATATGAGCGCCGTGATGGGTCTTAGAAGCGAGTTCAAAGAAGAGTTTCAAAAACGCTACGAAGGCACGCGCTTGGGCTTTATGTCGTTTTTTGTCAAAGCCGTGATCGACGGACTCAAGCAGATTCCGCAGCTGAACGCCGAAATCCGTGAGCAGCAGATCGTTTACAAAAATTACTATGACATCGGCGTCGCGGTCAGCTCGAAAAAGGGGTTGCTCGTCCCGGTGATTCGCAACGCGGAGCGGCTCAGCTTCGCGGAACTCGAGCGCACCATCTCAGAATTCGGCAAACGCGCCCAAGCCAACAAAATTACGCCTGAAGAGCTGCAAGGCGGCACCTTCACTATCTCCAACGGCGGCGTGTTCGGCTCTTTGATGTCCACGCCGATTGTCAACCCGCCGCAGTCGGGCGTACTCGGGATGCACGGCATTTTCGAGCGGCCCATCGCCCTAGACGGTGAAGTGGTGATTCGTCCGATGATGTATATCGCGCTGACCTACGACCACCGGATTGTGGACGGACGCGAAGCGGTGACGTTCTTAAAGCGTGTCAAAGACGCCGCAGAAAACCCGGCGAGGATGTTGCTCGAGGTCTAAGCACTCAGTTCGTTACGGTTTGTACTCTGTAGAGGCGCAGCTTTTGGTTGCGCCTCTATTTTGTTTTATGGCTCGCGTTTATAGCAGGTATCAGCTGGTTTGAGACGCTCTGGGAAAATGATTGTCGTTCCTGCGGAGGACTTCGTACACTAGCACGTACCCCTAAGAGATGATAGCTACGAGCTTCGCGTTCAGTAGGTGTGATAATTGCTATACTACATTGTCAGCGAAGAGTTGACCCATAGCAACACAGTGTCTAAAGTAAGCGAATGAAAAAGCGCTATGGAATCAAGCTGAGTAAAATACAAAGGCAAGAGCTCGAACGGCTAACAAAAGCGGGAGCGTGCCGGGTGAGGGTGTACAAACGGGCTAGGGCACTGTTACTGGCGGATGCCGGGGTAAGTGACGCCGAGATTCTCAAGCAAGCAGATATCAGTTTGGCAACGCTCAAGAGGATCCGCAAACGTTTTTGCGAAAGCCAGAGTAACGTCCAAGAGGTAGTAGCGGACAAGCCCAAACCAGGACGCCCAAGTCGCTTTAGTGGTGAACAGCGAGCGAAGATTACCGCTTTAGCATGTAGTGAGGCTCCTGAAGGCAGAAGCAGATGGACACTGAGACTGTTAGCGGATAAAGCTGTCGAGCTGGGCTTGGTTGAGACTGTTTCGCATGAGGGGGTCAGCGAGATACTGAAAAAAACGAGCTCAAACCCCACCTAAAGCGGTGTTGGTGTTTGGGCAAGCTCACCTCTGCGTTCATTTGGCAAATGGAGCGGGTGCTTGATACTTACGCTCAGCCTTATGACCCCGACTATCCGGTACTTTGTTTTGATGAACGACCTTGTTATCTGATTGAACAGACCTTACAACCTGTAGCGATGAAAGCAGGCCAGGTCAAACGCGAGGACTACCATTATAAAGTCACGGCAAGTTGTTCAGTGCTCTTAGCGGTCGAGCCGCTTACCGGCAGGCGTTGGACTAGGCTCTATGACCACCGCCGACGGCAGGAATACACCGACTTTATGCAGTACTTAACGCAACAGTTCCCTCAAGCGCAGAAAATCAGGCTGGTGCAGGATAATCTCAACACCCATAACCCAGGCTCGTTTTATGCTGCTCTAGCACCGCAAGCTGCCTTCGAACTTGCCCAGCAGTTTGAGATGATTCATACCCCTAAGCACGCTTCTTGGCTTAACATGGCTGAACTTGAATTCTCCGCTTTAAGCAAACAGTGCCTAGACCGGCGCATTGCTCAACGTGACCGCCTTGAAACTGAACTTAACGCTTGGCAAACAGAGCGCAATCAAGCCCAAGTTAAGCTCAACTGGCAATTCTCCAAAGAAGCGGCTAGACACACCTTCAAACGTGCCTATACAGAGGTGAAGGTGTCAGTACCTCGCTGACAGTGTAATATAACGCTGTAAAACGGATTTGCCTTCACGACACCGTAAAATAGAAAGCTCACCGTAAGTACGATAGGCAGCGCTAACGTGTAGAAAACGTCTCACCAAACCTCAGCTTTAGCTGTCAAGTAAGCTTAGTTCTACGACCAAACCGGAAAAGGTTCAAGGCTTTTATGGGGTTTTGGTCTCCATCTTTAGACCGTTCTAAAGGGGTTTTTTGTCATCTAGACTGGATTAAAGCAGGAGCGGAAAGCTTACGGTCGCGGGCAGCCTCATCATGTCGGGGACGCTCGCAACTGTTGCTTCGGTTTCTGTCTTGTCCGGAGGCGAGATGACATCCACTACGACGTTCCCCTGGTCTACCATTCTGACCTGCGCCTTGCTAAGCACCCTTATCTCTTGCAGTTATCAGGCCGAACCCGCTCGAGGCGACGCGCAAACGGCGCAGGTCTATACGCGCACCTTGCCGCTGCCCGGTTACGACGCCCCCGTCACGGTTCACTACGCAGCCGAACACGGTCTCGCCGTAACGGAAGGAGACATCGTTCTCGGGTCTGCAGCGGAGTTGACTGAACTGGGCACCCAAGCGAACGTACGCCAGAGCCGTCTCTACCGCTGGCCCGGTGGGGTCGTTCCTTACCGCATCGACGCTTCGGTTTCCCCTGAAGGTCGAGCTAATATCTTCGAGGCAACCCAGCAGTGGGAGCGCCAGACGGCGTTTCGCTTCGTTCCCTATACCGGACAGCCAGATTATGTGACCTTTACGCGGGGCGCGGCTGAGCGAACCTGCTTCTCTTCGGTTGGGCGGCAGGGCGGTGAGCAGTTTGTCTACCTGACGGCTTCGGGCACCTGTTCAAAGCGCACCCTCGTTCACGAGCTCGGTCACACGGTCGGACTATGGCACGAGCATTCCCGCGCCGACCGCGACGCTTGGATAGCGGTAAACTACGCCAATGTTTCAGAGGGAGAAGCGTACGACTTTGCCAAGCTGGACGCGGCGGCTGAGCAGACTGGCCTCTACGACTACTGCTCGGTCATGCACTACAACACCTACGCTTTTTCAAAAAACAGGCTGCCGACGTTGCAGCTTCTGAAACCTGTTCACTGTGCGCAGAAGGTCGGTTCGGCTGACGTTTTAAGCCGTGGCGACGTCGCCGCTGCCGCTCGGCTCAGCTCGTGCGGGTGCAGTTCACCGCTCGAGGGTTACAAAGATATTGTTTACAAGCTTATGGCACTTTTGAGACGTTGACGCTAGCGTCTTGCAAGCAAAGTTTCAGCGTAATAGTGTTGTTCTGCTGTATTCGGGCGTGCTTGGGCACGGGATGCACAACATCTTCGAACGGCCTGTCGCGCTCAACAGTGAGGGTGTTTGTTATCCATCTGATGACGTGCGTGGCGCTGACTTACGATCACCGCATCGTCGATAGGCGTGAAGCGGTAATGTTCTTGAAGCGTGTAAGAGATGCCGCCGAGAACCCTACGAGGATACCGCTCGAGGTCTAGTTAACATTGTCAGTCTCAGAGGAGGGTATCAGGAATTTTGTGTACCCAACTTATCGAGCAGTCTAGCACCGAAGAGCTGGGCAAACCAGTTAAGTGCCTTTTTCCAGTCCCGGATCGGCATGGTCCATTTCTTTGACACTTGCATGATCGCCAGATAGAGCACCTTTCTTAGGACATCCTCAGTAGGGAATGCGCCCCTCGTCTTAAGCGGCTTTTCAAGGCTGTAGTTGAGCGATTCGATGACGTTAGTGGTGTAGATAGCCCGGCGGATGTCGGCGGGATAGTCGAGAATTGGGATAATGTGCTCCCAGTTTCTGCGCCGCAGCTGAGCGATGGTCGGATAGGTGTTTTGGTAGGTATTCTCGAACGCTGCCAGAGCTTTTTCTGCACCCTGTTCGTTGGCTGCCGTATAGCTGGCCTTGAGGTCGCGGGCTACCGTTTTACGCTTACCCCAGGGCACAAACGTCAGGCTATTACGGATCAGATGAACGGTGCAGAGCTGCACCTGGGAATGCGGATAGATCTGTTCGATGGCGTCAGGAAATCCCTTAAGGCCGTCCACGCAGAAGATAAATACATCGTCTAAGCCACGTTGTTTGAGTTCGTTCAAAACCGAGAGCCAGAATTTAGCACCTTCTTTTTGCTCTTTGCCGACCCACATCCCTAGCACTTCCTTGAGCCCCTGAAGCGTGATGGCGATAGCAACGTAAACGGCCTGCGTTCTGACCACCCCCTCAACACACAATTTGACGAAAATGCAGTCCAGATAGACCACCGGATAAAGCGCATCTAGCGGGCGCTGCTGCCACAACTTGACCTCAGCCAACACTGCGTCGGTGACTTCACTAATGAGTGTCGGGCTGACCTCGACATCGTAGAACTCTTTAAGTTCGGCTTGGATGTCCTGAGTACTCAGACCACGAGCGTAGAGCGACAAGATACGCTCGTCCAAACCGGCTAAACGGCGCTGATGCTTCTTTACAAGCTGCGGCTCGAAATCTCCCTGCCGGTCTCGGGTGATGTCGAGGTCCACCTGCCCTAGCTCGCCTTTAAGGGTCTTCTTGCCCGAGCCGTTGCGGACGTTGCCTTCGGGGTTGATTACGACCTCACCTTTGTCGTGCCCAAGGTACTCGGTCAGCTCGGCTTCCAACGCCCGTTCGATCAGCTGCTTGCTCAGCTGCCGCAGTACCCCGGTGAGATCGCGTTCGTTGTCGACGCCTCGTAACCAGGAATGTCGCCAAATTGAGAAACCGCGTACTGAAGGGTTAATTTCAGGCGACCATACGAAAACCTTCGGCCAGCAAGGCGTTTCTCAGGGTTTCAGCGGCGCGCTGCTGAGCCGACTTCCACGTTAGATAAGATGTTCGTTGCCGTTCTAGACGCATCAGCTCGAAGGCCCGGTTGACCAGCTCGGCATGTTGCAAATGAGCTGCATAGGTCAGGCACTGACACGCGCCCAACGCCAAGGATTGTTTTCGGAGCCTGTGACTGACTTCCAGGCTCCAACGCGCTGACCAAGCCTGAAAGACTTCCTGAACGCCGGCTTTAAGGGTACTGATCAAGGTGGTGAGGTGCCAGCCGAACCCTTGAGCTTTCCAGACAATCAGCAACTCCACAGTGCCAACTTCGGCTAGGACGACCTCGAGGCGTTTGATATAGCGTCTGAGTTTTGGATACCAGCGCGCTTTGCCGGGCATGAAGCGTTTAGCCAAATCGTTGACGCGCACCTTTTGGGCTTCGAACATCACTTTGGCGTTACTTCTGAAGCGACCAACAAAAGCTAGCGGTAGCTGCTTCAAGGAGCGTAATCCCAGTCGAGTCGTGAACTCGGCATCGACCAGCAACGCCTTGACCTTTACGCCAGCGCTTACGACGTCGCCAGCCACCGTGAGCATCGCCTCGGTAGCCGTGAGTCTAGAAATGGACCCAAGAATCGAGACAGACCCCTTGGTTGAAAGCGCTAGGCTTTCAGAAAGGGGAAGAAATGAAAAAGCAGAGGCGAAACCACTCAGCAGCGTTCAAGGCAAAGGTGGCATTAGAAGCGGCTAAAGAGGAAAAGACGTTGGCTGAGCTGTCCCAGCAGTTTGGTGTCCACGTACAGCAAATCTCAGCGTGGAAACGGCAACTGCTAGCTCAAGTCAGTGAGGTCTTTGAGAGTGGTACTGACAAGCAGTGTGACTTCGAGTCTGAGGTCAAAGACCTCCACGCCAAGATCGGTGAACTTACGATGGAGCGCGATTTTTTGTCGAACAAGCTCGGTCGCTGAGCCGAGCTGAGCGCCAAGCGATGATCGACAAGGGAACGCCGTCACCGGTTGTAAGGCAATGCCGACTACTGGGTGTAGGCCGCGCGTCGGTGTACCGCCGGAGGGCAGCAGTCTCAAAAGAAGAACTGGCAATCATGTGGGCTATCGACGAGATTCATCTGGCAAGGCCGTTCCTAGGAAGTCGCCGGATCGAAGGCGAACTCAAAGATCGCGGTTTCACGGTCAACCGAAAGCGCGTGCAGCGGCTCATGAGACGGATGGGCATCACTGCGGTCTATCCCCAACCAAGAACCTCGAAAGCTGCCAAGGGACACGAAATCTATCCCTACCTACTTCAGGGACTCGAGCCGAGCCGACCCAATCAAATATGGGTCGCCGATATCACGTATCTGCCGATGCCCAAAGGCTTCTGCTACCTCGTCGCGATCATGGATTTGTACAGCCGTAAGATTCTGAGTTGGCAGCTGTCGAACAGCCTCGACCCACGCTTTTGCATGACTGCCTTAACCGAGGCCTTGGCAACACACGGCGCACCTGAGATCTTCAATACCGACCAGGGTGCTCAGTTCACCTCTCAAGCATTCACCAGCTTGCTTGACCAGCACGGGGTTCGGATCAGCATGGATGGCAAAGGTCGCTGGATCGATAATGTCTTTATCGAACGCTTCTGGAGAAGTCTCAAATACGAGGAGGTTTATCTCTATGCCTACAACAATCTTAACGAAGCCCGAATTGGCCTAGAGCGCTACCTCAGCTATTACAACGGCGAACGCCGTCACAGCAGCCTCAGCAAGCAAACACCTAATGCGGTGTATGGTGAGGCCACAAGCAACCGGGTACTGCCCCATCTGCCGATATTGGGTAGGGCGGTGACGCCGAGACCTTGCTCGTGAACAGCGTTAAGAACGAACGGGGTGCTGTCTCAAGGATAAGGTCCACCTCTTCTGGGGTAGCGCTCAGTACTCATCAGCTCGTCGGGAAACGGATCACAGCGTAGTAGATAAGGGTCTTCGCCTAACTGGACCAGCCCACTACTCACTAACGTGTGACCCCACATCACCCCCTTGCTGTTGTCATAACAGCGTCCGACCCCCTCGATACGTTCACCTTGGTGCTTGACCTTGAGCAGATCAACGGCGAGGTAAGCGCCCTGGGGTGCGTCGGCTAAACAGCATGTCAGAACGTCTTGGTGAGGTTTGGATTCTGCGCTAGAAGCTTGCAGGCGTACTGCTTGCCAAACGGCAACAAGCCGCGTTCAGCCATGTCGGTTACGCTCTTGCTGCCGGAAAGAAGACCCAGGATGTAATGCGCGTGTAAACTTGCCCTTGCGGTATTAGACACATCGCAGATTACCCGTGGTGACCCGATCTTCTCGGCTTCAACGCTGCGGGTATTCGTCTCTCACGTTGCTTATAGACTTGGCGACGTTCCTGGTAAAAGGTCATCGAGTACTTCGGGGTCGATTCGTGACTTCGTCTCCGCCATCCTGTGTCTCCTTCCTCAGCCCTATCTTGGCTGATTCCGTTGAACACGAAATTCAGGACACCCTCCTCAGAGAGTAGATTTTTCTACTCTCTGAGACTAAGTTTTTTGAGCATATCTTCTGTGAAAGTATTTAGCTCTCTCACTGTACCCAGCGTACCCACCAATTTGCCAACTAACTTCATACAAGCATTATTGAGTCCTGTATGACCCGAGTCTTCTAAAGCAGTACGTCCGAGCCCTTTTACATTGTCTACAAATTCGGACATGCTACCAATAAGGCTTTCTGAGGTCTCTTTGAAGTTTCTCAGAGCTTTGTATAACTCTTGTCCCTGCACCTCTTCGCTCTTATCTGCGCTGGCAAACCAAAAGGCGAATTTTGAATAAGCTTCAACATACTTTCCTACGTTGCATCTATATTCGGGTAAGCTTGTACTGATTCTATCTGTATACTGACTGACAAGACTTGTAGTGCTATCAAGAAGTCGATTGATTTCTCTGTTTTTCTTTGCTCTATTACTCTTTGAGCTAGTAATCTTCTGTAGCTTCAACCTTTCTCCTTCAAGCTCTTGCCCATGCTCTACTGTCAACTTGTTAAGGTAATTCCAGAAGTCTACTACAGTTTCTTGGGCAGATGTGCCTGCCTCAAGCGACTTATGAATCTCTGCTTTTGTAGTCTCTTGCAAATCGCTTTTATGCTCGAACTCCTCAACTATATTTGTCTCAACGGCTTCATCAACGGAGGTATAGAGAACCTGACTATGTACGGAAAGGTGCGCCAGCGAAAAAATCATCCTGTCCTCCAGCGTTTCACGTTCAAGTGACTCGAGCGGTTCTTGAGACAGGCGTTTATAAAGCTTAAGGTACACCTCAGCTTCGTCTGCTAATTCCTTCCAGATGTGGGCTCGCCGACTACGCCGGAGATGTTCAGAATCCGGCCTAGCGTTTTTTCTCGAGCCGAGTCTTTTTCTCTTGAACTTGTGTGCGCCATGTGTCTCTCTGCCAATGTTCTATGAGGCCGCGGTCAGGATGCCTTTCGCTTAACTCGTCAGCAATCTTGAGGTTGTGTAGGTCTACTTGATGTTGTAAGCCTTTTATCTGTTTTTTCAGATGTTTATTCTCTCCTACGTAACCTATCAAAAGCCGCGCGCCCTAACTATAGACGAAAGCTGTTTCTCAGGTGCGATTTGTGGAACCTTACACGTCGGTATACACCCTGTCTCGGTAAGGCAGGTAGACTTAGCTATATGGAGGGTTTCAATGACCAAACATGACCTTATCGTAATCGGTGCGGGGCCGGGGGGCTACGTCGCCGCCATTCGCGCGGCGCAACTCGGCTTCAACGTCGCTTGCGCCGAGCAAGAACCAGCTTTAGGCGGAACGTGCTTGCGCGTCGGTTGTATTCCGAGTAAAGCGCTTTTAGAAGCGTCAGAGAAGTATTTGGAAACGCAAGGTGCGCTTAAAGAGTACGGCATCGACGTGTCGGAAGCGTCGTTAAACCTGGCAAATATGCATAAACGCAAAGACAAAGTGGTCAAGATGCTGACGGGCGGCGTTGCGGGCCTGTTCAAAAAGAACGGCGTGACGCGTTACGAAGGTACGGCGAGTTTTACAGCGCCGGGCAAGCTCAAAGTTTCCGGTAAAGACGGCGACACCGAGTTAGAGGCCGAACGCATCATTATCGCTACGGGTTCGTCTAGCGTGACGCTTCCCGGTATCGAAATTGACGGCGACGTGGTCGGCACCTCAACCGACGCGATTGCGTATGACCGGGTACCCGAGCATCTCGTAGTGATCGGCGCAGGGTACATCGGCCTCGAGCTCGGTTCGGTCTGGAGCCGTCTGGGGGCAAAAGTCACGGTGGTCGAATACTTGGAGCGCATCTTGCCGGGGATGGACGCCGAGATTGCCACCGACGCCCTCAAACTGTTCAAAAAACAGGGTTTAGAATTTAAACTCGGCGCGAAAGTCACCTCAGCGAAGGCGCAGGGGGACAAAGCTGTAGTAGAAATCGAAGGGCAGGACGCGCTCGAGGCTGACCGGGTACTGGTTGCTGTGGGCCGGAAACCAAATACGGACGGGCTAAACGTTGAGGCTATCGGTTTAGAGCTAGACAAACGCGGTTTTGTCCCGGTAGATGGACACTTCAAAACCAAGGTTTCAGGCGTTTACGCGATTGGTGACGTGATCGGCGGCGCAATGCTCGCGCACAAGGCTGAAGAAGAGGGAATTGCCTGCGTTGAAGGCATCTCAACCGGTACCGGACACGTCAATTACGGCGCGATTCCGGGCGTCGCCTACACCGAACCGGAAATCGCCTCGGTCGGCAAAACTGAAGAGCAACTCCAAGACGAAGGCGTTGACTATAAAAAGGGGATATTCCCATTTGTCGCCAACGGACGGGCGCGGGCCTTGGGGCACACCGACGGCAAGGTCAAAGTGCTAGCCGACGCGAAGACCGACCGCTTGCTGGGCGTGCATATCTTGGGCTCGAGGGCGGGCGACCTGATTGCTGAGGCGGTGGCCGCTCTAGAGTTCGGTGCGTCGGCAGAAGACGTCGCCCGCACCTCCCACGCGCACCCGACGTTGGCAGAAGCGTTTAAGGAAGCGGCGATGGCGGTGGATGAGCGGGCGATCCATATCTGAGCTGAGGCTTTACGGCCTGACGGTAAGGTCTGACAACCGAGTCGAAACTAGGCAAGGCTCTACGCGGGGTCTTGCTTTTTTGGGTTGTAGTAGAGTTGTGATTTTAAGCTATAGTTTGAGGTACAGCTCATGACAAAAACGACCTACACCGAACTGGTTGACAGCTTGGCCGACAAACAGCGCCGCAACAACGCGGTTGTCGCGTTGGTCGGGGCCATCAACGCTCGAGACCTCGCCCGCGTGACCTTAAACCCCGAAGCGAAAACAGCGCTCATCGGAGGATTGGAACGCCCTAACCCGAAGGTGCGCTGGTGGTGCCTGCAAATCGACCACTTGGCTGACGCGCCGTTTATCCCTGCTGTATTGCCGCTCCTGAACGACTCGGTAGGCAAGGTCAGAAGGCACGCCGTTCACGCGCTGACGTGCGACCTGTGTAAACCTGACCGGTGCGGCCTCGAGCTGAGTGAGGGCGTCCGGGCGAACATTGCGGCGGTAGCTCGGTCTGACCCCGATGAACGGGTACGGCGCGAAGCGCAGGCAGCGTTAGCTGACTAACGACCCCGACTTGGAGGACAGATGACGAACGACTTCTTAACCGCGTTTCACGGTTCTTTTGAAGCGCCCAGGGACCAGCTCGTCACGCTTGTCGAAGGCGTGATGAACGCCAAAGTGATAACTTTAGAGCGCATCACTCAGGGCTACGCCAACGAAGTCTACCGCGCCGAGTTTATGGCGGCCCCGGCAGGTTTTGTCCGCATCAACCGGCGCGGCGAAGCGATGTTTGACGCTGAAGCGTGGGCGCTGGGGGTGTGTCGCCGCGCGGGGGTACCGGTTCCCAAGGTTTACGCTGTAACGACGTTAGCGGCCGAGAAACCGCTCGGGGTGATGCTGCTGGCGTCCGTTCCCGGAAGACCGCTCGGTGAAGTGTGGAAGTGTGGCCTGACCTCGGTGAAGCGTCGCAAAAGCAGGCGCTGCGTTCGGTAGGCGAAGTTTTGGGGCTGATGCACGGCACCAAAGTCGGCGGTTGGGGCAAGCGCACGGGTGACACCTGGCAATATCCCGACTGGCAGAGCCGCGCCGTTGCCACTGTTCGTGAGCGTGCCGCCGACGTGCCGGTGTTGCAAAGCGCTGGACTCACCGAGGCCGAAACCGACGCGCTGCTGGCAATCGTTTAGGTGATGCCGACACTCGCCTCGCCGACCCCGGTACTCTGCCGCGGCGACCTCGGGATGGATCACGTGTTCGTAGATGAAACCTCGAGCGTAACCGGCGTCATCGATTTCGGGATGTGGCGGGGTGGCCCGCGTGAGCTGGACTTTGCGGTGCTCGGTATGTACCATCCGGACGCGCCGCTGGCGTGGTTGAAGCCGCGCTACGCTGTACCGTTCGACCGGGAGTTTTGCCGCCGGGTATTCGTTGAGCAGGTCGCGGTGATGATGGGATTTTTGGCCCACGATTTACGGCAAGGCAACGCGGATTATGCCGTTTACGCCGTGCAGGGGCTGCGTGCTGCGCTTACTGCGTGGCGAGAGTTGTGATTACCGAGTTCAATCAACCGGATTAGCTGGCCCGTCTCTTCACCGTCTAAGCCCAATGAAAAACCTCGCATGGTCGGCAACCCCTAACCCCTAAACTACACTTAATATGAACTTCTCTATTCTGCTCAACATCATTCTTCTGTTCATCACCGCGTCTGCTGTAGTTGCTGTTTGGCGCAGCACCAGGGCCGCCAGCCAAACCGCCGAAGAAGCCAGCCAGATTCGGGCGCAGCTGCTGCTGCTCGAGCAACAAGGCAGCCTCCGGCCCACGTTTTCCGCCAAAAAAGCCGTTTTCGATATCCTTGTCAGAAACAGTGCAGCGGGAGGTGCCTACACCTTCGTGCTGCAGAACAAAGGCAGGGGCGCGGCGCAAGACTTTGACGTCCTCTGGAACAACGAGCTGTTCTCCAAAGCGCCTCGCGACACTACGGTGCAGCAGGCGCTGCCCGAAGTGGTGCCTGCAGGCGACGCGGTTGAACTGACCATGCTGCCTGGTTTTGAAGAGGCCAAGCTGCGGGTCGTGTGGTGCGACGAGAGCGGGGAATGGCAAGAGCAGAACTTCAGCTACGGCAGCGCGCAGCTGGCAGCGTAAAGGTGTTCCTTACCGAGTAAGTCTCTTCTGGCAGGTTTTACGGTTTATCGTCTGTGAAACGTTACCGTCACAGCCTTTTTCTCTACTGTAGCAGGTATCATCTAGGAACGGACGCTCTCACCTCTAACTAAACTGTCTAGCACGCACATTCTGAGGTGATTGTTGTAGCTTCTAACTGCTTAAGTGCTATAACTATAGCAGGAATCATCTGGTTTGAGCCAGTCCAAGCGAGTAAAGCGTAGTCTAGCACGCACCCCTGAGAGATGATAGCTGCGAGAACCTAGCTCAGTAGCGATGAAAAACGCTATACTACATTGTCAGCGAAGAGTTGACCCATAGCAACACAGTGTCTAAAGTAAGCGAATGAAAAAGCGCTATGGAATCAAGCTGAGTAAAATACAAAGGCAAGAGCTCGAACGGCTAACAAAAGCGGGAGCGTGCCGGGTGAGGGTGTACAAACGGGCTAGGGCACTGTTACTGGCGGATGCCGGGGTAAGTGACGCCGAGATTCTCAAGCAAGCAGATATCAGTTTGGCAACGCTCAAGAGGATCCGCAAACGTTTTTGCGAAAGCCAGAGTAACGTCCAAGAGGTAGTAGCGGACAAGCCCAAACCAGGACGCCCAAGTCGCTTTAGTGGTGAACAGCGAGCGAAGATTACCGCTTTAGCATGTAGTGAGGCTCCTGAAGGCAGAAGCAGATGGACACTGAGACTGTTAGCGGATAAAGCTGTCGAGCTGGGCTTGGTTGAGACTGTTTCGCATGAGGGGGTCAGCGAGATACTGAAAAAAACGAGCTCAAACCCCACCTAAAGCGGTGTTGGTGTTTGGGCAAGCTCACCTCTGCGTTCATTTGGCAAATGGAGCGGGTGCTTGATACTTACGCTCAGCCTTATGACCCCGACTATCCGGTACTTTGTTTTGATGAACGACCTTGTTATCTGATTGAACAGACCTTACAACCTGTAGCGATGAAAGCAGGCCAGGTCAAACGCGAGGACTACCATTATAAAGTCACGGCAAGTTGTTCAGTGCTCTTAGCGGTCGAGCCGCTTACCGGCAGGCGTTGGACTAGGCTCTATGACCACCGCCGACGGCAGGAATACACCGACTTTATGCAGTACTTAACGCAACAGTTCCCTCAAGCGCAGAAAATCAGGCTGGTGCAGGATAATCTCAACACCCATAACCCAGGCTCGTTTTATGCTGCTCTAGCACCGCAAGCTGCCTTCGAACTTGCCCAGCAGTTTGAGATGATTCATACCCCTAAGCACGCTTCTTGGCTTAACATGGCTGAACTTGAATTCTCCGCTTTAAGCAAACAGTGCCTAGACCGGCGCATTGCTCAACGTGACCGCCTTGAAACTGAACTTAACGCTTGGCAAACAGAGCGCAATCAAGCCCAAGTTAAGCTCAACTGGCAATTCTCCAAAGAAGCGGCTAGACACACCTTCAAACGTGCCTATACAGAGGTGAAGGTGTCAGTACCTCGCTGACAGTGTAATATTGTAAATATTCCCTCTTTTGAAACCTGAACCGCTCAAGCCTCTCGAGGTTGTCCGAACCAGACCCTTTGCCAACGGTTCAAACTAGACGAAACTCCAGCCTAGTTCCTGCTTTAAGAACAGACCCTTCTCCGAAACGTAGCCGCAAGTTGACCGCAAAGCTCGAGTGCTACAATACGTGTGCGCTTCAACAAAAAGCGTTTTCGAGAGGGGCTCAAATGAGATTAAACCTTGATCAGCTGTCTGTTCGCAACACCCGCCTGATGCTAAACCGTATCGGTCTTAGGCGGCATAGAAAAGTTTTTGCTATCGGGTTTAACAAAAGTGGTACGACTTCGTTGCACGCTCTGTTTGAAACGCTAGGTTTGGTATCGCACCACGGTACAAGGTGGCGCAACTGTACTGATCTGACGCTCCTGAAGTCATATGACTGCTTCAGCGACGATATACCGGTAGACCTGGCTCGGCTTGACCACCTTTTTCCAAGAGCAAAATTTATCTTGCAAGTGCGAGACCTTGACACGTGGGTGTACAGCCGTCTAGCCCATATCGAGAGGGGCAAGCAAAATAAAAGTTACAAGACACATGCTGCTTGGGACATTACGGAAGCTAGCGTCAAAACTTGGATAACGGAGCGTAACGCGTATCACCGCTTTGTGCTTTCTTATTTTTCCGAGAGACGTGAAGACCTGTTGATCGTCAACTTTATCCGCGACCCGAACGCGGCTGTTAAGATCTGTGAATTTTTAGATTACGACGTTACTCCTGTTAAACCAGCCAAAAATGCCAACCCGTACCGGTCTCACCCTACAAAACACAAGGCGTTGCTACAAAAATGTATCACCGACTTGGGCATTTCAGAAACCGAACTCCACTGCGACATTTTGTGTCCAAGCCTCTTGCCTGAAGAGGGTGCCAATCGCCTGGCGGACTCGAGCATGTTAAGAATTAGCGACAACAGGCTGAGCGTCAAAGCAGCTTAACTTCTCTGGATGTTTCAGCTTGTCAAGCCTGAGCTTCGACGCGCCAAATATAAGCAGCATTTGCATAAAAGGTTGACACCGATGTTATCCTAGAACGTGCGTGCTAGAGTGGGAAAATCTTACACAGGGCGTTTCTGACCAGATGATACCTGCTAAAGTGTCTTACCTTTTACGCGTCTGCTAACTGTTTTTATCGGCTAGCGGTTTATTTACGAACGGCTCTGATGTTCCGTAGTGGCGCGCCAAAATCTTGCCAACCACCTCATCTTCAGAAACGCCGCTGGTCTTCGCTTCTTTTTTGTAAGCTCTAATAACCGGCTCAGGCAGCTTCAAAAGTACGTTATGCGTGTCCGCCTTGCGGGTGCGGTAGATATAAACCGTGTTGACGCCCAAAACCCAACCCGAGCCGAGCGCGAGTCCGGCCAAAATGTCTGACGGGTAGTGAACCTGCAAGTAGAGCCTCGAGGCGCTCACCGACAGACAAAAAAGCAGCCCGAGCACACCCCCTAAAATCTGCCATTTGGGAACAAGCCGCCGCACGACGAAAAAGAGGGTGAGGGCGAAGACGGCGCTGCCGGTCGCGTGCCCACTTGGAAATGAGGGTGAAGCTGTTTGCCAGTAGTTCACATCGGGGAAGAGTTCGGGGCGGGGGCGGCCCAAAAATACCTTGGTCAGGCCCATGATGACCGACGCGCCAACCATACTCACCGCAAAAAACACGGCTTCGCGGTGACTCTTAAACCACAACCCGATAATCAGCAGGGCGGACGCTGCCATCATGACCTCGAGTCCCCCCACCGTACTCAGCGCCAGGGCAAGCTGCGTCAGGGTAGGGGAGACGAGGCCGTAAAACCAAGTCAACACCGGTTCGTCAAAAAAGAAGCCCTGCTTTTCATAAACTTCGTCGGCGAGTTCGGCGAACGCCCAGAGTCCGCCGACGAGCACGCCCCAATAGAGTAGCAGCCGCCACGACAGGCGTGAAAGCAAGGTTCTAAAAACGTCCATCTATTTAGCTTAGCTCAGGTCAAGGCAAGTTGGACGGCCCCGAGGCGCGAACGGACGACCCCCAGCAGCAGCGGGTCATACGACAGATAATCTGCTAGTGTGATATTCATTTCAGGATGCTGAGCCTGCACCGCTGCGACCGCTTCGGGCAAGTCTTCGGCAACGTGTCCACCGAGTTGTAAAAAATACGGTGAAGCGACGATGCGTTTTGCGCCTTTTTCCCTAAGAAGCGCAGCAGCTTCGGCGATTGTCGGGGTGTTGATCTCCATAAACCCGAGCTGGGTTTGGAAATAATGTGACCGCAACGACTCTGCAACCCGAAAAATCGGTGCGTTGGCCTGTTCGTGCGGGCTGCCGTGCGCCATCAGCAGGAGTGCGTCGGCGTCCGGGTTGGCCCCTAGTGCGCGTTTGTGGGTGAGTTCAACCAACGCCGGGTGGTCGTCGAACGCTTCGGCTAGGTGAAACGTCACATTTGGATAGGCCGCTTTAGCTTCCGTCAGCAGTTTGGGCAAACCGATAGTCACATAGTAGCCGGAGATTAAAAAATACGGTTGGACAAAAATTTCGGTTGCACCCTTGCTCACACAGCGCGTTACGGCGTCTAAGAATGTTGGTTTGCTGAAATTGAGAAATCCCGCTGTAGCAATAGGGAAAGCGCCCTCTTTGCGGAGCAGCGCCGCAAGGCGAATCATTGCTGCCCCCGAGGCTTTGCGTAAACTGCCGTGACCAACCAAAATCGCAGCGTTCATCTCAGAGCATTTCGTGCAGGGTCTGAAGCGCCGCAGTTTCAGGTAATAACGTGTCTTGGTCGAACCATCTGAGGTCGTCGCGGAGCCGAACCACGTCACCGATGATGAGGGTTGCGGGTGCTTTGAGTCCAGCCTGACGGACTACGGCGGCGATGGTCTCGAGCGTCCCCGTCACCGTTTCTTGCTCCGAGGTCGTCCCCCAGCGCACGACGGCGGCGGGCGTCTCGGCAGCGCGACCGCATGACAGTAACGTCTCGGTTATTGCTTCTATGCGCCCGATGCCCATCAAAATCACGAGCGTGTCGATTTTTGAAAGCGCGTCCCAATCGTGCGACGATGTGCCCTTATGCGGGTCTTCGTGTCCGGCAACAATTGCCACCGACGCCGAGACGTGCCGGTGCGTCACCGGAATCCCGGCGTAAGCAGGTGCGGCAACGGCTGAGCTGATACCGGGGACAATCTCGAAGGGGACGCCAGCCTGACGAAGCCCGAGCGCCTCCTCACCGCCGCGCCCAAAGATAAAGGGGTCGCCGCCCTTGAGCCGCACGACCTGTTTGCCGTCCAGAGCTTTTTCGACAAGCAGCGCGTTGATGTTCTCTTGTGAAACAGACGGATGTAAACCTTCACCGTGTTTACCAACAAAAATAAGTTCGGCGTCCGTGCGGCACTCTTTGAGCAACACCGGATTGGCGAGGCGGTCGTAGGCGATCATGTCAGCCTCGCGTAAGAGCCGTAAACCCTTGACCGTCAGCAGGTCGGGGTCGCCGGGGCCAGCGCCGACGAGCGAAACAAAACCAGTTGGGGGTGTGGGCATGAAACTCCTTGGGGGTGAGGCTCGAGCCTCACAGCTACACCTACGTTACGTTTAGTTGACAAAACACGTCAAGTACTTCGCTTACACCTCAGCTGCCGTCATCCGGTAGTGCTCAGCTAATGCGACAATCATCGCGCCCATGCGTTCGTGTTCGGGTTGCACGATATTTGTAACCCCTGTCTCGAGCAGCGCCGCACTTGTCATGTGCCCGACGGATACGGCTTGCACATCAGCTACAAAGACGTCTCGCAAGGCTTGGGCTTGACCGAAACGCTCGGCGACGGCGAAAAGATAATTCACCTGCGTGTTCGAAGTGAACGCTACCGCGTCAAGTTCGCCGGAAAAGATTTCACTGAGCAGCGTTTGCACCTCGGCGTCCGAAGGGGGTTGATAGCGGTACAGTGGAATTTCGTAGACCGACGCGCCTTTGGACTCGAGCCACTCCGTTAATTCCGGCACCCGTTCGCCGTGCAGCTTAAAGGCAACGTTGGCCCCCGTAAAATCGTAAGGTTCCAATTGTCGCCGTAAACCTTCCGTCGTCCCGTCGTCATCTTGCACCACAGGTTTGAGACCCAATTCTCTAAGCGCTTTTACGGTTTTATAGCCCCTCGCAGCGATTTTAGCCGCCTGCATCTGAGCCAGCAGGTCGTCTTTACGCCCCAGCGTTTCTGCCACGCCGACCATCGCCCGCGTTCCCATCCCGGTTACTAAAACAAGCCAGTCACAGCCTTCATCGCACAGTTTGAGAACCGCTTTGGTCGTTTCCGGGTCGTCTAGAGACGCGCTCCGCATCATCGGGCGCGAGACGGCCTCACCGCCCTGTTTGGCGACGAGCTTGTCAATATCGTCAAAGCGGCGGTCGCCAGCAATAGCGACGCGGCGACCCAGCAGCGGTTTAGTTTGGCCCGTGGGCGTGTCCCGGTTCACGGTTGACCCCGGTTGGAAGCGGCTCGAGTCTCGTGGTCTCGAACTCTACGAAAATCAAACCTTTGACCTCTTTGACGGGAAAGGTCTCGAGCGTCCATTCGCCCTTCGCTCCAGCCCCTAGATGCTCGCCCGTCCGGAGTGAAAAAGCGTTTTTGTGGAGCGGACACGCCGCTTTCGGCTCGCCCTGCACGTCGCCGGTCAGACCACGTGAGAGTACCTGCCGGGTATCGTGCGGGCACAAGTTTTGCACCGCGTACCACTCGAGCCCCCCACCCGGTTTCTGCAGTTTGAACAGCGCAATCTGCACTCCGCCGAGCAGCACGCAGCCGCCCCCGTTTGTCATCACGTCGGTTGTATTGGCTACCTGAATCCATGTCTTCATGCTCTCACCTTTTGCCCGTTCGCCTGTACCCTGAGACACCCGCCACACTTTCTAGACTCCATCAGAGCGGTTGCGGTTGGTCGCGCACCGTTTCAAACGTTACGGCGGGGTCAGTTTCGGGCGAGTTGATAAATGGCGAAAACCGTTTGCGAACTTCGGGGTCGCGCAGCGCGTTTTGCCACTCGCAGGCGTAGGTCTCGATGACGTGCGCCATCTCCGCCTCGAGCTGCTCGGCAATGTTGAGTTTGTCTTCGACCACGACTTCGTAAACTTTCCCCAACCCGCCCGGAAGCTTGTTGAGCCACGTTGCGGTGCGCTCAAGCCTGTCCGCCGTCCGCACGTAGTACATCAAAAAGCGGTCGATGGTGCGAATCAGCGTCTCCTTGCCTAAATCTCCGGCGAGCAAGACGGCGTGCTGCGGTTTCATCCCGCCGTTGCCGCAAACGTACAAATTCCAGCCCTTTTCCGTAGCGATGATACCCACGTCTTTGCCCTGCGCCTCGGCGCATTCGCGGGCGCAGCCCGACACGCCCATCTTGATTTTGTGCGGGGAGCGCAACCCTTTGTAACGATTTTCGATTTCAATGGCCAACGCCGTCGAATCCTGCACCCCGTAACGGCACCACGACAAACCGACACACGATTTTACGGTGCGTAACGATTTCGCGTAAGCGTGACCGGACTCAAGCCCGACCGCTGCCAACTCTTCCCAGATGTCTGGCAAATCCTCACGCCGCGTCCCGAAGAGGTCGATACGTTGTCCCCCGGTAATCTTGGTATACAGGTTGTGACGCTGCGCCACCTGCCCCATCGCTACGAGCTGTTCGGGTTTGATTTCGCCCCCGGTACGCGCGGCACCACCGAATACGAACCGTTTTTCTGAATATTTGCCATAAACGCGTCGTTGGTATCCTGAATTGTGGGAAGTTCCATCACAGGGTCGTTGTGGACACTTGCCAAAATCGAGGCGACGGCGGGTTTGCACACTTCACAGCCCAACCCTTGCCCGTGTGATTCCAGCAGACTTTCAAAGGTGCGGACGCCGGTCGTCTGCGCGATTTCAAACAACTCTTGACGGATATAGGCGAAGTGTTCGCACAGCGAATGGTCTACCGCGACGCCGAGACGGGTCAGCTCGAGTTCCAGCACATCTTTCACCAGCGGCACGCAGGAGCCGCAACAGGTTCCGGCCTTCGTACAGTTTTTGAGCCCTGCCAAGTCTTGCACGCCGTCTTTTACGGCTGACGCCAGTGCCCCCTTCGAGACGTTTTCACACGAACAAATCATTGCCGTATCAGGCAAAGCCGCGACGCCTGCGCTGACCGCTTCGCCGGACTGCGCGACGAGGAGGCTTTCGGGTACGTCCGGCAGGGGCATCTTGTTCAGGTAAAGCTGAAGTAGGTTGCTGTAATCGCTCGCGTCACCGACCAAAACCGCGCCCCGGAGCGTATTGTCCGGCCCAATCAGGAGCTTTTTGTAGATTCCGGCTCGAGCGTTCAGCACTAGCGTTTCCTCGAGGGTTTCATCTTCCGAAACCACGTCCCCAATCGAGGCTACGTCCACGCCCTGCAGTTTGAGCTTGGTGGACATATCCGCTCCGATGAAGGTCGCGTCACGGCCCAGTAAACCCTCAACTAATGCCTCTGCCATTCGGTAGCCGGGGGCGACCAGCCCATAGGTGAGGCCGCCTGCGAGTGTGCCCTCGCAGGCGGCGTACACGTCGGGGTCGGAGGTCGTCAGGTACTCGTCCACACAGACGCCGCGAGCGCCGACCTCGAGCCCCGCCGCTCTCGCCAACTCATCACGCGGCGCAATTCCGGCTGAAATCAGCACCAGATCGGTCTCGAGCGTGTCGCCGTCTTCAAACGCAAGCCCCGTAACTTTTTTGTCCCCCAGCATCTCCCTGGTCCGTTTGCCTAGCTAAATATGCAAACCCATCGTCTCGAGCTTTTTCTTGACCAAGAGCGCACCTTTATCGTCAAGCTGACGCGGCATGAGTCTGGACGACGACTGGACGACGTGCGTGTCTAGGCCCATATCGAGGAGGGCTTTGGCGGCCTCGAGGCCCAGCAACCCGCCCCCAATGACCGCCGCTGTCTGACAGCTTTTGCTGTGCGCGATGAGCGCGTCTAAATCTTCAATCGTCCGGTAGACGAACACCCCGGTTTTGTCCACACCCGGAACTGGCGGGACGAACGCCGCCGAACCCGTTGCCAACACGAGCTTGTCGTAGGGGAGCGTGAGCCCCTGCCGGGTCGTGACGGTTTTGTCTTTACGGTCTATCTGCGTCACGCCGTCGCCCAAATGCAGCGAAGGATTTGGTTCTGAACGGGTTACGGGGGACGCTCGAGACATGCGTTCCTCCTTCGGGACACGGGTGGAATTCTGGCGCTTGCAGGGTGACGTAATCTTTTGGGTATTTAGGCAGGGCCGTACTCTCACCTGCGCTCAGGTTATAGCATTATATTGCAACTTATCAACTATAAAAATAACAGTATGCAGAATGCACTTTGTTTCAATTTGAAGAATTTATAAACTCTTGCAGACTGTAACAAAAAAACGTTACGCTACCACAATTTTGATACGACAGCTTGCACACCGAAAGAATAAATTCAGGCAGCGTTTCTGGTGTTTTACGGCTTTTCAGGGCTGATTTGGCCTAAGCTGACAGCTTGACCCAGTAAGCGGCGACGACCCCTAGAGACCCGAGGTCGTCCAGGTAAGTTTCGACTACCCTGTTGTTTTCGGAATTAAAGGAACGCAAAACGAGCGCTTTATCTCGCACACCACTCAGCAAAACTCGGCAGGTCTGTCCGGCGTGTTGGGTAAGCGCGACACGCACATCAGTTTCCTGAAACACCGGCGTCTTGGCAAAGACGACAAGCGTCCCGACATTTAAGCTGCTGTGTAAACCCTCAGTAGCAAAATCAGACGGTTCTACGGCAAAAGCAACGAGCGACGTTCCGGCGGTGTTACCCAAGAGCATCTGCGGCAGCGAAACCGGCAGGAGACTGGGCTCGAGCCGCTCAATCTGAACAACCTCTTCAGTGGGTTGTGCTGCACCTTCCGGCGGTGTGTCGGGCTGCGTGGCAATTAGATTATAAAACGTGCTGCTCGGCAGCCCTAAAAGTGTCCGGAGGGTCTCGAGCCGCGCAAACGAAAGCTGTGAGACACTGTAATCGTCGGCTTCGATCTTTTGCACGAGCGACAGGCTGACGCCCCACAACTCGGCAAAGCGCCGCTGCGTCACCCCCTGATACGAACGCCAACGTTTAACCCAGTAGCAGAAGGTGCTGCTACCCGGCGGTGGAGTCGTGCGGCGTGGAGACGTGCGGGCCATCGTAAAGGGTTCTTTGTGTCTAGCCTAACGTGTCCGGTGGGAAAACTGCAACTTACCGACCGGTTTACCGTCTTGCTCCACAATTTTGGCAGTTATTCACCTAAAACGACCACTGAGCCGACCGTTTTGTTCCGAAAAACTGGTAAAGCGACCCGCCCTTTCGCTTCGTGACACTCGAGCCCCGGAAGCCCGATCTTAGACGTCTTCATAGCGAGGTCGGTGGCGGGCTCGTCTTCAGCCTCGGCGTCCAAGTTGAGGCTCGCGTCGCGTTTTAGCGTCCGCCCCGCAACTTTCCAGATTTCAAATACTCGCGCCAGTGGTGAATGACTCGAGCTGAGCAGCAACACGGCGCAACTCGCGGACTAGTTTTTGAACACCGGAATCCCAAGGCCGTTAGAAAACCCGGCAGCGGCAGCTGCCTGAGAGCGGACGAAGCCGCGTGCGTGCGAGAGCGTTTCAAATAAAACGGGTTCGCGGGCGTCGAACGTAACCCCCGGCAGCCCCTCCAGAACGCTGAACGAGGTTTGCCGACTGACCTGTTCAAAGTGGGCCGAAGGAGTTGCCTCCGGCCCGTAATAGGCGTCGCCGAGTTTTAGAACGCCGCTGGGTTCGGGCCGCCAGACCTCGAGCGCGGCCCCGAACCCGGCGTCAACTCGCCACACCAGTGTCACACACGCGCGTAACCCTTGCACGTCAGCAACCGGCAAAAGAAGCCCCAGCCCCGGCCCTGACCTAAGTTCAGGGTGAAAAATCTGCGGTTCTTGCGAATCCAAACACGCAGCCAGGGTCGGTTCAGGCGTCAGCGCGGTTTCGGCGACCAGCGGCGTACTCGTCCGGCTCCCTGAGCGGGTAAAGATTTCTGCGGTATAGAACACTTTAAGGAACACCTCACGTCAAAATGGGTGAGAAAATGCAAACTGTTCTGTAGAGCGCGAGCAGCCAACCAGTTCAGGCTGCGTTCAGCATAAATCTTCAGGGCCGTATCTAACAAACTGTAGGGGAGCTCGGCCCAACTCACCCCGGCTATGTTCGCCACATTACTTGATAGCTTTGGTCAACTACTATAGACTGACGAGGTGTTAGACGCGTGTTTGGGTTGGGTCAAAGTTCCCGTGACCGACCGCAAACGCGCTGAGTTCGGTTCGGTGCTGACCGCTCGAGCCTCATCTTTTATCAAGCCCAACCCCAACCCTTAGGAGGCGCGCCGTGGCGAGCCCTGCCAGACCAGCCCGCAGCAAATCTAAACTGTCCAAATTAAGTGTCGAAGAGATTAAAGAACGCTCAAACTACCTTTCCGAAGGCGTCGCTGAAACTGTTTTTGACGAAACGACCGACCACGTAGACGACGCAACCTATCAGCTGCTCAAGTTTTCCGGCATGTACCAGCAAGACGATCGCGACCAGCGTAAAGTGCGCCGTAAAGAGGGCCAAGACAAAGCGTACTCGTTTATGCTGCGTTCGCGCGCCCCTGCCGGACGGCTCTCGGCGGCGCAATATCTGGTTCACGACCGGCTTTCCGACATGGTTGGGAACGGTACCCTGCGCCTCACCACGCGCCAGGGAATTCAGCTTCACGGCATCGTCAAGGGCGACATCCAAAAGACGATTAGGACGCTCCACAGTGAACTTGTTACGTCGCTCGCCGCCTGCGGTGACGTGAACCGTAACGTGATGGCCTGCCCCGCACCCGACACCTCACGCCGCCACGCCCTGTTAGAAGAAGTCGCCGACGAACTCAACGCGCGGCTGCTGCCTAAAAGCGAAGCGTACTATCAGCTCTGGCTAGACGGCGAACGTCAGCCCTTACCCGCTGAAGCGACGCCTGACTTGGTTGATTCTAAACCCGTCGCTAAAGCCGACGACGTTGAACCCATCTACGGGCGCACCTATCTGCCGCGCAAGTTCAAAATCGGGATTGCCTACCCTGAAGACAACTGCGTAGACGTATTTACCCAAGATGTCGGCATCGTTCCAGTCATGGACGGTGACATGCTCCAGGGGTTTAATCTGCTCATTGGCGGCGGCCTCGGCATGAGCCACACCGACCCCGACACGCGGCCCTTTTTAGCTAAAGAACTCGGTTTTGTCACCCGCGACCAGCTCGCCCGGACGGTCGAGGGCGTCGTGACGGTGCAGCGCGACTTCGGCAACCGTGAAGAGCGTAAATTCGCCCGGATGAAGTGGCTCGTCGAAACACGCGGCGTTCCCTGGTTTAGAGCCGAACTCGAGTCCCGTCTCGGGTTTACGCTGGGTGAATGGGTGCCGGTCGAACGGTTTACCTTAGAAGACCATTTGGGCTGGCACGCGCAGGGCGACGGCAAATTTTACTTTGGCGTGTACATCGAAAACGGTCGTATCAAAGACGACGGCGAGTTGCGTCTGCGCACGGCGCTGCGTGAACTTTTAGCGCGTTACCCGAACGAAATCCGCATCACCGCGCAGCACAACATCTTGCTCACGAACCTTAGCGAAGAAGACGAAGCGCCCCTACGTAAGCTTTTACGCGAACACGGCGTCAAGTCGCGAGAAGAGCTTTCGCAGGCGCGGCGGTTTGCGATGGCGTGTCCGGCGCTGCCGACTTGTGGGTTGGCGCTGGCGGAGTCCGAACGGATGCTGCCGGGTTTACTTGACAAGCTCGAGACCGAACTCGCTGACTTCGGCCTAGATCAAGAAGAAATCTCGATTCGGATGACCGGGTGCCCGAACGGGTGCGCTCGCCCGTACACCGCCGAACTCGCGTTCGTCGGTCGGTCGCTGGACAGATACAACGTCTACGTCGGCGGGTCTTTTGAAGGGACGCGGCTGGTGCAGGAATACGCCGAGATGGTCTCAGGCGACGACCTCATCGCCACAGTAAAACCGCTTCTGGGGTACTGGCGTGAAGCTCGAGGCGAAGGTGAGCGCTTCGGCGATTTTTGTCACCGGGTCGGCTTGGACATGCTTCGAGAACACGCCGAGGGCGTGGTCGCCGCGTGAGTCTGCCCGCGCTGGACGTGCTCGAGAAACGCGTTTTAGAGGCCAAAACGCTCGAGACCATCCGCTGGGCTTTGGAGGACTACCCCGACCTGTTAATGACGAGCGGCTTTAACCTCAACGGGACGGTACTCGCTGATTTAGCAGTACGCGCTGGGTTCTGCGGTGAACTCGTCTTTATTGACACATTTTCGCACTTTCCCGAAACGCTTCAGACTCGAGACGAAATCGCGGCGCGTTACCCGGAAATTACCCTGACAACCTTGACCCCGGAAGCTTCGGAACCGCCTGTTTGCGGCTCGAAAGATTGCTGCACCGTCCGAAAAGTCGAACCGCTGCGGACGTTCTTGGAGGCCAAAAAACCAAGCGCCCTGCTGAGCGCCCGCAGCCGGTTTCAGAGCGAAACACGGGCCATTCTCAACACCGTCGAAGACTCGGGCGACTACCTTAAGGTCAATCCGCTGGTGGACTGGACGCAAGAGGGGCTCGAGACCTACGCCAAAGACCACCGCTTGCCGGTCAATCCGCTCTACTGGAGAGGGTTTTTAAGCATCGGCTGCGCCCCGACGACGCGGGCGGTACACGAAGGCGAAGATATCCGTGCGGGCCGTTGGGAGGGGCAGGACAAAACCGAGTGTGGGCTCTGGTGGGGGGAGAAGGCGGTTTAATACGTTACCGGAACTATACCGACTAAGGTAAACTTGAGCACGTGCCAAGAACTGTATCGATTACTTGCGGCAACGAGTTACTTAAGCGAGAAGTTGAAACTGGACTTGCAAAATATGGGATAACGATTTCAAATTATGCCGTAAATACTGTACTGCTTGATACGCCCTACGGCTGGGTAGAAAATCGAGAAAAAAATTCGATTTTTCCAGTGCTTTCGTTTTAAGTACTAACCCTTGTTCCGAATACCTGCTCGACATAGTGGAGCGGAAACCTCTAGAGGGTGTTTGGGAAATCCCCCCACCTATGTTTAGGTAGGGGTGAATGGTCAAGCGAAAGCAGTATACAACGGACTCAAAAGACGCTGAATGGAAGGTGCTCGAGCCCTACTCACTCAAGTTGCTGCCTGAACCAAGAAGAGGGCGCAAGACGGGTTATGAACTCAGAGTACTGCTTGATGCTATGCGCTATGTGCTGAGAAACGGCTGCACCTAGCGAGACTTACCAGGCGACTTTCCCCGCGTGGCAAAGCGTGTACTACCACTTTGCGAAGTGGCGAGCGGTGGGGCTGTGGCGCAAGCTCAACAAGCACTTGCGGCGTGCGTTAAGGAAAAGGCTTGAGCGTAACGAAGAACCGAGCGCCGGTTGTGCTGATAGCCAATCGGTCAAAGCAGGAAGCTTGCACGGTAACGGCTTTGACGGAGCCAAGAGCGTTAACGGCAAGAAAAGGCATCTGCTGGTGGATACCCTCGGGCTGGTGCTGAGTGTGTTGGTGACGAGCGCGAATGTACCTGAACGCAAAGGGCTGTCACTACTCTTAAACCACAGCAAACCTCATGTACCGAGGTTGTAGCATTTGTGGCTCGACCGGGGTTATAAGGGCACTGCTTTCAGCAACCGTATCCTTTTGTGTTTCGGTATCGTGCTTGAAATCGTCGCTCGTCGTGTTAAGAAAGGCTTTGGCCTACAAGCCAGGCGCTGGGTTGTGGAGCGCACGTTTGCTTGGTTAGGAAACTACCGCAGGCTCAGCAAAGATTATGAAACCCTCCCCGCCTCGAGCGAAGCCTTTATCTATCTCGCAAGTCGCGACTTTATCACCAAGCGCCTTGCTCAAACTAACCACACACCCTGGAGAAACCGGTGAACCTATTCCAAAACACCCTCTAGCTCTTTTGCAACAACCTACGTTAAGAAGCATCGCTAAAGCTATCAGCTGTGAGGCAACCCTGACCTGCTTCCAGAAAACGAGTCCAGGCTAAAGTGAAGAAAACGACCTAATCTAGAGCTTTAGGGAGGCTCGTATGAAAAGGTCGAAGTTTACCGAAGAGCAGATCGCCTTTGCCCTCAAGCAGGCAGAGTCAGGGGTAACAGTCGCTGAGGTGTGCCGAAAGATGGGCGTGTCAGAGAACACCTTCTACAACTGGAAGAAGAAGTTCTCGGGGCTCGGCGTGTCCGAATTGCGTCGGCTCAGGCAGCTCGAAGAGGAGAACCGCAAGCTCAAGCAACTCGTAGCCGACTTGAGTCTCGATAAGGCGATGTTGCAGGACGTGCTGGGAAAAAAGCTTTAAAGTCAGCAGCGAAGCGGGAACTCGTGCTGAAGTTGCAAGACGCCTGGAGGGTGAGCGAACGTCGAGCGGCCAGGGTGATTGGAGCACATCGTTCGGCTATTCGCTACCAACCCAAACGTCCCCTGCTCGACGCGCCTATCCGCAAGCGCATGGAGGAGATCGCTGCTGTAAGGATTCGTTACGGCTACCGGCGTATCCATATCCTCCTACAGCGTGAAGGCTGGCGGGTCAACTCTAAGCGTGTGTACCCCGTATTTACTGTCTGGCTGGGCTCAACCTTAGAAGCAAACGACCCAAAAGAAGACGTATGGCAAGTCACCGCATCTCTCGTCCTGACGTGACAAAAGCCAATGACTGCTGGACCATGGATTTTGTCTCCGACGCCCTCTTTAACGGCAAACGCTTTCGAGCGTTGACCGTCATGGACCAGTACACCCGAGAGTGCTTAGCTATTCATACCGACCAAAACATCAAAGGCGATCAGGTCGCCGTCTTGATGAGCCAGCTCGCTGCCACTCGTGGCATCCCCAGGCGACTGCAGACCGACAACGGTAGTGAATTCGTCAGCAAAGCTCTGGACAAGTGGGCTTACGAAAACCAAATCACGATGGACTTCTCTCGTCCTGGTCGCCCTACCGATAACCCCTTTATCGAATCGTTCAATGGTTCACTCAGAGACGAGTGTCTGAACATCCACTGGTTTTTATCACTCGAAGATGCTCGGGAGAAGATCGAAAACTGGAGGGTCGAGTACAACCATTTCAGGCCGCACTCGGGACTCGGAAACATCCCACCTGGACAGTTCGCTCAGCAAGCCGTAGGCTATTCGTAAGGTCGTTTTCTCCTCCTTCACCTGGACCAAATTCTGGCAGCGGGTCAGTTCCTGACCCGGAGTTTCAGAAGCTTTTAGATTCGGACAGTCACTCAGCCTTCTCTGAAGTTCGCGCGTATAAAGAACCGAGTGAGCTTGGTGAAGTCACGGCTCAGTTATTCATCTGGAAAGACGTTCCTGAAGCCGTTGACTGGTTCGTCCGCGTTCCCGTTCCCGCCGAAGGTGTGTACAAAACCTATCATGCAGACGGCACGGTCGAGCGTGAAGCCTTTTCAGCTGAGACGAAAAAAGCTTTCGAAGAGATTAAAAATCTTACTACGCCCACAACTGATGAAGGTAGTGCTATTACACCTCAGGGGAACGACGCTGGAGGCGGTGGAAGCGCCGGACACTGCCAGAATTTTTGCGTCATCATCTTAAAAACGTACAGAGTTAGGGAAGTGACTACTACTGAACAGGTAGTGAAATTTATGACAGCCTCTGCCTGTGCAGCGGTTGGTGGTAGTTGGGGTGGCGCTCCTGGTAGTTTAGCCGCTTCAGCGGCCTGCTCATATGTAATTAGTCAAGTTAGAAAGGAGAAGACGCTGATTAGTACGCAGTGCCTCCGAACAGTCAACGTCTGTTCTAGTGGCCCGAATGATGCTATCAATAGGCCAAGTGTTGAGACCAGATACAAGTACGTTTCTTAGACTGGAGGTGCGTGCACCGGGTATGACCTAAAACTTTATTATTATATAATCTGCGCTCTAAGATTTTGAGCGCAGATTCTACAATCAGGGTGCAAATTATGAAACGCCGCTGTTTTGGAGGAGTCAATGAAGTCGTCAAACGTAGTTAATGGCTTACTCTCTGCAGGTTTATATTTCTGTATGCAGTTCTTCTGGTTTAGAAGCGGTTTGCAAACGAGTTTACTTACGTCTATCGGCTTCTTATTAACGTTCCTGGCGATAAGTTTAGTGATAGACGGTGTGGCAGCTTACATCAAACGTCGGAAAAGCTGAGGGCATAGATGCGACGAAACATCATTCTATCAGTTGTGATTGCAGTCTTATTTTTCTGTGCCCAATTTTTTTGGATGGGTGAAAGTTTCTTGACAAGTTTGGTGAGCTTCAGCGCGATTCTAACCGGAGGTATATTAGGTGAGCTGTGGCACGAAAAAGCGAAAAAGCGCAGAAACTAAGCGCTGTCGGATCGGCTGTTCTTTTTGGCTCTTCTCAGCGTCGCTATAGTTGGTTTTAAGGTGACAAGCGGGGCGTAAGACTCGAGGTTCGGAAAGGCGAAACCTCGGGGCGCGTTCTTAGACCTGCGCTGCGGACAACTGCCACGAGCAGCGCATAACTTGTTACAAAGCCTTTTTGCTGCCGCCCGTAAACTGGGCTTATGACAGGTAGACCTTGACCCCTTCAGCTTCAGTTCACACCAAGGCTCACGCCCACCTCTCGCTGGCCCGAATCTCGAACGCGCCGACAGTCTTCAGCAACGTTTTGGCGGGGGTTGCTCTGGCAAGCGTCGTTTCTTCCGTAACGTTTGGCGGGACGATATTACTGGCCGTAGCGATGGTGCTTTACTACACCGCCGGAATGTATCTAAACGACCTTTTTGACTTGGAACTCGACCGCCTCGAGCGTCCCGAACGCCCGTTGCCGTCGGGCTATTTAACGAAAAATGAGGCACTTGCTACAACTGTTCTGCTCTTTAGCATTGGCACGTTCTGCTTGTCGCTTTTGGGTACTGCGCCGCTGGTCAACGGTCTTGTCTTGGTCGCGCTTATTGTTATTTATGACGCCTGGCACAAAACGAACCCGCTCAGCCCCGTTTTGATGGCGAGTACACGGGTGATGGTTTACGTTACAGCGTTCGTCGCGTTTGCGCCTGCGCTCACCTCGGCGCTCATTTTCTGGGCGCTCTTGCTTGGGCTCTATATCGTCGGCCTGACCTACATCGCTAAGACCGAAACGGACACCCCGACCGGCTATTGGCCCGCTGCGCTGCTCTATCTACCGGCGCTTATCGGGGCGCTCGTACTACCTTGGTCAGGCTTCTGGCTGCCGCTCGTGCTGGCGCTCTGGGTCACGTACAGCGCGTCGTTCGTCTATTTACCGAGGCAAGTTGGGCAAGCTATCGGTCAGTTGATTGCCGGGGTGTCGCTGTTAGACGCGCTTGTGATTTTGCTTTTTGGCACAGCGGGCGGTGTAATCTGGGCACTTTTAGCGTTCGCTTTGACGCTCTTTTTGCAGCGCTATATCCGCGGAACCTAAAGTACGAAACCTGAAATATACATTCTTGAGAAGGAGTCACCAATGCAAAAAACTGTCGTTTTGAACGTCGTCGGCCTCACCCCTGAACTGATCGGCGAGCACACGCCCAAAATCAAAGCCTTTACCGAACGGGGCAAACTGGCAACTATCGAAGAGGTGGTTCCGGCTGTGACCTCGAGTGCTCACGCCACCTACCTGACCGGCACGTTGCCCGCCGAACACGGCATCGTCGGCAACGGCTGGTACTTCCGCGACGAGTGTGATGTGCGCTTCTGGCACCGTTCGGACCGGCTTATTCAGCGGCCCCGCTTGTGGGACGTGGCGCGGGCTTACGACCCAGGTTTTACGGTAGCGAACCTGCACTGGCGGTACGCGACCTATTCATCGGCGGACTACACCGTCATCGAGCGCCCGATGTACCCCGCTGACGGGCGTAAACTCCCGGACATCTACGCGTGGCCGCACGAACTCCGCCCGGAATTGGTCAAAGAACTCGGCGAGTTTCCCCTGTTTAACTTCTGGGGACCGAACAGCAGCATCAAGGGGAGCCGCTGGATTGCCGACGCTGCCAAATATGTCGATACCAAGCACGACCCGACGCTGACGCTCGTGTATCTGCCGCACCTCGATTACGGGTTGCAGCGCTTTGGCCCGGACATCTCCAAAGTGACGCAGGATTTACGCGATATCGACGCCGTAACGGGTGACCTCATCGAGTTTTACGAGGCGAAGGGCGCACACGTGACGCTTGTGTCGGAATACGGCATCGATTTTGCAGATAAGCCGGTGCATCTGAACCGGGTACTCCGTGAACACGGCCTGGTCAGCATCCGTGAAGAGCTGGGTCTGGAGCAGATCAACTTCGGGATGAGTGGGGCGTTTGCGGTTGCCGACCATCAGCTTGCGCATGTGTATGTCAATAATCCTGAAAAGCTGAATCAGGTAAGAGGGATTCTCGAGTCCACCCCCGGCGTCGGTGAGGTGCTAGACCGTGAGGGGCAGAAAACATACGGCCTAGACCATCCCCGCTCAGGCGACCTCGTGGTGCTTGCTGAGCCGGACGCGTGGTTTACCTACTATTACTGGCAAGACGACCAAAAAGCCCCCGACTTTGCCCGCACCGTAGACATTCACCGTAAACCCGGTTACGACCCCGCCGACCTGTTTATGAACCCTGAGCTAAAAGCCCCCATGCTCAAGGCTGCTGGAGTGTTAGCCAAAAAGAAACTCGGGTTCAGGTACATGATGGACGTCATCGGCCTCGACGCGACGCTTGTCAAGGGGGCGCACGGGCTGCGGAGCCGCACCGCCGCCAAAGCGCCGGTTTTTGTAACGCAGCAGGCGCAGCATCTAGCCGAAGACCACATCAAAGCGACCGATGTGTTCGCGCTTATCTTGAATCACTTGGGCGTCGCTGAACCGCTGTTGGAACGGAAGATGAAGGTTATCTCTTAAAGCGTAGCTTTCGGAACGTCCAAAAAGTTTTTCAAGCTCAACCTGAGCAGCTCGTCTAGGCGGTCAACCGTAATGTCTGCTGCCGGATACGGCTCGGTCTCTTTAGGGTCAAAAGCGTAGTGTCCCTGCCGTACAAAAACCGTCGTCAGCCGTTCGCCCCATACGGCTTTTACGGCGCTCAGGAGCCGGAGTTTGTCGTCAACCATGACGTAGTGTGCGGCAGGGTAAAGGCGTTCGACCTCGGCGAGTTCTTGCTCTTTGTGGATGTAGATTAAAACCTCACCGTTTACGGCGTCGTAAAGCCCGGAACGCCTGATTTCATGCGGCTGAAACACCACGTCACCGTCGGATAAAATGACGGTCTGCCCTAGCGTTTGCAGGTGCTTAATCGTTTTCAACGCGCTCGGATAGAGCCGGTCACGAAACGGGTAGTCGATTAAAAATCCGGACACGGTAAGTAGGCATTGGGTGTGGGGGCGCTCAAGCCGGTACCGCTGCAACGTCCCCAAATAGTCGGCGTACCCGAGTTTACGGCGCAGGTCTTCAAACAGCTCGAAGTAGCGGTCGCGGGCAGCGGGGCCGAGTTGAGCCTCGAGGTCGGCGTTGAGGTCGGCGGTCACGCGGTCGTTCCCCAACAAAGTATTGTCTACATCGAGTAGAAACACAGTGCGTTCGGGTTCGGCCTTTGTCTTGGTCATCTTAAACGCAGCTTAAAGTATTTCGGGGCTACTTTGAGCTTGTCCGCGCCGTAAAACAGCTGGCTGTAAACGGGTAAACCGAACGCATTAAGTTTCAAAACCGTGTTTCAAACGGCAAGTTTATGTAATTCCGAAAACCTTTTTGACCCAAATCCGGCCTTCACACGGCGTTCACACAGCTTCCTCCTATCCTTCACAGCCGCCGCCCTATTCTTGTTTTAGCACTGAACAGGGTCAACCTGACAGGCGAAAGGAGTATAAGATGCACGGAGGACACATGATGAATATGGGTTTCGGACTCGGGTTTTTGAACCTCATCGGCACCGTTCTTTTTTGGGCCCTACTCATCTGGACAGTTCGGTTTTTTGTCCGGGGCGGCTTCAGAGACGGCGGGTTTAGAAGGCGTTACGGAGGCCGTTACGCGAAATGGCGCGGCGAAATGACGCGCGGCGGTCACGGGCGCGGTGACTGGGGTCGGGGCCGACCCCCGGAGCAAGACGAAGCTGACAAGCTGCTCCGCGAACGGCTCGCCAAAGGTGAAATCAGCGAAGACGAGTACGCCCAGCTCAAGGCGAAGCTTGGGGAAAACGGTTCTCCAGGCGGTAACGCAAACGGCGGCACTAACGGAAATGGCGGTCGTTTTGAAGGTGGCCCGCTGAGCTGGCTCCGGGGCGACAGCGCCCTCGAGACCGCCCGCCTGCGCCTCGCCCAAGGCGAAATCACCCCGGACGAGTTTGAGACGATTCGCCGGGTGTTGACAAGTTAAAATCTCGAGTCAGAGAGGCAGTTAAGCTGCCTCTTTTTTTGTATCGTAAGGTTGAGCGTGAAATGACCAAGACCATTCTGATCGTCGAAGACGAAGCGCGGCTCGCCGAGATTTTAGGCGAGTACTTAAAGCGTGAGGGGTTTCGTACCGAACGGGCCAAAGACGGACAGCGGGCCTTGGAGCTGTGGCGGGCGGCCCGTCCCGACCTGATTTTGCTCGACCTGATGCTGCCGCTTGTGGACGGGCTCGAGGTCGCGCGGCGCGTCCGGGCCGAGTCGAACGTGCCGATTATCATGCTCACGGCCAGGGACGAAGAGGTCGATAAACTCGTCGGGCTGGGCCTCGGTGCGGACGATTACGTGGTCAAACCTTACAGCCCTAGAGAAGTCGTGGCGCGTGTCAAAGCTGTTTTACGGCGGGCCAACGGCTTGACGCAGACGGGGCCGGTCAGCGTTGGGGCGCTAGAAGTTGACCTCAGCACCTACCTGACGCGTTGTCACGGTGAAGAGGTCGCGCTGACACCGAGCGAAGTGCGCCTGTTAGCACACCTCGCCAAAGAACCGGGCGTCGTCCGGGGGCGCAGCGAACTTTTGGGCGTGACCGGCGACGACGCTTTCGCCGATCTCCGCAGTGTAGACGCGCATGTGAAGAATATCCGCCGCAAACTCGGGGTTTGCGGCGAGCAGCTCGAGACCGTCCGCGGCGTCGGCTACAGGTTGCGTTCCTAAATGTCCGGATCAAATGTCCAGGCGTAAGTATGAGCGTCACCGGAAGCGTTCGCCTCGGCGACACCCCAGGTACGGCCCGCCGGACGACTGGGGGCCGCGCCGCAGAGGTCGCGGCAAAGGTCATCGGAGACGCTGGGGGCTCCGCCGCCGCCTGACGTTTGCGTTTGCTTTTGTCGCGCTGATGGCGGTGAGTCTGACAACCTTTCTGACGTTAGGTGCAGTGTTCGGCGCACAACGCGAACTGTTTGCTGGAAGCGCCCCTTTCGATTCGGCCCGGACAGGGGACTGGCACACTTGGGGTGAGGGGTTTGCTCCGGCAAGGGCTGCGTTTATGCAGATTACCCGGACAGCGTTTTTTGCCGGACTCCTGTCATTTTTTCTCGCGTCGGCAACGGCGGCACTTTTGACCAGGGCTCTGACGCGGCCCCTGTCGGCGCTGACCGACGGAGCGCGGCGGCTCGGGGCGGGGGAGCGCCGCGGCCTGCAGCTCCGGGTGCCCCGTGCAAAAGACGAACTCCGGACGTTGACCGAAGCCTTTAACAACCTCGTTACGGGATTAGAGCGCCAAGAGGCGTGGCGGCGCAACCTCGTTGCGGACATCGCGCACGACCTCCGGACGCCGCTGTCGATTTTGCGGAGTGAACTCGAGGGTATGCAAGACGGCGTGATTACGCTCGACGACACGGCTCTAGACCGCCTGCACGCCGAAGTGTTGACGCTTTCAACTCTGGTGAGCGGTTTACGGGAACTCTCGCTCGCTGAAGGGGGCGGCCTGCCGCTCAAACGCGAGGTGATTTTGCTCGAGCCTTTTCTGGCAGATTTTACCGAAAGCTTTCAGACCCGCGCCGCTGAAGTCGGTGTAAAGCTGACGCTAGCACGCTTTGCGCCCAACCTGACTGCGACGTTCGACCCCGATCAACTCGAGCGTATCCTCGGCAACCTGCTGAGTAACGCGCTAAATTATGCGTCACCGGGCGCAGTCGTTATCGGCGCAGAGCGAACATCTACCGGGGCGCGGCTCTCTGTCCGCGACCACGGGCCGGGGGTGCCGGACGATGCTGAACGGCTCTTTGAACGGTTTTACCGGGGGGACAGCTCGAGAACCCGCACCGCAGGCGGCGAAAAGGGCTCGGGCCTGGGCTTGTCGATTGCTCGCGCCATCGTGCAGGCGCACGGCGGCACTCTCACAGCGGTAAATCATCCGGACGGCGGCGCAGTTTTTACGCTCGTCTTACCCGACAAAGGACTCTCCACAACGGACGAGCACGCCTGAACTTCGCGTCGGCTTGCTATTTCTAGCGGTTTCGGGCTACCCTTACGTGAGGTGAAACATGGCTATTGTTAAAGTAATTGAAGTTATCGCGCAGTCTGACACGAGTTTTGACGACGCCGTCAAGGTCGCTTGCGCTGAAGTCACCAAAACGACTCGGGGCGTACAAAGTATCTACGTCAAAGAGATGCAGGCGATTGTCGAAAGCGACCAGATCGTCCAGTACCGCATCAACGCCAAAGTGTCGTTTGTCGTCGAAGAAGAGGCACGCTAAAATCTCGAGGGCTTTCTAACCCCGTCTTGATCAAGTTGGATAGAGTGAGGCGCACACTGGCGTCTCGCTGTTTTTTACGGTATTTCTACGGTTGTCTGCACCCGGACTAGGGCCACACAGTGACTTTCTTTGCTGTCAGGTCGTGAACGCTCATCCAGCGTAAAAATCACACTCAAACGAGTTTGACTTGACCTATTTCCGCTGATACCGCAGCGTATGTGCTACAAAGGAGCATGAACCTCCTTCTCGGTATCGATGTAGGCACCTATTCGTCCAAGGGCGTACTCGTCACCCCGACGGGCGAGGTTCTCAAGCAGCACGTCGTCCCGCACACCATGGACATCCCGCACCCCGGTTGGGCCGAGCAAGACGCCGACGCGGTGTGGTGGGCTGATGTTGTTGCTATCTGTAAAGCTCTTTTGGACGGTTCTCCTTACTCTGGTGACGATGTGGCAGGCGTTGCGCTGAGCGCGATTGGGCCGTGCTTACTGCCGCTCGATAAAGCAGGCAGGCCGCTCCGCAAGGGCATTCTTTACGGCGTCGATACCCGTGCAGGCGAAGAGATTGACATCCTGAACGAACAACTTGGTGAGGAGGCCATCTTTGAGTTTTCCGGCATGGCGTTGACCTCACAGGCTATTGGCCCAAAAATCTTGTGGCTTCAGCGGCACGAACCTGAAGTGTGGGCGAAAACCGCGCACCTGAGCACGGCGAGCAGCTATCTCGTGTACCGCTTGACGCAGGAAAAAGTCATGGACAAACACACGGCGAGCCACTATATGCCGCTGATTGATATTGGGACGCTCGAGTGGTCGCCCCGCTTTGCTGACGCGGTAGCTCCTTTGAAAATGCTGCCCCGGTTGGCTTCCAGTGACGAAATCGCCGGTAAAGTCAGCGCCGAAGCCGCGCAGGAAACCGGCCTCAAAGCCGGAACGTCCGTCGCTGTCGGCGCAGTGGACGCCCTCAGTGAAGCCTTGAGCGTCGGCGTGACCCAACCCGGCGACCTGATGGTGATGTACGGCAGCACGACCTTTTTTATCCTCGTATTGACGCAACCCGTACCCGACCCGCGTACCTGGACGACGGCAGGCGCGTTCGCCGGACAGTACGCGCTCGCTGCCGGGATGTCTACGACAGGCTCCTTGACAAGATGGTTCCGGGACAACTTCGCGCAGGACTACCTGGAGGATGAGGCTTACGGCAAACTTTTTGACGGCGCGAAAAAAATTGCGCCGGGGTCGGACGGGCTGTTAATGTTGCCGTACTTCAGCGGCGAACGCACCCCCATCAACGACCCGAAAGCCAAAGGTGTCGTCGCCGGGTTGACGCTCTCGCACACTCGAGACCACCTCTTCCGGGCTACTTTGGAGGGTGTCGGGTTCGGCATCCGGCAAAACCTCGAGGCGTTTCGTGAACTCGGCGCACCGCCCAAACGGGTTGTGGCTGTCGGCGGCGGCATACAGGGCGACACCTGGGTGCAGATTGTCTCGGATATCGCCAAAACGCCGCAAATCGTCCCCAAACAGACCATTGGCGCAAGTTACGGCGACGCGTTTTTGGCAGGCTTGGCAACCGGCTCGGTCAAACGTGGCGACCTTAGCGCGTGGGTAGGGGGGACGCGCACCGTTGAACCTAACGCAGAGGTCGCGCCCCGCTACGATGAACTGTTCGGGCAGTACAAAGCGCTTTACGAAGCGACCAAAGGTGTCGTTCACAAGCTGTAAGTCAGGGCTTTAGGAGTGAGGGTGCTCGAGCTCCTCAATTTCTTCTAACATTTCGTCAGCCACATACAGAAGTTCGGCGGCTTTGGTGTCGAGCTGCTGGCCTTGACCGTCTGGCAGGTCGTGGGCGGCTTTTTGTAACGCCTCAGCTTGTTTGTGAATCACGTCGATGAGCTTGTGGATACGTTCGATTTCGCGGGCGTGTTCGTCGGGGGTGGCGCGCTTGTCAGACATGCCCTTAAGTGTTCCCCTTTTTTTGCGCCTTAACTAAGACGCACGCCACGTTTTTACAGCTCCGCTTGGCCTGCTAGGGTTGCTGACAACGCCCCGAACGTGACACCGAGCCGACTCCCGAAACATCTGCCGAGACCTCCGGGTCGCCCCGGTAGCGCACGTCGCCCACGCCAGACACGGACGCGTCGAGGTTATCTGTCGCCTGGACAAACGCGTCACCTGCGCCCGAAACGTCTACTTCGGCGTCTTCACTCCCCAACGCACACGCCTGATACGTGCCGACGCCGGAAACTGTCACGGTCTGCTCAGAGACGCTTCCTGAGAGCTGCATATCCCCCGCGCCGGACAAGTCGGCCTCGAGCCCGTCCGCCCGCAAATCCTCAACATAAAGGTCTCCTGACCCACTCAGCCCCAACACCACCTCGTCGCCCTCAACTTTTTCTGCGCGGATGTCCCCGACACCGGATAGCTCGAGCCTTTCCAGACTCGGCGTCACCACGCGGTAGCTGACGCCGCTCCCCCTCGGAAACCGCGTGTTGCGCCGGGTACGAATCGTCAGCGTGTCGTCCTCGACCTCGGTTTGCAGGTTGGCAAGCAGGTTTTCCGGCGCACGTACCTCGAGGCTCGGCTCGTCGCCCAAAGTCACCGTAACGTCGCCGACGCTTGTTAGGTTGATGGCGTTAAAGCTCCCGACGTCCCGCATTTCCGAGACCGTCCTGCCTGAACCCCCGAACCTCGAGCCCTGAGCGTTGTCCCGTCTATCCCCCCGACCACTCAGCGAATTGACGAGACTCACTAACAGCGCAATCCCTAGAACAATGCCGAAAATTGTTGACCCTCTCATACCTCTAAGCACACCCAGACCTCGCCCTCTTCTCGCACAGCATAAACGCTTCGGGCTTGACAAACTTGCTACCTAGTCTTACTATGCAACTACCTAGAGACGCTATGCAAAACTCACGGAGGTAGGTATGAGTAAAGGGTTACTACGCGACAACTTCGACCTTATCTTGCTCGCCATTTTGGAGGACAGCCCCAAGTACGGCTTAGAGATTATCGCCGAGGCCAAGAGCCGCACGGACGGCTACTTCGACTTCAAAGAGGGAAGCCTCTATCCGGCCTTGCACCGGCTCGAGAAAGCCCGTTCCGTCGAGGCCGAGTTTGCACCTTCGGACACAGGCGGGCCGCGCCGCCGCTACTACCGCCTGACGGCCGCAGGCAGGGAACAGCTCGCCGTAAAACGTGAGGCTTGGGAACGCTTTAACGGCGCAGTGGGTGCGCTCTGGGAGGCGAAATGAACCATGAACCGGTTGAAACGTGTGTTGAAACGTACCTGCGGCAGGCGACGCGCGGGTTGTGGGGGAAGAAGCGGCTCGAGGTCAGAGAAGAATTGGCGGCGCATCTGCAAGAGCGGGTTATGGCGCACCGTATCGCCGGGTTGGGTCACGCCGACGCCGTAGAAAAGGCGCTTGCTGAGCTGGGAGAGCCGAAAGAGGTGAATGTAGGGATGGCGCGGCTTTATACCTTGCCGACGGTGGCGGGTTCCGGGCTTGTCTTTGCTGCAATCTGTGTGTTTACGCTAGCCGGGTGGCCCCACACAGTTGCCCAGGGCGTTAAAAGCATTTTTTACCTGCCGACGAAGGCGTGTGTGAGTGCGCTCGAGCCGGATTCAAAGGTACCAGTATCGCAAATGTGTAATTTCGTTGATGGAGATATGTGGCTCGAGCGTAAAGAACTCGCGCAAACACTTCACAGTCAGGGTGTCCAAGTTACTGGGGCCAAAACGCTGAGCTTGACCTTTCCCGGTGGTCAGTCCGTCCGCGTGCAAGCTGGTTCGCCCAGCAATAAAAAATACAATATCAAACCTGCTGACCCTGCTTATATCTCTTTTTCTGCCCTAATTTACGAAGTTTCAAAGCAGAGCCAGCTCGGGGTTTCTGTAGAGGGCTGGGATAACCCTCGAGTACATCTTGGCGATGTTGTCATCCAGATAGGGAGTGATAAGCGCACAGTGCCGGGCAGCCTGTTTTACCAAAACTATTTGAACGCGTTTGTGAGGATCAAAGCGACCGAGATTGCACATCAGCAGCCACAAATAAACCCCTTCTTATTCGAGCCACGTACCGACACAGATAGAGAAGATTATCACGCCGGGGAGCAAGCTCTTGAAGTCGTTGCAAAACCGGGCGAAGTCTACGGTGTCATCGCCATTCTCGACCCAAAGTTACCAAATAAGCTGTTCGCTAAGTACGGCGGTGATGACGAGTTAAAAGCGTTTTTATCCACGAGTCCAGCCTTTACAGTTCTTTCTACGGACACGGCTCGAGTCGAGCAGGGTGGTACGCTCACGTTGTATCTACCGGAGCAGCCGTTACGGTTTGTTAAATCTTTGGGAGTCTCTCCCAAGCAAGGAACTGCTGTTTTAGTCAAGCTTTCAGGAAGTAGCAACCGACAGGGCTACGAAGTCGTCCCACCTGAGCAAGTGAGATACCAAGCTTTTAAATACGAATCCCAAAAGCCCTGACTTTGCCTTACCTTACAGTCTTACTCCTCCCTCCTGCCCAAAATAACCGCAGGAGGAAATCATGACTCTTTCTGACGTGCAGCCCTTTCACATAAGAACCGATACCGACCCGGACGACGCCTTTACCGATGACACCGAAGCGGTAGACGATGGCCTGTACCCCGATGAACTCGATGAAAGCCCCAACTCGTTAGAAGACAATGAATATCCCGACGATGACGACTATGAAGAGGTAGACGAGGACTTGTAACGAACTCACCGCCCGATTTTGAACGTCGGGCGGTCTCGAGTCGTCCTCAGGCTAACCCGTGCTTTTTCGCCCCTTCTTTCAAAAAGGCTAAGCCCTGCGTTGCCAAAACTTCCGGCGGCTGGTTCGTCGGTCGCCATAAACAGGTCGCGGCGGCAATCGTCGGGTTGATGGCGGCGAACGATTCTAAGACTAAATTGCCGGAGAAGTTTGCGTCTTTAAGGCCGCGAAACGCTTCGTCCCAGTCCACGGTGCCGGTACCGACGAGCCCGCGATGGCTTTCGCTCATGTGAACATGGCCTAACACGTCACCGTTTTCAACGAAGGGCGTGTAAAACCCTTCCTCTTCGATATTCATATGATAGGTGTCGGCGTGCAGCTGCATGGTGTCCGTGCCGATGGCGAGCACCGCCTCACGGGTGTCTTTAAGGGTGTTGTAAAGGTGGGTTTCGTAGCGGTTGCAGGCTTCTAACGCCATCGTTATACCGCGCGCTTTAGCGTCTTCTGCCAGCTCACTCAGGCCGTCTACCACGGCTTGACGTTCTTCTGCGGTGGGCGGTTTGCCGGTCAAAGCCCCGAGCGAGTAGCCGAGGCAGCCTGCGATATAGGTGCTGCCGAGTTCTTCCATGTGTTCAAACACGCGCCGTAAAAAGCGTTTGGCTCTGTCCGGATTGTCGGGCATATGCACGTCGCGAGGGAGCGCTAGCGAGATGGTCGCCTCGAACCCGGTTTCGTCCAGTACCCGTTTGTGGCTCCGTGCGTCGAAGGTGTCGGGGTCTAGGAGAGGAATCTCTAAAAAGTCGAACCCCGTCTCCGCCGCCTTGCGAATCGTGTCGTTACCCGCGTCCGTGCTCCAGTCGCCGAGCCAGACAAAGCCGTGTGCGCCGTACTTGATCATGTTTTCTTCCTTCCGCGCTGCGCTACTTTCTGTCCTAATCTACACCAGATATAGGCAGCAGGTATCATCTGGTCAGCAACGCTCTCAGTTCAGATTTTGCTGACCAGCACGCACATTCTACGATAATACTGGTAGTAATCTTTTATGGAAATGCTAAGGCTGCTGGTATCGGTGATAGGGTAGGCGGATTATGTACTGCTGCCGACCCCTAAAATGGAGGCTCAGGTGACGTTCCGGAAGTTTGCGCTGCGTACCCTGTTCGTGCTGGTTATTTTGACGCTGCTGCTGGCGTTGTGGCGGTTTCGCACGACCTTTATGCTGGCGTTTTTAGCTGTTGTGCTGGCGGTGCTGGTCAGCATCCCGATGAGTTACTTGGAGCGCATAATGCCCAGAGCACCGGCTGTGATCCTCTCGGTTCTCGGTACGGTCGTCATCATGTCTGGTTTGGGCGTGTGGCTGGTTCCAACACTTGGCAGCGACCTCTTTGAGCTTGCCCAGCGCCTGCCAGCGTTTGCCACGCAGCTGAGTCAGATTTACAGCAACCTGAGCAGTCAAGACACGCTGCTAGGCCGGACGTTGCCGCCCCTTACCGGTGATCTGGACAGCTCCTCGCTGACGCCGATGCGTCTTCAGCGACTCCTTAGTGACGCCCTCAGCCAGGGTTTGCCGATACTCGTAAGCGGCGGCAATTTTGTCTTTACGCTCTTGGCCAACCTCTTTTTGGTTGTGATGCTGGCGGTCTTTTTTATCGCCGAACCTAAAGCGTATGTGCGGGCGAGCCTCTATCTGGTTCCGGCGCACCAGCAGGAGGCGCTACGGGGTATCTGGAGCGTGCTCTACCACACGCTCAGGACGTGGCTTTCGACACTTTTTATTTCGATTTCGATTACTGTGACGTTAGTTGCGCTGATTCTAGGTGCGCTGGGGATGCCCAACGTGATGGTCGTCGCGGTTTTTGCCGGACTCGCCACCTTTATTCCGAATATCGGGGCGATTTTGCCAATTATTCCCATCGTGGTGTTTTTGCTGGTCTCGAGTCCTGAACAGATTCCGCTGATGGTCGTGGCGTACTTGGGGATTCAGCTGCTTGAGAGCAACGTCTTAACCCCCTCGGTCGTCCGGCGGCAGCTCAGTATTCCGCCTGCTGCGACGCTCCTCACCCAGATTTTAGCAGGCTACATTTTCGGCGTCGTCGGGGTGCTGCTCGCAGTGCCGCTTCTTGCAGTCATCATCGCCTTGGTACGCGAGTTGTACAGTTACGGGCTGCTGGGGTTGCGGGGCGCGACTGTGTCGGTAGCGCTGCCCGCCCCGTCGCCGCACGCCCGCGATACGCGTTTACCGCAGCGGGTGCGGGCGTTTAGGGCGCGTCGCCACGTGCAGGTGATTCCAGAGAAAAACAAACGCGATTAATGCGTTCCCTGAACCTGAAGGGTGGGGGCTCGAGTCTCAGCTTCTGCCCAAAGTTGCTGTTGGAGAAAAACAGCACAGGTGGTTCAAAGTTTGCGTAAAAGACAGCGTAGCGGTAGCTATGTAGCCTTACTCTGACAAGGTGCTGGGCGCTTCTAAAGGTGAGGCCGACATGCCTATCTACGTGTAAACAACCTCAACTTGTTGTTCTTCGCCCGTGTGCAGCTTCCAGTACACTTGGGCGATACGTGCGGGGGCGAAATGCTCGTTTTTGCCGATGCTCCCGGAAACGGTGACGGTCGCGGCCCGAATCTCTGTAACTCGGAGTTCTTCAGCGAGATTGAGTGCAAACATCCGCAGCGCCGCCTTGTTGATCGACAGCGAAGCGTTCGTAGACCAGGTTGTGACTCCGGCCCCGCCACCGGTAAAGAGCAGCGTTCCAGTGTTGCGTTCGACCATCGCCGGGAGAACCTGTTTGGTCGCTACGAGTGCGCCTACAATGTTCGCCTGCAAATCACGCGCCAGCGCCTGGTTGCCTAGACTGCTCAGTGCGCCCGGATGAAACGCGGCGGCGTTATAGATCATGACGTCGGGAGACCCGAGTTTCGCCTCAGCGTCCTCTAGGGCTGCCAGCAGCGATTCGGCGTCGCCGACGTCGGCTCCGGAGGCGTCGGCGACAATGTTCTCGTCGGCTAAGGTACGGTGAAACTCCCCCAACCGTTCCTGATTACGCGCGAGCATGGCGACCTTAAAGCCTTCTCGCCCGAAACGGCGACAGAGCGCCAAGCCGAGCCCCGGCCCGACACCGACGACGACGCAGGTTTTAGCGAGTTTGGGCGTGGTCATCACTCTTCGGTCATATCTCTTCCAAGTCATCAGACGGGTTTTGGGCTCGAGCGAAAGCAGCCCACGACGTTTCGGTCAGGCTGATTCTCTTAACAGGTATCATCTGGTCGGAAACGCTCTATGTAAGAGTTTTTCAGTCTAGCACGCACGTTTTGGAATGATGCCTGTGTCAATCTCTTGTGCAAGGGCTATCTAAAGTAGCGGCTACCCAGGCTACGCCCGTTGAAAGGACGTTGCCAAACCTGACCGAGCGGACGAGCTAACACAATAAGCCGTGCAAACACGGTAGTACGCCTATCTTAGAGCAAAGTTTAGCTCTAGCCTCTCGAGCCCAGCGCCCGGTCGAGGTTAAAGGCCGCGCTGATCAGGCTCAGGTGCGTAAACGCCTGAGGAAAGTTGCCCAGCGCTTCACCGTTCGGCCCGGTCTCTTCGGCGTAAAGCCCCAAGTGGTTCGCGTACCCCAGCATCCGCTCGAAGATGAGCCGCGCCTCCTCGAGCTTTTTGGGGTCGGTGCCCCCGGCGCGGGTCAGCGCCTCGACGAGCCAGAAGGTACACATATTAAAGGTGCCCTCTTCGCCCATCAGCCCGTCGGCGCTATGTTGCAAGTTGTAACGAAACACCAGACTGTCGGATAAAAGCCCGCCCTGATGCGGCGGTTTCCGAATGGCCTCCAAGGTGCTGAGCATCCGTGGGTCGGTCGGCGAGATAAAAAACGTCAGCGGCATCAAGAGCGTCGCCGCGTCGAGCGCGTCGGAATCATACGCTTGCGTAAAGGTGCCGCGTTCTTCGTTCCAGCCGCGCTCCATAATCTCTTCGTAGATTTGGTCGCGCACCTTGAGCCACCGTTCGCGGTCGGACGGGAAGGAGCGTTTGTCGGCTAAGCGCACCCCTCTATCGAGCGCCACCCAGCACATCAGCTTCGAATAGACCGCCTGATACGGCCCGCCGCGCGGCTCCCAGATGCTCTCATCGGGGCGCTGCCAGTTGTCGCACACCCAGTTGAGCGTCCGCCGAACATGCCGCCACAGCTCAAACGAAATAGGGGTGCCGTATTTGTTATATAAGTACACTGCGTCCATCAGTTCGCCGTAGATATCGAGCTGGAGCTGTCTCGAGGCGTCATTCCCGATGCGAACCGGAGACGAGCCTTTGTAACCCTCCAAGTGTTCCAGAGTTTCTTCGTGCAAGGGGGTTTGCTTGCCGATACGGTACATGATGTCGAGCGACCCGTTCTCGCTGTGCGCCAGCGCGGTCTCGCCTAGCCAGTCCATAAACGCCGCAGCCTCTTCCGTAAAGCCGATACGCAGGAGCCCGTAGAGTGAAAACGCCGCGTCCCGAATCCAGGTGTAGCGGTAGTCCCAGTTGCGCTCGCCGCCCAGGGTTTCAGGCAGGCTCGCGGTCGCCGCTGCGACAATCGCGCCGGTCGGGGCAAACGTCAGGAGTTTAAGCGCCAAAGCCGAGCGGTGAACCGTCTCGCGCCAGCGCCCCTGATAAGTACAGCGGCTCAGCCAGCGCCGCCAGTAGGCGACGGTATCGTCGAACGACGCTTCCATCTCGTGTTCGCTCGGGCAAGCCTGCGGAGTTTCGGAATCTTCAAGCGGCGCGAGGATAAAGCTGAGCGTTTCCCCCTCGCTGATGGTGAACTCTGTAGAGACGCCCCCGCTGTCCTCCTTGAGGGACGCCCTGGTCACGAGTGAAAGGCTGAAATCGGGGGTATAAAAGACCACGCCGTCGCCTGAATGCTCGAGCGTATGCGCGTCACGGGCGTAGTTAAAAGCAGGCTGGCAGACCGCGCGAAAGGGCAACTGACCCCGGACACAGTGAACCCGCCGGACAAGGCGCTGTACGCCGTTGATCGGCATAAAGTCCACGACCTCAGCGACCCCTTCGGGCGATAGAAAGCGGGTAACTAAGACGTTGGTGTCGGGCCAGTAGAGTTGTTTGGTCGTGACGTCGTTGCTGGTTGGAACAATCTGAAAACGCCCACCTTTGGTGTCATCTAGAACCGCGCAGAACACGCTTGGGGAATCAAAATGCGGCAGGCAGAGCCAGTCGAGCGAGCCGTTTTTGCCGATGAGGGCCGCCGTACGCAGGTCGCCGATAACGCCGTAGTCTTCAATAGGTTGATAGGGCATTCAAGAAGCTCCTGAAACGGGGTCGCTGCGTCACCCAGGTAAAATATACGACTATCGTACCCTTTGGAGGGGAAGTTTTTGGGACGTATGTACCAGTTCATGCAAATTAGAAAACGCAGTACTCAAGAAGTTGTAAGTAGTTTGAACGCGGGTGTTTTCTGCAGTAATCTCAACTAAACCAGTTGGAAAGCTCTTTGGGAATAGAACTCAAAATAACGCCAACGAATAGCCATATTGCACCTATCGCAGAGATGTGTACGCCACCCAGTTTTGTAGCTTCTAACTTTGCAAAGATTTTTTGGTCTTCACTTTCTCGAGCGTTTTTCTCCTCTTTCAATTCCTGCTTTTGCATACGAAATCTGCTATCCATCTCGCTCTCAGTAGTATTGATACGTTCGTGTAGACGTTCGATGTTTTTCTCTAAAACTTCGACTCGAGATTCTATGCTGGCGTTAGGGTCAGCTCTAGCGGATACATAACCTCGCGCACTACCGGACATGCTAGGCATATTTCCATCCATGCTGATTGTGTGGGTACGCCCTCCAAGAGGAGGGAATCGTTTTAGCCATCGCCATAAAGAAGCTATCGTACTTGGATGACCAAAAAACTCACGAGTTTTTTCGATACCTAAAATAACCGTCCCTATACCGAGAAGCTGCAAGACCATGCCCGCCCATCTTATAGCCGTTTCATTGCCTCCTAAAATGACACAAAGTGCAGCCAGCGCAACTATAGTGGCGAAAAGTACATGGCGTGCTTCTAGTAGCCAAGCTTTTACTGCTCTAAGCCAATTCTCAAATCGTTTCCATCTGTCTGTCACAGGTAGAAGCCTGTTACTTGGTTGTGCCGTTGGTAATTGATGTTACCGTCTTCTCCGCCAACCGCCCCATCGCCTCCACCGACATCTCAATATGCGGCTCTTTCGTATCCTCAATCTTGTTGTGCGAAATCCCGTGCAGGCTCTGCGTAAACATCATCACCGTCGGCATCCCGGCTTGCGCGACCTCGGCGGCGTCGTGTAGCGGCCCACTCGGAAGCCGGTGCGAGGTGCCACACGTTTCCCGGATGGCTTCGTCGCACAGGTTTATCAGCGTATCGTCAAACAAAATGGGCGCAATCTGCCAGAGTTTGTCCCAGGAAACGGTGATGTTGCCCTCGGTGGCAAAACGTTCGCTGGCATCTTTGGCGTCTCGGAGCATAGCCGCGAGGTTGTCCGCGCTCAGATTTCTCTGGTCGAGCGTGATGCGGCACTCCTCCACAACACTTGTCACAATGCCCGGTTTCGTGGTGCAGCTGCCGATGGTGCAGACGCCGCCGTGCCGCTCTGTAATGGCGTAGATTTCCGGGCTCATCCGGGCGGCGGCTAACAAGGCGTCTCTGCGTTTGTCCATCGGGGTCGAGCCGGAGTGGGCGGCCTGACCGTAAAAGGTTATGGCGTGCCGCTCGACGCCGAAGGTGCCTAAAACTGCGCCGAGGGGTAAGTCCATGTCTAGCAAAACCGGCCCCTGTTCGACGTGAAGCTCCAAATAAGCCGCCGCGTTATCCAACTCTTTATTTGCCTCATACATTTTGTCCAGCTCAACCCCGCACCGCTTCAGAGCATCGGGGAGCGTAATCCCGTCCTTGTCGGTACGGCCCCGCTCATCATCCGGGTTCATGGTGCCGCAACACGCCGACGAGCCTAAAAGCGAACGTCCAAACCGTGCGCCCTCTTCGTCGGCCCAGTCTACCAACCGGACGGTGACGGGCGGTTTGCCGCTGTAAACGTCGTTTAGGTGCCGGACGACCTCGAGCCCCGCCAGTACATTTAAGCACCCATCCAACCAGCCACCGTTTGGCACCGAGTCCATATGCCCACCAATAATCAGCACTTTGTCCGACTCACCCCGAAGCGTTGACCAGACGTTGCCAGCAGCGTCCATGTGGGTCTCGAGCGGCAATGCGTCAAGTTTTTCCCGGAGCCATGTGCGACTCTCGAGCCAAGTATCGCTCCAGGCGACGCGCTGTGCGCCGTTTTCGTCTCCCGTGAGGGTGCGGAGGTCTTTGAGTTCGCTGACGGTGCGTTTGGGGTTGAGTGCCATAGACGATTGTACAGCAGGTAACATCTGGTCATAAACGCGCTCACCCGGACAAATCTGGTTTCCGGTTCACATTTTGCGGTGTCTGTAGACGTTGTTAAGGTAAAATGTCGGCGAGTAAAAAGCAGCTTTTAAGCCTCGAGGTTCCGGTTGCTGTGCGGTTCGGTTTCAGCTGCCGTAGTTTCCTGCATGTCTACCAAACCCTGTTCCTCACGTCTCCGCTTCCGCCCGCCGCCCTGCGTCAAGCGGTCGAGTACCACCGCCATAATCACAATCGCCAGACCCGCTTCAAAACCAAGGCCGATGTCAAGCGTGTTCATCCCGCGAATAACCTCTTGGCCCAGCCCTCCGGCCCCGATCAGCGCCGCAATCACGACCATCGACAGCGAGAGCATAATCGACTGATTGACGCCTGCTAGAAGGGTCGGTAACGAGAGAGGCAGTTCGACCTTGACGAGCCGCTGCCACCTCGTACCGCCAAACGCGTCAGACGCTTCAGTTACGTCACCGGGGACGTTCCGAATGCCCAGATTGGTCAGCCGGACAAGCGGCGGCATCGCAAAAATCACAGTGGCGACGACCCCCGGCACCAACCCGAGCCCGAAAAAGGTCACGGCTGGAATCAGGTAGACAAACGACGGCATCGTCTGCATAAAGTCGAGTACCGGGCGGATGAGGCGTTCGGCAACTCGGCTAAAGGCCATCAAGATACCGAGCGGGACGCCCAACGCGACGGTTACGATTTCCGAAGAGAGTACGAGCGTCAGCGTGAGTAAAAATTCGTCCCAGAGTCCTAGATTGACAACGAGCAGGAGGCTTAAAAGTGCGAACAGTGCGGTGCGGACGCCGCGTAGTCGCCATAGTAGCAGCGCCACGAGACCGATCAAGAGCCAGAAGGGGAGAAGCTCGAGCCCCTTATTCAATCCTTCAATCAGCGTCAGCGCCCCGCTGCTAAAAGTGTCGAAACTGCCTGAGAAGGTGCGCTCGAGCCAGCTCACCCCGCTATTTACCCAATCCCCAAGCGGAATACTCTCTCTGAACCAGGGCAAACTCACGCGCCGCGTCCCAAAGCTGCGAGCACATTTTGCGGCGTGATGGTGCCGAGCAGCTGACCTTCGCCGCCGACGACTGCGACGCCTGCATGTTGCGAGGTGAGCTGAACGACGTCCCTGAGCGGCGTTTCCGGGCTGACGCGGTGTTCCGGCACGGCGGCCCCGGTTACGGGCGCGTGCATCACGCTGCCAGCGGTCAGCACCGCTGTTTTATCGACCCCTGCGACGAACGCCGCGACGTAAGCGTTTGCGGGGCGCAGCACGATCTCTTCAGGCGTCCCGACCTGCTGAAGCCGCCCTTCTTTGAGGAGCGCTACCCGGTCGCCGAGTCTGAGCGCTTCGTCCATGTCGTGCGTCACCAAAACGACGGTCTTTTGTAAACGCTGTTGCAGACTCAGGAGTTCACCTTGTAACTCGCGCCGGGTAATCGGGTCGAGGGCGCTAAAGGGTTCGTCCATCAGCAAGATGTTGCCGCCCAAGACGAGGGCGCGGGCAAGACCTAAGCGCTGCTGCATCCCGCCTGAAAGTTCGCGTGGGTAACGCTCTCCCAACCCCTCCAACCCGACGAGCCTGAGCGCCTTTTGGGCGCGGGTCAGCCGTTCGGGTTTGGGAACGTGTTGCAGCTCGAGCCCGAACAACACGTTTCCCAAGACCGTCCGGTGCGGCAACAACGCAAACCCCTGAAAAACCATGCCGCTAAAACGCTCCCGGCGCAGCGAAATCAGCGCGCTGCGCCCTAAGGTGTCGAGATACGTGTCGCCGACTTTGACTCGTCCGGCGGTGGGTTGGTGAAGCCCGTTGAGAAGCCGCAGCAAAGTTGACTTGCCCGAGCCTGACAACCCCATCAGCACGAAAATTCGCTCTTGTGGAATGTTTAGTGAAACGTCAAAAAGCCCCAGGCTTTCGTCTCTGCCGGTACGCCCGGACGCCCCAAAGCGTTGTGGCGCGGCTTCTGGTTTGGGGCCGTAAAATTTTGAGACGTGCTCGAGCGAGAGCTGTGTAGGCGTCTCTATAGATATTTCTGCGGACGTTTTTGTGGGCGTCTCGAGCTGGGTTGAAAAAGCTGGTGTCACGGGTCAGCTTAACAGACCCACGTGAACGTTGCGATGTTAAAAAGCGGTGAGCGCCACTGCCGAGCCGTAAAGGGCAGGCGCGTCGCCGTAAGAATTTGCGCGGGGTATAATCGAAAGACGCGTATTAGACGCAGGTTGTGACGATACGGACTGCGGTAGTACTAAACCAAGTTTTGAGGGCGAGAGGAAAAAATGTTCAAACGCACCTTGTTTATGCTGGGAACCGTGGCGGCGCTAAGTTCGGTAGGTTCGGGAGCCGCCCAAGAGGTCAAGTTTGGTTACGTCGAGTGGCCCGAAGCGGTAATGAAAACGCACGTCGTTTCAGATGTTTTGGGAGCGCTGGGTTATGACGCGACGATGCAGTCTCTGAGCGTCCCACTCGTTCTGAAAGGTGTTTCAACCGGCGACCTCGATGTATTTTTAGAAACCTGGTTGCCGAGTATGGACAGCATGGTCACACCGTATTTAGAAGACGGTTCGCTGACGATGAGCGCGCATAACCTTGACGGGACGCTCTACCGCGCCGCTGTCCCGACCTACGTTTACGACGCGGGCGTGACCTCGATTGCCGATTTGGAGGCCAATGCCGAGCAGTTTAGCAGCGAATATTTCGGTATCGAACCGGGCAACGACGGCAATGAAATTATGCGCAAGGCCATCGAAGCCGATACCTACGGGCTAAAAGATTGGCAGCTCGTCGAAAGCTCCGAGCAGGGGATGCTGCAGATGGTCGAGCGTGCTACCGAACGCGGCGACTGGATTGTCTTTTCCGGCTGGAAACCGCACTGGATGAATACGGCGTTTGATATCTCGTATCTGGACGACCCCGAAGACATTTGGGGCGGCGAAGGTTACGTCGCTACGGTAGCCAACACGCAGTATCTAGAAGAAAACCCGAACCTGGCGAAGTTTTTGGAACAGTTTGCGGTCACTTCTGAAGTGCAGAGCGGCTGGATTGAAGATTACGGGCATCAGGGGCGCGACCCGGAAGAGGTCGCAGACGAGTGGATTCGGGCAAATCTGGCGACGGTCAAAGGCTGGGCTGAGGGTGTCAAAACGGCGGACGGGGAAGATGCAGTGGGGGCACTCGAGGCCACCTTCGGCGCGTCCGCCTCAAACTGAGTTGACGTTTTGCAAAGTTAAGGGCGACTGTTTACGCAGTCGCCCTCTTTTATTTACGGTGGAGCGTTCAGCGCATTCCCAAAAGCAGCTCTATCGTCAACTGGTCAAGCTTTTCAAGCCCCGGCCCGCGTGTTCTGAGCGCTTCAACGTCGAAAGAACGGCTTTTTAGTGACTCGGCATTTTCCGCCGTAAACGTTTGGCTGAGCGCCTCGAGCCCCGCGTCTTTCACCTTATATTCCGAGATAAGCCCCTGAATCTCGCTGTCTTGGCCGAACTGTTTGACCTTTTCCTTGAGCATCAGGTACGTCTTGATGCAGCCCTCGGCGAACGCCCACACCCCGGCCTCGTCTTCAGTGCGGAGCGCGTGCGCGTCGAAGTGCCGCACGCCGTCGTAACCGGATTCCTCCAGAAGTTTTACGGTAAAAAATGCGCCCTTAAGGTTTTCTGCGCCGAAACGCAAATCCTGGTCGAAGCGGCCCGGCTTCTGGTCGTTCAAATCGATGTGGAAGAGCTTGCCCGCGTCGAGTGCTTGAGCGACCGCGTGCGGAAACGACAGCCCGGCCATCGTCTCGTGCGCGAACTCGGGGTTGACGCCGAAGTGTTCAGGTTTGTCGAGCGTGGTGATAAAGCCTAGCGCTGAGCCGACGGTCGGCAGGTAGATATCGCCACGGGGTTCGTTAGGTTTGGGCTCGAGGGCGAACCTAAAGCCGTACCCCTGAGCGGCCGAATACTCAGCTAAAAAGTTGAGCGCTTCACGGAAATGCTCCAAAGCGTCCATCGTATTGCAACCCGCGTCTACTTCCGCGCCCTCGCGTCCGCCCCAAAAAACGTAGGTTGGCGCGCCGAGTTCGGCCCCCAGATCAATCGACTTCATCGTTTTTTGCAGTGCAAACGCGCGTACCCGTGCGTCGGCGGAGGTAAACGCACCGTCCTTAAACACAGGGTCGGTAAATAGATTCGTGGTCGCCATCGTGACTTTGAGGCCGTGGTCGCTGAGCGCCCCCTTAAACTCGGCGACGATGCGGTCTCGTTCTTGCAGCGAAGCGTCAAACGGCACCAAGTCGTTGTCGTGTAGCGAAACGCCGTAAGCGCCCAACGCGGCGAGCTTTTCGACGCTGTAGATGGGCTTTAGGGGCTTCCGGGTCGGTTCGCCAAAGGGGTCACGACCGGGGTTACCGACCGTCCAGAGGCCAAACGTAAGCTTATCCGAGGCTTGCGGGGTTAAGGTCATCAAAAACTCCTATGTAAGTAAAGCTTGCTTCAGCCTAAACCACCGTACTGTTGAACTCAAGCAGGCTAAACTCGAGCAAGTCAAACTCAAGCAGCTTTGTCCTGACCCAAAATAATCATGCTTAACACTTCGTCTTGCGTGACGTCTTGCGTTCGGTGCGTCCCGACGAGCCGTCCGTTGTGCATCACGCTCACCCGGTCGGTCAGGTTAAAGACGTCGTGAATGTCGTGACTGATCAGAAAAATTCCGATCCCTTCGCGTTTAAGCTGTTCGATCAGCTCACCGACTTTTTGCGTCTCTTGCGGGCCTAGCGCGGCAGTCGGTTCGTCCATGATCAAGACTTTAGCATTGAAGTAGACCGCTCTGCCGATGGCAATCGCTTGACGCTGACCGCCGGAAAAGTTCCGCACCGGGTCGCGAAGGGAGCCGATTTTGAGGTCTAGGCGGTCTAGAATCTTGCGCGTTTCGCCCTCCATCTTATCGTCGTCCACGGCCCCGAAAGGCCCGGTCAGTTCACGCCCTAAAAAGATGTTGGCCGACGCGGTGAGGTTGTCAGCTAGTGCGAGCGCCTGATAGATGGTCTCGACGCCGTAGGTTTTGGCGTCTTTGGGCGTGCGAATTGTGGCAGGTTGTCCGGCGACCAAGATATCGCCTTTATCAGCGGTATAAGCGCCTGAAAGAATCTTAATCAGGGTGCTTTTCCCTGCTCCGTTGTGACCTAACAGGCCTAACACCTCGCCGGGGTAGAGGTCAACGGAAACGTCTTCGACCGCGTGAACGCCGCCGAACGATTTGTAGATGTGACGCATTTCAATAAGCGGTGTGTTTGTTTGGGTGGTCATGTTAATCCGCCGCCAGACCGTTGCGGCGGCGGTACAAGACGTCGAGCCACACCGCGACGATGAGGACGCCGCCGATGACGACCTGCTGGAGGGGACTCGAGAGCCCTACCAATACCATCCCGCTCTGTAAACTCTGCATCAACAGTGCGCCCAGCATCGCCCCGGCGATGGTGCCGTAACCGCCCGCGAGTGATGTACCGCCAATGACCACAGCGGCAATCACGTAGAGTTCAGTCAGCGTGCCCGTCGAGTTGGCACCCGCGTTGAGGCGAGCTGACGCTACAGCTCCGGCCACCGCGCAGAGCATCCCGACGATGACGAAAATCCAAAGTCGTACCCGTTTGGTATCGACGCCCGCGAGCGCCGTTGCCTCGGGATTGCCGCCGAGCGCGTAGACGTAACGCCCGAACCGGGTCTGACCCGCCACATAGTTCATCAGCAGGGCAATAACGATGGTAATCAGCGCCGGTACCGGAATCCCGCGCGGGATATCGCTGCGCGGCTGCGTGTAGGCGTTCATCAGCATCACGAACCCGGCAATCAGGCCGATGCTGACTAGAAGCGTTACGCCTTCCGCCCAGAGCGGTTTGACGGGAAACTCGAGCCGCTGCCGTTTGGCGCGTCCACGCACTGTACTAAACAGGAGCGCCAGAATTGCCACACCCCCGACAATCCAGCTCCAGGTGCCCCCAATCGACCCGCTGCCGAGCGTTTGAAAGGGTGTATCTAACGGCGCGACGGTGCGGCCCTGCGTGACGAGCCACGCGCCGCCGCGCCAGATGAGGAGACCGGCCAGCGTCACGATAAACGACGGCACGCCCTGATACGCAATCCAGTACCCCTGAAACGCGCCGACCAGACCGCCGATGACGACGCCGAGCAGAACGCCGACAAGCCAGCCTAAGGGAACGTTCGGGGCCAACCATTCGACCTGCGCCGCCGCCATAATCATCCCTAAAAAGCCGAGCAGCGACCCCACCGAGAGGTCGATCTGCCGGGTCACGATAACCAGCACCATCCCAGTCGCGACGATGCCGACGACGCTTGCCTGCACAACTAGGTTCCAGAGGTTGCGCGGCGTCAGAAAGGTACCGTCGGTAAAGATGTTAAAGATAAACCAGATGGCGAGCAGCGCCCCGACCATGCCGAGGAGCCGAGGGTCAAGCTCGAGCGCCTCCAGCACACCGCTGAAACCGCCTTTAGTTTTCTTGCTTTGAAGGTTGTCTCGAGTCTTGTTTTGAGTCGCCATAATGCCTTTTTCGTTCATAAAATTTGGTACGTAAAATAAATAGGGGAGAGCCGCCTGCGCCGATGCTGTACGGATACAGATCGGTGAAGGCGGCTCTGACGGCCTAGTTTACTGACACGCGCTCGGCGCGTCGTCTCCTACGCCCTTACATACTTCTTCTTTACTGATCCAGCCGGCGTCGATGATGACGTCTAGGTTGTCTCGAGTGATCGGTACAGGTTTGAGCAAGATGGCGTTCATCTCGACACCGTTCGGCCCGTCGCTAAAGGTTGTCGCACCTTCAACGTCGGTCAGGTCTGCGCCCCCTGCCAAGCTCATGGCAATCTCGGCGGCGTTTGCGCCCAGTGTACGCGAGTCTTTCCAGACGCTCACAGTTTGGGTGCCGAGCGCGACGCGGTTGAGCGCCGCAAAGTCTGCGTCCTGACCTGAAACCGGCAAGCCCTCGAGCCCCTGCGCTGTCAACGCAGCGACCGCGCCCCCGGCCGTACCGTCGTTCGAAGCGACTACCGCGTCAACGTCGTTGTTGTTCGCGGTTAAAATCTGCTCCATATTGCGCTGCGCGTTTTCCGGGAGCCAACCATCGGTGTACTGGTCGCCGACGATCGTAATGTCGCCGCCATCGATGGCGCTCTGCAACACCTCGAGCTGCCCTTGATTCAAAAAGTTGGCGTTAGGGTCGGTCGGGCTGCCTTTGATAAAGACGTAGTTCCCGGTCGGCTGTACGTCGAAGACGGCTTGGGCCTGCAGCCGTCCGACTTCGACGTTATCGAAGGTTAGGTAAAACACGCTGTTGTCTTCTATTAAACGGTCGTAGGCGATAACCGGAATGCCCTCGAGCGCGGCCCGCGTCACTGCCGGAATAATGGCTTCGTTGTCCTGCGCCAGAATAATCAACGCGTCCACGCCACGCGTGATGAGCGCGTCGATGTCCGAGAGCTGTTTTTCCGGTGAGCTTTGGGCGTCGGCGCTCAAGTATTCGCCGCCGAGTTCTTCAAGTTTGCCTTTAATGGCCGCTTCGTCGGTTTTCCAGCGTTCCTCTTGAAAGTTCGACCAGCTGACGCCGACCGTTTGCGCCGACGCTGCCGCACAAAGTGTGAAAAGACCCGCAAGTAGTAACGTTCGTTTCATGGTGTATCCTTTCCAAGCTCGAGTTCGCTATACACAAAGCACCCGTTTGGGCGTTGTGGCTCGTCCCCCGCACAACATCTTCGTTTAAGTCGAAATAGTGGTACCTAGTTGGTATAGCTAAAACGTACTTTATCGGTCTGGTAGATGTATGTCAAGTCACGGTCAAACTAAGTCAGATTTTGAAAGTATTCAGGAATGGGTAGCGCCTCGAGGCTCCGCAGAAAGCGTCTGTGGATTCGGCTCGAGAATATCTCCAGTACGCTCTAGTAGCAGGTGTCAGCCGGTCGGCAACGCTCTCCATCTAAGTTGTGCCGACTAGCACTCACATTCTAAGGTGATACTTAGTGCAGCTTCTCGTGGAAATGCTATAGGTTTCAAAAGCTCACCGCTTAAACAGCTTCTTAAACCGAATGCGTTTCAGCTCAGCGCGCCCAGTTTGACTGTCTCGGAGAAGTTCTTCGGTCTTCACGTACCGAACGCCTTAGGGCCGACGCCAGCGTGCGTCCGTCCATTTTTGTGTGCTTTGGGAACTTTCGACGGTCTTTTCGATAAAATGCACGCCCCGCGCCCCGTCGTAAACGGTCGGAAAATCGGGTGCGTCTGCTGGAACTTGACTGCCTTCTTTCCGCGCCCGCATCGCCGCCGCTGCGCCCCGGTAGACGTTGGCAAACGCTTCTAAAAAGGCTTCGGGGTGTCCGGGAGGGATTCTCGAGGCATTCTTGGCCGCGTCTGAGAGGTACGGATTGTTGGGCCGCCTGAGCTGTACCGGTTCACCGTTCGGTTTGACATAGAGGTTCATCGGCTCTTCCTGGTGCCACTCGAGCCCCCCCGTTTCGCCGTAAACCTTGAGCCGTAGGCCGTTCTCTTCACCGCTCGAGATTTGCGACGCGATGAGCACACCTTTTGCACCGTCTTCAAACCGTAGGAGCACGTTACCGTCGTCATCAAGCTTGCGGCCCGGAACGAAGCTGGTCAGGTCGGCGCAGATACTGTCAAGTTCCAAAGCCGTCACGTAACTTACTAGCTGCTCAGCGTGAGAGCCGATGTCACCGATGGCTCCAGCTAAACCGCTTTTTGAGGGGTCGGTGCGCCAGTCGGCCTGTTTGTTCGACACCTCTTCAGCGAGCCAACCCTGGTTGTATTCGGCGATAACTTTGCGGATTTTGCCGAGTTGTCCGGATGCGACCAGATGCTTCGCCTCTTTAATCATCGGATAGCCCGAATAGTTGTAGGTTACGGCAAAGACGACGCCGGTTTTCTCAACTGTTTTGATAAGTTCGTCGGCTTGTTCGCTCGTATGTACCAGCGGCTTGTCTGACACGACGTTAAAGCCTGCCTCAGCGAAGGCGTGCGCCACCGGAAAGTGCATGTGGTTGGGCGTTACGACCGAGACGAAATCGATACGTTCGTCTTCGGGTAGGGCTTGCTCACCGCCCAACATCTCTTCCCACGAGCCGTAAGCGCGGTTTTCTGCTAGGCCCAGTTCAATTCCCGACGCTTTGGCCTTTTCCGGCGTAGACGAGAGCGCCCCTGCCACAAAGTCAATTTGACCGTCAAGTGCTGCCGCCATCCGGTGAACCGCGCCGATAAAGGCGTCTTTGCCGCCGCCAACCATGCCCATTTTGAGTTTTTTCATACGTCCTCACTTTACAGAATTGTTACAAGTTTGTCTTGTCGTACAGCTCATCGAAGTGCAGATTCGCGCCGACGCACGGCACTGGAATGTCGTCGTCAACCGTAAAACTACGCTCTTCGAACCCCTGCGGCTCTCGGTAGTAACCCGAAACTGCACGTTTACGGGAGTCGATCATCAAGTAGAGTTGCAGGCTTTTTAGTGCAAGATAAGAAAAGCGTTTCTCGAGCCTGTCTTTCCGCGCCGTCGAAGGGCTGACGACCTCGACAATCACGCACGGCGACGTTTCGTAAAAATCATCTGCTGGAGGTTCGCAGACGACCATCGTATCCGAATAGTAAAACCGGTCTTCAACCCGGAGCTTTATGTCGCTGCCGTAAACGCGGCAATCGCTCCCCGCTGCCGCGTTACCTAGCAGCCGGACGACGTTCGTACAGATGACGTTGTGCGTAACGCTGCCTCCGGCTAGGGCGAAAACCCCGCCGTAAATGTATTCGTGACGGACTTCAGCTTCTTGTTCAGCCTCGAGGTATTCGTCCACGGTGATTTCCGTGATGAGCCGCGCCTGCATAAAGGTAGTTTACTCGCGCCCGAACGCTGCGTCGAACGCCCCACCCGCCGGTGCAAAGTCGAGCTTTTTAGTAAACGCCGCCGATTCGGTGCCGCCGTGAACCCTGTCCATCCGGGAGTCTTCCCACTCGATACTCAAGGGGCCGTCGTAGCCGATATCATTTAGCGCCACGATGATGGTCTCAAAGTTGATATCGCCGCGCCCGACCGAGCGAAAATCCCAGTAGCGGCGTGGGTCGCCGAAATCCGTGTGCCCGCCGAACACGCCCGCCTCGCCGGTGCCGTGCCCCCACCACGCGTCTTTCATATGCGCGTGAAAGATGCGGTCGCCAAATTCATAGATAAACTTGACGTAATCGACGCCCTGATAGCCCAAATGTGACGGGTCGTAGTTGAAGCCGAAGCGTTTGTGGTTGTTCACTGCTTCTAAGGCTCGTTTTGCCGAGGCGATATCAAAGGCAATTTCGGTGGGGTGAACCTCGAGCCCAAAATTGATCCCCTGTTCGTCGAACACGTCTAAAATCGGTATCCAACGCGCCGCAAAGTCTTCAAAGCCCTTGTCCCAATACGCCTGTGTAGTCGGCGGAAAGGCGTACAAACTGCCCCAAATCGAGGAGCCTGTAAAACCGTTGACGATCCCGACACCGAGCTTGGCGGCGGCCCTCGCCGTATCTTTAATCTCTTCAGCGGCACGCTGCCGGACACCTTCGGGGTCGCCGTCGCCCCAGACGTGTTCGGGGACGATGGCCTTATACCGCTCGTCAATGGGGTCGCAGACGGCTTGTCCGACCAAGTGATTGCTGATGGCGTAGCACTTGAGGTCATGCTCGGCTAACAAGTCGTGACGCCCTTGTGCGTAATCCGGTTCAGCGAGGGCTTTTTGTACGTCAAAGTGGTCGCCCCAGCAGGCCAGCTCGAGGCCGTCGTAGCCCATCTGTCTGGCTAAGGGTGCAAGTTCAGTCAAGGGTAAATCAGCCCATTGGCCGGTGAACAAAGTGACAGGTCGCGCCATAAAACTCCAATCGCTACTTAATTTTCTACAACCTACCAAAAAAAGAGCAGCCCAACAGGTAGGCTGCTCCAGCTTAGCGCGAGGTTTAGAAAGGTGAATCGGGGTAGTAGAACTGTTCGGCGTTTTCCGGAGTGACGAGTTCGGACTCGAGCAGATATTCGCCTACAATCGGCACGCCGGAGGTGTACTGCAAAGCTGTCACTTCCATCGCGGTGGCAATCATCGAAGGCGGATAGGTCACGTCTACCGGAATCAGCTTGTCGCCGTCCATGACGCGTTTGATCACCTCTTTTTTACCTGCGCCGCCGACGATGAAGAGGTCGTCCGTGCGCCCTGCTTGCTCTACCGCCGCGACGACGCCTTCGGCCATATCGTCGTCCGAAGCCCAGATCGCGTCGATGTCGGGGTTGGCCGTAAGCATGTCTTGCGTCACCGTAAAGGCGTCGTCACGGTTCCAGTTGCCGTACTGAGAATCCAAAACGTTGATACCGGAACCCTCCAAAGCCGCATTAAACGCTTCAAAGCGCTGGTTGTCGATGACCGTCGGCAAGCCCCGTAAAATCACGATGTTGTCGCCTTCGCTTAGATTCTCGGTGAAGTACTCGCCCGAGACGCGCCCAAAGGCGGTGTTGTTTCCTGCCACGTAGAGGTCTTGAATGCTGGGGTCGGAGAGCCCACGGTCTACGACGGTGACGAATACGCCCTGCTCTTTAACCTGCGCGACGGGTTGCGTCAGCGGGTCGGACTCGAAGGGCAACACCACGAGCGCGTCGATTTGGTTGATGGCGAGCATGTCTTGCAAGTCGTTCGCCTGTTCGCCGGGGTCGGAAGCTGACGAGACGACGAACTTAAGGTTTGGGTACGTTTCCTGCAGCTCTTTGGCGGCCTGTTCCGCCCAGAAGTTGACGCCGCCCGTCCAACCGTGCGTCGCTGCCGGAATCGAAACGCCGATGGTAACGGTTTCGTCTTGAGCTTGAGCCGCGCCTAAAGCGAGGAGAGAAGCGAGGATAAAGAGGGAGCGTTTCATGATAAATCCTTTCGTGTTACTGATGAGGTGACGGCTGTAGTAAACGAGAATGACGCGCATGGTTTACACCACCTTGCACCTCCCGAAGTATCTCGAGAGTGCGGGGCTATTCATCTTGCCGCGTCCGCTGTAACAGCACCGCTGCGATGATGATGACGCCCTGCACCGCGCCGTTCAGATACTCACTGATAAAACCGGTGAGGTTCAGGACGTTGCCGATGGTCGAGAGCATAACCGCCCCGACAACAGTGCCCCAGATATGACCTGAACCACCCCGTAGGGCTGTCCCACCGATGATGACGGCGGCGATGGCCTCCAACTCCCACAACACGCCCGTACTCGCCGAGGCTGAACCCAGACGCGGCACGTAGATAATCGTCGCCAGCGAGACGCAGAGCCCTTGCAAGACGTAGGTCAGGGTTTGAATCCGGTCTACGCGGATGGCGGAGTAACGGGCAACACGCTCGCTCGAGCCAATCGCGTACACATACCGCCCGAAGCGCGTCCGGTGGAGAATAACGCTGCCGATAACCGCGACCGCCGCAAAGACCCAAATAGGATACGGCACGCCCAAAAACGACCCCGAATAGACCGGCCCGTAAACGCTTCTCACCTCAAAGTCGAGCGACAGCGTGCCGCCGTTCGCAAAATAGGTCACAAGCGACCGGTAAATCCCGAGCGTTCCCAGTGTGACGATAAAGGCGGCGATTTTGCCCCTGGTGATAATAATGCCGTTGACAAAGCCAGCTGCGAGTCCCAGTAAAAGCGACGCTCCAATCCCGATTAAAACCGTAACGATGCCCGCCCCGAACGTATCCACGGCCCGGTTCATCACAATAATCATCACGCCTGCGATAAACGCTGCCATCGAACCCACCGAGAGGTCTAGGCCGCCCGAGATGATCACAAACGTCGCACCGACCGCGATAATGCCGATAAACGCGCTTCTTGTCAGGACGTTAAAGAGGTTGATGGGCGACAAAAAAGCGTCGTTAAGAAGTGCGCCGACAACAAATAACGCGATAAGTCCGAGGAGCGGCCCGAGCGTGCGGAGGTCGAAACGTGTGGCGGCTCTTTCGGGTTTTATGGGCTCAGGCTGCATGGGCGCTTCCTTTTGCCTGACCGGACTCGGTACGTTTTAGGCCGGTGGCGTACCGGACGATTTCTTGTTCATTGATATTGTCTCCGGTAAGCGTACCCATCTGCTCACCTGAGCGCATGACCACGACGCGGTGGCAGAGCCCGACGATTTCGGGGAGTTCGGACGAAATGAGGATGACCGATTTGCCCTGCTCTAACAAGTCTTGAATAAAAAAGTAAATCTGCCGCTTTGTTCCTACGTCGATGCCGCGCGTCGGCTCGTCTAGAACTAAGATTTCGGGCGAAACTTCCATCGTTTTAGCCAACACGAGTTTTTGCTGATTGCCGCCTGAAAGCACGCCGACCTTGGCACTCAGATTCGGCACGCGGATGCTGAAATCTTTTACGGCTTGCTTTAGTGCCGCCGCTTCACGCTTTCGGTGAACGAACGGGTCGGCGTACCGTTTCAGCGCCAGAAGCGTCAGGTTAGGCCGCAAAGCCATCTCCGTAATCAGCCCTTTGCCCTTACGGTCTTCGCTGACGTAGGCGATTCCGGCAGCTACGGCGTCGTTCAGCGTGTGAACCGTAAGCGGCTCGCCGTGACGTAAAAGGGTCCCTGTTTTCGGGCGGAGGCCGAGGATGCCCTCGAGCACCTCCGTCCGCCCCGCCCCGACGAGTCCGGCAAAGCCCAACACTTCACCGCGCCGCAGTTCAAATGAGATATTGTTCGCCCAACCCGGTACCGAGACGTTTTGCGCCGTAAAAACCACCTCGGTTCCCGCTGTGCGTTTGGGTGGGTACATGTCCGACAACTCGCGCCCGACCATCAGGTTCGCCATCTCGTCTTGAGTCAGCGCAGCAGTGGGTTGCGTGGTGACGAGCTTGCCGTCGCGGAGGACGCTCACCCGGTCGGCGATAGCGGAGATTTCCTCGAGCTTATGCGAAATATAAACGACCGCCACCCCTTGCGCTTTCAAGCGGCGAATGAGCCTAAACAGTACCTCGGTTTCGCGCCCGGTCAGTACGTCGGTGGGTTCGTCCATGAGTAGCACGCGCACGTCGCGGGTGACGGCCTTGGCAATTTCGACCATCTGTTTTTGCGACACGCTTAGAGACCCAACTTTACGGCGCGGGTCGATGTCGGTCTCGAGACTTTTCAATACGTCAGCGGCTTCCTGCTGCATTTTACGGCGCTGCAAAAACGGCCCGTTGCGTTTTTCGATGCCTAAAAAGATATTGGCCTCGGCGCTGAGATCGTCGGCTAGGTTGATTTCCTGGTGGATGAGCACCACGCCCTGCGCTTCGGCGTCGCGGGAGCGCCTGAACGTCACCTCTCGACCGTCTAGCGCCAAGGTACCGCTGCTCGGTTGAAGGTAGCCTGACAGGAGCTTCATCAATGTGGATTTGCCCGCGCCGTTTTCGCCTAAAATCGCGTGAACTTCGCCCGCTGTTAAGCTGAGCGAAATGTCGTCCAAAACCCGTACCGGGCCGAAGCTTTTAGAAAGATGACGGGCTTCCAGCATCAGTCTTTTCGGGAACCGCTTAAAACTGAAATCGTCTGCACCTCACCGTTTTGTAGAGCCACATCTTTTGGAGCCACAACGTCCCTTCATGTGAACCGTTTTTGCGTGCAGTTACGACGACCCCGACCGAAATCCGGGCGTTCGTAAGCTAATGGTCTTTTGCTGACTATATGCGTGAGGCTGGGGACTGTCAAGGCGCTGTCAAGATCGGTGTCTAACGAAGGGCGACATGAAAAAGCCGCCCTGCGCGGACGGCTTGCCTTCGGTCTGAGGTGTGAAAGTCAGCGCCCCAGCAACGTCTCCGGTACCGCTTCGCTGGTCAGGGCTACGGGCGCATTTTGCTTGGCGCTTTCGTAACACGCTAAAACGAGGCGAACGGCCTCGAGTCCGTCTTCACCAGTACACACCACCTCCCGTTCATCCCGAATCGCTGCCATAAAGTCAATTTCACAGACCGTATGTGCGTCAAGGCCGCCGAACGTCGTATGCGAGATGTCGGGTTCACCGAAACTCGTACCCGGTGTGCTGCGAAAGCGGTGCGTCAAGACGCCCGTGCGGTTTGAATATTCAACCGCGCCTTCAGTGCCGTAAACCCAAAACGCCTGCTCCCAACCCGTCGCAGTCCAGGCGTTTTCGACGCTGCCGATGGCTCCTGATACGAAGCTCAGGTTGGCGACCGAGGTATCTTCAACCTCGATGTCGAAGCCGAGTGTGGCGATATTGGCGTAGACTTCCCGTACGTTGCCGCCGAAGTAGCGGGCCAAATCCATCATGTGACAACCGTTGTCCAGAAGTGTGCCGCCGCCCGAATGTTCACGGCTGCCGAACACGCCGCGCACTGTTTTCGAGCCGCCCCAGTCGTGGGCTTGGCGCAGGCGCATGAATGTCACGCGCCCGAGTGCGCCCGAATCTATGAGTTCTTTGGTGCGAATCGCGGCGCTGTCGCTTCTGAGGTGATGCCCGATTTGCAAAATAACGCCTGCTTCACGGCAGACGCGGATCATCTCTTCGCCCTGCTCTAAAGATAGCGACACAGGTTTTTCGCACAAAACGTGTTTTCCAGCTCCAGCTGCCGCTAACGTGACCGGATAGTGCAGCGCGTTGGGTAAACAGACCGACACTGCTTCGATGCTAGGGTCGGCCAGGAGTTCTTCGTAGGTGCTGTAGCCTTTGGGAATATTCCACTCTTGTTGGCGTTTGGCGAGCGCTAACGGGTTCGCGTCGGCGATGGCGGCTACGGTCGCGCCCCCGGCGGTGTAGCCCTCGTAGTGAAACATCGAGACGCCGCCTGCACCGATGATGCCGACGTTCATACGGGTTCCTCGGTTTTGGGTGCTGAGGTGATGGGCTCGAGCGGTTCAGGCCGATGACCAAACCACGTTTTCGGACGGTTTGGCGTCGGCGCAGCCCACCGTGCCGCGTTTTTTAAGACCTGTTTGATTTCGCTCTGGTAGTAGATCGGAAACGTCTCGTGACCGGGCCGGAAGTAAAACACCTTGCCCTGTCCCCGGCTGTAGCACGCACCGCTGCGAAAGACTTCGCCGCCCTCAAACCAGCTGATAAACACGAGTTCGTCGGGTGCAGGAATATCGAAGGGTTCGCCGTACATCTCGGCTTGCGGGACGATGAAGCTGTTCTCGAGCCCTTCGGCAAGCGGGTGCTGCGGCGCGACGACCCACACGCGTTCGCGCTCGCCCGCGTCACGCCATGAGAGGTCGCAACTCGTTCCCATGAGCTTTTTGAACACTTTGGCAAAGTGCCCGGAGTGCAGCACCACGAGGCCCATACCTTCCAAAACTCTCGCATGAACCCGTTCGACAATCTCGTCTGACACCTCGCCGTGCGCCATATGACCCCACCAGAACAGCACGTCGGTCGTCTCGAGCACGTCACCGCCTAAACCGTGTTCGGGTTCATCCAAGGTCGCGGTGCGAACTTCAAAGCCGTCTTCGCGTAGACCTTCGGCGATAGCATGATGAATGCCTTCCGGATAGATTTCTTTAACTTCGGGGATGCGCTGTTCGTGGCGAAACTCGTTCCAAACCGTAATGCGGGGTAGTTGCGGCATATAAGCCTCCTCAAGCTCAAGAGACAACGCTACCGCAACCCAAGCGTACTGCTCAAGGCGATTTGAACACCTTTACAATCCAGTTTGGCAATCTGGTTTCATAATCCGGTTGCAAGCTAGCAGTGATTCGGCTCGAGCCCCCTCTTCTCAACGCTCAAAGATTAAGAGATGCTTAATAAATGTAAGATGTTATTTGGACTCAAAGCCAGTATGATGTGTATCAGGAGTTGAACATGCAGAACTCCGTCAAAGCTGTACCGCGCAGCACGCTCTTTTGGGGAGGCCACCACATTACCGACGCGTGCTGCGCCCCTTTTTGCCCTGTTTATTTTCGCGAGAGTTAGGTATGTTTTGTTACGTTCACGACTGCGAGACGAGACGGTACAGCTAAGCTGAACGAGAGAGATTCTTGCGTCTCTCACCGCGCCCGAGCCCAAACCCAGTAAGGTGCGTTTCGGAGGAAACTTGTGGGATCAACCTTAAAAGCTCTCTTGTGTACACTTCTGTTCGCTCTGCCGATAGGCTCTGCGCAGTATTTTTACGTCGGCGCAACGGTCGGGACGCCGCTCTCTTTACCTGCTAGTCCAGTCGATTACGCTGAACTCGGCGCACAGTTCGGTTTCGACCCTTTACCCGGCTTCGGTGTGCGCGTGTCAGCTGAAGGCAACCCGCTTAACGGCGGCTTCAAGCTGGCGAGCGCTGACGCGATTTTTCGTTTCTTTTTGCCGTTTTCAGCCACGTCGCTCTATACCGGCCTCGGCGCTGACGCGTTCTACACCACTCAGCCGTCCTCTTTAAGTGAGCTTCGTAACGCTAGACTGGTGGCGCATGTACCTTTGGGGGCCGAGTTTCGCCTGGGTAGTTTCGGCTTTTTCGGCGAGTTGTTGCCCAGCTACTTTGTCGGGAGCAGTTTAACCAGCCGGAACGCCTACTATTTGCGCTTACGGGGCGGCGTCAACTTTCACTTCTTCTAGCGTCATTTTGACCAGCGAATAGAGAAAGGGGAGTGCCGCAGCACTCCCCTTTCTCTCCAACCGTTGTTAAGGTGGGTTTACGGCAACGCCGCGAAAAACTGCGTCACGGCTGCGCCGGTCTCGTCGGGCCAGTTGTGCGGATAGTAGCGCCCGTCGTAGGCGTAGTCTTGAGTGTGCGGACACCACACAACTGGATTGGGTACGTCCGGTGCGCCGTAACGTTTGCAGTTCAGGCTTTGCGGTTCACCCTTTACAGATGGCCCGGGGAGGTCGTTTTGGGTTAGGAATTGGTCTCGAGCCTCAATCCCCAATTCAAACGGGACGAGCCTGTCGTCCGGATTGTGTAAAACCAGCGCGGCTACTTCGCCCTCGCACGTTCCCGGCCCTGGCCCCCCGCCGAGGCTGGCAACCGCCCGCAGCACCCCCGCCCGGTGGCACCCGAGCGCGTTGACAAACGAACCGCCTAAAGAGTGACCGACTGCAAAAATGCGGTCTATCTCGAGACAGCTATTCGTACTGAGCTGGTCTAAAAGGGCGTCAAAGAAGGCAAAGTCGCGGAGGGCGTCCGGTGCGTCGCCGGAGTTCCACCAGCCGAATGTGCCATCAGCCTGGTTTAGTGCGACCGGGTAGATGAAGATAGTGGGGCCGAGCGTGGCGAGGGCTTGGGACTCTAAGTCGTAATACCCCTGCACCTCAGCCGCCGGACTGGTACGTCCGTGAAACGCTAGCACGAGCGCGTGCGGCGTTCTAGCCTCATAAGGTTTGGGAAGGCTCAAGATAAACTGCCGCTGTTGCCCAGCTACTGAGATACTCTGAAGCCCAGATTGCAGGGGAGAGGTCATATCAGAGGTCGTACTGCATCCGGTTGAAGGTGCTGCCAACGCATAGTTTACGGTACAGCTTAACAACGCAAACGCCCAGAAAAGATAACGTCTCATAGGCCTAGTTTAGCCGCAACTCGTTCCCCGAAACTTGGCAGAGCGCCAAAAGTCTTTACAATAGAGGTATGTCCAAAACGACCAAAAAACGCAAAGACGACGCTAAAGCGCTCGCCGAAGCGAGGAAAATAACGCCCGGTAAACTCGGCAGGCTCGTCCTCAAGTCGTTGGGGTTTGCCATCCTCGTGTCGCTGCTCGTGTTCTTGCTCGGACTGGTGGTACCCGCGGCCCGCGACAACTTTTTGATACAACTTCCGCTGATGCTCGTCGTTTACATCGCCGCCTATCCCTTTTTGATGCGTGAGTTTCGCCCTAAACGTAACGAACATTAAACCTTATGGCGCTGACACAGGGTACTTCTCAGCGTAATTCCCACCTGCCTGCGGAACCGGACGCCCAAACCTATGCTCCGCCCCGGAGCCTGTACCAACAGATTCGCTGGGCGCGGCTCTGGTTGCCGGTTTCTATCGTCGGCGTCGTGCTGCTGCAACAGTTCGCAGGAGGCTGGCTCTGGGTCAACGTCCTGTTTTACGGTACGCTGGGCCCGGCGGTTACCTTTTTGACGCTCAACTGGATTGCTTCGGAGGTGCGCCGCCGCGAACAGGCGCAGGGCGAACTGCGCGGCCTTTACGACGCGCTCAGCCGTTCGCACGCGCTCCTCGGGCAGATTCAGCGGGTGACGGAGCGGTTTGCGCTCTCGCCCGACCTCAATTCGGTGCTGGTCGTCGCAGCGGAAGGGCTTACGAACGTCACCGGAGCCGAGGGCACGGCTATTCTTTTGGGTGAACGCGGGCTAAAAATCAGCCATACGCACGGTTTGGACGAAGCGGCTGAACAGGTTGCCGTCGCCCGTCAAGAGGCGCTGCGCCGGGAAGAACAACTGCTTGAGAAGACAGGTGCGCAGTGGGTGCTGTCGTTTTCGCTCTACTGGGGGGGAAAGCTCGAGGGCAGCGTCCACAGTTTTTTCGCCGCGCCTCCCGAACCCGAAGCGCGGGAGAGCTTTGCAATTTTAGCCAACGAGTTCTCTGCCGCCGCCGAAGCGAGCCGGAGCCGCACGAAAGACCTGCTGACGCTCTTTGAAGCCGACCGCAGCATCCGGGCGGAAGGAAACCTCGAGCGCCTGTTAGAAAAACTCCTAACCCAGATGATGCAGCGGGCCGACGCCTGTGTCGGTGGTGTATATCTGGCCGATGAAGACGGCTTGTTGCAACTTCGCGCCGCTAGAGGCGTCGGCGAACCGGCGCTGCATTTGGGCGAAAACTTCGTCGGTCAGGCCGCTGCTGAGCCGCAAGTCGTTCATCAGCTGAGCGCCGCCGAGCAGCAGGGGCCGATTCTCGTTTCGGCGCGGAGTGCGGTGAGTCTGCCGCTCTCGAGCGAAGAGGGACTTCTAGGGGTCGTCGTATTAGGTCATGCGGAAGCCGCCCACTTCAGCGAAACAAACTTACCTTTCCTTAACCTGCTTGCGGGTCAGGTGAGTCTGGCGGTAAGGAACGCAAGGGCCTACCTGCAATCTGAAGAATTAGCCATCGCCGAAGAACGTGCCCGCATCGCCCGTGAAATCCATGACGGCGTCGCGCAAGCCCTCGCCTTCAGCGCGCTCAAACTCGATTTGGTCACGCGGCTTATCACCGGCAGCACGCCGCAGACCGACAAGGCGACCGCCGAACTGCGCACCGCGCAGGCGACCATCCGGGAAAGCATCCGCGAGGTGCGGCGTTCAATTTTTGCGCTGAGGCCAATTGATTTGGAGCGTCACGGCTTCGTCGAGACCATTCGCCGCTACTGTTCGGATTTTGAAGAGCAGAACGACCTCAGTGTGGGGTTGACGGTAGAAGGCTCGCCGCAACTCAGCGCCAAGTCTGAAGCCGTCCTCTTCAGAATTTTTCAGGAGTCGATGAACAATATCGCCAAACACGCCCACGCCCGCTACGTTTTTGTCACGGTTGGGCAGTCCTGCGGCGCGTACGGCTACGTCGAGGTGCGCGACGACGGACAGGGTTTCGACCCGGCAGCGGTATCGGACAGAGTGACGAGTGCCGGAGGACTCGGGCTCAAGCAGATGCGTGAACGGGTTCAGGCGCGGGGTGGGCAGTTCGAGGTGGTATCGGAACTGGGCGGTGGGACGAGGGTTTATGCGTCGGTACCGGAGTGATGACGAAAACAACAGCGTTTAGTACCGAGTTTGCCGGGTCTCTGGTGAGTTTTACGCCAACAAGATATGTAGCCGAGCCGCTCGAGTTTGCCGTCATGATTGCCAAACATCAGGAAGGCTTTTTCTTGGTGTATAACCGCTACCGGGGCCTTTGGGAACTACCTGGTGGGCTTATTGATCCGGGCGAGACCGCAGAAGAGGCTGCCACCCGCGAGTTTTTTGAAGAAACAGGTCAGAGCGCTTCAGCAGCGTGGTTGCTGGGAAAACTCGAGGTCAGCGGCAAACTCAACACGGCGGGTGCGCTTTACGGCGGTGAAGTCTCTACGCTGCAACCTTTTACGCCCAATGAAGAGATTGCCGAGCTGTTCTTATGGTGGGGTCAAGAGACAGTTGGGGTTCAGTGTCCTGGTCATTTGAGTGAACTGGACAAACGTTTGATTGGACTCTACGACGCGTGTTCAAGACTAATGTAAAAGAGGCTCGGGGGATGCTCGAGCCTCTTTTCAAAATCTGCCTGACCTTACTTGCGGTTACGCCGGTACGACTCACCAAAGCGCTTCTGAAACTTCTCGACGCGCCCTTCGGTGTCAATAAAGCGCTGCTGTCCGGTATAAAACGGGTGGTTGCCCGACCACACATCGACGCGCAGTTCAGGTTTGGTGCTATAGGTTTCCATCACCACGTCGCCGTCGCAGTAGACCTTGCAGGGCACCATTTTGGGGTGAATATCTTTTTTCATGTTCGTCCTTTCAGCGCACGGTCTGGGTCGTGCAAACACAACAGTTTAGCAGAAATGTTTGGAGTTTGCAGCTTCTGAGCTGGGCCTAACTGAACCGTTACCGAGCCAATTTGAGGAGTTTTACGAGGTCTTTGGGTTCGTCGGCGCGGGCTAGACACCTTGCTACGTAGGTCTCGAGCACCACATCGCCAGCAGCGTCCAACGCGCTTTTAGCGCTCGAGAGTTGCGTCATCACCGCGACGCAGTTCTGCTCCTCTTCGACCATCCGCTGAAGCCCGCGAATCTGCCCCTCCAAACGCCGTAAACGGTTGACGATGCGGGCTTTTTCGGCCTCATGGTTGGTGATAGCAGGTACGCTGGTCATACCTGATTATATCCCTCAACACCATTTGACGTATAGGGGTGGGGGGTATATCCTAAACGATAAGAAAGAGGTGGCGATGTACTTTCAAAGAATCTACGACGAGGGTCTCGCACAGGCGAGTTACCTCGTCGGGTGTCAAAAAGAGGGGACGGCGATTGTCGTTGATCCACGCCGCGACGTTCAGGTTTACCTGGACGTCGCAGCAGAAAACGGTTTGCGTGTCGTTGCCGTTACCGAAACCCATATTCACGCGGACTTCTTGAGCGGTGCGCGGGAGCTGGCTCTCCGGACGGGCGCAGCGCTCTACCTGAGTGACGAAGGCGATGAAAACTGGCGTTACGATTTTCCGCACGAAGGGCTGCGAGACGGGAGCGAGATACAGCTCGGCAACGTTGTGCTAGAGGTGCTTCATACACCCGGTCATACACCCGAACACCTCAGCTTTTTGGTCTCTGACGGGGCGCGTACAGCGGAACCCGTGCTGCTTTTGACCGGCGATTTCGTTTTTGTTGGTGATTTGGGGCGGCCCGACCTGCTGGATGAGGCGGCGGGTGGCACCGATACCCGGTTCGGGGGCGCAAGGGATTTGTTCAGCAGCCTGCGCGATACATTTTTGACCCTTCCCGACTACGTTCAGATGTGGCCGGGACACGGCAGCGGCAGCGCCTGCGGCAAGGCGCTCGGCGCAGTTTCCGGTACGACGGTTGGGTACGAGCGGCGCTTCGCCTGGTGGTCGCCCTACCTGCAAAATGACGATGTTAACGGGTTTACGCGCGAACTGCTCAAAGGTCAACCTGACGCGCCGGGTTACTTCGGGCGGATGAAACGTCAGAACAAGGCTGGCCCAGCGCCCGTTCCAGCTGGAGCGTTAGCGAGTCTCGAGCCCGCCGACCTAACCGGCAAACTTCTGATAGACACCCGTTCTCGAGAGGCGTATCACCGTGGTTCATTGCCCGGCGCACTCAATCTGAGTGCTGGCAAAACTTTTGAGACGTGGGCGGGCTGGTTTATCGACCCGGAACTTGAGACGCGCCCGCTGGTCTTGCTGGCTGAAAACGCGCCGGAAGCGCAGGCACTACGCGAACGACTCTGGCGTGTCGGTCTCGACAACGTAGCGGGTTTTCTGACGAGTCTGGCAGGTTTGCCGACGCAGGCTATGGGTGCGCTCGAGCCCACCGAATTAGGCGTTTTAGAAGACAAGTTCATTCTCGATGTAAGGACGAACGCCGAGTATGAAAACGGGCATATCCCCGGTGCGACCCTGATGCCTGCCGGACAGCTGCTGCAAAAGCTTGCCGACCTACCGACCGACGTTCCCATCGTCGTGCATTGTCAAGCAGGGGCGCGTTCGGTCGCCGCCGCGAGTTTGCTCCGCGCGAACGGCTTTCGGAATGTTCAGGAGCTGGCGGGCGGGTTTTTGAACTGGCAGCGTAGCCGAGCGGCGCAGGCTGTATGAGCCTTCCGACCTGTCTATGACCCTGCCGTGACTCTACTGTGACCCTGATAGAGCTCGCCGAGGTGACGCTGCTAGGTGTGCCGGTAGGCTTGGCGCTCGGTCTGGTCGGCGGCGGCGGCAGTATCCTGACTGTGCCTATTTTGGTCGGTATTTTGGGTGTTTCACCGCATTTTGCCACGAGTGCCAGCCTCGTCATCGTCGCGGTAAATGCGAGTAGCGCCCTCGTTACGTACATGCGTGACCGGCTCGTGGTTTACCGCACGGCTGTCTCACTGGTCGTCAGCGGCCTGTTGGGAACGGCTCTAGGAACGTTTTTTAATCATCAGGTAGACCCTAGAGCGCTCACCGCTGCGTTTGCAGCGCTGATGGCAGGGGTCGCGTTGCAGCTGTTGTGGCGTGAGCGGGGTAGGGCTCGAGAAACCCCCATAGAGCCTGCACCGCTGCCCAAACTCTTCGCTGCCGGAACGCTCATCGGCCTGACGACCGGGTTTTTTGGCGTTGGCGGCGGTTTCGTCGTCGTTCCGGCCCTGCTTTCGCTAGGTCTTTCGATGCGGCGGGCCGTCCCGACAAGCTTGCTGGTGATTGCTCTAAACAGCCTGGTCGCGCTCGGAATGCGGCTTGTCGGCGGCGCTGAAGTGCCGTTCGGTTACGCCTTGCCGATGATTGTCGGCGGTGTCGCCGGGTCTACTTTAGCGCTCAGGCTGGCCCCTAAACTGGGTAACACCGGTCTGACCCGCACCTTCGCCCTCCTTGTACTCGTGCTCGCGGTCTACCTTGTTTCGACGCTCAGGGGAAGCTTTAGCTAAAGTCCTCTTTTTACGTTGCGTTGGCTGTGGATTTTAGAAACTTTTGTCCACGGTCAACCTGCACTTAGCTACGCACCTACCTTGTCGCCGTAAAACGGCCTGCCCTGATGTCTCCAGTTGCTTCGACGGCTAAGGTTCCCAGCATGGTACTGCCTTCCACACTGGCTTCGATACGAACTGGCTCGGCACCTTGCGACGTGAGCGAAATCAAGGTGGCGGTCGGGCTCTCAATAGTTGTTCCGGTCATCTTAACGGCGTCCTGACCTACGTTTAGGGTCGCGCTGAGGCTGAGGCCGGTCTGGGTCAGCTCGAGCTCAAGCGGAACCCCCGTAATGTTCACGGCTCCCGTCCACGTCCCACCGACGTCACCTGCTGAAAGCTGCCCACCACACGCTGCAAGCAGGAACGTCAAAACCGTAAAAGATAAATATCGCCGCATAAAAAATCCTCCCAAGCTTGTCACTTTACTACAGTGTCTCGCCGGGAGGGAAGAAAGGTTGCGCTTTACGCGCTGAGAGCTATAGCGTTTTTCATCGCTACTGAGCTAGGTTCTCGCAGGAATCATCTCAGAACGTGCGTGCCAGACTACATTTAACTCGCTTGGACTGGCTCAAACCAGATGATACCTGCTACTAGTTTAGAGCTTAACGACCCCGTGATCCGTACCCGTATAGGTTTCGTCGGTCACTGCGGCTTTCGCCATCCCAAAAAGCTGCCCCATCTTGCTGTGGTTGTCGTCCCAGTACTCGGCCCCGACGACGCCGATACGCAGGAGCGCGAGGTGGGGGTCGTCTTTGCCACCGTTAAACCACGCTTTAAGCGCCGGGTTCCACAGCTCGTCTATTTCGGCCCGGTCATGGACGAGTTCAGCCTTGCCCGATACCGAAACGTAGAGGCTGTCTTTAGGTTCGGCGTAAGCGAGATTCACATCTCGGTCTTGTTGAATCTCCTCAACTTTACCTGAATCATCTGCCGTAAAAAACCACAAGTTGCCGTCAAATTCGGCTTGTTGGGTGTACATCGGACGGCTCCGCAAGCTGCCGTCGTCTTCTAAGGTCGTCAGCATCGCTACGCGCACATCTTTGATCTTTTCCCACAGTTTTTGGTATTCGTTTTGGTTGCTCATACGTTTTTATAACGCTGTAAGCTGTGAGGTTTCTGCAAGCTGGGCTTGACTTTACCGATTACTCGAGCCCCGCCTGTTCCCGCACCTGCCGCTTGAGCCGCCCCATGATCGCTGTCATGCCGCGCAGTCTGAGGGGCGAAATCACCTCACCGAGTTTGAGGTCTTCGTAGAAATTGTCGGGCGTCGCCAGTACTTCGTCGGGGGAGAGGCCGTTCAGACCTTCCGCTAGAACGCCAGCAAACCCGCGCGTCGTCGGCGCTTCGGGGGGCGCGTCGAAAAAGAACGCGACGTGTTCGTCCTCGATTTCGGTAGCGACAAAAAAAGGTGTCTGGCATTCGTGAACGCGCTCGAGGTCGCCACCTGCCATATGTTCGGGCAGGGGCGGAACTTTTTTGGAATACTCGAGCAGCAGCTGAAGCCGGAGCTGTTTCGGGGCACTCTGAAAGGTCTGGACAATCGTCTGGAGCTTGTCGGGAATCATTTACTTACTATAAAGCTGCGCTCCCAGCCCCTACGTGCCGTGCGCGGCAAAACCAGAGGGCAAGGTGGATGCTATTCTGAACCCTATGCAGGTTTTTCCAGACGCTCTTCCCATTACCCCGAAACCGCCTATCGACGCCTCGCTCAAAGTCCCCGGTTCAAAAAGCCTGACGAACCGCGCGTTGACGGTCGCCGCGCTCGCCGACGGTGAGACGACGCTGAGCGGCTGTTTGTTAGCCGAAGACAGTTCGGTCATGATAGCGGCGCTGCAAAAGCTCGGGCTGGAGGTGACGCAGCGTGGCACTACCGTCACCGTTTCCGGGCAAGGGGGCAAGATACCCGCACACGCGGCGCAGCTCGATTTGCAGCTTTCCGGCACGTCGATCCGTTTTCTAACCGCGCTCGTCGCGTTGGGGAAGGGTCATTACGTCCTGGACGGCAACGAACGGATGCGGGAACGGCCCATTCAGGATTTACTGAACGCACTCTCGGCGCTTGGTGTTCGGGCGCAGACGCAGTTTGAAACGGGCTGCCCGCCGGTCGTTGTCGAAGCTGCCGGAATGCGCGGCGGTCACGCGGACGTTGCCGGGAGCAGTTCGTCGCAGTATCTGTCGGCGCTGCTGCTGGCGGCCCCTTACGCAGCGGAGCCCGTGACGCTTTCGGTTACAGGCGAGTTGCAATCAAAACCTTTTATCGATATGACCCTAAAGTTGATGGCAGACTTTGGCATCGCCGTAAAACGCGAGGGGTACAACCGCTTTACCGTCCCAGCGGGCGTTTACAAGGCCCGCACCTTTGAGGTCGAAGGGGACGCGATGGCGGCGGGCTACCTGTGGGCAGCGGCGGCGATTACGGGCGGGCGGATTTGGGTGGAAAACGTCGGCTCGAGTTCGGTTCAAGGGGATAAACGGCTTGCCGACGTCTTCGCTCAGATGGGCTGCCGCGTAGGGTGGACAGACGAGAGCTGCGAAGTGACCGCACCTGAAACCCTGCGCGGCGGCCGCTTCGACCTCAACGATATGAGCGACCAGGCGCAGACGCTCGCTGTCGTCGCACTTTTTGCCGACCGACCGACGCGGATTGAAAACGTCTGGAACCTGCGCATCAAAGAGACCGACCGCTTAACGGCGCTCTCGCGCGAACTCACCAAACTCGGCGCACAGGTCGAGGAAGGCCATGATTTTCTCGTCGTTCATCCGCTTGCTGCTGAAAATGCCAGACCTGCACAAATTGACACTTACGGTGATCACCGTATGGCGATGGCGTTCGCGCTCGCCGGGTTGCGGCTGCCGGGTGTGGTGATTCGTAACCCGGCCTGCGTGACGAAAACGTTTCCCGAATACTTTCAGGTATTGGCCTCACTGTGACGCTGTTGTGACCCTTGCGCCCGCTATGATGCATGGTGTGAACACTGCAGAAACCGGTACGGAAACTGCCGCACAGGTCGTTACGCTGGACGGCCCCGCTGCCTCGGGCAAGTCGAGCGTGGCGCGGCTTGTTGCTGAGGCGCTGGGGGTGCCGTACGTCTCGAGCGGCCTCCTTTACCGGGCCGCGACGTATCTGGCTCAGTCGAATGAGGTTTCCTTAACGGATGAGGCGGCGCTCACGCAACTTCTGGGCAGTTCGAGGGTGGGACTCGAGGCCCGTATTGGTCTTCCCAACCGTATCACTGTCGGTAAAGACACGCTGCCTCACGCATATCTGCACAGCGACGCCGTTGACGCCGGAGTTTCAGCGGTTGCACAACACCCCTCGGTACGGGCGTGGGTCGATGCGCGGCTCCGCGACCTGACCGGCACATTCGTGGTCGAAGGGCGCGACATGGGTACGGTCGTATTTCCGGCTGCGGCGCACAAATTCTACCTCGACGCGCCTGCCGAAGTGCGCGCTGCCCGCCGCACCGGAGAGCGCCGCGCCGACCTGCAAGGTGTTGCTGAAGCGCTGAGACGCCGCGACGCCCTAGACGCAGCGCAGCTCCGCCCGGCACCTGACGCACGGCATATCGACACGGGCGGGCTCAGCTTGGAGGGCGTCGTCACAGAAGTTTTGCGTGCGCTCGGTGAACGGTAATGGCAGACTTTTCTCTTGCGGCGTGTGACCTTCGCCGCGTTATCGTGACGAGTAGCCGTTACAAACCGCACGCCCATGACCTCGTTTCCGAAACGGCGGCGCGGCTGCGCGACCTCGGCGCGTTCGTTGCTGAAGACGCCGAGGGCACGCTGCACCTCGCCGACACCGAAGCCGACCTGGTGATCTGCCTCGGCGGTGACGGCACCCTGCTTTCGACAGCGCGGCGGCTCGTCGGCAGCCGCACCCCGACCTTGGGCGTCAACCTCGGCAAACTCGGGTTTCTGGCCGAACACAGCGTCGCCGACTTGCGGGCGTATCTGGCGGGCGAAGCCGTAGACGGCTGGCAGCTCAACCCCAAGATGATGCTCGAGGCTACCCTCACCCCAAATCTGGAAAACGGCGGTGAAGCACATACCTACTACGCCCTTAACGAAGTCACCATCGCGCAGGGCGTCATGACCCGGCTGATTCATATCGACATGGACGTCAACGGAGCGCACGCCTCGCAGTACCGTGCGGACGGCCTGATTATCTCGACGCCGGTCGGGTCAACTTCGTATTCACTCTCGCTCGGTGGACCGATTTTAAGTCAAGGGCTCCGGGCCTTCGTCGTGACGCCGTACGCGCCGCACGCACTGACGAACCGCCCGGTTGTTTTAGAGGGCTCATCTCAGGTGGGGTTCCGGGTCTCGAGCCCGGTCGAGCAACTTGCGCTCGTCGTCGATTCGCACGAACGCTACCCGCTCCGCCCCGGCGACCGGTTTACGGTCTGCGCTGCGCCCACCGACTTTATGCTGATCTCATCGGGTAAACGCAGCTATTTTGACATTTTGCGTACCAAACTCGGCTGGGGGAGTTCGCCGGAGCTAAATGAGGGTGGCTAGAGTTTGTCAGGTCTGCTGCATTTCGTCATAATTTTGTTGCCGTGAGTAGCGGCGCGTTACCCAGAGCAGCTGTGAAGAGAACGGCTGTGGCGGGGTAAAGTCCTGTCTGTCTAGGGTGAACAGGGGCTCGAGCCTCAACGCGCTAAACCTACTCCTAAAAGCGTCTATATTATCGTTCCCGTGAACGGCAACAACGGCGCACCTAAACGTTTTACGGTTGAGTTTTGCTAATACAGCCGGAGTCATGCTGTGCGGCAAGTTGGACAAGGTAACGTCAGCTTCTAACTTTTCTAAAGCGGTCAGAGCGTCGCCTGAAATGACGGTTGCCGAAGGAAAACGAACGTGTAAACGCTCAGCAAGTCGCTCGTTAAGCTCGACGAGCGTCAGGGTACAAGGGGGCAAGGTTGCTGCAACGGTGCCGCCGCCGCTGCCTAGCTCGAGCACCCGGTCGCCTGATTTTATCCCTGCGGCGGCGACGAGCTTACGCAGTTTGTCCGGGTTTGTCAAAAAGTGCTGTTCCATCTGCGCTTAACACGTTGAGTAGCATTTGCATGCAAGGTCGATACAGGCATCGTTCCAGAACGTGCGTGCCAGACTGCAAAATTCTTACAGAGAGCGTTCCCGACCAGATGATACCTGCTAAGAAACCTAAGAAACGCGCCGACCAAAGCCGACGCGTCGTTGCAATTTGACGAAGCTTAACGCTTGCCGAGAAACTTCTTCGCGGCGAACGCGGCCAGTCCAGCCATCGCCATTTTGCCGCCTGTACTGTTAAGCGGGCTGTTCGAGCCGAGCAAGCTCGTCAGCAGGTCGGGGTCTTGCTGCGACGCTTTACGCGTCATTCGGCCTAACTCACGGGGGTTGGACGCTTGCTCCAAGTCTTGACCGTCGTTGTAGCCCTGAAAGCTGCGGCTGCTATCGTTGTTCGCCTTTTGGTAGTGCTCGGCGAGGGTGCGGCGCTCTTGCGGGGACAGTTTGCTAAAGGCGTTTTCGTACTCGGCGTCCATCTCAGGATCGTCCTGATCGCCCTGGTGCTGCGCCATTTCGCGGTAACGCCGCGCCGCCTCTTCGTCCGAAATCGAGTTTGGGTCTTCGCGTAAGCGACGATCGAAGTCGCGGTAGTCGTCCTGACGGCTGTTGTCTTGACCGAAAAAATCATTAAGTTTGTCAAACATGTTGAGCCTCCTTTTTTCAGCATCTAAGATAGCATTACCCTCAAAACAACACTAGAGCGCAGGCTAAAATTGGGGGTTTGTACACGTTTGGGTGAAACTATGCGCTGAAGTGTCTTGCGAAGTTGGCGGAGCCCGAGTACACCTGCAGACCTTACCAGCGAGTCGGATCAAGGCGCACCGAAGCCGTGTTTTTTCAGGACAGCTTGGCCTTCCTCTGAACGCACCAGCTTCATGAACGCTTGGGCAAGGTCGGGCTCATCGCTCTCTGTCAACGCTACCACCGGGTAGTGGCCCAACACGTTCAGGTCATCTGGGATAGGGATTGTCTTGACGTTTTCTGCGACCGCCGCATCGGTTTTGTAAACGATCGCGGCGTCCGCCTCACCGAGTTCGACCTTGAGGGCGACCTGCCGCACGTTCGACTCTTCCGAAACGAGGTTGTTCAGCACGCGTTCCGAAAAGTTCGTGCCGTAAACGCGGTTCATCTTCCCCAGCGCTTCGCGGGCGTAGCTGCCGACCGGAACCTCCGGAGCCGCGAGGACGAGTAAAATGCCCGGTTCAGCGAGGTTCTCGAGCCCCTTTACGGGGCCGTCTAAGGTGGTGATCACGACCAAACGGTTCGTGGCAAAACGCTCGGGCGTGTTGACGGCGAGACCGGCGTCCACCACAACCTGCAGCTGAGCTTCGTCAGCGCTGGCGAAGACGTCGGCGGGTGCGCCCTGGGTGATCTGAGTAGCGAGCGTCGAAGACCCGTCGAAGCTGAGTTGCACCTTGACGACATCATGCTGCGCCTCGAACACAGTCGCCATCTCTTCAAACGACTCGGTGAGGCTCGAGGCCGCAAACACCGTCAGGGTCTGAGCGGCGGCAAGCGAACTTGTAGGTAGTAGCAACATCATGAGAATGAGAGCAGAGCGTTTCAAAGGTCTCCTAAGCTGACATAAAACTCAGCAACCCATAGTAAACCCTTTCGGCTGGACTTTGGCTGTAGAGCGAAGCCACACTGACTGATCCTCTTAACGCATGGCGTCCGGTGTGCTGCTCAGATAATCTTCGCCGGGATTGGTAAAGGCATTTTCTTCCCACGCGTACTGTCGGTCGTGCAGTTCGCGGTAGCGCCCACCCTTTTTCAAGAGCTGTACGTGCGTTCCCCGTTCGATAATTTCACCCGCTTCTAAAACTAAAATCTGGTCGGCGCTGCGAATCGTTGAGAGCCGGTGGGCAATGACAAACGAGGTGCGGCCCCGCTGAAGTTGCGCTAAACCTTCCTGAATCAGCCCTTCGCTCTCGCTGTCCAGACTGCTCGTCGCTTCGTCCAAAATGAGGATACGCGGGTCGGCTAAGAGGGCCCGTGCAATCGCAATGCGTTGCCGCTGTCCGCCGGAAAGTTTGATGCCGCGCTCTCCGACTACGGTGTCGTAACCGTCTAGAAACCCCCGGATAAAGCCGTCGGCGTTGGCGAGTCGGCTCGCCGTTTCGACCTCCCCTGCGGTTGCGTCCGGGCGGGCGAAGCGGATGTTGTCGGCGACTGTGCCGTCGAACAAGAAATTCTCTTGCAGCACGACCCCGAGTTGCTGGCGGTAGTCGCCCAACTTGACCTCTTGCAGGTCTTGTCCGTCTACCGTGACGCTTCCTGCGTCGGGCCGGTGAAACGCCATGATGAGGCCGACCAGCGTGCTTTTGCCTGAACCTGAAGACCCGACTAAAGCGGTTGTAGTTCCGGCGCGCGCGCGGAGTGAAACCCCTTTTAGCACCGGTGTCTCCGGTTCGTAAGCAAAACTTACGTTGTTTAGGACGACCTCGCCGTCTACACGTCCCAAGGGGGCTCGAGCCTCGTCTTCGTCGTCTTCAGTCGTCAGCGCCATGAGTTCGCGGATACGGTCTAAGCCTGCAAACGCCTCGCTGACCTGCGTCCCGATGGAAGCGATCTGAATGACGGGAGCCGCCAAAACGGTCACGAAGGCGACGTACATGATCAGGTCGCCGAGGGTCATCGAACCCGAAAGGATGGCCCGTCCGCCGAACAAAATCATCAGCCCGCCGACCGCGCCGATAATCACGGTTGCAAACGCCGTAATCGCCGAAGTGCCGGTGATCGAGCGTTTGACGTTGGCGAAAAGCCGCTCGACCCCTTCGCCGAATACTCGCTGCTCTTTTTCTTCCATCCGGTACGCCTTGATCACGCGAATCCCACCGAGCGTTTCAGCCAGCCGCCCCGTAACTTGTGCATTGATTTCGCCGCGTTCGCGAAATATTGGCCGTAGTTTTGAAAAGGCCAGTGCCATCGCCCCGCCGAAAAGCAGCAAAAAGACCAAAATGGCGACCGTCAGCCCCCAGTTGAGATAAAAAAGCACCCCGAGCGCCAGCAGCGCCGTCAGGACGCCGCCGACGAGCTGAATAATGCCCGTCCCGATAAGGTTACGGATGCCCTCCGCGTCGGTCATGATGCGCGATATCAACACGCCCGTCTGCGTTCCGTCGAAAAAACGAATCGGCAGTCTTGTTACGCGCTCCTGCACGCGGCGGCGCATCTCCATAATGGCCCCTTGCGCCGCGATGCTGACGACCTGTGAGAGGGCGTAGGTCGTTACGGCCTGAACGAGGGTCGCGGCTCCTACGGCGATGACCAGCGGTACCAGCAACCCGGCTTGGTCTTTGCCGATCACGTTGTCGATCAAAAACTTTGAGCTGCCGGGCAAAACAAAACCCATCAAACGGTTGACGATCATCAGGACGAAACCGATACCCAAACCCCTGCGGTAACGCCAGAGCAGGCTTTTCGCCTCTTGCCAAACCTCTGCTCGAGGTCTTTTCATGTAGTTCGTTTCATAGGGTTATCGTAGTCTTTCAAAGCGCCCTCGCCTTTAAGCACCGAGACATGCGCCGCTTTTGATGTTTTCGTAGCTGGCTGAAAAAATACATGGGAAAACTTCTGGTCAGCCGTTTCGGTAGAGGTAGCTGTACGCGTTGATCGCAGGCACCCCGCCGAGATGGGCGTAGAGTACCCTCGAGCCCGCCGGGAAAAAGCCCTTCCGGGTCAGGTCGATCATCCCCTGCATAGATTTACCTTCGTACACCGGGTCGGTCATCATGCCTTCGGTGCGGGCACACAGCCGAATCGCCTCGTTGGTCTCGCCTGAAGGGACGCCGTAGGTCGGATACGCGTACTTGGTTTTAAGAACTACATTGTCTGCGGTGATCTCTTGACCCAACTCGACTTTCTCGGCGGTGCTTTGAGCAATCCGCAAAACTTGCGCGTGCGTCTGCTCCGGGGTTGCCGAAGCGTCGATGCCGATAACCTGACGCGCCCGTCCGTCCGCTGCAAACCCGACGACCATCCCCGCGTGCGTCGAGCCTGTGACGGTGCAGACAACAATATAATCGAAGGTGAACCCCATATTTCTTGCTGCCGGACTTCTTCGGCAAAACCGACAAAGCCCAGACCGCCGAGCGGATGATCCGACGCCCCTGCTGGAATTGGATAGGGCTTACCACCTTTGGCCCGAACATCTTCGAGCGCGTTCTCCCAACTTTCCCGCAGCCCGATGTCGAAGCCCTCATCGACCATTTCAATTTCCGTGCCCAGCACCCGTGACATCAGGATATCGCCCACGCGGTCGTACACGGCGTCGTTAAACGGTACCCAGCTCTCCTGCACCAACCGGCACTTCAAGCCGAGTTTTGCGGCCACCGCTGCCGTCTGCCGGGTGTGATTGGACTGCACACCGCCAATCGTAATCGTCACGAGCGTGTCGCAACCCTGCGCCAGCGCGTCGGGGATGAGGTACTCGAGCTTCCTTGTTTCCGCCGAAGGCTAAGCCGCTGTTACAGTCTTCGCGTTTGGCGTACAGCTCGACCTTGCCGCCCAGCTGCTCTGAGAGTCGGGACAATTTTTCAATCGGCGCTAGGCCAAACATCAGTGGGTAGCGTTCAAACTGAGCTAAGTTCATGCTTTATCTTATCAACTTGAGCCACTTCTCAACTCACCAAGTCGTCCTTGTCTTCCCCCTCCGGCAGCGCCTTAAGCAACCTGCCCGCCTCGTTTAGCGCACGGCCCAAACTCAGCCCCGGCCCCAACCCCCTTACGGCGAGGACTTCGACCTGTTCGGGTAAAAGCTGACGCGCGTAACGCTCTTTAAGCTCGGCGAGCCGTAAACGAAACTCGAGTTCCAACCCCTCGACCGAATCCTGCAAGCCCCGGTTTTTCTGCTCTCTGGCTGCCAATGTTGCCAGTTCACGGCGCATTTCTGAAGCGGTGGCCTCGAGTTCTTGCCACGCCCGTACCAGACTCGTCTGTTTGGCGGCCCCGACTTGCTCGGCGACGCTCGTATCTAACCGGACTTTGGCCTGTTGCAGGTCAAAAGCGCGGCTGCGCGTCTCTTTACGGCGTGTCCGGAGCTGCGACTCGACCTGCTTGACGGCGGCCTCAACCCTGACCTGCTGCGTTTCGGTCATCGCTTCGATCTCTTTCAGAAGTGTCCGGATGGCCTCCAAATCGAGCAAGATGTCGTTATTTGCCGAGGGCATACTGCCGCGAACGATTTCGGTACCGTAAGTTTCTTTGAGGTTGTCGTTCAGGGCTCCGATGATGTTGCCGATGCGGGTCGCGCCCGCTGAACTTGACCCGCGCGTCCTCAATCGATAATCCGCAGGTTCAAATAGCCCGCGTACAGGCTCAGGATTTTCCTGATGTTGCCAGGGCTGCTCCGTTCGACGAACACCGCGGGTTCGGTCACGCGAAAGGCGAGTTGCTGAGAGAGCGAAATGCTGGCGTAGTCGGCGGTAAAGTTGGCGTCCTCGAATTCCACCACCTGGTCGCGTTGCGAGACCAGAAAGGGGATAAAGGTGTCGAAGCGGTAGAGCCAATTGCGTCCGGTACGCGCCTGACGCCCGCCGATGGGCTTTCCGTAGCGGCACAACACGCCGGTATAACCGTTGGGGACGTCTACCCGGGCGTTGCTCAAATAGCGCCAGGCAAACACGAGGACGCCCAAGAGCAAAGCGGGCGCGGCTAAAACCTTGAGCCAGCCCGGAAGCAAAACCAGCAGCAGAAACCCCAGCGTAAAGAGACCCAACCCTGAAGGTCGGCGTTTGTCGGGAACGAAACTCAGGATGCGCTCTTCATCAACGGACCTGAAGCGGCTGAGGTCGCCCTCTTGGACGTTGCGTTTCACCGAGCCGAGCATCTGGTCGAGGTGGCTGCCGACCGCCGCTTCGACCTCGCGGGAGCCGCTGTCCAGGATTTCCTCGAGCCCACCTTTGGCCTGCTCCCCCAAACGCTGACCTACGTCTCTAAAACTCATAAGCTGGCCTCCTTGCGGGTACGTTCAAGTCGTGTTTCAGATTGGGGTTCGAGTGTTCCGGATAGGCTCGTTTTCGCCGTAATCTCTTCAACTTTGCGCTTCACCGACTCGGGCGTGTACTCGACCCGCGTGCCTGAACCGGTCGGCACCTCTTCTAACGCCCTGCCTAAATCTCACATCAGCGTGTCGACGTGAAGCTTATACGCCTCTAACGCCTCTTGACTGTCCCCCTCCAGCCGCGCCAGACCGCGCCGTTTGTACTCCTACAACACAGCGGCGACGTCACTCTCTTGAAGCAGCGCCCCTAACAGGTCGCCCTGCATCACTACATCCTCTACTGCGGTCTGGTCGGTGACGACGCGGCGGACACGGGGCAGGTTGCTGAGCTGCTGCTCTAAGCGCGTGAGCAGTTCCCCCTGCTTCTGAATATAGGTCTCTAAACCCGGCTCCGCACCCTTGCCTGCTCTTTTAGGGTCGGAACTTGTGAGAGTGCCGGGATGAGGTAGCTGCTGACGATGGTATCGGTAGCAGCCTGCCGCGCCTGGATAATCTGGGTCTCGGTCGCCCGGTCTTGCAGCGAGCCTTTGATGGCGTCGATCTCCCGGATAATCCGCTCGACCTCCAGCACGCCCAAGCTCACATCGGCAACTTTCACGGCAATCTCTTCGGAAATATCTTTGAGCGTTTCGGTAGCCTGCCGTACCCGCGTAATCGACGAGACGAGCCCGACCGCCAGCGTCCGCAAGTCGTCGTCGCTGGTAAGGTTGCCCTGCGGCAGATGGTCTAGGAGCGTAATGCCGTAACTGCTCGCCAGGTCTTGCAACCGGTTTAAGAGTGCTCGCCGACGTGGGCGCTCAGTTTCGTGGAGGGTAAACCGCGACACGTCGAGTTCGGCGATGCTGGCGATTTTCGAGAGCAGTTCAGGGCTCGAGTCTGCTTTTTTTAGATCGGCCAATCTGTCCGTCAAGCGCTCTTCGTCTACCTAGCAGGTATCATCTGGTCGAAAACGCTCTATGTGAGATTTTTCCAGTCTAGCACGCACGCTCCGGGATGAAACTGGTGCCAATCTCTTATGCAAACGCTAACCTTATCGTCTTCCGGAAATGCTGCTCGCTCGACCAGAAAACGGTTGAAGTCTCGAGCCGAAATCCCCAACATCTCGTCTTTAATCGGGCTCTCAAAAAGCTTACCCAACCGCGTACAAAACACCTCGAAACCGCCCCGTTCGACGAGTCGGTAGATATCTTCAACTTGGGCAATCAGCGCGCCCTTGTTACGACGAGCTGATGTTATCGTCGGTGGTGCCTTCGACCTGCGGCATATCGAGCACGAAAGGTTTGGTTGATACGGCGGCGTAGGGCCGCACGCGCGGGTCTAAAACGAGCGCACTCTGACCGGCCCGGAGCGTCCGAACGATCCGCTGGTGTTCGGTATAGCAGTTGCAAGATACTTAGTCACGCAGGATAGTAAGGAATGCGGGCATACTCATAACCTCGAGTGCTAGGGGATAGCGCCATAAAGCAGAGAAAATGGGGGTATGTCTAGTACACCCCGTTTTCAGGGACAGTGTACGTTAAGTGAGTTATTTACGGTGGTATACGTGATGGTTGATGATTATTTGAAGCGTTCGGTCGAAGTAGGTCGTTTCAGCTTACCTGTGATGGACAATCAAAAAGGCAGTTACGCCGAGCTGATGACGATTGCTTTGGTGGGTGAGTTAAGGAGTCAAGACCACGTAGGCAACTGGTTTGATTTCGTCAAGGTCGAGTATAAGGCACTCTTTCCGGAATTACCGCACAGGACGCGCTACCACCGCGTATTGAAACGGCTTGAGCGTATCTTTGCTGACTTTGCTTTGCGATTTGCCGGGTCAGATACGCTGCACGTCATTGACTCCAAACCGCTACCCATTTGTCTTGGACAAAGCGGCATGTTCGGCTTGCGCCTCCACCGGGCCTGTCCGCTGTAAAGGCGTCCGCTGGAAACGTCCCCGAGCGATGACTGAAGCGACCTCAGGTCGAGGTGGACTGGGCTGGTTTTACGGCTTTAAGCTCCACGCTGTTACTAACCAACAAGGTGTCATCTGCCGTTTTGCTGTCGCACCAGCAAATGAGCATGATGTCACCGTCGCTAGATGCTTGCTCACCAGCACCTCAGCGCTGGTTATCGGTGACAAAGGTTACGCTAGGGCAAGCACATAGTGCTCAGGGCTTAGAGCCCTATCCTGTGGTTGCCAAGTCTATGCTCAGCCCAAGGATAATGAGCTTCATCCCAAAGTCTGGACACCTGCTTTAAGCTGGTTACGCAAATCTATCGAATCGGTCTTCTCCTCACTGCTGCGCTCGAGGCATCTCTTAACCGGTCAGCTCAACTCGTTCTGGTCAATCAGAGCCAGTGTCTGCCGTAAAGTCGCGGCTCATAACTTAGCCTGGTTCCTTACCCATTAACCCCTAGCACCCGAGGTTAATAGAAGTATTCGCCGCCCTTATCGAAGGCCAAACCCTTAGCCTGAAGCTATCTGAACAGCCCCAATTCAGCCTAAACAGTCGTCACATCCGTACCGGCCACCTCGTCCTCGTCACCGAGCTGCGCCCCCAAACCCGGCAAACTAACGGTAAAATGGGTGCCTTCCCCGACGACGGACGTAACCGAAATCTTGCCGCCGTGCTGCTCGGCAATCTGCTGCGCGACGCTCAAGCCCAAACCCGTACCGCCCTGTTTGCGGCGCGTATAAAAGCGTTCGAAAAGGTGGCCGAGTTCGTTTGGCGGTACCCCCGGCCCCCCGTCTTCGACGTTGAGGCAGACCTCCGCCCCGCTCAGCGAAACCCCTACCGAGACCTTGTCCGCGCCCGCCGCCTGCACCGCGTTACGCACCAGATTACGAACGAGCTGCGACAGCCGTTCGGGGCTACCGGCAATCTCGGCGTGTTCCAGAGTTCCAAGCTGCACGCCCGGATACTCGTGGGCGATACGCTCGGCGACGCGGGAGAGGTCTAGAACCTCGAGGTCTAAGGAGCGCTCGAGTTCACCCCGCGCCAGCGTCAGCAGGTCTTTTGAGGTGTAGAGCAGCTCGTTGGCGGCCCCCTGCGCCGCGCCGAGCCGCGCGTCCCCCGGATGAAGCGTGTGGAGCGACTCGAGGTGCCCGGCAACCAGCGTCAGCGGCGCAGCGAGCTCGTGGGCAATTTCTGCAAGCGAAGCCCGCTCCGCCTGCTGCCGTTTGCGAATCCCGCGCAGCGCCCGGTTGAGGGCCTGCGCGACGTAGGCCACCTCATCGTGTGGGCCTTTATAGCGAATCACAGCAGGCGACGCCGGATCGACCTGCCGCGCCTGCGCTGCCAGACGGCCCAGCGGCGCGAGCGCCCGTTGCAACAGCACGAGGTTGATAATTGCAACGGCCAGAGCGATGACCCCGCCGCTGACCAGCAAGCTGCGTAAAAGCGCCTGCCGTTCACGCAGGTCAGCGGTTACGTCGAGAGCGAGGCGCAAGGTACCAGCCTCAGTAAAATCGCCCGGATCACCCGGTCTTGGTAACAGCCAGGGTTTCGAGGCGTACAGGAGTGTCCGTCCGCTACGCTCCAAAAGTTGTGGGCGGACGCTTTCTGGTAACGGCTCTTCCCCCTGCGGAATAGCGACGACGCCCGCTTTAGCGACGAACTGCAAACTGAAGTCGCCGCTCGAGGAGGTCAGCTGCGCGCCGATACCCTGTGACCCCGCCTGCACGAGCGTCTGCACCCGCGTGAGGTCGCGGAGCAGCAGTTCGTTGAGCTGAACGCGCTGCTGCCGCCAGAAAGACGCGTAAGCGAGCGTCCCGAACAGCGAAAGTCCTACAAACAGCGCAAGCGTCACGAGCAAACTGAGGCGGGCGCGGAGCGTCATAGGCTCAATTTACCGGCTTCACGCGCAAAATAGATGAGCCTGTTAACGTAACGGGTAAAGCCGTAGCGGGCAAACCCAGCCGAAATAGACAGTTAAACGTCGGGTTGAGCTTATATCTGTCCACACATTTCCAAACTCGAGCAAACTCTCTCTGCACCTACGCCCCAGCAACCTCTTACTTCTTGTTTTTGCCCTAGCGCACCACGTAACCCATACCACGTACCGTCTGAATCATCCCCTGCACCCCAGCGGCGGCGAGTTTACGCCGCAAATTCGACACGAACACCTCGACGGTATTCGATCCCGGCAGCTTGTCCGCGCCGTAAAGCCGGTCTTCAAGGTCTTCCTTAGAAAAAATTCGGCCTTTGTGGGTCAGAAACAGCTCGAGCAACCTGAACTCCAACGACGTCAAAGGGAGCCCCGTCCCTGCGACTGTGCAGTGCCCCGCAGCGGGCTCGAGGGTGAGCGTCTCATAAGCCAGCACCTCTGCAGGTTGACCTTTGTCACGCAACCGCACGTGAACCCGCGCCCTTAGTTCCTGCACACTAAAGGGTTTGGTCAGGTAGTCGCTCGCCCCGGCGTAAAGCCCCTCGACGCGGCTGCTGACGTCGCCGCGAGCCGTCAACATCAAGATGCTGATTTCAGAGTCGCGCCGGAGCCTCGCAGCGACCTCGAGGCCGTCGATGTCAGGCAAGTTGAGATCCAAGATCACCAGATCGAACGCCTCGGCGTCGGCCCGGAGCAGCGCGTCGGTACCGTTGTGAACCGCCTCGACCTTGTACCCTTCCTGGCTCAACTCCTGTTTGAGCAACGTTGCCAAACGCAAATCGTCTTCGACCACCAAAATCTTGTTCATTTGGGCCCTATCATCTGGTCTCTATCATTTAGGCTCTATCATGTGTGGGTCATTATAAGGCGTCATCCGGTTCGATCTCGACCCGGTTGACGATCCCGGTTTCAGCGTTCTCGAGTTCGACACTTAGGGGTTTGCGGCTGTAGGGAACGAGCAGCTCGAGTTCGTACCCTAAATGCATCTCGGGGGGCTGCACACTTCCGTCAACCTCAAAGACCGCCGTAAAGTGACGTACCCTAGCGTCGGGTGCGCTGAGCAGATGGGTCACTTCGTTCTCGATTCGAGCTGCTTTGCCGCTCAGCATCGCCTCGACGATCACCTTTTGCTTTTCCGCTTCGGAGAAAGGCACACCGCCCCACGCACCATCAGAAAAGAAAAACTTGACCACACGCTCGTCTTCAACGGTTGCGGCGGCGTCTTGAACCCCCGGAGACGCGGCAGCCGCGTAAAAAGGCCCTCTAAAAGCCTCTCCAAAAAGCAGCGGTGTGAAACCGCACACGGCTCCACAAACGGCCCAGACACCCAGAATTTTTCGCGCGTGCATCCCCGGGGCCCCTTAAGGATTTTCAGGCGTAGGTTCGGACACGCCGCCAGAGTCGTCGGTAGCACCGCTGTCTTCAGCACTGTCTTCAGCGCCGCCTGCACCGTCATCTGCCGGTGCCTCAGGCGCAGCACCCGCACCCTCATCAGGTGCGCCTCCCGCAGTACCATCGTCCGCGGGAGGCGTATTGTCTTCGTCACTGCTATCTGAAGCTCCCGAGCCGGGATCGCTCGGTTCGGGTTCGGGGATGGGCGGCGGCGCAGTCTCTGCGCCACCATCTTCCCCCGCACTTCCGTCATCCCCGCTTTCATCCGAGCCGCCGTCTTCAGCGGGCGCTTCTGTCGGAGTTTCTCCGGCGTCTTCACCACTCCCGGCAGAACCGTCGTCTTGAGAACCGTCGTCTTGAGAACCGGAGTCCTGACCCGTATCTTCAGAACCGGTACTGGAATCATCATCCGGCGGCGTCTCCTGCGTATCTTCGTCTGGCGCGGTGGTAGGCGTATCCGTCGTTTCAGGCGCTGCTGTATCAGGATTTTCTGTGTCGGCGTCTCCTGCGTCAGTATCTGTCGTTTCGGAGCCGTCCGTACCTTCAGCTGAACCGTCGCTGGTCGTGCCGTCGTCAAAGACTGGTTCATCTACTACCGGGTCGCCGAGTACCGGGTCGGCACCCGCAGCACTGTCGGCGGAAGGCTCGCCGGTAAGGGGGTCGGTCGGTACGGTGCCGGGCAGCGCCGCGTCCGGTGCAGCGCCAGCCGCCGTACCAGTTTCTACGCCGGGTTGGGCTTGTTCCTGAGGTTGTGATTGGGGTGCTGTTGTCTCCTGTGGGAGCGCACTTTCGACGCCCGATTCGCCGCCCATATCGGGTCTTGCAGGATTCATTAGCGGCATTTCGGCTTCAGGAACGCGCTCGAGCTGCCGGTCATCGTTGTCTTCGGGCGCGATTTGGTTGGCTAAGCTCTGCGACAGTCCGACGTTTCTCGACCCGAGCCACACAGCTAACTCGACCTCTTGCCCACCGTCTTCGACCTTCAAAGTCCCATCGTTCTGCACAACTCCCGATAATGGGATGACTTCACCTTGAGGGCCAACAAAAAGGAGCGATACCTTTGATCCAGGCGCACCGGAAAGCTCGAGCGTTAATTTGCCATCTGATACCGTGCCAAACCCTAAGACGGCGCTTACGTTTTCATTCGTAATCGTAACTGTAGTCTCGTCAGCGAGTCCGTCCGCGGCCAAAGAGACCGGAGTTAAACCGACCAAAGCGGCAAAGAGGGTTTTCAAAACTCTGTTCACATCGACCTTTCACTTACATCCTCAGGGTCTGCGAAACTTGAACTATCCAGACTCTTCGGCGGTAGCTATAGTCCAGCTACCTAACTCAGTCAAGTATGCACGGTCAAGCTTAACGGAATCTTAATTCACTCATACAGTTTCTGCCACAGAAACTACAGTACACTTTTTGTCAGCGTTTTGTAACCGCCCCCCAGCAGTTCATAAAAAAGCGCGTGCTGAGGGGAAGAAAAGAGAAGGTGTCAGGGAGTTTTGGGACGTCTCGAGGTTTACTGAGCGCATGTCAGTCGCCTAGAAAACCAGCAACACCTCGGTACTTGTGTGAGAGATTGGTGTCTTTCTGATGTCTAAAACTTAAGGTTAAAGGGTGGAACCCCAGCAAGCGAACGCTTCTCAGAGTTTGGCCCGCCTCAAAATGTCGGCGGCGATGGTAGCCGCGCCCCCACCCTCGCCCATACGCGCCCGCCCCGCCTCGGACGCAGCGTGATAACGCGCCGGGTCGTGCCAAAGGTCGCGTAGCGCCGCCCCTAAAGCGTGCGGCTCAGCCCGGCAGCGTATAAGTGCGTCGCCTAACAGCCGCTGCTGATTGACCAGAAATGCCTCCGTATAGAGCGGCGGAACCGGAAACGCGACGACGGGCCGCCCGAGCGCTGCAGCTTGCTCGCTGGCAGTCCCGGCAGTGCTTAGCACCAGGTCGGCTGCGCTCAGCACCTCGGCAAAGCGGTTCGAGACGAGCCAAAGACGCTCGCCACGCCGCCAGATACCGTCTGCTACAATCTCCCAACGGGCGTCCGGGGGTGCCGCGTCCGTCCAGGCGACGAGCCCGGTTGCCTCGGGCCAGGTCGCCAGTGCTGCCAGCATCGTCTCCAAAGCCGCCGCCTTGTAACGCCGCGTTCCCGGCAACAGGGCTACCACAGGCGACGTGAGGGGCAGAGGTAGGGGAACAACCGGTTTTATGGCGTCCAACATAGGATTGCCCAGCGCACTGACCTCGAGCCCCGACCGCGTCAAAAACGCTGCGGTGGGCGCGTCCCGGACGTAGGTGTGAACGTTGCGGCGCATCAACACTTTTTCAGGTGTGCTAAAGCGCTCCATAAAGTAGCGGTTGGGGCGGAGGTAGCGTTTATCGGCGGGCGCACTTTGGGCTGAGTGGTGGCTCGAGACGAGCGTCTGCACGTAAAACCGCCGCTCCGCCCGAACGAGGTTGCCGAGCAGCAGCGCGTAAACATCACCGACGACGATAAGCACATCCGTCGCTAAACGTCTGAGGTCACGCAGTTGTCGCCAGGTCAGCGGGACAAACCCCGAGCGCATATCGCCTCGGAAGGCGCTCAGGCTGTGCAGCATCAGGCCGCCACTCGGAAGATTACAACGCGTTCCGGTCAGCGTGATATCTGCTCGAGTGTAAGCGTGGCCTAAACCGACGGTAGGAAACGCCTGCAACGTCAGGGTGGGCTCGAACGCCCGCAACGCCTCAGCCAACTGCACACCGACTGTATCTTCACCGTAACCGTTTGAGAGAAACGTAACACGCATCCGTTAAGTTTACGTTGCCGGGATTTTATGTGGGCTTAGAGCTAGGACGGCTCGAGTTTTGCTGACGTTTACGGGGACGTTTTTAGCGTGAAAACCGCCGTAAAACCTGATTGCTTTCAGAATCTACCTGATTTACGCTTCTTGATACCAGCTTCAGCTAGCGCTTAAACGCCCAGATCGTGTAGAGCGGGTCGCCGTCGGCGGGTTCGAAGTGCATACTGTGCGTGCTACCGAACGCCGGGGTCGCCTCAAAATAAGAACGCACGAGCCGTACGCGGGCTGCGTCGTCCACCGAGCGCCACGCCAGTACCGCCTTGGACTCAAACATCCGGTTTGAAAAGGCGACGACGAAGGGCGCGCCACGCTTTAAGCTGCGCCCGACCTCGGCAAAGGTGGTAAGCGGCTGCGTCAGGTACGGTATACCTTCAGTGCAGACAACGCCATCAAACATCTCATCGGCGAAAGGTAGAAATCCCGGTTGGTTGAGGTCTAGCACGAGGTAGTCGTCGAGGCGCGGGTTATGCCCTAGCTCGTCGTGGTTAAGGCCCAGACCGGTAACGCGTTCAAACGTCTCCGGTAAATGCGACACATAACCCGCCATCAGGTCGAGAATGTAACCGTCTTTCGGGAGTAACTCTTCGTAGCGGTCAAACGCTGCGCCCGAAGCCCCTGGCCCGAGATGCGTCATAAACCGGGGTTTGGCGTAGAAAAGGCCGTCGGGCTGCTCGTCATCACGGCGAAAAAATTCAGGAAGGAGCTTGGCCATGACCGTAGCCTGACGTTTTCAGACGCATAACTCAGCAAGCCGTAACACGTTTGCTCTAATTTCGGCTTTTGTCAGCTGCAGCACCGACCGGCTGAAGTTCGGTAACAAGCCGCAACGGATTGAAGCTGAGGCTCGAGTCACCCTTACCGTTCAGCTCGCATTTTCTACGGCAGCTAAGGGTAGGTTAGGGGCGTCCATTTACGGGTGAAGTCCAGCCTTCATACCGACCCCTACTTGAAACGCCTTCGCTTGAAGCGTTGCCTGCTCATTCATACTGCCTTGCCTGCAGAACTCGCTATGTTATAGACGCCTCAGGGAACCACCCGACGCCTGCCCCTACGGTAATCAACGCGCCCGGTACCCCTACGGAAGCGTATGTTCGGAACAGCGGAGATCATAAAACAACGGTCGGCAGCGCCCTGCGGCGCATCGGCAAATGAAACGACCAGGGTGGGATTGCGTACTTGGAGCGCAGCACCTTGCAGATGATTCCGGTGGTGCTGCGCGTACTTGGTTTTATTGTCGTGCTGAGCTTCTACTTTTTGCGGCAACCCTTAGCCGCGTGTGCCGGGCCTCGAGTTCCTCGCCAGCACCCGTTCGCTCGCACCGTGGCAGCACGGACTCGCCGTCCTGATTTAACCTGAGTTCAAGGTTTCTCCGGGGATAGGTTTTCCGTCTCTGCCGGGTTTGCTTTTACAAGCGTAAGGCGTGCCTGAGGCTAAAACGCTCGCTTAGTCTTAAATAGCGAAAGCACAATCCTTGAAACGGTCGTCAGTCACCGAAAGTACAGGATTCGCGTGCCCGACGTAAAAACAACTCCGAACCCAGGTTAATTTACGTCGCGTATTTTGTCGCCACGCTTGTCAGAAGCGGCTTTTTCAAGGGTCAACCCGGCGTCGAGCTGCACTTTACTAGCATTTCCATAAAAGATTGCCACGAATATAGCAGTTATCACACCTGCTGAGCGCGAAGCTCGCAGCTATCATCTCTTAGGGGTGCGTGCTAGTGTACGAAGTTCTCCGCAGGAACGACCATCATTTTCCCAGAGCGGCTCAAACCAGCTGATACCTGCTATATCATCGCAGAATGTACTTACTGATCAACGAAACTTAGACCAGGGGTGCTGCCGACCAGCTGATACCTGCTATAGCTAGCAGGTCGCGGATTTCTTACGGCAAGGCAGTGCGGTCACTAACCTGAAGTTTAGACCTTTTGGAATTGACCGTGCTCAATGATCCAGCTAGGTTAGTGGGTCGCTAGAGCGCTGAAACTCGAGCCGGTAGCCGTCCGGGTCACGAGCAAAAAAGTGATAAATGCCGAAACGTTCGTTTAGTTTGGGCAGTGCTTCGGTCGTCACGCCTAGCTTGGTAAGCTTTTGGTACATGCCGTCTACATCGTCCAGCACTAGCGTCAGAATGAGGCCGGGGTGTTCGGGAAGCGCTTTATCATGTTGGCAAAACCCTAAAAATCCGCTCGTTGCGACCCGGAAGATGATGCAGCTACTTTGGTTTCTGGCAACTGCTAAACCCAAAGCCCCGTAAAACTCAGTCGTTCGTTTCAAATCGCGGCACGGGTAAAACCCGATAAAGCTTTCCGGTGTCAGCGTCATCTTTTACCTCGTTCTGAAATAGGGTGTCAGTCTAGCGTTTTTAGCCCGGTAGGGGTACGAATATGTGCCCGTAAACAAGGGGCTGTGTCGTCCTCGAGCGGCGTCAGCTTCACCAAATCGGCAGCGCCGATAGCCTTCAAATTTTGCGTCAGCCAGGTGGTGTAGGGATGGAAGATTTCTAGGCGCTCGAGGGTGCAACCTGAATTCGCGAGCTGTTCAGCGGGATGTTCAGATGTAGACCAGGTGAGGAAGTAGGGCAGCATTCCACTCGCCAGCAAGCGACCGTCGTCGGGCAGGCCGAAGTGCCAGCTGAGCGTGCCACGGTTTACGGGGACAGCTTCACCGAACGAAAATGAGGTTTTGGCCTGTACCTGGGCAATATTGGGGGTACGAACGACCCAACCCAGCAACCTCGGACGCCGTGCTAGACTCTCCCGGACGCAAGGGTCGTCGAGGCCGAACCAGCGGGGCCGCTCAGGTGCGGGCGCGTCCGGATTGACGGCGATGACCTCGAGAAACACCCCCTCGCCCAGTTTCAGCAAGCGGTTGTGTGTGCCCATCAGCGGGTGTTCGCCGCCGCCGGAAACTGCGAGGCCCAACCGTTCCTGAACGTAAGCTGCGCCCTGCTCGAGCGAGGCCGCGCCAATCACAAGATGGTCTGGCAACACACTCACCGTACCGACCTTAGTAATCCACCGGACGCAAGTAAAACTCATTGATAGCAGTGCTCGAGACCAGCGCCGAAATCGGCAGTTCGCGTTTCCAGTGTGTTTTAGCAACCAATCCTTTGACCAATTTGATTTCCGCCTCAGTAAACCCCAAACCCTGAATATATCCGTCTTCAAAACCAGCCAAGTGATGAATCAATATCGTATCGGCCCGCTCATACGAAATACCCAGGTCGGCCTCATCAGATTGCCCGACTACCAGGTCTGCCGACGGCGGTTTTTGCGAGATTTCTTTCGGAACGCCCAGGTACTCAGCCAACGCCCGCACCTGCGTTTTGAACAGGTCGCCTAGTGGATTGACCGGCGCAGCGTCGGCGACGTCGTGCCAGGTGTAATAGCCGAACAACCGCTCGGTCTTGTTCCCGGTGCCTAAATGCACGGCGTTCAGTTCGGCGGACTTGTCGAAGGCGACGACCATCCGGGCCCGCGCCATCACATTGCCTTTACGCAGCGGCGACATGTTGGAAACTAGGGCTGCGTAGCCGTCCACCATCCCGGTGATATCGACAGTTTCAGACGGAACGCCCAAGTCGTCGATCACAAGCTGTGCGTGTGTCAAAGATTCTGAATGCGACGTTTGATAGGGGAGACGCAGCGCATGAACGTTCTCTGCCCCGAACGCCCGCACCGCCAGGTAAATCGTTACGGCGCTGTCGATACCCCCCGAAAGCGGAACGATGACTCGCTCGAAACCTTTGCGCCGCATGACCTCATCGCGTAAAAAAGCGACTAAAAAATCTGTTGTCACCGGGAGGTCAATCGTAAGCGATTTGCGCGGGCGGCCCTCAGCTCTTAAGATGGGCAACGTTTCAGTGTCGCGGTCTAGCGTCCGGCTCATTTTACGGTCTCCTGTGCTTCGCCTACTTCTTGAAACGCTCGTACCAACTCAGGTAGATTTGTCCGTAGATCAGCGAGGAGCGGATTCTCATAGCGGGCGGTCTGGATACTCTCCAAATGCACGTCGGTCACAATAATCTGCTCGTCGAACAGTTCACCCTTCGCTACCACGACGCCGTAAGGATCCATCACGTGCGACATCCCCGAAAAGCCCTTGCCCCCCTCGAACCCGGTAAGGCAGGTCGTCAGGACGTAAACACCGTGTTCGGCGGCGATACCTTTGGCGGTGTCCTCCCAGCGGCGAGCGTTGACAGGCTCCGCGCCGGTCAGGTCGCGTACTGGGCTCGCGGTCGGAATATAGAGAATATCCGCTCCTTTAAGCGCCAGCACCGCCGCCGTCGAAGCGTGCCAGGCGTCCTCGCAGATGAGCACTCCGGCACGCCCGAAGCGGGTGTCGAAGGCGTCTAAACGCCAACCACGAGAGACGTAGCGCTCCTCATCAAAAACCCCGTAGGTCGGCAGGAACAGTTTACGGTGGACGTGCCGGATACCTGCGTTCGGCGTGTTGAACTCGGCGTACAGCGCACTGTTAAAAAATGCGCCGCCCTCGCGTTCATAAAACCCGATGCAGATGTCGAGGGGGTCGCTGCGTCCGGCCTCACTTACGGCGTGTTGTAAATGCTCAAAAAGTCCTTCGGCAGTCAGCGCCTGCTCGCGCACACCTGCCTGCAAAAAGTAGCCGGTCAGCGCGGTTTCAGGGAGCGTCAGCGCATCTACTTGCTCATCCGATAGCTGCCGAACGATGTCTGAAAGCCGCGCCAGATTCTTCTCTAGCTGCGACTTATGCGGCTTAAACTGCGTGAGTGCGTGACGTATCATCGGTTTATGCTATCAGCCCAGCCTAGAGGATGCGCCGCGCCAGGTTGCGGTGAAATGACTTTGAAACCATCGCAACGGGTTAAGAAGGGAGGACGCCGTGAAGCGAATGCTACTGACGGGTATGTCGGGAACCGGCAAGTCTGCTGTGATTGCAGAACTCGCTGCCAGGGGCTACAAAGCTGTGGACGCGGACAATGACGCATTTTCCGAATGGGCCGAAGTTGCTGACGACGTGGGGGCTCGAGGCTCACCCGTAGCGCCGAACCGGGACTGGGTATGGCGCGAAGACCGGATTCAAGCGCTCCTGTCCACCGAGGACGCCGAAGTGTTGTTTTTGAGCGGTTGCGCGAACAATATGGGGCAGTTTTTGCCTCAGTTTGACCATGTTGTCCTGCTGAGTGCGCCCGCAGCTGTCATCACGCAAAGGTTAAAAATGAGAACGACTAACGCGTATGGTGAAGAACCTGATGAGGTTGCTCGAGTCTTGAACCTAATAGAAACTGTCGAGCCGCTGTTGCGAAACGTTGCCGGACTCGAGGTTGATACACGGGCGAGTCTCGAGGAAGTTGTAAAAACCGTGCTTCAACTCGCGTCGCCGTAGCGTCACGAAAGTCAATGTCAGAGCCGGGTGCCGTAAAAACTTTTGGTCCACAGATTAAAACGGCTTTCTTGAGTTACGGTTATCTTCCTGACAAACGCGCCGTAGACTCACGTTTTGGCAAGTTCTGGAAGGGCATCTTGTGATAAAGGGCGTTATCTTTGACGTTGGTGCAACACTGATAGATTTTCCGGCGAAAGACTCTCCGGAGGCCAAAGTAGGTATTAAAAATGTCGCCAACGTCGTAGCGAGCTGGTCGCCACTCGACGTTTACAGTTTCTGCCAAAAACTCAGTGAGGCCGTGGAAAGCTCGCCCAAGCAAGGCGCTGATTTCCGTCAAATCAACACTTACCGGGACGTCATTGCTGGCGTCGTAAAGGCTTACCATCCAAATGTTACCTTTACGCAGCTGCAAACGCTCGAGCGCGAGTTTATCCGGCCCATCTTGAGTGGAATTTCACCAGTAGACGGCATTACCGAAGTTGTTCAGCTGCTCAGCGAAACAACCAGGCTCGGCGTAGCCTCGAATACACGTTCTCACTGGCTGATCGAGGGAGCACTCGAACAAACCGGCGTCTTAAAGTTTTTCTCACCTTTTGTCACCTCGATGAGCTGTGGCTACCGCAAACCCGGTCAGCGTATCTTTACGGAGATTTTAGCGGCTTGGTCGGTTCAGCCTAGAGATGTCGTTATGGTCGGTGACAAACTTGACCGGGACATCGAAGGGGCGAAGGCTTTAGGCATCCGGACAATCTGGTTTAACAGAGACCACGAACCGTCTTCAGCGCTTCCAGACGCCACGATTACAGAACCGGCAGATATCATTACTGTGCTTACGCTTTGGGGACTTCGCGAGGCGTAGGTGTCGCCTGTAGACACTTTCCGTGTGAAAATTCGTGCTTTACGCCGTAAAACCCCCGCTGCTGTGGCATTTTGCCCGCTCTTTTGCTTTACGGCCTTTAGGCTGACGCTATGGCACCTATCCCTTCCATCTTCCTTGCCATTCCCAACGATTACCTACCCCTTACCGTTCCCGGTCACTACACGCAGCTACTCTGCGGCGCACCTCTGAAGGTCATTTTAGAGAGCTTGCAAACGGTTTCTGCGCCGCCCGAACTCATCGTATTAGATACTTTTACGGTGTTGGGGGGTGGCCTCGGCACGCTGAGCGAGCTAAAAAAGACGGTCTCCCGGAGTGGCGCGACCCTGCTTCTCGTCAGCGATTTGAGTGAACCTTTGACGGCGCGGGTAGCCCAGGCGACCGGCGCACACGCCGCCGTTTTAGGGACGCTTCAGGCCGAAGCCTTTGCCCAACTTGCCGAAATGCTGCTCACCGAACGCGCTAGCGTCGCCCCCGCAACGCCTCATAGAGAAGCAGTGCCCCAGCCGTTGCGACGTTCAGGCTATCTGCCTGTCCCTGCATAGGAATCTTGACCGGCTGGCCTACCGCCAACCATTCGGAAGATAAACCACTGTGTTCTGCGCCGAGTACGACGGCGGTGCGGCCCGCGAAGTCGGCGTCCCAATAGAGCGTTTCAGCGTGCGGTGTGGCAGCGACGAGCGAAAATTGCTCGCGCTGTAACCAATCCAAAAGTTCAGAGCTTTTTACGGCGAGAGAAGGCAGTGAGAAGACGCTGCCCATACTCGAGCGCACCACATTCGGATTTTCCAGGTCGGTTCCCTGTCCGGTGGTAAAGAGTGCGTGTGCGCCTACCCCGTCGGCAGTCCGCAAAAGTGCGCCTAAGTTGCCGGGTTTCTCGAGTCCTTCAACCACCACCACGAGCGCGTCGTCCGGTAAGGTCAGGTCTGCCAGACGTTTTTCCTGCTTTTCGGCGACAGCGATGATGCCACCGGGACGTTCACGGTAACTGAGCACCTTAAAGGCGGCTCCCGAAAGTTCGGTTACGCTAACGTCCTTGGTTTGTGCCCGCTCGAGAACACGCTGCCCTTCAGCCCCTAAAAAGTCCGGACAGAAGTAGAGGATGACGAGGTTGACCCCGGCCTCGAGCGCCCGCGTCACCTCTCTTTCGCCTTCGACTAAAAAACGGGCTTCGCGTTCTCTCGAGCGCCGGGTTTTGAGTTTGGCCCACGCCCGAATTTCAGGGTTTTGCGCCGAGCTGATCCGCTTCACGCGCTTACCATACCGCGCACCGGCTTGCGAAAAAGGCGCTACAACGCTTAAAGTTAAACGGTTGCACCTCTGGAGAACCCTATGAAACCGCCCCTGAAACCCCGTCGAGCTGGCATCATTTTTATCCTGATCACCCTCTTTTTAGATGTTCTGGGTCTCGGGATCGTTATTCCTATCTTGCCTGAACTGATCAAAACGTTTGTCGGTGGTAGTAGCGTCCTGGCGGCCCGCTATTTCGGCCTGATCGCGGCGGTGTACGCGCTCATGCAGTTTTTCTTCGCGCCGCTGTTGGGTGCGCTCTCTGATCGTTTCGGTCGCCGTCCGATTTTGCTTATCTCGCTTTTCGGTTTAGGGATGGATTACCTCATCTTGAGCGTCGCACCAAACCTCGGCTGGCTCGTCGTCGGGCGTATCGTCGCCGGGATTGCCGGGGCGAGCATTACGACTGCCAACGCCTACATCGCCGACATTTCAACGTCGGAGACGCGCGCCCAGAACTTCGGGCTGGTCGGGGTCGCCTTCGGACTCGGCTTTATCTTCGGCCCGGCGTTGGGCGGCGTTCTGGGCGGGATCGATATCCGCTTGCCGTTCTTCGTGTCGGCGGTGCTCGCGCTGCTCAACTGGCTTTACGGCTATTTCGTCTTGCCCGAATCGTTACCTAAAGAACACCGGAGCGGGTTCAGCTGGCGTAAGGCGAACCCCATCGGCAGTTTCGGTCAGCTCGGGGCATATCCGCTGGTGGCGGGTTTGGCGGCAACGTTTGTGCTGGTCTCACTCGCGCAGCGTGGTCTAGAAACCGTTTGGGTGCTCTATACCGGCTACCGTTTCGGTTGGGGTGAACAGGCCAACGGTCTGACGCTCGGGCTCGTCGGGGTGATGGCGGTGCTCGTACAGGGCGTGTTGATTCGCCCGACTATCGCGCGGTTGGGTGAACGCCGCACCATCTTGGTTGGGCTCGTTTTTTCGACCCTGACGTTTCTCTTTTACGGGCTCGCTTCACAAGGGTGGATGATGGTGGCGGTCATTGTTGCCGGATCGTTTGGTGGTGTGGCGGGCCCAGCCGTGCAGGGGCTCGTCGCGGGGTCGGTGTCGCCGGACGAACAGGGCAAGGTGCAGGGCGCTTTGACCTCGCTCATTTCTTTAAGCAGTATCGCCGCGCCGATCGTTTTTACCACCGGGCTGTTCAGCTTTTTTACCTCGAGCGCAGCCCCCTTCAATCTGCCGGGAGCACCTTTTTTCCTCGGCGCACTGCTTCTTCTGGCAGGACTCGTCGTTACGGCGCGGCTGTTCAAGCGTATCCCGGCAGCTGAGTAAACCTTTCACTTGCAGCTAAACTAGACGAACTTACGGGAGGAAACCGTGTCTAACCTTGTTTCAGCCACCGAACTTTGCACCCGTCTGGGCGCACCCGACCTCCGCATCGTCGATGTGCGGGCGTCTTTAACCGACGTCCACGCTGGACGCCAGCTTTACGCTGAAAACCACCTTCCAGGCGCAGTATTTCTAAGTTTGGCAGATGACCTTTCCGGCCCTGTAGAGGCTCACGGCGGACGGCACCCGCTGCCCGACATGTTCGCCTTTGCCAATACCCTGCAAACGAACGGCGTCGGGGACGGAGCCGAAGTCGTTGTGTACGACGATTCCGGCGGGATGTTTGCGGCGCGGCTGTGGTGGCTGTTGCGCTACGCCGGATTCGACCGGGCGCGGGTTTTAGACGGCGGCTATTCGGCGTGGAGGGCGGCGGGTTTACCCGTGACCCAAGATCTGCCCACGTCCGAGCCGCGCCCGCTGACGCTGCACCTGCGGCCTTACCTGACCGCGACGATGAAAGAGGTTTTGAGCAAGCTGTACGACACCCGCGTCAAACTCTTTGACGCCCGCGCCCCTGAACGCTACCGCGGCGAGTCCGAACCGTTTGACAAAAAAGCCGGTCATATTCCCGGCGCGATCAACAAACCGTTTTCTGGAAACCTCGAGGGTGGCCTGTTCAAATCTCCCGAAGCGCTGCGGAGCCGCTTTGCCGAAGTTGAAGACGCCGATGAGGTGATCTTGTACTGCGGGTCAGGGGTGTCGGCGGCGCACAATGCGCTGGCGCTCGAGGAGGCCGATATCAAAGGGGCCAAACTTTACGTCGGGTCGTGGAGCGACTGGAGCAGTCATGATGAGAACCCGGTAACAACCGAGGACAAAGCGGGCGAAACCGGCAAGTAACGTCTTTGCGTCGCCGCGCCTACCTCTACCTCACCCGTAAGGTTGAGGGAAGACTGCAAATCGCGGTTTTCTGTCATCCGGATTTTGAAACGATGACGCTCGGGATTCAGGTTCCGGGTGGCACGGTTGAACCTCACAAAACACCCGAAGCCGGGGCGCTACGCGAGGCGTTTGAAGAGTCGGGGTTGACAGCTTTTTCTGAAGTGCGGCTTTTAGCCTACGACACTTGGTTCGGACGTCACGATAGTGTCTACCGTGAGCGTTATTTTTACCAGCTCCCGGTAAACGGCGTGGCTCCAGATATCTGGAGTCACGCCGCAAGTGACGGCGAACTCGATAAGGGAATGGTCTTTACCTACCGCTGGCTGAACGTTGCCAGAGCGCAAAGTATCGTTGGGCACATGGGCGACTATCTGCATCTGCTCAATTAAACCTGCTACTTGCCGCAGAGCGTCGCTGCGCCTAGCGCCCGGTCTGCACAGATGACGCCCGCACCGTATTCCGCCGTGTTCATCGCGGGCGTGTATAACGTCGAACTCAGGAGCTTCGCTTCGACCTCATCGGCGCTCAAGTTGGGGTTCTGGCTCCAGATAAGTGCGGCGACCCCTGCGACAAAGGGCGACGCCATCGAGGTACCCATCTGACAGCCGTAAGCGCTTTCGGTCGCGCCTTCGAAAGCGGGCGAGAAGGTGCTTAGGACGCCGCCGCAACTGCTGTCGCCTGATCCGCCGGGTGCCATCAGGTCAACAGAGCGGCCCGCTGTATTGTAGTTGGAAAAGTCCGAGCGGCGGTAATCTTCGTCAACTGAGCCGACGGCTATCGCGCCCGGCGCATTGGCAGGGGCAAGAATTACGTCCGTATAATACTTGTTCCCCGACGCTGAGATGACCAGCGAACCGGCGTTTCTGGCGTCCTGAACTGCCTCGTTCAAGCTTTCGATGGTGCCGTCCGGCCCGCTACCTGGCCCGCCGAGGCTCATGTTTATGATCTTTGCCGGGTGAGCATTACGGTTCATCCCGTCAACGCTCAAACCTGCCGACCAGCGGATCGCTTTGGCAACGACGCTCACGGCAGTTCTTTGTGAGTCGCCGCCGCTGTTGTCAAAGACTTTGACCGGTAAGAGCTTGACGCCGGTGTAAGCGACGCCTGCGATACCCTTGCCGTTGTCGCCGGTCGCCAGGGCGATACCTGCGACGTGGGTACCGTGCCGATGGCCGTTTCCGTCCTGCGAAGGTGAGCCGGGGCTTGGATCATTGTCTTGGTCGTAAACGTCGCAACCGGGCCACGAACGGCCTGCCAGGTCTTCGTGGGCGAGGTCGACGCCGGTGTCGAGGACGGCGAGTGTAACGGTGTCTTTGCCGGTCTCGAGCCGCCACGCAGCGGGCAAACCGAAGTTCAGCAGGTTCCACTGTTCCCCAATAAAGGGGTCGTTGGGCAGTGCCGCTTGAGCTGATGTTACTTGAGCCGGTGTTAGTTGCGGTAGCGCGGCCTGAGCTGGGGTTTGGAGGGGCAACTCGAGCAGATAAAGGTAGTAGTCGGGCTCGGCGTAACGAACGCGCGGGTCGCGGCGGAGCTGCGCCGCCAACTGTAACGCGTCGGTACCTGCGGGAATCCGGACAATCTCACTTCCTGCAGCTGCGCCCAAAAGTCCTAAGGTGCCCAAGTTGTATTGCTTTCTGACGGTGCGCGCAACGGCGACAAGCGCTTTTTGCTTTAGGCGTTCGGACGGGGCCGCGCTTCCGCTTAGATTTAGGGCGCGCTCACCCCGGTACGAAACGAGTAGCCTGCCAGGAACATAGGTTCCTCCGGCACGGTTTAGAGAGAGTTGCGCTGAGGGCGCAGGTTGCGGGTTTGTGTAACAGATTTCAGAGACCGGGTTGCCGCCGAAGATACCGCAGGCGCTGAGCAGCGGCAACAACGTCAAAAAATAAAAATAAGCTTTCATTCCTCCCAGTCTAACGCTAATGTGTGAAGCTGGTGTGATGAACCTGACTCTGGTTTTTGAGGGTTCACCTATAGTTGTCTGGCTGCTGTCTTGGAATACTAGGTGAGATGCCCTCACCGCTGCCCCCTACCCCTGCAGACGCCAAAACGCGTAAGCTTCGGCACGTCGAGGCATGTTTGCACCATCATGTTGAATATGAAACGCGCACTACCGGTTTTGAGCGGTTCACCCTGCCCTACCGCGCTCTGCCTGAAACCGACTTAAGAGATATCGACCTCAGCACGACGTTTTTGGGCAAACCGCTCTATGCGCCCTTTTTAATCGGGGCGATGACCGGCGGGGCGGCGCTTTCGGCGACGATCAACCGTAACCTCGCCGAGGCTGCCGAGCGTTTAGGCGTCGGGTTGATGCTCGGGTCGCAGCGGGTGATGGTGGAGCACCCGGAAGCTGCGGCGTCGTTTGCGGTGCGGAGGAGCGCGCCGTCGGCCCTCCTGATCGGTAATCTGGGCGTGGCGCAGCTGAATAAAGGGTATGGGCCGGAGCAGTTGGAAGCAGCCGTTAAGACCATCGGGGCCGACGCACTCGCGCTGCACACCAACCCGCTGCAAGAAGCGTTGCAACCGGGTGGGGACACGGATTTTCGGGGGCTCGCCGCTAAACTAGGGGAGCTGGTTCCGAGCTTGCCGTTCCCGGTCCTTCTCAAAGAGGTCGGTCACGGTCTGAGCGGCGCGGTAGCCCGGAGCGTCGCCGGGGCAGGTTTCGCTGCGCTCGACGTCGCGGGGGCAGGCGGTACCTCGTGGGCCAAAGTCGAAGCGCTCGTCCGGTACGGGGAGGTGCGGCATTTCGATCTGACCGAATGGGGTTTGCCGACCGTCGACGCCTTGCAGGAGGTGCGGGTAGCACTGCCAAACATGCCGCTCGTCGCCTCGGGTGGAATTCGCTCGGGACTAGACGCAGCTAAAGCGGTCGCCCTCGGCGCACAGGTAGTAGGGGTCGCCAGACCGCTGCTGGAGCCCGCCCTCGAGTCCTCCCAAGCCGTGATCGACTGGCTCGAGACCTTTTTGTGGGAGCTGCGCGTCGCCATGCACGGCGTCGGCGCGTCCAATCTAGCGGCGCTCCGGCGCGTTCAGCTCAGCCCCATACCCCCGCGGCTATAATCGGCTTATGGACTTACAGCTAAAAGGCAAAATCGCGTTAGTGACCGCCGGGTCAAAAGGTATCGGGTTGGCCGTCGCGCAGGGGCTCGCTGCCGAAGGTGTCAAGGTTGCCCTCTGCGCGCGTACTGAGGCCGAGGTCGAGGCGGCAGCCGCGTCGGTCGGCGGGGCCGGGTTTGTTGCCGATGTTTCGTCCGAACGCGAGATAGAGCGTCTTTTTCTCGAGGTGCGTGAAACGTTGGGTGCGCCCGCTATCCTCGTCGCCAACGCGGGCGGCCCACCCGCCGGTACGCCCTCTGAGGTCGGTTTGTCCGGTTGGGACAAAGCATATGAGCTGACCCTGATGTCGGTCGTCCGGCTCGCGCAGCACGCGCTGCCCGACATGCAACAAAAAGGCTGGGGCCGCATCATCAACATCACGAGCTTATCAGTCCGCGAACCCATCCCGACCTTAACGCTCTCGAACGCCTTTCGCGCCGCTGTAACCGGCTACGCCAAAACGCTCGCCGGTGAGGTCGCCGGGGACAGCGTAACGGTCAACAACGTCGCGCCCGGTTATACGGCGACGGCGCGCACCGATGAGCTTTTCGGCGGTGACGCGAGAGAGCGGCTCGAGGCCGACATCCCCACGGGCCGTTTTGCGACGCCGGAGGAAGTTGCCGCCGCAGCCGTATTTTTAGCGTCGCAAGGAGCGGCTTACATCACGGGACAAACGCTCCTCGTCGATGGTGGCTTGACCAAAGGGGTTTACTGACCCGAGGAAATAACGTGCGCCTAATCCGTATAGGCGCGTGAGAACCGCGCTAAACTAACCTTGTGGCAAAGAGGCACACACGCATCGTGCGGATTTTTATCAAGGCGGCGCTGCTCTGGCAGTCGCGCAACGCGCCGCGTTTAGGGGCAGCCTTAGCTTTTTATACGGTTTTGTCACTTGCGCCCTTGCTGATTGTCGCAGTCGGCGTGACGAGCGTGTTTTTGAGCCGCGCCGAGGTGCAGCAGGGCATTTTAGAACAGGTTGCGCTCGCGCTCGGGCCAGAAAGTGACCAGATCATCGGCGTGTTGCGGAGCCTGTTTCAAAATGCGTTTCGCGCCTATCAGACGAGCACCGGCATCATCACCTCGGCGGTCGGGTTGGGGGTGCTGCTCTTCGGCGCGTCGTTAGTTTTAGTTGAACTGCGGGCGGCGACGAACATCATTTGGGGCGTCGAAGCACCCTCGAGCAGGCGCGAAGGTGCGCTCACATTCCTGAAAAACCGAGCGATTTCGGTGCTTTTGGTTTTGGGTAGTGGCATCCTGATTGTCGGTAGCCTGACGCTAAGCACCTACCTGGGTGCGAGCCGGGACTATCTGCAAGAGCACCGGGTACCGGTGGTGCTGTTAGGGTGGATCGAGGCTTCCTCCGGATTCACGTTACTTATACTTTTTCTGGTGCTGCTCTACAAATACCTGCCTGCGACGCGCGTGCGCTGGCGTGACACCTGGTTCGGAGCAATTTTTACGGCGTTTTTGTTTACGCTAGGGCGCTGGCTTTTAGGTACTTATCTCACCGAAAGCGCGTTAGGCAGCGCTTACGGTGCAGCAGGCTCGCTGGTCGTTTTTTTGCTCTGGGTTTACTATTCGGCGCAGCTTTTCTTTTTCGGCGCGGCGCTCTGCCGCGCTGTAAGAGATACGCAAAAACAACCTATCGTCATCAGCAGGTCAGCAGAAGCGTCTAAAGAAACGGCTCAGCCGTCCCGTCCATAACCGGCTACTTTGGCACCGCCTAACCTGTCAAATCGGCAAAAAATAGGCTGCGTGCGCCTTCGGCCTCGTCTCGCTCTTTCGGTTCCCAGCTGAAATTCGGGGATACACGCTCGAGCCTCTAGTGGCACCGGGGGCCGCAGCCTTGAAGTGTGGCTTGAATAACCTCCACCTCCTTCGCCCCTCACTATAGAACGTACTGAAGCTCGTTGCAGCGGAGATTTTTAACTCAAAAGACACAGCTTTTTACGGCTGGACACCGCTACCCAAAAGGTCTAGAATTGAAAAGTTGCGCCCTTGAAAAACCGTTTACTCACCCTTATTCGCTTGGACGCCAGTTCAGTTTCGTCCAGCCCCCCAAGTCGTCGAGAAGTTGGTGACTCGCTAGATTGAGGGTGATGTTTCCTGGCTCCTGCTTGTGCCGTTCCCGGTAAAGTTCCGCTAGATACGCCTTGACAATCTTTCGGTAGGCGTCAAGCTCGAGCACCTCTTCACCGTCCGTCTCACCCGCCCAGCTCGCTTCGAAACCGCCGCGCTCGTCTAGGTCAAGCTCCTCGCGTTCCAAAATAACGGCGCAGACGCCGTGCGGGGTGCGGACAAAGTGACGCATTCCCCTTACCTTAGCGCCTCTTCACTGCGCTAGACTGTAGGTCAAACAGAGACACAAAGCTGCTGAGGAGCGTGCATCATGGCGATTCAAGAACCTAATACCGTAGAGGCTTATATAAAAACGCAGAGGCCGAGCTATCCGCGTAATCCGGGTACGGAACTCGAGCTGGGCTGGCTCAGAGATGTGCAGGTCAACCGTAGCGCAGTCGAACGCCGCGCCGGGTCGCTCTCCGGACGGCGGTCGGTTAAACGGGCGTTTCAAGCCGCGTGGCTCCTCAAGGCGGTCAGCTGCATCGACCTGACGACGCTCGCCGGAGACGACACCAAAGGCCGAATTGAACGCCTCTGCGCCAAGGCCAAACATCCGGTAAGACACGACATTTTAGACGCTCTAGGCATGGCAGACGCAGGTCCGACGGTCGGTGCGGTCTGCGTCTATCCGACGATGGTGCCGCACGCGGTTCGAGCTTTGGAAGGCTCAGGTATTCCGGTGGCGTCGGTAGCAACAGGTTTTCCGGCGGGCCTTACGCCGCTGCCGCAACGTCTGGACGAAATCCGTTACGCCACTTCCGAAGGTGCTGCTGAAATTGATATTGTCATCACCCGCGAACATGTTCTGACCGGAGACTGGGAGGCGCTTTACAACGAAGTGCGCCTGTTCCGCGACACCTGCGGCGACGCGCACCTTAAGGCAATTTTGGCAACCGGCGAACTCGGGACGCTCAGAAACGTCTATAAAGCCTCACTCGTAGCGATGATGGCGGGGGCCGATTTTGTCAAGACCTCGACCGGCAAAGAGGCTGAAAACGCGACCCCGACGGTCAGTCTGGTGATGGTGCGGGCGGTGCGCGAGTATTTTGAACGCACCGGCGTTTACGTCGGCTTCAAGCCTGCGGGCGGGATTAAAACGGCGAAAGAGTCGCTGTTGTGGCTCTCCTTGATGAAAGAGGAACTGGGGCGGGCGTGGCTCGAGCCTGAACTGTTCAGGTTTGGGGCGAGTAGCCTTCTGGGAGATATTGAACGGCAGTTGGAGCATTACGTTACGGGGCGGTACGCGGCGCTGTACCGGCAGCCTTTGGCTTAGGAGGTTGAACATGACCGTAAAAGAACGTGTTACTAAACAGTTAGAAGCGTTTGATGAAACCGAGCTTTCAGAGATAGAAAAAGACCTTCAGAGCCGGAGGAATCAACGTCAGCTCGAGGAAGAATTTCACCTTTTAGATGAACTTGCTGCGCCTATGAGCGAGGAAGATAAGGCAGCGTTTAAGGAGGCCGTAACTGACGGTCAAAGAAACGACGACAAAGGAGCGCCTCATAAAGCGTATTGAAAGGCTGAACGAAGCCGAACTCGAGGCTTTAGAAACTCAGCTGGATACGATCATGAAACCCTCTCCTGAAGAGATAAAACGACGCCTCGCAGCTTGGCGCGGTATTTTCGGTCTCCTATCTGACCCTGAAGAATACGCTGAGTTTGAGAAACATGCTCGCCGCCGTCCCCTGTTCGGTGGGCGTGCGCTCGACCTTCCGGATGAAGATTGATTTACACACTCGATACGAATGTGAGAGCCGCCCTTTTGCGGCGTGACCGCAAGGTGATAGACGAGCTAGAGGTGTGCGTAAAGCAAGGCCATGATGTTACCCTCAACGCGCTGAGCTATTTTGAAACGCAGCGTGGCCTTAGGTCAGAAGCAACCAGAAAAAAGCTGCTTTTCGAGGCGCTTTTGCAAGAAGCTGTGGTGCTTGAGCTAGGCCGCATAGCACTTGACGTTTCAGCACCCATCTACCAAGACCTTCGCCGTCAAAGGACTTTACTTGAAGACGCCGACATCCTTATTGCAGGTATTGCTATCGCCAACAATGCAGTTTTAGTAACCCGCAACCTCAAACACTTTGAACGTATTGATAGCCTGCGCCTCGAGTCCTGGGAACCGGCAGCCTGAGATGTTTGCCCTTATTCTGGACGACCGCCTCGAGCTTCGCCTGTTAGAACACCGCCACGCACGGTTACTCTTCGACCTGACCGTAGAGAACCGTGAGCATCTCAAAACGTACCTGCCGTGGGTCTCCAAGATTCAAGCCGTGTCACAAACAGAAAGTTTTATCAAGCTGGGCTTAGAGCAGTTCGCCCGCCACGACGGATTTCAGGCTGGCATCTTTCTGAACGGCGCGTTGGTCGGGATGACCGGGCTGCACTACATCCGCTGGGACACGGAACGTACCGAACTCGGGTACTGGCTGGCACGAGGTGCGCAGGGGCGAGGGCTGGCGACGCGCACGGTGCGGGGGCTGTGCGCCTACTGCTTTGACGACCTGAAGCTGAGCCGGGTTGAGATCCGCTGTGCGCCGGAAAACGTGCGGAGTCGGCGGGTGCCGGAGCGGTTGGGCTTTACCCATGAGGGCACCTTGCGGCGGATGGACAAGCTCGAGTCCGGCTGGAGCGACTGGGTTGTGTACGGGTTGCTCAAGAGTGAGTGGCGGGCAAGTTAGATGTTTGAGGCAGTCGTTGAAGAAGGGTTAGTACTTCGGTTGCTCGAGTCGCGTCACGCAGTGGCATTATTCAACCTTACGGATAGAAACCGTGATCACCTCGACCCCTGGTTTCCTTGGGTCGAAGCGACAAAAACAGTTGCGGATTCAGAAGCGTTTATACGGTCACAGCTGGAGCGATTCGTCAGGGATGACGGCTTTCAGCTCGGCATTTGGCTGAACGGTAAGCTTGCAGGCGTTATCGGGCTTAACTACATCATGAAAGAGTTTTGCTGTACTGAAATCGGTTACTGGCTCGGCGCAGAATTTGAGGGGCGCGGCGTCATGACCAAGGCTTGCCGTAAACTGCGCGACTACCTTTTTACGGAACTTGGCCTCAACCGTATTGAGATAAAGTGCGCTGAGACGAACGTAAAAAGTCGGGCTATTCCTGAACGGTTGGGCTTTACGCTCGAGGGCAAATTGCGGCAAATGGGGTATACCCAAGCAGGTTTGGTGGACTATCTGGTTTACAGTTTGCTCGCTGACGACCGGCAGGCACAGGGGGAAACACTGTCTTGAACGTGCTTTATCACGCTTCGCCGGTACAGGGATTAAGGAGGCTCGAGCCCCGTTCCAGCACGCACCAGCAGAGGTGGGTTTACGCTGTGCGGAGTGAGGCGATGGCGGCCCCTTTTTTGGCTCGCGGTGTAGGAGACTTTGCTTGCGCTAGAGGGTGAGACGCCGAGACAGGGTTGCCTTACGTCTGTGAACGGTTTGAAGGCGCGTTCGACCGTGTTTTCGCCGGTTCCGGCTCCATCTACACCCTTGGCGCTAAAGGGTTCGTTGCCGGTCAGACTTCATGGACTGAAGAACTCGTGTCTGAACGGGCCGCTAAAGGTTTAGAAGAGTGCCGAATTGCCCATGCGTGGGATTATTTGAGAGACCTCGAGCGACAAACCTGCCTTTTAATCGCGCGTTATCCCAAAAAAATTGCCGAAATACCCGAAGACGATGAAGACCTCGTGGTGAAGGCTGCCGAATGGACAAAACAATTTGGCGAAAGGGTGATGGACGCGCTAGAACGTGACCATCCGGGATTGGTAAGTAGGGTGCAGTCGCGCTTGTAAGTGCCCGCTGACGCCCGTGCTAAAATGACTACAACTATGACCACCAATGAAGATTTGGAGGTGCAAGGTGGAAGTCAGCGTGGCAGAGGCCAAGGCAAAACTAAGTGAGCTGCTTAAACAAGTTGAGGCGGGCGAAAAGGTGACGATTACGCGGCGGGGTAAGCCGGTCGCGGTGCTATCACCTACCGAAAAGGTCTCCGAGCCGCTTTCCTCGAGGGCTGAGCTGAGGGAAAAGTTCGGCAAAGTTGAAGGTGGCGCGCTAGCGAGCTTTTTAGCGATGCGGGATGAGGCGCGGTACTAAGCCCGTGGTCCGGTGATCTATTTAGACACAAGTCTTCTCGTACCGCTATATCTAAATGAGGCGACGAGCGAAGCGGTAGAGGCGTTTTTACTTACAGCTGCGGAGCGTTTTGTAGTTAGCCGCTGGGCTAAAGTTGAGTTCGCCAGTACACTGGCACGCAACGTAAGGATGAAACTGCAAGTTGAGGCCAACGTAAAGCCGCTGATGCAGAGCTTTGACAGAGATATGGAGGTGACCTACCATATCTATACACCTTCAGCGAATGATTTCGTACTAGCTGCGACGTTGCTGCTGGAAGACCCTACTTTGGGCCTGAGGGGTGCCGACGCCTTACATATAGCCGCTGCAAAAAATCAACAGTTGCCCCTTTACACCCTTGACAAACCCCTCCTCCGCGCCGCCGAAGCCCTCGGTGTCCCGGCAAGTGACGCAGGCATAGGAGCCTTATGAGCACCCCTCAAACCGAACTAAAACAAACCGTAAAGGACATTTTTGAAACGATGGATTACGGCCCCGCCCCTGAGAGTGCCGACGCTGCTTACGACTGGTTAAGCCGCCACAAAAGCCGTTTTGAGCTGTTCGTCGGCGGCAAATTTGTTAAAGCCAAATCCGGCGAACGCTTCGATACGCTCAACCCGGCCAATAAAGAGGTTTTGGCGAGCGTCTCACAGGCGGACGAAAAAGACGTGGACGCTGCCGTTGCCGCCGCGCGTAAAGCGTTTCCGGCGTGGTCAGGGCTTTCAGGTCACGCGCGGACACGTTATCTCTACGCCCTGGCGCGGCAATTGCAGAAGCACTCGAGGCTCTTCGCTGTTTTGGAAACTCTAGACAACGGCAAACCGATTCGTGAAACTCGAGACCTGGACATCCCGCTCGCCGTCCGCCACTTTTATCACCACGCGGGCTGGGCGCAGCTTAAAGATTCTGAACTTCCCGGTTTTGAAAGCGTCGGTGTCTGCGCTCAGATTATCCCCTGGAACTTTCCGGTCTTGATGCTCGCCTGGAAGCTCGCCCCGGCCCTGGCAATGGGCAACACTGTCGTCTTAAAACCCGCCGAGTTTACCCCGCTGACCGCACTTTTGTTTGCCGAAATCACGCAAGAAATCGGCCTGCCGCCGGGTGTTGTAAATATCGTGACTGGCGACGGACGCACGGGTGAACTGCTGGTCAATCACGGCGGCGTAGACAAACTTGCGTTTACAGGTTCAACCGAAGTTGGCAAGCTCATCCGGGAGCAGAGTGCGGGCAGTGGAAAAAAGCTGTCGCTCGAGCTCGGCGGCAAGTCTCCTTTTGTCGTGTTTGAAGATGCCGACTTGGATAGCGTCGTTGAGGGTGTGGTGGACGCCATCTGGTTTAATCAGGGCCAAGTTTGCTGTGCGGGTTCACGACTCTTGGTGCAAGAAGGGATTGCCGAGAAGCTTACGGCGAAACTGCGTGCCCGAATGGAGACCCTGCGTGTCGGCGACCCACTGGACAAATCAGTTGATATGGGCGCAGTCATAGCTGAAGTGCAGTTAGGTAAAATCACCCGTTTGGTTGAACAGGGTAAGGCTGAAGGCGCAATCTGCTATCAACCCTCATGGAGCGTCCCGCAAACCGGCTTTTTCTTTCCGCCGACGCTGTTTATGGACGCCGAACCCGCTTCAACCATCGCCCAAATTGAAATCTTCGGCCCGGTGCTGGTCGGCTCGACCTTTCGCACGCCTGCCGAAGCCGTAGAACTCGCCAACAACACCCGTTACGGCCTCGCGGCGTCGGTCTGGACGGAAAACGTTAACCTGGCGCTCGATATTGCGCCCAAAATCAAAGCCGGGGTCGTGTGGGTCAACTGTACCAATCAGTTTGACGCGGCGGCGGGGTTCGGTGGCTACCGCGAGTCGGGTTTTGGTCGTGAGGGGGGCCGCGAAGGGCTTTTTGAGTACGTGAAACCGACGTGGGAAAAGGGTTTACCGCTTTACGGTGAGGGTGATTTGGGTGTACCGGAATTTTCGGAGGGGCTCGAGTCCTCCACTGAAACCGCCTCCCTACCCGCCATCGACCGCACGCCCAAGCTCTACGTCGGCGGCAAACAAGCCCGTCCTGATTCGGGCTACAGCGTCCGGATTGCAGACGCTAAAGGCAAGCTCGCAGGCGAAGTCGGTGAAGGCAACCGTAAAGACGTCCGCAACGCCGTCGAAGCGGCGCGTAAGGCGGCAGGCTGGACGAAGCTGACGGCGCACGCACGCGCTCAGGTCGTGTATTACCTGGCTGAAAACCTCTCAGCACACGCGCCCGAGTTTGAGGCGCGGCTCGTACAACTGACCGGCGTGAGCCGCCGCAAAGCTGAAGCCGAAGTGCTGGCGTCGGTCGAACGGCTGTTTTACTACGCAGCCTACGCCGACAAGTACGACGGACAGGTTCACGGTGTCCCGGCCCGCAACGTCACGCTCGCCATGAACGAGCCTTTAGGCATAATAGGTGTCGTCTGCCCGGACGACGCGCCGCTGCTGAGTCTGGTGTCACTAGTTGCGCCGTGCGTAGCGGTGGGCAACCGCGTGGTCGTGTTGCCGAGTGAACGCTATCCGCTGGTCGCGACCGACTTGTATCAAGTTTTAGATACCTCGGATGTACCGGGTGGCGTTATCAACATTGTGACCGGGCCGCGTGAAAGCCTCGCCAAGACGTTGGCACAGCACGACGAGGTGGAGGGACTTTGGTATGTCGGGAGTGAGGTGGGGAGCGCTATGATTGAGCGCGAAAGTGTGGGGAACCTCAAGCGGACGTGGGTGAATTATGGCAAGCGCCATGACTGGTTTGATGGGGAGCAGGGGCAGGGGAGAGAGTATTTGCGGCGGGCGGTGCAGGTGAAGAATATTTGGGTGCCGTATGGAGAGTAGATTTGCTATTCTCAATGAGTTTTGATCAGCTGGTTTGTCTAAAGGTCGCTGGTCAAACTTTGATTGAACTCGAGCGATTGATAGGAGTACAAAATGCCTAGAAGCCATCTCAAAAACGAATAGTCAGCTGCATAGCTGTTAGAACGGTGGTATGGAACTCACCGATGAACAGTGGGAAGTACTAGGGCCGCTCATTCCCGAACCAGCTCGACGCAAAGATGGCAAAGGCCGTCCCAGACGAGAACCACGAGCGATACTTAAGGGCATCTGCTGGATATTACGAACGGGCGCACAGTGGGCTGATTTACCCGAGCGCTATCCGCCCTATCAGACGTGCCATCGGCGCTTTCAAGAATGGGAGAGAAACGGCGTGTTGCGGCAGATTCTAGAGACTTTAGCGCATGACCCCCTGCAGCGGGGCAAACTCGACTTGTCGGAATGCTTTATCGACGGTACCTTTGTGGCTGCGAAAAAAGGGGGTCAGCAGTTGGTAAGACTAAACGGGGTAAGGGTAGCAAAGTCATGGCGGTATCGGACGCTGGTGGTACTTGCCTCGCCCTGCACGTTACGTCTGCTAGCCCACATGAGGTCCGGTTGGTACACGCGACTCTCGCATCTCGACACGTCAGCGGCAAACCCGACAAGTTAATCGGTGACAAAGCGTATGACAGTGATCCGCTTGACGCTGAACTCGCCGAAGCAGGTGTTGAAATGATTGCGCCTCACCGAAGAAACCGTAAAAAAGCCAAGACGCAAGATGGACGTAAACTGAGGCGCTACAAACGGCGCTGGAAGATTGAACGGCTATTCGCCCACCTCGGCAACTTTCGCCGTCTGGTCGTTCGCTATGAACATCACTCCCTAAACTTCTTGGCCTTCCTGCATCTCGGCTGCATCAAATTACTGCTTAGGCGTTTTTGAGATGGCTTCTAGGCCAGAACTTAGTGCATCGTTAAGTTCTTGAGACTTTCTCGATTTCTACTGGCTGAAAAGCGAGTTGTCAGCCTTCTGCAAAGCTAAGTACCCCCAAATGAAGACTGAGGCTTAGACGGCGGTTGCTCCAAGCAGCTCGAGTGCTTGGGTAACAGCTTTGCGGAGGTCTCTGAGGGCATCGTAGCAACGCCTTGGGAGGAGCCAAGCCTTGAGCCGTTTCCAAAGACATTCGATGAGATTGAAGTGTGGGCAATAAGGCGGCAGAAAGCGTAGATAGAGTCCCTGAGCTTCCCAAGCAGCACGTTTGGATTGAACCATTTTAGCGCGGTGAAAAGTAGCGTTATCCAGAACCACAACACTCAAGCTGTCAGGCGAACAGCTATCAGCGAGGTGTTCTAAGAAGGCTAGGACATTGGCACTTCTGACCGATGTTTCTAAAGCTTCGTAGTGAAGCGTTTGCCTTGCTCCATAAACTTCGAGCGCACCGATAAGGTTAAGTCGTCCGTGACTGCGAACTAGGCCCAACGGGCCGGGCTTTGCCCGTTCTATCTCCAGCGTGTCGGAACTGCTAATGTGGTGTGACCAGATTTTGCCCAGGTGTACGTTGTGCCCAGCGCCAGACTAAAGCCTACTTCGTCTAGATAATAAAGCTTCAGCCTTTTTTCTGCCGCCCCCTTTTAAGCGTGTCTAAACCCGCTCGGTGCTGCTGTTCAAGCTCAGGGTCTACCGTTTTACAGGGCACGTAGCGCGTCCTTTTCCAGACATAGCCCAAGCGGTTGAGGTGCTGGCGTATCGCTTCAGCTGTGACCTTTATGTTGAATTTCCCAGCTATCTCAGCGGCAAGCTGCGAGGCTGTCCAGCTCCGTTCTTCAGCAAGGTATAGGGCCAGTTGGGTTCTTATTTCGTCCGTAATCAAAGGAGCTTGTCCCGGCGCTGTGCCGTCGCCCAGACCTGCCACGCCTTGCTGTTGCCACCTTTTCAGATCGCGCCTGATACTTTCTTCGCCTCGGCCCAAGTAAGCAGCTAGCTTCGGCACACGCCAGCCTTGGTTCGATAACCGTAGAACACTGGCTCGCAGACGCACCTTGGGCTTGAAGTGGGGGGCTTTCTCTATCTCTAGCAGCTTTCTGTCTTCTTGCTCGCTCAGCTCAACATAGAGGGGTTGCATCCCTCAAGTATAGCTTGGGGATACTTAGTTGCTTGCCCACCTCGGGTTCTAAAGCTGAACTGACTCAAAGAATTGTCTATTTTCTTGAGACGGGGAAAGTTCTTGCTTCAAAGCCCGTACAAGACAACTTCAGAGTAGCCATGCCGACCGCTTTTACCAGGGAGAGCATTATCGGTGAGGGATGGCGTTGTAGTCAGGAACTGAGAACATTTTTTGAAGAAGAAACTAACCGCAAATTTCACTTTAACGGCTTTATGCGTGATTACATCACTCAAAACGGTATCGGTCACACACTTGAGGAAGCTATAGAAGGATGGTACGAATCCAAAAGGAAACCCGCAGGTTCAGGAGAAATTGCCAAACAGTTCGAATATAACCGGCACATGCGAGCATTTCACCTTGCCAATCCTGAAGCCTCGCACGAGGATGCCATCGAATCTTGGAAAGAAAAGCGTAGCAGACGTGCTTCAGAATCGTAAAATCATCAGTTATGCATTTTGTTGTAGAAGTTCAGCAGCACCTTCTCTAACCCCCTTAACACCTTGGGAGGCACACTCTGTATCTGGCCCGAGTCTTCCGGATCAAATTAGAAATCGAAACCTTGTCCCCTGAATACTTCGCTAAACTCCGTGAGTGGATAGCCGAAAAAGACTGGGAATTTTGGGATGAGCATTTGGAAAAAGACATAGCGTCCGGTAAGCTCGAGTTTCTGCGTGAAGAAGCTGAGGCTGCAAAATTGCGAGGTCAGCTGAGTGAGCTGTAGATGCACCGCACGACCCCGCAGTTCTGGGAACGTTTTGACGCTTTAGGCGAAGACGTTCAAAAGCTCGCTCGCAAAAACTTTGAACTTCTCAAAAACAATTCCAGACATCCCTCGCTGCATTTCAAAAAAGCCGGTGGTTACTGGTCTGCCAGAGTCGGTCTGCGTATTCGAGCCCTAGCGGTTGAAGACAGTGACGATTTTATCTATAGCATCTAACAGCCAAGAAGCTACAATGAAGGCATGGGAGCGCCTTACAGTAGAGACTTACGCTTAGGCGTGTTAGCGGCTTTGGATGAAGGGCTGAGCAAGACGGAGGTACATCGGCAGTTCAAGATCAGCCGGAGCACGGTAGACGATTGGCTTAAACTGCGAGCAGAAACAGGCAAGGTAACGGCAAACACAGACTACTATCGCGGGCGTCCTGCGGTACTAGGCAACACCGCAGAGGTGCGGGCTTTTACCGCAGCGCAGCAGCACCGCGCACTTACAGAGATGGCGGCAGCGTGGCAACAAGAGCAAGGCGCAAGGCTGAGTACGATGGCGTTTTCTAGAGCACTTAAGCGACTTGGCTATACGCGTAAAAGAAGAGCTATCTCTACCGGGAGCGCTCACCAGCAGCACGGCAAGCCTTCGAGCAGGAGCTAAGCACACTAGACCCGGAGAAGTGCGTGTATATCGATGAAGCTGGCGTTGAGAACACGCTCGACTATAGCTACGGCTGGAGCCTCAGTACACGCTGCAGTGCTGAGAAGCTGGGACATTTTACCCAGCGCGTCTCGATGATTGCCGCCTGGTGTCAGGGTAAGGTCTTGGCACCGATGACCTTCACCGGTTACTGCGACGGCACGGTAGTCGAGACCTGGTTTGAGCAGGTGCTCATCCCTACGTTAAAAGCTGGGCAGGTCGTTATTCTTGATAACGCCTCATTTCACCGTCAAGCAACCCTGCAAAAGTTACTCGAGCCGCTCGGTTGCCGTCTACTCGCCCTACCGCCTTATTCTCCTGACCTCAACCTCATCGAGCCGCTATGGAACCAGATTAAAGCCCTTATTAAACATCATCCTGACCTAGACCGTGCTTTCCATGACAAGGTAAATGACGCTTTTTGTAGCCTCTAAACCGTTAGATGCTATAGGTAACCTGAGATGCTGTGTTGATTTGTCAAGCTTGAACTGAAGTTGGCTGGAAGGGTTTCCTGTGCGTAAGCACGCCAAAGATCATCCTTAGCAGTTTAGCCATACATGCTACCACCGCCGCCTTTTTATGTTTACCATGCCTCACCAGACGTTCAAAGAAGTCCTTAACGACAGGATTAAAACGAATAGCTGCGAGGCACGGCATGTACAAGATATGCCGCAAGTAGGCAGAACCTAAGCGTGAGATATGGCTTGGTTGAGCCACGCTCGTACCGGAGGTAAACTGGGTAGGTGTCAGCCCAACAAAGGCGACTAGCTTGCGTGCTGTAGCAAACCGCGCTACCGAGCCTAACTCTGCCAGGAGCAGACACGCAGTCCGAATCCCAATCCCAGGAATGCTCGTCAACAACAAGAGTTCGTGCTCGTTCGAACGCTTCGTCTCCAGCTCGAGCTCATTCTCCAGGGCTTGCTTTTCTACTGCTAGTGAGGCCATGCGCCGCTTCAGGGAAGTCACCACCTCGGGATGAACCTGACCATGTTCGGCTGCCTCGAGCCGGTTCTTGAGTCGCGTCAGGTCCTTCGCTAGCGCCTGAATTTCCCGAGCGAGCGATTGCCGTAGCGGACTCACGGCGAGGGTGGGAGCAGGTTGCCGCTCTTTGACGTAAACCGCTAGCCACAAGGCGTCCGCTTTATCGGTTTTGTTACGGCGGTGCTGGCGCTTCATGAAATAGCTGACCTGGGCTGGATTAAGGATGCTCACGCTCACGTAAGTGCCTTGTAAGGTCGCAGCAAGACGCCGGTGGTAGGAGCCCGTTGCTTCTAGGGCCAGACGGCAGTTCGGAAAGAATTCGAGCCAAGTTAGCAGCTCACGATGGCCTTCTGGGGTGTTACCAAACTTTCCCCGATGGATTTCACCGGTATCAAGGAGTGCAGCCACGTCCAGGCTGAGTTTGCTTACGTCGATGCCTACAAACGTCATCTCGTCCTCCAGCTTGGGTCCGGCTCTAGGCCACCACCGCTCGCATACTTGCAGATCCGGCCTTAACGGCTCAGGATGCTGGTTCGGAGTCTTGGTGATGGGTTGAGCAGGCCTATCTCAGGTACGAGCTCAAACGCTCAGGTTCGGAGTCGGCCTTACTCTTGACCCGCACTCAACATACAAGTTCGGAGTTATTCTCACGTCCGGCACGCAAATCCTGTACTTTCGGTGACTGACAACCGTCTCGAGGGTTGCGTTTTCGCTGTTTAAGCCTACGTGAGCGTTTTAGCCTCAGGCCCGCCTTACGCTTGTAAAAGCAAACCTGGCAGAGAAGGAAAACCTATTCCGGGGGAAACCTCGAACTCAGGTTAGGTATGGATTGGTAGCCACGCCGAATACGATAGTCTTATCAGCTGAGCCGTTCAAGCACTCCTAAAAAATGTGCTCCCAAAATCACATAGACGCCTAAACGCATCAACCCCTCGAGCCCGACCTTAGAACCGAGCTGTGTAGGGCGCTCCTGAGCTGGAATATCTTCACACTCGAGCTGACCACTTCAGGTTTTGCAGATTTTGCGCCGGTGACGCTTGCCGCTTACACCCCTGAAGCGGCTAGCCTGCATGTTTATACACCCCCGTAAATGTAGGTTTAGACAACACAAAAATGTTACGTTTGCGTTACAAAATTCTTCAGTTCAACTACTTCAGCGGTGCCAATTATGTGTTAGCTGTGAACGCCATAAACTCGTCTTAATGACGTAAAATGCCGTTCAGAACGTGCTTCCTGAAAAAAATACCCAATTTGCAGGCTAGAAATTAGCAAGAAAACATTGAGCTACTTAACCTTGTCTCATAAAGAAACATAGAATCTACTCTTTGTCTCATGTTTGTCGGCTAGGCTTTAGTTACTTGAACGAACACCCACAACAACATCTTACTCTCCTACTATCTGCCTAATGGTGTGCCTCATTTGAGATTTCATTGCTGGGGGAAACATATGAAGTCGAAGCTAGTCGTATCCGTCTTGCTTGCTGGCCTACTTGCAGCTTGCGGCACCGCGCCGCAAAGTGACGCTTTAGCAGGTTCTGACGCAGTGTTTCAGGGTGCTGCAGGTCAACCGATTCCGGGCCAATACATCGTCGTGATGAACCGTGACCTCAGCAAAGGAGCCGTAAAGGGTGCGAAGGCGGGTTTTACGCCGCAGTCGGCTGAAGCGTTTTCGCTCGAGGTCGCCAGCGTCTCTAACGAGCTGGGAATTCAGGCGCTAAAACCGCTCGAGGTCATCGGCGGCTTTGTCGCCAAGTTCGACAAAACCAAGCTCGCTGCGCTCAGAAGTGACCCGCGCGTAAAATACGTTGAGCAAGACAAGATTATCAGCATAAACGCGACCCAGAGCAACCCGACCTGGGGGCTCGACCGTATTGATCAAGTTTCACTCCCGCTAGACCGCAGCTATCAGTATAACGCGACGGGTAGGGGCGTAACGGCTTACATCATCGATACGGGAATACTTGCCAGCCACACAGATTTTGGAGGGCGCGTCGTCGGTGGTATTTCGACTGTTCAAGACGGGCGCGGCTCGAGCGACTGTGACGGTCACGGAACGCACGTAGCGGGTACGGTTGGCAGTAATACGTACGGGGTTGCCAAAGATGTGACGCTCTTTGCAGTACGCGTCTTGGATTGTGACGGCGACGGCACCGCCTCTGGAGTTATTGAGGGTGTAAACTGGGTGGCGCAAAATGCCAGCAAACCTGCGGTCGCCAACATGAGCTTGGGTAGCGTCCCTACACCGGCTCTTGACGACGCGGTCAGTGTTGCGATTCGCTCAGGCATCTCGTTCGTCGTGTCTGCGGGTTAACGACAGCTACGACGCGTGTAACAACTCGCCTGGGCGCGTAAGTGGCGCAATTACGGTGGGCGCGAGCAATATCGACGACAGCCGTCGGTCAGATTCTAACTTCGGGCCGTGCGTTGACATCTTCGCGCCGGGCTCGAACATCACCTCAACCTGGACTACGAGCAACACCGCGACCAATACGATCAGCGGTACCTCGATGGCGAGTCCGCACGTTGCCGGGGTTATCGCGCTCATTTTGCAAGGCAACCCCGACGTCACGCCGAGGGAAATCGAAACCTACCTCATTAACACCGCTACCGGCGGCGCACTCTCCGACATCGGCCCAGGTTCACCGAACAAACTGCTCTACAAGGGAACGTGGTAGCGTCTAGGCAGTACGCAAGATGAGTAAAAGCTGACACGCGCAGCGGTGCTCTCACCATAGAACCTGCCCCTAACTCACGCTGCTACATGTGCAGTGCAGGGCAAAGCAAGCTAGAAGACCGCCATTTTACGGTGGCGGTCTTTTGCGTTCGTAGTTGCCAGCCTCGAGCTACCGACGCCTGTCGGTCGCGGCGTCGTCTGTAGCCCCGCACGCCGACGCACCTTAGCAGACTCTTTACGCTTACAAGTATGGATATTTTCAGAATCATCATCGCCATTTTGTTGCCGCCGCTCGGTGTATTTCTGCAAGTAGGCTTTAGCGGACAGTTCTTTCTAAACATCTTGCTGACGCTGCTCGGCTATATCCCCGGCATCGTTCACGCTGTTTGGATTATCTCCAAACGGTAGAATCAGAGCAGACGGCAATACTCCGGAGCGATAAAGAGTTTTGCAGTGTGCCCATACTCAACTTGAGTTCGAGGTTTCTCCGGGGATAGGTTTTCCGTCTCTGCCAGGTTTCCTCTCATAAGCGTAAGGCGTGCCTGAGGCTAAAACGCTCACATAGTTTTAAAAAACAGCGAAAGCGCAATTCTTGAGACGGTCGTCAGTCACTGAAGGTACAGAATTTGCGTGCCCGTCGTAAAAACAACTTCAAACTCAGGTTAAAGCAGGTACCTCGAGACGTCGGCGAGGCGAAGACCGTTCTCCTACCGCTAAACAGTCGAAGCTTGTGCGTAAACCCTTGTTCGACACCCTAAAAAAGACCGACCTAGAAAAGACCGACACGCCACTGGCGTTTGGCGACCTTTGATACTGGTGCGTGTACGAAGTTTCGCAAAGGGACGCGCTCACTTCGGAGGACGCCGTTTCGCACGCACCTAAGCGATGATAGCGGAGGAGAAACGGTACGACGTTGTTTCGAAAGGTTATAAAATACAGCGTTTTTCATCGCTACTGAGCTAGGTTCTCGCAGGAATCATCTCAGAACGTGCGTACTAGACTACGCTTTACTCGCTTGGACTGGCTCAAACCAGATGATACCTGCTATAGGTTTTTCTTGATAGTTTCTGGGCCTTGAGACCGCTAAACTTGAGGCAACTCAAGCAGCGGTAAATACGTCCCGGTAGTCAGCGGCAAACTGCGTGATACTGATAGGCTCACGCCCCAACAAGCTGCGCGTGTCGTCTGTGGTGTGTGCTGCGAGCCCAAACCTGCAAGCACTGTAGAGCGCAGCCATGACGAGGATATACCCCCGCGTCAAGCCTCGTGAGCGCATCCGGCGGTAAAAAGCCAACGGGTCCGGGCTTGTATAGCGTATCTCCCGCCCTAAGACATCTGAGAACAGCTGCGCCACCTCAGCGTAGGTGAGGGCTACCGACCCGGTAAGTTCGTAAGCGCGCCGGGTGTGTCCAGCTTCGGTAAGGACTTTAGCCGCCACCGCGCCGATATCGCGGGCGTCGATAAAACTCGTTCGTCCTCGTCCTGCGGGAACGAAGATCTCGTTATATGCGCGGATATCTTCGGCGTGGACGCCAGCTAAGTTCTGCATAAAAAATGAAGGGCGCAGCAGCGTGTAATCAAACGCCGACGTTTCAAGGTGACGCTCCACCTGCCGATGAGGAACGACCGGATTTTTCTCTGCACCCTGAAGCGACATAAACACGATCTGCTGAACGCCCTCGGTGCGAGCCGCCTCGAGCGCAGGTAGCATCTCTTTTTTGATCGCGGTGGTTTGCGGCGGACGCATTAAGAACACCTTGTCTACGCCGGTGAAGGCGGCGCTATAACTTTGAGCGTCACCGAACTCGAGCCGAACTGCGTCGTCAACTTTCAAGCCGCTAGCCGCTAGCAGCTGCTTGGCCCGGTCGGGATCGGTGCTACTCACCCGCACGGGTTGCTCCAGCGTTTGTAGCGCCCGAACGACCTCACGACCGACGGTACCCGTCGCCCCCGTTACCAGGATAGTCACGGCGCTGACCTCATAAATCCGTTAGGGCCGCGGCTTGCTCAACCGCGCGGACAAACGTTTCAAGGGGTTGTGCGCCTGACACCCCGGTACGCTCGCCAAAGATATAGAAGGGGACACCCGAAACGCCGAGTGTGGCTGCACGTCTCTGACTGGCGATAACCTGAGGTCGCTGGTCATCACCTCCCAGAAACATCTCGGTGACGCTGGCCTCCAAGCCGAGTGCCGCCATGAGGCGGACGAGCACAGCCTGGTCGTTGAGGTCTTTTCCTTCGGCAAAATACGCTCGGTAGAACTCGCCAGCGGCTGCCTCACCTTTACCGTGAGCTTGAGCGTAGAGGATTAGCCGGTGTGCGTCGGTGGTGTTGTTGGCTTTGGCAATGTCGGTAAAGTGGAACGTCAAGCCTGCCTCTGTGCCCAGTGCGCCGAGCTGGTCAAAGACCTTTAGAGCGCGGGCCCAACTCCCGAACTTGCGTTCGGCAAACCCTTTCCAGGGGACACCTTCGGGCGGCAGGTCGGGTTGTAGCTGAAACGGTTGCCAGTAAACCTGCGCGTGGACGCCGGTTTGTCTGAGCGCCGCTTTGAGTCGTGCGTCACCCAGATAACACCAGGGGCAACCCACGTCTGAGAAGACGTTGATTTTGAGGGGTGGACTCACGGTTCTCAGCTGCTGACGAGCGGCGCTTTGCCGAGCCACGCGTCGTCGGTAAGCTGCTTGAGCATAAAGTCTGCGACGTCCGCGCGCGACGCCCGCGTCCCCGACGCTTCACCGATAAACCCGACTCGGTAGTCTCCTGTGTAGGGGCCGTCGGTCAAGCGTGGGCCACGGACGAGCACGTACTCGAGCCCGCTGTTACGGATCAGCTCGGCGTGCGCCTCAGCGTCTTTGATAACGTCGCGAGCCAACGTCGCAAGCAGCACGCCGAACACGCGGTCGATCACTTTAGGGCGGTCTTGTGGAGCCTTTACGCCTGCGCCGGTCAAACTGACAAGCCGCGCTACCCCAGACGTTTTCATGGCGTGGACCATATGGGCTGTAGCAACGGTCTGGACGTCCTTCGCCGACGTTTTGGTATGACCGAGGGCGCTGAGCACAGCGTCCGCATCCATGACGGCGCGGGCCACGTCTGCTCCGCTCTTGGCGTCACCTTGAATAAGCTCGAGCCCCGCGTCCTTTAGCGGTAACTTTGCCGGGTCGCGCACAAAGGCTCTGACCTGATGTCCCGTACGTAGTGCGCCCTCAACGAGCAGCCTACCCGTACGTCCACTCGCACCAAAAATAGTTACAACCAACGCACATCCTCCTAAAGACTTCCAAAAGCGCCGTAGTTTATTTTTGCGGCTTCTCTCCTCCAGCTATCAGGATAAACGTTTTTGTTTACAACGTAAAGTAGTTTCCAAAACTGAAGCAGGTTTATATCCAAACTCTGATGATGACCAGCACAGTTTCGCGGAATTCTTAAGAGTGCCAACCATAAGGAGCAGGCGCTCCCAGACCAAGCGGGGTCTGGGCTCGGTTCCCATCATAGTCCGGTATGTGCTTCAGTCCACGCAACCTTTCGCCTATGCTCGGGCGCTTTGTCAAAGCTGCTGATATGACGGAAATAGGAATTCACGATCTACGTCACAAGCACGCTAGCCCCCCTACCGAAAACGGTGTTAATATCGGGTCCATCAGCGAATGCTCAGGTCATAGCAGCGTCGTGATGACGCTCGGCACCTACAGCTACCTCGTCCCAAGTATGCAGCGTGAAGGTGCCTACAAGCTCGGCGTGGTGCTTTTCGGGACTGCCGACACTACCGCCCAATCGCGCCCCTAAACTGAGCTAAAAAATGCTTTAGCATACTGTAGGCACACAAACAAAAAAAGCGGCTGACTTTTGACCGTCAGCCGTTCCTACTTTTGCCGTCCCTCACGCATTTTCTTATGGTCGGGGTGACATGATTTGAACATGCGACCACTTGACCCCCAGGCACGGCGGGGCTGAATAGCTGAGTAGTTTAGAGTCGGGATAGTACGCCCTAGACGGCATTTATTGCTATACTGTTTACAGATGAGTCATCCTATTCAGGGCAGTTTGGCAGAGTTTGACCACTATATGACCACAAAGTTAGGGGCGCTATGGAAGCGGTAAAAACCTTGCAGGGCATGGCTTTACATTCCGCAAGACACACGTTCTTGCAGGAATTGGTCAAGCTCGAGCCTCATGTGTATGAACACCTTGAGCAGGTGACGTTTCCGATCTATTCAAAAGTTCTCGGAGAACGTCGTGCTTTGATTAGAGGGTGGCCTGACCTTGTGGTTACGCACATAGAAGGTTTGGGCGAAAGATCAGATAGAAAGCCTTTGCCCTGTCCTGCATTATCAGATGGTGAGCTGGCTGCACTTAAAACAGAGTTAAAGCAGTGGGGATATCGATTCCAGATGGTAGACGGTTGGCTATACGAATGCGCTTTTGAAACACTAGACACTTGCAAAGTGTTTATGCCATTGCATCGATTGGAGGGTATGTCTTTCATCAGGCAAGCTAACGAAGCACCTCCGTCGTTTACTGTGACAATCTCTCCACTCAATTTTAAGGGCGAGCTGCCTGAACCTGAGGAAGTTAAAAAGGCAGTAGACAAAGCTTATAGAAAGTGGCGAAAAGACTTAGAAGGCAGTCCGAAGCCGGAAATGGCTCATCATCTACGATGGTTGATACGTGACCACTTCAGCGGTTGGAACGAGAAGAAGATACTTGAAGAACACACAGAAATTACGGGCAAAGTGCTTAGTGACGATGCTGTTAAGAAAAGGGTGAGGGGTGTCGCGGCTGCAATTGGCTTCACGAGAAAGTAAGCCGCGGACATGAAATAGTCTAAAATTTGTCCTGACAAAAGAACAACTCACGCCCGATACTTAGGCGTGAGTTGTTCTTTTGGGGGTGAGTAAAGCTGAATAGCAGTCCGTCAATAGTCAAACGAGCAAAGGGAGCGCCGCGCCGTCGGAAGCATAAGCGCCCCCAAGCCCTAGCGAACCCGGAGGTTCACATGCAAACTGTAGCAGTTCAGAATGAAAGCGCACCCCGTACCCGCCGCATCGTCGGAGTAAAGCCGATAGCCGAGCTTTTAGACGTAAAGCCGAGCCGTGTTTATGAGCTGGCACAGCGGGACATTCTCCCTCACATCAAATTAGGTAGACAGGTACGTTTCGACATGGCAAAGGTAGAAGCCTGGCTCGAGGCTGGAGGTCAGGCGCTACCGGGCGGCTGGCGACAAGAGGCGGCTTAATGAAAAACCCGCAACCGGGGCAGGAAGCGGGAGGGGCAGCAATCAGCGCGGGCAACGCTGAGACGATTGTACCAGACTGCTGGAGCCCTTGCCAGAACGCCGCCGAATGTGTAGCAAGCCGCTGCCGAGCCATCCTAGACGACGCCGGAAACGTTCAAACCTTTGAATGTCTCGCTCATGGCATATTTCTTAATCGCGACGATGCGGTACAAGCATGAATCCGGCTAACCCGTCAGACAACAAAGGCGCTGGTAAAAAGGTTGTGTCAGATCGTAACCCCTGCCCTCACGCTCCAGACTGCCGCCGCAACTGGATTTACATTGCCGGAACCGAAACGGCTGACTGCGCTTACTGCTACCAAAACCTTGACCGCTCGACGATGGTGCGTATTTTTGCGGGCACAGCATGAGCGCCGATGTCCAAAGCCTGAAAGCCGCCGTGAGCTTTCGGGAACTTGTAAGCGAGACGCACGAGCCCGACCGCACCGGTAAGGTTCTCTGCCCTGTTCACGACGACCACACGCCGAGCTGCCACATATATAGAGACGGCTTCAAATGCTTCTCGTGCGGGGCTCACGGTGACGCGGTGGACTGGCTCGAGGCTGTTCATGCTCTCTCAACCGCTGAAGCGATCAAGGAATTAGAGCGCCGCGCCGGAGGGTACATCCCTCCGGTAGCCGAGCGCCCGGTCAAGGTCAAAAGACTGGAACCGACATTCAAGCCTGTTTCAAATCATCTCGTTAAAAGACACGACCGCGCGGCTCAACAGTTGCGCTATTTGCCGCAAGCCATGACCGGGCGCGGTTTTGTCCTGAGCGATTTAAGGCGCTTGGGTTTCGCCGCTGAAAGTCATGATGCGGTCTTTCCGATCACCGGCCCGGATGGTGCGGTGCTAGCACTCAAAAGACGCTACGCCCGCCCTGGCAGCGGCCCACGTTACCGCTACACGACGCCGGGACACGGCACGCCCGCATGGTGCTCACCTGACTTCGACAAAGACGAAGTGCTGATTATTGAGGGTGAGCTTAACGGGATGATCTGCTGGCTGGCATGTCCTGAGCTAGCAGTGATGGGCGTAGCAGGAACCGGCGGGGCGTTGCACACAGCGGCGCTTACAGGCCGGACGGTTTACGTCTACGCCGATGGTGATGAGCCGGGACAAAAGGCGCGGGATAAATGGGCATCGTCGGCGCTTTCGGCGGGCGCTGCAAAGGTGTTTGTGCTTGACCCGTGGCCCGCCGATGCTTGCGAGAGTGCAGGTCAAGAGGGACGCGCTGCACTCCAAAAGCGTTTGGCCGGGAGCCTCGAGACCACAAAATCTTTTGATGCAATCAAATCTTTTAGTGCATCAAATACTGCATCAAAAGATTTACGTCTAGCACAGGGAAAACCCGATTTGATGTTTTCATGCAGTCGGTTTTCGTCCGGCCCAAAAATAGGCGGTAAACCATGCCTCTAAAACAGGTAGACCTTACCGCCAAACTCGACCCGCTCGACTGGTACATAGACGGGCTCATCTTGAAGGGCTACCTGAACATGGTCGCCTCCCTGCCGGGACACGGCAAGACGGCGATGCTCACCGGCCTCGCATGGCAAGGAAGCCGTCCACAGGGGGGTGAGTTTTTGGGGGAACACGTCAGCCCGAGCGTCACCATCTTCGTAGACTATGACGCCCCCGGCGATGGGCGCAGCGTGCGCTTCTGGCTCGACAAACACCGCGCCGCTTACCCAGATGGCGATATGAGCAAAATCATCGTACTCGAGCCTGACGGTGACACCTACGGCTTGCAGGAGGGTGAGCTTGTGCAGCTAGGCGACACGATAGAACGCACCGGGGCGAGCCTTGTGATCGTAGACAGCTTTATGGCAGCGTTTCCGAACACCGACCCGGTAAAACTTACCGCTGTACAGGGGCCGCTCTGGTATTTACGTCGCCTTGCCACTAAGACAGGCGCGGCTGTCGTCTTAATTGACCACTTACCCAAACCTATGACCGGAGAGGTCGCGGGTGCTCGTGGCGTCATGGGGAGCATTGCCAAACCTGCCCAAAGCCGGACGGTGCATCTCTTGACCCGCGTCCCGGCGAAAGAAGTTCAAGGTCGTAACGTCCTACGCTGGGATGTCCATAAGATGAGCTTTGCGGCGTTGCCGGAACCCTTCGGCGTAGAGCTGCATTTCACTGCCGACGCGGTGCGGATTGAAGAGACGCCGCTACCCGATTCCTACGGTGAGACCAAAAGCGAGAAGGCTATCAGAGCGATGCAGAGCGTTTTAGAGCTGAAGCGTGGCATGGTGGTAGACCGTAAAGAACTTTTGGACACCGCGATAACTGAAGGCAACGTCAGACAGCGAGCGGCGGCAGGGGCGCTTAAAGAGTTGCTCGAGCGCCTGGGTGACACTATCGCCGTGGTGCAGCTACCGGGCCGGGGGCAACCCGTAGGCTACCGGCTGAAGGCTGAAGAGGGTGACGGGCCAAAACCCACTGCATCAAAACATCAAATAGCAGATACGCCGTCCCAGACGGATAAAAGTTTGATGCACACCCCTTTGCATCAAAACATCAAACTGCATCAAAAAAACGATGCACCATCTGAAGTGCAAAACCTGCATAAACGTTTCCAAGCTGGCGACTTTGCCGACCGGCCCGAACTGGACGGTGAGCTTAAAGACCTCTTCAGCGTGCAACGTGCGGACGCTACCCAGAAAGCACGACTGCTTGAACTGGCAAATCAGGTGAGCCAATGAAGCCGCGCAAAGTCAAACAGCCGCGCCTCTTACCCAAGCTCGAGCCCATCCGGGCAGACGACGCCCTGACTATTGACGACCTCACAACGCATTACAGATGCCGCTGTGGGAACCAAGCCACGACCGGCATCAAACTAGATGAGATCGTCTGTGTCCGCTGCGGTAGTGCCATGAGGCCGACCTCGTGAGCGAAGTCATAGGAACCGCTAAAGCTGCCCTGTGGCTCGAGCTGAGCGAAGAGACCGTGCGGCGGTTGTGCCGGAACGGAAAGCTAGCGGGCGCGTATCAACCTGCCGGGTATCAAGGTAAATGGCTCGTACCTGTAGAGACCCTTGCGAGCATCCGAGAGTGTCCCGTGTGGCTGTTGCCCGATCTGCCCGAAGTAGCCTGATAAACCGATCTGAGGGGCGCTTAAGTGCGCCTCTCGCTACGCTTAGGTGTAGACAAAACCTGTTTACAGAAATGAGGAACGATGCCAAACGTTAAAGAAGAATTGCAAGCTGCTCAAAAGAACCTTACTGAGTTACGCGACGAACTGCCGCAGTTTCAGGCGCTCTTGAGCGAGAACGAAGGGGACGCCGCCCGTCTCAAAACCGAACGGGCCGCGCTTGACGATCAGGCGCAAGCTAAAAACCGCGTCCTTGTTGCCCGTGAAATGCTCGAGCAACACCGCGCCGATATTCAAGCAGCCGAGCGGCGGGTAGCTGAATTACAAACCGCATCGGATGACGAGGACGCTTTAGCGGTCATTGCAAGGGCCTCGGTCAAACATGCCGATATTCAAGCAGCCCTGGAAAAGTTGTTTGCCGAAACGGACGCGGTACTCGTGGCAGCGATTGAACAGGCCACAGCTTTAGCCGACGAAGGAAACGAACACGTCCGGTTAGCTGGGCAGGCGGTAGACCGCCTTATCGGAAAAGCTGGACAACTGACCTACGAGCGCGACCGCGCCAGCAAGGAAGAGACTTACGCCAGAGCTGTACAAGGTACGGACGTCCGCCCGCTAACCGGCTCGAGCCTAGACAACCTTCAGGAGTGGCCCGCCGATTACGGCGCGAGTCCCTACAAAGTCCTCGGACACCTCAACCCACACCGAGCAAACCTTGAGGTCTTGACTGTGAGCCCAAAGCCCGAACCGAGCGGCCCAACGATTGATGACTTTATGGCTGGACTGACAGACTAGGCCGGGGGGGGGAGTGAGCGATGGCAGACGATAAGAACGGCGTCCCTAAGCGTGTCCGGGCTGGCAACCTCGACGCACTTAAACGCAAATTATGGCGGGCTCTGTTGACTTCTGAGAACCTTTTGGACAGTACCGACCCGCAGGTAAGACTCAGAGCAGTACACGCAACCTCGCAGGCTGCCGGGGTCTACCGCTCGATTTATGAGACAGCCGACCTCGAGGCCCGCATTGCCGAGTTAGAGCGCCAAAGTGAGATGCAACGATGAGCGCAGGACTGAAGCGACGTTTAGAAACTATTGAGGCGGGACAACCCTCACCTACCCTTTGGGGAGATTTCGTACACGAGAACGGACGCCCGATAAAGCACGATTTTTGGGGTGAGCGGTTCGACGTAGAGCGGTGGTTTAGAACCGGCGAACTGCCCAAAAATGTAGCCTTTTTCGTGATGTGCTGGACTGAAGTGCAGATGAGCCGCTATGACGACTGGGAACCGTTTCCAACATTGCACCCTGGCGCTATCAGGCTACTTGAAAAAATCATCACCTTCACCACGACTGTTAGCGGCCCGTTTTATTACTTCGACGGCTATGTGTTTCGGGGCATCGGCGGTGTCTTGGCACCCTCTGAACAGCGTAAGGAGCTGATGCCGCATGGCTAGAGCCGACTTACTTAAGCGACTCGACGACGTAGAGACTGCACTAGGTAGACCCGTCGTTCTGGGCATGTGGGCACACGAAAATGGACGTCCGACCTATCACCACTTGGCGGCTAAAGGTCTCGACCTCGCACGGTGGTTTGAAACCGGCGAGCTACCCCAAAAGGTGCAGTTTGTTGCCGTGATGCACGTTGACGAAAGCGAGCGGCTATGGACACCTGACGGCAGAGAACAGTTTGAAGTTACGGACGAAGAGCAAGCGGCCTACTGGCAGCCGTTTCCAGAGTTACATCCCGACACCGTAAAGCAGTTTCAGAAGATGCTCGAGCTGCCCTTTTACAACTTTCACGGGGGACAGTTAAACGGCATGAACGGCCCGTTGCCTGAACAGAAACGGAGCTTGTACCCTCATGGCTAGAGCCAAGACCCTCACCGCGAAACACCTAGAGATCATTGATGGGATCGCCGCGTTCTTTGCCAAAAATGACCGGAACGCCGAACTGGTAGACGTGATGGTAAAGCTTATGGCGATTGGAGACGTCCCCGGCGCGGGTACGGTCCTGGCAAAACGAATCAAAGAACTTCAGAGAGAAGCTAAACGTGACGCTGCTTAACCGGGTGACGAGGCTCGAGGCCGGAGCCCCTAAAAATGTGCTGATCGGGCTCACCATCACCCAAGCGGGGCGCGTGGTAGGTGTTGCACCCTTTAGAGAACCGAACCCGGCGCTGGAGCTGTGGGCACGCACAGGCTCACCTAAGCGCACGACCGCGCTGCTATTCGCTTCAGAATCCGACAAGACGCCGCCGACGGTGCCCTTTGCAGAGATGCACCCGGAGGCGCTAGCGGTAGCTGAGAGAACGGTACAAGGGCGTAGACAGTAGCGACACCCTCATGACAAAGCAAAACCCCCGGCAGATCACCGGGGGCTGTTCTTTGGCTGTGGCTGCTACTCAGGAGCCTTGAGGTCTCGCAATTCACGCACCTTATGCTCTCTGATGTCGGCGCTAAAGGTTGCCTCTAGGCGTGCGTCAAACTCTTCTAACGCTTTGCCGTGGGTACGCCCGGAGAAGGTGACGTGCATCGTGCAACCGAAGTTTTCAATATCCGCGAGACCGGACGCTCTAGCCCACTGCCGGATGGCGTCAAAAGCCGCGCCTGCTAACCAAGGCTCTGAAACGTGCGCCTCTACCGTGACGGTATGGTGCGCCTCTTCATAACGGTTCACGCTGCCACCGCCAACACCTGAACAGCCGGGACAAGGCTGTGAACCTCATCCCAAACACCGTAAGCGACGCGCTCGACCTGCGTTGTAAATGCGTAAGGCTGTGCCGGTAGCTCGACCTCATCACGCTTCAGATCGGTTAAGGCGACGCGCCGGTTTACCTTGTCGGCAGTCTCGACGACGGCGTACCCGTGAGCAAGGGTGCTCGAGACGGCGACCACTAAGCCGAGGCCGCGCACGGTAGCGCCGAGTAACTTGCATTGTCTGGGAGTATTATTCATCTTGAATCCTTCTCAATCCTGGATTTTCTAAGCGGCTTCAGTTCCTACGCCGTGGCTGCTTAGATGTCTAAGTATAACCCGATATTGAACTATAGTCAAGTTTCGGGTTATAATACAGATGAGGTGATACGATGCAAACCATGCCGCTACAGTGGAAGCTAGAGGACTTACTCGAGCGTCACGAGGTAAGTGCTTACCGACTGGCGAAAGAGTCCGGGGTAGGGCTCACGACGATTTACCGGATTAAAAACAACCGAACGAGTACCGTACAGGGACAGGTACTAGAGGCGATCTTGCAAACCCTCCTCGACCTGACAGGCAAACGGTACGGCGTAGGTGACCTTTTAGAGTGGCAACCTGAAGAGGTTAAGTGATGGCTGCCAAGACAGCAGGGCAGATTATAGAGCGCGGTAAGAGCAAATGGCTCGTGCGGGTCGATATGGGGCACGACGCCGCCGGGAAACGCATCCGCTATAACAAGACCGTACACGGCACTAAAAAGGACGCCCAGGCAGTCCTTAACAAGATGCTCAGAGACCGGGACATGGGAACTTTGCTCGAGCCCAGCCGTGAGAGTCTAAACGATTATCTGGACAGATGGCTCGAGGCCGCCGCTAAACCGCGTTTACGGGCGTCTAGCTATGACGACTATGAACGGCTGCTCAAATACTACATCCGGCCCGAACTCGGCGCGACGCCGCTGCAAAAGCTCACCGCCTTAAACATTCAAGCGGTCTACGCTGCAATGAGCGCCCGGAACCTCTCACCCCGAACGGTACAGTATACGCACCGGATTTTACGGAACGCGCTCGAGCAAGCGGTCAAGTGGCGTCTCTTGACCTACAACCCGGCTCAGCATGTAGAGCTGCCCAAGCAAGAACGTCGTGAGATGCACTTTATGACCGATGAAGAGTCCCGGCGCTTTTTGACCGCCGCCCGTACCTCACCGCACTACGCGTTCTTTACCCTGATGCTCTCGACCGGCCTACGCCCCAGTGAAGCTCTAGCTTTGCGCTGGCAGGACGTAGACCTAAACCGGCACGCCGTCAGGATTACCCGCACCGTCAGGCGTCACGGGGGCGTGTGGCTGTTCGACGAACCCAAAACCAAGAAGAGCCGCCGCGTGGTGGACTATCCGGTAAGCCTGAATGAAGTTTTGCTCGAGCATCGGGCTAAACAAGCCGGGTTGGTAGGGGAGAGTGAGCTAGTCTTTTCGTCATTAGAAGGAATGCCCTTGCACGAAAAGAACATGCTGACGCGCTACTACCGGCCCCTGCTTAAAGCTGCCAAGTTGCCCGAAACGATGCGGCTCTACGATCTGCGCCATACGCACGCTTCTCTCTTACTACTGGCAGGTGTGCATCCTAAAGTCGTCAGCGAGCGTTTAGGACATAGCAGCGTGGTGATTACCCTTGACACCTACAGCCACATCGTCCCGAGCTTGCAGCGTGAAGGGGCAGATAAGCTCGACGCGGTGCTATTCGGAACTGCTGACGATAAAGCCGAACCGCGCCCGCTAAATTGACCACAAGAATCTTTTGACCACTATACGACCACAAACATAAAAAAGCGGCTGACCTTTTACCGTCAGCCGCTCTTACTTTCGCCGTCCCTCACGCTAATTCTTGTGGTCGGGGTGACATGATTTGAACATGCGACCACTTGACCCCCAGTCAAGTGCGCTACCAGGCTGCGCTACACCCCGAGGTGACGGTAAGGCTCTAAAAGCGTAGCACGGCTCTGCCGACACCGTCAACTTGCTAGACGAGGTGAAGTTCGCGACCAGCAGCGGGGTTTTCAAAGCGTTCCCGGCGCAGTGCAGAAACGTCTAGGAAGGGTGCGTCGCCCCCGACTTCGGCTGCGATAACGCGGGCGGTAGCGGCGGCTTGCTGAACGCCGTGGCCCGAAAAACCGCAGGCGTTAAACCATCCCGGCGCACCGGGCATTTCCCCCAAAATAGGGCCGCCGTCAGGCGTAACTTCGTAGTAGCCCCAAAAACTGTGGCCTCGGTCTAGCGCCAGGTCTTTCAGCCACGGAAATCTAGCTTCGCCTACCCGTCTAACTTGCGCTAACCAAGCCCAGTCCATCCCTTCATGCCAGCCTGCGGGCTGTGCGGGATTGCTAACCGTAAAGATGACGGTTTGGTCATGTCCACGTAGCCAGAAGTTGCTCGTATCCACCGTCAGAGGGTAGGAGCGTGCGCTGTTGCCGCCTACAGTACGGTAAACACAGCGTTTGACCGGGACGACCGGAACGTCTAATCCGGCCCGGCGTGCGACCTCACCGGCCCACGCTCCGGCTGCATTGACGACAATGGGCGCAGCAAAGGCGTCTTTCGGCGTTTTGACGTGCCATTCGCTCCGTGTGCGTGTAATGCTCGTGACCGGCGCACCGAGATGGAGCTCGGCACCCCGCGCCCGCGCCTCCCGCAGATAAACCCGAGAAACTGCCAGCGGGTCGATATAGCCGTCGGCGGGGCCATACGTGCAGCGGTAGAGACCATCTTGGACAAACGGCACGAGGGCTTGCGCTTCACCTGGCGTCAGTTCGGAGATGGGCGCGCCCACACGCCGCTGCACCTCGAGCCCCCGCTCATGCGCCGCCCAGTCTTTTGCCGCCACCAGAAAAAGATAGCCGACCGGAGTGTAGCCGCTATCGGCCCCGTAACGCTCTCCAAATGTCCGGTATTCCTGAATAGATTCCCAAGACAACCGAACATTGACCTCTTCACTAAACTGCACTCGGACGCCCGCGCCACTTCGCCCTGTCGAACCTCGCCCCGGTTCTGAAGTGGCCTCGAGTACCACCACCTTAAAGCCACGTTCTGCCAGCCGAAACGCACACGCACACCCGATGATGCCGCCCCCGATGAGGATGACGTCAGCTGGCTTCATGGGCTGAGTATACCGTGTCTTACAGGAAAGTTAGAAGCTAAAGAAACAAAGTTTTCACAAGCAGAATAGTTGTGAATAAAAACACTTACTAATGCTTTGGATGCGTTTGGGACAAAGCACTTTTAGCAGGGAAGACCCCGGACTCGAGATTTTCTCAGCGCTATGCATCCCTGCTCACCTTAAACGTGCCGTTTTCTCTGCTATAGTCACCTTCATACTACAGTTTGTCTTGTGAAAGGAGCTTAAGGTTCGCTAGCCGTTTCAGGTCTCGCCATATTTGAAAGGAACCACCCGATGATTCAGGACGTCCAAAGCCGTGTGTCACCCCCCGTAGATTTCAAAAAGCGCTACGACAATTTTATCGGCGGCGAATTTGTCGCCCCGGCCAAGGGAATGTACTTTGAAAATCCCTCGCCGGTCACAGGTCAGACCTTCTGCGAAGTCGCCCGCTCGACCGCCGAAGACGTTGAAAGGGCGCTCGACGCCGCGCACGCCGCTAAGGGTGCGTGGGGCCGCACCTCACCGACCGAACGCTCGAATATCCTGCTAAAAATTGCCGATAAACTCGAGGAGAACCTCGAGACCCTCGCTAAAGTCGAAACGTGGGACAACGGCAAGGCGCTCCGCGAGACGATGGCGGCAGATCTGCCGCTCGCCATCGACCACTTCCGCTACTTCGCCGGAGCCATCCGCGCCCAAGAGGGCGGCATCTCGCAGATCGACAACGACACCGTGGCGTACCACTTTCACGAGCCTATCGGCGTCGTCGCGCAAATTATCCCCTGGAACTTTCCCATCCTGATGGCGACCTGGAAACTCGCTCCGGCGCTCGCGGCGGGCAACTGCGTCGTCCTCAAACCCGCCGAACAGACGCCCATCGGTATCATGTTCGTTGCCGAACTCATTAACGACATCTTGCCCGCAGGTGTGCTCAACATCGTGCAGGGCTTCGGCGTCGAGGCCGGAAAACCGCTCGCCAGCAGCCCCCGCGTCGGCAAGGTCGCCTTTACCGGTGAGACCACCACGGGCCGCCTCATCATGCAGTACGCTTCGGAAAACCTGATTCCGGTGACGCTCGAGCTCGGTGGAAAATCGCCCAACGTCTTTTTTGAGGACGTGATGCGTGAAGACGACGCCTATTTCGACAAGGTGTTGGAAGGTTTTGCCATGTTTGCGCTGAATCAAGGCGAAGTCTGCACCTGCCCGAGCCGCGCTCTGGTACAGGCGTCCATTTATGATGGGTTTATGGAACGTGCCGTCGCCCGCGTTGAAAAGATTCAAATGGGCAACCCTTTAGACCCGAGCACGATGATGGGGGCGCAAGCCTCGAACGACCAGCTCGAGAAAATCCTGTCGTACTTCGACATCGGCAAGTCTGAAGGGGCAAAGGTCTTGACCGGCGGTGGGCGTAAAAAGATTGAGGGACTTGAAGACGGCTACTACGTCGAACCAACTATCTTTGAAGGCAACAACAAGATGCGCGTGTTTCAAGAGGAGATCTTCGGCCCGGTTGTCTCGGTCACGTCGTTTAAGGATGAAGCCGACGCCCTCGAGATTGCCAACGATACGCTTTACGGCCTCGGAGCCGGGGTCTGGAGCCGCGACGCCGACATCTGCTACCGGATGGGGCGCGGGATTCAGGCGGGCCGCGTGTGGGTCAACAACTACCACGCGTATCCGGCACACGCCGCCTTCGGCGGTTACAAGCAGTCGGGTGTAGGCCGTGAAAACCACCTGATGATGCTAGATCACTACCAGCAGACCAAAAACATGCTGGTGTCGTACAGCAAAGACGCGTTAGGCTTCTTTTAGGCGCTTGACGTAACGGAAAGCTCGAGCCCGGCTTCAGGTCGGGCTTGCTTGGCCTGCATAAGAAACCGCGACCAACTGAACCTTCAAAAAGACTAAAAAAACACTGGGACTTCAGCTGGTCGCTACTAAACCTCGTATTTTGCTTTCATAATCCTAGCTTACGATCGAACATCGTCTCAACCTTTGAGGAGACCTTATGGACACCATCAAACGCACCGCCGACGGACGCGTCGAGCGCGTAGACATTACACCAAAAGCGGCGGAACTGCTGGGAACCCTCAAACTCATTCACGGCCCGCTGATGTTTCACCAGTCGGGCGGCTGCTGCGACGGCTCCTCACCGATGTGCTACCCGCAAGGTGACTTCCGGCTCGGCAACGTCGATATCTATTTGGGAACGGTTGCGGGCGCACCGTTTTATATCAGCGCGTCCCAATACGCATACTGGAAACACACACACCTCACCGTTGACGTTGTGAAGGGGCGCGGCAGCGGCTTTTCGGTCGAAGCGCCCGAAGGGGTACGTTTTTTAATCCGTTCCCGAATGTTCGGCGATGAGGAATATGCTCAGTTGCTGGCCGAAGGCGAACCGCCTAGAGGCGACCAAACAGCACCTCAACCACGCTGAGCAAGAGCTAAAATTTTCACAAGCAGTGGCATTGTGAAAATAATCTTTTGCCGTGATTTTACAACGATTAGAAAAGGATATTACGACACGTACCCAGAAATACTTTATAGTTAGCTCAACTGATGAGACCAAGTGACGCACTCCCGGGCTTGACGGGTTCGACGAAACCCGGGGGGTTTCTGGGGCGCTCCATTCAACTGGACTCGAGCCGCCTTAAATTTGCTACACACGCAGGATTTGTCACGCTGCTGATCGGGTGGCTGGCACTGGCACTCTTTTTCGCGCCCTACTGGGCCGCGCAAACGAACTTTCCGGGTCACCATCACCCGAACGGTGTTCCGCCCCATACGCACACGGTTCAGGCGGTACTCGGTCATGCGCTCCTAGTCGCCGCCGTCGTCGCCATATACGTGGCGCTGCACATGGTCGGGTCGCTGCTGCTTGCGCCCGCATCTTGGCTCGAGCGCACCACCCCTAAAAAAGCACACGGGAGCCGCGCACCACCGCTACCTTTCTAAAACCGGCCTTTGACACCTCATAGCCACGCTTAGAAGGGCGCAGATGAAAACATGTTTACTCCTTACAGCCCTCATGCTGGGAGCGTTTACGGCAGCTCACAGCAGCCTCGAGTCGTCCACTCCGGCAGCTGACAGCACGGTTCAAGAACGTCCTACCGAGGTCAGCTTGACGTTCGGTGAGGCGGTCGAACCCCGTTTTTCGACCTTTTTGGTGTATCCGCTCGGCCTGGGTGGGGGAGACCCTGAGGCGTTGGAGGAAAAAGCCGACGCCCTCTTGTCTCGAGTTCTGAGCACACCCGACACCAAACAGATCAAAACCCAGCTGCTGACCCAAGCGGCGAACGCTACCGTCACCTTAGCGTTACCCGAAGACCTGAAACCCGGCAGCTACGCGGTGATGTGGCGTGCGCTATCGGTCGATACGCATACCGTCCAAGACCTGCTGGTGTTTACCTATCAGCCGTAAACCTGACGGCTTCTGCCGACGACTGATTTACGGCGAGCGCCCTGCTCGGGTTAAACCGTTACCTGAACGCAGTTCGTCTTTATCCATTCCAACACTCGAGGAGAATCATGCTCAAAGCTGTTTTACCCATATTAACGACAACTCTTTTTGCTGCCGCTTTAGCCCAGCAACCCGTTACGGTGACGTTTGACGGCGTCGTCGGCGACACAGCCCTCGCGTGTGGTCAAGACTATCCCAATATCGGCAGCGAAGGGACGACCATCGAATTTCAAGACGCCCGTATGTACGTCTCGAACCTCCGGCTAGTCAACGCTGCGGGTGAGGAAGTCCCGCTCGAGCTCGAGCAAGACGGTCTCTGGCAGGTTCAAAACGTCGTACTCCTAGACTTTGAAAACGCTACCGGCGGGTGCAGCGACGGCGGCACAGCCGAGATGAACGACCAGGTCACAGGAACCGTTCCCGAGGGCGACTACAACGGGTTGGTCTTCGATTTGGGTGTCCCTTTTGAACTCGACCACGCCGACGCGACGGCCGCACCCTCACCGCTAAATGTCAGCTCGCTCTTCTGGAGCTGGCAGTACGGTTACAAGTTCGCCCGTATCGAGCTTCTCAATCAGGCAACCGCCCCGAAAACCAAACCTGAGACCTCGAGCGAAATGAGTATGGACTTGCCCGCGAACTTCTGGCCGATTCACCTGGGCAGCACCGGTTGCACCTCACCCGCGCCGGTCGTCGGCCCCGCTACGGCGTGCGCGCGCCCCAACTTAAGTACGGCGCGGCTCGAGTCCTTTAATCCGGCAACCGACGCTGTAAAACTGGACGTTGCGGCGCTCTTAAAGGGCGTCGATGTCGGTAAGTCCTTGGAGCTGGCCCCTCCCGGTTGCATGTCAGGGTTTGACGACCCCGACTGCCGTAAACTGTTCGGGAACTTCGGTCTAGCGCTCAAAACCGGGCGACCTGCTGCGTCGCAAACGCTCTTTAGTGTCACTGGCGGAGGCGCACAGGCCGCTAGATGAAGCATCTCGTTTTTAGCCTGTTCGTTTTGGGAGGTGTCCTGGCGCTGCTAGGCACCACCCCTCAAGCTAAACGGACACCTTACAGCTGGCAGCTGCCGACCAGGTTTCCGGTGCCGGTCGTTCCCCAAAACAATCCGATGAGCTTTGAAAAGGTCGCGCTGGGCCGTTATCTTTTTTACGACCGGCGACTTTCAGGCAACAATACGCAGGCGTGCGCGTCTTGCCACGAGCAAGACAAAGCCTTTAGCGACGGCAAAACGGTGGCGGTCGGTTCAACGCAAGAGGCGCACCTGCGCAACGCGCAGAGCTTAACCAACGTCGCCTATAATCCGACCTTGACTTGGGCCAATCCGGGCTTGACGGGGCTCGAGCAGCAGGTGTTGGTTCCTTTGTTCGGCGAAGCACCTATCGAACTCGGGCTCGCTGGTAAAGACACGCTTGCGCTGGACAAGTTCAAACAGGACAAACGCTACCAAAAACTCTTTAAGGCTGCGTTCCCGGACGACGCCGACCCTTTTACGGTCAGCAACGTCGCTAAAGCGCTCGCCTCGTTCAGCCGCACCATCATTTCTGGCAGTTCACCCTACGACCGTTTCGTTTACGGGGGCGAGCGTGACGCGCTCAGCGCTTCGGCGGTGCGGGGGATGACGCTCTTTTTCTCAGAGCAGACCGAATGCCACCACTGTCACGGCGGCTTTAACTTCAGCGACTCAGCAGTTCACGAGGGGACCGGGTTTCTCGAGACCCCCTTTCACAACACTGGGCTTTACAATTTGGACGGCAAAGGGTCATATCCGAAAGGCAACCGGGGGCTGTACGAAATCACCGGCAAACCCGGCGATATGGGCAAGTTTCGTGTCCCGTCACTCCGCAATGTCGAACTGACCGCGCCGTACTTTCACGACGGCAGCGCCCAAACTTTAGCTGAGGTGATCAGCTTTTACGAAGCCGGGGGGCGCGTCATCGACACCGGGCCGAACCGGGGCGACGGTCGCCGTAACCCTCACAAAAGCGGCTTCGTGCAGGGTTTCGAGCTGACTGAGGGAGAGAGAGCCGATTTGGTCGACTTTCTCAAAAGCCTGACCGACCGGTCGCTGCTCACGGACTCGGCGCTCAGTAATCCGTTCTAAGCTAGACTTCTTACACCCGCACGCCCCGTCAGCTTGTTCTGACAGGGCGTGTCCGGTATACTCCTGAAAATCCAAGTCTAGATCGGAGCAACTATGCAGATACGTCGTAGCGTCATCTCTTTGTTGGTAGGTAGCTTGTTTTTCACTGGAATCGGAGCGGCGCAGGAGCTTTCGTCACTGCGCGTCATGGCTCCGGCCTCACCCGGCGGCGGCTGGGACACGACCTCGAGGTACATCCAGAGCGTCCTACAAGAGACCGGCGTCGTCCCGCAGGTCGAAGTCTTTAACGTCGAGGGGGCGGGTGGTACTATCGGCCTCGCACAGCTTACGAGCGCCGACCGGGGTGAGGGCGACCTGCTGATGATGATGGGGCTGGTGATGACCGGCGCAATTCTCACCAATAATTCAGCCGTAACGCTCGCCGAAACGACGCCGATTGCCAGCCTGACCGCCGAATATGAAGTGATCGCGGTGCCCGCCAACTCACCGTTTCAAACCTTGGACGACCTGTTAGCCGCCCTCCGCGAAGACCCTGGCGCGGTCTCATGGGCGGGTGGCTCAGCGGGCGGTACCGACCATATCTTGGCCGGGTTGGTCGCCCAAGCTGCCGGGGTTGATCCCGCGCAGCTCAACTACATCCCTTATTCAGGTGGCGGCGAGGCGCTCGCGGCTGTGTTGGGATCGCAGGTTTCGGCGGGTGTAACGGGCTACGGCGAGTGGGCCGGGTCGATTGAGTCGGGCGATCTGCGGGCGCTGGCGTTGTCGTCACCTGAGAGGTTGGAGGGCATCGACGTACCGACACTGATCGAGCAAGGGATCGAGGTCGAACTCGCCAACTGGCGCGGCGTCGTCGCGCCGCCCGACCTGACTGATGAGCAGCGGACTGCGCTCCTAGACGTAGTTGACAAGCTGCACGCCGCTCCCGAATGGCAAACGATTTTGGAAGAAAACAACTGGGACGACGTGTACCGCAGCGGCGACGAATTTGCGGCGTATCTGGCAAGCGAGGACACGCGCGTCCAGGAAATCCTGGTTGATATCGGTCTGGTCGGTAAGTGAGCTTGGACAAACCTAAAAACGGGGTTCCGCTCGGCGACCTGCTGATCGCGCTCGGCGTTTTGGGACTCGGTGGTTACTTCGTTTACGGGGCGCTGCAGATCGACGTCGCGCAGACCTACGCACGGGTCGGGCCGCGCTTTTTCCCCTTTTTAGTCGCGTTCGGCCTGCTCGTGTGCGGCGTACTGCTCCTGATTCAAGCTTTGCAGGGTCAAACGGCGGAACCTGAAGAAGCCGAAGATGCCAACGCCGATGTGCCCATAGATTACCGGGCCGTCGGCATCATCGGCGTGGCTTTAGCGTTCTACGTGCTGCTCCTGAAACCTGCCGGTTTTATCCTCGCCTCGGCGGTGCTCTTTTGGGGGGTCGCGTTCGCCTTCGGGAGCCGCGCCTGGTTTCGTGATCCGGTGGTCGGTCTCATTTTGGCTCTGGTCGTCTTCGAGGCGTTTACCCGTCTCTTGGGATTGCGTCTCCCTGCCGGATTGCTGGCACCACTAGGGCTTTAAGGTGGACACCTTAGGCGCACTGATGGACGGCTTCGCCGTCGCGCTGACCCTACCGAATCTGGGTTGGGCGCTCCTCGGCGTCACCCTTGGAACGGTCGTCGGTATCTTGCCGGGGATCGGCCCGGCGCTGACTGTAGCGCTGCTCTTACCCGTAACCTTCCGGCTCGACCCGGTGGGGTCGTTTATCATGTTTGCCGGAATCTATTACGGCGGCATGTACGGCGGTTCGACGACCTCAATTTTGCTCAATACGCCGGGTGAAAGCGCCTCGATTATTACAGCTTTAGAGGGCAACAAGATGGCGCGGCGCGGGCGTGGCGGCGCGGCGCTGGCCACGGCTGCGATTGGATCGTTTGTCGCGGGCACCCTCGCTACGGTGGCCCTGACCTTCGTCGCCCCGCTGATGGTCAGAGTGGCGCTCAGCTTCGGCCCCGCTGACTACTTCGCGCTGATGATCCTGGCCTTTACGACGGTCGCGTCGCTGCTCGGCGGGTCGGTGTTACGGGGGCTGACCGCGCTTTTCTTAGGGCTCGGGCTCGGGCTGGTCGGTATCGATTTGCAGACCGGGCAAGCGCGCTACACGCTGGGCGTACCTGAAATGCTCGACGGCATCAGCGTGGTCATTGTCGCAGTGGGGCTTTTTGCGGTAGGGGAGACCCTCTACGTGGCCTCGAGACTCCGCCGCGGCGACCAGGACGTCACGCCGATCAGCGGCGGTTCGGTGTGGATGAACCGTGACGAGTGGCGGCGCTCGTGGCGACCCTGGTTACGTGGGAGTCTGCTCGGGTTTCCTTTGGGGGCGCTTCCGGCAGGCGGCGCGGAAATCCCGACATTTTTGTCTTATGCGCTCGAGAAACGCCTCAGCAAACACCCCGAGGAGTTCGGCAAAGGGGCCATCGAAGGGGTTGCCGGGCCGGAAGCGGCAAATAATGCTGCTGCTGCTGGCGTCCTTGTTCCACTCCTGACGCTGGGTCTGCCAACCTCGGCGACGGCGGCAATCATGCTCGCCGCGTTTCAGCAGTTCGGCCTGCAACCGGGGCCGCTCCTCTTTCAGACCTCACCCGACTTGGTGTGGGGGCTGATTGCCAGCCTCTATATCGGCAACGCCATGCTCCTCGTGCTCAACCTGCCGCTCGTCGGGCTCTGGGTACGGCTTTTGTTTATCCCTCGTCCGCTGCTATACGCTGGAATCTTAGTCTTCGCGGCGCTCGGCACCTACACCCTGAGCAATTCGCCTGTAGACCTCATTACACTCTTTTTAATCGGCGGCGCAGGCTTTTTGATGCGGCGTTACGGCTTTCCGGTGGCTCCGGCCGTGCTCGGGATGATTCTCGGACCGATGGCGGAGCAGCAGTTTCGGCGGGCTCTGGCCATCAGTCAGGGCGACCTGAGCATCTTTATCCGGCAGCCGCTGTCGGCGACGCTTTTGGCAATTTCGCTGCTGGCGCTTTTGGTGCCGCTCGTCGGGCCGTATCTGCGCCGTTTACGGCGCTAAGAACGTGTCTTTAACAAGGCCACTACCGGTTCGGTAAACCGTGGCGACCACCACGTCGTAACTCCGGCAAAACCGCAAGCTGCTGCAACCTCTGCGCAGTTTGCGGCAGCTTCGGCGGCGACGCCGTTGCGGGCGGCAGGGTCGAGCGTAAGCTGCACGTAAGTTTTGGCAAGGTCGCGGGCACACTCGAGCCCCAACTTCTCAGCTGCGCCCGTAAAGTTTCCCCCTTTACAGTAGGTCTGCGTCTGGACGAGCAAAAGGTCGGTGCGTTCGGCAAAGACCCCGTAATCCCACCCGTGTTTGAACAGATAATCCTGAAACAGGGGGCGTCCGGTTGGCTTAAAGGCAACCTTTGTCCCGTAACCGTCAACGATTTCGGCGGCGTGTTCCAGATTTTTTATCGTTACCTCAGCCGCCCAGGAAAACTCCGGGACGTTGGCAAAACCGGGTTCGTAGATGTAGACGAGTCCGGCGTTCGGAAGCTGTGCGGCGGCGAGCTGCTCCAGGTGTTCCAATCCTGCTGTCGCTAACCAAACGTTTTGTGGATACTCGGCGGTCAGGTGCGTTAGAGAGGTCTCGAGCCAGCCCAACTCCAATTCTTTACCGATATTGCCCGAAACGAGCATCAGCGTGTCGTCAGGTTTTAGAAACGGCTTAAACTTTACCAACTCTTGCAGACCGGCACGGTTATAAAGCGGAAGATTAAGCTTCACGCTGCCAGCTTAAACCCGTTTAGCCTAAACCTGGGCAACTTAAAGCCCAGTCAGCTTAAACCTTACCGTCTGCCCCGGCCTCAGCTGCGCGGCGCGGGCGAGGTCAGCGGGGTGAAGCACCGCAGGTTTGGCGTAGCCGCCGAGCGTGCCCCGGTCATTTAAGAGCAGCAGCGGCGTTCCGCCCGGAGGTACCTGAATACTGCCGAGCGGTACTGCTTCGGAGAGCACTTCGCCGCCAGGAACGCTTCCGCCGAGCAGTTGCACCCCCATTCGGTCGGCGCGTCCGACGGTAAAACGCTGCCGAGACAGGGCTTCAAACGCCTCCGCCGAAGCTTGCGGGCCGGGGCCGAGCCGGAGTGCACCGTAAAACTTGCCGTAAAAACCGTACGGTGAAAAAGTTCGTCCCGCTCTGACGGTGTGCGTACGTGTGGTGCCGAGTACCTCGCCTTCTCTAAGTGCCTGACCGATGCGCCCACGCAGGTCTACCGACGCGCTGCCCCAGAAAAGTCGAGACTCGAGCCCTCCCGCTAGCGCCAAATACCCCCGGCTCCCGGTCTGACCCGGTACGAAACTCAGACGGTCGCCCCGGCGGACGGCAAAGCTCGAGTCCAGCCGGACACCCTCACCGTTTAGCTGCGCCTGCATTCCGCCGCCTGTAAACGCCAGCACCCCGTTTCTTAGTACTTCATAAATGCCGCCCCGAAGGTTTAGCTCGAGCAGCGCCTCACCCGCACCGTTACCGACCAGCCGATTGGCCCTCCCCGCAGCAACCGCGTCGAGCGGCCCGCTCCGCGCAAAACCCAAGTGTCCGGCTAAAAAACGGCCCCGGTCAACGATTAGATCGAGCAGGCCGGGTTGGGCGACCCGTAAAAGCGGCGTGTGTGGTGACTGAGGTAGAAGCTCGAGTCCACCTTCAGCTTCTGCTTCAGATATAGCTTCCGTAACCGGTTGGAACTTTACCCGGTCGCCTGCACCGAACAAAAAAGGATTTTCAGCGCTTGGGTTATAAACGGGTTTAGCGGTGCGTCCCAGTAAATGCCAGCCTCCCGGCGACGCAACCGGGTAGACCGTCGTCTGTCCGTTGGCGATGGCCACGCTCTGCGCCGGAACCTGCGCCCTAGGTACGTCCCGGCGGGGGAGACGTAAAGCGGGTTCCAAGTCGCCCATGAACGCCAGCCCCGGCGTAAATCCGAGAGCGTAAACGTAGTATTCAGGAGCGCTGTGGCGGGCGATGACCTCGGCGACGCTCAGCCCGGTGCGTCCTGCAACCTCAGCTAAGTCCGGCCCACCGTAGAAAACAGGGACGGTGAGCTGTTGCCCCTGCGCGGGTGCTGCGTCATGAAATGGTTCCAGCCACGCTCTTAATTCGGTTTCGGTTATCGTACTGTCGTACTCGAGGTAGAGCGTGCTGTAACCGGGAATGACGTCCGTCAGGGCCGGATGCGGAGTGCAGAGAAGCGCCTGAGCCAGCCCCTGAATCCGCCGGTTGACCCCCCTGTCTAGCGAAGATCCAAACCGTAGATAAAACCCACGCGACATCAGAATGTTTGAACGGGGATGGCTGCTCCGGCGAGCGCCGCCCGCACCGCTTTTGCCGAAGCAGGTGCGTTCGGTTCGTCCCCGTGCAGGCAGAGGGTCTGGGCGCTCAGCTCGAGCTTTCTACCTGAAAGTGAAAGAACGACACCATCACGGGCCATTCCAAGGGCCCGTTCGGCGACCTCGAGCGAATCATCAATGACCGCACCGGGCTCCGAACGTGGCGCGAGCCGCCCATCGTCCAGATAGCCCCGGTCGGGGAAAGCCTCGCGCACCGCCCTCAACCCCGCCCTACGCGCTGCCGTAGCCATCTGCTCGCCTCCCGGCCCAGCCAGTACGACGAGCGGCAAGTCAGGGTCAAAATCTTTAACCGCCTCTGCGACCGCTGCCGCCGTCGGTATATCTACGAGCATCTTCAGATAGAGCGCCCCGTGCGCCTTGACGTGATGCAGCGCCCGACCGTGAGGCCGTAAAAACGCACTGAGCGCTCCCAGCTGATAGAGCGTATCGGCATAAACCTCGTCTGGTAACGCGGCTACGTCTCGCCGACCAAACCCCGGAAGGTCGTCGAAACCCGGATGTGCGCCGATGGCGACGTTGTGCTTTGCGGCCAGCGCAACGCTTCGCCGCATCGTTCCGGCGTCGCCTGCATGAAAACCGCACGCCAGATTGACGGAGCTGAGCAGCGGCATCAGTTCGCTGTCGTGGCCCAGCTGCCACGCACCGAAAGATTCGCCTGCGTCGGCGTTGAGGTCGATGCTAGTCATCACAGAACAAACTACCATGCCCTAAAGACAAGTGTAAAACAAAATTTTCACGAGCGATGGTGTCGTGAAATAAATTACTTAATGGGATGTAGTAGGACGTTTTGTCACTGTGAGCTCCCAAACTGCGCTCTTTACAGCAGTTCCTAACCTCGTCACCCTCGCAAAGAACGCTTTGCGGCCCGAGACAGGTGCCGCTCAAGTTCCTTGACTCTAAAAGACGTGATACGAAACTTTTACGGCGTGAGGTCTAGCGCTGGGCAAGGCGTCTAAGCAGCTCGAGCACAAATACCACGTCCCCCAGCGCCCGGTGACTCGTGTGCTGCGTAAGGAGCGCTTCAAGTCCCTCGGTCGTGACCGCCTTGTGCAGCCCGTAGGAGGAGCGCCCGTGCGTCCGGGCGTAGAGCCGCATCGCGCAGATGTAAAGGAGCTTGGGGTGGGGGAGACCCCAACGGGCACTGGTCTGCTCGAGCATCCGCGCGTCAAAGGGGGCGTTCCACGCCAGCACGGTCGCGTTTTGGGTCAGCGTGACAAACTCAGGTAAGACCTCGGGCCAGCTCGGTTCTTTGTCAAGCTCACGGAGCGAAATCCCGTGGACGCGTTCTGCGTGCGGGTTCATCACCTGAGTTTGCGGTTTGATCAGGGTGTTGAGGCGCACCGCGCCGGTCGTATCGACGAGCGCTAACTCGATGACCTCAGCGTTTTTAAGACCGGTCGTTTCGGTATCCAGAATAAAAACGTCAGTTCTGCCTAGCAACCTGGCTGCCGCCTCAGCGACGCGTACGCGTTCTGTTTGACAGCGTTTACAACGTCCCGTAGACGACAATAGCTCATGACAGGTTGCGCAGCGGGCAAGGTGGGACACCATCACCTTAGTTTACGGGAGCGTCTATGCGTTACACTAGCCCCGAGGTACAAACGCAGAGTGCAAACAGTACAAAATGACCTTTGCGTTTCGATCCCCCAAGCTTTACGAGAGGAAGTAGATGACTTCAGCCCCAGCAGACATCGGACTTATCGGCCTCGCCGTGATGGGCCGCAACCTCGTACTCAATCTAAACGACCACGGCTATCAGGTCGCGGTCTATAACCGCACCACTGCGAAGATGACAGATTTTCTCGAGGGTGAGGCGAAAGATACGGACGTCACCGGCTACGCCGACCTGAAAGGGTTCGTGGGGGCGTTAGAGCGTCCCCGTAAGGTCATGCTGATGGTCGAAGCGGGCCGCCCGGTAGACGCGGTAATCGCTGAGTTGGAGCCTCTGCTGGAACCCGGCGACGTGATTATCGACGGTGGCAACTCGAACTTTGAAGATACTCGCCGCCGTGACCACGACCTTTCCGAAAAAGGCTTTCATTTCGTCGGTACCGGGATTTCCGGCGGGGAAGAGGGGGCGCGGCACGGCCCCTCGATCATGCCGGGCGGCTCGAGTCAAGCGTGGGCGGAGGTCAAACCGATGTTTCAGAGCATCGCCGCGCAGGTTCACGGCGACCCGTGCTGCGATTACGTCGGTGAGGACGGCGCGGGGCATTTTGTCAAAATGGTGCATAACGGCATCGAGTACGGCGATATGCAGTTGATCGGTGAAGCTTACGGGCTCATGCGCGGCGTGCTGGGGCTGAGCGCCGACGAGATGAGCACGGTTTTCAAGAAGTGGAACACGGGTCGTCTGGATTCCTACCTGATTGAAATCACTGGGACGATCCTCGCCGTAAAAGACAAAGACGGGTCGCCTTTGGTCGAGCATATTCTAGACGTGGCCGGACAGAAAGGTACCGGGCGCTGGACGGTGATCGCCGCGCTGGGCGAGGGCGTTCCGCTAACGCTCATTGCCGAGGCGGTCTTTTCGCGTTCGCTTTCGGCGCTCAAGGATGAACGCGTCGCTGCCTCAACCGTTCTGAGTGGCCCTGAGTTAAGCGGTCCCCACGCGCCCGCTGCGCCCGACCGGGAGACGTTTGTGCGTGACCTCGAGGACGCCCTCTACGCCGCCAAAATCGTCTCCTACGCGCAGGGCTACATGCTGATGCGCTCGGCTGCTAAGACGTATGACTGGAACCTCAACTACGGCGGTGTGGCGCAGATGTGGCGCGGCGGCTGTATTATCCGTTCGGCGTTTTTAGACGATATCAAAAACGCTTTCGACGAGGACGAGACCCTCGCCAATCTGCTCCTGGCCCCGTACTTTCAGGAAGCGGTGATGAACGCGCAGGCTGCGTGGCGGCGGGTGGTCGCGACCGCGGTAGCGTGGGGTGTACCGGTTCCGGCCTTCTCCGCGGCGCTCGCCTTTTTCGACGGCTACCGCACCGCCGACCTGCCCGCCAACCTGCTGCAAGCCCAACGCGACTTTTTCGGTGCCCACACCTTTGAACGCACCGACGAGGCCCGCGGTAGCTTTTTTCACCACACCTGGTTGGGCGACGCCGGAGGCACCGCTGAAGGGTAGGGGTCTGAAGCTGAAAGTGGGTCAGCTAAAGCCGCATCCATCTAAAGTCAATGCTCCCTTAATGTCGGGTCAGTTAGGGCAGCCCTAAGCCGTCTCAGTCTGGTACGCTGAGCACTGTGCTGCCGACTACCATGCTTTCCCCTGCAGCCGAAGCGAAACGGTTGGCGGTGCTCCGCTGTTACGGTGTTCTCGAAACAGCGCCCGAAGCGGCGTTCTCCCGGTTTGTGCAGCTGGCAGCGGCGCTGCTAGAGGCGTCCGGCGCGGCGCTCAGTTTTGTAGGTGAGCAGCGCGTTTTTTATAAAGCACACTATCAAGTTCAGGGAGGTGCGTCCGGGCGCTCGTATCCGCGTGCTCAAACGCCCTGCTACGCGGCGGCCTTTGGGCGAGACTCCTTGGTTATAGAAGACGCTGCGGCTTCAGACGACGTTGCAAAGCTCGCGTTCGTTCGGCAAAACGGCGTGCGGTTCTACGTAGGGGTGCCGCTCGTTGCGCCGTGTGGCGAGGTGCTCGGCGCACTGAGCGTGTTTGACCGTAGGCCGCGCACAGGGGTTCAAGTGACCGAGCTACAGCTCGAGCTGCTAAAAACCCTCGCGCAAACCGTACTCGATTCCCTTACGGCGCGGCGTACGGCGTTAGCACGCGCCCAACTCCAAACCACCGGGGCGCGTCTGACCGAACTCCTCGAGCGCAGCCCCTACTACGCGTTCAGCGCGGCACCAGACGGGCAGCTCGACTATCTGAACGCGCCACTTATGAAGGCGCGGAGTTACCGCTCACCTCACGGTTACTACCGCGACCTCTACCCACCGGAAGCGCAAGATGCCGCCGCCGCCGCCTTTGCCAAGGCACTCGAGACGGGACAAGCTCAGCTTACGACCACCTTTCTTCTGGAAGCAGGTACACGCGTACCGGTCGTTCAGGAGCTAGTCCGCTGTGAAGGCGCGGTCGCAGGGATTGCAAGAGACACAGCGGCGCAGGCGCAGCGCGACACCTTTGAGCAAAAACGCGCCGAAGTCCTCGAGCTGACCGCGAGGGGTGCGCCGCTCCCGGCGGTACTCCTCGAGCTGACCCGGCTGTTAGAAACGTACTGCGAGGGGCGTATCGGCGCGGTTTTTTTGGTGCAGAACGCTACGCTGCAGCTCGAGGTCGCGCCGCAGCTGCCGAGTGCGTTTGCCCGCCTCATCCGTGACTTACCCCTCCGCGAGGTCGCAGCGGCTCCCGGCGCAGCGGCGCTAAGCGGCACGCGGGTCGTCACCACCGACATCCGGCACGACCCGCTCTGGCACCACCAACGCTACTTCGCCCTGCAGAACGGTCTACAGGCGTGTTGGGCCGAACCTATCCTGAGCGACCAGGACGAGGTGCTCGGAACCTTTGCGCTCTACGCCCGCGAAACAGGGGGGCCGACCGACGCCGAAGGGCGGCTCCTGCGTGAGACCGCGCAACTTGCCGCCATCGCCGTCTCGCGGCAACGGCTCTACGCACAGTTGGAGCATCAAGCTCGTTACGACGCCCTGACCGGACTCCCCAACCGCAGTCTGCTCCACGAGCATCTAGCGCGCGCCGTTCGTCAGGCTCAGGCGCAAGAGGGCGGTGTCAGCGTCTTTCTGTTTGGCCTTGACAACTTCAAACACGTCAACGACGCGCTCGGTCACAGCGCCGGTGACGCGCTCCTGACCGGGGTCGCCGAACGGCTTCAGGCGCATATGCAGGCGCAGCTGCCCGCCCGCACCACCCTCGCCAGGAGCGGCGGCGACGAGTTCGTCCTGATCGTTCCCCTCGAGTATCCGGGCGACTACCAGGGCGACGCGGCCCGCTTCGCTTTCGAACTACAAGCGGCGTTCGCGGCTCCCTTTGCCGTCGGTGAGCGCACGGTCGGGGTCGAGGCCAGCATCGGCGTCAGTCGTTACCCGGAAGACGCCGAGACCTATGAAGCTCTCCTTAGAACCGCCGACACCGCGATGTACGCGGCCAAGGCCGACCGCCGCGCCGGAGTCACCCAGGGCTACCGTCTCTACCGCAGCGAGATGATGGCGCAGCTCGAGGCGCAGCTCAAGCTCGAGGCCGAGCTCAAAAGGGCCTTCGCTGAGGACGAGTTTCGTATCTTTATCCAACCACGTTTTGAGATCGCGCGGCAGCGGATCACCAGTTTCGAGGTGCTCGTGCGCTGGCAGCACCCTGAACAGGGGCTACTCTTACCCGACGCATTTTTACCCGGCGCACAGAGCGCTGGACTGTTGCCGCAGCTCGACGCTTGGGTGTTACGCGAGGTAGTGCGCCACCTCGGGGAGGGTGCTGCAAGGGGTCGTCCGGAACGGCTTTCTTGCAACGTCTCAGCGGCGAGTTTTCAAGACCGCTTCTTTTTAAGTGAACTCGAGGCGGTCTTGGGGGGCAACCGGCAGGTTTCCGAAGGGTTAGAGCTCGAGATCACCGAAAGCCTGCTGATGCAAAACTTGGACGGCGTCGCCGTTCAGCTCGCCGACCTCAAGATGCGGTTTCCGGGTATCCGCGTTGCTATCGACGATTTCGGCAGCGGGTATTCGTCACTGTCTTATCTGCGGCATCTGCCCATCGACACCCTGAAGATCGACCGGGCGTTCGTCCGCGACCTCGACCACCGCGACGGCAAACTTCAGCGCACCGCGCTCGCGGTGATTCGCACGGTGATTGCGCTAGGCCGCGACTTAGGCTTCCGCGTCGTCGCCGAAGGGGCTGAAACCGAGGGTCAACTGGGCATGTTGACCGCCCTCGGGGTCGATGAAGTACAGGGCTTTGCGATCAGCGAACCTCAGCCTGTAAGCCGGTGGACTCAGGCCGCACCGGGCGCTCCGCTAGACTCGAGCACCTTCTCTTAAGGTTTACTGTTACGGTCTACCAATCACGGGTCGTGTCCTCGAGCGCCTTTTCACTTACTTTGGCGTAAATCGTCGTGGTCGCAATGTTTTTGTGCCGTAAATGTGTCTGTGTCCGCCGCAAATCGCCGGTTTCCTCGTACATCCGGGTACCGGACTGGTGCCTAAGCGGGTGAAGCGCACGGTAATCGACGCCCGCGGCGGCACAGAGGGCGCGGAGACGCTGGCGCAGGCGCTCGTCGGCGTAGGGCAGAACCTTACCTGCTCTCGCTTTGCTTTTACGCCGTACAGTGGCGTCGTCGCGGAGCACCCCTAAGGCGCGTACCAGACTGTTCGACAGGGCGACGCTATCGACGTAACCGCCTTTGCCCCGGACTTGCAGACGCTGCGCCTTAAGGTCGATGGCCCGCCACTCGAGCCCCGCCGCTTCATGGGCGCGCAAGCCTGCGTGAGCGCAGAGCAGCAGCGCTACGGTATCGGCCGGGTCGGTGGTCATAGCCAGAAGGCGCTCCAAGTCGATCTTTGGGTAAGGTTGCACTTTCTCCCACGCCGGAACGGGATCGTAAACGCCTTTAACGGACGCGAACGGCGTCGCCTCGGTAGCTCCAGCCCAGTGCAGCGCCCGGTAGAGCACACGGGCCGCCGCCAGCGTCTTGTTGACCGTCGAGGGTGAACGGTACTTTGGCGGGCCGTCAGCGCCGTTATTAAAAGGTGTTTCCTTAAGCCACGCCCGGTAGCGGCTGCCCATACGGCGGCTCGGGTGCAAGAGGTTTTCGTGAACGTTTGCTGAAACGAACAAGCCGACCCCGTGACGGTACGCCTTAAAGGTCAGGCGGCTCAGGTTGCCCTTATCGGTGGTGTCCTCGAGGTATGCCTGCGTCAACACCCAGAGCGCTTCGGCGTCGCGCTCACCGGCAGCTTTAACGGCAAAACGCCGGAGGGCTTCGTCGTCCAGGCGGCGGGTGCGGTTGATCTGCTCGAGTTCTGCCTCTGGGGTATAAGGGGTGAGCGTCATAGGGTAGTGTAGCTTTTTGAGGATGAAATTAGCAAGGTATTTGGGAGAACGCATATTCTACAAACGAAGTTTCGGGGTGATTTTTGTTTTCTTCAAAGCTGGATGACAATCCGTGTAGCTCTAAAGGTCGACGTTAAAATGAGATACTACTCGCACACTGTGTTCTGACAAGGAGTACATGAAACCGATCTATCACTGGCGAGGTGCTTTACAACATTTTGACGTTCACCCCTTAGCCACAAAAAGGATTAAGAGCGGACGCAACACTCACTGGCTTGTCCAGACGAAGGCTGAGCGGGTTGTACTAAGGCTCTATGACACAAACTGCACACCTGCCGAGGTGTCGTATGAACTCAAAGTTCTTCGCTACCTCAAAGTATGCGGTTGGCCGGTGGCCACACCACTTACAGAACCCCTCGAGTTAGCCACCGGGATATGGTGCTTGTTTGACTATATCCCGGGCCGTCAGCGCACACCTCGCACCCTAGCTGGCAAATATTCTGAAGAATTTGCACGTGGAAAGCTTTTAGCTCAATTACATACAGATCTTGCATCTCTACCTGACCTCGGTCAGCGCGAAAGGTGGAAAACGACACCTGAAGGTTTATTCGATCGGCAGGGTAAACCCGCTGCAGTCACTGTTCTTACCGAGTATGCAATCCGAGAACCAGAACGCGGTCGCTTGCTTTTTGCTTATCATGAAAAAGCAAGGGTTCGTCTAGAGGAGCTGGCCTCTACAGAAGCCCCAATGACGGTTGTGCACGGGGATTTCACCCCTTGGAACATGCGGTATAGCAAGGGGATTCTGACAGGGCTATTTGACTTTGACAGCACGCGACTAGACCTCCGTGTAGCGGACTTTGTGTTGAGCTGGCGAGGCAACTATCAAGGCGTTATTGATGGGTATCTTGATGGAACCCCTTTGGACGCGCATGAAACTTACCTTATAGTTCCGATTTTTTGGGCATTTATGGTGGCTTGTGCCGTTGCAGACATTGAGCGAGAAGATAATGCTGATTGGGCGATTAAACAGCTGCTAAGACAACCTCTTGAGCTATAATCATACAGTGCTTGACGCTTCGATACTCGAGCCTATCAAGAATAGCGACCTCTTCCCCGATTTTCCCGAAGACTCCCAAAACCCGTTTCAGAGCTTCCGTGTCAAGGCGCTCGGGACGTGTCCTTTGTCTTGATATCACGGCTCATACAGTTTTGCCCGATGAGTTCCCGCGCTCTTTCAGCAACCTCACCGCGCAACACGTGATAGCGGTACTTTGTTGCCCAGACGAAGTGATACTCGGTGTCGTAAATCGTATGTGCGCCTGTTCGATATTCTGCCACCAGAGCGTCATCGTATCAGCCCTTGCTAAAGCTGTTCGCCTAAAGGCGAAGGTTTTAGACCTGGTGCGTGGAAATAAAACCATTGCACTCAATTTGCTGAAGTGTTCTCTTCGGGGATGCCTACCGCAAAAATCCGGACGGGTTTACCGACCGGATAAGCTCGAGACGCCTTGCAAATAAGTCTATGTTATATCAGCTATTGACTAGGCAGCGTGTTGAGCAGCAGAAATCTGTAAATCTCCCAATCTTTCCAGTAAGTCTGCCCGCTGTGCACTTGTCAATCTCGAGCTTTTACCCTCAGCTTCGATGCGCCTGGAAATCGCCTTGAGATCACTGAAGCTGCCGTGAGCACGGTGGTTGATGAACTCGAGCCATTCACGATATGTCGGACCTGGATTAAACGCCATTAGGTTTCTCCTTTTACATTTAAGTGACTTTCACTGTACATCATATTTGAGTTTTTGGCAAATTTTTTGCCAAGCATCCTATTTTTGTATTTGTTTTTTCGCTTTCAGCCTACCTAATATAGTACTTTGTCAGTATTTTTGACAACCGCGTAAACCTTCTTACGGCTACGCCTCAAGATATCTGAATGCTCAGTTAACACAGTGTCGGTTTTAGGGGTGCTAATATAGGGTATTCCGGCAACGGTGAGGTGCTCCGGCAGGTTGGGTTCGTTGCCGTACTCGGGCACATCAGAAATAGCGACCTCTTCCCCGGTGAGTTTCTTGGGGGTACCTAACCGCTTCAAATTCAAAGCTTCGGTGTCAAGGCGCTCAGACAGTCTCTGCCACTTGTGCACGCCTCTCCCCTTGCCGTCGCCAAGCTCTTGCATCAACTCGTGTCGGGCAACACCGTGAGCGTCTAGATGTTCAGGCAGTTTCCAAACCTGTTGCGTCGTCATGCTTTAGAGCGCTGCGTAGCGTTACGTTTCAAGGAATTGCACCAGTAACGTAAAAACTTGAAAGAGCCAAAGACGGTTCTCCCCTACCTATTACGTAACCTTTTAAGTAATTTATTTCACAATTCCTAAGCTTGTGAAAGTTATATTTTTTTCTCGAGAGTCCTCTTGACCTGCTTAGCTCGATAGGGTTTGCCACGGCAACGTCAATTACATTTCGGACTCCACCGCACGAGGTTTTCGAGTACCTCTTGTTGGTTCACTTCAGCCTCGCACACCTCAGTCTGTTTGTTCGGTACCAAAGTAATATAGCGGGTATCAGCTGGTTTGAGCCGCTTTGGGAAAATGATTGTCGTTCCTGCGGAGGACTTCGTATAGCACGCACCCCTAAGAGATGATAGCTGCGAGCTTCGCGCTCAGTAGCTGTGACAATTGCTATAACGGCAACCTACATTTAGGGCTACAACGACGGAACCCTGCGTTACGCGGCGCTCGGTACACTCGAGACGTTTCTCAAACGGGTCGGCGCGAGTCTCTTCCGCTACGCCTTGCCGACCTATTCAGGACACTTGAACGTCACAGCTTCGGGTCTGGTGGAGGGAACATCGACGTCGTTCCGTTTGGTCGGGCCAGAAGACCAGTACCAACGCCATACTTAACCGTATGTCTACGCTGTTCTATGAGCGTCAAGTAGTTAGATCAGTTGGCAGGCAATAACAAAGGTGTTAGAGGCTAAAAAGGCTTCATCTCCGGCAAACGTTTACTTAAGTGTTATATTTCACAATATTCTTTCTTGTGAAAGTTTTATTTCTTTGTATTGCTTTAGAAATGAGGTTGAAACAAAAGTCTACGTCTAAATACGGTAGCATGATAGAAGATAGATGCTTTCTAGAGATCAGGCCAAAACCTACTACGAACGCAGCGCCCGCAAACAAGACGCGCAGGCGTTTTACGAAGATCCGGCCCTCACCAACCTTATCGCCCACGCCGCGTTCGGTACAGCGAAACGGGTGTTCGAGCTAGGGTGCGGTACGGGACGGCTGGCGGCGCAACTGCTTTCAGAGCACCTGTCAGAAAACGCCGAGTACGAGGGCTACGACCTCAGCAGCGCGATGATTAGGCGCGCACGAACTCGGTTGGCCCCGTTCAGTAGCCGCGCCCAGGTCTCCTTAACGGACGGGTCGCTACCCTGGTCTGTAGCAAGCGGGAGCATCGACCGCGTGGTCATAGGCTATGTTCTCGACCTGTTGCCCGACGCTGAGATTGAAGCGGTGCTGGGCGAAGCCGCGCGGGTACTCAGGCCAGGTGGGTTGCTCTGCCTCGCCAACCTTACGGACGGCGTGACGCCGCTCTCAAAGCTCAATATGTGGCGGTGGCGGCTGTTGTACCGGCTTAATCCGCTGTGGTTTGGCGGGTGTCGCCCGCTGAGCGTGCAGCCGCGGCTAGAGGCGGACAGCTGGAACCTGATTCATCACAGGGTCGTGGTTGCGGCGGCGGTGCCGTCAGAAGTGTTGGTTGCAGAACGGGTCGCCTGACGGTTTAAGAACGTCGTGACCACCAGCGCCCAATCCGGGGCGTCAGCAGGTAGGCTAGCAGGCTCGCGTCGAGCAGCAGTTCAAAAACCGTAAAGAGGCCACCGTAATGATCCGGGTCCCAGTAGCTAACAGGGCTCGAGAACCGCCACGACCAGTTGAAGGGGAACAGCACGAGCGGCCCGTCGTCGTGATGCGTGACGATATCTAACGTTGTGTGAAGGGCGCAGCTCAGCAAAAACCAGCGTAACCAGCGCCTGCCGGTGCGCCAGCGCCCGGGTTTGATCAGGGCGCTGAGCCACACTAAAGAGAGGCCCGCTGCGAGGACGAGGGGCGCGTGCAAAAAATTATGCGACACAATCCAGAGCGGATTGTAATAGAAAAGCCGGTCGTATATCAGCGCACCGGCCTCAGCGAGGGAAAGTCCGGCAACCAGCGGATAGTACAAAAACCCGCCCAGCGACAGTAGGTAAAGCGGCAGGTCGGGCGCAACCGAACCCCAGAGAACCGCTGACAGGGGCACAAGCGGGAGAGAACGTTTGCGCACTGCTGCGGTGATGATGAGGTGCGACGGGGTATTTACGGCGTCACCCCCAGAACTGGCGTCATACGTTGATACTTTCTGTGACGCGCTCGAGCAGCAGCAGCAAGACGATACCGGGAAGGGACGCGAGCAGGGCGAGTCCGGCGGCCACCGGGTCGAGTATTCCGCCCGCCGAAAGTTTAGCGAATAACAGGGTAGGGAGCGTCTCGAGCTGCCCGCGACCGACCAGAAACGTCAATAAGAAAAGGTTCGACGACACTAAAAAGACGAACAACCAGCCCGCCAGCAACCCTGGCAGCACCAGCGGCAGCGTGACCGACCAGAACGCGCGAAACGGCCCGGCCCCGAGCACCCGCGCCTGCGCTTCGTAACTGTGTCCCAGACCCTGGAACGACGCCGTTAGGACTCGAGTCATATAAGGAATGGTCGGGATGAGATGCGCGAGTACAACGCCGACATAGCTGCCGGTCAGACCGAAGCTCGAGAACAGCACCAATACTCCCAGACCTATCGCAATTTCAGGCACGATCAACGGGGTTAGAAGAAAGAACTCGGCGGCACTTTTGCCCCGGAAGCTGCTGCCTGCGAGGACTCGAGCCGCAGGCAAGCAGATCATGGTGCAGAGTAGGGTCACGATTCCGGCGATGATCACGGTGTTGAGCAGCGCTAGAGCCGCTCCGGAAATAGGTGAAAACACATAGTCCCAGGCGAGCGGCAACCGGGCCTCGGCCCGTGCGCCCCACCACCACGCGCTCGGCAAGAGGTCAGGCCACGCCCAGCGAAACGCAACCGACGCAATAAGCAAGGGGATAAACGGGCCAGCGAGTGAGAGAGCCGCAACCAGCAGGTAGGTACGAGGGAGAAGCCTACGTCGGCTCGACGACTGGGTTGGTGGTTGGATTGACTGGGCCACTAGACGCGTCCCCAGCGGCGCTCGAGCCCCCGGTAGAGCAGCAGATAGAGGTACAAGAGCGCCCCGAGCAGCGCACATACCAGTACCACCAAGGCCGCGCCGTAGAGCCGCCGCTCGACGTCCGGGTCGCTAAACGCCCGCCACGCCGCGACCGGTAGCGTATTAGGTTCGCCGCCACCCAAAAGCAGCGGCACTTCAAACGCCCCGAAGTTAAACGCAAATACGATCAGCGTCGCCGAAACGATCCCCGGTACGAGCCGCGGCAACGTCACCAGTCGGAAGACCTGACGCGGGCGGGCACCCAGCAGCGCGGCGGCGGCCTCTTCGTTCGTATCGAAACCCGCCAGCACCGACGACAGCAGCAGCGTTTGGAACGGCACCTGTTTCCACAAGTACACGAGCATCACGCCGAAGCCGCCGGACGTATTCAGCAGTCTCGGAAAGTCGTTCGTGGTTTCGATGACGCCGAGCGTAAACAGCAGCCGGGCGACCAGCCCACCGTTCGACCAGAGCAGGAGCGTCAGGGCGACGCCAACGAGATACGGCACCATCAGCGGGAGTTTGTAGAGCACGCTGAACACGCGGCGGCCTCTGAAGTGAGGGCGCAGCAGCAGCGCTAGATAGACGCTGAGGCCGGTGCCTACGAGGGTGGGTACGAACGCGTAGCGGAGTGTGAGCCCCAGCGACGCCCAGAACTGCGGCGCTTGCCACGCTTCACGGTAGTAGCGGAGCGTTGGAAAGCTGTCCACGCCGTAAAGCGGCGCGTAGCCGAGGCTTTGCAGCAAAACGGCGACGAGCGCGCCCAGGTAGAACACACCCAGCACCAAGAGAGGCGGGGCGAGTCCGAAGAGGATACCGAGACGTACGCGGCGACGCTTACCGTAAAGCACCTTCAGCGGTTCGCCTCGAACGCTGACGCGACGATCTCTTCGAAAGGACGTTGTGAGTCCTGCGCGATGTACTCGAGCCACACCGCTTCGATAATCTCGACCAGACTTGCATTCGTATCAGGCACCTCAAACTGCGCCAGCTCGTCAAAGGTGACGCCGCGCAGGTCGGGCGCAGCACCTTCGACGGCAGCTTGTTGTGCGGGCGTCAGGAGCGGGAGGTCAACGCCGGGGAAATAGCCGAGCGCTGTGAGTTTATCCGTGTGACTCTCGGGGCTCGAGAGCAGGTTCGCCAAGACCAGCGCCGCTGCCGGATGGGGCGCGGTGGCGGGGATCGCCAGATAACTCTTGTTCGCCAGCATCCCGGACTCAGGGAAGATGACGTTTTCGACCGTTTCGGGATAGGTACCGCTCTCGACGCCGACCGCCGCCGTAAACGCGCCCATCTGACAGAGCATATCGACCTCACCGTTGACCAAAAAGGCTTCGTTCGCGGCCTGCGTTTCCGGGTAGATAGGGCCACCCTGAGCACCGCCGAGCAAGAGGGACCCCAAGCGTTTGAGATACTCAAACCCCGGTTTGGTCAAGCGAGCAAATTCGGCGGGGGTGAAAGTGTCAGCGTCCCGTAAAAACGGGTCGGCTCCGGTGTCTTTATCGGTGGCGTCCGGATTAAAGGCGTAGAGGACGCTCTGCACGAAGGTGTCGCCGATGTAGTTGGGGGGCCGCACGTAGGCGAAACGACCGGGGTTTTCGGTTAAGAAAGCCTCGAGCTCCTCGAATGTTCGGGGTGCGTCGGCCCGGGGGAGCCGCGCCGTGTCGATCATACAGGTGTACTGAAACTTCGCCCACGGCACCTCTTGAAGCTGCGTTGGGTAGCCGTTGTCGTTTAAGTTGATACGGGCGCGGGGGTCGCTGGAGTCGAGATAAAACGAGTCTGCGTTCGGCAGCTCCGCCGTAAACGGCCCGAACAGGAGCGACTGCTGGTCAAGCGTAAAGAAGTTTTCACCGTTGATCCAAATTAGATCGACCGTACCCGCGCCGAGGCCGCGCCCCGCAGCCGCGTCGCCGATCACGAGTTCAACCGCGTCGCGGGTGTCGGGGACGCGCAGCGACGTCAAATTCACGCCGAGTTCGGCGAGCTCGGGCGTAACGGCGGTGTCAGCCCAGAAGTTAAGCTCTTCGGAGCCGCCCCAGTACGACCACACGACCTCGCCTTCGATTTGGGCCTGCGACACGACCTCGGCCCACGGCACTGAGCCCTCGAGAAACGCTTGCCGGAACGCTTCGGGGTCGCTGGGTGCTTGAGCGGTGGCGCCGCCGGTAAAGAGTAAAGCGGTGAAGAGCGCGGTTAAGCGGATAGGTATCATAAAACTCCTTTTACGGGGGACTGTTCAGACGAAGGTTCATTACTAAAGGCGACGAGGTGTTCGGCGGGTAGGGTGAGACGGACGCGAGTACCGGGGTCGGCGACCTGCCGGGTGCTGTGGACGGTGAGGGCCACGTCATCGTCAGGGCTGGCATCACCCGGAAGTTTTACGATGTAGCGTACCGACTCGCCCTGATAGGTCGCTTTGGTGACGTGTCCGACGAGTTGATTGGGTTCGGTGGGGGTGTCCGAACCGGGCTCGAGGGAGAGCCCGATATGTTCAGGCCGAATCGTTACGACGAGCGGTTGTCCCTCGGTATAGGTCTCTCCGGCGCAGAACCGGAGACACCCGGCAGCGTGCCGTAAAACCGGCCCGCCGGGGTGACGCTCTACGCACCCCGAGACGAAGTTCGCCGCGCCCATAAAGCGGGCGACCGCCGGAGTCTGCGGGCGCTCGTAGACTTCGTGCGGGGAACCGACCTGTACAAGTTGGCCCGCAAACATCACACCGACCACGTCTGAGAGCGCGAGGGCGACCTTTTGGTCGTGGGTGACGAGGACGGTGGTGATCTCCAAACGGGTTTGCAGGTCGCGGACGGTCTCGCGGAGTTCGTCGCGCAAGTTGGCGTCTAGGCTCGAGAGGGGTTCATCCAGGAGCAGCACGCGCGGTTCGGTGACGAGGGTACGGGCGAGCGCCACGCGCTGCTGCTGACCGCCCGAGAGCTGCGCGGGAAAGCGGCGCTCGAGGCCCGCCAAAGAAACGGCCCCCAACGCCGCGCCGATACGCCGCTCGAGCTCACCTCCCCGGACGCCGCGCAGCCGCAACCCAAAACCGACGTTGCCGCGGACGCTCAGGTGCGGGAACAGCGTCGGGCGCTGAAACACCATCCCGAGCCCGCGTTTTTCCGGCGGCAGGCCCAAGACTGACGTACCGTTGAAGCGCACGTCGCCCCCGTCAGGCTCCAAGAGTCCGGCAATCAGGTTAAGAGTTGTGGTTTTGCCGCAACCCGACGGCCCCAATAGCGTCAAAAGTTGACCGCGCGGCAACGTCAGGGACAGGTTATCGACGACGGCGGCGTCTCCGTAGCGTTTGCTGAGGGTCTCGAGGGTGAGTTCAGCGGCCTTCATGAGAGAACCGTCACCACGTAAGTCACGCTAATCAAGGGTGTGCGCCGCCCACCAGAGCCGCTGCCCGACCGTAATGAGAACAAGCGCAGCGAAGACGCTAAAGAGCAGCACGGCTTGACCCGGCCAGAGCAGAAACAAACCGTAGGCCACGACCGTCTCGGCCCCTTCGATGAGACCGCTCGGCATGGTGATGCTGGTTTTTTCGCCCCTTGCGCCCGCCCCCTGCTGGCGTTTTTCCAGGAGCGCCGCCAGATAGAGCCACGACGCGCTGTTGAGGTAGTAGACCGACAGCAACACGGCCAGAACGAGATACCCGACCGGCGACGGTGACGCCAGGATGAGGGCGACGGGCAGCGCCGCGTAGACGACCGTGTCGAGCAAGATGTCCAGGTACCCGCCAAAGTCGCTCTGCCGCCCCTGAAACCGTGCGGCAGAGCCGTCCAGACCGTCTAGAAAGCGGTTGCTGAGCCACAGTACGAGGGCGAGCAGGGGTTGCTGCAGCAGCACCGCCCCGACCGCCAGCAGCCCCACGCCGAAAGCGATTAGGGTCAGCACCGTAGGGTGCACCCACTGGGTCAGGCGGACGGCCGGAACGTAGAGCCGTTCTTTGGGGGGTCGTAGCACTTTGTCTAACATGGCGGCGTCTCCTGTAGCTTGAGGTGGACGGTTTTACGGGGCGACTGAGGGTAACAGCTTGGCGACTCGAGTTTACCCTAAGGTCTACTTCAGTCGGTGGGCAGCGCTTGGCGCTGTGGGGCTGACGCCTGTTTCTGCGGCCCTGTCCAGCGGTAACGCACGTAAGCGCTGAGTTCACGGGGCAGTTTGGGCAGCGTTTCAAAAACGAAGGCGTCCGCAGCTTTTTTGATCCCTTCGGAAAGTACCGGATACGGGAACACCAGCCCTGAGAGCTTGTAGAGCGACAGGTTGTTGTACACCGCAGCAGTCAGGAGCGAGATCATCTCTGACGCTTTGGGCGCGACGATGGTTGCGCCCAAGATGCGCCCGGTGAGCCGCATTACATGAAGCTGTACAAAACCGCGCCCGAGGTCTTCGGTATAGCCCTTATCCGTTTTGGTAAGGTCAAAAGAGACCGTTTTAAGCAGCGCCGGGTGAAAGCGTCGCTCGAGCTCGGCGCGGGTCGCGCCGATAGCGGCAACTTCAGGACTGGTAAAAGTGGCGTTCGGGTAGAGCGGTTCGTGGCCCCAGGCGGGCAGAAACGGGAAGGCGATACGCCGCACCACCCGCCGCCCTTCGGCGTTGGCGGAGTGGGTGTAGTTTGAGGCCGGGTTGACGTCCCCGATGGCGTAGATACCCTTGACGTTCGTTTTGCCGTAAGCGTCGGTCGGGACGCCCTTCTCGTCAAACGAAACGCCGGTGGTCTCGAGCCCTATAGTTTGCACCGTCGGCACGCGCCCGACAGCCAGGAGCACCTTATCGACGCCCTCCAGGGTGTGCCGCCGCCCATTTTGCTCCACTTGCAACATCTGCGATTTTTCGTCGTAGCCAGCAGGTTGGGCGTTCAGGTAAAGCTCGATGCCAGCTTCCGTCATCGCCTCAGCGACGACTTTGGAAGCTTCCGGTTCCGCTGTAGACAAAACCCGGTTAGAGCGGTTGACGACGCTGACCCGGCTGCCAAGTTTCTGGAAGGCAAACGCCATCTCCGAGCCGACCACGCCGCCCCCGACGACGACCAGGTGTTCGGGTCGGTCGGCGAGTTCAAACAGACTTTCGTTGGTCAGGGTACGCACTTCGGGGAGGCCGGGAACCTCGAGCCGCCGCGGTTTCGAGCCGGTGGCGATGACGATATGCTGAGCCGTAAGCTCTCGGGTGCCACCTGCAGTGAGGGCGACCTCGAGCCGTTCCGCGCTCAAAAACCGCGCCCGCCCCTCGATAAAGGTGACGTTGTCCATCTCCTTGACCTCGGCGGTCTCCTTGTCGCGCAGCGCGCTGCGTTTTTCCTGGACGCGCGCCAAAACCTCTTCGGGCGAGCGTCCGCCGGGCTCGGTCACGAGGTGAATCAGCGTTTTCGACGGGACGCAGCCGACGTTGGTACAGTCGCCGCCGACGTCTTTGGCCTCGACGAGCGCCACGCGTTTGCCGAGTTTGGACAGGCCGACCGCGACCGTCATCCCGCCCGAACCCGACCCGATGACGACCGTGTGAAAGGTGTCTGCAGGGGTCATAAAACCTCCTTAGTGTCTGTTTTACGCTGCTCACGCCGTTTCAGGAGCCTCGAGCCCAGTAGACTCAGCGCGAAAATCGCGGCTGAGGCGATCAAAACGCGGGCGTCAACGCTCGGCAGGCCGTTTGAAAAGTCGCCGTCGGTGGACGCCCCGAACAGGACGAACGCGACCGTACCGGGCAGTGACCCCAGCACCGTCGCCAGAATAAACGGCGTGTAACGCACCCGTAAAAAGCCAGCCAGATAGTTCACCAGGTCGTAGGGCAAAAACAGAAACCGCATCGTCAGCACGGTTTCAAAAGCGTTGTTGCGAAGTCGTTCGGCGTAGGTTTGCAGGCGGCCCTCACCCGACGTGGGAAGTAAACCGCGCCCGAAAAAGGTGCCGATCAGGTACGCCAGACTCGCGCCCAGGTTTGCCCCTAGAATGGTGTAGACGATGCCCAGCACCGGCCCGTACAAAAAGCCCGCCCCAACTGTGAGCACGAGCGCCGAAAAAAAGATCAGCGGCCTCAGGGTGTAGAGCAGGATAAAAAGGAGCGGCCCGTAAGTGTTGTCGGACAAAAAGCCGATCAGTTGACGAAAGGTCTCGAGCGGTGAGAGGTCGTTACGAACCGTGTAGGTCACGTAAACGCCGATAAGTAACAGCCAGAAAACGGCGGCAAAGAGTTTTTGCCCGTGTTTTTGCACCCACGTCGGGGGCGTTTCTTGGGACGATTTGTGAGAACTAGCGGGGGCGGAGTCGGGGGTCATAAGTGGGGCCTCTCGAGCCTAAAACGCGGCTGCTGTCCCTAACTTTAAGGGAGTGAAAGGTGCAGTTCCGTCTTCTATTTAGCACGGCCCTAGCTGCGCCGGACTTTGAGCTGCCGCGCAAACTGTCCCATCAAGCCCTATTTCCCTGACCCCATGTCTGACCTATGCCTAAACGCTACTTACGACCTGCTAGTGGGTTCGGTTCAGAAACCTGAACGAGCAATTTGCCGAAGTTGCCGCCTTTGAGTAGCTCCAGAAACGCTTTTGGGGCGTTCTCGAGACCCTCTACAACATGCTCTTTTTGCTTGACTTGTCCGTCCCTGACCCACGCGCCCATCTCGCGGGCTAGGTCGGGCCAGCGGTCAAAATGGTCGCTGACGATAAACCCTTGCAGCGTAAGGCGCTGGGTCAGCACCGCCGACATCAGCCCCGGCACCCGGTTGGGGCCGTCCGGCGGTGAGGTCTGGTTGTAGTGGGCGATCAGACCGCAGACCGGCACGCGGGCTCCCACGTTCAGGAGCGGCAAGACCGCCTCAAACACCCGGCCGCCGACGTTTTCAAAGTACACATCAACCCCGTCCGGGCAGGCCGCGGCGAGTTCGTCGGCAAACCCCTCATGTTTGTAGTTGAGGCTGACGTCAAAACCCAGCTCATCCGTAAGATAGGCGTTTTTTTCGTTGCTTCCGGCGATACCGACCACGCGGCAGCCTTTGAGTTTGGCGATTTGACCGACGACCGACCCGACTGCGCCCGCCGCCGACGAAACGACGACCGTCTCCCCCGCTTGCGGTCGGCCTATGTCGAGGAGTCCGGTGTAGGCGGTTAAGCCGGTCATCCCCAGCACGCTTAGGGCGTTTGTAGGCGGCGTGTCAGGCACTAACTGACGCAGGTCTTCACCGTTAGACAGCGCGAACTGCTGCCAGCCGCTGTTACCCAACACCAACTCACCCGCAGCGTAGGCAGGATGGTTCGAGCTTACGACCCGGCTGACCGTCCCGCCGACCATCACCTGACCGAGTTCGACTCTGGGCGCGTACGATTTGCCTGCGTTCATCCGGCCCCGCATGTAGGGGTCGAGCGAGAGGTAGAGGGTTTGGAGCAGCACCTCACCGTCGCCGGGTTGGGGGATGGGGACGGGCTCGAGCCTGAAGTTCGCTGCCGTCGGCTCACCTTGCGGGCGGGAGTTGAGGACGATCCGTTGGTTTTCCGTCTGACGCGTGGCGCTTTGATTCATAGGGGTTTGACTCATCAGCTCAGCCTACGCGCTTCGGGATCCGCTCGGCTGTAACGTGGTCGCCACACCTCACCGTAAAAGCCGTACTAGCTTGAGCGCGTTCCCTACTTGTGCGCCTAGTTCAGTCACCTTCAAACAAGCTGCTGTCAGCCGTCCGTATCAGTCACGACGGACGTCTCTCCCAGAGCGGTTTAGGTTAAGGCTGAACATCACGCTAGCAACATCATCTTAGTAAGGAGATTTATGACGCTACAACCGCTTTTCCCGAGACAACCCGTCCCGAGCCTAGACGTCCCGATTGTGGGCGGCGACACATGGGGGCTGAGCGAACAACACCCTGAGCATTTTACGTTAATCGTCTTTTACCGTGGCTTTCACTGTCCTATTTGCGCGACTTACCTGGCTGACTTGGAGAAAAAACTGGGCGAGTTTGAGAAACGCGGTGTGGACGTCGTCGCCATCAGCAGCGACACCGAGGAGCGCGCGGCACGCTCGAAGCGTGAGTGGGACTTGCCGCAGCTTACCGTCGGGTACAGCCTGACGCTAGACAAGGCTCGCGAATGGGGACTATATATCTCGACGAGTCGCGGCAAAACTTCGACCGGCGTTGACGAACCGGCGATGTTCAGCGAACCCGCCCTGTACCTCGTACGTCCGGACGGTACGCTCTACTTTGGCAGCGTCCAGACGATGCCCTTTGCCCGCCCGAACTTTCGTGAGGTGTTGGGGGCGCTCGACTTTGTCATGAGTAAAGACTATCCGGCGCGGGGCGAGGTAACGGACGCGCAGTTGGCGCGTGAGGCCCAGTGAAGGCGTTAGGGGTCGGCGAGACCCTGCCGCCGCTCAGCTTACAGACGCTGGACGCTCAGCCTTTCGACCAGAAGAGTATTTCGGGGACGCCGAGCGTGTTTTACTTTATGCGCTCGGCAACTTGCGGCATCTGTTTGGGGCATATCGGGCGGATTGCCAAGCGGCTCGAGCACACCGAAACATCTCCACAAGTTTACGTCGTCGTTCCGGGAGGGGTAGCGGAAGCCAAGGGCGTAGTTGAAAAAGTCGCGTTCCCTGTTCTTGCCGGAACCGGGGCGCACGAGGCGGTCGGGCTCGGTCGGCGCGTATTCGGCGCAGTTCAGGGGAGCGGCACGCTGCTCGTTGACCGTAAAGGGCGCGTCGCCCATTTCAAACACGGCACGCTGCAAACCCAGGCTTATGACGAAACAGGGCTTTTTAGAGCGCTCGAGGACATCTGGCAAAGCTGACCTCGCCTGAACTATAGTTCGGTTGTAGGTCTCTCCCACCTTCCTTTACAAACACTTGGAGATGCGGTACCGGGAAGCCGGGGCCTAAAGAAGACAGGGTTCAAATAGCATTTTCACGAGGAGCTGACACCCGTATCATCTTAGAATATACGTGCTGGTCAGTGAAAATTAGGCTGAAAGCGTTTTTAGCCAGACGATATCTGCTAGAAATACAGGGCTCAAAATACAGAGGTCAGGATACTCGGTTTAGCCTCCTTTCTCTATAAACCCAGCTGTTTGGTAGAACAGGCGTAAAGGGCTCTGCTCTTTTCTCCCGGCACCTAACTTTTTGGCAGTTGCGCGGTAAGGTAGCGTTATGCAGCATCAGGAAGGAACGTGCCACGATGAACCAGTTTGACGTTGCCATCATCGGCTCAGGGATCGCGGGGTCGTCACTAGCAGCCATTCTTGCTAAAAACGGCGTCCGCACCGTGGTGTTTGAGGCCAAAACGCACCCCAAGTTCAGCATCGGCGAGTCGATGATCCTGGAAACGAGCGAGACGATGCGCGCGCTTGCCGATCTTTACGACGTTCCTGAACTCGCCTATTTTAGTTCGGAACATTACCTGCCGCTGATCGGCAGTTCACACGGCGTCAAACGGCACTTTTCTTATCTGCACCATAAGGCCGGGCACGAGCAAGACCCGACGCAGGTGCTGCAAGCGGTGATTCCCAAAGCGCCGCACGGTCACGAGTTGCACCTTTACCGGCAGGACGTCGATTCATTTTTGACGACGACCGCCGTGCGTTACGGCGCAACCGTGCTGCAAAACACGCCGGTACGGGAACTCGAGGTCGGCGACGCCAAAGTTACCGTAAAGACGGACACGGACAGCGTTACGGCGGCTTATGTGGTCGATGCGGGCGGGTTCAAGTCGCTGTTAGCGGACCAGTTCGAACTCCGGGATTTTGAGCTGCAGACGCACTCGAGGGCGCTTTTCACCCACATGGTCGGTGTTCCCGACTACAACGCCACCACGCCCAACCAGGGCAACTTGCCCTTTCGCGTGTCCGAAGGCACGCTCCACCACATCTTTGAAGGCGGCTGGCTCTGGGTCATTCCTTTTAACAATCACAAAGGCGCGACGAACCCGCTCTGCAGCGTCGGGCTGATGCTCGACCCGCGTCTTTACCCTGAAGCTGACGAGAGCCCGGAGGACGAGTTCCGAAGCTTTATCGCCCGCTTTCCGAGTATCCAGAAGCACTTCGCGGACGCAAAAGCCGCGCGCCCCTGGACGCGTACCGGACGGGTCCAGTACAGCTCAAAACGCGTCGTCGGCGACCGTTACGCACTGCTCGGTCACGCCGCCGGGTTTATCGACCCGCTCTACTCGAAGGGGCTCTACACGACGCTGAGCAGCGTGTCGGTGTTGGCGGATCTGCTACTGACAGCGAAACAAGACGGCGATTACAGCGCCGCACGGTTTGCACCTCTAGAGGCCACCACGCTCGGGTTTGTCCGGGCCAACGACCGGTTGGTTGCCAACTCGTACCGGTCGTTCACCAATCCCAAACTCTGGACGGTGTACAGCGTGTTGTGGCTGTTAGGAGCCTACACCGAGTTCGTCAAACTGAGCAGCGTCCGGGCGATGGCCGGGGGCCGCCGCGACTACTACGCTGGAACTAAAAGTTTGCGGCTCGTCGGGGGCGGCTTCGCCGAGTTCCAAGTCTTGGCTGACGAGATTGACGGGCGACTGGGGCACCTCGACCTGCACGACGAAGGGGCGGTTGACCTCGCGGTGACAGATATTCAGGCGCAGCTTAGGGCGCTCGAGTGGTTGCCCAGAGCTTTCGCGGCAGTTTTAGACGGCAAAACACACCTGCCCAAACGCAAACTGCGGCTCGGGCTGCTGGGCCACAACACAGGCTTTTTAGGGCGCGGCGCGTACCGAGACCATTTTTTCGGGGGCGTCACAACCGGGTCGCTGATCAGGACGTTTTTGGGTGAGCGGGCGACCTATTCGGCGGCGGCGATCCGGGCGCGGTCACTTAGAAACGTTTAGGGGTCTAGACTTGTGTGCGGCAGCCACGTAGAGGTCACGTCCGCCGAAACGCGAAGGGCGGCGGCCGAGTTCGGTAACGTCTTGCAACCCTACAGCGGCGGCGAGGGCTTCAAACCGCCCCGGCGGAACCGGGTACGGGTTCCACGGTGAGGGTTGCCGGACGTCGTACTCGACAAGCAGAATTTTTCCGTCAGGACACAGGTGCCGTAAAAGCTGGCGCAACGCCCGTTCTTGCCGCCTGACAAAGTGCAGGGAGTTGGCGAGTAGCAGACCGTCTAGGGGGGCGAGCTCGAGCGCCCCCGTAAAGTCGGCCCGGTAGAGCTTTATGGCGGCAGCGGGCGGTGTACCGATCTCTTGTAAGGCGCGGGCGTTGCGGTCAACAGCGACAACAGACCCTTCCGGCCCGAGTAGTTCGCTGAGGGCGCGGGTAAAGACGCCGCTCCCGGCTCCGAGGTCGGCCCAGCGTTCACCGGTCGCCGTAGCGCCAGCGGCAATAAGGGAAACGGCATCTCGATGTTCCATCCGCTAAGCGTAACCGTTGGGGCCGGGTAGAAGAATCTAACAGGGACGCAAGTTCGGTAAGGTCGGTGTTCAGCTTACCTGACTAACCCGCAAGATAACGGCGCTCTCGCCGGGGGTAGAAGTTGCCGTAAACCCCGACCTTTAGCCCAGACGCAGCAACTCAGACTTTAGGCAACGCTACAGCACCCCGGAGCTATAAAAGATAACAATGACAGATGGACTTACCCACAAAAGAAGACCTCAAAACGTTGAGCGATACCGAGCGCGGCGTCTGCGTCAGCCTCTATCTGCCGACCCACGAAGCGGGCGCAGCCACTCGCGAAAACGCCATTCGCTTCAAAAACCGGGTGCAGGACGCGGCGGCGCGGCTGCGTGAACGCGGTTACGACGACCGGGACGTTGACACCTTGCTGAGTCCGGCACAAAAACTGGTCGGAGACAACCACTTTTGGCAACACCAGCGCAAGGGGTTGGCGGTGTTTCTGGCTGCTGACGAGCAGTTTCAGTACCAGCTGCCGCTCGCACCCGAAGAGCTGAGCGTGGTTTCAGACCGCTTTCACCTCAAACCGCTGCTGCCGCTCCTGACCGATGACGGGCGTTTTTACATCCTGGCGGTGACGCTGAACAAGGTTCGGCTACTGCAGGCCACCCGTTACAGCGTCAGTGAGGTGTCTTTAGAGGACGCACCGACCAGTCTGGCAGAAGCGCTCCGCTACGACGACGACGCCGAACCGACGCTGCGCGCCTACGCAACGGCCGGAAGAGGTAGCGGCACGCCGCTACAGGCGCAAGGTGCGGAGGAAGAAGAACCTAAAAAAGATATCTTGCGCTTTTTTACGGTGCTCGACAACGGCTTGAGAAGGCTGCTCGAGCCCCAGGGCGACCGTATTCCCGTCGTTTTTGTCGGCAACGTCACTAACTTTCCTATCTACCAAGAGGCCAATCATTACAACGGCCTGATGGAGCGTTTTGTCGAGGACAACCCTGAAGTCATGAGCGACGAAGGGCTTCATGAACGCGCGTGGGCGGTTGTCGCCGCTCATTTCGGCGAACGGCGCGGCAAAGATGCGGAAGCTTTCATGGTCAAACAGGGCTCAGACCCGGCGCAAGTCGGCACTGACCTGAAGGGCGTGCTGCCCGCTTCTTACGACAGCCGGGTCCAGACGCTGTTCGTCCCACTCCGAGAGTACCGTTGGGGACGCTACGACCCTGAAGCCCGCACCGCCGAGTTCCACGATGAAGCGGGGACGGAGGCCTACGACCTCTTTGATCTCGCCGCGGTTCATACGCTGCTCAACGGCGGTACGGTCTACGCCGCCGAACCCCAGGAGGTTCCGGGTGAGGGCGAGGTGGCGGCGGTCTACCGCTTTTAAGGTTTCAGGTCCGGCTATCTTTACAGAAACGTGCTGCAAGCCGTGCTCAAAAGGCCAACGGGTCGGCAAAGCTCGGCTCGAGAACGTTGCCGCTCAGTCGGCCTCTACTGCGTTTGACTCGGGGATAGAAACTCGGGATTAAACGACTTGGGATCAAACGCTCCGACCTCGGCGAGGTCAGGTTGGGGCTCGAGCTTCAAAAAGGGCGCGGGCACCCAGCCCTCCTGTGGATTTGTGCCAAGTGTTTTGACCAGGTAAAAGTTCAGTGTAGGATTGCTCTGAAAGAGCAGCACGCGCACCTTTGTGCCGCTTTCGGCCTGACCCGTTACGGCGCGGCGCGCGTGACTGTCGTACAAAAACACTGTGGGCTGCGCCAGCTTACCCCTATAAAAACCTGTGAGCTGCGCGGGCACATCAGAACCCCAGCGCTGCGGAATGCCGCAAGCGTCAGGGTCGGGATTGCCAGGAAACGGCAAGTCTGGTCGGGGGCTTTCAACATGTCCCGTTTGAAGCTGCGCTTGAGAAGGATTGCCAAACGCGGTAACGGCAACCAGCAAACTGATAAACACGAAAACCTTAATAACGTAACTCACAGTGACCCCTTTATGCCAAAAGTAGCTGGAAATCGCCACAAAGACGGTTAAATAGGTGACTTAGAGGGGATGTTTTTATGCGTCAGCCGACGTGTCCCCTATTTGACCGACCCGCACAACCAGACTCGCTAGCCTGAGTTAACTTAGCAGCGTCAGGGAGGGATTTGGAGATGCAGCGCGTCCAGACTAAAAGCTTACAGATCGTTGGCGTTATCTTCGCGGTTTTTGGGTGCGCTGTAGGAAGCGCTCAGTCCACTACGTTTCGTACGTTAGGGGTCGATACAAACCGGGCTTTGATCCCGCTAGAAGAAATCCTGAGCGGCGGGCCGCCCCCTCAGGGCATCCCGGCGCTCGGCTTCAGCGGCGACCACGCGGGCGCAGCAGGTGAAAGCGCTGCGCCGCAGTTTGTCACGCAGCGCCAAGCGACGTGGCTGGCGGAACAGGAGCCGGTCATCGCCCTGAGCTTGGGCGGCGAGAGCCGCATCTACCCACTGCAAATCCTGACCTGGCACGAAATCGTCAATGACACCCTCGGCGGCGTACCGGTCGCCGTGACGTTTTGCCCGTTATGTAATAGCGCTCTGGCCTTCGACCGGCGCGTACCGCTTAGCGCGGGGGATTTGGGGCGGGTGCAGCAGTTTAATCCTGACGGGAAACAGGGTTCTCTGGGCGAGGCGTACCTGGGAGCTTACGCAGAGCAGCAGGGTGAGGGGGGCGTAGTGGGAGGGCTCGAGGTCACCTTCGGCGTATCAGGGCTCCTGTACAACTCCAACTTGCTGATGTTCGATTCGCAGAGCAGCACGCTCTGGTCGCAACTCGTCGGCGAAGGGGTGGTGGGGTCGCTGACCGGTACGACCCTGGTACGCTACCCCGCACCTATCGTTTCGTTTCGGGAAGCGCAAGAGACCTACCCGGACGCAGCGGTCTTATCACAAGAAACCGGCTTTTCTAGAGATTACGGCAGCAATCCTTACGTCGGCTACGACGACGCGGATTCACCCGCGTTTTTGTTTCGCGGCGAAACGGACGGGCGCTTGCCGCCCAAAGAGCGGGTTGTGACCCTTGAGCTAGGTGACGGTTCGGACGCCGAAACCGTAGCCTACCCCTTTAGGGAGCTGAGCACTGAGCGGGTCGTCAACGATACGGTCGGCGGTCAGCCCATCACTGTCTTTTGGGCGGAAGGGACGCGGACTGCACTCGGTGCGGGGGACATCGCGGACGCTCAGGACGTCGGCGCAGCGAACGTCTTTAGGCGGCAGTTGGGCGGGCAAACCCTTACGTTCCGCCCGGAAGACGGCGCGTTTCGTGACGAAGAAACCGGGTCGCAGTGGACGCTTTTAGGCGAGGCCGTCGCTGGCGAACTCAGCGGGCAGCAGCTAACGTCCGTCGTTCACGACAATACGTTATGGTTTGCCTGGGCCGCCTTCAAACCCGAAACCCGCATCTACGGCGCGGCACCGTAAATGACCGTGAACGGTCCTTTCTACCAACGTCTTTTCTACAAAAATCTTTTCCGCGGACTTTTCAGTAGTCTTTTTTACGGCGTTCTGATGTTCGGAAGCTGGACTACAACTTGGGTTACGGCGCAGAGCGTCGGTGAACTTGCACCGAATTTTATCTTGCAAGACAGTACGGGCGAACCCGTGACCCTGAACGAGTTTGCTGGAAAACCCTTGCTGCTCAACTTCTGGGCGACCTGGTGCCCGCCGTGTCAGGAAGAGCTGCCGCTCTTTCAAAGTGTCACCGAGGAAACGTCTGAGCTGCAAATACTTCTAATCAACGCCGGAGAAGGGCGTGAAGCGGTGGTGCAGTACCTGGAAGCGAACGCGCTGAGCTTGCGGAGCGCCGTAAATCCAACTTCTGAACACCCTGCGGATGTTGAGGATACCCTCGAGGTTGCCAAACGCTACCGGGTACGGGGGATGCCGACGAGTTTTTTTATCAGCGCGGACGGTGTGCTGGGGAGCCTCTACGTCGGCGAGATTCCTGAAGCCGTCCTCGCTGAACGTCTCGCACGGATCGGGGTGACGTGGCAACCTTAAGCCGCAGTACAGCGCAAGCCCGCCTGCTCGTCGCCGGACACAGCTTGGCGTTCGTGTTCGGTTTGAGCCTGACATTTGTCGCGCTGGGCTTTAGCACGGGGTTGATTAGCGACGCGCTGTTTAACTTTGGCGACGCGTTTAGAAGGGTAACGGGCCTGTTTTTAATCGTGATGGGTCTTGTAACGCTGCGCGCGCTGCCGTTACCTTTTTTGCAACGCGATAGGCGCGTGCATTTAGTGCGTAAACCCGGCGGTTTTGTCGGTTCGGCGGTGGTCGGCGTGGCGTTTGCAGCGGGCTGGACGCCGTGCGTCGGGCCGATTCTGGCGAGCATTTTGGCCCTGGCGGGCTCGAGCGGCAGCGCCGCACAGGGCGGCTGGCTCTTGGGCACCTACGCCCTCGGTTTCGGCGTTCCGTTTCTACTGTTTGCCCAGCTGCTCCCGCTGTGGCAGCGTGTGCGCCGTTTTACGGGGGTTCTGGAGCGCGTCGGGGGCGTTCTGCTGATCTTCGTCGGCGTCATTTTGCTGCTCAACTGGACGGGTCAATTTACGCCCTATCTGACGAGTCTGGGCAGTTTGGAAACCGTTTTTCTTACGGGTGCGGAGCCGAGCTTGGCGCTGGCCTTCGTAGCGGGGGCGTTGTCGTTTTTGTCACCCTGCGTGCTGCCGATTTTACCGTCGTTTCTAGCGTATCTGACGGGGCTCGAGGTCGTCTGAAAGCATCTTATACCGCTCTAGCTCTGTCCTGCTAACTTTTACCGCCTACTGAGTCCCACAGTCAGATCGAAAAAAAGGAACCTGCTTGGGGCAAATTCCTCATTTCCTAAACTTTTACGGGGACGTAACAGTAATTTCCGCGGAGCCTATAAAGATACCCCCTTCACCTCCTGCTTCTGCCATGATGTACGCTGCGCCTTCAGACTCGCCTCTAATCTCTCCTGTATTTGAGTTTACAGACGCAACTTCAGGCTTCGTCGAACTCCAAGTGAGTGGAGGTATCTTTCCTGAGGCACCGCAGCTTTCGTCGTAGGGCGTAAGCGTGATGGTTTCTCCAACGGTGATTGTTGTTTTGTCCGGCCTTAAACCCGTTCTCAATACGAGGTCGCAGTTACCGAAACCGCAACCGGACAACACAATTATCAGTGTTATGACTGACGACAATGACCTAACCTTTCTCATCTGTACGTACCTGCTTTTATCTCGAGTGTATCCCGGCGGCTGAGTTCTAAATCCTAAAAAATTGCGGTCAGTCCGACTTGTAAGGCGCGAGACAGCTTCAAAAGTTGGAAGCGATATCAGACTTTAACAGCCTCTAGACACCGTATTCCCGGTTTTACACCGCGTACCTTGCACCGTGTCTTTACCTTTTGAAAGTCAGCGCTCACCGTTGTCATGGGTTCCGAACCCACGAAAAACTCACCGTTACACGTCGTGACGCTTACCCGTAAACGTCGCCGGAATCCCGATTTTATCGACGTCTCTGGTAATCACAAACACGTGGTCGCCCGCCCTAAAAACGACCTCTCCGCGCGGCGTGATGAGCTCTTCATCCCGGTAGATCGCGGCGATAATCACGTCTTGGGGGAGCCGCAGCGCCCGTAAAGGCTGCCCGACAGCCCGCGTATCCGGTTCTAAAAACACGTCGAGGACGGCGCTCCCCGGTGGTGCGACGCCGCCTAATTCGATGCGTAAGGGCGGCTCCGGCGGTTCTCGTTTAAGGAGCCCCAGGCGTTTGGCCAGGGGACCGATGGCGAGCCCCTGCACGGTCGTGCTGACGACGACCACGACAAACACGATGTTAAAAATAGCGTTGCCGTCGGCGATTTGGTTCAGCAGCGGAAAGATGGCCAAAATAATCGGCACGGCACCTTTAAGTCCCGCACCGCTGAGGAGGGTGTACTCTTGCCACGTAAAACTGTGGTGGTGCGTCAATCTCTGAATGGGCTCCAAGCAGACGAAAACGGCGAGCGGGCGAGCGACGACGATCAGGACGAAAGTCAGGAGTAGCGCCCCCGGCAAGATACCGGGGAGCTGAGCGGGAAAAACCAGCAGGCCGAGCAGCAAAAACATCACGATCTGTGCGCCCCACGCCAGCCCCTCCATAAAGTAGGCCAGGTTTTGCCGGTGCGGAACGCGGCGGTTGCCGACCACGAGACCCATCAGATACACCGCCAAAAAGCCGTTGCCGCCGACCAGATTGGTCGCGCTGTAGGCTAGTAGGCCGCCCGCCAGCGCCAGCAAGGGGTAGAGGCCGGAGCTGTCTAGCTTGATGTGGTTGAGGAGCCAGACGAGCGCTAGACCCCACACGTAGCCCAGGATTCCCCCGAGCGCAAGCTGAACGACGATGCCGCCGACTAAGGTCAAGCCGTTCGCCTGACCGCTGACCAAGATAGTTGTGAGCGCTACCGTCAGATAGAGACCGACAGGGTCGTTGGTGCCCGATTCGGTCTCGAGCACCCCGCGCAAACGGGCCGGAATCCCGCGCCCTTTGAGAACGCTGAAGGTGGCGGCGGCGTCCGTCGGGGCGAGCACTGCGCCCAAGAGCAGGCTTTGCAAGGGTCCGAGCGGGGTGAGGAGCCACGCCGCGCCGCCCATCACCCCCATCGTCACGACGACCCCGAGCGTTGAAAGGCTGAGCGCGGGCGCTAGCGACGCCCGGAAGAGCCGCATCCGGGTATCTAGACCGCCGCTGAACAAGATGATAGCCAGCGCGACCAGACCGACCTCGAGGCTGAGGTCATAGTCGCTAAAATCAATTCTGCCGGGGCCGCCGCTGCCTGCCAACATCCCGATGACAACAAAGAGCACGAGCGCAGGCAGTCCAAACCGCTGAGTAGCGCGGGTGCTCAAGATTGCCGCGATGACGAGAAAGCTGGCGACAAGTAGATAGACGTTCATAAGGGGGCGTTCATCTAGCTGGCTGTGAGCTTAACAGTCGGCTCAACCCGCGAAGCGGCAGCGAGGCCGCAAGCCCGGTAGGAGCAAGCTCGAGCGTGCTGTCTAGGTCGGACACGGTTCTCATTAGGTGAGTATAAGGTAACGCTCGCCGTCAGAATAATGACCGTCAGAGACGTTAATGCTTTTGCGAGCCTCCACGCTAGTTCAAACGTAAATCGGCCTCAACTCCTGTATTTGAGCGCTTCCATAAGTTCTTCGACAATGTGTTCAGCGTCGCCGCGCAGGGCAGCCGTCGAAACGTGGTCTCTAATGTGCGAGCGCAGCACCTTGTCGTTGACCTTACTCAGCGCACCCTGTACGGCGCTCAGCTGCTTCATTACATCGACGCAGTAGACGTTTGGGTCCTCGAGCATTCGCAAGACGCCCTCGAGGTGCCCTTTAGCGTTTTTAAGACGCAAAACAGCATCTTTACGTGTTTCAGCGTCCAAATGAAGGCATTCAGCAGCGGCTTCTGTTTTTGCACCCGTGTCAGGCACGCGTCTCCTCCAAAAAGTTATACCGCTAGCTAATACTCGGCAATCCAAACTGACAAAACGACCGGCATTTTTAGACCCCACCCGGCTTGGGAGTATGCAAGACAAGTATAAACACAAACCTGGACAGCTTCAAGTTTTGCAAAACTTTTGCTTGACCCACCTGGGGTGGGGTGCTAGAATGGAAATTAACAGCAGCTCGGCAGCGTTACAGCGCTGAGCAAGCGTTTGGAGCGTTATGACAGACTTACCCGTACCAGAGAAAACCCGTCAGCTTAGCCTCGGTGTTCAGGGGATGACCTGCGCGAGTTGCGTGACGCGTGTGGCACGTGCCCTTAGAGGGGTTGACGGGGTTGCAGATGCGTCGGTCAATCTGGCGACCGAAAAAGCGACCGTCAGCTATGACCCGGAAAAGGTTGGGATTCCGGCGCTACTCGGGGCCGTTAAAGAACGCGGCTATACACCGGTTACAGCACAGACGAGCTTGAGCGTCGAAGGCATGACGTGCGCGAGTTGTGTGGGCCGCGTCGAACGGGCCTTAGGGAAGACGGAGGGCGTGCTGGGGGTTTCTGTAAACCTCACAACGGAACGGGCGACCGTCAGCTACGTACCGGACGGCGCAAGTCTGGGTCAGCTTAAAGCGGCGGTTCGGAGCGCCGGGTACAGAGTCCGCGAGGACGCTCCCGGCAAAGACCGCGCCGACACTGAACGTGAAGCAAGGGAGGGCGAGCTACACAAACTCAAAACGAGTCTGATCGTTGCAGCCGTTTTTACAGTACCTTTAATCTTGCTGGTCATGCTGCCGATGCTCATTCCCGGTCTGGAAAGCACACTTGCGAGCTTTATCGCCGCACCAACGCTCTTTTACCTCTCGTTCGCGCTGGCGAGTGTGGTGCAGTTCGGCCCCGGCAGACGTTTCTACCGCTCAGGCTGGCCCGCGCTACGGCACGGGTCGCCGGATATGAACTCGCTGGTGATGCTCGGCACGTCGGCAGCTTACGGCTATTCGGTCGTGGCGACGTTTTTGCCGCAACTGCTGCCCGTCGGAACCGTTCACGTTTACTACGAAGCGTCGGCGGCGATTGTTACGCTGATTTTGCTGGGCAAGTATCTCGAGGCTCGCGCCAAAGGCCGGACGGGTGAAGCTATCAAAAAACTCATCGGCTTACAGCCTAAAACCGCCCGGATCGAACGAGGTGGGGCGGCGCTCGAGCTGCCCCTCAGCGAGGTCGTCCCCGGTGATATCGTGCTGGTACGCCCCGGCGAGAAAATTCCGGTAGACGGGCAGATTGTCTCTGGTTCGTCGTTTGTTGACGCGTCGATGATTACGGGTGAACCGCTTCCGGTACAGAAGGGTCAAGGCGATGAGGTCGTCGGCGGCACCCTCAACAAGACCGGCGCATTCCGGTTTACGGCGACGGAAGTCGGGGCCGATACGGTGCTCGCGCAGATTATCAAGCTGGTTGAAGACGCGCAGGGCTCGAAAGTCCCGATTCAAGCGCTCGCCGACCGCGTGGTCGGTGTGTTCATCCCGGTCGTTATTGGCATTGCGCTCCTCACCTTCGGCGTTTGGTTGGTGTTCGGCCCGTCCCCCACGCTGACGTTCGCACTCGTCAACGCGGTTGCCGTGCTGATTATCGCCTGCCCGTGCGCGATGGGTTTAGCGACGCCGACTTCGATCATGGTCGGCACCGGCAAGGGGGCCGAGTTAGGCATCTTGTTTCGTAACGGCGGGGCGCTGCAAAGCCTCCAAGAAACACACGTGATTGCGCTCGATAAAACCGGCACCCTAACCCGGGGCCGACCCGAACTGACCGACTTTACGGTGCAACCCGGGTTTGATGAGCATGAGGTTTTAGCGTTGGTCGCGGCTGCCGAGCAAAACTCGGAACACCCCATCGCCGACGCTATCGTAGGGGCGGCAAAAACCGACGGGCTCACCCTGCCCACGCCTGAGATGTTTAACGCGTTTCCCGGTTTTGGGGTAGAGGCCCGAGTAGACGGGAAACTTGTGCAGGTCGGTGCTGACCGCTACATGACCCGGTTGGGGCTGGACGTTACGCCCTTTGCAAGTGAAGCCGGACGTTTGGCAGACGAGGGCAAGTCTCCGCTCTACGCTGCTACAGACGGCAAGCTTGCAGCAGTCATCGCGGTTGCCGACCCGGTTAAGGACTCGAGCGCCCAAGCAGTCCGGGCGCTCCATAAACTCGGCCTGCGCGTAGCGATGATCTCCGGCGACAATAGGCGCACCGCCGAAGCTACCGCTAAACAGCTCGGCATCGACGAGGTGCTGGCCGAAGTGCTACCGGACGGTAAAGTAGACGCCGTAAAACGGCTTCAGAGCGAAGGCCGCAAGGTCGCGTTCGTCGGCGACGGTATCAACGACGCGCCCGCGTTGGCTCAGGCTGAGGTTGGCCTCGCCATCGGGACGGGCACCGATATTGCGATCGAAGCCGCCGACGTGGTGCTGATGGCGGGTGACTTACGCGGGATTCCGAACGCGCTGGCGCTGTCTAAAAGCACCATCACCAACATCAAACAAAACCTCTTCTGGGCGTTTTTTTACAACCTTATCTTGATTCCGGTGGCTGCCGGGGTGCTGTTTCCGGCGTTCGGCGTGCTGCTCTCCCCCATCTTCGCCGCCGCTGCGATGGCAGTCTCGAGCGTTTTCGTCGTCACCAACGCCTTGCGCTTACGGAGCTTTACGCCGCCGCTACCAGCGGCAAGGGTCACAGACACCGAAGGAGCAAACTGGGCGACTGCGTGAGGGGCTCGGGCGCAAAATTTGGGGCCGGTCTGGGCTTGGCGCTCGCTACGATGCTCGCCTCACTCACCTTGGGAGAAGTGCAACGGTTGGAATTTCACGCGGTACTGCTCACCCTCATCGCCGCCGTTTACGTTGGGTTTGCTTTGCAGGGTGACTTTACAGCTGGGGTATGGCCTGAGCTTGCCGCCGCTGCGGGGTTTACCCTTCTCGCCCTTTTAGGGCTCTGGCTGTCGCCCTGGCTGATTGTTGCCGGGCTCGGCTTGCACAGCGTTTGGGATATTTTGCACCATAACGGTGTGGGCTTCCTCAAAACCAGAGCCCCGCAGTGGTACATTCCGTTTTGCGTCGGTTATGACTGGCTTCTCGCGCTTCTACTGGGCGTACGGTTGAGTTTTTAGAGGTTTGGAAAAAGAAGATTTAGCGACGCAACATGGCGACCCATACTGCTTTTGCATCGAGTTTGAGCCTAGCAGAACGAAAGTAACTTGAGTTCGGAGTTGTTTTTACGTTGGGCACGCAAATCCTGTACTTTCGGTGACTGCCGACCGTCTCGAGGATTGCGCTTTCGCTGTTTAAGACTAAGCGAGCGTTTTAGCCTTGGGCACGCCTTACGCTTATGAGAGCAAACCTGGCAGAAACGGAAAAACCATCCCCGGAGAAACCTCGAACTCAGGTCAAGTATTCAGGAAATTGTTCAGGCACGGCACTACTACATTGTCAGCGAAGAGTTGACCCATAGCAACACAGTGTCTAAAGTAAGCGAATGAAAAAGCGCTATGGAATCAAGCTGAGTAAAATACAAAGGCAAGAGCTCGAACGGCTAACAAAAGCGGGAGCGTGCCGGGTGAGGGTGTACAAACGGGCTAGGGCACTGTTACTGGCGGATGCCGGGGTAAGTGACGCCGAGATTCTCAAGCAAGCAGATATCAGTTTGGCAACGCTCAAGAGGATCCGCAAACGTTTTTGCGAAAGCCAGAGTAACGTCCAAGAGGTAGTAGCGGACAAGCCCAAACCAGGACGCCCAAGTCGCTTTAGTGGTGAACAGCGAGCGAAGATTACCGCTTTAGCATGTAGTGAGGCTCCTGAAGGCAGAAGCAGATGGACACTGAGACTGTTAGCGGATAAAGCTGTCGAGCTGGGCTTGGTTGAGACTGTTTCGCATGAGGGGGTCAGCGAGATACTGAAAAAAACGAGCTCAAACCCCACCTAAAGCGGTGTTGGTGTTTGGGCAAGCTCACCTCTGCGTTCATTTGGCAAATGGAGCGGGTGCTTGATACTTACGCTCAGCCTTATGACCCCGACTATCCGGTACTTTGTTTTGATGAACGACCTTGTTATCTGATTGAACAGACCTTACAACCTGTAGCGATGAAAGCAGGCCAGGTCAAACGCGAGGACTACCATTATAAAGTCACGGCAAGTTGTTCAGTGCTCTTAGCGGTCGAGCCGCTTACCGGCAGGCGTTGGACTAGGCTCTATGACCACCGCCGACGGCAGGAATACACCGACTTTATGCAGTACTTAACGCAACAGTTCCCTCAAGCGCAGAAAATCAGGCTGGTGCAGGATAATCTCAACACCCATAACCCAGGCTCGTTTTATGCTGCTCTAGCACCGCAAGCTGCCTTCGAACTTGCCCAGCAGTTTGAGATGATTCATACCCCTAAGCACGCTTCTTGGCTTAACATGGCTGAACTTGAATTCTCCGCTTTAAGCAAACAGTGCCTAGACCGGCGCATTGCTCAACGTGACCGCCTTGAAACTGAACTTAACGCTTGGCAAACAGAGCGCAATCAAGCCCAAGTTAAGCTCAACTGGCAATTCTCCAAAGAAGCGGCTAGACACACCTTCAAACGTGCCTATACAGAGGTGAAGGTGTCAGTACCTCGCTGACAGTGTAGTATAGCGTTTTTCATCGCTACTGAGCTAGCTTCTCGCAGCTATCATCTCTTAGGGGTGCGTGCTAGACTACGCTTTATTCGCATAGACTGGCTCAAACCAGATAATACCTGCTATAGCTATCCTGAAGCCCAATGTCATAGGTGCGCTCGAGGGTTCTCGAGCCTGCGGGGTTGAAGCGGGTGAGCTTGATTTCACTGCCTTCAGCGATTACCCTCAAAACCGTGACCAGATAGATGTTGTTGCCACTGACCGCAACAACCTTGCCAGATAGTCCATCATCGGGCAAGAATCTTGCCCAGACGGTCGTCCCATCGGGTTTATATTTGCGAATGAAGGCGTCGCCATAATCTACGCTGCTATTACCACCGAACGAGCCGACGGTAGATCCTGAAACGTAGATGTTACCGCTCGCATCTACTGCGACGTCCTCGACATAATCAGCATATGGAGAACCGAAGTTTCGACGGCAGAGTTCGTTACCGGCGGTGTCGGATGTGATCAGGGCATAGTCAAAATCATAGAGGACTCGAGCGTATTCCGCGAACCTGACGACAAACCTCCTACATAAACCTCTAGTATGATAAGGAATGAACTTTGCTACGCCGTGGGTGCTGTTAGGCCTGTTGCTGCTGCCCTTTTTGCCCGGCAGAGACCGGCTCGGCGTGTGGCTTTTGCGGCTTACAGCGCTCGCGCTGCTGCTCGTGGCGCTCGCGCAACCTTCACTACCCGCTAAAAACGCAGCGTTGGGCGTGCTCATCGACGTTTCGGAAAGTGTCGGGGACGCCGCGAAAGAGGCTGCGGCACCCTTGGGAGGTGAAACAACTGTCACGTTTGCCGGGGAGACCGCCGCGCTCAGTGGACAAACCAGCCCTCAGACTGACAACGCCCCTGAAAATACACAGCTCGAGCCGGAACATACCGACATCGGGCGGGCGCTTCAGGTCGCGGCGGCTTCAGGCGCAGGCAGGCTGCTTTTAGTCAGCGACGGGGCCGAATCGCAAGGTGACGCGCTCGCCTCACTGCCCGAGGTACCGGTTGACGTGCTTTACGCGCCCAGCTTGGGTAACGTGCGGCTGCGTGAACTCTTGGCTCCGGCGCGGCTTGCGCCGGGGGCTAGGGCCGAGGTGACAGCCGTCGTCGAGAGCGACCGCGACACTACCCTGACGCTGCGCCCCCGCGTCGGCGGTAGGGAGCTGGCTCCCATTACGCTGCCCGTTACAGCGGGCCAGACCCCGGTGCGTTTTACGGTGTCGGCAGCTCAAACGGGCGGCGGCGTGTTGGACGTCGAGGCGTCGCTCGAGCTGCCCTTCAGTCAACCCCTGCAAGACGACACGGCCCGCGCCGAAATCGACGTGACGCAGACCGAACCCGTGCTTGTATTGGGCGACCCGGCGCTCGCTCGCCTGTTAGTAGCGCAAGGCTTTAACGTCGTTCGGGGCGGCCCGGAACGCGTCCGCGCCCCGCTCGCGTACAGCGCCATCGTGCTGCGTGAAGGAGCGGGGGCTTTTTCGACAGGACAACTCGAGCTGCTCAGAAGCTACGTCGAGGAGGGCGGCGGCCTGATGATGGCGGGCGGCCCCGAGAGTTTCGGACTCGGCAGCTGGTACCGCACGCCCGTCGAAACGGTGCTGCCGGTCTCTACGGACGTTCGGAGCAACGTCGAACTACCGCTCGTCGCGCTGGTGATTATCATGGACAAGTCACAGTCGATGTCAACGGGCACCCCGACGAAGCTCGAGCTCGCCAAAGAAGGCGCTATCGAAGTCGTCGACCTAGCGTACGAGCGCGACCAACTCGGGTTTTTGACCTTTAGCGATTCGGAAGAGTGGGTGTTTCGGCTCCGCACTGCAACCGAGCAGGGCAAACGTGAGATGTTGGGAGCTATCCTGGACGTGCAGGCCGGGGGCGGCACACTCCTAGAGCCTGCCTACCGCGCCGGGTTGCGGAGTTTACGGAGGAGCCGCGCGTCCATCAAACACATCATTCTCCTGACTGACGGGCGCGTGTCAGATGGCGGCGGCCCCTTCAGCAGTGGCGACAGGTTCAATTTTGGAGCGTTGGCCCGCGCGGGTCAACGCGACGGGATTACGACCTCGAGCATCGCCGTCGGCGCAGAAGCTGACACAGTGAGGCTCGAGCAGATTGCCCGCGCGGGCGGCGGACGTTACTACGAAGCTCTGGACGCCAACACCCTCCCCCGCATCTTTACGAACGAAGCGCTCACCGCGACGCGTTCGCTCCTGCGAAACGGCCCGCTGCCGGTACGCGTCCAGGCGAGTCCGCTCACCCCGGCAGGTCTCACACCGCCGCAAGTCGGGGCCTACATCGCCACAACCTTAAAAAATGGGAGCGACCTCATCTTTGAAGGCGAAGACAACGAACCTGTGTTGGCCATCAGCCGTCAGGGGTTGGGCCGGAGCGCCGCCCTAACCACCGACCTCAACGCCTTTGCCGGAGACTTCGGCAGTTGGGCCGCGCTCCCCGGCATTCTCGGCACGGTGACGCGCTGGTTGCAGGTTCGGCCTGAAACTTACGAGGTGACGGCGACGCCCGACGGCGACGCGCTGCGCGTCGTGCTCGACGCGGTTGAGGGCGGCGAGTTCGTCAACGGCGAAACCCTCTCGGCCCGTTACGGCGGTGAGACCGTGAATTTGGAACAGGTCGCGCCCGGACGTTATGAGGGTCAGTTGGCAAACGCTCAGGCTGGCGGGAGTTTGAGCGTGTCCAGGGGCGCTGAAGTCGTCGCTCGCACGCAGGTGAGCGCACCCGACAGCGAGTTCGACACCGCCGACGGACAGATGCTCCTGCGCGAGATTGCGGCGCGTACCGGCGGTCAGGTTATCGAAGACGCGGCTTCTTACGCGCCCGACTTGCCGAGGGAGCGGAGCGCGGTGTGGATGTGGTTTGCGGTCGCAGGGTTGGGTGTTTTTGTGGCAGAGCTGGCGGTGCGGCGGTTCGGGACGCACTGAAATTACAGGCTTAAAACTGTGACCAGACGAACGATTTGGGAACAGAGCCTGACTCGAGCCGCGCGTCAGGGTTCAAGGTCAACACAGCCTGATTCCAGCCGGGTACGAGTTTGAGTTTGGTCGCCACCGGGCTGCTTCCAGGCAAGGTGCAGGTGGTATTTAGCTCGAGGTCACTGGCACTGTAAAGCCATACGGTGTTTTGAATAGGCGAGTCGGTCGGGCCTAGCGTGTAGACACCTAAGACCTCACTGCCTTGGGCAGGTTGCGGGGTGCTCGAGACCACCATAAGACTGATAAACCCGAGTTGATAGGTTTCACCGTCGCACACCAGAGGGACAAGCGCAGCGTCTTCCGGCTTTTGCAGCGGTACGACGAAAGTTCCATTGGTGGAGAGCGTGCCCTGAAAGGTAGGCGGCGAGATGTCGATTTCATCACCTGCGTCCGTAGAACTTTCAGAGTAACCGGACGCAACGGTTGCGTAAGCTTCGCCTGCTGTCCAGTTCGGAATTGATCCGGAGATTTCCGAAACTGGGAAGACGGTCGGGTCTGCGGGCGGTGTGACCGGTGGTTGAGGCGTCGGCGTGCTTGTTTGCGGGCAGGCTGTCAAAAACAGTGCTAGAGGAGCGAAAAGAAAGCTAAACCTTTTTATTCTTTGAAGTAACACGCTATCTCACTCCCTAGAGCCGTACATAGACGACACGATACAAATATTCGGGCCACGGGTTTCTGTGGCAGGCTGACATAGGCTTTTTTCAACCGGCGGCAGGAATGGTGCTAACGCGGTGACACCCAAAATACTTGTATCAACGTAGGGGCGCGAGACACGCACGTAAGCAAGCTCAGCGTTATCGGCGTCATAACACCACGCCTCGGTCGCCATGATCGTTCCGGCGGGTGCATCTTCTGGCATCATGAATTCGACGGTTCGACCATCGCCTGGGGGTGCCAGCGGCGTCTCGACTGTACGACCCTGAACGCTGAGCCGAGTTTTGATACCGCCCGTGCAAACCGCACTTCGGGACTCAGAGGTATGATTGTTGTTGTCCGCGCCAACAAATACGACAAAGGGCGGTCGGATGTTACAACCCGACAGCAACATCGAGATTAGAAGGCTAGTGACGAATAGTAAAAACGCCAGTTTCACCATTAAGTGAATCTCCTACGTTGACTGAAATACTTGGGTGGTTTTCCGGTGTGACATACAAACCCCAGCCTGCCTCCCTGGCTTTGAAACGACGTGCGATGGAGAAGTGTATCTGACCACCTCCTGCAGGGTACTCGATAAGCGCAGGGATTTTGTGGTCGCGTGTGAAGAGGAGAATATCAAGTTTAGGGCCGACGTTTCCGGGAATCCACAAACCCCGCGACCATGAGGCCCGAACATAAAACCCTGGTGCATTATTCTTGACAAACTTCTCCATCCCAGAAGTTAACCCGTGCGCTGAGGTTGCAGCACCCCCACCGAACCAGCAGGTTCCCATATAGTGAGCTAAAAGCGGCACACCCTGACCAGCGCTTTGGGGCTGACTAATTGTTTGGAGAAACTGTGTCCGAGTATGTTTAGTTTTGTTTAGAAACATAATGGTTCGCCCTTTGTGCCAAAAATGAAAGTCGAGCAAGGCAGAGAAGGCAGCTGGCCCGCAACCGATAGCCTCTCGGTTGTAGATACCAAAACCGTCGCAATTTCCAATCTTCCATTGCCCGCTGCGACCGTACAAATAGGTATACTGAGCCCCACCATTCCAGCCAAGAACAGTATCTGTCCTCCCATACTCCGGGTTACTGAAGCTGCCGGTGTATTTGTATGTTATAGCCGTTGGCTTCAACCGTGCGGCATAAGCGGTCACATTTAGATTACCGTCGCTCTGTACATAAGAAGCGACTGTATCGACATTGGCTCCAGAAAGTTTCCATTCCTGCGCCATCGCGTCGGCGTATCCATCTACTGAAATGTTCTTTATAAGTTCGTCATAACGCTTTTTCGCATACTCGAGTGTTTCTGCATCCAACCGGGCTTGCGTTGTGGGATCCCAGTAGGCACCATTTTTATCCTCGAGCAAGAAGACTGTGGATAGGGCCGCTACAATGCGTTTAAGTTGACTCGGCCCACCCATATTCTGAACCGTCTTGTAAAAGTCTCGTAGGCTACCCAAGCCTGTTTCAACCATAGAGACCGGCGCACTTAGTTTAGTCGCTCCGGTTATCGTAATACCCCAGTTCGAGGGCGTTGCTTCCGGCCACTCTTTACCATCAAGGGTGGCAGCGAAACTCCAGGGATCTTTAATCGCTTCGGGTGCCGTGATATTGATATAGACGAGGGGTGAACCGTAAAAATCTACGGCGGTAATAGTGTAAGTATTTGGGGTTGCCTGAGCGGATAAGCTTATACCCTGCGACTGAGCATCTGCCGCCAGTGCTTGAGCGACACTAATAGGTATGACCTTCGCGTTCCTTATAATGTTAGCTGTTATCGGAGTTGATGTTTCTGAAGTTTGACTACACCCTGAGAGAAAGACTGCACCGACAAAAATCGATCCAATGACCCAATGACCCAATGACCCAATGACCCACGATAAGCGAGCATCTCCACACCCCTTGATTCCAGCTCGACCTAAACTGCAATCAACCTTTTGGTCTATTCGATTTGGTTGATGAGAAGATTATGCAGAAAAAGAATGGTTTTGTCAATAGGTAAGTTAGGGGCCGAAATATAGAGGTTATTGATTGACAGAGATATCACCGGGGAGCCGGTCATTATTCATCATCTTCCCCGTCCGAGAGCGGTTCATCCACCTCGACTTTCATCACTTCACGCAGCACACTCGTCGCAAACGAACCTTTTTGCAAGGTAAAGGCGAGCGTATAACCGTCGTCCTCAGGCGTCAACACCACGTCGTCTAAAAAGATACGGCTCGAGCGTCGTGAGCCTTTACGGGCAGTGAAGTCGCTCCAGCGGAGGCCAAAGTGCGTAAGCGTTTCTTCTTCCAGCGTGCCCGCGTCGAAGCCGCTGACTTTGACCTTTTTGCCGTAAAGAGGCAAAGTTGCCGAGATGTCACCTCGAGCGGCCCGCTCCCCTTCGGCTTCAGCATCTTCTACGGTAAACACGCCGCCCGTATCGCGTTTTTTCGCCAAATCGCCCTGCACCACGCCGCCGTAAAAGCCTCGTTCCAAACGTCCGCGCAGCATGTGGTTAAAGAGCAGCGACTGCAGCGCCGACAAAAAAAAGCGTTTGAGGCGGTGTCCGCCGGGGACGTGTTCACCCCGGATGAGTTTCAGGCCGTCTACGGCGTTGGTGCCGAAACGCCCGAAACGTTGGGGGCCGAAATAGTTGGGGACGCCTTGGGTTTGGAGAACCGCCAACACAGCCGCCGCGCCCACCACGTCGCCCTCCCGAACCCGAATCCCAAAACGGTTGCCGCGTAGGTGCCCGATACCGAGTTTGTTGCGGTGCCTCGAGGTTTCCAGCACCGCTACCCCGTCAAGCTCGGTGAGCGCCGTAAAAGTGTCCGCGTAACGGTTGGGAACGCTCAGCCACTGCCGGGTGACAGCGTATTTGTCTTTGAGGCCAGCGACGCCGATTTCTTTTTCTTCAAGACCTTGACGCATCAGGGCCAAAACCAGGTCTCGAGTCGTCAGCCCGCGTTTTTCTACGAACGCGTAGGCGTGTGAACCTGAACCTTCAGGCAGGTAAAGCGGCAATTCTTCGACGGTAAAGTCCTCGAGCTCGGTGCGGATGTGCCCGCCGCTGCCGGGTAGTGCTGCGGTCAGGGGCGGCAGGTCGTTCCAGCGAAAGCGAAAATCCGGCAGTGTCTCAGGGTTGTCGTCTTCTGACGTTGAAGCCGGTTTCGTATCGTCTGGGTTCAGCTCAGCTTTTGTCAGACGTTCTGGCGTCACAGCTCGGTAGGCGGTTCGACAAGTTCTAAGCTCTGAAGCTGGTTTTGCATCCGCCGCTGCGCCGCGCTGAAACGCTCGATGAGCGAGGGGGCCTCGAGCAGCCCCTGTCGCTCGCCCGCCGGCAGCCTCAGGTTCGCGCAGATAAACGATGCCTGAAAGAGCAGGTCTTCGGGGAGCGCCTCCTCGAGTTGCGCCTGCGCGCCCTCGGCAAAAAAGGTCTGGGCGTACTCGCGGAAGACCTCTAAAGCGTCCCACGCCGCCAACCGTTCGCGGTTCGGGTCGTCGCGCTCTAAAGGGTAGGGCAAGTCTTCAGTGAAGTGAAGCTGGCTCGTGCTACCGTCTGGAGCCGTGACGGGTTCGCTGTCGGTAAGTTTGATGTAGCAGCGCTCTTGCCCGTGCGTCAAGACGTTGAAGGTGCCGTCAGGGTTTTCCATCACCGACAAGATATCGACAAACGACCCGACCCCGGCAATCCCCTGCAGTTCGGAAACGTCGCTGATCTGCGCTTCGGGTCCTGCCAAAACGAGCGCGACACGCCGCTGATTGTCCTCTACGCAGTCTCGGATCATCTTGCGGTACCGCTCTTCAAAAATAAATAGCGGTAAGGTCATGCCCGGAAAGACGACGAGTTCAGGAAGCGGGAAAAGCGGTACAGACATCCCCTAAAGTATCAGGAGAAGCGCCCGGAGAGTGCGAGTTGTGACTGCTTTTGCCGTAGTATGCAAAAAACGTGCTGCACAAAAAGCTGAGTTCGGATTGAGAGAGCGTAAAAAAACAAAATAAAGAACCGGGCGTAAACCCGGTTTCTGGCGGAGCCGACGGGATTTGAACCCGCGACCTTCTGCGTGACAGGCAGATATGCTAACCGCTACACTACGGCTCCACGCCTGACAAGTGAGAATACCTATTCGCTTGTAGAGGTGTCAAGTGAGGCGTCGGTCAGGGTCGCAAGCAAGGCGTCGGTTGCGAAAACGACCGTCTCAAAATACTAAGAGTCAACAGAAAACGAGCCTAGCGTCGAGCTAGGTTTTTTGTAGTCAATCGCCTCTGCCCTGTTCGCCTGACCCTTGATACCGGGCAGCTTTAGCTCAGTGGTTTAGTGACTTTGACCAACTGCCACAGCCCTAACGGATGCGTTACGACCTGAACGTGGCCTGCCGCCGTAACTGCTCCCAAGAGTTTTTTGGGGTCGTGCAGAAAAAACCGGTACTCCTGAGCGAATACCCGCATACCGAACGCACAGAGCGTTCGGAAAAAGGGCATAAACCAGAAGGGCCGAGGGTAGGTAAAAATGAGCGTTTTACGGCTGTGACGTGCGGCTTTCTCGAGTAGCGCCGTTGCATTGGGATAACAACACACCACCCGGTCGAGCACCACGACGTCAGCTTGCGGATAAGGCCGCGCCGAAGTTGCAAAGTCATCCTGGTAAAACGTCGCTTTCTCTTCAACACCCGCTTGTTCACTGACTGTCCGCGCCGCCCTCAGGTAAGCCGCTGAGACATCGACAAACGTACCGCTGCCCGCACCCCGCTTCAGCAGACTGACCCCTACTGCCCCGATACCGCAGCCGATATCTAATACCGAGTCTAAGGCCGAACCGCCTGGGACAGAGGGCTCTAACTGCGCCAGAATGTCTTGCTGCCGTGCGTTCGGCCCAAGGCGCTCGTAAACCCGTAATTCCTGACGAACCAGCCGCCCGCCGAAGATGCGGTTGAGGCCGTTGGAGTCGCAGCAGTCCATACGAGCTAGTATAAGGGCCTGCGCCGTAAGCAGCTCGTAGGCTCGTCTCCCCCCTTACGGGAGCGTATTACCCGCCGCCTGGTAGACGCCGTACCATTCTTCACGCGACAGGTGAACCTCACTGGCTTGGCAGCAGTTTTTAAGGCGGCCTATATTCATCGTGCCGGTGATGGGCTGCATCCGGGCCGGGTGCCGTAAAAGCCAGGCCAGCGCAATCGTCGTGTTGCTGACGCCGTAATGTTCGGCGAGTTCATCAATTTTGGCGTTGAGTTCCGGGAACTTGTTGCTACCGAGAAACACGCCTTCAAAAAACCCGTATTGAAAGGGCGACCAGGGTTGAACCGTGATCTTGTGCTGGCGGCAGTAGTCGAGGATGTAACCGTCGCGGTCAACCGCCGGGCCGTTTTCCATGTTGACGTTAAAGCCGCTCGAGATCATCGTGGCGTTGGTGATGCTCAGCTGAAGCTGATTGGCGACTAAAGGCTGTTGCACGTACGCCCTGAGCAGGTCGATCTGCCGGGGATGCTGATTGCTGACGCCGAAATGCCTGACCTTACCGGCGCTGTAGAGCTCGTCAAAGGCTTGGGCGACCTCTTCAGGTTCCATCAGGGTGTCGGGCCGGTGCAGCAGCAGCACGTCCAGGTAATCGGTTTTCAGGCGTTTGAGGATCCCGTCAACCGAAGACAAGATATGTTCTTTGGAAAAGTCGAACATCCCCTCGCGGATACCGCATTTGGACTGAAGGATGAGCTGTTCACGCACCGTGCTGTTCATACCAACGGCGTCGGCAAAGATTTCTTCACAGGCACCATCGGCGTAGATGTCGGCGTGGTCAAAAAAGTTTGCGCCTTCGTCGAGCGCGGTGTGAACGAAACGCTCGGCCTCAGCTTTTTCTAGCGCGTCGATACGCATACACCCTACGGCCACGACCGGAACGTCGAGGTCGCTTGTGCCGAGTTTAATCGTTCGCATCGTTTCTCCTTAAATAACACCGTAAAAACGTTTTTTAGACAGCCAGCCAGCGCCTAAGCAGATGCTTTTGCAGTGCTACGCTCTTACTTGTCTTCGAGGGCACCGTAAAGACGTTTAGTCGGACGCCTCGAGCAGCGTTTCCTTGATGAGTCCCAGGCCCCGGAGTGTTTTCCGAATCCCTTGCGGCCCGAACCCGTACACTTCGTGTTGCGCCACCGGGTCGCCGTGCGGGACGTGTTCGTCGGGGATGCCTAAACGCACGAGTGACACGTCCAAACCGTTATCTTGCAAAACTTCGGCAACCGCCGAGCCTAAACCACCCGTAATTACGTGGTCTTCTACCGTAATCAGTACGTCGGCTTCTTGTGCGAGACGCGTCAGCATGGCTTTGTCGAGCGGTTTGATAAAGCGGGCGTTGATGACGCCCACGTCGTCCAGACCTTGAGCAGCCTCGAGCGCGTAGATGAGCGTCGGGCCTAGCCCCAGGATATAGGCGCGTTTGCCGGGTTTAATGACTTCCCATGTGCCCCAAGGGATTTCGGGCCAGCTTTCTACGCCGCCGCCCGGAGCCTCGAGGGTTTTGCCTCGAGGCCACCGGAGCGCCTTAGGGCCGCCCAGCTGGAGCGCGGTTTTAAGCATCGCCTGCATTTCAGCGGCGTCTTTGGGCATCGCCACCGACATATTCGGCAGGGCCCGCAAGTAGGCGAGGTCGTACACGCCCTGATGCGTCGCGCCGTCACCGCCGACGAGACCGGCGCGGTCTACCGCAAAAATCACGTCCAGGTTTTCGATGCAGACGTCGTGAATGACCTGATCGTAGCCGCGCTGCAAAAAGGTGCTGTAGATCGCCACGATAGGCCGTTCGCCGCGCAGCGCGAGACCCGCTGCCGTTGTGACGGCGACGTCTTCAGCGATGCCTACGTCGAGGTAGCGTTCCGGGTGGGCTTTGGAGTATTCGACTAAACCGCTCCCCTCACGCATCGCCGGAGTGATAACCCATACCCGGTCGTCGGCGTCAGTGAGCTTGGTCGCAGCGTCACCAAACGCGCTCGCCCAGGTGTGGCCTTTACCGGCAACGATAGGATTGTCCGGGTCGAACTTCGACGCGCCGTGCCAGCTGATCGGGTCGGTTTCAGCAATTTTATAGCCTTTGCCCTTTTTGGTCACGATGTGGAGCATCGTCGGGCCGTCGAGCTGCTGGACGTGCTCTAAGTAGTAGAGCAGTTGATCGACGTCGTGACCATCGATCGGGCCGACGTAACGTACTCCCATCGCGTGAAAAGGGTTGCTCGAGGCCGGGTCAAAAAACCTGCGCAGCGCTTTTTTGCTGCGGCTTCCGAACTCAACGAGCGGTTCCCAAATCTGTGCGAGCGTCTCTTTACTCGTTGCTTCGGCCTTGTGCAGCCACGGTTTGACCTGAAGGGTGCGCATAAAGGTGTTGAGCGCGCCGACATTTTCACTGATAGACATCTCGTTGTCGTTCAGGACGATGGTCATCTTCGGTTTAACGTGACCGATCTGGTTGAGCGCGGCGAGGGCCATGCCGCCGGTCAGTGAGCCGTCACCGATAACGGCGACCACGCTGTAGGGGTCGCGGCGGGCGTCGCGGGCGAGCGCCATCCCGAAGGCTGCTGCCAAGCTCGTACTCGCGTGACCGACAGTGAGCGCGTCGTGGGGTGACTCGGAGGTGGTGGTAAAGCCTGCCAAACCATCCGGTTGCCGAATGGTGTCGATGCGGTCTTTGCGCCCGGTGATGATCTTGTGACCGTAAGTTTGGTGGCCTACGTCCCAGACGATGCGGTCATGCGCGGTGTTATAAAGATAGTGCAGCGCTACGGTGAGTTCGACGGCTCCCAGGCTCGAGGCCAAATGCCCACCCCCCAGCGAACACACCCGGATGATCTCGCTGCGGAGCTCGTCGGCTAGCTCGTGCAGCTCGGGTCGTGAAAGCTTGGATACGTCGTCGGTCGAGTTGACGCGTTCAAGAATCGCCATCGTGAACCCCCCGACACAGGTGACTCAGCGTGCAAAAAGCACAGTAGAAGGTCGTATACATGACTTACTGTACCAAACCCTCACCCGGTTGCTTTGTAGGACGGGAGTTGGTTTAAGATTTGCCTTCGTCAAAGCTGTTTTTTAGCGTTCCCTTGTCTTGCTACCAAATTGGCTTGATACTAAAGCGAGCATCAAGACGCAGAAACAGGACAGTTCATTTCAAAGCGACCAAGCCCGTTCAGGACGCACCTCTCTTGCTTACGCTACTTTTTTGTCCCCTCAGGGAACTATCCCGAGTTGATTGTCTCGCTTGCCTCGTCAGAAGCTGGCGGCTCGAACCCTGCTTTAAGCTCTTGGTAGTCTTGCGCTGTGATGAGAAAGGCTCCCGGCAGACCATTTCGCTGCAAGCACCGGGCCAGAGCGACATCATCAGGACATTGCAGCCAGTAAAGCCTTGTCTCCGCGCCAACCAAGCTTGCTCGGTCTCTAACGTCATCTCGGAAAGCTCGACGCCAAAACCCAAAGTCAAGTACCACATCCACCCCTACTTTTACAATCTGTGGCCAGACACCGTTCAGCATGAGTAGCAAGCGATCAAAGGCTCGGGCGTCTAGCTCCCGCGTCGGTTCGTCCGTAAAAAGTTGTAAATAAAGTTCGTCAGCAGAGAACTTCACAGCTGATCTCTGCTCCGCGAGAGCTTGGGCGAAGGTCGTTTTTCCAGCACCAAGAAAGCCGCAGATGAGGTGAACCGTTGCCACGATGTTGGATACTGTACCCTATTCGGTCGTAAAAACGGGCGCTGCCTCCTCCAGGTATAGTTCTAAAAACGTAAAAAATACGTGCCTGAAAAGGATATGAAACAACATTAGACACTGTAAAAGAGACCGATGTCTTCAGCGCAGATATTTTTCTGAAGAAAGAACCATCCCGTTTTCAGCTCTTGCCAGCAAGGAATTGCGATCTCTTATTCCTGAACCTGCTAAACAATCATCATGTAAACAATTTCACAATACTCTTACTCGTGAAATATTTATTTGCTCGATGTGGACTGTGAACCGAGACTGCGCGGTATGCTGAGCGGACATGGACGTACTCGACCTTTACCGGCAGAGCGGCGGCTTCTTGGAGGGACACTTTCTCCTCGCTTCGGGCCGCCACTCCCCCAAGTTTTTGCAATCCACGACCGTTTTTCAGTACCCTGAGCGCGCCGAAGCGCTCGGCGCAGCGCTCGCCGCCAAGTTTCGGGGTCTAAATCCTGATTTTGTCCTCGGCCCCGCGATGGGTGGTGTGATTTTGGCGCATACCGTAGCCCGCGCGCTGGGCTGCCGCGCCATTTTTGCCGAGAAGTTCAGCAAAGGGATGATTATTCGCGACGCCTTCAAAGTTACGCCGGGTGAGCGGTTTTTAGCCGTCGAGGACGTGATTACGACCGGCGGCTCGCTCCGCAAGGCCATTCGCGCCGCCGAGGGTGAAGGGGCCGAATGCGCCGACGTAGGCTGCATTATCGACCGGTTGGGTTCACCGCTCGCGCCGCGTTCGCTGCTAAGCCTCGAGTTCCCTACCTACGACCCCGGCGAGTGCCCCTTGTGCCGCGACGGTGTAGCGCTCGAGGACGTATGAGACATTTACGCCTAGTTCTGCTCGTCTTTTCGGTCTTTCTAATGATTTTCTCACTTACGGCGGTTCAGGCAGCGAATCCTTCACCAAGAACCCCGCGAGCTCAGCCGCAACAACCTCAACAAGCACGGCCGCAGGGAGCACGTGGCCCCGCAGCCGTCGCCGATAACGCTGTGCAGGCGTGGTTAAAGCGCGAACCGTTTAACCCGGTGTCGCTCTCGACGCTTCCACCCGAAGAGGTCTGCCGTCAGCTGCCGACGCTGCTAAATAATCCTGCGCCGCCTGCCGGAACCACCGTAAACTTGCAAAACCGCGTCGAACGCGAGAGTACCCCTCAAACCCGCCGCTACACCTACCCCGTGACGTTTCCCGGAGAGCGGTTGGCGGTGCTCGAGGTCGATCTGAAAAATCAAGATGGGCGCTGGGTACAGGAAAATGTCAGCGTTCAGATAAATGTTCAGGCTCCGACGATCCCCGCCGTGTTGCAGGGGCCAGCCGCCGCCTGGATATTTGCAGCGTTCAGCCTCTTGTTTCTCTACCTGCTCGTGCGCCCGTCGTTTTTTCGCCGCTGGCTCGCCGAGGGTTGGGGCTACCTGCGTGAGCACCGCCGCCTGACCATCATTACCATTGTGCTCCTCTACGGACTTTTCGGCCTCGGCGTCCTTACGGGCGCGAATCTGCCACCGGTATGTGCCCAGACGGTGACGCAGCTTGTTCAGGAAGGCGTATCGCAGCTCGGCGCGGCGCAAGCCTACGAGAGTGGCAACGTCGCGCGGGCCGCCGTCGTGACGCTCTATCAAAACTTCGTGATGGGCGCGGTCGTCACGAGTTACGGGGTCGCCTTTATCTCGTTCGGCGTCCTTGCGTACCTCCTAAACGGGCTACGCTTTCTCGCACTCGGCGTCCCGTTCGGCTTTCTGACGCAAACCGACCCCGGAACACTGCTCACCATCGCCATTTTGATACTAGTTGAGCTGATGGCGTATGTCCTCGTCACGGCGGGGGGCGGAATGCTCCTAGTCACGCTGATTCGTGGCGGCTTAGCCGGGTTCAGGCTAGCATTTCGCAAATTGACGCTCATGCTGCCTATCGCCTTTTTGCTGCTGGTCATCGGCGCGTGGTACGAGGCGATGATCATCATCTTACCAAGGCTTTTTGGTGGGAATTAGAGGATCTCTAGCTTTTTATGGTAAGACTTAGCTGGTAACATTTAGCCGAGTTTTGCTAACTGACGCGTGTGTTCTAACAACGATTCGTGTCTACAAAAGTACTCGCAGCAAGGTTAGGAGAGATAGCGGTAAAGAGAAGGTCGCTGGGTCTCAACAAAGTTTCTAAAACGTAAACCCCTCACGGACACTGCGCCGTGAGGGGTTTTTAGAATTAGACGGTTAAGCGCAAAAGAGCGGCTACCAACCGTCCCCTTTGATACTGGTGAGGGTTTGCTCGAGGTCACTCACCGCAGCCTGGGCCGCTTTCTTGCCGGTCAGGACGTCGTGAACGCTCGTATAAAACGCTGTCGTCACTTCGCTGTATTTGGCCCCTGTAACCGTCGAAGGGCGGGCGGTCGCCGCGTCTAGAATCGCGGGGATATTGGCAAAGAAGGGACTTTTAGCGAGGATTTCCGGGTCGTTGTAGAGCGAGCGGCGCGTCGGAATGTTGGAAAGCTCGAGCGCCTGAATCTTCTGCGCCTCCGGCCCCGTCATCCAGCGCACGAGTTCGATGGCCTCGTCTTTCATATCGGTGTGTTTGCTGACTGCGAGCTGCCAACCGCCCAGCGCGGCCCCACCTTGACCTGAAGCGCCTTTGGGCAAAGGCGCGACGTCGAACAGGTCTTGGACGGCTGAATCGTCGGCGTTGCCGAGCGAGTACGCGTAGGGCCAGTTCCGCATAAAGGCGGCGTTGCCCCCCTGCCAGATAGCGCGGGCCGTTTCTTCTTGCAATTCGGTGACGTCAGGAGGTGAGATCGTCCCGACCCAGCCTTTGGCGCGCTCGAGAGCCGCCACCGTCTGAGCGTTGTTGACCGAGATGCTGCCGTCGGCTTCGACGACGCTACCCGCACCCTCGGACGCCAACCACTCCACCGCGTCACAAGTCAGACCTTCGTACTGGTTCCCTTGCCAGACGTAGCCCCAGAAGTCGGCGTTGCCCGCGGCGCGCTCGCCTCTTTGAATCATCTGAGCCATATCTTGCAGTTCGGCCCACGTTTCAGGCGGCCCGTTAAAGCCGTACTTTTCGAGCAAATCGGCGCGGTAGTAAAGGAGTCCGGCGTCGGTGTAGTAAGGGAGCGCCAAAAGTTTGCCGTCCAGCGTATTGTTCTGGACGATACGCGGAAAAAAGTCCTCGAGGTCGGCTTGCTCAAAATACGGTGTGAGGTCGAGCACGTCCTGGCTGAAGATACCGGGCCACACCACGTCGATGGGAAACACGTCAACGTCAGCCGAGCGGGTGAGGTTGAGTTCAGACAAGAGCGCCAGGATAAGCGTCGAGTCGTTGGGGACAGCCTTAATCACGACGTCGATGCCCGTTTGCGCTTCGAACGGTGCGACGAGTTTCGCGCAGGTCGCCAAATCTGCGGGGGTATTTTGGCACCCGACAGAAAGGGTCGCCGAGTCAGGGTCGGTTCTCGAGGCGGACAAAAAGCTGTTTACAGTGTCGCAACCGCTCAGGGAAACGCTCAGCAGGACGCTCACCGCGGCAAGTAAAAATTTCATCACAAACTCCTTTTAGGAACGGCGGCGCTGGAGACGCTCTAAGCTCTCTTGCAGGCTTACGCGCATCCGCTCGATCGCACGGCTCAGGTCGCCTAATTCATCGTTGGAACGTACCTGCACGCTCTGCGAGAAGTCGCCCCGGCTGATGGTGTCGGACGCGCCGATCAGGTAGAGGATGTTGCGGGTGATCGCCCGGGTCAAGAGAACGCCGAGCAGCACGGCTAACAGCACGGGTAAAGCGGCAGCTAAAAAGGTATTGGTCAGGACGGTGCGAATCTTGTTCACGACGCTCTGGTTGTTGACGCCGACGATCACGGCTCCGACGGGTACACCCCCGGCTTCGATGGCTTCACCGGCAACCTCGAGCCTCTGCCCGTCCGCTTCAACCGCGCGGCTCGGCGGGTTGTAGTTGCCCATCTGGATGTCGTTCGCCGCCGCGTACGCTTGCGCGGTCGCACGTCTGCTCTGAAGCTGAATGGCAGTGCGAAGCGTGTCAGGAACCGATTGGAGGTCTGGAGCGTCGCCGTACCAACCCGCCAAGGGGTCGCCACTCGCGTCCGTGACCATCACAAAGCTGATGTCTTGTGCCTGAAAACTCCCCTGCGTGTCGGTTAGCGCGGCGCTGAGTTCGCTGAGTACAGCGGGGGTGTCGAGACTATCTGAACCGATCACCCGTTCGGCAACGCTGGCAAAGGCGATCGCAGGGTTTCTTGCCGATTGCAAGAGCTGCGTTCTGAGAGCAGGTTGCACCGTAAAAAGAATCGCGCTCAAGGCGGCGACTACGGTCAGCAGGGCAGGCAAGATGCTGCTCGCCAGAAACTTGCTGCGAATCCGCGAGCGACCGCTAGCGCCGCGGGCCTCCGCTTGAATGACAATCGGATGCCGTTTTGCGTGCAGCTCTGGCGGCCTCGAGCCGAAAGGGGCCGTGTCTTCGGGGGCAGGATTGGTCATAGTCGTATTCTCCTTTCAAATGCACGAGCACGAGGGGCGTGCAGGTGTTTGCTGGGCGTTTCAGCTACGTTAGGCTAGCCTGGGGCCGCCTCGGTGAGGTCAGGCTGAGAGGCCGCGCTTAAGTAGCTGCCATCAGACGTCCGTTAAGCTAGCCTGTCATCAGCTCAAGTTGTAACGGGCGAGCAGCACCGCGGCTTCTCGCTGGAAAGTTTGTTGTCTGGCAGGCGCGCCGAGCTGCCGCGTGATTTCGGTGATCAGGGTTCGCACTTTCTCTCTAGGTACCGCGTCACCCAGATTGAGGTCGGCTTGGGCGTCCTCTAAAATAATGGTGCCGATAGGCCCCATCAAGTAGACGAGCATACGGGTTAAATCTTCGGTAAACCCCGTGGGTACGGCGTCACCTTCAGGCGGAGGCTGAGGAGCGCTGGCAAGCTGCTCGGCCGGGGCGTGCTGAACGCCGGACGAACTGGGTGGATCCCCTCTCGCAGCGACCTCACCCGTAGCAACCTCTTTTGTACCGATCTCTTCTGCACCCACCCCCAGCCCAGGCGCGTAAACAGTAAGCAGCGACTCGAGGGAAATCTGAATCGTTATTTCCGGAGCCGGGAGATTGGTGCGAAATTCGCATCTTAGGGGGGGCATTTGCAGAGTCATAGCGAGAGCCTCGGGGCCTCTGTTAAACCCGAGCGTAGCGTGGACGATATCGCCCGCCACCAGATAGATGGAGGCCAGCGTTCCCGGAAACCGGACGATCAACCGTCCCGTAGCCTGCTGCTGAGACAACTCGCGCAAAGTAGCAATCAAGTCCATCACGGCCCGTTACACTTCCCTCCTCTCCCAAAGCCGGTCTCTTCGACAGGTAGCTGAAGTTACGGCTTGAGTGCCGATCGGCGGTCGATTCAGACGACCCAAGAAGTACTAAATGTGAACAGCTTAACACGTAACTAGGGACACGTTCGGGAACCGTGATGAACGCCGAGGCAGACTCTCCGGCAGGTTGCTGAAACCGCGTTCTAAAGGCAGCTGGTGCGCTCAAAAGACCTCCTTCTGAAGCAGCGATAACCGTCGGTGAGGCGTTTATAAGGCTCACCGAGAAACTACAGCGGTTTGTAAACGGCGCTCAGACACACTCAAAACAGCGCGCAACAAAGCAGCGACACGCGGCTCGTCTAGCAACAAAGTTGCGTGTTCAGCAGTAGGTTGGGTTACAATTATCGTTTTGGGCGTTTCCACGGTGCGTGACACCTCCTATAAGCCGGATTAGGTCTGGTCTGACTTCTAAAGAGCCCGTGTATATACCGCAGCTTAGTTAACCTGAGTTCGAGGTTTCTCCCGGAATAGGTTTTCCTTCTCTGCCAGGTTTGCTTTTACAAGCGTAAGGCGGGCCTGAGGCTAAAACGCTCACGTCGTCTTAAACAGCGAAAACGCAATCTTTGGGAAGGCCGTCAGTCACCGAAAGTACAGGATTTGCGTGCCGGACGTGAGAATAACTCCGAACTTGTATGTTGAGTGCGGGTCAAGAGTAAGGCCGACTCCGAACCTGAGCGTTTGAGCTCGTACCTGAGATAGGCCTGCTCAACCCATCACCAAGACTCCGAACCAGCATCCTGAGCCGTTAAGGCCGGATCTGCAAGTATGCGAGCGGTGGTGGCCTAGAGCCGGACCCAAGCTGGAGGACGAGATGACGTTTGTAGGCATCGACGTAAGCAAACTCAGCCTGGACGTGGCTGCACTCCTTGATACCGGTGAAATCCATCGGGGAAAGTTTGGTAACACCCCAGAAGGCCATCGTGAGCTGCTAACTTGGCTCGAATTCTTTCCGAACTGCCGTCTGGCCCTGGAAGCAACGGGCTCCTACCACCGGCGTCTTGCTGCGACCTTACAAGGCACTTACGTGAGCGTGAGCATCCTTAATCCAGCCCAGGTCAGCTATTTCATGAAGCGCCAGCACCGCCGTAACAAAACCGATAAAGCGGACGCCTTGTGGCTAGCGGTTTACGTCAAAGAGCGGCAACCTGCTCCCACCCTCGCCGTGAGTCCGCTACGGCAATCGCTCGCTCGGGAAATTCAGGCGCTAGCGAAGGACCTGACGCGACTCAAGAACCGGCTCGAGGCAGCCGAACATGGTCAGGTTCATCCCGAGGTGGTGACTTCCCTGAAGCGGCGCATGGCCTCACTAGCAGTAGAAAAGCAAGCCCTGGAGAATGAGCTCGAGCTGGAGACGAAGCGTTCGAACGAGCACGAACTCTTGTTGTTGACGAGCATTCCTGGGATTGGGATTCGGACTGCGTGTCTGCTCCTGGCAGAGTTAGGCTCGGTAGCGCGGTTTGCTACAGCACGCAAGCTAGTCGCCTTTGTTGGGCTGACACCTACCCAGTTTACCTCCGGTACGAGCGTGGCTCAACCAAGCCATATCTCACGCTTAGGTTCTGCCTACTTGCGGCATATCTTGTACATGCCGTGCCTCGCAGCTATTCGTTTTAATCCTGTCGTTAAGGACTTCTTTGAACGTCTGGTGAGGCATGGTAAACATAAAAAGGCGGCGGTGGTAGCATGTATGGCTAAACTGCTAAGGATGATCTTTGGCGTGCTTACGCACAGGAAACCCTTCCAGCCAACTTCAGTTCAAGCTTGACAAATCAACACAGCATCTCAGGTTAAATACATATCTCGAGCACTAAACGCTCAGAAAGCGTGCTTTTCAGGGCTAAAACATTTGGTTTTAGGCACAAACTACCGCTCAGTTACAACCTTATAGGGTTGCGCCGCTTGCCGTTCACACCGTTGTTTTGTAGGAACACGCGCCGCGTTCAGTGTTCACGCAGCTATAATTTGTCAGCTCGAGCACAGATTGCGCAGGTAGTTATGCAACTGACGTATGTGAGACTCGAGTAGGTTAAATCTCCAGCACAGCGCGTAACGCCGGGGCAACGTCCAGCAAACTTTCAGCTTTGGCAAAACCCTCGGCGTGTGGGCCGATGACCAGGAGCGGCACCGGGTTATAGGTGTGACGCTTCGTTGCTTTATCCTCCAGGTTTCCGTGGTCGGACGTCACCACCAGCGTCACCTTGCCGAGCGCCGGAACGACGCCCGCCAAAAAGCCATCTAGTTTTTCGGTGAGCTTAACCGCTTCGGCAAACGTCCAGCGGTGGCCCGCCGTGTCGGAAAGCCAAAAATCAAAAAAGGTCAGGTCACTGTCTGCGGCAAGACGCGCCAGCCGCGCCCCCGCTTCGCCGAGGGGTTGCGGTTCGCCCAAATAACCTCCGTCGAGGTCGGCGCTGACAGCGTTTCCCGCGTCGTAATCGGTTTGCGTGAGGAGTTTGACGCCCGCCTGTTGCGCCGCGTAAACCGGGACGTTGACCTTTTGCTTGCCCGCCTCGAGCGCCCGAAAATAACCCGGTGGAAAGGCGTTGGCGAGCGCGGCGCGGCCCTCGGCAGCGACCGCTTCAGAAAAAAGGGTGCCCTTGTCGAGCGCCCGTTTGAGCGTCGGCCCCGGCCACGGCCCGTAATGCCGCCCCATCAGCGCGGCCCCGTTGAGACCCGTTAGCAGGGTGGTTTGACCCGTTGCTGATTGCGGCAGGCCCTCATGCGAAAGCGTCGCCGAAAGGTGCCGAAACTGCAAGTTAGGCGTGTCGATCACGGCGCGTTCAGCGGTGAGGGGGCCGCCCAGCAAGCTCGAGAGAAACGGCGTTCGCGCCGCCGCAAAAGGATTTACGGCGGCGTCGGGCGTACCGAGTCCAACGCCGTCTAAAAAGAGGAAGAGGACGCTCAGCTGAGGCCCGTCGCGGCGCGAACCCTGGCTATCGTCTCCGAGGCAATCTCACGGGCATGTTCAGCGCCGCCTTCCAAAATACGTTTCAAGCCCGCCTCATCCACCCTAATCTCGGCGTAACGCGCTTGCAAAGGTTGTAGCGTCGCCAGGACTTCACCCAAAAGCGCTTTTTTGAGCGTCCCGTACCCTTGTCCGTCGAACTTCTCTTCAATCTCAGGCATCGTCTCGTTCGTCAGCACCTTGTAGAGCGACAGTAAGTTTTTAACCCCCGGCGAGGCGGTCGCGAACCGAGTATCGCGCCCCGAATCAGTTACAGCCGACATCACCGCTTTTTCAACCGTCTTTTCGTTGTCCAACAAGTTAACCGCGTGTCCGGGCCGCGTCACAGCGACGCTTTTACTCATCTTTACGGCGGGGTCGTCCAAGCCCATGACGCGTGCGCCCTCTTCGGGGATGACCGCGTTCGGCAAAACGAACACGTCGCCGAACATGTTGTTAAAACGCGTCGCCACGTCTCTCGTAAACTCCACGTGCTGACGCTGATCGTCACCTACCGGAACCGAGGTGGTGTCGTACAAGAGGATGTCAGCGGCCATCAGCGTGGGGTAGGTCAGCAGCCCCGAGCCGACGCTTTTGCCTTCAGACTTCGACTTAAACTGTGTCATCCGGTAGAGCCAGCCAAGCGGCGTCAGACAGTTCAGAACCCACGCGAGTTCGCTGTGTTCACGCACGTGCGACTGGATGAAGATGAGGTTTTTTTTGGGCTCGAGGCCCGCTGCCAGGTACAAAGCGGCGACCTCTAAAGACTTCTCCCGTAAAATTTGCGGGTGAACCGCTTCAGGCACCGTCAGCGCGTGCAGGTCAACCACGCAGAAGATATTTTCAGCTTCGTCCTGGCGGGCAACCCAGCCTTTAAGTGCGCCCAGATAGGTGCCTAGATGAAGGTCGCCGGTCGGTTGGACACCGGAAAAAACTCGGTTGCGCGTTTCGGTCGGGTGTGATGAGGTAGGTTTGTCGGCAGCTTGCGTCATGGCTCTGAGTATAAGACCTGAGCGTAAAGATACGTGCCACGTGTTACAAAACCGCTGTTATAGAGTCGTTGTTACAGAAACGTTGTGCCTACGCAGCAAATCAAACAAAGTAGCGAAACTCAACATGGAATCCAAAACGGTGAAACAAGTGATAATAGGAAACCGAAAGCTTGCGGTGACTTGGCTTTATCGTCAATACATACGCTCACTAAAATCCTCAACACGTAGCAGCCATGGTGCTGGTTGACAGTTCTCATCCCAACCAAGAGGGAGAAGTCAGTAAAGTCGTTTCCGCAGAAATCAGCACTGCCAAAGCAGCCTATTTCCAGAACGAGACGCCTCCTGAAACCTGGTTTTCACCCGCACTATTTGCGCAAGGCGAAACACCCTATACGAAGCCTGGTTCGCTCGGCGAGATGCCTATCACGGTACTTACTGCCGACTCAACCTTGCCGAACGAAGACGAGATTGAGCGGACTAAGAAGGAGATTTGGTCAGGCTACGATATAGATATTGCTAGAGCTGAAAAAAAGGTGTTTAGAGCCTTGCAAGAGCAACACGCCCGGCTCTCGAGTAACGCTCAGCCTACAGAGGTCGAAAGAAGCTCTCACTGTATTCAAAACGATAAGCCCGAGGTGGTGCCGGAGGCCGTTCAGCAAGTTGTAGCAGCTGTCAGGACAGGCGAGCCGCTGGCAAAGTCAACAGGCTAAAGCTTGAGGGCAAAGGGGCTCGAGTATGTTGAGCCAGCAACACTCTACAAATCTTACGGTTTTTATCCTTTTCTCTTTTTTGAATCTGTTTCTTCTGCCTCTCGCAGACGTTCTTGTAGCAGAGGGGCTAACGGAGCGGGTGAACCGACCTGCGCCGCCAAATCCTTAAACAAGCTGACATCTTTGAGGGGTAGGTGACTGTTTACCGGATGCTGCTCGGGGTCAGAGGCGAGCGTTTTAGCCAGACCTTGATAAAAGGGTGAAGTAAATAGGGTTTGGGTGAGCATATCCGCCACCTCCTTCGGATCGACACCGTTTTTCTTGGCAAGCGTAAGTGCTTCTGCCACCGCCTGTTGCGCGTTCACCGGCAAGAAGTTACCGCGGAGTTTTACCGTTCGTTGCGGCGGCTCTGGCGTCCTCACCAAAATCATAGATGCCCTGTCCTAAAGCCTCGAGCGGAGGCTGCACACGCGCTTTAGCCGGTGCGAGTCCAGCCAATCCACAGCTGCCGCCTCCGGGCGTCCGAAAACAGGCGCTTCGGCGTAGCTACTGCCGTGTTTGGCGTGCAGGGCAGAAAATCTTCGGTTCAGTTCGGGAGACACGGTACTCACCGAAAGGCGAACACCGCCCGCACCCAAACGTTCTGAAAAACCTCCCTTCATAACGGTACTTCCAGTGCATCGTCGTCAAGTAGCACGCTGGTCACGACGCCTCTAGGCGTTACCGCGTCCTGCGGCTAGGTGACCGGTTCGGCGCCGGTCGTAGCAGCGGCGAAGGCATCCGCTTTGCTGGCTGTGCGGTTATAGACCTTGAGGGTATACCCAGCGTCCAAGAGATTTTGGGCCACCGGTTGACCCAAGTCACCGAGACCGATAAAGCCAATTATGTCCTTCGTAGCCGGTGTTCTTTTCTATCTGAGAGAACGGGGCGTTTTCCCGGTTGAAGCCGTAAAGTTCAGCTCATGACGCTTACGTGGGCGGCACGTTATAAAACTGGAGCGTCAGATTGGTTTTGTCAAGATTATGGCTAGGGGACAAAGGGCCCGCACCTCGCGCCGTAAACTAGCGCATGGTCAATGTCATGAGTTTGTGGCGGCTCGAGCCCCTCCCGATTGCAGTAACGCTCGTCGCCGTGCTGTTCTACGCGCTCGGCACCGGCCCCCTGCGGCGGCGTTTCTTCCCCGGCGAAGTGTATCCGGCGACCAAAGCACTGCTATTTTACCTGAGCATGGCCTTACTGACGCTGACTTTCGTGTCGCCGCTACACACCATCGGCGAGCTGTTCCTGCTCTCGGCGCACATGCTGACAATGATGCTCGTAATTTTCGTCGTCGCGCCGATTTTCCTCCTGGGGATTCCCGGCTGGCTGATCTCGCCGCTGGCGCTGCACCCCGTTATCAAACCGATTTTGCGGTTTTTTACGCGCCCGGTGGTGAACGTCATTCATTTCAACTTGGCGTTTTTGATTATTCACATCCCCGTACTGCTTAAAACCTTGATGTTTACGGGCGATTTGCTGCACTACTACACCTATTTTACAATTTTTGGCGCGGCGGTGCTGATGTGGTGGCCGGTGATGAACCCGCTCCCGGACGCGCTGCCAAGCCCGACTTACAAGGTGCAACTGATTTACCTCGTCGTCTTGATTTTCGCCCACAATCCGTTCTCAACCGTTTTTTCATTTGCGACCGGCCTGATCTATCCTTGGTACGAACGCACGTCGCAGGCCATCGGCGCGTCGGCGCTGCAAGACCAGCAGCTTGCCGGGGTGATTATGGGCGTGGTGTATATGACGGTCATGCTGATTGCGATTGGGACGGTGTTCGTGCGGTGGTTCAGTAGGCGAGGTAAAACGAACAGTGAACAGACGCAGATATCACCTGCGGGCGAAGTAGGACTCAAAACTGCTCACGATTGACGTTTGTAGGTCCGGTTGAGGGCGTAAAGAGCGAGTCTTACGGGTGCGTACGCCAAGATAAGCGAAAACCAGAAGTTGCCCCAAAGAAGCCGAGCCGGGTTGTCCCAAGGACTTTCAAAACTTATAGGGTAAGGAAACGGCGGGCTATCCGGCAGGCCAATAGCCAAACCGCTCGAGTCCTGCAACACAAAACAAACTGGATAACCGAGTTTGACCTGGGCCAATTCTGTGAGGTCACTAACTGTTGCAGGGATAGACAGTGATATAGCAGTAGCATTTGCAAAATAGGTTACGACACACGATAGTAAGGAATGCGAGCGTACTCGGAAGACTTACAGCGATTTGCGCTAGCTTTGATATAGCGTCATAGTGGAGCATGGCATACTCACTCGACTTACGCGAACGAATTGTCGAAGCGGTAGCGGAAGGGCAGAAGCATCAGGACGTTGCAGCGCGCTTCAAGGTAGGCGTGGCGACGGTGCGGCGTTACCTCAGCCGCTCACGGGGAGCTGGCAGCCAAGGCACCACCGGGCCGCAGCGCGTTAATTCCAGCCGAAGCGTATGAGCTGCTAAGCGAACAAGTCAGACAGCATAACCAGGTCACCCTGGCCAGACACTGCGAACTCTGGGAAGAACAGCAGGGCGTCAAGGTCAGCATCGTAGCCATGTGCCGCACGATGCAGCGTGCTGATCTATCGAGAAAAAAAGACGTTGGGAGCGAGTGAACGTGACGAAGGGCAACGCTTGCGCTGGCTGGCTAAAGTGTTCTGTGTTGACCCAGGCAAAGTCGTCTTTGTCGATGAGAGCGGCTTTAACTTTGCTATGACACCTCTCTACGCCCGTGCTCCGAAGGGGGAACGCGCTTACAACCAAGTGCCCCGTAACCGGGGTGAGAATACCAGCCTCATCGCCACCCTTTCCCTTAACGGACTGCAAGCTCCTATGACACTTCAGGGCAGCGTTGACGGCCTTGCGTTCGAGACCTATGTCGAGCAGATGCTTGTACCTACCCTTACCCCAGGTCAGATCGTTGTGCTGGACAACCACCGTATCCATAAAGGCGATAGGGTCGCCGAATTGCTGGCTTCCAAAGGCTGCTCGCTGCTTTTCCTGCCACCTTACTCACCGGACCTGAACCCCATCGAAGAAGCGCTTTCTAAAATCAAGACCTTCGTCAAAGCGAGCCAGGCACGAGCTCGAGACGCCCTCGATCAAGCCATTGCCGCTGCCCTGAAAACCATCTCCTTGCAAGACATCCTTGGCTGGTTCGGTCATTCCGGCTATAACCTACGCTATCAGTGATTACGCAAAGCGCTGTAAGAACGAGAATCGTAATAGCAGTTGAGGAAGAAGGGCTTGCTAAGGTAGAAGTAGCAAGACGTTTCAAAATAGACCGAGCGACGGTTTATCGTTACCTAGCACGCGCTGGGCAAGGCGAACTCAAAGCAAGAACCTCACCAGGCCGCACCCGCAAGCTAACCCCGGAACAGGTGCAGGCGTTTAAGCGGCAGCTCGAGGCGCATAGCGATGAGACGCTGATAGAACATGCTGAACGGTTTGCCGAGGAACAGAGCGTCAACCTCGCCTTTTCGACGGTGAACTTGTATTGCAAACGACTGGGTATCACGCGTAAAAAAAGCGTCTCTACGCCAAAGAACGGGACGAAGCTGCTCGCGAACAGTGGTTAGCCGAAGTCACCCGGCTCGAGGCCGAAGACTTTGTGTTTCTAGATGAAAGCGGGGCGTGGTTGGGACTGACCCGCACCTACGCCCGCTCAGCTAAAGGAACCCGTGCAGTCGATGACGCCCCCAGACGCAGAGAAGGCAAGCTCAGCTTAATCGCTGCAATTACCCCACAAGGACTCGACCCTGAACGTTGCCTGATTCATCCCGGTGCTGTAGATACTACGGCGTTTCTCACCTACTTGCGTGAGGTACTCGTCCCCACGCTAAACCCTGGACAAGTGGTGTTTATGGATAACTTCACCATTCACCACAACAAAAACGTCAGGCGACTCGTTGAAGGTGCAGGCTGCTACCTTGGCTACCTCCCAACCTACTCACCCGACTTTAATCCCATCGAACTCGTCTTCTCTAAAGTCAAAGCCTTTCTTAGAAAAGCCCGCGCAACTCTTGTCGCCGACCTCATCAACGCTATCGCTAAAGCTATTGCTACCGTCTCACCGCAAGAGGTTCAGAACTGCTTTAATCACTGTGGCTATGATTGATGCAAATGCTACAGGTATCATCTGGGAACAGACGCCTCTACATTCACCTGAACTGTCTAGTACGTACATTTTATGGTGATAAAGGTAGCCTTCAACCGCTTAAGTGCTATATTACCAAAAGCCAAACAGCGATAAAAATCATTGCGGCTTCTTTTGTGACGCCTTTTAGTACCACGTTGCAGACTCCTCTTTTGACCCAGCACGCTTAGTATATCCCGTAAAACAGCAATCAGTTGTCGGGAAGCTCGAGCACAACCATTCCCAATTCGCCTAAAGTCAGGGCCTCCCCTACCGTTTGACCCGTTAGCACATCCGTCGCCCCGGCATACTCGGCGGTGTCTACTTGTGTTTCATCATCAAAGTTCGCCAAAACCAGCAACCGTTCACCGTCAACCTCGCGGACAAACTCGAGCACTGCGTCATCCTTTTGCGGCACCAGCGTCAATGTCCCCCGCAAAAGTGCCGGATGCGAGTTTCGTATCTCGATGAGTTTTTTATACCGGTTCAGCACCGAGTCCGGGTCGGCGGCTTCGGCTTTTACGGTCAAGGTCTCGTCGTCGGAACTGAAGGTGTACCAGGGCGTCCCGGTCGTAAACCCTGCATTTATACGGTCGTCCCAAGGCATCGGCGTACGTTTCTCTTCGTCGGCGTCGCCGGAACCGTTCGGCAGGCCGAGTTCTTCGCCGTAGTAGATAAAGGGCGTTCCCGGCAGCGTCAGGAGGAGTCCGGCGGCGAGTTTGAGCCGCGCCTCGTCACGCCGTAAAAAGCCCAATGCTGTACCGGGCCGAATCTGGTCGTGGTTCGAGATAAACGTCGCACGCCGCGCAGAGGCCGGGTAGAGGGCGTTGTCTTGTTCTAATACGCGCTCCAAAGCTCCCGGTTGACGGTCTTGCACGGCCTCTATCAGCGCCGTAAAGAGCGGATAGTTAAACGAATAGTCGAGACCCGCGCGTTCGTGATAGCGCACGATGGTTTCGGTGTCCGTCCAGGTTTCGCCGACCAAGTAAGCGTCCGGGTTGACCGAATGGATAAAATCCTCAAAGCGGCCTACCCAGGCAATGTTTTCTGGGGTGTTGGCAAACGCGCCGGTTGAGCTTTCGATGATGTGCTGTATAGCGTCTATCCGGAAGCCGTCTACGCCCAACTCCAGCCAGTACCGCGCTACGCCCTGCATCTCCCGCATGACCGCCGGATTGCGGTAGTTCAGGTCGGGCATTTCGCTCCAGAACAGCCCTAGATAGTACGAACCGTCCGGCGCTTCGTGCCACGCGGAGCCGCCCAGCCCGCGCCAGCCGGGGTTCGTTTGGGCAAAGCCGTAAAACTTACGGTATCTGGCGTTGCCCGCCTCAGCTTGTAAAAACCACGGATGCTGCGACGAGCTGTGGTTGACGACCAGATCCAGAATCACGTCCATGTCTCGTTCGTGGGCAGCAGTTACTAAAGCCTTAAGGTCAGCCATGGTCCCGTAATCGGGGTTAACCTTTTTGTAGTCGGTGACGTCGTAACCGTGATAGCTCGGTGAAGGGTTGAGCGGCATCAGCCAGACGCCGCCGACGCCTAAATCCTCGAGGTAGTCCAGCCGCTGCGTTGCACCTTTAAGGTCGCCGATACCGTCGCCGTTACTGTCTTGAAACGATCGCAAAAATATTTCGTAAAAGACGGTACCCTCGGGCGGACGGGCAAAGGCCACGCTCATTAGCGCCAGCCAGACCAGCAGTTTAATTATCTTCATAGCGTTAAGTCTAGCAACCCCCGGCCGCCTATGTGTAGTGGTTACGGGAAGTCTTTTCTCTACGCTAACTAAAGTTGCCTTACTTGACCGAGAGATGCTAGTCTCACAACCGGGTCAAGCTCTGCGAAAGTTTTGTGCCGGTCTTCGGCGTCAGCTGTTACACCTTTGACTAAAGCTCTACCTTTGAAGGAGGGGTTTATGAATACGGTATCTCGTTACGGTGTACTTTTTACGGTGGCTACGGCAGCCCTGTGTCTTCTGCTGGCGGGCTGCTCGGGTGCGCTGACCGCCCAAACCCAACTCTCTACCCAAGCTACGCCGGAAGAGGCTGCCGCCCGCGACGACGCCGCGATGCGGGAGCTGTTGGTACGTTACAACCCCGACAGCAACGACTGGACGAAGGGCCCGACGATGGACGCGATCATCAATAGCTATGAGCGCACGGGCAACCCTGAGTATTTGCGGGTTCTGGAGCGCTCGTTCAGAGCTGGACGCGGCTGGCGCTCGTTCGATCCCAACAAGCTTTATTACGACGATATGGCGTGGTACGCCAACGCGTGGCTCCGCGCCTTTGACGTGACCGGCGACCGTCATTATCTTACTGAGGCGCAAGCCATCTTCGATGAGATGACGACGGCCTGGGACGACACTTGTGGCGGCGGCGTCTGGTGGAACGCCGATAGGCAGTACAAGAACGCGATCACCAACGAACTCTTTTTACTGACTGCGGCGCGGCTGGCGCGGCGCGCCCCCAACCGCACGGGCGAATACCGCGACTGGGCCTCGAGAGAGTGGAACTGGTTCAAGGGCAGCGGCATGATCAACGCGCAAGGACTGGTCAACGACGGCCTGGACGGAAACTGTAACAACAACGGCGAAGCAACCTGGTCGTACAATCAGGGCGTTATTCTGGGCGGCTTAGTTGAGCTGTGGCGGCTTGACGGCGACCGGAAGCATCTGGCGAGCGCTGAACGTATCGCTGAAGCTGCCATCGACACCATGACCTACCCGAGCGGCGTGTTCCGGGATGTATGTGAAACGTTCCCGGACGGCTGTACCGGCGACGCGCTGATTTTTAAGGGCATGTTCGCGCAGGGGCTGGCGCGGCTTTACAACGCCGACCGGGGGAACAAACCGGCGTACGGCGACTACCTAAACGTCAACGCCGACGGCATCTGGGACAGGAGCCGCACGGACAATAACGCGCTGGGCGTCGTCTGGAACGGGCCGGTTGGGACACCGAGCTTGCAGTCGCACGCCGCAGGGACGCTGCTCGTCGGGGGCGTTGCGCTGCTAAACGCAGGCGGCGAGACGAGTGGGCCACCGACCTCGAGCACCTATCAGGCCGAAACTGCGGTACTACACGACCTGGGAACCGAGAGCACCCACGCTGGTTTTAGCGGCGGCGGCTACGTCGCAGGGTGGAACACCGAAGGGCAGTGGTTGGACTTTAAGGTGGTCGTCCCGGAAACCCGGCGCTACACCCTGACAGTTTATTACGCGGCGGGTGCAGGTGACGCGGGTCGCCTGTTGTGGGTGAACGGCTCGAGCCGCGCTGACAACCTAAGCTTTGCGGGTACCAGCAGTTGGGAAACCTACAACACCGTCCCCTACGAGGTAGACCTTAACGCGGGTCAAAACGACGTGTCGCTGGTCTTTAGCAAAGCGTCAGGTAGCAGGGGCTATCTTAACCTCGACCGAATGGACGTTCAGTAAGTCGGCGCTCGCTACCTACCCGGTTGCAACAAGCTGAGCGCCATTTGGTAACGCGCGTCAACCAGAAACTTCGCTTCGGGCATCAGCTTCTGATAACTTCGCTCCAGTTTCGCCCGAACCCACGCCACGCCCTCATCAACGCCGAGACCTTTGCGGAAATACGCCAGATAGAGCAGCGACGGTATCTGCGCGATGTGCGCTGCGGCGTCGGCGGAGGCCAGCACACGGGCCTCGAGCGTCTCCGGCAAGAGGTTTTGACTCGCCCGGTGCGTCAAGATACACGCGGCAACCTGTTCAGTACGCGCTTCGGGGTAGCCCAGTGTGCCTAACAGGTTGCGGGCCAGCGTTGCGCCGTGAAGATGATGCTCAGGCTCGAGCCTCACGTCTTTAATCCCGGCGTAGTCGTGCAGCAGGGCAGCGAGTTCAACGATCTCAGGGTCGGCTCCGGTTGTACGCGCCAGTTCACGACCGAACTGCATCACGTCCAAGAGGTGATGCGTCCAGATACCGACGCCAAAGGCGTTACTCGGCGCAGCGCACGCCCGCTCGACCTCGAGGTAAACAGCGCGAACCGTCTCGCTGGTGACGTTTGCAAGCGAAGTTGACGTAGATGAAGTTGACGCAAATGTTGACACAGGTACCGTCCTAAGCGGTGTGAAGCGGAGCACTTCCGACCGGTTGACTTAACGAGACAAGCTCTATCACGCACTTTAACCCGCCTGAGCGGTCAACTGACAAAGGCTTCTAATCTGGCGAGTGATACGGTAAAGCTTATGACAAGACCCTGGCGCTTGGCGCTGCTCTTAAGTCTGACGCTCGCGGGTTGCGGTGAACTAAACACCCCCGGCGAAGCGCTCTCGCTGTTTGCCTCGACCCCGGATCCAGCGTTTATCCGAGAGCCGTATACCTTTGATTTCGTGGTGAGCGGCGGGCTTGCTCCGTACAATTTTGAGCTTCGTGACGGGCAGCTGCCGCCTGGTCTGACGCTCGAGAACGGCGCGATCAGCGGTACCGCGACCCGTGAGGGCAACTTTGACTTCACCTTGCGGGTCAGTGACGCCAACCTCTCGCGTACGGAAGAGGAATTTACGCTCAAAGTCACGACCCCGCCCCCTGCCGAACTCGTTCTCAACGTCCCGCCGACGACAGTCAGCGACGCGGTGCGTATTCCGATCAGTGTGCAAGACGCGCGGAACTTGCAGGCGCTTCGTACCCAAATCACCTGGGACAGCACCCAGTTCGAGTTTGTCGAGGGCAGCGTCCGCGCGACTCAGGGAAGTCTGGGACTGCTGCAACAGGCGCGGCCGGGGCAGCTCAGCGTCGACCTGAGCCTGTTAGGGCCAAGCTTTAACGGCGACACAGAACTGTTTTCGTTTGAGCTGAGTCCGCTCGAGCCCAACACCTTAACGCTCCAAGCCCGCACCGAATACCGCTCTCGCGACGACGTTCACGGGTTCTCGAGTACCGAGGAGAGCGCCGACACGCCCGACGAGACGGTAGGCGACACCTTACCCAGCGGCGGAACAGATGGTTCTAGTGCAGGCGACAACGGCAGTGATACGGGTAGCGGCGACGGGACAGGCACGACGGATAATTCAAATGGAGGAGACGAAACCCAATGAGACGAGTTATTTTGGCGGCCTTGCTGTTCGTAGTTCCGGCGCTGAGTTTCGCCTCAGCGACGACCTACCGGGAGCTGAGCTTAGACCAGCTGATCAGCCGCTCTGAAGTCAGCTTTTTTGGGCGCGTGACTGAGATTTCAGTCATCGTGCAGGGCCAAGAACCGTATACACAGGTCAGGTTCGAGGTGCTGCGGGCGCTGGCAAGAGGCGACACGCCCGCCGCCCTGACGCTTACCTTTTACGGCGGCACCTCGCCGAACGGTCGCAGCCTCACGGTCGAAGGGATGCCTACCTTTAGCCGCGGCGACGAGGTGGTTGTCATGGCCTACAACGCCCCCTACTACTCGCCTATCGTCGGCTTTTCGCAGGGGCTATGGCGGGCGACGCCGAACGGCTTTCGTGATCTGGACGGGCGGCTTCTCAGCCTGAACAACGCCGGACGGCTTGTACGCGGCGGCAGCGGCAGCGAGCAGGCAGCCGTGCTCGACGCGCTTGAAACTCGCTTGGGGGCCGCACAGTGAACTGTAACGTTAAGCGGCTGTGCACATGGTCTCTACTCGGCACCCTCGTCTTGGGCGGTCTGGCCTTTGCGCTCGACTACCGTATTGACCCTGCCGGTGGCCCGGACACCCTCGCAGGGCGTGTTGAACGCGCTGTTGACATCTGGATGAACGTAACCGACGGCGTTTTTGAGCCGCGCGAACGTGACGACACAGAGAACCGAATCGCTTACGGCGACGGCACCCGGTTCGGCCCCGACACCTTTTCGCTGACCGTGCAAAACGGCCCCGACCCGTCAACCGACGTGCGGCTTAACCCGACCGAACCAAACGAGCAGGCGCTGCTACACGAACTCGGCCTGTTCGCCGGTTTGGACCCGACTACGGACAGCGTCGGGGTGATGAACCCGGCCATTCCAACGGACGCACGCACCGGGTTATCCCCCAGTGACGAAGAAGCCCTCCGCACCCTCGCCACCTTCGTGCGAGAAGACGTCAATCAGGACGGCGTAGTGGACTTTTACGACCTCTCCGACCTCGGCAAGGCGTTTGGTGAAAGCGGCGTCAGCTTACCCGCCGACATCGACGAAAACGGCGTCGTCAACCGCGCCGACTTGGGGCTCTTAGAGGCCGCCTACACCTTCGGCGCACCCTCTGAAACGCCACCCGAAGATGCACTGGCGAGCGCGTCAGCAGGGTCAACCGGTTCGGGCGGCGCAGCCACAGTGTCAGGTGGTACAGAATCGGGTGGCGCAGTGTCAGGCGGAGCGGCGTCCGGCGGGGCAGGCGGGTCGTAATATTTTCTGAAAGCGTCATCCGGAGCAGTGAACTGTCGAGTTGAAGTGGCTCGAGACGACAACCCAAGCTGTTCATATGCTTCAAAGTGCTTCGTTTATCGCGGAGCACTTTTTAGTTCACTGTAGATGGTTAACGCAAAAACCATTACCGGTAAAACCTTTTGCTGTTCCCGAGCTTAGACTGTCTAGTCCTAACGAACGACTGACGCGCCTGCTCCGCCGTGACAGACGTAGAGGGCGGGCTCGAGCCCCGCCCTTTCCCGGTACAACCCTGCTACGTGTTCGGTAAACCGCTCGGCCTCCGCCTCCTGCACGAGCGCGACCGCACACCCGGCAAAGCCGCCCCCGGTCATTCGCGCTCCGTAGCACGCCGCCTCAGCTTGCGCGAGCACCACCATCTGGTCGAGTTCGGCGGACGAGATTTCAAAGTCGTCTCGCATCGACACGTGACTGAGGTTCATCAGCCGTCCCAACCGTTCAGCGTCACCCTGTTGCATCGCCTCAGCCGCCGCCTCGGTGCGGTCATTTTCGGTGATGACGTGGCGGGCGCGGCGGCGGGCCGGTTCGGGTAGCTCGGCTTCTCGAGCCTGAAACTGCGCTTCCGACACGTCGCGCAGGGCTGGTACCCCGAAAAAAGCGGCGGCCTCTTCGCACTGGCGGCGGCGGTCGTTGTAGCCCGAATCGACGTGCCGGTGCCGGGTCGCAGTGTCCATCACGATAACGACGGTTCCTTCAGGAATCGGCACCGGAGTCGTCTCGAGCGTGCGGCAATCGATAAGGAGCGCCGAGCCTGCCTCGCCACACGCCGAGATAAGCTGATCCATAATGCCCGTCATGGCCCCGACCCACTCGTTTTCCGCCCGCTGCGCGAGTTTCGCCAGCCTTTTAGGTTCCCAGGAAAAACCTGAAACGACCGCAAACGCCTGCATGGTGGCTAGCTCCAGAGCTGCCGACGACGACAACCCCGCCCCGGCAGGCACATCACTCGCTAAAACACCCTCCCAACCCGAGAGCTTAAAGCCGTCCTCTTGCAAGGCCCACGCGACGCCCTTGAGATATTCAGCCCAGCCGTCACCTTTTTGTAACTTGGTGAGGTCGAAATTCGTCTCGCCCCGGCCCAGCGACGTCACGGCAACCTGCGCGTCGTTACGGCGGCGGAGCGCCAGACAGGTGCCGCGATCTAGTGCCAGCGGCAAGACGAAGCCGTCGTTGTAGTCGGTGTGTTCACCAACTAAGTTGACCCGGCCCGGAGCCTGCACGACAGCTTCGGGCGCAGCGCCGAAATGTTCCTCAAAAGCTTGCGTTACTCTGGTTGACAGATCCATACCTTTATCCTATCCCCACCTAGCCCCAATATCGCTGTAAAAACGCCAGCTTCTTCTGCACCTGAAACGATTCGCCCCCTTCGTGCCGGTTGTAGGGCCAGACGACCAGCTCTTTTTCAGCCTGTTTTTCAAACCCGTAGTGGTTATACGCGGCGTAAACCGTCGAGGGCGGACACACCTCGTCCATCAGACCGACCGAAAAGAGCGCCGACGCGCGGGCGTGAGCGGCAAAGTTGACGCCATCAAAGTACGCCAGCGTTTGAAACACCGTTTCTACGCTGTCCCGGTGCGTTTTGCAGTACGCCGTAATCTCGCCGTAAGGCAGTGCGTCGGTCAGTTCCGTGGCGCGGCGGTAGGCGCACAAAAAAGGCACATCGGGCAGGGCGAGCTGAACCTCGGGAGCCAAATCCAAACCAGCTAAACCGGCAACCGCAAGCGTCAAACCGCCCCCTTGACTGGCCCCTGAAAGGGCCAAATGTAAGGCGTCAATGCGCCTAAACGAGGCGGCAGCTTCTACCGCCCGCACCGCGTCAGTCATCAGGCGGCGGTAGTAATAGGTGTGCGGGTTTAGGATGCCGCGCGTCATAAAACCGGGGATACTCGGGCCGCTTGCATAGTCGTCCGGGGTGTCGCCCTGCCGCCACACGCTCCCCTGCCCGCGCGTGTCCATGACGAGGTGGGCGTAGCCTGCGCTGGCGACCACCAACCAATCCGCCGGAAAACCGCGCCCGCCGCCGTAACCAATCGTTTCGACCACGCACGGCAAGTTCGTTTCACCGCGCGGCAAAAGCAGCCAGCCTTTGACCGTTTGCCCGCCGAAGCCAGCAAAGCTTACGTCGAAGACCTCCACAGTTTTTAAGCCCACGTCAACCGGGGTGAACCGAGCGTTCAGCGCGTGCGTTCTCGTTTCGGTCAGCGTTTGTGTCCAGAACGCCGTAAAATCCTCGGGTTCGTGGCGTGGGGGCAAGTAGGACTCGAGCGCCTCTCGGGGCAGGTCAAATAGGGCCATCGCAAGCTCCTCTCAGAAGCGCCCAGCATAACGCGTGGCAGGGCGGAAGACAGGGTAGGCTAGAGAGGTGAAGAAGCTTAGATGGGGCGTGTTGGGAACGGCGCGAATCGTAAGAAAAACGGTTCCGGCGTTTCAGAAGGCAAAAAACGGTGAAGTCGTCGCTATCGCCAGCCGTAGCAAGGAAAGAGCGAAAGAAGTTGCAGACACCTACAAGATTCCGCAGGCGTTCGGCAGTTACGAAGGGATGCTGGGGTTCCCCAACATCGACGCGGTCTACGTCACGCTGCCCAACGCGCTGCATCACGAATGGGTGCTTAAAGCTTTACGCGCAGGTAAGCACGTCTTGTGCGAGAAACCTCTCTCTATGAGCGCTGCTGAAGGTGAAGACGTCAAACGTGTCGCGGCTGAAACCGGCTTGAAGGTTTTAGAGGGTTTTATGTACCGTTTTCACCCGCGTTTTGAAACGTTGCAAGCGCTTTTACACGCAGGTGTGGTCGGTAAGGTGACGTTTATCCGCGTGGCCCACTCGTTTGCCGTAGAAGGCGAGGGCAATATTCGCTGGTCTCAAAACCTCGGCGGCGGCGCACTGTTCGACGTGGGCTGCTACTGCGTCAATATCAGCCGGACGCTGGTGGGGGGAGAACCCGGTGAGGTCTCGGCGTTTGCGGACTACGTAGACGCGGAGGGCGGAGGACAGGTGGACTCGAGCCTCGCCGGACTTTTACGGTTTCCAGAGGGCGTAACCGCGTCTTTTGACTGCGGCGTGGATTTGGAACGCCGTAACCTGCTAGAAATTGTCGGGACTGCGGGGCGGCTTTACCTGGACAACCCGTTTAGTTTGCTCGAGGAAGCTTCGGTTATAGAAGAACATCACTTTGGGCAGGAAAGCATAAAACACAAAATCGCGGGCGCAAATCACTTCGCGCGGATGGGTGAGCATTTTGCTGAAGCTGTCTTGAACGAAACCCCGCTACGCTACGGTTTGGACGACGCGGTGGGGAACGCTCGAGCCTTGGAAGCGCTTTCACAAGCCGCAGAGCAGGCCGCCGTTCAGCAGGTCGGGAACTGACGTCATCATGACTAAAAATGAGATTTTGGGGACGGCTGAGGCGTTAGCCCAAAGTTTTGCAGCAAGGGCTGCCGAAGCCGACCGCACCGGGACGCTTCCGGCTGAAGACGTTGCGGCGTTTGAGGCGTCGGGTTTGGCTGCGCTCAGCGTGCCACAAGTTTACGGCGGGCTCGGCGCTGATTTAGCTTTAGCCACCGAAGTCTTGCTGACCCTCGCACAGGGCAGCACGTCTACCGCGCTCGTCGCCGCGATGCAGGTCAACCTTTTCGGGCACAGTTTGGAAACCCGAGCTTGGAACGACCACAGCGAAACCTTTTGCAAATGTGCCGTAAACGGCGAGCTGTTTAACGCCGCGGCCAGCGAACCGCAGCTCGGTTCACCGTCGCGGGGCGGCCTGCCGCAAACCCACGCCGAACGGCGCGGCGACCGCCTTGTCTTAAACGGACACAAAACCTGGGTGACGGGCGGGCAACGCCTAGACCATCTTTTGGTGCGGGCCAGAGTCGGTGATGAGGCGAAGACCGTCTGGTGTCCGAATCAAACGTCGGGCGTGCGCTGGGAAGAAACCTGGGGCGGCGGCCTCAGCCTCCGGGGAAGCGGTTCGAACGACGTGTTTTTTGAACATGTAGAACTACCTGCCTCACATTTACTCGAGGACGGCCCCAAAGCCGTCAACGTGTGGTTTCCGCTGCTGATTGGCGCAACGTACCTGGGAACGGCGTTCGCGGCCCGTAACGCCGCCGTAACCTACGCTCAAACCCGCGTTCCGACCGCGCTCGGCAAACCTATCGCCAGCTTGCCGACGATTCAGCGGCAGCTAGGCGAGATAGAAGTCAAGCTCACCGCAGCCCGCTGTTTGCTCTTGGAAACGGCCTACGCTTGGGACGTTTACGGCGGTAGAGACGCCTTTTATACCCGCGTCGTCGCCGCTAAACACGTCGCCGTAGAAACTGCGCTGAGCGTCACTGAAGCTGCGCTCAGGCTGGCGGGGGGCTCGAGCCTCTCCCCTGACCTCCCTTTAGAACGCCACTTCCGCGACGTTCGGGCCGGGTTGATGCACCCACCCTCGGGCGACGCAGCGCTGGAACTTGTCGGGCGGCAGCTGTTAGAAGATAAGCTCTAGACAACCGTTCAGGCTGCTATTTTACGGTGCGTTCGGAGTAAACTGCCCCTTATGCTCAGAAATCCCCTCAACTGGTTGCTCGTGTTCGTTCCGGTAACGTTCTGGCTCGCGCTTTCCAGCACCTCGGATACCCTCATTTTCGGCGCGGCGTGTCTGGCTATTCTGCCCCTCGCCGGACTGATGGGCACGGCAACTGAACAGCTTGCGGTGCGTACCGGCTCGACTATCGGCGGTTTGCTGAACGCGACCTTCGGCAACGCGACAGAGCTGATTATCGCGTTTTTTGCGCTCTCAGCCGGAAAGTTTAGCGTCGTTAAAGCGTCCCTGACAGGTTCGATTATCGGCAATTTGCTGCTGGTTTTAGGGTTATCCATCTTTTTAGGCGGGCTCCGTTATTCCCGGCAGACGTTTAACGCGCACGCCGCGCAGGTTACGGCGAGTTTGCTCACCATCTCGGTCATCGCTTTTTTGGTTCCGGCGCTGTTCGACCTGACTGAACGCTCGCTCGGCGTCGGGGCCGCCGCCGTCCGGATCGACGACACGCACCTTGCTTTAGGCGTATCCCTCGTACTGATCGGGCTTTACGTCGCTAACTTGATATTCAGCCTGGTCACGCACCGCGACCTGCTTTCGGAATCGGACGACGCTCACGGTGAAGCGGGCGAAAGCTGGAGCCCGCTGCTGGCTACCGGCGTTTTGCTCACGGCAACGGTGTTGGTCGGGTTTATGTCGGAATATCTGGTCGGTTCGTTAGAGGGGTTTACCACCGACCTCGGCCTGTCCGAGTTTTTCGTCGGCCTGATCATCATCCCTATCGTCGGGAACGCCGCCGAACACGCCGCCGCAGTTATGTTTGCGCTTAAAAACAAGATGGGGCTGGCGGTAACGATTGCGCTCGGCTCGACCACGCAGATTGCGCTCTTTGTTGCGCCGCTCCTGGTCGTATTGTCGTTTGTGATTGGCAAACCGATGGACCTGATTTTGAACAATTCTTTAGAACTCGTCGCGCTCGTCGCCGCCGTCTTTATCGCCAATTCGGTAGCCCGTGACGGTGAGACGAACTGGCTCGAGGGCCTTATGCTCCTGGGCGTATATCTAATTCTGGGAATCGCGTTTTTCTTTTTGCCGAGCGCCTAGCCTGCACCCGCAGCCTGGACTTCGCACGCCCGTAAAATTGCCCTTTCGGGCGCGTAGTGTTCGGGCGTGACCGGGGCGAAGCCCATAAACCCTAGCGCAGTCAGGTCAGGAGGCAGCGTGCGCCAACCCAGCAGCGCTTCTCGCAAACGCGTTTTGAGGTCGGATCCTAGACCACTACGCACCACCAGCGGTTGCACCGGAAACGGCCCCCACGTCGTAAGGACGTTTATACGGCCTTTTACAGCGAAGTCGGCGAGCCGCAGTACGTTCGAGTCGATGGCGGCGGCGCTCGCCCGACCGGACGAGACCAGCTCGAGTGACGCCGCGTGCGAGCCCGACGCGATAAGCCGGTCAAAAAACGTCAAGTTTTCGCCGAGGGTGTGGAGCTGCTCGAGCAAGCAGTAGTACCCGCTCAGCGAACAGAGGTCGTTGTACGCCCACGACCCGCCGCGAAGCTCAGCGAAGGTCGCAACGGGATTTTCGGCTAGGACAACAACATCGGAAAAGTACACCGGCTTTCCCCTGGCCCGCAGGTCGTCAAAAACCGGCGCGACGCCGAGCAGCTCAGCGGGTACGCCGCACTCCAGACACCAGAAAAAAGGCGGCGCACACATAAAGGCGAGGTCAGCTTCACCGCTCGTAAACGGGTCGGGTTTGTCCCGCGGCGGCCCGGAAAACCGGGTCTCGCAGGTGAGGGAAACAGACATACCCAAAGTCTCTTGCAAATAGTCGGCGACACCCTCAAAAAGGGTTGCGGGGAGTCCTGGAGAAAGGTAGTTAAGGAGGCGGAGGTCAGAGGGCATAAATAGGTTACTCGTAACGGCTGGCGAACACTAACTTTGACAGTATAGTTTTTGAAGTCCAGGTTTGTCGGCGTAGCCTTCTTTTATCAGTAATCTTTTGTGAGTTGGGCGACCACCTCGAACAGACCTTCGGGAACTCACGCCAAGAGGCCACGTCAAGATCGTCTTTACCTGATTTGCCGTAACTGCCGTAGCGTTCTCCAATTCCCACAAAGCTGGTTTGGCACCTGTCCCGAACGGTCTACGTCCCTATTTTCAGCCGAGTGAAGCGCAAGTGAACCACAAAAAGTGCGAGAGGATGGATCCTCCCGCAGGTGCAGCTTGTTAAGGTTTACCGTCCAGGAACGAGTACCGCGTCAATGATGTGGACGCCGCCATTGCCAGCCTCTAAGTCGGTCGTGGTGACGGTTGCGCTACCGCCAATAACTACGCTGTCTTGATGACTAGACTGTCACTGTTTAGAACCCATCTCAAAAGTACCTCAATAAGCGTCTGTAACGGCCATAATCTTGGTACCTTGGCCCCGTTTGGTTTTGCCGACCTCAAGCTCCCTTTTTTAGCAGGCGCAAACGTCCCGTCGATAAAGCACTCGGATAGATCGATTTCGCCTTGTGCGTGCAAGTTGTGAGCTAGTCGCTCAAGAAGGGCAGGCATGACTTCAGCTTGACGCCACACTTGAAAGCGTCGGTGGCAGGTCTGATAAGGTGGATATCTTTCGGGCAGGTCTTTCCACGGCTGTCCATAGAATCTCATCAAGCACTTCGCGATCAGCGCGTCTGGGTCGTCCTCTGGGTTTGCACGAGGCAACAAGCTCTCAAACCGTTCCCACTGCTTGTCCGTTAAGTCCATCCCTTGACTTTGTGCAGCTCTTTACTCTTATTGTGCTTTTTGAGATACGTTCTAGACAGTGACAGTCTAGCGCAGCGCCCAAACCCATTCGTTAGACGCAAGTCACTCGAGAGGCGGTGGGTTCTGGCGTATTGCCGGTAGCGTATGGGCACTGAACGTGCGCCAGTCCTGACGCACCACCTTCATCCGGCCTAGCGCACACCTTCCGTTGGTCTCCCAGTTGTCCCAACTCGCGTTTTTACTTAACCAGTAATCGCACCCCGTCCCGAGCAGATACTTGGCTTTAGCGCGGTCATCAGGTTTGTCAGCGTCAGCGGTAATTAACCTGGCCTTAAACGTAGTAAACACGCCCACAATATCAGCCGGGTCTATGTCTACCCTGCCCTGCTCGGGCCAGAAATGGAAATTGTAGCCGCCCCCAGCCGTGACCGAGATACCCCTGGACGCTTCATCGCGGACGTCAGCGGGTTTGCTCACGTCGCCGGAGAAGTCTTCACGGTAGGCAGCACCTTTGGCTCGTGAACGTTGCAAAAGGTGCCACTGGCTATCACTTTTGCTCAGGTAATAGGCCGTCATCTCTCCGATTTGAACGCGGGTGTTGGTAGCCGGGTTGCCTTCAGCTGCTTCGTAGAGCTGTCCCCAGGCTATAAACGCGGTCCACGTACCCGGCCCGATTGTTCCGTCTACCGAAGGGCCCTTGGCCCAATTGTAGTAGTCAGGTACACCGTGAAGTTTGCCCTCGTGTGGGAGCGTCATGTCGTCGATGATGGTCTGCACCCTTGCGTCGTCTGATCTGGGGGCTTCCGCCACCGGCTCTAGAATTAGATAGTCCACGATCAGGTTGCGGTCTTTGTCTTTACTGCCACCGTAGAGGTCGTTGGTGAACTCCGCCTCAAGCATGTCACCCTCTTTTAGCTGCGCCTTACCGAACGTCTGCAGGCCCGCACCATAGCGTTTGCGTTCGACGGCGTTGTCCTTACCCAAGCGTTGCCCGCTAAGATAAAGGCGCATGATAGGCCAGCCCTGGTACGCGTCCGCCCGCGCTCTTACGCTCACCCGGTAGCTGCCGCTGGGTACCCCTTGAAGCTCAAAGGTAGCCCGCTGCCCTGTACGCCGCAAGATAACAGCTTCGCCACCTTTAGCTTGAGGGTCTTTAATCGTACTATCTACTATCGGGCTCAGCTTCGATCTGCAGGGTAGGTCTCTGTGCTTGGACACCCAACTCGGTCTCAGGTTTAGGGGTGATGCTGGCGCAAGCGGCGAGCATGAGCGTCAAACCTGAGTAAACAAATAGCCGGAATCGGTTCATCGTAGACCTCTTATCAGGGGTGAGAAGCGGGAAACTGTTGGACTGACAACCTGAACACCTAAGGTATCGACTTGGCTTTGACGGGTGCTTACGTTGTCGTCTACCCTATGCAGCTATACTAAGGCTTTTTAACCTCGGCTGCCAGTTGATAAGTTGTAGGAGAACGGGAGAAGTCCGGGTTTTAGCGTTACCCTAGACAGAACCCAGCTCAGAAGGCCTTCTTAAACCGACTTCTTAGCTTACTCACTTGGCTCGGTCGAACCCTCCACGGCTTCTGTCCGTTGAGGGTTGTTGAGATGGCTTCTGGTTTGGCACCTGGTCTGGGCGGTCTACGTCCCTATTTTCAGCCGAGCAACGCGTGTGGAACTAAAAAAATGCGAGAGGACTGATCCTCTCGCAGCTACAGTTTGTTAGAGTTTACTGACCGGGAACGAGTACCGCGTCGATAACGTGAACGACGCCGTTACCAGCCTCCAAGTCAGTCGTGGTGACGGTCGCGCTACCGTTAATAACCGCGCTGTCACCATCTAGTGCAACGCTTAGCGTCTCACCGTTGACGGTTTCGACCTCGGCGGTGCCGCCTGCGCTGTCAACAGCGGCGAGAACGTCCGCAGCGAGCAGCTGTTGCGGTACCACGTGATAGGTCAGGATGTCAGCGAGGTCTTCACGGGCCAAGAGCTCTTCGGCGCTGACGCCGAGGTCACTCAGCAGCGCCCCGAACGCCTCGTTGGTCGGCGCAAAGACCGTAAACGGCCCCTCACCCTGAAGCGTTTCGACGAGACCGGCAGTGTCTAGCGCAGCAACCAAGGTGCTGAAGTTGTCGTCGCTGAGAGCAATATCAACGACGGTTGCGGGCGTGTCGCCTGAGCCGCCGGACGTCATCCCGCCCGACATCATGCCACCGGATTCATCTTGGGCCAAAGCGAGGGTGGCGAAAAGGGCAAGTATCAGGGTTGCGATCAGGGTTCGTTGTTTCATCTTTAGTTTCCTCCGTAGGGACGCCGTAGAATCGGCACGAGACTCGGTGTTCGACCTTGCAAGGGACTTGCAAAGGTACGACAGCTCTGTTTCACTTACGGTTTCAAGAGTAAACTATTTACGGGTTGGGGGACTAGGGGCATGGTTACAAAGAGCAGGGTAAGCGTTCATTCTTCAGTCGGATATTTCTTCATCAAAGTGTCTTTAGAACAGTCAATCGCATTAAAAAAGGTTTCGTTATGAAACAAGTTGAGACGCAGCATACAGAAAACAGTACAGAAAGCACGGGCAGCGAGACGTCACCGGAAGTGAGCGTTTTAGGGTGTGCGCAGCGCCTGATGGACGTGGTGCCGCACGTGATGCAAGCGCTGCGTGAGGAGATGCGCGACCACCGGACGAGCGAGTTTTCCGTCCCTGAGTTTCGCACGCTCAGCTATATCGAACGCCACCACGGAACGTCACTCACAGAGATTACCGAACACATCGGCCTCAGCAAGCCGTCACTTTCGAAGATTGTGGCGCGCCTCGAGTATAAAGGACTCGTCCGCAGGGGCGTAGCCTCCGGGGATAAGCGGCGACACACCCTGGGCCTGACAGCGCACGGTCGGCGCACGCTGGAACACACCGAAGCTGCCACCCTTCGCTCGGTTGCTGGACGGTTGACCCAGCTCAGCCCACAAGACCTGCGGCTCGTAATGCAGGCGCTGGTGCTGCTCGAGGCACCCTTTATGAGTTGAGCTAGCCGTAGACTGCATCAAGGTCAGCTCAGCGGTGGTCGTCGCGCTGTATTATCAGGGCGAAAGTAACCCTCGAATTGTTGCAGACATTTCTGAAGGCTCAGGCACCAAAGTTCGGGTTTTAACACCACCTCGACCGCTACCTTTTGCGGGCCGAATACGGTCTGAAAGAATACGGTCTGAAAATTGGAATTAACGTCTTTGTTACGGTTTAAGGGTATCTTTAAGGTAGATACAAGCTCGGCAGGCATACCTTGGGCCCAGTTGCTCGGAGCCTGTTCAGAGCTTGCAGGTTCAGGTTGTCGTGGCAGTCTGCCCCCAGCGGTGACAGCCTGAAGCTGTTTTTTGTACTGTCTATCAAGGACGGGCGTACCTATGCTGCTGTGCTACCTAAGTGATAGTGTGACCTGGTCGCTGGGGGCACCGTGGGTGCGGCGATACCTGTAACCTGCCACTATCTGGCAGGTCTTTTTTTGTAGGTAAGCCTGTCGTCTCAACGTACGGCTACCTTCACCGGTTGGGTCGCTTCCTCTGCCGAATGCGGCAAATTCAGCGCCGAAAGCCGCTCTAAAATTGCTTCATCAGCCGAGAGCTACGCGCAACCGTAAACCGCTGCTCTCAGTTAACGGTGAACGCGGCGGGGGTCATAGCTACAGGGCCGAGGTTGCTCGGTAAACCCCGCACGGATGGCTAGCTTGTGTCACAGCCGTGGGGGTAAGTAGAGCTACGCGCTGCTTTAGGGAGCTCAGGCCGTTACCGGGTTCCAGCTGACGTCTTCGTCAAAGCTAAACGGTGCGTCACTCGGTAACGGGCCGCCGGACTGCGCGAGCCATACCTCCGCGTTAAAGTGTCGCAAATAGCGACCGGGAAAGGCTTTGGCCTCGAGACTTGCGCCCGTCGTCGGTAGCCCACTGCGCACACACCAGGTCGCGTCGGCCAGGAAGCCGCTGTTGTCTTCGGCAGGGTCGATACGAACCCGCGAGTTCGCGTGCCGCAGGTAACGACCCGGAAAGTTGCGGGCCTCGAGCGAAACATAGTCGCTGCCGCCGAGTGCGTTGGCGACGCGAAACGTCGCGTCTTGCCGGAGCGAATCGGGGCTGCTTGCACTAACAACCTCGGTAACCCCCAGGTCCCCCTGACGCCGTACAAAGCGGTCGGTGTATTCAGGCGTCGTCGCCTGTAAAGATACGGTTTGCCCCACCAAGTTGACTTGCTCACCACCGCCGTTACTGGAATTAGCGGGAGCCGACGCTTCAAACTCGGTCACGCCGACCGCAAACCCGGCTTGTGGGGTCAACACCGCGCGCACACGGTTCGTCGTAAGGGGGGAAGTCAACGGTTACGGCGTCATTGGCAAACAGCGTGGCGGGGCTGCGCTGTTGTCCGGAGATGTCCGTCCAGCTACCGCCGTCCAGATACTGCACCTGATACGCGCTCGGCAGGCGGACGCCACCCGTACCGGTGTCGTAAAAGGCCAACTTGAGCTGACCCAGCGTAGTCGCCGCGCCGAAGTCGAGCTCGAGCCAGTCCGTAGCGTTCGGTGAGCCGTAGTTCGTACAGTGCGAATTCGGGCCTTCATCCGCCGAGTCATACCAGGCCACGCCGTCTAACACCCGCACCGGACCATCAAACCCGGAGCTGTACGAGGCGTCGGCTTTCGGGTACGCGTTGAGCGGTTTGTCAAAGTTACCGAAAGGATTAGATTAGGGGCCAAATTGACGTGGCGGGTATACGGCTCAACCTCGGCGCTGCCCACGTCGGCACGCAGCTCACCAAGACCGCCTTGTGAAGCGACCTTTTCGCCGTCTACAAACTGAGCGGTCAGGCCATCCTGCCCCGAAATTACGGCGTCAACCCCTGCGTCAGGTGCTGTCGGCAGCGCAGTGGCGCAGCTTACGCGCAGCAGCACCCCACTGAACTCGCCAGCGAACCTAGTCCAGCGCCTATAGTCATCTCTGCTCCTGGGTGGACTGGGCGTTTCCGGTGCGTTTTGCAAGGCGGAGAGGTTGACGTAAAGCGTACCCGAAACGGCCTTCAGCCACAAGCCACGCGGCCCCCCGATTTCAAGTTGAGACACATATCCGGCAGCGTCGCCTCAGCCTGCTGTACTTTGGGCTGGGCTTACAAACAGCACGCGGCGGATTATTATGTCAACTTTTACGGGCGCTTTACCGACAAAATGGCTGTAAATAGCGGTGTCGGTAGCTGGCAAATTCGCTTAGATGAACGGCCCCGAGTCCCCCAATCAGCGCCCCACCCAAGGCGTGTACCCGGCTTCGGCAAAATAAAGACCGTGCGGCGGGACGTTCGGCCCCATGCGGCGGCGGTCCCTGGTCGCTAGTAATACCTTGATGTCTTCGGGCTTCAGCTTGCCCTCACCTACCCAGAGAAGGGTCCCAACGGTCGCCCGCACCATATTGCGCAAAAACCCATCGGCGGCGATGTGCAGGGTCAGGTCACGCCCGTCAACTGTCAGACGGCACCGATGTACCGTTCGCACCGTCCCGCGCGTTTCTTGCGTGGCGAGGGCTGCGAAGTCGTAAGTACCTTCAAAGTGGGAGGCCGCACGCTGCATCGCCGGAACGTCGAGGCGTCCCGGCAAAAAGAGCACGCGGCGACGCTCGAGCGCCGAACCCGCCAGTCCGTATCCGGCGTTCAGCAGCCGTAGCCGGTATTCGTAGCGGCGGTACAGACAGCCGAACTGAGCTTCAAAGTCCGGCGGTGCGGCCTCTGCGGTAAGGACGCGCACGTCTCCGGGCAGGCGGGCGTTGAGGGCCGCCGCCGTCCGGGAGATGGGGATGGTGTCATCGGTGAGATAGTGCGCGGTCATCCCCAGCGCGTGAACGCCCGCGTCGGTGCGGCCCGCCGCCATCACGCGTGGCACTGCGCCGGGGATGTCAGACAGGGCCGCTTCAAGAGTTCCTTGCACGGTGCGCTCGCCGGTTTTGGCCTGGACTTGCCAGCCGTAAAAGTCGCTGCCGTCGTACTCGAGCGTCAACCTAACCTTCCGCATAGGCGCGTGACTGGTTTTTTAGGGGTTTAGGCGCGAGACCCACAGTTTGCGCAAACCACGGCGTCAGGTAGAGCCCAAGGTAGGCGATGACAACGTAGCGAAAAAAACCACCGAGGTCGCTGCGTTTGACCGCTTCGCCTAAGATGAGGCTCGAGGCGCTCAGCGCCGCGAACACCAGCGCAATACCGATAACAGCGACCAGCAGACGCTGCCACAAACCCTTGGGCGGCGTGTAGGGCATGAGCAGCGGGGCGCTGCCGAAGGCTGCAAGTGCACCCATGATGAGGCTGACCTCGAGTCCCGGCGGCGGCAGCACGAGCAGCAGCACAAGCGGCGCGAGAAACCCTACTGCCGCACGCAGCGGTACGGACGTACTCCGCAAACTTACCCAGAACGGTTCGGCAAAGGCCGCCGCCGCCGTGTACACCGCGCCGATAGCGAGTCCGCCCACCACGTCAACGAGAAAGTGCATTCCGAGGTAGAGCCTCGAGAGTGAAATTAGCGCCACCACCGTAAACGCCACCACCCAGAACAGGCGGCGACGTAGCCACCACGCCGCGTACCCCCAAAACGTCAAGCTGAGCTGCGCGTGACCACTCGGAAACCCCGGCCCACTCTCAGCAACCGCGTCGGGGGTACGGGCAACCGCAGGGTCTATTACAAACGGCCTTTCAGTACCGACGAGCCCTTTGAGGTGAAAGTTCAGAAAAAACCCGACGAGCACGAAGAGTCCCAAGCGCTGCCCTAGACGGGCGTCGAGCGCCAGATAAACGCCGAGCAGCAAGATGATATAGGCTTGCGTCCCGCCCAAGTCGGTCAGCGACTGGAAAGCGTAGTCGAGCGTCGGCGAGGCGAACTGCTGGAGGTAGAAGATGGTATCCATGAAGGTAGCTCAGTTTAACAAGCCCGCAAGGTCACACCATAGGCGAGAGTCAAAAGTAGGTGGTGTCTAGCGCCGTAACGAGGGACCTAGACCTGTGCGCGTGCAGCGCTGACGAGGGCCGCGTTGTCAGGCGCGAGCGACCCGTCAGGGAGAGCAAAGGTGTCCTCGAGCCCCACCCGCCCGCCGTACCCCGAACGCGCGGCTCGCGCGAGCAGCCCCCAGACCGTCTCGTCTACGCCGTGCAGAACACGGGGAACTCCGGGAAAAGCGCCCTTGAGAGACGTTTCTATAACGTCAACGGCGGTGTTAGCGGCAGCCAGCGTGGTTTCTTGGGGCTCGAGCAGCAACCTCAACCACGTCACGCCGTCTAAACAAAGCAGAAGGTGAGCGTCGGCAGCGTCCCCGAGACCGGCCTCGAGTCCGACCCCTTTACGTGCCAGAGCGCCGCAAACTTCAGCAGCGCCCGGTTCGGACAGGTTCACCGAAGCAAAATCCGGCACCACCGTCCACGCAGCTATCTGAGCAACTCTTGAGGGCACGTCCGGTTTGGTCCACGCCCCCGTACTGATACCGACCGGAACGCCGGGGCAGCTTTTACGGATGGCGGTGAGGGCTGCTTCTATGTGTTCGGGCGCGAGGGACTCGAGGCCCCTGTCATCACGCGGGTGGACGTGTAGCGCGTCGGCTCCGGCCTGCACAGCTCTAGCGGCGTCCTCGGCGAGGTCTCGAGCTGTTAGCGGCAGAGCCGGGTGCGACCCCGGCGCACGGTTTCCGTTAAGGCACGCTTTTAAGAACACGAGGCGAGTATACAAAAACTGTCTTGAGTAGGCTGACGCGACCTTTTAGAACCGCCGCCGTGCCAGCATAGAGAGATGGATACCCACGCTTCAGAAGCCCTGTTCGCCCACGCCGCCGAGCTGATTCCGGGCGGCGTCAACTCACCGGTTCGCGCCTTCGGCTCGGTCGGCGGCACCCCCCGGTTTATCACCAAAGCGGCGGGCGTGACCCTCACCGACGCCGACGGCAACACCTACTTAGACGCTATCGGCTCGTGGGGGCCGATGATTCTAGGGCACGCGCATCCGGCAGTCGTGGCAGCCGTTCAGGACGCAGCAGCGGACGGAACCTCGTTCGGCGCACCGACGGGCCGTGAGGTCGCGTTAGCTGAAGAGGTCTTAAACCGCTATCCGGGCTGCGAACGTGTCCGCTTCGTCAATTCAGGCACCGAAGCGACAATGAGCGCACTGCGCGTCGCACGGGGCGCAACCGGACGCGATTTTATTGTCAAATTCGCCGGAAACTATCACGGGCACGCCGACGGGTTGTTGGTCGCTGCCGGGTCGGGCGCGATGACGACCGGCGTGCCGTCGTCGGCTGGCGTTCCGGCAGATACTGCAAAGACGACCCTGGTCGCGCAGTACAACGATCTGGACTCGGTGCGGGAGCTGTTCGAGTTGCGCCCGGATGAGATTGCGGGGGTGATTCTCGAGCCTGTCGTAGGCAACATGGGCGTGGTCGAACCGACCCCTGAGTTTTTAACCGGCCTGCGTAAATTGACCCGCGAAAACGGTGCGCTGCTCATCGCCGACGAAGTGATGACCGGCTTTCGGCTGGCGCGTGGCGGCGCGGTCGAGCGTTACAACATCGACGCCGACCTCGTGTGTTGGGGCAAAATCATCGGCGGCGGTCTACCGGTCGGAGCGTATGGCGGCAAAGCGCAGCTGATGGCGCAGGTCTCCCCTGTCGGTAAGGTCTATCAGGCGGGCACGCTTTCGGGCAATCCACTGGCGATGGCGGCGGGGCTTGCTACGTTTACGGCGATGGACGCCGCGCTGGACTTGTATGAGGTTCTAGAAGCTCGAGGGGCACAGCTCGAGACCGGCCTCCGCGCCGCAGCCGAGGCTCAGGGTGTCCCTGTTACCATCAACCGCGTCGGGTCGATGATTACGGTGTTTTTTACCGAGCAGCCAGTGACAGACTTCAAAAGTGCAACAAAAACCGATACCGAACGGTTTAAGCGGTGGTTTCACGGCCTCTTGAACCGAGGGATCTACTGGCCTGCAAGCGCGTATGAAGCGGCGTTTTTGTCGTATGCCCACACCGAGGCCGATATCGACCGGATGATTCAGGCGGCGAGCGAAGCGTTCTCTGAAGTTGCGCTCGAGACCGCTTAAGCCGCTTCACCCGCAATTAAAAGCCCAATCCGCTGCACGGTCGCCTCGTCGCGCTCCAACACCCCCATCAGCTGCCCGTGAAACAAAACGGCGATGCGGTGCGCGAGCGCGAGCAGTTCATCCAAGTCTTCCGAGATTAACAGAACCGCGCTCCCCTTGCGGCTCTGCTCTACGAGTTGCGCCCGTAAAAACTCGGACGCGCCGATATCGACGCCGCGGGTGGGCTGCGCGGCGATCAAGACCTCCGGGTCGCGCCTCAGTTCGCGGGCGAAAATAACTTTTCGCGCGTTTCCCCCTGAAAAGCTCTTGATCGGCGTCGCCGTCGAGGGCGTTTTGACGATGAACTGTTCAAGCAAAGTTTGGGCGCCGGCACGAACCACGCGGAAGTTCAGAAATCCCCCCGCTGCAAACGGACGCCGCCCACTCTCGCGCAAAATAAAGTTTTCGGCGACGGGAAAGTTGCGGATCATGCCGTCGCGGTTGCGTTCTTCGGGTATGTAAGAAAGCTTTAGTGCAATGCGCTGCGAAGGGGACAACTCCGTGACGTCCGTTTCACCGAGTAAAACCTGCCCGCCGCTGACCGGCCTCAGTCCGGAAATGACTTCGGCAAGCTCGAGCTGCCCGTTCCCACTCACGCCTGCCACACCCATGATTTCCCCGGCGCGAACGGTGAGCAAGACGTTTTTAGGGGCTGCCAACCCCCGGTCGCCCTGCGCCGAGACGTTGTTAAGCTCGAGCCGGGGCGCACCGAAGACCGGCGCAGGACGTCCCGGTTGCGGCAGCAGAGGTCGCCCGACCATCATCTGCGCCAAGGCTTCTTTGCTGGTTTCGGCGGTCAGGGTGCTGCCTGCGTTGCGCCCGTCGCGCAACACCGTTACCCGGTCGGTGTAGGCCATGACCTCCCCGAGCTTGTGCGAGATAAAGATAATCGCGTGACCTTCAGAGGCCATATGCCGCAGAACCGTGAAAAACTCATCGACCTCTTGCGGCGTCAGAACGGCGGTCGGTTCGTCCAGAATCAGAAGCGCCGCGCCCCGGTAGGGCGCCTTCAAGATTTCTACGCGCTGCTGCTCGCCGACCGAAAGCTGCCGCACGTAGGCGTCTGGATCAACCGAGAGCCCGTAATGCTCGGCTAACTCGCCGAGTCGCGCCTTAACCGCGCCCAAGTTGGTCAGGACACCCCTCGAGCTGCGGAGCCCGAGCGCCACATTTTCAGCGACCGTCAGCGAGCATGAAGTGCTGATGCACCATCCCGATCCCGAGCCGCAGCGCGTCGGCGGGTGAGGCGATGGTCTCAGGTTTGCCGTCAATCAGAATCTCGCCCGCATCAGGGGTTGAAAGGCCGTAGAGTTGGCGCATCAGGGTCGATTTACCCGCGCCGTTTTCGCCTAGAAGCGCGTGAATCTCGCCGCTACACACGCCGAAGTCGATATGGTCGTTGGCCAGCACGCCCGGAAACCGTTTGACGATGCCGCGCAGCTCGAGCTTCCCAATCCGCCGATGACCTGAAGGCAGCACGTCACTTACGGAGGCACTTACAACCTGATTCACGACCTTTTACTGACCCAACGGAGCAAGGCTGCCGTCCGTAATCCCCGCTACGGCAGTGTCGGCAGCGGCGCGTACTTCGTCGGGAAGCGTGTAGCCATCGTTGTAAGCCATTACCAGACCGCTGTTTCCAGAGTTGCCGTATACGATTGGCCGCCCAGTGTACCGCCCTGAACTTTTTCCAAAATGTTACGCAAAATCCCCGTTCAGTCGTAAACCTGACTGACCACAACAATGTCAGACGCCAATTCGGTTTGGTCGGCCTGCGTCCCAAACCACGGAACACCGGCAACTTGCGCCATCCCGATAGGCCCGACGACCATCTGCGAAGTGCCGGTCATCACATCCGCACCCGCTTGCAGCTGCGTGTTTGCGGCTTTGGTAGCGAGCGCCACGTCGCTAAACGACCCGATATAGCAATCATCATAAGTATTGAGTTGAGTAACCGCAGAGCCTGAACCAGGCTCTGGCATCTTGGAGGGTTATAGCGTTACAAGCATGTTTGATAGCATAGGAGAGCGTTTCTTGGGTAGGTGCCTGAGCTTTTCTAAGCAAGGCTTTAATTTTGGAGAAAGCGTTCTCGATGGGACTAAAGTCAGGTGAGTAAGTAGGCAGAAAAAGCAGCTGGCAGTCTTTTGCCTCGATGAGCTCACGAATCCGGCTGTCAATATGGATGCTGTAGTTATCTAAAATAACCAGCTGTCCTGGTAGCAGTGTTGGGCACAGCACGTATTTGACGTAGGTGATAAAAGCTGCCGTGTTGACCGAGCCGGTCACGAGCCAAGGTGCTTGCATTCCTGAAGTCGATAGCGCGGCGATGAGGTTCGTGCGTTCGCCCGGATGGTAAGGCCCGCTGCTGTAAGCCCTTGCGCCATTTGAAGAACGCGCATAGGCTCGGTTCATGTTCAAGTGTGTACCGCTTTCGTCCACAAAGACTAGCTTGTCAGAATCAAGTCTTCGGCTCAGCACCCACCACTCGAGCCGTGCCGGTTCATCACGCTCACTCGGCTGACGAGTCTTTATTTTCTCGTAATTCTTAAACGTAGCAAGGTACGTTGCACCGTCATCAGACTGACCCGGCGTCCGGTCGCTTCACCTAGCATCTCGGTGTGCTCTTTCAAACTTGCGTCTCGGTGTTTCTCGACCTGTTCAGTCAGCACTGCCTCATGTTTTGCCGACAAGCTGCGCGGGCGTCCTGGCGGCAACTGCGAACGCAAGTGTCCCCGCTCCCGCTGCTGTCTTACAAAGCGCACGACACTTGCAACGCTGACCTCGAACGCCTGAGCTACCTCAGCTGTAGGCTTGCCCTGCTCCACGGCTCTAACAATTCGCTCCCGCAAGTCTTCTGAATATGCCCGCATCTCGCTAGTTTAATCAATACTTCTGAGAGTTGCTATAGTGCTGATGTTGACCCGTGTGTCCGGTTTTGCAGCTTTCGCACCCGCAGCGAACCCGTCGATATAGAGTTTGGCGTCCCCCGCTTCGACCGGGCCGACGACGCCGATCACATCGTCTTGGCTCAGGCTTGCCGCGAGTACCCCGTTGACATAGCCGCCCTGGTCGGCGGCTGGTTCGTAAGCGTACACGTTATCCAGCCCGAAGGTGTCGCTGGCCGTGCCCCAGGCGAAACTGACCTCGGGAAAGTCCGGGGCAATCTCTTCAAGTGAGGTTCCGTACTGCGTTCCGTGCGCGATCACGAGATCAAACCCTTGCGAGACCCAGTCGCGAATAGCCGCCGCCGCGTCATCGACGACGAACGCGCCGTCAACGTACTCGAACGTAATCAAGCCTTCGTCTTGCAGCGTGCTAAGCGCGCCAAACATACTCTGATTAAAGGCGAAATCGTTGACGGCGCTCGGCATCACCACGCCGACGCGGAGCGCGTCTTGCGCGAACGCCAGCCCTGCGGAGAGAACCAGGGCTAGAGCTAGGATAGCTGTTCTGAGGGGGGTTTTCATCGTGACCTCCAGGTCGTGAGACAAGAGTTTTTTGCGTTTTGCCGTGGTTTTGCAATTTTTTGATATTTCTTGTTGAGCTACCCTTAAGGGGCATCCGAAGGGGGTGGCTCGAGTAACCCCTCCTCTAACCACCCCGTTCAAAAGGCACCGCCAGCGCAGCAGGAGCCCGCGCACGCTGCGCCGACAAGATCAGCACGAGGATCGTCAGCACGTAGGGCATCATCACCGCGATGTCCGAGGGGATCGGCAACCCAAGTACCTGCGCCCATACCTGTAGAGCGTTGACAAAACTAAAAATGAGCGAACCGGCAAGGACGCCGAAAGGCCGCCAACCACCGAAATACACGAGCGCCACCGCAATAAACCCCAACCCGTTCGTCAGGTTTTGCTGAAACACGTTGAGAAGCGCAATCGACAGCGAAGCGCCCGCCACACCCGACAGAATTCCACCGAGCATCAAGGTCTGATAGCGCGTCCGGTCAACCTTGACGCCGAGCGAGTCGGCAGCTGCCGGATTTTCACCCGCCGCGCGCAAATTCAGGCCGAAAGTCGTTTTGTTGAGGACAAACCACGCCACCGGCACGAGCAGATACGCGCCGTAAACGAGGACGCTGTGCTGAAAAAATATCTTGCCGACAACCGGAATCTCACTTAAAAGAGGGATCGGCACCTCTTGAAAGCCCCGCACGCTCCGCGCCGTCCCGACGAACTTTTGAAAGAGCAGGTCGCTCAGACCCAGCCCGAACAGGTACACACCGATACCGCTGATGCCCTGCGTGGCTTTGAGTGACACGTTGACAACACCTAAAACGACGCCCATCACGCCGCTGACTAAAAGCGCCGCCAACAGCCCGAGCCCCGCATTTCCGCTCAGGATGACCGTGTAATACGCAGCAAATGCGCCTGAAAGCATCACCCCATCAACACCTAAGTTGAGGACGCCACTCCGCTGACCAAACATCTTACCTACGGCTGCATACAGATACGGCGTCGCAAGGCGAATCGTCGAGGCCAGAATACCGATCAAGACTGTGGTATCGAGGAGATCACTCATGTTGAACCCTCACTTTGGAGGTGTTGACTTTGATATCGGCGGCCTGTTTGAGCACCCGACGTTGCACCCGTTTCTGGCGCACGTAGGCGCTGCTCACCACAAAAATCACGATTAAGCCGTTGAGCGTCGTGATGAGCGCGGCAGGAACCTGCACGGCCCGCTGCATACTGCTCGCACCGACCAGCAGCGCTCCGAAAAAAATGACGCGGGCACCGTACCGAGCGGGTGAAGCTGACCGAAAAGCGCCGCGACGATGCCGTTAAAGCCCGCCGAACCGGTAAACCCGGCAGCGGTGCCGTCTATAACCATCCGGTGATTGACGCCGTAGACCTGCACGGCTCCGGCAAGCCCGCAGAGAGCGCCACTCAACAAGAGCGACAAGACAACCATCCGAGCCGTTTGGATCCCCCCGTAACGCGCGGCAAAGACGTTGAGGCCGACCGAGCGGAGTTGATACCCGAACGAGGTACGCCAGAGCAGAATGTAGACCAAGACAGCTAGCACCAGCGCGATAAGCGCGCCCAGATGAAGCTGCGTGGGCACGAGTCGCGGCAGGTCAAAGTCCCGTGATAGCCGGGCCGTTTGCGGAATCGCTGCTGCGCCCAGCTGCTCAGCGTCAATGAGGGGGCCACGTAGCAAAAAGTTCATAAGTTGCACGGCAATCACGTTCATCATCACAGTACTCAGGATTTCGCTGACGCCGAAACGCGCTTTGAACCAGCCTGCCAAGCCGCCCCAAACCGCGCCACCGACTGCCCCGGCGACGAGTGCGAGTGGCATGACAAACCAACCGGGTGCATTTGGCAAGGTCAGCCCAAACGCGGTCGCCGCCAGCGCGCCCATAATCATCTGCCCTTCGCCGCCGATATTGATGACGTTGGCGCGAAAGGCGATGCAGATACCAAGGCCGACCAGAAGCAGCGGCGTCGCGCGGACGGCGGTGTCGGCAAGGGCGTTCGTGCTACCGAACGCGCCGCGAAAGAGTGCGGCGTAGCCCTCGAGCGGATTCGCCCCTAGCAGCAAGAGCATCACCGCACCCAGCACGAGTGCTAAACCCGCAGCGATTAGGGGAACGGCGAAATCGAACACGCGCTCGAGCCAACGAACGTCCATAGGTGTTTGAGGGTCTGAGGTCTATCACCAAAACCTCCTTTTTTGTCAAATGCAAGCCGTTTTTTGTACGTTTGTAAACATGAGACGGTTTTGAACGGTTCAAATATTCAATATTCAACTTAGCGGGCAATTTTTGGTTGACGTTTTACATGTCTTCGAGATTTTTAGAGAGCAACCGCAGATTTCGCAGGTAGACGCCTTAAGCCCAAGCGGCAAAGCTATTACGCCAGAGAAATCACGCGGGCGTCGCGCTAGAAACGCAGTTCTTTTAGTGCAGACGTTTTAATACCTTATGCCGCTTCCTCCGCAAGGCGACACCATCGCCGCCATTGCCACCGCTCCCGGCGTTGGGGCTGTAGGTATCGTGCGGCTGTCAGGGCCGGAAGCCTACAGGGTCGCTGACAAGCTTTTCAAATCGGGAAACGGGCAGGCGGTCACAGCGCTGCGGGCGAGCCGCGTCGTTTACGGGCGCGTGATGGACGAAGCTGAACTCGTCGATGAGAGCTTGCTCCTGACCTTCCGCGCCCCGCACTCGTATACCGGCGAGGACGTTTTAGAGCTGCAAACGCACGGCAGCCCCGCAGTTTTACGGCGGGTTTTGGAGTTATGCGTACAGCACGGCGCACGGCTTGCCGAACCGGGCGAGTTTACGCTCCGCGCGTACCTTTCGGGACGGCTCGATCTGGTACAGGCCGAGGCTGTTTTGGAACTCGTCAACGCGCAGAGCGACAGCGCCAGACGGAGCGCCGCGCTCGGGCTATCCAGAGCGCTGAGTGAACAGCTCGAGCTTATTCAGAGCGAGATAACGCAAGTTTACGGGAATGTGCAGGCGATGTTCGACTACCCGGATGAGGGCGTCCCGGAGGCAGAATTTGCCGAACCACTGGGTCGAGCCGTAAGCCGCATCGACAAACTGTTGGGAACAGCCAAAGCGGGCCGTATGGCGCAGCGAGGGGCGCGGCTCGCGCTCATCGGCAAACCGAACGCCGGAAAATCAAGTTTGCTCAATGCACTTTTAGGGTACGGACGTTCGCTCGTGTCAGATATTCCGGGAACGACGCGCGACTACCTCGAGGCCCCGCTAGACATCCTCGGTGTGCCCGTAACCGCCATCGACACGGCGGGCATTCGGGAGACCGGCGACGCGGTAGAAGCGGGCGGCGTCGAACTCGCCAGGAGCATCGCTCAGAATGCCGACCTAAGTTTGCTACTGTTAGATACGAGCCGGGAGTTAGATACTGGCGACCTCACACTGATGAGCGACCTTGACCCGGCGCGGCTTCTTGTCTTGGGAAGCAAGTCTGACTTGGGGCCCGTCTGGACACCCGAAAGCTTGCCAGTAGCGACACTAAACATTTCGGCAACGACCGGCGACGGCTTGGTCACGCTCCGCGCTCACATCCGGGACAAGCTCGTCGGTGACGCCGGACAGAGCGAGTTATGGCTCGGCGGCGAGCGGCAGATAGCCGCGCTCGAGACAGTCCGCGACCATCTCTTACGGGCAAAAACTGCACCCGACGACCTCGCCGCGCTCGACCTAGCCGACGCGCTTAAAACCCTGTCAGAACTTACCGGGCGTGGTGATGTGGCAGAAGAGACCTTAGAGCATATCTTCAAAAACTTTTGCGTCGGCAAGTAGCCGTAAAACACCTAAACTGGTTTTGTTCCGAGATACTCGCTAAACCTCAGGAGATACCCGTCCGGATCCTGGACTAAAAACTCACGGTTGCCGTGCAGCTCACTGTCCTGTCGGTACCAGTTTTCTTCAGGCGGGACAAAAAGCGGATGATTTGCCCCCGCCAAACGTGTGAGGATAGGCTCCAACATCTCAACTTCGATCTGAAAGTTGATACCTCGGCCCAAGGGAGGCTCGAGCCGCCCCGTTTCACCCCAGCCTTGCCCTTCACTATATTGGTCGAGCATCAGTTGCGCGTCGCCCAAACCCAAGTACGCAAAACGCGCTTCCGGGCGGGAGAACAGCACTCCAAAGCCGAGTAAATCGGTATAAAATGCCAGACTCTTCTCGAGGTCCAGCACAGTCAGTTCAGGAACGAGCGCGGCCCATTTCATCTTTTACCCCAATTGTCTTAAGTGTTTTCTAGGCTTGATACGCCGCTTCAGTTTCGGTGGCGGCCCGCTGCACGGCTTCCGGAAAATCCGCCGCGATATTTTCCAGCACCCGCTGCGCCGTAAAGTGAATCATCTTGAGGAGCGCCCGCCCGCCCCACTTTTCAGGTTCGGGCAGGTTCAGGTGAATCGTAATGTCGAAGTCGTAAACAACGCGGCTGCCGCTCGGCAAGGGCTGCACCTCGGCGCGTCCGGCGACCTCGGCCCAGCCGATGTGCGGCTCCGAGAGCGGCAGTGGACTCAGTTCAGCACCTTTGGCGGTCGGTTTGAGGGTGCTCTCGAAGGTCAGTTCCTGTTGGCCGAAGAACGCGGCGTTGACCGGCAGCACCGCCCGCACGTGTTTGAGGCTGCCGACCTCAAAGACTTTCATATCGCGGATAAAGGCGGCGTAGGCAAGGCTGCGCGGCACGTCACGCACAAACGCCACCGCCTCGGCGGGTTTGAGGTCGAGGTCGAAGGTGAAGTGAACCGTGTGTGCGATATCCATAGTTGAGCCTTCGCTGCTGCGTCTTGTCTTAAGGGCGCGGGCGGGTACCTACCCATTCTACGCGGAGTGCGCCCGCTTGGGCAGCCTCCTCGAGTTCGGCGTCCGAAGCGTTTTTAAGGCGTGGCAGGTCGGCGAAGAGCGCCGCGCTCGTGGCAAAGCCGACCCGCACCGTGACCGGCCCTTCGTCTCCGTTGCGGCCCACCCGCCACACGAGCTGTGAGGCCAGACCCTCGAACTGTTCAGGCGAGAGCCCCTGCACCGCTAATACTTCGTTTAACTGCTCTTCCAGCCCCGTCATTTAGAACCTGTCATCTTGGACCTATCTCTTAGTGAATGGCGTCTGTAACCTCGAGTCCCACGAACGTCAGATAACGCGTTTCCGGTATCCCCAACACTTCCGGGTGACAAGGCGCAGCACCCCGTTTGGCGAGTACTCGCACCGTCCGTCCCGCATCCTGCGCCGCCCCATCCAGCATCTCCAGAAACGCCGCTTCAGAGATGAAGTGCGAACAACTCGTGGTGAAGAGCCGTCCGCCGACCGTAAGTAACCGAAGCGCGTGCAGGTTGAGGTCACGGTAGCCGGTCAGCGCCGCTGTCAGCTGGGCGCGGCCTTTGGCGAAGGCCGGTGGGTCTAGCACTACTGTATCAAACCTGTCCTTATCCGCGACGAGACCGCGCAACACGGCAAAGGCGTCGCCGCGAACGGTCCTTACGGCGAGGGTGTTGATTGCAGCGCTCTGTTCTAGTTGCGCTAAAGCGGGGGCGCTCGAGTCCACCGCCGTCGTCTCGTCAGCGTAACGGGCAAGCTGCAGCGCAAAGCCGCCGTGATACGAAAACACGTCTAACGCGCGGCCACAGGCGAGCCCACCCACGTATACATGATTTTCCCGCTGGTCTAAAAACGCACCGGTTTTTTGACCCGCGTAGGGCGCAGCTGCGAGCGTCACCTTGCCTTCGGTAAAAGGTACCGTTTCCGGTACCGACCCGGCAAGCACCGTCACTTCTTGGGGGAGCGCCTCGAGCCGCCTCACCGCGCCGTCATTACGGGCCAAAATCCCTTTGGGCGCGTAGAGGTCTAGAAGTGTCTGGGTAATGGTGTCGGTAAACGCCCCAAGTGCTGCCGCGTGCTGCTGCACCACCAAAATGTCACCGTATTTATCCACGGTCAGACCCGGCAGCCCGTCCGCCTCACTGTGAATGACCCGGAACGCCTCAAACCCCACCGCCGCCCGCTCCCGGTACGCCGCAGCTTGCCGGGTACGCGCCGCGATCAGTTCCGGCGTCACCGGCACGTCGCCGTGCGTTACGAGCCGTAGGGCCAGCTTCGAGTTCGGATTGTAAAACCCTTCGCCGAGCCGTTCGCCTTGCGGATTAAACACAGCCGCTAACCCCGGCGTAGCGCTCTTGGCACTCCGTAAATCGCTGGCAAACACCCACGGATGCCCCGACGCCAGACGCCGCAGCCCTTTTTCCGTTACGCTGACCTCTGCTCTAACTTCTCCAGTTCCAACCATTGCCGCACCTTAGCATGAGGCTTGTACGAGTTAATAGGCTTTGACAAGCCGATATTAGCCGCCGCTGAGAGCACCGTGAAACGTTCTTCACAGCGCAAGTTTGCCCTGCTTCACAGAATTCATGCGTGATACGCGTCAGACTCATAGGTAGCGGGTAAAGTCAGATGAGGGTCACACGCCCACAAGGTTGCTAAGCCCCAAAATAAAGGAGTACGGATGAAAATAGGACAAGCGACTCGAGCCGCCGGTTTAAGCGGCCTGTTAAGTATCGGTTTGCTGGGCGGTTTGACATTAGGTGGGTTGGCAAACGCGCAAACAGCCGCTAACCAGGCTTCGGCCCTGACTGAGTACGAGCAAAATACGATTGACGTGGTGAACGAGTACGGCTCGAGCGTCGTATCCGTCAACGTCACCGCGCAGGCCGAACAAACTTCAAACGCCCCGATTCCCCAAGGACTCGAGGATTACCTAGACCAAGTTCCGGGGCTCCGTGATTTTTTCGATCAGCAACAAGGAGAACAACAAGAACTGCCGCCGCAACAGGGCGCGGGCAGCGGTTTTGTCATCGACGCCAACGGTCGGATGATCACGAACTACCACGTGGTTGCCGATACGCTTCAGGATAACTCGGTGGACTACACGGAGGGCTCGAGCATCAGCGTCATCTTCCCCGGTAACGAAGACGAGCTGCCGGTCAACGTCATTGGCGTAAATACCCTTTACGACATTGCGCTGATCGAACTGCAAAATCCGGATGACCTACCCGAAGGTGTCAAGCCCATTCCCATTGCCAACTCCGACGAGATTCAGGTCGGCGAAAAAGCGATTGCGATCGGCAACCCGTTCGGTCTTAACAGCACCGTGTCAGCGGGGATCGTGTCGGCAGTCAGCCGCGACGCGCCCAGCATCGGACAAGTTGAAGTGCCCTACGTGCAGACCGACGCCGCTATCAACCCCGGCAACTCAGGCGGCCCGCTCCTGAACTCTGCCGGTGAAGTTATCGGCATCAACACGCAGATTCTCGCCGGTGGCGGTGGGGGTTTCGGACCAGCAGGCAACATCGGCATCGGCTTTGCCGTACCGAGCAATCTGCTCCAGAACAGCTTGGCACAGCTCGAGCAGGGCGGCTTCGTCAGCCTCGATAACCGTGCGCGGTTGGGAATCCAAATTACCAGTGTCGAAGGCTATCCCGAGAGCATCCGTAACAACTTCAATCTCCCCGACGAAGGCGTTTTGGTGCAGAGCGTACAAGAGGGCAGTGCAGCAGAAAAAGCAGGACTGCAAGGTTCTGACCCCGAGCTCGAGGTTATGTTTCAGGGTCAACCCGTGCCCATTGGCGGCGATGTGATTACCGCTGTTGACGGCGAACCGGTGACGACGACCGCCGAGCTGCAAAACGCCGTGCTGAGCCGTGGCGACGGCGACACCGTAACCTTGACCATCGTCCGTGACGGCGAAGAGCAGCAGGTCGAGGTCACGCTCGCGCAGGTGCCGCAGCAGAGTGGGCAGAAGCAGCAAAACCAAGACCAGAACAATTAAATCCGGCTAGAAACCGGCTGATAAATATCAGCTGAGGGCGCGCAAGCGCCCTTTCTTATGGGATGCGAGCGTAGAGAAGCGTATCGCGCAGGTCGCCCGTCGGGTCCCGCGTTTCGTTACGGAGGGTGCCCTCGAGCCCAAACCCACACGCCTCGGCAATACGGACGCTTTTTACGTTGCGGGTATCACAGCGAATTTCAAGCCGCGCTGCCCCTAGTTCCTGTTCCGCCATGTCACAGAGGGCCGTGATTCCTTCACGCATCAACCCTTTGCCGGTATACGCCGAACGGAGCCAGTAGCCGAGCTCGAGCTTCGGCACACTCCAGTCGATATTTTGAAACGAGGCTGTACCTACAAGCGCATGGGTCGTCTTATCGAAGAGGTGGTAACGCAGGCTCTCCCTCTCTGCAAACGCGGCGACCGTAGCGTGCATGTTCGCTTTGCATAGAGCAAGTGAATAGTCCGGCGTCGCCCAGGTCATGTAAGTGCTCAGTTCCGGCAGCGAGTCGCAGACGGCGGCGTAAAGTCCCGGCGCGTCTTCTAAACGTGGGGCGCGGAGGAGTAGCCGGGGTGTCTCGAGGGTTTCCAGTACGGTTTTAGGCGGTGCGGCGTGCGGCATAAGGGTAGTTTAACGGCAGCAACCGGCGCAGAAAGATAGCCGACGGGTAACATCTAAGCGACCTGTTAAGCTTGAAAGGTGGACGTTGAACACACCGGACAACCCAAACGTGTCGGGCTGATCTTGAGCGGCGGCGCAGCTAGGGGTTTCGCCCATATCGGGTTGTTGCGCGTTTTAGAAAAAGCCAACATTGAAGCCGACGTCATTGCCGGAACCTCGATGGGCGCAGTTGTCGGTGCGTTTTACGCAAACGGGTACAACGCCGAAGAGATTTACACCCTCGCCAAAAGCGTTTCGTGGCGTGACATCATCGACTTTTCATTCGGCAACGGACTTTTTAAGGGAGCCAAGCTCCACACGTTTTTGGCCTCGCACTTGCCCGCAACCTTTGCTGAGCTCGAGAAACCCATGGTCATTTCAACGACCGACGTCGAGACCGGCGAAGAGGTGTTTATCTTTCGCGGCGACCTGATTACAGCGATTCGGGCCTCGAGCTGTTTTCCCGGCGCGTTTGAACCCGTAGTCTTTAACGGGCGCACTTTAGCTGACGGCGGCATCGTCAACAATATTCCCGTAAACGCCGCAGCGTTCCTGCACGCCGACTTTACGATTGCGGGCGACGCGACGATGGCGCGGCGGGCGTCGCTCGCCGGAACCCCGGAGGAGGGCGGCTGGTGGGAGCGGGTCGTGAGCCGGTTTCGGCTCGAGCGCCGGAACCCGATGGCGCAGATGATGCTCCGCGCGACCGACATCACCGGCAGCATCCTGACTGAGCTTCAGTACAACCTGCACCCCGCCGACCTGCGCGTCCAGTATTCGATGCCGCACCTCAACATCGAGGCGTTCTGGGCGTTTGAAGAAATTGTCGCCATCGGCGAGTGGAGTGCGCTGCACGTCTTTGTCGAGGCGGGTTTGTTGCCGCCAAGCGCGTTAGAAGAACCCCAAACGCCTGAACCCGTCCGGGCACTGGCGACCGGTAAATCGGATAAAGCAGCCTTTAAGCTGCTGTCTGCAAGTTCGACACCCAAACCTACAGCCGCGCTAACAAAGCAAGACAACGCTGCCAAATAGCCGGTTACAGACTTGGTGCAGTTCCCTTTTCGGCTCTAAAAATGTGGAGTGTAGAAACAGTTAAAGGCGGTTTCGAATTGCAATAACCTCGAAAGTCTGTCACCATGTCTTTAGTGCTCTCTGAACCTACCAATCCCCTTGAAGTCAGAATGGCTCGTCTTGAAGGGTCTTACGAACAGATTGACAAGCGGCTGAGTACACTCGAGGCCCGTCTGGAAAACGGTTTCAACGATTTGCGCGCGGAAATTAGGTTAACTGACGCCAAAATCGACAAGCTCGAGCAGAAAATGGACGCGAAGTTTGACAAGCTAGACCGTAAAATTGACGCCCGTTTCAGCCTTATCGTGTTGCTCGGTGGCGTTATGGTTGTTTTACAGGTGCTGAGCGCACTCGGAATTATTTAGCCTGAGTTTGGTTATCTGCGCCTAAAGCCGCATCTTGGGAGTAGACTGCTTCTATGACATCGAACACCCGCGACACGCGGAAAGACGCTCCCAAAAAAGACCCCCCAAAATCCGGTTCCCAACGCTTCTGGCACGAAGTTAGAGGCTACGCTGAAGCCCTAGTCGTCGCTTACCTCATCGTCACCTTCGTCTTTACGACCGTCGGCGTCATTGGCTCGTCGATGCGGCCCAACCTAAACGGCGGCAGCGGACAGCTGCCGCAGGCGCTCTTTACCGGCGACCGCGTATTTATCCCCAAGTTCGACACCTGGCTGCGGCGAGCGGGCGTATTGGGCGAGTACGACCGCGGCGACATCGTGGTCGTGCGCGAACCCGCCAATTCACCAACGTTACAAGAAAACGGCGGAAGGCCATCATTTTTTATCAAACGCGTGATCGCCAGACCCGGCGACCACTTTTATATTCAAGACGGTCAGGTTTACGTCAACGGCGTCGCCATCGACCAAAGCTTTATCTCGAGCACAGGTGAAATCACGCCTGACCCCATCAACTACCCGGTCATCACCGCACAAGACGGCAAAGTCACCGGCTTTCAAGGCTTGATCTTCGGTACTTACGACCCCAACAACGGCGGCCCCGCTCCGATAGACAACAAAGAAACGCAGCTCTACTACGGCAGCACCATCGCCGCGCTCGCTCCGATTCCGGCAGATGCACGGAGCGGCACACCCTTTTTACACGAACTCGTTATCCCCGAAGGGCGTTACTTTTTGATGGGTGACAACCGCGAGTCGAGCAAGGGCGGCAGCGAAGATTCGCGCTACTTCGGCCCGGTGACGAGCCTTTCGATTGCCGGACAAGCGACCGCCGTCATTTGGCCGCCGCGCCGCGATGGGAGCTGGAACTGGCGGCTATTAAACCCACCCGCTGCGTTTGACGAAGTGCCAGCAACGAGTCAAGCCGCAAACTAAACGTTACGATTTTAGAGGCTCGAGCCTCCCTTACGGTCTAGTTCTCCAACCCCCGTTTCGGCAGCGACGCCCAGCCCGGCGCATAGTCAACATGCTGCCGTAAAAGTAGGTTAAGCTGCGCCGCGTGGTGCTGAACATGCCGGGTGTTGTAGAGGGTCAGCTCGAGCAAACTGAAATCTCGGTACTCCCCAGCAAAACGCTTCTGCGCTTTTTCGGGTGTCAAACTTTTGATGAAGGTACGGCTTTGTTTCCAGACGAACTCGAGGTACTCGAGCAGCTCCTCTTTCGTATACACCCTCTCCGGCAGAATCCCCTCCGGGTCAAATTCATTTTTAGTAAATGGTATAGGAGGCTGAAAATCCGCTTCCGTCATTTCTGAAAAGTAGTAATCGGTCCAGAACAGCGTGTGGTACGTCAAATTCCAAAACGCATGAAACTCTCTCTCAGCTCCCCAGACTTCCGCTGGACAGGCGACGATGGCGTTTTCTAACATCTGCAACGCGCCGCCGAACTGGTTCCACAAAATCTGCTGCAAGCTCTCATTCATAAAACTATCTCCCGAAACAATCGTCTTTTGCAAAGGCTTTTAGTCATTTGAACAACAAGGTTCTAACTTTGAAACATCTAGCTAACTCTCTCCTACGGCGGCGCGTGCCCGCTTTTTCATCACGCCGATTTGCGCCGCGTGACCCGCTTCGTGTTCGACCAGGTGAAAGACCATCCAAGCAGGGCTGACGTCGTAATCTTCACCTTCCGGGCTGCGCAACTTCGACCAATCCGCAAGGCTGATTTCTTTGATGCGCTCCAAGAAAATCGCCCTACTTCTGTCCAGTCTTGCCAGATGGTCGTCTAAAGAAACGCCCATAACCGGAGTTATTCGGCTTTCGGAAAACATTTCAAAAGGGAAATCAGCTTCGGGGAAACGCTCGGGTTGTTCCAGCACATCGAAGTGAAGCCAGCCCAGCTCTACTGCGGCAATGTGATAGAGCAAGGTGCCGATACTGTTTTCATTGCCTTCCGGCCCAGCCCAATCTACGATGTTCTGATCTATCCCACCAACGTAGGCTTTCGTCTTTTTACGGGCTTCTGCCATAGCCCAGAGCCAGACGCCTATTTCTGGTGGATAACCCTCGAGGGGTTTTACAGCTAAGGTCTCTCTCACGGGTTACATCCCTTTCAAGTAAAGGCGTCGCTACTATTTCTATCGTCGGTTCTGTTACCTTAAATGATTAGGTATCAGAAGTCAAGGTTTTGCGCCTACTCGGTAACGGCTTCGGGTTTTACAGCGAACTACAGATGACTTTGGATGGTTTCCGCTACTTCTTCCGGTGTCAGCGCGTCAGTTGAGAGAGACAAACTCGTGCGCCCCTCAACCTGACCGAAAGGTTCAGAGAGCAACACCAACTTTTCCCGTAAACCGGAAACGGTCGTCAACTTGTCGAACGCGCTGCGTGAAGGTTGTGTAACGCGGGCCTCGAGCGTCTCTTCAGCACAACTCAGCTGAACTAGAAAGACCTCATCACCTCGAGCCTCGGCCCAATCACACAAGCCTAAAATATAGGCGTCGCGGTCCCTGGCGTAGACATAAGTCAGGATGATGCCGGGGAGGTTTGCAGCCTGAGCCGTCTCCAAACTTATTTCACGCAAACGGCGAACGCCCGATGTTGCGCCCCACCAAACTTAAAAAGCGCATTGGACAGGTTGATAAATAGATGATTGTGCAGCACCCGGAACCCGGTACGAGCCGCCAATGCTTGCGCTACGCTCAACTTCCCCACCGCAGGCGGGCCGTACAACATCACCAGTTTCACACTACTTTTGTACCGCTAGAGAACCGTCTAAACCAAGTTTTACGGCGTCCGCTTGCATCGCCGCCAAAACAAACGCCACATGCTCCCACAACTCTATACCTAGCTCATCAGCCCCGCGCACCACGTCTTCACGGTTGACGCCCCGCGCAAACGCTTTATCCTTAAACTTCTTTTTGAGGCTTTTCAGCTCGACACTCCGCACATCTTTGTCGGGCCGCACAAGCGTCGCAGCGGTAATCAGGCCGGTGAGTTCATCGCAGGCGTAGAGCGCCCTAGCGAGCGGCGTTTTACGGGGGACGCCGGTATAGTCCGCGTGGCCCATGATAGCGTCTAGCACCTCTTCCGGATAGCTGTGTTCACGCAAGTAATTTACGCCCACATAAGGATGTCCGGTTTCGTCCGGCGTCGGATATTTTTCGTAATCGAAATCGTGCAGTAGGGCGGCGACGCGCCACAGGGTTTCATCACCCTCAAGTTTACGGGCGTAGGCCGCTGTCGCCGACTCGACCGAAAGCATGTGCTTACGTAGGTTTTCCGATGCCGTCCAGCTCTCCATGAGGACAACTACAGCTTCACGTGTTAGGGTCTCTGATGAACTCATCTGAACAGTTTAGCAAGCGGGTCGAGAGATGATTTAGAAACGGACGCCTCGAGCTTTACCCGTTTTGTTTTGGTGTCAATAAGAGACCAGCGAGGCAGGACGCTGATACACCGAGATACACCGGCGTCGTTTCGTTTAGACTCGAGAGACATAGTGAAAGGAATAAACTGATGATTCAGTATGTTAAAGATGTCACGCAGGCCGCTGTAACCCTGTTCGTTAAAAAAGCCGGGGCGAGCGTCGCCGAAAAGGGCCGCTTTGTGGTCGTTCTGTCAGGCGGTTCGACGCCGCTCAAAATGTACGACCAGCTCGCCGCCGAACACGCCGACGCACCATTTTGGAAAGACACCCACGTCTTTTGGGGCGATGAGCGGTTTGTACCCCACGATCACCCCGACAGCAATTACGGCGCGGCGAAAAAGGCGCTACTAGACCGAGTTCCGGTACCCCCGGAGAACATTTACCCGTGGCCTTACACTGAGGGCGACCCGGAAACTGCCGCGATGAATCTGGGCGACACGCTGCAAACGTTTTTGAGCGAAGCCCCGTTCGACCTGACCTTTTTGGGCTTGGGCGACGACGCCCACACCGCGAGTTTGTTTCCCGGAACCGGCGCGGTCTTCGATGAGGGTTTGACGACGGTCGTTAAACCGCCCGGTAAAGAAACGCGGCTGAGCCTGACGGTAGGTACACTCAGCCGGAGCCGCACGGTTGCGTTTTTGGTTCAGGGTGAGGGGAAAAGGGCGGCTTTAGAGCGCACCCTCTCCCCCGAAGATTTACCCAACTATGACCAGACTCCGGCCAGGGCCATTCGCGCCCAAGACGAAGTTCTGTGGCTGACCGATGTCGAGTTGACCTTACCAGATTCAGCTGAAGAGACTGCCTAGCTCGGCATGGGAATGGCGTCGGTCACAACTGATGCGGGGGGCGCGTCGTCGTTGAGCAGGCGGTTTAGCCATTCTACGAATGAAACGCCGCTTGTTGTCAGGGTGTAAAACTCAGGTTTGGTAATAACGCAGTGCGTGGTGCCGTCGAGCGGATTGTCGTTATCGTCTAACAGCGAGGTGTAGCTCGAGAACTGCCCCGGCAAACCCGTCTGAATTTGCTCTAACGACGTTCCTAGACCCATAGCCCAACCCGTTAACGCAGCCTCTTGTGCTGTCGGGTCGGTGAGATCGAGGCCGAGTTGAAGCCCGTAAAACAATATCTGGATGTTGTCAAATGCGCTGTTGTACTGCGCCAAAGTCACGTCCGGGTAAGCTTTGCCGATAGCAACGTAAGCGTCTGCCAAAAATGTCGTAGGTACGCCGTCAGCTAAGTCAACGCCGTCTGGTAAGACTGCACCTATGTTCCAGCGGTTGAGTCCGTCTTCGCCCACGGCAAACGCTTCAGGAATGACACCTGCGCCGCAATCACCAAGTTCGGTCACATTGGCGTCCGGGTAGGCGGCTGCGATTTGGGGCGTGTAGAGCGCCGCGCCGTAGGCTCCGGCACTGCAACCCGTCATGAAAATGTCTTCGGGCGCTTCGAAATTGTCTTCAACCCAGTCTAAAACCGCTGCGACGTTCTTCTGACCTTTGTGATTGATGGTTATGGGGCCTTCCCCAGTCTCGTAAGTTTGTACGCTGTCCCCAAGATGAATATCAGCTGTGCAGTAGGTGATATAGACATGATACCAGTCTTTCACCGGATTTCGCTCGTCGGTATGGTCGTAAAGACCTACTTCTTCTTGCGAGTTCGCCGTGCCCGGTGCGCTACTGCTCGTAGATGTGTAGAAAGGGCCACCGCACGTCCCACCGTTCCAGCACGCGCCGCCCCCTTCAAAATCCACCACGAGTTTATTGACCGTACCGGGCCGCACGTAATAGGTATAATCCGAGCCGTCGGCACAAACCGTGTCACCTCCCGGTTCAAAAGCCGTCCACTGACCCGCAATCAGGCCGTCAGGCAATCTCGGCGGCGTCGGCTCACCGGGCAGTGTCGTAGTCGGGCTACCGCAGGCAATGAGCAGGGTAAGGAGAGTCAGGGCGAGGGTAATTGAGATATATTTTCGTTTCACGAAAACCTCCGCTACTATCCTAGCGCAGTGCAACATGTTAGAAATAGAAGCTGGAACAGCGAGCACAGCTTGGAAACACCCTACTCATCGCGCTTACAATCCCGGAATCGGCAGCCGCACCCCAAAGCGCGTCCATAAAGCGTTTGTATAACCAAGCGTTCCGCTCAAGCTGACCGTGGCCCCGTAGTTTAGCGCCGAGTCGAGCGACACCGTGAGGTCGCCGCCCAGATGAACCGCGCTGTCTAGCCAGGTGTAGAGATGGGGCTCGAGCGTCACCCTTTCCAGCGCGTAGAGCCCGTCACCAAAACGAAACTTGAGGGGGATACTACGCACCCCGCCGACGCTAACGAGCGCGGCAAAGTCGGCATCGGTTTCGAGGACGATAGGCCACGCCGGACGGTAGCCTGCCCGCACACCGAACTCGAGCCTTCCCACCCCGCCCAGCGGCAAGGTGTAACCACCGTCAGCCCACGCGCCGAGCGACGGCGCTCGTCCTGTCGCACTGAGAAGACCCGTCGCCGACACGCGCCAGCCTTCGGTACGGTAGCCCCAAGTGTCAGTCTGTCCGAGGGAGAGCGCACCGTCGGCGCGGGCGTCTAAAACGGGGCCGGACGTTTGACCCAGCACGTGAACGAGACCGGCCTCCAGACCCAAACCCAGCACCGTGCGGTCTTGCGGCAGTCGCGCACCCACCGACGTTTTGACGCCGACAGCGGTTTCGGTAGACGTCTCGAGGTGCGGCGTAAGCGGCCACGCGCCGAGTTGCACAGCGTAGCGCACCGGGGGCGGTACGGCCCGGAGGGACAGACCACCCCCGAAATCGTAGCGGGCGAACCCGTAAAATCCGGCGAGCGCCGTGCGGCGGCTGTCGAACCCGAGCGTCGTCCGGAGGTTGTGCTGAAGGCTGTCGTCCTGAGCGATAAGAGAGAGCTCGAGCAACCCGCCGAGCGGGGCCAAGCTGACCCCGGCGTTTGTCGGCAGCCAACCGTAAGGTCTGAGGCTCGGCAGGGGGTTATAGGTCGTAACAGAAAAGTCGGGCGCAGGGACTGAACGTTGTAAAGAGGGCTGTAAAAGGGATTTTTTTGGACCCGAAACTATGGTGGTCTCTCGCGGTGCGCCGTCCGCTAACCAGGCGAGGTTGTAGCCGCCCCCGCCCAAACGGGCAAACCACGTGCCGCCCGCGCCTGCTTCAGGAGCAAACGCGCCCCCTACGCTCTCGCTCAGGCGCTCGAGTCGCCTCTCAGAAGGCGTCAGTACACGGGTTTTGAGTGCGTAAAGTTCAAACGCCGCCCCTGTCCGGTCAGAACGAAATAACAGTGTGTCTTCGCCGCGCCAGCTCGGTTCCAAATCTTGCGCCCGGTCGCGGGTAAGGTAGCGGGGTGTGCCGCCCTCTAAGAGCGCTACATCGGCCCGGCCTCGCTCCCAGACGCTGAGCGCGACCTGCCCACGGCGGCTCGTCGCCAACCCGATAAGGTGGACGCCCACCGGACTCTGCCAGCGGGTTACGAGCGGTTTTGTGGGACAGCTTTGCTCGAGCCGAGACCTGCTGCCGTTGTCGGTAACATAGAGAATGCAACCTTCCGGGAGCGGCGCAGGCAGCAGCGCCCGCGCCCCAAAGGTCAGCTGCGTCTCTCGGCCCGTGCGCGTATCGAGGGTAAATATGTCCGAGTAGGTACGCCCCGGACGCCGCACCGGACGCGCGTAGAGGAGGGTGTGAGCGTCCAACCACTCAAGCCCCTCCACAAAACGGTTTTCTAGCACGACACGCTCATGACTGAGCTTGCCCCCCTTGGAGCTAACCTTACCGACATCTGCGAGCATAATTGCTGCAGGCCATCCGGCCCACGCGAGCTTTCGACCGTCCGGGCTGAGCGCCGGGGAGCGGGTGTACCAACCGCTCTCGGTTTTGGGAGTTCCGTCGCGCCCGGCGTTCTCAACCTGCTGCGCTCTCCCTTCAGCTTTCCGGCGTACCTCGAGCTGCCACGCCCGCCACTCGGCCTCTAAGTCGGTACCGACCGCCAGCTGCCACGACCCCGCAAAAGGCCGTAAAAAGCCCCCGGCGTTGTGCAGCGCCAGCGTCTTTTTAAGCGCCTCAAAACCGTGCTTGCGGATGAGGTAGTCGGTAAACCCTACACCGAAAAGATATCTGGTCTGTCCCCCCGGCCACGCGCTATAGGTTCCCAAACTCGCGTCGGTCAGAGACGGCGCGGTTCCGGCAAGCACCGCACTCTCGACCAGCCCCCGAGTCAACGCGTCATCTCGGCGACCCCCCGCCGTAAACTCCGACTCCGTCCAGACCGCCAACCCCTCGACAAGCCAGAGCGGAGGCACGTTGGCGACGCCCTCACCCACCAGCCCGAAGCGGAGCCCGTCGCCGCGTCCGGCGAGGTAAGAAAACTGCATGATGTGCGTGAGTTCGTGAACGAGCAAAAGCCGCAGCTCGTCCTCGGCGCGGTAGCCGAACGGAGCCTCGGTGGGAAACAGCTGCCGCAACCCGACACCGGAGCGCGGCAAGGGTGACGCGAGCGCGTTATAGACGTCGGTGGTGTCTTCTAACCGTAGCGTAATCGGCGGCGGCTTGTGACCGAAAAGGGGCACCAGCACGTCAAGCGCCCCTTCAGCCGCCGCCGCAACGCGTTCGGCGTAGGCGCGCTCAGAAGGGTTGTTGAAGATAACCTTGACCCGTGGAGCGACGACCTCTTGGGCGGCGAAAGTCATCTGAAGACTCAGGAGCAGGGCGAGATAAACGAGTTTAGAAAGCACCGTTAGAGTATACGGTGCCGTAAACAGCTACAGTACGAAGGCAGCAAAAAGGACGCGAAGAGTCCGCGCCCCAGTGTTCTAGAAAATCTGTTCTCTAGCGGATAGTCCAAGCTTGGTTGCCGCCCCGGTCAAGCCTCGAGACCAAACTGCTTCTGTCACTGCCACCGTAGAGGCTACTACTGCCCGTAGGGTCGACGCCTCCTAGATAGATGCTACCACCATTGTCACGGTTGCCGACGCTCGAGAGAGATACACCCTGAAGACTTTGAGGCGTCTTCGTCCAGAGCGTCTTTCCAGTAGGGCTGACCTTCCGTATAATTCCATCATAATAGGCTGGGGTAGCGTCATATGAACCCACCATAATGACGTTCTCTGCCGGATCGACGGTCAAGGTTTCGAAGGTCGAGTCAGGCACCCCTTCCTTAGCGCCCACGTAGGTGCGGCTCCAAACCAAGTTGCCGCTCAGGTCGTATTTATTCAGCTTGGTTTGCAGTTCTTGGTTTCCATACCCTGAGGTCAGCGCGTAAAAGCCGTTTTTCGAAAAGGCTATCCAGTTGTCTTTGTCGTTGTAAGGGTCTAGGTCGACGAGCATTTTTTTCCAGAGCAGCTTACCCTCAACCGTATAACGGCTTAGCTGTGTTTCTGGTTCGCCATCAACGTAGTTACCAGTTGTAACAAAAGCGCTGCCCCAAGGCGTGACGGCTAGGGACTCAGGACGGTCGTTGAGCCCGCGCGACCAAACCAAAGAACCGTCCGGCGCGTATTTTCTCAGAAAAAGGATAGGCCCAACCGCATCATTACAGGGTTGAGTATCGTTTACACCCGCTAAATAGCTATTACCCGCACGGTCTACCGCAAAGCCGTCTACAGAGCCGGTAATTTTCTTGCTCCAGAGCCGCGCCCCGGTTGGGCTTAGCTTCGTCAACCTGCCGTCGTAAACTCTGTAAATAGAACTTCCGTTGCCCGGACAATAGCCAGCGTCACTGGCTTCGGTAAAGCCGTAAGCATTGCCCGAGCCGTCGATGTCTACCAAACCTTGATCCAAAGATGGGGGGAAATCGTTGGCACCGCCGACGGCTCCGTAGCTGAAGCCGAAAACATTACGCTCCCAGAGTATATTTCCTTCAGTATCAAAGCGGCTGAGGGTAACTTTTTCTGAGCGTATGACTAATTCAGTCTCGCCGTACGTTGATGTCTGTTCGGTGATTATAGCGTATGAACTGGCACCGATAGCGAGGTCTATACCAGTGGTCTCCGTGGCACCGAGCTGAGGCTCGAGCCCCACATTCAGGTCGTCCGGCTGAGTACAAGCCGCTAGGAACAAGCCGACGACTAAAACAGCACCCGAAATACGCCTCATATGTACCCTCCTAAATCAATGTTCTGGGCAGATTATAGCATGAGTGCCGGGTGATAGGTTGCTAATGAAATTGAAATGACAACATGGCCTGATTTATCGGCGCAAGAAAAAGGGGCGCACGCTTTGCGCCCCAAGTCTTTAGCAAATTCGTTCTCTAGCGGATACCCCAAAGTTCGTAACCCTCACGGTCTAGCTTGGAAACCAGACTCGAGCTGTCACTGGTGCCGCCTAGATAGAGGCTGCCGCCGTTGTCACGGTTGCCGATGCTCGAGATAGAGATTGGCGGCGTGTCGCCAGAGATATCCGGCGCAAAAGCTCTCGTCCAGAGCGTTTTGCCCGCAGCATCAAGCTTGCGTAATGCCGTACCCGAATCATCATTTGAGGTAGGGTCATACGAACCCACCAGCACGATCGTTCCCGACGGATTGACGGTGAGCGTATTGAAGATCAAGTCGGGAAAGCCTTTCGCGCCCAGGTAGGTATGGCCCCAGACCAGGTTGCCGTTCAGGTCGTACTTGCTCAGCCTGCCAGAGCTGGAATCCAGCGTATAGAGGTGGTCTTTGGAAAAGAGCGGCTTACCGGAATAGCTTATCTTTTTGCTCCAGAGCAGCGTGCCCGCTACGGTATAGCGGTTCAGCTGTCCTCCTACCGTTATAAAAGCACTGCCCCAGGGGGTCACAGCCAAAGAATCAGGGTAGTCGCTAAGGCCACGCGACCAGACCAAGGCACCATTCGGCGCGTACTTCCTGAAGAAATAGATATCTTTGAAGGCAGCGCCGCACCCTTCAGCTTGCTTGTTTCGGTTTCGGCCTGTGAGATAGATGTTGCCCGCACGGTCTACTGAGAAGCCGTCTACAGCACCGGTAATCTTTTTGCTCCAGAGCTGCTTGCCCGCCGGACTGAGTTTGGTCATTTTGTTGTCGGCGGTAAACTCGACTTCGGGGCAGTTCGTCTTATCGCTGACGGTGGTAAAGCTGTACGCGTTGCCGGGGCCGTCGGTTTCTATCAAACTCTGAACCAGCTCCGGGTAGAAATCAACAACTGGAGGAATTTTGTGGTTGTAGCCGATCACATCACGCTCCCAGAGTACGTCTCCGTCAGTGTTGAAGCGGGAGACAGTCGCACTTGAAAAAGTCTGAGTTCGGTCGAAGGTACTGTTCGTGTAGGTGCGCTGGTAGGTTATAGCGTACGTATTGGCACCGATAGCGAGGTTTACGGCGCGAACCTCCGGAGCACCGAGCTGCGGCGTAAGCCCCACGTTCAGGTCGTCCGTCCGGCTACAGGCCGCGAACAGTAAGGCAACTCCTAAAACAACACCCAAAATACGCTTCATCCTCTATCCTCCAAAAAAACTATACCTTGACCCGAACCTAACAGGTCTAGGCTGTTATTAAGGAGTAGAGAGCAGATGTGTCTGTGTGTACGCAGCAACGTTTCGTTGTTTTTGTTTAGGTCTGGTCTGGCTAACTCAAAGAAAAACCTCATGAAAAAACCGGTTATCTTTGACGGGTAAAAAATCAGTTTAGGGGGATACAAGGTATGCAGCTCAACCGTCGTTTACCTGTTTTTCGTCGTTTATCTGCTTTTTTGCTCGGGTGCTCTTTGTTGCTGGGTCTAGCAGCGTGTAGCAGCGCCGCAAGTACTGCACCTGAGACTTCAGCCCAACTCGAGACCGCCGCGAGCAGTCCGTTTTACGTCAATCCGAACAGCCCGGTCGCAAGCTGGGTCAGGAGCAACGCCTCAGACGGTAGAGCAGCGGTCATTCGGCAAAAGATCGCTACTCAGCCTCAAGGCAAATGGGTCGGGGACTGGACGCCCAACATCGAGCAAGAGACCGCATCTTACACAAAAGCGGCGGCGGCTGCCGGTAAGACGCCTATTTTCGTGGCATACAACATTCCGGGGCGCGACTGTGAGCAGTTCAGCTCAGGGGGCGCAGGCAGCACAGCGGCGTACAAAACCTGGATTCGCAGCTTTGTCAAGGGCGTCGGCCCGCGTAACGCGGTGGTGATCCTCGAGCCCGACGCCTTGCCCCTCCTGCTAGATTGTCAGCAGGGCACCAACACAAAACTGGTTACAAACCTCTTGTCGTTCGCCGTAAACGAGTTCCGCAGGGGTGCGCCCAAAGCCAGGGTTTACCTCGACGCGGGCAACTCGAACTGGAAGTCGGCCGCTGACATGGCGGCGCGTCTCAGAGCAGCCAACGTCGCTAAAGCAGCAGGCTTTGCGCTCAACACCTCGAACTACCGCACGACGGCGGAAAGCCGAAGTTACGGCAACAGCATTGTGCAAAGACTCGGCAGTAAAACGCGTTTTGTGATTGACACGAGCCGCAACGGGGCGGGGCCGGGGAACGACTGGTGCAACCCGGCAGGCCGTAAACTCGGCGCGACGTCGCGTAAAGTTGCGGGTAGTAACGGCCTAGAGATGCTCTTGTGGGTCAAGTCTCCGGGTGAGTCTGATGGGGACTGCGGCGTGGGTAAAGGTTCGTCAGCAGGGCAATTTCTGCCTCAAATCGCTTACGATATGGCGAAGTAGAAACACAAACCATTTGTGCCGTAAACAAGGCTCTCGCAGTTGGTGAGAGCCTTAACTTTGGTCTAGTTTTTGAGTGCGCGTGTCTGCGAGAACAGCGGTTTCGGACTCGTCTATAAGTGGGTCGGGCTCGAGCCAAGCAATCAGCGCTACCGGCAAAAAGAGCACGGTATCAACGATGAAAAGTAGAAAAAGAAAGACCTCATCGGCGTAGCCAGCCCACGGTGGGCGGTTGATTTGGGGCATAAACCAGGCCACCGGATATTTAGAAAAGAACATCCAACCGACTAGACAGATAGCCGCCAGGACAATCAGCGTTTGGTAAGACCAAGCGTAGATGCGGTTACGCTGAGCCCGCTGCCGCTCGTCAGGGTTACGGCTAAAAAATCCAGTTGTTTCAAAGACAAAACCCAGCAGTGGAATACGGCTGCTTAGAGCGAACAAACCGACAAAAAACGCCGCGCCGTAAAGCCAATCTAAACCCGTTCCGCGTTCGATTAGACCGTAATTGACGACCAATGCGGTGATGATTAGATAGTTTACGGCGATGAGATAGCGCCGAGCCTTTCGGTTTAATTGCATGCGTTTTCACCCTGTAAACTGCTGTCAGAGGTTTCGGCGGGAGGGTTAGGCTCGAGCCACGCCACGAACAGAATGGGTAAGACAATGAACAAAAACACGTTCATCTCAAGTAGTTGAGAGATTAAGGGTACTTCCCATACCCCGATAGCGTTGGGGATATATAGGTCGCCAAAACCAAAACCGTAAACAAACAGCACGAGGGACGCATAAAGGAAGAGAACCCAGTACGTCAAGCGGTGGGCTCGAGCTTGTACACCCCGCTGCCGCTCGTCGAGCTTACTCACTTTTTTGGTCGCTATCTTCGCTGTCGCTCCATCCAGCCACATGATGAGAAAAATAAGCGGAATGGGCGGCAGCAGGGCTAACCAGGCGAACTCTCTGCCTAGTGCGCCCGCAAAAAAGGTGAGGAGCAGCGCCGCGAGTGCAACGACGCTTAAGAGCTGCCGAACGCTCCTCCTTAGAGGCTTATGCATCAGCGCACTCCGCTCGAGATACGAAAAGAGGTTTCTTCGGTAAGTGGGTCGGGCTCGAGCCACGCAATAACCGAACTAGGCAACACCGCGTAGCTGAGCAGGACGTACACGGCGAGCGTTCCAAAATCAAGTTCACCTGAAAGCCAGTGGACGATTAAGGCCAGAGCTGCGAGCCACAAGTAGGCGTAGCGGTGAGCGCGGTTACGGATGGTTTGTTGCCTTTCGTCGAGTTCCCCTTGCCGCTTATCCCCTACAAAGCCGGTTGCCATAAAGATAAGCAGCCAGCACGTAAGCAGCGTAAAGTAGGCAGCTTGTAACCCCAAGTCGGAGAGGTGCGGGAGCAAGAAAACCAAAAGCGCAGCGTAGCCACCGTGAAAAACAAGAACTAAAAGGCGTCGGTAGCGGCGTCTTAGAACGATATGGGGCTCGAGTAGCCGTTTCCAGACAGACTGATTCATCTTTCCTCCTTTAGTTGAACATTGCGACCGGCGTACAGCAAATTGCTGTCAAGTTCAGTAGGTGGGTCGGGCTCGAGCCACGCAATCATAGCGAGAGGCATCGTGTAGTGAGCTATTAGTAGCAGGAAAAATGTGCCAATTATGGGCCTAAGTACACGCATGACGTCTGCTGAACCTACAAGCGTGTTTTCTAGAAAGAGTCCATAGATAGAAGCAGCTACCATCAAAACGAAAATGAAGGTAAAAGTTACATAAAACGCGATACGATGCGCTTTATAACGCATGAGTTGCTGCCGTTCATCGAATTCTGGATGGGGGTCTGAAAATGCTTTCTTGGCGTAGCCCAGAGGACGCAGAAGACTGGCGATGGTTCCAAGAATAAGGAACCAGCTAGCAAGCGCAAAAGTGATTCCAACATCGGGAAAGAAATTCGGTGCTCCAAACTGAAAGAAGATCAACAGTACAGAGCCAAAGTAACCTAAAACGATTCTGACGCGGCGCTGCTTTTGGGTAAGAGCCTTGACTTTTTTCACGCTCTTTCGGCCTCTCTGTAAGATTTGTCTAACAACTCTGTTTCTACAGGTGGGTTGGGCTCGAGCCACATTGCCACCGCTCTGGGCAGCGTAGCTGTGATAAAAACTAGACCCGAGACGACAATAATCCAGTCAATAGACGTTGGGATAAAGCGATTACTGAAAAACATGCTCAAACTTGCAAAGACGATTCCAGGAAACATAATGGCTGTACTAAGAACTTTGTAGGATACGCTGTAGGCTTTTGTAAAGGCTGCTTGTTGACGCTCATCTCTTTGCTTGCCGAAGACGCCGCCGACGCTCGAGCGGAAAAATTTGACAAAGCAGAAGACGAAAACGATAAACAAACCGAGTGAGAGCCAGTCTGCTACATCGGCATACCATCCAAAACCTGCAGGCGGCGCTCCCCCATAGTTAGCGTCGTGCGTAACCCACAAAAATAGAGGAAAGCTGACGTAAAAGCCGAAGACAACGAGACGACGTGTTTTACGGCTTTGCAACTGAGGATTTTTCTTCGGCACGCTCATAGCGCCTCACACTTCCCAAATTCAGAGTTATTCAAGCAACGTTCTCCTTGACTTCAAAAAGTGTTTCGCTCAAGGGCTTGAGAGGCTTCGTTGAAAAAATAATTTCAATCGGCAACCCAAAAAAATCGCTGAGTTTGAAAGCTAGCTCCAAACTTGGGTTGTAGTCGCCGCGCTCTAAGTACCCCACCGTCTGATAATTCACCCCCACCGCGTCCGCTAACTCTTGCCGTGACAACCCCCGCTCTGCCCGTAAAACAGAAAGCCGGTTATAAATTGTTAGTTTGGTCTCAGGCACCCTCACCTCGTATTTCTAAAACGTATTGTTGTATAAATACAACATTTTGTCAAGTTTTACGGCAACCTGTTTATATTGAGCAACGACCCGAAGCACATGGTATGAAAGGTGATGCCCGTTTTTACCGTAGACAAACCTCTCGGCCTCACCTCGCACGATGTTGTCGCAAGAGCCCGAAAGCTCTTAAAAACTAGAGCGGTCGGTCACGCCGGAACGCTCGACCCGCTGGCAACCGGCGTGTTGGTCATCTTGAGCGACGACGCGACTAAGCTCTCCCCTTTTTTGACCGCTTCGGAAAAGCGTTACCACGCTTGGGTGTCGTTTGGGGCCGGAACCGCAACGCTCGACGCCGAAGGGCCAATCAGCGAAACGGCGGACGCCTCACACTTGACCTTCGCAAGTATTCAGGGGGCGCTACCCCCATTTCTCGAGTTGACTGAGCAGCTGCCGCCGCAGTATTCCGCCATCAAAAAGGGGGGTGTCAAAGGTTATGAAGCGGCGCGTAAGGGTGAAGCTTTGAAGTTGGAGCCGCGTCCTGCTGGTTACACCGGGATTGAGCTACTCGGCTTTACGGCAATTAGAGGCATGTTGAAAGGGCCGCTCGAGCCCTCCCCGAAACTCCCCCCGACGCTCGGCGATTTTCCTACGGCGCTGTTTGACGTGCAGGTTCAAGCCGGGACTTATTTACGCGCCTTTGCTCGAGATTTAGGTACGGCGTTAGGCGTTCCGGCGCACCTTTCAGGACTCGTTCGGACACAATCAGGAACCTTTACGCGGGCACAGGCTACAGCTTTAGACGACCTTGCAAGCGCTCCCGGTTCAGGTCTCGCCGACGCCCTGCCGTATCCGCTGCTCGAGCTGGACGTCGCGCAGGTCGCCAGAGTCAGGCAGGGTCAGCGTTTACCCTCTGAAGCTCTGGCTGACGGGCGTATCGGGCTGGTAGACACCTCACGGACGCTCGTCGCGGTTGCCGAAGTGCAAGCAGGCCGGATGAAGTTTCTGCGCGTCTGGTCTTGATTGAACGCGGCTCTTTGATTGCAGGCTTGGGGGTCTCGAGAAACCCTTACCTAAACGTTGTTTAGACGCTGATTCATCTGGGTAGCTTTTACGGTAAACTACGCATAATGAGGTGAAGGGTATGAATATCGGCGTTCCCAAAGAGGTTAAAACTCACGAATACCGGGTTGCAGCGACCCCCGGTACGGTTCACGGGCTCGTAGCGCACGGGCATTACGTAGCCGTCGAAACAGGAGCTGGAGTCGGCAGCGGTTTTACGGACGACGAATACGCGGCGCAGGGCGCAGAAATCGTCGGCAGCGCCGCCGAAGCGTGGGCGCAGGAGATGGTCTTAAAGGTCAAGGAACCGATGCGGCAGGAGTACGGACTTTTACGGGACGATCTGCTGCTCTTCACCTATCTGCACCTAGCGGCTGACCGACCGCTCACTGAAGCGTTACTGGAGGCGGGCACGACCGCTGTCGCCTACGAAACCGTACAGCTCCCTAACGGTTCACTCCCCCTTTTAACCCCGATGAGCGAGGTTGCCGGACGGATGGCAACGCAGGTCGGGGCGCATTATTTAGGCAAATTTTTAGGCGGACGCGGGCTCCTCTTGGGCGGTGTACCGGGCGTGCAGGCCGGTGAGGTCGTTGTGTTAGGCGGCGGGGTCGTCGGGACGAACGCCGCAAAAATTGCCGTCGGGCTCGGTGCGCGGGTGACGATTCTGGACGTGAGTCACGCACGGTTGCAGTATTTGGATGACGTCTTCGGCAGCAATTTACAGACGCTGGCGAGCACACCGGCGAATATTGCCGAGATGGTCTCACGCGCCGACCTGCTCGTCGGGGCGGTGCTGATTCCGGGGGCTCGTGCGCCGCATCTGGTCACGCGCGAGATGATCGCAACCATGAAACCGGGCAGCGTCATCGTTGACGTCGCCGTTGACCAGGGCGGTTGTATCGAGACGATTCGCCCAACCACGCACGACGATCCGACCTTTGTCGTAGACGGTGTGGTGCATTACGGCGTCGCTAACATGCCGGGAGCCGTCCCGAATACGAGTACGATAGCCCTGTCGAACCAGACGCTCAAGTACGTGCTCGCTCTAGCCGAAGGAACTGAAGCGCTGCAACATGACCCGGCGCTCCTGAAGGGGCTCAATACCTATCAAGGGCAGCTGACCTTTCAGGGTGTGGGGGACGCGTTTGGGCTCGAGGTCGTCCCACCCAGCGTAGCGCTAAGTGAACCCGTGAAGCTGGCAGGTCAGGGCAACTTCGCCTGACTATTCGCTTAAGCGGGGCGCTCCCGGAGGTAACGTGAGCGCTCCTTCAACTTTGAGACTTACGCCGGTGAGCTGTTGCCGAAGTGCTTCACGAATCAGGATTGAAAGCAGGTGTGCTGCGGCCCGGTAGGAAAGTCCGACCGGGTGAACGTTCGAGACGCAGTTGCGTTCCGCGTCGAGGCGTCCGGGGTGTGGCGCGAACGTCAGGTACGTACCCAAACTCTCCGGCGTACTGAGGCCGGGGCGTTCGCCGATAAGTATTAAGCTGAGTTTTGCACCGAGCGCGTCGCCGATGGGGTCGGCGAGGGCAACTCTGGCCCCCGTTGCCAGGACAACCGGAGCTAGCGTGTAGGCTTCAAGAAGCGGTTCTAACGCCGCTAACAGCGGCACCGCATGACGGTTTACGGCAACTGCTGAGAGCCCGTCAGCAACGACGATTACGAGGTCGAACTTTCCTTGTTGACGGCGCAGTAAGGTTTCATCTTTTACGGTGAGCAAACGGCCCAAATCAGGGCGCGTTAGGTACTGTTCTCGAGACTCGGCCTGAGACCGAACACGCAGCACGTCTCTGCCGTGTGACAACTCTTGAGCTAAGTGCGCCTCGTCAAGTGTTGTATAAACCGCGTCTTTCGCCCTAGCGTGAGCTAGCTCAAAGGCTAAAACTTCAGCCGTCGGCAAGCTGCTTCCGGCGCGGCCCAGCGCGATACGGGCCGCCGTAAACTTTCTGAGGTGTTCCCAGGGAGTCCGCGTTATGGGCATCAAACGCCCGCTAAGGTCAATAGGCGCTGCGCCGCTTGGGGCGGGGTGAGTTGACGGTTTTGGACGATACCAAAGTCCTCCAACCACCTCTCAAACTCCGGCGCGGGCCGTAGCCCCAGAGTTTTGCGGACGTACCACGCGTCGTGATACGAGGTGCTCTGATAGTTGAGCATGATGTCGTCAGCCCCAGGTACACCCATTACAAACGTCACACCCGCCGCCGCGAGGAGCGTCAGGAGCGTGTCCATATCGTCCTGGTCGGCGTCGGCGTGGTTCGTATAGCACACGTCGCAGCCCATCGGCAGCCCTAAGAGTTTGCCGCAAAAGTGGTCTTCCAGACCTGCCCGGACGATCTGTTTGCCGTTGTAAAGGTATTCCGGCCCGATAAACCCGACGACTGTGTTGACGAGTAGCGGGTTAAATTCACGGGCGACCGCGTAGGCCCTAGCTTCAACCGTCTGCATATCGAGCCCGTGATGTGCGCCCGCCGAGAGCGCCGCGCCCTGACCCGTCTCAAAATACATAACGTTATCTCCGAGCGGCCCGCGTCCCAACGAACGGGCGGCGTCGTTCGCTTCGCGGAGTAAAGCCAAATCGACGCCAAAGCCGGTGTTGGCAGCTTCCGTTCCGGCCACCGACTGAAACATCAGGTCGAGCGGTGCGCCCTGCTCTATGGCCCGGAGCTGATTGGTGACGTGGGTCAGGACGCACGTCTGTGCGGGTAGCTCGAGCGCCCCCCTGAGTTCATCGAGCATGGTCAACAGCGACGCCGCCGACGCCACACTGTCCGACGCCGGATTGATACCGATTACCGCGTCCCCGATGCCAAACATCAGCCCGTCAATGATTGAGGCCAGGATTCCTTTGGGGTCGTCCGCCGGGTGATTGGGTTGCAGGCGGGTTGAAAAGCGGCCTGCTAAACCTATCGTCGTCCGAAAACGGGTTACGACCCGGCACTTGCGGGCAGCTAAAATCAGGTCTTGGTTGCGCATCAGTTTGCTGACGGCGGCGACCAGTTCGGGCGTTAAACCGGGTGAGAGGGCTCCAAGCGCCGCAGAGTCGGCCTCATCCGACAAAAGCCAGTTACGGAACTCACCGACGCTCAAGCTCGAGACTCGCGCAAACGCCCCGGAGTCATGCGTATCTACGATAAGGCGCGTTACCTCGTCTTGCTCGTAAGGGATGAGCGGTTCGTCCAGAAACGTCTGTAAGGGCAGCTCGCTCAAGATATATTTTGCAGCAACCCGCTCTTCGGCAGAGGTCGCGGCGAGACCTGCTAACACGTCGCCGGAGCGGTGCGGCGAGGCTTTGGCCAGCACGTCTTTAAGGTCGGCGAAACTGTAGGTGTGCCGACCCAACGTGAGATAGTACGCGCTCATCTCTAAAACTATACGCGTTTACAGAATTTTTACGGTGCTACGCGGACGACGCGGTTGCCCTGAAGCTCGAGCCCCCCGTCACGCCGGGTCAGTTCAGCCATAAACTCGGTTTTATCTACTGGTGAAATGAGCATAAAGCTCTCGCTACCTGCCGGGTTGTAGTTGACCCGGAGCCGGTCAAATGACCATGCAGGTGCGCTCAGCGGATTGCGTGCGGGTTGGAACCACCTCCTGAACTGCCAACAGCGGAATCTGTTTATCGAGGAGGATACCGCAGCGCACCTTCAGCGCAGCAGGTGTCAGGTCGTAGTAGAGCGGGTAGGTGAGCAGCAACAGGGTTCCCGGCACGGCAATACCGAAAAACAACGACAACAGCCCATCTATATCGCCCCTAAAAAGGTCGTAAACAGCCAGGCCAATCGGGAGCAAGAACACAGCCCCGATGAGCGCAAGCAGCCAGATATCTTTTTTCGAGTAGTAACGTCGGGTGTCTATCTTAGTGCCCTTTCAAGGTCCGCTCGAGCGTCCTCGCTTCAAACAGCCATTTACCCAACCGGGCGGTGTAGACCTCCTGGTCTCCGGCACTTTTGGGAACAGGTAGCTGTAAAAGCTGCTCCAAACTCAAATCCGGGCGGGCTTTTTTAAGGCGTTCGGTGAAGCGCAGCAGCACAGGGTCGGAAATAGCACCTTCAGCAAACTGTTTGCGGGTGATGAGCGCGTCTAAACGGACGAGCAGCGGGGCGTCACCCGCGTAAGAAATAGCAACGACTGAAGCAGGGTAATCACGGAGATAGGTGAGGACTTGCTCGAGCCGCGCCGCACTCGATTCTGAGGCTACAACCTTCACGGGCGTTTATTTTCCGCTTGCTTGAGATGGTAACGAATACCTTTACCCGCGAGTGGTTCGTCCTTAAACCGGGGGATGATGTGAAGATGTACGTGGGAAATTGACTGACCCCCGACAGGGTAAACGTTCCAACCGATGTTGTAGCCGTCGGGTCGCAGAGTTTCGTCGAGATATGTCTTAGCTTTTTGCAACAGCTCAAACGTCGCCGTCCACTCTTCCGGGGTCAAGTCGAAAACGGTTTCGCGCACCGCTTTTGTAACGATAAGGCCGGAGCCTTGCAAAACGGGTTGCGGCGTCATTACGAAGACGCAGTGGGTGTTCTCGAGAATCATCTTCTGTTCGGGGAAAGAACCGTCTAAAAATGGGTTACACACGGTCTAGCGGAGCTTTGAGAGCGCCTTGCGAATCAGCGCCTCTGCCGTCGCTTCAGGCTCTTTTAGCGCGAGCTCAGCGACCACACCTTTGACCTGCGTTTCGCGGTAGCCGAGCGCTAATAGAGCCTCGACCGCATCTTCGGCAGCAGGCGACGTCAGGGTCATCACACGGCCCGTGGCCCCCGGTGCCTGCAACTCTTCGGGCAATTTAGTTTTGAGGTCTAGGATAATACGTTCCGCCATCCGTTTACCGACCCCCGGCGCACTCGCCAGGAGTCCGGCGTCACCCTGCAAAATTGCCCCGGCAATCAGCGAGGTTTGCATCCCTGACAGGAGCGCCAGCGCCAGCTTCGGCCCGACGCCCGACACCCCGATGAGATAGGTGAACATCGTGTGCGCGTCGCGGTCGTGAAAGCCGTAGAGCGCCATGAGGTCTTCTTTGACGAGAAAATAGGTGTGGAGCCGCAGGGCCGTCCCGACTTTAGAGACCATGAGCGTGGACTTGGGAGCGAAAACCTCGAGCCCGAACCCCCCCGTCTGAACCACCAGGCTGTTCGCCCGCACCTCCGCCACAACGCCATCTAAATACGCAATCACAAACTAAGCTTACCGCCCTTCGGAGGCCAACGCACTTTTTTTCCCGACGTCTGGTTTCCCGACATTGGGCGCAGGAATCCTCCCTGACGTCCATACCGACGAAACGATGAGCAACAGGCAAAACCCAAACGCCCACGCCACCCCTACTTGTTCCGAGCTACCGAAGCCCACCGCTAGGCCGAGGAGCGCCCCGCCGATACCCGTTGACATAGCTGAAGAAAACTGATCGGCGAGTTGCAAGGACGCCGACACCGAGCCGCCCTCACCTTCCGGAGCCGCCGCGAACGCCAGCACCGAAGAGGTAGAATGTGCCAGCCCCATGCCCAGACCTGCCGTACCCCATCCCAACACGCTGATGAGAAGCGAGTAGCTGGGCGCGAAGAGGGCGATGAGTTGCACCGCGAGTCCGGCAGTCAGCAACAACGTGCCGAAACGCACGCGCCGCGCCCGCCCCAGCTCGCCGGGGCCGCGTTTCTCGAGCCCCGCCTGCAAAAACGACCCAAACGCCCAGCTGAGCGCCCCGGTTGCAATAACAACCCCCGCAACGGTTTCCGTGTAACCGTGAACGCGGGTCAGCATAAACGCTAAAAATGCCTCGACGCCGGCGAATGACGCGTAAAAGAGTCCTCTCGAGGCCACCACTGCCGGTAAACCCGCCCTCGCCTGAAGGGTTCCGGCAGGTAAAAGTCGGCGCAAACTGACGAGTGCCAGCGGGCCACCGACCACGAGCAGCACGCCGCCCCACCACGACGCCAGCGTCAACCCTGCCAGAAAGAAGCCTGTTCCGAGCGCTAAACTCAGCGCTTGCGGCAATCGGTTCGGTCTAGTCACGGAGACGTCCGGTTGGGGAAACCGCCTAAAGGCCGGAACCGTCAGAGCGGCGACCGCCACTAGCAACGGCAGAAGTCCCCAGAACACAGCTCGCCAGCCCACAGCCTCGGCAATAAACGCAGCCAAAAGCGGCCCGACGAGCCCCGGCACCACCCACGCGCTCGACATCGCAGCAAAGACGGCGGGTCGTAAGCGGTCGCTGTAGGCGAGGTTGACGACTGCAAACAGGGCCGTGACGAGTGCGCCGCCGCCTAGCCCCTGAAGCAGCCGACCCGCGAGCAAAATGAGCATCGTCGGGGCAGCGCCCCCGATGGCGAGCCCTATTCCGAAAATGATGAGTCCCAGCAAGATGACGCGGCCCGGCCCCCTCGAGTCCGCCATCTGTCCGCCAATCACGGTGCCCAACAGCGAGGTCAGCAGCAGAGCGCTAAAAACCCAGCCGTAGAGATCGGTACCGCCCAGTTCGGCAGAGAAGCGGGGCGCAATCGTCACGACGGCAAGCGACTCGAAGGCGACGAGCGTTACGCCCAACAAGATACCCAGCGTGAGCGTGCGGTGTTCGGCGTCAAAAATGCGGGCGGGCGGCGAAGCAGACATAACGTCAAAGATACCAAGACGCCTGCGCTAAAACCTCCCCCTATCGGACGATTTGGGAGGACTCGAGCCCCCCTCAACACTTTTGCAAGTGGTATGATCTTAATTTTGTATATACGAAAATATCAAAGTAAGTTTTACATTCAGCGATTTTTATTTGACATTTTTATACTTTAGGTTTATCTTTTAGCAAAAGGAGGCAACATGGACGCCAGCAGGTTTTACGCCGAAGTCGAAGAAGCCAAAGCCCGTGCTCAGTCGTTTCAACAAGAAGCTGAAACCCACCGGCTTTTACGGCACACAGCTCACCCTTTATGGCGCTCAGCCCTCGCCGCGCAGTTGCGTGGGGTTGCTGAGAGGCTCGAGCCTCAACCCACCCCAAAGGAGATTTTATGAGTGACGCCAATCAGAACAGTTCCACCGAACACGCCCGCGTGCAGGCGCTGTTAGAGTCGGGCCGCATAACCCAGGACGAAGCCGAGATTCTTTTTGCAGCGTTAGAAGAAGGGAGCAGCAATATCCGGGAGAAACCATTTTCAACATCAGAAACTTCACTGAATACTCCAAATAACTCAGCTTCTGACGACGGCGATAATTTAGGTCTTACCGAACTCACGTCGCTAAGTAAAGCGGTTACAGATGAAGAATTAGGTCTTACCGACTTAAAACCTGTGCAACCTCCGCAGCCTCCGACTTCAGCGCTGCCCTTACCGCCGCAGCTACCTAAAACGCCTCAAACGCCCCAAAAAATTGAAAGCACGGTGCAGCAGTGGGTCAAACTGAGCGGATTTTGCGGCGACCTTTCGGTCGAGACCGACCCTGCGCTCAACAGCCCGGTGGTAACGGGCAAAGCAACTCTGGAGCGCACCGAAACGGGCTACCTCATCCGCACCCCGCCGGAGGCCAAAAGTGAGGGAAATTGGCTGACCCGGCTTCATCAGGCTGCCGGAGACGTCAAGGTGCGCCTTCCCGAAAACGTGGGCCTAGACCTTCGCATTGCTGCGGGCGACGGTGAGGTTCGCGGCGTCAGGGCCGTAAAAGGGAGTTTTACGGGGGGCGATTTCAGGCTTACGGACACCGAAACCGTTGACCTGACGGTCACAGCCGGGGACGTTACCGCAAAATTACGCCCTCGAGCGGGCGAACAGCGGCTCCGCACGACCTCAGGCGACGTCAACCTGACCTTTCTGGCGGGCGCGTCGGTGACAGTTTCCGGCAGCGCAACCTGCGGCGATTTGACCCTGCCGCCAACCTTCTCCCGTAACGGCGGCTTCGTCGGCGGAAACTTTGAAGGCACGCTGGGCGCGGGTGAGGCTCGCCTCGAGCTGCACCTCATCGCAGGCGACGTAACCGTCCGGGCGGACGTATGAGCTTGCCGATGCCAACCCGCTGCCCGGTGACGGGCGACCCGATGGAGGTCACAAGGCTCGAGTGTCCCACCAGCGGCGTCGCTATCGAAGGGCGTTTTACACCCAACGAGTTTGCCATGTTGAGTCCGGAAAACCTCGAGTTCATGCGGCTCTTCCTGCGAGTACGCGGCAACTTAAAAGAGGTCGAGCGGATTTTAGGGGTGTCGTATCCCACCGTGCGGAGCCGTTTTGACGGGCTGCTCCGTTCGCTCGGGTACGAATCGCCGCCCGAAGCGCAGGAGGTGCGGGGGGAGCGTACCGATATTTTGGGGCTGCTCGAGCGCGGCGAAATCGGCGCGGAAGAGGCGGCGAAGCGGCTCCGAGCGCTGAAACGCTAGGGTTTTTCTGTAGCCATGAGGTTTACTTGTTTTTTCTAAAAAGGTAACGAGCGGCTCCACCAGCCCGTCAGCAAGCGGCAAATCTGGGTTGGTGTAGGTTGCCTGATTCGCCACAGGGTCTGCGGGCGCTTCCTTGAATACATGGTTCATCCCCGGTATGAGAACCGAGTCGGCGTCCGGTTGCGCTTCTTTAAGCTTCCGCGCGTCCTCCTCGGAAACCTGCAAATCCGTCGTACCCTGAACGATAAGCGCAGGTATATCCAGGGTGCTTATTTCTTGCGCGGGGTCGTACCGAAACCAGCTTATGAGGTAGGGCTGGACGCTGGGGCGGAAGAGACCGGCAAGCACAGGGATGTTGGCAATGCTCTCCGGCAGTGGGTCAACGACCTCCCCCGCCTCTAGACGCTTTAGAAGGGCGTCAACCTCCTGCATCAGTGTTTCCGGAAGCTGCTGGCTAAGCTGGCGGCGCAAGGTATTACTCGCCCGCTCACCGGCACCGGCGATAGAGACGTACACGTCGGCGTCGGCCCGCTTCGCAGCGATGAGCCCGATGAGTGCGCCTTCGCTGTGCCCGACCACGGCAACGGTGTTGAAACGGGGGTCTCCCCCGAGCTGTCTCAACCACTGGGTAGTGTCCTCGACGTAGGTGTCAAACCGCAAAGCCGCCTCCGAAGTGGTCGCCGCCGCACTCTCACCGACGCCGCGCTTGTCAACGCGCACGCTGGCGACGCCGCTACGGGCGAGGGCTTCGGCGAGCAGTTTGAGGTTGTCTAGTTGTACAACCCCGGCGTTGCCGTCGCGGTCGGTCGGGCCGGAGCCGGGGTGGATGAGAGCGACCGTGAAAGGCCCTTTACCCGACGGCATTTCCAAAGTGCCGTACAAGGTGCCTGAGGGCGTCTCGAGCTGCACGGGTTCGGAGGTCGCGGGCGTCGTTTGCTGGGCACATCCTGTCAGCGAAAACGCGCCTAGCAGCACAAATAGCGGTAGTTTGACGGCTTTGGTTAGGCTTGGGACGCTCATGACCCGGAGTATAGGGTAGCGCTTTTGCAGAAGTCAACGGTCAGAAGTCAAAGGTCAAGCGTAGCGTTTAGGCGTTGATGAGCCCGACAAAATCAGCGTGGCAGTGACGCGGTTCCGGGCCTCCAAACGCTAGAGTTTTTAATCCGGTAGAGGCCCGTATCAGCTATACTCTCAACACTTTAATAACCGGGAGGAGCAGGGATGAAACGAGTTCTAGGCGGTTTAGTTGGACTTATCCTCTTTTGCGGCGCGGCGTCAGCGCAACCGCAAACGCTAGCAACAGAACCGAGCTACTCGGAGGTAGAAGTTAAAGGGGCGTTTACAACGTGTCTAGCAGAGGCTGAAAGGGTCGCTGAGGCAAACCGGCAATCTCTTGAATTCTTTTGGGTTGATACCCAAACGTTTAGTGAAAAACTCGAGAACTGCGTCGTTTGGGTACTCAAAGGTAGACCCATAGAAGCAGTACCGCTCGGCTAAATCTCACCAAAAAGCGGCGCAAAAATCGCTTCATATGAAATATCAGCGAGGGTGCCGCAGCCCGTCAACCGCATCGCGTAGGTGAGTTCGGCCCGTAAATTTACGAGCGAACGGTCGGTGTCCACGACCACGGCTTCTGCGCCGAGAGCGAGATAACGAAAGACGTCGACGCCGCTCCGCACCGGGCCGCCCGCATAAACCGAAATCGTCCCGGCTACCGCGTCGAAGATGTCGGGGAAGACTTCGGCGGTTGCGGGTGCGCCCAAGAATATCCCGGCTCCGGTGTTGACGACGACGGCCTCCAAACCCGCTTCACTCGCAACTTCGGCGTCGGATACGCTACTGACGCCGTAAAGCCACAGCGGAACCCCGGCAGCGGCCCGCAGTTCGGCCAGGTCTTCACGGGTACGGGGGTGAAACTCGAGCCCCCCATAAGGTGGCGATTCGGCGAACGCGGTCAGGTCGAGCACAAACCCCGGCACCCCACGCGCCACCAACTTCCTGACTTTCGGCATCAGCAACCCCATCTTTTCGGGTTTTAACAGGGGCAAAACCGCCGGAAACGCACCGTCTTGCGCCATGAGCAGTTCAGCGTCCAGCAAACTCAGCGTCCCAGCGTCGTTCCCTAATGCGTCAGCTAGCGGCAACATCGGCGCGGTGAGGTCGCGGCCCAAAAGCGTCAGGTGCGTATCAGGGTCGGCGACGCTGTGCAGCAAACGTGGAATCAGCTGCAAGCTGTCCAGAGCGCCAAAGTCGTGGTCGGGCACGGCTTCATCATACATGAGGCGTAGCAAGTATCATCTGGTCAGAAACGCTCTCACTCAGAAAAACGCAGTTTAGCACGCACGTTCCGGGATGATGCCGGCGAAGAAGTGGTGCAACGTTGTTTGAAGCTAATAAACGTACTGAGCTTTTAGGGCGTCACACGTGAAAGTCCGTAACCTCCTCTTCATGCGTGCGCCCTATGATACGAAGATGATTTTAGCGGAAGCTCTAGGCAAAACGTTCGGCGAAACGTCCGTGCTGCGCGGCGTGTCGTTTACGGTCTCGCCGGGTGAGGTGTTCGGGTTGCTCGGCCCGAACGGGGCGGGTAAAACGACGACCCTGCGGATGCTGGCGACGCTCCTCTCCCCTACCGAAGGGCGCGCCGAAGTCGGCGGGTTTGACGTAGTTAAAAATCCTGAGGGGGTGCGGCGGCGTATCGGGGTCGTCAGCGGCGGGATGGGGCTTTACGACCGTTTGACGGGGCGCGAGACGCTCCGCTATTTTGGACGGCTTTACGGGATGAAGCGGGCTCAGCTGGACGCACGGATTGAGGAACTGGGGTTCCTGCTAGACTTGGGCGCTACGCTGGACAAACGCGCAGGCGACTTTTCCACCGGGATGAAGCAGAAAATTGTCATCGCGCGGGCGGTACTGCACGACCCCGACATCATCTTCTTCGACGAGGCGACCTCCGGCCTGGACGTGATGGCGCGGCGAAGCGTTTTGGAGTTCGTCAAGCTTTACGCCGCCGAGGGGCGCACGGTACTCTACTCGACGCACGTTATGAGCGAGGTTGAAGAATTATGTCACCGCGTTGCGATTCTCTACGGCGGCGAAACGGTCACGCAGGGCACGCCCGAAGAGCTTATCCGGGAGGCTGAGGCGACGGGGCTCGAGGCCGCCTTCTTCAAACTTGTAGAACGTAATTTAGTTCAAACAGACGAGGCGACAAACAAGGTGACACCGTGAGGCCGGGATTCGTGTGGGCCGTCGCCTACCGTGAAGTTTTGTCTACCCTGAGAGACCACCGTGCGGTGCTCGCCAACCTGCTCATTCCGCTCGTGGTGCTGCCACTGGTGATGCTCGGCTTGCCACTCCTCTTGGGCGGACTTTTCGGGCGTGAAGCGCTAAAAGATACGGCGGTCGGCGCAGAGGGTTTGGCGCGTTTGCCTGCTGCTTTTGTGAAGACTTTAGAACGTGAAAATATCCGGTTAGTCGCCGTAAACGACGCCGAGGTGTCGGTACGTGACGAGACGTTCGCCGCAGCGTTCCGCGTACCGCAGGGTTTTACAGCGCAACTCCGTGACGGAACCGCGCCGCTCGTGCTATACCGTAAGAGCGGCGGACTCAGAGACGAACTCCTGAGCGAAAAAATCACCGGGGCCGTCGAGACCTATGAGAAATCACTCGTACGGGAACGGGTTGAACGGGCAGGACTCGAGCCTCGTATCTTCACCCCACTGAAGCTCGAGACCCGCGACGCAAGCACCGCGTCGGAGCGGGCGAGCGGCTCATTGGGCTGGCTCATCCCCTTTTTCATCATTATCTGGACGCTCACCGGCGGGCAGATGGTCGCTATCGACGCGACCGCTGGCGAAAAAGAACGCGGTACATTGGAGGCGCTTTTGGTGAGTCCAGTACGGCGCGCCGAGGTCGTCGTCGGCAAGTTTTTGGCAACGCTCTTGTTCGGCCTCAGCGCGGCGTCGGTGGCGCTGGTCGGGTTTTTGGGGAGTGGTTGGCTCTTGAGCGTCGCGTTCAGCGGGCGGCTCAGTGGTGGCGCGGGCCGGGTGGCGCAAGGGCTCGGCGGCACCTTGAGCGTCAGTTCCACAGAACTGCTCGCCCTGCTCGTCAGCGCCCTGCTATTAGCGGCCCTCGTCGCCGCGCTGCTCATCGCCATCACGCTTTTCGCCCGGTCGTTTAAGGAGGCGCAGAGCTACGTCGCGCCGCTGTCGCTCGTGCTGGTGCTGCCGGTTGTAAGCTTGCAATTTTCGGACTTCTTCGGCTCGAGCCCGGTCATCTACGCGCTGCCCGCATTCGGGACGCTGCTTTTAATGAACGACACCGTAAAAGGGACGTTCGACCTTCAACTGGCGCTGTGGGCGTGGGGCTCGAGCCTCCTTTTAGCCGCCCTGTTGCTCTGGCTCGCCCTACGCAGTTTTGGGCGCGAAGACGTGCTCTTCAGAACTTGATACCGGGTTTTGACGTTAGAGTTTGCCAAAAAGTGGACAGCTTGACCCGCAGATTGTCGGTCTGTTGTCTGACTCAGCGTACCATGCAGGCAGTAAGCAGCGCGGCGCTACGTCTAGGAGCGTCCAACGAAGCTGCTCAATACCGCCCTGCTACATCAGCCTCATGACTGTCTATAATTTTTCTCACGCTCAGTCATTTAGAGTGTAAGATGATAAAGATAAGACTTTAGTTAAGAGTATTAAATTCTGGTCTCTCCCCTACGACCACCTGACGCACCCGGCCCGGTCTTATCTTTTGAAATCTAGCTTGTGGAGGAAACCGCTTATGAAACGTTGGTTATTGGTCTTGATGATGCTCGTCTTGGCAAGCTGTAACACCGCCGCGCCGCCCGCGCCCTTGGGAGACAACTTCTCCTACGACGACGCCGAAGCGCTCCTGGCGGAGACGAGCGCCGACCTCGCGCCGACCGCGAGTCAGACCTTGCCATTTAGGGCGAGGGTCACGCGGGGAAAGCTCGAGGGCACTCCGCTTAAGGGCAACTTGGTCGTAAGTACGTCGGAGTACGCCGAAACCGATCGTTACTCTGCGTATACCGTGCTCAGGGGCGTGCTCGAGCTAGACGGCGGCGAGGCGCTAAAAGCCAAAGGGCTCATTTGCAAGGGCAAAATCTACCTCTTTTTAGCCTCACAAAAGAGGGGCAAAGACGCGCTGTTTATCCGGGGCAAAGGCAAGGTCAGAAAAGACGGCCGCTCAGCCGGACGCTTTGCGCTCTACAGCGCCAAGGACGGCTATAACTTGGGAAACTGGCGTCTCAAAACCGCGAAACCCGCCGACCCCAAGCCGCCCAAACCGGCGGACAAGACGATCCTCGAGCTGGCCGCCGCTACCCCGGAGCTGAGCACCTTGGCTGCTGCAGTCAAGCAAGCAGGTTTAGCTGAAACGTTGGACAGCGACGTTAAAGGTGGCCTTACCGTCTTTGCTCCGACCAACGACGCGTTTGCAGCGCTCGCGGCGCTTCCTGAAGGTGACGCGCTCGTCAAAGTCTTGACCTATCACGTCGCCGAAGGCACGCTCCGCGCCGAGGACATCGTGCAGAAAGACGCCATTACCACCCTTGCCGGAGCTGACGTCAGTGTCCGCGTGGTTGACGGCGGCGTCGTCTTAAACGGTGCGGTCAAGGTTATTCAGGCCGATATCGCCGCTTCAAACGGGATTGTCCACCTCATAGACGCCGTGCTCATACCGCCTACAACAGAAGAGCCGGTTGAGCCTACAGACCCGGTTGAACCTACAGAGCCTACAGACCCGGTTGAGCCTACAGAGCCCACAGACCCGGTTGAGCCCACCGATCCCGCACCGGGAGACGACGAGGCCCAGACCGTTCTCAGGGTTCTCAATGAGGCTAGAGCGAGCGGTTACACGTGTGGCACAAGAGCCTACGGTTCAGCAGGCCCGCTCAAGCTTAACAGCCGCCTGAACACCGCCGCCAGAAAGCACAGCGAAGACATGAGAGTCGGCGGGTTTTGGGGTCATACAACCCAGCGGGGCGCGGTTAACTACAAGGTGGGTTCGGTACCCTGGGACCGGATGACGGCTGAAGGGTACGCCTGGATGGCCGCAGGCGAAAACATCGCGCGCGGCTACTCGACCGCTGAGGCGGCAGCTAGAGAACTCCTAAAAAGCCCCGGTCACTGCGCCAATATCATGAACCCGAACTTTACCGAACTAGGCGCAGGTAGCGCCGGTGACCTCTACACACAAGTTTTTGCGAGACCGAGACCCGCGAACTAACCGTAACCAGGTCACAAGCGAAGTACACGTCATCTAGAACCCCGGTAGGCAAACCCTACCGGGGGTTTTTTGGATTTATTCACCGTTTGCGCCGTATTGCAGTATTGCAGTGAGTACGTCATTTTGCAAAACGCTACTGAAAGAGCACGCTGATACTCTCTTTGTCGTGAATCCGCCGAATGGCTTCACCAAACAGCGGCGCGACCGTCACGACCTCGACCTTATCAGGCAACGGCACGGGCTGCGTCTCGATAGAATCGGTGATAAAGAGCTTGCGGATAGGGCTGTCGGCAAGGCGTTTTACGGTCTTTTCAGAAATAGCACCGTGCGTTACTGCCGCGTAAACTTCCTTGGCCCCTTTGTCTAAAAGTTTCTTGGCAATGTCTGCCAGCGTGCCGCCGGACAGCAGGACGTCGTCAACCAGGAGCGCTGTTTTGCCCGAGACGTCGCCGATAATCTCGAGCACTTGGGCCGTTTCGTCATGCGTTTTACGCTCCTTGTCTCCGATAGCTAAGGGCGCACGGAGAAATGAGGCGTACTGCCGCGCTTTTTTAACGAAACCCGCGTCCGGTGAGACGACTACGAGGTCGGGCAGGTTCAGCTTTTTAACCGCCTCACCTAATACTGGCAGCGCGTAAAGGTCATCGACCGGAAGCTTGAAAAAGCCTTGAATCTGCGGCGCGTGCAGGTCGAGCGTCACCACGCGGTCAGCCCCTGCCGCTTCGATGGCGTCGGCACAAACACGGGCACGAATCGACACGCGCGGCTCGTCCTTTTTGTCCCCTTTGGCGTAGCTAAAGTACGGGATAAGGACAGTGACAGACTCGGCGCTCGCACGGCGGAACGCGTCAACCCAGAAGAGCAGCTCCATAAAGTTGTCGTTGGCTGGAAAAGCGGTGGACTGAACCAAGTAGACGTGACGGCCCCGGACGTTCTCGAGCACGCGCACAAACAGCGTCCCTTCAGAAAACTTGAGCACCTCACCCAAACCCGGCTCGAGCCCTAAATAGCGGCTGATCTGCCGGGTGAGCTTGGGACTACCGGAACCGCCGAAGATGAGGATGTCGTCTGCTGTCACACTGCCTCCTGGATGAGCTTGAACGTTGGGCTCGAGGTCACTGTACAACACCGTCTAGCCCTAGCGGTCTAAGGCAACATAGACACCTAACCCAATAAGTGTTGTGCCCGACGCTACGCGCTGAACGCTTCTCACGCTTCTCAACCTCCGGTGACGCTTCAGAAGTCTGCCCAAAGGCTCTGAAGCGAGTACAACCAAATCAACACCGCTTGTCAAAAGAGTCGTAAAAAGCCCCGGCAGGACAAACTGGGCGAAAACGTTTTCGTCCGGGTTGATAAACTGCGGAACGAACTACAGGAAGAAGAGCGCGGTTTTCGGGTTGAGCGTTTCAGTGACAACGCCCTGTATGGATGCGCCACGTTTTGGAAGCTGAACGACTTCTGCTTCTACTTCGCGCCCGAAGAGCAACTTCAGACCCAGATAGATGAGATACGCTGCACCCAACCACTTCACAACCGTAAAAGCAACCGCCGAAGTCGCTAAAATTACCGAGATTCCCAGTGCAGCTGCGAGGGTATGAAACAACCCAGCTACGCTTGTACCGAGCGTGGACAAGATACCTTCACGTCTACCGCCCCTTACTGTCCGAGCAAGAACATACAACATACCCGGCCCAGGAATGACCGCCAAAGCGAGAGCGGCAAGGAAAAAAACACCTAAACTCGCCCAATCGGGCATGAAAACCTCCTCGAAAAGCCGTCACAGCAGCGGGTGAAGGCGTGTTTATGCTACCTTTTTACACGTAAACAAATAGCAAAGGGCTCGAGCCACCTTCAGCAGCTCGAGCCTCACCCGTAAAAAATCCTGTTCTACTCCGCCTCTTCAATCTCCGTTTCCGTCACACTCTGTCGGTACGGGGTATCTTCAGGTTCTGCCCCCGGCACCCGGTTGTACATCTCGGTCATGTCCGCCAGCACAGGCGCAAGCCAGGACTCGAGCTGCCCCTCACTAAAGCGCCAACCCCAGTTCCCCCCCGCTTCACCCGGCGTGTTCATCCGGGCCTCTGAACCGAGTTGTAAAACGTCTTGCAGCGGCACGACCGAGCGCCTCGCCACCGACGCATAGGCCAGCCGAACGAGTTCCCAGACAATACCCTCGTCGCCGTGACCCAGATAACGCCGCACGAAGTCGCGCTCACTCTCGGACGCGGTGTTGTACCAGCCCTGCGTCGTGTCGTTGTCGTGGGTGCCCGTATAAACCACGAAGTCTTCTGTGTAATTGTGCGGCAAGTAGAGGTCAGTGCCGCCCCCGGCGAACGCGAACTGCAAGACCTTCATCCCCGGTAAGTTGTTGTCGTCGCGGAGCTTTTCCACGTCGGGCGTGATGATGCCCAGGTCTTCGGCGATAATCGGCAGGTCGCCCAGTTCACGCTTCAAAGTATCGAAGAGCGCCTGTCCGGGGCCTTTGACCCAGCGCCCGTGTTCGGCGGTCGGGTTTTCTGCCGGAATCTCCCAGTACGACTCGAAACCGCGAAAGTGGTCAACGCGGATGAGGTCGTAGAAGTCCAGAGATGAACGGAACCTCGAGGCCCACCAGGCGAAGCCGCGTTTTTGCATCTTTTTCCAGCGGTAGAGTGGGTTGCCCCAACGCTGCCCGGTCTCGCTAAAATAGTCGGGCGGCACGCCAGCGACAACCTCCGGATTGCCCGCGTCGTCGAAATAGTAAAGCTCCGGGTTGGCCCAGGCGTCAGCGGAGTCGTAGGCGATAAAGATAGGGATATCACCGATAATCTGGATGTTGCGGTCGTTAGCGTAAGTCTTGAGCGCCAGCCACTGCGCGTAAAAAAACCACTGCCAGAGCTTGTGACGGGCGACAGTCTCGCTATTCTCGTTGCGGAAAATGTCCAGCGCACGTTTTTTACGGGTTCGCAGAGGCGCGTCCCAGTCTTTCCACGGCGCACCGTCATACGCTTCTTTGAGCGCCATAAAGAGCGCATAATCGTCCAACCAGTACGCCTGTGCTTCGCAAAACGCTCCAAACTCGGCCTGTTGCTCGGAGGTTGCAACTTGCTGAAACATTTCGGCAGCGCGGCGCAGCGCGGCGTCTTTGAAGGGGATGACCGCACCGTAATCGATGGGGCCGTCGTTCGTCGGGGCGTCACCTAGATCTTCAGAGGTCAGAAAACCCTGCTCTAAAAGTCTGTCTAAGCTGATCAGGTTCGGATTCCCCGCAAAGGCGCTAAAACTCTGGTACGGCGAGTCTCCGTACCCGGTCGGGCCGAGCGGTAGAACCTGCCATAAGCCCTGTTTCGCCGCCGCTAAAAAGTCAACCCAGGCGTAAGCGTGTGCCCCCAAGTCACCGATACCGTGCCCGCCCGGAAGCGAGGTCGGGTGCAAAAGAAGTCCTGCTGAACGTTCCATAAAAGCTCCTATTCCAGATATAACGCTGCTTGAGCCACGTAAAGCGGCCTAAACAAACGCAAGAAAGCCGCGCACAAAAGAGAGAATACCGGGTAAAAGCCGCGCTATTCTTGCTGCCGCCTTCTATGTTTCTGTGCGTCACCTGCTCCGACCGATACCGGGTACCCCTTATTTGACGAACGGCTTGCCGATAGCTTTGGGGGCTACCGAACGCCCGATAAAGCCAGCCAGAACGAACATCGTCAGGACGAACGGCAAGCTCTGCACGATGGTCGGCGGCATCAGCTGACTGCCGCCCAAAAGCGTCGCCGCCGCCTCGAACGCGCCGAACAGCAGCGTCGCGCCGAGGACGCCGAGCGGGTGCCATTTACCAAAAATCAGCGCCGCCAGCGCGATAAACCCGCGCCCCCCCGACATCTCCGAAATAAACTGGTTGAGGTTGCCGACACTCAAAAACGCGCCGCCAAGCCCCGCCAGTACACCCGAGATAATCACGCCGTAGTAGCGCATCCGCTTGACGTCGATGCCCACGCTGTCAGCGGCTTCGGGATGTTCACCGACCGCACGTAGGCGCAAGCCGAAGGGCGTGTGAAAGAGCACGTAATACGAGACCGGCACCAGCAAAAACGCTAGATAAACGAGTGGGGAGAACGAAAACGGGCCGAGGCTCCATTCCGGCAAACGGTTGCGGATAGGGTCGCTCGTCGCCGAGTTGTTGTATAGACCAGTCAAGATAACCGCCGGAAGTCCGACCGCCATTAAGTTGATGGCCGTGCCGGAGATGACCTGATCGGCCCGAAAGCGAATCGAGATAAAGGCGTGAAGCCAGCCGACAGCGCCCCCAACAACGGCTGCCGCCAGCACACCGAGCCAAGGCGCGTACGGGACGACCGCCTGCGGGTTTTGTGCCAGCGCGGGCAATTCGGCAAAGCGGGCGGCGACGGCGGCGGCGAGTGCGCCGAACAAAATGATGCCCTCGAGCGCAATATTCACTACCCCCGCCCGCTCACTAAACATCCCGCCGAGCGCAGCTAAGAGCAGCGGCGTCGTCGCCCGGAGCGCCGAGGCAATCAGCGTCAAGAGTAAAGCGGTCTCCATTATGCGTCTCCTGTGGGTTCGTCTAGAGGTTTTACCTGTTCACCAGCACGTTCCGGGCGTCCGGGCGGGTCGGTCGGGGATGCAACCGAATCATCGGTGGGTGGCAGGTTGTGCCGGAGCGGATTGGTCAGATAGTCGGGCAAGAAACCTTTAGCCGCGATAAAGAGCACCACAAGCGCCAGAATCATATTGACAACGTCTCTGGTCAGGTCGGTAAAGGTGATGTTCAGGGCCGAACCACCGTTTTTAAGCACACCGAACAAAAACGCTGAGAGCACCACCCCAAGGGGCGTATTTTGCCCTAAAAGTGCGACAGCAATCCCGTCGAAACCGTCGCCGGTTGGTAGCGATTGACGCAGCGCGTAATCTTCTAACGCACCCCCTAGAACATAGTGCGACGCAGTAAGTCCAGCGAAAGCACCAGAGAGTGCCATCGCCCAGATCACACTCCCTGACAGGTTCGCGCCGCCGTACTCCGCAGCTTTAGGCGCTAACCCGACCGCTCGCAGTTCATAACCCCAGGTGGTGCGCCACAAGATGATGTACATCAGGATGGCGGAAAAGATAGCGATGAGAAACGACACATTGAGCTTGGTCGGCGGAATCAGCGTCGGTCGGGCGTTGAGGCCGAGGGTCCCGAAAACAAAGTAGAATGCGCCGCCTGCTGCGAGCGCTAATACGAGGCGAAAAGGCCAACGTAGCCGCCTGATGCCCCCGAGGAGCGCAAAAACCAGCAGCGCCACGACCGGAGCCGTAAAGAGGCCGATATTGAGGGTGACTTCCGCTTCACCGAACGTCCCAGCAGGTACGCCGACGAGCGCCGGAAGCTGTGGCAACCGCGCCGCCTCAGAGAGCTCATACGATTTGGGTTCGGAGCCGGGAGCCTTAAAAGGTAATCCCAGATTAACCGAACCGTCGCCAGCCTTCGGTAACCCGACAAACACCATCACCACGAGGAGCAGCACACCCGAAACCGCAGCGGACAAGCGGGGCATCTTCGCCATCCGCGCCCGCGTTGCCGGAACCAGGCTCAGGACGACGCCGACGACGATAAACACACCGACAGCGACAAAAATCCGGGCGACCGGTTCAGCGAAGACTTGCCGCGCCGACAAGACGAGCAGTAAGAACGACGCGGCGATGTAATTGAGCAAAATCGTGTTGATCACTTCGCTCGCACCGAAACGCGCCTTGAGCCAACCCGGTAACGCGCCCCACAAACCGCCCCCTAAAGCGGCGGCGAGTACCGCGAGCGGCAGGACGATGAGCTTCGGCCCCGGTAGATACACTCCGGCGAGCATTGCAAAGATGCCGCCTAGAATCATCTGCCCGGGTGCGCCGATATTAAAAAGTCCGGCCCGAAAGCCGAACGCGACTGCCAGGCCCGTAAAAATCAGGGGCGTAGCGAACTTGAGCGCCTCCATAAACCCGGCAGGGTTCGTGAGCGACGTGGCGAAGAGGCTCTGATAGGCGTACCAGAGGACGTCGAGGCGTCCGGCGAGGTACATCAGGGGGCCGTTTACCGAGATATCGCCGCCCAGCGGTGTGGGTTGCAACGCTAAAATGACGACGGCGGCGGCGAGGAGCGCTAGGGCAATCGAGGTTGCCGGGATTGCGATAGCCGACAGCGCCCGCGCCAAGAGCCGCCCCAGACGCGGAAAGAGTTTCAGTCCAAACAAAAATGCGAGCAGCCCGGTGGCGAAGACAAGCGCCGCCGCCAACCCTGGTGAGGTCGCCGCGTAGGGCAGTTGCCGGATACGGAGACCGGCGTCTTGGAGGCCGGTGAGTAGTTCAGGCGTGGTCAACGCGTCCGCGCCGTCTAAGACGCTTTGAAGCGCCGCCACGTCGGTACGGCGTCCGGGATCGGCGAGTTCTTCCTGAGCGTTCGTCAGGAGCGCCGACACCTGTGCGCCCTGCGTCGTACGCACAACCGCCGCACTCCCCCAAACCGCAGTGCCGACGAGCACCGCGCCCCCGACGAGCCAGAGCGCCGAGCGGCGGCGTTCAGGGAGGCGGCTTCCGGCAGCGACGGCGAGGAGCGTCAGCACACCGGCCGCCAAGACGACGCCTTGACCCGGAACCTTGATCGGTTCGGTGCGTCCGGTAAAGTCGTAGGTGCGGTTCGGTAGCACGATGACAGTGCCACGCGCACCGGTCTCGCGGCTTATCGCGGTCCAAGGTGCCGTAAACAGACCGAGCAGCGTGAGGAGTGCGAGAGCGCTTAGGAAGACCTTTTCGTTCACGCGTTTATCTTACGTTACGGAGGGTGTCGGCTGCTGAGGTTTTCTCTAAGCGTGGGTGAGAGTACATAGAAAGCACGCTTTTTACAGGACTCGAGCTTCGCTCACAAATTTCGAGAAGGCACGAAAAACCCCGTAGCTCTCGAGCCTCACACCCATTTTCACATGTCCCAAAATGGTTACATCAAGAACTCGAGTTCCCCTACCACCCAAGCGAAGCCAGAAAAGCCCGGTTACGCTCCGCACTCCGGCGCGGCGTTCCCAGCCCCGGCAGCACGTCTTGTTCGACGGTCAGCCAACCCTCATAGGCCAACGCTTCCAAACTCTTTTTGACTGCCGCAAAATCGACGCAGCCTTGCCCGAGTTCGCAAAAAACCCCTGCGCCGACCGCCGCCTTGTAGTCCAAACCCTCGTGGCGTGAGCGTTCAGCAACCACCGGGTCAACGTCTTTAAGGTGGACGTACCATAACCGGTTTCGGAAACGCTCGAGCGATTTCAAGAGGAGGCTCGAGTCGTTTTGCCCGCTCCCGTAGACAAGGTGCCCCGTATCGAGGACTAAACCGATCAGGGCCGGGTCGGTGTGGTCTAAAAAAGTAGCCATCTCGTCCGGCGTTTCGACAAAACCCGCGCAGTGATGGTGAAACACCGTCTTTAGACCTGTCTCCTCCATAACAGTTCGGGCGATACGGTTCGCGCCGCCGCAAAACGTCGCCCACTGCTCAGGAGTCAAACCCATCTCCGGCCTGACACGTCCGGCATTTTGAAACCGTGTTGCGTTGACGCTGTGTTCGTCGGCCAGGACGAGCAGCGGCGTCCACTCGGGGTCGCCCACATCCGCTACACTCGCCAGCAGCCGCGCCGTTCGCAGCACCCGCGTTTCGCCCTCGCCGTGATGCCCGGCGTCGGCTAAGTTGACGCCTTCATACGCGCTCAGCATGGTGAGGTTGCGCTCCCCTAGTTCTTCCCGTAAAACGCCGGGGTCAGTCGGCATAAAGCCGTAATCGCCGAGTTCCGTTCCCGTATAGCCCGTTTGAACGAGTTCGTCTAACATCTGCGCGTAGCCGATACGCTCGCCCGCCATCCCCTCGATGGTGCCCCACGAACAGGGGGCGTTGCCAATTTTCACCGCTAACCCTCAATCTTTGAAAAGAACCTGTTTGATTTTGTCTTGTTCATACTGACGACGCTTTTCCCTGACGCTTTCGGACTCCGAGACTTCGGCGATGGGCACGTCCCACCAACCGCCGAAGGCGTAACCGCCGACCCGCTTTTCGGGATTGACCTCGACGACGATGACCTTGACGCCCGGCTCATCTTGTGCAGCGCTAAGCGCGTCGCGTAAACCGTCCTCAGTGTTGGCGTAAGTTGCTTTTGCGCCCATCGCGGCGGCGTGCTGGGTGTAGTCCACCTTGACGTAGTGGCCCTCGAGCCGCCCCTGTTCGTCGCGGTGACGCAGCTCGAGACCAAAGTGCGGCGTCCCGGTCGAACGTTGCAACCCGTGAATACTCTGGTAGCCGTGATTGTCCACCACGACAATCGTGAGGTCTAAACCTTCGGCAACCGCCGTGACGATTTCAGAGTTTAGCATCAGGTATGAGCCGTCGCCAATCATCACGACAACTTTGCGCCCCGGTTCGGCAAGCGCTACGCCCAACCCCGCCGGAATCTCGTAACCCATGCACGAGTAGCCGTATTCGACGTGATAAGCGTGCGCGTCTTCGGGTCGCCAGAGTTTGTGCAGGTCTCCCGGCATACTGCCCGCCGCGCAAATCATCACCGCGTCGCCGCCAAACGCCGCGTTGACCATGCCAATGACGGCACCTTGCGCGAGGTCGTCAGGGTCGTCAACCGTAAAAATCTCGTCAACGATGCTGTCCCATTCGGTTTTCAGCTCAGAGACATGTTGACGTTGTTCAGGATTCGAGCTGTATTTTGACTCACGGAGCGCTTCGCTTAGCGCCTCGAGCCCACGTTTCGCGTCCGCCACGAGGGGCAGCGCGAAGAGTTTGCTCGAGTCCACCGGACTTACATTAAGGCCAACTATCTTCGCGTCCGGTCTAAAGGTCGTTTTCGAGCCGGTGGTAAAGTCCGCCAAACGTGTGCCGACCGCAAGAATCACGTCGGCTTCGGCTGCCAAACGGTTTGCCGCCGTCCCACCTGTCGCGCCGAGCGCCCCGACGTTCATAGGATGATTCCACGGAATTGCGCCCTTTCCCGCCTGCGTTTCGCCGCAAGGAATGCCAAAGGTTTCGGCAAATTCAGCTAAAACTTCGCTCGAGCGGCTGTATTTGACGCCGCCACCCATCACGATAAGCGGTTGTTTCGCCCCTTTGATAAGCTGCGCTGCCCGCTTAATCAGTTCATTTTCCGGCGGCGGACGGCGCACCCGCCAGACGCGCTTTGTAAACAGCTCGGCGGGCCAGTCCCAGGCTTCAGCCTGCACATCTTCGGGTAGCGACAGCGTAACTGCGCCGGTTTCGGCGGGGTCAGTCAGCACGCGCATTGCTTCGGGTAAGGCGTGCAGCAGCTGTTCGGGACGGCTGATGCGGGTGTAAAACCTCGAGACCGGGCGGAAGATGTCGTTGACGCTCACGTCGTGCTCAGTGGGATGCTCGAGCCCCTGCAATACCGGGTCGGGGACACGGTTAGCAAAAATATCTGAAGGCAAGAGCAAGACAGGCAGACGGTTAATCGTCGCTAGCGCCGCCCCCGTCACCATATTCGACGAACCGGGGCCGACCGAAGCGGTGCAGGCGAAGGTCGCCAGCCGGTCTTTATGTCTGGCAAACGCCGCCGCGAGGTGAACCTGCGCCTGCTCGTTTTGCGGTCTGTAAAAAGGTAAATCCCACGTTTCGCCGTACTCCTGCGCGGCTTGACCGATTCCCGCAACGTTGCCGTGACCCATAATGCCCCACAGACCGGGGATGAGGCGCTGTTCGTCGTCGTCCAAACAGCTGTACTGCTGGCTCAAAAACCGCAGCAACGCTTGAGCGACGGTTGATCTGACCTTCTCACCCATGATCTGCTCCCTGCACTAAATCAGCTGAATTTATAGACACACCGAATAAGTCGGCCTGACCTACGGCTCCGCACCAGCGCAGCTTCTCTTCAGCAACCTCGCGGAGTGCGTCCCGCGCTAGCGCGTAAACCTGTCGGTGATTCGCTGCCCCCGCCGACGTTTCCCAGACGCGCCGTAAAACCCGGTAGAGCGCAGAGCCGATGTTGGCCTTGACGACGCCCTTGGTGCGTGCCGCCGCAAAATCTTCAGCGCCGATGCCGCTGCCGCCGTGTAAGACGAGCGGTTTTTGGGTCAGCGCGGCGATTTCACCGAGTAAAGGTTGCTCGAGCCTCCCCGACTGCCCGTGTTCGCTTCCGACGGAAACCGCCACCATATCCGCGCCCGCGTCAAAAAGGTCTACGGCATTTTGCGGTTCGGTCAGGGCGACCGTACCTGCGTTGAAGCTTTCGGCAGCGACCTCTACCGCTGCTCCTTGCAGGTGCGCGACCTTCGCCAAGCGTTTCGTTTCCCGGACGACGGACTCGAGCGGTTTCCCCGCACCGTCATACATGACCGAGCTGTAGCCAGCCCGTAAACACGCCAGCGCCAGCTCAAGATTGGGGCCATGGTCGAGGTGCAACATAACTGGGACATTCAACTCCTCAGCGTAACTTTTGACGAGCGCAACGGTCTGTCTGGGTGCAAGTTGCTTTACGTCACTCGGATAGGTCTGCAAGATGACAGGGGCGCGGAGGTCGGCGGCAGCCTCGAGGCACGCCCGCACCATCTCCGCCGAACAGACGTTAAACGCCGGGATGGTGTAGCCATTTGCGAAAGCGTGAGAGATGAGCGTGCGCCCGTCGCTGACGAACATCAGAACCCTCCGTGCGCGTCAATAAAGTTCAGCACTTCTTCTTCGTAGCCCATAAAGTTCGCGCAGCCGTGCCGCGTTACGACGATTGCGCCGCACGCATTGCCCATCCGCGCGGCCTTGTACGGGCCCCAGCCCTTGAGATGACCGTAGATAAACCCCGCCGCAAACGCATCCCCCGCACCCAGCACATTGTAAATCTCGACGGGAAAACCGGGAACTTCGGTAACTTCACCGTTCCGCAAGTGAACCGTCGCGCCCGCCGCGCCGCGTTTGGCAACGAGCGCTTGCGGGCCGACCGCGTCGCCTAAGATGGCCCCTATATTCGCCGCCACATCGCCGCGAATCTTGGGCGCACTTACCTGCTGGTGTTCGATAACGATGTCGCCTGGCATTTCGACCATCGCCGCGTTGATCTCTTCTTCGGTGCCAAACACAATGTCCACGAGCGGCAAGAGCGCCCGAATGGTGACACCGAAAGCGCGAGGGTCGTGCCACTGGTCGGCGCGAAAGTCGAGGTCTAGAAAAACAGTCTTGCCCGCACGTTTAGCCTGTTCCGCGGCGTAAAAGGTGGCGCTGCGGCTCGGCTCGAGGCATAACCCCGTGCCGGACAGCTCGAGCGCCCGCGCCTCGGCAATCGGCGTTGCCAGCACGTCGTCAATGGTGAGGTCGATGTCTGCACAGTTCTCGCGGTAGTAGACCAGTGGAAAGCGGTCGGGCGGTTCGATACCTAGCACCACGGCGCTGCTGCGCTTGCCGGGTTTGCGCGGGATAAACTGCGTAGCGACCCCTTCATTTTGGAGAAAGTGCAAGATAAAGTCGCCGACCTTATCGTCTCCGACAGCGGTGAGGAGGGCGGTCTCGAGTCCCAGCCGCCGCGTTCCCACTGCGATATTTGTCGGACTGCCGCCGACGTAGGCCGCAAAGTTCGTAATCTCTTCAAACGGTGAGCCGACGTCACCGCTGTAGAGGTCAATCGACGAGCGCCCCACCGTGATGAGGTCAAACATAGCTACCAAACGCCGTCACGACGTGAATCCCGAAAGTCCTAAAACGTCCGCGACCACTCGGCAGGCCAGCGCTCGACCACGATTTTTGTCTGCGTGTAGAACTCGACCCCGTGCGCCCCTTGTGCGTGGAGGTCGCCAAAAAACGAATCGCCCCAGCCCGAAAAGGGAAAAAAGGCCATCGGCGCGGCGACGCCCAAGTTGATACCGACGTTGCCCGCGTCTACTGCGTAACGAAACCGGCGCGCCGCCGACCCCGAACTCGTAAAGAGGCACGCCTGATTGCCGAAGGCTCGAGCGTTGACAATCTCAATCGCTTCTTCAACCGTGCCTGCGTGCATCATCGACAACACCGGGCCGAAGATTTCGGTGTTTGCAAATTCGCTTTTGGGGGCAACCTTACCGATAACCGTCGGTGCGAGAAAATAGCCGTTGGCGAACTCGTCCTCAGCCGGTTTTACGCCGCGTCCGTCCCGCAGGAGCGTCGCTCCTTCCTGCACACCCTTGTCAATGAGCCCTGCAATACGTTCCCTGCTCTCCCCGCTGATCACCGGCCCCATCTGCACGTCGTCGTTCATGCCGTAGCCGACTTTGCGCCCTTCAGCGTCTGCCACGATGCGCTCGGTAAAGGGGTCTTTCGCCTCACCCACAGTAATCGCTACCGAGGTTGCCAAACAGCGCTGTCCCGCGCAGCCAAACGCCGAATCTGCCAGAATACGCGTCGTCATCTCCATGTCGGCGTCGGGTAAGATAACGGCCGGGTTTTTCGCGCCGCCCTGACACTGCGCCCGTTTACCGTTGGCAGTCGCGCGGCTGTAGATATAGCGGGCAACCGGCGTCGAACCGACAAACGAAACCGCCTTGACTTCGGGGTGGTCTAGGAGGGCGTCAACGGTTTCTCTGCCGCCGTTGACGAGCGTTACGACGCCTTCAGGAAAGCCAGCTTCAGCGAGCAGACGAAACAGGTACTGACTCGTCAGCGGCACCTTTTCAGAGGGTTTCAGAACAAAACAGTTGCCGGTAGCCACCGCGTAAGGGAGAAACCACAGCGGAATCATGCCGGGAAAGTTAAACGGCGTAATCGCGGCCACCACACCCAGCGGCTGCCGGAACATATGTTCGTCGATGCCGCGAGCGATGTCCTCGTTGTTATAGCCCTGCATCATCGTGGGCATTCCGCACGCGACCTCGACGTTTTCGACGCCGCGTTTAAGTTCGCCGATGGACTCTTTGAAGGTCTTGCCGCACTCTTGTGTGATGGTTTTAGCTAAGTCCACGAGGTGTTCTTCCAACAAAAACTTGAGCTTAAAAAGGGGCTGAATGCGCTCTGTAACCGGCGTCGCCCGCCAGTCGGGAAAGGCCCCTACCGCCTGTTCAACAGCTTGCGCCACCTCGTCTTTGGCCGAAAGCGGCACCTGCGCTAAAATCTCGGCGGTTGCAGGATTATGCACCTCGCCGTAGTTGCGCGTCTGCGAACGTTGCCACTGCCCGCCGACGTAGTTGAGCAGTTCGTTTTGTGTAGGTTTCTGTGTAGTCGTCATAAAACTCCTAGCGCCCTGTCCCGGACAGGGGCAGTTTAATACGGTCTTCGGCACCCGCCCACGACCCGCGTACCCACTCGAGTTGTGGCTCATCTTTGGCCACCCATAAGGGCGTTTCTCCGGCCAAAAAGTTCAGATAGTAACAGTCGTAACCGGGCGCAGTCACCACCGGATGATAGCCCTCACGCACCAGCACCGTCTCACCGTCCGTAACTACTAGGCGCTCGTCCAAGCTGCGGTCGTCGGTAAAAAGCCGCTGCAGCGCCCAGCCGTCCGCCGGGTGAAAGCGGTAGTGATACACCTCGTCCAACGCGATTTCTTCGGGTAAATTTTGCACGTCATGCTTGTGCGGCGGATAGCTCGACCAGTTGCCTGAAGGTGTATAGACCTCGACGCATAAGAGATGTTCGGCGTCGTCCGGGTCTAAGATGTGCGTAATCTGCCGCGTCGCGTTGTGCCCGCCGCGTATCTCGACCTTGACGTCTTCCGGGGTGATGAGGCGGGCGGAGAGCTTACCTTCGGCGGCGGCTTCGCCTATCCCTAGCTCAACTTCGGTGAGCGCTTTGATTTCAAAGTCCTGACCGGGCGGTAAGTAGAGCGCGTAAGGCAGTCCGGCAAAGACGTTTGGGCGACCCTCGAGACGGTGCGTTTGGCCCCCGAACGTCACCTCAGCGTCGCCCTTTACGAGAACGGTACAGACCTCGTTTTGCCCGGTATTCCCGCTGTGCGTTTCGCCTGACGCAAGCGTCTGCGTGCGAAAATGCAGGTAGTCCCACCCCACCGAGTTCGGCGTCACCTCGGCTTGACCTTTAGTGTTGTGTTCAATTTCGCCGACGTCATGTTGACCTGCACCGTGTTTGTCACGTTCCATAGCTACTCCTTAAAGTTGTACGCGGATTATATCGCACGTACTCCGCATCACCTAACAGATTCGGTGCCGCGCTGCAAGTTTGAGAACGTGTAAATCAAACGATGTCCACCAAAATGTGCCGGGGTGTAGCGTAATTCGTCAAAGCGTCTCTTAACGTCTGACCAAAATACCCGCGCGGTAGAGCATCGCCAAGAAGTTCGCTTCTTGCGCCGCTAACGGCTCCTCTTCAACGCGCAGCAAACAGTAGCGAAACCCGGCTTGCAACACGGCCCCGCGTGTCCGGGTGAGAAACCGCTGCACCGCCTCTTTATAGAGCTGCACCTCGCTCTCGCCGACCTCGAGCCTCTCCCCCGTTTCACTGTCCCGAACCTCGAGGCGTCTACCTTGAGGCTCTAAATCGGCGGCGCTCATCAGCTGGACAAAACACACGTCGAGCCGCCGCGCCCGGAGTGCAATCAGCGCAGGTTGCAACGACGCTTCACCGAACAAGTCTGAAAGGACGACGACCATCCCGGCGGCGTAGGCCGAGGTTGCGGCAAACGCCGAAAGCGCGAGGGCAGGTGTTTCTGAAGTAGGCTGAGGTGTAGACTCAGGTACCTCACCGATAAACCGCCACAACTCCGGAAGCTGCGTGCGCCCGCCCCCGCGCGGACTCAGCGCGCCGCCAAAGCGTCCGACTTGCGTCCGCATCCCGAGTGAAGTCGTCACAAGCATCGCTGCGAGCCGCTGCGCCGCTCCAAATTTGTTGCCGACGTTCATACTCGGTGAGGTATCGAGCAAGACTTGTAGTGCCGAGGTGCGCTCCGCTTGAAACAACCTCGTAAAGAGCTTGCCGGTGCGGGCGTAGGCTTTCCAGTCCACGTAACGCAGTTCATCCCCGGCCCCGTAGGGGCGCACATCGAAAAACTCCAGGCTGCTCCCCGCTTCACGCACGAGCCGTTCACCGGACATCGCAGTTAGGACGCGCGGCGCAGGCACGTAGCGCGACAATAGCGCCCGTGTCGGTGCGCTCAGGGTTAGCGGAGGTTGGCTCATTTACGGGATTACTTGACGGTTTTGAGCAGCTCGGCGATCACTTCGTCCGTTGTCGTTCCGGAAACCTCAGCCTCGAAGTTCAGGAGCAGCCGGTGCCGGAGCGCTGCCGGGACAGCCCGCTTGAGGTCGGCGAGTTCGACGTTCGGGCGGGCCTCCGCGAGCGCGTAGCCTTTGGCTGCCAGCACGATGGCCTGTGCGCCGCGCGGTGACGAGCCGAGCCGCACAAGTGGGTGCGCGTGACTCGCTTCGACAAAGCTGACGACGTACTCTAAGGCGCGGCTCGCAACCGGTACCGCCCGGAGCGTCGTTTGCAGTTCGGACAACTCGGTGTGGCTGATAACTTGCGTGACCTCAGTTTCAGACGAGCCGGTCGTGGCGGAAAGAATTTGCGTCAGCGTCGCGGCGTCGGGGCGCGGCACCAGAATCTTGAACAAAAACCGGTCGAGCTGCGCTTCAGGGAGCGGGTAGGTGCCTTCCATCTCGAGCGGGTTCTGCGTCGCCAGCACCGTAAACGGTTTCGGCAACGGGTGTTCTTCACCGGAGACGGTTACGGAACGTTCTTGCATGGCTTCTAACAGCGCCGACTGCGTTTTGGGCGTCGCGCGGTTGATTTCATCTGCCAATAAAACTTGATGAAACACCGGCCCTGGTTGAAAGGTAAAATGGGCGCGTCCGTGTTCTTCAGACAAGAGCGTCGTCCCGGTCACGTCGGCGGGCATCAGGTCGGGGGTGAACTGCACGCGCCCGAAGGTGAGGTCGGTCGCGTCTGCGAGCGCACGTACCAACCGCGTTTTACCGAGACCGGGGGCACCCTCTAAGAGCGCGTGACCGCCCGCCAAAACGACCACTAGCAGGTCTTCGACAACCGCCCGTTGTCCGAGAATTGCACTTTCGACGGCCCCGGCGAGCGCTGTAAAACGCTCCGCAAACGCCGTATGCGGCCCCTGTTCGCTCAGTCTTTGTCCTGTCATGTAAGGGTTACGTTACCATCTCGTGGTGAGAGGTATTTGTCGGTAAGGCGTGTTTGGTAATGGCTCTACATTCTGGTTTTTTGATACTCATCCCTACACCAAAAGTCCTGAAGTTCCCAAGCTGAAACGTCAACAGAGACCGAAAAACTACGGCACTAGGGCGATACACTCGAGTTCAAATTTCAAGGTTTCCGGTAGACAATTGGTAATCGTGGTGCGAGCAGGATACGGGGACAAAAAAAACGCCGCGTAAAGTTCGTTGAACGTAGCGAGGTTGGCAGGGTCGCGGACGTAGTTGCGGGTTTGAACCACGTGCTTTACGCTGCTTCCGGCAGCCTCGAGAATTGTCTTCAAATTTTCAAACGAGCGCGTCACTTCGGCTTCAAACGTGTCCGAGATGATTTTGCCCTGTTTGTCAACCGACGCCTGACCTGAAACAAACAAGAGGTTGCCGACTTTGGTCACGGGGCTAAACGGCAGGTGAGAGGTCGGCATGGCGTTATTTTGGGGGTATTCGATATCCATTTTTTCTCCTCAATCAGAGTGGCAAGTAGGACGGTGTCTAAACTGTTGTGGCCTGACTACTGGGTCGTGGACTTTACAGTTCACTTGATAGACGTTACAAAAAGGTTGAGCTTAAGCGCAAACGTTACCGGCTCAAGCCCCTAGCCGCCACTAACAATTCACCCTGCACTTGCCCGCCCCGAACGGTTATAAACGCGTCGCTTAGATTTGTTACCACACAGGCGTGGTTGGGGATAAGCTCGAGCCGCCCCCCGATCGTCACCTCAGCGTCCGCCGGAACCCGAACAACCCCGTGTTCTTCACTTAAACTTATCAGCTTCCAGTCCGGCTGCCCGATGACGCGGCCCATCAACGGGTCGGCAGAAATCTTGTCCTGACTCAGGGTTTTCGAGCCGGTGTCTAGAATAACGCGGGTCGGCGCGGGCCTGCCGACGGTGGTGGCGAGCACCGTCAGCGCACACTGATTTTCACCCGCGTAACCCATGCTCAGCAGGTTTCGGTCACTAAAGGCGTAGGTACCGGGCCGAAACTCGGTTGCACCCGCCGCCTGAGCGATATGAAACGAGGTCGGCGTCGCGCCAACACTGACTTCATGACAGGGAAAGCCCTCAGCCCGTAAAGCTGCCGCCGTTTCTGCGAGCGCTTTAGCTGCCTCCTTTGCGATTCGCCCGTGTTCGTCGTGAGCGGTCGTCTTCCAGGCGTGACCCTCGTGCGTCATCACGCCTGTGATGCGGACACCGGAAAGTCGTGCGAGCGACCGCGCAAACTCAACCGTTTCTCGCCCTGGCGTAAGCCCACAACGCCCTAGACCCGTGTCAACCTCGAGATAAACCGGAACAGGTTGGCCTATAGACTCACCGACGCGGCTCAGACCTTCGGCGACTTCAAAACTGTCGGTTGAGGTGATGACTTTGATTTTACGGTGCAAGGCGGTTAAGCGCTCTAACTTCTGCTTGCCGATGAGTGGAAAGGCAATCAGGATATTATCAATTCCGGCCTCTGCCATCACCTCGGCTTCGCCCAACTTAGCAACCGTGATACCCGAGGCTCCAGCAGAAAGCTGCAATTTCGCAAGGTCTGGACTTTTATGCGTTTTGGTGTGCGGGCGCAACTTCACACCCGCTTCTCGGCCCAGCGCCGCCATCCGCGCGATGTTCGCTTCTACCACGTCCATTTTTAACAAAACCGAGGGCGTATCGAGTTTAGGGTAAAGCATCAGCGCACGACCTTTCCGGGTAGAGCGCCATTAGCTCGCCCTTTAGCTATCACAATTTCGCCGTTGACCAGAACAAAGGGAATCCCCGTTGGCGTCAAACGAGGTTCCTGCCAAGTGGCGTGCGCCTTGACGGTTTCAGGGTCAAAGATGACTACATCTGCCGCCATACCCGGTTTCAAAACGCCTCGGTCTTTAATCCCGAAACGCTCGGCGGGAAAGCCTGACATCTTGTAAATAGCTTCCGGCAAGCTGACCGTTTTCTCTTCTCTGACCATCTCCAGAATACGTGCGAAACAGGCGTAACCTCGAGGATGCCCGTATTCACCCGTATAAATCCCGTCGCTCGCCACCATCATTTTGGGATGTGCCAAGGTCTGCTTTCTGACATTTTCCCAAACGTAAGGTGAAGCTGCACGGTGAAAAATCATCGTCGCATAAGGGTATTCCTCAGTCAAGACCTTGAGGCCGAACGCGCCCGGTGACAGGTCTTCCAAACGGGCGGCCTCAGCAAAATCCAGGCCCAGATAACGACCGCTCGGCGTGTCTACAAAGACGAAGCGCTCGCCACGCGCGTAGGCGGCGGCGAAGTAACGCTCGAGCCACCCCGCCACCTCAAACCGAAACGCCCAGTCCTTTAGGCGCTCCCGCAACCCCGCGCTGCCGCCCCGCTGCGCCCAGACCGGCAGAGTCATGGCCAGGTGCGTACACCCCGCCGGGTACAGGTAAGACTCGAACGTAACGTCTTCACCCACGTCCAGCATCGGCGCACTTATGTCGTCCACAGACTCGTGCGATACATGAACCGGGACGCCCGCCCGCCGCGCGATTTCGAGGGTCTCGAGCCACGCTCCCGCCCGACCCAAACTGCTAGAACGGATGTGCGCCGCGTAAATCCCGCCGTGGGCCGCCGCAACTTTGGCGAGTTCAGCGAGTTCATGTGTCGTTGCAAACGCGCTCGGTTGATAGTCCAGCCCCAGACACAAGCTGACTGCGCCCGCCCTCATCCAATCCGCGACGCGCCGTTTCATCCCCTCGAGTTCAGCCGGAGTCGCCGCCCTCGGTTCCCAACCCATCGCCTCAACCCGCACCGCGCAGTGCGGCACCTGTAACGCGAGATTTCCGGGAAGTCTGCCCGTAAAACTGTCCAGATAGCCTTCGGTGGACGAAGTATCGACGCCCCTATCGTCCATACCCGTAGAAAAAGCCGTTGTCTCCCAGAGGTCTCGAGCCTTTTGTCCGGTTAAGGGAGCCCAGCCGAAACCGTCCGGCGCAGTCAGTTGTGTCGTCACACCCTGAAAGAGTCCGGCGTGACAGTGGCGCTCGCCTAACAATGCGATTTCTGAATGGACGTGAACGTCGATAAATCCCGGCGCGACGACTAGGCCGTCTGCGTCAATAGTATGGGCCGCGTTGACCGACTCGAGCCTAGCCACCGCCACGATCCGCCCGTTTTTAATTCCTACGTCAACAGAGACAGGTAGAGCGTCTTTTTCTCCAGTTATCACCTGCCCGCCCTTGATTAGAATGTCCAAGTCCACCAACGTCATCCTTTGCTACCGCAGTAGTCCCCAGCTTCTCCCCGGCTGGTCGGTGCGGAAGGTCTCGATATTACCGTTGTCAGCGACCGTTACGTAACAGGTACACCCATCCGGGCCGCCAAAGGCGATGTTAGTGCAGTTTTTTCCCATCAGTTCAATTTCGCGTAAAAGCTCGCCCGCAGGTGACACCACGGCGACCGACCCTTTGCCGAAGCGTGTAATAAAAACCCTGCCCAGCACGTCGCAGCGCATTCCGTCCAGACCGAAGTCAGGGAATTCGAGCAGCAACCGCTTGTTGCTGATTTCGCCCCCTGTTAAGCTGTACGCCCAGACGCGCCGCTGTACCGATTCGTTCACATACAGGATCCGGTGAGACTTCAATGCCGTTGGTGGTACCCATGCCTTCCCCGAGTAACGTCACCTTACCGTCCGGGCCGATACGCCAGAGTTGCCCGGTGCCGTTCTGCCAGTTGGGGTCGCTCGCGTAAAGCGTGCCGTCGGCAGAAATTGCGATGTCATTGGGTTGATTCATCCGCGGTTCGTGCGCGTGGACACTCCGCTCGAGCGTAGTCATGTCAACCTTGAGAATAGTGTGGTTCACGTAGTCGGCAATGAACATCTCCCCGGCCCGGTTAAAGCGAATGCCGTTGCCGACGCTGCCGCCGGGCAGCTCGAGAAACACACTGCACACGCCCTCCGGTGTGACCTTACCGACCGTGTGCAGGCGGGCGTAGTTGACGGCGTAAAGGTTGCCCTGCCGGTCACAAGCCGGGCCTTCAATACCACTTGTGAAGGTGTAGGGCTCGGTAAAGATTCGGCTAACGTACACCGTTATACGTCCAAACCTTACCGGCTCGCCACGCAAAAAAACAGAGCTTGCAGCAGAACCTGGCGTACATAAAACCTCCTGATGATGCTCGAGTCCGACCACGGTTAAAGCGTAAACCTTACCTGCTAAAGGCAATTTATACAAGTCGAAAACAACGCGCAAGGCGCTCGGTCACGCGCCCGGTTACATGCCACGAGGGTCGAAGACGCGGTAGAATACCCCTGATGAGTTCGATGCGGCACGGACGGGTTGTGCTTAAACCTCTAACTGAGTTGGACAGTGTAGCGTGGCGGCGTGTTCACACGCACTTTCGTGACCCTGAAATCGCGCACTTAAACGGCACGCCGCCGAGCCGGATGCCCCTGTGGTTACTGCGCCGGGTACTCCGCGCCGACAGCCGCCGCAGCGACCGTGAAACCTACGGGATTTTCGACTCCGACGCTGAAAACGGCGAAAGCTATATCGGGACGATTGAACTCTACGATATTCGGCATGACCAAGCGACTCTGGGCATTATTATCGGCGAGCGCACACACTGGAACCGAGGGTTCGGCTCCGAAGCGGTTACGGCGCTTTTAGAGTACGCCTTTGGAACGCTCGAGCTAGAGCGCGTCAAACTCAGCACCTTCGGCGACAACGAACGGGCGCAAGCTGCGTTTAGAAAAGTTGGCTTCCACGAAAAGCGCAGGCTTTTAACGAGTGGCGGGCGCGTCGATGTGCAGATGGAATATACGCGCTGGGCGTGGCTCGAGCAGTCCGCAAGAAGTGTCTCCGAACACCTTATTCCCTGAGCCTGCCTGCCGAGTGTACGGGCCTGCACCCTAAACCTGTACCTCACCTACACAAAATGCACACAGCAAGCACGTTAAGATAATGTGTGAGCAGCCTGACCGACCTTTTACTTTTCTTTACCTCTTTGACCAGCGCCGCAAATTACGGTGGAATCCTCCTGGTGATGGTCGTCGCCGCACCCGAACTCGTGATGCCGCTAGCCGGATTTTTGGTCGCTCAGGGGGAGCTGAGTTTTACGGGTGTTCTCTTCGCAGGGACGTTTGGCGCGATGGTCGGTCAAGTCGGCATCTACGGCGCAGCGAGAGCGGTCGGCGAACGGCGTATCAGAGAGGGTTTGCGGCGTTACGGTCGGTTTTTACTCGTTTCTGAGCGTGATTTAGGGCGGGCGCTGCGGCTTTTCGACCGCTTTGAAAACACGGCGCTCGTAGTTAGCCGAATCGTACCGACGGTGCGGAGCTTGATTTCGGTTCCGGCAGGCGTCAAACCCATGCCGGTGCTGCGCTTTACTTTTTTCACAGCGCTCGGCACGGCGCTCTGGAACGCGGTTTTACTCTACGCCGGAGCACTGCTAGGAAAAAACTGGCAGGTGCTGGCCGAGCTTTTGGGAACTTACGAAACAGTCGTGCTGATCCTGCTTGGGTCAGCGGTCGTAGCGCTTCTTACGTTCCGCCTCAGGTCGAGACTGGCGCATCAGGTCTAGAGACGGGCTCGTTGGCAAAACCGCTCAAAAACGCCTTTACTGCTTCCGCCGCGCTTCGGCCCATCCCGGGAATCCTGGCAAGGTCTTCGACTTCAGCGTCACGGAGTTCGTCTAGGCTCGAGAATCTTGAAAGCAGCGCGTCCCGGCGGGCTGGCCCGATCCCCGGCACATCGTCGAGCAGACTCCGGGTCATCGCTGCGCCGCGCTGTTTGCGGTTGTAGCCAACGGCGGTTCGGTGCGCCTCGTCGCGGATGTTGATTAGGAGCCGTAATGCCGGGTGCGTTTCGGGAACCAGAATTGCTGGCGCACCCTCACGGATGATGGTCTCTTCTTTTTTGGCTAAACCGAGCATGGGCAGCTCGAGCCCCGCATCCTTTAACGCCCGCCGCGCCGCTGAGAGCTGACCTTTACCCCCATCAATCAGTAACAGGTCGGGCAGCGGCATCTTGTCCGACAGCGACCCCGTAAAGCGCCGGTAGACCGCCTGATGCATCGAGTAAAAATCGTCGGGTTGCGAGAGGCCGGTAATCCGCATTTTACGGTATTCGGAGCGTTTGGCCCGCCCGCCTTCATAGACGACAATCGAGGCGGTCGTGTGCGTGCCCATGAGGTTAGAGATGTCAAAGCCCTCGATGCGGTAGGGGGCGGTCTCGAGTTCCGCCAGCGTTTGCAGTTCCTGAATCCCCGGTGCTTCGCCCCGTTTTTCGAGCAACGCGAGTTCGGCCTCGAGTCCGGTCGTTGCGTTCCGTGAGGCCATTCCCATCAGCTCGAGCTTGTCCCCGCGTTGCGGTACCCTGAGTTCAATCCGCTTACCGGCTCGTTCGGACAAGAACTTTATCCAGACTTCCTGGTCGAGCTCGGACGGCACCATAATCAGCGGCGGCACCTGCATCACCTGCGCGTAGTAGTCCGCCATAAAGCGTTCTAAAATTTCGCTCTCCGAAGCACCTTCAGCGTTCGTCAAAAAGCGTTTGTCCCGCCCGACGACCCGCCCGCGCCGCATCTGAAAAAGTTGCACCATCGCAAAGTTTCCGGCTTGCGCCACGCCCAAGAAGTCGAGGTCGTCATCTGAGGCTCTCGCCACGTCCGAGTCGTAACCGGTCAGCCGCTGGAGCGCGTTCAAACGGTCGCGGTACAGGGTCGCTAGTTCAAAATCCTGACGGCCTGCCGCCGCCTTCATCTCCTCGCCTAACTGCGCCGCCGTTCCTGCTACGTCACCCTCCAAAAACGTCTTCACCTGCCGTACCACCTTGGCATATTCCTCGGGCGTCACGTTATCAATGCACGGCGCGAGGCAGCGGCCCATGTGAAACCGCAAACACGGCTTTTTACGGTGTTGCAGCGGCACGCCGCTGTTTTGCCGCAGGGGAAACACCGAGCCGACGAGTTCTTGCACCTTCCTGACCGAGCCGGGATTCGGGTACGGCCCGAAATACGTTGCGCCGTCCTTGATGATGCGCCGCGTAAAGAGGAGCATCGGAAAGGGCTCGTTGGTGAGTTTCAAAAACGGGTAGCTCTTGTCGTCTTTTAAGAGCACGTTGTAGTGCGGTTTGTAGCGTTTGATGAGGTTGGACTCGAGAATCAGCGCCTCAACCTCGGATTTGGTGACGATGAACTCGAGCCGCTCGGCCCGCTGGCTCGTCAGGTGCGCTTTTTGCGGCGCGGTGGCGCTAAAGTAGCTCCGCACCCGGCTCCGCAGGTTGATGGCCTTGCCGACATAAATGACTTCACCGTCAGGGGCGTGAAACAAGTAGCAACCGGGTTGCGTGGGCAGAACAGGCAGGTCGGACGCTTGCATTAGCTTTATTCTACCGTCAGAGACAGCCCCGTTCCTTACAGCAGCCGACGTGCTCTGAAGTGCCGGGCATTCACCGACTGAGCCCCAGATTAGAGCTGCATAAACTATCCCGAAGTGATAAACGACAAAAGCCTCATAGACGCTGTTTCGGAATCCGCTTTAAGATTTTGGCGTGTATACTTTTATAGAGAGTACAAGTATCTCGCATGAAGATGAGTTACACGTTCAGCTCGAGGGAGAGTGTATGAAACGACTTGCGTTAGGAATCACCTTACTTCTTTTTGGAGTGTGCAGCGCCAACGCACAGACGGCGGGTATATATGAAGGCCCAGCGGTAGCACTTCAGGGCGACCTCAAATACGGCCCCGATTTTACCAACTTTGAGTACACGAATCCCGACGCGCCCAAAGGCGGCGCGATTCGCCTCTCGGCAACCGGCAGCTATGACACGCTCAACCCGTTTACGCTCGAGGGCGTCAGCGCGACCGGTACCGGGCTGACCTACGATTCGCTGATGGTGCAGGCCAGCGACGAGGTTTTTTCGATGTACGGACTACTCGCCGAGACCATCCGTTTTCCGCAAAACAATGCCTGGGTCGAGTTCGATCTACGTCCCGAAGCCCGGTGGCACGACGGCGTACCTGTAACTGCCGAAGATGTGATATTCAGTTTCAACACGCTCGTTAATGAGGGAAACCCGGTTTACGCGAGCTACTACGCCAGCGTCAGCAAGGTCGAAGCTAAGGGTAAGCGTACGGTGCGCTTTACTTTTGAGGGCGATACCAACCGCGAGTTGCCACTTATCATGGGACAGTTGACAGTGATTCCTAAACACTACTGGGAAGGTAAAAATTTTGCCGCGACGACCCTTGAGCCTCCCCTCGGCAGCGGCCCCTACAAAATTGGCAAAATCGACGCAGGCCGTTCGATTACTTACGAACGTGTACCGGATTATTGGGGTGCAGATTTGCCGGTTAGAGCAGGTCTGAATAACTTCAATACCATTCGCTACGACTACTACCGCGACGATACGGTGGCGCTCGAGGCGCTCAAAGCTTACGACTACGATTTTCGTACCGAAACCAGTTCTTCAGTATGGGCGACAGGTTACGACGTTCCGGCTGTGCAGCGAGGCCAGTTGGTGCAAGAACTTATCACCAACGAACGCCCGACTGGGATGCAGGCGTTCTGGTTTAACACCCGCCGCGACAAATTTGCCGACCCCGAAGTTCGTGAAGCGCTTGATTATACCTTTGACTTTGAATGGTCGAATAAAAATCTTTTTTATGACCAGTACACCCGCACGAACAGCTTTTTCTCAAACTCCGAACTCGCCTCGTCGGGGCTTCCCGAAGGTCAGGAATTGGCGCTTTTGGAACCTTACCGCGACCAACTCCCAGCGGAACTCTTCACCGAACCCTTTACCCTGCCGACGACCGACGGCTCCGGCAACCTGCGCGAGAACTTGCGCACTGCTAGCCAACTCTTAAAAGAAGCCGGTTGGGAGATTCAAGACGGCAAATTGACGAATACCGCGTCGGGTGAGGTGATGAGGCTCGAGGTTCTCCTCTACTCGCCGAGCTTTGAACGCATCGTCGCACCGATGGTGCAAAATATGGAACGTTTGGGTGTCGAAGCGTCGTACCGCACCGTCGAACCCGCGCAGTTTCAGGAACTGACCCAAAACTTCAACTACGACCTCGTGTTTAATATCGTCAGCCAATCTTCAAGTCCTGGTAACGAACAACGCGATTTCTGGAGCAGCAAACTCGCCGACACGCAGGGCGGCAGAAATTACGCTGGAGTCAAGAACCCGGTCGTAGACGCTCTTGTCGGCAGAGTCATCAACGCCCCTGACCGTGAAACGCTGGTGGCCGCGACCCACGCCCTCGACCGCGTGCTCTTGTGGAACCACTACGTCATCCCCAACTGGTACTTTCCCGCAACAAGAGTCGCCTACTGGAACAAGTTCGGCAAACCCGAGGTCAGTGCCAAATACAGCGTCGCCTCCCCGGATACCTGGTGGATTGACGAGGCAAAACTTTCCGAACTCAACGCGGCACGCTAGCATCTACTAACGTTCCTTAATGTTTTCCTACATCGTCCGCCGCCTCCTCTTAATGATTCCGACGCTGTTTGGCATCATGGTCATCAATTTTGTCGTCATTCAGGCCGCTCCCGGCGGCCCCGTCGAACAAACGCTCGCCCGCTTGCAAGGTAACGGGGTGGACGCGACCGCCCGTGTCAGCGGGATAGGCGCGGGTGAGGTCGGGGGCGCGGGCGGGGGCGCGTTAGGGACGACACCCGGCGGCAGCGGCGCAGCGCCGAGGGGTAGCTATGTAGGCGCAGAAGGACTCGACCCGGCGCTGATTGCGAGGCTCGAGAAACTCTACGGCTTCGACAAACCGCCCTTAGCGCGTTTTACCGAGATGATAGGCCGTTACGTGCGCTTCGACTTTGGTGAGAGCTTCTACCGCGACCGCAGCGTGATGGGCCTCGTGCTCGATAAGTTACCGGTCTCTATTTCGCTGGGACTCTGGTCAACCCTGATTATCTACCTGATTTCGATTCCGCTGGGCGTCGCCAAAGCGGTACGCGACGGCTCCCGTTTCGACCTCTGGACGTCTTCGGTCATTATCGTCGGCAACGCGATTCCAAGTCTTCTTTTTGCGGTGCTTTTAATCGTACTGTTTGCCGGAGGCAGCTATTTGGACCTTTTCCCCCTACGCGGTTTAACGTCGGACAACTTCACCGAACTCAGCACTTGGGGCAAAATCGGGGACTACTTCTGGCACCTGGCGCTGCCCATTTTTTCGCTCGTCATCGGCGGTTTTGCCGGGTTGACGCTCTTGACCAAAAACTCGTTTTTAGATGAAATCACCAAACAGTACGTTGTTACAGCAAGAGCCAAAGGTTTACCTGAACGGCGCGTCTTGTACGGGCACGTGTTTCGCAACGCCATGCTGATTATCATCGCGGGGTTTCCGGCAGCGTTTATCGGTATCTTGTTTACCGGCTCGCTCTTGACTGAAGTCATCTTTTCGCTTGATGGGCTCGGGCTTTTGGGCTTCGAGTCGGCGATTAACCGCGACTACCCGGTGATGTTCGGAACGCTCTACGTCTTTACACTTTTAGGACTCGTGATGCAGCTCATCGGCGACCTTACCTATACGGTCGTTGACCCGAGAATCGACTTTGAGGGGCGCGCGTGAGCGACGTTCCCGAGAGAAAGCTCGAGCAAATCCGGGAGAGCGTTCAGGACAACCCGACGCCGCTGCTGGAACCCTCTGCCTATCCTCCAGACCACCACGCCGAAACCCCTGGAACTTACGCTGCTGCGCCGCTCAGCCTCACCCGCCGCCGCTGGGAGAACTTCCGCGCGAACCGCCGCGCGTACATCAGCTTCTGGATTTTTCTGGTGCTGCTTGCCGTTACGCTCCCCGCCGAACTCGTCGCCAACGATAAACCGCTCTTGGTAAATTATGAAGGCAAGCTGTATTTCCCTGTTTTTGTCAACTACCCTGAAACGACCTTCGGCGGCGATTTCGACTCCGAAGCCGACTACCGCGACCCTTTTGTAAAAGACTTGATTGATGAGGGCGGCTGGGCACTCTGGCCCCCGGTACGTTTTTCCTACGACACCGTAAACTATGACCTCACGCAACCTTCGCCCGCGCCCCCCTCGAGGCAAGACTTTCTAGGCACCGACGACCAGGCAAGGGACGTATTGGCCCGTGTAATTTACGGTTTTCGGGTATCTATCATGTTCGCCCTTATTTTAACGGTGTTAAGTTCTATCGTCGGCGTCGCTGCGGGCGTGGTGCAAGGGTATTTCGGCGGTTGGCTCGATTTGGGTTTTCAGCGCTTTATCGAAATCTGGGGCGGGATTCCGACGCTTTACTTGCTGATTATCCTCTCGAGCCTCGTTCGCACCACCTTCTGGGTGCTGCTCGGGTTTTTGCTGTTATTCAGCTGGATGGGGCTGGTCGGTCTGGTTCGTGCTGAAGTTTTGCGCGCCCGTAATTTCGATTTTGTGCGGGCGGCGCGGGCGTTAGGTGTCCGTAACCGCAGCATCATGCTCCGGCACATCCTGCCTAATGCACTCGTAGCGACGTTGACCTTTTTGCCCTTTGTTTTAGTCGGCGCGGTCGGTGTGCTGGCCTCACTCGACTTTCTGGGTTTTGGGTTTCCGGCGGGCGCACCTTCGCTAGGCGAACTCCTCAATCAGGGCAAACGCAACCTGCAAGCGCCGTGGCTCGGTCTGACCGGATTTTTCGTCCTGTCGGTAATGCTTTCGCTCCTAGTTTTTATCGGCGAAGGGGTGCGTGACGCTTTCGACGTGCGTAAAACCTTTGGGAGCAGCCGGTGAGTTTGCTCGAGATTGACAAGCTAGCCGTTCAGTTTCGTTCTTCTGAAGGCATTGTTGACGCCGTTAAAGCTGTAAGCCTTACTATTAACTCGGGTGAAAGTGTCGCCGTCGTTGGGGAATCGGGTTCGGGTAAATCGGTGACGGCGCTCTCAGTCCTGCAACTTTTGGGCGCACAGGCGCACTATCCAAGGGGGAGCATCCGTTTCGGCGGTCAAGAGTTATTAGGCGCAAAAGGTAACGTGCTGCGCGGCGTCCGGGGCGACCGCATCGGCATGGTCTTTCAGGAACCGATGAGCAGCCTCAATCCGCTGCAAAAGGTGGAGAAACAGCTCTCCGAAACGTTGACGCTGCATCAGGGGCTGAGCCGCAAAGCTGCCAGAAGCCGGATTCTGGAACTGTTAGGACGCGTCCAGCTCTCCGACCCTGAAGAGAAGCTTAGCGCGTTTCCGCATCAACTTTCGGGCGGGCAGCGGCAGCGTGTGATGATTGCGATGGCGCTCGCCAACAACCCCCAGCTGCTCATCGCCGACGAACCGACCACCGCGCTCGACGTGACGATTCAAGCACAGATTCTAGACCTGCTTAGAGAATTGCAGACAGAGACCGGTATGGCGCTGATGCTCATCACCCACGACTTAGGCATCGTCCGGCATATGGCGGAGCGAGTTTACGTGATGACGGAAGGCGAGGTCGTCGAAACGGGCAAGAGCGAGCAGATTTTTACGGCACCCCAGCACCTGTACACCCAAAAACTCTTGGCCGCCGAACCGACCGGAGCCCCTACGAAACTTGACGAAAACGCTCAGGTACTCCTTCATTCAGACGACCTCAAGGTCTGGTTTCCGGTGCAGCGGGGCGTGTTGCGGCGCACGGTCGGGTACGTCAAAGCGGTTGACGGTGTCGACGTATCGGTACGTGAAGGGCAGACGCTCGGTGTGGTCGGGGAGTCGGGGTCGGGCAAAACGACGCTCGGGTTAGCGCTGCTGAAACTGGTCTCGAGCAGTGGCAAAGTCACTTTTGACGGGCGCGACCTGCAAAGTTTGCGCGGAGATAATTTGCGGCGGCTGCGGAGCGATTTGCAGGTCGTCTTTCAAGACCCTTACAGCTCACTTTCACCCAGACTCACCGCGTTTCAGATCGTGGAAGAAGGCTTACGGGTGCATCAACCCGGTGGCGACTACGCGGCGCGGCGGGCGCGAGTGGCAGAGGCGCTGCGGGAGGTCGGGCTCGAGCCTCGCACGATGGACCGTTACCCGCACGAGTTTTCCGGTGGTCAGCGGCAGCGGCTGGCGATTGCCCGGGCGGTCGTCTTAAAACCACGCCTGATTATCCTCGATGAACCCACCAGCGCCCTCGACCGAACGGTTCAGGCGCAGGTTATTGACCTTTTGCGCGACTTGCAGCGTAAGCACACCCTCGCGTACATCTTTATCAGCCACGATTTGCGGGTCGTGCGGGCGCTCGCCAACGACATTTTAGTGATGAAAGACGGGGTGGTGCTCGAGGCCGGTTCTGCCGAGACCATCTTTAATAATCCTCAGCACAGTTATACAAAAGCGCTGCTAGACGCTGCTCTCGTCCACTGAGGGAGTCATCTGTGACAGTCGAGTTAGAAGTGGTTTCAGGTGGCTAGAATGACCTCGAGTCCAAACCTTTCCCGTAAAACGTCCGCCAGCGCCCTAAGTCCCCAAATTTCACTGCGTTCGTGACCTAGCTCGAGCACACTCATCCCAGTTTCAGCTACAGCTTTCGCTGCACCTTTGCGGTACTGACCCGTTAAATAAACTTGTGCGCCGCGTTCGGCTGCCTCATAGACGAGCGCCGGACGCATCGCCCCAACCACACACGCCCGCGTCACTTCGCCCCCAGTGGCAGCTTCAGTTGCGCCGTAAACGGCCTCGAGTCCACTGAACTCTGCCTCAACCCGGCCCTGAAACGCCGTAAAAGGTGCGCTGGGTACGTCGCCAATCATGCCCAGTGGCCTGCCGTCTTTGTGGCCCAAAACCTCGAGCTGAGACAGTTCAAGCGCGTCCGCCAAAAGGGGATTAAAGCCCGTCGTCAGACGTTCGTCGAACGCGTAGTGGTACGCCAGCACGCCGACGTCTTTGGGCGTCCGGCCCAATTTCCAGGGTCGGTGTAAAAAGAGCGCGTCCAGATTATTTTGGAGAATCCACTCGGAGATAGCGGACGTAGGCTCGAGCGCCAAACCCAATCTTTTAACCGGTCGGTCGGACACTCTATAAATGCCGTTTTGGTCATCGGTAAATTGAGTAGCCAAGAGGAAATCGGAGAGGAAGGTCTCGAGGTCGGCAAGCGTCGTCAAGCTTCTACCAGCCGAGGACGAGAGCCGCGCCACCACCAGAGCGTTAGGAATAAGGGCAGGAGGGCCACAGCCGCACCTACGATGCCCATCGCCGCGTACCCGACTCCGGCAAAGACGACGCCGCTGCCGAGGCTGCCGGTCGCTGAGGCTAAACCCAATAGCAAATCGTTGACGCCTTGCGTGCGGGAGCGTTCAGTGGGTAGGAGATTGTCGGATAAGAGGCTCGAGCCCCCCACAAAGCAGAAGTTCCAGCCCAAACCGAGCAGAAAGAGCGAAACCGCTAGCGGCAGCACGTGCGGCGAAAGTGGCGCAAGGAGACACGCTAAAAGTAGCGTTCCAGCACCTGTCAAAATGACCGGCGCACGGCCCCAACGGTCGGTCAACCTACCCGACAAGACTGAAAACGCGTACATCCCGAGCGTATGCGACGAGATGACCGCTGAGATACTCGTCAGCGCGTGCCCATGATGCGACATATGCAGCGCCGTAATCACCATCAGCATGACCATCACGACCTGCCCGAAAACCATCGCCGAAACCGCGGCAATCACCGCCGGTTGCCGTAAAATCACGCCGAGCGGTCTTGCCGGTCGGGGGTCTACCTTATCGGTTGAATTTAGCTCGAGCTGCCGCCCGATATCACGCGGGTCGGGCCGCAACAGGGCGAAAACAATCAGCAGCGCCAGCACGAACATCCCGGCGCTCGCCGCATACGCCCCGGTCAGTTCCGGAAAACCCAGCTGCAAACTCCATGCACCCATCGGCCCGACCAGAAGCGGCCCCATAATCGCCCCAACCGTCCCGCCCAGCACCACGTTTGAGATGGCGCGACCACGCAGCGCTACCGGACTGACCTCAGCAGCGGCAAAACGCCCGAGTTGGAGCGCCGCCTGTGCGCTGCCCATGAGCGGTAAACCCACCAGCAAAAGTCCGAACGACCCTTGTACGATGGCCCACGCCGCAATAAGTGCGCCGAACACGCCCGTCCAGAGGCCCAAAACCAAACCAGTCCGCCGCCCGAACGCGTCCATGACGACACCCCAGAGGTACGCTGCCAGTGCCGACCCGAGCAAAAACGCGGCTGAGGGCACTCCGGCCCACGCCTCGCGTCCGCTCAGCGCGGCTCCGGCAACTGAAGCGATGGTCGCAGCGGCGATAAAGCCAGCGGAGCCGAAGGCTTGCGCGGTGAACAGAACCCAGGTGAGTTTGCGGGCAAGTTTAACGTCAGGTAACGCGGTCATACACCCAGCTTAGCAGGACAAACTAGCGATGCCAGAAACTCAGGTCGCCCAGCTTAAAGTCCGGAATACTCCGCTCGGCAAAGGCCAACAGCCCGTCGCGGTCGGGAGGCTCGAGGTAATACCGAAAGTTCCCTAGATAACGCTGCACCACGCTCTTAGGCACATCCAACTTCTCCGCTTCAGGCCGTGACACCGCCGCCAACTCACCCAGCCCATGTTCACGTGCGGCGCGTAACTCGGCAACCAAGCGCTCTGAGGGTGGACGATCTTGACGCGACGCCCACACCGCAAACGTAAAGGGCAGTTTGGTCAGGTCATACCACGCTTCACCGAGGTCGGTAATTAGAGGACGCTTGCCGTTTACGGGACGTTTGGCGACGGCCTCTTGGAGCGCCATATCACCGATCAAAAGAGCCGCGTCGCACGTTTCCAGCATGGTGTCCAGGTCAGGTGTCATGGGAACGAATTCTGCATCAATATCGGAACCCTCGAGCAACACCTTCAAAAGCTGCACACTCGTCGCCGAGTCGGTGGTGAGCGCAACCTTCTTACCCGTAAGACTCTCCCACGGTTCCCAGTGAAAGAGCATCACACTGTAGACCGGACCGAGCGTGGCGATAGAAAAGTCCGGCAGCGCCCGCAAGGTGTCCCGGTGCCGTAAAAACTCGATGCTCGAGACCAACGTCAAATCAATCTCGCCGTCTAATAACTGCCGGTTCAGTTCAGTCGGAACACCCCGCACGAACGACGCACCACGCCACGGTGTCAGCCCCCAGTGCAGCGGCGCAACGTTGGTGTAAGAGACAATACCGAGGCGCTCGAGCCTCTCATCAGCTTTAGAAGGAAAATTTTTATCTATTTGTGTTCTCATCATAAAGGTAGTTAAAGCAGTTTCCCCCGTAATAGTGGTACGGGCAAGAAGACGTTTCCTCTATGCCATCAACTAAAAATGGTGGTTGATATCGCCTTGCAAAACCCTGTGCCGACATTACACCACTTGCCTCGAGCGCAGCCACATACACTTTGCCGATACCTCCACAACGCTGCGCCGCCGCTGTAGTGTCGTATAGAGGTGAGAAATCTTGTGGATTCAGACCTACTTTTTGGCACCGATAATAAAGTCTTTCAACCCGAAACCAAAAAGGCGCAGCGTCTAAAATCTTTGCCATTTCAGGGTAAGGCGTCGGCTCGAGAAAAAACTCGGTATAACCAAAGAGTTCACTCGCTACCGGAGAAAGTATAAACGCGACAACGACTCCGAAAGCCATGAAGCTGATGATCAGCCAACGCCTTACCTTTTTACGCAAGTGAGCCGGTCTCCTTTACGCAGCAGAAACGAGCGGGTGGTAAACCTCGAGTTCTTTATAAAGCGCGTCGCGGCGTACCGGCGTCCGGCCCGCGTCTTGAATAAGTTGCACGAGCTGAGTTTCAGTCATCCCCTTGTCGGTCGAAGCACCTGAAGCGTGGGCGATGCGCTCATCCTTAATGGTGCCGTCGATATCCGACACACCCGCTGAGAGCGTGACCTGCGTCAGTTCGGGCGTGATCATAATCCAGTAGCCCTTGATGTGCGGCACATTATCGAGCATGATGCGGGCGACCGCTAGGTTACGCAGGTCGTCCAAACCGGTCGTAAACTCGCTCTTGTTGAGCTCTTTTGCCAAATCGTTGTTGTCGGGCTGAAAAGCGAGCGGGATAAACGACATAAAGCCGCCCGTTTCGTCTTGCAACTCGCGCAGCCGGAGCATGTGGTCCATCCGGTCTTCCAACGTTTCGACGTGCCCGTAAAGCATCGTCGCGTTCGTCGGCAGTCCGAGTTCGTGCGCGGTGCGGTGAACGTCCAGCCACCCCTCCGCCGTAACTTTTGCGCGCGCGATACGCTGCCGGACATGCTCGGCAAAGATTTCCGCGCCGCCGCCGGGTAGGGCGATTAGCCCTACGTCTTTAAGGGCGCTCAACACCTCGCGGTAGCTCATGCGGGGCCGGGTAATTTTGCTGAAGTGATGGATTTCAGCGGCCGTCCACGCTTTGACCTGATAGCCGCGCTCGGTGAGGCCGCGGACCAAATCCAGATAATAGTCAAATTTGCGCTTCGGGTGATGGCCTGACGAAATATGAACTTCGGTCAAGTCAGGGTGATAATGCTCGTCCATGTACGCCCAGACGTCGCCCAACTCCATGTCCCACACACCCTCTTCGCCCAATTTGCGCTGAAAGCCGCAGAAGGTGCAGCCAACGTAGCAGACGTTGGTCTGCGACAGCCGGAGCGAGTGGACAAAGTAGGCTTTGTCGCCGACTAAGCGCTGCCGCACGGTGTCGGCGAGGCGGGCGACGGTCGGCAGGTCGGGCGTATGAAACAGCGTCATGCCTTCAGCAAAACTTAGCCGTTCACCGCCCAAAACTTTATCTACAAGAGGCGAGAGCGCAGCGTCTTGAACGCGGAAGTCGGTAGGGAGAGGCGAGAGGATCATAGGCTATTGTAGCGCCGCTGGGGGTTTCTCTTCGCTATAAGCGCAACCCAAGGAGAGAAACACGGTACCAAGATTTTGAAAAGTGCGCTCTACAAACGTTTGCCAAGACGCTTTCAAGGCACTTTAGGGTAAACGCACACATCTGGGCGGAGCGCTAAGTTAGACTGTGCGAACATGCCTCAAAGAGGCAACTACGCTGAAGCGAGAGGACGGGATGGGTGAAGCAACCAAGATAAGTCAGCTTGAAGAGGTTCGGCAGCTCTTACAAACACACAAGCAGGAGCATTTGCTGAACTTTTACCCCAGTCTCACGCCGCCACAAAGGGCTGAGCTGCTGAGGCAACTTGCGGCGCTGAACTGGGCGTATCTGGCTGAACTTACCGAAACGCACGTCCGGCGGAAGCCCGATATGAGCGCCCCTGAACCTATCGAACCCGCGCCCTACTATCCGGTTGTGCCCGCAGAGCCAGAGGTGTATGGGCGCGCCCGTGCGCTCGGTGAGACACTTGTCCGTGGGGGACAAGTTGCCGCTTTTACGGTGGCGGGTGGACAAGGCACGCGCCTCGGTTGGGACGACCCTAAAGGCACCTTTCCGGCGACGCCCTTGGGCCGTAAACCCTTGTTTCAACTGTTTGCCGAACAGCTCCGCAAAACCGAAGTACTTTATGGTATGCCTGTACCCTGGTACATTATGACGAGCGAGATGAATCACACCGTCACGCAGGATTTTTTCGAAGCGCACGACTATTTCGGTCTGAATCCGGAAAACGTTCAGCTGTTTCCGCAAGGAACGATGCCAAGTTTTAGCCCGACCGGAGCGCTGGTGCTCGCTGAAAAGCACACCCTGGCAATGAACCCGGACGGGCACGGCGGCAGCCTCGGCGCGCTCGCCAAAAATGGGGCGTTGGACGACATGGTGCGGCGCGGCGTCACACAGATCTCGTACTTTCAGGTTGACAATCCAAATGTGCGCTGCATCGACCCGCTCTTTATCGGGCTTCACGCCGAAAACGGTGCAGAAATGTCGTCGAAGATGCTCCGCAAGGTCGATCCGAAAGAGAAGGTCGGGGTCTTTTGCGTGGCGGGCGGAAAACCCTGCGTAATCGAGTATTCGGACATGCCCGATGCACTCGCCGCGCTCGAGGACGGCCAAGGCGCACTCGAGTTCGGCGCAGGGTCGGTTGCGATTCACCTGATTTCGGTGTCGTTCGCGCAGCGGCTCACTAAAGGTAAAGGGGACAGGCTCGAGCTACCCTTTCACCGGGCAGAAAAAGTTGTACCTTACATCGACCCGCTAACTGGCGAACGGGTGACGCCGGAGAAGCCGAACGCAGTGAAGCTCGAGCGCTTTATCTTCGACGCCCTGCCGCTCGCAGCGCATAGCATCATCTTAGAAACCGACCGGGCCGAGGAGTTTGCCCCCATCAAAAACGCTTCGGGCAGCGACTCGCCCGAAAGCAGCAAGAAGCTGCAGACCCTGCGGGCGGCACGCTGGTTGGAAGCCAACGGCGTCAAGGTGCCCTATAAAAACGGTGAGGTGGACGCAGTGCTCGAGATCGGCCCGCTCACCGCACTTTCAGCCGAAGACCTGGCAAACGTTGTCTTACCAGAAGCCATCGAACCGGGGGCGCAGCTGATTTTATAGGCCAGCAAACTGTTCGGAAGCAGAGCGGGGAGCTCACGAGTTCCCCGTACTGTTTTTTGTGCGGCGTGTGTGATGGAGAAAACCTATAGACAAAACCCCTACCGGAGTAGGGGCGAATGGGCGGGTGTTACGGCCTTAGCTGACAGGTTTTACGGGCGGCGCTTCTTTGCTAGAAAAGGTAAAAGGAACCAGCTGCATCAGGTCCTTGTAGACGCCTTGCAGACTGACACCTTGGTCGGACGTGAACGACCCACCGGTATCACTCGGTCTAGCTAGGGCGTACATAAAAACGGCGGCAAGAACAACTAATGTAACTGCAATTTGCTTTTTCATAGTCTTCCTTTGTTGCTCGTGCAATCACGGCAAAGAGATGGGAGAGCGTAAGTTAAAAAGTAGGAGGGTAGAAAAAGGCTTAACTTATGTCTTTAAGGATATAGAAGTTTTTGCCGCACAGCTGTGGGATTTTGCCTAGAATGCGCAAGTGTGGAATTTTACGCAAAGAGCGTTTGCAGGCCGCTGTTTTAAGCAACCTAGAAAGGCAAGGCACTAGCAAGCGCCTGGGCTTAGTGCGGAAAGTCCACCTCTACTTAGCGCCTATCTGAAAACCAGAGTAAGTCGTCTCAGCGATGATTCTCTTGCATAGAAAGCACAGCTAAAGAAAGCGTTACAGGCGCACTTCCGCCACTCGCTAGGCACTGCCCTCTACCTACAAAAATTATGGTTAAAAGGTTTTGGGACAGCGCCTTACTTATCGGCACTGCTGCAGAAGTTGTTGAACCGAGAGCAGACTTTATTTATATAGCAGGTATCAGCTGGTTTGAGCCAGTCTATGCAGATAAAGCACAGTCTAGCACGCACCCCTGAGAGATGATAGCTCCGAGATTCGCGCTCAGTAAGTGTGCTAATTGTTATAGCGTAGCAAGTTGAAAGAGAGGGACTCGAGATTAGCCTCGAGTCCCTCTCTTTTGTCAGATGCCAAAAACTAAACGAGCGGCTAACCGCTAAAGGTAAACGGATCAACCGGAATGCACTGGTCAGCCAAACACAGCCAGATGTAGAAATGGTCAACTTCGGCACCCGAAACATCCGTGATCTTATCGTGTGTTCCTTCCTGCAAGTCGAAGGCTAGCTCACCGATAAGGTCAACGGGCAAAAACTTGGTTGCGTCTTCAAAGTGTTTGCCGTGGAATACGATATAGACGTCTTGACTGGCGTCATACTCGATGGGCTCCAAAGGTGTCGCCGTTTGACTGCAACTTCCCAGAAATAAGACGAGACTTAAGGCCAGTATCCAACGTTTTGTGTTCATGTTTCCTCCGGTTTGGCAGCTACCGTTTAGGACGATAGCGGCAGAACTCAACAACCTAAAGACGATTACGCTGTACTTTGAGTTAAGCTCACATAGCTTACACAACACTCTCCAAAAAAGCCTGTACAACTTCACGAGGGTAAAAGCGGTCGCTTCCCCTGATGATTTCGGCAATGGCCTCCGCTTTGGTTATCGCCGCATGGTAGGGGCGGTCATTAGTCATCGCGTCGTAAGCGTCAGCGACGGCTACGATATAACTTTCGGTGTGAACTTCAGCCGCCGCTAAACCGTAAGGGTAGCCCGAGCCGTCGAAGCGCTCGTGATGCTGCTCGATAATCGGCCCAATCTCACTCATAAAGGTGTTTTCAACCATTTCCCTACCGTAAACAGGGTGCTTTTTGATGATCTTCCACTCTCCGGCGTCAAGCGCGCCGGGTTTTAAAAGGATATCTGTCGGAACTTTGACTTTGCCAACGTCGTGCAAATAGGCGCTGTAATCAAGCAGTAAGAGACGATGGTCGGACAGGTTCAAACGTCGGCCCATCTTTAAGGCGAGGTTGCGTATGCGCGTACAGTGCTCCGACGCCCCCTTGTCTTTGAGTTCAACCTTATCCGCCAACTGCTTGAGGTCTCGCAAAATATCAGAAACTTCGTGGAATGTGGGCTGGGTAGTGATGCACAAAAAGGTCACATCACGCGCTACCGTAAAAATAACGGGTTCTCGCAAATGACGGGCGACGATCACGTCACCTGGCCCTAGCAGCTCAACTTCCGACGTGTGCATACCTGGCACATCGGTACTCAGCTGACCTGTCAGCAGGTGGTAGATTTCTATGCCTTCTATTTCGCCAAAGCGCGGCGGCAAGATCGTCAGGCGTTCTCCCGCGTCCAAACGACCTTCCATCAGTTCGATGCCGGGTTCAGCAACCCGTAAACTCACCTCACCGTAACGTGAGCGAACCGTCTCGGCGTAGGTACCGTCCCGGTAGAGCTCGAGCCCCTGAACGAGCGCTTCTTTGGTATGCAAGTCAGTACCCTTATTCTAGCTAAACGAAATTTTGACAGAGCCTAATTTCGGTAGGTCTGATCAAAACTGAGAAGGCAAGCCATTTATAACAGTTTACGCTCATCCAGCGCTCTAGCGGGCTGTGGTGTGCGTCACATCTGCGGGCTACCGGGCTACTTAGGTAAACGTTGAGCTTGATTTCCGCGTTATCCAAACCCGGTCGAGACGAGCAGCACGCGAGGAGAAAACAGTGTTAAAGAGCTGCTGGAATAAGCTGTCGAGGGTGTCATGTATCGCATTGTCAGGTTGACTGTTCCCTATTGGGTAGGCTGTCTGAATGCGTCCTTTAGCCTTGCGTACAATCTTTTTTACCTGGTGGCCGCTGGCAGCGAGCTGGCTTTTTATGAGTGTCGAGCAACCTCTGGTGGGCGCACTTATCGCCCGCCTGGAAAACCCGACGGTAAATCTCGCAGCCCTCGGCGGCATCGTCTTCCCCCTCGCCCTGGTGATCGAAGCGCCGATCATTATGCTACTGGCGGCTTCAACCGCGCTTTCTAGAACCCAGGGGTCGTACCGCTTTATCTACCGCTTCATGATGCTCGCTGGCCTGAGCCTTACCGTGCTGCACGGGCTTTTGGCTTTTACCCCGCTCTATGACCTTTTAATTGTCCGGCTCTTAAATCCGCCCGCCGAGGTGGTGGAACCGGCGCGTTGGGGTTTGATGGTGATGCTGCCCTTTACCTGGTCTATCGCCTACCGCCGGTTTCATCAGGGACTACTGATCCGTAGCGGTCAGTCGCTCTCAGTCAGTATCGGCACAGTGATCAGGCTTGGTGCGCTTCTTTTAGGCTGCGGTGTAGGGTTTTTGCTCGGTTTGCCGGGGATCGTTGTCGGAACGATGGGCGTGGCTACGGGCGTAGTCGCCGAAGCAGTTTTTATCGGCGTGCGGGTTCGGTCTATCGTCCGCTACGGCTTGCCGGAGACGGCCAAGAACGAGCCCGAGCCGCTGACCTGGCCGGTCTTCAGGCGGTTTTATACGCCGCTGGCGTTGACAAGTCTAATTCTCCTGCTCGTCCAACCACTCGGCAGTGCGGCGCTCAGCCGGATGCCGCTGGCGCTCGAGTCCCTCGCCGCCTGGCCGGTACTGGCGTCGTTTATCTTTCTCTTTAGAGGCATCGGCATGGCGTACAATGAGGTGGTGGTCGCGACGCTCGAGACGCCCGGAGCGTGGCGGCAACTACGCTGGTTTGCGCTCCTGCTCTCAGGTTTTATGAGCGTGCTGCTACTTTTTGTCGCGTTCACCCCGTTGGCTAGGGGCTATTTCGGTACTCTCTTGGGTCTTGAACCCGGACTCGCCGCGTTAGCCAGCAGCGGCTTGTTGTGGGCGTGCGTCTGGCCTGCGCTGACGGTGTATCAGAGCTACTATCAGGGGATTCTGGTCTATAGCGGCGAAACGGGGCGCGTTACGCAGTCTGTTTTGGTGTCGCTTATGGTGAGTGTGCTGCTGCTCGGCGGTGGGGCGCTGCTCGGCACGGTGCCGGGGCTTTACGTCGTAACCGCAGCTTTTGTCGTGGGGAGCGCCGCACAGGTAGCGTGGTTGGCGTACTCGAGCCACCCCGTACTCAAACGGTTGCAGCAGCTCGAGCTACCTGCGGGCGTCCGCCCCGCGGCAGCGACGGACTAACCGCTTTGACGAGGCTTTTGTCGGTCCCGGGCTGCCTTGTAAAACTCTGGCAAAATAAACGCTATACTTTGCTCGTGAAAGATACCGAATGAACTTGGACATACTTTCCTTGTGACCCATGCCCGTAACAAACGCATGTGGGGTGGACGCTTTTCCGAAAGCACCGACGCCTTGGTCGAGCAGTTTAATGCTTCAGTGACGTTTGACAAACGGCTAGCCCTACAAGATATTCGGGGTTCTATCGCCCACGCCACCATGCTTGGAGAGACGGGCATTTTGAGCGCTGATGAAACCACACAGCTCATCTCTGGACTCGAGGAATTACAAAAAGAGGTTGAAGCCGGAACGTTCGAGTGGCGCACTGACCTAGAAGACGTCCATATGAACCTCGAGTCTGCCCTCACAGAGCGCGTCGGGCCGGTCGGCGGCAAACTCCACACCGCCCGCAGCCGTAACGACCAGGTAGCGACCGATTTTCGGCTCTGGCTCCGGGACGAAGCGCATGATTTGATTGAGTTGTTGCATGACCTCCGCACCGCTTTTGTGGAAGCTGCTGACAAACATCTAGGCGTCATTATGCCGGGGTACACGCACTTGCAAGTCGCGCAACCCGTACTCTTATCGCATCATCTGCTGGCTTATTTTGAGATGTTTTCGCGAGACGCAGAACGGTTGCAAGATTCACTCAAACGCTTGAACGTTTCCCCTCTTGGAGCCGGGGCACTCGCCGGAACAGGGTTTCCGATTGACCGTCAACGTACCGCCGAGCTGTTAGGGTTTGACCGGCCTGCCCGAAATTCGCTCGACGCGGTATCTGACCGGGATTTCGTGGTGGAGTTTTTAGGTGCCGCCAGCCTCGTGATGATGCACCTCTCGAGGTTATCCGAAGAACTCATCTTATGGTCGTCGCAAGAGTTCGGTTTTGTCACGCTGCCCGATTCGCATACGACAGGCTCGTCAATCATGCCGCAAAAGAAAAACCCGGACGTGTCCGAACTGACGCGCGGCAAGACCGGGCGCGTTTACGGGCATCTTTTGGGGCTTTTGACGACGCTTAAAGGCTTGCCGCTCGCTTACAACAAAGATACCCAAGAGGACAAAGAGGGCGCGTTTGACACAGCGGACACGCTCCGCCTCTGTTTGCGCCTGACGGCTGACCTGCTGCCGAAACTTACCGTCAACGAAACGCGGATGTATCACGCTGCCGGACGCGCCTACTCGAACGCCACGGATTTGGCCGATTATCTCGCCCAGAAAGGTCTCCCCTTCCGTGAGGCGCATGAGGTTGTCGGTAAGCTCGTGGCGCTCGGGATGCAGGCGGGTAAGGATTTGCAAGCGCTGAGTTTGGCAGAGATGCAAGCGGTATCGGAACTTATCGGCGAAGATGCGTATGACGTTTTGAAGCTCGAGACCGTCGTAGGTGCGCGCTCGAGCTACGGCGGCACGGCGCAGGCGCAAGTTGAGACGCAGATAGCAGCAGCGAAACAGATGCTCGAGGCGTCAAAACAGCTTGTAAACCGTTAGCTGATAGCCGTCGGGGTCGCGCGCATCGAAGGTACGTCCAAAACCTTGGTCAACAGGCTCACCTAGCACGTCGGCTCCAGCCTTTTTGAGCTTCTGCCAAACCTCGTCTACATCTTCTACCTCGAAACCCAGTTCAATTCCGTCAGTAGAGGTGATACGCCGGTCCATCGAGGCAGCATTTTGCAAACCCAACTTGCAACCGCCGTTATCAAGAATTGCCATCTCGGGTTCAGAACGCGCTCTGTCTAACTCTAGCCCCAGCACGTCGTTGTAAAAGACTGTTGAACGCGCGATATCTTGCACAAATAAGTTGATACTGGCGAGTTTAACACGGGTCATCATCGCTCCTCCGGGGTTGCTCAATTTATCGCTGTAAGCAAACCGAAATAAGTTTAGGCTTAAAGGTCAGGCAAAAATAGCATTGTTCCCTCTTGCAAGGCTCAACCTCTACTACAGTAATGGCGCGTAAACATGCGAAGATAACATGTGTTTGAAACACCTTCAAATATCCGAATCGTTACCGTCCGGCCGGCCAGAGCCGAGGACGTCATTGATATTTTCGAGACCATCGGCTACTGGGCGGGTCAGGGCAAGATGCTGGTCAGGCCGATGCAAAACATCTTTGAGAACTTACGTGACTTTTTTGTCGCTGAGGTGGATGGGCAGTTTGCCGGGTGTGGGGCGCTGCATATCCTCTGGGGTGATATCGCCGAGGTGCGTGGGCTGGCCGTGCGGCCCGGTGTGCAAGCTAAGGGCGTCGGACGTGAGCTGGTCAGGGCTTGTGAGGGCGAGGCGCGGCGTATCGGCGTCCCGACGCTGTTCGCCTGGACGTACTCGGTCGGGTTTTTCGAGCGGTGCGGGTTTCGGGTGATCGATAAAACCAAAGAGCTTCACCCGCGCGTCTGGTCGGAGTGTCTGCGTTGTCCGTTTTTTGTCGGCTGTAACGAGAACGGCGTACTAAAAAGGCTCGAGGGCGTACCCGAACCGCGCAACTTGCCAGAGCCGCCGCCGACGCAAGTTCCTCCCGGTATTCGCTGAGCAGAAAGCAGTGAGAAGCGCGGAGTAAGCGTTCAGAACAGCGTAGTTGATACGCCCAAAGCTTTGGGGTTGTTGACTCGTTTAGGTCGCCTAAACTGGATGTCTAGCTGTGGGTCTTCCTGTAGCGAGATACACTGTTCTCTGTGAAGCGCTCCGTTTACATTGCCTATACGGGCGGCACCATCGGGATGAAACGCAGCGCTGAAGGCTACCGCCCCGCGCCCGGTTTTTTAGCCGAACAACTCCGGGCGGCCCCATTTAACGCGCCTGAACTGCCCCGCCTTACGCTGCACGAATACGCGCCGCTGCTGGACTCTGCCGAGATATCCCCTCAAGACTGGGCGCGTATCGCCGCCGATATCGCGCAAAATTACGAGGCGTTCGACGGCTTCGTGGTGCTGCACGGTACCGATACGATGGCCTACAGTGCGTCAGCCCTGTCATTTATGCTCCAGAATCTTGCCAAACCTGTGATTTTGACCGGCTCGCAGATTCCTCTTTCAGAGCTTCGCAGTGACGGGCGTGAAAACCTCATCACGGCGCTGCTGCTCGCTGCAACTGCGCCACTTGCCGAGGTATGCCTTTATTTTAGCGGGGTGCTTTTACGCGGAAACCGCGCCCGTAAGGTGTCGGCGTCAGGTTTCGGCGCGTTCGAGTCACCGAATATGCCGCCGCTCGGACGCGTCGGGGTAGCGGTCGAACTTGACCGTACGCTGCTCCGGCCCCCGGCAACCGCGCTGCTCCGGGTCGAACCGTTAAACCCTGTCAGCGTCGGTGCGTTTAGGGTTTTTCCAGGGATGAGCGCGAATATTTTGCGTAACGTCCTGCGCGAACCCTTACAGGGGTTGGTTTTAGAAACGTATGGCAGCGGCAACGCGCCGCAAGACCCGGATTTTTTAGCGGTTTTAGCTGAGGCGACAAGAAGAGGTGTCGTCATCGTCAACTGTACGCAGTGCTGGCAAGGGGGCGTGATGATGGCGAGTTACGCGACCGGGCGGGGGTTAGCGGCGGCGGGCGTTACAAGCGGGTTCGACCTCACGCCCGAAGCGGCCTTGACCAAACTGACCTATCTATTAGGTTTGGGACTTTCACCAGAGGCGGTGCGCCGTAAAATGCAGGATAATATGTGCGGTGAGCTGGCGCTACCTTGAGACGACCTTTTCGGGAGACCCGACGACCTTTTCATTCGCAAGCGTGAGATAAACCGTCGCCGCATTGTTGTCATAGTTCGCCTCTTCAATTTTCCGGTTTGGATTTGTCGTAATCACGAGTGCGTAACGGCCTCCCGGCACGCCAGTCAGGTCGAGGTCTTGTTCATAGAGGAGCGCGAGGTATTCGTCGCCCCAACCCGGCGAAATCCCTTGAATATCTTCGCGGCAACCGGCGTAGACCGGGCCGCCGGTTTTATCAATCAGGCCGCTCCCCAGGTGCGTCTTGTCGGTCGCCATATTTTTAATGTCCATCAGGCAAAACCCGACCTTCTGGTTGTCGGCAACAGGTTCTAGCAGCTCTCCAGCAGCGCCCACCGCCCAGAGTTCGTAGTGGGCAAACTCGTCGAAGTGAAGGTGTCCGTGGCGGTGGTTGTAGTCGAAGGTACCGACCTCTTGCCCCCGTTTGGCCTCGTCACCCTCATAAACATACTGATAGACCTCGAGCTGCCCTTCCCTATTACGTGCGCCGCGCGTCTCGAGCGGCCCCTGACCGGTGTTGTAGATCGTCGTGGCAAACTTGAGCCGCAGGTCGCCGGTGGCGCGGCTCCCGATGGTGTAGACGTCATAAGGCTCGAGCGGTTTCAGGTCGGGCAGCGCTCTTTGGGGGTTCGTGGCGGTAGGTCGTGAAGCGGCGGGTTGATTGACGGGCTGCTCCAAAAACTGTCCTACACCGGCCCTAACCTCATCAGGTTGCGCCCTATTGGGCTGGACTCTAGTAGGCTGAGCTGAACCGGGTTGCGCGACGACGTGCAGCGCCCTCCGCGTTTGCGCTTCGATCTTGGCGATGCTCCAACGCGCCATCGGCAACTCAGCTTGACGTGGTTTAGCAGCCTCGAGCCGGTATAAAACCGGGCCGAGTGCCAGATATCCCAAAAATACTGCCCCGACACCCCAGCGTAAGGGGCGCTTGCAGACGTTTGACCAAATATGTCTTGCCGCTGCGACGATCACCTCTGTATCATGACAGAAAGAGGGGTCATAAACGCGGCGAGGACGCACATTTTGCGAGTTTTACGGCTGATAAACGGTTTTGGCGGGCCGTCCGGGGGAGTTCCAAGATAGCTGAGACCTAAGGGGTATGCTGAAGCATGGAATATAAAGACCTGTTCGGTCAGCGGTCATTCGCGGCGGATAAACTGCAAAAAGTCCCGGTTTTTGCGTCCAAGCGGCTGCTGTGCGACCAATACTGTATCGGGCCGGGGCAGGCGCAACGCGTTCACACGCACGAGAGCGAAGATAAAATCTATGTGGTGCTAGAGGGCGAGGCACTTTTCGAGGTTGGCGGCGAACACGAACTTTTAGCTGAGGGTAGCGCCGTGATTGCCCGCGCCGGCGTGCCGCACGGCGTTCGTAACGACTCGGATTCGGAGTTGGTGCTGCTTGTGATGATGGCTCCGAAACCGGCTAACGCCAAAGGATAAGTCTGAACGTGACCTCTAACATCGGTCTACCGCTCGACCATCTCGGAATTGCGGTTGTGAACCTCGAGACCGCCTCGAAACCCTACGAACTTCTAGGGCTCGTACGTGACGGCGACGACGAAGAAGTCTTGAGCGAAGGCGTCCGGGTGAGGCTGCTGCGCAGCGGGGCGAGTACGGTGGAGTTGCTCGAGCCCCTCACCCCTGAAAGCCCGCTCCAAACATTTTTAGATAAACGCGGCCCCGGAATGCACCACGCCGCGTTTCGCACGCCCGACTTAGGCGCAGACATCGCACGTTTGTCCGCTGGGGGTGCAGAACTCATCGGCAGCGAACCGCGCCCCGGACGGCACGGAACGAAAGTAATTTTTTTGCACCCCAAGTGGACGGGCGGCGTCCTCGTAGAGTTGGTTGAATATCCACACGCTTAAACCGCCCGTCAGAGTTTTGTTCGGCGTCGTAGCGCTGCTCTGGGCCGGACTGACCTTTTGGCTCTCGTCGTCGCCCGACGCGCAGGGTGTCGACAGTTTTCTAGACCTCTCGCCGCCGTGGGACAAGCTTTATCACGCAGGCAATTTTGGGGTGCTGGCAGGGCTGCTCTACCTAGCGACGGGCCGCGCGTGGCTGGCGGTGTTGCTGGCGTCGTTTTACGGCATTTCAGACGAGGTGCATCAGTCTTACGTGCTAGGGCGGAGCGCCGACACCTTAGACTGGCTTGCCGATACCGCCGGGGCTATTCTCGCTGTTCTCCTTGTCCGGCAGTTTTTCAGGCTATGACTGCGCCGAAAAGCTCAGACGCGCTAGACTACGCAGATGCAGGGAATCTATCAGGTGAACGTATGAAACTCGCACTCGTCGGGGCGGGCAAGATGGGCGGCGCGGTCTTGACCGGGGCGCTTCGGGCAGGAATCCTTCAAGCAGCTGAAGTTGGGATTTACCACCCGGACGAAACGCGGCGGGACACCCTTGCCGAAACCTTCGGCGTCACGCCCCTGTCAGACGAGGGCATTCACGCCGCCGAACGCATCCTCATCGCCGTAAAACCGCAGTCTTTTGCCGGAGTCGCCCCGCTGATTGCAAGGCGCTCCGCCGCCTACATCTCCCTGATGGCGGGTGTTTCCGCCGAGGTCATCGCGCAGCGCGTCGGCAGCAGCCGCGTCGTGCGGGCGATGCCAAACTTGGGCGCACAGGTCGGACTTTCCGCTACGGCGGTCGCCGCGCTGCCGCAAGCAACGCCGGACGATTTAGAGACCGCCCAGCAACTCTTCGCCGCCGTCGGCACCGTCTACGAGGTTCCTGAAAGGTTGTTCGACGCGTTTACGGGGCTCGCCGGGTCGGGGCCAGCGTTCGCCGCGCTTTTTGCCGAAGCTTTAGCCGACGGCGGCGTCCGGGTGGGCCTCAGCCGGGACGTAGCGCAGGGGCTTGCCCAGCAGGTGTTGGCAGCGAGTGCGGTGCTGCTCGAGACCCGCACCCCCAGCAAACTCAAAGACGAGGTAGCGAGTGCAGGCGGTACCGCGATCACCGGTGTGATGGCCCTCGAGAAACACGGCCTCCGCTACGCGGCGATGCAAGCGGTTGAAGAGGCGAGCGTGCGGGCACAGGAGCTGAGTGAAGCGAGCTAGAGCGGGAGCGGCGGCAGTGCGAACGTTTTGAGCAGCTGCAAAAACGTTATTTGCTCGATGGGATAGGGCGGTTCGTAGGGAAATTGAGTGGTCTCGAGCGCGTCAAACTGGTCACAGGACAAAGCTTGAACCGACCAACGCTGCCAGTCAGGTGTCCCGCCCTCTCGCCACTCGACCTGATAATGATGTGCGTAGGGCAGGCCGAACGTCACCACACCGAAGTACTCCGGCTGCGTTTCGGAATCCGCCGAACGGTAAAAAATCAGCGTAGCAGGCACCGGTAGTGGAAAGCTAGAGAATCCCACCACCTAAAAACAGCCTGACTACAGCCAATACCAGCACGATAGCGTTGAAGTTGCGCCCGGTCGTGCGGGCGTCGAACATGCCGACGATGAGACCGACGACGGCAAGCGGAATGACGAACCAGTTGAGGATGCCTAAAAGTGGGATAAACCCGACGAGGGCAATGATCAGGGCGACAATCCCGACAAGGACAGAGATGACGTTCATGATGCTAGTTTAAGCCGTTCCGAGCTGAAACTCTACCGCTTTCAGTATTTTTGAAGCTGCCGGACTGTGCCAAACTCGGGGGATGGACAAAGCGCCTGAAGCGTCCCGACCTCAACTCCTCCGCATCTTAGCCCGAACCGTTCCTGAACTGTTCCGCGCTGCACCCGCAGAAACCGCGCTCCTCAGCGTGATTTTAGTTGTTCAGGCGTTCGTTCCGGTGCTGACGATCTACCTCACACGCCTAACCGTAGACGGCGTAACGGCGTTGTCGTCTGGTGAAAGTGTCAGCGTGACGGTGCTGGTGGTGTGGTGGACGCTGACGCTCCTTATCGGCGTAGTGCTCAGTCCTATCGCTCAGGTTTTGCAGGGGAATGTCGCAGAGCTTTTTACGGCGCACGTCAACCTCACGCTGATGAAAAAGGCTGAAACACTGCCGGGACTCGAGGTCCTCGAGGACAAACGCTTTTACGACGACCTCGAGGTACTCCAAAAGAGCGCGTCGCACCGCCCCCTCAACATCCTCGTGACACTCGTGTATCTGCTGCAAAGCCTGGTGACACTCGCCGGGATTTCGGCGCTGCTAGTGACCGTCGGCTGGTGGGTGCCGGTCGCCGCTATTTTGGGCGTCATCCCGCTGACCCGTATTACCCTCAAGTTCAGACAGCTGAGCTGGGGCGCAACTCTCAACCGGACACCCGAAGCGAGAGCGATGTCTTACGAGACAAATGTCGCACTGTCGCACACCTTCGCTGCCGAAGTGCGGCTTTACAACCTCCTGCCATGGCTGCACGGGCGCTACTTGCGGGCGTTCAAGGTGTCGCACGAGACGATGCGGCGCGTCCGCGTTCAGGAGGTTTTCGGTGTGATGCCGAGAAGTTTGCTCAGCCTGTTTGTTGGCGCGGGCATCTTCGCGTGGGCGATTCATCGGGCCGCTGCCGGACAAATTAGTCTCGGCGCGACGGTGGTCGTCATTACCGGGCTGAGTCAGCTCCAGACGCAGGTCTTCGACATCGTTCAGTATTTTGGGCTGGTCTTTGAACACATGCTCTACTTCCAAAAATACTTCGACTTTTTAGCCGCCGAACCGACCGTAAAGAACCCGGAGCAACCCGTTTCACTCTCGTCACAAACGCCGCATATCCACTTTCAAAACGTTTCGTTTAGCTATCCCGATGGTCGCCCCGCGCTACGTGACCTGACGTTTTCTATTCGCCCTGGTGGAAGAGTTGCCATCGTCGGCGAAAACGGTGCGGGCAAAACGACGCTGGTCAAGTTGCTTCTGCGTTTTTACGACCCGACCGAAGGCAGGATTACGGTGGGCGGGACGGATTTGCGAAACCTCGAGCTGACCGCGTGGCGTGGGCGAATTTCGGCAGTCTTTCAGGACTTTGGGCGCTACGCTTACACGGTTGAGGACAACATCAAAGTTGCTGATGTTTATGCTGAAGATGACGGGGGGGCTCGAGTCCAAACGGCGCTCAAAACCAGCGGCCTCGCCCCCACCGTAACGGCGCTACCTGAAGGATTGGAAACGCAACTCGGCAAAGCCTTCGGCGGCACCGAACTCTCCGGCGGTCAGTGGCAAAAGCTGGCGCTGGCAAGAGCGCTCTACCGTCAAGCCGATATTTTAGTCTTAGACGAACCTACCGCCGCCCTCGACCCTCGCAGCGAAGCCGAAGTGTATAAGCAGTTCGTTACGCTGACCGAAGGGAGTACCGCGCTGCTGATTACGCACCGGCTCGGGAGTGTATTGACGGCTGACCGCGTGTTGGTGCTTAAGGACGGGCGGCTTAGTGAGCAGGGGACGCACACGGAATTGTTGGCGCAGGCTGGGGAGTACGCGGAGCTTTGGCGTTTGCAGGCCGCACAATATCAAAAAGTTTGAAATGCTGTGTAAAGTCTAGCGGGCCCGAGCCGTTCTCACCTCAATGTCACGAGCAATTCAAACGGTCGTTCTATCAAAAGAAAATCCCCCCAGCTCACGGCAAAAGTCCAGCTTCGTTCGGTCTAGCTTGGTCACGCCGTAAGCCTCGAGAAACACCTCATCATAGCCCTTGCCGTAGTTGTAGCCCAAACTCCAGCAGGCACGCTCGAAAACGGAATTAGCCACGCTCACCCTCCTCGAGGTTTTTTCAGATTTTTGTAAGAGGTGTTTTGCTATTTTCAGCGCATGAGAACAGCCAGCGCACTTGAATCAATCGGCCAAATTGTTATGGTTCTCGGCACGCTTATAGGCGTTCTAGTACTTGTGGGCACGGGCGAAACGAGTTACTAGATCAGCGGCTTCGCTCTGCTACTCGGCAGTCTCTTAAACGGCCTCTTGCTTTTAGGTTTCGGCGTGGCAGTCGAAAATCTTGTACAGATTAAAGAGACTCTACGAAAGCGCGTCTGGTGCGCTTTAGCTGATAAATCCAGCTCGAACCCGCCTCAAAGTCAGGACGCAAGCTGCTCCGCGCCTCGACGTTCCGGGCTTATTGCTCGGCCTCGCGTTCCAAAAGCGTCACGGGACAGCCCCTCAATCATCGGTGACAGCAGTGTGACCGGCAGGCTCGAGCCATTCCCGTTTCAACGTCGCAAACGTCCCAGCCTGCAAACTCGCCCGTATCTCTTCCATCAGCCGCGCCATAAACCGCAGGTTGTGAACCGTCGCTAGCCGCTGACCTAAAGGTTCTTCGGCCTTGAAGAGATGGCGTAAGTAGCCCCTCGAGAATGTTTTGCACGTGTAACAGTCGCAGGTTTCCTCGAGCGGTCTGGGGTCTTTCGCAAAACGGGCGTTACGGATGTTGAGCCGAAACTTGGACGCAGGTTTACCTTCATCGAAACGCACTAAAATCCCGCCGTTCCGGGCGTTCCGGGTTGGCGCAACGCAGTCGAAGGTGTCGCAGCCGCGTTCTACACCGTCGAAAATATCGGCAACTTCGCCGATACCTAAAAGGTGGCGTGGTTTGTGCGGCGGCAAGAGCGGCGTCGTCCAGGCGATAACGTGCCGCATTTCATCTTTCGTCTTACCAAGATTACCGCCGATAGCAAGGCCGTCAAAGTCCATTTCGGCAATGATGCGGGCGCTCTCCTTACGCACCGCCTCGAACGCGCCCCCCTGCACGATGCCGTAAAGTGACTGCTTGAAGCCGTGTTGCGGGTCGCTCTCCTGAAAAGCCCGCAGTGACCGCTCAGCCCAGCGGTGCGTCCGGGACGCACTTTTGGCGGTGTACGCTTCATCGTGTAGTGGCGAGGTGCATTCGTCGAACGCCAGAATCATGTCTGCGCCTAACGCCCGCTGCACCGTGATGGATTTTTCCGGGGTAAAGACGTGTGCGGAACCGTCGATGTGGCTTTTGAACCGCACTTCTTCTTCGGTGACGGTCATCAAGGGTTTAGCACCCTGTTTATTACCAGCGGCGCGTTTGCCGCTCAGCACGCCGCCCGCTTCGCCGGGAAAGATGTTGGCGACCTTGCCGACGCCGTGCTCGAGCCCCGCCCCCAAAGAAAAGACCTGAAAGCCCCCTGAATCGGTCATCATCGGCGCGTCCCAGCCCATAAACCGGTGAACGCCGCCCATAGCGGCTACGAGTTCCGCACCCGGCCGCAGATAGAGGTGATAGGTATTGGCAAAAATCACCTGCGTACCGGTCTCTTCGGTTTCCTGCGGCGTCAACGTTTTGACCGTCGCCTGCGTACCGACCGCAACAAACGCAGGCGTGTCAATGATGCCGTGCGGGGTACTCAACCGACCTAGCCGCGCTGCGCCGCGCTCTTGGAGGACTTCAAAAGAGAACGTCGTGGGCGGTGCAGGTTGTTCTTCGTTACTTACCGCTGAGTCAAAACCTATGTTCACACCTGAGTATACCTGTGGAGCTACCCATGCAGTTTTTCGGTACGCGAAGGTTCTTTTTCTTTAACTTTTATGAGCGAGGCGTTAAGAGTGTTAAACTTTTCACACCGGGCATACGTCATCACCGTTTCAGTGCAATTTCACCGACGCACTGAACTTTGCCGAGGCCGGGGAAAGGTTTGAGATGAAAAACTATCTGACGGAGTTTATCGGCACCTTTTTTCTCGTATTAACTATCGGACTGGTGGTCATCGGCGAAAGCCAGTTCGCGCCGCTCGCTATCGGCTCGGCGCTGATGATTATGGTCTACATGGGCGGGCACGTGTCGGGCGGACACTACAACCCGGCGGTGACGCTGGCAGTCGCGGTGCGCGGCAAACTTGACTGGGGCAACGTGATTGCCTACTGGATAAGCCAGATCCTCGGGGCGTTTGTCGCCTGCCTCGCCGTTGCTGTGATTACCAGTCAGCCTTTCGCTCCAGCCCCAGGTGACGGGGTAAGCGCAGTCAGCGCCCTGCTAGTCGAGTTTTTGTTTACCTTTGCGCTCGCCCTGGTTGTTTGCAACAGTGCCACAACGGTCGCAACGGCGGGCAACTCGTTTTACGGTCTGGCGATCGGGTTTACGGTAGTGGTCGGGGCGTTTGCAGGGGGCGGCATTTCAGGCGGCGCGTTTAACCCAGCTGTTGGCATCGGCCCGATTCTTTACTCGAGCTTTACGGGCGCAGGCGGCTTCGGCAACTTGTGGCTCTATCTGGTCGGCCCCTTGGCAGGCGGCCTCGTCGCAGCGCTCGTATCGAACTTTCAGCACAGTGACGAAAGCGCTACACCGCAAGAAGCGACCACTACGCCTGAACCCAAGTCGTAAGGCTAAGTTAAGCCCAAGTCTCGAGACGAAAGGGAGCCGTAAAAAACAGCCCCTGGAATATAATTCTCGAGTCTGGATGCGCTCAAGCACAAGCCGTCATGCAGGGCCGCGCACAAAGCCAGAGTCGTCTGTGCGCGGCCTTTTGCTTTGCTGCAAGTCTAAAAAACGAAGCCAGGCAAAGAACTTGGAGCGTCCCAGCCGAGTGTTAAACTTACAAGCCGATGCCGCTACGACCCCCCCCAAAAACCAGCCTCCCCGCGTTTACGCCGCCGCCGCGCTTCGGTGAGACGAATTTCGAGGGTTACACCCCGCAGCATCCGACGCAAGAGGCTGCGCTCGAAAAAGTGCAGACATTTGTCAGGGAAATTGCCCAACCTGCCAAGAGCACACGCAGCTGGCCCTGGACCAAACGTGAAACCCCGCAGGGGCAAGGGCTTTATTTAGACGGCGGCTTCGGCGTCGGTAAAACACACCTGTTAGCCGCTGCGTTTCACACTTGTGACGTAGAGAAGAAAGCGTATCTGTCGTTTCAAGACCTTGTGTACGTCGTGGGCGTGCAAGGTGTCGCAGCGGCAAAAAAAGACCTGGGTGATACACAGCTCTTCTGCATCGACGAATTTGAACTCGACGACCCCGGCAACACCCTGATTGTCAAGAGCTTTTTGGCGCACGTGTTCGCGCAGGGCGGTTCGGTGATGACGACCTCGAATACGCCGCCCGAGGCACAGGGGCAAGGACGGTTTAACGCCGACGACTTTAAGCGCGAGATTCAGAGTGTGGCGGAGCGGTTTACGGTTGTTTCGCTCGAAGGCCCGGACTACCGCCACCGGGAGCGGCTGGGGGAACCCTTAGAAGAGGGAGAACTCGAGCACCGTTTTCGCTGTGAAGACGCAGCAGAACCCAAAGAAAAGCTGACCTGGGAAGCGCTGCTCGAGCTTTTGAGCGACGTCCACCCGGTGCGTTACGGCGGCCTCACCGCGCAGTTTGGGACACTTTACGTCACAAACGCAAAGACCCTGCAAGACCAGAATGACGCGCTGCGTTTTGTACATTTTATCGATAATCTGTACAACTCAAACAGAGGTTTACGGTTGTCAGGAAGGGTTGCGCTAGAAGAACTGTTTAGTCCTAGTTACCGAAATTCGGCCTACGCCAAAAAACACTACCGCTGTCTGTCACGGCTTTCAGAGTTGCTCGAGGGTTAGGCAAAATTCGGTAAAGCTGCCGGATGATTTTGGTTTAGAAGGCACGTAAACCAAGCCTCAAGCAGTCAATATTACACTGTCAGCGAGGTACTGACACCTTCACCTCTGTATAGGCACGTTTGAAGGTGTGTCTAGCCGCTTCTTTGGAGAATTGCCAGTTGAGCTTAACTTGGGCTTGATTGCGCTCTGTTTGCCAAGCGTTAAGTTCAGTTTCAAGGCGGTCACGTTGAGCAATGCGCCGGTCTAGGCACTGTTTGCTTAAAGCGGAGAATTCAAGTTCAGCCATGTTAAGCCAAGAAGCGTGCTTAGGGGTATGAATCATCTCAAACTGCTGGGCAAGTTCGAAGGCAGCTTGCGGTGCTAGAGCAGCATAAAACGAGCCTGGGTTATGGGTGTTGAGATTATCCTGCACCAGCCTGATTTTCTGCGCTTGAGGGAACTGTTGCGTTAAGTACTGCATAAAGTCGGTGTATTCCTGCCGTCGGCGGTGGTCATAGAGCCTAGTCCAACGCCTGCCGGTAAGCGGCTCGACCGCTAAGAGCACTGAACAACTTGCCGTGACTTTATAATGGTAGTCCTCGCGTTTGACCTGGCCTGCTTTCATCGCTACAGGTTGTAAGGTCTGTTCAATCAGATAACAAGGTCGTTCATCAAAACAAAGTACCGGATAGTCGGGGTCATAAGGCTGAGCGTAAGTATCAAGCACCCGCTCCATTTGCCAAATGAACGCAGAGGTGAGCTTGCCCAAACACCAACACCGCTTTAGGTGGGGTTTGAGCTCGTTTTTTTCAGTATCTCGCTGACCCCCTCATGCGAAACAGTCTCAACCAAGCCCAGCTCGACAGCTTTATCCGCTAACAGTCTCAGTGTCCATCTGCTTCTGCCTTCAGGAGCCTCACTACATGCTAAAGCGGTAATCTTCGCTCGCTGTTCACCACTAAAGCGACTTGGGCGTCCTGGTTTGGGCTTGTCCGCTACTACCTCTTGGACGTTACTCTGGCTTTCGCAAAAACGTTTGCGGATCCTCTTGAGCGTTGCCAAACTGATATCTGCTTGCTTGAGAATCTCGGCGTCACTTACCCCGGCATCCGCCAGTAACAGTGCCCTAGCCCGTTTGTACACCCTCACCCGGCACGCTCCCGCTTTTGTTAGCCGTTCGAGCTCTTGCCTTTGTATTTTACTCAGCTTGATTCCATAGCGCTTTTTCATTCGCTTACTTTAGACACTGTGTTGCTATGGGTCAACTCTTCGCTGACAATGTAGTATAGCAATTATCACACCTACTGAACGCGAAGCTCGTAGCTATCATCTCTTAGGGGTACGTGCTAGTGTACGAAGTCCTCCGCAGGAACGACAATCATTTTCCCAGAGCGTCTCAAACCAGCTGATACCTGCTATACTTGCGTCAATCTCCTATGCAAATGCTAAGATAACCTTAATCCGCTCCAGTAGTTCAGTGTCTCGCCGCGCTCGTTGAGGTGGAACACATTGACGCCAAGCATAGTAGCCGCTAGGGGAAACACCTAGCACTCGGTACATCCGCGTGACACGGTAATTGACCTCTCGCTCTGCGAACCGGAACACGGCTACCTTATCCGGTCAGTTTCCTTGACGAAGAAAAGGTGCCCTTAGCAGGAGATATCATCTTCTAATCAATACTCATAAGTGGTCGTATCAATTTACGTTAAATCAGAAAAGCGTTACAAAAGCTTTGTGGCACGGAAAAAACGACGGTTCTGGGGCTTCAAGATAGTTAAAACTAATCACCCCGTTTGCTACTTAATTTAGATCAAAAGAAAGGGGATGGTGAGGTTATCTATGACCCAACATCCCCGCTATCAACATACCTTAGACGAGCTATTTTTACGCGTGTACGTGCTGGTTGACGATTGGCTTAAAGAAAACGAGACACAGTTTGCCTTACCTAAACAGCGCACGCAAGTAGCAAGTTACAGCGAACTGTTCACAGTAGCCCTTGTGGGAGAACTGGTTGCACAGCCTTATGAATCGGTATGGTACTGGTTGGTCACTCAGCGTTACCGAACATTGTTTCCAAGACTGCCGGAGTATAGCCGTTATCACCGGGTAGTACGCAATGCCGAAAAGTTATGGGCGGCTTTGGCGCTCGAGCTGGTCAGAGCTTTACCGGAGGCCGAACTCAAAGTCGTTGACGCCAAGCCGTTGCCGATTGCCAAAGGTAAACGGGCTGAGACTTGCAAGTGTCTGGCGGCAAGCAAGGGCTTTTCAACCATGGGACAGTACGCCCACTAGGGCGGGTCTAGTGACCCTGGTACATGGTGTACGGTTTCTGGTGTACGGTTTCGAACTTCACGCGGTCAACAAACAAGGTCTTTTTGAACGCTGGAGCTTTGCCTCGGCTCACCATCATGAAGCTGCGCTTGTCCCTGAACTCACCGAAGCTATGACCGAGCCTATCATCGGTCATAAAGCCTATCTAGGTCATGAACAGATTATTACCCCCCAACGCAAGAATATGACCAGACCCGATCGTTGGAACAAAACACTTAACCGCATTCGTAAACGCATCGAAACGAGCTTTAGTGTTCTGGTCGGCTATCTCACGCTGCACGTCGCCCAAGTAAAAACATTTCATTCACTTAGAGCTAGTATTACAGTCGCAGTTAAGCAGAGGTAAGTTGAGCCATGACTTTTTCCAACGGCACCCCTCCCAATCTCAGGACCTGGACAGCTGAACTCGATAATCTCCATAGTCGCATCTCAGGGCACTTCGGACGTTCCGAGCAGCGGCGGCGTGTTAGAGCGTATCTGCAAGCCTTACTGAGCCCAGTCGAGCGCAAGAATAGCTGGCAGCTGGCTGAGTGTTCAGGTGAAACGACGCCCGATGGCATGCAGCGGCTGCTCTCGACCGCCTTGTGGGACGCCGGCGCTGTCAGAGACGAACTGTGCAGCTATGTTTTAGGTAGTTTAGGCGATGAGCAAGCGGTATTGGTGGTCGATGAAACCGGCTTTTTGAAACAAGGCAACAAGTCCGCAGGAGTCAAACGTCAGTACAGCGGCACCGCCGGACGCGTTGAAAACTGTCAGGTAGGCGGGTTCTTGGCCTACGCAACACCCCACGGAACGGCTTTCATCGACCGGGAACTATTCTTACCCAAGGACTGGGTCGGTGATCTGCCGCGCCGCCGTGAAGCGCACATCCCTGATGAAGTAGCCCTGGCGACCAAACCTGAGTTAGCTAAGACGATGCTGCAACGTGCTTTCGAGGGGGGTGTAAAAGCCGCTTGGGTCACCGGAGATGCGGCCTATTCTGGTTACGGTGTGCGTTCATGGCTCGAAGAGAAGAAACAGCCGCATGTATTTGCGGTTGCTTCGAACTTCCATGTCTGGACATGGAGTCACCAAGGGCCACAACAGCAGCAGGTCAAAGACATTATAGGCAAGTTTGATGAAGCCAATTGGCAACGGCTGAGCGCAGGTTTAGGCAGTAAAGGAGAACGGCTGTTCGAATGGGCGTGGATCAGTATCTCGGCGTTGACAGCAGAGGGCTCGGCAGTGGGTTTAGGCCCCGTGGTCGGAAAAGGGTTCGAGCGCTGGATACTAGCGAGGCGGAGTTTGGACGACCCGACTGACCTTGCCTATTTCACGGTGTTCGCACCTCAAACAACGTCTCTAGAAAGCGTGGTGCAAGTAGCAGGGGCTCGCTGGGCCATTGAAGTCGGTTTCAAAACTGCTAAGGGCGAAGTGGGTCTCGACCAGTACGAAGTGCGTTCATGGACGGGTTGGTATCGGCATATCACCCTTGCTCTACTAGCCCATGCATTTCTGGTAACGATACAGGCGAGTGAGAAAAAAGGGGCTCAGTAGCCACTGCCCAGCTCATCGCCCTAACGGTTCCTGAAGTTCGTCGGTTATTCGGTCTGGCACTACAGCGGATAGTTCGGCGAGCGTTCGTATTAGCTTGGTCGGTGTGGCGACGACGCCATCAGTTTAGGGCACGGCAATGTCATTACCGTCGGCGAGAACAGCGCTATGCTAGATAACTGCGGCTGTATAGCATCTAACGGTTTAGAGGCTACAAAAAGCGTCATTTACCTTGTCATGGAAAGCACGGTCTAGGTCAGGATGATGTTTAATAAGGGCTTTAATCTGGTTCCATAGCGGCTCGATGAGGTTGAGGTCAGGAGAATAAGGCGGTAGGGCGAGTAGACGGCAACCGAGCGGCTCGAGTAACTTTTGCAGGGTTGCTTGACGGTGAAATGAGGCGTTATCAAGAATAACGACCTGCCCAGCTTTTAACGTAGGGATGAGCACCTGCTCAAACCAGGTCTCGACTACCGTGCCGTCGCAGTAACCGGTGAAGGTCATCGGTGCCAAGACCTTACCCTGACACCAGGCGGCAATCATCGAGACGCGCTGGGTAAAATGTCCCAGCTTCTCAGCACTGCAGCGTGTACTGAGGCTCCAGCCGTAGCTATAGTCGAGCGTGTTCTCAACGCCAGCTTCATCGATATACACGCACTTCTCCGGGTCTAGTGTGCTTAGCTCCTGCTCGAAGGCTTGCCGTGCTGCTGGTGAGCGCTCCCGGTAGAGATAGCTCTTCTTTTACGCGTATAGCCAAGTCGCTTAAGTGCTCTAGAAAACGCCATCGTACTCAGCCTTGCGCCTTGCTCTTGTTGCCACGCTGCCGCCATCTCTGTAAGTGCGCGGTGCTGCTGCGCTGCGGTAAAAGCCCGCACCTCTGCGGTGTTGCCTAGTACCGCAGGACGCCCGCGATAGTAGTCTGTGTTTGCCGTTACCTTGCCTGTTTCTGCTCGCAGTTTAAGCCAATCGTCTACCGTGCTCCGGCTGATCTTGAACTGCCGATGTACCTCCGTCTTGCTCAGCCCTTCATCCAAAGCCGCTAACACGCCTAAGCGTAAGTCTCTACTGTAAGGCGCTCCCATGCCTTCATTGTAGCTTCTTGGCTGTTAGATGCTATAATACTAGCGTGAAGTATGGGTTTGTACTTGCAGGATTTGCTAGATGATGAGAAATGCTACGAAAAGCTAAGAGAACTACGTTGGTCTGAGGGTAAGGTGTGTTGCCCTAACTGTGGTAGTTCTCAGGTAAAGCGAACTGGCTATCACAATACGCAAAAGGCGCGGCGGCGCTACGTTTGTCAAGGCGAGTGTTGCGGGCACTTTGATGATCTGACAAATACGGTGTTTGAAGGGCATCATCAAGCCCTAGAAGTGTGGATACTTTGCCTGTACCTAACGGGCTTAAACCTCTCAAACCGCCAGATTGCGGCTGAGCTAGGACTAAACCAGAACGACGTACAGAAGATGACCGAACAGCTTCGCGCAGGTGTCGAGGCAAAAAAAGGGCTGTCGAGCTAGCTGGTGAAGTCGAGTTTGATGAACTTTATGTTGTGGCTGGGCATAAGGGCAACCCCAAAGCTCTCAGAGCTAAAAGGCGACGGGGTAGATGTCGTCGTTTGAAAAAGCGAGGGCGCGGTACGCTTGAGAGTGAAAAGCCACCCGTCTCAGGCATGATCGAGCGCGGTGGCAAGGTCATCATTAGAATGCTGGAGAATGTTCAGCAAAGGACGCTTGAGCCTATCATCACCGAGTTGGTCAAGCGGGGCAGCCAGCTCTATACCGACGAATACAACATCTACAACCGGCTAGAAAGCTGGGGCTATCTACATAAACGTGTCAATCATTCAACTGGAGAATACGCCCGTGACGATGATGGCGACGGCTTCTGTGAAGTTCACGTCAACACTATTGAAGGCTTCTGGTCTTTACTCAGGTCGTGGCTACGTCCACACCAAGGTATATCGCAAGAAAAACTGCCTCTATACCTGAGCTTCTTCGAGTTTGTTCACAACGCTAGAGCTAGAGGCAAAGCTCTGCTACCTTCGCTTCTTGAACTTCTTCTGATCACTTGAAATCTACATAGAGCCAAACGGGAAATGCAATTAAGACCAATGTCTCAAAAACTCTAGAATATCTCGTTATGTGGGCTGTACACAATTGGATAAGAGAACATTTCCAAGAAGATTTAAGATTGAGCCAAGGGGGCAAGTATTTTAGTCATGAAGCTTTTCTTGGATATGTCGAATTGGGTCTTATTTTTCTCAACCCTCCGTATTCACAGCAAAAACATGATGCAGTCAAGTGGCTAGGTAGAACACTTTCTGATGCAGGGTGGTGCGACCAAGCAAATGCCATATTGGTTTTGTACGACAAAGTTACGGCTGAGGAAATCAAGTCGGACCTGAACCTTATAGACGAGGTTTGGGAAAACTATTCACTTGCTTTTATGAGGTACGAAGTAAACATAATAGTTGGCTATTACAATATGCATGAACGGGTATTTACCAGGAATGTCGCCAAATTGAGAAACCGCGTACTGAAGGGTTAATTCCAGGCGACCATACGAAAACCTTCGGTCAGCAAGGCGTTTCTCAGGGTTTCAGCGGCGCGCTGCTGAGCCGACTTCCACGTTAGATAAGATGTTCGTTGCCGTTCTAGACGCATCAGCCCGAAGGCCCGGTTGACCAGCTCGGCATGTTGCAAATGAGCTGCATAGGTCAGGCACTGACACGCGCCCAACGCCAAGGATTGTTTTCGGAGCCTGTGACTGACTTCCAGGCTCCAACGCGCTGACCAAGCCTGAAAGACTTCCTGAACGCCGGCTTTAAGGGTACTGATCAAGGTGGTGAGGTGCCAGCCGAACCCTTGAGCTTTCCAGACAATCAGCAACTCCACAGTGCCAACTTCGGCTAGGACGACCTCGAGGCGTTTGATATAGCGTCTGAGTTTTGGATACCAGCGCGCTTTGCCGGGCATGAAGCGTTTAGCCAAATCGTTGACGCGCACCTTTTGGGCTTCGAACATCACTTTGGCGTTACTTCTGAAGCGACCAACAAAAGCTAGCGGTAGCTGCTTCAAGGAGCGTAATCCCAGTCGAGTCGTGAACTCGGCATCGACCAGCAACGCCTTGACCTTTACGCCAGCGCTTACGACGTCGCCAGCCACCGTGAGCATCGCCTCGGTAGCCGTGAGTCTGGGGTAGCGCTCAGTACTCATCAGCTCGTCGGGAAACGGATCACAGCGTAGTAGATAAGGGTCTTCGCCTAACTGGACCAGCCCACTACTCACTAACGTGTGACCCCACATCACCCCCTTGCTGTTGTCATAACAGCGTCCGACCCCCTCGATACGTTCACCTTGGTGTTTGACCTTGAGCAGATCAACGGCGAGGTAAGCGCCCTGGGGTGCGTCGGCTAAACAGCATGTCAGAACGTCTTGGTGAGGTTTGGATTCTGCGCTAGAAGCTTGCAGGCGTACTGCTTGCCAAACGGCAACAAGCCGCGTTCAGCCATGTCGGTTACGCTCTTGCTGCCGGAAAGAAGACCCAGGATGTAATGCGCGTGTAAACTTGCCCTTGCGGTATTAGACACATCGCAGATTACCCGTGGTGACCCGATCTTCTCGGCTTCAACGCTGCGGGTATTCGTCTCTCACGTTGCTTATAGACTTGGCGACGTTCCTGCTTACGGTGCTTTGAGAAATTCTGAATCTATCGTCTATAAATGAGCTAGAACATATACAGCAACAGCAATGAAAAGGCCAGCCCGGAGGCTAGCCTTTTTCGTTCAAGCATTCCGTCAATTCAAGATTTCCGCGTGTCGCTGCGCCTCAAACGTAAACCCGTTCGCACCGGGCTCGAGCCTCACCTCATCCCCGTCTTCAATCTCCCCACCGATGAGTTTACGGGACAGGGGCGTTTCAATAAGCTGCTGAATCGCCCGTTTCAGGGGCCTTGCGCCGAACACCGGGTCGTACCCGACACGGGCAAGTTGCTCTTTGGCCCCGTCCGAAAGTGTCAGGGTGATGTGACGTTCGGAGAGGCGTTCACGCAGGCGACCGAGCTGAATTTCGGCAATCGCCCCGACTTCGCTGCGGCCCAGCGCATGAAAGACGATGGTGTCGTCCACACGGTTCAAAAACTCCGGACGGAAATAGCTTTGCAGGAGACTAAAGACGGTCTCTTTGACGCTCTCGTAGTCGGCTCCGCTGCGGCTGGCCTCCAAAATCTGCGGCGACCCGATGTTCGAGGTCATGATGACGACCGTGTTGCGAAAATCCACCGTGCGCCCCTGCGAATCGGTTAAACGTCCGTCATCAAGAAGTTGCAAAAGCGTATTGAACACGTCCGGATGCGCTTTTTCAATCTCGTCAAAGAGTAAAACGCTGTACGGGCGGCGGCGCACCGCTTCGGTCAATTGCCCACCTTCGTCGTAGCCGATGTATCCCGGAGGTGCGCCGATCAGCCGCGCGGTCGCGTGCCGCTCCATGTACTCGGACATATCCAAACGGATGAGGTTCTCTTCGGTATCGAATAGAAGTTCAGCCAAAGCTTTGGCGGTCTCCGTCTTCCCTACCCCGGTCGGCCCCAAAAAGATAAATGAACCGATGGGGCGGTCCGGGTCGGAAAGCCCGGCACGTGCACGCCGAATCGCGTCGGCAACAGCCGTAACAGCTTCATCTTGACCGATGACGCGGGTATGAAGTTCGTGCTCTAAGCGCAAAAGTTTTTCACGTTCACCCTCGAGCAGTCTAGAAAGCGGAATATTCGTCCAACGGCTGACGACTTCAGCAATCTCGTCGGCGTCTACGTCTAAACGGACGTATTTGGCCCCCGAAAGTTGGGCTTCCAAGTCACGCAAGGTCTCAGTAAGCTTCGGCAACCGTCCGTACTGCAGCTCAGCAGCTTTGTTCAGGTCGTACTCGCGCTGCGCCGCCTCCATCTGCGTGCGCACCTCGTCGAGTTCGTTTTGCGCCGCGCTGTAGGCGTCGCGGATTTTCTTCTCGGCTTGCCAATCTGAGGTGGTCTGGTTGATGCGTTCCTCCAACCCACGCAACTCTTCTTCGATGCGCGGGAGACGATTTGCAGCTTCGGCGTTAGTCTCGAGCTTTAGCGCTTCTTGTTCGATCTCGAGCTGCAACCTACGCCGCCGCAAGGTGTCGATCTCTTCGGGCATACTGTCAAGCTGCACGCGGATTCGGCTCGCGGCCTCATCAATGAGGTCGATGGCTTTGTCGGGCAGCTGCCGGTCAGCGATATAGCGGTTGGACAGGGTAGCCGCCGCAATAATGGCCGAATCGGTAATCGTAACGTTGTGATGCACCTGATACTTCTCTTTAATGCCACGCAAAATCGAAATCGTATCTTCAACACTCGGTTCAGCAACGACGATGGGTTGAAAACGGCGTTCTAACGCGGCGTCTTTTTCAATGGCGCGGTATTCACTCAGGGTCGTCGCGCCGATCATGCGAAGTTCGCCTCGAGCGAGCGGCGGTTTGAGCATATTTCCGGCATCTACCGCACCTTCAGCTTTGCCTGCCCCGACGATTGTGTGCAGCTCATCCATAAATAAGATGACCTCGCCTTTGGATTGCACGGTTTCGTTGATGACGGCTTTGAGGCGCTCTTCAAACTCACCACGAAACTTCGCCCCGGCCAAGAGTGAGCCCATATCGAGCGCGATGACCCGTTTGCCGTGCAAGCCTTCAGGGATGTCTTTGTTAACAATGCGCTGCGCGAGCCCTTCGGCAATCGCGGTCTTGCCGACGCCGGGTTCCCCGATTAAAACCGGGTTGTTTTTTGTGCGGCGCAAGAGAATCTGCACGGCGCGGCGAATCTCTTCGTCACGCCCAATCACCGGGTCGAGTGCGCCGCTGCGGGCACGTTCGGTCAGGTCGATACCGTATTTTTCCAGAGCTTCAAAGGTCGTTTCGGCAGATTTGCTGTCCACGGTTCTTCCCCCTCGTATCTCTTGGGCGGCGGTCTCGAGAGCTTTCGCCTCAGGTAGACCGCCGAGTTCTTTACCCGCAGTGCGGCGTAATGCGACGAGCAGCGCGTCAGCTGCAATAAAAGAGTCATTCCAGGTTTTGGCGATTTTTTCGGCCTCGTCGAAGGCTTTGGCTAAGGTCGGACTGAGGTATTGCGTGTCGTTGCCGGAAATCTTGGACAAACCGCCTAAAACAGCATTGATACTGCTTTGTGCAGCTTGCAGGTTGCCCCCGGCACGTTCCAAAACCCTCGCTGAAGGACTGTTTGCGTCAGCTAAAAGCGCGGTAATGAGGTGAGCAGGTACGACGGTCTGATGCCCACGCGTGCGAGCGATGCCTTGTGCGTTTTGCACAGCTTGTAAGGTTGATTCGGTGAAACGTTCGGCGTCCATAGTGTCTTCATTATGAAACTTGAGCGTGATATTGTCAAGTTTATTGCGTCAAAGAAATTTTATCTGTGACTCGTTTTACGGTTACTCGAGTCGGTTTTACCGCGGAGGTCGTTAGTTTTGCCTTTTAGTTCATCTGTGTGCGACGTAGAATAGAGCTGGTAAACGGTTTTACGGAGGGTTTACGGCGTTTATGGGGGTTCAGCGCTACAGTATTTACATACAAGGTTAACAGCCGTACCAAAACGAAAGCGAGGACGAAGATGGCAAGGAAAAAAGACGAAACAAAGTCAACAGCCGACGAAAAAAACGATAACGCTAAGAAGAAGCTCGAGAAGAAGTTCTATGAGCGTGAGCTTGAAAAGTTGCAGCTCGAGCTTGTTAAATTGCAGGAGTGGGTTAAAGCGGAGGGGCTCAAGGTCGTCGTCGTGTTTGAAGGGCGTGACGCCGCCGGTAAAGGTGGCGTCATCAAACGAATTACCGAAAGCTTAAACCCCCGCAGCTGCCGCGTCGTCGCCCTCGGCACCCCGACCGAGCGGGAGAAGACGCAGTGGTACTTTCAGCGTTACATCGCGCAGCTGCCTGCAAGCGGCGAGATAGTTTTATTTGACCGCAGCTGGTACAACCGCGCGGGCGTCGAGCGGGTTATGGGCTTTTGCACCGACGAAGAGTATCAGGAGTTTATGCGCTCGTGCCCCGAGTTTGAACGGATGCTGGTGCGTTCAGGCGTGGTGCTGGTCAAATACTGGTTTTCAGTCTCCCCCAAAGAGCAGGAAAAACGCTTTGAAGACCGTTTAGAGGACCCCGCCAAACGCTGGAAACTCTCGCCGATGGATCTGGAGGCGCGGAGCAAGTGGGTCGAATACTCTAAAGCCAAGGACACGATGTTTAACTACACCGACATCAAACAAGCGCCGTGGCTGGTAGTAGACGCCGACGACAAAAAACGCGCCCGCCTCAACTGCATCCATCATCTTTTAAGCGTCATACCGTATCAAGACCTGACGCCGGAACCGATTGAACTTCCGCCGCGGCAGGAAAATACCTCGTATATGAGGCCGCCGGTGGATGAGCAAACCTTCGTGCCGGAGGTCTACTGAAAAAAGTTTTCATAGTTTTGATAAGGACTGACAACGCGTTCGATGAGGATACCGTCTTCCACTAGCGTATAGAAAATGACATGGCGCTCATGAACAAACATCCGTACACCGCTCAGCAGGTCATCGCGCGAACGCCCCAACAGCGGCATGGCTGCCAATAAGTGGATGGTTTCGCCTAATCTTTCGCTGAACTGGTCACTGCGTTCGCGGCTGTATCTGCTGTAATACTTGTGGATACGGTCAAGGTCTAAGAGAGCAGATTCGGTGTAAAGAACCGTCATTAAGCATCAGGCTGCTTGTCGGCCTTTTCGCGTGCCTCTTTACGGCGATTAAGTTCAGCTACCAGCTCTCCCTCAGAAATAGCGACAACCCGACCGGCTGCTTTGTCCACTTGGGCCTCCTGAAGCATAGCGCGTACCTGGTCGTTAAAAGCGTTGTTGTCCACTAGCGCATTCGTAAGCGAGTAGTTGATAAACTGCTCTGCGCTCTCGAATTGCCCTAAAGCTAGAATTTTTTCGAGCAACACTTCTTGTTCGCGGCTGAGTTCTATCGTCATAGCTCGAGGATAGGCGTTTTATAGAGAGCAGTCAATTAAACGGGTTTCACTCACGCAGGAATTTCGTCAGCTCATCGGCCCGGTGTTCAAACCGTTTGCGACCGTAAAGTTTGGTTGGTTTTGGTTGACGGCCCCCCTTTAAGGTCGCAGTACGCTGTTTTGCCCAATTTGCTAAACTTGACTGCACTAAGAAGGGGAAAAGATGTCACAGACAACCTGGTCGCAGTTTGAAGCGGCGTACAACGACCTCGAGGCCCAGGAAGTGACACTCGGCAACGTTGATAGTTGGCTACGTGAGTGGAGTGAGCTCGAGAAAAGGGTCAGCGAACAGCATATGACCTTGTTGCGGGCAAAAGACGAAGACACCAAAAACAAAGCGGCGGAGGCGGTCTACACGGCGTTTATTCAAGAAGTTGTGCCGCCTTCGGAGACGATCAACCAGAAGCTCAAGCTCAAACTTCTAGCGCTAGATAGTGAGCCGACCTCTGAAACCGCCGAATTCATCAAAAAGTTCCGCAACGAAGCCGAGCTGTTTAGAGACACGAACACACCGCTGTTAGCTGACGAAACAACGCTGAGCAGCGACTACAACAGAATTATGGGCGGCATTTCGGTTGAGCTGGACGGCGAAACCCTGAGCATTCCGGAAGCCGAGAAAAGGTTACTCGAGCCTGACCAAGACTTACGTGAACGGGCGTGGCGAGCCGTTCAAACTGCCAAGCTGGGCGTTAGCGGTGAGCTGGACGAGCTTTTCTTACAATTACTCAAGTTGCGGCGACAACTCGCCGTAAACGCCGAGCTGCCTGACTTTCGCAGTTTTGCGTGGCGTCGCCTGAACCGTTTTGATTACACATCCGAAGAGAGCTTGACCTTACACGCGTCTATCGCCAGCGAGGTTGTGCCAATCATTGTCAAACTGCGTGAGGAACGACAAGAAGATTTGGGTCTGACCGAACTGCGCCCCTGGGATATGAGCGTAGACCCCGCGTCACGTGAGGCGCTACACCCTTTTACGGCAGTGACTGAACTTGAGGACGGTATGGCGCGTATCTTTACTCGTTTAGACCCCGAACTGGCCGAGCAGTTCGAGTCGCTGCGGGACGGTTGGCTCGATTTAGAGGCGCGTGAGGGCAAAGTGCCGGGACTCGGGTATCAGGGCTTTCTCCCCGTGAGCAAAAGACCTTATATCTACTGGTCGGTCAACGGCACCCACCGCGACGTATGGGTGCTTGTACATGAGGCGGGGCACGCGTTTCATTCGCTCGCCTCAGCTGCCCACAACGACCTGATCTGGAACTTTTATCCAGGCATGGAGTTTGCCGAGGTCGCGTCTCAGACGGTGGAGCTGTTGATGCTGCCGTATTTGACCAAAGACGAGGTCGGTTTTTACAATGAGGAAGATGCGGCGCGGGCAAAGCGTGAAGGACTCGAGCGCACCCTGCATCAGCTGCCCGGTTTGGCGCAGCACGACGCCTTTCAGCACTGGCTCTACGCCGAAGCACCCGAAGACGTAAAAATTGCCCAAATTGACGCAAAGTGGCTCGAGCTTTCCGAGCGCTTTTCACCCAGCGCAGATTGGTCAGGTTTAGAAAGAGAACAGGCAAAAGGCTGGCAGGATTATCATGTCTTTGCGGTACCTTTTTATGTGCTCGAGTACGCTTTCGCGTGGCTCGGCGCAGTGCAAATCTGGCGTAACGCGCTGAATGACCCACAAACTGCGCTGGCAAAATACCGTGAGGCGCTTGCGCTAGGTGGCACGAGGCCGTTACCTGAACTTTTCGAGACTGCCGGGGCGCGGTTTGCTTTCGACCGGGAAACCGTTGGCGAACTGATGCGGTTTGTTTACAGTCAGCGGTGACGCCAAACCTTTTTAACCGTTCGTAACTGCTGGTGTAGGTCTCGAGCTGATACACCAAGCTAAAAAACGAGACAGGTATCCTCATAACCATGACGCGCCGCCTGCTCCCCTTACTGTTCGCTCCCTTGTTAAGTTTCGCGTCTGCTGCTAGTGAAACTCCGGCTTTTTTTGCTGAAGTCACCGTCCTGCTGGTCGTCAGCGCCCTCATCGCTTATGTCTGCTTTCAGCTCGGACTCGTCCCGATCATCGGCTTTTTAGTCGCGGGCGTCATCATCGGCCCGAACGCGCTCGGGTTCGTTCAAGACGCCGAACTCATCGACGCTGCCGCCGAACTCGGCGTTATCTTTCTACTCTTCACCATCGGCATCGAGTTTTCGCTGGAACAGCTGGCCCGCATTCGCCGTTTGATCTTTGTCGGCGGCGGGCTTCAGGTCGGGGTCACGGTCGCCCTCATGACCGGCATCTTACTTCTTTTCGGCGTGGACTGGCGCTTCGGTGTGTTTACGGGCTGTTTGGTCGCTCTGTCAAGTACCGCCATCGTCCTCAAGCTCTTTGAAGGCGCAGGTGAGACAAACTCGCCTATCGGCAACGTCTCACTGGGCGTGCTGATTTTTCAGGATTTGGCGGTCGTGGTGATGGTGCTACTTAATTCCTATGCTCGGTGAAGGCGGCGGCTCGCTGCTTGGACTCGGTTGGGCGCTCCTCAAAGCGGGTGGGCTCATCGTCCTCGTGCTGACGCTGGCGACAAGGGTGATGCCGCACATTTTAGAGGCGGTCGCCCGTACCTGTTCACCGGAGATATTCCTCCTTACCGTCGTCGCCATCTGTCTCGGCACGGCCTATATCACGAGTCTGGCAGGCGTAAGCTTGTCGCTCGGCGCGTTTTTGGCGGGGCTTTTGGTCAGTGAGAGCCGCTTCGGGCAGCAGGCGCTCAGTGAGATTTTGCCGCTACAAATCATCTTCAGCGCCGCGTTTTTTATCTCGGTCGGGCTGCTGTTAGACCTCGGCTTTGTGATGATGAGTCTGCCGCTGGTACTCGCCGTAATCGTCGGTGTGTCACTGCTAAAAAAACTTGTTACAACGGGCGCAGCGCGATTGCTCGGGTATCCGCTCAACGTCGCGCTGCCCGCCGGATTTTTGCTCGCACAAGTCGGCGAGTTTTCGTTCGTCTTGGAACGGGCCGGACGTGAAGTGGGCCTCTCCCCTGCCGGACTCGGTGACGCAGGCGCGCAAACCTTCATCGCCACAACCGTTTTGCTGATGGGTGCAACACCGTTTCTAGCACGTATCGGGCGGCAGGTTAAAACCCGCTTGCCGACACCGCAAACGCCCCCTACTGAAGCGACACCCGACACCCCCAGTTTCGCCGACCTCCGCGACCACGTAATCGTTGCCGGGTACGGCGACCGGGCGCGGCGGCTGGTACGGGCGCTCGAGCAGACCCAGGTTCCCTACGTCATCGTTACGCTGAGCCCGACCGGGGCGACCGAAGCTGAAACCGAAGGGCGAAATGTGGTGCGCGGCGACTACGCCAAGAGTTCGGTGTTAAATGCTGTGGGCTTACCTCGTGCCCGGTCGCTCGTCATCGCTGACGACACCTCCGCGCTGACCTCGAGGGTTGTCAGCGTCGTGCGCGGGCTGTCACAAGACGTCTATCTACTCGCTTGGGCGCGCACCTATACGCAGGCGAGGGCGCTCAAACAGGCGGGGGCAAGCGCGGTCATTTCCGACGAGTACGCCGTCACCGAAAGGTTGGTGACGCACGTTTTAGAGAACGCGGGCATAGAACCGGACGACGCGCAGCGCTACGCCGAACTTCACGAGGCGTTCACACTCCCGCCTGTGTCCCTCACCCCTGAGCAGCAAGAAAGCCCCGCGTGCAGCCATACCGCACAGGCCCATACCGTCTCGCCCCTGACTGTCGGGTGCGAAGAGTGTCTGAAACTCGGTGACAGCTGGGTGCATCTGCGCGTCTGTATGACCTGCGGCAAGGTCGGCTGCTGCGACAATTCAAAAAACAAACACGCCACCAGACACTTTCACGAAACGGGGCACCCGATCGTTCGCTCGAGGGAAAGAGGCGAAGACTGGGCGTACTGTCATGAAGACGAGACAACGTTTTAAGCCGGTATTTTTTACGAGCTAGGCAGAATCACTCATTTAATGCTAACTTGATAAAAACAGATCACGGCGTCAAAAGGGGGAAAGAAGGTACCGGGCTACGGCCGCATAGCGGTAAAAATATGACCCCGTAAAAACATCCACGTTCTCGCTGTCGGCGCGGCTTTTACCTTTACGCTGTCCTCTACCGCCGAGAAAGGTAGTCACGATGATTTCTGTTACGCCGAGAGCACTGACGTGGACACCTGCTTTACTCCCCGTCACGCTTGTTGCTGCGCTGCTCATCCTGAGCGGTTGTGGCACTCAGTCCGAGACTCAAGCACCGCCCGCTGAGTCGGCAACCGGTTTCGAGTTTTACGTTGACCCTCAAACTGAGCAAATTACGCTCACAGAGACGACCGGCAAAGCCGAGGTACAACCCCAAGCCACGCCCAGCGACAGCCGTATTCTCGTCCCGAACGTAGACGTAGGTATCACCAACTTCAGTGCAACATTCGAGAAACCGAAAAAGCTCGTCGTCTATTTCAGGTTAAAAAACCTCACGCCGGACTCGAATTTCGCCCAGCCCTTTTTCTTTACCCTAAGCTCCACGTCCAAAAACCTCGAGCAGGTCAATATTGCTTTAGTGACAAACGCCCAGCTCGGCCTTGACGGCGTGCTTAGCCCCGGTGAGGCGAGTCAAAGGGTTCGGCTTGAAGCGTATTTCAAAGAGAACGAGCCGTTTACCTTTCTGGCGAACATTAACGCGGTCGTTCCAAACGCTGCGAACCCCTCTCCTGTCTGCACCAATCCGGTAGCCATCCCTGACGCAAACTTAGAAGGTGAACTCCGTTATGAGTTTGACAAGCCCAGTGGCGACTTCACCTGTGCCGACCTGGAATCGCTGACTACGTTCCGATCAGGTCTCGTTTATGACCTCGGGGGCTTGCAATACGCCGTAAACCTGACGTTTCTCGACCTTGGCGTAGGCGGTATCAGCGACCTCTCTCCACTCCAAAATCTTACCAACTTAAAGCAGTTGTTCCTTTACGGCAACAACATCAGCGACCTCTCTCCGCTACAAAACCTTACCGGTTTGGACGTCCTCAACCTCGACAACAACCGCATCAGCGACCTTTCTCCGCTGCAAAAGCTGACGAACTTGAAACGACTTTCCCTTTCCCAAAATCCCATTTACGACCTTGCGCCGCTGCAAAAGCTGACGGGCCTGACGTACCTTAACCTTGAGGAAACGGGCATCAGTGACATCAGCGCGTTGGTCAGTAACAGCGGCCTGGGTTCCGGGGACAGAGTGCTGCTCAAGAGCAACATATTCGGCCCTCAAGTAGTAGACGACATCGAGACCTTGATAGCCAGGGGCGTTGAGGTCGAGTTCAATGCCCCGACCGGCTGTACAAACCCTGTAATCATTCCCGACGAAGGGTTAGAACTTGGCATTCGAGAGGCGCGAGGTAAGCCTAGTGGCGACCTTACCTGCGCCGACCTGGAATCGCTGCGCTATTTTCGAGCAAGTTATAGGTCGGTTACCAACCTCGAGGGCTTGCAGTACGCCGTAAAAATGAAGGAACTCAGGCTTCGTGTGAACACCATAAGTGACCTTACGCCACTCCAAAACCTGACCAACTTGACCAACCTCGACCTCAGGGACAACAACATCAGCGACGTCAGCGCCCTAGTTGCCAACAGCGGCTTAGACGCCGGGGACTCCCTCAGAATCGAGGGGAATCCGCTCAGTTCTCAGGCACTAGACGATATTGAAACCCTGGAAGCCAGAGGTGTTGACGTCACCTTTTAGGTAAACCGTGTTTGCCCAAAGCTGCTGTTGGCGCCCTCACTCGCCGAGAAAGGTCATTACGATGATATCTGTCATGCTAAAACCAAAGTTGACGCTCGTTTCAACCGCCTTATTTGCCGCACTGCTCGCACTTACCGGGTGCGGCTCCGAGCCGGTACCGCCCGCAGAGTCAGCCTCCGGCTTCGAGTTCGCCGTCAATCCTCAGACCGAACAGGTGACTCTGGCTCAGACAACCGGTGAAGCTGCGGTGCAGCAGCAAGCTACGCCCAGCGACAGCCGTATTCTCGTGCCGGGAAGAGACGTTGCCCTCCGCAACCTCACTTCAGGTTCATTTCAGCAACAAGACTTATCGCCTACTTCCAGTTGGAGAACGTCACCCCTGACCTGGACTTTGCCCAGCCCTTCTTTTTTACGCTCAGCTCCACATCCGAGAACTTTGTGCGCGCCAACGCTTCGCTCGTCACAGACGCCCAGCTAGGCGGCGACGGGGTGCTTAGCCCCGGTGAGACCAGTCAAAGGTTCCGGCTCGAGGTGTACTTTAGAGAGAACCAGCCGTTTACTTTTTTCGTAGATACCAGCGCCGTCATTCTGAACGAGACAGGTGTGGTTTGTACAGACCCCTACACGGTTCCTGACGTGTCTCTAGACAACGCCATCCGGAGACAACTGCGTAATGGTAGCGGCTACCTCAGCTGCGCCGCCATAACGTCGTTGACCTCGCTCCGGGCAGACTCCGAGTTTATTACGAACCTCGAGGGTTTGCAGTACGCCCCAAACCTGACGTTTCTTGAACTCGGCGAGAACAAAATCAGTGACCTCACCCCACTCCAGAACCTGACGAACCTGAAGCAGCTTTACCTTTATAAAAACGACGTCACCGACATCAGCGCCCTGGTTAGCAGTAGCGGCCTGGGTTCTGGGGACAGCGTATCCCTTAGAAACAATCCCCTCAGCCCGCAAGCGATTAAAGACGTTGAGACCCTGGTAGCCAGAGGCGTCAAGGTCGAGTTCGATGGCGGTACGGGCGACACCTGTACAAATCCGGTTGTCATCCCCGACCAAGCTCTGGAAGCTGCCATACGCGAGCGATTACGCTTAGGTGAAAATAGTGGTGACCTCACCTGTACAAATATGAGGTCGTTAAGCGCACTCCGAGTCAATAGCGGGGGGATTACCAGCCTCGAGGGTTTACAGAACGCCGTAAACCTGACGTTCCTCAACTTTGGCAAAAATAATATCAGCGACCTCAGCCCACTCCAAAACCTCACGAACTTAGAGCAACTTCTTCTTTACGACAACGACATTAGCGACGTCAGCGCCTAATCAATAACAGCGGCCTAGGTTCCGGGGATAGCGTGTCCCTCATAAAAAACCCCCTGAGTCCACAAGCGCTGAATGACGTTGAGACCTTGAAAGCTCGAGGTGTCCAAGTAGACTTTTAACCTCGGGTGCTAGGGGTTAATGGGTAAGGAACCAGGCTAAGTTATGAGCCGCGACTTTACGGCAGACACTGGCTCTGATTGACCAGAACGAGTTGAGCTGACCGGTTAAGAGATGCCTCGAGCGCAGCAGTGAGGAGAAGACCGATTCGATAGATTTGCGTAACCAGCTTAAAGCAGGTGTCCAGACTTTGGGATGAAGCTCATTATCCTTGGGCTGAGCATAGACTTGGCAACCACAGGATAGGGCTCTAAGCCCTGAGCACTATGTGCTTGCCCTAGCGTAACCTTTGTCACCGATAACCAGCGCTGAGGTGCTGGTGAGCAAGCATCTAGCGACGGTGACATCATGCTCATTTGCTGGTGCGACAGCAAAACGGCAGATGACACCTTGTTGGTTAGTAACAGCGTGGAGCTTAAAGCCGTAAAACCAGCCCAGTCCACCTCGACCTGAGGTCGCTTCAGTCATCGCTCGGGGACGTTTCCAGCGGACGCCTTTACAGCGGACAGGCCCGGTGGAGGCGCAAGCCGAACATGCCGCTTTGTCCAAGACAAATGGGTAGCGGTTTGGAGTCAATGACGTGCAGCGTATCTGACCCGGCAAATCGCAAAGCAAAGTCAGCAAAGATACGCTCAAGCCGTTTCAATACGCGGTGGTAGCGCGTCCTGTGCGGTAATTCCGGAAAGAGTGCCTTATACTCGACCTTGACGAAATCAAACCAGTTGCCTACGTGGTCTTGACTCCTTAACTCACCCACCAAAGCAATCGTCATCAGCTCGGCGTAACTGCCTTTTTGATTGTCCATCACAGGTAAGCTGAAACGACCTACTTCGACCGAACGCTTCAAATAATCATCAACCATCACGTATACCACCGTAAATAACTCACTTAACGTACACTGTCCCTGAAAACGGGGTGTACTAGACATACCCCCATTTTCTCTGCTTTATGGCGCTATCCCCTAGCACTCGAGGTTTTTAGGTAAACCATGCCTACTAAAAGAACCTGCTGTTGACCTACGGTATAACGAAAAAGTCACCGGGCAATTTGCGATTGGTCAAACCCTACAAATTGCCCGGTGCTTTGTGCTGCACGTGTTGTCAGCTCAAATTTTTTACGCTCCTTTTAACTTCTTAAGCTCTTCACTCACCTTTTGCGCGTGCCCGTTGTGATTCACGTCATACATCGCCTCGGCGACGTTCCCTTCCGGGTCAATGATAAAGGTCGAGCGCAAAACGCCCTCATAGATTTTGTCGGTATGCGGAATGGCCTTTTGACCGAACGCGCCGTAATGTTTGGCAACTTCGCCGCCTAGGTCGGACAAGAGCGGAAACGGCAAGCTGTGGCCCTCGGCAAAGTCGGCGTGGGATGCTAAATCGTCGGCTGAAACGCCCAAGACTTTTGCGCCCATACCGGGCATGGCGTCCCGAAAATCGCACGCTTCCTGGGTGCAACCGGGTGTATTGTCTTTGGGGTAAAAGTACAAGACTGTCCACTCGCCGTGAAGCTCGGCCAAGCTTTTGCTGCCCTGATTAGACTCGAGGGTAAAATCCGGCGCTTTATCGCCCGTTTTAAGGTTCATGAAAACTCCTCCTGACGAAGTTCGTCACACATTTGCTAATCTACAGCATGGCTAACTACAAGAAGCTGAGCTGGGGTACAGGCAAAGGTCAACACGATGTCGGCTGAGGCGCTTAAGAAGCAGGCTGCGCTCGAGGCCGTCAAGCACGTCCGCTCAGGCATGACGCTGGGACTCGGTACCGGCAGCACCGCCCGTTACGCGACGATTGCGGTTGGTGAGCTGCTTTCCGGCGGGGAGCTTACCGATATTCGCGCCGCCGTAACTTCGGTAGAGACCGCACGGCTGGCAAGTGAGGGCGGTATCCCGGTGATTGAGCTGGGAACCGAAGGCGTTGACCTTGCCATCGACGGGATGGATGAAGTTACGGATAACTTGGACGTGATCAAAGGACTCGGCGGCGCACTGTTACGGGAAAAAATCGTCGAGGCGCGGGCGCGTACTTTTATCCTGATTGGTGACGTGAGTAAACGTGTCGGTCATTTAGGCGAAAAAGTGCCGGTTCCGACGGAAGTTTTGGAGTTTGGTAGCAGTTCGGCGCAGAAAGATTTGGCAGCGCTCGGCTGTCGCCCGGTACTGCGTGAACGTGACGGCAAGCCCGTTCGGAGCGACAACGGCAACTTGCTGCTCGATTGCCACTTTGACGCACCTTTTGACCCGCGTGCTATAGCCACTGCTATGAGTCAGATTCCGGGTGTGCTCGAGCACGGCCTGTTTTTAGAGATGGCGAGCTTTGCGTATATCGCAGATGGTGAACAGGTTTTACGCTTGGAGCGCCCCTAGCTTTCTAGCGGCGTTTATAATAAGTTCTATGGTTATCGCTGTAGGTCTCGACATCGTTGAATTAGACCGCATTCAGGGCGTGTGGAACCGCCACCGCGACAGGTTCTTAGAGCGGCACTTTCACCCCGACGAACTTGCCTACTGCTTAAAAAAGCCGCATCCTTTACCGTCTTTGGCGGTTCGTTTTGCCGCTAAAGAAGCGTTTCAAAAAACGTGGCCGGTAGCCCACGGTTGGCGCGACGTATGGGTGGTGCGCCAAGGTGACAAACCCGTGTTGCGGTTTGCTGAGGGGATTGCCGCTGAGATGGAGCAAAACGGCTGGAACGCGCACCTGAGCATGAGCCACGCACGCACGCACGCGACAGCGGTAGTTATTTTAGAAACGCGTTAGAGCTCGAGCGGTAAAAATGTCACCGATAAAAAATAAGGTTTCGTCCCTGAGACTCGCTGCTGAGTTCTAGCATCGTTTCTAAGTTCGTAGAGTTTGAGCATGAGCGCCTTGGCTTCGTCGTCGGTTAGAAAGAGATTTAGATTAAAATCTCCCCCTATCGGCCCTTGATAAAAAGCTGCAAACTGTGCGTCGTGAGGATCAAAAAAGAGTCGGAGCAGATCGTTCAACTCACCTTCTCGCGACGCCGAATTTCTCCAGACTTTGTCACTTTCGCTGTGACGGTAAAACTCGTAGCCCTCGAGTCCTGATTCCCTTAACAATTTAGCCGTAGCGGGTAGAATAACGGCCTCTTGAGCCCGGTGATGTTCGCGCAGCCGCTCCTCGAGTTCAGCGTAAGGCGTCACCTCGAAAGGAACAAAATAGGCGTCGTAAACACTGCGATAGTGTTTAACCGGACGACCGGCACGTTTTTCGAGCCTCGAGACCTGCAATAGTCCAGCCTTCAAAAACGTTTTAATGCGGTAGAGCACAGTGTCTAAGGCGCAACCGACCTCTGCCGCTGCCGCCGTTGCAGTCGATTCTCGAGCTACGAACGGTTCGAAAAATCTGAAACTCTCCGGGTCAGAGAGGAGTCGTGCCTGCTCAGGGTCAGTCACCGTAAAAAACAACTCAGTGAGCGGTCTACCGGAATCTCTCTCTGCCATTTCAAGTAGCAGCCTATCACACTGGCACCATGAACCTTTTGATGCTTGATAAGCACGCTCAAAACACCTCTTATGACCGCCAACAAGAGGCGGCAAGACAAAGCCTTGCCCGCACCGCCGTTCAGAGTAGCCCGACGTATGGACTCGAGCGCACCTACTACCTCACGCAAGGGCTGCTCTGGCTAGCGACGGCGCTGCCCGCAGCGCTGCTCGTTCTACTAGCACAAAACCGGGGCATCACGCTCGGACAGATTGGTTTACTTTTCGGCACTTATGCTCTGACTGCCGCCATATGCGAAGTGCCTTCGGGGATGCTCGCCGATGCGTGGGGCCGTAAACCTACAACGCTTTTGGCCTACACGCTGATGATTGCGGCGCAAACACTCCTTATCTGGGCGTTTTCGCTGCCGCTGCTGCTCGTCTGGGCACTCCTTTACGGCGTCGGGCGGGCGCTCGTTTCGGGGGCGCTCGAGGCGTGGTTTGTCGATGCGGTAGAGGAGACCGCGCCGGGAACAAATGTGCAACCGCTGTTCGCCAAAGCCGGAACTGTCGAGCTTTTTGCCCTCACGCTTGGAGCGCTGTTAGGCGGCGCACTGCCGAAACTCTTTGCAGGTTTACCGGAAGGGGCTGTGTTGTCGCCACTCTCAGCGGTGCTGGTCGTTGCAATAGTCGTCAAAGTGATTTTAATTGGGGTCGTACTGTGGGGTGTCAAGGAGACGCGGCCCGCAGAAACGTCGCACATAGGTCTTCGCAAGGTGTTATCTGATACCTTTAGCCTAAGCCGTCAGAGCCCTACGCTCAGGTTACTTTTCGGCGGGGCCATGGCAACGGGTTTTGCGACAGCGGGGCTCGAGACCTTCTGGCAACCTCGTTTTGCAGGGTTACTTGGACCGGATACGGTCATTCTCAGCATCATTTTGGCCGGAAGTTTCGGCGCAGGGATGCTCGGCAATCTGGTAGCTATCCCGCTCTGTCGCCTTTTTGCCGGACGTTACGCGCGGGTCGCGGCGCTGATGCAAGGTTTGGGCGGTCTGACACTGGTTTTCCTGGCACTGCAAACACACGCACTTCCGGCGGCTTTACTTTTCTGGGTCGTCTACCTGACGCTCGGCGTATCGGGATCGCCGCGGCAAACGCTGCTGAACCGCGCCGTTCCGAGTGAGGCGAGAGCTGCTCTTTTATCGGTGAGTTCGCTGATGACCTACGTCGGATTTTTCTTGGGGAGCGTGGTGCTCGGCAAGCTGGCGGAGCAAATGTCAGTTTCGGTGGCGTGGAGTTTGGCAGGGGTGGTTTTCATGGTGTCGTTGGGGTTTTATGTGGGGCTCGCGCGGCTGGCTACGGAGAATGGATCTCGAGCCTCAACCTCTGCGTAGCGCCCATGTCCTCTTTGATGCCCCTTCAATTTGGTTTCAGCTACAATCAGGTTATGAGACAAACATACGTTTACTGGCAAGACGAGGAAATGTGGTTGGGTTATCTCGAGGAATACCCCGACTACTGGACGCAGGGCGAAAGCGAAGCTGAACTCCGCGAAAATCTTTTGGATATTTTTAGAGATTTGAGTAGCGGCGCTGTTCCTTCCTCCATTTTCGACGGAAGTACATAAAAGTTGAATCGCTCAGGCCGTTTTATCCAAATGCTAATCTATGAGATGTAGGATAATTATGGTTAATCTACTGTAGGAGTGATGATATGGCAATTACCTCTACGCCCGCAAAATTGCACTGGAACTATTTCTTGGCCTTAGAGCAAGATATGGATTCAGTTTCACGTTACATAGAGTTTTGCGAACCAAATTTTTCTGTTTATTCGATTGAATTGGCTCGCTTGCTGTTTGCTGCGGCATCCGAAGTGGATGTGATTGCGAAACTTTTGTGCGAACTGCTTGCTCCGGATGCGCCAAAGGGAAATATCAACGAATATAAGAGCGTTTTGCTTCCAGCGTTTCCCGACCTACCTGGAACTGAAGTTTTCGTAGCTCGCTATGGTCTTTTATTCAAACCTTGGTCTAATTGGGCGGACAGCCAGAACCCTAAAAACCCTAGCTGGTGGCGAAGTTACAATAAGGTAAAACATGAGCGTGCAGCCCATTTTAATCAGGCAACACTTAAGAACTCGCTAAACGCGCTGGGGGCTTTGTTAATTCTTATATTCCACTATTACTCACGTAAACTGGCAACTCACTCGGATGAGGTCTTAGAACCAAAAGCTACAACTAGCCAGTTAGTACCAGAATCGTCTTTTATACACCTTGATGATAACTTCTATCATGCTCACTTGGTGTTTTAGCTCTGTTGTGACCTGGAAGTACAAGTATATTCAAGGCCAAGCTAAAAAGTTTCCCCAAACAAAAACTCAATCACAAGGTAAGCTAAAAACCGTGCTTTTACGGGCTTTGTCACAGCTCAACTTTCGCAACTTGAACACGCCCCGGCTCACATTTGGCCCCGGCGTCAGCGCGGTCGTCGGGCGCAACGCGGCGGGTAAATCGAACTTGCTCGAGGCTATCTACTTGGGTTGCACCGGCGAACTCCCTTACGGCAAAATCTCCGAAACCGTCCGCCTGGGTGAGACCGAAGGGTACGTGAGCGTGCAAGTTGAGCGAGACGACGGCCTCGTCAGCACACAAATCGGGCTGGCACCGGGTAGAAAGGTCGTCCGGTTGGACGGGCAGACGGTACGCACCTTTGAACTCGCTAAAGTGTCAGCAGCCGTGCTGATTACGCCAGAAGACGCCGACCTCATCCACGGCGCACCGTCCCTCCGGCGGGGGTACCTGGACAGCCTACTTAGCAAGCTTTCAGTTCGTTACGCGCTGCTAAACCGCGAGTATACTCGGGTGGTGGAACAGCGCAACGCCGCCCTGAAACACAGCGACCCGACGCTGGACGTGTGGACAGAGCGGTTTATAGAGCTAGGAGATGCCTTAAACGCCCTACGCACCAGGGCTCTGGTTAAAATAGCTGCGATTGCCGCCCAGACCTACGCGGAGATTTCCGGCGATGATAAACCGCTGGGGGTTACGCTGACCGGGGCGCACGAAAATCTGGGGGACGCGCTTGCCGAGACTGATTTTGAGGAACGTGCGCGCGGCGTGACTGTCGTCGGGCCGCACCGGGGCGACGTGCTCCTGACGTTGGGCGGGCACAGCGTTCAGGCTTACGGCTCGAGGGGTGAAGCCCGTACCGCCGCCCTAGCGCTCCGCGTCGCCGAATATCAGCTCCTGAGCGAAAAACATCATGAAGCGCCTGTGCTGCTGTTAGATGACTTTACCGCCGAGCTTGACGCCGGACGTAGAGAGTTTTTGTTGCGATTGGCCTCGAGAGCGCCCCAAGCCGTCGTCAGCGGCACCGAAGCGCCGCCTTACGCCGCCGCGCAGTTTTTTATCAGTGGTGGTCAGATTACCGGGGGTCAAGTCACAGGAGGCCAAGTCACGGGGGGACAGATTCGTGCGGAACCGTAGCCCGTCCAGGGACGTCTCCGACCTGCTCGCCGAAGTGTTCAAAAAAGGCGGCCTCAAACGGGGCGTCAAACGGGCTGAAGCAGTTTTGCTCTGGCCTCAAGTCGTCGGGGCTAAGGTCGCTCGTTTTACCGAGGCCAAAACGCTGCAAGACGGCGTACTCTACGTCGAAGTGCAAGATTCCGAAACGGCGATGCACCTGAGTTTTCAGCGGCAGAAGTTCGTCAACGTCTACGTCGCCAAGTTCGGCGTTAAAGATGTAAAAGACGTGCGGTTTCGGCTGGGCCGAAGACCGCTGTTAGAAGAAACGCTGCCGCAAAAAAAGGCTGTACCGCCCGACCCCAAAGCGCTCGCCGAGCTGTCTCGGGCCGTCTCCCAAGCTGAGTTGTCCGACGACCTGACCCGCCACGCGATGAGCGCCGCCAAAGCGATGCTCTCGTGGCGAGCCGCGCGTGAGGCCGAGGGCTGGCAAGCTTGCGAGGTGTGCGGCGGGCTGACCCCGAAGCGAGGGTTTTGCGTCACCTGCGCCCGCTACGCCGAGTTTCCGAAAGTCCGGACGGCGAGCCATACCTTAGCCGTCGCACCGGGTCAAGCGACGCCCCTTTTAAGCGAAGAAGAGCGGGCCGTCGCCGTTTTTCAGGCTAGAGCGTACCTGAGCGAGAAGGTACAGGAATTATTGCCGCAAGTTCTTGCCGACCCCGCGTATAAACCTCACCTCGAGTTTGCCGCCCGCTGTTATCTATCGCATATGCTGGGCAAATCTGTAGATGACGTTAGCGAAGACGATTTCAGTCATCTTGACGCCCGCATCGCCCGCGCACTAGGCCGCTGGCATTAAGATTCAGAATCTATGCAACTGATTTTGCCCTTTCCCGAAGCCCTCGAGCTAGCCACCGCCGAGAAACCTTTACCCGCACCTATCGAACATGTAAGCTGCGTGGGCAGCACCATTTTTGTGCAAATCACGTCCGAGTCGGTGTTGCCCAAATTTTTACGGGCGGCTGCGCCTAAGGTGAAGCTCGAGCTGCACTTTCTCACCTTTACAGCGGGCGTCGCCACCTTCAACCTCGTGACCAACGTCTTGTCACTGCCGGTTCACCGCCTGCTTAACTTTTTAACCGACGCTATCCCGCTCCCCAAGGGTGTTCGCGTCGAAAAAGGTGAAACGACGCCGCGCCTTATGGTCAACATACAAAAACTTGTGAATGAACAGGTCTCAGGTTTGACCCTTGACGAGTTTTATCTCCACGACTGCGAAATCGTTGCGCTCGCCACGCTTAACAATTTTCGCACCAAACCGACGTCGCCACGTTGAGGTATCAGAACGTGTTGTGGGCTGGGGGCAGGTAAACTGAGAGAGCCAGCTTGTAGGCTCGAGTTTATAGGTGGCCCAGACCGCACCATCAGCCTTGACTTCGCCTTAAGGAGAACCCTGTGCCTACCCCTGTAATGCTCATGATTCTAGACGGTTTCGGCCTCGCCCCTGACGGCCCCGGTAACGCCGTCGCGCTCGCGCACACACCCAACTTCGACGGGTTCTGGAAAACAGCTCCGCACACGCAGCTGCAAGCTTCGGGCCGCGCCGTCGGACTTCCAGATGGGCAGATGGGCAACTCCGAGGTCGGGCACCTCAATTTGGGCGCGGGGCGCATCGTCAAACAGAGCTTGAGCTTTATTCAAGACGCCATCGACGACGGAACATTTTTTGACAACCCAGTTCTGAACGAAGCGTGTGACGCATCCTCCGGCGGCTCACTGCACCTCATGGGTTTGGTCAGTGATGGCGGCGTTCACAGTGATATTCAGCACCTGTTCGCGCTCCTAGACCTCGCCAAACGCAAAAGCACCGCACCCGTTTACGTCCACGTCTTTTCTGATGGACGTGACACCCCGCCAGACAGTGCGTTGGGTTTTGTCCGGGAACTGCAAGACAAAATTGATGCGTTGGGACACGACATCCGCGTTGCTACAGTATCGGGCCGCTACTACGCGATGGACCGGGACAACCGCTGGGAACGGGTACAACGAGCTTACGATGCTATCGTCTGTGCGAAGTCGGACACGCGCGCACCGACAGCGACCGCCGCTGTGCAAGCCGCTTACAGCAGAGGCGAAACCGACGAATTTATTGCGCCGACCGTCATCGGTAACGGCGCTCCCGTAAAAGACGGCGACGCCGTGGTGTTTTTTAACTTCCGCGCTGACCGTGCCCGTCAGCTCACCTACGCCCTTTTGGGAGGCGCATCTTGGTCAGAATTTACCCGCTGCAACGTTCCCAAAATTCACTACGCCTCACTGATGGAGTACGACGCCAAGCTGCACACGCCTTTTGCGATGGCCCTACCTGAAATCAAACATCCGCTCGCCGAGGTACTCAGCAACGCGGGCAAAACGCAGTATCACACCGCCGAAACCGAAAAATATCCACACGTAACGTACTTTTTCGACGCCAAGATTGAGAAGCCATTTCCGGGAGAAGATCGGGGCATCGTCCCATCACCGAAAGTCGCCACCTACAACCTTAGACCTGAGATGAGCGCGCCTGAACTCACCGAAACGACCCTGAAGCGGCTGCGTGAAATTGATGATGATTTTATCCTCATCAATTTTGCCAACCCAGATATGGTTGGGCACACGGGCGTTTTGGCAGCGGCGATTACAGCGTGTGAAGTCGCCGACGCAGAACTCGGCAAGCTCGCAGCGGCGGTGCAAGCGAAGGGCGGCGCACTTATCGTTTTAGCCGACCACGGCAACGCCGAAGTGATGATTGCCGCAGGGGGCGGGCCGCACACCGCGCATACGACGAATCCGGTGCCGTGCCTCTTGATCGGGGCTGGGGACGTGAAACTGCGTTCGGGCGGGATTCTGGGCGACGTTGCGCCGACCGTTCTAGACCTGCTCGGCGTCCAAGCCCCACCTGAAATGACCCAACACTCACTGATTGAACACTGAGAGGTTAGCTATGAACTACCGCACTGTAGGACGCGCCGGCGTCAAGGTCTCGTCTCTCTGTTTCGGCACGATGTCGTTTGGTGATACTGCCGACGAAGCGGAGTCAGGGCGGCTTTACGGGGCCTCGAGAGACGCTGGCATCAACTTCTTCGATTGCGCCAACGTCTATGCAGGGGGCCGCTCCGAAGAGATTTTAGGACGGCTCATCCGGGATGAACGCGACGACCTCATCATCACCAGTAAGGGCTTCGGCAAGATGGGCGAGGGTATCAATGACCGGGGGCTTTCACGCCGTCATCTGACCCGCGCCGTAGAAGCCTCTTTGAAACGGTTGGGGACGGACAGGCTCGAGTTCTACTTCGTCCACCAGTTCGACCCCGACACGCCCATTGAAGAGACACTCCGCGCCCTAGACGGCCTCGTCCAGCGCGGACTCATCCTCTACCCGGCAGTCAGCAACTGGGCCGCGTGGCAGATTATGAAAGCGCTCGGCACCTCAGCCGCCGAACACCTCGCCCGCTTCGAGCTGGTTCAACCGATGTACAACCTCACCAAACGCCAAGCCGAGGTTGAGATTTTGCCGCTGGCGCTTTCAGAAAGACTCGGCGTGATTCCGTACAGCCCGCTCGGGGGCGGTTTGCTGACGGGCAAGTATGAAAAAGAGAGACCGGCGCAGGGCCGCCTAGTTGACAATAAGATGTACACCGCCCGTTACGGCGAGCCGCAGCACCACCACACAGCGGCGCGGTTTGTGCAGTACGCCCGTGAGCATGGCGTGCATCCGGCGACGCTGGCGGTCGCGTGGGTGGGGTCACAGCCGGCGGTGACTGCGCCGATAGTCGGGGCGAGAAATGTGGAGCAGCTGGGGCCTTCACTCGCCGCTGCAACGTTTGAGATGACGCCGGAGATGCGCTCGGAGATTACGGCGTTGTCGCCGGAGGTGGCGGTGGCGACGGATAGAAGTGAGGAAAGGTAGAACTCAGCTGAGTCAAGTGTGCCGTCGTATCCACTTAGAGCAGCGCTGCGCCACGTCGAACCACACGCGACCACCCTAATAACCTCTCCTGAAGCTGTTGCCTTTGTCTTAAATCAGACGTGCGGCTTGCCGACTCCAGAACCCACTTGCTCCGCCGCATGAATTCACCCAAGAAACAGAGGTCGAGCTGTGTCTGCCATGCTCGTTTATCGATAGCGTAACCGAGCCGCTGCACCAAGTACCTTCGGTAAGTTTCGGCAATGGTCGCTTCGTCATTGGTCGGCAGCACCAAGAAGCCCTGATCGATGTACAAGACAAGCTCAACGCCTGGAGGTGCAAATGTAGCGTAATCCCAATCCAGCATCATCACGCGTTTAGGCTTATCACGCGTGATCCCGAGGTTGCCATACCATACGTCGTTATGAACCAACGTCGAAGGGTAGCTTGAGAGGGCGTCATAGAGAGGCTTTGGGGTCTGGAGGAGCGACCGTACAACCTGGGCGACGTCAGGCTCAAGAAAATCTTCAATAAAATTCCAGGCTTCACAGTCGGGTTCGATCAGAAAGTACCCAGATAGGACGTGCAGGTTAAGTTGCTTTAACTGGTCATCCTCCCAAAACGCGGCGTGTAGGGCGGCAAGCGTGTCAAGTAAGAAAGTATGTTCATCAATTGTGAATCGTTTGTCGCCACTGAGGAGTATGTCGCTCACATCACGCATAAGGACGGCGTAACCTGCGCCGTCACGCGCGCAGGTTACTACCGGATGTGCGATGAGATTCGGGAGGCGATCGAGGACACCGTGCTGCCAGAGGGTGATGGTGCGGGTAAAATCGCCGTCAGGGCCAGAGGCGATCCCTTTACCTCCCTCATAACGACGCTTGAGGAGATACTGGGGGCCGCTTCCTTCGTTTGTTGTCACCGCGTAAAAGCGACTGCCCGTATTCGACGAGGTCATAGCAACCGGCTCACAACGGACGCTCCTAATTAGAACAGGTTCCAGTGTGTTTAAGGTAATGGGGTCAATAAGGTTTTCAACGGATGGTAAGAGCTGGCGCATTGTTTCCCTTTCGTCTTCTCGGCATGAACCGGTACTGATGTTTCTTAAGTGCCTCCTAGTTGGGCGCTCGAAGTAGCATAGCTATACACTGCAAAAAAAGCACGACTTGGCTGCGGCCTGTCGCGCTTTGGGGTTGCGGTTGAAGTAAATTGACAAACCCTTACTAGAAAATCAGCCATAGCAGAAAGCCTAAAAAACTATAGGGAAAATACAGTTTTTCCACAGATAGAAAATTGTGAACGTGTAGAAAGTAGATTACTGAACCGAGCCAAAACTAACCTTCCTCATAAAGTGAGCGTGACCCCACCGCGTCTCTATCTCTACTAACTCTGAGCATGTCGCCCACCTAAAACCAGCTCTGCTGCGTGCTTGCCTGACAACAGCGCCAGCGGAATCCCCCCGCCCGGATGCACCGTCCCCCCGGCCAGCACCAGATTTTTAACGCCGCGCACGGTCTGCTTGGGCCGAATCGTCTGCAACAGCGAGTGCGTCGCAGCGCCGTAAATCGCGCCCCGGTGAGCGAGGCGGCCCAGATACGCCGGGGTAAACGTTTTTTGCACGCGGATACGGTTACGCACGTCCAGCCCACGCCGCGCCAGAACCTCGAGCAAATGCCCAGCATAGTGCGGAGCCTCGCGTTCCCAATCAAACGGGCGCTCTTCGGAGAGTGCAGGCGCGTTGACCAACACAAACCAGTTTTCACACCCCGGCGGCGCGTCACCGCGTTCGGTTTTGCTGCTGATAGAGATATAGAGCGTCGGGTCGTCGGCAAGGTTGCCTGTTCCCACTGCTTCAAACTCGGCGCGGTAGTCGGTAGGAAATGAGATATTGTGATGGGCCAGACCGGGCGTTTCCCCGTCCAGCCCTAGCAGCAAGACGAAGCCTGAAAGGGAAGGCTCGAGCCTCTTCCCCTTTGCTTTTTTACCAAGTAGTTGATGTGTCCGAATAATATCCAGACCTGACACGATAATGTCCGCCGTAAAATCTCCAGCGTCCGTCTCGACTTTCGCAACCTTTTTGTCCGCCGTATGCAGCCGCTTTACGGTGACGCCAGTGCGGACGTCTACACCCAGATTTTCCGCTAAAGCCCGAAATTGCCGCACGACACCTTTAATGCCGCCGACCGGATAGAACACCCCTTTGCCAAGTTCGACCCAGGCGATGTTATGCAGCACAGCCGGAGCGCGGTACGGGTCAGCGCCGAAGTAGGTCGCAAACCGTAAAAAGAAAGTCTCCAAGTCACCGGTTGCACCGAATTGCCGTAAAAGTGCCGGAAGCTGTTTGCCCGGATGCGCTTTGAGGCCAGCTGAAAGACCGTAACGCGCCAGTTCTTTGAGACCCGGTGATTGTCCGAACAAAAACGTTGGGGCCGCCGCTTCGTAAAGTATCCGCGCTTCGTCTCGCAAGCGGTGAAAGGCTCGAGCCTCCGCGTCCGATAACTGCGCCGCTGTTTGCTCAGCGTCTAAAGACACGTTCCACACACGCCCCGACGGGTAAAAGTAACGGCACAAGGGCGACAGCGGCTGAAACTCCGGCGGCGTCTCCCCTGCCCGCGCAAATAAATCAGTGACGAGTTCGGGCAGCGTCCAGACGCTCGGCCCGAGGTCGAAGCGAAAGTCGTTCTTGGCAAACTCACCGGCTTTACCGCCTACTTCGTCAAGTTGTTCTAAAAGTGTGACCTGAACGCCGCTGAGAGTTAGCTCGAGCGCCGCCGACAACCCCGCAAAGCCGCCACCTAAAACGAGCGCTGTTCGGGGTTTAGTCATGCGCCTCAAAGGTTTCGGTGCCTCCGTAGGTACGACCTTTCCAGCTGTAGCCCTGATGCCGAAGCGCCCGTAAACCGATCTGCCAGAGCAAAAAGAAGACGAACGGTTGCAAGAACGCCTCGAGCGGGCTCCGGTGGGTTTTATAGGCAGTTAAAGCCCGCTGAAAAAGTCCGAGCGCCGCCGGGATGAGCCAAAGCGGGTTCAAAAAGGCTAAGGGCCACGAGAGTGTGTACATCAGCGTGTTGAGTGCAAGTGACACCACTAGCAAAATACGGCTGCCGTTATGCGCTGCCAGAATATTTTTCGAGAAACCCTCGAGCAGCTCGTCCCGCGTCCGGTACATCCGCACGCTTAGCAGCTCACCGCCTAGAGCCAAGACCGTTTTAAGACCACGCCCCTTCGCGACCTGCCCCATCTTGACGTCTTCTAACACTTCACCCCTAAAGGCCGCGTGCCCGCCGACCTGCAGATAGGCGCTCCGCGTCCACATCATGCACTGCCCGTTACCCGCCGAAAATGCCGCGTCGGTCGTACTTTTTACGAGTGGATACGGGAGCCCCCCGAGCAGCACGAGGTCGATGACCGGGACGCTGAGGCGTTCAAAGAGGGTTTCGGTACGTTGTCGGGGCCAGACGCTTGCGTAAACCGCGTCACTCTGTTCGGCAAACCTTGAGAGCGAGGCCAACGCCCCCGGTTTCCAAAATACGTCGGCGTCGGTAAAGACCAGAATGTCACCCGTAGCTTTTTGGGCGAGTTGCCAACACGCCCAGTTTTTGCCTGTCCAACCGGAAGGTAAGGGTTCACCCTCGAGACACCTCACTTTTTCCCCGCCCACTTCAGCGACAACCTGCGCCGTCTCGTCATCTGAAGCGTCGTCCAGCACTAGGATTTCATCTGCGCCTTGCTCGAGTAACAGCGGCAACGTCTCAGCAAGATTGACAGCTTCATTCCGAGCCGGGACGAGTAGCGAGACGCGGCGACCCGTTGAGACAGCTGCGTCTATAGCTTCCGGTGTTTCTCTCGCCGTAGCTTTTTCAGCATCTTTTACGGTGTTGTTTACAATGTTTTTTGCGGTGCCTTCTGCACTTTCTACCGCAACAACTGTTCTGGTGCGCCGAACAGGAATTAGCACGGGAAAGGTAAAGGTGTTGACCAGCAACACGCCGAGTTGCGCCGTCACCGCCAGCGTGACAACGCCCCACACCAGCCATCCGAACAGGTTCAGCTCGCCTGTCATCTCACCCTCCCGCCGAGTAGTTTACCTACCCAGGCGGCCCGTTCGTTCGTACTCGCCGCGCCGCCGCTCCAGCGCGTAAACTCCGGCAGCGGTGCTTCGGGGTCGGCTTGGGTGAGGTCGCGCTCGAGCCCCCCTAACAACCTGTTCAGCGCCCCTGCCACCTCGTCTGAAGAAACGGCGTCGCCCAAAATGATAAAGACCTCCGGACGCTGCGCCCCCCGCAGCACCGTGCGAATCGCTACCGGATAAACCGGCACGGCGGCACGCGACGCAAGAAACCCCAAACCCGGTTGCAGCGCGTCCACACGTCCCGCCGCCCGCAGCTCACCTTCAGGAAACACAATCATGACTTCACCGCGCCGTAAACGCCGGAGCGCCTCACGTAACTCGTTTGTAGAAACCCCGCCGATACCACGAAAAAAAGGGAACTGCTCCAAGGTCTCCGGCAGAACCAGTCCGCTCAGAGGCCGCCCCAACTGCTGCCCGATAAACCACGCCAGATACAAATCCCACCAGCTGTGATGGTTCGCGGCCAAGAGTGCCCCACCCGGCGAGAGGCCGTCCCAGTCGCCTTTGGCGTAAACACCGTGCAAATCACGCTTTAACGAACGGCGTATCAGTAAGGGCAAGCTCGAGGCGATCAGCGCCGTTATCAGCGTTTGCCCCCTCTGTTTAAGCGAGGCGAGATAGGCCGTCACAGCTGCCTGACACCGACGCGGGTGCCCGTGCTGAGCCAGCTTGCCAACGTACCCACCGAGCCCATCGCCACAAACGCCGCCAGTGCTGCCCACGGCAAACCGTAAAAGAGCAGCCCGACGCTGATTAAAAACGCTTGCGCCCAAAAGACGACACGCAAATCGGTCGAGGTGTGTTGCAGTAAGCGGGGCTCGAGCCACCCCAGCAGCGTCACCAGCAGCGTCCCGGCAACAAACCAGCCCAGAAAGTTACTCAGCGGAATGCCGTAGTAACCGCCCCGGTCGAACTCCCAGAACCCTTGCGACACCATCAGCGGGTCGAGCCCGACGTCCCAGGCAACCAGCACGAGCGGCGCGAGCCAGCGTTTGGTGCCGGGTGGGGAGAGCTCTATGCCAATGACCGCAAACGCAAACCAGCCGAGCGGCACCAGGAGCGGCACCCCTAAGAGCTGCGGCCCCGGCGCAGTGTAGTCGTAAGCGCCGAACGGCACGCCGGTGGTGTGCCCCACCCACTCGACGAGCAGCCCAAACCCGAAGGCCACCAAAAAGAGCAGCCACGCTTTTTGGCCATAACGCGACAGCGTATACCCGAACACGCCGAGTGTTAGCAGCCCGGTGCTGAGGTACGCGAGCGCCGCAAAATCGTCCGGAAAGAGCGGCGTTGGTACCATCGAGAGCGCCCATAATGCGAGGATAAAGCGCCACGAGCTGAGCGTGCGGAGTGCGCGTAGACGTTTCGTCGCAGCGGGTTCTAAAGCCAGCGTTATCCCGAAAACGACAAGCAAATTGGTCAATAAAAAGAAGAGCGCTTCTTCAACAGGGAGTCCGAAAATCGCCCAGTTTGATGAGAGTTCCGGCGAAATCCACCAGATACCCAGACCCAGCGCCAACCGGTCAGCCAGCCACAGATAAAGTGTCGGCACCAGAAATCCAGCGAGCAAAACGTAAGGCCGCCACAATACCAAGTCGCCGCCGAAGCCCCATTGTAGGGCCAAAATCGGCGCGGCCCACGCCGCAATCATCCCAAAATAAAGGCCGTGCTGTGTGCTCAGCGCCAGCACGCCCGCCGCCGCCAAACCGAGCCATAAAAGTGACCCGATAAGGCGGACGGTGTTGGCTCGAGAAACGCTAGCGCGTACCGAAACGTCTGTTAAATAGCGGCGGCGTAGAAGCAGCACCCACAAGCCCGTCAGCAGCGTTTGCAAGATGAAAAACAGGTACTCTTCAAACGGCACCCAGCCGAGCGTAAAGAGCACCCGGTTTTCGCCGTAACCCCATACGCCCCGCGCGACCAGCAGATTGTCCCAAGGCGTCGTGTAAACCAGCGCTAAAAGAACATGCACACCGAGGGCGACGAGACCGGCTCGGGGCACCCGCCCCTGTTTCGCCGCCCGGTAGGTCAAGAACGTAAGGAGTAACAGGGGCGGCAAGATAAAGACGAAGTGAAACTGCAAATAGGTCATCAGGTTAAGAGACGCGCAGGTACATCCCGGCAGCGTGAGGCGCTTCGGCCTTCGTAAACCCAAACTTCGCGTAAAAGTCGGGCGTGCCGTGGTCGGCCATCAGGCTTACATAGGCGCTTTTCGGGGCGTGATTACGAATATACGCCATGAGCGCGTCCATAATGAGTTTGCCCACACCTTTTTTCTGGTGCGCAGGTGCGACGGCAATATCAACAATTTCAAAGAAGCAGCCGCCGTCGCCAATGACCCGGCCCAGCCCGACGGATTCAGCGCCGTCAAACACCGTGACGGCAAAAAGTGAATTTTTCAGCCCTATCGTGGCAGCTTCCTCAGTTTTACGGCTGAGTCCGGCAGCTAACCGAATGCGGATATAGTCCGCAACACTCGGCACCTGCGTTTTTACGGCGTAACGGCTCACCGGCTCAGACCTTCTTTTTCTCGAGGTCTTTTAACACGACCCGCGCTGCGTTGCGTCCCGACGCGCCCATGATACCGCCGCCCGGATGCGTGCTCGCGCCGGTCAGGTAGAGCCCTCTCAGGTGCGTTTTATACTCCGCCATACCCAAAAAGGGCCGTAGGGCAAACATCTGGTCGAGGCTCATTTCTAAATGCATCACGTTGCCCCGGTAGAGACCTAAGTGGCGCTCGAGCCACTCCGGATGTTGAAACAACTTACCGACGACTTTCGCTTTCGTGCCGGGCGCGTAAACCTCGTAAGCATCTAAAATCGTTTCCGCTACCTCATCTTCGATGTCGGTCCAGCGTGCGCCCTTCGCCAGCTCATAGGGGAAATATTGCGCCCAGAGCCACAGCACTTCGCCACCAGGCGGGGCCAGCGTATCGTCTACCGCGCTAAAACTCATCGCCACGATGGGTGGGTCGGCGGCAGGCCGACCGGCTAAAAAATCGCCGTAGGCCGCGCTCAGCTGCGCCCGGTCACGGCATAACAGACCTAGCGCCCGCCGCGCTTCGTCGCCGGGATGAGCGGTGTAGCGTATCGGCGCGTCTAAAGCCAGCCGTAAAATCGCCCCAAACCCGTTGCCGACGCGCATGTTTTTGCTACTTTCAGGCCGGTGTTCTTCGGGTAGAAGCTTACCGAAGGTCTCGAGCGCGTGCGCTCCAGCGACGACCGTGCGGGCCGTATAGACCTGTCCGGCGACCTCGATACCCGTCGCCCGCGTCCCCTCAACCAAAATCTTCTCAACCGGCGCGTCTGTAAAAATCTGCCCGCCGTGCACTTCGATATGCCGCGCCAGCGCCTGCGTGAGCATCCCCGAGCCCCCCTTGGGCCGCGCCATACCGCCCTCGTGGTACAGCGGCTGCCACAGCACAAACGGCGACGAAAACGGTTCACTAGGCGGTGGCCCGGACTGCGCCGCCATCCAAACCAAAGGCGTCTTGACCCGCTCTTCTTTGAAATAGCTGTCCACCACTTCGCCGTAAGGCTTGAGGATTTTGCCGAGCGCCTGTTTCCAGTCGCCCTTAATGGCTTTGCCGAAAACCATCTTTTTGCCCAGGTTGAAGGGGCTCGGCGTGCTTAAAAACAGCTCTTTAACCGCTTTACCGAAAGGCCGCCAGTCGTCCATAAAGCGTTTGTACGCTTCGCCCTCGCCGGGATAGGTGCGCTCGAGCCCGTCTATCGTCTCCTGCTCGCTCCGGTAGATAAATACGCTTTCGCCGTCCTCGTAAGGGGCAAAAAACAGCGGGTCGATGTCGAGGTACTCGAGGCCAAACCGCTCTAGCCCCAGTTCCTGAACAATCGGCGTCAGGCGAATCAAGATATGAGCGCTGCCGCCCAAGTCGAACTGATAGCCCGGTACGATTTCCTTGGTCGAAACCGCGCCGCCCACGACGTCGCGCCGCTCGAAAACTCCTACTTTGTAGCCTGCTTGCGCGAGGTACGCGCTCGTGATAAGTGCGTTGTGACCCGCTCCGACGGTAATGACATCAAAATCCGGCACGCTTATAAGTTTAGCCCGCCGCTCGCGTTTTTTACGAAGCCTACGGCAGAATCAGAGCCACACGAACAGGTCAGTTCGCGTAGGTTTTTTTACCGGACGTTTTGACGCGGGACTGAACCACTCCGCCAAACTTCTCCGCCATTCGCCCCAACAAATCCCCCCGCTGAGCTTCGCTAAGCTGTTCTAAGGTAGCGACTTTGTGGTAGCTCCGGGCGGCAAGAAGCAGTTTGGCGCGGTCTAAGCCGTAGGTTTCGGCTTGCTTGACCACCTCGTCTAGCGTCGGGCCGGTTTCTACAGGTTCGTCCTCGAGCGTCAAAAACTCGGGAATATCGTCAGCAGCGGGTTTAGGTACGTCGTCCATCTGCTCGAGCATCATCCCAAACGTCGGTTCTCCGATTTCTAGCCCAATCGGAAAATGGTCGCTGTTGCTCTTCACCACCGTCCCGATACGTTTCGTGTCAAAGCCGTCAGCGCGGAGGGAAAGCTCGAGCATCACGTCGATAAAGTACTCCAAACCGCCCCTGGTAATCGGTACAACTTGACCCAGCTCATTTTCCTCAACCTGCTCTTTACCCTTCGCCGCAATGTGGTCGGTAATCACCACGCACGCACCCGAATCCATACAGAGCCGCCGTAACACCTCCTGGTAGAGCACCTGATCGTCTTGGAGTTGGTCGGCAGTCGGCGGCGCGGTCGGGTCGCCCGTTTTCTCCCGCACGGCCCGGAGCGTTTCGCGGTGTTTACGGGCAAAGTACAAACTCCACGAATCGAGCGCGTAGGCCCCGTAATGCTCCGCTTTCCCCTCACCGTCCAGAGCCCAGTCGATAAACTCCGGCAGTTCGTCCGGGTGATGCACCTCTACGGCGTCGAACTTGGGCGCGTCACCGGTGGCCCCCGGCAAGAGCCGTGATTTACGTTCAACGTCAAAAAATAGAAGCCGCCCGACGCCCGCGTCCGCAAGTGAGGCTGCAAAGTAACTTTTACCTGTTCCGGCTGCCCCGCGCACCGCAATCACCAGACGCTTCTGAGCCGGACGCCGACTTAAAGGGTTGACTTTAGGGTTCATGACGTTATCGTAGCTTAATATTTAAGGTAGTACGTTACGCCGACAACAAAACTTCGTTTAATACCGCTGCCAAAGCTCTGGAGAAAGGCTCAAGGTTGATCGGTCAGTCAGTACTACAGCGCACCGAGTCAGGTATACTAATACCTGATATGACGGGCGTGAAAATGGTGAGTGAAGACGAGTCCTCCCTCATGTTTTGGGAGCGTGGCTGATGCGTAATACTGCCGTAGGATGTGCAGGCTGGTTGTTTGTCGGAGCCTTTGCAGCGTCCCTGTTCAGGTTTAGTGGCGGCGCAGCCGGTAATCTCGGCGTCTGGATTTTTTTAGGTGGCCTCGCCCTGTTTCTCGTACTCTACAGCTTTGCAAGTCAGCGCTCTGAGCGTATGACCCGAATAGCTGCGCCCTCTAGTTTCGACTACATGAACAGTCAAGCTGCCGGTTACAGTAGCGGTTATAGAGACGCAAGCAGCCAAACTGTGAGTTACAGAACTATAAGCAGTCAGGCTGTAGGTCTTGAAGCGATACGCCGTAAAGATGTGGGAGGTCAGGCTGTAGGTCAAGCGATGTTTGCAGCTACACCTGCGGGTTGCGTCTATCTGCTTAAAGCTGGGCCTTTTTACAAAATCGGCAGGTCGCAACTTTTTGAACAACGCCTCCGCCAGATAAGACAGCAGCTCCCCTACCCGGTCGAGGTCGTTTACGTTTTTGAGACCGACCGTATGATTGAACTCGAGGTCTATTGGCACGGACGTTTTCAGGAGAGACGAACCCATAGTGACTGGTTTCTTTTGACCGATGAAGATGTCTACGAATTTACTCAACAGGTCTAGCTGGCAAGCTTTGTTGACAAACCTTTTTGTTTACGCCTACCATAGGCGTATGTTCCGCATATTTAAGCTACTCCTACCAGGTGGGCCGAGACCGTAAGCGTACCCGTACGCGCCTCTCTGCCCCAACTTCATGGTTGGGGTTTTTCTTTTGCACGTTAGCTGAGCACACCTTGTCTGAACTATAGTGGAGACATCATGAGCACCGAACCCGCAATACCTACGCCCTACCGTTCTGAACGTTACAACCCGCAGGAGATCGAACCTAAATGGCAGCAACGCTGGGCCGACGCCAAGCTGTACGAAACCGATTTAGCGAGCGCTAAAGAGCCTTTTTATTACCTGACGATGTATCCGTATCCTTCAGGCGACCTGCACGTCGGGCACTGGTACGCCTTCGCCGTCCCCGACGCCTACGCCCGCTTCAAACGGATGCGCGGCTTGAATGTATTTTTCCCGATGGGGTTTGACGCCTTCGGTCTGCCCGCCGAAAACGCCGCGATCAAAGCCGCTCGCGAGGGCAAAAACGTTCACCCTGCGACGCTCACCTACGAGCGTATCGCACGGATGGAAGAGCAGTTTAGGCAGATGGGCACCTCGCTCGACTGGTCGAAAAAAGTCATTACCTGCGACCCCGAATACTACCGCTGGAATCAGTGGTTTTTCTTGAAGATGTTTGAACGCGGTCTGGCCTACCGTAAAGAATCGTTCGTCAACTGGGATCCGGTAGACCAGACCGTGCTGGCCAACGAACAGGTCATAGGCGGTCGCGGCGACCGTTCGGGGGCGCTGATCGAACGCCGTTTGATGCCGCAGTGGCACTTTAAGATTACGGATTACGCCGACGAACTGCTGGACTTTTCCGGGCTCGACTGGCCTGAAAAGGTCAAGCTCATGCAGACCAATTGGATTGGGCGCAGCGAGGGCGCAGAAGTCACCTTTAAGAGCGACGCGGGTGACTTTACGATCTTTACCACGCGGCCCGATACGCTCTGGGGCGTTACCTTTATGGTCTTGGCACCCGAACACCCGCTGGTAGAGAAGTTGACGACGCCCGAGCAGCAGGGAGCCATCACGGACTACGTGAAAGCGGCGTCACACCTGAGCGAAATCGAGCGGCAGTCCGAAGGGAAAGAAAAGACCGGCGTTTTTACAGGGTCGTACGCGGTCAATCCGGTGAACAGCGCTGAGGTGCCCGTCTGGGTCGCCGACTACGTGATGATGAGTTACGGAACAGGCGCGATTATGGCAGTGCCTTACGGTGATCAGCGCGACTTCGAGTTTGCCCGCAAGTTTGGGCTGGACATCATCGCCGTCGTAAAACCTGAAGCTGAAAGCGTAACTTACGATCCTGAAATGATGACGGAGGCATATGCAGGCTCCGGTACGATGATAAATAGCGGCCCCATAGACGGAACCGTGCATAACGGCGAAAAAGGCCGTAACAGTCCGGCGATAGCGGCGGCGCTCGAGGTTTTAGAAGCCAACCACAGCGGACGCAGCACCGTCACCTATAGGCTCCGCGACTGGCTGGTCTCGCGTCAACGCGCCTGGGGCACCCCGATCCCCTTTTTGTACTGCGACGCGTGCGGTTTGGTGCCTGAAAAAGAAGAAAATCTCCCCGTCGTCTTGCCCACCGACGTGGCCTTTATGCCTACCGGCGAGTCACCGCTGAAGTATCACGAAGCGTTTCTGAACGCGGTCTGCCCCGAATGCGGCGGCCCCGCCAAACGCGAAACGGACACGATGGACACCTTTGTCGATTCGTCGTGGTACTGGTTCCGCTTCCTCTCGCCACACCAAGAGGACGGCCCTTTCGACACCGAATTGGCTGCCAAGTGGACGCCCGTAGAGCAGTACACCGGCGGCGTCGAGCACGCCATTTTGCACCTCTTGTACGCCCGCTTTTTTACCAAAGTCGTCCGTGATTTGGGTTTAATCCGTGAGGGCGAACCCTTTACCAAACTCCGCAATCAGGGCATGATTTTGGGCGAAGACAACGAAAAAATGTCGAAGTCGCGGGGCAACGTCGTCAACCCGGACGATTTGGTAAACGAATACGGCGCGGACACCGTACGCGCTTACCTGATGTTTATCGGGCCGTGGGAAGCGGGCGGGCCGTGGAGCAGCACCGGCATCGAGGGCGTTGCACGTTTTTTGAACCGGGTCTGGGCGCTCGTCACCGAAGCGCCCAAAGGTGAGGGTGACGCAGGCGAGACCGCACAAAAGGAGCTGCGCCGCGCCGTAAACTACGCTGTCAAAGAGGTTTCAGAAGATTTAGCCGGGTTGCAGTTTAATACCGCCGTTGCCGAGCTGATGACCTTGACCAATACGATGAATAAAGCCAAAGCGTCAGAGATGATAGAGACAGAAGTGTGGGCTAAAGGCATCCAAAAACTGCTCTTGTTGCTGGCTCCCATCGCGCCCCATATCGCCGATGAACTGTGGGAGCGGAGCGGGTTTACGGGCTCGGTACATCAGCAGACGTGGCCCGACTACGACCCGGCAGCCTTGGAGCAAGACACCATCACGGTTGCAGTACAGGTCAGCGGCAAAAGGCGCGGTGAGGTGACAGTGCCTAAAGACGCGGATAAAGCTGCGGTCTTGGCAGCGGCGAAAGCGGAGCCGAATGTAGGGCGGCATCTGGAGGGAAAAGAGGTTGTGCGGGAGATTGTGGTACCGGGGCGGCTCGTCAACATCGTCGTAAAAGGGTAGAAGTTTTTATCTTTTTTTGGGGGAACTTATGCAGTACCACGCTCGAGCCTTCGAATCCAAACGCGATTTAGAAGCGGTGCAGGCTGTGATGCGGATAGCCCGAGCTCCCGACCATCTGAGCGATTACCCCAGCCCGGAAGACCTCTATGAGGTTGTCGGCGTGCCAGAGAACTGCAAGACCTTTCGGGTGTGGGAAAATGCTCAGACCCAAATGGTAGCCTATGCGTTCGTTAGTACCTTTGACAACCTTTACTTTGACATCGTTCCAGGGATTGAAGTAACGTCACTGATGCGCGAACTCGTTTCGTGGGGCGAAGTTTGTACGGGAGAGCGCAACGCTTCGGTAGATGAACAACACACGCTTGACGCAAGTTGCCTAGAAGATGATATAAAGCGGCTCGAGCTTTTAGAAACGAATGGCTTTAAGCGTAGTGATTTACAAACGCTAAAGTTCGAACGGTCGTTAGAGCTACCCATCCAACCCGCCGCGTTTCTAAAAGGTTTCTGTCTCCGGCATGTGCGCGGTGAGGAGGAAGCCGAAGCCGTCGCAGCATTGCACCGCGCCGCTTTTGGAACCGACTATATGACCGTCAGTGAGCGGCTGGCTACGATGCGTACTCCGGGTTACGACAACACACTCGACTTGCTGGTTGTAACGGAAGACGGCACGCTTGCCGGTTATCTGACGTGTAGTTTAGATGAGACGGTAGGGTTTACTGACCCGCTCGCAATTCATCCCGAATTTCAGCGGCGAGGACTTGCCGGAACTCTACTTAACGCGGGTCTGACAGCTCTTTCTGGACGCGGGGCCAAGCGTGCTGTGCTAGGAACGAGCAGTGAAAACAGCGCAATGATTGGGGTTGCCGAAGCTACCGGGTTTGAGGTTGTAAAAGTGAAGGTGTGGTTGAGCAAGACTGTAAAACTTGATAGCTGAAACTTTTAGGGCAACCTAGTTGTTTTTACATTCGACCCCACAAAAATTCCTGCGTCACGACGTTTTCTATCTCCTGAAATACCTGCTTAACCTAACCTGATCCAAACACCTCGAGCCGTACCAATAACTCCCTTATTATGTTATTTTGCCTAGATATGAAGACAATTGTCATTAAGTTTGCAGCTTTCTTCGTTTTCGGTTTGCTGCTGGCTGTCAGCGTTACAGCACTCGCGCAGTCGCCCGGATTTTTAGTTGGTGACGTCACCGTAAAAACGAATCCTTACGAGATCGCCCCGCTAACTGCCGAAATCACCTTCCAAACAACCGTTCCGGTAGAGGTTACGCTCGAGGTTCTCGGCCCGGAGCCCGTCACGCACACCTTTGAAAGGCTTTCATTAAACCACCGCTTGCCCGTCTTAGGCCTCTATCCTGGCGTCAGAAACAACGTGATTCTCCGCCTGACGACCGCTGAGGGCGACGTTGACGAAGACATTCTTACCGTAAAAACAGACCCGCTACCCGGCTTTTTCCCCATTATCGACACGACCGTAACCGACAAGAGCAAAATGGAAGCAGGCTGGACGTTAAGTCAGTACTCGGTCAACCCGAGCGGTCTGCTGGTAGACACCGATGTTCAGGCAGGGCGTAATCTTCGCGGTTTGCCGTTTATGTTCGACGCCAGCGGGGACATCCGTTACTACCTCGACCTCACCTTTCTCGGCGGTTTGGCTTACGAAGTCGGGCGGCTCCAAAACGGCAACTGGATTTTCGGTCACGACGACAATATTTACGAGTACGACGTCCTCGGTCGCAGGGTCAACCGCTGGGCGATTCCGGGCTACCTCACGCACCACGAGGTCACTGAAAAACCTAACGGCAACATCCTCGCAGCCGTTCACAAGATCGGTACTAAAAACAAAGACGGCGGCGGTACCAACGGCGACCACGTGATCGAACTCGAGCGGGCTACGGGCAAGATTGTTCGTGAGTGGGACATGCGCAAAATACTCGACGTTTACCGCCGCAGTCTCGTCGATGACGCCTTCGACTGGTTTCACATCAACGCTATCTGGTACGACGAAACGGACGATACGCTGATCGTTTCAGGGCGCAATCAAGGCGTCGTTAAAGTCACTCAAGACAATCAGCTGGTGTGGATTTTAGCCCCGCACCGAGGTTGGGGCAAAGCCGGAATTGGCGCGGATAAATACAGCACAGCCGACTACCTTTTTACGGCGGTAGACGCTCGAGGTACGCCGTACCCGGAGAGCATTCAGCAGGGGGAAGAAAGCCCCGCTGAGTTCGACTGGACGTGGGGCCAACACGCGCCGATGACCTTGCCTAACGGACACCTGCTAGTCTTCGACAACGGCTTTAACCGTCATTTTGCGCCCAACAGCAAGGAGAGCTACAGCCGCGGCGTTGAATATGCGGTTGACGAAACGGCCATGACCGTTCAGCAAATTTGGGAGTATGGCGCAGAACGCGGCAACGAATACTTCTCGCCGATTATCAGTGACGTAGACTATCTGCCCACAACCGGCAACCGTCTGATTATGCCGGGAATTGCCCGAGTGGGTGACAACCCAAGTGCTTACGTTACCGAAGTTGGTTATCCCGAAGGTAACGCCGTGTTTGACGCCGCAATCCGCTTCAAGGGCGTGTTCAAAACCGATAAGTTTTTCGGCGAGATCGTCTACCGTTCGGAGCGGTTGTCAATCTATCCTTAAACAAGAACATAAATAGCCTGAAGGTTTTTCATCAAGGGTTAATTTGTGAATGGTGTAGACGAGGACGAGAGCTGAGCCGAATGCGGAGATGGCGTATTGTCTTACCTAACAAGTACCCCACCACAATTAGTTTGAACTAAGTATCCCCAAGCTATACTTGAGGGATGCAACCCCTCTATGTTGAGCTGAGCGAGCAAGAAGACAGAAAGCTGCTAGAGATAGAGAAAGCCCCCCACTTCAAGCCCAAGGTGCGTCTGCGAGCCAGTGTTCTACGGTTATCGAACCAAGGCTGGCGTGTGCCGAAGCTAGCTGCTTACTTGGGCCGAGGCGAAGAAAGTATCAGGCGCGATCTGAAAAGGTGGCAACAGCAAGGCGTGGCAGGTCTGGGCGACGGCACAGCGCCGGGACAAGCTCCTTTGATTACGGACGAAATAAGAACCCAACTGGCCCTATACCTTGCTGAAGAACGGAGCTGGACAGCCTCGCAGCTTGCCGCTGAGATAGCTGGGAAATTCAACATAAAGGTCACAGCTGAAGCGATACGCCAGCACCTCAACCGCTTGGGCTATGTCTGGAAAAGGACGCGCTACGTGCCCTGTAAAACGGTAGACCCTGAGCTTGAACAGCAGCACCGAGCGGGTTTAGACACGCTTAAAAGGGGGCGGCAGAAAAAAGGCTGAAGCTTTATTATCTAGACGAAGTAGGCTTTAGTCTGGCGCTGGGCACAACGTACACCTGGGCAAAATCTGGTCACACCACATTAGCAGTTCCGACACGCTGGAGATAGAACGGGCAAAGCCCGGCCCGTTGGGCCTAGTTCGCAGTCACGGACGACTTAACCTTATCGGTGCGCTCGAAGTTTATGGAGCAAGGCAAACGCTTCACTACGAAGCTTTAGAAACATCGGTCAGAAGTGCCAATGTCCTAGCCTTCTTAGAACACCTCGCTGATAGCTGTTCGCCTGACAGCTTGAGTGTTGTGGTTCTGGATAACGCTACTTTTCACCGCGCTAAAATGGTTCAATCCAAACGTGCTGCTTGGGAAGCTCAGGGACTCTATCTACGCTTTCTGCCGCCTTATTGCCCACACTTCAATCTCATCGAATGTCTTTGGAAACGGCTCAAGGCTTGGCTCCTCCCAAGGCGTTGCTACGATGCCCTCAGAGACCTCCGCAAAGCTGTTACCCAAGCACTCGAGCTGCTTGGAGCAACCGCCGTCTAAGCCTCAGTCTTCATTTGGGGGTACTTAGCTTTGCAGCTTGTAAAGTTGCTGTTGAGGCTTATTCCTACGGCAGCGAGGATTTGCGTAACAGTGTAAAAGAGGTTGTCTTCACAGAGGTAATCTTGGGGTCTTAGCCATTCGTACTTGAGCTTGCGCCAGAGGATTTCGGTAAGATTGAGGTGGGGGGCATAGGCCGGTAAATAAAAGATGAACAAACCACACTGCTCCCAAGCGCTGCGGCACGCCTGCACCTTTGCGGAGGCGTGAATACGTGCGTTATCAAGTACGATAACCGTTGTTTGGTGGACGGCGAAGGATAGTGCGTCTAACTGTGCGATAAAGAAGCTGCTATCGACTTTGCCCCTAGTGATCTTGAATACAAGCCTGTTGTCACGGCTGAGCAGACCAAAAAGGGTTAAGCCTTTGCTCTTTTCACTGGGCATAAAGACCTTTTCATTCTTAAACTGCCAGCCGTAAGGGATACACGGCTCCATGCTGACGCGACTTTCGTCACCGTAGTAAAGGTCAATAAGCCCGAGCGCTGATAGACGCTCGAGTTCTTTCAAACCTTTGAGCTTGAGTCCGTAGCTTGCCGGGTCTGTCTGATAGCGGGGACGTTTTCTGATTCGTTTATGACAAAGGTTAGAGCAAAGCTCAGAGGCTCTTAGCCTTCACCTATGCACCAAGTTTCTTATATAGCGCTCTAAAATTCTGGTACTAAAGGGTTTACCGCGTTTGGTTTCTAGTTCGGCTTTGGCAACTGATAGGCGCTGACGATTGGCCTGTACTGCGTTCCTGACAGCCTTTAAGTCTCCCTCAGCTTCTAAGATGGGCTTGCGCCCTCGCCCCGGCTTGGTTTTAAACCCCTCGATGCCTTCAGCTTCATAGCGTTTCAGCCAGTTGTTCACACTTACTTCATGGCAGCTGAGTATCTCGGCTACGTCCACCGAACGGCGTGACGCGTTCTTGAGCAACACCAGCTGACATCGTTTGCGAAAGGCTTGACTCTCACCTTCTCTGTAGCCTTCTTCCAGTGCTGTTCTTTGAGCTTCACTCAGTACAATCGTTTTGACCTTCGCCATCGGTTTAGTTTAGGCTGTTTCTGTCGGGGCACTTACATAGGCTTGCTGCCGCTGTTCCAACACACGCCTGAGTTTTGAGGAAGAATAGAGGCACTCCTCAGCAACCCAGGCGGCTTTGACCCCTGTCGCCAATGCCCGCTCCAATATCTGCAAAGCGAGTTGGGGTTTGCTCTGGAACGCGGTCTCGTCGGGCACGCCCGCAGCCTCACACCGCACAGGGTCAGCCGCCCACGCTTCGGGTAGAAACAACTCGCGCTCAATAAAAGCGGTGCCCCGCTCTGTGGCGTAGGCTAGAAACACCCCGACTTGGCAATTCTCAATACGACCTACCGTGCCACAGTATTGACGCTTTACCCCGACCGAGGGCTCGCCCTTTTTGATAAAGCTCGTTTCATCTACGACCAGCACAGCCTCATTCGAATCTAACTGCTCCACCGCATAGTGCCGCAGTTCATCGCGTACCCCTTCAGCATCCCAACAAGACCCGTGAAGTAAACGTTGCATCCCGTCAGGTGTCGCTTCACTCGCCTGCTCTGCAAGTTGCCAGCCGTTCTTGCGCTCTACTGAACTGAGCAGCCCTTGCACGTAGCTTGGGTCTCTTTGTCTCGGTTCAGCCCGCTCAACGAAGGGCGCAATTCGAATGTGTAAGCCCCGAAGCTCGTCCACCCACCCTTTTATTTGCTTTGTCTTTGTCATCGCTCTAGGTCAGTCGGTTAAGTGCGGCTGTAGTAACTAACGGCGCGACCTCCGGAAAATCACCCAAACTGTAAACTGAGACGTGGCAAAATCGCCAAAAAAATCAAACCTGCCGACCAAAACGTGCGCCCACTGTGGCCTGCCCTTCAGTTGGCGTAAAAAGTGGGAACGCGATTGGGAAAATGTCCGCTACTGCTCGGAGCGGTGCCGCCGCGAGGCGAAGCGGCACTCCCATACGTCGTCGTAAGTCAGTGGTGCAGCAGTATGGGCACAGCCGCCTCACGCGCGATCTCGAGCGTCGTCGAACCTTGAAAGAATGCCGCAATGCGCCCCGTTTCAAACGCGCCGATCGCAATGACGTCGCCGTCTTGCGCGGTTTCTACAATAGCTTTGGCGGGATCGCCGGAACGAAAATCGGCGGTAAGGTTTAACCCTTTTCGTTCCGCGTGGCTGCGGGCACGCACGAGCGGTGCCCGCGCGGTCTCCTCGTCATCTTGCACGTTAAGCGCCAGAATCGGCAGTTTCAGGGGTTTGGCGAGCGCCAGCGTATAGGCGAGCGCCCCTTCCGAGCCGTCTGAGCCGTCGTAACCGAGTAGCAGCCGCTGGGGTTCGCTAAAGGTTTGCGGCGCGAGCAAGACAGCCCCTTCAGCGCGGCGTGCCACGTGTTCGGCGACGCTGCCAAGCCTGCCCGACCCGTTGATTTCGGCGCTGTCCCCTTCTTTACCCATCAGGATGAGCGTTTCTGCGTCGGCGCGGCTTAAGATTTCATTTTCGACCGGGCCGGTCGGCAACTCTACGTCGGTCTCAAGGCCCAGCCCTTTTAACAGCGCCTGTATGTCTACCTGAACCTTCTCCGCCCGCCGTTCCAACACACCCTGAAGTTCAACATCGAAATGCGGAGTTAGCATCGCCGGGTCGCCCATTCCGGCGTCTAATGAGCTCGGCGTCGTGGCGACGCGGAGGTCAAGGACGTGAACGGCGCGGAGCGGAAGCCCTAAACGCTCGCTCAACCGGGCGGCGTAGCGGGCCGCAGCTTCGGCGTAAGGGGAGGCGTCTACTGCGAGCAGGAGTGAAGAGAAGTGAGTCATGGAAGCAGTATAAAGGAGGCATAGCTCGCGTGGTACACCGCCGAACTGAACGCATTATTTTTCTGAAGGTTGGAGCAGCTGACCTGTCCTGACGGCTTCTACAACTTGCCGAATGGCCTCTACAACCACCTCGGGATTGTCGAGCTGGATGTAGTGAGAACTTCCCCTGATTTCTGTACGCCGGGTGTTGCTTGAAAGCTCAGTATATTGCGCTTGTAAACCTTTCCACATCTCTTTTTCGACCCTGGCAACGTCCTCGTTATAGCCCGCCCAGATGTTCTCTTTCGTCCAGTCAATATCCTCTTGGTCTAACAAACTCGTATCTGCCGTCAGCACTACGACGGGTTTGTCAGTGAGCGAACCGGGTTGTATATATTCGGTTTCGCCTTGATTCCCTGCTGCAAGAAAATCCCAGTTCTCCGGCCATTTATGTTTGTCAAAGGCGTCATTTAACGCTCTAGGAAGTACCTTGCGAAGTTCTCCCTCTTGATTGGGATGCGAGCTGTCAACAAGTATCAGGCCCGCCACTTGCTGAGGATGCTGGTGCGCGTACATATTGACGATAAGCCCGCCGATGGAATGTCCTATGAGGACAAAAGGGCCTTTCATAGAGCTGTCCGCTAACAACGCTTCCAAATCGTCTATGACATCTTGAACGGTGCGTTGTCCCGGAGCAGGGTCACTTTCGCCTAGTCCGGCTCGGCTGTAGGCACAGACTTTGCTGAACGCGGCAATTTTAGGCTGAAGCTCGGTATTAGCCCAAATGCCAGCGTCGTCACCAAGGCCGGACTCGAGCACCACAGTCGGCTGACCTTCGCCCATACAAGTTACAGAGAGATTCCGGTTTCCCATACTTACTTGCTGCACAATCTTTTCCGTAAAATATCCCTTTTCGCTGTGAACCATACGCTAACATAGAAATCGCTATCACCGGTTTCGTTAGTTCAGCCCAACTACGGTTCACGGCTGATTCCTGCCTGCCGCAAAATCCTCGAGAGCAAATCAACGCCTTGCTTGATATAACTAGCTATGAAACCCCTCTGGCTCGTCTGCTTGCTCCTGCTCACCGCCTGTGCTCCTACCCTCGCCCCACCCGCAAAACGCGCCCCCATCATCCCCGGCGCAACCCCGCAAACCGTTTCCTTCGGAGATTACGCGACCTATTACGAAACGCTCGGTCAAGGTGAGCCTGTCGTGCTCGTTCACGGAATTGGCGGGGGCTCGAGCGGGTTCCAGTACCGTAAAAACGCTGCCGCCCTCGCCGACGCAGGGTTTAAGGTCTACGCACTCGATTTACTGGGTTTTGGGCGGAGCAGCCGCCCGGAGGTTCGTTACACGCAGGACTTGCTAACCGAACAACTTACCGAATTTTTAGACCGGCTAGACACGCCCGCTGCTGTCGTTGCCAGCGGCCTCAGCTCCGCCTACGCGGTCCGCATTGCCGTAAAAAAACCGGAGCTTATCAGTAAACTCGTCCTCATCAGTCCAACCGGCTACGAACGGCTCGCGCGCCCGCAAAACGAAGATCGCATTTCAGGGTTCAACCAGTTTCGCGGAGTTCTGGGTAGCGTGTTTAACACGCTGCTGCTCGACCCCGGTACGCAGCGGTTTTTTTTGCTTGACGCCTACGCAGGGCAGAAAAGTCTGACGCCTGAAGTGCTGGAAAGCTACGATAGCAACTTGAGGGCCGAAAACGCCCGTTGGGTCATCTTTTCGTTCGTCAGCGGCAACCTAGACCAAGACGTCTCTGAACTTTGGCCTCAGGTACAGCAGCCGGTGCTGATACTGTGGGGCAGTGAGGCGACGACGACGCCGATTGGTGACGCGCAGGACTTTCTCGAGGCGAGGCCGCAGACGACGCTCTTGCCGATTCGCGGCGTCAAGCTCCTGCCGAATGAGGACAGGCCGGGGGTGTTTAACCGAGTTGTCGGTACCTTTTTACGTGGTGGGCTAGAATAACGAAGATGATCGAACCTGCACTGACCCCGAGCACACGCGTCTCGAGCTTTGGTGAAACCGTCTTTGCAACCTATACCCGCCTCGCCGAGCATTACGGAGCCGTCAATCTGGGGCAGGGCTTCCCTGATTTTGCGCCGCCGGAGTTTGCGCTAGACGCTCTGCTTGAAGCGGCTTCCGGCCCGCAGCAGTATGCGCCGCTGCCGGGGTTGCCGGTGCTGCTAGAAGCCGTTGCCGAAAAGATGTCGGGGCGTTTAGGTCGTGAGGTGTGTGCGCCGGAGAACGTGCAAATTACGGTGGGCGCGACCGAGGCGCTTTTTGCGGCGATGCAGGCGTTTATCAATCCGGGCGATGAGGTGGTGGTGCTCGAGCCCTTTTACGACGCCTACCCCGCCGACGTGGTGATGGCGGGCGGTATCCCGAAGTTTGTCGCACTAGAACCACAGGGCGACGACTGGGCGTTGGATTTTGACACGCTAGCGGCAGCGTTTAGCGAAAAAACCAAAGCGATTATCTTAAACACCCCACACAATCCGACGGGCAAGGTTTTTACGGCAGCCGAACTCGACCAGATTGTCGCGCTTGCGGAGCGTTACGACGCGCTGATCGTCAGTGACGAGGTGTACGAACACATCGCCTTTACGCCGCACGTAAGCGTCGCCAGCAGGCAGGGAGCGTGGGAACGGACGCTGAGCGTCTCGAGCATCGGCAAAACGTTCTCGGTCACAGGGTGGAAGGTCGGTTGGGCAGTCGGGCCAGAAACGCTCGTCATTCCGCTCCGGCGGGCACATCAGTGGATTCCTTTCGTCGTGGCAACCCCGTTACAGGCGGCGTCGGCGCAGCTTCTGCAACGTGCCGAGACGAACGGCTACTACGCGGAACTTGAACAGATGTTTCAGCACAAACGCGATTTGCTGTTGGCGCAGCTCGAGAACACGCCGTTTCGGGCGCTCGAGCCTCAGGGCGGCTACTTTGTTATAGCGGACAGCTCAGCGTTAGAGTTCAAAGATGACACCCAACTCTGCCAGGCGCTACCAGAGCTTACAGGCGTCGTCGCCATTCCGCCGAGCGCATTTTATTCGGACGCTCACAAGCATTTGGCTAAAAACCTCGTGCGCTTTGCGTTTTGCAAGTCGGACGAAGCGATTTTAGAGGCTGGCAGACGGCTTCAGAGGCTCGAGTGATGCTCTTTTTGCTCGGGCTTACGGGCGTGGGTAAAAGCACCGCCGTAAGCGCACTTCGGGAGCGTGGCGTCCCGTTTACCTTGTTACCTGACCGCCGCACGTTGACGGACGAGTTGATCGTCCCTGAAATGCAGCGGGAAGCGGGGAGCGCTGTAAAACCGGTTAGCGACCGGCTCGAGCGGTTTGAACTGACGCGGCGCTACCGTAAAACGCATCCGGGTGGAATGGTCGCTGCGCTGCTTGAGTATCTTGATGCTCACGTTTATAACGAAGAAGAAGCCCTGCTATTCGACAACTTGCGCGGGCTGGACGAGGCTCGAGCTGCTGCTGAAACCTTTGCAAATGCGCGTTTTATGATGCTGGACGCGCCACCTCTAGTCCGGCTGTTACGGCTTGTCGGGCGGAGTGATACCTTTGATCAGGTGGCGGCGACGCGGCTCGAGAACACCTCGTTTGCCGAGCAGCTGCTGGCTTTGGAGGGACTCGAGACCATCTTCGACCCTTACGAAATCGCTAGACTCGAGGCGCGTGGCGTCCCTGAAACCGAACTCTTAAACGCCGTTCGCATTATCTTGAGCGAAGCGCAGCACTACGATATGGACGCTGCCGCCGTCCACTTACACGAAACGCAAGACGCCGAACATTTTTTGCACCTGAACACCGCCGATCTCTCCCCCGCCGAGGTGCAAACGCGGATTCGGGCGTGGCTCTAGTGCCGAAGGTGACGTTTGTCGAAACGCGGCCCGTGCAGCTGGCGCTTAAAAGTGCCCTCCGCTGGGGTAAGTCTGGCGAACTGACGAAGTTGGAGCACGTCCTCGTCTCGGTTTTTGACGACGCAGGCAACGTCGGCACCGCCGAAGCGCCCGTGCGCCCGACGATCTACGGTGAGACGGTCTCGAGTATTCGGGCCGTCATTCGGGAACAGCTAGGGCCGGGGCTGGTCGGCTTAAAAACGGATAACATAACCGCGCAGCAGGAGGTTTTAACCCATATTCCGAACAACCACTGCGCTAAAGGTGCGCTCGACACGGCGCTCTGCGAACTGCGGGCGAAGGCGGCAGGCAAGAGTTTGTTTGGGGCGGAACGGGGCGAGACGGGGCGAATTGCGGTCAGCTTTATTCTCGGGATTGCTGAACTGGACACTATGCTCGTTGAAGCTGAAAAGGTCTTTGAGCGAGGCGTGCGCGTGTTCAAAGTCAAGGTAGGCCGAAGTGCGGCGCACGACGCAAACGTCTTAGGGGCGTTGCAGCACACCTTTGCAGGTGCGGGCGTCACGCTCTACACCGACGCCAACGAAAGCCTGAACCCGGACACGGCGGCGCGTGAGCTGGAACGTTTACGCAAACTGGGCGTCGCCTACGTTGAGGAACCGCTCCCTGTCCATCTGTTTGGAGAGAGGGCGACGCTTAAACGCGCCGATATTTTGCCCCTCATCGCCGACGATTCATGTTTTACGCTCCCTGAGTTGGAGCGCGAACTGGCTTTCGACACCTTTGACATCCTGAACATCAAAACGGCCCGTACCGGGTTTACGGTTTCACAAAAAATGTTGGACGCAGCCCGGAGCGCCGGTAAAGGTGTGATGGTCGGGTCGCAGGCGTCGGCAGGGCTCGGCACCCTGCACGCCGCGATTTTTAGCAGCAAAGCGGGCGTGACGCACCCGTGCGAGCTGAGTTTTCCGCTCAAGCTGGAGACCGACGTGCTGAACGCGCCGCTAGAGTTTACGGCAGGCTATCTAGACGTTGCGCCACTGGCAAAGTTGCATCTCAAAATGTAGTCGCGTATAAGCTTAAAAGTGATTGACCCTTACAGGTTCGGGCTCGAGGTCTCGGTAAGGTAAATTATGACGCGTAGCCTTGCTTATAGAGACAGCAGATGAACGTTGCGCTCGGGATTCTTATCGGTAGCGCGATGCTTTTCGTCTGCGTGCTAGCGGTGTGGCTCAACCCCGGCCTCGGCGTTTTGGTACTACTGCTCGCCGTACTTGCAGGTATCTACGCGCTTAGAAGCGCGGGCGGCAAAGCAGCCAGGGCGCGCCGCAAACGCCGCCTGAACAATAAACGTTAACCAGCGTCTCAGTTTTCTGGCGGTATCAACTTAACGGTATCAACTATCGTGCAGCTGAAAGACCAGATTCCCCAGTGAACGCGCCTCTTCTTCTCGAGCTTTGGATACGCCGTCGGAGAGTTCACGCCAGCGGAGGTGACGTTCGTAGGTTACGCCGTAAACCTCTTGCAAGGCGGCGTTGACGCCTGCTTGAACTGAATCCGCGTCGAGCTGCGGGTGGTCGCGCATAACGCGGGCGGCGATGGCCGTAAGTTTCGTCATCTGACCCCTTTCTGTCAATCTAGTTTATAAAACCTAAAGGGTCACGGCATCGGGCGTTTGGCTTAGTCCAGTTGGGCGCTTTGGGCTAGTACCTGCTTGACGGTCAGCTCGGCAGTTCGCTACGCGCTTCGGCGTTCTTGGAAAAGGTTGCTGCGAACCTACTTGAGCCACGCCTCAGCAGCTAGACCTTTGAGGAGCACAGTCAGGTGTTCGTCGAAGTATGCGTACCAACAGAAGAAAATCGGTTGAACGTTGTCGACTAGATACAGCATCTGCATAAAAGGTTGATACAGGTGTCATTGCAGAATGTGGCTGCTAGACTGCAAAACGCTTATAAAGAGCGTCTCAAGCCAGATAATAACTGCTGATACTATCTGCGGCTTCTTAAAGCAAAACATTATGGCGTTTGGCCCAGACGATGAGTTCGGCGCGGGAGTGGACGCCGAGCTTTTTGTAGAGACTCGAGACGTAGTTCCGCACCGTATTTCCCGCAACGCCGAGTTTTTGAGCGATTTCCGCGCTCGGCTCCCCCTGACAGATAAGCCCCAGCACCTGCCGCTCACGCACGGTCAGCCGCGCGAGTTTGGCGGACGTTTCGAGTGAAGGGTTTTTACCTCGGACGCTCAGCAGCTTCTGGGTCAGCGTTTTGCCCAGCCAGTCGGCGTCTCTCATCACCAAACCCACCGCTTCGACGAGTTCGGCTTCGGTGCGTTTCCACTCGCTCACATCATGGAACATCCACAACACGCACCGCTGCCCGCTAACCTCCAAAGTTTCCGCCGAGACCAGCACGTCGCGGACGTCGCCGGCTCGGGTGTGCAGTCTAAGCTCCAAGTCGTGGTAGCTGCGCCGGGTACGGAGCAGATCGGCAACCACCCGTTCACCCTCCGTTTTCCATAAGCCGAGTTCGGCGGTCGTGCGCCCCGCCGCCTCGTTCGCGCCGTAGCCTGTAAGCTTTTTGAACGCAGCGTTGGTGTTTAGGATACGTCCGTCGTTTGCAGTACTGATAACCCCTGCGACCGGAGCCAAATTAAACGCCTTGGAAAACCGCTCTTCGCTCCCTGCGAGCGCGTCCTCGGCGCGTTTGCGGGCGTCTAGATCGATGAACGTCAGGAGCATACACGGCTCGTTGCTGACCTCGAGCGGTTGCCCGCCGACGACCACGAACTTTTTGCCGCCGTTGCTGACGCTCAAATAGGACTCGAGCGCCCGGATCACCTCGCCGTTATGAAACTTCTCGAGTACTGCCTCACGGTTTTCCACACCGGAAAAAACGTCGAACTCATACGCGGTGCGCCCGATGACCTCACCACGCCGAAACCCGGTCATCTCCAAGAAGCCGGGGTTGACCTTGATAAACCGCAGGTCGGAAAGGCGGTTGATCAGCGCCGGGGCCGGATTTGCGGCGAAGGTTCGCTCGAACCGCGCTTCAGCGTCGAACTGCTCGGTCTCGTCTTCTAAAAAGAGGGCGAAAAAGTCCGTTCTGCCCGCAGCATCTTTAACGCTGACGCCTCGGCAACGGTGAACGCGCACGTCGTCCCCTGCCGGCACCTTGACGATAAGGTCGGTGAAGGTCTGACCGGCTAGAAGCAGCCCCAGCGGATAGGCGCTCGGCGCGAGCGGCGTATCGGTCAGGTCGAGCAGCCGAAACGCCCGCTGATAGCCCCTGAGCGTCGCGCCGAGTCCGGCGAGTTCGGAAACGCCGTGCAGCTCGAGCGCAGCGCGGTTGGCGTAACGCAGTGCACCGTCCGGCCCAACCGTGATGATCCCTGTACTGAGGTCGGTGATGATGGCCTCGAGCTGGGTGCGGTTGTCGGCTGGTGCAATACTCACTGTTTACCTATCATGCAGGCAAACACTTCCTGATAACTGTAGGGCGGACTGTAAGATCAACCTCGTTTGGAGGTTTGTCAGCTTACTTGTTACGGTCGAAAGCTTCGTATTAGAACTGTTCCAAACTACTTGCCGACAGACAGTAAACGCGGGACTGAAAGCTCTTTCGCAAAAATTATTTACGCTCCTCGTCTCGTGCAAATGCCATACGTGCGTTGCCGTAAAACAGCTACACCGTGAGGTGAGCCGCAGCTAAGTATAGTTTTTGGGGCTTTGTTTTTATCCGTCAACGCCGCCTCCCTGAAGCACTCTGTTATCTCATTGACCAAAAGGTTAGTGCGAATATCATGTCTTATAGTCTTAACACATGGGGTAAATGCATACATTGTTTTGGTACATAGGGTGACATCATGCACTTTATGCGCGGAGGCGAGCAGCGTGCAGAGAGAATGGGTTCTCGGTAGTACAGGGACCCATCGACCCACCGCTGCCCGCGAACTACACAGAAAAGGAGAAAGTTCATGGCAAACAATGTAATTGGTCTGTTTGAAAGCAAAAGCGTCGCCGACCAAGTGGTCTCGGAGCTAAAAGACAACGGGTTCAAAAACAACAACATCAACCGTTTTGAAGGGGATCAGGGTGGCATTGAGCGCGAATTAGAGCGTGAAGGTGTTGCAAGCGCCGACGCAGACTACTACGCTGAAGGGTTGCGGCAGGGCGGCGCACTCGTTTCGGTACGGGTCGAAGACAGCCACGTCGATGAAGCGGTCGAAATCATGAACCGTTACGCCGGAACCGAGAGCGGTGGTCTGGACGCCGACTATGCGGCTGGCACACCTGCTACCGGTGCGGATATGGACACCGTAGACGAAGAGATTATAGGTGCCGACATGCTAGGAACCTCAGCCGACGTGACCGACAGGGGCACTATGACCTCGGATACCGCAACTTCAGGCGGTGACGAGGCGCGTCTAGACGTTGTTGAAGAGCGCCTTAAGGTTGGCAAGCGCGACGTCGAGCGCGGCGGGATGAGAGTACGCCGGGTTGTCACTGAGCAGGCAGTCGAAGAGCAGGTTACACTCCGTGACGAGACCATCCGCGTCGACCGCCAATCGGTTGACCGTACGCTTAGCAGTTCGGACAGGGCCAACGACGACCTTTTCACCGAGAAGACGTATGAGTTTACCGAAACCGACGAAGAGGCCGTCGTCGCTAAAGAAGCACACGTCGTCGAAGAGGTGGTCGTCGGCAAAGATGTTGAACAGCGTACCGAAACGGTGCGGGATACGGTACGCCGCGCCGACGTGGAAATCGAAGAGATCGCGCAGAGCTATGGTCAGAACTTGGCGGGCGACACCCGTTATGAGAACCGTGAATGGCACGACTTCGAGCACGAGGCGCGGGCTGACTATGAGCGCGACAATCAAGACGGTCGCAGCTGGGATGAGGTTAAAGACAGCGTGCGCTCGAGCTGGGAAGGCAACCGTAACCAGCGCTAGACCGGCGTGACGCAGGGATGGCAAGGAAGAGGCCAGCCAAGTAGCTGAAGGTTTTGGGGTTTGAACTCAGTGACCCCAAAACTTTGACCGCTAGGAACTTCGGATAACTTCAGACATCTCGAGACAATCAGGAGAAAACCATGATGAACAATGTGATTGGCGTTTTTGACAGTACCAGCGTAGCCGATGACGTCGTAAAAGACCTGCAGAGCAGCGGTTTTAGCAGCAGCAACGTCACCCAGTACAAGGGTAGCAGCAGCGACCTGGAGTCCCAACTTCAGAATGACGGGGTCGAAGCCGATGACGCCCGTGATTATGCAAGCAGTGTTACTCAGGACGGAGCTATCGTCGTCGCCCGCGCCGAAGATACGCAAACCGACGAAGCCGTCGCCATTATGAACCGTTACTACACCGCTTCAGGCAGCGACGCCCAGTACGCTGCGGACGACGCGCAAACCGCTACCGGTACTGCGGGCAGCACCGGTGAAGAGCGTTTAGAGGTCGTTGAAGAGCAGCTCCAGGTCGGCAAGCGTGCAGTTGAGCGCGGTGGTGTCCGGGTCAAACGGGTGGTTTCTGAACGTGAGGTTGAAGAACAAGTCTCGCTTCGCGACGAAACGATCAACGTCGACCGGCAAGCGGTTGACCGCAGCGTCAGCGACGCCGACGACCTGTTTACCGAAAAAACGATAGAGTTCACTGAAACTGACGAAGAGGCGGTTGTGGCGAAAGAGGCCAGGGTCGTCGAAGAAGTGGTGGTGGGGAAAGAGGTTGAAACCCGCACGGAGACGGTTCGGGATACCGTACGCCGCGCCGACGTTGAGATCGAGCAGCTCGGCTCGAGCTACGGCGAGTCGCTCGCTTCAGATCCACAGCATAAAGGTCGTGAGTGGCACGAAGTCGAAGGCCAAGCGCGTACCGACTGGGAGAGCAAACATCAAGACAAAGGGACTTGGGACGAAGCAAAGGGCAGTGTCAGGAACGCCTGGAACAAGTTGCGCGGCAAAAGCTAGGGTTCACTAAGTTTATTCATATACAACCTACCCAATCAGCTCCTAGTCACGCGCTAGGAGCATCATTTTTAGAAAGGCCAGCACTAGGGAGAAAGCTATGCGTAGACCACATGAGTGAAACAGACGCAGCTACAAATGTAGTTATCGTCGACGCTGAAGGCTTGTCCTTTAGTGCCCGGCTCGAGCCCGTCCAGACCGACGTGAGCAAAGGGACGGGCGAACAGCTGCTTTTACACCTAGACGGCGGAGCGCAGTTTCTCGTCCCAACTGAACTGCTTGTACCCAGAGCTGACGGTCGTTACGACCTCCGGCTCAAACTGCGCGAGTACGCGGCGCAAACTGAGCTGGAAACTGAGGCCGCTTCAGAGACCACATTACCGGCTGACACCTTAGAAACGTCCGCACAGACGGCCTCAAAGGACGATACTGTCATCTCTTTGGCCCGAGAGGTGCTCTCTGTCGGCAAACGCACGGTCGAAAAGAGCCGGGTTCAGCTCCGCAAATACGTCACAGAGCGCTCCGAAACGGTCGATGTGCCGCTCACCCAAGAACGCGTTGCAGTTGAAAGGGTCAAGATAGGTCAGCCGGTAGACGAAGCCGTGCCGGTACGTTATGAAGGCGACACGGCGGTCGTCCCTGTTTTTGAGGAAGTATTGGTCGTCAGCAAGCAGCTGATGCTCGTCGAAGAGGTGCGAATTACCACGCAGCGGACCGAACGGCGCGAGCCGCAGCAGGTCACGCTCAGGCGTGAAGAGGTGAGCGTCGAGCGCTCCGATGATGAAACCGGCGATAAAACGGAGCGCGGAGACGCCTAAAGCGCTACTTTGAGCGCCCGGAAGAACCCCGTTTGTTCGGGTTTGCGCCGCCCCTGCGTGCGTTGCGGCTGGGCGAACTGCGGTTAGGTGTGCCCCGCCGCGCCGCACCGCTACGTTGTTCACCGCTTCGCCCGGACTGCCGCCGAGTGTCAGGAGACGATGCGGTCGCCGCGTCGTAGCTGAAACTGTCTAAAGTGACGCGCTCGAGTCGTCCTAACGCCCGCTCAATCGTGCGAACCGCTTTGTCGTCATCGGCGGTGACAAAAGTTACCGCTTCACCGCTCCGCTCAGCCCGCCCGGTACGGCCCAAGCGGTGGGTGTACGCTTCGGCGGTCATCGGTACGTCGTAGTTAATCACGTGTGACACGCCCGACACATCGATGCCGCGAGCCGCGATATCGGTCGCTACGAGAATATGAACGTCACCGGCACGAAACGCGTCGAGCGCCCGCTGCCGTTTGTTTTGCGACAGGTTGCCCTGGAGCGAGGTGGCGAAAAAGTTATCGCGGTCGAGCTGTTCGGCCAAGCGCTTGGCCCCGTGTTTGGTCCGGGTAAAAACGAGCGCCGAACGCGTATCGGTATGACGCAAAAGGTGCTTGAGCAACTCGGTTTTTTGCTGTCTGGCGACGGGATAAAGAGCATGGGAGACCGTTTCGGCGGGGGCCGAAAGGCCGATCTCGACCGTGACCGGCTGCTGCAAAATCGCCTCGGCGAGGTGGCGCAGATCTCGGGGCATCGTCGCCGAAAAGAGCATCTTTTGAGAGGTTTTTGGAACACGTTTGACGATAGCGCGAATCGCAGGTAAGAAGCCCATATCGAACATCTGGTCGGCTTCGTCTAACACGATCACCTCGAGCTTCGAAAGTGTCCCGGTACCGCGCTCAAGGTGATCTAACAGCCGCCCCGGACACGCGACGATGATGTCCGCGCCGCCGCGCAGTGCCTGAGCCTGAGGGCTCATCCCGACGCCGCCGTAAACCGTGGCGCTTCGCAGTTTAGTACCCTGCCCGAGCGTTTTGATATCGTTGTGAATCTGCTCGGCAAGTTCACGGGTCGGCGCGACGACGAGCGCTCGCACCTGTCCACGCGGGCCGCCGACGAGCCTATGAAGGAGCGGCAACACGAACGCGGCGGTTTTACCCGTCCCAGTTTGCGCGAGACCTAAAATATCCTGACCCGCCATCGCAGCAGGAATCGCCTGCTCCTGGATCGGCGTCGGTTTAGTGTACCCAGCGGCCTTGACGCCCGCGAAAACGCGGCGGTCGAGACCGAAATCGAAGGGAGAAGTTTCCGTTGAAGATTGTGTAGGTTGTACCGTTTGTGTCATAGGTGCCTTTCAGCTAACTCTCAGCCAAGTCGCACGCTTTGACCATCGTGAAGAAAGCAGTAGCTCAAGCCTACACCGAGCTACGCTGAGGGGCCGTATTTGAGTTGGAAATAAGGAGCAATAGTTCGGCTGGCGTAAAGTTCAGCTTTAGATGCTTACAGTTATAGCAATGATCACACCTACTGAGCGCGAAGCTCGCAGCTATTATCTCTTAGGGGTGCGTGCTATACGAAGTCCTTCGCGGGAACGACAATCATTGTCCCAGAGCGTCTCAAACTAGCTGATACCTGCTATAGATACTAACGTGATCCTGAAAAGGCTTCGTAGCGCCTCTTCAGATAGTAAACAGTTCCTTTTTGCAAGCCTTTTTGCTTTATATGGAAGTTCAGTGAAGCAAGGCCGTCTCGGTAGCCAAGCAGACGCCGTTGCAACCGGCCGAGCTGACGGTGCCTTACGGCTCCTTCTGCTGGATAGTTGTAAGTAGCCAGGTAGGGCAAGGTGATTTCGCTAATGTCCTTGATCATTTTTGGTGAGAGCAGATCACGATATTTGGCGTGTTGTCTGGTGACAGTTTTAAGTTGACGACCTTTACGTTCACTTTCTGCCGGGTTTAGCAGCAGATGCATTTCAGGTACGGGCTCGAGCGCTAAAAAGGTGCAGATATGCTTCAACTCGTCCTCGGTGCTGTTGGTAAGGTCTTCGTAGCGTACGGTTAAGGCGTCGGGGCTTGTGTCCAATCCCGCTCGCACGGCCCTCTGCGCGACGTTCGCCCAAAGCTGCGCGGAGCGGAGCGGATGACGGTTCCAGATATCAGCCGCTGACAACGCTTGGTCTCTCGGATCTCGTACCAGAAAGATAAGCCGGACGTGAGGGAAAACGGCCCGTAGCAGTTCTACATCGTTGAGGTAGCCGTGAGACTTGTCACCGTAAATATGTGCGTGCGGCTTCGGGCCGTAAGGGCGCAACAGAATCTCAAAAACGTCGGCCCACGTCGGGTTTTGACGAGCAGCCAGCGCTTCTAAGAAGTCCGCTTCAGAAAAGCTTACAGCCTTGCTTTCCGGCGTAGTGTAGAAGGCTGAACGAATAAACTGATCGTAGATCTTCCGCCAAAGCTGAGGTTGTGAGAGGTCGGCGGTAAGACCAAAATGATTGACGAACCGAGGGATGAAGTTACCCTCGTGACCCAGTGAGATGTCGGGGTGATTGTTGAGGAGCGTACGTAGCAGCTTGGTTCCGCTTCTAGGGGCTCCGACAATAAACATGGGAGCAGGAACGGGCGTTTTCTCCGCAGCTGGCATAAAACTATTCTAATAGCAGGTCTCGGCAAACGTAAGGGTTTAATCACAGCAACCTTCACAACAACTTCCGGAAGTAGCCCCGGCACGGTTTAGACCGAGTGACGGACACCTGAACGTATATCAGCGCCTCGTTCGGTCTACCCCCTTAACGGAGCGCAAAAACGGTTGCAGACTCGCAGGTGTCTCGTTGCAACGAGTAGGGCGACATACGCGCGGTGACATTTACGGTACAAACCGGTATGCTTTTCTTCTTGAACCGCCTCAATCTTTATAGCAAAGAGCACCTTACCCACGTAAAAACAGACGGGTGCTCGAGCGGAGCCCATTAGCATGGCGCAACTCGGCGCACACGTCTCTACCGCGGGCGGAGTAGCGAAAGCTTTCGGTAACGCGGCCGCGATCCACTGCGACGCGCTCCAGATCTTTGTTAAAAATGCCAACCGCTGGGCGGCTAAACCGCTGAGCGAAGCGGAGCGTGCAAAGTATGAGGCGGCGCGGACAGCGCACGGCAACCCGCCGGTCATCGCCCACGCGTCTTACCTTATCAATTTGTCCGCCACGAATCCGGAAACGCTTGCGAAGTCTAGGGCCGCCCTTAAAGACGAGTTGGAGAGGTGTCATGAACTCGGCGTCAAGGGTCTGGTCGTGCATCCGGGAGCGCATTTAGGTGAGGGGGTCGAGGCGGGGCTGGAGGCCGTCGCCCGCTCTCTGGACGAAGTACTCGCTGACCTGAAATCCGAAACCAACGTTCCGGTTCTTCTGGAAAATACTGCTGGTCAAGGTACGACGCTGGGCCGAAAGCTCAGTGAGCTGGGCCAAATCATCAACCTGAGCGACCGTAAGGCGCAGCTCGGCGTGTGTCTGGATACTTGTCACGCGTTCGCCGCAGGCTACGCGCTGCAAACCGAAAGCGATTTGACCGACTTTCTAGACGAGGCAGCGGCGCAGGTCGGTTTGGCACGTATCGGCTGCTTTCACCTCAACGATTCGCAGTATCCGCTGGCGTCGTACCGTGACCGGCACGCCAACTTGGGCGAGGGTGAGATCGGCTTGGACACCTTTGTCCGCCTCGCCGCCGACGCCCGGTTCACCGCCGCAAACCATACAGTACCGATGCTCCTCGAGACCCCCACCGGCGAAGACAACCTGGGGCACGCACGCGACCTCGCCAAACTTCGTACGGCGCTCGAGTGAAGGGGCTACTCATCGCCCTTGCGCTGGGCGTAGCAGCCTTTCTGCTTACGCGGGAGGTCGTCGTCGGACTGCTCGTCGCTGCCGCCGGTTGGTGGTTTTTTCGTGAGTTGCGGGGACAGCGTACCGGACATTCCGTAAAAACCAGCTATCCGAACCCACCTGAATCCCCGCGCAGACACACCCCTCGAGACGGTGCCGGTATCGCCGTAGTCTGCAAACAGGTCACAGCTGAGCGTCAGGAATGGGTATCGGTTAAAACGGGGCGACTTTTCGACGTCCTCAGCCCGGACGGGCCGTCAGGCGCGAAACCCGGCGACCCCGGCGAGGTTTTCGTCAGCGGAACACGTTACATCATCAGGGTACCCGTCGGTAAGGTACCCTCTAAAACGCACCTTTCATAGCGCCTTAGAACCTGTTTAAGAAAGCCGATCAGGTAGAGAAGCAGGTCAAGATAGACTTGTGAGAGACTAACAGACTTACCCAACCGATCTAACCGATAAGTAACCTCGGATGCTATAGCACTCAAGCGGTTGAAGGCTACCTTTATCACCATAGAATGTACGTGCTAGACAGTTCAGATGAATGTAGGGGCGTCTGTTCCTAGATGATACCTGCTATAGACGTTAGGCGAACAAGAAGAGGATGAGGTTATGAGCAGCGAGTTTGCGGCAAACAGAAGCGCGAATGCTCCAGAAGAAGTTGAGCTGTTGTAGCGCGTTACGACAGCGCGAGCGCAAAGAGAAGACAGCCTCGGTAGACTTTCTAACCTCGAGTGCTAGCAGATAAACGACCCCTTGCAACTGAGAAAATGCGTCTACGACGTAAAACGGTATTGCAACCGTAACCGCTAAGCTACCCGAACCAAGATGTTCGCTAGCTTCTCAAAGCTTTTTGCCACTCGTGGTTATTTCCCTGACCCTTCTGAATTGGCTAGAAACAACGTCTATGACGTAATCGAAAAGCTTTTGAGCCTTCTAGGTAGCCTATAACCAACTAGCACTCGAGGTCAGTAGTCGGCGTCTACGAAGTTCTGCAAAACAACGCTTTTGAAAGAGTTACTTTAGACGCTATCCTAAACCCTTTTGACCATGATTCTTGTAGGTCGAGGGCAACGCCTGGCAAGTGCTGAAAGTGCGTCCATCACGCTCTCTTTAGCTATGCTTTTTATGCAAGAGAATCATCACTGAGACGACTTACTTTGGTTTTCGGATAGGCTCTTAAGCAGTACGAAAAGACGGTTCCAATATTAGAACCGTTTTTCCAACCTTAATGAAGCCGTATCTCTACTCGATTTTTAACTCTGCTCTAGAAACATCCCCATCGCGTTATACCCGGCGTCAACGTACACGGTCTCCCCCGTTACGCCGCCACCGAGTTCTTCAGTTAAAAGCGATAAGGCGACCCCCGCAACCTCTTCTTGAGTTATGTTGCGTTTTAGCATCGAGAGCTTCCCGGCCGTTTCAAACATGCTGCCGAAGCCTGAAATACTCCGCGCCGCCACCGTGCGAAGTGGCCCCGCGCTGATTGCGTTGACCCGGACACCCTGAGCGCCCAAGTCGTAGGCTAAAAAGCGGACGCTGGCCTCGAGCGCAGCCTTCGCCACGCCCATCATGTTGTAGTGCGGCACGACGCGTTCAGCTGCCAGATAAGAGAGCGCCAACATCCCGCCGCCCTCTTTCATTAGAGGCTGCGCCCGCTGCGCCATCGCCACGAGCGAGTAGGCCGATACGTTCATCGCTAACGCCCAGTCTTCACGGGAAACCTCGTAAAAGGGCCGTTCAAACGTCGCGGGTGGTGCGAAAGCGACGGCGTGGATGAGATAATCGAGTTCACCAAATTCACCCTTCAAAATCTCAAACGCAGAGTCGAGTTCGTCATCTTTGGTTACGTCGCACTGCAAAAGAAGCGGGTTGTCAAAGTTCGCAGTGAGCTTTTCCAGGGAGCCTTTAAGCCGCTCGCCCTGATAGCCAAACGCGAGCTGTGCGCCTGCTTGCGAGAGTTTTTCGGCAATGGCCCAGCCTATCGAACGCTGATTCGCCACGCCGAAAACAATACCTTTTTTACCGCTCAAGTCGAGTGTGTACATGGCGCTAAACTACCACACGTTTATTTAGGTTGTTTGGGGCTAGACTCTAAAGATGCTCCACGTTTACGGCGTTAAAGGCTGCGGCCCCTATGAAGTGACGAAGCTGTTTTTGGGCTCGCGACACGTCCCTTTTAGGTTTAGCGACGTAGAAACCCAACCGGACAAACAAATAGAACTCAGAGACAAACTCGGTTCGCTGACGAGCGGCGTCATTTTAGAAGACGGTGACGACGTTCGGGTGATGCAAAGCGTATCGGTCGCCAAGCTCAGCGCTTACCTCAAAGACTACATAATCCGTCACCCGGCCTGACTTTTACAGCGCTAATTTTTGCTGATGCGGTAGACCGTCCCGTCGGCAAAACTGCTGACGAGCAGCGTGTTCCCGTCTACGAGCAGATGCTGTGGCAACGTGATGTCTGTGACAAAAGGTTCTACTTCACCTGTTTCGGCGTCAACCTGGGCAATTTGCGAAGGCGTCCAGAGTGCGACGAAAAGCTCTTTCAGTACAAAGGGTGACGCGGCGACACTCGTCGGGGTTGCGCCTCTGGAAAAAAGTGCCAGCGGCGGCTTCGTCTTCTCGCAAAACTGGGCCGTGCCACCGGTGTTTTTTGCCGGAAGCTGCCGCCCGTAACATTTGGGCCAGCCGTAATCTGCACCCGGTTCGACGACGTTCAGCTCATCGGGTGGTGGGCCGCCGTTCATCCAGTCGTCGCCGATTTCGGTGCTGTAGAGCGTGCCGTCAGGCGCAAAGGTGTGCCCGTAAGCGCCCTTGAACCCGGTTGCCAGCGGTTCAGGACTTTTCGGATTTTGCAAATCTACACGCCAGAGAATTCCGGAATCTTTTTGTGGGCCGTTGGCGGTGAGTGCGCCGCTCGTTTCAAACAAGAGCCCGCCGTCCGGCGTGAGCGTCAGTGTGCCTAATGAACGCCCATTATTGGGTAAGTTTTGCAAAACAGGCTCGAGCTTCCCTACCCCGTGCTTTGTCAGTGGTGCCCGTAAAAGCTGATTTCCCGCCATCACCCAGAGGTCGGTTTCGGTAAGGGCCAGACCGGTCGGTTTGAACAGGTCACGGAGCAAAACCTCTTGCTTTTGCGTCTCCAAGTTTACGGCGACGACTTGACCCGTTCCAGCATTTTCGCCGCCCGCAAGCTGCGTCAGCCACAAACGCCCGTCCGAGCCGAAAATCATTTGCGTGGGGCCGCGCAAACCCGTCACGAGGGGTTCGATTTGATAACCGTCCGGGACTTTAGGTGTTTGGGCCACGCTCAGAGAAAGTGTAAAAATCGTCAGGAGTAGAAAAAGAGACCGCATAGCTAAGTGTAAGGCGGCCTCCACCAGCTGACGTAAGCGGGTCTTACCTATCTGCACATTTGTAAGTTTACGGCGTGCAGGGCTCGAGCTCTCCGAACGAAAAGACCTCATGCGTAGTGGACGGCCCAACACCTTGTTTGACGCCGCCTGCTGCGATATAAACGCCGCCGTTACAGACCGCCGCCTGAATTCCGTGACGTGCGGTGGGGATAGGCTCGAGCGTCCTCCAGGTATCCGCTGATGGGTTATACGCCTCGACTTCATCGTGCGTCCCGCCGCCTTCCCCACCGATAATCAGGATTTCACCGCCCAGCACCGCTGTAGCAAAGCCGCCGCGCTCCGTCGGCAGGCTCGCGTCCAGCGTCGTCCACGTTTGCGTGGCGAAGTCGAACACGTCAACAAACGGAATTGTCGCATTGATTTCTGCCTCGCGTCCGCCGATCGCGTAAAACTTGCCGTTCAGAACAGCCGCGTGAAAGTGGTCTCGACTGTGGGGCATCTCGGGCAGTTCGGCCCAGCTGTCGGCTGCGGGGTCGTAAACGTAAAACGAAGCTTGCGCTAGAGCGTCGTTCAGGCCGCCTGCATAGTAGATTTTGCCGCCGTAAACTGCGACGCCGCCCGCACCCCGGCCCTGCGGCATCGGCGCACCCTCGCTAAAGCTGTCCGTTGCCGGGTCGTAGATATGGACGGTGCTGACCTCCGGGCCCGGCCACCCCAGCAGCCCACCGAGATAGTAGAGTTTACCGCCCGCATTGTTAGCTAGAGTATCGGGGATAGCGACGCCCTGAATATGGTCGAGGTTTTGCGGGAGGGGCTCGAGCCTCCCCCACGTTTCCGCTACCGGGTCGTAAACCTCGTGCAAGGTGCTGCCGCCTGCGAGATAAAACTTACCGCCGAGTTGCACATAAGAGACCTCTTGCCGCGCTGCCGAAGTTGGCGGCAGGGTTTCCCAAAAACCTGTACCCACAGGCGGCTCGGCGGGTTGGTCTGTAATCGTCACGACGACCTCAGCTTTTGCGCTGAGCGCACCGTCGGATACCTCGAGGGTAAGCGTATAAGTGCCAACCTCGGCGAAAGTCGCAGTCGTTTCCAGAGCGGCAGCGTCGCCAAACGTCGCGCCCTCACCCAACCACGACGCCGTAAACGTGTCGCCGTCAGGGTCGCTGGCAACACCTTTTAACACGACTTCTTTAGCAAGTTGCACGGTTTGGTCAGAACCTGCTGAAACGCTCGGGGGGCGGTTGGCCTCATCAGCAGGTGTGTTGCAGGCAGCGAGGACAAAAACCAGCGAAAAGATCGGGGTGAAGCGGGCTCGAGCCGAAGACAAAAACATCAAAGCTCCTTTCAAAGCGTCTTTCAGTCTCTCTACCCTAGCTGATTTTACGGCCCTTTTTAAGTGATGGGGCAAACACCCGCAGATATTCCGGCGTATACTCACCGCAGGGCTGTCAAACCCTCTCAGCCGTACCCTTTCAGGAGGTCTTATGCGCGTCTACCGGTGGTTTCTTCTCACCCTCTTGGTCGTCCCGTTCGCAGCAGCGCAGAGTGCGCGTCAGTCTACGCTTGTGATCGGAGCCGACCTCAGTGACCTCATCACAATGGATCCGGGTGTGTCATATGAGTTTTCAGGCTCGCTTATTGTCGACAATCTCTACGAAACGCTTGTAAAGTTCGAGGGTACCAACCTGACCGAGGTCAAACCGGGTTTGGCGGAGAGTTGGGAAGTTGCTGAAGCCGACGGTGGCGGCAACACCCTGACATTCACGCTCCGTGACGCAACCTTCGCGTCGGGCAATCTAGTGACGGCGCAAGACGTAGTGTATTCGTTTGACCGGGTAATTGAACTGCAGAGCCCGTCGTCGTTTTTGCTGACCGATGTGGTGGGGTTGGAGGTCGGTTCTACGGTTGCGGTAGATGATAAGACCGTTCAGCTTACTCTCCCCCAAGGCGTCAACCCGACTATCGTCCTCAATTTGCTGACCTTTAATGTGGGCGGCGTCGTCGATTCACAGACCGTGCAAGAACACGTACAAGATGAGGACTACGGTTCGGCGTGGCTGACCGAAAACTCGGCGGGCTCGGGGCCGTATGTGCTGGTGCGCTGGGACAGGGGCGCACAGGTGGCTCTAGAGGCCAACCCCAACGCCTCACAAACGGGCAGCATCAGCCGGGTCATTTTACGCAATATTCAGGAATCTTCGGCGCAGCGGGCCGCCTTGGAGTCCGGTGAAATCGACGTCGCTTACGACCTCACCCCGGACGCCTTCAAAGCAGCTGAGTCTGACGAGCGCTTCAATGCCCTGCGTACCGATACGTTTGTACTCGAGTACCTCGGCATGAACTCCGGTGAGGACTCACCCTTTGCCGACAACCGGGTGCGCCAGGCCGTGCGGTACGCGCTCGACCAAGACGGCATGGTCGAAGGGCTCTTGGGCGGCCTCGGACGCAAACTTCAGACCATCATTCCGGCAGGTCTACTCGGTGCGAACGAGACGGTTTTTTACGAACAAAACGTAGAACGTGCCCGTGAACTCCTCACCGAAGCGGGTGTCGGTGACGGGCTGAGTGTAGACTTTTTAGTCCCAACCGGTTCGTGTTTTGGCGGCGTCCCGTGCGCCGACCTCGCGGCGAAAGTGCAGAGTGACCTCGCTGCTGTGGGTATTCAGGCCAATATCACTCAGACGGTGCAAGCCGAACTCTTAGACATCTACCGCGCTCAAAACGCGCAATTGGTGCTGATTAACTGGAGCCCCGACTTCCCCGACCCCGACGGCAATGCGACGCCGCTGGCAGACTTTAACGCCGAAAGCTTAGCGTGGCGCAACGTCTGGGAAAATCCCGAAGCAAGCGCCTTAGCCAAGGAAGGTGCCACGACGACCGACCTAGGCGAACGCGCCGCGGTCTACGAAAAACTGACGACGCTGGTCGCTGAGCAGGGGCCTTATGCCGTCCTCTACCAGTCCCTGAAGCCTATTGTGACCCTCACCTCGGTTGAAAGCTTTGTCCGCAACGCGCAGGGCAACGTAGACTTTACGGCTGTCAGCAAAACCGAATAACCCTTGCGGGGAGGGGTCAGCTAGCTCTTCCCTTTTTTACGCGCTTACCTGTCAACGCTTGCTTGTTATCTTGCCAACACCCGGAGGTACGTTTGCTGGCCTATCTGTTACGGCGTTTGGGATACCTGATATTCGTTATCTGGGGTGTGGGTTTTGCAGCGTTTTTTATCTCGAGAGTCGTGCCCGCCGATCCCGCCGCCGCCGCACTGGGTCAAAACGCCCGTGAAGAGCAGATCGAAGCGTACCGTGAAAAGTTCGGCTTGAATGACCCTATCCTCGTGCAGTACGTGAATTATATGGGCAACTTGTTTCAAGGCGATTTGGGTATCTCGCTCCGTACCCGCCGCCCGATTGTGGACGACCTCAGAGACTTTTTTCCAGCGACGCTCGAGCTGACCCTCGCCGCGATGCTCATCTCGCTCGTCTTTGGGCTACCTGCGGGCCTGATTGGGGCACTCTATCAAAACCGGCCTGCCGATTTAATTGTCCGAACACTCGCGCTGTTAGGCGGCGCAACGCCCGTGTACTGGCTGGCAATTGTGATGCTCAACGTGTTTCACGCGCAGCTCGGTTGGTTGCCGGGGCCGGGGCGCTTAGACGCCTATCTGTTCGCGCCCGAAACCGTGACCGGCGTTCTAAGTATCGACGCCCTTTTAGCCCGCGACACCGAGGTCTTTTGGGACAGCCTCAAGCACCTTATCTTGCCCGCGGTAGTCCTCGGCGCGTTTTCGACGGCGCTGCTAGCCCGGATGGTGCGGAGTGCGATGTTAGAAACGCTGTCGCAAGACTTTATCCGCACAGCCCGCGCCAAAGGTGTCCATGAAAGGTGGGTCGTCCTCAAGCACGGCCTTAGAAACGCCGCTCTGCCGATTTTGACAGTTTCTGCGAACGTTTTAGGGAGCCTCCTGACCGGAGCCGTTCTGACTGAGACCATCTTTTCGTGGCCCGGAATTGGGAGTTACGCGACCTCGAGCGCCGCCTCACTCGACTTTCCCGCCGTGATGGGCGTAACGCTCGTTGCCGGACTGACCTACGCGCTTATCAACCTGTTAGTCGATCTGCTCTACGCCTTTTTCGACCCACGGATCAGCTATGCCTGAGGCGAGTTTGTGAGTGTTGAGACAGTCAGTACGCGACCCTTTTTGAAAGGTGCCTTAAGGAGCCGAGCCGTCCGCCGTTTTTTACGCGACCCCGGCGCAGGGATCGGCCTCGTCATCGTTTTGCTGCTGGTTTTACTCGCCGCCCTCGCGCCGCTTTTAGCGGGCGACCCACTCGCCCAAAACCTTTCCGAGCGGCTTCAGGCACCGAGCGGAACTTACCTTTTCGGTACCGATCAGCTGGGCCGGGACGTGTTCGCCCGCACGCTTCACGGCTCACGTATCTCGCTTGCGATTGGGTTTTTGGTGGTGGCGGTGTCGCTCGTGGTTGGGGCCGGAGTCGGGCTTTTGGCGGGCGTTTTGGGAGGCTTTTGGGACAACCTCTTGATGCGCGTTACCGACATCTTTCTGGCTTTTCCGGCGCTGATTCTAGCGATGGCGATTTCTGCAGCTTTAGGGCCGAGCTTGACAAACGTGATGATTGCGGTGGCAGCGGTGTCTTGGCCCAACTACGCACGGCTGACGCGGGCGCAGGTTTTAAGTGTTCGGGGGCTCGAGTTTGTCGACGCCGCCCGTTCACTCGGCGCGTCGGGCAGACGTATCGCGTGGCGGCACCTGTTGCCTAACAGCCTTTCGCCTCTCTTAGTCCAGGCGAGTTTCGACGTCGGCGGCGCGATTCTGACCGCTGCCGGACTCGGTTTTATCGGGTTTGGGGCACAACCCCCGACACCGGAGTGGGGTGCGATGGTCTCCGAAACGCGCAACTTTATCGCCGAAGCGCCGTGGGCCTCGGCCGCTCCGGCGCTAGCCATTCTGCTGACGGTTTTGGCTTTCAACCTTTTAGGCGACGGCCTCCGCGATGTGCTCGACCCTCGCGGGAAACGCTGACATTACCAGCTCGCTTTTCTGACGCTCGGCAAGTATCCGGCGTTCGCCAGCTCCCGAAAGACAATCCGCGACACCCCAAAACCGCGTAAATAGCCGCGTCCCCGGCCCGTCACCCGGCAGCGGTTTTTGAGGCGCGTCGGTGAAGCGTCGCGGGGGAGTTGCAGCAGACCGTGATAGTCCCCGGCGGCTTTGAGGGCACGGCGTTGGTCGGCGTACTTTTCGACCAGCTTTTGACGTTGCTTGTTTTTAGCGACCAGACTTCTACGTGCCACTGTGGACTCCTTTAGATGTTTCTGACATGTGTTTCGTTTGCAGGATATAAAAACAAAACCCTTTAGCGCCGCCTCGAGGGGGCCACCAGCAAAGACGGGCCTAAGCTCCGCAGCGCCTTCGTACTCAGCCACACCCGCTGCGCTTTGCCACCGAGCCAGACCGTCTTTTTTTGCAGGTTGGGTTTTTGCGTGCGTTTGCGGACGCCCGTCTTTTTCAAACCGACCCCGCCCCGCTTCCGGGGTGAGCCGCGCCGCACACTCGTTTTGAGCGTGCGGGTTCTTTTGCCGGTGATAAAGCACTGTCTAGGCATAAGCCTCCTTTGGAGTGTCTGTCTTTGGAGTGTTCGCTGCTGTGTCTGTTGCCCCGTCTCTTGCCCTGCCTGTAGCCCTGTCTGCCGCTGTATTCGTGAGCCCTGCCGCTTGCAAAATATGCGGCAGCGTCAGCGGCAGATAGACCGTCGCACTCGCCAAGGTGTTCGCCCCGAAGCCCGCCCGCATCAGCGCGTGTGCGCCTACCGGGTAGAGGGGCGGCAGATTTTTCCAGCGTCCAGTCTCGTCCAAAATCGGTCGGTGCCTTACCGGGCCACCGACTACTACCGGCGCTTTGGCGGCGCGGGCTGCGTCGGCGATAAGGGGCAAGTCTTTAAGGCGCGGCGAGACGCCGGTCGCGGCGACGAGCAGGTCGAAGTAGTCGGCGTGTTCTTGGCTGACGACTTTGTACTGAAGTTGCACCCCACCCCAGAGCGGCGTCGCGTACCGTACCCGCGCATGATGCAGGACCCGGACGCCGAGCACTTCGGCTTTGGCGGCGAGCCCCGGCAGCGCCGTGTTGGGGATGTGCGTCTTTTTCAGGATACGCAGACGTTTGGGGGCTGGGAGCGCCATAAACGCCGCCATCTCTTCCGCACCGAACCAGCCCCCCGGAAAGGGCAACTGCCACTCAATAGGGGCGGGCGCTCTCGCGAGCAGCGTCACTTTCGCCCCCGCTTCGGCGGCGCGAACCGCCGTCTCCCAGGTGGCGAGGTTGCTCGAGCCCGCCACGACCACCCGTTGACCTTTAAGGTTGCCTGAGTACCGCAACTTCAGCGCGTGCGTTTTGTTCGCCTCGGGTAGATGCTGCCACCAGCTCTGCCACGGCAGTGGAATCCGCAGGTGCGGCCCCAGACCGGTCGCCAGCACGACCGCCGCTGTCTCGAAGCTGTGACCGGTGCGCAGGTGGACACGCCAGCGGTCTTGCACGGGGTGAGTGAGGGGCTCGAGCCTCACCACCTCACCCTTCACCACGTGCGCGTCGGCCCCGCTTCGGCGGGCAATACAGTTAGCGTAACGCCAGAAGGCGAGCCGGGGGGCGCGGTGTTCCGGGGTGGTCGAAAGGTTGAAGGTCTCACGGGCGGCGTCTTGGAGCGAATAGACATGTTTGAGGGGGCTCGAGCCGTCCTCGCCAACAAAGCGCGTCATCGCCCGGTCGTCACAGCCGAGTGAAAAGTCGAGTTCTTTCGGGCTCCGCAGTTCGCCAGTCGCCTGCATCGGCCCGTTGGGGCCGTAGAGCGGCAGCCAGTCGTCGGCACGGTCAACGAGGCAGTAGCCACTGGTGATGCCCCGGTCTTGCAACCAGAGATGGAGCGCGAGGCCGTGCGGCCCGCGCCCGCCGATGACCGTCAAAGGTACGTCAGGCAAAATCTCCAGGGGCATCAGTGAACGGTGCCACCCTCCAACGCCAGCACTGCGACGCTGTTTGGCGTACCAGGCACGTCCATCCGACGAATCACCTGGGTCTTCTCGGGGTAAACCTCGACAATCTGCTTTTGCGTGGGGACACTCACGTACACTGCGCCCTCCCCAACTGCCAGGCTCGGTGCGTCGTAGGTGCCGTAGCCACCGCTGACGTCTAAAAGCTGCATTACCCGGACGCTGCGGTGCAGTTCACCCGAGTCGGCTTCCAAAACGTGAAACAGCCCGTCGGCGGTGAGTGCGACGACATGTTCGCCCTCGTGGTCGAAGGCGAAGCGCAGCGGCGTCGCGTCCATCTCGGCGACCTCCATGGTTTCGGCTTCAGGGTCGATCCAGACCAGCCCGGAGCCGAAGTTGCCGATAAACACGTCTGCCGCGTCGTGTGCCTGCACCGTGCTCACGTGAACGTCTTCAGGAGTATTCGCCGGGTTCGCGAGTTTCGTCATGGTCAATTCGCCGTCACGGGCGTGGACGAGCATCACCCCGTCCTCGCAACCGAACGCAGCGGTGTCGCCAAGCGTCGCCTCTCCGTGCAGGCCGGGGCAGCCTTCAAAGCTTTTCAACAGCTCACCGCTAAGGTTGTAGGCGTCCACCCGGCCCAGGTCGTAGTAACCCACCAGAACGGTATCGCTCAGCATGACCGCTGCGCCGTGGTCGGGTTGGGCGGCCTTGAACTCGGTATACGCCAACGACAACCCGAAGGTACGTTCGTCGAGAACCGCGACGGTGCCGTCGGCGTCGTTAAAGATAACGATTTCGTCGCCGTGCGCCCAGTAGTGCGTGGGTTCGCGCCCGATATTGAGCGTACTTAGCACATAAGGGTTGCCCTGAACCAGGTCGGCGTGGTCGCCGTGGTCTTCAAGGCTCAAACCCGAGTGAACAACTGAGACACGGTTCTCGTCACGGTGAATGACCACGCCGTAGCGACCGCTCGGTGAGGCGTAGACGGAGCCCGCCTCGCCAGGTGTACTGAAGCTGCCCAAAACCTCACCGGTGGCGAGGTCGAGCACCGAGGCGGTCGAGGAGTCGAAGTCGGTCATCAGCAAGCGCGTGCCTTCGGTGTGAGCTTCGCCTTCATGGTCGTGCTTACTCTCTTGAGCCAAACTGGTGCCGGTAACGGCTGGGGCAAACAGCAGCGCAAGTAGCAGGGCTAGCTTGTACGGCTTCACGCTTTCACCTCGCGAAAGAGCACATGTTTGCGGAGTTTGCGGTCGTATTTTTTCAGCTCGAGCTTCACCTGTGTGGTACGCCGGTTTTTGGTCGTTGCATACACCGTCCCGGTGCCTTCCACCGAGCGGAGCAGTATCTTGATACGGGGACCATCTTTCGCCATCTTATCCTCCTTAGTGATAACGTTTTATCACTAAGGCATCCTAGCCAGTAGACGAAGAACCTGTCAAGCCACGTCTCGAGAGGCTGAAGCACGAACGAGACCAGCTTTGCTACACTGTCTTTATGAAACGCCAGACGGCCCAGCGCCGCGCCATCCTAGACACGCTCGCTCACGCCCCCGGCTCGCTGACCCCGCAAGAGGTGCTAGACGCCGCCCGCAGCGTCCACGCAGGGTTTGGCGACGGTTTACCGCAATTTAGGTACGGCTGCCGGTGAGATTATCCCTATAGGCCTCCCCAACGAAACCGTCCGTCTCAAGCCTGCTCGACGCGGGCACCATCACCCCTTTCGCTGTGAAACCTGCGGCGGCGTCTTTGAACTCGGTGCGAGCTGACCGGTCGCTGTTTTAGAGAGCGTCACGCTCCCCGGCGGTTTCGCAGTCAAACATCAAGAGCTGACCTACGGCCTCTGTCCCGAATGTCGGGTGCACAAGCTGAGCTTCAACCCATTCGGGGTCGGTTTTGCCCTTCCAGGCGTAACCTAAAAGGACGAGAGGCGGCAAAACACGGCGCTTTGCCACAACCCCGGTCAGGCCGAAAGGTTTCCTAAACGACTCATGCCAACCGAACATATCAACCAAACCCGGCGACCTGAACCCCTACAACCCATCCACCCTGTACCCCTCGAGATTCCTGCACATGCCTGAGTTTTTAGCTCTGGTCGGGCGCGCACTCGCCCTCGACGACAGCGTGCAAACACTCGCGCAAGGGGCTCCCTGGCGCAACACGTTTGTCACGCTCGTGGTCGTTCTAGCAGGCTTTTCCGAAGCACTCGGGCAGTCGGTCGTCCTTTTCGCCAGCCGCGTTAAAAAACGGCGTTTCGTCTTTTCGCTGCTCTTTTCGGCGTTCGTCTATACTTTCAGCTTCTTTTTTTTGACGCTCAGTATCTGGCTGGTGAGCTCCCAGGTCTTCGGCCGCGCTGTAGGTTTCGACGTCGTGATGCGGGCTGTTGGACTCGGCTACGCCCCGTATCTTTTTTCGTTTTTCGTGCTGGCTCCTTATTTCGGCAACCCTATCGGCCTCTTTTTGTCCGTCTGGAGCCTCGTCGCCGTCAACCGGGGCGTCCAGGTCGTTCTGGATCTCAATTTGTGGCAGGCGCTGCTCTGCACTTTTTTGGGCTGGTTGCTGCTGCAAGTTTTGCAGCGCACCGTCGGACGGCCCTTCATCGGCGGCGTGCGCTGGTTGCGGCGGCGGGTTGCAGGTGCGCCACTGGCGACAAGCCGCAAGGAACTCCGTGAGCTTTTCGACCTACCGCAATACCCCAGACCACTCAGACCCGAGAAACTCGAGCGGCGCAGGCAGGAGAAGTGATGCTCGAGCTGCTCCTCTTTTTAGCCCTACTCGTGCTGGTATTTTTGCTCGCAGGCGTCCTCTCACCGTTTGAGGCGCTCGGCTGGTGGGCCGGTTGGTACGGTGACGACGAACCCCAAGCAGAAGGTATCCCAGCCGAACCGGTCAAATCCGCTGGAGCCGAACATTTCGTCGTCTTTTTATCGGGCATCAACAGCGTTTCCGGCGAGTCGCTCGCTGAACGTGAAATCGCCTTTTTAGAGCGCCTAAAACGTGAGCTGATGGGTTCAGCTACGGTTTTGGTCGATGACATCTTTCCCTATTCGGTCACAGAGCGTGCGCTCACGGGTCGCCGAGTCTTCGCCTGGTTCTGGCGCTGGACCCTCCGTACCAAAATCAGCGGGGCGGGCGCAGCGCGGTTTTTAATCAACATCAGAAATTTTTGGCAGGTCGCGGTTTCTGCTGACAGCCGTTACGGGCCGATCTACAATCAGGGGTCGGCAACGATGATCTTGCACGGGTTGCGGCGTAACGGTTACACCGTCGGCAGCGGCGTCCCGATTACCTTGATCGGGTATTCCGGCGGCGGTCAGGTCGCGCTCGGGGCTGCGCCGCACCTTAAACGAACCGTGCAGGTGCCGATTTCAATTATTTCGCTCGGCGGCGTGATGAGCGCCGACCCCGGTGTGCTGACGCTCGAGCATCTCTACCACCTTTACGGCGCACGCGACAACGTGCAGCGCCTCGGCAGCGTCTTTTTTCCGGGACGCTGGCCCGTTATTCCGTCCCCGTGGAACACCGCCAAAAAGCACCGTATCGTCGAACTCGTCTTTATGGGGCCGCCTGACCACACCGGGCCGGGGGGCTATCTGGACGAAGCCTCGAGCCTCCCTGATGGGCGCAGCTACCTGGACGCGACGGTTGAGACGATGACGCGGCTGATCTACCGTGACGTCGAACGTAAGGTGCGGGTTTATCCGGTTGCGGATTAGTTAGAACGGCCTAAAAGCGTTGCCCCAGTGGTGCGACTGCACCTCTCTAAGCGGTTTGGATTGCCACTTCGTAGGGTCGCCGGGTTCCGGCACCGCAACGTGAACATCGCCGCCCCAAAACGCGAGGCGTTCCTGGCAGATACCGCAGGGCGACATGATGGTAAACGGCTCTTTTTCGGTTTCGCGCGAAACACAGATGCTGGGGGTCACAGGTACGTCCAGCTTATGCGCCTCACAGATACAGCCCGTCTCAATACACAGCTCAGCCTGGTCGTTAGGGGTGGCCACATAAATACTGTGGTAAGTATGTTGTCATCAGCCGTATACATCGCGGCAGCAGCAGCCCAGCCGGTAGGATATCTCGCAACAGCTAAGGCAACTGCCGCGTCGCAGAGTTTTTGGTCAACAGCCACAATGTCCTCCAGATTCTTTATTCTGCTCGTCGCACCTACAGAATTATTCCTAGCCGGATTCGTCAAACCAAACCTTGTTGATGAGGTGATGTTCCAACGCCCGCCGCACAAACAAAATCGTATTACTTGGTAAATTGTTGAGATTGTACCAGCAGAGGTCGTCACATTCTGATTTTGCAATAGGCTCCCCCGTCCACTGCGTCGCCCGCAGAAAAAAATCGATGCCGTCACCTTCGGGTGAGGTGTAGTGCGTTACGCCGATGACCTTTAAGTCACTGGGAATAAGTCGTACCCCAATTTCTTCCCAACACTCCCGAACCGCCGCCTGGATGATCGTTTCACCGGGTTCCAAATGTCCTCCGACCGGGCCGTAATTGCCGTCTTCAAACCCGGTGTTTGCGCGGCGTGCAAGCAATACGGTGTCATCACGAATCAGAAAAACGTGGGCGACAACCGGCAGCCTAACCGCGATATTCACCCCACTCGAGCCTCAACACACCGCAAACTTCACCCAACGTTGCCCCCGCACGAAACGCTGCCAGAACGAAAGGAAAAAGGTTTTCCGAACCCTGTAAAATCGTCTTCAAACCCGCCAAAGCCTCATCCGTCGCCTTTTGGTCACGTTTTTTACGGTAGCTCTGAACTTCACGAACCCTTGCCCCTTCAGTTTCCGCCGATAGCTCCTGCACCGGCACGCCCTCTTCTTTGTCCAGGCGAAACCGGTTGACCCCGACGACAACGCGCTCACCCTTTTCGACCTCACGCTGAAAACGAAACGCCGCCTCTTCAATCTCTTCTTGAATAAACCCCGCTTCGATAGCCCTCACAGAGCCGCCCAAATCTTCGACCTGCTGCATCAGGGTGAGGGCGTCTTGCTCGAGCCTATCCGTCAAGGCTTCGATGACGTAACTCCCGCCCAGCGGGTCAGGTTCACCCGTGACGCCAGACTCATACGCCAAAATCTGCTGCGTCCGGAGCGCAGTTCGCGCCGAACGGTCGGTCGGCAGTCCCAACGCCTCGTCCATTCCGTTCGTGTGTAACGATTGCGTCCCGCCCAAAACGGCGGCTAGCGCCTGATACGCCGTCCGGACGATGTTATTTTCCGGTTGCTGCGCGGTCAGGGTGCTGCCGCCCGTCTGTGTGTGAAAGCGGAGCTGCTGCGCCCGGACGTTGCCGCCGAATTCGTCCTGCATAATGTGCGCCCACAGCCGCCGCGCTGCGCGAAACTTGGCCACTTCTTCTAAAATATTGTTGTGGCACGCGAAAAAGAACGATAGACGGGGGGCGAAAGCATTGACCTCGAGTCCCGTGTCAAGCGCCGCCCGCACATACGCCCGTGCGTTCGAGAGCGTAAACGCAATCTCTTGCGCCGCCGTCGCCCCCGCCTCACGGATGTGATAGCCCGAAATCGAAATCGTATTCCAGTTCGAGACGTGCTCGGCGCAGTAGGCGAACATATCGGTAATCAGCCGCACCGAAGGCTCGGGCGGATAGATATAAGTGCCACGGGCGATGTACTCTTTCAAAATGTCGTTTTGTACCGTGCCGCCGAGCTTGTCGCTGCTCACGCCCTGCTCTTCAGCAACCAGAATATAGAGTGATAGGAGCATCATCGCGGGTGCGTTAATCGTCATCGAAGTCGTAACTTCACCCAGCGGAATATCTTTGAACAGCTGCCGCATATCGTCTAACGTGGCAATCGACACGCCAACCTTGCCGACTTCACCCTTAGCGAGTGGGTCGTCCGGGTCTAAGCCGAGCTGTGTGGGCAAATCAAAAGCGACGGATAAACCGGTGGTGCCCTGCTCCAAAAGGTAGCGGTAGCGGGTATTTGACTCCTCAGCCGTACCAAAACCGGCGTATTGGCGCATCGTCCACAGGCGGCCTTCTGAATACATCTGCGGATAGATGCCGCGCGTGTAGGGGTACGCGCCGGGGCGCTCGAGCTTAACCGTCGTATCTTTAGCCATAGCCCAAGTATAGAGCGGCGTAGAAGCCAGGTTTACGAACCTGCAACAAGGTAAACAGCAACACCGGCGAGTGCAATCCCCAAAACCTTACGCAGCGTCACCGGCTCACCCGAAAAAAAGCCTAAAACCGAACTCAGCACGATAAAAAGGCCGAAAATAGGTACGACGACGCTCACTGCGCCGAGCGACAGGGCGCGGTAGTAACTGGCAATCCCGACCGCCAGAAATCCCCCTGCCAGATAAGCGTTCCAAGCTGCCGGGTGCGAAAACCCACGCAGGCTGAGCGAACCTGTGAACAGAGCAATCATAAATGAACCGACGACGAGCATAAGCGAGGTGATGAGAAGTACCAAAAACCCCGGCATCCCGCCGCCGATGGCGCGGCTAACGAAGGGTGCGACGAACGAATAGGCAAACATGGCGACGAGCGCCCAGAGAACAGCTGACATAGTGCCTCCTGAAGATGAGGACAACCCAAAGCGGGTGTACGCCTAACTTTATCTTCTGGGGGACTCGAGGTTGTTTTCTCAAGCAGTCTAAGCCTATTACTAGGCGTAAATCTATTTTTGCTGAGCGAAATCAAGCAAAACTCGGCACACGAAAAAGCGTTGCCGAGTTTGACTTGCCGACCCTATTGACTTTTCAACTGCTGAAGCTACGCTCCTTCAATGAATGAAACCTGAGTACAGATTTCCTTCCCTTTTTGTTCGGCAGGCACATTGCAATCTACCGGGAGCGGCTCGCCTTGCAAAGGTGGATTTATCGAAATACTCACCAAAGGTCTATAGCGGTAAGAACCAGCAACCTTCGTGTAACCAACTTCTTCGCCATCCGCCCCGTAGCACCACGCTTCAACTGTTATAAGCGTACCTGCTAATTCAGGAGTCATAAAATCAACGTTGTCCATAGTGCCGGGCAAAACATTTTCTGTTTCGACAGTTGTGCCAATATAGCCACCCTTCGCCTTTAGGCCGCCTAAACAAAGCGTCTTTGCTTGAAGATTTGTGACACTCATCCCCACATTAGCAGGAGGTTCTTTACAACCCATCAGAATAAGTAGCAACAGCACTACACTTACACCTAGTCTAGTTGATTGCATAAACTCCTACTTCATAGTTCGTCGTATCAGTGATGCCTAACCAACGGGTTGGATAGTTTTGGGTTCTGACCTCGAGAGTAAGATACGAAGCAGGCAACGCCAGCCTCTTTTTACAACCCTGTTCGGCAACAGCTGACCTTTTCACCGGCGTCTCCGTCTCTCGACTAAATTTCACCGCAAAAGCAAAACTGACCGGATAGTAGCACCTACATGTGACCACGTAAAGGATTACACTTCATTAAGCGCGTTATCTCTCCTTAACAGCGTATCTTATGCGCTCTGTGTAGTTGCTCACGTCAGAATAGCAGCTTCGGTTTAAGATTTTGAGCTGACTCCACGTGGTAGCCTGCCGCTCATGTCTCCGCGCACCTTCTTAGCTCTCCTCGCCTTTTTAGCCTTTATCAGTCTGGGCCTCCCCGACGGCCTTTTGGGGGTCGCATGGCCTTCGATTCGGGGAAGTTTCGGGCTGCCGCTCGACTCGCTCGGGCTGCTTTTAGCCTTTAGTACGGCGGGCTATTTGACCTCGAGCTTCCTCTCCGGTCGTATCCTCCGGGTGTTACCCATCGGCAGCGTCTTGGCGCTTTCAACGGCAGCGGCGGCAACAGCCTTGCTGGGCTACGCGCTGACCCCTTTTTGGCCGCTGATGCTCGCGCTCGGTTTCTTGGGCGGGTTAAGTGGCGGCGCAGTAGACGCAGGACTCAACGCCTACGGCGCAACGCATTTCAGCGCCCGCATCCTCAACTGGCTTCACGCATTCTTCGGCCTCGGCACCACAGCGGGACCGCTGATTGTCACCGCCGTCCTGACTGCCGGGTTGTCATGGCGCTACGCCTATGTGATTGTCGGCGGCGCACAGGTCGCTTTAGCCCTTACTTTTTTTCTGACGCGGGGGCGCTGGTTGCGGGTTGCCGAGACCGCTTCGGAGGACGCGCCGCCGGTGGTTCCGGCGCGTACCCGCGACACCCTGAGACAGCCTAGTGTACAACTCGGGATGCTGGTTTTTTTCGTCTATACCGGTGTTGAACTCGTGGCTGGGCAGTGGAGTTATTCGCTCCTGACCTTAGAGCGCGGCGTGGCAGCGAGTACGGCGGGCGTTTGGGTCAGCCTCTACTGGGGTGGACTGATGGTCGGGCGGGTGTTGTTTGGTTTTATCGCCGACCGGGTACCGCTGACCCAAACGTTGCGACTCTGTATGCTGGCGACCGCTGTAGGGGCACTGCTGTTTTGGCTCGAGCCCACCCGCTCCCTCTCGCTGGTGGGCCTCGTGATGATCGGCTTCTTTTTAGCGCCTATTTTCGCCTCGCTGATCAGCCTGACTCCGGGCCGGGTCGGGCGCACCCACGCGGACAGCGCCATCGGCTTTCAGATTGCGGCGGCGGGGCTTGGCGGGGCAACCCTTACGGGACTCGTCGGGGTCGTCGCCCACGCCTTGGGCCTTTGGGTCGTCGGCGCGTCGCTCTTGTTTTTTGCGCTTTTGCTGTTAGGACTTTACGAGGTGCTTTCACGGGTCAAACCAAAAACGGCATCTGCATCTCAAACGCCGTAAAAAATAGCCTTATTTATCCCCTTGTGGCGCTTACACTAAAGCTTATGGCTGCGCCCCCTGTGACCGGCTCCGAAGTACGCAAATTGCCCTTTCCGGGACGTTTGGGCGGACGTGCACTTTACGTCTATCTGCCCCCCGGTTATCACGACCCGGACGAGGCGGGGACGCGCTATCCTGTTCTCTATCTACACGACGGACAAAACTGTTTTGAAACGTTTTCCGAAGACGCGTTCGGCGAGACCTGGCGGGCTGAACACGCAGCGGACGCCGTGATTGCAGCAGGCCGGGTTCGGCCTTGCGTCATTGTCGGGGTCAGTAACGGCGGGGAGAACAGGCTCGAGGAGTACCAACCCCCCTACAGCCGTCTGCCCGACACGCCTAGACGCAACCTCCGCCGCACACCGCGCGGACGGGCCGATGAGCTTTACCGCGAGTACCGCCAGATTTCAGACTTTATTGCCACACATTTCCGGGTACTGCCGGGGCGCGAGCACACCGCGACTTACGGTTCGTCGATGGGCGGGCTTTTTTCGGCGTATCTGGCGTTTGAACACCCTGAGTTTGCCAAGCATCACGGCGTCATGTCGTCGTCGTTCTGGGCAACCGAGCATAAAGGCAGCCTCGAGACGCTCCGCCGCCTGAAGCGTAAACCCGTGCAGGACGTGCGCGTGTGGCTCGGTTCGGATGAGGGTGAAGGCGACTCGGATGACAATAAAACGGTGACGCTTTTGGCTAGAGACGCGCTTCTCAAAGCCGGTTATCAAGAGGGCCGAGAGTTCGTCTATCACTTTTTTCCGGGTGCGACACACAGTGAAGCGTCGTGGGCCGCGCGGTTTCCCAAGGTGTTGGCCTACTTCTTTCCACCGGAACTGGGCGGCAAAACCCTGTGAGGCGACGTTACGAGCGTCTTTGCAGCCCCGCCATTGGACGCGACGTGCAGGTGCTGGCATTCGGGCATTACGGTGCGCCGCTCGTTGCGTTTCCGCCCAGGGGCGGACAGTTTTTCGACTTTGAAGCGAACGGCATGATTGCGGCGGTCACCCCATTGATTGAGGCCGGGAAGCTCAAGGTTTACTGCCCGGAGAGTTTAGACCTCGAGTCCTGGCTTTCGCACGGAGACCCGCACGAACGGGCACTCCAGCACGGCGCTTACGAGGACTTCGTCGTGCAGACGCTGCTGGGAGCGGTTTGCGCCGATTGTGGAGACGGCAGCCTAACGGTTGCCTCACCGGCTGTTCGGTTGGGGCGTTTCACGCGGCAAACTTTGCCCTCAAACACCCGCACCTTTTTCCGTATGCGCTCTGCCTTAGCGGACGTTACGACTTAGAGACCATCACCGGGCCGAGCAGCTCGCAAGAAATTTATTCAACAATCCGGTGGCGTATGTGCCGAACTTTACGGGGGCACACCTGGCATTCGTTCGGCAGAACGCCCATCTGATTCTAGTGTTAGCATTTGCATCAATCATAGCCACAGTGATTAAAGCAGTTCTGAACCTCTTGCGGTGAGACGGTAGCAATAGCTTTAGCGATAGCGTTGATGAGGTCGGCGACAAGAGTTGCGCGGGCTTTTCTAAGAAAGGCTTTGACTTTAGAGAAGACGAGTTCGATGGGATTAAAGTCGGGTGAGTAGGTTGGGAGGTAGCCAAGGTAGCAGCCTGCACCTTCAACGAGTCGCCTGACGTTTTTGTTGTGGTGAATGGTGAAGTTATCCATAAACACCACTTGTCCAGGGTTTAGCGTGGGGACGAGTACCTCACGCAAGTAGGTGAGAAACGCCGTAGTATCTACAGCACCGGGATGAATCAGGCAACGTTCAGGGTCGAGTCCTTGTGGGGTAATTGCAGCGATTAAGCTGAGCTTGCCTTCTCTGCGTCTGGGGGCGTCATCGACTGCACGGGTTCCTTTAGCTGAGCGGGCGTAGGTGCGGGTCAGTCCCAACCACGCCCCGCTTTCATCTAGAAACACAAAGTCTTCGGCCTCGAGCCGGGTGACTTCGGCTAACCACTGTTCGCGAGCAGCTTCGTCCCGTTCTTTGGCGTAGAGACGCTTTTTTTACGCGTGATACCCAGTCGTTTGCAATACAAGTTCACCGTCGAAAAGGCGAGGTTGACGCTCTGTTCCTCGGCAAACCGTTCAGCATGTTCTATCAGCGTCTCATCGCTATGCGCCTCGAGCTGCCGCTTAAACGCCTGCACCTGTTCCGGGGTTAGCTTGCGGGTGCGGCCTGGTGAGGTTTTCGCTTTGAGTTCGCCTTGCCCAGCGCGTGCTAGGTAACGATAAACCGTCGCTCGGTCTATTTTGAAACGTCTTGCTACTTCTACCTTAGCAAGCCCTTCTTCCTCAACTGCTATTACGATTCTCGTTCTTAAGTCTTCCGAGTACGCTCGCATTCCTTACTATCGTGTGTCGTAACCTATTTTGCAAATGCTATGTCAAGGTGCGTGGGAGGAGAAGTGTTTGCGCGATACGCACCGTTTGGCGGATTTGCTGGCCGAAAAAGGCGCCCCTCATGAGCGCGACATTTGGGGACACAACGCCGAGCATCACTAGTTTTAGTGGCAAAAACAGCTGGCGTACCACCTGGGACGGTCACTAGGCTAGACGCCACCGGGCTGCACGCGGAATAATACCGGAATTACTGTTACGGTTATAGAAGGATGTGCGGAGGCGTACGAGCAAAGTATCGGCAAACAACCTCGTCACAAAAAAACTGGGCCTGCTCTTGGGTGACGAAGACGACTGGCCGAGCGCCCTAGAAGCGCTCGCGGGGCGGTTTTTGAAACCCACCAAACGGGGCCGTAAAACATACCAATTTGACCTCGAGCGCGTCCGTATCCACCCCTTCAATCTCGCCGCACCGACCTCTTACAACCTGGTCATCAACCGCCTCGCCTGGTGGCACACCACCCCGCGCGAGTGGCTGAAAAAGGCCGCCATGGTCAACGGCACCTATCTGCTGAACAATCCCTTTACCTTTCAGAGCATGGAAAAACATACCGCCTACTGCGTCATGCTCCGGTTGGGCCTGCACATCCCCGAAACCTGGCTGTTGCCGCCGAAAGAAGGCCCGGCTACCCAAAAGTTTCGCCGCACCGCCGAGCGCTATCACAATCTATTCGACCTACCGAAAATTGCCGATGAAATCGGCTACCCGCTGTTTATGAAACCTTTTGACGGCGGCTGGCGCGGCGTTTCGGGCGTCAAGGACGCAGGCGAATTGCAGCGGAGCTACGACGCTTCGGGCAATATGATTGTGCACCTGCAAAAAGCCGTCGACTTCTAGGCGTTCGTCCGCTCTTTAGGTGTCGGGCCGCAGATTATCAGCCTGTCTTGCGACCCCGCGCACCCCCTGCACGGACGTTACAACGTCCGGCACGACTTTTTAGACGCCGATACCGGACGTGAAGCGCGGGTGATCACCAAAATCATCAACGCGGTGTTTCGCTGGGAGTTCAACTCGTGCGAGGCGCTGCTCAAGGACGGGACGCTCTGGCCGATAGATTTTGCCAACGCCTGCCTCGACATCGCCCTGACGAGTTTGCACTACTATTTTTCCTGGGCGATCAAAGCTTTGCTGGCGTGGAGTGTGTTTTGCGGCGTGACAGAGCGGCAACCGCGCGTGACGATGGACTTGGAGCGCTACTTTAAGATTGCCGACTCGGAGCGGAGTTACGACGAAAAGCTCAGTGAGTATGAACGGCTCGCCGACGCCTACTTCGACACCGAACGCTTTAAAGCGTTTCGGGCCGAAGAACTCGCCGGACTCGACGAAGCGATGTGGGAACTTGTCGGGAGCGGTGAGTTCGACGTGATTTTGCGGCGCACCGTAGAAACGACCTTTCCGGCACACGAACACGAGACGTTTACGGCGCACTACCGGGGACTGATGCAGCACTGGCTCGAGGCTGAACGCCCGGCCTGAACCCGGTACGGCGATACTTTACCGGAAGGATAAACCGACCTATCGTCCACATAAAAGGCTGTTTTATACTCTTTGTGAGGATTTTTCCGCCGGGGAAAAAGCGAGGTCTACGGGCCTCGCTTTTGGCGTTTTGAGGGCGTCTTATGGTGTGTTTATAAATGTAGTTCAGTTACCTGCGCCGCCTATACCTGAAAGACCAACGCGTGCGCCGGTCGTACTCAAGACAAAAACAATGACCAGGCTGACAAAAAACCAGGTGATAGACGCCCTGGCGAAGTTTTGTTTGCTGATGTTGGTGTTGCCGGAGGCTGCCCAGTAGGTAATGGCAACAAGGCTGATCAGCGGAATCGCCATAATCAAAGTCGTTATCATCTAGAAGCCATCTCAAAAACGCCTAAGCAGTAATTTGATGCAGCCGAGATGCAGGAAGGCCAAGAAGTTTAGGGAGTGATGTTCATAGCGAACGACCAGACGGCGAAAGTTGCCGAGGTGGGCGAATAGCCGTTCAATCTTCCAGCGCCGTTTGTAGCGCCTCAGTTTACGTCCATCTTGCGTCTTGGCTTTTTTACGGTTTCTTCGGTGAGGCGCAATCATTTCAACACCTGCTTCGGCGAGTTCAGCGTCAAGCGGATCACTGTCATACGCTTTGTCACCGATTAACTTGTCGGGTTTGCCGCTGACGTGTCGAGATGCGAGAGTCGCGTGTACCAACCGGACCTCATGTGGGCTAGCAGACGTAACGTGCAGGGCGAGGCAAGTACCACCAGCGTCCGATACCGCCATGACTTTGCTACCCTTACCCCGTTTAGTCTTACCAACTGCTGACCCCCTTTTTTCGCAGCCACAAAGGTACCGTCGATAAAGCATTCCGACAAGTCGAGTTTGCCCCGCTGCAGGGGGTCATGCGCTAAAGTCTCTAGAATCTGCCGCAACACGCCGTTTCTCTCCCATTCTTGAAAGCGCCGATGGCACGTCTGATAGGGCGGATAGCGCTCGGGTAAATCAGCCCACTGTGCGCCCGTTCGTAATATCCAGCAGATGCCCTTAAGTATCGCTCGTGGTTCTCGTCTGGGACGGCCTTTGCCATCTTTGCGTCGAGCTGGTTCGGGAATGAGCGGCCCTAGTACTTCCCACTGTTCATCGGTGAGTTCCATACCACCGTTCTAACAGCTATGCAGCTGACTATTCGTTTTTGAGATGGCTTCTAGTCACCGAACGTCAGGGGTTGTTCACGGTTCATTATCGCCTCTCATGGTCGCCTCCAAGCGTCTGCCCGGGTATCAAGATACTTGACGCAAAACAGAACAGCGAAACGGATTTGTCACTTCCACTTGCATGTGGGCCGTTTACCAAGGCTCGAGGCCGCTCTACACGTAAGCTACACTCCCGACAAAACACCGTAGACTAAACCCTATGAAACTCTTTAGTGCCCAGCAGCTGCGCGCCGCCGACAGAGCCGCAGCCGACGCGGGCATCCCGCTACTCATACTTATGGAAAACGCCGGTCGCGCCGTCGCCGAAGCTGCGCTGCGTCACCCAGACCAAACGGTGCTCGTTCTCTGTGGCAAGGGCAACAACGGCGGCGACGGTTACGCCGCCGCGCGGCACCTTTTATGGGAGCGCCAGGTCGAGGTTTTAGAACTCACCGATACGCCCGCCGGAGACGACGCTCGGACGATGCGAAAGGCGCTGCTAGCACACGGCGTCGCCCCGCGCGCGCTTACGCAAAAGACTTTAGCGGACGCGCTGCGTGCCCGTCCGCTCGTCATCGACGCACTTTTCGGCAGCGGCTTATCTCGAGCTTTAGGGGGCGATTTGGCAAAGCTGATCGAAACCTTGAACGAAAGTGACGCAGACATTCTGAGCATCGACGTCCCTTCGGGACTTTCGGCAGATACCGGCGAGATTTTGGGGCCACACCTGCAGGCGACGCGGACGGTGCAGCTTGCCGGGGCGAAGATCTCGAGCTATTTTTACCCGGCCAGACCCGCGTTCGGCAAAACCGAAATCGCCGACATCGGGATTCCTGCAGCTGTTCTGGAACAGCAGTCAAATATCACCATCATGACCCCCGAAACAGTCCGCCCTTACCTGCCGACACGTTCAGAAGACACCCAAAAATATGCCGTCGGAACGGTTTTGGTGATTGCAGGTTCGGCTAACTATCTGGGCGCAGCGGAGATGGCCTGCCGCGCAGCTTTACGGGGCGGCGCAGGGCTCGTCACGCTGGCAGCTGAAGGGAGCTTCTCCGGAACCTGGCCCGAACTGATTCATGAGCAGCTCGAGTGGGACAAAAATCCGCTCGAGCTGCTTTCTAAGGTCGGTGACAACCGCGCCCAAGTCCGGGTCATCGGGCCGGGGTTGGACAGTCGGGCCGAACCGCTCTTACCTGACCTCATCGCGCAAAGAGCTGTCCCGACAATCTTAGACGCAGGCGCACTCACGGGCGGTGAAAACTGGTTCGAGGCGGTTCGCACACACGGTCACTGCGTCTTGACACCTCACACCGGCGAAGCGGCGAAACTTCTGGAAATTTCTACCGCTGAAGTCAAAAGAGATCCGTTGCGTGCGGCTAAAACCCTTGCGCAACGGGCGGGCGCAGTGGCGCTCGTTAAGGGTTCGACAACCGTGATTGCAGCCCCTGACGGGCACGTTTTAGTGAGTAGCGGCGGGCATCCGGGGATGGCGACGGGCGGCACCGGCGACGTGCTGGCAGGGTTTTTGGGCGCGTGGTGTCAGGACCAAGAAAGTTTATTTGAACGGGCCGGGGCCGCTGTCTGGGTTCACGCCCGCGCCGGTCAGCTTGCTGCGGAAGGTTACGGCGACGGGCTCGTCGCCTCGGATGTGATTGAGAACTTGCCGAGAGCGTGGCGAGAGCTGTGGATTCGGTCAAGAGAGCTGTGAGAAAACCTGTAAAAAGAGTTGTGACGTGCCTGTGGCGGTAAGGCGGGCAAGCGTACGGGTTCCGGCAACGAGCGCCAATCTGGGGCCGGGGTTCGACTGTTTGGGTCTCGCCGTGACGCGGTATCTCGAGGTTTCAGCGACCCTTGCAGAGCGCGACAGCTTTAGCTACACAGGAACAGGACACGTCGCGGACACCCCGGACAACCTGACGCATCAGGGGTTTCGGGCGGCGTTTGAGGTTATGGGCGAAACCGCACCGACAATCAGTGTGGCAGCGCACAATACGGTTCCTTTAGCAAGAGGTCTCGGGTCGTCGTCGGCGGCGCTCGTCGCAGGAGCAGCCCTGGCTGACGCTTTTCTGGGCGGTGCACTGGGGCGTGACGGGGTGTTTCAGCTCGCAGCGGGGCTCGAGGGCCACCCCGACAACGTGGCCCCGGCCGTTTACGGCGGTTTTACGGTGGCGGCCCAAACCGAAACCGGCTACCTCTGCCAAGCTCTGCCCCTCCCCTCACACTGGCACCTGCTCTTCGCCGTCCCCGAAACCGAACTTCTGACCCGTGAGGCGCGGGCCGTGTTGCCCCGAACCTATAGCCGCGCTGACACTATTTTTAACTCGAGCCGCTGCGCGCTCTGGACCACCGCTGTGGCGCTGGACAAACCCGAACTCTTGCGCGTCGCGTCACAAGACAAGTTGCACGAACCGTACCGTGAACCGCTCATTCCGGGTTTGGCAGATTGCCGAAAGGCGCTCCTGGGCGCAGGCGCGAGCGCCGCGTTTTTGTCCGGAGCGGGGCCGACGTTGGGCGCTATTTGCGCAGATAAAGTCGTACCCGAAAGAGTTTTGGAGGTTTTACGGGCGTTTGCGGAGGCAGGTGAGGTGCTCGAGCTCAAACCCAGCGAAGGCTATCAGCTGACACCGTAAGACAAATCCTGACAACAGCTCCCAAGCAAAAAACGCGCTACCAGGGCACCTCGAGCCCGAACTCGTCAGCTAGGGTTTCAAATATCTTCCGGTGTTCGGCCCCGACCGGAACACCCGCTTTACGGTAATCGCGTTCGCGTTCCGCCTCGAGCCCGCCGGGAAGGTAACTCCGCGACCCGGTAAAGGGCGTCAGTTCAGCAACTGCCCGTGCGTAGGTGTCCATCTCCCGCTTGAACTGCTCGGGGTCGGTAAACAGAGAAATTTGCAGCGCCACAACCATAGAACCCTGCGTAGCCCCGGAAAAGATGCGCTGCGCCGCCGCAGCGTCCGCTGGGACACCCGCAAGAAATCCGCCCCAAGCTTGACACACCGACCCCAACCCAATCGCCCGGTGAACCAGCCCCGGCGCTAGGCGGGCGATCTCGTCGCGGTGGGGTGAGCCGGGGTAAAGGTCGTGCATCGTCCCAAAATCGAGCACGAGCGGCGGTTCAGCCAGCGTCGGCGCACTGAACGACATCGGCGAACCGCCCGCCGCTCCAAATACCGGGTCGCCGGGTGAGAGCTCGAGCTGCACCCCCGAGGTCACAAAGCTCAGTAGGTCGTGCGCCAGCGTCAAGCGCGAGTAAAGACCCGCCGCCCCGAAATGACCGTGATTTTTCGTGACGAGAACCGCCACACCCTGCGCCTTGGCCTTTTCAATCAGCTCGAGCGTACCCTCATACGCCGGAAAATACCCCAGACCGCCGTCGCCGTCAAAGAGTAAACTGACCGGGGTTTCGCGGACCACAAAGGGCTCCGGCTGAGCGTTGAGTACGCCGTCCCTCATCAGCCGGGCGTAGGTCGCTATCTGCACGGTGCCGTGACTGAAGACGCCCCGCAGGTCGTTATCGGTCAGGAGACCCGCGAGGCGCTCGGCCTTGTCTGCCGGTAAACCGGCGGCTTCGGCAGCGCCCTTGACAAACAGGTTTAGGCTCTCGGCGGAAACGCGGCGTGCGGTCTCGGGCGGTTCGTTCATCTTGATACTTTCTGTGTCATGGGAAAAAGTAACATGGGCGCAGCGACGGGAATGCGTGCGCTCGAGCAAAGACAGCGGGTCTTTTGCAGCACAACCAAAACTGACATACTTTCTATATGGAGGAGCCTTCGACATTTTCTTGGTTAGGTAGCGAACAATCCCATTTAGACAAACCAGAAATTACCGAACTTGACGGCGTTGTGATAGGACGTTACGGAGGGTCTACTGAGACGGGAGCTTACAAAAATGAAGACGGGGCGCGGGTGTGGCGCAGTGTCCGTCAGGGGTGGACGTTTGCCGTCCTATTTGATGCTCACGCAGGAAATGACAGCGCGGCAGCTGTACTCGAGCTGATACAAAAAACAAAAAGAGAGTTGCTACAAGACTTGGCGCTCCCAAGCGCTCAAGCGTTCGACCAGTTGCAACATCACTTGCTGCAAGCCTTTCGCACCCCGGCTTTTCTGGACAAGTGCCGCTCGCTTACTGGTGAAACTGCCTGTCTTATCTGTGTTCAAAAGGGAAAGTATCTGTGGTGGCTAAGTATCGGAGACTGCGTACTCTATCTGCTTCACCCGGAATTGGCGGAACTCGGCCAGTATGCACTTAATCAGCGGCAGTTTTTCGAGTGGGTCGGCAGGGTCAACACCTTTGACACTCCTGTGCCCTCATTCACGGTAGGTATACGAGAGCTTCGGGGCGGCCTCAACCACGTCGTTATGCTTACAGATGGGCTGCTCGAGTTTGGCAATCGTCCGTTTGAAAATCCGAGCGTTTTAGCGGAGGTCGTATCACATCATGCGCCTTCGTATAAGGCTGTTGCTCGAGAAGGTACATGAAGGCAAAGGAAGAGACAGTGCAACCATTATCTGTTGGGGTTATGACAACAATGAAACGGTCGCATATCCTTCTGGCTAAGGCTTGGGAAAGCTTCTGTAGTTCAACCGAACTACGGTATCTGAGCCAGATAGATATATCTCGACTCTTCTACGGGGAAGCCTTGAGCCTTCCCACCCTCATCCCACTCAATATGAAGCTCCTCTAAAGAGCGCCCATCACCATGAAACTGCCGGTAAACAACGAAGTCTTCTAACGTCGACAGGAAGCCCTTGACCCGGACGCGCCACTCTGCCTGCGGTTCCAGCCCCAACTGCGCCAAACGCTCTTTGACCCGCGCTTCGCCGTGTTCAGGGTGAATACACAAGACTCGAGCACCAGGAACGCATAACTCCGGCAGGTGCGGAATTACGCTCGTCGGGCCACGCCGCGACATGACCAGATCAAAACGCCGCCCGAACGCCGGTATGGGTTCACGCTTCGAGTCCCACACGACAAATTCCGCTTGCGGCGCGTTTTCTTCGGCACGTTCAACATAAGGCGGAGTGAAATCATAGCCGGTATAGCTCCGAACTTGGGGTACATAACGTTTGGCGTCCCGCCCGTGGCCGCAACCGGCCTCGAGCACATTCGTTTCAGGGGTCAAAAAGTGTTCCAGCAGCACGTCAAACAGCTCTTCGCCACCCGGCGCACTCAGGTTTTGCGTCCACGGATACTCATACACACCGGTTTTAGCAGCTAGCTGTGCGTACCAGGCTTTTGAATGAGGTTTTAGCACGGAATCATATCTCCTCGAGGTCTAAATTGCCGTAACTGACTGTTTCAGGTGTCTCGAGCTACTTAACTGCCCGTAAGACCTTAAACTGATTGTCCGCAAAAAGGGTCTCCCAGCTCCTAAACCCTGCCAACTCCCGTTCATACGGCAGCGCTTTATTCGCCACCAGCGTGAGGGTACCGCCGGGCTCGAGCCGTTCATAAGCCGCCGCCAGAAACGCCCCCGGCACGTCCATCACGACCTGTTTGCCAACGTGAAAGGGCGGGTTCATCAGCACGGCGTCAAAGGTTTCGTCTTGCAGTTCGGAATCCACATCCGAGTGCAGGACGCGCACGTCCGCGCCGTAGTGCGCCGCGTTGCGGTGGGTGCTGCGTACGGCCAAGAGGTCGTCGTCGGTAGCCGTAACAGCCGCACCTGCCAAAGATGCTTTGAGAGCGATGACGCCGTAGCCGCAGCCTAGCTCGAGCACACGCTTACCCGTAAAATCCGAAAGCTGCACCACGCCCAAAAACCGCGCCGTGCCGGGGTCGAGTTTTCCGGCAGCGAACACACCGGGTTCAGCTTGCAAGCTTAGGTCGGCAGCAGAGAACTCTAGAGGGGCGACCTCGAGCCCCTTATCGTTTATTTTTTTCGCCCGGACAAGCCGCCAGCCGCCGCCTTTAGCGAGAACGTCAAGCTCACCGAACAGTTCTGCCATCAGCTTTTCGTAGCGTTTTGCGCCCTGGTCTTTATGCATGACGATGAGGGCCGCGCCGCCCGGTTTAAGTGCGGCGTGGGCTCCGGCAAACTCGGCCTGAACGCGGAAACTTCCCCGGTCGGTCGGCGGCGCGAGTGCGATGAAGTCGGCAGTACCAGCGCGCGCGTCCCACGGCGCACCGGCAACGAGCTGCGTGTCTGAATCTGCAAACGTCCAGGCGGCGCAGCGCAGGGCGGCTTTGGAAGTTTCCAGAACGATTTTTGTTTCGGCGTTAGAGGTCAATGCGACGAGCCCACCTGAACCACTGGCGTCAACCAGCGAGCCCGTCTCCAAATCGGCTTTAGCTATCATGAGCGCCGCGCCGGGGTGGAGCGGATACCCGCGCACGCCAGCTTTGACGGCGTAGCGCAGACCGCTACCCGGTTGCAGGAGGTGTTTGGGCTCGAGCTGATGGTAGCGTCTCAAGGTTTCAGTGAAGCTCACCAAACCACTTTAGCAAGGGATGGGTGCTACGCTTACGGGATGAACGAGCGTATTATCTTGGGCGTCGATACGTCTTGCGATGATACTGGCGTCGGCGTCGTTCGGGGGGGCCGCGTGGTCGCCAACGTCGTGGCGTCGCAAACGGCGCTGCACGCCCCTTTCGGCGGGGTGATGCCCGAGCAGGCGAGCCGTGAGCATTTAGCGGTTATCGGCACTGTGTTTCAAAACGCACTTGATGAGGCAGATATTACTTTGAACGATGTAACGCACGTTGCCGCAACCTACGGCCCCGGTCTTATCGGAGCTCTGCTAGTTGGTCTGACCTACGCTAAAGGAGTCGCGTGGGCGCGCGGGTTGCCGTTTGTGCCGGTGCATCACCTCGAGGGTCACATCGCTTCGAGCCTCGCAGAAGGGGACACGAAGCCGCCGTTTCTCTGCCTTATCGCTTCAGGCGGACACACCAGCTTGTTCGACGTGCGAGCGTGGGGAGACTATAGGGAGTTGGGCCGCAGCCGCGACGACGCTGCCGGTGAAGCGTTCGATAAGGCGGCGCGGCTTCTGGGCCTCGGGTATCCGGGTGGCGCGGCGCTAGGGCGTTTAGCCGAAACAGGCGACCCGGACGCGTTTCCGTTTACGGTGCCGCTTCGGGGTCAGCAGGGGTTTGACTTTTCGTTTAGTGGGCTTAAAACCGCCGTGTCAGTGCTTTTACAACGTCAACCGGACGCACCTAAAGCGGATGTAGCAGCGAGCTTTGAACGCGTTGTGGTCGAAAGCCTCGTGCAGACAACGCTCCGGGCCGCTGCAAAGACGGGCTATAAAACGCTTGTTGTGGCGGGCGGAGTGGCGGCAAATAAACAGTTGCGCGAACGTCTGCAGGAAACCGGGCTCGAGGGTCGCGTGCCGCCCCTCTCTTTAGCAACGGACAACGGCGCGATGATCGCGCTTGCCGCACACGCCCGCTTAGAGGCTGGACTGACCAGCCCAGCTGAAGTGGACGCGACGCCCTATCTGCCGCTCAGCGACGTTTCAGGTGAAGTTTCGGGCAGCCGCGACGCCAGCGCCCGTTCAGACATCGCGCGTTCGTAGGCCCCTAGGTACAGCGGCAGCACCTTCGTTTCACTAAAGACGTTCACAGCTCGAGCCCGCGCCGCCTCGCCGAACGTCTTGTGCAGCACCGGATTTTTTAGCAGCGTCAGCGCCGCTGTCGCCATCCCCGCCGTATCGCCTAAAGCGCACAGGTAGCCCGACTTGCCGTCTACGACGACCTCCGGAATCCCGCCGGTACGCGTGGCAATCACCGGGACGCCTGAAGCCATCGCCTCCAACGCCGCGAGCCCGAACGATTCCTCACTGCTCGGCAGCAGAAACAGGTCGCTGATGGCTAAAAGGCCCTCAATCCGGGGGAACGAGCCTAAAAACGCCACCCGCCCACCGACGCCGAGTTGGGTGGCGAGTTCAAACGCTTTGGGCCGGTCGGGGCCGTCGCCAATCATCAGGAGGCGGGCACCGACTTCACTCGAGACCGCCGCAAACGTCCGCACCACATCTTCAACGCGTTTGACCGAACGAAAGTTCGAAACGTGCGTCAGGAGTTTTTCTTCGGGATGCGCGTAGCGCTGGCGCAGTTCGGGCGACCCGTGCGGACTAAACCGCTCGCTATCAACCGCGTTCGGCACGACCGTAATATCGCGCTTGACGCCCATCTCGGCGTGGGTATAGCCCGCCAGATAGTGACTGACCGCCGTCACCGCGTCGGAATGTTCGACCGAATACTGCGTCGTCCGTAAATAGGCCCGGTTGAGCCCCACAAGCGTCACGTCGGTGCCGTGAAGCGTCGTAACGACCGCTGGCGGAACGGGCACCCGCGCCATATCGCGGGCCAGGATAGCTGCCGCCGCGTGCGGAATCGCGTAGTGCGCGTGAATGATGTCGATGCCGTTTTCTTCGATGACCTCGGCGAGTTTAGACGCTTCAGCGAGGGTCGTCAGCGGCGCGTCGAAGAGCGGATACGACATGCTCTCGACCTGATGGAAATAGACGTTTGGGTGGCCGCGCTCGGTCAGCCGAAAGGGGACGCTGTTCGCTACGAAGTGAACCGTGTGACCCTGCTGCGCCAAGCCAACCCCGACCTCGGTGGCAACGACCCCACTGCCACCCGCACCACTATGAAGCAAAACTGCAATATTCACGCCATCCCCTTTTCAAACCTACAGGTAAGTTCAAGCACGCTCATGGCAGTTTACGGGCGAACGGCTCAGCCCCGGCGTCTTCTCCCCTACCTTCGGGGTTTACGGTTGCGGTGATGTGGGTTTAGGGACACGATTTTTGGTAGACCATTCTCGAGTACACTAGCCGCTATGCTCCTCGCTCTGCTCTACCTTGCCCTTTTGGGTGCGCTACTCGTTTTTCTGGTTAACTTGAAGCGTCCGACGAACGACCGGAACTGGCGCGCCGACCTCGTTCGTCCGCCCCGTATCGACTTTGGCATTGATTTTGACAGCGACCGGGTGACAGTGCGTGACGTCCGCAACATCCGCTACGGTGCGCCGGGAACGCCGTATACAGGCCGCTGGGAAGACCGGACGTATGGCCTGAACAAGCTAAAGCGCGTCTGGTTCGTTGTCGAATCGTTTAGTCAGCTCGAGGCGATTGCCCACACCCTCGTCAGTTTCGAGTTTGAAGGGGGCGACTATCTGGCATTTTCTGCTGAGGCGAGGGTATTAGCCGACGAACCCTACAACATCCTGCGCGGCCTGTTTAACAACTTTGAACTCATTTACACTTTGGGCGACGAACGCGACTTTATCTTGCGGCGAGCCGTCTATCAAGACCACGACGTCTACCTCTATCCGCTCACCATGCCCCCGAATGAACTAAGGAAGATGCTCCGAGACGTGTTCCACGAGGCGAATATCTTGCGTGAGCAGCCCCAGTTTTACAACAGTATCAGCCGCAACTGCACGAACCTTTTGGGCCTTCACGCTGACCACGCGCGGCCCGGTTCGTTTGCGTGGTGGCGGCCTGAGCAGGTGTTGCCGGGTACCTCGGACAGGCTCTTGTACCGCCGTGGCTGGATTGATACGACGCTGCCGTTTGACAAACTTCGGGAAGTTTATAACATTCGGGACACCGCACGAAAGCATAAAGACGACCCGGACGTATCGGCGAAGATGCGGGAGGGCATGTCAGCGTACTTTAAGGGGCAGGGTTAAAAGCTCCCTTTCACTCGGGTTTTCGATGATGCCGATACGGTTTACCGAAGCGGAGATAAGCGTGGTTCCCTGACAGACGCTTACGGCTCTTATCATCGTTTCAGGCGTCAAGTTGAGCGCTAAGGTGCAGTGCGGCGTCCAGAAATCGGGGCGATAGTAAAGGCTCGAGCCGCCCCCCTGCCTCTCCGCTAGCACCGCAACTTCACGGTGCAGCGTCCAGAGCGCTTCGGTCATCCGGGTGGTGAGGTAGAGAAGCCCCGAGTCCGCAAAGATACCGGAACCCATAAACGTCAGGTCAAACGGAGGTTGAGCTTCGAGTTTCCCCCGTAAAACCGCCGTAAACGCTTCTACGTCAAGCTCGAGCCCATGCGCCAGCGTTACATGAGGCCGAACCGGGCCGCCCGCAAATGTCCCCAAACCCGCGTCAGCCAAACGCTGCCAGATGTCCCGAACCTGCGCCTCTGCCCCCTCGCCAAACCATAAAGACACCGAATAAGCCATCTTTACCCTTTCAAATGCTCGAGCTTGTCTACATCTGCGCCGATGCTGGCGTGAGGGGTCTCGAGCGCCCGTACCGGCAACCCCAAAACGTGCGTCGCCCGCCGCTCAACCGCTGCGATGCTGAGCTGCCCAAGCGCCAGTTTAACGATGAAGTCAAAGCCGAAAAGCCTTGCCAGCACCAGCGGATTTTTGCGGCCCTGATACGCCCGCTCGATAAAGGGTAGTAAAACCGGCACCATCTCGGGTGATAAAACAATCATGTTGCCGCCGGTAAAACGTCCGTCTCTGAGCCGGACGAAGGTGCGCCGCTGCTCGGGAAAACGTGCCAGCGCCGTTTCCCCACGGACAATTGGGTAAGCGAGAGCAACGCCCAAAGCCGCCGCCAAAAAATCGTCAACTGCCGCCGCCTGAAGCCACGGCAGGTCAGCGGTTGTCACAAGTACCGGGCTTTCTGGAGCTAAGGCGAGAGCCGCCTTAACGCCCACCGTAAAACTCTGGACAAACGTCGCTCCGGCAGGCAACACCCGCGCGACCTGCGCCGAGATAGCCGGGGTCGCCTCACCGACGTAGAGGATACGCGCGACTCCGGCGCTTCCGTGCAGCGCGTTCAGCACGTAGCTGGCGAGCGGTTGGCCCTCAAACGGTACCAGAGCTTTGGCTGAAACGCCCGCCGCTCGGGAGAGTTCATCGCCGCCGCCCCCTGCGAGGATGACGGCGGACACAGCACCGGAGATCAGCTTGGTTGTTGTCCTAGAGGGTGCAGTAGAAACGGACATAAAGGCCAGTCTATTACGAGCGAGTCTGTCAAAGGCTAAAGACTGGAAATAATACGGGGAAGTTAGTTTGTAAATGGTGCAGCCTGTGAAAGGGAGAATCAGAGCGTATATAACGCTCAATTCTCCCCAATTTGCTGTTTTTATCTTTTTTAGAAAGTCAAGCAGCCCAAACCTCGCTTTACTTTTGGCCTTAGCGCCCCGTCTGCGACACGCTTAAAGACGTGGCTTGCCCGGACAAAATCTCGAACTCGCCGACGAAAGTCGTAAAACCCGGCGCAGTTACGGTAATCTCGTGCGTTCCAGGCGACAGGTTCTCCAAGGTGAGCCGCCCCGTGCCGTTGGGAATCGTGCCGACCCGCGACCCGTCGATCAAAACAGTTGCGCCGCCGACGTTACCGGTCAGCTCCAAGGTGCCCTGCTGCGCCCGTAAAACACCGCTGACGTTCTTGTAACCGCCTGAACGTACCTCGAAGTCAACGGTGTCCTCACCAACGCCTTCCAACACAAACCGCACTTGATGCATTCCTGCCTCGAGCCTGACGTTCGTGATGGGCGTTGTCCCGACGAGTTGCCCGTCAACGTAGATATCTGCGCCGCTCGGCGTGCTGCTGAAGCCCGCCTGACCGAGCGCCTGGGTAGGCTGTGACACTTGTTGTAAAGTCGTCTGCACGCCTCTGGTCTCACCACCAACGACGTCGATATCGGTTTCAAACGGCGTGTAGCCCTCAGCTTCGACCCGGACGCGGTGCGTGCCGCTCAGCGTGCCGTTTTGGAGCGGCGTCGTACCGACGAATACACCGTCGATGAACACCCGTGCGCCGCTCGGGTCAGACGTGACCGAAAGGGTACCGAACTGCGTTTGTTCGGGGGGCGCAGTTTGGGTCGGTGCTTCGGGTGCCCCGCCGACGTAAAAGAGCACCGTGTCCGTCACCCAGTCGTCTTGCGGCAGGGGCCTGACGATGACCGACAACCCTTCGGCAAACGCCTGTTCACCGAGGTTGGAAGAGGCGAAGTTCGGGTCGTTTTCAAAGCTCGCCAAAGTTGACGTGTCAAGCGGCGTTTGACTGGCGAGCGCGATAACCTTGTCGAGACCACCCGGCGCTTCGATTCGGAAGGTATAGTTTGCGCCCTCGGGTGGAAAATACTTCGTCTCGCCCCCACGTACAAAGTTATTCTGACCGTTTGTGTCGTAGTTGTTCGGCAAAATCTGGTCGATAGAGCCGTCTGAACGGACGTTAAAGAGGTACACGTAGGCGTCCTCGGAGACTCGCACGCCGACCCGCACCGCTTCGCCGACCGTGTAGTTCGGTCTGCTGGTACCTGAAGGGTCTTTGTCTAAAAATACCTCGGTTTCAAAAGACGGCAGCGGATTGACGACGATGGCTTCGGGGCTCAGCACGGCCTCTTGCGCCTGCACCGCTGGAAGCAGTCCCAAAAGCCCCAGAAGGCTCAGCAGAAGGGGCCAAAAAAACAGTTTGTAGCGGGCAGGAAATGTGTCGTTCACAATTACTCCTCTCATACGTTCAAGGTGAGGCTAGCATAGCGGTTTCAAAAGCCTGCGTGTGCAGGACTTAAAGAGACCTTCACCGCAGGGCATGATAGCCTTGAGCGCATCTTTAGCGTGAACTCATCAGGCGTTTAGACAGCACGCTTTTAGCTGACGATTGGTGTACGGTACTCTATTGAGACTGCCTTTGCTGCTGCGGATCTGACACCTGGACTCGCGCAAGCTCGAGCCAGCCCCACCCCAAGGAGACCCGATGACCTTACCCCTGAAATCAGCCTTTATACTCTTCCTGCTCCTCCCCTTCGCCTTCGCCCAAGACCTCAGCGCTAAAGAGATTTTAGACAACCTCGAGACGAAAAGCACCTCACTCCAAGACGCCAGCTTCCTCCTGACCGGCACCCTGTTCGACGCCGATGGGCAAGAGATCGCTCTAGAGGTCGAAAGCCAGTTTATCCCCGGCGAAGAACTCGCCAAAGCCTACTTTCTCCAACCCGACGCCCTAATCGACAATTTTATCATCGCCGACGGCAACACCGTTTACAATTATTTGTATGTAACGAATCAGGTTACGATCCTTAACGCCAACGACCCCGAAGCCCTGGGCGGCCTGTTACCCGAAGGTGAAGGTGACAGCACCATCAACCTGACCCCGAACCTCGGACAGCTTTTTAGCTCGGATAACTGGAACGCGACCGTCGAGGGTTACGAAGACACGCCGGACGGCCCCGTTTACAAACTGCGTTTTAACAACGCCGACGAAGGCGCGAATATTGGGTACGTTGAGGCAACGATTTTAGATAATGAGTGGCTGCCGCAAACCCTCACTTTCGTGCAGCGGAGCGGCGACCCCTTAGCTGAGTTGCAGTTTCAGGACTACGCGCTCGACACCGGCCTCGACCCCGCCGAACTCCGTGAGATTCCGCAGGACGCCGAGCGAATTGATCAGCGGTAGCCGTGAATAGGGAGTAACGGGCAATCGTTTCAGCGATTGCCCGTTACCCTTTTGTCTGTTGTAGCCTCGCTTGCAGCTGTCGCTCCCTAAAGGTCTAACTGTTTGGTTATATTGACGTTTGTAACCTTGTACCCGAGCCGTTCATAGAGCGACCGGGCGACGCGGTTGTGACCGAAGACGTGCAGCGAAACCGTGCCAAGCCCAAGCGCTCTGACCTTTTCCTCCAGAGCAAGGAGCGCCCCCTTACCGTAGCCTCGCCCTTGCCACGCTTCAGTGACCAAAAAGTCGTAGATGAACGCTGTGGTTTGTCCGTCTCGTTCCACAACTCCAAACCAAAGCATCCCGACGTTTTGACCGGTCGCCGTATCCATTATAGAAAACAAGTGCTGGTTTTTTGAGGCGACGCCTTCAGGGAGCAAACTGAGATAGTCACCCCTCGAGCGCTCAAACGCCTCTTCGGGCCGCCAGTTCCCCGCCTTGACCTTTTCGTCAGCGTAGTTTTTGATCGCTCCAGTCAGGTACGTTTTGAACTCAGCCTCAGTCATAGGGAGAAGCTCGAGCACCTTACGCCCTCCTATTGGTTATGCTAAACCATCTTTTCCGGAACAACGATCTCGTCAAACTCCGTCTCAGTCAGGTGCTTCAACTTGACCGCCGCCTCTTTTAGGGTCAGGTTTTCGGCGTGCGCGGTTTTGGCGATCTGCGCGGCTTTGTAGTAACCGATGTGGGTGTTGAGGGCGGTCACAAGCATCAGCGAATTGTTGAGCTGTTCGCGGATACGGGTTTCGTTGGGTTCTAGGCCAACCGCGCAGTTGTCGTTAAATGACCGACACGCGTCGCCCAAGAGCCGCACCGACAAGAGCAGGTTATAGATCATCACCGGCTTAAAGACGTTGAGCTGAAAGTGTCCGTGCGTCCCGGCGACCGTCACCGCCGCGTCACAGCCGATGACCTGGGCGCACACCATCGTCATGGCTTCGGCCTGTGTCGGATTGACCTTCCCGGGCATAATAGAACTCCCCGGTTCGTTGGTGGGAATCGTAATCTCACCGATGCCGCAGCGCGGCCCCGACGCCAGCAGCCGTACATTGTTGGCGATGTGCATCAGGCTTACTGCAAGCCGTTTGAGTGCGCCCGACGCTTCGACCACTGCGTCATGAGCTGAAAGCGCCTCAAACTTGTTTTCAGCGGTGACAAACGGTTGCCCGGTTAGTTCGGCGATGACTTCAGCAACCCGTTCAGCAAACCCTTTTGGCGCGTTCAGACCCGTCCCGACCGCCGTCCCGCCGAGCGCGAGTTCAGCGAGGTGCGGCAAGGTGTTCTCGACCGCTTCGATACTTTTCCGTAGTTGCGCCTCGTAACCCGACAGCTCTTGACCCAACGTCAGGGGCGTCGCGTCCATTAGATGTGTACGCCCAATTTTGACGACGCTGCTGAACGCTTGCGCTTTGTCGGCAAACGTTCGTTGCAACTCCCGGACGCCGGGCAGCATTTCTTCAACAATCGCCAGATATGCTGCGACGTGCATAGCTGTGGGAAAAGTGTCATTGCTAGACTGCGATTTGTTTACGTCGTCGTTCGGGTGAACCGGCGTTTGCGAGCCGACGTCGCCGCCTAAAAGTTCGATGGCCCGGTTTGAGACGACCTCGTTGACGTTCATGTTCGACTGCGTACCCGAACCCGTCTGCCAGACCACCAGCGGAAACTGCTCATCGTGTTGACCCGCTAAAATCTCGTCACACACGCGGGCGATGATGTCGGCCTTGTTCTGCGGCAAAACGCCGAGTTCAGCGTTCGTTAGAGCCGCCGCTTTTTTAAGGACGGCGAAGGCCCGGATGACCTCTAAGGGCATCAGTTGCCCACCGATTTTGAAGTTTTGCAAGCTGCGCTGCGTCTGGGCACCCCAGTATTTGTCCCCTGGAACCTGAATGTTGCCCATCGTGTCTTTTTCGGTGCGGTAGTCGATATTGTCCATACCCTTATGGTAGCTCACACTCACTTGAGAGGTTAGGGTAAGGAGACGGTTTACTTGCCCCCGAGAAACCCTTCAATCGTCTCTTTAAGTTCGGGCAAATAATTTTCTACAACGTCCCAGACAATCGCACAGTCAACAAGGTAAGCGTGAATAAGCCGGTCACGCACCCCCGCCATCGCCCGCCCGTTGACTTGCGGGGGTCTTTCTCTAAACTCGGTTGGCAATTTTTTAGTGGCTTCCCCAATAATTTCCAACCTTCGGACAATCGCACGCTTGAGTACATCGTTTTCCAAAAAAGTTTCTTTGGTGGTTCCCACCGCTGCACGTAGGGCGAAAACGAGTCCACCTTAGAGATGGGCTAGGTATTCGGTCTCACGCGGCACGAGGCTCCGGCTCAAATACATACTCAACCGTAGGCAAGATATGAGGGGCAAGGTAAGGACTTAGCGATTCAGGCGTCACGAGTTCTACAGGCCGCCCCAAGGTGTCCTCGAGCCAAAACGCCAGCTCCATAGAGGCCGTAAACCCATTTTTGCCCGTCCTAAACTCGATCAAAATATCTACGTCACTTTCTGAAGTTGCCTCATCCCGCACAAACGAACCAAACAGACCCGAACGCGCAACGCCCAGCTTACGTAGCTCACCGTAATGCGCCCGCAGATAGTCGGTCACGGCTTTTTTGTCCAGTTTCGGCGTCATAGGTCAGTTTGCTCGCTGGCGAAAGCCGGTCGGCTTTTCTGTAAAACCTGACAGCTGTCACCCCTTATAGCTGACGCTCTGCACTAACTTCTGACCTCCAAAACGCGCAAAGTACGGTTCAGGAGGTCGGTTATGGTCATTTCAGCGTCACCCCCCGCAAACAGGGCCGTGTCAGCGCAGCACCCAAACGAATCCGCGACGCTCCGGCACGTTGCCAAACGTTACGGCGACGTTGCAGCCCTCGAGGACGTATCGCTAACCCTCTGCGCCGGTGAAGTCTTGGCGCTGTTAGGGCCAAACGGAGCCGGAAAAACAACGGCGCTCAGCCTGCTGCTAGGGCTGCTGCGTCCAGACAAGGGTGAGGTTCAGCTTTTCAGCAAACCGCCGCAATGGGCGGCGAGCAGAGGGCGCGTCGGGGTAATGTTGCAGCTCTCCGGCGTCCCGGAAACGCTGAGTGTGACCGAACACCTCGAGCTGTTTGCGGCCTATTACCCGCGCCCATTGCTGCAGAGCGAGGTGCTGGAGCGCACCGGGTTGGTGGGTTTGGAGCGCCGTTTGTACGGCAACCTTTCGGGCGGGCAGAAGGGGCGACTTCATCTGGCGCTGGCGCTCATCGGCGACCCCGACCTGCTCGTTTTGGACGAACCGACGACCGGGCTCGACGTGAGCTCGAGGCGTGCCCTCTGGAAGAGCGTGCAGGAAGCCGCCGCAGGGGGCAAGACCGTTTTGCTGACGACGCATAACTTAGAAGAAGCCGACGCCTTGGCCGACCGCATCGTGGTTTTGAGCGGCGGGCGCGTCGCCGCTGAAGGGACGCCCACCGCGATTAAACAGCAGGTCGCCGGAAAGCGGGTGCGTTGCCAAGTCGCAATTTCTTTAGAAACGATTCGGGCTTTGCCGGAGGTGCAGCGAGTCCGTTTGGACGGTGCCGTAACTGAACTGTGGGCGAGCGAACCGGAGCCGGTGGTGCGCTTTTTGTTGACGCGTGACCCGGCGCTCTCTAAGCTGGAGGTTTCCGGGGTGGGGCTCGAGGAAGCGTTTTTGGCTTTGACGCAAAAAGAGGAGGTGCAGGCATGACGCATACGGCGCGGGTGTACTGGCTCGAGGCCAAAACAGAAATTATCAAGGCGTGGCGGCTCCCCATCTACTCAGTTTTTACCCTGGCCTTTCCGCTGATGTTCTACCTCATCTTCGGCCTGACCTTCGGCGGTGAGTCGGCGGGGCCGGTCAATGTCGCGGCCTATATGCTCGCAACTTACGGCGCGTTCGGCGTTATCGGGGCGTCTTTGTTCGGTTTCGGCGTCGGGTTGGCGTCCGAACGGGGGCAGGGCTGGTTACGCCTCAAACGCGCCTCACCGATGCCGCCTGCTGCGTACTTTACGGCCAAAATCGTGATGGCGCTCGTTTTTAGCCTGCTCGTCGTATTGGGGCTTTTCGTGCTGGGCTTTTTCGTTTTCGGGGTGCGTTTACCCATCTTTACCTGGATTTCTCTGCTCGGTACGCTGCTCTTAGGTGCGCTACCTTTTTGTGCGTTAGGGATGGCGCTCGGCTATCTGGCAGGGCCGAACTCGGCGGCGGCAGTCGTCAACCTCGTCTATCTGCCGCTGGCGTTCGCGTCGGGTTTATGGATTCCGTTAGAGCAGTTGCCCACGTTTATGCAGCGTCTCGCCCCTTTTTTACCGCCGTATCACTACGTGCAGCTCGCGCTCGGGACGATGGGCGCAGGTCAGGGCGGCGCGGCTTGGGTTCACGTCCTCGTTTTGCTCGGGTTTACCGCGCTCTTTCTCGGCGCGGCGCGGTGGGCATACCGGCGGGATGAAGGGAAGACGTATGGCTAGAGGTAGCTGGGGTTGCTCCGCCCGGATGAGTTTGGAGGGCTGCTAAGAGAAGTAAGAAATTGGGATAAAGAACACGAAAGTCTGTGCTCAGGTAGTTGCAATATAACCGTATAAAGTCTTTACGGCTAACTAACGTTTTAAGGTATACATATTCACTGGAGGTAGAACCGTGAAATCCCCAACTGAAAAAAGTGTCGAAGCGCGTGCTGGCAGCTTTACGGGCTACCTTCGTAGCAGTTTAATTGCAGCCGTACTCGCCCTTGTAATCTATCTAGCGATTTACGCCCTAACAACCGGCGGACTGGACCTCGGCACCGGGCTTGTCATCGCCGGAATTACCTTTGCGGTGACGTTTGTCATCAGTATGATCGTCGGCGCAGTAGCGCGGCGGCGGGGGCGCTAAAGGGCGCGACTAGCGGTTGAAAAGGTGCTTTTAGCCCACACGCTCGAGGCTCCCGTAAAACCTGAGGCGTTGACGGGTGGGCAGTAGAGTTAAGTGAGGGGGAAAATATGCAGCATAAACGGTCGAAAGGAGCGTCGCTGGTTGTTGTTAGGGTATTCTCGACGGCGTTGGCGCAGGGAGAGATAGCCAGAGAGGCACTTACCGTAAACTTTGGTGATTTTCAAAGCCAAGCCGAACTTACGTATCCTGCGCAGGGCGACAGCCCTTTCCCGACCGTCGTCCTTATTCCCGGTTCCGGCCCCGAAGACATGAACGCCACAATTTTTACCATTGGAGCAGTTACAAATACCAAGCCCGTGCCCCTATCAGGTATTTTTGGGAACATCTCAACCTACCTAAGTTCACATGGTTTTGCGGTGCTCCGTTACAACAAGCACTACGTCACCGGGCCAGGGCAGGCGGATTTTCAAAAGTTTTATACGCAGCTCGACCTGCCGCAGATGCTCAGCGACGCAGGCAAAATTTTAGCAGCAGCAGAGGCGAACCCCAAAGTAGACAAAAATCACATCTTTTTATACGGTTGGAGTGAAGGGAGTACTGTAGCGGCGGCGCTGGCAGTCAAGCACCCCGAGCTAGCTGGGCTCATCGTTCAGGGGCCGGTCACCGAACCCTGGCGCGAGCTGTTTCTCTATCAGATTTTTGAGGCTGGTCTGCCTTATGTGCGCCAAATCTCGCTAGACGAGAGAGTTACCGCTGAGACCTTGAAGCAACTTCAAGCTGGGGACGGCGGCCTGGTCGCTAAGGGCATTCTTGGCTATTTGGGTGACCCTACCAGTTTTCGAACGGGAACCTTAGCGGTAAACCCGGCGCTCGATACGAACAATGATGGGGCGCTCGAGAAGCGTGAACTTACACGTGAAGCTTTGGGAAGGTTGCTAGACACCTACTTTACGCCAGGAGGTTTTGCAGCTATCTATACGCCGGAGCGTGCGCTCCCCGACGTGATGAAGCAAGCACCGAACCTCAAAATGCCCGTACTCATCTTGCAAGGGGCCAACGACGCGAACGTTCCGGCAAATGGAGCAGAGGTGTTAAACGCCGAACTCGGGCGCGTCGGCAACCCCGACCACACGCTTAAACTCTATCCGGGTTTGGGGCATACGCTCGGCAAAACAAGCAGCGTAACAACGGATAATTTTCAGCCTATCGCACAGCGTCCGCTAAAAGACTCTGTGGGGTGGCTCGAGGCACACAGCAACACACAGTAGTAGAGGCGCGGGTCACTAGAGGTTATTTGTTTGGGCTATTGGTAACGGGAGGTTGAGATAACAACGGAAGCGAGACCGGAACAGTTAAACCGCACGGCGGTGTTCGGCAGTGTAGACGTGAACGGGGCAGGTTCGGCACTAACCGGGGCTAACATTACGTGCATCTTTGGCTCGGCTAGGGTTGACCTCCGCACGGCTGAACTGATAGGCCAAGAGGTCAGACTCGAGTGCTTCTTGCTCTTCGGCAGCCTCGAGCTTCGCGTTCCGGCAGCGTGGCGAATTGTCATGGACGTACAGCCGTTTTTCGGTAGCGCCGAGGACAAAGGCGCGTCACCCGTACTTGGTACGGACACTCCGACGCTAAATGTTTAGGGCACAGTTATTTTCGGTTCGGTCGAACTCGAGCGTTTCTAAAGGTCAACTTATGATGATTATAGCTCGGCGGTTTGGGCAGGAACGATGACCGCTTTTCTCGCCCGCGTGTCTCTCAGAAACATCGGTTGGGAACCGTACCTCTATCTGGCCTTCCTCGGTTTCATGTTTTTTCAGCCGTTTTTTGACCCCGACTTTGGGGTGCTGAACTGGCTGCTGACGTTTGCACTGATTGCTATATTTTTGCCTGTTTATCTGAGCATTTTCGCTTACGACAGAGGTGGGATCGTCGGTATCTGCGTGATCGCGCTGCTCGGCGTGATGGGGATGTTTGTCAATACCGGCTCGAGTTCGTTTTTTATCTACGCGGCGGCGGGCGCACCCTACGCAGTTGCCAAACCCCGGCAAGCTGCGCTCTTTATCGCAGCGATTTTCGGGTTTATCGTGCTGAGCTTCGTTATCTCTGCTGTGCCCCTGCCTGAGCGCTTCTGGGCTTTTCTGCCCGCCCTGGTTTTCGTCCCCATCAACGGCGTGATCAACATCTTTCAAGCTGAGGAAAACCGGGCCAACGCAACCTTGCGGCGCGCTCACGGCGAGATTGAACGGCTTGCCAAAGTTGCCGAACGCGAACGCATCGCCCGCGATTTGCACGATTTACTGGGGCACACGCTCTCAAGCATCACCTTAAAAAGTGAACTGGCCTCGAGGCTGGCTCTAGCTGACCCAAAACGGGCCGAACGTGAGATGCGCGAGGTGGCGGGGGTCTCGAGGCAGGCCCTGAAAGAGGTGCGTGAGGCGGTCAGCGGCTACCGTGCCCGCAACCTCGCGGGCGAACTTGAAACCGCAAAAACGATGTTGACGGCTGCGGGGGTGCGGCTCGAGACCTTTACCGAGCCGCTTGTCTTACCGCCTCTGCAAGAAGGCACGCTGGCACTCGCTCTACGCGAAGCCGTGACCAACGTCGTGCGGCACGCTGGCGCGTCGGTGTGTACGGTGCGGCTGTTACGGGTAAAAGATAAAGATGAGGTGAGGCTCGAGGTCACAGATGATGGTCTTGGTAAGTGTGTGCCTGACGGGGCGGGACTTTCAGGGATGGGCGAACGCGCCGAGTTACTTGGGGGACGGCTCGAGGTAGCGGGCAACGGTGAGGGGACGCGGCTCCGGTTGAGCTTGCCGTTAGAGGACATCACGAAAGGCACCGTAAAAAACGTGTTACCTGAAAGTCCGGAAACTCCGGTATGATTCGCATTGTCATCGCTGAAGATCAAGGAATGGTGTTGGGTGCGCTGGCGGCGCTGCTCGAGTTAGAAAGCGACCTCTCGGTTGTCGCCCAGGCGCACGACGGGGCCGAGGCTTTGGCATTTGTTCAAGAAACCAAACCGGACGTGCTGCTGACCGATATCGAGATGCCTGAGGTGACGGGGCTCGAGCTGGCCGCTTCTGTACGCCGCGACCACCCACAAACGCGCGTTATTATCCTCACGACCTTTGCCCGCTCGGGCTACTTGCGCCGTGCGGCAGGCTATTTGCTCAAAGACGCGCCCGCAACGGAGCTGGCGTCAGCGGTGCGGCGCGTTTACGGCGGAGGCCGCGCCATCGACCCCGAGCTCGCCGCCGAAGCGTGGGGTGAACCCGACCCTTTAAGCGAACGCGAACGGGTTTGTTTGCGTCTGGCAGGGCAAGGACAGACCGGCCCGGAAATTGCTGAAGCGCTCGGTCTTTCAGTCGGAACGGTGCGCAACTACCTTTCTGAAGCAATGGGCAAACTCGGGGCCGGGAACCGGATCGAGGCGGCGCGGTTGGCGCGGGACAAGGGTTGGCTTTAAGCTGGCATTTATGGACTTGCAAACTTTTTGGGACGCTTTCCGCACAGCTCAGCCCGAACGCAAGCTTCCGGCGCAACCTACAGCGCTTTGCGTAATCACTGATAGCGTAGGTTATAGCCGGAATGACCGAACCAGCCAAGGATGTCTTGCAAGGAGATGGTTTTCAGGGCAGCGGCAATGGCTTGATCGAGGGCGTCTCGAGCTCGTGCCTGGCTCGCTTTGACGAAGGTCTTGATTTTAGAAAGCGCTTCTTCGATGGGGTTCAGGTCCGGTGAGTAAGGTGGCAGGAAAAGCAGCGAGCAGCCTTTGGAAGCCAGCAATTCGGCGACCCTATCGCCTTTATGGATACGGTGGTTGTCCAGCACAACGATCTGACCTGGGGTAAGGGTAGGTACAAGCATCTGCTCGACATAGGTCTCGAACGCAAGGCCGTCAACGCTGCCCTGAAGTGTCATAGGAGCTTGCAGTCCGTTAAGGGAAAGGGTGGCGATGAGGCTGGTATTCTCACCCCGGTTACGGGGCACTTGGTTGTAAGCGCGTTCCCCCTTCGGAGCACGGGCGTAGAGAGGTGTCATAGCAAAGTTAAAGCCGCTCTCATCGACAAAGACGACTTTGCCTGGGTCAACACAGAACACTTTAGCCAGCCAGCGCAAGCGTTGCCCTTCGTCACGTTCACTCGCTCCCAACGTCTTTTTTTCTCGATAGATCAGCACGCTGCATCGTGCGGCACATGGCTACGATGCTGACCTTGACGCCCTGCTGTTCTTCCCAGAGTTCGCAGTGTCTGGCCAGGGTGACCTGGTTATGCTGTCTGACTTGTTCGCTTAGCAGCTCATACGCTTCGGCTGGAATTAACGCGCTGCGGCCCGGTGGTGCCTTGGCTGCCAGCTCCCCGTGAGCGGCTGAGGTAACGCCGCACCGTCGCCACGCCTACCTTGAAGCGCGCTGCAACGTCCTGATGCTTCTGCCCTTCCGCTACCGCTTCGACAATTCGTTCGCGTAAGTCGAGTGAGTATGCCATGCTCCACTATGACGCTATATCAAAGCTAGCGCAAATCGCTGTATTGACGCTTTTGCTTTTGGAGACGCTTCGGAAATGGCGGATCGGCTCGGTAAATTGGTAGTTGAGGGCATCAAGACAGCGACAACGAGCGCGTTATGGGCCTACGAACTGGGTGAGGCGTTACCCCAAGTCGGTGGAGCGTCGTTTTGGGCGGAGACGGTGCGCCCCTCTGCGTGATTGAAATGCTCGAGGTTCGCACCCTGCCGTTCGCTGACGTTGACGCCGCCTTTGCTTTTAGCGAGGGTGAAGGCGACCGTTCGCTGGCGTACTGGCGCAGAGCCCACGAAAGGTTTTTTACTCGGACATTGCCCGAGGTCGGTAAAACGCTCTCTGAAACGGTGCCGGTGGTGTGTGAGCGGTTCAAAAAGGTTTGGCTTGGTTGAACATCAGGGGCGGAGCGCTGCTTCACCATCCAAAAAGAGCCGTCAGCCCGAGACAGAGCCGTAAAGCAGTTTAGGTGGGCAAACTTGGGCCGGGACAAGCGCCCGTTCTAAAATGTCAGCCCGGTCATCTGGCGAACAAAGAGGATACCGTCAAAAGCCTCAGCCCACAGTTTGGTCTTAGGGTCATCATGGAGAACCGCGCTCATAGTGAAGGGCTGAGCAGGCGCATGTCGTAGATCAAGGAGAGCATAGTCAAAACCTTGTGCAGCTAGTTCCGCCTCGAGCGTCCCGCTGGCTGCCGTAAAGGTCTCCCGCCGCTCGAGATTAGCCTGCGCGTGATACCAACCTTCGGCGCTGAGGAGCGCCAAACTAACGACGCCGTCAAGTCGCGCGGCGGCTCCTTCACCCAGTAAGGTCTCGCCGTACCCGCCAACAGTAGGATAAGTGTCTTCCGTGACGAGTGAACTCTTTTTGGCGATGTGATAGTTATGGGTCCAGACGATGAGTTTCTCCTGTGGAAAACGCTCTCGGGCCAGGTACTCGAGGTTGACGGTCATGCCTTCATCGCGACCGTGGAAACTCCAGGCGTTACGTGCGCAGAAACCTATGTTTCGCAGCGTCGCTGCCTGAAATCCTGCGGCCCGACGCTCGAGAGTTTTGAGCATCGCGAAAAAAGCTTCTTGTAGGAACGCAGTTACTTTGTGGTTGTACTCGAGTTCTAACATTTCCTTCAAAAGTTGGTAAAAGTTGTCTGCGCCGTTGACCGCTTCAGGCTGAGCCCCCAGCAACGTCGCTACGTCCCGGAGAGCCTCAGCCTTCGAGTCACGCCCGCTATGCCTCGGGTCCATACCCGCGATCACCAAAGGTGTATCACCGGCAAACTGCGCTTCGACAAAGCGCCACAGGGGAGCAACTTCTTCGGTATCTGTCCAGAAGCCGTAGATCTGGGGTCTGATGTACTTTGCAATGTCACGCGCGGTGCGGACGCGCTGCCAGGCCAGCTCGAGCGCGTAAAAATCAGCTTCAAAGACCAGCACATGGTAGCCGTGATACTTGTGCAGATATTCGACAATTTTTGTTTTGAAGCTGAAACTTGCGCCGTCACCGTGATTCTGTTCACCCAGCATCATGATGTTAGCGCTCGAGGCCAGGTCAGCGAGCCTGCTGAGGTCGCTTAAATCATGACGCAAATCGAAGGCGCGCTTGGCGTAGTGAGCTTCTAAGGTCACGGTTATAGGCTAGCAGAACCTTATGTGCCCGTAAAGCTAGCGCCGTAACGGTTGCGCCGCCCCGTCAGTCGAACAAACTGCGCCCTGCCCACTCGAGCGAATACCCGCAGCCAGCCCCCGAAAGCGTCGTCCGGAGCTGCACCAACCAGCTACCGACACCGGCGTGGGTTAGAGTTGTCAGGTGTGCCACCCTAACGCCTCGAGCAGCGTTGTTTCAAAACTGTACGCTGAACTGAGTCCAAAGTCTTCAGCACGTCTCAGACTTAGCGACTGAAGGTTTGTCAGCCGTTCTTCATCGTCTAGCAGTACCCAGATAGCACGCGCGAGCGCCCTGACGTTTTTGGTCGGGACGAGCACCCCGTAAGTATTACCTTTTAGTATTTCTGCAGGGCCACTCGGACAATCAGTTGAGATCACCGGCGCGCCGACCGCTAGTGCTTCGACAATCACGCGGCAAAATCCTTCATAACGCGAACTCGAGACGAAAATGTCGCAACTACGCATCCAAGGGTAAGGATTCTCCTGAAACCCTACCAGGTTTACCCGGTCGGCAACGCCGAGCGAGCATGCAAGCTGCTCCAAAGGTGTTCGTTCGGGGCCATCACCCAAAATGACCAGGTCATGGGTCAACGTACTATCTTTGAGTATCGCGTAGGCGCGAATCAGTAGGTCAAAGCCTTTTTGATGATCTAAACGACCGGCAGCCAGGATAAAAGGACGGCGCGGCGCAGTGCCGGGTAGCGGCTGACTCGCTGCGGCGCGAACCTCAGACAGGTCTAGCAGATTGTAAGAGACGCGCACACGGCTGTAAAGCTCCGGAACCAGCGCCTCGAGTTCGCCCTTGACCCCCGCCGAAACACCGACCGCCAGCGTCAGGTGCGGATACGTTTGTTTCATCAGCTGCCGGTGAATAGAAGACATATGTTCCAGATGACTCGGCAACGAGTTTTGCACAATGCCCAGCGAAGGCTTGCCGGTAAGTTTGGCTCCCAGAACAGCCAGATAGGTCGCCGACGCCTCTAACGCGCCGACGGTCACGTCAGCCTCTCTCGTGGCGCTTAGTAGCCGCGGCAAAACGCGGTGCAGGTGACGCGTCCACCGCCCCTGCTCTGTCCCGTAAAGGGTGGTAATACCCCTAAGTAAAGGCCTCCAGTACGGGCTGAGGTCGCTGCGCTGCGCCAGGAACAGCACGGGCTCAAAGCGGGTTTTGTCGAGTTGCCGCAGGATACTCAGCGCGTTGAGGACAGCACCGTTTTTCTCGAGCTTGATCAGGATAAAAAGGACGCGGATACGCCGCACGCTGCCCGGTTGAGCGGTATCGGTGCTCTGTTTGGTAGCGGTCAGGGACACAGCCTGAGTAGAAGAGGCTGGAAGTGACGCGCCAGGTGCAAAAGATTTTTCACGCACGCCGTTCACCAGACACCCACACTGTAAAGTTCAAAAGAACACAGAAATAGAGATGTACGCCAAGCTGTTTTGCAAGCTGTAAAAATATTCGGCCCCCACTTCACTACAGAACAACCTTTTTGACCGCCAAGCGCTGCGACCCGCCTCGCTAGAGTATAGACGGCAGCCCTGTTCCCGAGCTGTATGATACGGCACCGTATGCGTGTAACTGCGTAACCGTATACAGGTAATACCGGACACGTTATACTCGGACGGGGCTCGCTCCTAGACCTTACGGGGACAAAACGCTACGGATGTTTGGGCGGGTACACTAGGAGATGCTTTATGACTCAGGAGACTACGCCGCTCGGCGTGTCGATCGTTATCCCTGTTTACAACGAAATAGGAGCCATTCAAGAGACGGTAGACGACGTTGTGCGTCACATGGAAGACTCCGGGATAACCTTTGAAGTCATCTTGGTCAACGACGGTTCTTCCGACGGCACCGGCGAAATTATCGAAAAGCAGACCTCGGCTCACGTCAAAAGCGTTCATCATGAGGTCAATAGAGGCTACGGCGCGGCGCTCAAAACAGGGCTCGAGCACGCCCGCTACAACCTCGTGGCCATTACCGACGCCGACGGCACCTACCCGAACCAACGTCTGCCGTGGCTTATCGGTGAACTCGGCGACAACGACATGATCGTCGGAGCCAGAGTCGGTAAAAATGCCAAGATTCCAGCCATCCGCAAACCGGCAAAACAGGCGCTCAACCAGCTCGCCAACTACCTCTCTGAAACGAAGATTCCCGACCTCAATTCGGGCTTCCGGGTGATGCGCAAGGGCGTCGTCAAACGTTTCATTCATATATTGCCCGACAGCTTTTCGTTTACCACCACAATCACGCTCGCCATGCTGTCCGACGGCTACCAGGTTAAATACATTCCGATAGACTATTTTCACCGCGCGGGCAACTCGAAGATTCACCCGATCAAAGATACGATCCGGTTTACCCAGCTCGTGATTCGCACCGTGATGTACTTTAATCCGCTGCGCATCTTTATTCCGCTCAGTTTGGCGCTCTTTGTTGCCGCTTTTTTGGTGCTGGTCTACCGTCTTATTACCGGTGACGGGCTCCTCATCTTCGGCACCGTTCTTTTCGTCTCGGCCATTCAGGTACTAACGACCGGAATGCTCGCCGACCTGATCGACAAAACCAACGCTGGAAATAGGGAGCGCCGATGACCGCACCACAAACGACTACACAGGCAACACCACAAACGACTGCGCAGCAAAGCAAAACAGAGAACACCAGCTTGCGCGACGTTTACGCAAAAAAAGCCTTACAGCAGATTCCCCGGATTTTGGGCAATCAAGACCGTACCCCGTTTTCACCGACCTACGGCTGTTTTCACCGCGACTACTGGCTCGACAAAACCTCGGACTTTCCCGACGCCGTGCGGCAGTTTGCCGTTCACGCGCTCGCGCTCGTCTACAAGCATGAGATGCCCGGTAACATCTACTACGGCAACAAAAAGGTGCTCGACTGGACGGTCGCAGGCTTAAGCTTTTGGGCTGATATTCAGCACGCCGACGGCTCGTTCGACGAGTTTTACCCCTATGAGCGGGGTTGGGTCGGCCCGACGGCGTTTACGTCCTATACGACGATCGAGGCGCTTAATCTGCTCGGTGACGAGGTACCGACCGCCGTGCGGCAGAAGGTCACAGACGCCGTTCGCAAAGCCGCGCATTTTATCGCGGCGGGTGAATCTGAAGAAGACCACTTGGCCAACCATCACGCGATGGCGTGTCTGGCGGTTTGGAAAGCGTATGAACTCTTAGGTGACGAGGCGCTCAAAACAGGCTTTGAACGGGTCTGGAAAGATTTCTTGACCTATCACACGGATGAGGGTTGGTCGGTGGAATACGACGGCATCGACCCTGGTTATTTATCGGCAACAGTGTCGTTTCTAGCTAAAATCTACCAGACCAATCCTGATCCCAGGCTGCTAAAAGTGATGAAAGCCTCTGTTGAAAAGTGCAGTTATTTCGCCTATCCGAACGGCTTTTACGCGGGCAGCATGGGCAGCCGCAACACGCTGCACTTTTACCCTCACGGCTTCGAGGTAATGGCGGGTGAGATACCGCTGGCAGGCTCGGTCGCCGAACACCTCTTGGGTGGACTCGCTGAAGACAAACTCGTACCACCCGAAATAATCTCGGATAGGTACTTGGTCTACCGCGTCCCGGAGTTTTTGCTCGCCTACTTGGATTACGCGCAGAAGCCTGAAGATAGACCGGCCCTACCGTTTGAACGCGAACCGTTTACGACGTTTTTTCCGGGTTGCCGGGTTTACGTCAAGAATACGGTCAACTACTACGCGCTCGCCAACCTCGCCAAAGGCGGCGTGCTCAAGGTGTTCGACCGGTCGGGAGAAGACGGCAAAGGTGAACTGGTCTTTAACGACTGTGGTCTGATCGGACAATCCGAAGACGGCAAAACCTTTACGAGTCAGTGGATCGACCCGAGTTTTGGGGTGCAGCAGGGCGAAGCGAGTTTCCAAATCTCCGGCAAGGCGCAGTGGGTACCGTCGCACAAGGTCTTTAGTCTGACCAAAAACCTGGCCTTTCGCGGCGTGCTACTTGTAACAGGTTGGTCGCCCAGACTCTCGCATCTCTTAAAGGGTCAGATTCGTAAGACGCTGATGCTGGGGCAGCGCCCCGCGCCGCTCGCCTTTAAGCGGCAGGTCACCTTTGCCGACGACGAGGTGACGGTTAAGGACACGCTTACGTTAGAAGGTGAGTTAAAGGTCGCGTCACTCTCGCTAGGCGACGAGTTTTTCGTACGTTACGTGCCTCAGTCGCGCTACTTTCAGAGCCAGGAACTCGGTATCTCGGGCGTCGCGCTGACACCTGAGCAGCTTGCCGAGCTCAGCACGACCCGGCAGTTGGTGCTCGAGCGCAACGTTTCCGTAGAAGACCGCAAGGTAAACGAAGTTGAAGCCGCCGTCTCCTAGTAGCTTTAGGAATCGTTTACGGAGCACAGTGGCACAGTCAGAACCGGGTGTGGGGTTTTGAGCGACCTACCGTTCAGCGTAAGGCGTAAACGGCTCTTCTCTTCGTGGGGGCCGCCCGCACTCTACGCCGCGCTGCTCAGTCTAAGCTTCGGCGTTTGCGGCGCGGCCTATCTGTTTTTCCCAGAGCTTCGCGCCAAGCTGGTATTAGAAGACGGCCTGATTGAAAATCTAAGTGTCAGTTTCTACCTGTTGGGTACCGGGCTCCTGCTCGTTGGACGCTCGAGCCGGACGCGGCACTTTAGAGGGATGCTCGTCCTCGCCGCGCTGTGTTTCGTTGGTGCTTTGGAAGAACTCAGCTACGGTCAGAGGCTGTTTCCCGGCCTTCAGTTTCCGACGCTGCCCAGCGGCATGACGTTCGACGCCCTTCACGACCTAGACCGCATCGTAGTCAAGCAGTTTGAAAGGCTGGGCGTACCCTGGTACGTCGGCTTTTTGCTTAGCGCATTTATACTTTTGGGCCTAGCCGCGTGGCTGCTGCGTCACCGTTTAGGGGACATTTTCAGCGCCGTTTCAGCGCCGCGCTCCGCGTGGCTCTATGTGAGCCTGGCTGCAGGCTTGGCAGCGGCGGCCCTGTTCATCGACAGCCGGGGCTCGGTACCCCAAAAGTGGACGTTTTTAGAAGAGGTCTTGGAGCTGAACGCGGCGCTGTCACTGATGCTTGCTGCTGGCGTAAGTGTTTTTTTTGCTCCAAGAGCCGTAGCAAAAGAAAGCGAGGTAAGCCGTGAAGCGTAACACTGTGCGCGCCCTGTTAGGGGTGCTGAGCGTCTTAATTTCAGCGGGGCTCATTGTCTGGCTGCTCAGCCGTATCGATCTGGCGCAGACCGCTCAGCTGCTCTTACAGGCAGATTGGCGCTGGCTGCTCCTAGCCGTGCTGCTGACCTGCGCCCTGCCCTTTACCAGCGTGTACCGCTGGCTCGGGGTGCTGCGGGCGCAAGCGACCCGGTTGCCCTTCCCCGTAGCCCTCCGCGCGGTCATGATGGCGAACGTACTCAATAGTTTTTTACCCTCTAAGTCCGGCGACGTAGCCAAAGCCGTCTACTTACGCGAATACGGCGGCCTCAGCAAAGGTACGGGGACGGTTATTTTAGAGCGCCTCGTAGATTTGGGTGTTTTAGGCGCACTCGGTCTATTGGGACTCCTTGTCAACGGAACACTCTGGGGACTCGTCGCGGGAGCCGGATTGCTGGGGGGCGTTTTAGCAGTCTTTCTGGTCGTTACGCTCGTACCGGTAAGTAAGCTGCCGCTACCTGCTAAGGTCACGCAGATTTTAGCGGACCTCAGCACGGTCTTTAAGCGTTGGCTCGCTCGCCCCGCCGCCATTACGCAAACACTGGGCGGCTCTATTCTCACCTGGTCGCTGGGCGGGCTTACCGTCTACGCGCTCGCTCAAGCTTTCGGTACAGGTTTAGGGGTCGGGTTCGCCTACGCCATTTTTCCGCTCGCCATTCTTGCCGGACTCGTACCCGTGACCGTCAGCGGGATCGGCACCCGTGACGCGGCGTTTGTAGCGCTTCTCAGCAGTCAGATGAGCAGCGAACAGGCCACCCTCGTGGGTATCGGTTATACGCTCTTCGCCTACTGGTTTTTGTCCCTGATCAGTTTTCCGGTCGTGGCGTGGCAGGTGTTGGCGTTTTTACGGGGGGAGCGGCCCTCACAAGGGGGACTCGAGCAGCAACCTTAAAATACCCACCCAAAAACACGGATGTATTACACTGTCAGCGAGGTACTGACACCTTCACCTCTGTATAGGCACGTTTGAAGGTGTGTCTAGCCGCTTCTTTGGAGAATTGCCAGTTGAGCTTAACTTGGGCTTGATTGCGCTCTGTTTGCCAAGCGTTAAGTTCAGTTTCAAGGCGGTCACGTTGAGCAATGCGCCGGTCTAGGCACTGTTTGCTTAAAGCGGAGAATTCAAGTTCAGCCATGTTAAGCCAAGAAGCGTGCTTAGGGGTATGAATCATCTCAAACTGCTGGGCAAGTTCGAAGGCAGCTTGCGGTGCTAGAGCAGCATAAAACGAGCCTGGGTTATGGGTGTTGAGATTATCCTGCACCAGCCTGATTTTCTGCGCTTGAGGGAACTGTTGCGTTAAGTACTGCATAAAGTCGGTGTATTCCTGCCGTCGGCGGTGGTCATAGAGCCTAGTCCAACGCCTGCCGGTAAGCGGCTCGACCGCTAAGAGCACTGAACAACTTGCCGTGACTTTATAATGGTAGTCCTCGCGTTTGACCTGGCCTGCTTTCATCGCTACAGGTTGTAAGGTCTGTTCAATCAGATAACAAGGTCGTTCATCAAAACAAAGTACCGGATAGTCGGGGTCATAAGGCTGAGCGTAAGTATCAAGCACCCGCTCCATTTGCCAAATGAACGCAGAGGTGAGCTTGCCCAAACACCAACACCGCTTTAGGTGGGGTTTGAGCTCGTTTTTTTCAGTATCTCGCTGACCCCCTCATGCGAAACAGTCTCAACCAAGCCCAGCTCGACAGCTTTATCCGCTAACAGTCTCAGTGTCCATCTGCTTCTGCCTTCAGGAGCCTCACTACATGCTAAAGCGGTAATCTTCGCTCGCTGTTCACCACTAAAGCGACTTGGGCGTCCTGGTTTGGGCTTGTCCGCTACTACCTCTTGGACGTTACTCTGGCTTTCGCAAAAACGTTTGCGGATCCTCTTGAGCGTTGCCAAACTGATATCTGCTTGCTTGAGAATCTCGGCGTCACTTACCCCGGCATCCGCCAGTAACAGTGCCCTAGCCCGTTTGTACACCCTCACCCGGCACGCTCCCGCTTTTGTTAGCCGTTCGAGCTCTTGCCTTTGTATTTTACTCAGCTTGATTCCATAGCGCTTTTTCATTCGCTTACTTTAGACACTGTGTTGCTATGGGTCAACTCTTCGCTGACAATGTAGTATAGCGTTTTTCATCGCTACTGAGCTAGGTTCTCGCAGCTATCATCTCTCAGGGGTGCGTGCTAGACTGTGTTTTATCCTCATAGACTGGCTCAAACTAGATGATACCTGCTATAGATGCACAATCTAAGTCCGTGTTCTCTTCGGTAATCCTGATTGACCTACATATCCCCCGAGAATGTGCGTAGGCTAGTTCGCCGCGCCGGTCTGCTCAGTACGGATAAAGAGGTCGTCGTATTCGGGTGACGGGGTGTAGTGCTCAGCAATTCGCGGGTCGTTCATATTGTCAATGCCAAAGCTCGAGATCACTTTCGGTTTGTACATTGCTATAGCCCGGTAGACGTTGTAATCGTAGTCTCTCAAAATGGCGAGCGTTTCAGCAGCTTTATACGGCTCCCCCGCCATAAACCAGATGAAGTCAACATCGCGGCGAAACAGGTTAAACAAAATGTTGCCGTCGTACACGTAGTCGTCCGGGCCGGTCAGGTCTAAAACGTACTGGATTTTGGCGAGTTGCCGCGTATTGCTGTAGACAAACGCGCCCCTCACCTGATTGACGAGCGGTAAAAACGCGACGAACAGCAGGGTCAGCGCGGCGATACGTTTGCGCCCGCCTAGCATTTCGGCAAACCCTTTGGCAGCCAAAACTGCGACGAAAGGAAAGATCAGCAGGTAGTACTGCGGGTTCTGCCTACCGCTCAGGAGCGTAAACCCGAATACTCCGGCGGCAAGAAAGAGCAGCTCCCACTCGAGCCGCCGTTTACGCAGCAGCAACACGGTTACGGCGAAAAAGAGCAAGATCAGACTGTTGGTAGTGTACAGATTATTGAAGTTCGTAACGAGTTTGCCCGCCTCCCAACCGCGCAGCTGATAATAGAGCGTGTTGTAAGAAAAGTTCCAAAATACAAACGTCTGCAGCTCACCGCTAAAGAGCAGGTAGAGAAAGTAAGGTAGTACACCCAGAACGACCGAACCGGCAAAGATCAGCCCTTCGGCAAACTTGATGTCACGCCCGAAAAGCCAGCGGCCCAAGAGCACCAGACCGACGAGTCCGGCGAAGACAATCCCCTTTTGCAGGTACAAAATCGATACACCCAAAGCCAAACCGCTGGCAACCAAAAGCCAGCGTGCCCGCGTCCGGAAAAAGCGGACGATGAGGTACACGCCCAAAATTCCTAACAGCGCCTGCGGCACGTCCGGGCGAATCTCGATGGCTTTAGCGATAAACAGCGAGGTTAGAGACAAAAAAAGCGTTCCTAGCGCAGCAGTGAAATGCTCCCGGTAGACCTCCCAAATTATCAAGTAGGTCAAGGTCAACATCGCAACCAAGAAGGCGAAAATAACGACTCTGGCCGCGATGAGCACGTCCGTCGTGCCGCCAAAAAAGGTGTAGAGCGGCAGCAGCGTGTAGTAGGTAAAAGGATGGTGGTGCTGGATAAAGTCGGTGTAGATCGCTTGGCCCGAGAACATCTTCCAGGTCGTGTGCATCGCCTCGAACTCGTCGTGATCGAAAAACCGGTTGAGCGACATAAAAAAGAGCAGCGTCACCGAAAATCCTAGCAGTAGCCAGGTGAGTACGAAGAGCAGGCGGCTACGCGCCGGTTTTGCGGGGACTTGGGTGTGCGGAGTAAAAGACGGTTGCGGCAAAGACATCGTTACGCCTTTCGGGTGACGCGCCACCAGAGGAGCGCCGCGAGCAGATAGCAGGGAAGTTCCCAGAGGACGAGGGGCAAGTTGCAAAAAATGGCCCTTGCGGGCGTCTCCCACCCTGGACACGTTTGCGGAGCGAGGTTGAACGGAGAAAAGAACTGACCGCTTAAAGGCCAGAGCGCTGCGACGCCAACGCCGTTACTGGGGTTGCTGTCAAGCACAGCGTCAATCAAAAGATGCCCGAGCCCACCCAAGAGCGCACCAAAAAAGGCGGCGCGTTGCGGCCCCTTACTGAGCGCGGCGAAAAGCCAACACCCCACCGCGATGAGGCCGACGAAAGGGAGGTTGTGCGTTACTAAACGGTGCAGGGTGTTAAAGCTGGGCAGGCCGAGCAGCAAAAGGTCAAGATCGGGGGCTAGACCGCCGACAATCACGTAGGGCAGCGCACGCCGCTGCACCCGCCCCGCGCTGTACGAAACCGCGAGGTGTCCAAGCGGCGTCACGGGGTCTCCGTTGGCCGGGCGTAGAGGTGCAGCAACCCTCGAGGCTCAGAGTACACGGGCTCGTAGTCGGTAAGTTGCTGCAAGACGTTCCGGACGTCCGGACGTTGCCGCACCGCCTCTAGGTCTCCCCACAAGAGGACGTAATCGACGGTCGCCCCCGCCTCAGCGTAGCCTGCAATGTCGAGGGCAAAGGGGGGATACTCGAGCGCAATCAGCCCCCCTTGACTCAGGTACCGGCTCGGGTCTTTGGCGGCGGCGTAAGTAACCGGGAAGTACCCCTTTGCCGCCTGATAGTCAGCTAGGTCAACGATTCGTTTGTCCAGCGCGACGTAACCGAGCGCGTGCCGAAGTTCGTCGTACCGCATATTCGGGTAGAGCCGCCGTAAACCCAGCGGCGGCGGCGACTCTCTCGTCAGGTAGAGCGGCAACACGGTGCTCTCGTCGTCTATAAGCTGGGCCACTGCGACATACTCCTTGACTGAGTTGTTTAGTGCCGCGTGAACCGGCAGCCGGTAGAGCATGAGCGCACCCCAGAGCGTCAACCCGGCGGCGGCAACCGTGCGCCAACGACGCGGCGACAGCTCAACTGCCGAAAGCCACAACACGACAAGAACGTAAGCGTAAGGCAGAAAGCGGTCGGGCAGCCAACCGACCTCGCCCAGGCGGGCAGGCGTCCAGAGCATGATAAAAAAGAACACAGTCACTGCCCCTAAAAGTTCAGGAGCAGGAACGGCTCTCGCCCTGACACGCTTAAAGAGAAAGGAAAAGACGAACCCCAGCGTCACGACAACTAGAGGCAGGGTGAAAATGGCGTCGAGCCACGTATGAACGATGAGCGGGCTGTAGAGCGCGTAAAAAGGATCTGGAAGGTGAACGAAAAACGCCCGCAGAAGTCCGAACAAGGGCAAAAACTTCGTCGTCTCCGTGGGCATCGTTCGGGGCGACTGCACAAAGAAAAAGAGCAGCAGCGCAATAACGGGTGCGACCGCTAAGATACTCAGTCCGAGGGTACGTCTATCACCCCTGATGATAAGCCGTAACAGCGCCAAAATCCCGAGTGCCAGAAGCGTGTTTACAGCGGCGATAACATGAACGAAATAGGTGAGTATCAGGGTAAGGGCTAAAAGCAGCGTCGGCACGAAAACGCGGCCCGGAGCGCGGGCAAGCCTGAAGTAGAATCCGAGCGAGAGCAAAAAGAGGGGCAGACCGAAACAGAGGTTGTAAAACCCTAAGTAAAAGATGTAAGAGTAGACGGCGGGCAGGACGAGAAACGCAGCGAACGGCGCACCCTTCAGGCCGCGCACAGCAAAAAGCGTCATCAGCGGAACGAGCAGCGCGTAGGCGCTCAGGAGAAGTTTCTCGGCGACGAGCAGGGGTAAGGCCGACCCTAAAGCGACGAGCAACCCGTGATAGACCTGATTGGTCGCCAGCTGCCAGTTGGCATTATAAAAACTCCCCAAAAAAGTGCTGCTGGGCAACTCGAGCAGATGTGCCGCCGTCCCCAAGTGCGCGGGGCCGTCCTGCGTAGGAACGTAGGGGAAGAGCCATAAGGGAAGCAGCAGTAAAACAGCCGCGATGAGCCACATCACAGCCCAGCTAAGCCTGTTTGTTGGTTGTACTCGGGTGTTCAAAGGTGTGCTGCCCCAACAGCAGGTTTCACCCTAACATCTGCAAGGCGTAAACATCTAGAAAGTGTACAAGGTGCGCAGACGGCTTCGCCTCAGCGCTTAGCGGATGACCCGCACCTTCACATCACGCGCGTCCGACCAGATGCGCTCCGCTGTGACAACCGGCAAACCGTACTACTATGACCTCATGTTAGAAAAGTTTTTCGACCTCGAGACACACCTCAATAGCTTCTTACCCGCACCAATAGCTCATTAAGCGATTTTGCCTGCGTATGACACCCTCTAAGTGCAGGCACCGAAGCCACATAAAACCCTTCCGTATGCCGTATCAGCACATCAAATTCTTGTTTCACAAAGCTCCTTTGCCTAAAAACGTTACATAAGTCAGTCTACTCGCCCGCGCCCGCCATCTCCACCACAACCGCCGAAGTCTGAGCGCTCACCGCGCACACCCGCCGTAAAAGCAAAATCACCTCTTCTTTATAGTCCGCAAACCGGTAGGTATTAAACCGCTCCGCCACCGTTTTATCTTTCGGCGTCCGTTCTTTGTACCGCTCCAAAACCCACTCGAGCCCCGACCTGTTTCCCAACTTGTACTCCCACGCCGCCGCCGGAACCCCGGAAAGGGTCGTTTCGGTATCCAAGATGATGTCACCCGCCGCCTTGTCTGCTTTCAGTTTGGCTTTCAGCGTTTTCACATTCGACAGATCAGTTCGGTGAAGCGGATACGGTTCTACCGTTTCAAAGTTCAGGTGCAGCTCTAAAAGCTTTTCGCCCCACGCCGCCCACCGCGCAAAGTCGCCGTAAAACGGAATACGCGGAAACTCACGCCGTAAATTGAGTTCGTATTTTTTGCGGTATTCGGGATTGTGCAGCACGCCGTAAACGTAGTGAAAGATATCTTTTTTGCTGATACTCTCATCCCCGTAATGCGTGCAGAACTGTTTTAAGCCCCAGTCGGTGATGTTCTCGAGCCTGTTCCCAAGTTTGTCATAACGGTAAAGCGGGAGGCGTTGGGGAGGGTCAGCGACTTTACACAGTGAGTCAAACTATTTATGCGAGCAGCAATTCTACACAAATAGCCCAAATAATTGCCTACTCATTGTCTCTTATCTCGTCTCTCTACATATTGCATAACTCTGCCACCTATAAATACCGCTACCGGAGCTGAAAGAGCCGTTATAATTGTTGCAAGTCCACCACCATCGCGGCCTGTTGCTATCAGGTATGTCCCGCATCCCAAAGCTGCCAATACTAATATCATCCCGTATAACGGCCCCCTGTTTTGTTGTCGGACATTGCCTTCTACAACCTTCTTTTCCATATCACGCCGATGCTCGGCTTGTTCTTTATACTGCTCAAGGATTAGGTCAACCGCACCTTCTCGGAGTTTCTCTATCTTTGCTAAATCTTCAGGGTCGGGTAACTCTGATATATAGCGGCGCTCTTCGTACTTGCCAGAAAAAGACATCCCCCTAGACGAATCTGCCTCGGGGGATGTCTTTTGCAACGCACTTTGCCCTCGCTTACCGCGTCTCGACATTCTCTATTCTAGCTTTAGCCACGTCAACTGCATCTCTAAGGTCCTGGAGAATGACATTCCAGTCGTTATTCATTGCCCGGGCGTCAGCCTCTCCTGGAGAGCTGGACTCATTGTAATCATCAAACGTTCCAAATAGGTCAAAGATGCGAGCTGCACCGGAGAGAAACGACGGTTGCGCTATTAAAAAATCTGTAGTGTAGCGTTTTCCGTTCATGTGTCCACCTTACGAGTAGCGTGAACGCGCTACTTGGAACTACATGCTAGCACATTCATGATAGAACCAGAGTGGCATTCACTAACCTTTTAAGACTTGGCAAACAAAAACCTAAATGTGACATTTTCTCTATAATCTCTTGCTTTACCGCTTTTGATAATCACCGAAATCTGCTGCTCGTTCTGCCGCCGGATACGCTCGAGGTTCTCAGCAGTCAGTTCAAACATCCCGAACTGCCCGGTCGCGCCCACATAGTTGAGGTTGTCAAGCGTGTCTACGAGCGCGATGTTTTCAAACTCGGCGTAGTGGCCCATTTTCTGCTGATACGTGTATTCGATGTTGAGGTTCGCGGTGTAGTACGGCAAAAGTGCGACTTCGTTGCAGAAAAGCTCGGTTTTGTACTTGTGTTTTAGCTGTGCAGGCGTCAGATATTCGATGATTTCGGTAATGAATGTGCCGGTTCCAGTGGCAGGGTCAAAGATATTGACGCCGGGGTCGCCTAAAAGTCTACCGAAGTGTTTCTCTGTAAGGTGGTCTGCCGCCTCAACCATAAAGCGGACGATTTCGTTAGGGGTGTAAACGATGCCGAGTCGGTCGGCCCCTGCCGGATTGTAAGCCTTGCAGAAGGTTTCGTAAACAACTTTAAGGAACTGCTGCTTTTCGTGATGATTGGCAATGTTGACGGCAGCTTGCTGAATGACGGCGTAGTAGGGACGGATACGTTCACGGGTATTACGCTTTAGTGTCCCGACAAAAAAAGTTTCGGTAACGTCGGCAAGTTCGCAGGCGACGTTGTTCTCACGGTGAAACTGAGCGTCACCAAAAACGCTGGCGAAGATTTCTTCGGTCAAGAGGTGTTGGATTAACATCTCGTGTACATCGGCCTCTACCAAATGTGGATTGATAGCTTTTTGCACCATACCCAGCAATCGGTCTCGTTTTGTTCGGAAAGCATCATTCTCGGCTGCTTGCGCGTCAATGACTTCACGTAAATAGGTAAGTAGGTCGGGCAGTTCGCTTTGAAAGCGTGAGATCGCTTCCCTGAAAGTACGAACGAAAGGAATCTCAAATGAAACAAATTGATTTAAGAGCGCGTGCACCGTTGCAGCGTCGTCTAGCTGCGCTCTGCCAACTTCTAGACCGTTTTGCAGCAGCACCGCCTGACGAGTGTCTTCAAATAAAATGTTGTCTTGGGGATAGCCCTTAGCAAACTTAATAGCAATTTCGGCATCTAGAGGGTGTTTTGGAATAGGTTCACCGGTTTCTCCAGGGTGTGTGGTTAGTTTGAGCAAGGCGCTTGGTGATAAAGTCGCGACTTGCGAGATAGATAAAGGCTTCGCTCGAGGCGGGGAGGGTTTCATAATCTTTGCTGAGCCTGCGGTAGTTTCCTAACCAAGCAAACGTGCGCTCCACAACCCAGCGCCTGGCTTGTAGGCCAAAGCCTTTCTTAACACGACGAGCGACGATTTCAAGCACGATACCGAAACACAAAAGGATACGGTTGCTGAAAGCAGTGCCCTTATAACCCCGGTCGAGCCACAAATGCTACAACCTCGGTACATGAGGTTTGCTGTGGTTTAAGAGTAGTGACAGCCCTTTGCGTTCAGGTACATTCGCGCTCGTCACCAACACACTCAGCACCAGCCCGAGGGTATCCACCAGCAGATGCCTTTTCTTGCCGTTAACGCTCTTGGCTCCGTCAAAGCCGTTACCGTGCAAGCTTCCTGCTTTGACCGATTGGCTATCAGCACAACCGGCGCTCGGTTCTTCGTTACGCTCAAGCCTTTTCCTTAACGCACGCCGCAAGTGCTTGTTGAGCTTGCGCCACAGCCCCACCGCTCGCCACTTCGCAAAGTGGTAGTACACGCTTTGCCACGCGGGGAAAGTCGCCTGGTAAGTCTCGCTAGGTGCAGCCGTTTCTCAGCACATAGCGCATAGCATCAAGCAGTACTCTGAGTTCATAACCCGTCTTGCGCCCTCTTCTTGGTTCAGGCAGCAACTTGAGTGAGTAGGGCTCGAGCACCTTCCATTCAGCGTCTTTTAAGTCCGTTGTATACTGCTTTCGCTTGACCATTCACCCCTACCTAAACATAGGTGGGGGGATTTCCCAAACACCCTCTAGGTCGTCGCGCTCGTCTTTCGATTCCCAATAACCGATGTCTTGCCGAACAGCATTTTTAAGTGTACCGTCAGGTCGTACAGTTGTTCCTAGTGCGGTTTTATAATCGAGTTCGGCTATTAAAGCTAAATTTTTAGAAGAAGCGTAGTGATCTAAAAGCTCCTGAAAGGCTGTCCGCACACTGCTCTCATTGCGGCTACCGCTGTACCGGACTATCCGCTCGAGCCTTGCTTGGTACTGAGAGATAAGCTGCAACGACACGGTAAGCCTCCCGAGAAACGCCTTCAGGCTTACCTAGTTTTGCAATCAAGCCGAATTTTAGGAGATATATTTTCGTCTTTTGGCGGTGTGCGAAATCAGACTATAGCAGCTGAGTGCTCTAAAACTTGTCTTGATCAGGTCTTAACATACCGCCGTAAAGGTTGCGCCGCCCCGTAGGTCAGACTGCGCCACACCCACTCGAGCGGCCCAAACCGAAACCGTCCAAACCACCAGCGGCTAAAAAGTGCCTGTAGTGTAAAGATAACGATGACTAGTAGAAGTGATACGCCTAACCTCAGCTCATTGAAGTAACCGAGTCCATAAGCGTTGAAAATCAGCGTGCAGACAACCGACTGCGTGAGGTAGTTTGTCAGCGCCATCCGTCCGGCGAACCCGAAGAATGCCAGTCGTTGCTGCCACCCATCACGCTCCAAAAGCCGCGTTAAGAGCGCCAGGTAGACAAACATCAGCGCGGGGCCACCGATGGCAAACGAGTAGCCGACCGCGAGCGGGCTATACGTTGCCGTAAAAAACCAGTAGGCGTACACGCCCTTAAAGACGAGCGCCACAGGGAACGCCGTAATCAAGATGCCGTACCAAGCGCGGCGGTTTGGGCGCTCGAAAAGGCCGTGCCGTCCGGCGAGCAGTCCCAGCAAAAAAAGCCATAATACCGTCGGCAAAAAGTTCGGTAAGTTGAGAATTTCGCGGCCTGCCAACTGTGTTTGGTACTGGACGACCGCCAGATAAGTCCCGTTTTCAAAGATTTGGTTAAACCGGCTCAGATTGAGCCACGGCGCTGGAGCGGCGAAACCCAGACTAAAAGGCGTCAGATAGGTAAGAACAGACAGGACGAAAAATACGAGTGTGCCCGCGACCAGCACCCGGCTTCGCTGAAAGGCGAAGAGCGTCAGGACAAAGCCGCCGACCGCGTAGGTCAGCAAGATGTCGCCGTACCAAATGAAGACGAGGTGAATGAGGCCGATACCGAGCAGAACGGCCAGGCGGCGGCGAAACCGGGGCAACGCGGCCCGCCCGCGCCGGAGTTGCAGCGCCAGCCCCAGACCGAACAAAAACGAAAAGAGCGAGTAAAACGCACCTTGAGCGAACACGCGGACCATACCCTCGAGCCCCCTCTCAAACCCATTTTGCGCCGCCGTTATACTGAAATAGCCGTAAGACCCGCTAAAAAAAAGCATATTGACCGTAAAGATGCCCAGAAGGGCTATCCCCCGCAAAATATCTACGGTGATGAGGCGGGTTTCGGGTGGCGTCGGTGCGTCGGTTAGGGGCTGCGTCACACGTTATAGTCTACCGACAGAAAGTATCTGCAAAATGAAGTGTCTCGAGCTGTCACGTCCAGCACAGCGAACCTCACTTTGAACTCTAAGATGCCTCAGGTTTAGACAAGATGATGTCATCGTAAAGTGTCCCCTGTTCAGCTTTGACTTCGCCTTCTTTGACCATTTCCAGCATCGCACTAAACGCAACCGTCACCGTGGGCCAGTCTCTCGCTTCCATCAGGGCTTGGAGCGTCCCACGCCGTAAACGCACGAGTCCTGCACGCAGTTTTTTCAGAGCTGAGGCGAGCGTCAGGCGCTCTACGGCGAGTTCAAAGTAGTGCGTGACGCGGTGGCGGGTAGCGAGTTCGCTCAGGCGGTCCAGCTTGGCCCCCAGCGGACGGGCGCGGCGCGGGTAGGGGGGGCGCGGCGCTTGGGCGCTGACGAGGTGCCGCCGTGTTTCGCGGCGTTCCCGCAAAAAGCCGATAGCGTCTTCGAACGCTTCTAGGGCCAGGACGGTTTCTAGGATTTCCTCGAGTTCAGCTTCCGGGGGTTTCGGCGGTTGCGGGAGCAGCAGCCGCACTTTGAGTTCGATAATGCGGGCGAGCAGCGGCAGGGTCTCGGTAGCGCGGCCTAGGTCACGCTCGGCGAGGGTACCGTAAAAGTCTAGATAGCGCCCGACCAGGCCCGACACGTCTACCTCACCCGGCGCGACGCGCCCGCTACGGAGGGCGTGAGCGAGTTCGCCTGGAGTCCCCGTAAACGCAGAGCTTTCAACCAGAAAGGGAGCGGGATGGGGGCTCAAGGTCGTACTATTTCGGGCAGCGCGGGCGGGACGGTCTGAAGTTTGGGGCTCAGGTGGTGCGTATCGTTGAAGCACTCGAGCAGCAGCTCCGGCCCGCGCCGGACAAAACTCGTTACGCCCGTATGACTCGGCTGTACACGTTTACGCCAGCTGCGCGTTTCCATCTGCAAAATATGCGCGAGCAGCGTCTGAATCGTCCCGGAGTGGGTAACGGCGACGATGTGCCGGGTGTCGGGGGCAGCAGCGTCGGGCAGACTTTCCAACCACGCTACAGCGCGGCGCTGCAACGCACCGTAAGACTCGCCCCCCGGCGCAGGCATGTCGAAAGGCTCTGTCCAGGTGTGCCACGCCGGGAGCTTGCACCGCTCAGCGAGCGTCAGCCCTTCAAAGCTACCGAAGTTCAGTTCGCTGAGGCGCGGCTCGAGAATGGGCGTCTGCCCCGGAAACGCGAGCGCGGCGGTGGTGCGGGCGCGGCTCAGGGGGCTCGAGTACAACACCACCGCTTCCCCGGCGAACCGCGCTCGTAACGCCTCGGCCTGCCTTTCACCGAGCGCGGAGAGCGGTACGTCGCTCTGGCCCTGCACCCGGCCCCCGGTGTTCCATAACGTAACGGCGTGACGAATAAGGGTAAGCCTCAACAGAAGGTGAGTTTAGCATTCTCGGCCCGGACATTTGTCAAGAGGGTTGAGAGCGAGATGGCGTGTGGAAGCCCGAGTACTCTAAGAGGTGCCTACGTCGTCAACCTTATCAGGTTCAGGCATAGCCGAGAATTGCACCGCATTTATCTTCGTGCGCCCTTCTAAAATAGCTTTACAAAGACGGTGTCCGCCGTCCATCAGCGACTCGTCGTCGTTAAGAATAATCGGATAGGTAAGGTCGGCCTTTTGCATCCGTTCAAAATGTTTTAAGACCTCTCGAAGGGTAGGGCCACCTGAACCGAACCAGCAGTTTTCATCTAGCTCTTTGACAGCAGCAATCTCGAGCTCAAATGATGTCAACTGCTCAGCTTTTTTCCACAACCCTTGCGTATACCAAAGCAAACGCTTCCCATCACGAATTGTCGTGTGCGTTTCAGGCATGATGCTTTAGCTCCTTAACAGAATACTTACCAGAGCACCCGTTTGGCAAAAGTCAACTTTCGGGATCTGACGCCTCGAGTATAGTATTGCCTGAGCAAACCTGTCTGAAGTCCGGTAAACGCCTTTGGAAACTCCATTTGCACGTACCGAGCTTCAGTATGATGACCTGAGATGGTGAGCCCTCGAGTCCCCGTAAAACCGTTATGAAAACGTCTATAAACACCCCCGTGAAGCCGGTCAATGCCCCCAAAGTTGCCCTCTGGGAATGGTCGAATGTGCTCTCGCTCGACGCACCGCTGATTGCCGCGCTCTGGCAAGGTCTTTTTGCCCAGGTTTACGGCGCAGCGCTGGGCTGGCCTTATGCGCTGCTGCTCTACACGGCGGTGTGGCTCATCTACAGCGCCGACCGCTGGTTCGACGGGCGCAGCCTCGGCGCGAACGCCCGCACCCGGCGACACCGTTTTTACGTCCGGCACGGGCGCGTCATCTTTCGGGTCTGGTGGCTCGTATGCGCCGGAACGTTGACCCTGAGCGTGGTTCTCCTGACGTGGACGGAGTTTTTAGGGGGCGCGGTACTCGGCACGCTGATGCTCGGTTATCTGCTCCGGCGTCACCGGGGCGACCAGAAAACGCAGTCCAAGGAGGTGCAGATCGCCGTTATTTTTGCCCTCGGCGTGGTGTTTTTACCGCTCTTGAGCCGTGCTCCGGGGGTCTCGAGTCTCTCCCTCCTGCTCTGCAGCGGGTTTTTCGGCGTGCTTATCTTTCTCAACTGTGCGCTGATCGCCCGCTGGGAAGGCGAGCTAGACCGTGAAGCTGCACCGTTCGCTGTTCGCGCCCCTGTGCTGGCGGCAAACCTCAACCGCTTGGCACTGGGGTTTGCACTCGTCTGCGGCGTCGGTGGGCTATTTTTTGAACCCGTCCGGCCCCTGTTTACGGCGCTGGCGCTGAGCGCCTTTTTGCTCTACAGCTTGGGGCCGCTTTCGCCCCATTTCAGCCCGGCAGCGCGGCGGGTGCTGGCAGACTCGGCCCTTTTTACACCGCTGTTGTGGTTCTTGTTTTAGCTTATGGCTGACCCCGCTAAGGACGGGTTCGGACGGCTGGCAGGCGTTTATGAAGGGCTCGAGAAGGTCGCTTACGGCGGTCTGTTGATGCGGGCTCGAGTCGCCCGGTTAAACGAGTTGAGACACGCCGAAAACATTTTTATTTTAGGTGAAGGCGACGGGCGTTTTTTAGTCCGGCTGTTAGCTGTAAACCCGCGCTGCACCGTAACCGTGCTCGACAGCAGCGCCGGGATGCTCCGGCGGGCTGAGGCTCGAGTGGCAGCAGAACGACCGGAGGCGCGGGAACGGGTGACGTTTCAGCAGGGCGACGCGCTGGCCCTAAGGCTCGAGCCGGATACTTATGACGCCCTCGTCACCTGTTTTTTTCTCGACGTTTTTACGGCAGAGCTGTTGGGGCGGCTTGTGCCTAAGCTAGAGCGGACTCTCAAACCCGGCGGCGCGTGGCTTCTAGCCGATTTTACGGCACCGCAGCTCGTCAGAAACCCTCTCCCCCGTTTTTACAGCCAGACGATGGTGCCCTTGATGTACAGCTTTTTCCGTCTGCAAACGACGCTTCCGGCCCGGACGCTGGAACCGCCGCAACCGTTTTTACGGGCAGCAGGGTTGGCGCTGACGCGCACGCAGAGCTTTCGAGGCGGGTTCGTCTACGCGCAGTTGTGGCGCAAAGCCGGAGCACGCGTCAACGGTAGCGTTTGGGCCGAGCTGTAGCGACAAGGCGCCGAGCTGACAATCAGTGCTAAAACTCGCCCGCTATACTAGGCTCATGCGGCCCAAACGTGTCGCCCTGACAAGCTGAACCACACAATGAAACCTGAAGGAGTATCTTTGTGAATTATCCCTATCTCGGTGCAACGTTTGAAGACGGCGGCGTCCGTTTTCGCGTCGTCTCACCGACCGCTGAGCAGATGAACGTCAAACTTGACGGCGAAAGCTATCCGCTGGACAAAACCGGCGACGCGACCTTTGAAGTGCTCGTCCCTAACGTCAAACCCGGCGCACGTTATCAGTTCATTAAAGACGGTGCGGAGCTGCCCGACCCGGCCTCGAGGTTTCAACCAGGAGGCGTTCACGGCCCGTCTGAAGTCATCGACCCGCACGCGTACAACTGGCAAGATGCAGGCTGGGGGGGCGTCCCACACGAAAAACTGGTCTTTTACGAGCTGCACGTCGGCACCTTTACCCCCGAAGGCACCTACCGCGCCGCGCAAGAAAAGCTCACTTACCTTAAAGAGCTGGGCATTACCGCTGTGGAACTCTTGCCCCTCGCCGCCTTTCCCGGTGAGCGCAACTGGGGTTACGACCCCGCCGCGCAGTACGCGCCCGCGCACCCTTACGGGCGTCCGGACGAGTTGCGGGCGTTTGTTGACGCGGCGCACAAAACTGGTTTAGCGGTTTACTTGGACGTGGTTTACAACCATTTCGGGCCGGACGGCGCGTATGTGGTCGGCGTCAACCCGCAGATGTTTACCGAACACCACCACACCCCCTGGGGTCAAGCTATCAATCTGGACGATACGGGTTCTGAACATGTACGGCAGTTTCTGCTCGAGAACGCCGTCCACTGGCTCCGCGAATACCACTTCGACGGCTTCCGGCTCGACGCGGTATTTGCGCTCGTTGATGACTCACCGAAGCACTTTTTGAAAGAACTCGCCGAAGTCGCCGCTGACGTAAGCGAGCAGACCGGCCTGACGCGTTATCTGATTGCTGAAGACCCGCGTAACTTTCGCGATTTGGCGTTGCCGAAAGCTGAAGGCGGTTACGGTTTAGATGGCGTCTGGGCCGACGACTTTCACCATCAGGTGCGGGTCGGTCTAGCGGGCGACCAACACGCGTATTATCAGGATTTTACGGGGACGCCAGCAGATATTGCGAAGACCCTCGAGCAAGGCTGGTTTTTTACAGGACAAGCGTCCAAAAATCAGGGTGAAGCACGGGGCACGCCGACAGACGGCCTTATTCCCAAAAACTTCGTGATCTGTATTCAAAACCACGACCAGATCGGTAATAGACCGCGTGGCAACCGTTTAAGCGATGAGATTCCGCTTTCGGCCTACCGCGCTGCAAGTGCGCTCCTGCTCTTCGCACCGCAGCTGCCGCTGCTGTTTCAAGGGCAGGAGTGGGCGACCCAAACCCCGTTTATCTACTTCACCGACCACAATCCCGAACTCGGCAAACTGGTCAGCGAAGGGCGCAAAGAAGAGTTCAAGGACTTTCCCGACTTTCAGGGGGACGTCCCCGACCCGCAAGACCCGGCGAGTTTTGAAAAGAGCAAGTTGTCGTGGGACGAGCCCGAAACAGCTGAGAACGCTGGAATCTTGCAGCTTTACAAGGATTTGCTGACGTTGCGCCCTCAGCTTTCCGGCCCGTTAGAGACCGTTGCGACAACCGACAAGGGTCTGGTTTTACGGCGCGGTAGTCACGTGCTTTATGTCGCACTCAAAGAGAACGCGACACTGCCGCTCGAGCAGGACTTCCAAACCCTGCTCGTCACCGAAGCGCCTAGCTACGCCGTAAACGGCAGCGAACCTGAGTTTTCCGACGGTGAAGTCGTATTTCCCACTTCTGGCGCGTTTATTGCCGAGCTCAACCCTGAGGAGGCCGTATGAACGCCTCGTACCGTTTGCAGCTGACTCCCGAATTTACCTTTGCCGACGTGCAAACCCTGCTCCCGTACTTTGACAAGCTCGGCGTCTCGCACCTGTATTTGTCGCCCATCACCGAAGCGCGGCTCGGCAGCACGCACGGCTACGATGTGATCGACCATAACCGCGTCAGGGAAGCGTTCGGCGGGCGTGAAGGGTTAGACGCGCTGATGGCAGCGGCAAAACCGCACGGCCTCAAGTTTGTTCTCGATTTTGTCCCAAACCATGCCGGAGTTGCGCCCCGCAACACGCTCTGGCACGACGTTCTAGCCTACGGGCCGCACTCGCCCAACGCCGGGTTTTTCGACATCGATTGGCACCCGCTCAAGGCGGAGTTGACCGACAAAGTTCTGCTCCCCTTTTTAGGTAGCCCTTACGGAGACATCGTAGACGGCGGCGAGCTGAAGCTGATCTATCTGGACGGACGCTTTTACGTCACCTACTATGACGCCCGGTTTGCGCTCAATCCGGCGAGTTATCCGGTCATCTTAGAGCGTTTGCTGCCGCAGTTTGAGCGGAGCGACGTTTATTTTGACCTTAAAGACCTGCTAGACGCGTATAACGACCTGAAACCCGAAGAGGTTGAAAAAGCCGAAGCGCTCCGGGTACGGCTCACAGCACTTGCTGAACGGCTCGAGCTAGAAACCCTAGACCTGCCCGATTTGGAACCCGACGTCATGCACGCCCTGCTAGAACGGCAGTTCTGGCGGTTGGCCCACTGGCAAACGGCGGGTTACGACATCAACTACCGCCGGTTTTTCGACATCAACGAACTCGTCGCGCTGCACATGGAAACCCCGGACGTGTTCTGGTCGGCGCACAAACTACTGGGTGAATTGGCGCTAGATGAGGGGCTCGAGGGCGTCCGTATCGACCACATCGACGGGCTGTTCGACCCGCAGGGGTACCTGGAAAACCTCAAGGCGCTCGGCATTAAAAGAGCCTGGGCTGAAAAGATTTTGGCGTCGGGCGAAGTGTTGCCGGAAACGTGGATCACAGCGGGAACGTCCGGGTACGAGTTTATGAACGACGTGCTGGGCGTCCTTGTGCAACCTACTGGCGAAGACCCGCTGTTACGCTCGTATCGCCGGTTTTTAGGTACCGTAAAACCGTACGAAGACGAGATTCACGACGCCAAGCTGCTGGTGATGGAGACGAGCTTGTCGGGCGAACTGGTGCGGCTCGCTGCCGAGTTGGGGCGGCTTGCCGAAGCGGATTATCACACCCGCGACTTTACGTTGCAGTCTTTGCAAGAGGCGCTAGCTGAGATTATCGCCGCGTTTCCGCGTTACCGCACCTATTTGCCGCACGGTGAAGCTGAAGCTAAAACGATCATCGGTGAGGCCGTCGGCGCGGCGAAACGGCGTAACCCGGCAGCTGAACAGTCGGTCTTCAGCTTTATCGAATCGTGCCTGCTCGAGCCGAGAGAGGGCGAGCTCGAGCCCCTCCGTCAAGCCTTCGTCGGGCGCTTTCAGCAGTACACCGCGCCGGTTACGGCTAAGGGCATCGAAGACACCACCTTTTACCGCTACCTGCCGTTTGCGGCCCGCAACGAGGTCGGTGGCGAACCGGAAGACTTTGTCACCGAACTTCACGCCTTTCACGCTCGGGCCCGCTTCCGCGCCTACCGCTATCCCGACAACTTGCTGGCAACCGCCACCCATGACCACAAACGCGGCGAAGACACCCGGATGCGCCTCGCCACCCTCGCCGAACTGCCCGAACTGTGGGATGAAACCGTTACGAAGCTGCACGAACGAGCTTTAGAACTGCAGCGCCTTACGTCGACCGGCGCGCCGTTTACGGCCACGCTGCACGGCAGCGACCTTTACTTGATGTATCAGCTTTTGGGCGCACTGCTTAAAGGCGAGACCATAGAGGGGCTTCACGAGCGCCTCTGGCCGTACATGGAAAAAGCCATGCGTGAGGCGAAACTCCACACCTCTTGGCTCAACCCTGACAGCGAGTACGAGGGCGCGGTAAAGGGGTTGTTGGGGCAAATCCTCGGGGACGAGACCGCAATAGAGATTCTGGAACCACTCGCTGCTGAAATGGCGCGTCTGGGATTTCACAATACGCTGGCGCAGACCGTCATCAAACTGACGACGCCGGGTGTCCCCGACTTTTATCAAGGCACCGAACTGCTCGATTTGTCTCTAGTTGACCCCGACAACCGCCGCCCGGTGGACTATGAAGCGCGGGGTGAGCTGATTGACAGGCTCGAGCCCCTCCTCACCACTCCCGACGCCGAAACTTTTAAGAGCTGGTTAGAAGGTCAAGACCCACAAGCCAAAATGTACCTGACAACGCGCCTGTTGCGTCTTCGGCGGGAACATCCCGAACTCTTCGCGGGCGACTACCGCGACCTCAGCGCCGAGGGAGCTGGGTGCGAGAATCTTATCGCCTATGCGCGTGAAGGCGGCGGTGACGCACTTTTAACGTTTGTCACCCGTTTCCCTAAAACTGCCGAAGAAAGCGACCTGAGCGCCGTAACGGTAGCGTTACCCGAAGCGTTGCAGGGTAGGGAGTGGCTCGAGCTACTTTCAGGCAAACGCTTGACCCAAGACACCTTCTCCCCGGCTGACTTCTCGCTACCTTTCGCCGTCCTGTTAGCTGACACCGAATAGAGCGAGGCTAACGCCGTAAAAATACCGTAAAAAAGTGCCCGCAAAGCAGAACCGTGCGGGCGCTTTTGGTGGCTTAAAGATTATTGCGGTTCGATGCCGTGCAGCACCGACAGTTGACCCGCCGGTAACACCAGGCTGCTGCCCGCGTGGAGTGGTCTCGAGCGCCGTGTCCGCCCCGGTTCGGTTGCCCAGAGCCGCTGCCACGACCAACCCGGATGCGCAGGAACATCAGGCAAGATAAAGCGCGTCGGACGTTTGCCGTGAAAGAGAACGAGGTAACTTTCGTCGGTACGGCGTTCGCCGAAACCCCTGGTCAACTCCGAAGACGCTTCGCCGCAGAGCATCATCCCGAAAGCCCGTAAACGCGGGTCGTGCCAGTCGCCGTCGTTCATCTCGCGCCCTTCCGGATGAACCCAGGTCACGTCGCGGCAGCCTTCGTCACCACGTCCGGTTAAAAAGCTCCGGCGGTGAAAGATGGGGTGCGCTTTGCGAAAGGCGATGAGGTCTCGAGTAAAGTTGAGAAACCCCTGTTCGCGCTCGTCCAAATCCCAGTCAAACCAGCTGATTTCATTGTCCTGACAGTAGGCGTTGTTCGAGCCACCCTGTGTCCGTGAGAGTTCGTCGCCGCCCAGGAGCATCGGCACGCCCTGCGACAAAAAGAGCGTCGCCAGAAAGGTGCGTTTACGCGTCTCACGGTTTTTAAGGACGGCCAGGTCGTCGGTTTCACCCTCGACGCCGCCGTTTTGCGAGGCGTTATGGTCTTCGCCGTCGTTGTTGCCTTCACCGTTGGCTTCGTTGTGCTTGTGGTTATACGAGACCAAATCTTGCAGCGTAAACCCGTCGTGCGCGGTAATGAAGTTAATGGACGCCGACGGATGCCGCCCGTCGTGCGCGTAGAGGTCGCTGCTGCCCGTCACGCGCGTGACGAACTCGGCATTCAAGCCTTCGCCGCCGTGCCAGAACGAGCGTACCACGTCGCGGTAACGCCCGTTCCACTCCGACCAGTTCCAGGGAAAGCCGCCGACCTGATAGCCGTTCGGCCCCACGTCCCAGGGTTCGGCAATCAGCTTGACTTTAGATAATACCGGGTCTTGCTCGATCGCCTGAAGCGCCAGTGAACGCATATTGATGTCGTCCATCCCGCGAGCCAGAGACGAGGCCAGATCGAAACGAAACCCGTCTACGTGCATCTCTTCAACCCAGTAACGGAGTGAATCGGTCAGGAGCCGTACCACCGCAGGTTGCGTGGCGTCTAAGGTGTTGCCCGTCCCGGTGTAGTCCATATAGTAGCGGCGTTCACCCGGATTGGTCTTGTAGTACGACACGTTGTCGATGCCCTTGTACGAAAGCGTCGGCCCCATCCGGTTGCCCTCGCCGGTATGGTTGTAGACCACGTCGATGATGACCTCGAGCCCTGCGTTATGCAGCGCCCGCACCATCATCTTGAACTCGTCTACGGCGCGTTCAGGTAGCGTCGCGTAACTCGGTTCGGGCGCAAAATAATTGAGCGGGTTGTAACCCCAGTAGTTCGATAAGCCTTTTTCGACGAGGTAGTGGTCGTTGGTAAACGTCTGCACAGGCAGCAGCTCGACGGTCGTCACGCCGAGCGAAACGAGGTGCGCCAGAACCGGTTCCGAGGTTAGCCCCAAATAGGTGCCGCGCAACTTCGGGTCAACTTCCGGGTGGAGTTTGCTGATGCCCTTGACGTGCGCTTCGTAGATGACGGTGTTTTCCCACGGTACCTGCGGGCGGCGGTCGTCACCCCACGCAAACGCGTCCTCGACCACCGCGCCGAGCGGCGCAAAAGGGGCGCTGTCAGCGTCACTAAACGATTTATCCTCACTCTCATCACCAATTTGGTAGCCGAATAAGGCGTTATCCCAGCGCAAGGTGCGGCCCAGCGCCTTGGCGTAAGGGTCGAGCAAAACCTTGTGGGGGTTGAAGCGGTGACCGTTTTCGGGTTCAAAGGGGCCGTGAACCCGGTAGCCGTAAAGCTGACCCGGATAGACGCCCGTCAGGTAGCCGTGCCAGACCGGGCCGGTACGTTCAGGCAAAAAGATGCTCTGTGAGGCTTCGGCGGCGGCGGCGTCAGCAAAAAAGAGCAGTTCGACTTGAGATGCGTGCTGCGAATAAAGGGCAAAGTTGACGCCCAAACCGTCCCAGGTTGCGCCGAGAGGATAAGGGGTACCGGGTGTTAAGTTCACCCTGTTACTTTAACGTGAGGTAAGCCGCAAGGATTGTGCTGCTGCGCTTGTTGGACGGTGGTGCGGCTAGCTATTGGTATATTAAGTACCCATCCTAAAAGAGCCATATTGAGCAGGATGTGGGCAGCGGCGAGGTGAATAAACGCCAACCAGTTCTGCGGTTTTTTGCACCCTCTAAGGCGGATGCTACGCCTTTTACAGAGCCAGCCCAAGGTTTTTTCGACGACCCACCTTCTTGCCGGATAGCTTTTCTCTCCCGGTGCAGGACATACCTCTAAAACAGGTTCGCCTCGACGACGCCGGTGTTTGATATGGGCAACGTAGTGCTGGTCGGCGACCACCTCACGCACATCGGGATAGTCGTAACCTCGGTCGGCACAAAGATGCTGCTTACTCCTTGGGCGCTCTACTACGATGCCAACGATGAGTTCGGCAGCTCCCCACTTGTCATGTCGGTTCGCGCCAGAAACGTAAACCGCTAGCGGTGCGCCGCGCGCATCTACAAGCAAGTGAATCTTGCTGCCCCTTTTGCCTCTATCCGTCGGGTTACGCCCGGTTGCTTCGCCACCAAGAGGAGCAGGACAGCTTTTGCTGTCTACCGATTGCCAACGCCATTTAATGTGCCGCCTTTTGCCGTAGACCTTTGCCAATGAGCGCGTGAGGTGCTTGAAGACGCCGACACGTCGCCAAAGTTGAAAACGCTGGTGTAGCACGCTGGCGCTCACACCAAACCAACTTTTATGAACCGCTTTCCATTGGCATCTTGTCCACAAGACATACCAGATGCCGTTTAATACTGCCCGGTCTAAAAGGTCGCCCTCGGCCTCTCAGCTTCTTTCGCTTGGGGAGTTGCTTTCTGACCTTGCGCCAGAGTGGGCGTGGAACGCAAAAATAGTTGGGTGCAGCAGGTGTCGTGATAGTTTTGCTCAAGGCGTGCCTCCATTAGATAAGTACTCGACATACTTGTTCTGACCTCTGTCACGCCCCTTTCTAGCTCACTGCTTTCTTGGAATAGGTACTTGGTACAAGTGCTCTAGTCTGGGAACCTGCGATACGGCTTGAACAACGTGTTAGACGCCCCTTTACAGGCAGCAGAGGAATCCTAAAGCGCCCGGTCAAGACGGTACGGTTGTACTTTGTAGAGTTCGTCACTTATAATACAGCTCATCAGGGCAACTTTGAATTACGTCCAGCTACCTTTTTGTTGCTACTCGCCTAATCGTCCGAACTTAGGAGTTTACGTTGACGCAGATTTCCGCACCGCACATGAGGACACGCTGATGCAGACCACCCCCGAACCCAGACCTGTCGGTCGGCCCGACGCGGCGCTCGTTGACGAATTTGGCGGTTACACACTGCAACTGATGTGGGTGTTACGGCAGGACGCGGCGCAGGCGTTCAGCCCGCTCGGGTTTCGCACGGCGCGGGCACTGCTGCTCGAGTTCGTCGGACGCGGGTACACCCAGCCCAAGACCTTGGCCGAACGCCTCGGCGTCGTCGCGCCCGCTGTTTCAACCATCATTGCCGAACTGACCGAACGCGGCTTTTTGGTGCGGCAGAGCGACCCGAGCGACGGACGCCGCGTCCAGCTCAGCTTGACCGAAACCGGTGAACGTGCCCGCACGCAGCTCCGCGAGGTCTGGAACGGCGCGGGGGCCACACGTCTGGGCAACCTTTCGGACGAGGAGTTAGAGACGTTCGTCCGTCTCTGCCGTAAACTGCTCGTGGAATAGCTCAGCACCTATACGAGGCGTTCTCGCACTTTGCAATCACCTTCTTGAAGGCTGGTGGCTGGTGGGTAAGGAGCCAGGCTAAATTATGAGCGGCGATACAAATAGGCCGTTTGGTTTTAACAGCTCAAAAAACCCGCTCAACACTTAGCTGAGCTTCATTTCACGCATCACATAGAGCCTAAAGCTTTAATATAGCGGGTTGATAAGCGGTACTAAATGTTTAGGGAACAGCAGATTCTTGCGCGTCTCAGGTTAGTAACCTCGAGTGCTAGTTGGTTATAGGCTACCTAGAAGGCTCAAAAGCTTTCCGATTACGTCATAGACGTTGTTTCTAGCCAATGCAGAGTTAGGCTCGGTAGCGCGGTTTGCTACAGCACGCAAGCTAGTCGCCTTTGTTGGGCTGACACCTACCCAGTTTACCTCCGGTACGAGCGTGGCTCAACCAAGCCATATCTCACGCTTAGGTTCTGCCTACTTGCGGCATATCTTGTACATGCCGTGCCTCGCAGCTATTCGTTTTAATCCTGTCGTTAAGGACTTCTTTGAACGTCTGGTGAGGCATGGTAAACATAAAAAGGCGGCGGTGGTAGCATGTATGGCTAAACTGCTAAGGATGATCTTTGGCGTGCTTACGCACAGGAAACCCTTCCAGCCAACTTCAGTTCAAGCTTGACAAATCAACACAGCATCTCAGGTTTATTAGCAAAGACGCGACGCTCAATGTTCGCGAGATGCCTATCGCTTTGCAGTTTCCCGACTGGCAGGCGTGGCTGCCCGAGGTTCACCCTATCGACAGTTGGGGAGAAGGCTTCGAGACGAGCGAGGTGTTTTACGGTGAGACCTATCCTGAAACCTACACGCGCGTACGCCGTGAACTAGAGGCCAAGGGCGGATCAGCCCTGGCCGCAGAGGGTAAACTCAAGCCTCTCCTAAACGACCTGGCGACCCAGACAACGAACTTCTCACGCAAACGCCGGGACGTACTGAGCCGAGACATCGCTGAAAGCGAGGAGGAGATGGTCAACCGCTCGACCTCGCGCTGGAGTGCAGTCAAGACCTGGAAGGTGATGCGCGAGTTTGAGCTGAAGGGTCTTGCGCCCGCGGTGTTCCCTGAGGGTGAGCCGCGCAGTTGGATCAGCACGCGGCGTAACGTCTTCGAGATCGCGCCGCACCGCTCAGCAACGAGCGATGATCACTTCTCTTTCCAGTCGCTGTTGGTGGGCAGATACGAGTCCACCGCCTGGTATCAGCTCCAGCTCGCCTTAAACGCAGGTAACGGCGGCGGCACTACCCTCTGGCCCGTAGATTGGAACTACCAGCCCGACCACATCGCGGGGTTGTACAGTGAGGGCGGCCCTGCCCACCCGTACCACTATTTGGCCTCGCACACCAAAATGTATCAGCCGTTCGCCGACGGCGACCCGATGTCCGATACGGCTTTGGGGTTCCGGCAGATTCAGACGTTCCGCTACGTGCCGGAGCGCGGTCGCGGGCAGACACTCAGTGCGCTGCCCCAAAGCGTGCGCACAAATGCTTACGAGACACTTCTTAACACAACCGTGGACGTGCTGGAGCAGTACAGGCCTAGCGATTGGGTGCGGGGCAGGGCTAAAGGCAACGTACTCGGGCCCGAAACCTACAAGCTCACCAAACCAGACGTTCCTCGCGACCGCCTAACCCGTGAGTGCCACACCGAAAACTATGCTAACTGCTGGTATAGCGCGGTTCCCTATGTTGAAGAGGCAGGGGTCGATAGTGCGACCTTAGAGAGACTTATAGGTTGGGGGCAGAGCATCTCGCCCGATAACGACTGGCAGCGGCTGACGCCTTGATACCCGAAGAGTCTATACCATCGGCCCGGGTACCCTCTGCTCGCTATAGCGTTTTCGCAAGCTAGGCGTGGACGCCGAGCTACGCGGTGAGATCATCGACTGGGCCAAAGAGGTCTGAGCGCATCCGCGAAACGACTGGGACGTCTTACGGCGTTCGCCGTAAAGTATCAAGCGCCGCACCCATTATCTTAGAGTCGCCGGTCGTCTTCTCGAGCGAGGTGTCCAAAAGTGTATACAGCGTACTCTAGCTGAACACTTTACAATTTAGCTTAGCTGTGAGAAGGTAACGCAACCTCATTTTGGTAAAAGTGCCGCTTAACAGAAGACACCTTGAAGTCTGGGCTGTGGTCTCATATAGTTGCATATGGTTGAGGTTTTCCCGACGCGGAACAGCGCACAAGACACGGTACTCCTGAGCGCTCAGGGCATCACCAAGCGGTTTCCGGGTGTCGTCGCCAACGACAGCGTATCGTTCTCGCTCAAAGCAGGCGAGGTTCACGCGCTTTTGGGCGAAAACGGCGCGGGTAAAACAACGCTCATTAGTATGCTCTACGGCCTCTATCCGCCGGACGAAGGCGAGCTGGTGTGTTCAGGACGCCCGGTACGGTTTCGCGCCCCCAAAGACGCCATTGCCGAAGGCGTCGGACTCGTCGCGCAGCATTTTATGTTAGTCGAGCGGCACACGGTCGCCGAAAATATCGCGCTGGGACTACCGGGAACGCCGTTTTTTAGACCGACGCACCGCCTTAAGGCAAAATTGCGTGAACTGGGTCAAAAGTACGGGCTCGAGGTTGACCCCGACGCCTACATCTACGACCTGTCCGCCGGTGAGCAGCAGCGCGTCGAGATTATGAAAGCGCTCGTGCGCGAGGCAAGAATTTTAATCTTGGACGAACCGACCGGCGTGTTGACGCCCGGTGAAGCCGACAAACTCTTCGAGGTTGTGCGGCGGATGAAGGCCGAAGGTCACGGGGTTATCTTTATCACCCACAAACTCGGCGAAGTTTTAGACGTCGCCGACCGCATTACGGTGCTGCGTAAAGGGGCCGTTGTCGGGTCGCTCTCCCGCGAAGAGGCCGACGCGACAAGCTTGGCACGGCTGATGGTCGGGCGCGACGTCGTGCTGTCCCGCGTGCCGGTGCCCCCGGTTGGAGCGGGCACCGTGCTCGAGTTACAAAACGTCTCCGCTCGCAACGACCGTAAAACTGAGGCACTCAAAAACGTATCGTTGACGCTCCGTGAAGGTGAGATTTTGGGCGTCGCCGGGGTTGCGGGCAATGGGCAGCTCGAGCTCGCCGAGGTCGTGACCGGGCACCGCCAGGTTACGGCGGGCAGCGTTGAATTTTTAGGCCGGGAGCTGGGTCGCGCGGGCGTCCGTGAACACTTCGAGCGGGGCGTCGCTCACATTCCCGAAGAGCGGCGCAGCGTCGGCACGGTGCCGGGATTTGCAGTTGCTGAAAATCTGGCTTTACGGCACTACCGCTACCCGCCTTTTTCACAGAGCGGACTGCTCGACGGCGGCGCGGCGCGGCGTTTTGCTGAAACTTCGGTACACGATTACGAAGTCTCTACCCCGTCCTTGACGACCAAAACGAGCCTGTTATCCGGCGGCAACATCCAAAAGCTCATCTTGGCCCGCGAACTCTCGAAGCGTCCGGAGGGTGAGGTCAAACTCGTCGTCGCGGCGCACCCGACCTACGGTCTCGATATCGGCGCAACCGAGGTGACGCACCGGGCGCTCCTCGCCGAGCGTGACCGGGGCGCGGGGGTACTCTTAATCAGCGAAGATTTAGAAGAGTTGTTTCGGCTCAGTCACCGGATTCTGGTGCTGTTCGGGGGTGAGGTCATGGGCATTGTCGAGGCAGAAACTGCCGACCGTGGACAAGTCGGCTTGATGATGGCAGGTCAGCTAAACACAGCTCGAGAACCGCAGCCGGAGGCCAGCTATGTTTAGGTTCAGCGGCTGGCGGCTCGAGCCCCGCCCCAACCCCTCACCCACACTCGTTTTTCTCGTTTCAGTCGGTGCCGTTTTAGCCGCACTCTTTTTTACCGGCCTCATCTTCTGGGCCTACGGTCACAACCCTATTACGGCCTACCGCGACATCTTGGCGAGCACGCTGGGCAACTCTAGGGGCTTTGCCGAGGTACTGCGAAAGTCCATCCCACTCCTTTTAGCGGGCGTCGGTTTAGTTCTAGCATTTCGGGCACAGTTCTGGAATATCGGCGCGGAAGGGCAGATTTTAGCGGGGGCCATCGCCGCGTCGGGTGTTGCTTTATTCGTCCCCATCGGCGCGCCGTGGCTGTTAATTTTAATGTTTTTGGCAGGCTTTTTAGGCGGCGCAGCGTGGGGTCTCCTGCCTGCTCTTCTCAAAGTGCGGCTCGGCGTCAGCGAAATCATCACTACCCTGATGCTCAACTACGTCGCCATCTACCTCGTGCAATACCTGATTTACGGCCCCTGGAAAGGTCTCAGCACACGCGGTATGGCGATCTCCGACACCTTCGTTCCGGCAGCGTGGCTGCCGGTGCTTTCGGGTACACGGCTCCACTGGCCCACGCTGCTGCTGGGCGTCTTGCTGGCCTTCGCCGTCCTGTTCCTGCTCTCCAAAACCACACTCGGCTTTGAAACAAAAATCCTCGGTCAGAGTCCTAAAGCTGCGCGTTATGCGGGCGTCAACTTGGGCCGGACGACGGCGCTGCTCGTGCTCGTCGCCGCAGGTACGGCGGGGCTGGCAGGCGTCGGTGAGGTGGCGGGGCTTCATCACCGGCTGATCGAACCGGGTCAGCTTTCGCTCGGCTACGGCTACACCGCCATCATCGTGGCGCTCTTAGCAAGGGGCAATCCGCTTGCCGCAATTCTTACGGCGCTGCTGCTCGGCTGGGTGTCAGCGACCGGCGACGTGGTGCGGGTCACGCTCCGGATGCCCGCTGAAATCACCGGGGTGATGAGCGGCTTGATTTTGTTTTGTCTCATCGGAACTGAACCGCTGCTGCGTTACCGCTGGCGGCGTGAACCGCGTTCAGTCGTCGCTACTGCGCCTCAACCCGCCCCGGAAGGAAGTGATTAGGGTGGACCTCGAGTCCTGGCTCGTCCCCACCATCGCCCGCTCTTTGGCCTTCAGCACCCCGCTCTTATGGGCCGCTCTAGGTGAAATCTACGCCGAACGTTCCGGCGTCGTGAACCTAGGCGTTGAAGGCATGATGATTTTAGGCGCGATTTCAGGCTTTATCGCCGCGCAAACCACCGACTCCCCCCTGCTGGGCCTCGCCGCAGCTGCCGTCGTCGGCGGACTCGCCGGACTTTTGCACGCGTTCTTTTCCGTGACTTTACGGGCCAATCAGTACGTTTCCGGCCTCGCTCTGACGATCTTCGGCCTCGGTCTCGCAGGGCTTGTCGGGCGCAACTACGTCGGCATCCCTCTCGCCGACCCGATGCAGACCGTAAGTGTACCGGGCCTTGCAGGGATTCCTATCCTCGGCCCCGCACTTTTTACGGGTCAATACTTGCTCACCTACGCGGGCCTCATCGTCGCTATCTTGCTCGGCGTCGTTCTCTTTACGACTAAAATCGGCGTCATCGTCCGCTCGGCGGGTGAATCTCCGGCAGCGACCGATGCGCTCGGTATCAACGTCTTTTTGGTGCGCTACTTGTGCGTGACGTTTGGCGGCGTGATGGCGGGCGTTGCCGGGGCATATCTGTCGCTCGCGTACCGCCCGACCTGGACGGACGGCATGACCGCCGGGATGGGCTGGATTGCCCTCGCTATCGTGATTTTTGCGGCGTGGCGACCGGTGCGGGCAATTTTTGCGGCGTTTATCTTCGGCGCGTGTTTTCACCTAGCATTTCGCCTGCAAAACATCTTTCCCGCCGAGTTTTTGCAGATGTTGCCGTACCTGGTGACGATTCTCTCGCTGACGCTGATTGCGCTCGGGCGTGGGGGCAGGCAGGTGGGGGCACCAGCGGCGTTGGGGGAGCCGTATACGCGGGGCGAGCGTTGAGTCAGTCTTCATCGAGAATTACGCGAAGTCTTTCAGCATCTCGGTCGAGTTGTTCACGTGCCGGAACACTGAAATAATGTTCTGGTAGCTTGAAGCTCGACCCATCTCCCGCAAAACGTGGGACGACGTGTAGATGGACGTGAGGTACCTCTTGTCCTGCAGTTGCACCGTCAGCTAAAAACATGAAGATACCTGTACAGAGCAAATCAGAAGCGCGGATAGCCTGAGCCACCCGCCGCCCTACAACGAAGATACGCGCCGCTTCCTCATCGTTTAATTCGTTTAGAAACTGAGCTGTTCTAAGAGGAATAACAAGTGTGTGACCCTGATTTATCGGCTGAATATCCGTAAATGCCATGACCAAATCATCACGGTAGACAACCGAAACAGGCGCGTCCCCGGCGATGATTTCGGCAAAGACATTGTTGGTTGCGAGTAAGTCGGTGTCGCTCTCGAGCGGTGGCCCATTCAGAGCTTTATCGTTCATAAGTCAGCTTAACAAGTCGGCTTAAACTGCTCCATATCTACGCCGTCCCCCGCGCTACTCCCAACTCCTGCAAATACCGCCGATACGCAATCGCCAATCTGTCGGACTTAAGGTGGAGTTCAGCCTGTAAATCCAAAGGCAGATTCTCCGGCCGCTGCGACTCAATGATGCGTTTGTCCTGCGCCATCAATATGTTTTGAAAATCTATATACGTCTCGTCGGGCGCGTCCAGGTCGTAGTTACGGGACAGAAGCGCGTAAGCGAGCGTCTCCCCTGCGGCGGTCGGCGTCGCGTGCAGCAGCATCGAGAAGACCTCGCCGGTGTCCGGGTCGGTTTTGCGGAAGCGGGCGGTGGTCGGGGCTAGCACTTCGTAGACGTAGCGGTTGGTAAGCGCCTTGCCGCGCCCGTCGGGGTCGGGTTGAAAGATGTCGATGGGGTCGCTGCGGAGGATGTTACCGATACGGTGAACGTGATGGTCGGGGATTTCGGCGTAATCGGGAACGCCCAGCAAGCCTTCGTGTACCCACATCAGGTGTGAGACGTCTAAAAAGTTTTCAATCACGCGGGGCGGTTCGGCTTGCAAAACGTAAGGGCCGACGCTGAGGGTGTAGAAACCGGCCTCAGACGCTTCGGTGTAAACGGGAACATCCGTTTCAGGGGCCTCGAGCGCCACCCAAACCAGCCCGTAACGCTCCTTACACGCGTAAGTTAAAGCTCTAGCTTTCGTCGGCACTTTCGTCCCCGCCGGTTGCGCCGGAATCTTCGTACACGCGCCGTCCTCGCCGTAACGCCAGCCGTGATAGGGGCAGACGAGTTCGCCCCCTTCGACCCGCCCAAGCGACAGGGCCGCGCCCCGGTGGATGCAGAGGTCACGAAACGCTTGCAGGCCGGTTTCACTGCGCCACAAGACAACCGCTTCACCTAGAAGTTCGGCGCGTAAAGGTTTATCGGCAACGTCTTCACTCCGGGCCAGAGCCATCCACTGCCGCGCCAATACCGGGTCGCTCGGGCTGGGTTTGAGGCGCTCAGATTCTGCTCTGACAGTCATAAGTTCTGTTTTACATTGAGAGTCGGTCAAAGACATGCTGTACGTTAGCAAAAGCACACAGAGGCGTCAATCAGGCGTTTTTTGCGGCTTACCCTACGAGTTCATAGCAAAGTGTTAAGAGAAAAACAGCTGTCTGTCCACCTAAACGATTGCAGTCACGCCCACTAACTTCATATACTGCTCTTTGTGGGCTCGAGTCCTCTCCTCAGAGCCCCGACCCAGGAGGTCTACGTGCGGCGTTTTTCGGTTCTAGCTATCCTTCTCCTCGCAAGTCTTTTTACGGTTGCTTCGGCCCAACAAGAGAACATTACGGCGGGCTTTATCTACGTCGGCCCGACCGACGACAACGGCTGGACGCAGGCCCACGATGAAGCCCGGCAGCTGCTCGACGACGAATACGACTGGCTAGACACTATCGCCGTCGAATCGGTGCCCGAAGCCGACGCGGAGGTCTTTATCGACCAGCTCGTAAATCAGGGCGCGAACGTTATCTTCACAACTTCGTTCGGCTTTATGGACGCGACTATAGCTGCCGCTGCCCGCTACCCGGACGTCGTGTTCGCCCACGCCACCGGTTTTACCCGCGCCCCGAACGTCGCCACCTACACCGCTGAGTTTTATCAGGTCTACTACTTAAACGGCCTGATGGCGGGCGCACTTTCTGAAAGCGGCACTATCGGCTACGTCGGCGCGTTCCCCATTCCTGAAGTCAAGCGCCACATCGACGCCTTTACGATGGGGGCAAGGGTCGTCAATCCCGAAGCGACGGTTAACGTACGCTGGCTCAACTCGTGGTACAACCCCGCCGCCGCAACTGAAGCGGCGCAGGCGCTGATTGCCGACGGCGCAGACGTGTTCGCCTTTACCGAGGACTCGCCGACTGTGATTCAGGTGGCGGCGCAAAACGAGTTACCGAGCTTCGGGCACTACTCGCCGATGCTTGAATTTGCGCCCGATTACGTCGTCTCCGGGCAGCTCGTCCACTGGGACGTGATCTACCGTGACATCCTCACCAAAGTGCATGACGGCACCTACACGCCGCAAAACATGCAAGACGTCGATTACTGGTCGCTCCTTTCTACCGGCGCAGTCGAGACCGGCGCAGAGGTCGGTACCGTTATCAATCCGGCGTTTGAAGAGGCGCTCAAAGCTAAAGCTGTCAACGACAGCGAACTCGGTGAGGTTTCGGTGTACGACTTGGTAAACACAAGGCTCGAGCAAATGTCTCAGGAAACGCCCGCATTTGAACCCTTTACCGGGCCGCTCACTGACCGTAAAGGCAACGAAGTCGTTCCTGCCGGTACGGTAATGAGCGTCGGTGAGTTGGCGAGTATGCAGTGGGCCGCCGAGGGCGTCGTGGGGCCGTGGCCCGATGAGCCGTAAGCTTATAACGTTTGATACAGATTAGCAGTTAGCTGTGACCCCCTCGAGCCTCGAGGGGGCATTTTTTTCGCGCTAAACTGAGCTGATGGAGATTCCTGAACGAGCCGAAGCCGAACGGTTGTTAGACGAAGCCGAAGCCAGAAATCCCGGCCCTTGGGCAGCACATTCTCGCTACGCTGCCCTCGCTGCCAAAAACATTGCAGAAGTTCACCCGGACTTAGACCCCGAAACGGCCTACATTTTAGGTTTGTTGCACGATGTTGGACGGCAAGAGGGCGTGACCGGGATGCGCCATATCCTAGACGGCTATACCTTTTTGACAGGCTTGGGTTATTCGGACGCAGCGCGTATCGCTCTGACGCATTCTTACCCGCTGCAAGACATCAAGGCCGGGTCAGGTGTTTGGGACGGTTCAGACGAAGAGTTGGCCTTTGTCGAAACATATCTGAACGGCGTAAAGTACGACGATTACGACCGGCTCATCCAACTCTGTGACGCCCTCGCTTGGCCTTCAGGCTTTGTAATGATCGAAAAAAGACTCGTAGAGGTAGCGCTCCGGCTCGGCATTAACGACATGACCGCCGAAAAGTGGCGGGCGTTTCTGGAGTTGCAGCGTTATCTTGAAGGGGCGATTGGACGCTCTCTTTACAGCGTTTTACCGGGGGTGGTTAAGAATACCTTCGGCTTTACGCCGTAAACTTGGGCAAAGCTTTCGTTTAGCCTACAGCGGCGTTTGTGAACCCTACACTCAGCGAAAAGTCACTAGGTTGACGAACTGAGGCTTGCGTGAATGATTACAGCTTCGTTTTAGCTGGGCTAGCAGTATTTTGGGCGACTCCAAACGTTTCATACACGGGCGCTCACCTTCTCCAAACGCTTGAAGTTGCTGGGCTAAACCCGTAAAAAACGGCGGGCCGAAGCCCGCCGCACAGCCTATACGTTACGTTTTACTGGTCGAAGTTCAGGTTCATCTTTTCGATGGTTTGAATGACGCCGCTCGGTAAGCTGACGCCGACGGGCTTAGACAGAACTTCACGGACAGCAATGCCGACACTCTGCGTTTCAAATCGGTTGCTGCAGGTCGGGGAGCAAGAAGGCAGGCTGTACGGGTCAGCCGCGTTTTTGTTGACGGTGTAGCCCAAGTCCTCGAGGGTTCCGGCGGTCATTCGGCTGAGCGGGATTGCGCCGCTTGGTTCTTCAAAGCCGGTCATCAACTCCGAATCAAAGGTCTCCTCGTCCCAGTGACTGCAGACCGTACTGTCACTACCGTCTTGTTCGACCGGAACACCGCCGCTGCCGCCGAGCGCGTTCCACTCGCTTCGGGCGCTGCTGCCGCTGTACCGCGGCGCGTTCGGGCAACTGTCGCCGCTGTAGTTGACCAAGTCGAAGTCCTCCCAGAGCGTTCCGATACCGAACACGTGACCCATCTCGTGCAAGATTAGGCTGGTCAGGTCAACGCTGGCGACGTCGGCGCTGTCAAAACTCATGAGGCCGTAGCTCGTCACACCGCCACTACGTATCACGCATGGCCCGGCCAGAGCAGTCGCACCATCAGCACCGTCAATCGGCCCGACCTCGGCGTAGATAACCACGTCGTCTACGGTGCCGTTAAAGGCGGGTTCGCCTGCGCCGCAGAAATCACGCGCTTTATTAACCGGAATATCGGCAATGTCGCCGGTAATAATCTCCGACCAACGTGCGCCCGCTTGTTGGAACAGCACCTTCTGAGCGTCCGTCACGTTAGGGCCGAAAACGAACGTCACCTCAAAGTCGCCGGACGACGTAGGTGGGTTCGGGCCGGGCGGATTGACCGTTCCGCCGCTGTAGCTCGCGTTTAGGGTCACACCCTGATAGGCGCGGTACGCACTGACTGCGATAAAGTAGGTACCCTGACGCGGCACGTCAAAGCTGCAGGTTTCGCTGTTACCGTCTCTGAAGGGGCGGCAGTCGTAGCTTTGGGCTGTGGGTTGGCTGCCGAAGCGCACGTAGAGGTCGGCGTCGCCTGAACCTCCCGAAATGCTGATCTGCAGGTTTGTTGCGCCGCTCGGGACTTCGATCTCTTCAAAACGCGTGAAATCCTGCTCCGAGGATAGATTGCTGAGCGGTTCTCCGTTCTCGATAGCTACTTTTACGGCCTGCGTCTCCAGCGAGGTTTTGAACTCTGAAACGTTTTCCGGCTTGACTTCATCCCCACCACAAGCAGCGATCATAAGTAGTAGCGAGACGGACAACAGACGTAAAGCTGATTTCATCATTGCTCCTTAGGTTCGGACATCCTACCCGGCCCTAAAAGCCATAGGAAGCCCCCGCCGAATTCAGGCAGCTGGTTGGGTTAGTTAGCAGTCGAACTGTCGTCAACGTGTCTTACCGGCCGGTTGCGTTGCGACCCACTACATTAACAGATCTTAATGAAAGAATCATTAAAGTCCATTCATGGCTCATTCAATTTGTGTGAGGCTCGAGGGGTCTTGCTGTTACAAAAAGAGCGGCAACTGCTCCATTCCCGGCACCGTAACCAAACCCTTATCGGTAATCCGGATTTCTGGAATCACCGACAACGGAATCAAGTTAAAGCCCATATAAGGCAAGGTGCAGCCGAGTTCGGCCCAAGCTCTTTTGAGTTCAGCGGTCGCCGTAGCAACTTCAGTGGCGCGTCCCTCGGCTATAAGTCCAGCAATCGGCAGCGCGACTGAAGCCAACACCTCACCCCCACGCACCGCGACGACCCCGCCCCGGCCCGCCCGAATCGTTTCGACCGCTAGGCGCATATCGGCCTCGTCCGTACCCGCCACGATGAGGTTGTGCGCGTCGTGCCCGACGCTGCTCGCGACAGCTCCCGAAGTAAGCCCGAAGTCTTTGAGGAACCCGTGGGCAACCTCACCCGACCTGCCGTGACGCTCTAGAATTGTCACAAAACAGAGGGTTTCAGCTTCAAAATGTTCTGCCCAGCTTCCGCGTACGGGCAAGTCAACCTGTTCGTGAAAAAGCGTGATGCCGGGGAGCGCCGTGCGGATCACGTTGGCAGTGCAGGGTTCTTTCGGCAGTTCGGGTGTGAGCGTGTACGTTTCGGGCAGTTTAACGGTTTCAAAGGCCGCTTTCGGATAGGTGTAACGTTTCGATAAAGCCTCGTCGAGTTTCGGGGTGATTTTTTTGTTTTCAACAACCAGTTTACCGCCGTACCAGGTAGTTTGGGGCTCGAGCCCGTCATTCAATAAGACAATATCGGCCCGCCGCCCGTGTCCCAGACCGCCCAGATCACCGTCCAGCCCGTAACGGGTCGCGGCGTGCAGCGAGCCCATGCTCCACGCCAGCGCCGGTTTGAGTCCTGCTCTTACAGCCTCCCGCGCCACCCAGTCGAGACCGAACATAAAGAGGTCGTCGGCGTCGCGGTCGTCCGTGCAGAGGCAGACCCGTTTGGCACACGCGTCCAGCTCAGTCACTGCTTTGATCGCTTCAGGCAGGCTGTGCCACGGCGTCGTGGGGGGGCCGCCGCGGAGGAAAATCCATAATCCGGCCTCGAGCAAATCTTCGGCAATCTCCCGGTCTATCGCTTCGTGCGTATCAGTCACGCCGCTCGCAGCGTACGCCGCGACAAATTCACGCCCGTACACGTGCCCGGACACCGGTTTACCGCGTTCCAACGCTGCCCGGATAATCGCGTGACTCCGCAGGTCGCCCTGCGTCACCTGCACAAAGTCCATCTTTTCGCCGAGCGCCGCCGCTTCGGGCCAAGCGTCGAACAGGGCTCCGATTTTTTCTGCGGTAAGGTCGCCGCCCGCTGTTTCAAACGTCGGTGAGGTGGCCGGAACCGTACTCGGCACCGTCAGAAAAACGTTGAGCGCCGCTTGGCGGGCGTCCTGCAGCATCCACTCGATACCCTCGGCGTCACAAACGTTACCGATTTCGTGCGAGTCACAAAAAATGGTCGTGGTACCGTTCAGTAAAGCAGCTTCGGCGTAGGCGCAGGCCGTCATCATGCTCGATTCGATGTGGATGTGCGGGTCAACCAGACCGGGCGCTAGGATACCGCCCTGTACGTCGTAAGTCGGTGCGTCTCTAGAACTTCCAGCAGGTTTTACGGCGGCAATGCGGCCCCCGCAAAGCCAGATTTCCCGGTTGTCCAAGATGCGTTCGGTATAGGCCGATAAGATGCGGGCGTTTGTTAACACCAAATCCGGCGCGTGCCGTCCGGCAGCGACGGCAGCGAGTTGAGCGGTCATTTCAAAGAGCGGCTTGACCGAAAAGCGGTTCACTGTACGCTGCAGAGGCCCAGAAACTCAACGACCAACGCCGCACTGTTGGCCGACGCCAACGCAAAAAAGGTGTTGACTTCGTTTTCACCGGGGCCACCGCCTGCGAGGTCGGAAAGCGAACGAAAGGCCAGATACGGCACTTCGTTCACATACGCGACGTGTGCGACGGCCGCTGTTTCCATATCGAGCGCTTGCGCTGAAAACGTGTCCCAGACCCATGAGCGGTAGAGGGCATTGTCCACGAAGGTCGAACCGCTGACTCCGTTGCCCCCGACAACGACTTTGGGTTCAGCGTTCAGGCAAACATTTTCGGGCGTACACTGCGTCAGGCTGACATTTTTTGCGGCGCGGCGCGCGGTCGCCAGCATCTTTGCGTCTACGGGAAACCAAAACCGAGGCTCTACGGCGTCGGGTTTACCGGCAGCGCTCGTCACCTCGACGTTTTGCGGCACCATCATGTTGTAGTTGCCGAACGGCGTGTCGTGCCAACCGTAATCCCAACCGCCTAGCGTTGCCCGTGCAAAGAACTGTTCCTGATACTGTCCCCAGCGAGCTGGTACGGTCACGTCGCCGACGGCCAGATTCGGATTGACGCCGCCCGCTATGCCGCTAAACAAGATGCCGGTAAGGTTAAACGTGTCGAGCGCGGTCTGCGTCGCCATCGTCGCGTTGACCATGCTGACCCCGGATAAAAAAAGCAGCACATCGTTTCCGGCAAGCTCGCCGAGCGTGAAGGTGCGCCCGTGAATGACGTGGGTTTCTTGCACCTCGGTTTGCGCGAGCAGCGCCCCGAGTTCAGGAGCGAAGGCCGAGATGACGGCGAGGCGAGGGGTGGCCTCGAGCTTCTGCGCTACCCCACGCGCTCCCAAGCCGGACAAGAAGATGAAGACAAGTGTGACGACGAAATAACCGAGCCGCTTGTACATAAAAGCCTCCTAAGTTGCGTGTAGTCTGTAAACCGACGTTACTGAACGGCGTCACGGAATAAATGTGCAGCGCGTTAAAAAAGTATAGACTGTCAGGCTCAGAGAGTAAAGAAAAGCGCCGAGTATTCGAGCTGGAGTTTACAAACAGCAAAACTCGAGCGGGTTACTCGAGCTTAAAGTCGCTACCGTAAGGGTCAGTGGGGGTGGGATTTACGGTGTCGCTGTTGTAGGTAATTTTATCAGAAGGCTGGGCTGGGTAGGTCTCGAGTTCCAGGTGAGCGAGAAGCGTGTCGATAAGCGCTTGGGTTCCGGCGATATAGGTTGTGTTGAGGTCAATTTCGGTAGCGACACACCAGGCGTGGTCTTCGGGCCACCAGAGGTTAGGTCTTTGGTCCACGATAGGCGCTTCAGGTTTGGGCAAATCGCGCAGCATCTCCCGAATCTCTTTGGGTGAGGGCATCTTCTCACCATTAGAGACCATTACAGCGAAACTTTCGCCCATATCGTCGTAAGTCGCACCGGTATACATACTCTTTTTAACCGTCCAAAGTGGTGCGCCAAAGAGGTAAAACCGCCGTCCGGGAATTTCAAAGGCGGGCGCTTCACGGATGAAGTTGGGTAGTCCGCCAAAACCTTCCCAAATGGCAAAGAAGCACGTGTTAGGGTTTTTTGTGTGCTGCCCAAGAAGGGGCCATAACGTTTGGGCTAGCTCGAGCGGCAACTTTCCCTCTTCAGGAGCTTCGATATAAACATCACCGGCTCTGAGCTTTGTGTAATCAAGCTCGGGATAGGACCCTTCGATACTCGCCCACTGCATCGTCCGGTGTACGGTGCGCCCGGTCAACTCGGCAACATTCGCCCAGCGCAGCGGTTCAGCGGTGGACTCTTGGTTTATATCAGCAGTGCAAGTGACTTTGGACGCCGGATGAAACACCCGTGCGTATGCTTCAAATCCGCTTGGAATGATTGAGGAAACTTTGTATTCATCAGTCAGCTGCTCGACTAACCAGTCCGCCGGTTCAGCGTTCAGGGCAGGGGTGAAGGGACGTTCCGCGCTCATACCCGAACCCGTTTACCCCCGTCTTTGGAGCGCGATTTCCAAATCAGGCGTATCGGCACCTCGGCAAAGCCTAGATCCTCACGGATGCGGTTCAAGATGTACTGCTCATACGGGCGCGTGACAAACTTTTCGTTATTGACCGAAACCACAAAGGTCGGCGGCGCAACGTCGGCCTGGGTGCCGTAAAACATCTTGAGCGGTTTGCCCCGAAAGTTCGGCGGTGACTGCCGGAGCGACCACACGTCCAGCCAGTTGTTCACGTCACTTGTCGAGATGCGGAAGCGAGCAGTATCATACACGCGAATCACAGACGCCAACAGGTCGTGCAAGCCGTAGTCGTTCACGGCGCTCGTATAGACTTTGGGCGCAAACGAGATGTGCCCGAGTTCTTGGGCGATGTCTTTTTCAAACTCCTGCAGCGTTTCGTCCGGTACCAAATCCCACTTGTTGATGGTCAACACAACCGGTTTTCCGGCGTGTAGCGCGAGGTTGGCGAGCCGCAGTTCGTGGTCGCCGAGTTGGAACGGGTCAACGACCAACACCGCCACGTCGGAGCGCATCAAAGCTTCTTCGCTGCGGAGTTTCGAGTAGTATTCGACGTCGCCGTCGGGTTTACGGCGAATTCCGGCAGTGTCTACCAGCACAAAAAGCCGTCCGCCGAAATCGAACTTCACGTCTACGCTGTCGCGCGTCGTTCCCGGCAAATCCGCGACGATGACCCGTTCATCACCGACGAGGGCGTTTAGGAGGCTCGATTTGCCGACATTGGGCCGTCCGATAATGGCGACGCGCACCTCTTCGGGTTCGGCTTCGTCCAAGTCTGCGGGCAGGCGGTCGAAGATGAGGTCACTAAGTTCATAGGTGCCCCTTGCATGTTCTGCCGAGACGAAGTGCGTTTCACCAAAACCGAGCGCGTAGAGTTCAAACAGTTCAGGGTCTTCTTCGTGGCGTTCGTCGTCCATTTTAGTGGCGACCAGCAGCGTCGGTTTGTTAAGCGCGCGGAGCCAGTCGGCGATCTCGTAGTCGGCGGCGCTCAGCGGGGTGCGTCCGTCCACACAGAAGAGGATCAGGTCAACGTCGCGTAGCGCAAGCTCGATCCGGCCCTTGATGGCAGCTTCCCACTCGTCATTCGACCACAAACCGCCGGTGTCCAGCAGGGAAAAGCTGCGGCCTAAGTCGTCTTCGACCCTCGCTTCCTTAACGTCCCGCGTCACCCCCGGCATATCGGCGACAATCGCCTCACGCCGCCCCACAAGCCGGTTAAAGAGGCTCGATTTACCCACGTTGGGTTGTCCGACAATCGCCACTCTAGCCATGTGCTTCTCCTAAACATGCTCCGACACGGACGCCGTACCCGTTTGCCCAATCATAAGCGCGCATCTTCGGTTTGCCAGCGGGTTGAACGGTTTCCAAGAGCACCGCACCCTTGGCACACCCTACCGTTATTCCTTCGGGAGTAAGTGCAACGATTTCGCCGGGTTCGCCGCTGATGCTCGTTTTTACGGGGCTGAGCTTAGGAACTTTGAGCAGTTTGCCGCCATAAGCCGTAAAACTTCCGGGCCACGCAAAGACCCCCCGGTAACGGTTGTACAGCTGCGCGGCGGGTGCGTCCCAGCGGATACGTCCGTCGTCTTTGCTGAGCATTGGCGCGTGAGTTGCCTCAGTATTGTCTTGTAGATGACTCGGGAGTTCGTTACGCTCGAGCTGACCTAAAGCGTCGGTCAGCGCCCCGGCACCCAGCACTGAAAGGTTGTCAAAGAGCGTCAGTGAAGTGTCGTCCGGGTCAATGTCGAGTTTCCGAACCAGCCGCACCGGGCCGGTATCTAACCCTGCTTCGGTCTGCATGATGCTGACACCCGTCTCGGTCTCACCGCTGATCAAAGCCCACTGAATCGGCGCAGCCCCGCGATAGTTGGGTAAAAGGCTCGCGTGAACGTTCAAAAAGCCGTGTTTGGGAATATCCAGCAGCGTTTGCGGCAAGATTTTGCCGTAGGCGGCGGTGACGGCGACGTCTAGCTCAAGACTCCGCATCAGTTCAAAAAACGCTTCGTTGTGTTTTAAGCGGGAGGGTTGCTCGAGCCTCACCCCCAGCTCCCGCGCCCGCGCCGCAACCGGCGGCGCAGTCAAGCTATTCCCACGTCCGGCAGGTTTGTCGGGTTGAGCGGCGACCAAAACGACCTCATGACTGCTCAGCAGCGCATCTAAGACCGGCAGCGCAAACGCCGGGGAGCCGAACAGCGCGACGCGCATCACGTTTGTTTCGCCAGTTTGAGGTCTTTGAGATAACTCTTCGCTTCGCGTTGGAACTCAGCCAACTCTTTACGGTGCAACTCTAAAAATTCGCGTTTTTCGGGTTCGGGCAAACGGTCGAAAAAGAGCACGCCGTCCAAATGGTCGAGTTCATGCTGAATCACGTGGGCAAAGTGTCCTTCAGCGTCACGCTCATGCTTCTCGCCCGTCACGTCTTGATAGCGCATCCGGATGTGCTCATCGCGTTTCATCTCTTCGACGAAAATCCCCGGCAGGCTGAGGCAGCCGTCGGTGCCGTACTGCACGCCGTTTCGGGCGATGATTTCGGGGTTGACCACCACGTGTTCGGCCCGGACACCCCGCTTTTCGCGTTTTTCGGCGCTGGTCATTACCTCGCCTTCGGTCTCTTCTTCGGCTTCTTGTTCAGCGAGCTCGAGCGCCACAAATACCTGCGCCGAGAGGCCGATTTGCGGCGCAGCCAAGCCGACGCCGTTAGCGTCGTACATCGTCTCCAGCATGTCTTTGGTAAGTGCTGCCAGCTTTTCGTCAAACGCCGTGACCGGTTGGGCACGCCGCCGCAGCACCGGGTCGCCGTAGGTGCGAATTTTGTAAATCACTGTTTCTCCCTCAATCTTTTTTCTTCAAAACCTTTGGAGCCCCCTCAGCGGGGTGTGCGGACGCGCAGCTCGAGCTGCGGCACTCCAAGCGCCGTGACCCCCTCCGGTAGCGCCAGCGTCAAGCCTAAAGTATACCGCCCCGGCCTTAAACCGGGCGTTTCGTGCAGCGTTGCCGTCACCGCCGAAAGTTCCCGTAAAACCGCTTCAGGGCCTACGACTGTCACACGATCTTCGGTTGGCGTCGCCGATACGACCTCGAGCCCGGCAACCGTGACGGGGGTGAGCTCGAGCGGCAGTGTGCGCGTTGAAAGCACTGCTCTGAGGGTGGCCTTTACGCTGACCTCTTCAGGCGTGATAGAAACGCCCACGACCGGCTCGCCCTCCGCATTGGCGGCGTAAATGACGCTGCGCGTCGCAGCAGCATCACCGGTGCCGGTATCGCTGATGTCCGTAGTAGCGGCGTAGGGAGCCAGAATCTGCGTAATGCGCTCTAGCTGCGCTTCGGTTCCTCTAACTTGGACGGTCGCGGGATCGGCTTGGGTCTCCAAAGCCGTGTCCGCTGCGGGCGCACCGAGCGTCACGACCTGCACCGGCACCTCTTTCTGCGCCTGCGTTTCGACGCTGCCGATGATCTCGCTTGGTGTAACGCTCACGACCGTAATCCCTTGCGGCGGAAAGACCTGCACGTCCCGTTCGAATTCGCCGGTGACGCCGCGCAGGTTTAGCACCACGTCGAGGCCGTCAGGATTGAGGGCGCTGAGGCGACTTGATGACCCCGAAAGCCGCACCGTGACCCTTCCGGGCAGTCCGGAGACAGTCTGCGCGTCGCTTAAACCTTCGGTGTGCAGGGGCGCTCGCAGCGTCCGCTGGGCCAACAGCGCGTCGTCGGTGCTGACGAAAAACCAGAACACGGTAGCGAGCAGCAGTGCGCCGAGTTTGAGCGGCAGTTTGTGCAGCAGCTGCCCCCAGAGACCTAGGCTGAACGCTCGGAAGGTCTCCGGCAACGTGCCGACAACCCCTCTCAGTTCCCTGAACCGACCCGCGACGCCGGTCCTGACGCCAGTTTTGTTGTTTGGTTTCGTGACCGGCGTGGGTTCTTTCGTCAGGTCTCGGCCCTGTTCGCCGCCTCGTTCACCGCTCATACGCCTCCCGCAGCGCCCGGAGCACCTCAGCTGGCGCGATGTCGCTTCTCAGCACGCTATTTCTGCTGTACGAGACCGTGCCGCGCTCCTCACTGATGACGAGTACGAGAGCGTCAGTCACTTCAGCGAGACCGAGCGCCGCCCGGTGCCGCGTCCCGTGTTTGGCAGCGAGACCCTCGAGGCTCTCTGAGAGTGGAAACACTGCGCCCGCATAGGTGATGGTGTCGTCTTTAACGAGCACCGCCCCGTCGTGCAAGGGGCCACGCGAGTCGAAAATGGTTTGGAGCAGCGCCGCTGACACCGGCGAGCCCAGTTTTGACCCAACTGCACCGTACTCAGCCAGCGGCACCTTTTGCTCGATAGCGATGAGCGCACCCCGGCGGTTCGCCGCCAGCTCCCGCACCGCCGCCATAATTTCCGGTACCGGGTCTTGCATCACCGGACGCGTCCCGCGCCCCTGACCGACGCGCTCCAACGCCGCCCGCAGCTCGGGCTGAAACACCACCACCACCGCAAAAAACGCCACCGGAGCCGCGTAGTTAAAAATCCAGCGGGTCGCCTCCAAGTCGAGCCGGGTCGCGAGCAGCCAGAGCAGCAGCAAAAACACAAAGCCGCGTAGCACGTTCCACGCCCGCGAATCGACGAACAGCTTGTATCCCTGATAGATCACCACCGTGATGATCAGGATATCGACAATGTCCAGTAAGGTCAGCTCGACCAGCAACCTGCTACCATCCCTTGATTATGCCAACATGCCACTCCCATGCCCTATCATGCTATCTTTACACATCTTTTACGGATTCGCTGAGAGATAACGCACGTGGTTGTGACTTTACGGTAACATACCCGTTAAGCAGTGCGTGACGTAAAAAACCATCACAGATAACCGGAGGATACGGCACGCCAACTTTGGGAAAGAGAGACGAACACTATGCCAACGATGAGCGAACAGCAAAATCAACTTCACGCCCTCCGGGGGTATCTTTGATGTCGCGGGCAAAGAAGCGCGGCTTAAAGAGCTAGACCCTCAGCTCAACGACCCCGACCTCTGGAATGACCCGGAGGGGGCGCGAGCTACTACGCAAGAAGCAGCCCGATTAAACCGCGTGTTAGAGACCTACCGGCGGTTAGAAGGCGACCTCACCGGGCTCGCCGAGCTGCTCGAGGGTGCGTCGGAAGAGGACGCGCTCGAGCTTGAAGGTGAGCGCGAAACCATCCAGCGAGACCTCGACACCTTGTACCGCGAGACGCTATTTTCGGGCCGTCACGACGAGAGCGCGGCGATCCTCACCATCAAACCGGGCGCGGGCGGTACCGAATCGTCCGACTGGGCCGGGATGCTCTGGCGGATGTACAGGAGATACGCCGAACGTCAGGGGATGAACGTCGAACTTCTAGACGCGGTCGGCAACGACTCGGCTCCGAACGGCGTCGATTACGCGCAGCTGATCGTACGCGGTGAACGCGCTTACGGGCTGATGCAGGTCGAATCGGGCGTTCACCGGCTCGTGCGGGTTTCCCCCTTTGACGCACAAAACCGCCGTCACACCTCGTTCGCCTCGGTGGAAGTGATGCCCGAAATTACCGACGATGTGGACGTGAGCATCGACCCGAAAGATGTACGGGTGGACGTCTACCGTTCGTCCGGCCCCGGCGGGCAGTCGGTCAACACCACCGACTCGGCAGTGCGGGTGGTTTATAAGCAGGGCACGCCAGACGAGATTGTGGTGACGTGTCAGGACGGTAAATCGCAGATCAAAAACCGCGAAAAGGCGATGACGGTTCTTAAATCGCGACTTTTTGAACGCGAGGAGCGCCGCCGTTATGAAGAGCAGACCGCTGCTCGCGGCGAGCAAAAAGCCATCGAGTGGGGCTCACAGATTCGCTCTTATGTGCTCGATAAACAGTACGTCAAAGACCACCGTTCGGGCGATATGCGGCACGATCCGGACAATATCCTGGACGGCGACATCGAAGGGTTGGTGTGGTCGGGCCTCGAGTGGAGCGCGCGGCAGCGGGCCGAACAGTAGCGTTTTCGGGCGTTCTCCAGCCTTTTTAGTGGGTATCTCGAGCTTGAAGGGGGCTCGAGACACCTTTTTTGCAGTTTTGCGGTAAAGTAGCGTCTTGTGCGTATCCTGGCCATCGCCGACGAAGTTTCTCCCTTTGTCTATTCGGCGAACTTTCCCAAAAACCTCCCGCCGTTTGACCTGGTGCTTTCTGCCGGAGACATGCCGGGGCACGTTTTGGAGTTTATCGCTACCCGCCTGACCCATACCCAACCCATCTATGTTCTAGGCAATCACCACGAAGAATATATACGGGTTAGTGACCCGGAGACGACGCAGCGGGTCAGCCTGCCGGGAGGGTGCCTGAACGCGCATGGGCGCGTGCTCGAGGTCGGCGGCGTACTGATTGCCGGAATCGAGGGCAGCCCCCGCTACCGTCACGGCCCGCACCAGTATAGCGAGCTGCAGATGCACACGATGGCGCACAACCTGACGCCGAGGCTCCTCTACAACAGGCTGACCAAAGGCCGCGCCGTAGACGTTTTGCTAACGCACGCCGCCCCCAAAGGCCCGCATGAGGGCAAAGACTATCCGCACCGGGGCGTCGGCGCATTCAACGCCTTTGTTGACCGCTGGCGACCCAAAGTGCATATTCACGGTCATGTTCACCTAAACGGGGCTAACGCGCCACGCGAATACGTAACCGAATCGGGCGTCCGGGTCGTCAACGCGTTTGGGTTTACGGTACTCGAGCTGTAGCCCTTCATTTAGCCGCCGTAGTTAACCGGCAGTTAACCGGTGTAAAGTAGATAGAAGATGTAAAAAGGTATGGGTGGGCTCGAGTAAGGTACACCTGTATTTTGTGCAGCAGACATCACCTGATCAGCAACGCTCTCAGCCTGAGATTTGCCGATTAGCACTTGTATTCTAAGGCGATGCTTGGTGTAACAGGTATCATCTGGTCGGAAACGCTCTATGTAAGATTTTTCCAGTCTAGCACGCATGTTTTGGGATGATACTGGTGTCAATCTCTTATGCAAACGCTAGTGCAAGCTCTCTTAGAAATGCCAACAGGTAGCCGATACCTCATATTCCCGTAAAACGTTCTTTAAAAAACGGCACCAAGCACGGCTAAAGTGTAGTGTAAAAAACCCTACATTTTTGACGTTTCACAGTAACTTTAGACGAAATTTAGAGTTCAGTAAGGGGTTCAAAAGGGAGCTTCAAAGGTACCCCTGGCGTCGGCACTGACGTAAGTTAGACTCGGTAGCACCGAATTTTACCCGGAAAGCTTAAAGTTAAGCTGGCCTTGAGGTTGAACGAGCTTAATCGTCTGGGGCATTTTTCCCTACCAAGACTGGTGGGGTTGTGTTCTATAATAACCGTGCGTAACGTGCTTTTCGCCTTACGCATCCCGCACACGTTACAAAACCCTTACACAGACCTTACATCGTCCTTACAATGGACACTTAGGCTAAATCAGAAAGGAGGGTGCGGTGAGTCGAATCTTTCAAAATCGCGCAAGGCGAGACGCTGAAAAGGCGCGTAGCAAAGCCTTTTGGTCTAGCATCACGCACAGCCTCCGGGGCATACCAAATGAGCTTTTACCCTTTAGCGCCGTTAAAGGTCTACATTTAGAAGGCGAAAATTACGGCGGCGTCAAACCGATACCTATTCAGCAGATTGTTGGCTCGGTCGACCGCTACCGCGACTTCGACCACTACTTTTTGCCGCGCGTCGGTCACACCGTCGAACGCTGGGCCGGAATCCGGCAGGCGGGGCTCGAGGGTAAAGAACTGCCGCCCATCAGCGTTTACAAGGTCGGTGAGGTGTATTTCGTCAAAGACGGGCACCACCGGGTGTCGGTCGCCCGCAACGCTGGTCAGTTTTACATCGACGCCGAAATCATCGAACTAAGCGTCTCCGTACCACCCAATTCAACCGATACGCTAAAAGAAATTATCATCAAGGGCGAATACGCCGACTTTCTAGAAAAAACGCAGCTCAACCGGGTGCGTCCCGGTCACTACGACATCTTGTTTACGGTGACGGGCCGTTACGACGTGCTGCTCGAGCACATCCATACCCGGCAGTACTACCTGGGGCTTAAATATCAGCGTGAAGTGCCGTGGGACGAAGCCGTCGGGTCGTGGTACGACCGCTTGTATAAACGCGTCGTTGACGAAAGCCGTGAACACAGCGTTTTGCACCGCTTTCCGGGACGGAACGAAGCCGACCTCTACTTGTGGATTATGGATCACCGATACTACCTAAAGCAGAGGTACGGGCGTGACGTCGGTTCGGAAGAAGCCGCCACCGACTTTTCGCAGCGTTACGCCGGGTCATCAACTACGCGGGCGTGGCAGCGGGCGCTCTACCGCTGGCGCGGCGGACGGTTGTCGAACTCGAAGTAGTTTCTTTAAGTTTTATAAACGCCTTCTAAGTACACGACAAAAGTCTAAAACAGCTGTCTAGCTCACGGCTTCTGGTCATTAAGTTGGAGAGCAAGTGTCTAAGGTAGTCTAAGCCAGTGCGAAACAAAGACTTCTTTTTGCGACCGTGCGACTTTAGCGGCACAGGCTTGCGCTTTGTATGAACGAACTCACCGACTTTCAAAGCCCATAAGAAAGCGAGACTTACAACGACCAGTAAGGTGCTGATACGGTCTAAATGTCTAAGATGGGTTGCTTCAAAGTCGAAGCCGCTGCTTTTCAAGGCTTTGAATAGCGACTCAATGTAGTACCCGCACTAGCGGGGGCCCAGTGGCCCTACACTTTGCCAACGCTGAGCGTAGCTTGCGAGAGCTTGCCCAGGAGAGCAGTTAGTCACGACAATGAGGTACTCGCCGTCGGGTAAACGTGCGCCTGCAAGCGCAAGCTCATGACCGAAGATGGCGTAACGTTGTTTAAGAACCTTGTGTTCGCCTATAGGCAGGTGCTGAAAAAAGCCGAACAGCTTAAACCAACCGTCGCCCAGCGCGTCCTTAGGCACACGAATAACAAAGGGCAAATTTTGCTTGCACAAGTAGGCAAACCAGTCACCCCCGCTAAACTCCCTGTCGGCTAGCAGCACCTCGAGTTGTTCTGAAGGCAAAAACGTCAACAAGCGTTCCAAGAGCGCAATCCGTTCTTGTGTTGCCGAGTTGCCTGCTTTGGGTAGCAGACACCAAAGCAGGGGAACCGCTACGCCCTCATGGGCATAGGCAAGGGTCAAGATATTGATGTCGAGCTTACCAAACTTCCAGTTCGTCCGGTCTAGACACAAGCGGTAGCGCTTTTGTGAATGTAACTGCACCACGTAGCTGAACACCAACTCATCGGACAAATACAGCCCTCGGAAAAACCGTTGTGCCCGTCGGTAAAATGAATCTGGCTGCGCCTTACCCTCCATCATCCCGACCAGAGATGCCAGATTGACCGTCTTTGCCTGAACCATAGCGATGACCAATAGGCTCAAGAATTCAAGCCGTGACCTATGCAGCTTCAAGCCGCTCGCTTTCAACTGTGCCATTAACCCGGTATGCTTCATCTGCTCTCCTTTGAAGTGGTTTGTCGCAATCACCATTCTTCATCGGAGAGCCCCTTACTTCAATATTGTCGTGTACTAAGGCTGAATTCACTCAGCCGCTTCGCCCCAATTCTCAGTCTTGCGTCTAGGAGACAATGTTAGGCTATAGTTACTCACAAACGAGATAACACAGGCGCTTAGCTCAGCAGGGGTAAAAGCAGCAGTAAACCGGGCGCGCTGAAGGGATGAACACGTGAACCACGAAACAGTGATGAAACGGACTAGGGTCTTAGGGATGGTCTTGGCGGGCGGCAAGGGCTCGAGGCTCGAGCCCTTAACTTCGAAACGTTCAAAACCCGCCGTGCCGTTCGGCAGCAAATACCGCATCATCGACTTTGCCCTTAACAACATGATGAACTCCGAAATCTTCGGCATGTACGTCTTGACGCAGTACAAGGCGCAGTCATTAACCGAACACATCCAGCGTAACTGGCGTTTCGGCTCGTTTTTGAACGACTACTTCATTACGCTCGCCCCCGCCCAGATGTACCGCTACGATGAGCTGGGCGAGCAGTGGTACCGCGGCACCGCCGACGCCATCTATCAAAACATTCACCTCATCGACAACAACCGCTCCGATTTGGTGGCCATCTTCTCAGGCGACCATATCTATAAGATGGACGTTCGCCACATGATCGCGCAACATCACGAAAGTGGCGCGGACATCACCGTCGCCGCCTATCCGACATTGGTCGAAGAAGCCACTAGGTTCGGCGTTTTGCAGGTCGATAAAAATTTCAATATTACCGAGTGGCAGGAGAAACCGGCGCAACCCAACCCTATGCCGGGACGTGAGACGCACGCACTCGCCTCAATGGGTAATTATATCTTCTCCGCTGACGCCCTTAAAAAGCTCCTTCTCAGGGACGCTGCAAATGACACATCCGATCATGACTTCGGTCACAACGTCCTGCCGCTGGCGATGGAAGAAGGTTACAAGGTCATCGCCTACGACTTTGCGACCAACCCCATCCCCGGCGAAGCCAAAGAGAACACTTACTGGCGCGACGTCGGTACCATCGACTCGTACTGGGAGGCCAACATGGACCTTGTCGATGTGACTCCTGAGTTCGATCTGTACAACTACGAGTGGCCGCTACGCACTTCCGCCGAATTTTCGCCGCCCGCCAAGTTCGTTCACGAAGAGGACGGTCGGCGCGGACAGGCGTTTAATTCACTGCTCGCCGGGGGCGTGATCATCTCCGGCTCGACACTTCGGCGTTCGGTCGTAGCGCGGCGCGTCCGGGTTCATTCGCACAGCTTGATTGAAAACTCCGTCCTGATGGACAACTGTGAGATTGGGCGTGGCTGCGTCGTCAAGAACGCTATTTTAGACAAAAATGTCGTCCTGAAAGACGGCACCCAGATAGGGGTTAACGCAGCTGACGACCGGGCCAGGGGCTTGACGGTCAGTGAGCGCGGCATCGTAACTGTTTCGAAAGGGCAGCAGCTCTAAACTGACACAACTGCTGTAACGGCGCTTTTGGACGTGTCTGACACGAACTACATGCAGGCCGGACGGTACTTTTTTCGTCCGGCAGCTTACAGCTGAGGGACACCTCAAGGTGCTACCATAGTATGTACTGAAGACGCCCGCACACAGTAAATCCAATTACACACCCAATGCTACGGAGTGCCCTGCGGGCGGGCAGGCCAGCACGCCATCTGGAGGCACCTCTTGAAACGAACGTTTAACCCCTGGTTTTTTGTCATTTTGATCGTCTTGGGGGTCGTCGTATTTAATCAGTTCAACGCGCGCCCACTCGGGAGCGAGATCAGCTACTCGACCTTTACAAACCTCGTCAATGAAGACAAGGTGGATTCGGTCGTCATCGAACAAAATACCATTCGCGGTGAGCTTAAAGCTGAAACGCAGGTCGATGAGGGCGGCGAAACACGCGCCATTCGCTCGTTTCAGGTTACGACGCTGCCCGTCGAAGACCCGACCCTGATTCCACTCCTCAAAGAAAAAAACGTTTCGTTCGAGGGCCGGGTACCGTCGCAGTGGCTCGGTCTACTCGTATCGTTTTTGCCGATTATCATCCTGATCGGCTTTTTCTGGTTTGTCTTTATGCGGGCGCAGGGCGGCCCCAGCCAGGTGATGCAGTTCGGGCAGTCCAAGGCCAAAACCTACGGGCGCGAAAACAAGGTTAAAACGACCTTTGAAGACGTCGCGGGTCACGAAGAGGCCAAGCAAGAACTCAAAGAAGTCGTCGATTTTCTCAAAAACCCGCAGAAGTATCTGCGTATCGGCGCGGAGATTCCTAAAGGGATGCTCCTGGTAGGGCCACCGGGAACGGGTAAAACGCTCCTTGCCAGGGCCGTCGCCGGTGAAGCGGGCGTACCGTTTTTGACGGTTTCAGCGTCCGAATTTATGGAGATGTTCGTCGGGGTCGGCGCGAGCCGCGTCCGCAACCTTTTTGAAGAGGCGCGTAAGGCGAATCCGGCCATTATCTTTATCGACGAGCTTGACTCGATCGGGCGGCGGCGCGGCGCAGGTATCGGCGGCGGTCACGACGAGCGTGAACAGACCCTCAATCAGATTTTGTCCGAGATGGACGGCTTTGAAAAAGATACCTCGGTGATCATCATCGCTGCGACAAACCGTCCTGACGTTCTAGACCCGGCGCTCTTGCGTCCGGGCCGCTTCGACCGCCAAGTGACGATCGGTTTGCCGACCCAACGCGAACGTGAACAGGTCTTACGCGTCCACGTGCGTAACAAACCGGTTGCCGACGACGTGAACCTCGAGCGTCTCGCTAGCGCCACGCCGATGTTTTCCGGGGCCGACCTCGAGAACCTCACCAACGAAGCTGCCCTCATCGCCGCTCGCACCGGCAAACAGATCATCTCGTGGAACGACTTTAACGAAGCCCTAGACCGTATTGTGCTCGGTTTGAGGCGCGGTTCGCTCGTCCCGAGTGAAAAAGAGCGGCAGATTCTGGCGTTTCACGAGTCCGGTCACGCAGTCGCGTTTGCGGCGCAACCCGATTTAGGCCATATCCGCAAGGTCACGATTATGCCGCGCGGCGGCGCAGGTGGCTTTATGGCCCCACTCTCCAAAGAAGAGATGTTCTTCTCGCGTGAGCGTTTTCACCAACAGCTTATCGTCGCCTTCGGTGGTCGCGTCGCTGAGAAGAAGTTGACCGGAACCATCTCGTCAGGGGCGTCAAACGACCTTAAGCAAGCCACCGATATGGCGAAGCAGATGGTTTTCGACCTCGGTATGGGCGGCGAAGAGTTTGTCGCGTGGGGTTCCGATCAGGGGCCGGTATTCTTAGGCGGCGAAATGGGCCGCCGCAAAGACTTTTCCGAAGAGACGGCCCGTGAGCTGGAGGGTGAAGTTAACAAGATTTTGGAGGCGGCCTACAGTAGCACCGAAACGTTGATCGGGGAAAACTGGGTTGCCGTTCAGGGTGTTGCTAACGCACTTTTGGAACGTGAAACCATCGAAGGTACCCTGATTGCCAAAGCTTACGAGCGAGCCCAAGAGGGTGCAAACGCAGAAGAGATCACCAAGATGATTGTCGACGACACGGAAGCCGCTGAACGTAGAATGGCAGCAGCAGCAGAACGGGCTGCCGAAGCCGACCGGCAGCGCCGCGCTGAACGGCCTACGCCGACCATCGACACACGACCCGCGTCCGAGGGGCCTCGAGGCTAAACCAAGTTCACAACAAGTTGAAGGTTGAGGGGACGCTATTCAAGCGTCCCTTTTTTGCTATATCTTTGAACATGGCGAAGGTCGAAGAAGCCGCAGCGCAGCTCGAGCAGTTGCTCCAGACAGATCAGCAGCTTAGGCTTGAACTCGGTTTAGGTGACGCGCCACAAGATCAGCGTAAAAACGAGATGTTGTGGGCCAAACAACACGAAATAGACCATCAGAATCAGCTTGTACTCGCCCAAATTCTCGAGATTCACGGCTGGCCTGTTCAAAACGTATTCGGTGAAAAAGCTGCACTGGCTGCCTTTTTGGTCACTCAACACGCGCAATTGGCGTTTGGAGAAAAGTATCTGCCCCTATTACAAAAAGCTGCCGAAAACGGCGAAGCTCCCAAAACACAGCTGGCCTTCCTCATCGACCGCATTCGGCTCTACCGGGGCGAACCTCAGCTTTACGGGTCTCAGCTAAGACCGAACAAGCAAACGGGCAAGCTCGAGCTTTATCCCCTCGAGGACGCCGCCAACGTCGAGGTTCGCCGCGCTGATATGGGTTTAGAGACCTTGACTGTGTATCTTAAGAAAGTTTGGGCTCGGGTGAATCAGGGGTAGCTCGAACAGGTCTCGAGCGCACCTGAGTCATATACGTCATAAGATAGGGGGGCGTGTTAGACAGTAAGTACGAGATCACTTCAGAACAGGAACTAGCAGAGCGTGAGACGCTTTTCGGCGCGACGGCTCCGGACGGAACAGCGCTGAGTATCAGCTGGTACGAGCTTGAGACTCCTGCCGAAGAGCACGCTTTCGAACGGTACCGGACGCTCTTACGGCAGCTCAGGCGGGGCGGATACGCCGCCCTTTACGACCTCGTTTCACGTCCGGGCGCACACTACGTCGCGTGGCGTGTACCGGGAGAAACAGGGGCGCAGCCGGTCGTCGGCCCTGGAGAACTGGACGCTATCGGGGAGATACTAGCGGCGCACGACCGCCAGCTTGCCGAGGCGCAGGTTTGCGCCTTACCGGGCGCACCGCCACAAGTTTACGCGCTGAGTTTCGCAGCGGGTGCGGCAGTGACCTCGGGCCCCACCGAACCGGTCACGGTAAGACCGGCCCCTACGATCAGCCGCACGGTCAAGCACCCCAGCAGCCGACCCGTCTCGGCGTGGGCCGCGTTTCGCCCGTGGGCACCCGCATGTCTATTAGGGCTGCTGGGGCTGCTCTTCTTGCTGCTCAGCTTAAACCAGCTGTTACGACCGGAACTGGTCAGCGTCCCCGACGTGCGTGGGCAAGAGATCAATACCGCCTTAAAAAGGCTTTATGACGCAGGGTTTCGCAGTGCGCCCGTTCCCCTCACGTCGCTGCGCGAAGCAGGTGAGGTGCTCGAGGTACGCCCGGAGGCCGGAACTTCACTGCGTCCGGGCCGCACGCTGAGCGTCCGCTACGCCCTCCCTGCCGGACGGTCGCCGGAGGTCGCACCCGGCGTTGTCGGCAGGGCCTTGACGCGGGCCGAAACTATTTTGAGCGCCGCCGGGTTTCGCGTCGTTGACGTGGCGCGGAGCTACAGCAGTGCGCCGAGAGGCACCGTCATCTCTCAGCTTCCGGCTGCCGCCGCACCGGTTACACAGGGCGGACGTTTCGCGCTGTTCGTCAGCGACGGGCCGCTCGGTGACGCGACCTTTTTACCCGACCTAGACGGTCTATCTCTAGAAGACGCGTTGGCGCTCGCCGAGGCTGCCGGGTTTGCACGTAGCGCGGTGAAGCTCGAGCGTATCCCCGGCAACGGTACCCCTGCCGGAACGGTTTTAGCCCAAAATATCGAACCTTATGTCAGCGTACCGCTAAAAGAGGCTCAGTTACGGCTGACGCTGGCGGCGGCAAGTAGTACCCCTGTGGGTGACGGCACGCCCGACCTCACCGGTTTAGACCTCGGCAGTGTCCAGCGGCAGGCACGGGCACTCGGCTTGAGCGTGGTTGTCAGCGCTCAGGTCAGTGCGCCCGAACTGCCGGGCGGCGTAGTAATGCAGCGTCCAGAACCGGGCGCACCCCTGCCGGAAACCGTCCGGGTGACGCTCAACCGGGCACCCCTCGAGATTCCCGTCCCTGAGGTGGTCGCTACCGTCCAGCAGGTCGCCGTACCGGAAGTTTCTGTACGCCGCGCCCGCTACGTCTGGCAGCTCGGACAGGACGCAGGCGGGCGCGTGGCGACGATTACCGTTACGCTCGCGGACGGCAGCCAAGAAACGATCCTGCGCGGACAGAAGGTTGCCGCCAACGAACGGCTCGAGGGCATCTACCTAACCACAGCGACCGGCCCACTCGTGTTCAAGCTTACACTCAACGGCAAACGCTACGGTGCGCCGCTGACAGTGCGGTAGGTCGAAATACTGCGGCAATACTGCAGAGATGCGGCGTAGCAGGTAGCGGCTGATTTGCTGAAATTTTGCAAAAAGACACGCTCACTTTGAAGAATGCCGCTTAGCACTACTGAAGGGTGATAGCGGCGCGCAAGCGGTGTAACGTTATTTGGAATTACGCAGCAATACCGAGACAATATAGCAATTCCCATAAGTATTGAGTAAGCTAGAGAATGAGAGCGTATTCAGCGGACTTGCGACAGCGCGTGGTTAGCGGCGTAGAACAAGGGAAGCGGCCTGAAGAGGTGGCTGAAACTTTCGAGATAAGCTCAGCCAGTGTCAGACGGTTTGTAAAACAAAAGCGTGAGCAAGGGCATGTGCGCTCGCAGTTGCCGCCGGGAAGACCGCGTACATCATCAGCAGGCTATGAAGCGGAGCTGGTCAAGCAAGTCGAGGAACATAAGGATGCGAGCTTGAAAGAACACGCTGAGATGTTAGGCGAAGCGACTGGACGCCGGGTCAGTCTGATGACGGTACAGCGGACGTTGTTACGCTTAGGCATCACGAGAAAAAAAGACAAAACAGCCAAGTGAACGCAGTGAGTTGGCACGGCGCGAGTGGCTGGTGCTAAGTCAAAGGTTTGACGCTGACAAGCTGGTTTTTGTAGATGAAAGCGGTACACACCTGAACATGAGCCGCACCTATGCGCGTTCTCCGAGAGGTGAAAGAGCTTATAGCAGCGGGTCTTACCATCCAGGCCAACGTACCAACCTCATTGCCGCGTTATCGACTTCAGGGATGCAAGCCCCTTGGCTGGTGACTGGCTCGGTTGACACGGCGACTTTCATCACTTACGTTAAGTACGTGCTGTGCCCAACGCTGCTGCCGGGACAGCTGGTTGTCTTGGACAACTACAGCATCCATACTGATAACCGGATTCGTGAGCTGATTGAGGCCAAAGACTGCAAGTTGCTTTTCCTGCCTACTTACTCTCCTGACCTGATGCCCATCGAGAATGCCTTTTCCAAAATCAAAGCCTTACTTAGAAAAGCTCAGGCGACTACCCGAGAAACGCTTTCGCACGCTATCAAACACGCTTGCAACGCTATCACCCTCCAAGATGCCCGAGCTTGGTTCAGGCTCTGCGGTTATTTGACTCAATACTTCTGATAATTGCTATACTACATTGTCAGCGAAGAGTTGACCCATAGCAACACAGTGTCTAAAGTAAGCGAATGAAAAAGCGCTATGGAATCAAGCTGAGTAAAATACAAAGGCAAGAGCTCGAACGGCTAACAAAAGCGGGAGCGTGCCGGGTGAGGGTGTACAAACGGGCTAGGGCACTGTTACTGGCGGATGCCGGGGTAAGTGACGCCGAGATTCTCAAGCAAGCAGATATCAGTTTGGCAACGCTCAAGAGGATCCGCAAACGTTTTTGCGAAAGCCAGAGTAACGTCCAAGAGGTAGTAGCGGACAAGCCCAAACCAGGACGCCCAAGTCGCTTTAGTGGTGAACAGCGAGCGAAGATTACCGCTTTAGCATGTAGTGAGGCTCCTGAAGGCAGAAGCAGATGGACACTGAGACTGTTAGCGGATAAAGCTGTCGAGCTGGGCTTGGTTGAGACTGTTTCGCATGAGGGGGTCAGCGAGATACTGAAAAAAACGAGCTCAAACCCCACCTAAAGCGGTGTTGGTGTTTGGGCAAGCTCACCTCTGCGTTCATTTGGCAAATGGAGCGGGTGCTTGATACTTACGCTCAGCCTTATGACCCCGACTATCCGGTACTTTGTTTTGATGAACGACCTTGTTATCTGATTGAACAGACCTTACAACCTGTAGCGATGAAAGCAGGCCAGGTCAAACGCGAGGACTACCATTATAAAGTCACGGCAAGTTGTTCAGTGCTCTTAGCGGTCGAGCCGCTTACCGGCAGGCGTTGGACTAGGCTCTATGACCACCGCCGACGGCAGGAATACACCGACTTTATGCAGTACTTAACGCAACAGTTCCCTCAAGCGCAGAAAATCAGGCTGGTGCAGGATAATCTCAACACCCATAACCCAGGCTCGTTTTATGCTGCTCTAGCACCGCAAGCTGCCTTCGAACTTGCCCAGCAGTTTGAGATGATTCATACCCCTAAGCACGCTTCTTGGCTTAACATGGCTGAACTTGAATTCTCCGCTTTAAGCAAACAGTGCCTAGACCGGCGCATTGCTCAACGTGACCGCCTTGAAACTGAACTTAACGCTTGGCAAACAGAGCGCAATCAAGCCCAAGTTAAGCTCAACTGGCAATTCTCCAAAGAAGCGGCTAGACACACCTTCAAACGTGCCTATACAGAGGTGAAGGTGTCAGTACCTCGCTGACAGTGTAATATTGCGGCACCATTCTAGTGGCAGGTAGCATCTGGTTTACTACGCTTTCACTTTAAAAAATACCGTCCAGCAGGCACGTTCCGAGATGATAGTGGCGGAGAAACGGTGCAACGTTATTTGAAAACACTCTAGCCGAGATACCGTTTCCAAATTCGGCGAGGGTGTCTAAGCTAGGTTGAAGGAGGCAAAGCCATGTCACTTCAGCCTACTGATCCTCGGTACGTCCCCGCAGAAACAGTTCGGATTGCAAGAGCCGCCTTTCCCAAAGGCAACTTAGCCATGAGTTTACGAACTGAGCTGGAAGGAATTTACACTGATGAGCTGTTTGCCGATCTGTATCCAAAACGAGGTAAGCCTGCTGAAACACCCTGGCGTTTAGCGATTGTCACGATCTTGCAGTTTGCCGAAGAGTTGTCGGATCGTGAGGCGGCGACAGCGGTCAAAGCGCGATTGGATTGGAAGTTCGCACTTGGCTTAGAGCTTGGCGATACTGGCTTCGAACATGCCGTCTTGAGCAAGTTTCGCGCCCGACTCCTCGAAGGTCATGCCGAGCACCGTCTGCTAGACACATTATTGGAAGTCTGTAAGGCTAAAGGGCTGATCCGCAAACGCGGTCGGGCTAGAACCGACTCGACCCATGTGCTCGCCAAGGTCAGAGCACTCAACCGAATAGGGAGCTGCGTCGAGAGTATGCGGGCGGCTCTGAACGCAGTAGCGACAGTCGCCCCGGAGCGGCTGAGCTGGGTGCCGGAGTCATGGTTCGAGCGTTACGGTCCACGCTACGACGACTTCCGTCTGCCTAAGGGAGCTGAGCAGCTCAAAGCGTTCGCAACGCAAGTAGGTGAAGATGGTTGGCACCTGCTGCACAAACTGGATGAGGCCGACACCCCGGTATGGCTAGCAGAGCTGCCAGCCACAGCTTTCTTAAGGCGCAAGTGGTTGCAACAGTACTGGCTTGACCAGGGAATAGTGCGCTGGCGTGAGGTCAAGGATTTGCCGCCCACGAGCCTCATGCTGACGTCGCCTTACGACCCTGACGCCCGCTTGGGATCGAAGCGTTCAGAAAGGTGGACTGGCTACAAGGTTCATGTTACTGAGAGCTGCGATGACGACAAGGTACATTTGCTGACCCAAGTAGCAACCAGTGAGCCCAACCGCCATGACAACCAACTGGTCTCTACCATTCACCAAAAACTTCAAGGCAAGCAGCTCCTACCCGAATCGCACTTGGTGGACGCAGGTTATATGGACAGCGAATTACTGGTTGACAGCCGCACCGACTATGCGGTGACTTTGCACGGCCCCGTCCAGCTTAATCGGCGCTGGCAGGCCAGCACCCCAGGTGCTTACGGAATCGACGACTTTGCCATCGATTGGGAAGCTAAGCACGTCACCTGTCCCAACAACAAGAAAAGCGTGTACTGGTCAGAGCGTAAAGACAAGCGCAACGATAACGACCTGACCGTCGTGTTGTTTGCAAACAACGACTGTTTGGCTTGCGCGCAGCGGGCGTACTGCCACCGCTCAGACAAGCAGGGCCGTACAATCGCCTTCAAGTCTAAAGAAAAGCATGAAGCGCTCCAGGGTGCTCGGCGAGCTCAGCAAACACCCGACTGGCATGACCTTTACGCCAAACGTTCAGGTATCGAGGGGACGTTATCTCAAGGTGTAAGAGCCTTTGGTTTGAGGCGCTCTCGCTATTTCGGTCATACCAAAACTCATTTCCAGCACGAAGCTATTGCGGCAGCGGTCAATATAACTCGACTGGCTGCCTGGTTCGACCACAAACCTCGTGCAAAAACGCGCCTGTCACGCTTTGCCAGCCTTGCCGCCTAATTCGGAAACAGTATCTAGGTTAAACCGTTGGGTTGTTACGGCAGCGGCGCACCCGCCAGCGCCCAACGCGCGTAGAGTTCGGCAAAGGCACCGTCGGTGTTCTCCCCCGTTTGCAGCACATAGCTCAAAAAGTCGCGTACGTCTTGTTCGCGGCTCGAGCCGAATACCGCCGCGCCGCCCTGTCCAGCAAAGCGGCCGCTGACGACCTCCGGGAGCGTTTCGGCAGCTTGGGCTGAAGCGCGTGAGAGTTCAGCGAGCAACGTCTCGACGAGCGCACCGTCCTCCAAAGCGCCGTCCGGATAGAGCGGGCTTCCGGTAGTGAGACCCCGGAGCGTAACCCCGCGGCCGATAAGTTGCCTTACCAAAGACGGTGTGCGCGTGCTGACGGTTACGGGAACCTGCGCCCGCACAGTGCGCCCACGGGAGCGCACCGAAACTTTGAGCGCGTACCGTCCCGGCTTAAGGTTTTGCGGCAGCGGGAGCGCCGCGTCGGTAATCTCTAGAGCGACGGTGTTGGGGGGCAGCGGGGCCCGCTCGGTGGACGAGGTTTCGCTTACGGCGGTGCCGCCTTTGTCCTCGAGCTTTAACGCAACCTCCAAGGGCACCAGGAGCGCGTCACCCGGCGTCGAGAGTTCAAAACGGGCGTAGAGCAGGTCGCCGGGAATGTAGTCAGCAACTGCTCGAGCTTCAGCGCCAACGCCAAGCTGTACCGGGGCGAGCCGCAAGGGGGGTGCAGGTGCCCGGAGCGCCGTCACCCGAGCGTTGGCCTCAGCAACGAGCGGGCCTTTACCCTCGGCGGCGTAGCGTTCAAACTGCGCGGCAGCGGGGCCGATTTTGCCCTCGACCTCGAGCAGCGTCCCGAGCGCGAAGTAGATACTCGGAACGTCCGGGTAGCTGTCCAGCGCATTTTGCAAATCTTCAGTCGCAGCCGGGTCGAGCTGGTCGTCGGCTTGCAGATCGAGGTCGGTAGCCTGCGCGTAGGTGCCCAGCGCTAGCCCCAAACGGCCTGTAACGGTCTGCACGAGTCCTAAATTGTAAAGCGCGATGACCTCACCGGGGTTGAGCCTCAGCGCCTCTTCGGACGCCGTTTCGCTCGCCCCGAGCGCGCCCAGCAAGTAGTACGCCCAGCCTAAATTCGTAAAGTAAAGGTCGCTTTGCGGCTCGAGCCGCGTCGCCGTGCGGAGCGCGACCGCCGCCGCCTGGGGGTCGTCACGGTCGAAGGCGAGTTGCGAGAGCCGCTCGTAAGGGTAGGCAAAAGCCGGGGCCAGTTCGCTCAGGCGGGTCGCGAGGGTTTGCTCGAGCGCCCTGTCACCCAAACCTTGCGCCAGAAACAGGCCGCTCACCAAAACGCTGAGCGCGTCCGGATACCGGTTTTGCAGCGTCTGCAAATCAGTTTTGAGACCCGCACCGTCTTCGCTCAAGCGGTAGAGCAACCTCTGAGATTCAGCGTAGGGATAATCGCTGAGCACCGTAAAACCCGCTCGAGCCGTTTCGTCGTCCTCAGCTTGTACCGCGAGGAGCGTCCGCCAGAGCGCCGCTAAAGGTAGCGGATTATCCGCAAACGCCCGCGTAACGACCTGTTCGCTAAAAGGTTGCGTGTTGAGGGCGACGACAGCAGCTAGCAGCGGATAACGAGCCACAGCCTCGTTCGGACGGTCAGAAAGCAGTTCCTGCACAGCCTCAGCGCGTGTGCGCCAGCGCGGTTCAGCACGGAGGGCGGCCCCGGCGCGGCGCAACAGGGGCAACGCCTCCTCGGGAAAACCGCCTCCCAACGCGACCAAGCCGTCCACAAAGGTACCGTAAGGCGACGACAGGTCGAGGGCGAGGCGTGCGCCGGACTTCGGCGTCAGGGCCGCGGTGCTGCGGAGTGCTCCCTGCGCCTGAGCGACCAGGCGTTCGGGAGACCCGTCAGGAGCGCGGAAGAGAAAGCTGCGTGTTCCGTCCGGGCGAGCGACGAAGAGTTTTAGCTCGAGCCCCGCCCCCGTCAGCTGCACCTTGCCGGTAACAGCGGTGTCAACGTGGAGCGCCTCTCGTAAAAAAGCCGCTGCAAACCGGCTCGCAGTGCCTTCGTCACCCAAAAGGTTTAAGGGACTGATAAAGGTACCGGCCTCGAGCAGCAGTGGCGGCACCAGCCCGAGGGAGAGTTCGGGCGGGATGCTGGCGTCGGTAAACGCGTGGGTCAGCCGGTCGGCAACTGCCACGCCGAGGCGCGGTTCACTGCTGACAAAGGGAAACACGGCGAATTGGAGGCCATCAGGTGAGGTTTGCGCTGCGGCTAAAGGACTGAGAGAGAACGTGCCAAAGACCATAACGAAGAGCAGCAGCTTGACTAACTTCACTCGAGCAGCCCTTCGAACTCGTCTAGCATCGTCTCGGCGTCTTGAATGCTGCGCGTGACAATCATAATCGTGTTTTGCCCTGCCAGACTACCGACGATTTCGTCGCGCTCAAGCTTGTCAATCACGTACGCAATCCCCGTCGCGTGCCCCTCGTCAGTATTGACCACCAAGATATTGTCGCCCCGGTCGATGTCGCGGACAAACAGCCGGAACCGCTGCTTAAGCTCACCCATCACGTCTTCTTGCGCGGCTAGCGGCGTCGAACGGTAGCGGTGCTGACCGTCCCCGGCAGGAAGCCGTACGAGCCGAAGTTCGTTGACGTCGCGGCTGATGGTCGCCTGCGTTACCCGGATACCTTTGGCGGCTAAATGGTCGGCTAGTTCGGATTGCGTCGAGACGAACTCGCTCTCGACCAACTCTTCGATCAGTCTCTGTCTATACTCTTTACTCGGCATATTTATTCACTATAGCAGGTATTATCTGGTTTGAGACGCTCTGAGAAAATAATTGTTGTTCAGCACGCACATTCTAAGATGATATCTGCGAGATTCGCGCTCAGTAGTTGTCGTAATTGCTTCGTACAGGTTCTCTCTAGAGTTGTACTAGGATTTAGTCCATAGGCAGCATGTCTCATTACCGAGTGGGAAACGCAGCCACATCTGAAACTGTAGCGTATGGCAACAGCGTAAATTGCTCGGTGTGGTCGAAGGTACGAGCTTTTCAAAAGCAAGTTTACTGTTTACGGCGCGGTCGGTATCAGCGAGACATAGTAAAGCCCCGAAGCCCAGCATACAGTTCTGAGTACAACTCGGCAAAGTTTTTAAGAGAGCGGCCTCGAGACATCGCGAGGCCACTATAAAATTTGCCCAATTTTTAGTCGAGTGCATCTCGAATACAGGGAAACAAACCTCTCTGGACAGCTGGTGTGCAGAAATCGCTGTTCGGCTGATTAGGTGAAACAAGAACGCTATCTACCGTTCTATACAGGTTCAGCAGTCCCTGTTTCTCAGCGTAACCAAGTTCACTACGGTCTTCCGCAAAGCACCAAGCCTGAACCACAACAGGGGCACCTTGCCGAACAAGCCCGTCTATAGGGCCGTCTGCCGTTCCTGAACGTCTGAGATCTTCTTCCTCTGCTGGAATAACCTCGTCGTAGATCACGACGTTCGAGAGTGTGACCTTGGCTCTAAGTCCTCCTAGACAAGCCTCGCGTGAGACTTCTGCAACCGTTGTATTTTCTACGAGGGCACCGAACGCACCGATAGGTGCAGGTCTACATCCGATGGCGAGAAGAATGATTAGCAATGAAGCCAGGGAAAGGTTGAGGTTTTGCTGATAAATAATTTCACCGAGTTTCTTAGGCAAAGATATCAGTCGTCATTGAACCAAATCTCCGTCTACTACGCAAGGGAAACGCCCTCTCCTTATGCCAGTAGAGCACTGCGAATCGTCGGGTGCGTAGGGGTAGACATTGAGTGAATCCGACGGGTAGTACAGATTGAGCGTGCCGCTTATCTGCGTATAACCCACCTCGACACCGCCCTCGCCGAAGCACCATGCTTCGGCGACCACAGGAGCACCTTGATATAGCTCAACTGAAGAAACTTCGTTTGTGCTTCTCGTTGCCTCACTGTTTAAGGGGACAGTGTCATCGAAAAGCTCAACACCCGCAACGCGGACGACAGCTTTCAGACCGCCCTGGCACGGTTCCGGCGCGATATCCGTCGGGACATTTATGACGTCTGTTGCGAGCCTGCCGATGGGTGCTTGTCTGCAACCAACAGGAAGCAGAACGATTAGAGCGACAAGTCCAAATTTGAGCGGTGAAGCGTTCATGAAGGGCATCTTTAGACATCTCATTGATCTTGGTATCCGTAAAGCGAAGTATAACAGGGCTCGAGCAGCTCGAGCCCTCCACTAAAAGCTGTTTTGCCTCTGTTGCCCTACAAACCTACTCCACCAAGTTGTAAGCACTGATACAAGGAGGTATATCTTCTTCAACCGTAGCTTTACAACGTTCTGCAGCGTCGGCAAGAGGATAGTTGGGCGCGATCGCGATAGCACCTGAAACCGTGTAAAGGTTCAATGTTCCTTGCAGCTTGGCGTATCCCGTCGCAACGTTGTCCTCCGCAAGGCACCAAGCTTCGATGCTTATAGGAGCGCCTTGATACAGTAAACTAGCACCGTCAGAGCCTTCAGCAAGGCCGCTGTAACTTGTTTCCCCTAACGCTATAGTCTCACTGAAAACTTCTACACCAGCCAAAACAACTTTTACTTTTAGCCCACCTATACAGGCTCTTGGGGAAATTGTCATGTCGATTGTATTGGCGACTTGAAACTCCAAATTACCTATTGGGCCTTGTCTACAGCTACTTACGGCTACAAGCAAGACGATAGAAATACCTATCAGTTTATAGTTAATCAATGTAGAACACCCCTCGTTCGGTTCCCCAACCACCCGAAAGGCTGTACCATCTTCCTGTAAATCTGTGATCCGGGGTTTTGATGTCAACGAAGGTGCCTGCTACACCACTCTTGACCGCGTACTGCGCGACAGGTGCGAAATGCCCTTCGGAACCTACTGCAAATTGGTCTCCTAAGAAATACTCGGCAACCACGGGGTTATTGTCCCGCCCGACCTCTTGCATCAAGATATCGGCTTTTTTCTGTGCCGTAGCAACGTTGTCTACTACCCGAGACCAGTTACCTTTCATACGAAGTTGCTTGCCTGCGGGCGATTTTGCCTTGGCGTCCAGCAGGTATTTATCGCCGCCCGACATAAATCCAGGGGCCGTCGTCAGACCACCGCCGCCGAAGAAACAAGTTCCCATGTAGCTGGCAATAGCCGGGCGGTTGTTATAGCCGGGTGTGGGCCTTAACATCTTCTGCTGAAGCTGTCTAAACGAATGGGTCGTCTTTTTCATACCGTCTATCGTGGCACCATTGTTAAATTTACGGCCTATAAGCCCGATAAATGCAGAGGGCGCACACCCTAGAGGTTTGTTATATTTATAGCTATTAACGACGCACGCAATAGTGCCAAAGCCTGAGCCGGGTAAACCGTAGTTGACAGGAAGTTGAAGAGCACCACCTTGTGACGCCTGCAAGCCGCCATACTGGTACGGTGCGTTACCTAGCTGCCCGACCTGATAAGCCGCACAGACGAAGAGAAAACAATCTTTGGACCCTTCTGTGATGTTCTGAGGTGAAAGTGAAACGGCTGCTTTCGTTTTTGCTGCTACAACCTGCAATTTTGTAAGGCTCAGTGAACCGTCTTTGTTTGCTAAACTGGCAAGCTCATAACCAAAGCTTGACTGCTGCATTTTGGCATCGTCAAGCGTTTTCTTCCACGTCTCTTGATACATTTTTGCCGCTTCAGGAGTGTTGTTGGCACTGTAGATCGAGTTGTAGAGATTTTCTATATAACTGTACTCTTCTGTTGTAAAGAGTCTGGCTTCGTCAATGCTCCATAGTCGGTTCTGTGTATCTCGGAGAGCGAAGTTCTGAAGGTCATAGGCAACAACTTCCCTCAAGTTACCGACGCCTCCCATGACTTGCAGCGTCTCGTACATTTGCATAAGCAGCTTTAGACCCTCGTTACTCGTTACCAAAACGTCTCGAACTGTGGTTGCTCCAGTGATTGTAGTTGTCCAGGGTATTCGAAAGTCCTCGTATGACCACTCGTTGCCCTTTAACGTTGCAGCAAAGCTCCAAATGTCGTCAATCGGTCTAGGAGCTGTAAAGGTTACGTTAACAAAAGGCTTACCCTTGAGATCAACTGTTTCGATGGTCTTCATGTTGATGCCATCGAGAGATTGGGTAGAAAGACCCCTTTCAAAACGCTGATGAATGCTGAGGCTTTGAGCAGCTATTAAATCTACCGGCTCACCCAAGCCAAGGATATCAAACGTTTCCTGCTTCGGTTCAGTGATGCTACAAGCAGTTAGCAGAAGAAGGATTATGAGCGAAAGGTGAGGGGGGGCTTGTCCGATGCATTAGTGCTCCTGCACATAACACTGAATTACACAAGTTGCTCGCGAGACAACTCATATTCTGTGTATCTTAGGATACATTAGTGGGTTTGTCTATAGTTCGTCATAAGCATCTCACTTGACGCCTAAGAAGTGTTATGTTCACTGAATGTTCGACTTCAGAGTGTGACGGCGCAGGTTACTTAGTCAGCTCGAGACCTGCGCTCCTTTCGCCTGCGTGACGGCCTCAGCAAGGAGTTTTTCGTCGGTCAGGTCGAGGCGCAGAGGCGTTAACGAAACGTAGTTGTGCTCTAAGGCCCAGCGGTCGGTGTCTTTTTCGGCTCCGGTACGCGGATAGGCCGCGAACCAGTAGTGTGAACGCCCCATCGGGTCTTCCCCCGGCACGACGCTCCCCTCATAGTGACGTACCGACTGCCGCGTCCAGCGGACGCCCTGCGGCTCAAGCGGCAAGTTCACATTGACAAGCGGCAGCTTCGGCTCTTCTAAAAGCCGGGTGATGATGTCCCGGACAAACGGTTTGAGCAGCTTATAGTCCGGCAGTGTGCCTTCGTAGGGGGCGCTAAAGGCAACCGCCTGAATCTCTAAAAAGGCGGCTTGTTTGGCGGCGGCGACCGTTCCTGAATGCCACACGTTATGTCCGACGTTAAGCCCCAGATTGATACCCGACAAGACCAAATCTACGTTGTCCCAGAGGTCGGCTCCAAGCGCGACGCAATCGGCGGGCGTACCGTTGACGCGGTAGGCGTCGAACCCCTCGAGCGGCGTTTTGTGATAGGTGAGCGGCCTGCTGATGGTAATCGCGTGACCCATCGCCGACTGCTCGACGTCGGGCGCAACGATTCGGACTTCACCGAACTCACGGGCAACTTCGGCGAGGGCGCGGATACCGGGGCTGTAAATACCATCGTCGTTAGAGATTAAGAGGCGCATTCTGTAGGGTAGCACCGTAGCATCAACCCTGCGTCAGTCTTTGTACGTTATGAGCGACGACCTGGAGTTCAGCGAACCTAAGAGAGCAACCACCGCAAAACCTCAGCCGTAAAACCTGGTCACTGGGCTTTATTAGAGCGGCGCACCTATAAAAATGACCTCGGTGCTTGCAAGATTCACTCGAGACATCCGTAAAACCCGTCTTTACATTTCGCAAGGCACCCGAAACCAGTCTGAAACCCGCACCAGCGCCGTAAAGCGTTGCAGCGGAGGTGTTACCGTAAACCTGATACAGGTCAGCTTAGAGCCAAAAGCTTACGCCGTAAAACATAGAGGTAAACACAGAGGCTGAGAAACTAAACCTTTAGTGCTGCACCTGCGACACGAGTTCGGTGCGGTTCCTGACGCCGTGCTTGTCAAACAAGTTCGAGACGTGCGCCTTTACGGTGCGTTCTGAAATACCTAGCTGCTCGGCAATCGCGCGGTTGCTGAGGCCACCTGCCAGGAGCTGTAAAACTTCGCGCTCGCGGTCGGTGAGCTGCGGGGCGGAGAGCGTTCCTAATGTACGGGTCAGGAGTTCACGGCTCGCCCAGATTTCACCGCGGCGGAGCGCCTCGAGCGCCAGCTTCAAACGGCTTAGCGGGTCGTCCGGGCCCAAGTAGCCCCGGTAGCCGCGTTGCAACAAGCGGATGACCTCGTCCTCACTCCCGGAAAAAAGTGCCAGGGTCGGTACCGCCGGAGGAGCCGGATAGGGCGGCGAGGTACGCGTAAGGTACATAAGTGCGATTTCAACTTCAGGCTGGTGGGTCGCGTGCGCCTTAAAGCCGAGACTGGTCACGAGCTCAGTGAGCGCCTTGTTGAGAACTTGAAAGTCTGTAATGATCCAGACGTGCATGAAGGCTCCAAAATAGGTCGTAAGCTGGCGAAACGCGTGAAGAGCAGCGCTACGGCGAGTGTTCCGGCAGAACCTCAGACGTGACTCACGGTCATAGAGAACTTTAACAGGTTTGAGGACTCGAGGGTGTGAGTTAAGCTTCTCCCTAGAGCGTGTTACGAACTCTAGTCCTAAGGATAAGTTTCCGGGAGCTGTTGCAGCTGCAAGCTTCGGCTGTGAGCTTACTCACAGCTAAAAGTGGGGCAAACACCCGGCATCTATGACAAGTTCTGTAAATTTTACAAAAGCAGCGTAAAGCGTAAGAAAAGCGCATCAGAACAGACATTGTGAGCTTTTATCAACAGGCAAGACCTACCTCGGAAGTTCATAACAGCCTCTAAGGACATTTGCACAACCGCCTAACGGTTTACGCTGAAAAAAGCTTTGGACAGTTGAGGTGCTTTTATAACAACACGGTCAACTCGTTTTGCAGCTCGCCAACATAACCAAGCAGCTTGTAAGGGCGAAAAAACGCACACTACGCGACTACCCGGCGGTTTGCCGTTTGGTAGGCACAACGTCCCGACAAAACATCGTGCATACTAGAGACTATGAACAGGTATCTTCCGATTTTGGTCGGTGTGGCGCTGCTGCTAAGCGCCTGCAATCAGGATAACAACCAGGGCAACAGCCAGAACGGTGGGCTCGTTGTCGAACGCCTCGAGGTCACACCCGCAACCATCGCAGCGGGCGAGCGCGCGACCTACAGCTGGCGCGTTAGGGGTGACGGTGCGTCGTGTCAACTCGATATTGGGGCCGACGGCACGCCGGACTACACCCTGGCGTGCGCGGCAGGCAGTCAAGCTCACACCTTCGCGCAGCCGGGGAGTTTTCCGGCAACGCTGAAGGCTACGCTAGGCGACGACAGCACCAGCCAAACAGCCCCGATCGTAACAGTTTCAGAAACTGCTGTGGGCGCTGGAGGTGCGTTCTCGGAGGTTGCTTGGCAGCCCACGACGTTGCCGCCTTTTGGCATCGCTGAAGGGCAGAGCGTACCCCTAAACGGCAAGCTCTACATCTTCGGCGGCTTTGACAGCACCTTCCGCTGCTGTCGGCCGACCGACCGCACCTTTACTTTCGACCCGGCGACGGCAACATGGGAACCGCTAGCCCCTTTGCCCCCGATGAACGGTACCGAATACGGCGGCGTAACGCACGCCGGGTTTACCACCGACGGCACCGACATCTACTTTGCGGGCGGCTACTCGTCAAATAGAAGCCATACCGGTCAGCTATTTAGTACTAAAGAGGTGTGGCGTTACAACGTCCTTGCCAACACCTATACCCGGATGCCCGACCTGCCCGAAGCGCGCGGCGCGGGGCAGCTCGAGTATGACGGCGGCAAGCTCTACTTCTTCGGCGGCAGCGACAGCACCCGTAAAACCGACGTGGGCAGCCTGTACATCTTCGACCTGACAAGCGGCGCGACCACTTGGAGCGAAGGTGCGCCGCTGCCGAACCCCCGCAATCACCTGGGCGCAGCAGTATTAAACGGCAAAATCTACGCGATTGCCGGGCAGCACGACCACGACGGCAGGCTCACCACCCAAAACGACGTTCACGCTTACGACCCGCAGACGGACACCTGGACGCAGGTCGCCGGGCTGCCGCTGGCGGTTTCGCACAACACGAACTCTACGTTCGTCATGGGTGGGCGTATCCTGGTCGTCGGGGGCGAAGTTGACCACCTCAAAGGTGTCAGTGACGTTTTCGCCTACAGCCCGGAAACGGACAGCTGGAGCGCCCTGACCCCATTGCCGCTGGCGATGGTTGACCCGGTTGCCGACGTTATTAACGGACAGCTGGTCGTCGCCTACAACTGGAAACCCAAAGCGTTTATCGGGACACCGCTCGAGTAAAGTCCTGACAGGAGGATCGGTGCAACCGACCCGGCCTCTCAGCCGGGTCAAACTGCGCTTCGTTGGCGCGACTTGGCAGTTCTCCGCAAGAAGCTGTCACGGGTATCATCGCAGCATGTGCGTGCTGGTCAGCAAAACCTAAATCGAGGACGTCATCAACCAGATAATATCCACTAAGTCCTCTTCATAAACTTAGAGACGGCACTAATTCTGTAATGGCTGCACGCGGCTAGCCCCGATAAGTATTTTAGAATACACATGATGTAGCGTGCCTTGCACGTGACGAATCAGGGCAGAGCGGACGCTAAAATGTGCCGTGCCCCGAACCCCCGGAGGTTTTTTGTGAAGCTACGCGCCTACCATCCTCAAGCGTTTTGTTGCCCTCAGCAGGTGTCTGGGTGAAACAAAAGCAGCTAAAAATATTGACTCAAACATTAATGCTGGCAACTCTCAGCGCAGGACTCGGCGCTTGTGACATATTCACCGGCCCCGGAGCTGGAAAGCCCAGAGTAAGCAGCGTCGATCCGGCAAGCGGCGCGACCAACGTCGCGCTCAGCAGCAACGTCCGGGCAACCCTGACCCTACCGGGTGAAGGTGGTCTCGACGTCACAACCCTGAGCGACACTGCAGTCACATTGACCGACGCGTCCGGCGCGGCAGTTCCGGCGAAGCGCACGCTCGAGGGCAACACCATCGTCCTCGACCCTGACGCCGACCTCATCATCGACACCAGCTATACGTTTAACGTCACATCCGCTGTCGAAACGGCTGACGGCACCGCCTTGCAACCCTTTGGCAGCAGCTTTTCTACCGGCGACAGTGCGCCGCCGCCGCCCGGAACCATCCTTAGTGCGGCTCCGGCACAGGTCATCTTTACCGCCGGAACCCCGACCGGGAGCGATACCCAAACGCTGACGCTGACCAACGGCGGCACCGAAGCGCTCAACGTTTCGGGGCTGTCAGTGACCGGCGCAGACGCGGCGCAGTTTGCCGTAGCCGACAGCAGCGCCTTCAGCCTCGCCGCCGGTGAGTCCCGCGAGCTGAGCCTCACTTTCAACTCAAAAGGTGCTGGCCCCCAACTTGCAGCGCTGAACGTTCAAAGTAACGCGCCGAGCCTCGAGGTTCCTTTAGGCGGCCTCGGCGTCGAGGGGCAAGGCGGTACCAACGAACCTTCGCTCCAGTGGATTTTGGATACTTACGGTCTGGGCATCAGCACCGGCGACGACGACCCGAGCACAACGGGTATCACGGACGCTAAAACCGTTTCTAACGGGCCCCTCGGCGACGAGGTTTCCGGGCAGACCTTCACTAAAGCTGTGCAGGGACAACCCATCACCGCTGAAGTATTGGCCGCGTTCGGCGTCGAAAACGACCCGGTGCTCGACTTTGGTTACTACGCTGCCGGACGGTCAGACGTAAACACGGCCTTGTTCAACATTCAGCAGACCCCAACGCTCAACGCGCAGCGCCTAGCGCCGGAAGTCAATGCCACAGGCGGAACTGTCAACGGCAACACCGTAACCTTTGACCCCGGTGCAGGCAGCTTCGGTCTCTATTCGTTCTGGCCCACAAACCGCTTTTTCAGCGAGCGTACCGTCTACACTGAAGACGCCCTCAACACTTTCCCCAAAGCTATTCCTCACCAGGTCAGAACTTACCCGCTGCCCGGTGAAGCCAACGCTTACGTTGTTGCAACTGAAGAGTTTAGCAGCGGTTTTGACTATAACGACATCGTAGTTATCTTGCGTAACGTCGTTCCGGCAGTAGGTGATGGTGAAGTTTTACCCCCACCACCCTTGCCTACCGGCAGCATTCCCGGCCTGAGCATCAGAAACCAGCTCGGCCTGCCCTACAGCGACCGCCTCGTCTTGGAAAGAATCGGAAACGTACAACCTGATCCCTGCGACTTTGAACTCGAGCCCGACTGTGACCCGAATGACAACCCTTACGAAGGCATCACGTTTCCAACAACCGGCATCGTCGAGTTGCAGAACACCGGCGGCAGCCCCCTTCAGCTGAGCTTAAGCTTCATAAACAATAATCTGTTTGTGTTTCCGAACGGCGAAAGCACCATCACCGTAGCCCCCGGTGAAACTAAAGAGCTACAGATCGAGTTCAACCCAAGCGGCAACGAAAAGGGTATTTACCCGGCAGCACTGCTCGTTGAGTCGGGTGGGCAAACTGCCGGACTCGAGCTTGTCGGAAGCTACCAAACCAAGCCCGGAGGCTCCCGCGAACCATCTTTGATAGTCCTCTCCAGAGACCTTTTCGGCTATAAAACCGACATTGGTACGAAAACCAAGTTGCCCGGCCCCGAATTAGAGACGCCCCTCGTAGGTGACGAGGTACGGTCGAGCACTTGGGAGGCCGCCGACCCAAACAGTCCAGTAACTGCCTTACAGCTTGCGGCTTTTCATGACTGCTGCAAAGACTCCTACCCTTTTGAGCTTCGTGAACCAGGGGGTGCTTCGGCGTTCGCAACGATGGAGCCCGCCCAAGCATACGGACAGTCCATCTATCCTCGTCAAGCAGATAACGAAAGCCTTACCGAATTGAGCGCCAACCCGACCGGGCCTTTCGAGGTATTCAGCGCCGGTTACAGCTCTAACCCCGAGAACAAGAGAAATAAGAACAGGCTCGGTGTACGTTTCTGGCCGCTCAAAGACCGTGACGGCACCGCTGTTCCCAATACCTACATCGTCGGTCAGGATTTTGTCATCACAGGCTGTACGGCCACACCTACAAATCCGGATGCTCCGGAAGATCCAGACGGTGGTGATTCAGACCTATTAAGTCCAGCGCAGAGCGCCATCATCGCCAACTGCGATTACCAAGACAACGTGTATATTCTCAGGAACGTCAGACCGGCCAATTAACCGAGGCCGGTAAAGAGGTGGCGGGTTAGCCCTCGTCACCTTTGCTCTGTAAAACGGGCTATAAAAAGGAGTTTAGCTAGATGAAACGAATAGGTATTTTGTCTTTACTACTCACGCTCACGCTCTCGGGGTGTGATGCTCTTGGTATGTTCATTCCCAGAACTGGTGATACACCGAACGTCGAGAGTGTTACGCCGAGCAACTCGGCGACGAACGTATCGGTCGGGGCCAGCGTTGTTGCCCAGCTCACCTTGCCTAACGGCGGCATCAATCAGGTCAGCGTCGATTCCGACACTTCGGTACGCTTGATCAATACATCAACAAACGCGACCGTTCCTTCCGACGTCTCTGTTGACAATGACGCTGCACAGCTTGTACTGAAACCGGCGTCGTCATTGCCACTCGATTTTGGCACTACCTATCGCTTTGAAGTGACCTCGGCAGTCACCGATGCCAGCGGCACAGCGTTTCCAGACTTTAGCAGCACTTTTACGACGGTTTCGGCGGATGTGCCATCGGTGGTCGCCTCACGCCCTACGGATGGTGAAACAGATGTTCCCGCGAATATAGAAGTGATTGCCGCCGACATCAAAACAATCGGTGGGGTTGATGAAAACAGTCTTAACAGCAGCTCTGTTTACCTTGAGGATACGTCTAACGGTACACGCATAGACAGTGAAATAAGCACAAGCGGTGGTGACGATACCATTACCCTCAACCCGAGCCGAATCCTCCGTACTGGCACAACCTATCAGTTTAACGTCACGAGCGCCGTCAAAGACTTGAGTGGTGTGTCGTTTGTACCCTATTCGGCGACCTTCACAACGGATACCAATACGACAGCCCCTTTACCGACCGACATTGATGTCATCTCGCAGACTGTTGCTGCTAGACAGCGCCATACCTCTCTAGCAGTTGATCCGAGTGGCACCTATCTCTACGCGGCAGGTATCGGCGAGATTAGACGTTATCCGATCAGTGCTGACGGCTCCCTAAGTACACCTCAACCCGTCACTCGTATATCGGAGACTGACGGAAGCCCGCGCTTGATCATTGGTTTGACCTTTGATCCTGCTTCAACTGCGAGCAATCCTATCATCTGGGTTACGCACACAGCACTCAATGGTTTTGACGGTAAGGTGTCAAATAATGTGGAAGCTTTTTGGGCAGGCAAGTTGACCCGTTTCAGTGGGCCGAATCTTCAGACCGCACAAGACTATGTTGTAGGGTTGCCGCGCTCGAGTAAAGATCACGTCACCAACTCGGTTGCCTTCAACCCAGCCGAACCCGGCGTTGTATATATCGTACAGGGCAGCAATACCGCAATGGGTGCGCCTGACTCAACCTGGAGATGGCAACCTGACAGGACCCTTTCCGGCGCGGTTCTCAGGCTCGATACAAACAAGCTTGGAAGCTTGCCGTTAAATGTTCAGACCGAAGACGGCGGTAACTACAATCCTTACGCCCCAGATGCGCCACTTACGATCTATGCGACCGGTACACGCAACTCGTTTGACTTGGTATGGCACTCGAACGGCAATCTTTACGTTCCAGCAAACGGTTCAGCTGCCGGTGGCAATGTCCCTCGATATAACCCTATTCCGGGTACGTGTGAAAACCGCCCTGATGGTGGTTACACCGGCCCGACAATCACCGATCAAAATGCTCTTAATAACTACGTCGCAACCGGCCCAGCAGGTCAGAAGGCTGATGGTTGGACGATTAATAGCATCCTCAACGATTACCTCTTCAAGGTTGAAAAAGGTGGTTACTACGGTACACCAAACCCTTCACGTTGCGAATGGATTCTGAATGGTGGAAGTGTAGGTTTTCCGGGTGAGGACTCTACCAAACGCCCCGAGTACCCTGCCGGAACCAACCCTGACCCTAACTACCGTGGCCCCGCCGGTGACTTTGGCAGAAACATCTCACCGAATGGAGCCCTTGAATACAAGGGCAGTACGTTTCCAGGTCTTGCAAATAAACTCCTCGTTGTCCGTTACAGCGGTGGCGACGACGTTGTAGCCGTCACTCTCGGTTCAGACGGTAAAGCGACAAGCATTGATCCTATCATCGAGACGCCAACTAGCCCAAAGTTAATTGACCCTCTCGATATTACCGAAAGCCCTACAACAGGATATATGTACGTCTCGTGGTTTAACGAACTTGGAGGACAAGCCGCTCCTCAAGCAGGTATCACCCTCTTACGTCCTAAGTAAACTTCTCTGTCAAACGAAGCGCCCTCTAACCGGGGCGCTTTTTTATTGTCATGTTTCCTCTGACTAACTGCGGCGAAACCGCGCCACTTCAGCAACGTTCAGGCGAATACACAGCGCCAAATACAAAAGGGCGCTGAGACCACCGCCGAGGCTTACGCTCAGCACTGCGCCCCACCACCCAGCCGGAAGCGGCAAAGCGCCCAAGAGTGCCCAGCTCAACCCAGCGGCTAAAAGTGCCGCCAGCCACACCCGGCCTATGTGGGTTAGGAGAGGTTTGAACTCGAGCCCCTCCCGCTTCCCTACCAGATAGAGCAGTACACCCAGCTGCAACCATCCGGCAACCACAGCTCCCCACGAGAACCCAGCCACGCCGTAAGGTTGGGCCAGAACGCTGTAGAGGAGCGCGGTAAGCGCGGTGTATAGAGCGCTGATAACGACCGGTGCGCGGACGCGGCGGCGTACGTAAAAGGTGCGGATCAACAGGTTGCTGAGACCGACCGGAAACACGGCCAAACCGAGCGGCGCGAGGGCGGCAATAGAGAGCGACAACGCCTGAACGTTCATACCGGGGCGGCCCAAAATCGGAAAAAAGTTGAAGACGCTTATAACTGCAGGTTTGGCGTAAAGCGTTAGCAGGATTCCTGCCGGGACGCTGAGCAAGGTGATAAGGCGGAGGCCACTGAGGAGCGTAGCGCGAAAGTCTGCGGGGCTCGAGGTCTGCCCCGCTAACCGTGAGTAAAACGCCAGCGCCGGGGAGATGCTAAAAAGCCCTAATGCCAGACTCAAAAACAGGTCGGCGTTGGAGAACGCCGTCACGCTGCCGACGGGTAGCGCGGTGAGCAGACGGCTCGAGACCAAATACAAAATCTGCCGCGCTCCGGTCGTAAAGGTAAAGGGCACCATCAACAGGAGCACGCTGCGAAGTTGCGGGTGCCACCACACGCCGAACTGCGGCAGGAGCCCCGCACGAAACAGCGGCGGCAGTTGAAAGGCAAGTTGTGAGACGCCGCCGAGGACAAAGGCGACGGCCAGCATCAGCGCTTGCTGCGGGTAGAGCAGCATCAGGGCGATCGTTACGACGTTGAGAATTACGGGAGCCCAAGCGGGCGCAAAAAATCGCTCTTCGGCGTTCAAGATGCCCATCGCCAACGCAGAAAACGAAATCGCAGCCAAAAACGGAAAGACGGCCCGTGTCAGGGAGACCGTCAGGGGCACGTCGATGTTGCCGGAGTCGGAAACGAGTAGATCCACGAGCCACGGCGCGGCCCAGACCGCCAGCACCAGCAGAAGGCCGTTCAAAACGACCAAGAGGCTGAGGAGGGCGCTCGAGAGCCTTTTGGCTTCGTCCGGTGGCAGCGCCTTGTACGCAGGCACGAACGAATTGATGAGCGCACCTTCGGCTAAGAGTTCACGGAAGAGATTGGGAATCCTGATAGCGATGTTGAAAGCGTCGGTGACTTGAACGCTAAAAAGCTGGTTGAAGAGCGATTGACGCAAAAGTCCAGTGACGCGGCTTGCCAACGTCCCGATCATCAGGGTCAGTGTGCTCCGCGCCGTACTCCGCGCCGGGGTTTTGGAGACTTTAGGTGTAGGTTCGGGCGTAGGTGAAGTCAAAACAGAAGTCAGTATGACACCTTGCTCGACCCGGGCGCTCTACAGGTTTGTTCGCACGATAAACTGCTAGATTTGCTGTCTGAGAAAATATAGTCAGCTATCACAAATTCTTAGGTTTTTGGCGTTTAATAACGTGTTTATATACGTTTTGTTCGTAAAAAAGTAATCGTCGCGATACTTTTTGCTTGACAGTTTGCAGTGTAGCGCATATTCTTTAGTCAGGTCGCCGCGCCTGAAGCGGTATCCCAGGAGGTCAACCAAGGATGAAAAAGATTGCAGTTTTGTTGTTTATTCTTGCCATGAGTAGCGCGTTAGCTCAGGGTGAGGCAGTTACAGCGCTAACTGTCGGCGTCGATACCTTATGGGTACTCGTCGCGGCGGCGTTGGTATTTTTTATGCAGGCAGGCTTTGCGCTCGTCGAAGCGGGGTTGCAAAGTTCCAAAAACGTCGTCAACATCCTGATGAAGAACTACATGGACTTTATTATCGCGTCGCTGGCGTTTTGGGCGGTCGGGTTTGGTTTTATGTTTGCTGATGGTAACAGCATCCTGGGCTTAGGCGGCTGGTTTTTAAGCGGCGCGGATACCAGCCCGCTGACCGGAGACGCTTATACCGGCATCTTTTCGTCGCTCAACTGGACGGGCGTCCCGCTTACCGCCAAGTTCTTTTTCCAGCTCGTCTTCGCCGGAACCGCTGCGACTATCGTCTCGGGCGCTATCGGCGGACGTGTTAAGTTTCCCTCCTATATTGTCTTTTCAGCCGTGATGACCGCGCTCATCTATCCGATTCTCGGTCACTGGGTTTGGGGCGGCGGCTGGCTCGCGCAGCTCGGCTTTTTGGACTTTGCCGGTTCGACGGTCGTTCACGCGGTCGGCGGCTTTTCGGCGCTCGGCGCGGTGCTCGTCTTAGGTCCGCGGATCGGCCGTTACGCAGGCGGCAAGATCAACGCCCTGCCGGGACACAGCATGACGCTCGCAGCGCTCGGCGTGTTTATTCTCTGGCTCGGCTGGTTCGGCTTTAACCCCGGCTCGACGATGAGCATCGTCGGCGACCCCGGACTCGTCGCGCACATCTTCCTGACGACAAACCTGGCTGCTGCTGCGGGCGCAGTCGTCGCCCTGACCGCTTCGTGGTCGCGCTTCGGTAAACCTGACTTTTCAATGACGATTAACGGTGTTTTGGCAGGGCTTGTCGCCATCACTGCGCCGTGCGCGTTCGTCAGCCCGGTGGCAGCAATTATCATCGGTGCAGTCGGCGGCGGCCTCGTCGTCTGGGGCATCTTGACCTTGGACGCCAATAAAATCGACGATCCGGTCGGTGCGATTGCCGTTCACGGGATCTGCGGCATGTGGGGCACGATGTCTTTAGGGCTATTCGGCTTGGCCTCGTTGGGTGCGAGTGACGGCCTCTTTAACGGCGGCGGTTTCAGCCCGCTGCTCGTTCAGCTGCTCGGTACGACGGTCATCAGCCTGGTCGCGTTCGGCGCGAACTTCCTCCTCTGGAGCATCCTCAAAGCCGTGATGGGCATCCGCGTCAGCGCTGAAGAGGAGATTACCGGGCTCGACATCGCCGAACACGGCACCGCAGCCTACACGAGCGGCGACACCTTACGCGACCCCGTTCTGGTCAGCCAGACCGCAGGAGACTGATGAAACTCGTTACCGCAGTTGTTCGGCCCGACAAGCTTGCTACCGTAAAAGAAGCGCTTTTTGAGGCGGGCGTTACCGGTATTACCATCACGCGTGTGAGCGGACACGGGGGCGAGCGCGAACTGCTCGAGCAGTACCGCGGCTCAAAATTTTTGATTGAGTTTCACGAAAAAGTGCAGCTCGAGATCGCCGTCAGCGAAGAGTTCGTCGAAGCGACCGTTCAGGCCATCATCAAAGGTGCCCGCACCGGTGAGGTCGGCGACGGCAAAATCTTCGTCCAACCGATTGAACGCGTGGTTCGTATCCGCAACGGCGACGAGAACGAAGCTGCCGTTACGCCACTCAACAAATAAACCCAGCAGGTAGCAGCCGGTCAGGGACGCTCTCAGTTTAAGTTTTGCTGACCAACACGCACATTCTAAGGTGATACGGGTAGCAATCTTTTCGGAAATGCTACCTGTACAAACAAACCGTAACCTGTACTAAACCGTAAAGGGAGACCCTATGAAATACGCAAAAATCTTACTTTTCACGCTGCTGGCCCTGGCGGGAGTTGCGTCCGCGCAGGGCGTCAACTCCGGCGACACGGCCTGGATGCTGACCTCGAGCGCGCTCGTTCTCCTGATGACGCCCGGTCTCGCCTTCTTTTACGGCGGTCTGTCGCGTAACAAGTCGGTGCTCAATACGATGCTGATGAGTTTTATCGCCATGGGCGTCGTCGGGGTGTTGTGGGTCGTGATCGGCTATTCGCTGGCGTTCGGTGAGGGCGGCAACGCGTTTATCGGTGGCCTTAGCGCAATCGGGCTAAACGGGCTTACCGACAGCGTCAGTGACACCATCCCGACCCTCGTTTTTGTCATGTTTCAGGCGATGTTCGCTATTATCACCCCAGCTTTAATCAGCGGCGCAATCGTAGACCGGATGAAGTTTCCTGCCTACGTCATCTTTATCACCCTCTGGAGCGTACTGATCTACGCGCCGCTCGCCCACGTCGTCTGGGCTCCGAACGGCTGGCTCCTCAACCTGGGCGCACTCGACTTTGCTGGCGGCACCGTCGTCCATATGTCCGCTGGCTTTTCGGCGCTCGTCGCTGCTTGGGTACTGGGGCCACGTCTCGCCAGCACGCGCCGCAGCGCTGTGCCGCACAACATCCCTTTCGTTTTGCTGGGCGCGGGGCTCCTCTGGTTCGGCTGGTTCGGCTTTAATGCAGGCTCGGCGCTGGCCGCAGACGGCACCGCCGCCCTCGCTTTCGTGACCACCAACACGGCCGCCGCCGCCGCCATGGTCGTTTGGCTCTTTTGTGAAGTTGCGCGGGGTCAGCGTCCGAGCGCTGTCGGCGCAGCGACGGGCGCTGTCGTCGGGCTCGTCACCATTACACCGGCAGCTGGTTTCGTCTCACCCCTCGCGGCTATTGCGGTCGGGGCTATTGGCGCAGGCGTCGCGTTCGGCGTCGTGCAGCTCAAAGACCGTATCGGTGTTGACGACGCTCTCGACGTGTTTGCGTGCCACGGGGTCGGCGGCATGGTCGGAGCGGTTCTAACGGGCGTTTTCGCCTTTACGACAGGCGCAGGCGTAGCGACGGGTCAGCAAGTCGTCATTCAGCTCATCAGCATCGTTGCAACCCTGGTGTTCGCTTCTGTGGGGACGGTTGTGCTGCTTAAACTCATCGACCTGACCGTCGGCCTCCGCGTCAGCGCTCAAGACGAGACGGTTGGTATCGACCTCGCGTCGCACCACGAAGAAGGTTACGCAGACGGGGGCGCGGCCCTTGGTACGCCGGTGATTGTACCTGCAGGTGACTGATAGCAGGTATCATCTGGTCGGAAACGCTCTATGTGAGACTCTTCTAGTCTAGCACGCACACTCTGGGATGATACTGGTGTCAATCTCTTATGTAAATGCTATGAGTAGAGGCAGAAGTCAAGACAAAACGTACAGACAAGAGGCGCACAGAGCTCTAACAGAGCTTTACCTGTGCGCCTCTTGTTTTTTACGGCCCTGAGCCAGTTTCCTCAGGACAGTTTGAAGAGGAGGCTCGAGCGCCCCCCCACCGTTCCGCTCAGTACGCCGTCCTGCACCGTAACCGTGTCCGCTCTGGTCAGAAGCGGCTGGGCGGTTTCAGCTTGAACCTCGAGGGTAAGCGTTACCGGCTCATCGGCAACGTTGATCATGCCGACAAACCGCTCGCCCTCAGCACCACGCTCGAACGCGTAGACGCCGCCTTCAGCGTAGAGCGTCCGGAACGCGCTACCCCGGAGCGCTTCGTAACTACGCCGCAGCGCGACGAGCGCCTTGAGATAGTCTCTCAGCGGTTCGTTCCAGCTCTTCGGGCTGTCCCACGGCATCGCCTGACGGCATTCCGGATCGTGCCGCCCCGCAAGGCCCAGCTCATCACCGTAATACAAGCAGGGCGCACCCGGAAACGTCAGCAGTAAAAATAGCGACAAACGCAAGGCCGTTTCATCTTCACCGACCACCGTCAGCGCTCGAGGCGTGTCGTGGCTGCCGAGCAGGTTGAGCTGCACGTCTGTAACCTCCTGACGGTGCTGCGTCAGGAGCACCTCGAGCTCACGGGCGAACGCGGGCGCGTCTAAAGGCGAGATGCGCTGATACCCGCAGCGGCGGATTTCGCTGTGCGCCAAAGTTCGCGCCGCCGTAAACCCGAACGCGGCCCGCGTAAACGGGTAGTTCATCACCGCGTCGAACTGATCACCCTGCAACCAGCGGCTCGCGTCGTCCCAGATTTCACCGACGATGTAGCACTCGGGATTGACCGCGCGGCAGCGGCGACGAAACTCACGCCAAAAATCATCGTCACCGATTTCGTTAGGCACATCTAACCGCCAGCCGTCAACGCCGAACCCAAGCCAATACGTCCCCACGTCCCACAAAAACTCGCGCACGGCCTCCGTACCGGTATTAAACTTAGGCAGAGCAGGCAGGTTCCACCACGCCGCGTAACCCAAACCTCTATCGTCATGGTAGGCGTGCAGCGGAAACGAGTGAACGTGGAACCAGTCCAGGTAGGCGCTCTGAGGGCCGTTCTCGAGGATATCGTGAAACTGAAAGAAGCCGCGGCTGGCGTGGTTGAACACGCCGTCCAGAACAACTCTCATACCGCGTGCGTGAGCGGCGTTCAGAAGCTCTCTAAGCGCCCCGTTGCCGCCCAGCATCGGGTCGACGCGGGTGTAGTCGTGGGTGTGGTAGCGGTGATTTGAGCCCGACTGAAAGATAGGGTTGAAGTAGAGCGCCGTGACGCCCAAGTCTTCCAGATAGTCCAGCTTTTCAACCACACCCAAAAGGTCGCCCCCTTTATAGCCGTGCGTAGTTGGCGGCGTGTGCCAGGGCTCGAGATTGCCCGCCTTAGGGACACAGCTGCTTTTAGCGAAACGGTCGGGAAATATCTGGTAGAAAACGGCGTTTTTAACCCAGTCGGGTGTAGACATCATAGGTTCAGGCATAGTACGTTCAAGCATAAACTGCCTTGCCAATCCGTGCGACGTGAGTTGTACGTGTCCAAAAGGAGTGCAGGTCGGTATTAAGTTGCGTTCAGCAATTGAGCTACTAATTTGGTGTGCCCTACGAGACGGCTGGCTTTGCAAACTAACGTCTGCAAAATTCGCGCCTCGCCCTTACGAAAACCGCCGTAAATCAGGTTGTCTCGGGAATGGGCTTTGTAAAGTTGAGGGGAACTCGAGGGCTACCCCTCACAGCAATGCAACAAAAATGAGTTGTTTCTGAGTTTTTGTTACCGATATTATGAGCATCTAGATGTTAAGAATATCACACCAACCGCAAGCGAAGTATCTGAACACGCGAAATGAGTACGCGTTTAGGTGGTCGTACACCCGCTTAAACCGGTTGGTCAACGGGGATCGCAACTCTATAATGAAAGTCTGGTGGATCAAGACTCATAAAATTGTCATAAGAGTTTAATAATCTTCATAGAAACACACGATACCTTCGAACAGGTGTTGAGCGGATGGCCTCCCCTCAACTGGAACCGAACAACGTGCGAGTAGGGTATCGGCAGACCGGTCGGCCTTTACTGCACAGGAGTCTTCCCTAATCAAAGCTATTTCGCAGGACGCATTTTTGGGTGTCCAAAAATTAGCGGAGAGGAAAAGGATATTGAATATGTTAAATCGCACACTTGAAGTAAAGCACCCCCGAGGCTGGATTAAGTATCTTGCAGTTCCCGCCGCCGCACTGTTGCTGGCGGCTTGTAGCAGCGGCTTAAATGCGGACGTACCGACGACGCAAGATGAGCTAGCACCTCAAGCAAACAGCTGCCTGAACTGGAAGGGTAAAAAGGTCAAGCCGAGAAGTGGCGGGCGAGTCGGCATTTTTAGAGAAAGTAGAGTCATCGTCGACGCGCGTGGCAAGACGTTCCAGAGTAAAGTTCCCCTCGTAGGTAATTATAACAGAGGGTTTCTCTGTATTGTCGGCGGAACTTATACTACAAGCCTGGGAGTGTCGGCTTCGTGGCATTCCGCTCATAACACGGGCGGGATGTACTTTGCCAAATCGCCTAGGGTTACGATCGAAGGTGTTGCGCTGGGCGTAGGCGGTCGCATCGTCGGCGACGGTATCTCAATGAAGCAAGATACCGACAGATGGGTTTTCAAAGATTCATACATCGGTCGCTCTGGTGACGACGCTATTGAAGCTGACCGCTTTAGCCCTGGTGTTGTTGATGACATTTTGGTAGACAGCACTTTTACCGGCATATCGGTCCGCCGTGAGAAAAATAGTTATACCAAAGCTCACTACTACACCGTCACTGTCAAAAACAGCTTGATCTCGATGAAAAATGGGAACGATCTGTTTAAGGTTACTAGATCAGGCAAAGGTCCGGGGCGCGGTAAAAACTACGCCAGGCTCAGCCTTAAGAACAACGTCTTTTACATCCCCAAGCGCGACGCAGGCGACATTGACCGCAAAGTTTTTAACGGTGGCAAGTGCCAGAACAATACCATCGTCTACACCGGCGGCAGCAAGAGCTACCTCGAATACCTCAAGCGTAACAGCCCTAAATGCATGAGGGTTACGACGGACAAGCGCGTCTGGGACAGAGCCCGCGCGAACTGGTTTAAGCGTCACCCGCAGTTCTCGAAGTACCGCTAGACTAAAAACAGCATAGTAAGAGGCCATCTAGAGGGTGTTTGGGAAATCCCCCTACTTATGAAAGAGTAGGGGGTAAATGGCAAAACGAAAGCAGTATACAACGGACTTAAAAGAAGTTGAATGGAACGTGCTGGAGCTTTATGTGCTGCGGCTACTGCTAGAATGAAGAAGAGGGCGCAAAACGGGTTATGAGCTAAGCGTGTTGCTCAACGCCATGCGCTACGTGCTGAGAGGCTGTACCTGGCGAGACTTACCGGGTGACTTTCCCCCCGTGGCAGAGCGTGTATTACCATTTTGCAAAGTGGCGTAATGAAGGCTTGTGGCACAAGCTCAACAAGCACTTGCGGCGGGAGCTGAGGAAAAGGCTGAGGCGCAACGAAGAACCGAGTGCGAGTTGTGCCGACAGCCAATCGGTTAAAGCCGGGTGCTTGCACGGCAACGGCTTCGGCGGTGCCAAAAGCGTCAACGGTAGCAAAAGACATCTATGGGTAGACACGCTCGGCTTGGTGTTAGGCGTGTTGGTCACGAGCGCGAATGTACCCAAACGCAAAGGTCTGTCAATGCGCTTAAACCACAGTAGACCTCACTTACCAAGACGGCACCATTTGTGGCTTGATAGAGGCTATAAAGGCGTTGCTTTCACAAACCGTGTCCTTCTATGCTTCGGCGTGGTACTTGAAATCGTCGCCCGTCGTGGCGAAAAGGGCTTCAGCTTACAAGCCAGACGCTAGGTTGTAGAGCGCACGTTTGCTTGGCTTGGAAATTACCGCAGACTCAGCAGAGACTATGAAACCCTCCCTGCCTCGAGCCAAGCCTTCATTTACCTCGTTAGCTGTGACCTTATCACCAAGCGTCTTGCTCAAACCAACCACACACCCTGGAGAAAACGTTGAGCCTATTCTAAAATACCCTCTACCATGGAAGACGCGCTCATGGCTTCGGGCAAGTTTAGTTTACCGAAGCGGCGTGACGTTACCGAGACCGAGTGGACGGTGATGCTCGGTGACGTCACTGAAACACCGATTGAACGACCCAAACAAAGTAGCGGCACTACTCTAGCGGACAGGCCCGGTGGAGGCGCAAGCCGAACATGCCATTTTGTCCAAGATGTGGAAAAAAGCGGTGCCACACGCCAGTACGGGCATAGCCCGGCCCTAGTGGGCCTAGTACCTGAAAAGTCAAGTGCTAATTGACGCGAGCAGTTCTAAAATTCTCTCTACAGCTCATGCTAAAGGGCCAAACGACTACGCCCTGTTCAAAGACACCGCACCAAGATGCCAAGCTGAAGTCTGGTACGTCGCCGACAGTGGTCATCAAGGGCTTGCTTCACGACATCCACAGACTTGCTTACCCTTCAAAAAGCCTAAAGGCAAAGACCTAAGCGCTGAGCACAAACAGTACAACCATGCTTTAGGTCGCTTTCGCATCGCGGTTGAACACGTGATTCGCTCGTTCATGATCTGGCGCATTCTCAAAGAAACCTACCGCAACCGGCGCAGGCGCTTCGCCCTACGCTTCAACCTTATTGCTGGTCTTATCAATGCCGGGCTCGAACTGTGACTTTCTCAACAGATATAATAGGCTATCAACAAAGGTATGCAAAGTAAGCTAGAGGATGCGAAGACGAGAGATCAGCTTAAGCGGAGAAGAACGAGACCAGCTCAAAACTATGACGCGTAAAGGTAGCGCCCGCGTTCGGAAGATCGACCGGGCTCGCATTCTGCTGCTAGCAGATACCAACGGTGAACACCTTAGCGATATAGAAATTGCCAAGGTGCTAGGGATAGTGAGTACAACCGTGTGGCGCACGAAACGGCTGTTTGCCGAGCAGGGACTTCAAGCGGCGCTCGGCTACGCCCAGGCGATAAGGTTCAAGCCTCGTAAACTTGATGGTCGTGGCGAAGCTAGGCTGATTGCGCTCGCCTGTAGTGAAGCGCCCGCAGGACACGCAGGGTGGACGTGGCGAATGCTTGCAGATAAACTTGTGGAACTCGAGGTCGTCAGCACCATCTCGCACGAAACGGTACGCCAAACACTTGGAAAAACGAACTATCACCGCACTTAAAAGAGCAGTGGTGTATTCCACCGGAGGCAAGTGTCAGGTTTGTCGCTCACATGGAAGATGTCTTGGACGTCTATGAACGACCTCTCAATCCGAAATATCCGGTCGTCTGCGTTGATGAACGTCCGTGTTACCTAATTGGGGATAAGCGTCAGGTCATACCGGCAAAACCTGGGCAGCTTGCCCGTTTCGATTTCGAGTACGTCAGAAACGGCACGGCTAACGTATTCGGGCTGTTTGCACCGCTCTTGGGTTGGCGCGAGGTGATGGTGACGCAGCGGCGCACCAAGCTAGAGTTTGCCGCTTGCATGAAGCGACTTGTAGACGAGTTCTTTCCCGAGGCACAACGGATTATCGTGGTACTCGACCAGCTCAACACCCATTCAAAAGCTTCACTGTATGAAGCCTTTGAACCCAGAGAGGCGCATCGCCTCGCCGCCAAGCTCGAGTTACACCACACGCCTAAGCATGGCAGTTGGCTCAACGCCGTTGAAATCGAATTCGCCGCGCTTAGCAAGCAGTGTTTAGACAGGCGTATCGCTGACCTAGCTTTGCTCACTCAAGAGGTCTGTGCCTGGACGCTCGAACGCAACGCCCTCGGCACCAAAGTCAACTGGCAATTCACGACCACTGACGCCCGCATCAAACTGGCTCGGCTTTATCCTGTAAACCTAAACTGACAGCCTACTACTGAGTGAAGCCGCTTCAGGGCACGGTGGCACAACCAAAAGGTTCTATGGTTTCAGACTTCACGCTGTTTGTACCGGCACGGGCGCAATCTGCCGTTTTGCGTTAGTTCCTGCCAATGAACATGACGTCACTGTGGCTAAATGTCTGCTTGATAGGCGTTACGACGACCTGCACAGCCTTATCGGTAATAAAGCCTATCTCGGTCTAGGCATCTATACACCACCTAAACAAAACGCCAAGAACCCCGGCTTCTGGTGTGACTTCTTTGCCCGAGCCAGAAAGTCTATCGAAGCTGTTTCCTCCTCTTTACAGCGTTACCGTAACCTTGCTTTGCAGCAACTAAACTCCTTCTGGAGCATTCGTGCTAGTGTTTGCCGTAAACTCGCTGCTCACAACCTCATTCTCTTCTTATTCAGCTGAGCGTCTAGCATCCGAGGTTTTTGGCAAACATCTTTCAGAATAATTTGCACCTAGCTGGAAAGGGCATTTTGTGGAGGTTTTTTATGCGCTGCCGTCAGGTTGCCGTTAAATGGACTATGCAGAGGCTTATACAACCTCTGCACTTCAAGAATCTTTGTTCCTCACGTCGTTTCTTTGGTAGCGATGAAGAGACTTGAACTCTTGACCTCACGATTATGAGTCGTGCGCTCTAACCAGCTGAGCTACATCGCCACGGTTGTAGTGCGGTACCCACAATTTCGGCAGCTGTGCAGAAATCTGCACGGCATTAAGAACAAATTAACATTTTACGCCGACAGCTGACAAGTCGATGTGAGACTCGAGCCTCATACCAGCAGAAATTCAGTTGCACTTACTGATGGAGATACCGCGATGATGGGGATACCGCGAAAAGGATGTAGAACCAGCAAATCCTCATCTCCCACTACGATACATGTTGCATCACCCACGATTGCCAACGTCAAAAACTTGTCATCCTTCGGGTCAGGGCACGTTTTTATTTCGTTTCTTGGCTCGAGTACCGACGCCCGCCGAACGAGCGCAATCAGGAACAATTCAACCTATTCCAAAGAGACGTGATGCCTGAATTTCTCACGCTTTAGCACCTCAGCAAGCAACGCGCTCTAATCACCCAGAAGCGTTTTCAACATCTCAGGTGTTAGGCCACGTGCCTGAGCGTTCCGGCTGATGTCCTTCGTGATGTCCTCGAGCGTCCGCTCTTCTCTTGTGACTTCGGTAAGCTTGAGGCTGAGCAGCACATCTAGTTTGCGTTTTTCTTCTACCGATGCCGCTTCATAAGCCTGGGCCGCTTCGGGGTCTACCCGAATGGTAATTGCTCGACTCGCCATAGCAGCTTATAGGCGAAAAGTGATTTGAGGGCAAAATATAGGTACTGAACACCGGTTCAAGGTGGATTGCATAATAAGATGATCTTTACAGGCCTCGGGTAACTCCGCTATAACCAAAAAAGACGGTTGATATTCGCTTGCGTGCTGGCTCATCAGTTGCGTACCACTCCATGCCATATGTAGGTAGCGCAATAGGCTCCCCGGCCAGATGCACGAGGTACTGAACATGGTGAAGAATGATAGTCGCATAAAGTCCTGTTATTTCGACTAAATCGCCCTCAACATATTGCCCTTTGACTTGATACGAAACAGCTACGCTTGGAGGCTGCTCTGGCAGAAAGCGTTCTCCAAAAGGGCGATAAGGGGCGTTGTCTAAAAGAAGGTAGGTACGTGCCTCGTCTAGAGCCTTAGAAAAGGCTGTTTCAGGTTTTACAACTGCCAAAACGAGATACGCGAGCTCCACTAGGGAGAGTGACGCCGCACGAGTCGGAGGGTGTTCTATCGGCAGCTGAAGACGAAGGTTGCCATTGTCTGGAGGAGCAGGGGGCGGGTCAAGCCCAAAGGTTTTGATCTTAAGGCCTCTTAATGGGTTATTACTCAATACAACACGTTTCCCTGCACTATCAGAGAATTCAACTTCTTTTTTGCCGAAGACGTACCAAGTACCTATTCCAAGAAAGCAGTGAGCTAGAAAGGGGCGTGACAGAGGTCAGAACAAGTATGTCGAGTACTTATCTAATGGAGGCACGCCTTGAGCAAAACTATCACGACACCTGCTGCACCCAACTATTTTTGCGTTCCACGCCCACTCTGGCGCAAGGTCAGAAAGCAACTCCCCAAGCGAAAGAAGCTGAGAGGCCGAGGGCGACCTTTTAGACCGGGCAGTATTAAACGGCATCTGGTATGTCTTGTGGACAAGATGCCAATGGAAAGCGGTTCATAAAAGTTGGTTTGGTGTGAGCGCCAGCGTGCTACACCAGCGTTTTCAACTTTGGCGACGTGTCGGCGTCTTCAAGCACCTCACGCGCTCATTGGCAAAGGTCTACGGCAAAAGGCGGCACATTAAATGGCGTTGGCAATCGGTAGACAGCAAAAGCTGTCCTGCTCCTCTTGGTGGCGAAGCAACCGGGCGTAACCCGACGGATAGAGGCAAAAGGGGCAGCAAGATTCACTTGCTTGTAGATGCGCGCGGCGCACCGCTAGCGGTTTACGTTTCTGGCGCGAACCGACATGACAAGTGGGGAGCTGCCGAACTCATCGTTGGCATCGTAGTAGAGCGCCCAAGGAGTAAGCAGCATCTTTGTGCCGACCGAGGTTACGACTATCCCGATGTGCGTGAGGTGGTCGCCGACCAGCACTACGTTGCCCATATCAAACACCGGCGTCGTCGAGGCGAACCTGTTTTAGAGGTATGTCCTGCACCGGGAGAGAAAAGCTATCCGGCAAGAAGGTGGGTCGTCGAAAAAACCTTGGGCTGGCTCTGTAAAAGGCGTAGCATCCGCCTTAGAGGGTGCAAAAAACCGCAGAACTGGTTGGCGTTTATTCACCTCGCCGCTGCCCACATCCTGCTCAATATGGCTCTTTTAGGATGGGTACTTAAGGTCGTAAGCTACCCATTAGACCCATCCGAAAAAACTTTAGCTCCCATTTTGATACTCGTTTGTTAAACTCGTTTGAAACTAACCCTTTCTGCAATTCTACCCATTTAATGCCGCTTGCCTGCGGAACAACATGCTCTCCAGAAGAGTCTTCCTCTGCCTCGGCAGGCCATGAAACAACACAGCACTGAGTGAGAACCAAGTTTCTCGTCACGAACGTCCTTTAATTGAGTTGCAGACTCACGCCAACTTTCGGGAGTAAAAATCTTCGTCTCTTCAAGCGTTTCCTGAAAATAATATGTGATTCTAACCGGGAAGTGTGCAACAGGTTTCATAGTGGCAGCCTTACCTTTCACTCTCCTAAAATCAGCGCAAACATCAAAGGTGCCACAATCGTCGCGTCACTCTCCACAATGAACTTGGGCGTGTCCGCCGAGAGCTTGCCCCAGGTAATCTTCTCGTTCGGCACCGCCCCCGAATACGACCCATAAGAGGTAGTCGAATCGCTGATTTGGCAGAAATAGCCCCACATCGGCACACCTTCACGCTGCAAATCCTGATGCAGCATCGGCACCACACAGATGGAAAAATCTCCAGCAATGCCGCCACCGATTTGGAAGAAGCCGATGGAGTGTTCCGGCGCAGTTTCGGTGTAAAGTTCAGCCAGGTACATCATGTATTCGATGCCGGTACGGACAGTGTGGACGTTTTTGATTTCGCCGGTGATGCAGTGCGCGGCGAACATGTTGCCGGTGGTCGAGTCTTCCCAACCGGGGACGATAATCGGCAGGTTTTTTTCGGCGGCGGCGACCATCCACGAGTTTTTGGGGTCGATTTGGTAGTGTTCCTCGAGCACCCCCGAGCGAATCAAACGGTACAAGAACTCGTGCGGAAAGTAGCGTTCACCGGCAGCGTCAGCTTGCATCCATTCGTTGAGGAGGGCGTCCTCGAGCCTCCGCATCGCCTCCATCTCGGGGATGCAGGTGTCGGTTACGCGGTTCATATGCCGGTCTAGCAAATCTTGTTCCTGTTGCGGCGTGAGGTCGCGGTAGTGGGGCACGCGCTCGTAAAAGTCGTGCGCGATGAGGTTGAAGATGTCTTCCTCCAAGTTTGCCCCCGTACACGAGATCATCTGCACTTTATCCTGCCGAATCATCTCAGCAAACGACAAGCCGAGTTCAGCGGTACTCATCGCTCCGGCAAGTGTGACCATCATGTGACCCCCGGAGTTTAGGTGCGCGGTGTAAGCGTCGGCGGCGTCGATCAGGGCGGCGGCGTTGAAGTGGCGGTAGTGGTGGCGGATAAACTCGGAAATAGGGGTTTGAGGTATATCAGTAGATGTATCGGTTTGAGACATGGGTGTCCTCGCAATCTGTAACGCGATTCTAGCAACCCGTCAAATGGATGATGCGGTTTTGGAGCTAAAAAGTTATCAAGAGGCAGTGTTGTGTTGCTCCGATCTTTACGCCTGAGCTACGGGATTTCGGACGACTTTTTGCTAGGGTTGAACTAAGAGGAGACACTTATGTCGTGGACAGCTACAAATATCCCTTTACAGACAGGCCGAGTTGCTATTGTTACGGGGGCGAATAGCGGGATTGGGCTCGAGACCGCTAAAGCCCTCGCCATAAAAGGTGCCGACGTCGTGATGGCGTGCCGTAATCTGCAAAAAGCCGACCTCGCCGCCGACAGCATCCGCGCAGAGGTTCCAGGCGCAAACCTTACGGTCATCAAGCTCGACCTCGCCGACCTCGCTTCAGTGCGGATGTTTACCGAAGCGTTTGGGCAAGAGTATGACAGGCTCGACCTACTCATCAACAACGCCGGGGTGATGGTACCGCCGTTTAGCAAAACCAAAGACGGTTTCGAGCTGCAGTTTGGCGCGAATCATCTCGGGCATTTTGCGCTGACCGGACTTTTAACGCCGCATATCAGGAAGATGTCGGGAGCGAGGGTCATCAATGTGAGCAGCGGCGCACACCGGATGGGTAAGCTCGAGTTCGGCAATTTGCAGGCCGAAAAAGGTTACAAACCGTGGGCGGCGTATGGGCAGAGCAAACTCGCCAACCTGCTCTTTATGCGGCAGCTTAACGTGTATTTTTCACAAGAAAAGATTGACGCGCTTGCAGCAGCCGCGCATCCGGGCTATACCGGTACAAACTTGCAATCAACCTCCGGCGTGTTCAAGTACCTCAACCCGGTACTCGGTCAAAAACCTGCGATGGGCGCACTTCCAACCCTTTACGCGGCAACCGCCCCGGACGTTCGGCCCAACGATTACTACGGCCCGGACGGATTTCAGGAGATGCGGGGCTATCCTGAAAAAGTCTCGATGACGGCGGACGCCCGAAATCCTGCTCTGGCTGAGCGGTTATGGCGCGTATCCGAAAAGCTGACCGAGGTGCGTTACGGTACTGGTGCTGAAAACGCGGTGACAGCTTAGTTTTTACGGACGATATAGGGTGCTCCCAAGTCGCTGTTATCAACGATAACCGTCGCATGACGTTGCGGCGTGCTCTCTTTTAGGTAGAGCTTTTGGCCTTCGACGTAGCGCCGATGTTCCGGGGCGTCCGGATTGGGCGAATTGCCGTCGCGCTCCGCCATACGCGGGACGGAGATGCTGAAGGGGGTCTCGAGCCACACCGACACGTCCCAGTAATCGCGCAGTTCCGGACGGTGCAGAAATATCCCGTCGAGTAGCAAGATTGTGCCGGGTTCTGCTTGCTTTAATGGTGTAGAGACGGCCATTTCAGCGTCAACATCATGAACAGCTGTGCGGTAGTGCCCTGACCCGCCGGGGCTAAGCGGATTCAGTAAAACCTTTTTGAGCGTTTTGTAGTCATACGAGTTGCGGTAAAACCCTTCGGGTGAACCTCGTCCAAGTCGGTAACGTACCGCTTTTGGGTGATGAAAGCCGTCTACTGAAGCGCGGATGATGTTTCGTCCCGACACTTTGAGAAACGGCTCGAGTTCCCCCGCAAAGTGCGTTTTGCCTGCGCCGTCTACGCCGTCAATCGCCACGCGGAGGACGAAGGGCGTAGGCGTGTTCAGGGTGTGAGCGGCAACCGTCTCTAAAACCTGTTGACGATTATCTGGCTGTGTCGCTGGTAACTCGAGCCCTGAAACCACGTTAATTCAGCTTTTACCGGGTCAGCTCGGCTTTTTTAGCTCGAGCACACACGCCGCCGCGTTTTCTTGAAGAGGTTCTAGATTCCAGTTTGCATATTGTCCGACGACCTCGAAGCCAGCATTCTTAGACAGTGAAAGCAGCGTCTCGAGCAGAGTAAATTTGAGGGTTTCGCTCGAGGTCACCTCTTTACCGTCCGCGTAAACATCTTTCATTTCATAGCGAAGCACCCCATTCTTAGCGTCGAACGCAGCTTGTTTAGCAAGAAAGCGAACTGGTTTTCCCGCCGCATCAGTGTATTCGCTCCAGAGTTTATAGTCATCATCGAGTGTGAAATCATAGCCTTCGGGCAACCTCGTGTCGAAGATAAACACGCCGCCCGGACTGAGAAATTCGTAAACTTTACCGAAAAGCGTACTGAGATCTTGCTCAGTCAAAAAGCACTGAAAAGCGTTGCCGGTCATCAGGACGAGCCCGAAACGCTGTGAGGTGGTGAACTCGAGCGCATCTTGCAAATAAAAGGTCGGATTTTTTTGGCCTTTAACTTTCGTTTTTGCCTGTTCCAACATTGCTTCGGAGATGTCTACGCCAACGACCTCGAGCCCGGTCTCCGCCAGCGGGATCGTCACAATTCCGGTGCCGCAGCAGAGGTCTAAAACGGCTCCGCTTTGTTTGTTCGCCAGTTCAGTAAGCGTGCGGATTTCAGGTTCATAGGCGGCGCTGTACTGCGCGTCGTAATCCGCAGCGTTGTCGTATTCCCTCGTCACCCTAACGCCTGCGCTAAGTCTGCAATAAGGTCGTCGGGATGCTCGAGCCCCACTGACACCCGTAAAAGTCCCTTAGGCGTCCTACTCTCCGGCCCCTCGATGCTGGCACGGTGTTCAATCAAGCTTTCCGCGCCGCCCAAACTCGTGCCACGGGTAAAGAGCTGAACGTTTGCGGCAACCCGCATCGCCGCCGCTTCATCTGAGACTTCAAATGAGAGCATCCCGCCGAAACTGTCCATCTGACGTGTTGCCACGTCATGGTTAGGGTGAGACTCGAGCCCCGGATAGTACACGCGCTCAACCTGCGGCTGGGCGTCTAAAAACGCGGCGACCTTTCCAGCATTCTCCGTGTGCGCCCGCATCCGGTACGGCAAGGTGCGTAAACTCCGGAGGACGAGCCAGCAGTCGAACGGTGAGGGGACGGCTCCCTCGAGGTTTTGCACCGTTTTAATACTCTCGAAGACGCCCTCAGCACGTTTGGAGATGACCGCGCCGCCCAATACATCCGAATGACCCGCCAGATATTTCGTCGTCGAGTGTAACACCAAATCTGCACCTAAGTCGAGCGAACGCTGTACCGTCGGCGGCGTCCAGGTCGCGTCACAAGCAACGAGCGCACCTTGACTATGGGCAAAGTCGGACAGGGCTGCCACATCGCTGATTTTTAGAAGTGGATTGGAAGGGGTCTCGAGCCACAGCAATTTCGTATTCTCCCGCCACGCTTCTTTTACGGCGTCAATGTTGGAGGTACTTACGAAATCAACGGCTAAACCCCAAGGAATAAACACCTGCTTTAAGAGTTTGGTAATGCCGTGATAGAGGTCGTCGGGCGCTAACACATGGTCGCCGGGGCGGAGGGTGCGGAAAATGGCGGCGGCTGCCGCCGAACCCGAGGCGAAACAAGCGGCGGTTTCGCCACCCTCGAGCGCCGCCAATGCTCCCTCTAGAGCCGCCCGGTTTGGGTTGGCGGTACGGCTATAGATATACCCGTGCGGATACGAACCGTCAAGATTACGTTCAAACGTCGTGGTGAGGTGAATCGGCGGGGTAATCGCTCCGGTCGCAGGGTCGGGTTCCGCACCTGCGTGAATAGCGAGGGTCTCGAGCTTCAAGTCTTTTAGGTTTTTACGGTGCGCCACTAGACAAGCCTCACGTGAACGCCTGCATCAGCTAACAGTTGTTTAACTTCACCCACCGTCGTTTGACCACTGTGAAAGATACCCGCTGCTAGCGCGGCGTCCGCCTCGGCGTCGCGCAATACGTCACGCATGTGATGTGCGTTTCCGGCCCCACCTGAAGCGATGACAGGAATATCTACGGCGCGGGCCACTGCTTTTGTCGCCGCTAAGTCATACCCCGTTTTCATCCCGTCGGCGTCGATACTGTTTAAGACGATCTCCCCTGCCCCGAGTTCTTGACCCCGGACGGCCCACTCGAGCAAATCCAGCCCGGTATTCTTACGCCCTCCGGCAACGTACACGTCCCAACCGGAGCCGTCCATGCGTTTTTTCGCGTCAATAGAAAATACGACCGCCTGCGAACCGTAATGCTCAGCAGCTTCACGGACAACCTCAGGATTTGCAACTGCCCCTGAATTGATCGAAACCTTGTCGGCCCCGGCTAAAAAGAGCGTCCGAAAGTCCGCCAGCGTCCGCACGCCACCGCCGACGGTGAGCGGCATAAAACACATCTCGGCAGTGCGGGTGATGATGTCCAGCATCGCGCTGCGGCCCTCGGAGGTAGCGGTAATGTCGTAAAAGACCAGCTCGTCGGCACCTTGCTCGTCGTATTGCAACGCCAGCGCTACGGGGTCGCCGACATCTCTCAGTTCACCAGCTTCGGCGCGCCCGAACTGTTGACCTCGAGTGGTGCGCCCGTTGTGAACGTCCAGGCAGGGGATGATGCGTTTAGCTAACACCCAATGAGCTTACAGCGTTTTAACGCTTGCGGTCTGCCAAACGCCTGAGCGACGAACGAAGGTGACGAAAGCCGCGTCCGACGAGTCGTAAACCGACGATAAGTTCTACCCGTGGGGAATCGTCGGTCGGGTAAGGACTATTCACCAGAAGACGAGAATCGTCGCTTGCGCCAACGGTTTCATTCTGAGCTATAGGGTCGGCGGCAGCTAAAATGCGCCAGCGTATCGTGTCAACGTCACGGGTGAGCTGCCTCAAGATGCGGTAGGCCACGCCGTCACCCCCCCTGATGATACCGAGCAAGATGTGTTCTGTTCCAATGACGGCGCTCCCTAGACTGCGGGCTTCCTCTCCGGCGTACTCCTTAACCCGGCGTGAACGAGACGTTATAGCCGCCGTTTCGTTGCGGGGCAAGCCGTCGCCCCGGCCCACCATTTTTTCAACTTGGCTACGCAAACCTTTTAACGTCGCGCCAAAATCTTCCAAAACGCGGCTGGCGTTACCGCCTTCACGCATCAGTCCTAAAAGCAGATGTTCAGGGCCGATCATTGCGTGACCGAGTTTGGAGCCTTCTTCACGGGCGAAATGAAACACTAAGCGGGCACGGTCGTCGTAGCGGTTCATACGTCAGTATAGAGCCAAAGTGCAACCGTTAGAAGTAGAAGTTGACGCCGGGTCGCAGGTTCCCAAATGCCCTCGTTCGGTACGTTCCTGCTGACTTGAAAGATAACTTGCGGGGCAAGTGTAATGTTCAGCGGGTCAGTAAAGACAGCATTTCAATATGGTGCGTTTGTGGGTAAAAGTCGAAGGGTTGCGCCCGCTCTAAGCGCCAGCCCACCGCCTCAAACTCAGCCACGTCTCTGGCCCACGTTGCCACGTCGCACGATACATAGAGGAGCCGCGCCGCTTTAGACGTAGTGACGGCCTCCCGCGCAGCTTTGGCGAGTCCAGCACGGGGCGGGTCAACAGTAATGAGTTCGGCGTCGGGTAAAGCCGCGAGTTTACGGGCGTCGGCGTGAACGAAAGAGAGATTCTGGACGCCCAACCGTTCTGCGTCGCGCTGCCCCCGCACGACGCTGCTGCGGTCAAGCTCGAGGGCCGTAACCCGCTCAAAGCCTCCCGCTAAGTGCAGTCCGACGATGCCGCCGCCCGCGTAGAGGTCGAGGGCGTGTGCGCCGGTACCGGCCCAGCGCGTCAGTTCGCGGAAGAGGCGCGAGGCTGCCACCGGATTGGGCTGGGCAAAGCTCGTCGCCGAGACCGTAAGGTCAAAGTCACCGTAGCGCTGCACGATGCTCCGCACCCCGGCAAGCCGCTCCGACCCACGCCGAAACCGTCCCCGCGGGTCGTACTGCGCGTAACTTACGCCAACGACGCCGTCAGCGAGCAGGGTGTGGGCCGCGTTCAGATAATTTTTTGCCGAGGCGCTCGCAATCAGGCAGAGCAGCACCTCGCCCGCGTCGTTGCCGCGCAGGACGAGTTCACGGACGCCTTTGGGTAGACCCCGCTCCGTCACGCACTGCCAGACCCGGTTGAGCGCTGCGTTTGCCACCGGGTCGTGCGTCAGCGCGACGAAGGTGTCGGTTTGCGGTTGCCGGTAGCCGAGTACGGTTGTTGAGCCGGTTGCCGAAACGATACGCGAAACGGCGGGTTGTACGGCGCTGCGGTAGCCCCACGGTTCGGGCGCGGCGATAACCGGAAGAATCTTGACGTGGCCCCCATTCTCTCCGTCTGTCTTGTCGCCGTCCTGCGTCCTTTTCTGACTGAGCGCCCTCGAGAGCGCATCTTCAGCGACGCCGCGTTTAAGCTCGAGCTGATACTCGTAACCGATATGGCTGTAGTCGAGACCGGGGTGAGGGCTGCCTGCGGTGCGGTGCGGGCTGGGGTCGATAACTTCGGTGACGACGCCCTGCAAAACTCCGGCACGTTCGCGCACCTCGGCCTTGACCCGCTCCTCCGGCAGCCCCCCCCGGACGAGCGCCAACCGCCCTTCAGCGAGGCGGGCGAGCGCGACGCCGCCATGAACCATTTTGTCGAGTTTGAGCAACACGGACGTAAGTCTACTGCGTTTCGGGCTAAAAAGACGGCTAAAAATACCTTTTTTTACAGCGCTCGGCTCGAGTTAAAAAAGCCGCACGGTCACGAGCACGGTCGCTAGGTGCGCCAACGCCCCTCCAAACTCACAAACCGTTGTGACGCACGCCAACACTCACGCATCACAAAGAGATTTTACGGTGCTCGTGGGGCACCTCAAAACGCGGCCAACGCGGCAAGACTCGGGGCGTAACCGAAGACTCGGGCTGACCAAATTACGATTTGGGGTTACATTCCTAAACGCCGGTGAAAGTTCTTGCTATACTCACCTGCATATGAAACGCTCCATTCAAGAGATTATCGAACTCGTCGTTTTTGCAGTTATCGCCCTTCTCGTCGCCACCGGAGTTATCTGGCTCGTGGGTTGGCTCATCAGCCTCGTCGGGCTGCTCTTTATGTGGCTCGCCGGAGTTCTTTGGTGGCTGCTCCGCTGGATTATTCCGGTGGTCGTTATCGTGGTCGCTGTGTACGCGCTGTTCCGGCTGCTGCAACGCCGGAACCAGAAACGTTCCGAAGCGCCCGCGCACCAGCCTGTCGTCAGCGGCCCCCGCAGTAGCGGCGCACCGGTCGCCGACACCCAAAGTGGGTCTGGCTTGAGTAGCGTCCCGCCCGTTGGCGTGTCCCCCAGCACCACCTCAGCGACCGGCAGACCTGCCGGAACCTCCCCGGCGGCGGCTCCAGTTACGACCCCACCGGTAACTGCTTCCGGCGAGCCGGTCAGCCCCCTCGGAACCCCACCCGAGACCAGCTCACCCTCAGACGAAGGCGTCAGCGCGTCGGGCGAACCGGTTCCGCCCGAGGTAGAAGCGTTAGAGCCAGAAGACAAGGACGACTCCGACAAAAAGTCCTGATCTCTACCGCAGCTCTACGGCACCCCCCGGACTTGTGCATCCGGGGGGTGTTTTACGGGGCTCTTATGGGCTCGAGCTAGGTTTTACCAGCAGGTATCATCTGGTCAGCAGCGTTGGTCTAAATTCTGCTGGTCAGCACGTACGCTCTAAAATGATGCCTATATCAACCTCCTGTAGAAATGCTATAAGGTGCCCCTGAGGGCGCTTTGCGACCCGACATTGACACATTTTTAGCACCCGTGATAGGCTCTAGTTCCTGGCGCTGTAGCCAAGTGGTAAGGCAGAGGTCTGCAAAACCTCCATCACCGGTTCGAATCCGGTCAGCGCCTCCAACACCTTGGGACTACAGAGTTCCGGGGGAGGATGCAGGCGCGTAGCTCAGTGGGAGAGCGCTACATTGACACTGTAGAGGTCGGCAGTTCAATCCTGCCCGCGCCTACCAAAAGAAAGAATATCCGGAACGACGAGAGAAGCCCCGCCAAATGCGGGGCTTCTCTTTACACGAATTCTTCAGTTTGGGACAAGTTTCTTTACCGGTACTACCGGAGACAGCTAGCTAGACTCGAGCTTGCTAACTCGGACTATCTCACTCAAAACCAAAAATGACCTCATCACCAGCCGAGGCAAAAGGTGATAATCTACCCTTCTACATAGTTAAAGTGCCAGCCGAACCTGGGGGGTGATAGCAGTCTTAGAGACAATCGTTTGGGTATTTTATCGCAGGACGTTCTAGCTTTTCAGGTTGCACAAACACGCCAAAGGAGCATTATGTTTACACGTGCCACACGGGTTTTTAGCTGGCTTAGCGTTGCAGCTACCACCCTTGTCTTCTCTACCGCTGCACTCGCCCAAGACGTTCAAACCGGGGGGACCATCCGGGTCGCCCGCTCGTCAGGGTCTTATACAAATAATTCGAATCCGTTCGGCACTGCTGGTCAGAATCTGCCGAGTACGCCGCTTATCTATGAACCACTGTTTTTCGTCAACGCCGTTACGGGCGACACGACGCCCCTGTTAGGGACCTCCCACGAATGGGGTAAGGACAACCTTGTGCTGACTGTAAAAACCCGCGAAGGCGTGCAGTGGAGCGACGGCGAGCCGTTTTCAGCCAAGGATGTAGCGTTTACCTTCAACTATATAAAAGATCATCCCGAACTCGATACCACCGGCATCTGGGCGCTCGGGGTCGAGAGCGTCGAGGCCAAAGACGATACGACGGTTGTTTTTAGTTTTAGTGAACCCAACACACCACTTTTTAACGACATCGTAGGGCGCACGGTTGCGCCAGAACATATCTGGGCAGATATCGCCGACCCGGTGCAGGAGACGAACGAAAACCCTGTGGGCACCGGGCCGTTCGTCCTGACCTCTTTCGCGCCGCAGCTGATTAAGGTGACAAAGAACCCGAACTACTGGCTTAAAGGGCAACCCTACGCCGACGGGGTAACGTTTCAGATCACCAACAGCAACCAGGCCGCGCTACTGCTGCTCTTGCAAAATCAGGCCGACTACTCGTATACGCAAATTCCCAACGTCGAACAGACCTACAACGCCCGCGACCCAGAGACCTACGTCTCTTGGTGGCCGGTCAACAACGATAACATCCTCTACCTGAATACGCTAAAAGCACCCTTTGACGACGTGGTGTTTCGTAACGCGGTTGCGCGGGCTATCAATAAAGACGACGCGGCTGCCAAAGCCTATGCCGGAACGACGGTCGCCGCCGCCAACCCGACCGCGATTATCCCCGCGCAGCAGGGTGAGTGGCTTAGCGCTTCACTCCAAGAACCGGCCTACAGCTTCGACCCCGACGCGGCGCGCGCGATGTTAGAAGAAGCGGGTTATAGCTATGACGGTGACACGTTGCTCAGCAAAGACGCTCAGCCGCTGCCGAGCTTTAACATCCTCGTCGGCGCAGGTTGGACAGACTTTATTACGATGGCGCAGGTGGTTTCACAGAACCTGCAGGCGATTGGGATTCGCTCATCGATCCAGCAGGAGAACTGGGGATCGTACTCACGGGGTCTTCAAAGTGGTACCTACGATATGGCGATCTCATGGGGTTGGCGCAACGGCTCGACGCCCTACTACCTCTATAACGGCTCCCTCTCCCCGGAGTTTTCAGCCCCTAAAATCGGTGAGATCGCCGATTCAAACATGTCACGCTTTACCGACCCGGCGGTGACGAAGGCGCTTACGACGTTCCGCCAGAGCAGCGACCAAGCCGTGCAAAAAGAAGCCATCAACCAGATTGCCCAGGTCGTCGTCAAAGAGGTTCCTTACGTCCCGTTGACCGACCGGGTACAGTTTTCGAACTTCAACCTGTCCACCTTTACCGGTTGGCCTTCACCCGAAAACCCCTACACCGACGGCGGCCCCGATGATTCGGTCGCCGGTCTCTTGATGTTCCGCGAGGTTTATTTGAAGTAACAAGCAATGAGCCACGAGTAATGAGCAAAATCTCACTACTCGTGGCTCGGCTCGCATGGCTATTTTTTGGAGGTTCTGGTGCGTTACCTTCTTCGTCGGCTCGGGCTGCTGCTGATTACCGGCTGGGCGGCCTTGACCATTAACTACATACTCCCACAACTCGTACCGGGCGATCCGGTGAGCGTGATGCTGGCACGTTATCAGGGACGGCTCTCCCCGCAAGCCGCCGACGCACTGCGCGAGGCGTTCGGCCTCAATACCGACAAGAGCTGGTTCGGTCAGTATCTCGACTACTGGCGGCGGATGTTGACCGGCGACTTCGGTCTCTCGCTGGGCTTTTTTCCGGCCCCGGTCAGCGAAATCCTGGGTCACGCGATCCCATGGACGCTCGGGCTGGTCGGCGTCACAACCCTGATTTCCTTTGTGCTCGGAACCTTGCTCGGCGTGTACTCGGGTTGGTGGCGGAATACGCCTGTCGGTGACGCAATGGTGCTGATTTCACTGTTTCTCAACGGCGTCCCTTATTTTTGGTTTGCGCTGATTGTGCTGTACGTCTTTTCATTTTTGCTCGGCTGGTTTCCGCTGAGTGGGGGTTACGGGACGACCGTTGTGCGCTCCGACGGGTTGCCGTGGATTCTGAGCGTTCTCTATCACAGTTTTTTACCCGCCCTGACGATCATCGTTACGGCGACGGGCGGCTGGCTCCTGACGATGCGGAACAATCTGGTCAGTGTTTTAGGTGAAGATTATGTGGCGTTTGCCCGTGCCAAAGGGCTGTCACAGCGCCGGGTGATGTTTCGTTACGCGGCCCGCAACGCCATCTTGCCAAGTTTTACGGCGTTTGCGATGGCGCTCGGCTTTGTAATCAGCGGCTCACTTTTGACTGAAATCGTCTTTTCGTATCCGGGCATCGGCTTTTCGCTCTACCAAGCTGTTACGAGCCTAGACTATCCACTGATGCAAGCGGTCTTTTTGTTTATTACGCTGGCTGTTCTGCTTGCCAACTTTTTGGCGGACATCGCCTACGCGCTGCTCGACCCCAGAGTTCGGAGTGAGGGCGTCTGATGGATACCGTTTCAGATTCTGCTGTCCCTGACGTCATACCAGTTTTGTCAAGCCACAAAGAAGTAAGGCGCAAGAAGCAGGCATCAAGTAGAACTTGCCTTGCTATCTTCGAAAACCAAATGAAGTGCCCGAGATTGAACGCGGTCACGAGCCGCCGATATAACTTAGAAAACAGCCGCACAAGCAGAATTTGGGTTGTCAGATGAACTGGTCTCGGCTGGTACGCAATCCAAAGTCCTTGATCGGACTTTTGCTGCTCTTATTTTTCGTCGGCGTCGCGGTATTGGCTCCGGTGTTGGCTCCGTATTCGCCCAAAGACACCTCGTTTATCCCTTTCGGTACCGGCAGCGCTGAGCACCCTATGGGGACGACGGCGCTCGGTGAAGACGTTTTCTCGCAGCTCATTTGGGGTACGCGCTTGTCGCTCTTGGTCGGACTTGTCGCAGGGGCCATCGCAACGTTTGTCTCAGTTGTGATCGGGCTTGTTTCGGGGTATGCGGGGGGTATCTTAGACGAAGTTTTGTCGACCTTTACCAATATTTTTCTGGTGATTCCGGGCTTGCCGCTCCTGATTATCATCGCCGCTTATGTAAACGTTGAGGGCGTCTTGCCGATTATCTTCGTGATTGCGGTGACGGGTTGGGCGTGGGGGGCGCGGGTCTTGCGGGCACAGACCTTGAGCCTCCGGAACCGTGATTTTGTCGAGGCGGCGCGGGTGGTCGGTGAAGGCGGTGGGAAGATCGTTTTTGCAGAAGTCCTGCCGAACATGCTCTCGCTGATTGCGGCCAACTTTTTCGGCGCGGCGCTCTTTGCGGTCTTGAGCGAAGCGGGGCTCGAGTTCCTCGGCCTCGGCGACGTGGGCATCGTCACCTGGGGCACGATGCTCTACTGGGCGCAGACCAATCAGGCGTTTCTCCTAAATCAGTGGGCGTGGATGATTGCGCCGGGGGTATGTATCGCGCTGCTCGGCACCTCGTTTGCGCTCCTGAACTTCGCTGTTGACGAGATTACCAACCCCAAACTGCGGACGCCGCAGGTCAAACCCGGCAAGACCCCGACGCTTCAACCGGCTGCGGCTTCCGCTGCCCCCGCTAACGCGTCTGAAAACGTGCTCGAGGTTCGCAACTTCAGCGCCGGGTACGCGCTTACAGAGAGCACCGTTCAGGCGGTTCGAAACGTCGAGCTAACCCTCAAACGCGGCGAGTTTTTGGGTATCGCCGGAGAATCGGGGTGCGGCAAATCGACCTTGGCGTTCGGCGTCGCGCAGCTTTTACAACCACCCGGACGGGTGTTAGAAGGCGAAGTCTGGTTGGGTGAACGGGATTTGGTTCGACTGAACGCGTCCGAGCTGCAAAACTTACGCTGGCGCGATTTTTCTATCGTGTTTCAAGCTTCGATGAACGTCTTGAACCCGGTGATGAAGGTACGTGACCAGATTTACGACGCGGTTCAAGCCCATCAGCAGCTGAACAACGCGGCGCTAGACAAACGCGCACGCGAACTCTTTTTGCTGATCGACATTGACCCAGAGTACCTAGACGCCTATCCACATCAGCTTTCAGGTGGGATGAAGCAGCGTGCGGTGATTGCGATCGCCTTGGCGCTCGAACCCGACCTCATCATCATGGACGAGCCGACCACTGCCCTAGACGTGGTGGTTCAGCGGACGCTTTTACAAGAGATCGATAAAATTCGCCGAGACCTCGGGATTGCCGTCATCTTCATTACTCACGACCTCTCGCTGTTGGTCGAAATCAGCGACAGCGTGGCGATCATGTACGCCGGTCAGATGATCGAACGCTCCCCCTCGAGTGACCTCTACCGTGCGCCGCTCCACCCTTATACTCAGGGACTGATGCGGGCTTTTCCGCCGCTCGTCGGCTCACGTGAAAGGCGTAGCGGCATTCCCGGAAAACCGCCCGATCTGCGTGATCCGCCGCCGGGTTGCCCTTTTTACGCCCGCTGTCCGGCGCGGATGGACGGCCTTTGTAACACCGTCACGCCGCCTCTTCAGCAGGTACGTTCAGAGCACGAGGTCGCCTGCCACCTTTACGATGAGGCGCTCTTGGCCGCGCACGACAAACTCGGCGAACTCGTCCAACCAGGGGAGCTGAGCGCATGACTATCTGCACGAGCAGAACCCTAGTGGGCTTCAGCTTGACTATCTGCACGAGCAGAACCCTGAAGGGCTTCATATGACCGTAACCGTTACAAAAACGCCTGACGAACATACACCCGACGCGCCCGTATTTGTCGCAGACGGGCTCGAGAAAACCTTCAAAGTCGGCGGCCTGTGGCGTTCGCGTGAGGTACCCGCCGTTCGGGGTGTCGATCTAAGTGTCGGACGCCGCGAAGTTTTAGGGCTCGTCGGCGAGTCAGGTTCAGGAAAATCCACCGTTGCGCGGCTTGTAGCTAAACTCTACGCCCCAACGGGCGGCACGATGACGCTCGCAGGTCGAAAGGTTCCAAAAGCGCTCCCTAGACAAGACATGCTGGCGTATCGGCGGCGGGTACAGATGATTTTCCAAGACCCGTTTTCGTCCTTGAATACGGTCTATCCGGTTTCGTATATCTTGCGGAGACCGCTGCTCGTTCACGGTTTGGCGACGCAGAAAAACGCTCGCGACAAAGTTAAAGCCTTGCTGGAGCGCTGCGGCCTCCGTCCGGCTGAACGCTACCTCGACAAATACCCTTACGAGCTCTCCGGCGGCGAGCGGCAGCGCGTCGGGATTGCGCGGGCTCTGGCTCCCGAGCCCGAACTCATCTTGGCCGATGAACCGACCTCGATGCTCGACGTGTCGATTCGCCTCGACATCATGAACCTGCTCTTAGACCTCAAAGAGCAGGAGGGTTTGTCACTGCTGTTTATCACGCACGACCTCGCCGGAGCGCACTATATGAGCGACCGTATCGCAGTCATGTACGCGGGCAGGATTATGGAGGTCGGGCCGTCGACGGCGCTGATTCGCACGCCCAAGCATCCGTATACGCAGCTTCTAAAACGGGCCGCGCCGAAACCGGAGATGGGGATGGGGCCCGAACCTATCGAAGCGAAAGGGGAAGTCCCCGACCTTACGGCGCTGCCGCCGGGGTGTCCTTTCGAGCCGCGCTGCCCCTTCGCACACGACCGCTGCCGCGAACGCCTCCCTGATTTGGTCGAGACCACGCCCAGTGAGCCGAATCACCTGGCCCGCTGCGTCCTCTACTACCCGGACGCTCCCGAAAGAGAACCGGGGCGCGTAGCGCAAGTCAAGCGGGCGGCGCAAGCGTGAGCGCCACAAGCCTTACAGTTGGAACGCTTAGTCAGCTCTGGGTTTACCCGGTCAAGTCGGCGGCGGGCATATTGCTGGATTCGTCCAAAGTTGTGCTGAGGGGGCTCGAGCACGACCGCCGCTGGATGGTGATAGACGAAACCGGGCGGCTCGTCACGCAGCGCGAACGGCCCGAGCTGGCGCTCCTTAAACCGAGTTTTGCGGGTGAGCAGCTGAGGTTGGAGGCTGACGGGATGGCGAGGCTCGAGTTGCCCCTCTACCCGGAAGACGGTGAACGCCTGACGGTCATGATGTGGAGAGAACCTATGACGGCTCAGCTTATCGGAGCTGCGACAGCTTGGTTTAGCACTTTGCTGGGCGGTGCGTACCGGCTCGTCTATATGCCTGACACGACCCTGCGCCCCTCCCCCGATCACGCGCCGAGCCCGGTCAGCTTTGCGGACGGCAATCCCTTTTTACTCGTGTCCGAGGCGTCGCTAGCTGACCTTAACAGGCGCTTGACTGACCCCGTAGATGTACGCCACTTTCGGCCCAACCTAGTCGTCAGCGGCTGCGAAGCGTTCGCTGAAGACGGCTGGGACGCGGTGCAAATCGGGACGCTCCGTTTACGGAGGGTCGGGCCGTGTGTGCGCTGTATGCTCGTCAACGTCGATCCGAACAAGGGCGAACGGCGCACCGAGCCGCTGCGTACGCTCGCGCGTTTCCGGCAAGTTGGCAAGCAGGTCAGGTTTGGACAAAACTTTCGGCAAGCGGGTCGTACCTGTCCTACCCTTACCTGTGGCGACCCGGTTGTACTAGAGGCAGCTGATGGCGCGGCTTAGGTGGGTTTATCTGGGCGGCGGCAGCACCCGCGCGCCCGGTACGATGGCGTCGTTTGTCCTGCAGGGGGGAAACTTTCGCGGGTCGGAAGTGGTGCTTGTTGACCTAGATGAGGGGCGGCTCGAGCAGGTCGCGGCGCTGACCCGCCGCTTTGCTGAAGCGCAGGGGTTAGACCTAGACGTCTGCACGACGACAAATCTCGCTGAAGCGCTCCCGGACGCTGACGCGGTGTTGTCAAGCTTTCGCCCCGGCGGTTTCGAGATGCGGCATTTAGACGAGAGCATTCCCCTTAAGCACGGCGTTATCGGGCAGGAGACGCAGGGGCCGGGCGGTTTTTTTATGGCGCTGCGTTCGGTTCACGTCGTCCGGGACCTCGTGCGGCAGATGGAGCGGCTCTGCCCGCAGGCGACGCTATTTAACTACACCAATCCCGTCAACATCGTGGCGGAGGCGGTCACGCACCATAGTGACGTTCGGACGATTTCACTCTGTGAAGGGCCGCTGGTATTTCCGCTCGAGCTCGCCCAAACCGCGGGTTTAGACCCGGCTAAGCTCACAGCGACGATGGTCGGCCTCAACCACGCCTGCTGGAGTCTTCACGCCCGTTACGGGGCCGAAGACGCTATCCCGCTCATTCAAGCTGCTTACGAAGAGAAAAAGGCGGCGGGCGCTGACCCTGAAAGGTTGCGCTTGCTACAGCTTGCCGCGACGATGGAGAGCCTGCCCGCGTCGTATTTTCAGTATTACTACTTTAAGGACGAGGTGTTGGCTGAACTGCAGGCGAAACCCACCACCCGCGCCGAGGACATCATGGCGGCAGTGCCGGGGTACTGGGCGCACTATCACGAGCAGCTCACAGCGGCGGAGCCGAAACTCGACCCGGCGCGCTCGAGAGGCGGTATTCACGAGCTCGAGCTGGCCTTCGACGTGATGGACGCGCTTTACAACGACAAGAGCGAAGTCTGGCCCGTCAACGTTCCGAACCGGGGCGCATTGAGCGACTTTCCCGACGACTTGGTGGTCGAAGTTCCGGCGCTCGTCAACAAGGACGGTGCGACACCGCTCGTCTGCGGACAGCTGCCGAGAGCAGCCGTCGGGCTCGTTAAACAGCTCGGCGAGTATCAAGCGCTGAGCGCTGAAGCCGCCTGGTCGGGAGACCGCCGGAGCGCAGTACAGGCGCTGACGAGTCATCCGCTTGTGGTGTCTTTGTCCAAAGCCGAAACCCTTTATGACGAGATGGCCTATGCGATGAAGGCTTATTTGCCCGAACGGTTGTGGCCCGGAAGGTCCTGACACGGCGTATGAATTTAGGCTATTTTTTAGGCGTTGACGCAGGCAACTCGAAAACCGTCGCATTGGTCTCGGACGCGGCGGGACGCATCCTCGGTTGGGGACGCGGCGGCGGCGGTGATATCTACGCGTCGGAAGCGGCGGCGCTCGCTTCGGTAACGGGTGCTGTCGAGGGGGCGCTGGAGCAGGCAAGCCTCTTACCGGCTGAACTTGCGGCAGGTTGTTTTAGTCTGGTCGGGGCCGACTGGCCCGAAGACTTTACATTTTGGGAAGCAGAGGTCGAGGCTCGAGGTTACGGCAAAAACGTTCTGGTCGTCAACGACGCGCTTGGGGCGCTCCGGGCGGGGACGCCTGACAACGGGGTGGCGGTCGTTTGCGGTACGGGCGCAGCTATTGGTGCGCGGCGCGGCGTACACGTCTGGCACAGCTCGTTTTGGCAAGAACCGGTCGGCGGGGCCGAGCTGAGCGAACGCACCTTGCGGGCGGTCTACCGCGCCGAACTCGGTCTCGGCCCTGAGACGGTACTCAGCGGGGCAGTGCTGAACTTTTTCGGCTGCTCGAGCATCAGGAACGTGCTCCATCACCTCACGGCTCGTAAAGCCGAACCCGTACAGCGCCCCGGTCTCTCTCGACTGCTACTCGGCGCAGCCGGTGCGGGCGACGCCGTAGCGCTCGGCATCATCCGGCAGGCCGGCACGACGCTCGGTGAGTACGCGTGTGTGGCGGCGCGTCACGTAGAGCTCGAGCAGACCTTCCCACTGGTGTTGGCAGGCGGCGTTTTGCGTCACCCCGGTACGGCCTTAAGAGACGCCGTAAACGCCCGCGTTTTACAAGAATTCCCGGACGCTCAACCCGGCCTCGCCCCGTTCGAACCGGTGGTCGGGGCGCTCTTGCTGGCGCTCGAGACCCACGCACCCGTAACTGACTACGCCCCGCTCACCGGAACCTTGCCGCCTCTGGACTTTTTTACAACGTGACCCCCTTACCAAACCTAAATGTGCTAGAAAGTCTCTTATGTTGAGATTTTTCCCCTTTGGCGAAACGTTCGAGGCGGGTATGGGCGCACGCGCCCTGCGCCCCGGCGAAGCGCTGCTAGATATCGACAGGCCGCACTACGCCGCCGAGGTTGCCCTCAAACGTCGCCTGCTCACCGAGACGCCGCTCGAGTATTTCAGCGGCGGAACTGACCTGTTCGCCGCGCAGTGGGAGGTTCTAGGGCTTGTTTTGGCAGATTTGGCGGCGCATCATCCGGCATTTAGGCTCGAGCAGCGTGGGCGGCGGTGGCAGTGGCACAACAAGCTGTTAGGCGAGCAAGAAACGTTCGTTTACGGCAACCCGAAGAGCTTGTCGCTCGAGCCCCTCGACTGGGTAGGGCGGCAGGTACAAGAAGACCTCGTACTCGTAGACGCCAATAGCGACGCAACCTTCGTCGGGGGACAGCTCTGCTTTCCCAACGGCTGGGCGATTGCCGACCGGCTCGGCAAACCGTTTATGGCGGTACATGAACGCACCCCCCAGACGACGATGCCATCGGTTCACGCGGGCGGGCGGCTCCTGAGCGCGATGAAACCGGGTAAAACGCTCTGGCGGATGAGCTGGAACTTCAAGCTGACCGATCAGCTCGACCTCTCGACAAAATATAAACCGCATTACAAAGCCGAGGTTTTAGCGCTACTGCCGCACCTGACTCCTGAGACAATAGGTCAGAAGGTCTTCATCCGGGTTGAGCGGCAGACGTTGACGCGTCTTTCGGGATCGCCACATGTGCTTTTCGGGATTCACACCTATAACAGCCGGTTGGACGAAGAGGCCGCCGACCCCGAGCGGGCGCGGCGCATCTTGCAGGTTTTGCAGGGTACGCCGGAAGAGGTCAGGCGGTATAAAGCCATTCTTCCGCTCGAGGACGCGCTGACAGCCTATTTAGAAGGGAAAGCCGGGTAGCGGTTTAGGCGGCAGGTTACGACGCTTTACGGAAACCCTCTAGCAGCAAGCTCAGCAGAGGTCAGCTTCGTGGGCAAAAGGTTCGAACCAGCGGTACAAATTCCGCCCTATGGCTTGTCACCGAAAAGCGCGTTCGGCAGTAGGTCGTACCGCCCTGTCCGTATTTTCCTTTCCGCTCGCTACACTCAGCTTGACTCTCAGGCAACCAGAATGGGTGGGATATTCCGCGTCATTTTCTTGTCATACTTAGCCGTTCATAATTGTTGGTGTGACAGAGCCAGGCACGTTCTCCGGTTTAGGCAGCAGCGAAAGCGCTCAAGACGCAAACCGTCAGCAAGAGCTGCAACGGTACCGGATTCTCCATACCGAGCCCGAAGCGGCTTTTGAACGCCTTGTCGGGCTTGCGAAGCGGCTCTTTAATGTACCCGTTGTGCTCATCAACTTCATTACCGGAGACCAGGCTTGGTCTAAAGCCAGCTGCGGGACTGAGATGTTTGGTCCCAACCTCGAGCCCTCATTTTGTCTTCACGTGGTCGCGCAGGGAGACGTGCTCGTCGTCCCGGACGCACGTCAAGACCCGCGCTTCTACTGTAAAGATTCTGTTATCGCCGAGCCTTTCGTACGTTTTTACGCGGGCGCACCGCTAAAGTCGTCACGCGGCGTCGACCTCGGAACGCTCTGCCTCATCGATACGGTGGCCCGCACCGACTTCGACGACGAGGCACAAAAAACGTTGGTAGACCTAGCGGCTCTAGTCGTCGATGAACTCGAGCTGCGCCTGCTCGCGGCTGAGAGCCGAACCCATTCAGAGCGTATTACAACTGTCTTTGAAAGCATCACCGACGCGTTTTATACGCTCGACTCTGAGTGGCGTTTTACCTACCTGAATCCGGAAGCCGAAAGGTTCTTCGGGTTCCCCAGCACCGAACTGCTGGGGCGCGAGCTGTGGGAGGTGTTTCCCAGACTCGTAGACTCGCCCGTTTACCTGAATCACCTTCAGGCCGCCCGGACGGGTGAGACCGCCCATTTTGAACTTTTTTATCCACCGTTTGAGGGTTGGCTCGAGGTTCGCATCTACCCTTCAGAGGAGGGCGTGTCGGTTTATTTTCAGGACGTCAGCGAACGCAAAGAGGCGGCGCGGCGCGCCGCGCTGCACACCGAGTTTCGCCGCGGCTTACTGAGCTTTACGCAGGCGTCGCTGCAACGCGGGCTCGGCGAGTGTTTTTACCAGGAGCTGCTAGAAAACGCCGTCGCAACGATTCCGGGGGCACAGGCAGGCAGCTTGCTGCTCCGAAAGGAAGACGGACACCATTTTGTTGCAGCCGCCGGTTTCGACCTTGAGGCCCTGCAACGCTGCACCTTCTCTGAAGAGAATTTTCTTTTCGACCTCTCCTCTCCCGAACCGCAACTCGTTTACGCGTGGCAGGTTGACGAGCTTGACGCCGAGCGGCGTCAAGTGATGGAAGAACACAGGTTGTCTAATGATATCGCCGTGTCGCTCTGCGTTCCCATCATGGTCGAGGGGCGGAGCGTTTTGTCGCTTTACCTCGATAACTTTGACCGCAAAGATGCGTTTGACGAAGATGCTACTGAAATGGCCCGCGTGTTGGCGCAGCAGGCCGCTACCCTGATGCAGCGCCTTGAACTCGAGGCGACCTTAAAAGAGCAGCGTGGGGCGCTCGAGCGGCTCGCGCACTTTGATCCCATCACCGGCTTGCCGAACCGCTGGGGGTTAGACGACCGGTTGGCGCAGGCAGCGGCGCAGGCGCGGCAGCACACGCTTCCTCTAAGCGTGATGTTTTTGGATCTCGACAATTTCAAACAGGTCAACGACACCTACGGGCACAGCTTCGGCGACCTGCTCCTCAGCGCGGTCGCCACCCGCCTGAGCAGCGGCGTCCGTGAGGGCGATACCGTCGCACGTTGGGGCGGCGACGAATTTGTAGTCGTCTTACCCGACTCGGGTGACACCTCTGAACTCGTCACGCTCGCCGAACGGCTTTTGACGTGTATAGGCGAGCCTTTTTCGTTGGGGGGGCACTGGATTAGCACAAATGCCAGTATCGGCATCGACGTTTGTGTTGACGGACTTGCCAACGCTAGCGACCTGATTAAAAACGCCGACCTAGCGCTCTACCGCGCCAAGGAAGACCGCGGAAGCTTCCAGTTTTTTACCGACCGGATGAGAGAAACACTGCGCACGCGGGTCGAACTCGTCCGAGACTTGCAAACAGCTTTAGAACAGAACGCGCTCATTTTGCACTACCAACCCCGTATCGACCTGACCACCGGCGAAATCACCAGCTTAGAGGCGCTCGCCCGCTGGTCGCATCCAAGCCGAGGTTGGATACCGCCGGGAGTTTTCATCCCGCTCGCAGAGGAATCCGGGCTTATCCGGCAGCTGGGAGCCCAAGTTTTAGACCAGGCGTGCGCCCAGGCGAAGAGCTGGCGCGACGCCGGCGTCGCGCGGCGGATTGCGGTGAATTTATCTGTCGAGCAGCTTAGACACCCGGCTATCGTCGGGGAGGTGGGGCGGGCGCTCCGTAGACACGCGCTCGAGCCGGAACTGCTCGAGCTCGAGCTCACCGAAAGTACCGCGATGACCGACGTTGAAGCGAGTACTCAAAAACTTCAGCAGCTTAGAGATATGGGCGTCCGGCTAGCGATCGACGACTTCGGTACCGCCTACTCGTCTTTGGCGTACCTGAACCGTTTGCCGGTTCACAGCCTCAAGATCGACCGCTCCTTCATTCAAAATATGGGCGTCGCCGACCGCTCTGAAAAGGGCAGCCACAAGATCGTTCAGGCAATCCTCGCCCTCGGTAAAAGTTTGGGGCTCTGCGTCGTTGCCGAGGGCGTCGAGACCGAAGCGCAGCGTTTGGCGCTGCTTGCGTTCGGCTTGGGCGAAGCGCAAGGATACTTGTTTGCCAAACCGCTGCCAGCAGCCCAAACTTACAATCTCTTAACCGGCAAGGTACCGCTGCGGGTCAAGCAGTATGTCAGCACCCCGTAGAGGCGTCTATAGTGTTTAAGCCTAAGGTCCATCAGCCAACCGAACCAAAGTCTGAGGACGGCGTTAGGTGATTTTCTCGGTCAGCCTTTCGTTCGGGAGAGCGGCTCGAGCGTCGTTGTGGTATAAGAATAGACGCAACCACGTTTGTCCCAACTACTCTTGTATTACATTGTCAGCGAAGAGTTGACCCATAGCAACACAGTGTCTAAAGTAAGCGAATGAAAAAGCGCTATGGAATCAAGCTGAGTAAAATACAAAGGCAAGAGCTCGAACGGCTAACAAAAGCGGGAGCGTGCCGGGTGAGGGTGTACAAACGGGCTAGGGCACTGTTACTGGCGGATGCCGGGGTAAGTGACGCCGAGATTCTCAAGCAAGCAGATATCAGTTTGGCAACGCTCAAGAGGATCCGCAAACGTTTTTGCGAAAGCCAGAGTAACGTCCAAGAGGTAGTAGCGGACAAGCCCAAACCAGGACGCCCAAGTCGCTTTAGTGGTGAACAGCGAGCGAAGATTACCGCTTTAGCATGTAGTGAGGCTCCTGAAGGCAGAAGCAGATGGACACTGAGACTGTTAGCGGATAAAGCTGTCGAGCTGGGCTTGGTTGAGACTGTTTCGCATGAGGGGGTCAGCGAGATACTGAAAAAAACGAGCTCAAACCCCACCTAAAGCGGTGTTGGTGTTTGGGCAAGCTCACCTCTGCGTTCATTTGGCAAATGGAGCGGGTGCTTGATACTTACGCTCAGCCTTATGACCCCGACTATCCGGTACTTTGTTTTGATGAACGACCTTGTTATCTGATTGAACAGACCTTACAACCTGTAGCGATGAAAGCAGGCCAGGTCAAACGCGAGGACTACCATTATAAAGTCACGGCAAGTTGTTCAGTGCTCTTAGCGGTCGAGCCGCTTACCGGCAGGCGTTGGACTAGGCTCTATGACCACCGCCGACGGCAGGAATACACCGACTTTATACAGTACTTAACGCAACAGTTCCCTCAAGCGCAGAAAATCAGGCTGGTGCAGGATAATCTCAACACCCATAACCCAGGCTCGTTTTATG
>CBDCDB010000007.1:0-13938 GCA_965215315.1 Truepera sp. | reverse complement strand
GCGCGCGTAGTAGTTGGCAAAGTCCACCGCCTCGCTTACTTCGGGGTCGGCCTCGGTGATGCTCTTGGCGGCATCGACGGTCATCGCGCCGATCAGGTCGCCGCGCTGGCGCTCGATTTCCGCGCCCACGTCGAGCAGTACCCGCCGTCGCTCGGCCACTGGGCGCGCCGCCCAGTCGCGCTGCGCCGCGACGGCTACCTCCAACGCGGTGTCGACTTGCTCGCGGCTGGCGCGGGCGTAGCGGTAAGGTGTCCTGCCGGGACACGAGGGATCGACGCCGTCGGCAATATCGTTGCTTTTGACAAAGTCACCACCGATTTGCAGCGGGATGGTTTCGAGGTCGCGCTCGCGCCAGGCGTCGAGCTTATCGTGAATCCACTCGACGTTTTGGGGAAGCGACCAATCGGTGTCGGGGGCGTTGGTAAAGCTGTCGTTTCGAGCAGAGCGAGAAATCTGTTCTTGACTTACGGATTCTCGTTGACCGTTTGGAGATTTCTCCTCACCGTCGAAATGACAATTGCGATCCTGCTTCCTCTGCGGCCCCACCGCCACCTCGTTGCGTATGGCGAACGAACGCAGGAACTGGTCGCGCTGTTTGTCCCACTGGGGCGTGCCCGGCTCTAGGCCAAACAGATCGTGCAGAAAATTCTCCTCATCCGTATTCTCGTCCAGCCGCCGCACGAGGTAGGCAATCGCGCTGTGAAAATCATCGCGCTTAACCACCGGCGCGTAGAGCAGCATCCCCTCCGCGGCCTGCTGCACGGCGCGCGACTGGTGGTTGGCCATCCCTTCCAGCATTTCAAATTCCACATCCTCCTCCACGCCAAAGTGGGCGCGCAGCAGCAGCGCGTAGGCCACATCAAACAGATTGTGGCTCGCCACGCCGATGTGTACGGCCTGCGCGTGCTCCGGCTGCATCCCATATTCGACCATGCGCTTGAAGTTGGCGTCGGTCTCCAGCTTGGTGCGATAGGGCGCTTGTGTCCAGCCGTGAATCGACGCCTCGACGCGCTCCATTGCCATGTTTGCGCCTTTGACGATACGCACCTTAATCGGTGCGCCGCCCCGCTCGAAGCGGTGCATTGCCCAGTGCGTGAGCTCCTGCTGCACCCCGTGCGAATCGGGCAGGTAAGCCTGCAGGACGATGCCCGCGCGGTAGTTCTGAAATTCCGGCTCGTCTAGCACCTGCTGGAAGGCGGCGACGGTCAGGTGCAGATCACGATATTCCTCCATGTCAAGGTTAATAAACTTGGGCGCGGTCGTGCCATCCGGATCGCGGTACTGATGCTGCATCGCCTGCCGATAGAGAGTGCGCAGCCGCTCCTTGATCTGCTCGACCGTCCAGTCAAACGCGACGAGGTTGATTTGGCTAAAGACCGACGAGATTTTGACCGAAATGTACTCGACATCGTCGCGCGCCAGCAGGTCGAGGTAGGCGTCCATGCGATGCGCCGCTTCATTTTCACCAAGAATGGCTTCGCCGAGGTGGTTGAGATTGAGGCGTGTACCCCCCTTGCGTCGCTTCTTGAGATACTTGCGCAGGGCATCCTCCTCGCCGGGCAGGATCACATTCTGCGTTTCCTGGCGCAGCCGCGCGGTAAAGGGCGGCACGACCAGCGCCGGCATCACGTCCGACATGTAGCCGCCGAGCGCCAGCGCCGCCCGCTCCCACCACTCCATATAGCGGGGCACGCCGTAGCCCTCCAGCAGATGTTGGAGCTGGTTGGCAATGCGCTTGGGCTTGTGGCTGCGGAAGACCTGATCGCTGAGAGCGATGGTCAGGTTTTTGCCCGCCGGGTCCTCCATCATGCGGGCGATTTTTTGAGCCTGCTGGCGCTCGCTGTCGGTCTGCTCCTCGCGGGCGTTGGCGAGCAGCGCCTGAGCCAGGTCAATGGCGCGCTGCGCGAGATCATCGGGCGTGAGATGAGCGTCGTGGGCGGCGGCCAAAATTTCTGTTGGACGAAGTTTTTGGGTACTTTCAGGACGGGTTGTGGTCGTCATAGGACGGCTCCTTGATTACAGTAAATCTATTGGTGGGGAACCAAATTCATTGTTTGTAATAGTAGCAAACCAGAGCACATTTTTCTGTGGGCGGGGATGCAGGAGTAAAGATAACTAGATTACGCGCTGAACCGTAAGCATCATCTCTATCTATTGGGCTTTTTCTCAACGATAATCCATACTTTTTGCTGACGTCTAATTAGACGAATCCTCAACTTTGATCATTTCCTTACGCAAAATAGACCGACGCCATAATACATTTGACGCACCCAAGACAAAACTGATAGCTCTTGGTGCATTTCAATAACGAGGAGAGACCCATGTCCCATTCAATGAAGAAGCTTTGCTCCCTGTTTTTGTCCCTGATGCTGGCCACGCTTGTGTTGAGCGCCTGTGGCGGCGGCGATGGTGATGTTGATACCATTGATGATCCCGTCGTGGATGATGCCGGCATCATCACGGACACCGACGTTGTGACGCCGTAAGAACGCTAGACCCGTTGCGGACGGAACGGCAAAGTCGCGTTTGTTTGCCGTTTGGTCAGCAACATTTTTACACAACAAAGAAGCCCATCGACCGCGGTCGATGGGCTTCTTTGTTGATGGCGATTTAGCTGGGGGCGGTAGCAAACCGCGCTTACCCGGCCGACTTGGTCAGAAAATAGATGGCTGGCAGGCCTGCTGCCAAATGCATAATTTCCAACATGGTCACCGCACCAACCGTCGGGTTCTGTAAGCCGGTAAGCGGCGTGATGGCCATGCCAATCAACACGATAGCGCCAATAATTGCAAAGACCAAACCAGCTCGCTCATAGCTGAGAAAGCGCGAGAGAATGTAGTAGAGCACTGCCCCCAAGAGGAGCGGCACAATGGAGAAGATCAAAATGGGAACCAGCGTAATCTCTCCTTGGTTTGACATTGTAGGCAACCAGCCGGCTGCCCTGCTCACAAAGTACAGCACGGTGTTGATGATTACCGCCATGGCAATGGCGAGGCCCGTGGCTTTGGCAATCTGGCCCAGCGTCGGTTTGACGCTGCTGGTCGAGTCGGTGTCATAGGTAGCGGTCATGGGGCGTCCTCCCTGTTGAGTAAGTTTTGATAGTTCAATATCAAACTATATCAGATGCGTGGGGAGCCGTCAATATAAAACTGTTTGTTCTTTGTTAGAGCCAGTTTCACGCGAGAATCGATTCCGTGTAAAATAGTGCCATGCGCAACACAAATCTATCCGCTCCCCCGCCCACCATCTCCGAAGCCAACCGCCTCGACCGTCTTGTTGACCGCCTTCAGCGCCAACACGGCCTACCCGCCGCGGACGTTTGCGTGGTGCGCGCGCCGCTGCGCATCAGCCCGCTCGGCGCGCACATCGATCACCAGCTCGGCTGCGTCACCGGCATGACGATTGACCAATCCGTGCTGCTGGCTTTTGCGCCAGCAACCGATGACCAAATTTGCGTCGAAAGCCTCAATTTTAAGGGCGCGACTTCGTTCGCGCTGGGCGACATTCCCCCCTTCGAGCCAGGCGATTGGGGCAACTACCTGCGTGGTGCGGCCCAGGCCCTGCACAAAACACACAACATCGGGCGTGGCCTCATCGGCGTGATCGACGGCAGCCTGCCAATTGGTGGCCTCAGCTCCTCGGCGGCGGTCACCGTTGCTTACCTGCTGGCGCTGGAGGTCGTCAACGATCTCACCGTTGCCCCGCTGGACAACGTCGATCTGGTGACGCGCGTCGAGCACGACTACATCGGCCTGCGCAACGGCATTCTAGACCAGACGACGATTCTCTTTGGCCGCAAAAACCACCTGACTCACATCGATTGCCAATCGCGTGACATCATGCAGATTCCCGTGGCGGACGATGCGGCTACATTTGACATTTTGGTTGTTTATTCGGGACTCAGCCGCGCAGAGGGGCTGGTGGGCACGGGCTACAACAGCCGCGTGGCCGAGTGTCAAACCGCTGCGCGACAGCTCGGTGATCCGTCTGTCGATCCACGTTTGCGACACGTTGCACCGGAGACCTTTGCGGCACGGGGCAATGCGTTGCCCACCGAACTGCGTCGTCGGGCCACCCATTACTTTGGTGAGATGCAGCGCGTGACAGCGGGCGTTCACGCGTGGCGAGCGGGCGATCTGGCAGAATTTGGCGCGCTGATGAACCAATCGGGCGCGAGCTCGGTCAATCAGTACGAGTGCGGCAGCCCACAGCTGATCACGCTCTACGAAATTCTCTCGCAGCAGCCCGGCGTCCACGGCGCGCGCTTTAGCGGGGCTGGCTTCCGCGGCAGCTGCGTCGCCCTCATCGATCCCGCCGCTTGCGACGAAATTATCAACGCCGTCCACGAGCGCTACCCAGTTGCTCATCCACAGCAGGCCGAACGCTACAGCCTTCACCTCTGCCACTCGGCCGATGCGGCTCAGATTCTCTAAGGTCGTCCTTTACAAACGCTGTCATGCAAATTTGCTCCGCCGTTGCCGAAGTCCGCGCCGTCCGCAGACAATTTCCCCTGGCCGAGTGGGCCATCGTGCCCACGATGGGCTACCTGCACAACGGCCACCTGCGCCTCGTGCAGCGTGCGCTGTCCGAGAACGAGCGCGTGGCGGTTAGCATCTTTGTCAATCCGCTCCAGTTTGGTCAAGCTACCGATCTCGACCGCTACCCGCGCGACCTGGAGCGCGATCTCGCGCTGCTGCGCGAGGCGGACGTTGATCTGGTGTGGACGCCCACGCCGGATGAGATGTACCCACCCGGCTTTCAAACGCAGATCGAGGTCGGCCCGCTGACGGAGCTGCTGGAGGGGGCCGCGCGGCCCGGCCACTTTCGCGGGGTGGCAACGGTGGTGGCCAAGCTCTTCAATGGGGTGCAGCCGACGCGCGCCTACTTTGGGCAGAAGGATTTTCAGCAGGTCGCCGTGCTGCGGCAGATGGTGCGTGACTTGAATTTCCCCGTGGAGATTGTGGTGTGCCCCACCGTGCGCGAAGCGGACGGGCTGGCGATGAGCTCGCGCAACGTGCGCCTTGCGCCCGCCGCGCGCCACCAAGCCACGAGCCTACACCGCGCCCTGGAGGCCGCGGTCGCCGCTATCGAACAGGGCGAGCGCAACGCCGCCTCGCTGCGCGACCTCATGCAGCGCATTCTCTGCGCCGAGCCGCTCGTTCAGGTCGACTACGTAAGCGTGGCCGATCCGGAGACGCTGCTTGAGCAGGAGACGGTGGCGAGCCCGGTGCTGCTGTCGCTGGCGGCGGTGGTGGACGGGGTGCGGTTGATTGATAACGAGGTCGTGGGGCAGCATCTGATCTCGGATAGTTAAAACTGAAATGCACCCCTCCTGTTTGGCCTATTGACGGCCAAACGATTTTCTGCTATAATCATCGGCAGCGCAATTTTCCTCAAGTATCTGCTGCCCCCAAAGCCAACGCTATCGTTACATTTGGAGGAGGCTGATCGCGATCAGCCACCTGCCCGCTTTCCACCTGACCCAACGCGGCCACTTTTCCGGCGGCATTTTCAACTCATTCCCTACCCTCGCCCACAGCGTTCGCAGACCAAGCGCTTGATCCATTCCAAAGCTTACATTAGTTTTTTTACACCGCGGTTGCCTGCCGCAAATCCAACCAGCCTCTCTAAGAGGTAGCCCAGAAACTTTAACGAGAGAAACTCTTGCAGCGGCTTTTCTCGCCGTTGAGCAGCATTTTATGATTGCCACGTGTCAATTTACTACGGTTAACCGTAGTGTAAAGATAAGTAGAAACGAAATTAGTAAAGAAAGAACGTGAAAAGGATAGAAAAATTATGTCAGAAGAAAACCATGACTCGCTGTCGTCCATGACGATTGGGCAGCTGGAAGGGCAGACGCTCGAAGAGCTGCGCGAGTTGGCGCGTGAAAACGGCGTAACCGGCCATTCGCGCCTCAAGAAGCACGATCTCGTAATGCGGCTGCTCCAGGCCAATGCCGAGCGCCAGGGTCACTCGTTCGGCGGGGGTATTCTGGAAGTCGTGCAGGACAACATCGGCTTTCTGCGCAGCGACCACCTGCTGCCGGGGCCGGAAGATGTCTACGTAAGCCAGAGCCAAATTCGGCGCTTTGGCCTGCGCACGGGTGATCTCGTGATTGGGCAGGTGCGCCCGCCCAAGGATACCGAGAAGTATCATGGGCTGCTCAAAGTTGAAACGGTGAACGGGCTGGACCCCGAAGAAGCCAAGCGTCGTCCGATGTTTGAAAAGCTGACGCCGATCTTCCCCGACGAGCAGATGTGTCTCTCCACCAAGCCCAACATCATCTCCACGCGCATGATCGATCTGCTCGCCCCAATTGGCCGCGGGCAGAGAGGGCTGATCGTGAGCCCGCCCAAAGCGGGTAAGACGACCGTGCTCAAGCGCTTGGCCAACGGCATCTCTACGAATTACAAGGACGTTCACCTCATGATCGTGCTCATCGGTGAGCGCCCCGAAGAGGTGACCGACATGGATCGCTCGGTAGATGGCGAGGTGGTGAGCAGTACATTTGATGAGCCGATGCAGAGCCAGGTGCGCGTGGCCGAAATGGCGCTGGAGCGGGCCAAGCGTCTCGTGGAAAGCCGCAAGGATGTGGTGATCCTGCTGGACAGCGTGACCCGCCTCGCGCGCGCCTATAACCTGACGGTTCCCCCGTCCGGTCGCACGCTTTCCGGCGGTATGGATCCCGCGGGGCTCTACCCGCCCAAGCGCTTTTTTGGCGCGGCTCGCAACATCGAGGAGGGCGGCAGCCTTACCGTGTTGGCGACCTGTCTCGTCGATACGGGCAGCCGCATGGACGATGTGATCTTTGAGGAGTTTAAGGGCACGGGCAACATGGAGCTGCACCTAAACCGTCGCCTGGCCGAGCGCCGCATCTTTCCTGCCATCGATATCGAGCGCAGCAGCACGCGCGCCGAGGAGAAGCTGCTTGATCCCGAAACGCTGGCCAAGGTCTATACACTACGCCGCATGATCGACGCCATGGGCGGCGGCTACGACGCGATTCTGCCGATTGTGGAACGCTTGAGCCGCACGCGCACCAACCAGGACTTCCTGGATACGCTCACCCGAACGTAGCGCGAGCCCCCTCTACTCGACTTGTTTTACTACGACTGGGATTCCTACCTTCGCGGGAATCCCGGCATCTTCAGGCCATCCCCCCAGCAGGAGCACCCCCTTGCAATAAATGTAGAATTTGAGCAGCCACTGGACTTTTTGAACTGCAAAATACTACGCAATCCCTACGCCGGGTCAACGATTGTACAAAAGTTGAGGGCTCCCACTCATTTTCTTCCTAAAAAGGCCACTTGCTGCTCGCTAATGGTTTGCCAAGCGAAGCGCTTCTGCTATAATCCGCCCTTGGACGGCAACAGCGAATTAGCGTCCGTTTATGCTATCTACGACAATTTTTGCAACAGCTTTGTGCTGAATTGGTTTAGCAAGCTTGTACTTAGCCAATCAGGAAACGAGCTGTCACTTCTGTCTTTGCCGCTTTCAACGTCGCCTACAGATCGGCTGCTCACCAGAAGCCAGCGCCCGCCGCGAGCGGGTGGCAGGGAAACCTCGGCGTGAAATCTACGCGTGTGGCTTTACGATTCCGATTGCTAGTACGGAGAAGCATCTATGTCCGCAGACTTAAACTACGTGCCCGACCCAAAACTCTTCCCCGAAGAACGCCCGGTTCCTGGGTACACTCCCCCTCCCCCCAATCAAATTCAGCTTTCTTCCTCTGCCCTTTCTACACAGTCGCTTAATTCTTCCATCGTTCCTTCTGCTCAGTCCGCATTTGACGTGCCGCAGTGGGTGGCCAATCCATCGATGCCCGCCAGCAACGCTGAACGTACCATTCAGCACGCTCACACCACCCTGCGCGACATGCTGGGTGATCACATAACGCCCCTGCGCCTGGCGGGCCACATTTCGGTGTTGGCTGTTGCGGCCATTGTTCTCTTCATCAGCCAAGCCTCGCTGCCCAACTGGAATCTTTCGCTGCGCTCCCTGCCCATGGGTACGGTCAGCAGCGCCAGCACGGTAGCCAGCGCCAGCCTGAGCGAAGTCGCTGGCCCCAGCTTTGGCCTAAACGCCCTCAAAAGCGCAGCCATTCCCTTTACGGAAATTAAAGAAACGCTGCAGGAGCCGCTGGAGGCCGCAGCGCCCGCCGCTGCTACCGAGGTTCTCGTTTACAATGTAGAAAAGGGCGATACCGTTCTGGCCATTGCAGAGCGATTTGGCTTGCGGCCCGAAACGGTGCAGTGGGCCAACCCCAAAGTTGCCCGCAATCCGGACCGTCTCCAGATTGGCGACGAATTGTCCATTCCGCCCACAGATGGCGTGCTCCACGCTGTCACAACGGGCGACACCCTCTCCAAAATTGCCTCTGCCTACAGCGTCGATGTGGAAGACATTGTCGCTTACACCCCCAATAACTTAGCCAATAACGAAGTCAATCTGGCGGTTGGAGCTCAGGTTATGGTTCCGAACGGAACCGTGCGCACGACGACGCAGCCGGTGGTGCAAACGTACAGCAACACCGAGGCCGTGCCGGTGGCCAGCCTGGGCAGCGGCAACTTCAAGTGGCCCACGGCGGGCAACGTCAGCCAAAAGCCGTGGAGCGGCCACATGGCCATTGACATTAGCTCTTGGACGGGGGCATCGGTCGTGGCGGCGGATGCAGGCGTGGTGCGGCTAGCGACGGGCGGCTGGAACGGCGGCTACGGCCAGCACGTGATTATCGACCACGGCAATGGCTTCCAAACGGTTTACGCCCACCTGAATGCATATTGGGTTTACGCGGGCGAAAGTGTAAACCAGGGCACGCCCATCGGCAGCGTGGGCAACACTGGCAACAGCACCGGCCCCCACCTGCACTTTGAGGTTCGCTACCAAGGCGTGCGGCGCAATCCACTAAGCTATCTGCCGTAAAAGCGGGCGCAGTGATGGATGGGGAAATATAGGCAACAAAAAGCGGAGGTCAATCGTCGACCTCCGCTTTTTGCTACATTTTATTGTGACGTTTAATCTGGGCCGATACGCCCCAGCCCGCCCGCGCTATCCTTGGATGCCGCCTTCGGTGAGCTGTCGCGGGTCGAGCAGCTCGTCCAATTTCTGACTGCTGAGCTCAGTCTTCTCCAGGGCCACCTCCTTGAGCAGCCGCCCCTCGGCGTAGGCCGTTTTGGCAATCGACGCGCCCTGCTCGTAGCCGATCACGGGATTTAGCGCCGTCACCAAGATTGGGTTGCGCCCCACTAGCCCGCTGATGCGCTCTTCGTTGACGGTGAAGCCCGCAATGGCGTCGTCGGCTAGGGCACGGCTGGCGTTGGCCAAAATTTCCGCGCTTTGCAGCACGTTGTACGCAATGACGGGCAGCATCACGTTGAGCTGAAAATTACCGGCCTGGCCGCCAATGGTCACGGTGACATCGTTGCCGATCACCTGTGCACAGACCATCGTCACCGCTTCGGGAATTACGGGGTTAATTTTGCCCGGCATGATGCTGCTGCCCGGCTGCAGCGCCGGCAGCGCAATCTCGCCGATACCGGCAATCGGCCCGCTGTTCATCCAGCGCAGATCATTGGCGATCTTCATTAGGCTCGCGGCAACCGTTTTGAACTGCCCGCTCAACTCCACGGCCGCGTCCTGCGTGCTGAGGCTCTCGAAAAAGTTGTCGCTGCGGCGCAGGGGCAGGCCGGTGCGCTCGGCCAGCTTTGCGGCCATGCGCTCGCCAAACTCCGGGTGGGCATTGATGCCCGTGCCCACGGCCGTGCCGCCCTGCGCCAGCTCCGCCAGCCGCGGCAGCGTTGCCTCGATGCGGTCGATGCCGTGCTGGATTTGGCTGGCCCAGCCACCCAACACCTGGCTCAGGCGCACGGGCATGGCGTCCATTAGATGCGTGCGCCCGGTTGTTACCACGTGGTCGACCTCGTTAGCCTTTTGCGTCAGCGTCTCGTGCAGATGGTGCAGTGCGGGCAACACCAGTTCGTCAACGGCCAGGTAGGCACTGAGGTGAATCGCCGTGGGAATCACATCGTTGCTGCTCTGTCCCATGTTGATGTGGTCATTGGGATGCACCTCATTGCCAAGCTGCGCCGCGGCCAGGCGCGAGATCACCTCATTGGCGTTCATGTTAGTGCTCGTCCCCGAACCCGTCTGAAAAATATCGAGCGGAAAGTGCGCATCGTGCTCACCGTCGGCCACGGCTTGAGCCGCCGCGTCGATAGCAGAGGCCATCTCTGCCTCCATCAGCCCCAAATCCTGATTAACGGTTGCCGCCGCGCCCTTGATGAGCCCCAGCGCGCGGATAAAGAGCCGGGGAAAGTGCAGACCGCTGATCGGAAAATTTTCCACGGCGCGCTGCGTCTGCGCACCGTATAGCGCATTGGCTGGCACGTGAATCTCGCCCAGGCTGTCCCGCTCGGTGCGCTGCTCGCCCGCTGCTTGTATGTGGTTTGTCATATGTAGTCCTTGCTGATATAGATAGTTGGAATAAGCCAATTCAAGCACAGCGCGTCCCCCATATCCGTTAGGCGGATTGCTATACCGGAAAACTACCCAATGGCTCGTAACCTGAGACGCCCCTAAACCCCCTTAAGCGTTTGACGGAGATTTCTAATTTATCTACAATCAGGGCAGTTAAAAATCTTAGTGGATTGAGATGTATACCTATGGCTGAACATATCTTAGTGGTAGAGGATGACCGCCGCATCCGCGACATGCTACGGCGCGGGTTGCTGTTTGAGGGCTATTCCGTGGATGCCGCGGAGGATGGTGAGGCGGCGCTGCGCAGCGCCCGCGAAAAGCTGCCGGACGTAGTGATTATGGATTTGATGCTGCCGGGCATGGACGGGCTGGAAGTCACCCGCCGCCTGCGCAGCGCGTCCGACGTGCCCATCATTATCCTCACCGCACGCGATTCCGTGCCGGATCGCGTAACGGGGCTGGATGCTGGGGCGGACGACTATCTCGTTAAACCCTTTGCCTTTGATGAGCTGCTGGCGCGGCTGCGGGCGCTCTTTCGTCGTCACCGCATGGAGGCGGATCCGGAAATCTATCGTTTTACCGATTTAACACTCAACCCGCGCACGCGCCAGGTCTTTCGCGGTGACGAAGAGATTCAGCTCACGGCCAAGGAGTTTGACCTGCTCGAGCTCTTCATGCGCCACCCCAATCAGGTCTTGACGCGCGATTTGATTTACGAGCATATCTGGAATTACGATTTTGGCGGGGAAAGCAACATCATCGAGGTCTATGTGCGCTATTTGCGTACCAAGCTCGAAGCTGGTGGCCAGCCGCGTCTGCTTCAAACGGTGCGCGGCGTCGGCTACACGCTACGTGAGAGCTGAAACCGACAGCTCTTATATCACCCACTCTTACGTTTGGCTAATTTGCTCTTCAGCTTCTTGTGGCAAGGTTGGCTCTTCACGTGAGCGTGTATCCAAAACCTTTTTGTTTATTCGTGGTGTGCGCGCCGTTACACTCAGCACCACGAATAAACTGGTTGATACACCTCGTCGCAAAGGCCCATGTACTCTTACGCGCTGCCGCGGCAGTCGGCAGCACACAACGTTGTTCCGATGAAAACTCCCAATGTCTATTCGCCTCCGTCTAACCCTCTGGTATACAACGCTGCTCGGCACAACGCTAATTCTATTTAGCGTGCTCGTCTATTCCGCGCTGGGCACGACGCTGCGCATGCAGGCAAAGGATGATGCTGAACGACAGGCTGTTGAGATTGCGCAACGTATCGACAATTTATTGCTGGCTAGCACGGCAGCCGATGCGCTCAATATGCTCTCGCAGGAAGAACGGTCGAGTCGCAGTGCATCCTTGGCACGCTTTTTAATCGAGCGACTAACCAGCGAAATTGACTTGACTACTAGTACATCCTCGATTCAGGTGGTGGATACAGAAGGCAAAATATGGCTTCACAGCAGCCAATCGTCCTTGGCAGATTTTGGCGACTATATGCAAACGATGCCACAAATGGAGCGGGGGGAAGTAGAATCATATATGCAAGGCAGCGGCGATGACTCCAGCATTGTTTATAGTATGCCTTTCCAGAGGGATGACATGTTGCTCGGTGCGATTCAAGTGCTGCAACCTGTTAATCCCGTTGAGCCGACGCTGAATCAAGTAGCGCGTTTTCTAGCATTGGGCACGGCCGTCAGTCTATTTATCGCAGCCATTGTCGGCGCTATTTTGGCCCGTCAGGCGCTGCGCCCCATTGCTTCGATTACGGAGACAGCCAGCACTATTACGCGCCGCCGAGATTTGAGCCAGCGCATCCGCATCCGCGAAGATTCGAGCGAGGTGGGGCGCTTGGCCGCCACCTTTAACGAGATGTTGGATCGCATTCAGCATCTCTTTCAAACGCAGGAGCGGCTCACCGCCGACGTGAGCCACGAGCTGCGCACGCCGCTTACCACGATTCAGGGCAATGTGGAGCTGCTGCAGCGCATGGCGGCGAGCGAGCCGCCTAAAAATTCTTCGTCCGCGCAGAGCGATGCACACGCCGAAATGCGACAGGATATGCTAAACGAAATTGGCGAAGAATCAGTGCGCATGAACAAGCTGATCAATGATTTGCTGCTGCTGGCGCGCGCGGACAGCGGCTCCATGCAGCTCACGCTGCACCCCGTCGAGCTGGACACGCTGCTGCTCGAAGTCTACCAGCAGACGCAGCGCATGGCCGAACGCAGCAAAGGTCCCGGCTCGCTGGAGGTTCGGCTGGGCCGCGAGGATCAAGCCCTTGTTTGGGGAGATCGTGACCGGCTGCGGCAACTGCTGCTCAACTTAACTGAAAACGCCATTAAATACACGCCCGCTGACGGGACAATTACGCTGGCCTTGCGCAATCAGGCCGACTGGGTACAGGTCTCTGTCCAAGATACCGGCATTGGCATTGATGAAGAAAGCCAGAAGAGCATCTTTTCGCGCTTTTACCGCGTGGACAAAGCGCGCAGCCGCGACCAGGGCGGCACGGGGCTTGGCCTCAGCATTGTTAAGTGGATTGCCGAAGCGCACCACGGGCATGTAGAGTTTCAAAGCGTTCCTGGTCAAGGCAGCATCTTTACGCTGCATCTGCCAACCTATCGGGAATCTGCCCCCTTACCTGAAGCGTCCACCAAGCAGTCCGACAGGACAATTTCGCAGCAGGTGAGCCCCGGCATGGAACCCGCTTAGTCGCGCCCGATGAGCACCGGGGCCGCGAGCGACTGCTCGACCTTGTTGATATAAATGGCTAGACGGTTTATGTGGCGCTGCCGCTGATGGCGAAAGCCCACCAGCTTGTCCGAAGAAAATCGGCGAAAGCCGGTTGGCGCTGGTCGGGCCAACTTACTATTTGCCCAATCGTTTATGCCATCGGGCACCAGCGGCTTACAGGCCCAACGGCGTCGGTCGCGCTTCAAGCACAATAGGCCCACCCGCCTCCTGCTCGGCAGGAATCGAGAAAAAGAAAGTTGTCCCCTTGTCGACTTCGCTGCGCGCCCAAATTTGTCCCCCGTGTGCCTCGACGATCTTGCGTGCCAAAAACAGCCCCAGCCCCGTGCCCGCCGTGCTGCGTCGCAGGCTGCTGTCAATGCGGTAGAAGCGTTCGAAGATATGCGGAAGCTCGTGCGAGGGAATGCCAATGCCCTCATCGGCTACATAGAGCACCACGCTTGTGCGCCCGTTGATCCCGCGCGCCGTCCAGCCGCCCAGCCGAATCTCGCCGCCGTTGGGCGAATACTTAATGGCGTTGCCAATTAGATTAGTCAACACCTGCCGCAGCCGCTCTTCGTCGCCCCACATCAGCGGCAGATGCTCCGGCAGCCGCACCGCCAGCTCATGCTGATCGCTCTGCGTGCGGTAGACCTTAACCACGCGCGCCACCAATCGGTTCAGGTCCACATCGGCGTAGTCCAGCCGCAGCCCTTCCGCCTGAATGCGGCTAATATCGAG
>CBDCDB010000006.1:0-4520 GCA_965215315.1 Truepera sp. | reverse complement strand
GATTGTAGCATAGCGCGAACAAGTTATATTCACTATCTACTTTTTCTTTGCTCCGTAATAACGTATAGTATCCCGTCCAGTGCCGCTTGATGGTGCCGAACGGATGTTCAACAATGGCCTGGCGACTACGATAAACGTCAGGATCGGCCTTTAGCCTATCGCGGTTGCGCTCCACCGCCGCGGCGTGTTCCTGACGCGTGATGGTCTTACCCTTGCGATTCTTACGCTCAGCCTCGCTGAGACACTGTTTACGCAGGGGACAGGCCTCACACACAGCGCGCACCCCCCGGTAGTAGCGGAAGCGCTGCCCGCCGCTGCTGCCGGTAGCTCCCGACTTTTTACCCCGACGCTGGTAGTACTTACCCGTAGTCGTCAACTGCTGGTGAGCCGGGCAGTGGTAGACATCACGCTTGGCGTCGTAGCTAAACTCCTCGGGCCCGTAGCTACCATTACGCTGTCCTTTGCGGACCTGCCGGCGCTGGGCTACGTAGGGCTCGAAGCCCTGGGCTTCCACGGCGGCCAGCTCCGTGGCCGTATGGTAGCCCTTGTCGGCTAGGAACTGGGGGCAAGTCGTCATCTCATCACTTACCGAAGCATCGGGGGCACCGGCATCCTCAGCACCAGCAGCCTGGCTTTCGATCGCTGCGGTCTTGGTCGCGCTGGCTGGTTCGTCGGCACCAGCTTGTGGATGGCGGGCCGGCTCCAGCACCGCTTTGGTAGCCGCAGCCAGCTCCCCGAGGGCATTGGTGTCGTTGGTGTTGGTCACCTCGGTGTGCACGATCAGCTTGTGCTCGGCGTCCACCACGCACTGCACGTTGTAGCCCACCAGCGACTCCAGCCCCTTTTTGATCAAACTGCGGGCATCTGGGTGCGTATTCCGGTTTATCTGACCCCCTCTTTCCGGAGCTTTGACCCCCCTGTGGATAACTCGCGCAGATAATAGATTATAAAGATAAGTGTTCGGGCCGTCTACGCAAGCTTTTTCCGCTCAGTTCGATGCGGTGAGCCTTGGGCAGGAGCCGATCGAGGATGGCATCGGCCACGGTGGGTTCGTCGAGGTAGGCGTGCCACTGGGCGACGGGGAGTTGGGATACGATGACGGTGCCGGCCCGCTCGTAGCGGTCCTCGAGGATCTGGAGCAAGAGCAGCTTGACGGGGTGGGTGATGGCTTGCAGGCCGAAGTCGTCGAGGATGAGTAGCCGGGCTTTTTTGAGCTTGTCGAGCCACTTGACAACCGTGCCTTCGGCCTTGGCCACGGCGATCTGTTCACACAGCCGGTTCATGTTGAAGTACAGGGTGCGCTTACCCAGCGAGCAGGCGTGATTACCCAGGGCGCAAGCCAGGTAGGACTTGCCGCAGCCGGTGGCACCGGTGATCAGGACGTTCTCGCCGCGAGCCATCCAGGCGGCATCGGCGAGAACGGCGAGCTGGCTGGTGGAGAGGTTACGTTCGGGGGCGCAGTCGATGTCCTGAAGGGTGGCCACGTAGCGGAGTTTGCTGAGCCGCAGGTTGAGCTGGGTGCGGCGGTGGGCGCGGCCCTGGCGCTCAGCGTCGACGAGTCGGGCGAGCAACTCGTGACCGTCGGGGTGCTGGTCTAGCGGCAGGGTGAGGATGGCTTCGTAGGCTGCGGCCATGTCGCCGAGGCGGAGTTCGCGCAGGGTAGTCAGGGAGGCTGAAGTCATAGAAAAATGAGGTTGAGGGTGATGGAGCATGGCTGCTCCGTTGGATGAACTGATGCCCTGCGTACACGCCTGATTGTAAGTAGTGTATGGCGCGTACACGGGTGCGGTGATTTATTGATAAGTTGACGGACCGCGGATGTTGTCGTGCGCCGGTGGGCTGAACAGGTCGGGCTGATCGGAGGTGCGGTCAAGACCGCGCTCGAGGATGTTGCGTAGCATGCCGTAACGAGCCTGGCCGGCACCGCGACAGCGCTCGGCGGCTGCCTCCAGGCGCTCGACACCGTAGTGCTTGGCCAGACTCAGCGCGCCCTGGCAGGAGCGGTAGGCCTGGGCCTCAAAGACCTTATTGGTGAGCATCTTACCGATGGCCCATTCAGTAGCCGGACCGATCCCCGCCGCCCAGTTACGGAAGTAGGCCCCATCGTGGCCTTCGGCGGCGAGGTACTCGGCGTGGCTTTTGGGTAGGTGGTCGGCGGCGGTGGTGTACTGGTAACGGTCGGCGACGTGGCGCTTGGCGTGAGTGGCCACGCGGTCGGCACCAATGAAGACCTCGACGGTGCTGCGGGAGTGGACGACCGTAGCCGTCCGGCCAACGTACTGGTAGGGTACGGAGTAGAAGTTGTGGTTCGGCCCTAACTCGACGTGGTAGTTGCGCTGGACCTTAGCTTTGGTAGTCGTGCGCAGCGCGAAAGGCTGGCTGGGCAGGGGACGCAGTTGAGGCTTTTCGTAAGTCTCGAAGGCCTCGCGGCGACTGCCCGGCCGCTTCTGAAAGGGGCGGTCGGCCAGCGCTTCGAGCTGCTCGCCCATGGCCGCGTTGAGCGCTTCAATGGACGTGAAGACACGCTCGGCCAGCGGACCGAAAACGCGCTGGTAGACAACCCGGACGCTACCCTCAACGCTGGCTTTATCCTTAGGCTTACGCACCCTGGTGGCCTGTAAATCAAGGCCGTAGTGGTTGGCCAGCTGGACGCAGGCGTCGTTGAACGTGGGCTCGTAGCGGTCGGCGCGGATAACGAAGGCCTTAAGGTTATCGCAGACGATCACCCGGGGCAGACCGCCGAAAAAACGTAATGCGGCGTTGATGCCGTGGACGAAGTCGGCCGTCGACTGGCTGGGCAAAGCAATGGCGAAGGTGTGGGCCGAGTGCGGTAAGGTGGCCAGCAGGACCTGCGCCCGGTAGACCTCGCCGGTGCGGGCATTAACCCACGGCAGGGTATCACCGGCGTAATCCAGTTGGAGCGTCTTACCGGGTGGATGACTTAGCGGCAGGCTGAGGTCGCGTCGCTGTTCGGCGTGGGCTAAGTGCTGATAAAATTGGGTCTGACGGTACCCGTCGGGGAAGTCGCGCCGGTACTCTTCAAAGAGCAGTTGGCGGGTGACGTGGCGGTGCCGCAACCGACGCAGGTAGTCGTCGACCTTACCCTGGAAAACGAGCTGGCGGTCCGCTTTGGCCGAAGCTTTGTCGGGGTAGAGAACGGGTCGCAGCGCCTCGTCGTCCAGGGCCAGGACGAGGCTCAGGTCGGCGTGATAAGCCTCAGCCCGCCGCTTGTACTCCCGCACGGTGTTTTTAGAGACCTTCAACCGGGTGGCCGTCGCCTTGATCGAGCGAGTCTGAAGGTAGGTTTTGAGAATGCGTCTGATCTGATCCACGCGCTTGATTTTTGCCATTCTGGAGCCGTTGGTGAAGGCTCAAGAAGGGGTGAAGCGCGAGTTATCCGGTGGGGGGTCAAAGCTCCGGAACGTTTTCCACAAGCGGGGGGGTCAAAGCTCCGGAATTAGGGGGTCAGATGAAACCGGAATTGGGGGGTCAGTTTGGCCGGAATACCCATCTGGGTCGGTTAGGCTCACCTGAGTCTCCCCACTAGCCGCTAGTTCCTGCTGCATTTGTTCGTAGTCCGCCCGGCGCTGCTTGAGCGCGGCGATCTTGTCCTGGGTCTGCTGTTGCAGCTCCGCCTTACGCTCCGAGTCTTCCTGGACGTCGCGGTCGGCGAACTCCTGTAGGCTCTGCTCGATGGTTTTGTCCAGGCGCTCAAGGTGGCGCTGTAACTTCTTAGCGTTGAAGTTGCGCTTGCGGGAGTTCTGGGCCTGGACCTTGGTACCGTCGGCGGCCAGACGCTTACCGGCAATGAGTTCCCAGTCACGCAGCAGTAGAACGTACTCCTTAAAAACTTTCTTCAGCGCCGTGGGGTGCTCCTTGCGGAAGTCGGCGATGGTGTGGTACTTCGGCTGTAGCCGGCCGGTGAGCCACATGACCTCCACGTTGATGCGGCACTCCCGCTCCAGGCGGCGGGAGCTGCGTACACGGTTGAGGTAACCGTAGATATAGAGCTTAAGCATTAGCTCGGGCCCGTAGGCGGATGCCCCCAAAGTGCCAACGGGTTTAAACCCTAATTCTGTCAGATTAAGTTGGTCGACAAAGGCGGCGATGAGGCGCACCTCATTGTCTGCGGCAATCAAGGCTTCCAGTGGCGTGGCGAAGAGGCCGAACTGGGCGGGGTCGAGTTGCGACTTACAAGGCATGGGCGGCGGGGGCGGGGACCCCCTCAAGATACGACGGTTTTGCTGGTTTTGCAAGACTTATTGCACAGTCTGACGAATGCGCCAACGCAGCCGGGGCATTGCAATCCCAAGGTACCAACTTTCTCCTACCAGCAAGGGGGCAGCGCGGCGGCATGGGCCAAAACCGAAGAGGCACGACGAGCTTTTGGACCATTGACGACGGGCTGGCACCGGACACAAATGAACCCAACCAGGACTGATCTTACCAGCCCCGGTTGACGTTTGGCGCTGTGTTGGGCGATGTGGATTTTAATTGATGAGTGATATTGGCTGTAACTC
>CBDCDB010000005.1:0-130019 GCA_965215315.1 Truepera sp. | reverse complement strand
ACTTTTTCAAAGTCCCATTTTCTGTCCTGGCACAGTTTCGCAGTCTCTACAGTATGCGGCTATGTGAGATTCTGACCGCTGAATCGCAAGGTGGCAGGCGGGCCGAGGTTTACCTTGAGCTAGAAGAACTAAAGCGTGTACTCGACTGTGCCAAACCCTCGTACAAAAATTTCTCAAATTTTCGTCAGCGTGTGCTGGAGCCTGCACGCGCTGAAAATGGCGAGGTTGGCTACCTCGGGTTTGTTTACGAAACTGTTAAACGGGGCAAAGCGGTAGTCGGCTTACAGTTTAGCGTCACGTTCCGCTCTGACGGCACGGCTCAAGACCAGTTTGCGATGGAGCCGACCGAAGACGACGTGAAACGGTTAGCACTAGAAAACGCAATTCGTGAGGCTGGTTTTACGGATAATCCAAAGATCTATATCGACCGTTTAGGCGTCGACGCTGTTGACAAAGTTTACCGGGAAGCGCGGAAGCTGCAGATAGCAAACCGGGGCACAAAAAATGAGATTAAAAATTTTGGTGGCTTTTTACATGTGCGTCTTAAAGCTGCGCTCGAGCATCCTGTTCTTGCCCTCGGACTTGAAGCTGTAAAAGGTTCGAGACACCTCACCGGTACGGAGATACAAGCAGCTGCCGAAGAGTTGGTTCAGGAGCTGGCTCGCGAGCGCACAGCTGCCGCGTGGCGTTATTGGGAGACGTGTTCAGACAAACAGCGTACCGACCTGAGAGTCAAACTCGCGCTGCTCGATCCCTGGACGCGCGAAAATATTGAGCGTGAGGGCGAGGACGGAGCCTCGTTTAAGGGTGCCGTCCGCCGCGTGCTAGAAAACAACGGCTTTGAGTACCCGGCTAGGCTCCGGAGTGTGGAAACTTTTGTGACCGACGAAGACTTATCTGGTTATCAAAACGGTATTCGAGAGAAAATACTTAGAGTAGCCATTGAGATCGACTAGCAAGCTGCTGCTCACAAGCAGTGAGCTAAACTGCTAGGTCTCGGTAAAGAACGACTGCAGGGTCTTGCTGATACTTACGAAGCACAAATCTTTACCAAGCTGCTTGAAATGATTTCGAGCCGGGCGACAAATTGGACTACGGTACCTTCAAGGGTAAAACGACCGAAGAAACACTCGCATTTATCTACCTGTAAGGGACTGGCGAAGCACTAGACGCTTTTGCTATGGCTGAACTGCTTAGAGACTGCTCGGATTGTTGGCGCTAAACCAACTCTAAAAGCTTGGTCAGTCTTCTAAAAGTGCGTTAACTTTAGCTAAAAGTTTGTTTAGCTGTCGCTGCTTGGCTGCTGACAGCTTTTCGATTCTGGAGGAGGTAAGCCTGCGCTTAAAGTCCGTCAGGCCAATGTGCCCTACGTGTGGCTGAGAGCCTGACGCGTTCTGGGCAGCTCGGCTGCTTACTGCCTCTTTAAGCTGTTTGAGACTAAGGCCGTCACTAAGGGTCAGCTCGAGCAGCTCAGCGCGAACGTTTTCGTCCTCAATACCTGCGAGAACTCGCGCTTTAGAGTACTCGAGCTTCCCCTCACGAACAGCTTCAACTAAGGCGCTCGGCAGCTTCAAAATTGGGACGCGGTGACTGTAAAACGAACTCGCGGTGTAGCGCCCAATCTGCTTGAAAAGTGCTTCAGTAGCCGTGACGTGAGGATTGATAACAACGTTGTTATCAGTCCGACCAAGAGCTCGGTAGTGACTTTGTCGGATCGCCTCGAGCACGTCTTGAACAGGGATATCCAGCTTGATACTGAGGAGCGTAAGGGTACCGTCGGTCTCTTCAACTGGGTTGAGGTCTTCGCGCTGAAGATTCTCAATTAGTGCGATTTCCAAGCTTTCTAAGTCCGATACGTCGCGGATAACTGCAGGGATGGTTTCGAGGCCCGCACGCTGCGCCGCGCGAAAGCGCCGTTCCCCGGCAACCAGCTCGTAGCCGCTGCGGTGTTCCCGAACCAAGACAGGTTGCAAAACCCCTTTTTCCTTAACGCTTTCTGTCAGCGATTCAAGTGCCTCTTCGCTAAAGAACTTACGAGGCTGATCAGGGTTAAGCTGAATATCTGCAAGCAGCAGTTCCTGATTGTTTTTGCCCTGACTTTGTTTAGCTGCGCCGAGGATCGAAGAAAAAGCAGTTTGCCGGTCGAGTTTTGCCATCACGCACCTACCTTTACCTGTAGCGCCGCTAAAAATTCACTCGTGACCGTCCGCACCTCTTCACTGGCAATGTCGGTTGGTTTAAACCCTGGAATAGGTATCCCGGCGATCTGCGCGTCTTTGTATGTCGCCGGACGGTGGCGTAGGGGAGAGGCGACCGGTGCAATATCTGGGAGCTGGGACCGAATCGCGGCGAGTGAGTCTTGATCGTGCCGGGTACGCGTATCGAACTGAGTAGGAAGGAACATAGCGATCTTAAGTCTTGGGCTCATCTCACGGTAGCTGTCAACCATCGTCAAGACCGTCTGTATGCCTCTAAGTCCTTTGCTGTTGGTCGGTAGCGGAACGACTACGAAGTCTGCGGCGATAACGCAAAGCGCAGAAAGCTGCCCCAGACTTGGCGGTGGGTCAATCAAGACGAAATCGTAGCTGTCGAGCTTACGGATGGCGTTACGCAGGCGCATCAAGCCGTTAAGCTCGCCAGGAAGCAGCAAGTCAATACGTGCCAGGTCGAGCTGGCTAGGAATGAGGTCGAGGTTATGAACCCTGACGGGGGAGGGAAGACCTAACTCACGCCTTTCTCGCCCGCCGCTAATTACCGCGCTAAAGATCGTCTGCTCGAGGGTGGGAGGCTCGGTAACGCCCAGCCACTCGCTGAGATTTGCTTGAGGGTCAGCGTCAATAAGGAGCACGTTGAAGCCTTGCTCAGCAAGTGAAAAGCCGATGTCGCGGACGCTGCTAGTTTTCGCAACGCCACCAGCATGATTGAAAAACACAACCGTTCGCACGCTCTCGACCTCCACTTTGGGTGCAACACCGAGCGCCGCAGCGTAACACTGTACTAAACGCAGGGTGGGATTTGAATTAGGACGCTCAAGCTCCCCCGCACCTTTGTTTGTTGCCGTTCATCCTAAGTCGTTTGGTGAGTGCCCGTTACAGCAGGCTACGGCCGCTCGCCTCTAAGCAGGCTGACCATCTCTCCTAAATTCACTGAAGCATATAGTACCTCAGAACTGAATAAGCTCGGCAAAGTTAAAGAATAACCGCTTTACTAACGTTAGTCTAAGGAGAACATTAGGCTATCTAAAACCTTAAAGTACCCTACAAAGCGGCTAATCAGCTTCGACAAGCTTGATAAACTCTGGAGTGAACCCAATCTAGCGGACCAGAGGTCAAGTCACTTCTAGGTTGGACTATACCTGGCGGCGAACTCAGCAGGCGGAACATAGCCGAGACTCGAGTGGAGGCGCTCACGGTTGTAGCACTCACCGATGAAGCGGTCGAGGTTTTGCCGGGCGTCTTCTAAGTCGAGATAATCTTGCAGATCGACCTCCTCAGTTTTCAGCGTTTTGTAAAAGCTCTCGATGCGGGCATTATCGTAAGGATTCCCCTTTCTGGACATGCTCGGCGTGATACCTACGGTTCGTAATCGCTCAACATATGTTCGGCTGGCATATTGGGTGAATTCAACCGGTCGTCGCAACACGTTTCTGAAGTGATGATAGCTGAACGTCGAGCGCTTCTGCAGGGGTCTTCCAAGCAAGCGTTTTTCTAGGTCGAGTATTAAGCGTTTTAGCGACGGCTTCAAGGTCATCACGGCTGTGCTTGCTGAGGTCGGTACCTTTGGGGAAGTACTGGCGCAGTAAGCCGTTGGTGTTCTCATTCGTGCCGCGCTGCCAGGGGCTACTTGGGTTACAGAAGTAAATTTTCAGGTTCGTGTCAAGGCGTAACTGTGCGTGCTGCGCCATCTCGGCACCTTGATCCCAGGCGAGAGATTTGCGGAGCTGCTCGGGAAGCTTGGTTATCGTAGCGGCGATGGCGTCGCGCACGGCTTCAGCGCCGTGCCCCGCCAGCGCCGGGCCGTTCTTGGCTCTCGGACTTGCACCGTGGCCGTCCATCGGTGGGAGGTGTAGCAGCAGGGTGAATCTGGTCGTGCGTTCGACTAGCGTGCCGATAGCAGAGCTGTTTAGTCCGAGAATGAGGTCGCCTTCCCAGTGTCCGGGAACAGCACGGTCATCAGCTTCAGGAGGACGCTGACTGATCAGCACCTCGGGCGTGATGAACTGTTTGCCTCGCCCTCTCGTCCTGGCTCTAGGAACACGGAGCGTTCGGCCAGTGCGCAGGCAAGCGGTCAACTCACGCTTGAGCGCACCATGACCCTGGATGTAAAGCGCCTGGTAGATGGCCTCATGTGAGATACGCATACTTTTGTCATCAGGGAAGTCGACCTTGAGTCGGTGAGAAATCTGCTCAGGACTCCACGCTGTCGCCCAGCGTCGATCCTGCCGTCGGCCGTGCCGCCGCCCCACCCACGTCACCTGCGGGCCGGGAACTGAGGCACCGTCGGGCGCACTCACCTCGCCAGCAAGTCGCTCTTGGACGTACTGGCGTAATCGGTGGTTCTCGACCAGTTTGGCGGGCTTAGGTCGTCTTGCTGCTCGCTCAGCCTTCCACTGTGCAGTCGAGGCACGATACTTCAGCTGCCCACTACGCGTTGCCGCGTTGCGGCGCAGCTTACGACTTTTCAAAGCGGGGGAACGACCTAAACGGCGTGCGACTGCCCGCACTCCTAGCCCTTGCACTCGCAGTAAAGCGATCTCTTCTCGTTCGCCGAACGACAAGTAACGTCCTGATAGTGGCGACAGCTCAAGGGGTGACATACCCCCAGCCTGCCTGAACCAGCGCACACCCACTGCGGGTGACGTTCCACACGCTACAGCCGCGTTTTCGCTCGACTGTCCAGCTGCAATCCCGACCCAGAACCCGCGCTCGAGCTCACGACTTATTCCCGGATGTCCTGGCGACCGCATCATCGGCCTGCCCGTTTGTGCTGCACCCCAACCCGCTGGACGTCCCATATCTCCACCTCCATTGAGGTGTTGCATCGACCGGTTGAATTCACCTTGCACCCCTTGGTCGGAATGATGTAAAAGACCGGGGGCAGGACGACGTGCGGCCAGCGCGTTGTTGAGGGCGGCTAAGGGCAACTCGGCGTCGATAAATTTTGACAACGACCAGCCCACGATCTCGCGGGTGAAGCTGTCGAGTACGCAGGCTAAGTAGACAAAGCCGTGTTTTACCCGGATGTACGTCAGATCGGCCTGCCATACCTGATCGGGTTTAATAGGCGTGATGTGAGGCAGAAGATTGAGAAAACGGGTCTCGTGGTGCGCCGAGTCGGTCGTGGTCTGATACCGCCGTTTGGGTCGGCATAACAGCCGACGTTCGCGCATCACTCGTAGTACTCGCTTGTGGTTTGCTGGGCAACCTCGGCGAGCAAGTTCGTGCGTGACCCGACGATAGCCATAGCCGCTGAACTTCAGCACCACCGCCTCGATGTTCTCGGCAAGTTGTCGGTCATCGTCATCATGCTTTTGGTGCTGCCGCCGTAGGTACCACGAGCGGCTGACGCCGTGGAGCCGACACAAGCGACGTACCGACACCTCAGGATGCGCCGTTCGTGCCTCCTGAATCATTTGGTGCCGTTCTTCGAGCGGTACGTCGCCAACGATTTTTTCAAGATGGTGTTCTCCAGCGAAAGTTGTCCGCAGTAGCGTTCCAACTCAGCAATACGCAACTCGGCGCTTCGGTCTGGGGTGGCACCATCGGTAAACGCCGCTTCGCCTCGGGCTTCCACTTCTTTACGCCAGCGGTGAATGAGGCTACTTGCAAGCTGGTGCTCCCGACAGAGTTGGGCAGTTGTGCGCTGGCCTGTGTCGATCTGACTCACAACTTCCAATTTGAATTCGCGGCTATGGTTTCTTCCCAGCATCCTGACTACTTCGCGTTGCCCTCAGCGTAGCTGTTGACGGGGGGCGAAGTGTCTTGAGCTGTGGTCCGGTCTTAGGGGTGCATTCCAATTTCAATAACCCCACTCATATCTTCGCCCTTGAGTGCAACCTTGGCCTTGAAGCGTCTTCTAATCTCTAAGGGAATCATGCCAGCGACCTGTGCGTACGAAGGGTCGCCACGTTTGCCGTGCTGCTGGCTGATGGGTTCTTGTTTCGGAGTCTTAGGCACGTCCTACCATCATGGGTTCATGAAGGTGAGTTGTCAAATCGTAACGGACGTCAAACGGTGTAGCCCGCCTAGCAAACCCGTAAGGCAGAGCATACAGCGGTCTCAGTACATGTGAAAAGCTGGGCGGCAATGGTTGTACAGCGCGTCTACAGTTAAGCCCCTAATGCTAAGGGATCCGCTTGCCTCGCGCTATCAACCATTTCGTCTTCAACTGCGGCCCTTACAACTACCTTCGTAAGGAGCTCTGACTATGGACAACCGCTTTTTCGAGCGTCCCATACTTAATTCGCCGTATACCTATCCAAGGCAGCACTGGGAACTCGACGGGCAGGGGCAACCGACCCAGAAAATCATCCAGAGTCGTCGCCGTGTTGACCTCATTACGCCGATCCCTCAGCCGCGTAAGCGAAAAGCTCAAGACGCTCGCCAACGCATCGTCTTTGATGAAGGACTAGGACTTTCAACCGAGACGCAGCAATACGCCAACTCGCAAATGATTAACGAGTTACGCCGTGAGGTGAGCCAATGGCGCGAACTGCCTGACGCTGCCCAGTGGCGCGTAACGCCAGAAACTGCGCGTCTCTTGAACTACTGGCGGCACCACGAATTCAGCAGCGTAAGACCGTTTTTCTGCCAGCTTGAGGCTATCGAAGTGGCGATTTGGCTGACCGAAGTTGCACCTAAGCTCGGGAAGAGGGGAGAACTTTTTACCGAATATCTAGCTGCTGCAAATGAGGCGTCCAATCCGGGTTTGATGCGGTTAGCCTTAAAGCTGGCTACAGGAGCAGGCAAGACGACCGTTATGGCGATGCTTATTGCTTGGCAAACAGTTAATGCGAGTCGTTACTCCGAGAGCAAGCGCTTCACAAGGGGTTTTCTCATCGTTACCCCTGGTTTGACCATTCGTGACCGCTTGCGTGTGCTGCAACCCAATGATCCAGACTCGTATTACAAGAGCCGTGAGCTAGTCCCAAGCGACCTGCTCAGTGAAGTCAGTAAAGCAAAAATCGTGATCACCAACTATCACGCCTTCAAGCGCCGAGAACGCCTCGAGCTCTCGAAAGGAGGGCGGTCGCTGCTGCGGGGCCGCGGCGACGACCTCGACACGCTTGAAACGGAGGGCCAGATGCTCCAGCGCGTTATGCCCGGACTGATGGGCCTAAAAAACATCATGGTCTTAAACGACGAGGCGCATCACTGCTACCGTGAGAAACCTCCAACTGACGGAGAAACGCTTAAAGGCGACGACAGGAAAGAAGCCGAGAAAAACAACGAAGCGGCGCGGCTGTGGATTTCTGGACTCGAGACACTTGCTCAGCATCAGGGCATTTCCCGTGTCATTGACCTCTCGGCAACACCGTTTTTCCTGCGCGGTTCCGGCTACGCTGAGGGTACCCTGTTTCCCTGGACGCTCAGTGATTTTTCGCTAATGGACGCTATCGAATGCGGCATCGTTAAGCTGCCCCGTGTTCCAGTTGCACAAAACATTCCTGGTGACGAGATGCCGATGTTCCGTAATCTTTGGGAGCATATCGGGAAGAAAATGCCAAAAAAGGGACGCGGCCAAGCAAAAACGCTCGACCCGCTCAGCTTGCCGGTTGAACTGCAAACTGCGCTCGACGCCCTTTACGGTCACTACAAAGAAACGTATGACCTCTGGCAAAAAGCTGGCGTCCGTGTCCCACCCTGCTTTATCGTGGTCTGTAACAATACCTCGACGTCGAAACTCGTTTACGACTACATCTCGGGGTTCGTGCAAGAACACGAAGACGGCTCGAGCAACCTTATCAATGGCCGTTTGCCGCTCTTCAGAAACTACGACAGCTTTGACAATCCCCTACCGCGACCTCGCACACTGCTCATTGACAGTGAGCAATTAGAAAGCGGCGACGCTCTTGACACCAACTTTCGCGCCGCCGCCGCCGACGAACTCGAGCGGTTTAGACGCGAAATCATCGAACGCACCGGCGATCAGCGTGCAGCCGACAGTATCTCCGAACAAGACCTGCTCCGGGAGGTTATGAATACGGTGGGCCGCGAAGGTCGGTTGGGCGAGTCTATCCGCTGCGTTGTGTCGGTCTCAATGCTCACCGAAGGTTGGGACACCAACACGGTGACGCATGTGCTTGGGGTACGGGCCTTCGGAACGCAGCTCCTGTGCGAGCAGGTTATCGGGCGGGCGCTTCGCCGGCAATCTTACGACCTGAACGAAGAGGGTCTGTTTAACGTTGAATACGCCGACGTGCTCGGAATTCCTTTTGACTTCACCGCTGAACCGGTCATTGCAAAGCCGCAGACGCCCCGAGAGACCATCAACGTGCGAGCGGTCAGCCCCGAACGCGACCACCTTGAGATCGTATTTCCCCGAGTTGAAGGTTACCGGGTTGAGTTGCCTGAAGAGCGGCTCACCGCTTCGTTTACCGACGACTCACGCCTCGAGTTGTCTCCAGAATTAGTTGGGCCGTCGGTGACTCAAAACTCGGGAATCATCGGTGAAGCAGTTGACCTCAACCTCGCGCACCTCGAGGACACTCGCACCTCCACAGTACTTTTTAACCTGACAAGACGGCTTGTTCTGACCAAATGGCGCGATCCCGGCGACGAGCCTAAAGTCCACCTTTTCGGGCAGCTTAAACGGATTACCAAACAGTGGTTAGATGGCTACCTCGTGTGTAAAGGGGGCACCTATCCGGCTCAACTGATGTACCAGGAGCTGGCGGACATGGCGTGCAACCGTATCACCGACGCCATTAACAGTTCTCTAGTGGGCGACCGGCCGATTAAAGCCCTGTTAGACGCCTATAACCCTACCGGCTCGACAATGAACGTCAACTTCAACACATCAAAAATGAGCCGGTACGAGGCTAGCGCGAGGCACTGTCACCTGAACTGGCTCATGCTCGACAGCGACTGGGAAGGCGAGTTCTGCCGCGTTGCTGAAGCGCATCCGAAAGTGAGAGCCTACGTCAAAAACCATAATCTTGGCCTCGAGGTTCCGTACCGTTACGGCTCGCTTGCTCGCAAGTACATTCCTGACTTCATTGTCCGGGTGGACGACGGACGAGGCGACGACGACCTACTCAACCTCATCGTCGAGATCAAAGGCTACCGGCGTGAAGACGCTAAAGACAAGAAGTCTACGATGGAAACCTATTGGATACCGGGGGCGAACAACCTACGCGACTACGGCCGCTGGGCGTTCGCAGAGTTTACCGAGATTTACTCGTTACAGTCTGACTTCAAAGAACTGATCGAAGCTCAGTTTAGTGAGATGGTCAGCGCTGTGGCGCAACCGGTAGGGAGATAAATATGAGTGAGAATCCTCGCAAGGCCGACGTCAAAACATTTACCCACACCACTGATAAGCGCCTTAATATTCCGACTGCGGAGCACCAGCCGCTCGTCGACAATGAGACTAAACGCTCAGCCGTAGTAGCGTACGAGCGCCGTAACCGTGACCTCGACCCACAGCTGGTGTGGCATGGTAAAGATGACCAAGACTTATCTAATCTAGTTGTCCAGGCTCCGCCGCTCTACATTCAAGAAAAAGTTCACCCGAAAGTCTTGGTTGACGACTTACTACGCCAAAGTGAACGCACCGAGGCGGAAAAGCTTAACTATCAGACCGACCTGTTTTCCGATTTCAACGGCGTGAATACCGATGCTAGCACCGAGTTCTATCAACACGACGCCAACTGGACGAACCGGTTGATTTTGGGCGACAGCCTTCAGGCGATGGCGTCGCTGGCCGAACGCGAGAGCTTACGCGGCAAAGTTCAGTGCATCTACCTCGACCCACCCTACGGTATCAAGTTCAACTCGAACTTTCAGTGGTCAACGACGAGCCGCGACGTTAAAGACGGCAACACCGCTCACATCACACGCGAGCCGGAGCAGGTGAAAGCGTTTCGGGACACCTGGCGCGACGGCATTCACTCCTACCTGACATATTTGCGGGACAGGCTGACCGTAGCGAGGGATTTACTTACAGATTCAGGGTCTATCTTCGTGCAGATCGGGGATGAGAACGTCCATCGGGTGAGGGCGTTGATGGACGAGGTTTTTGGTGAAGACAGTCAGCTGGCTATGATTGCTTTTACAAAAGGTGCTACGGGTTTATCCGCATCAGCTCGTATGCCCGCTCGTTTAGACTACATACTTTGGCACAGCAAAAACACAGGCTCAGCAGCGAAATATCGACAACTTTTCAGCTTAAAAAACTCATACGAGGACACAAATTTTGCATGGGTAATTCTCCCCGATGGTGAAAGGGTTAGACGGTCACAGGTTGACGACAACTCAGTCGGAGGGGCAAGATTCGGTCAAGACGTATCTCTTACGAAACCTGGCCCTGGTTCCAAATACAATGTTGAATATGCGGGCAGGGTTTTCAACTCAGGTAAGCGGTGGTGGGGAACAACCAGGGAGCAACTTCTACGCGCACTAAAAACTGATCGGATTATTGTCATAGGCAACTCGTTGCGTCATTTACGCTATTTGGACGAAAGTAGTGTAACTGCGATTGGAAACCTTTGGGAAGGTTTTCTTGGACAATCATCTCCTGTGTATGTTGTACAAACCAATACGGATATTATCCAGCGTTGCGTTCTCATGACTACGGATCCTGGTGACCTCGTCCTCGACCCTACCTGCGGCTCTGGAACAACCGCCTACGTCGCTGAGCAGTGGGGCCGCCGCTGGATCACTATTGACACCTCTCGAGTGGCCCTAGCTTTAGCCCGCTCACGCATCATGGGCGCACGCTACCCTTACTACCTACTTGCCGATAGCAAAGCCGGTCAGGTCAAAGAAGCTAAGGTCACACGTACTGAGCCGTTATCTCAACCCACGCGCGGCGACCTGCGACAAGGCTTCGTCTACGAACGCGTACCCCATATCACGTTCAAAGCCATAGCCAACAACACCGAAATCGACGTGATTTACGATAAAGCACAGGAGACGCTCGAGCCCCTGCGTGAACAGCTCAACGTGGCGCTAAGCGAATCGTGGGAAGAGTGGGAGATTCCGCGTGAAGCCGCGGAAGTGTGGTCAGCTGATGCTAAGAAGCTGCACGCAGCGTGGTGGCAGGCACGCATCGCTCGGCACCGGGAAATTGACGCCTCCATCGCTGCCAAAGCAGATTTTGAGTACCTCTACGACAAACCTTACGAGGACAAGAAGAAAGTGCGGGTTGCAGGCCCGTTTACGGTCGAGTCGTTATCGCCTCACCGCGTCTTAGCTGTTGGCGAAAACGACGAGCTAATTGACCCCAGCGCTGCGCCGACAGGTAGCGTAGAACAAGACTTCGCCCAGATGATTCTAGAAAACCTTCGCACTTCGGGTGTCCAGCAAGCGCATAAGGAAGACAAAATCACCTTTTCGTCGCTGACGCCGTGGCCAGGTGACTTTATCGCTGCTGAGGGACGCTACCTCGACGATAAAGGGGGGGCAGAGAAGCGAGCTGCGGTCTTTATCGGGCCGGAGTTCGGCACCGTCGCACGCCCTGACCTGGTTGAAGCTGCGAGAGAGGCCGCCGACGCCGGCTTCGACGTACTTATCGCCTGCGCCTTCTCGTACGATGCACATTCGTCGGAGTTCGACAAGCTCGGTAAGCTCCCGGTTCTCAAAGCACGGATGAACGCCGACTTGCACATGGCCGATGACCTTAAAAACACTGGTAAGGGTAACTTGTTCGTCATCTTCGGTGAACCTGACATCGACATCTTGGACGCCGCCGACGACGCCGTTCAGGTCAAGATCAATGGCGTTGACGTCTTCCACCCAAGTACTGGTGAGGTTCGTAGTGACGGAGCTGAGGGGATCGCCTGCTGGTTTATCGACACCAACTACAACGAGGAAAGCTTTTTCGTTAGGCAGGCGTACTTCCTTGGTGCTAACGACCCCTACAAAGCACTTAAAACAACCCTCAAAGCCGACATCAACGAAGAGGCTTGGGAAACGCTCAACAGTGACACCTCGAGGCCCTTTGCGAAACCCGGGTCAGGGCGTATCGCCGTTAAGGTCATCAACCATCTCGGTGATGAGGTGATGAAGGTCTTCCGAGTAACCTAACCAAGATCTAACTTCTTCTAGCTACTTATAGTTATCTTCAGCTATAAGTGGTTAGAACTAGCTAGAGATTGCCTTATACTATCTTTATGGATCCCATCGCTAACCCCTTTTCTCCCGGTGCTGGTGCGCCACCGCCTGAACTTGTCGGTCGGGAAGATGTGCTCGAACAGGCGCGTGTGCTCTTGGGGCGCATTAAGCAGGGCCGTCCAGAAAAGAGCATGATTCTTACTGGACTACGTGGGGTCGGCAAAACGGTCTTACTCAATCGCGTCGAGTATCTCGCACAAGACGCTGGCTACCGCACCACGCTCGTCGAAGCCCATGAGAACAAATCGCTTTCTGCCCTGATTGTCCCAGACTTGCGGCGGCTGCTCTATGACCTCGACCGTCTCGCGGGCACTAGCGCGAAAGTCAAACGCGGGTTGGCCGTCTTGCGAAGCTTCATCTCTGGCCTCAAGGTCTCGGTAGGGGAGACTTCGTTCGGTCTCGACATCGAACCGGAGGTCGGTGCGGCGGACAGTGGTGACATCGAGATTGACCTACCCAACTTGTTTGTTGCTATCGGGGAAGCGGCTGCAGATAGGAAGACGGCTGTCGCACTTTTAATGGACGAAGTTCAGTACCTGAGTTCTAAAGAGCTAGGTGGGCTCATTATGGCCATGCACAAGGTTCAGCAGCGCCAGCTCCCTATCGTCCTTATCGCTGCAGGCTTGCCCATCCTGCCCGCGCTAGCAGGCGAGTCGAAGTCTTACGCCGAGCGGCTGTTTGCCTTTCCTGACATCGGCGCACTTTCCGAACAGGACGCGGCCAAAGCACTTCAAGATCCCGCTCAAAAAACTGGTGTCTCGTTTGATGAGGACGCGCTTGCAGACATTTACCGGTTGACGAGAGGGTATCCGTACTTCGTTCAAGAGTGGGGGTATCAAGCCTGGAACTCAGCCGAGGGTAGTCCGATCACCCTTCAGGTCATCAGCGAGGCGTCGGAGCGGGTCGTCGCCCGCCTCGACCAAAACTTCTTCCGGGTACGATTCGACCGCCTGACCCCGAGTGAAAAGAACTTCTTACGGTCGATGGCCGAACTCGGCGCAGGCCCGCACCGAACGAGCGACATCGCCCAGGTGCAAGACGTCAAAGTCACCAGCGTAGGACCAGTACGCGCGAAACTCATTCAAAAAGGCATGATATATAGCCCGGCGTACGGCAAGATGGCCTTTACCGTCCCCCTATTCGACGAGTTCCTAAGGCGTTTAATTCCCAGCTTGTAGAGGACTTTTATGGATTTCCGCATTGCAGACACCTTTACCAGCAGCTTGGCGCGGCTTACAAGCGACGAGCAGCGGGCTATCAAAACGACGGCTTTCGACCTGCAGCTAGACCCTAAAGGTTCGGGTATGCAGTTTCACAAGCTCGAGCGTGCCAAAGATAAACGCTTCTGGTCGGTAAGAGTGAGCAGTGACTTGCGGCTGATCGTCCATAAAACAGACTCGAGTCTGCTTGGGATTGCCTCACTTTAGTGGACACATAGAGACTTGGCTACGATGCCAAAGAGGAGTGTGTCCCGATGCCGCCTACCAAACCCGCCTATCCAGCTGAATTTAAGGCCGAGGCCGTGAAGCTTTACCGCACGGGTGGTCGAAGTTTAAAAGAGGTCGCTGACGACCTTGGTATATCTACGAACACCCTGCGCGAGTGGGTCCGCCGGGCCAAAGGCACCTCAGCAGATGCGCTCACGACAGATGATCGTGTAGAGTTAACCCGTTTGCGGCGCGAGAATCGTGTACTCAGAGAAGAGCGAGAGATTCTCCGAAAAGCCACGGCCTTTTTTGCCAAGGAGACCGACCGCTAGTTATCTACCGGTTTGTAGCGCAGGAAAAGGCCAACCACGCGATTTCACGCCTGTGCCGACTTCTCGGGGTCTCCAAGAGCGGCTACTATGCGTGGCAAAAACGATTACCCTCCGAACGAACACGTACTGACGAGGAGCTGCTCGACCACATCGTCACGATCCACCGTGAGAGTCGCGGGCTTTACGGTGCACCACGTGTCCAGGCTGATCTGCGCGGCAAGTATCAGATACGTTGCTCGAAAAGGCGCGTTGCCAGACTCATGCGCCAAGCAGGTCTGGCTGGCGTTAAACGCGGCAAGAAGCGGCCGTTGACCAAACGTGACGCCAGCAAAACGGCTTCTCCTGACCTGGTAGAACGCCGCTTCACAGCGGCTGCACCTGATCGTCTATGGGTCGCGGATATTACCCAGCACGCTACTTCCGAAGGCTGGCTTTATCTAGCGGTTGTCATCGACCTTTTCTCCCGGAAAGTTATTGGCTGGGCAATGTCCGAACGGCTTTACGCTGAGCTGGTGGTCAGCGCCCTCGACATGGCACTCAAAAACCGCCGCCCCGTTGCAGGGTTAATCCATCATAGCGACCACGGCTCGCAATACACTTCTTTTGCCTTCGGGAAGAGGCTTCAGCAAGCCGGTATCCTCGGCTCAATGGGTTCCGTGGGTGACGCTCTAGATAACGCTGTCGCCGAAAGCTTCTTCTCAACTTTACAGGCAGAACTTCTAGACCAGAAAAAATGGATGACTCGGTCCGAGTTGCGACTCGCCATCTTCGACTACATCGAGGTGTTCTACAACCGCCAGCGCCTTCATTCGTCCCTTGGCTACCTCAGTCCACTCGAGTTTGAGGTGACCTGGCAGCCTACGGCGGAGGGTGATAAGCTGTTGGCTGTCCACTAAAGTGCAGCAATCCCAAAAGTTGTCCTGCTCCTCTGGGTGGAGGGGCTACAGGGCGCAGCCCGACCGATAGAGGTAAACGAGGTAACAAGGTTCACTTGCTCGTTGATGCCAAAGGCGCACCGTTAGCTGTTCACGTCTCAGGCGCGAATCAGCGTGACAAATGGTCTGCAGCTGACCTGATCTTCAGTGTCCTGATCGCGCGTCCAGAAACCAAACAGCACTTCTGTGCCGACCGTGGTTACGACTATCCCGATGTTCATGATGTCGTTGCTGAGGAGAAGTACGTTGCCCATATCAAGCATCGGCGTCGGCGAGGCGAGTCTGTTCTAGAGTCGTGTCCCGTGCCAGGCGAGAAGTCCTTTCCAGTAAGACGTTGGGTCGTGGAAAGAACACTCGGATGGCTCTGCAAACGCCGCAGCATCCGTGTGAGATGGTGCAAAAATCCGCAGAACTGGTTTGCCTTTATTCATCTCGCTGCAGCTCATATCCTCCTTGACTTGGCTTTTTCAGGATAGGTTCTAAGCCTAGCATTATGAGATATAATTTGATTCATGCGTTGGGATAGGTCTCGAGATGTACACCTTGCGAGATCCCGGAGAGAGGTGTCGGACGTGAGCGCCAAGAGTGAGCATAATAGCAGTAGTAAGCGTTTTAACATCCTAAGCGATTCACGGTTTGAAGCGTTAGAGAATCAGCTCAACATCCTCGGGTAGCGGCACCAGGCTGAGCCGCAAAAGATAACGCTGCGCGCCCTTTTTCGCCGCGTAGGTCTCAAAGAGCGTATGCAGGTCGTGCTGTAAACGTTTGGCCTCGGCAAAGTCCAGATAAATGGCGTTGTGTGCGGTCGTTAACATGGCGGGCGCACCAGACTCTAATGATGTCACCGGTTGCCCCGGTGCTTTAGCTAAGCTAGTCGCAAAGATACCGGCCGCATTGCGAAAGATAAGTTCACCCCAGTCCGCTAGGTGTTCACCGTAAACGTGTTCGATGCCCCGTCTCGTCGCACGTTCAAATTCGTCCAACCAGGCATTCTCAGGTGCCTCTCGCAACCGGTTCGGGACAAAAAAGGCGTCGGCAATAGTTCGGTAGTATTTAAGCGCACGGCCTTTACGAATTTGCTCACGCGTAACCTTCAAGATACCGACCTCGCAGTAACGGGTCACGTGCCTAAAAGTTGTACTGAGCGGCGCACCGATTTCTTGGGCCACCTCTGCAACAAGACGTTCCCGTCCGAGAAAAGGTGCGATAAAGCGGGTGTGTTTGGGCTCGAGCAACATACGCGCAGCTTCCAGCGTCGTCACTGTCAGCGGTCTGCTTTCATTCTTCTCTATCACTGAGAGCAGCTTAGCCCAAAACTAGGGGTATGGCTACCTCAGTTCACCCTTTACGGCACACGCCTTTCGTCTGGTTTTGGCTCGGTCAGAGTATTTCACTCTTGGGCGACCGCGTGTACAGTGTGGCGCTACCGTTTTTGGTACTCGAGTTAGGCGGCAGCGCAGGCGAAATCGGGCGGGTGCTGGCGGTCTATTCAGTGCCGCAGCTGCTCTTCTTACTGACCGGCGGCGTTTTAGTTGACAGAGTTCCGAGGCGTCTCACGATGCTTGTCAGTAATGTACTTCACGCAATTTTGTTGGGCGTCGTCCTGGTGCTGATGATGAACGGGAGGCTCGAGCTGAGCCATCTTTATGTCCTCTCCGGATTCTTTGGTCTGCTGAGCGCATTTTTTATGCCTGCTGCGATGAGTATCACCCCGCAGCTCGTTCCCCATGAGGCACTACCACAAGCCAACGCCGTGCGTTCATTCGCTTCGGAACTCGCCGGGATTCTCGGGCCGCCGCTCGGGGGCATACTCGTGACGCTAGGGAGTCTGAGTTTGGCGCTTGGCTTCGACGCACTGACGTTCGTACTCGGTGCGCTCTGTCTGCTGGCGATGCAGCCTCGTCCCGTAAAACGTCAAGCCGAGACAACTTCAGGTTACTGGTACGACCTGAAAGAAGGCTTTCAGTACGTGGCGAGCTTGCGTTGGCTTTGGGTGACGATTATCCTCTTCTCGTTCGTCAACATCTTCGTTGCTGGGGTAACGGTTGTGCTTTTACCATTACTCGCCGAAACCCGTTTTGCAGGTGCCGTGTCACTCGGCTGGCTATTATCCGGCATGGCTGGCGGCGCATTGCTTACGGCGCTCGTATTGAACCGTATTACCCTGCGGCGTCGTGGCTGGGCTGCTTACCTTGCCGTTGCTGTCTCAGGCTCGGGGCTGGTCGGTTTGGGGTTCGCACCGCATATCGTCTTCGCTGTAGGAATAATGGCTTGCGTCGGTGCGAGCCTTACAGTATTTGGCGTCGTGTGGGAGACCACCGTACACGCGCTCGTTCCAGAAGAGATGCTTGGGCGGGTGTTCAGCCTCGATATGCTCGGGTCGTTTGCGCTACTACCTCTTGGATATGTCTTAACCGGTTTTTTAGCCGAGCGTGTTGGAACTTCACCGCTGATTTTGATCTATGGGCTGGCGACTGTCTTTCTCGCATTTGCGGGGCTTCTTGTACCAGCGGTACGTCGGTTGTAATCTCAATATAGCAGCATTTGCAAGATAAGTTGCGACCATTAAAGAAAAAGGAATGCGAGTGTATTCAGAAGATCTGAGAAGCCGAGTAGTGACTGCGGTCAAGGAAGAAAGGCTTACCAAGGTAGAAGCAGCAAGACGTTTTAAGATAGATCGGGCAACGGTTTACCGTTATCTAGGATGTGCTGCATAGGGCGAGTTTGAAGCGAGAACGTCACCGGGACGCACTTGGTAGCCAACCCTGCAACAGATATAGGCGCTGAGGCGGTAGCTTGAGACCCACAGTCATAGCGCTGAAACACTATTGGCTAGAGATACCGTTGCCGAACTTTGACTGACGAAGTGGTGCGAAACGATAATTTAAGTAGGATATTGCTTGGCACGGCTAAACATGCGCTCCGATAATCCAAACTATTTGCGCTAGGAGGCAATAAGCTCAAATCGGCAACGGTATCTCAGCCGTTCAGTTGCAGCCTCAATTTCTGCTAAGCCAGCTGTACCACTGGTCAGAGGTTTCACAACCAAGCTTTGTTTCGGCAGTTTCCATGCTGTCCTGGGAGGCTTATGCCAAACACCATCCGCACCGAAGACTTTACAAACAACCTGCGTACGCTCTTGACCGAAACCTTCGAGAGCCCACAAAAACCGTTAACCGCCTATCTCGATCACGGCACCGGTCTGTTCAACACGCTCGACAAGCTTTCAGTTGAACAGGCAGCGAAGCCCATCACTGAAGGTGGCGCTAGCGTCGCAGGACAGGTGAAACACACCAGGTCTTACATTGATGTTTTAAAGCAGATCATGAACGGCGCGACTGTTGAGGCAGATTGGCCAGGCAGCTGGCAGGTCGGCGAAGTCACGCCGGAAGTGTGGAGCGCGCTCAAAGCCGATCTTAGGGAGGGCTATGAGCGGCTGAGCCAACGATTAAACACTATAGAAACCTGGGGAGATGAAGAGGTAGGCGACAGTGTGGCCATCGTTGTGCATACGGTCTACCATCTGGGCGCACTCCGGCAGATTGTACGGGTCGTCGCCTAGAGGTTTTGGTAAGGGTGCTGCGCCGGGTATTTTAAGCCCGCTAGCGCCCTTTTCCTTGCCAAACTCAAAACAAAACTTTCATGTTCTGTCCTACGTCGATCTATGCAGTTGTTGAGATGGAATGAGGGGACCCCCTTTCTAGGCGGCAGTCGCCTAGAAAGGGGTATCACCATGAAACACAAGCAGATCGTCGACTTAGACCTAGGAGACAAGCTCTCTTACGCCTGCGTGCTCGACGCCAACACGGGCGAGGTCATCAAAGAAAAACGTGTCGCGACTAGGGCAAGCTGCTTGGAGACGTTCTTTGCAAGTCAGCCTGCCATGCTCATCGCGACCTTAACAGGTACGCACTCTCCTTGGATCAGCCGTCTCTTGAAGAGCTTCGGTCATGAAATCCTTGTTGCCAAGCCCGCAAAGTGCGACTGGTTTACGGTGGCAACCGCAAGAGCGACAAGCTAGGCGCACAAAAGCTGGCAAGGCTAGCCCGCTTCGACCCAAAGCTACTTTCACCCATTCAGCACCGCAGCCAGGATGCACAAGTACATCTGGCGCTGATACGTTCCCGCGACGCCTTGGTGAGTAGCCGGGTCGGGCTTATCAACCACATCTGGGGAAGCGTTAAAGCTTTTGGTGCTCGTCTGCCGGTGTGCAGCACCCGTACCTTCGCCAGGAAAGCGCGCGCCGTTATCCCGGAAGAGCTGCTGGCGGCGCTCGAACCGGTGTTGGCCATCATCGAGAAGGTGAGCGAGCAGATTTCGGTGATGGAGAAGCGCATCAAGGTCTTGGGAAAGGAAGCCTACCCGGAGACAAACGTACTACGTCAAGTCGTGGGTGCCATCACCTCACTCACCTTCATCTTGACACTTGAAGATCCGTCGCGCTTCAAGAAAAGCCGAGATGTAGGTGCGTTTTTAGGTTTGACCCCAGGGCAGAAGCAGTCCGGGGATAGGGATGTGAAGCTGCGCATCAGTAAACGAGGTGACGAGGGCTTACGGCGACTTCTTGTTCAATCCGCGCACTACCTACTCGGCCCCTTCGGGCCAGACCTTCGGGCCAGACTGCGACCTCAGGCGGCACGGAGAAAAAATCGAGGCCGGTGGCGGTGGGTATGCGAAGCAGCGCGCCATCGTCGCGGTTGCTCGTAAGCTAGCGGTGCTTCTGCACCGACTCTGGCTTACCCAGGAAGTCTACGCAACGCTGACAAGACGTTAGCAAAAGCCGCTTAGACGGGTACTCAAAACCGATACCGTCGGCCACACGTCGTTTTAGAAGTGAGAGATGGATCCTATCTTTGAGACAGCACCCTGTTAGTTCTTAACTCCATTCACGAGCAAGGTTTCGGCGTCACAGCCCTAACCGAGTTCGGCAGGTGGGGCAGTACCGGGTTGGGCGTAGCTTCACCATACACCGCATTGGGTGTTTGTTTCCCTAAGCTGCTGTGACGACGGTTGCTATTGTAATAGCCGAAGTAGCGCTCTAAGCCAGCCCGGGCTTCATTTAGATCGTTGTAGGCATAGAGATAAACCTCCTCGTATTTGAGACTTCGCCAGAAGCGTTCGATAAAGACGTTATCGACCCATCTGCCTTTGCCATCCATACTGATGCGGACACCATGTTGCTTGAGCAAGCCGGTGAAGATTTGAGATGTGAACTGAGCGCCCTGGTCGGTATTGAAGATCTCAGGTACGCCGTAGCTGGCTAGGGCCTCGGTCAAGGCCGTCACGCAAAAGTGGGGGTCGAGGCTGTTCGACAGTTGCCAACTGAGGATATTGCGGCTGTACAAATCCATGATCGCGACCAGGTAACAGAAACCCCGAGCCATCGGCAGGTACGTGATATCGGCGACCCATACTTGATTGGATCTATTGGGCTCGAGTCCTCGAAGCAGGTAAGGATAGATTTTATTTCCCCGGGCTGCTTTGGAGGTTTTTGGTTGGGGATAGACCGCCGTGATGTCCATGAGCCGCATCAGTCGCTGAACCCGCTTGCGGTTGACGCTAAGGCTGCGGTCTTTGAGTTCGCCTTCGATCCGGCGGCTGCCCAGGAAGGGTCGAGCCAGATGAATCTCGTCGATGGTTCGCATGATCGTTAATTCCGCGTCCGAGACCGTTGCCTTATGGCGGTACACCGAGGCACGGCTCACGTTCAGCAGTCGGCACTGCTTCACAATGGGTAACGGCGTTTCTTTGTCGATCATCCTCTTACGCTCAGCTCGGCTCAACGACCGAGCTTGCCCGACAAAAAATCTCGTTCCATCGTCAGCTCACCGATCTTGGCGTGCAGTTCTTTAACCTCCGCCTCGAAGTCGCGCTTTTTGTCGGTGCTGTTCTCAAACACCTCACTGACCTGCGCTAAGAGCTGCTGCTTCCAGACGGAAATTTGTTTGACGTGGACGCCGTATTGCTGGGACAACTCGGCGAGCGTTTTCTCCTCTTTAACCGCTTCCAACGCCACCTTTGCCTTGAACGCCGCCGAATGGTTTCGCCTCTGCTTTTTCATCTTTTCCCCTTTCTGAAAGCCTAGCGCTTTCATCTAAAGGGTTTGTCTCGATTCTTGGGTCCACCTCTGTGGTTTACGCCCTAGCCGGGTGACTGCGGCAATGCGCTTGGCTTTACAAGCCGATGTTGAGATAGCAGCACCCACTAACCGGACCCCAGCCTGCACCTCATCGAGTGCGTATGGAAGCCTGGCGAGATACCTCTTCACCTTTACAACTTCACTACGAGGGCTTGACGACCCGGGGTCTCCTCATGGAAGCGCAACTGTCGCAGTAGCCGTGGGATAACAAGCAAGCAAATCTTATTGAACTTAGGTGACCCAAATGTCTTGATGCCCAGAATATTGTTAACGCTGTCAGTACACTTGTTGCCAAATCCTAAGATGCTACTTCTAAACCTGCCATTGCTACAACAAACTTGGCCGTTCGTCCTTTATCAAAGGCAACTTCAACGACTTTCCGATACTTTCGGTTCCAAGTGCGATTACTTTACCTCTCCCGTGTTGCTTGTGCCAGACCGCGGCTCCAGGCTTGAGCGTTTCATCACAACTTGCTTGATAAACGTGCCTCTGGGCTGGCTTCACCGATTGGAAAGTTTGCTTTGCCAGCTTGGGTGCAATGCCTAAAGCTTGGGAGCATTCATCGACCTTTTCTTGGTTAGGGGTATTTTCCTGTACCAAGCACACTTCGACCTCATGAGGAAGCGGCGCCGTGCTTTTAAGACCCCAGGCACGATTCGCTGCTAAAACCTACTCGGCAATCTCTTTTTGTTCACCGACTTCAGCCTTAATCCAAAGGACAAAGTACCGGCTCAAGTACCGGTAGACATCGATTACAGCGAGGGTCTCGGCTGCGCCCCAGGCTGTAGGAGGGGTCGTGCGCGCTTGCCTGTAGCCTGCGCCGCTTTGCTCAGTTCGCTCAGTCCTCCCATGAAGATTCTGGGAGGACGCCCCTTGACGACGTGCAGCTCCAGCACCCTTTTCGTTCGGGTCAAAGCCACATAGAAGAGCCGCCGCTCTTCACTCAAATCGGTGTCGTCCCCCGCTGCCTGGATGTGGCCGTAGTTGACTTCCGGGACGATGACGTGCGGCCACGCGAGGCCTTTGGCCTGGAAGATGCTCGAGATCACCACTTGCGACCTGCGCGCGCCATAATGAAGCGCCCTAGCCCGTTCGATCTGGGCAAGTAGGGCGGCCGCGTTGCCCTCACCACGAGCGTACGGCAAAAGCTTCGACGTTCTGAGCTTTGCCTTTACCCTTTTCGACCATCTTGGAGCGTCTACCTTGTTTGCCACCCACTACGCCGAGCTGACCTAAGTAGCCGAGCCGACAAGCTGCTTCGATCCTAGAACCGGCATGTTGCCGCTGAGGAGCAAGGGGGCGAGCTGGTTTTCTACCATCAGGTTTTGCTAGGACCAGCGAGCCGCTCGTGCGGCGGTGACTTATCGCGTCCTGAACGTGGTTACACCCCAAACCGTAACCGAAAAGCTGGTGAGGTGTAACCGACGTTGTGTTTACACTGCTGGCTACAGTGCTACTTGTTAGTGTAACAACGTCCCAGACGGCTCGACAGTGCTTTTGCCGTTTGTTACAGCAATTGACCGAACCTAAACACTTTCTGCCAAACGGGGCCACAAGCCTACATAATCGTTTCTTTTCACTCTTCGCCTCGCTAGGTGGCTGCTCAAAACACGTCGCCCTACGACCGAACAGCTTCCGCCGCCTCATCCCAAGCCTTGGCACTATAGACCTCGAGCGGCCCCAACGTAAGCAGCGGCGTCAACTCGACCTTATCGCTCCGCCCCTGCCTGACCCCGTCGGCCCAGGAAATCTGCACGTTCGCCCCTACCAGGACAAGACCCACATCCCTTACGTGATAGCGCTTCGTCGCGCGCCCCGTGGCGTAAACGCTGACCATAACCCGCTCGAAACAGTAGTGTTCACGGAAACGGTCGTCGTCGCACGCCGCAAGCCGAGCTAAGCCTCTCTCGAGCCCCCTGACCTCTGCCTCGACGTCTCTAAGTCCCTGATCGCCCGACCCCCACGATTCACTCCGAAACACCTCAAAAGCAGCGAGCGCCTGATTTAGTTTGCCCTGGTACAACCCTAACACTTCGGCCTTGCTCAACCATTTCACCCGGTAGTTATCTTGCCGGATAAGCCGAGCAAAATGAACGTCATACAGTACCTGCGGAGTCAGTAGCCCATTAGGAACCCGTTTAACCCCCAGCAGTGCGACTGCTTCGGTTTGCACCTCGGTAAGTTCGGCGAACTGCTCGGCAAACGGACTTAAATCGTCAACCGGATAAAGTACTTTTTCGTAGCGGTTATCCTGATAGGTCTTTGCGAGCTGATGCTCACGTCCTGAGAGCCAGGTCGTTCCAGGTTGCGCTGCCAAATCGGTCAACAATTCACTTAGTACCCGGTGAAAATGCGCGTAATGCCGCTCGATCTTTTTGATCAATCGTTCATCCATACTAACAATTATACTACTATTTGTACAACTCTCCACACCGACCCACCCAACCCCGGATCTCGGTGTTTTGCCTTTTGGTTTACTACTCGGTTCACCTGCTGGTAAGACCGTAAGGAAAAAACCAAGATCAACAATGACCTCAGTCGCAAGTGGAGAGTTGTACTAATTGTACGATTTTAAGTACGGGTTTTGGTCTCTGTTTGTCGTGTTCTTGTTACTTTCAAGTGAGGTCATCTGATGAGCAAGGTAAGGGAGTGGATGATCCGCGAGTTGCAGGCGACTCACATCCGCTACGACATACGACTTGTACATGTTGTACAATAAGCCACGAACAAGCCACTACCAACCGAAGTCACTGCCAGTGCGTTGCGCGATAACCTCGCGACCTACTTAGACGCCGCCGAACACGGTGCCACTATTACCATTACCCGCCGGGGCCGACCCAGCCTCCAGCTCGCCGTGGTAGGGGAGACGCCCGACGTCCTCGACCCCAAAGACCTGCGCGCGTTCCGGGCGTCGCTGGGGGTAAGCGTTGAGCAAAGTGGGGTCGTCGCTGCCCGGCAGGACGAGCGGTATTAGGTACTATGACACCAGCGCCGTACTGCCGCTTTATCTGGACGAACCTGCTACCGAAGCGGCTCACAACGCGCTAACGCGTGACGCTGGACAACTCGTGACGTCGGTCTTGACCCTCATTGAGGTGCGCTCGGGGATTGCCCGTTATGGGCGAGAAGGCATACTAAACGCTTTCCAAATCGAAGCTATTTTCGGGCGTGTTCAGAGTGACTTGGAGCGCACCCCACGGCGACTCGAGCTCACCCTTGAAGTTTTAGCCGAAGCCGTGAGGCTTTTTAGAATGCAGACGATCTTGCCGCTACGAACGTTAGACACGCTGCACATTGCCAGCTGTTTGCGTTACGGTACCCGCGGCTTCGTGACGGGCGACCGCCAGCAGGCGCGCCTCGCCCAAGCGGTAGGGCTTGACGTTCACCTACTCGGCGACGACGACGAGAGAAAAAGCAGAAGATGAAAGTACGAACGAAACGTTGCCATTGTACGTCGAGGGAGGCGAAGGAGTGAGCGACGTTGGCGAAAGGATGATCCAGGAGTTAAAAGCGATCCGTAAGGCGCTTAACGGTTCCCAACCGTTGGGGTTCGGTAAAAAGGCGCAACCCGTTTATGTCTTCGTCAAGCATTCGCCGGAAAGTCTCTGGTACAGCCGCGATAAAGCAGTCCAGGAGAACGTACCGATCGCCGAGCGTGACCTGACCGGCTATCTCGTCAATGTCTGGCGGTATGAGAGGCGCGACGAGGCGACCGGGGAAGTCGTACCCAAACTCATGGTGCAAGTTCATGCCGACCGGGAATATGTCATTCAGAGCGGCTTAGAAACCAACTTCAGCAGAAGCTTGCTGGCGGGGCTGCTCGAGCTCGCGGTGGATAATCTGAAAAATCCCATTACCCTTGTTGTTGAGGATAACGCGGGTGGACGGGGGAGACCTACGGTGTTCGCTCGGCTCGAGCTGCAGGGAAAGCGGCTTAAGCCTGTTTTCGACCGAACGGTCGTTGTTCAGGAACTGCTCGAGGGGGCGCAGGTGCGGTTTGGTTTTAGTTCGCCGTACACCTCAGATGATGATGTCTAAGCCCTCAAAAGAGCCGTCTTTACGCTTAAGGCTGGTACCCTCACCATACTCCCGTTTTTTTGGCCTCTCTAGTTATCCTTTTTAGACTGCATTACAAGCTCGAGTTTAGTGCATTAAACACTGCCCTAAAAATTGGCGTGAGGGACGATGTAAACCTTATTTGAGATTTTGAGGCAGTAGGTTTTAGAATGATTGCGTGGATTCTTACTTGCCGATGAGTCGTGACGCCCTAAAGGAACAGCTCAAGCGGATTATTTTCGACTCAGTCGAAGGACCTAAAATTGATTACAAACGTGACCTGAACTATAAGAGCGCGGTCGAAAAAGTAGAGTTTGCGAAAGACGTCTCGTCAATCTTGAACACGGATGATCCCGCAAACTTCCAAGATGTCGGCTACGTTATCTTCGGTGCCGAGTTGGGCAGAATCATCGGTGCGCACAGTACTCTGGTGAACAGCGACAAACTTCAAAATGAGCTTGAAAGTGCCCTTAGAAGCTATATCAGTCCAGCTACGCGGCTTTCGGTGGTTTGCTACACTACTGAGACTGGCGAACCTTGGGGCGCTGTCGTGCTTGCACCTAGTCGTGAGCAGCCGCACATATTTATCAAAGAGTTGTCTGGTAATCCTGCTAGAGGTGACTGGTATGTTCGTAACGGCTCGAGCAAAGATAAAGCAGCGCCTCATGATTATGATCGTATCAAACGCAAGAGTCTTGCTCAAGCTGTAGAACCTTTAAAGGATCAATTTGCGGCGCTCACGGCGAGGCTCGCAATTATCGAACAGCGTCAGGAATCTACCCTTATGAACGCTTTAAGCCAAGTGGCTAGAACTGCAACAGGTAACCAAGATGATGCCTATGAATTAGGTGAAGCTGTTGGCATCGAACTAGCTTCTAGATTGCGCCGCCGACTACGGGGTACAGATGATCGCCTTGCAGAAGAGTTGGTTGCTGAAGCTTTGGAGCTACGTGTTTGGCTAGAGACTGAAACCATAGGAGTACCCTGGAATCTAACACCTCAAGATCCCAACATCTGCCGAAGTGCGATTGTACTGCTTGAATCGAGAAGTGAAAAGCTCCTCGATTCTCTTGCAGTGATTGCTCAGAATGATGATAAACATAGCTTTATCGACGCCATAAGGCGTGCGATATGGGTCTTAGCTAAGGAAGTCTCTGCACCTCCCGGGACGAACTTCAACACTGCCGGGGAAGTCGTTCGCTTCTATCCTTTGACGATCTTGTTGTACGCCTTAGCTATAATATGCACGACTAACGAGCGACCTAGCATTCTTCGCGAGGCCTTACAAGTTCCGTTTCGTGATCCATATAGAGGTCTCCCTCCGGCCCCTCTGGCACCCGTATTGGGATCTTTAAGAATGGCAAACGAAGTCTTCAACGCTGCGTTTGGAAACAACTACTGTGATGCTGTCGGGCTTCGACTTTTCGACTTGCTCAAAGAGCGCCTGTCAGACTTTTATGTGACCGAAGAATTTGCTCCAGCATTCTTTATCGGAGAGTTCATACTTTCACTCGCTCACGTCGAAGCAAAGGGAAGCCGTGGCTACCCAATGCCAGGTATATATCTTTACCGATCCTACGCCCAGATTACTCTTCTAAACTTCCTGAAAAATCCGCCAGACTGGTTTGAAATGCTTTTCCAAATGCCTATTGTCGATCTTTTAACCTCTTTCGATGAAAACGCGCGTTCTATGACAGATGTAAGATGTCATCCGGGTGGATTACGTCGTGGTGCTTTAAAAGCATATCAACGGGTGTGAAAGTTTCCAAGCAAGCTCTCAAAAAACGGTTCGAGCTGGTATTGAACTCAATTCAGCAATCAACGCCCTTGCGCATCTCAGCCTTTGGTTTACTCAGCGTTATCTTTCTAATGCTTTTACTTCTGCTTGTAGACCTTGTGACCGGCAGGAGTAACCTGCCCACTCTACGCGCAGCAGATTGGCTAGTAAGTCTGCTTCTGACCCTTATTTTAGTGTCGATAACTCTGGAGTACACAATTGCAACGGCGACTATGGTCAGGGCTGCCCAAGAGCAGGTTACTGAAGCGCAGAAGCAACTTGCCATAGCTCAGGAGCAGCTAAACCTCGAGTATGAGCCTAATTTAGTCCTAACGCTTAAAGAAGCCACTGTTGTAGAAGGAGGGGATAAAGTTCCAGCCACCAACAAAATCGAGGTTTGGCTAGTCAATCTTGGACGTTACCCTGTCTACATCAATCACGTTCAGTTCAGTATCAGCATCCCAAGCACAACCGACGTGTTTCAACTTTTTGTTAATGGTGAGGTTCTTGCATCTAGCGCTTCATACAAGCTTAACAATGTTAGTTTTGAAGGTTCTGAGGCACCAAAGCTTTACTTCGCAGGACATGGACGACATACAGATAACCCGATTGGCGTCAGAGTGCATTTTGAATATGGTACAACGGCAAATAAGATTCACTTACACGAATTCCAAATTCAGGCTGAATACGTTCCGAACTTAGGTTTCCATTTGCAGACGGGACTTATTAAGAAAGAAGTGCATGACGGAGTTTTGTTCACGTCGATACCGCCTGGTAAGCCGCTATCTCAATAAGGCGCAGATGGTGATCTAGAGATTGTCCTTTACCAGCTAGTATATCGAGTGCTACCGCACGAATTCCTTCTTGAGCAGGTTCCGGACAAAAATATTGACTGGTGACGTAATTTTAGAATCTAAGGTGTACTGGCGGCTTCGCTACCGTCCCAGGGCTCGAGGTGACGATTGCCGTGCTCGTCATATTGAGGTACAGCCTCAACCTGTCCGCGGTGTGGCTCGTCAACCAGGGCGTTGGCGGCTGTCTGGAGATTTAGGAACACAATTCCTGAACCGCGCATCACCTTCTCACTGCTTGGAATAAAGCTTGCGCCGCCAAAACCGTTAGGAATGAAAGCGCCTCCAGCAGAGCGTGTTTCCTGACCCAAAAGGATGACTCCTTGAGCGCCAACTTCTCGCGCTCGCTCCATCATCAAGTCTAGCAAATCACTGTCAGACATCAAAATGCTGGCCCGCTCAATGGAAATAAGCGCAACTTCTCGGTAGGGCTCTCCAACAGCCTGAGCGCTTGTAAATACTTGAATGGCTCCCGAAGATGGGGCTAGACGTGCGCCGAGAGGTGTGACGCTTACGGCTGGACCACAGGCGGTTAGGCATGAAGCTAGCAAAAATAGTAGCGTAACTCGTTTCATACGCCTAAATTACTTTGGAGCCACTTACAAATTTCTTACTCAGTAACGTGAAGTTTCTCAGAGAACTGCGTCGAGCTTCTGATTTTACGAAGCTGCGTCTCTGAAGCGTTCGGGATGTGGGCCATTGTTGATAAATCCTGGACGGCTGAGCTTACCCGTTGGCTCGGCACTCGGCGCGTGCTCGAAATCATGGCGGGGCGCGGTTGGCTGGCGAAAGTGCTGAGTGAGCATAGGGTAGCGGTAGCTGCGACCGACAACTTTGGTTGGCACGGTGAACTACCGCTCGTTTATCCTGTTCAGCAAAAAGACGCACCCCTAGCGGCTCAAGACCCAGAGGCCGAAGTGCTTATCGTTTCTTGGCCTCATATGGACGACAGCGAGCTGCTCCATCAGGCTTGCCTTAACTGGGGTACAGCTCGCCCTATCGTCTACATTGGAGAAAATAGTGGGGGTTGCACCGCCGACGGTCGGTTTTGGGATCACTTCAGACCGCTCGAGTCTGCGCCAAAAATCGTTCTGCCGCACTATCCCGGCCTAAGCGACGAGCTGCTGATTGGACACTATGCGCGCCGCTGCTAGCGCTAGACGCTAACTTCTACATAACGTCAACGTCATATTGAGTTCAGCGTGCAGTGGAATACCGATGTAAAGATTGATCAAAGGGGCTTGATGTCTACCGATTCCTTTTAAAATCTCAGAAGCTACGCAGGCAAGTTGATATCAGGTTCGCATAGATCTGGTACTAAACCGATAGTGTAGAACCTCGAACCTAGCCCTACGCGAGTACAGAGCTAGGTTCGATACGGAAGCTTCAAATAAATTTACTGAGGTCAGCGTGTAACTCGGGGCGTTGTGGGCCTGAACGCTGCAGAAACCATTTGTGTAGAGGCATGGGCTCACATCTAAACTCGAGATGTCATCAGTTATTCCCGTGCCGAGGGCCTTAAGACACGCCTCCTTTGCAGTCCAAGATCGCAAGAACAGAAATTCTTGAAGGGTAGTGGAACTTACACGTTTCATCAGCTCATACTCATTGTCTGTGAACACTGCTTGGGCTACCTCGAGAGGTACGACATTTGTGGGAATAGGCTCGCTGTCTAGCCCAACCTCTACTTTCTGCGTAATGGCTAAAGCCGAGCCTTGATGGGTGTGTGTGAGACTGAACTTAAGGTCTGGGAACTCAGTCAAGTAAGGTTTACCGTAACAGGTGCGGGCAATAGCGAGCGTATGTGGACTCTGGGGAACGTAAAGTGAGAGGACTTGACGTGTGAAGCGCTTTGACGCGAGCCGATATCGGCTGGCAATATCATTACAAGATGCTCGATCCTTATTGTTTTTTTGTTCTACCACCTTACCCAATAAAACCAATAGCTCACTATGGTCAATTGACCAGATATGAACGTGATTTGGTGTGAGGTCATAAGACATCAAGAGGGACGTTCTAGCGATTTGCCTCGAGCAGGCTAATTTCTTCCGATATTAGCCCGAACGAACTCGTGCTCTTCGTCTAAGCTGCCGCGTCTCCCACATCTAAAACGTTTGTCCGATCGGTACCGAAATAGCGGTCACCAAAGTCCCCTATACCCGGCACCATGTAAGCGTCCTTATTCAAATTCTTATCAATAGCTGACGTTACAATCTTTAGTCTCGGGAAGTGACTGCGTATAGCGCTTATCCCTTCTGGAACAGTAATAAGACAGATAAAGATGATTTTGTCTTCGGGTACACCCTTGTCTATAAGCAGTTGTATGGCACTCACTGCGGTACCGCCTGTAGCTAGCATGGGGTCGAGCAACAACACATGTCGCTCGGCAATATCATAAGGGAGATGTGCGTAGTACAAGTGTGGACGCTTAGTCACTTTGTCACGCTGCATCAATATTTTGCCGATCTTAATAGACCGACAGATCTCACGAAGCCCCGACTCGATACTTTCTCCAGCCCGGAGAATCGACACACCACATAGATTGGAGCAAAAGCGAAGACCATGATAAACGGAACCGTTGGGCGTTTTTACCTCTATAGAGTCAAAAGGCAGGAGGTTGAGTCCGGTTTCTAGCAGCAAGCGGATGACCCGCTGCGAGTAGAAGACGACGTCTGACCGTGGGGTCGTTTGCGAGCGCATGAGAGTATGCAGCGCGCGTAGCTGACTTGTTTGCGGCAGCAGTATCAAGTTTTTATCTACAGACTCTATATTGGGCCTTGCGGTCACGGTGTGCATGTTGAAATCCCTTCTTCAAACTGGATAGGTTTAGCTTGGACGGATGGAATAGAGCGTTCGGTTCGTCTGTTGTTGGTGCGGCTACTAGCTTTGCCCAAAACCCGAAGTACCTCAACCAATTGTCGTATGGTGAACATTAGGCAGAGACCCGAATACTACACAGTTAAAGTCGGTTTGTCGGACGACGAGATGCGTCGGACAACGTCCTTAAATCGGCGTTCTATCCAAGTAGGGTTGGCTGAGATCAGCTGCGTAAAACTGTGGATTCCGTAGGTGACCGCAATAGAGCGCATACCGGCGTTGCTGGCCATTTTCAGGTCATGCACTGTATCACCAACCATAATCGTTTGAGATGGTGCGAGATCGAATTTGCTCAGAGCCAGGTATCCCATCTCAGGGTGAGGTTTAGGTCTTGTCACTTGGTCAGCTCCAACCACAAGCTGAAAAACACTTTGAAGTCCGGCAGAAATTAGAAGCTGCTCGGCTGTGGCATGGAATTTGTTTGTAACGACAGCTAGATGCATACCTCGGTCCGACAGCTCTTGCAAGCCGTCGTGCACATCAGGGAAAACCAACTGAGCGGCCCGAGGTAGCACTAGATTCCGGAAGTGGGACTGATAAAGGTCGATACCCTCTTCCACTAGTGACTCATTAAGGTCTTTACCAAGCAGCTTTTTGAAAGCTTCTGGAAGCGGCAGACCGATCGTCGCACGAATTTCAGCCTCATCAACGTGCAGTTTTCCTAGATCGTTCAAGGCCGCTTTGAACGCGACGACGATACCCTTCGGTGTATCGACTAGAGTGCCGTCTAGGTCGAAAAAAACGGCTCGGATTGTAGTTTTATTATCTTCTTGGGAAATGCTCATTTTATGCGACCAAAAGGTTTGCATGAACCGATGCCAGCCGCCCAGCAAAAGCCGCAGTGCTAACTAGTACAGACATGTTTGCAGCTGCGGTTCTGCCTGCAGTCGCGTGGTCGAGTTCACGCATTAAAAAAGGGGTGAGCGCGCCGCCTCTGATGCCCCGCTGTTCGGCGGAGCGTAATGCGCTATTTAGTACGTTGTCGACCTCTTGCGGCTCAATTGCGTCCGCCTCGTCGATTGGGCAGGTGATCAGGATAGCCCCCTGGTTACCGAGCTGCCAGTGGCGAGTAACAGCTCGCGCGATCGCCACCTCGCTGTCCAATCGGTGCGGACTCTTAAATCCACTTGATCTACAGTAAAATGCCGGAAAGTCGTCCGAGCAGTAGGACATGATCGGTACACCGTACGTTTCTAGAAATTCCATCGTCAATCCCAAGTCCAGAATTTTTTTCGCACCAGCACTGACGACTGCAACTCTGGAGCGCGTGAACTGGATTAGATCGGCAGATATGTCCATCGTCTTCTCAGCACCTCTGTGGACGCCGCCTATACCTGCCGAAGCAAAAAAGGGAATGGTGGCGAGGTCTGCGGCGACTAACGACGAAGCCACAGTTGTAGCCCCTTTGCCATCTGACGCGAGGATGAACGGTAGATCGCGGCTCGTGACCTTCGGGATGTGCGCCGCTCTTGCGAAACTCTCAATCTCCTGATCTGTCATCCCAATTAGGAAGCGTCCACCGTCAATACCAATAACTGCTGGGATAGACCCTGCTGCCCTAACAGCAGTCTGTAACTGTTCGACCGTCGTCATACTGTCGGGATAAGAGAGGCCGTGACATATCACGTTCGACTCTAAGGCCACTACTGGGCGACCTTCATGGAGCGCGTCGGCGATCTCTTCATTCAACCTCAGTAGCGGATTTGTGAACGGACTCTTCATAGGTATAGACACTCCCATCGATTTCAGCGTAGCGGCTGGTCTACGGCTGACTTAGCCAGGTAACTTCTGCTACCTGCTTGTCTTCGGTCGTACGAACTATCTTGTCGTTGTGGTTGAGTGATAACTGTCTTATCCCGTTATCTTCTTGTGCATCTGAGGTGTTAGCGGTGTGGGCTTTGATCTAATAGCTTGGAACCTTGCAGAGCATGTCTGCACGGCATTTAATTTCAGTTTCGTATACCTTAACGTGCCAGTCTTCCTCCTCGATGGGTTCTAGCGCGATAGATATAACGTTCTCTTCGCAGCCGAACGATATCTTTATAGCTGAACTAACAGCTGCAACCAGGTCTGTTTTTTCTTGGTTGGTTAGAACCTTTGGAAAGTGTTTGATGTTTACGTGAGGCATCACAACTCCTTTAACAATTGAGTAGAGAACACCTGTTTTCGCGACCGAGAAGACTTGCTTATCGTATTCTGACCAACACGCCCTCGCTTCTCGGTTGTCCTCCCGGAGATAGCTGCTACAAGCCGGTTAACACCGGGGTCTCTAAGCATCCCGTAATGGTCGACGTCTAAGAGGGTTTCGTGTGGAGCCTGGTTTGTAAAGCCGTTCCAATTCGCAAGGAAGTGGGGGCTGTCATTCGTCGCCTTCAAAATCGTAATCGGTGAGCTGAGCTTTTTTTGCTCGAGTTCACCAGGAGAATACGTGAACTCATAGGTTTCGGCGACGACGTCAGCAATACGCCGTACCAAGGATGTGTCTAATGCCGGGTTACGGTCGACGATAAAATGCGCGAACTCTGCCTTGTTACTGACAGTCTTTAGACAACTACTTAGGTCAAGACCGGAAATACGTCCGGTAAAGACCGAATACAATAGGGTCAGATAGACATCATCATCAAAGCGCGCTGTCCTATCCGTTTCTTTTCTACCAATTGAGTGCAGAACAGGTGAGCCAGGGGCGATAAGGATCAAACGCTGAACATCAGCACCGGCTTGCTCTAACTGACAGGCGGCCTCGAACGCTACGCGCGCACCAAACGAATAACCCCAGAGCGTGTAGGGTCCTTGTGGCTGCGCTTTTAAAATCAGCTGTACGTCCTGTGCTGCCATCTCCTCGGTAGAACGGTAAATCTTTTCATTAAGATTGATGCCTGACGATTGGACGCCGAAGAAGGGCTGCTCGCCACCGAGTTTCAGCGCCAGCGACCGCAAGTTCATACAGTAGCCCCCGAGGCCCGGCCAACAGTAAATGGGATTACGTGTCCCTTTGCTCTGTAGCCCAATAAGTCGAGAATTGTCAATCGGCTGAGAGCGTTCAAGCCTCCTCGCCATTTTTTCTACTGTTGGTACCTCGAAAAGCGCCTGTAGTGGGAGGGAGAACCCCAACTCGCGGTTCGCTCTGTTGATGAGGCTAACGGCGAGAAGAGAATTCCCGCCCAACTCAAAGAAGTTGTCGCTGACTGAGAAATCTGTTTGTTTGAGTTCGCTTTGCCAGAGTTTGAGCAAAGACTCTTCCAAGCGTGAACTTGGCGGCTTAAACTCAGGTCTCGCCAAATTGCCTTCGATCTCACCGAGCCTCTTGGTATCGATCTTTCCGTTGACGGTCAGAGGCATTGTCTCAACCATCAACATCCTGTTCGGCAACATGTAGTCAGGCAAAAAGCTAGCCAGGTCTTCTTTGACAATTTCAGCCGGACCCTTCATGTGTACGGCGTCTTCCTTCATCCCTCTACTAACACGCTGGGCCCCGCTAATCTTGCCGCCCACGAAAAAATACGAGGGTCCTGTATCTGCTCCGAGAATCTCACGGATACGCTTGGCCGAGGGTAGATCGTAGCCCGACTTAGAGCTGTACCCGGAAGACATGAGGCCGAAGTGCAGATCGTTCATCTGCAGGTGATGGAGTGTCCGACCGAGATCTATAAAGGCGCGCCCTGGTTCTCGAGCTTTGCCAATCACCGTTATCCCAAAAGCCGCGCGATCATACGTTGCTTGGTTGATGGCGATAACATGCTTTCTCTGGATGATCTCGCTTGAGACTGGCTCGAGGCTGCCGTCTATATAATGGTAGAGTCCTTCTGCGAGCCCCTCGACGTACTCTTTATGAGCTTGTATGTAAACGTCAACTTCGGCGTCTGCCCAAGATAATTCGTCACGAGTGAGACTGAAAGAGCCTAAGTAATAATCCTTGACTGAAACGTCCAGCTGTTCCATAACCGTTGGGGAGAAGGCGTGGGTTCCGATACGCAGCCCGTAGTTTGGTAAGACCTGTTCGAACAGACCAATGATGTGACCGACTTCTATCTCGAGCACCTCACGTACGTTGAGCTTGTAGATCTTCTCGATTGCCGCCCGGTTGCCAACGAAGTGCAAGCTGATCCCTGTTCCTACGGCGCTTTTTCTCGAGATGAGGGTTAACCGGTGCGCCTGCGGGTCGAAATAGTAGTAACCCGCGTCGAGCCCAAACGCGCTATTAAGTTCGATGTACATTTGAGTGGCGTTTAGAGCTCCTGGTGAGGCGTAGGCATACTTGGGCAACAAGCGCTCGCTGCTGTTAAAAGAACCGAAGTAACGTAAAAGTTCACCAAACTCCTCAAGAGTCGTCTCGTCTGTCCTCAGCAAATGCGGTTTGGCATATGACTTCCCGAGAAGTGTAAGCAGCTCATACTTTGTAACGCGACCACCGTCGAAAAACCGGTAGGTTTTGCGTGCGAATGCTGTCTGACTTTGCGTCGCAGTCGGTTCTTTGCCCGAGAGGTCTACAGACGTTCGGTGTTGTAGGTCTACGCTGTCGCGATGGCCGCTGTTCGAAAGCTGGGCTAACACCTGGGCTTTATTTTCTTTGGACATATGATGGGTTGCTGCAGCTCCCTGATCCATCAAAGCTGCCTCTTTAGGATTGAGTTCGATAAACGCCAAAAGGTTCTGATGACCGGTGTTCGGATCCGGTTTAACGATAACGGCGCAGTGCTTGACCCAGTCATGGGTTTCAACAGCGGATTTGATCTCGTCCAACTCGATTCGGTGGCCACGGAGCTTAACCTGATTGTCAGTTCGTCCGACGTACTGTATCGTCCCATCGGGCTTCCGGTAGACGAGGTCACCAGTTTTATACAACTTCTCTGCGCTGCCCGCCCGCCGATCCGGATAAGCGATAAACTTCTTCGTAGTCAACTCAGGTTGGTTCAGATAGCCTCGGGCAAGTCCTTGGCCACCGATATAAAGTTCGCCTACCATACCTATTGGAGACGGTTGTAAAGTTTCGTCGAGAATATAAAACCAAGTATTGTCGACGGGTGTCCCAATTGGAACGGTCTTCTCACTACCTTTCAAGATTGATTCTGTAATGGTAAACGACGAACTGTTGATGGTGCATTCCGTTGGACCATAAAGGTTGGTCAGCTTGCACGCAGGGAGTTGTCGACGCAGCTCGCGCGCGAGCTGCGTCGAGAGCGCTTCACCTCCACAGAAAACGTGCGTGAGCGAGGTACATAGGCTGAAATCCTCCTGGTCTATTAGCGCCTGGAGCAGAGTGGGCACGCACTGAAGGGTTGTGACCTTGTGGGTTTTGATTGCAGCGATCAACGCTTCTGGGTTTTTATGAATTCCTGGACTACCTGCAACAACAGTGCTGCCATAACTCGCAGCAAGAATCTCCCACTGCGCCGCGTCGAAGCTCATGGGCGTTTTTTGTAGCACGGTCGTCTCACCACCGAGTCCAAACGTCTTTTTAAGCCACCATAGCTGATTTACGACGTTCCGATGTTCAATTAGAACGCCTTTGGGCTTACCAGTGGTACCTGAAGTGTAGATGACGTAAGCGAGGTTGTGCGGTTTTATGGTGTGGGTAGCCCAAACAGGGTTTTTGAGAATTGGAGGCGATGTGAGCGCCTCCTCGAGTATCACAACCGTGATATCTTTTATGCCTAACCCTACTAAGCGGGAACCGAGATGCTTATGGCAAACGATAACTTTTGCCTCACTGTCCTCGATCATGTACTGTAGCCGCTCGTCAGGATAGTCTGGTGACAAGGGCAAGTATGCGCCGCCCGAAAGCAAGATGCCCCAGACTCCAGCTAGAAGCTCCGGTGAGGGGTCGCAGAAGAGACCGATACGGTCGTCAGAAAAAACCTCCAGCGTACCAAGTCTTGCCGCTAACTTGAGGCTTCGCTGTGCAAGGTCTCGGTAGCTCCAGCTAGCTAGCGAATTGACAACAGCGGGATGGTCGGGGTGTGCGTCAACCTGCTCTAGAAACAAGTCAGTGATGCATTTTTCTTGTGAAAATGAATTAGGAGCAGTACTAAGCCGCTTCTGCTGGTGTAAAAGTCCATCTACAACACTCCTGTCCTTCTGCAGATCAACCCGGAGCATGTTCGCGCTACCCTCGTATTGTTCTAAATCCGTTTTTCTTGGCATAACGATCTCCTGTCGTGTTTTGAACACGTCACTAATCACTCGCTAACTTGGCGACTCGGTTTCCGTAGATGTCTAGTATGCGGATAACTTAGGAACTGCTAACGTTCATGAGTATCGTCTGCTGCTACCATTTAACGTGTTTACTGAGGCGGCGATTGAGTTGACATACCCGAGCCTCCTTTCACTAAAGCTCGAGTGGTTACTTGTCCGACACAAACGCTTCCAAGTACCACAACTGCCCCTAGAAGTTGCACAACCGTGAGGCTTTGGTCGAGGATCACGTAACCGAGTACCGTTGCAACGATGGGACTGAGTAACCCTAGAAACGACACAGATACGCCCAACGTCTCGATACCGCGGAACCAAAGCGTATAAGCCAATCCTGTTCCGATCAACCCTAGGTAAGCGAACCCCATCAGGTTAGTCAGGCTAAGTCTAGGAGGTAGCCCCTCAATGAACAGCGAGAGCAGAGCCAAGACAACGCCCCCCACCACAAGCTGCCAGCCGGTAAAGAGCAGCAGGGGTACCGGCCTTACCCACCTCTTGGCCAAGACAATCCCGACCGCCATGCTAACCGCCCCACCCAAGGCTGCGGTGACGCCTAAAGGATCGAGTTGCGTGTTAGGGCCAAGTACCAGTAAGCCGACGCCCGCAACCCCGAATATACCGGCGGTTAGCGTCAACGTCGTCGGCTTTTCCAAAAGTAGTATCCAGGCCAGCCACGCCACGAGCAGTGGTTGTATTGCGCCGAGCGTCGCTGCGACACTGCCGGGTAGCCGGTAAGCCGCGAGAAAGAGCAGCGCGAAGAACAGGCCGATATTCAAGGTGCCAAGGACGATTACACGCCACCACCACCAGCCGCTCGGCAGTTTGCCATAGCCGGCAACAATCCATAAACCAATCGGTAGTGCCCGAAGTGCCCCAACGAGTAGCGGGCGATCTGGGGGCAGGAACTCGGTCGTAACCAGATAGGTGCTTCCCCAAACAAGTGGTGCTACCACAGCTAGTAGAATATCTTTCATGTTTACCTCTATATAAAGATACTAAATATAAAGCTAAATGTCAAGAATCTCGATATTGAGGTATAGTTCCTTATGTCAATAGATCATGTCACCACCGTGATTGAGCAGTGGACCCGCGAACGTCCCGACCTCGACGCATCACCCATGGCAATTATTGGACGTCTGTCACGGCTTAGTCGTTTTGTTGAACAGGGGCTCGAGCAGAACTTCAAACGCCACAGCTTGCAGGGTGGCACCTTCGATTTACTCGCGGCGCTTCGGCGCTCTGGTGACCCTTATACGCTGACACCAACAAAGCTCCAAGCGGAAATGATGCTTTCCTCAGGCGCAACCACGCACCGGATCGATCTATTAGAGAAGCAAGGGTTTATCGAGCGCCTTCCTGACCCTGGCGACCGGCGGGGCACACTGATCAAGCTTACCGATAAGGGGAGAGAGCTGATCGACGAGGCCGTGGTAAGCCACTTGGAAACGGAGGCAGCGCTGCTTGAAGGGCTGAGTGCTTCAGAGCGGGACGGGTTGGCACACCTTCTAACGACCTGGGCAAAGTCGGTAAAGCTATAGCCGGAGCTGATCGAGAACCTCAGCAACAACGATTACGTTTGGGAACGCGTCCTAGGGGCGTGTTACGTGGTAGTACTGGTTACTCAGGAAAATCGGGCCGTCCGGGACATAGTTGCAGCGACCTGAACCTTGGTCTTCGAGGCGAGCAGGGTGCCCCTTAATGCCCTCGTCCGTGACCACGCGCGGCTCATCCTCGAGCTGGCACTTCCACTTCAAGCCTCTGCTCTACCGGAGGGTACGAGACCCGAACGCTTCTGCCCACCTTACAACAGCCCCTTTCCTATCGAGAATAGCCGACCGAGGAGGTGGCACCGGAGTAGGAGGCGTTCCAGCCGCTCGACTTAATAAGCCCGCTGAGCGACTTTGCCAACTACAAAGTCGAGCCTAAGGTGATCCGTCCTTTTGATCAAGACCCCATCGAATTTCGCCGTTGGTGCTGCGGCTCTTGGACTAATTAGCGCCATAGCCTTAAGATGGGAACAGCAAATAGATTGGCTGCGAACGGCACGATCTGATCACCGCTATAGAGGACGACGCCGCGCTGAAACTGCTCTCCCGTCGCCTCCGCTAGAGCGCGCAAACCCCGGAAGTCCTTAGCTTCAACAGAACTAGCAGCTTTTACCTCGACCCCGACAAGCTGCCCTGACGGGCGTTCCAACACAATGTCAACCTCGTGGTTAGCGACGTCGCGGTAGTGGAATAACCTAGGTCTGACTTCGCTCCAGCCTGCTTGCTTAGAGAGTTCGAGCGCCACGAACAGCTCGAGAAGTTGACCGAAGAGAACACGGTTCTGGGTGAGTCGGGTTCGGTCCAAGCCGAGCAGGTGCGCGGCGAGTCCGGTGTCGTTGAGGAGAACCTTAGGCGATTTGATAAGTCGTTTGCTGAGGTTTCCCGACCAGGCAGGCAGGTAGCGGACTAAGAAACTCGCCTCGAGCAGGCTCAAGTAGCGCTTGAGCGTACTCTGTGGCAGTCCCGAACTGCGTGAGAGTTCGGCGTAGTTCAAAATCGTGCTGACGCGCGTTGCCAAGAGCGCGAGTAAGCGGGGCAGCTCTGCCAACCCCTCGATGTTGGCAAGCTCACGGATGTCTCGCTGCAAGATAGTGGTGAGGTATCCCTCGAACCAGGCATGCCGTCGCCGCTCGCGGGTACGGCTTAGTACCTCCGGGTAGCCGCCCAGAAGCAGGCGCTCGGTGAGGTCGGGTTGAGGTGCCCCCACCTGTACGTTGGGCGAGAAGTCGTCAAAAACGGCGTCAACGAAGTTTTGCTGCCCCCCTTCGATCTCCCCTTGCGACAGCGGCCAGAGCTCCAGAACCTCCATCCGGCCCGCTAGAGAGTCGGCAAGGCGAGGTAGGAGAAGCACGTTGGCAGAGCCTGTCAGCAGAAATCTGCCGGGCCGACGATCTCTATCGACCGCTGCCTTGAGAGCAAGGAACAACTCCGGTACGCGCTGCACCTCGTCGAGGACGACGGCATCCGGCAAGCCAGTGAGGAAACCGGCGGGGTCGTTCGCCGTGGCCGCGAGGACGCTTGCATCATCGAAAGTGAAATACTGACCGCCACGCTCAGCGAGTAGCGCTTGGGCCAAGGTGCTTTTACCGGTTTGACGTGCGCCGTGGATGAGGACGACGGGGCTGTCTGTCAACGCCTCTTCCAGTAAGGGTTGAAGATGACGTGAGTACATATAGAGATATTACCATCTAGTGGTTGATAATCAACCACTAGATGGTTGATAATTAACCATCTAGCTGTCGTTCTATGGTTCCCTCTTAGATTTCGACTAGAAGACGAAAGTTATAACGTTGTGCTGGGGTAAGGCAGCTTTGGTTATGCTCCAGACCGGCATCGGGCTCGAGGTCGACTCAACTCAATAGGCGTCCCAACAATTCACAACCAACCTTCGTTAAAGGCTATCTTAAAGCGTAACGATCCAAGCGGGATCAAGTTAAGTTATACACATCTTCTTATCGGCTCGCAGAATTTTATGATTCGCATATATTGCGATAAGCTAAAGCAAGGTGAGCTATTTTAGCATTCATGCAAAAAGTTTGAGGCTACCTCTTCAACCTGACGCGCAAGGGATACGCAAGGCACAGCTCGGTGCCTGCTTTGCTATCGGTGCACATTTTTCAGTTCGGAGCAATGAGCGAGAACCTTGTTTGGTCGTGCTGCCTACTGGTACCGGCAAAACAGCGGTGATGACCCTTACACCGTTTCTCCTCCCGACAACATTGGCGGGACCTGTACAGCGGGTTTTAGTTCTTACACCTTCAAAGATTGTTAGGCGGCAAGTCACTCAGGAGTTTAGAAGTCTGAAGACGCTCCGCGCGTCGAGGCTCATCCGGATGAACATGGTCGCTCCGAGAGTCGGAGAGATTGAAGGATACCGCTCCTCTGAAGACAAATGGAATGAACTTCGTGACTTCGACGTAGCTGTGGCTATACCTAACAGCGTCAGCGCCCATCTAGAAACTGTTACATCTCCCCCGGATGATCTTTTTGACGTCATTCTCGTTGATGAAGCCCACCATAGCCCTGCAAAAACTTGGAAGCACGTTCTAGACGCTTTCCCGAACGCACGCAAGATCTTTTTCACAGCCACGCCGTACCGTCGTGACCGAAAAGAAATCGCAGCAGTACTAGCCTACACCTATCCGCTACATCAAGCACTTGAAGACGGCGTCTACCAACCTATCGAGTTTATTCCAGTCATCGCAGACGATACCGAGGATCCCGATAGGACCTTGAGTGCGGTAGCCATGCGCATTATTAAGGACGAGCGTGAAGCTGGACGTACGGCTCGCGTCATCATCCGTACTGATACGATTAGTGAAGCAGAACGCTTGAAGGGCATATACGAATCTCAAGGGCTCTCGCTCGACACGATCCATTCAAAGAAATCCTTCAAGACTGTGGAAGGGGTTGTCGAAGCAGTCAGGTCAGGCGCACTAGATGGTATTGCTGCCGTGGGCATGCTGGGTGAGGGCTTCGATTTACCCGAGCTGAAAGTCGCGGTCGTCCATAGCCCCCATAAGTCTCTAGCTAGTACCTTACAATTTGCCGGACGTATCTCACGCAACGCGCCTGAACGCTATGGCGCACCAAAGTTTGTAGCCATTCCAAAGGAGGTCAACGACTTAACCAAGGAGTTGTTCTTCGATGACCCTGACTGGGCTAAGCTAATTCCGAATCTTGCCGACGCAGCTGTTGAAGATGAGCGTGCGTATCGCCACTTTCTTGGTCGTTTACGCAAATTAGAGAGGACTGCTGAAACCATCTCCCTCTATGGCGTCCGTCCTTATCTGTCTGCAACCCTCTATACAGTCAAAGAAGGGGTCAACCTTGATGTACCTCTTGAGCTGCGGGGAGTTGCAGTGCTTGCACATCGTGTAGCAGACGAGGGTGACTTTGCAGTCATCATTACTGGAGAGACAGCAGAACCGCGTTGGTCGCCAGGAGGAGAACTCTACCATTCTGAATACGGCTTGTTCGTCTATTATTACGATAGCGACAATAACCTCTTGCTAGAGCATGGTACCGACGATACTCTGGCAGAATCCATACGCTCAGTGTTGGTCACTGGGGATCATGCTGCTGTGTCGAAGGGCAAACTCTCGAGCGTTTTGAGTAAGGGCGAAAAGATCGCCTACCAGCAACTTGGTCTTGGCAAAACGGGTGCGGCTGGGGATAATGTCGCTACATATAAGACTTTGTACGGTGCCAAAATTAATCGGGCCGTCCAGTCCACTGACAGCCGTATTTCCTCACCTAATCATGTTCTCGCCAAGGTTGACGGGATCACGACTGTTGGGTTTAGTGGGTCGGGTTCGGTATGGTCAACGCGCCGCGTTGTCCTCGCCGATTTCTTCACCTGGGCGAAGCAAATTACTCAAGCCGTCGGTGAAAGTGACGGCATCCTGAACTTACCAGGACTTCCTGTAGACTTTAAAACGTTTCCAGTCGAGCGCCTCGAGGTAGACATCATCGCGGCCGAGTTTGAAAGTCGGGTCTTCGAGCTGAATGCCGCTCTTCACCATCATGACAGTAGCAACTTTGACCTGCTGGACATAACGCTTGTGCCCCGCCGCACGAGCGACCATTGTGCTGAAATAGTTTTGATTGATCGTTATAATCAAGTTTTAGCTCAGGCGACATACGACTGTCGCTTGGATAAGCCATTTGGTGTAGCGACGAGTGGCGGATACACGGTCGTTCTAGATCGGCCTGGTGGCCGTCCGCAACAGATTCAGTTAGCTGCGTTCTTAGAAAAGTACCCGCTTACGCTGTTTCTCGCCGATGGCTCCACCATATACAACAACGAGCTCAAACCTCTTCCTGACACGTATGAGGATCTATCTGATATCTACTATGTCGAGCATACTCAGATGTGGGATAATTGCGTTATCAAAAAGGAGTTCTGGGAAGAGGATGACGACCGAAGTAAATACAATGGAAACTTGAGTGTTCAGGAATCTACGGTCGAGCACTTTAAGGAGTTATCACCTACGGCGTGGTTAATCATTGATCACGGAGCACCTGAGCTTGCTGACGTCATCGCTATTCTCCCAAACGTGGTAAGGCCTGAACTCCATCTGTTTCACTGCAAGGGTGCCAAAGGGAAGCCTAGACGCCAAGTCGACGACCTTTACGAGGTGGTAGGGCAGGCCGTGAAGAGCTCTCGCTGGGTTCGCCGCGATACGCTCATACACGAGTTGCAGAGTCGACTCGCCGGGCGCGCTCATGTGGCGCATGGTGACGCATCAGCACTGAACGACTTTCTTACGCAAGCTAGCTCAAGCGAATTTGCTTACTTTGTTCATACTGTCCATCCTGGGCTGAACACTTACGGGCGCAAAGATCATGATACAGACGCCTGTACACGTCTTTTACTCTCCACTCAACTGTGGTTACAGCAGCAGGAGATCGACTTCCGTGTCTTGGCCTGGAATAGACCTGACGGTGCTGCTAGATGGCAAGGTAGACCCGATTCATAGCCAATACAAATTCATTACACATCTGGCACGATCCGCAACGCAGGTTTAGGTCTAGGTGAACGCGCCTGGAGGTTCTGGTCGCTCTGCTCGAGTTCCTCTGCCAGTTCGAGCAGCAAGCGAGTGATCGCTTCGGCATAAGCTTGCTGCGCCTTAATGGGCTGCCCATTTCTACTGCGCATCTTCCAGCGGTAGCTTAGTGGGGGTTCGTCAGGAGCACGCGTCAGCAACTCTTCGTACGAACGCTGCCCTTGTTCGGTGTAGGTGTACCCCTTGTGAAAGCTCTCTAGCAGTTGCTCGAGTGCCGCCATTGTAGATCGGTAACGAACCCAGCGGTGGTTGTCCCACGTCAGCTCTACACCTTTGGGTGGGGTGTCGCCGAACCGTTCGGTGAGCAAGGCACCGGCACGAACACCGCGTTCACTTAGAACACCAACGATCTCAAGAGGCATATTGAGGTTGAGGCCACCCTCGTCAGGAGACAGGCTGATATTCACCACCCTGTCGCGATAGCCCGGGATACCAAGTTGCAGCGCGTCCCGCCAGGAAAAACCTGTATCGACGACAGCTTTGAGAAACCCTCCTACTTTGCCAAGACCTCCCTTTTCGTCGAAGCGGTTCCACACCTCGAGGATGCCGTCTTGGTTCTTGTTGGGCATCCACACCCCCTGCGTTTGGGTAAAGGTGTCGCTATCTGGGCCGTGGTCTGGATGATTTGGTCGGAGGTTGATGGTAAAGGTAGGTCGCCTTGGTAGCGGGCGGTCGAAGAAATGCACCGGGAAGTTGCTGGTGATGCCGCCATCGGTAAACCAACAGCGTGTCATCACGCGATCCTCTTTCTTTACCCGTGTGTAATCAATGGCGTAGAGCGGTACTGCCCCGATCAAAATCGGGAAACTAAGGCTCATGCGGGCGGCCACCACAACGGGTAAGTCTTTGGGTTCGGGAAGGTGAAGGTACTGCCAGTCTTTATGCTCGTTTAACTGGGCCTCACCGCACGCTACCAGCCAGTCGTAAACCTTCGCTGGGAACAGCCGCTTGAACTCTTCCCGATCAAAAAAGAATCGTTTGGTCTCGAGGGGTAACCGGTAAGGGCGTCCCAGAGTGACGTTAGTCGTCATCATCTGCAAATCGATATCGCGCACTTCAGGGTCGTCACCCCAAAGGTCACCGAAAGTCAGGGGCTTTACACGCTTCTCAACACCGGCACAACGGTCGATAAGGCCGGTAAGCCAGTCGGTTAATGCCGGCGCTTGAACTGCCTCAGACGAACGGTGGCCCGTGGTGAGCCCCAAAAAAGTATCAGGCAAGGTCTTGTCGGCAAGGTGGTAAAAGTGGTTAAAGAGAGCCGCAAGGCCGCCTGTCGCAGCCAAGGAAAGTCCAGCGATAAAGCTGAGGAGCGTAAAAAAGCTTGTGCCGTGCACCAGTGCCAGAACCATGAGCAGGACTCCTGGAAAGACACCAGCGGCTGTTGTCCAAGGGGTACGCTCAACAGCAGTAAGCAGCATCGACCAACGCCCTATACCTTTGCGCCACATCGGTGCAGTCAGTACGTCGAAGAGCGGACGGGTTGCGCCATCCGGCACAAACAAGTTGAAGAGGTTACTTTGACCTTTAGGCGTTTTTTGCCCTAACCAGGTAGGTAGCGCCTCGAGTTCTTCAAAGCCGCCGGTACCTTCACGGCGACCGTACTCAGCGGCCGCTGTCACGGCGGCGGCAATCGCTCCAGCAGAAGTGCCGCCGATACTGCGGAAGCGGTAGGTCTTGGCTAGTTCGACGACCGTACTAGGGTAGACTACGCCACTGGTAATGCCGCCTTTCATGATGATGTCGCACTCTTTTTCCTTCACCCTTCCTATTCTAGTTGCTGAGAACACATCCAAAGGGCTAAGCGCCCAAGCCGTCAAGAACACACGTCAAAACGACCGATGACCGGCACGAGACGTACTGGTACGTATAGACAAACTAAGTTAACCAGAGAAGAAACACCAACCGCATAAGCTACGACTATAGGAAAATAAAGGACAGATACAAATAGCAACTACCGAACGCTTTCAATCTGTAGCCCTAGCGGCTCAGCGACCTTCAGCCAAACCTCGTCCGCTGTAAGCACCGCCGCACCGAGACGTTGGGCTAGCGCCAGGCATACCCGGTCGCCCAAGGACAGACCGAACGGTTTGCCCACTTTATAGATCGCCGCTGCTGCTAGCGCATCGACTCGGTTTACCGCTTGTACCTTTAAGCCAAGGCCCTCGAGCACCTCGAGCGCCCGAGAGCCATTATCGCCGTACTGGTTGAGCTTTTGCACGAACTCACTGGCGTTTACGGCGCTGACATGACCTGAGCTAAGGTTCTGTCCGACAACCTGCGCCCCGGGTTCTTGGCGACTAAAAGCGAGCAGCGCGCTCGAGTCGAACACAATCACTCGCCAGCTGCCTCGCGGCGGCGCTCATCGACAAGGTCTTGAACAGCGTCCTCAGAACTAGTTCGGGTATGTTGGGTCAAGTTGTAAAACTCGTCGAGTAAACCTTGGGCGGTGAGAATTACGATCTTGCCATCTTCAATCCCAATTCGGACAGCATCCCCATCTTTGAGCTTTAGCTGCTTGCGAATTTCGTTAGGAATGACGAGCCTGCCATTATTCCCAAGTTTAGTTATTATGGTAACGGTCATAGTTTTACCATATCATAAAGGCTTACCAAAAATGATATATGCTACCCGGTTTCTGTTGGTGGTTACAGCTTATACACGGGCCAACGATTTTGAGAATGCTTTAATGTATTATATTAACATAAGTCGTTTTATGTTAAACTACAAACGTATTATTTCACTTGAGCGGGGAAGAACAGGTGATGACAAAATAAAGCAAATTTTTCATCACTATTGGACAACTATAAGTGACTATATAGCCTGAGTAAATTTAATATTTTATCATCAGTAATACAGAGATTTGTGATGATGTAAGATGTGCTTCATAAGGAGTAGAGCTATGCGTACAACCATCTCAGTAGATGAACAGACATTCGAAGTGTTGATGCAACTGTCCGGCACTACTAACAAAACCGAAGCGGTGAAGCTGGCGATAGACGAATTCATCCGCCGGGAGCGGTTAAAGCGTTTCAAAGCGTTACGTGGCAAGGTAGACATTATAAGTAACGACGAACTCGAGGCGGCGCAACAAGAACGCGCCGAATCACTTTCCGGTGAGCTTTGAATCTGGTGCTAGTGGACTCGAGTGCCTGGATCAGCTACCTCCGCTCGGGTGAAGGTACACTTTCGACGTTTTTAGAAGGATTACTCGACGACAACCTGGCCGCGCTCTGTGGCCTCGTGCTGACCGAGGTGCGACAAGGATTGCGCGCCCACGAGCAGGGTGAGGTTCTAGAGCTGTTCGAGACGCTGCCTTACTTCGAGACAACCCGTGACGATTATGAGCGTGCGGGCGCGTTGCTGGCAGGGTTGCAACGGCAGGGTCTGACCATCCCCGCGCCAGACGGCATCATCGCTGCGCTGTGTCTCGAGCACGACCTGGAGCTGCTCGAGTTCGACAAGCACTACGAATATATCGAGGGACTAAGGCGGGTTCCCTGGCGCACGTTATGACCGACCTGACCCGCGCCCCCTCGCTGAGCCTGCTCGAGCGCACCCGCGACCTAGCCACCTTAAGCGAAGATGAACTTAAACGCTTAGCTGCCGAAGCCGCACGTGACCGCGACGCCGAAGCCTTATGGGCGCTACTAGAAGCGCACCTGACGCTCCACGGTTCCGCCGGTTCCCGGGTCTCGCTTCACACCCTAGCTGCGTACCGCCGGGGGCTGAACGACCTGCTCAAAGCCTGGCAGGGCGAGAACCTGCTACGGCCACGCCGCAACGCTGGGGTGCTTTATGTGCGTGAACTCGAGACCCGCCTCAAACCCTCTTCCGTAGGGGTCAAGTTGGCCGCTGCCAAAGCGTTTTACGCAGCACTCAGATGGTCGAGCGCAACCGATACGGCCCCTTTCGCCGATGTCCGGGCCGCGGTAGACAAAACACCCGCCTGGGAGAAGCGCGACGCTTATACCCGAACCGAAGTTCACTGGCTCGAGCGCACGAGCGAGAGTTACACCTTATATATAGTGCTGCTCGGAGCGCACGCTGGACTCAGGGTGAGCGAGATGACTGCCCTCAAGTGGGAGGACATCGACCTTGGGAGTGGGACGCTCAAAGTCGTAGCGGGTAAGGGCGGTAAGACGGCACGGGTCAACCTCTCCTCTACGCTGATCGAGGCGCTCGAGCAGGTTCCCTTAGAAAAACGCAGTGGTTATCTTCTGCCTGCCCGGTCACGGATCGCGGTTTACAAGCGGCTCGAGGCCGCCTGCCGCGTCGCCAAAGTCAAGTTCAAAGGGGTTCATGCACTGCGGCACTCGTCCGGGACGAGGCTGCACGATGAGACGGGCGACCTGGCGTTGGTGGCGGATCATCTCCGGCAAAACAGTTTAGACACCGCTCGAGGTTATGCCAAGGTCAACAACGCGCAGCTTAAAAAAGCCGTCGGAGACTGGTAGACCGCTCCAGTGAAGGATTTGTCAGGTCAACGAGCAACTGCTTGAAACCTTAAAGCTGCTCCTATTACTTACCTGTGTCTCTGCTGGCTGGAGAGCCTACGACGACCGCAGCGCCCGCACCTTCTATCAGCTCCGGCCCTTTATCGGCCGCCAGATTAGTGGGGGACTCGATACTCAGAACATCGCAGTAGAGGACAACCGTATCTTCTTGCTAGTGAGGCGGTAGGAACATCAGGGAACGTCTGAGTCTCCTCCATTTTTTCCCCTACGCCGTCCTACCAACCCAACATAGCTACCCTTAGGATCGTTTCCCAAATCGACTTTGTGTGTATCGAGCGTGAATTCCTCAGGGAGACTAGTGGGTAGCGCTCGGCCAAGCTGGGGCAACTTCAAGGCGTACTGCGAGAGTGCGTAGACGTCGAGGAAGGTGTCTACCGCTGCTTCGAGTTCTGCTTTCTTGCTTCCGTCTAAACGTAACGTCTGGAGGCGTGTCACAGCTTGGTATAGGGGTACTGCAATCGCCCGGGGTTTATAGCTTTTGGGCAAGGTTTTTGTTTGGGCACGCCAGGTCTCTAGAAATGCAGCGTACTGGTGATCGTTTTCGACTGACCAATCGGTGAGGTCTCGGTCGCGTTTGGCAAGTGGCTGCTCACCAGGCAGCAGGGCCAAAAGCTCGTTCAGACTCGTCGGCAACGCGCCTCCTTCGGGTTTAAGTCGCCCCTCTTTAAGAGCAGTTTTGAGCGCTTCATAGAAAGCAAAGAGCTGCCTGCGATTGGTGATCGACAGATGTGGAGCATCGTGTTCTAGAATTTCACTGAGTCGTTGAGCCATAGCCTATGGTAACAGCCGCTGATCCGGGATGAAGGCGGCAACAGACGGACTCGAGCCCGTCTATGAATCTTTTGCCGACATTAAGATAACGCCGTCAACGGTGCTTGAACCGTGGATCCCAATCCAGAACCCAGAGTTCACCAACTGTTAAGGTTTCGGAGCGTGCAGGACGGGCTTTTTGGGGTTTCGTGGCCCAGTTCTCATCAGCGTAGGCCCTGGGTCGTCTACGCTTTGTGGTGAAGGAGGTCTGAGATGATCTGTACGCTGTTGGCTCTTTCACCTGGTATCGGTGCCGTCCTCGGCTTTGTCTATGGCCCCAGCCTCAACCAAGCCCTTGCTCGCCTGGTAATACGACACGACGTCGCCGTCGCCGCGGCCTAAGCTTTTACCGTCATGAAAAAAGCCCCGAGTTGCCTCGGGGCCGCTTTATAGGGTGCGTTCCAGCACCAGCTCAGCTCCTTTTTAAGGTGGCTGCTGGTACGCCACGAGGTTCTGGATGAGCCGCTTGTAGCGGCGCTGCACTTTGGGGCTCGAGCACTCGAAACTCGTCTGATAGCTCTCGAAGACCAGCCGAGTGAGCGTCCTGATGTCGGTGATCGGCGACTGCCGTGGTTGCGTCGGCGTCGTGAGCATAGGGGTGGGACGCCGGGCGTGCTCCCGATACCGCCTGCTGTGGTGAATCCGCTGAGATCGCGTCACGACTCCTCCTTGAGCTTAGCGTAGAGGATCGTTGGTTTGTCCGTGCTGTTAAGCTTTTGAGTCCGATTTCATCTGAGACGACGCGCTTGTGGGGCTCCCACACGAAAGACGCTTAGCTTGTCCCACAAGCTGAGCTAAGAGGATAGTGCCGGAGCGCATTTACCACAAACATAGGGGGGCGACCCCATAACGGGGTCGCCCTGACCTTACTAGAACGGAAGGTCTTGCTCCGGAGGGAACTCGTCCCCTGATGCGATAGGCGGCGGTTGCCGATTTTGCGATCCTTGCTTGGTAGTCGTTGCGGTCTTCGCCGGACCGCTGGTGACGAAGTGCGCCCGCTCGAGTTCGACCTTGGTGCCGTAGCGCTTGTTGCCCTCCTTATCCTCCCAGCTCTCGTTGGCGACCCTACCGATGCCGATGACGCCCTGGCCTTTGGCTCCCTCGGCGAGCGCGCCTGCGAGTTCGCCCCACGCTTGCAGCTCGAAAAAGCCCACTTTCTCGCCCGCCTCCCCTTTGGCGACGTAGCGTTCGTTGACCGCCACCGAGAGCCGCACCACGCTGTTGCCGGTCGGCAGTTGACGGTGGTCGGCGTTTTTGGTCAAGTTGCCCCCGAGTGTGACGTGGTTCAAACCCTGCTCGAGCACCGGTTGACCCCGGTTGTCGTCTGTGAGCACGAAGGACCCGGTGAGCGTTTGGATCGTCTCGATGACCGTCTCGACGGTGCTGCGTTTCTCACCCTCGACGTCGTACGAGCGCCACTCCAGCCGCCCGTGAACGCTGACTACATCGCCCTGTTGCAGACTCTGTGCCAGCGTCTCGGCGTAGGCTCCGAAGCACTTGCACCTGTTGTAGAAGACCGGACTTTTAAGCTCTCCCTCAGCGGTGAGGATGTCGCTCCGACCCGCCACGGTGATTTCCATGATGGCGAGCCCATTGGGCGTGTACTTGAGGTCGGGTTGGCTGGTGATCGAACCGATGTAGTGCGTTTTGTTGAGTCCTAACATGGTGTGCCTCCTCTAAGGCGTGAATTGACCGAATTTCTCTCGGTTAAGGTCTGGCTGCGTTCGTCCAGGACGCGTTTTTTAAGGATGTTTAGAGCTGCTGATGCGGTAGACGAACTTCGTGTTGTCGCCGAGATGCTGGGCGCTGAAAATGTCTACTTCGCTTTCAAAAGCGTTCCCGAACATGTCTCGATCTTTGAGGCGTACCCCGGTGCCGTCGACGAACGCTCGAAAGTAGAGCTCGTGCTCTTGGCTGCTCTTAGCGACGACGACACTTTTCTCTTTAGACACCCGCGTCTCCTTTCTTGGTTGGGCTCAGTCGTCAAGCCAGTCGTCGTCAGGGTCGTAGTAATGCGACTCGTAAGGACCGGTTCGATCTCCAGAACCGTACAGACAAAACAGCGCCAGGATGGCGAGTGCAATGAGAGCGTCAAACATGGTCTTCTCCTCTCAGCGCCCTGCTGCATCGGCGTAGCCATGCTACTTTTTGATAGACCCATACCCCGTGATGAGAAAACAGGCAAAGAAGAAGCCTCGAGGGTGGCGAAGGGTCGTGTTTTGCCCGACTTTCGGTACAGCAGCACCCAGCCCCGGGTGCTCTTCACAAACGCATCGTCAAGGGGCGAGTCGAGGCCATGATGTCGGCCACTTGCTGGAAGTGTTCATCGTCGCCATCTTCGCGTTGCCAATTGGCGACGCGGCGGTCTGGTGAGAGGTGACGGCTGGTGGTCTCCACCCGCACCTCCTCTTGGCTCGAGTGCCCTACTCGTGGATCGAAGCTGTAGACCAGGTGTTCCATAGGCAGCACCTTCCCTTCTCGAAGATGCCTGCGTCATGCACGCGTAGCGTGCGCCCCTTATCGACGCCTCTTGGTCGCACCCGGCTGCGTCGAGCCGAGATATGTCTTTACTTCGCGTGCAGCCTCTTGTACCGTTCCCACGAGAGATAGGGGACGCAGCGCAGGTCTTGCACCTCACCGCCTAGCTCTTTCACCGCCACCCAGGAAAGCAAAAGCTTGCCGTTTTTCTCCGTCAAGCCTGCTCGGTTGTGCTCGAGCCAGCGCCACAACTTCGGCGCGTCGATCAGCCAGACCATGCCGCAGTCGTGTAAGTAGACCGCCAGCACCCGCGCCCCCTCTTCTTGCCAGCGTGGATCGAGGTAAAGGTTCCGACCCGCGTGCTCACGCCCCACCACCTTGACCTTGCCCTGCCAGTCTTTGGCAAACACCTCGAGCGAACCTTTGTAACCGGGTTCGACGTCGATGACATTCGCGCAGCCGAGGAAGTAGCGCATGAGGAGGTTGCGGGCGTAGTTTTGCAAAAGGATAAATTCGCTCACCGTCTCACCTGCCTTCTGCTTAGCGGCTGCGTCGTCAGACGCGCTTTTTATGAGGGCACAGAGACAGAACAAAGGCTCGGGGGATGCGTCATCTTCCTGAGCCTTCCCGGTCGCGGGTCCAAAAGGGTCGCAATTTCACTTTTGTAAACGTGGCCGTCTCGAGCCTCGCCACACTGCCTGTTCAGTGATGACGGGTAGCAGCGAGGGTCGCAATTTCATTTCTGTCAGTATGGCCTTCGCCGACCCGGCAAGAAGGCTCGAGCTGCCGGAAAGAGTAAGTGTCTTCCGTCACCCGATGGAGCGCGCGACCGTGAGCGGTGTGTACACCCCTTAGAGCAGGGCTGTGTCCAGCAGCGTACGAGGGTGTGTTCACACTTTCTCAACTTTCAGATACAGCTCGCCAACGATGTGGGCTCTGGTTCTCACACACTCGTGCCCCTGGCTTCTACTTGTTTTTTACCGAGAGACGATTATCGAGCGCACGACTAGGTACCACCCATGTCGCCGACACGTGCGCCTACACCAGCACACTGCCACAACCAGTCATAGAACCAACTCGTGAGCAGGACCGTTCACCACCCACCGAGTACCTTCCGGGCACAGCCGAGCGCAAAGGACTGCTCATAGCTGCGCCCCTGGGTTTGCCAACCTCCGCACCCAAGGCTGAGGACACAGGTGCGTGCGCTAGTTGGGGCTAAGCATTGAGCAGCAAGTCGAACATGCGGTGCGCTCGAGCTTGGGCGGAGGTCCGCGTCCTGTCCAACGCGCTTGCCGACCTCTCTTTGGTACAGCCTCCTGCACACGCTTCGGGACGACTATCGTTGGCCATCCTGCACACCCTTGTGGTCACGCTTGGGGACATCCTTGCGTCCTCACTCGTGGTCGCTATCGTGTACACAAGCTGGTTCCAGCCAACCCTTTACACGACTGTAAAGAGGTGTCAAGCAGGCCTCGCTTTGCTTACCCTAAAACGTCTTATCGTCTGCTCTCATCTTCAGTGATAGCGAGGAGCGTCTTCAGGCCTGCGTCCCTTAAAGCTCCTTTGGCTTCCCCCTTCGTTTGAATTGCCATCGTCTCCTAACGTCCTCAAAAATAGGTTCTTTGTCACGGGTCTCATCCTCTCCCGTAGACCACAGTGCCTCGACCGTCACACCTCAGAAGGACAGTTGGTAAACTGCCCCCTACTCGGCTCAATCCTCACCCTAGTTACTCAGCGTCCCAAGCAGCTACACCGAATGTCGAAGAATATACAAAAGGTCGTATAAGTTTTAAGTCACGCCACGAGCCTGCACGATGCTCGAGGCCGACCTCCGTCCACCCGACCACCCCACGCCGACACCACAAGAACTTACAAACAAATCTTTATGTAGGTTTGCGGCCCCGTTTCCGCCCGAACTCAGTCGATTCCACAATCGGTGTAGTCAGGTGGACGGACCGTGCAGGACAGTGAAACTACAGATTAGTCAGAGGGTGTCCGAGGTGCGTGACTACTTTGTCCAGGATCACAGACCGTTTTCAGGAGTGGTCGGTGTCGTGGTCGGGTGGACGGGCCGTGCAGCACGTAAATCCCAGGGTGGTCAGCGTTTAACCGAACGTGGACGCGGGCATCCCGTCCACGTTCTTATTTTCTCGTCCATCTCTGCTATGGACGCCCTAATAACTCGGGTGATGACCACTTTAGACATCTCCAACTCCTATCCAAAATCGAATAACATGCGGAAGGCCACGTCGCGAGATAGTCACGTCGGAAGCCGGACAAACGCTCCCTTGTGCTCTCGACCCTTCCCAGCCCTATGCCCGAACTAGCGAACATAACTCTTTGTACAGAGTTCAGTACAGCACTTGGGCCATCATCGTGCTCGTTACTGCGGTCCTTCTTGGCTCATGAACGCATACACCCTGCTGCTCACAATTCCTCAATACTTAGCGGATTCTCATCATACGTGTGGGCCGGTCGAAGCCCTGCCCTTGACACACATCCAGGTTATATAGGTGCGACCTCACCAACCCACTGCTCTATAAGAAAAGTTTCGTTAAGCAGGTCTGCTAGCGGTAGTTTCTCAGACGCCTCAACCCAGCTGAGATTTGTGTTCCATGAGGGTAAATAGCACCAACCGCCTGAGCACACACCAATATTTTCAACGCTCAAAATGCAGGCAGCAGAACCGTCCCAAACGCCATCAGTTCTTAACAGCTACAGCCCAGAACGTGCCTGCTAGCCTACGCCCATGACCAAACGAATTGCGTTTACCCCAAGCAAAGCCGAAGCCCACCTCATCGAGGCTTACAGAAAAGCCTACCGACTAAACAAGCCCCAAGACGTCCTCTCCGCCGCTCTCGCTCAGCTACAAAAGGCAGAGAAGGTACGCGCCTACGACCGGCTCGCTCGCCAAATGCAGGCTGATTCGAGCCCCGAACAAGATGAAAGAGACGAAGCCAAAGGACAAAACGAAGTCGAAACCCGTGACGGTAGCGAGCCGGAGACTGAGTCATGGCCAACGCACTCACCCCGACAAAGCAGCCCCATCGGGGGTGCGGAATGATACGCAAGGGTGACATCTACAAGGTCCAAGCGGGTACGGATTCTCAACAAGAAAGCCTTGTGGTCGTGATGTCGAGCGACGACAGCAACGCTTCTGCTTTCGCCAACGTGACCGTCTTGTCGGTCGTGTCGAGACGGAAAGGCGTGACAGCAGGCTTCGAGGTGGCCTTCGAGCTAGGCAACAAAGACGTCAAAGTACAGCCCCCGAACCTCACTGCCCTGCCCAGAAGTAGCCTTCAGGGTGCGGCTGTAGGGAGAATAGAGGACGCTTTGTTAAACCAGATCGACACCCTCATAGCCGTCCATCTCGCGCTCTCCCCGGCCAGTCTGGAACTGCCGGGGACATTTATAGAACCCGACAACGAAGGAGACATCTTATGAAAAAGTCCGTGTTTGCAGTTCTCTTCCTGCTGCTAAGTGCCTGCGTGCAAGACGCCATACCAGGCGGGCCGGTCGTCGAGACGCCAGAAGGAAGCCTCGAGCTGACCTCATTAGCTATTGAGGGAGGGGTGCAGCAGCTCACTTTCTTCAACGTCGCTACCATGAACCAGCCCGGAACGCGGGCGGTGCTCTCCATCACTGGCACCCCACCGGAAGCCCTACGCAGCATCGACTACGCGCCGAACGGCACCCTTTACGGTCTTGGCGTGCTGCTAACGGGTGACGACACGACCCTTAGCACGCTCTACACCATCGACCCTTTAAGCGGGGCGGCCACCGAGGTCGTGCAGTTCGAGTTGCCTTTCGAGCCCGATGACATCCGCTTCGTTCCCGGCACGAACGGTCGGCACGTGCGCATCACCGAGTTCCGGCAGCAGGTCGTGCGCCCCTACACCGCGCTCGTCGACGTCACCACAGGTGCCGTCTCTCAGGTTGCCCAGGTCGATGCGGGTCAGAGCCTCGGCATCCGGCCCGCCATCACCGCCTTCGACTACACCGACACCGAGTTTCTAGCGATCATCGGCGACGGTCTGACAGGCTTCGTACAGCAACTAGCGCGCGCGCCCGTAGGTCGAGAGACAACCCTGGGAGCGTTTGTCAGAACCCCGCCGAACCGCTTTTTCATCAGCAGTTTCGTGGCAGACAGCACCGTGGGTTACGGCACGCTTGCCGATGACAGAGACCCTACTGAGGCCCCGATCTTCGTGGAGGTCAACATCAACCCCAGCTCGCCCACGGCAGGCGAAACCAAGGAGATCGCCACCTTCCCCGTGTCCCAGCTCTCCATCGCCGAGACCCCCGTGGGCGTTGTGGAGGCTCGCAGGAAGCGTTGATCCGCTTAGTCAAAAAGACGTGACAGGGTCTGTCCTCAAAGACGCTAACTTACGAAAACGTAGTCAACCTTGTGTGCGGTCCTCGCGCTCAACTACCGCATAAAACTTCTTGACTACGAAAGCGCCTTAGAGACGTCGCATCGCAATAAAGGCAAAGTCACGAGCGTTCAAGACGGCTATAAGTTCTGGCAATTTCATGAAACGCTCTTTTCGGCTCCCACTCCGTCGCTTCGGCATCGGTACCTGACGAGATCAGCTTGACAATAGCGAAGCTTGCCATATCGAGGTCGTACTTGGGGTTTGAAGCGTAAGGGCTATCAGGCGAAGAAAAATTATAGACAAAAGCACCGTTTATCTTTTCTGTTTCGTAGATGCTCAGCAGTTTGGCAAGGTAATCGGCCTGTTCCTGCTCACTCCTGACATAGCTTCCGGGTATTTCGGGAACTGCCTTGCTGTAATCGACGATGCTCCAGCCCATCGCCCCCATATTACCCGCGCCCTCAAAGGTGCAGCAGCCGAACTCGGTGATGACGACGGGGACGCCGTGCGCCTCACCAAAGGCTCGAAACTTCCTCAACTCTTGGGCGTAAGTGGCTTCATTCTCCGCGTTCATATAAAAAGAGAGCCCGATGATGTCAAAAGGCCGCCATCTGATCCTTTCCCAAGCGCCTGCGCTATAGGTGATGGGGCCGCCAAAGCTGTTTCTGGCTACTGAGCTTGCTGTTACAAGATGTTTATTGAGTTTCTCGATATAGGTAGGCAGATCGCGCCCCGTTGGGTTAGCCAGCATCTCCATGCGCTCCCAAAACGTGTCTCCAGGGATGATGCCCGCCATGAAGAGGCTGAGTTCGACCCCAACGTTGAGAGTGACGTTTCCGTACCGCTGCCTCAGCACCTCAGCTTCATGTGCAGCCTCTGCTAGATGACCCAGCATGTCTTTCTGGCTTGCTTCCATCAACCGAGGTTGTAGCCAGACGTGCAGGCCGTACCCTAACGCTATCTCAGAAGCTTCAACGAGCCGAGCCATATCCGTACCGAAGATGCATACTGAATTGCAATGTAGTCCTTCGCGGATAGCTTGCATGTCCCGCTCGACCAAAGACCGCTCCCAGACTGTCCGCGTCACTGGAACGTAAGACGTATCGTAGTTCGTGCCCGTATCGTAGTTGACGCCCCTAAAACGCAATGTCTCGACAGGCGCTGTGTTTTTTTCTCGAGGTTGGGCGGCGTCCACACGGCCATATACGGATAACTCTTCTCCCAGCAACAGGGCACTTCCCAAGAGAACGCCCCGCTTGAGTAGTTCGCGCCGGGCTGCCTGACGTGGCGACGTCACTCCTCTGTCTACATCGTCTGCTTGCAAGTTAACTTTTATCTTTGTCATGATTCACGCACCTCCGCATTGAGAAATCTCGAGACCAGCAGCGTCAGGATCGGCAACTGCTCGAGTGGACTAAAGGTCGGGTCGCCTGCCAGTCGTAAAAAAATCCCATCGAGTACAACTCCCAGCCACTGCGCCGCCACCTTCGGATCAACACTGCCATCAATCTGGCCCAACTCGGCGGCCCGCCCCAGCAGAGCCGAAAGTCCGGCGAGTTGCTCGCGGTCGTTACGATCTAATAGAGTGGCAAATTCCGGGTCTCCTTGCGCCTGCATCACCACGGCGAGGAGAAACCCTCCGGCGTCAGGGTCGGCAGCTTCGTCCAGGGTATGTTCTAGGTATTCGAGCAGCCCGCCCCAGGGATCGTCCGAGGCGGCGGCTTCCTCAAACCGGGTGCCCAGCTCACGTGCGTCCGCTTCAAAGATGGCTCTGAAGATAGCTTGTTTGTTAGGGAAGTAGTGGAACAAGTTGCCTGCGCTCATCCCCGCCGCTTTACAGATGTCAGCGGTCGTCGTTCCAGCGAACCCCTTGCGGGCGAAACACACGTAAGCCGCGTTCAAAATCTCCTGACGCTTCGCCTTGTGCTTAACGGGGTCAACGGTGCGTGCCACGGGTCTCCTCAGTAGACTTAGAGCTAAAGTGCTTTTCGTTGGTCGAAACGGTCTTGTCAGGATCAGCTATCTTTTTCTGGCGCTTCTCGACCTCATCAATGGCGACGAGAACAGCAAATATCACAGGCAGCAACCATTTTGCTACATGAAAAACCGGCGAGTCCAACACGGAAGCGAGCCAGACGGGTGGAGCAAAAAGCTTGAAAAGCGGTGCAGGCAACCAAGTTAGATCGATACGCGGCAAAAACGCAGCGAGCAGGGCACCGATACCTAGCAGCGGTAAGGACACCTTCAAAATCGCCCACAATACATGGCGGGATGCGTAAAGCTCCGGCTGCTCGCGCTCGAGCTTGGCGAGCCTAGCAGCGTGTGTTCCGGGTGGTGGCTCGAAAGGCACTTCGTACCTATGTCCTTCTTCACCGTCGGGAAGTCCAACAAGCACGCACTGAGTAACTTGACCGAAGCTACCCCAGCGAATGAGCACCGTGAAGTTGTCAGCCTGAAGCTGAGCGCGCTCATTTCGAGCTTTTTGCTCAGCTCTTAGCTCACCATCTATAAATAGCCGTGCGAGGTAGCCGAAACCGACTTCAACCGGCTCGATTTCAAGGCGATGGCTCGCGTGCTCGAGCGTGTAACGTTTCGGCTTGAAGCTTACCATTGGGTAATAGTAGACTAAACGCTCGGTTTATTCAAGCGTTGTTAGAAATTGAGGTTAAGTCCTCTATATTTAGAGCGATCTGACAAGATAGGGTTATACCGTAGTTTGACCAAAAGGCTACACAAGCGGCTGCCAAAAACGCGCTCAAGTACCGCATAAGCTTAGGTCATTCACTCAGCTAAATTCAGTGAGCTGCTGAGCCCGAGATCAGAAGCACGACGTGAATGAAGGGCTGACCTAACAGCAGATTTGGTTTTAGCAAAACCAGCTGTTTTCTTAGACTCTTGGAGCCTAACTAAGCCGAACGAGGTCGCTTTGCGCAAAGATAGCCCCGACCTCGAGTCCAAGAGCAGGCGCAGCGTAAAGTTCAGGTGGCACACTGATATCAGCGAGATAAAGCTCACCTACCTGCGCCTTGACCCCTTCGGCACGTAACCCTTCTTTAGGCAAGGCGAGCGTCATGGTAGCGGCAGCTCTAATTGCAGGGTCAAACACCGTTCCTGTGGTGGGATCCACACCTGAGGGCGCGTCTAGTGCCAAAATCGGCGCACCTGACGTGTTCGCCCACCGAATAAGGGCAGCGGCGGCTCCGTGCGGTGCCCCTTTCAGGCTGTAACCGATGATCCCGTCTACAACCAAATCCGGTGTGGGTACGTCAGAGATAGCGTCGATCCTCACAACAGGCACTTTCATACGGCGCAGGATAGTCAACTGATGTGCGGGAACGGGCGTGAACTTATGGTCAGGCTTCGTAGTAACGACCTGAACCTTTGCCCCGTAATTGTGCAGCCGCCGCGCGCAGACCAGCGCACCGCCGCCGTTACCGCCCGTACCTGCCAATACGACAACGGTTTTCCTGGTGGGGTCGTTGTTTAGAAAGCGGACTCGAGCCAGCTGTGCCAAGTTCCGTCCAGCGTTTTCCATCATCTGGATGAGGTCGATTTTGTAGTCTTCAATCATGGCCCGGTCAACTTCGATCATCTGTTCGGTGCTGAGGTAGGGAATGGTACCGGTATAGAGGGGAATCATCTGACTTTGTAGCCGAATCAGCCTAGTTTGGTAAGCACGTAGGCGGCGGCGGACTGGTTCCAGTCGTCAGTTGAAGGGGCTTGCTCGAGCCACCTACTCAGGTCGTGCGGCGCGGCGAAGTCACCTCGTTGCCCGAGAAGATAAGCAGCGTAAAAACCTGCCCACTGTTTGTCCCGCTCCCCCTCTAGCCTGAGCGTTTCAAATTGGTGATGCGTTTTAGCGGCTTTCTCGAGACTGTCACTAAGCTGTTCCTGCGTGGGTTTGGCGGTTGACATAGTTTCCTAACCTTTCTTTCGAATCTTAACTGTCATATTCAGAGCAGCACACTGTTATTCAGTCGGCTGTATTTCTGCAAATCTTGAGTGTAAAGGTAGTGTCCAGATTTATCCAGGTACCGGAAAAGATGCAAAGTAGTCCAGATAATCGCTGAGTTGCTGCGGGTCCGGCGTGTCAGGATTGAGAATTAAGATTTGTGGCACGACTACAGCAACAGCGTGGTGGAACTCGAGTAAACCCAAAAGCACCTGCAAAAACTGCCGCGCACCGTAATCCTGATTTTTAGCGTTAGTAGAAACGATGCCGATACGTTTTTGCTGGTAGAGCGAAGGCATTTGTACACTGTCCAGATAATTCTTGAAGGCACCCGGTAGCGCTTTGTAGTAGGTTGGGACAAGATACAGCTGGTCCTGGTGCGATTCCAGGCTATGAATAAAGCTGGCTGCTGCTGGCAGTAAGTCAGCTGTACTCGTAACGTAGTCTCCTGTAAAAGATTGAAAGGGCACCAATGCGCTTGCACTACACGCCTGCCTCTCATTCTTAAAGTGGCGTTCCATCCAGGCTACAGTGCGACTCGTGTTGCTGTTCTTCTTTACACTGGTGTCGATCAACAGCACTTAGCGGGTCTGTTCGGGTTTCTCGAAACCGAAGCGTTCACCGTCGTTCCAGCGGTTGACCTGGTTACCGTGTGCTGGAAAGCCGCCCAAGTCTTTTAAGAGCTTAGCAGCGTGCATCAGGTTCCAAGTCATAAAAGTGGTGTTGCGGTTGGTAAAGTCATTGTCGGGCCCGCCACTGTTTTCGTCCAGGTAAGACGGTCCCGGTCCTGCCTCACCGATCCAGCCTGCGTCTGCCTGGGGTGGAATTAAGTAGCCGAGGTGCTGTAACGAATATAGGATGCTCATCGAACAGGCTTTAACACCGTCTTCGTTCCCTGTCACGAGGCAGCCCCCGACCTTGCCGTAATAAACATACTGACCCTTGTCGTTTTGCTGTCCCGAGTGGGCATATAAACGCTCGATAACGCGCCCGCACAGTGACGAAATCTGACCTAACCAGATAGGCGTTCCCAGTACGAGAATGTCGGCATTTTGCACCTTCGCGTACAAGGCTGGCCAGTCGTCTTTAGCAAAGCCGTGCTGGGTCATATCAGGCTGTACGCCGGGCGCAAGCTCAAAATCTGCCGCGCGAACGACCTCTGTTATGACGCCCTGCTTGTCCATGATTTGTTTTGAAATGGAGATGACCCCATCCGTGTTAGAGCGTTCTGAGGACGGTTTGAGCGAAGTGTTGATGAACAGGGCGCGCAGGTCTGAGAAATCTTTAACGGCTGTGTCAGGCATGGATTATTCTCCTTCGTGTCAGGTAAATTTGTTTACGATATGAAAAGCGCTCTTTCACTATACGGTTTCCTTGGCTCACGTCTTGCAAAGATTCTAAAAGTCGACCGGGAGGAAAATAGTTAGCTAAAAAGCCTTCACTGAGAGCTTTAGCATTTCCACGAATCATTGCACACGCTGAATCGGTTTCTTTCTTCTCGCATGGCGTTTTAGCGCCGCTTCCATGTTAGGGCAGCGGCTACTATTAAATCTGTTCAATGTAAGACCGAAGCGTGCTAATGAACACAGCTACACTGAAGTATTGGACTGATGGGTTTTGTCTCATCCGGGAAGGGAAAATTTTATGGATTTTGGTTTTAACGGAAGACTCGCCGTGGTGACGGGGGCAGATTCAGGTATCGGTCTACGCACCGCAAGCACCCTAGCAGCAGAAGGCGCTAGGGTGCTTATAACGGATTTGCAAGACGAAGACTTGCAAAAGGCTATGGCTCAAATCAAAAAAGAGGTGGACGGTGCCGATGTTCATGGAACTGCGGCCGACCTAACCAAGGTAGATGAAGTAACCAAGCTACGCGACAAAGCAGATGAACTTGGCGGCGCGGCGGTGCTCGCTCATTTAGCTGGAACACGCGGCGCAGCCGGTAACTTCACAGAACTTGACGATGAAGGCTGGCTAGAGACTTTAGATGTGGACCTGATGGGCACAGTGAGGGTCTGTCGCGCTTTTATCCCGGGGATGCGCGAGCGTGGTTACGGGCGTATCGTCCTGACCGCCTCAGAAAACGCGCTGCAACCCTACATTGAAGAAACACCTTATAACGCCGCTAAAGCGGGTGTCATCAACCTCACCAAAGGTCTCTCGAAGGCTTACGGAAAAGACGGTGTTCATGTCAATGTCGTGTCCCCTGCCTATATCGAAACACCCATGACCGACGCGATGATGGAACAACGCGCCGAAGACATGGGCGTGAGTGTTGAGGAAGCCGTAGAGAGCTTTCTTAAAGAGGAACGCCCAGGCATTACCGTAGAGCGGCGCGGCAACCCGCAAGAGGTTGCTAACGTTATAGTTTTTTTGTGTTCAGATTTAGCCAGCTTTGTCGACGGCGCAAACTACCGTGTCGATGGGGGCGCAGTCAGGACGGCGTTCGGCTAAGCAGCAGGTTCGGACTTGCACCGTACCAGCACACGTAAAGGTGAGGCGTCGCCTGTTTCTAACTTAAGTGGCAGCGCCAGCACATCATAGTCACCCTCTTGCAGCGTGCGCAGGTCTAACCCTTCGATCACCCAGACCCCGTTCCCGAGCAAAACTTCATGAGTCTCGGTGGGGTCTCTAAACGGTGCTACTGAGAGATAATCCACGCCGACAACCTGCACGCCGCAGCTGACAAGGTAGCGCGCACCGTCTGGCTCAACCGCCACGTACTGTTTGTTGAAGGGCTGCTCGAGCCAGTCGGTTTCGGAATTGTCGGTACGAAAAAAAATGCGCTCCCCTAAGTTCAGTTTACCAAGGCGAGACTCGTACGCCCGAATTTCAGCCTCACCAATTCCAGACACACCCTCTACACGCGCGACTCTGAGTGCGCCCATCATCGCCCCTACGGGTGCGGTGGTGATATCTGCTTCGCCCTTTAAGAAGTGCTTGGGTGCGTCCATATGGGTACCTGTATGCAGACTGAGGTGTAGCGCCGAGACATTGGCACTGTCGCCCTTATCAAGTTCGTTGAGCCTGGCGTAGCTAACGGGTGGCTGACCCGGCCAATGAACCATGCCACTTTTTATGGGATAGGTCACGTCAATCCAGTCTGTGTCTGTTTGAGTAACTTTCACGTTAACCCTCCTATAAGCTCTGGTCTGGGGTCTCTTCAGCTCGTTTTTGCCACGGCCAACTGCCTGTAAGCTCGAGTTCCAAGGTAACACTTAAAAAGGTTCTGATAAATACGACGAGTAAAAGCTCGAGCAGGTTACCCAGCGTTTGATCTACGGCTACCAGCGCAAGAATATCGGCAGCCACAAAAAATTCTAGAGACAACAGCATGGTGCGGCCCAGGTCTTGGCGAAAGCTAGAAAAGCGTTCAACCTTCTCGTGACTATGAGTCCTAACCCAAACAAACATATGTTTGAAGACGGCGGCAAGAACACCTGCTAGTAAAAGGATGACGCCCAGCGCCTCAACTACGGCAACTGCACCTTCAAAGAAAACATCTAAACCACTAAATTGACCGAGCATTTCCCCTTTCGACACTCTTGAATTTACTCGAGTTGTTTGCCCTGGTGGATGGCTTTTGTCAAGCGTTCGAGCTGTGGGCGGCAAAGCAGCAACTGCCAGGCAAAGCCAAGCGCGAGCGGGTTTTAGGGGGTAGACAACCGAGCTGAACGCGCCTCGGGGCAGCTTTCACACACGCCCACCGAGCGCCCGGTCGAGGTTGTAAGCAGCACTGATCAGACTCAGGTGCGTAAACGCTTGCGGAAAATTGCCTAATGCCTCACCGCTCGGCCCGGTCTCTTCGGCGTAGAGCCCTAGATGGTTTGCGTACCCCAGCATCCGCTCGAAAATCAGCCGCGCCTCGTCGAGCTTTTTCGGATCGGTACGTCCGGCGCGGGTGAGCGCCTCGACGAGCCAAAAGGTGCACATGTTGAAGGTACCCTCGTCCCCCATCAGGCCGTCGGCGCTGTGATCCAAGTTATAGCGAAACACCAGGCTGTCCGAAACGAGCCCGCCCTTGTGCGGCGGCTGGCGAATCGCCGCCAACGTGCTGAGCATCCGCGGGTCGGTCGGGGAGAGAAAAAAGACCAGCGGCATCAGCAGTGTCGCAGCGTCGAGCGCGTCCGAGTCGTAGCTCTGCACAAACGCCTCACGCTCCTCGTTCCAGCCGCGCTCCATAATCTCTTCATAGATTTCGTCGCGCACCCTCAGCCACCGCTCGCGGTCGGAAGGAAACGAGCGTTTGTCGGCGAGCCGTACCCCCCGGTCGAGCGCGACCCAGCACATCAGTTTCGAGTAGACGGTCTGTTGCGGGCCGCCGCGCGGCTCCCAGATGCTCTCGTCGGGCCGCCGCCAGTTGTCGCACACCCAGTTGAGGGTGCGCCTTACATGTCGCCACAACTCGAACGAGATCGGCGCGCCGTACTTGTTGTACAGATATACCGCGTCTAGGAGTTCGCCGTAGATGTCGAGCTGAAGCTGCCTCGAGGCGTCGTTACCGATGCGTACCGGCGCGGAACCGCGGTAGCCCTCCAGGTGAGTGAGCACCTCTTCGTGAAGCGGTTCGGTGTCGCCGATGCGGTACATGATGTCGATTGAGCCGTCTTCGCTGTGGGCCAGACAGGTGTGCTCGAGCCAGTTCATAAACTGCGCCGCTTCCTCGGTAAAGCCGATTCGCAAGAGCCCATAGAGCGAAAACGCGGCGTCCCGAATCCAGGTGTAGCGGTAGTCCCAGTTGCGCTCCCCCCCTAGCGTTTCGGGCAGACTCGCAGTCGCTGCTGCAACAATCGCGCCGGTCGGGGCGAAGGTCAACAGCTTAAGCGCCAGGGCCGAGCGGTGGACGGTCTCACGCCAGCGGCCTTGATATGTGCATTTGCTCAGCCAGCGCCGCCAGTAGGCGACGGTATCGTCAAACGAACTTTCCATCTCGCCTTCGCTAGGGCAGGGTTTTGCTTCTTCATCGGCGGAGAGGGGTGCGAGTACGAAACTGACCGTCTCGCCCTCGCTGATGGTGAAGTCGGCACTGACCAGCGGGCCGGTTTGCTCGAGCCGCAACCGCGTGGTGAGCGACAGACCTGAGTCCGGGGTACGGAAAACTGCGCCTTCGGGGGTCAGCTCGCTCGTGTGTTCGTCGCGGGCGTAGTTGAAGGCGGGCTGGCACACCGCCCGAAAGGGCAACTCGCCGCGAACACAGTGGACCCGGCGCACGAGGCGCTGCTCGCCGTTTATAGGCATAAAGTCGACGACTTCAGCGACACCTTCAGGTGACAAAAATCGCGTGACGAGGATGTTGGTGTCGGGCCAGTAGAACTGCTTGTGGGTGACGCCCTCACAGGTCGGTTCGATCCGGAAGCGCCCACCTTTCGCGTCGTCTAAAAGCGCCGCAAAAACGCTCGGCGAGTCGAAGTGAGGCAGACAGAGCCAGTCTAGCGACCCGTCTTTACCGATCAGCGCCGCCGTACGCAGGTCGCCTATAACACCGTAGTTCTCGATAGGTTGGTAGGGCATAGTTTCTCCGGTCGCAGGCAATTTTGCGTTGTTTTATCGGAGTTGCGTCGTTAGAGTTTGTGTCATTAGGGTGCCCGCTCGGCAATGTCTCTGATCTCCTGCCCGCTCAGCATTCGGTCATAGAGCCTCAACTCGTCGATAACGCCGCGCGTGTAGACGGGCTCGGGCGCATACTGATCGGTACCGATAAAAATCTCAAAAGGGCTCTGCGAAATACCGGAAGGTGCCACGGCGCGTTTACCCTTTCGTTCGCCGTCCAGGTAAACCCGCAACGTCGCGCCGTCAAAAGTTGCGGCCAAGTGATGCCAACCCGCATCCAAACTGCCGGTGCTATCCAAGCAATTCTGCGCCGAATTGTCGGGGGCTTCGATACAGACTTCTACAAGGTCGCCGATCAACCACATCCCGTAACGCGAGTGACCACCGCGTTCGGGATCGCTCTTCTCAAACAGGGTGTAGTAAACGTCTTGCGCGGCTTGTGGTTCGTGTTGCCACCAAAGGCTGAAGGTCGCTTGATCGTCCAGACTGAGGCTCTTGCTGTGCGGCACCACCAGATAGTCGTCTTTGCCGTCCAGCCGGTAGGCGCTCGCCGCCTCGCCATCGTGACCCTCGGTCAGCGCCGCGCCCCGGACCTCCGCGTCGTTGTGGTTGGAGCTCAAGTCCGCTGCGTTCCCCTCGAACGCGTATGAGGCAACGAGACCTTCTTTTGGGGACTGTGCCCATGCGAAGAACGCGATCAACCCGAGAAACAGATAGACTCCCACTCTGTTAAGGCGCACGCTGAGCCTGCTCCGAAGCGAATAGTGTCAACAGCTTTTTCTTCATAGTCTAGTCCTTTCGTAATCAATTATGGCGCGTACTATTTAGGCTTACTTACCCAGGGTAATGCTTGAGGGGTTACTAATACCGTCGTCAGTTTTACTGGAGAGATGTGATACCAGCTATTCCTTTATCGCGGCAAACGTCACTGGCTGCCTCTTTTATGCGAAACAATTCTCGTCCTCTTTTTTTCAATCTGGGCAAGGAAAGAGGCGCGAACGGGAAGCTCGAGCCTCCGCAGCGCCTGATTCTGAAATATTTTAGCCAAGACCGTTGCAGCTCGGTTTAGGCAAAGGTGGGCGCGTCGGTGTTTAGAACAGACTAGGGTCTAGCGACTCACTCGTTATGCGTCTGTCCGGCCCGTTAGTTGTATAAGCCGATGTTTGGGCAAAAAGAATGTGCCACGCTCGCCCCGCGCTGCGCGCAAGTACTTCCACTTGCAAAATCAAGTAGACTGGTATTGAGGAGGCCATGATGTCTATCGCACCTATTCTTACAGAGCTGCTTGATGCCGACAAGCTTTTTCATACGTTATCAGCGCACAAGCCCGGTACCGTAAAGCGCAAGATCTTTGAAGCCATCACCGGGCTCGACTACTATGCTCTTGATACTCTCTGGCTGAAACAACGTGAGGTACCAGAAGGCCTTTCGGCTAGAAGCATTATGTCTAACATGAGCACGCTCTTAAATCTTCGCAGCAAGGAGGTCGCTGCCCTGCTCGGCGTCAGCGAGTCTCGAATCAGCCGCAACGATCAAGTTACGCTCGCTATTCTTGACCGTACCGAAGGGGTAAGCGACATCTTTGCCAACGTCGCTGCTGTACTCGGCTTCACGTACGCACGCGAGTGGTTCAAGGCACCCAACGCGGCCCTCGAGGGTGCGGCTCCATACACGTTACTCAGCACCCATTACGGTCAAAAGAAGGTTGAAAACTTGATCACCACGCTGCTTAATGGAGCCGTTGTTTGATTCGAGTCTACCGGCTCGTCCATGAGCTCGCACTGACCAAGAACCCGCAACCCTTTCGACCTGGAGCCAGCGAGAACCGCTGGAACTCGGCTGACGTCCAGGTCGCTTACGGCAGCGAGCACCTAGCGCTAAGTGCTTTAGAACTACTGACCTATTGGGGGCACTACCCCGACATGCGCGGTTATCAGCTTTTCATCCTCAATATCAGCTCTGAAAAGGTCGAGGACGTTCTCGACCGGGAGACCGGTATCGACCCGCACGACTACAGCCAGACGCGTCGTTATGGCGACACTTGGATTGAAGAAGTGCGCTCGTTAGCACTTAGGGTTCCGAGCGTTGTTCTCCCGCTGAGCTACAACTACCTCATCAACCCAAATCACCCTGACTTTGACCCTGATGCGGTCGTGCTTTACGGAGCATTTGAATATGAGGCGCGAATCGCTAGGCTGATTGATCAGGCCAAGGCAGCCCGATCTTCGTTCTAGGAATGTCTCACTGCCGATACCATAAGGTGCCGACAACGCGCTCAAATACCGCACAAAGAGATAGCTGGAAAGCTCTATAACGCAGTCTCCACAAGCTATAACGAACGCTGGTACCTTCTACAAGATCGGATAACTGTACAAGCAAACTTAAGTCTGCCGCGTAGAACCCTCAAAGATCATGTCCCGTTGCAGGCACAGAGTCGCGTCGCGTAACGGGAGACAGAAACACAATCAGCGCACCCAGCAAGACAATAACGACAAGTGCCAGACGTAGCGATGAAGCGTGAGCGAGCCAGCCGAGCAGCGGCGGCCCTGCGAGAAAACCGCTGTAACCCATTGTAGCCACCGCTGCAACAGCTGTACCCCTCGGAATAGCAGGGTGATTACCAGCCGCGCTAAACACCAGCGGCGCGATGACCGAGAGTCCCAGACCAACGGCTCCAAAACCGAATATCGCTGCACCCGGAGTAGCTAGTGCCAGTCCAGCGGCAAGCCCAAGGGCTGTAACTGCCCCACCAGTCCGCACCATAAGTACTGGCCCGAAACGTGCCACTAGCACGTCCCCCGAGAACCGTCCCATGAGCATAGCCAGCGAAAACGCCGCGTAGCCAAGAGCGGCTAGGCCCGCCGTCGTACCGAGCGATTCGCGCAAATACAGCGCGCTCCAGTCAGCCATCGCGCCCTCACCAACCGCTGCACAAAAGGCAACTGCGCCGAGTCCCCAAAGAGCTCTTGGCGGCAAGGCAAATACGGGCGCTGCTTGGTTCGTTTTAGCTTGGGGTAGGTCAGCAAGCAGCTGCCGCTGGAGGAAAAGCAGCGCAACGAAAGACGCGGCAGCAACCGCCAAAAAATGAATGATAATTGTTACCCCAAAAGAGGCAATACCGCCGCCGAGCAAGGCCCCGGCAAACCCACCCAAGCTAAAAAATCCGTGCAACGAACTCAAGATCGGCTTACCGAGTGACTTCTCAATCTCGACACCCTGCGCGTTCATAGCGACATCCATGCCGCCGTTGCTGGCTCCAAACAACATCAGCGCGATAAAAAGTAGCGGCAGGTTCGGAGCGAACGCGAGTAAGGGAAGGACAACTGCGTAAGCTAATCCGAACGCAGTTGTGACGTGGGCGCTCCCGTAACGCGTGATGAGATAACCCGTAACAGGAAAAGCTAGTAGTGCACCAATGGCCATACCTAAGAGGGCGGTGCCTAGTTGAGCACTGTCTAGCTCGAGCTTCTGAGTAACAGCAGGAATACGTGCAACCCAATTAGCCAAGATAAACCCGTTGACAAAAAAGACGGCAGAGATAGCAAAACGTGGAATCGACATCGGTGCTCCTTATCGCTACATAGAAATTTAGAAATGAAATACGGCTAGAAAAAGCCTTATCGTCAGATAGCTTTGGTCAGTTCACCAAGCTGCCCTAACACCTCTTCATTTCGGATGTAATACGACCAAGTGCCCCGCTTCTGAACCTTGACCAGACCTACAGCCTTGAGAACGCTGAGGTGTTTAGAAACTGCGGGCTGGCTAAGCCCTACCGCTTCGGTAAGGTCGGTGACGTGAATACCTAGATAATCTTCGAGGTGTTGGCATTGCTCATGCCGTTCGCGCAGTTCGCGCAAGATGCGTAGCCGGGTGGGGTCAGCTAGGGCGGCAAACAGGTCATGAACCTCGAAAGTACGGCTTAGAACACTCATGGAATTACTATATAACGATTGAGTGATGTAACGTCAACATGCTTCTGTGGATAGCGAAACGTTGAGGCAGGCTTCCTGTCCGCACAGCTCCAAAATATTAAAAATCGTAGAGGCGTTGAAAAAAGAAGCTATGCGTTTAACCGGCCCAAAGGCTGCACAAGTGGTTGCCCTAAACGCGCTCGACCAACCGCATAATGGTTCATCCGCCAAAAAGCGCTCACTACAGGCAGGGCAGCGACGCCAAACTTGCGGGGTGTTCGATGCCGCCTTCTCTTACCCCATACTGATATTGACCCGCTAAAACGGAGACAAAGTTAAGCCTCTAATGTGACTATGGAGGCGAGATGAACGAGCGCAAAGTATACACGGCAGAATTCAAACGGGAAGCGGTCAGGCTGAGTGAGCAAGCGGACGTCAGTGTGGCTCAGATAGCCCAAGAGCTGGGTGTATCTGACTACAGCTTGTATAAATGGCGAAAACAGGCGCGAGAGGGCGGAGCGCTGGCGTATCCGGGGAACGGCAAAGTTGCCTTGACCGCTGAGCAGCAGGAGAATATGCATTTGAAGAGGGAACTCGAGCGGGTGAAACAAGAGCGTGACATTCTAAAAAAGGCGGTCGGGTTCTTTGCCAGGGAGTCCAAGTGAAGTACGCCTTTATCAAAGGACATCGAGGTTTCTGGACGGTCAGTTTGATGGCTCAGGTCTTGCAGGTCTCAGTTAGCGGCTTTTACGACTGGCTGAGACGCGGCAAAAGTAAGCGAGCCGTGGAAGACGAACAGCTGACCGAAAAGATCATCAAGTTTCACTGCGGCAGTCGTTATACCTACGGTTCGCCGCGTATCCATAAGGACTTACGGGCGGCTGGACACAAAGTAGGCCGTAAGCGCGTCGCCCACCTAATGCGCTCAGCAGGCATTAGAGGCAAAACGAAACGGAAGTTCAAGACTACGACAACTTCTAAACATCAGCGTCCTAGAGCAGAAAACTTGCTCAAGCAGAACTTCCATGTTTCCTCTGCCAACAGCGTTTGGGCAAGTGACATTACCTATATTTCTACCCGTGAGGGATGGCTTTACCTCGCCGTGACCCTAGACCTATTTAGCCGCAGGGTTGTAGGCTGGGCGTTTTCAGAGAGGTTGACAGATGACCTAACGCTTTCAGCACTGTCAATGGCAATCCGGCAACGGACTACTGACGCTGCACTTTTACACCATTCGGATCAGGGCACCCAGTACGCCAGCCGTGCCTTTAGAGCCGAATTAAACGCAAACGGTTTCCAGCAAAGCATGTCAGATAAGGGCAGTTGTTATGACAATGCGGTTGTCGAGTCGTTCTTCGCTACGCTTAAAACTGATGAGGTTGACGTAAACTATGAAACCCGTCAGCAGGCTAGAACCGGCATCTTCAGCTACATCGAAGGTTTCTACAACACCAAGCGGCGGCACTCATCCCTGGGCTATCTTTCACCCAACGACTTCGAGAGAGTACACTTCCCTAAAGCTGCTTAACTGCGAATCCGTGAAAACGGGGCAATATCATACATAGGGGTGCTTGTGCTCGTTATCATATGTCACTGAGTTGCTGACAGCTGTGTACCGTTCGCTGCACGCTTCAGTTGCTGACAAATAGTGAATAGAGGAGTGTTTGAGGCACGAGTAGCAGAAGACATGTGTCGTTAGTAGGTCAGAGGCAATAGATAGAGTGCTGCAAGCTCAAAGCTACCTTCACCGATTCGGCGATGATCCTCAGATAAGCAGCTCCGAGCCCCGCCCTGTGCGTGTCGCCGTTGAAAGGCCCTTTGGCTCTGAGTGGTCAAACAGACTGCTAGTTTGGGCGATAGAAGAAGCTCATCAAACTATGTATCTCTTTCCCCGTGAATGTCCTCGAATCCTGCTTCGGCCTACCGACGAAACGACTGTTCGTGCACGTCTCTCTTTGGACATTCTTGGAAACACACGCGAGTTGGCTAAATTTTGGCCTTTCGCTAGGTTATGCCCTACTCACGGCGCGACGTTAATTTCTGCTATTGCCTACCCCACGGGATCACCTGCAATGTAGATCACTTGTCCCGTCACGTATCCTGCTCCCTGGCTCGTCAGGTAAGCCACCGCATGAGCGATGTCCTCGGGCTGGCCGACCCGCCTGACTGCCAGCGTCGCCGCCACTGTCTCCTGATGTTCCTGAAACGTTCGACCTAAACGGCGGGCGGTCTTGGCCGTCATGTCGCTCACGATAAAGCCCGGCGCGACCACGTTCACCGTCACACCGTCTGGTCCAAGTTCTAATGCACAAGCTTTGGTAAATCCATGCAGACCAGACTTTGCCGCTGAATAGTTCACGCGCCCGGCGTCCCCCCGTGAAGAGGTACTGGAAATGTTGACGATGCGGCCCCAACGGGAATCTCGCATGTGTACGCTCATTTCCCGAGTCATCAGGAATGCACCGCGCAGGTGGACGTTTACGACTTCATCCCAGAGATGGATGGGCATGTCACGCAGCAAGATATCGTGCGCGAATCCAGCGTTGTTGACCAAGATCGTAGGAGAACCCAGGGTCCGCACAACTTCAGCCACGGCCTGCCGAACGGCGTCCTCATTTGCCACGTCAACTGCGGCGACGTGTGTGAATGTGCCCATTGGATCGATGGCCCGCGCAGTGGCAAGCGCGGCTTCCAGATCCAGATCGAGTAAGGCGACCCGGTGTCCGTCCACAACAAGCCGCTTAGCGATGCCTGCACCTATCCCGCGAGCGGCCCCCGTTACGATGGCGGTGCGCTGACTCCATTGACCTACGCTCATTTTCCCTCCTGAAGCCGCTGGTACATGATGTGCAGACCGACGCGTCCCAATCTCGGATGATCAAAGGCTTCTGGAACTGTGCCAGCAATCTGAAAACCTAGTTCTTGGTACAGCCTTACAGCAACTTCATTCGTTTCTACGACTGCGTTGAATTGCATCATGGCGTAGCCCTGGCCGCGTGCCCAGGCCAAAGCAGCAAGGCACAGGGCACGGCCTACGCCTTTCCCACGGGCGTTTGCTGCCACCATGAAACTTGCGGTGGCGACGTGTGCCCCAGGGCCAGGGCGGTTACGTCCCAGCGTGGCCGTGCCCAACAGCCTGGCTCGAGCGTGTGCGATCAAGATGTGTGAGGGTGGGGGGGCAAGCCACACGGCCCTCGCCTGCTGAGAAGTCCAGTTTGGATCGTAGGGGAACGTTTCCCCTGCGCGAATGATGTCCTGGAAAATGGGCCAGATGGCTTCCCAGTCGCCGTCCTTATAGTCACGAATCTGGATTCTGAGTTGGGACGCCTCTCCCTCAAGTTTGTTCATCATGCCTCTCTTTCCTTATTTCGTATCTGAGCGGTGCAAGTTGCGAGATGTAGACGATGCCGCAGAGGCGCAGCAATGAGCATTGAGCCGACTACGCCGAGCATGCCAACAAACAAGCACCCCCACCATAGTCCGGCATGAAAACGGCTCAGCCCCCAACCTCCCAGGAGAGGAGCGAGCATGCCGCTCAGCCCCCAGGTTGCCCCGAGCAGTCCGGCGTAGGTGCCGCGTAGGTGAAGAGGAGCAAGCAGGGAAGGCAGTACGGCAAGCGCAGTAACGCCTGCCATCTCGCCGAAGGTCCAGATGATGACTCCGAAACTAAAAATAGCTGCCGTGTGGGCAAATGCGTTCAGACCGAACCCTAGGCCGGTCAGGAGAAAGGCAGCCATTAAAACGTGACTGACGGGATACCGCTCTAAAAATCTTCCCGCAAATAATCCCAGCGACACGACGACCGCGCCGTTGAGGGCTAGCACTTGGCCGTATGTCGCTGCCCCCAGACCCTTGGCCTGCATATCCAGCGGCAGGGTCACGTAAGCTTGCTGCAAAACGAGAGCGTGCAGCAAGGCCAGAACCATCACCGCCATGAGTAGCCGGTTCCCTTTAAGGAGCTGACCAGCAGTGACGGTGGACCGGCGGACTGTAATGGAGGTTCGTGTTTCTGGCACACCAAATCGGAGCAGCAGGCCATAGGCAAATGTCGCCGCGCTGTTCAAAATAAACAGCAGGTTATAAGACACGGTGGCGATCAACCCTGCCAATAACGGTGCGAAGGCGAAGCCCAGATTGGTGGCCCAGTACAGCAGGCTGTAGGCACGTGTACGTTCTGCGGAAGGAACGAGGTCAGCCACAGCGGCGTTGGCGGCAGGCCGGTACATACTGCTGAGCAGCGAGGTAGCGAAAGCCGTCCCGATCATGACCCAGTACCGGGTGCTGAACCCAAGAGCGAGCAGGGCGACTGGACTCAAGAGCATGGCGGTGAGCATGACTCGGCGGCGTCCCATACGATCCGCAAAATGCCCACCCAGCAGCTCACCGACGAAACCGCCCAGGCCCATAATGCTAACTACAGTGGTGGCCTGGAAGGTGGTGAGCTGTCGTTCGCCAGTCAAAAAGAGGATGAGAAAAGGGGCGACAAAACCGCCTAGGCGATTGATGAGTGTGCCCCACCACATTACCCAGAAAGCGCGTGGCAGTCCCCCTGTTAGACTGCTAACGCGTTTCGTAATGAACATGCCCTCACCCTATGGACACCTGCCGGAAGAACCTAACGATTCAGGTATTTCTGAATTCTGTATTGTGGGAGGGTGGAGAGCCGGGTGAGTGTGACAACCCAGGACGTGGCCGCCCTGCGGTTCGCCGTCAGTCCGTTGTATGAAGTCGTGAACAGTTGTCGTTTCGCGTCGCGACACCAAGGTGGTGAAGATGCAGGGATGCTTAAGCCCTGGTTTCAGGAACGTGGCCGCGAGGCGCTCAATCTCAGCTTCTCTCTCCAGCAACTGGTGGTCTCCGAGAGCTACATTCCAGATTTCCTGACCCCTCGTCCGGGGCAGTACGCGCCATTATTTAGGCAAGAACTGGAGCGGCTTCAGTCGACGTCTTTGTCACAAATCCGTGATGAGGTGCGGCTGATCCCCATAGAAGGGCGGAGCGGAGACCTCCAACCCTTCTTGGAGGACACGGCTGACGCACTGACAACGCTTCTCAAGGAGCTTGAAAGGTACTGGCAGGCGATCATTGCCCCGGACTGGACAAGGTTCCGGCCTCTGTTAGAAGAGGACGTTTTTCACCGTGCCCGGCAGATGGTGACTGGGGGAGCAAAGGAACTCATGCAAGACCTTCATCCGCGGGTGCTTTACGACGAAGCTAACAATAATCCACGACCAAGCCAGAAGGGCTTGACCCTTATCCCTTCGCTGTTCGTGTGGCCGCACGGCTACCTGGTAAGCGGAGAGGATGGCCCACAGGCTTTTGCTTATCCAGCACGGGGAACAGCGGAGTTATGGTTGCCTCGTCCGCTGCCTCCTCTATCTCTGGCAGCCTTGATCGGCGACCTGAAAGCAGAGTTGCTGATGACGTTGGGCGAGCCACATTCCACAGTAGGATTGAGTGCTCTCTTCAATTGCTCTGCCAGCCGCCTCTCTCCCCATCTGATGTACCTTCATGAGGTCGGGCTGTTGACGAAGGCACGCCAGGGGAAACGCGTCTGGTACCAACGCTCTGAGAAAGGCGACGCACTGTTGATAATATTTTAAGAAACTACAAACTGAGAAAGTTTTTGGTGCGAAAGCATGGAAGGTTCAGAGCCGAGATCATTCCATCCATGCGGTCAGATGGAGTGCCGCCAAAACCAAAATCGCAGCATGCGAAGGTAAGAAGCGTAGCTAGCTGACGAGCGGCTGAGCGGCGTACTGACTCCATCCGTGTCCATCACCCCCGACGCTTTTATCCAGAAGTACGCCACCACCAAACTCAACGAGCGCGGCGGCGCGCAACTCCATTTCATTGACCTGTGCGATCTGTTGCAGGTACCAAGGCCCACAGGCGGCGAGGAATACCGCTTCGAGCAACCCGTACTGAAGGTGGCCGGGGGCAAGGGCCTTGCCGACGTGTACGCTGAGGTACGTTCCTCGTCAGCAAGGAACTGCATATACCTTTGCCGCCCGCACGACTCGTGCGTCCGGCCAGCTCATCACGACGTTGGTACGCTAACAAGTTCTTGTCCATAAGATTGGCGACCTGATTTGTGGATAGAAATCGCTTTGCCATGACTTAAGGAGTTATAACGCACCCTACGGTATACTCAATAGATTCGGCGGCTACTCGCGGCTTAGCAATTTCTAAATGTATGCTGCTGCAAAACCCTAAAGACAAATGAGGACGCTATGCAAGGCCCTGACCCTACTTCAAAATTTCCAATAGACGCCTTTCCGCAGGTTTGCTTTATCAAAAACGCCGTGGATAATCCGCATATCGTTATTGGTGACCATACATATTACGATGATCCTGACGGTGCTCAGGAGTTTAAGCGTAACGTGCTCTATCATTTCCCATTTATCGGCGACAAGCTCATTATCTGCAATTTCTGCGCGATCGCACAAGGCGTCAAGTTCATTATGAACGGTGCCAACCACAAGATGTCTGGCTTCTCTACTTATCCTTTTCAGATCTTTGGTCAAGGTTGAGAGAAAGTTATGCCGCAACTCCAGGAACTTCCCTATAAGGGTGACACCTTGATAGGAAACGATGTGTGGTTAGGCTATAAATCCGTTATCATGCCCGGCGTCCGTATTGGAGATGGAGCTATTGTAGCAACAAAGTCTGTTGTTGCCAAAGATGTACCCGCTTACACGATAGTCGGCGGTAATCCGGCAACGCCGATCAAGCAGCGGTTTCCCGATGAAACTATCTTACGAACTTTTACAAATTGCTTGGTGGGACTGGAGTACCGAGAAGATTTCTCGCAACTTGCACGTCATTGTTGCCTCCGATATAGAAGCGTTGAGAAACTGCGTCTAGGGGGAGTCCTATCCAAAAAAAACAGTGTACAGGAGCATTTATGCTACGAGAATTTAACGTCCCTACTCCCGACTTTTCTCCCTAACGTTTAGCGAGTAACCTTGAAACCTGCAGAGTAAGAACAACGTCCTCTAAGGCTCAGACATTGTCAACAGAACCTATAGTTGCCGTGCTGCACTTTGTTCTTAAGGAGACGTTAAGGTTGACCACTTAAGTTTACCCCGAGGTGTATAAGATGCAGTGCCTGTCTGCTCGAGCTTATCCAACGACCCAAGGAAAAGCGTAGTGAAACCTGTTTACCTGTTCGCGCTGCTCTTGAGCCTCGGTTCTTGCGCCCCCATGATCGTCGGACGAACGCCGGAACCCGCCGCTCCCGGAACCTTCGAGGTCACAGTCGGTGCGGGGTATCCGGTTTCAGTTACAACAGTTCCACAATGTGAAGACGACCCGGACTTTGGGTGTATCGAAGGTTTCGAAAAAGCGGGGTACTATCCTCTGGGTTCACCCTTAACTGTCATGGTTGCTCAGGGCTTAGGGGGCGATACGGAAATCAACTACGCTGTAATTGCAGGGCGACCTTTTGGTATTCCCTTTTTCCGGGTTGGTGGTAAAACGCTCGTTTACGACGATACGGTAAAGCTGGCCGCTGATTACGGTCTCTTCGGCGGCGCAAATAACGCCGGTTTAGACGCTGGTTTACTGGGGAGTGTGCCGCTTGAGGGAGCCGAGTTTTACGGTGCGCTGCGTGGTTTTGGCACCCGTTACTACAACGGCGCATCTAGAAATTTGACTGGTAATATTGCCGGGGCTTTAACCTTGGGTGTTGAAGCAGATGTCTCTTTTGCCAAAGGGGTATTTGTTGAACTTACGTTTGCCACCTCCAACTACAACGGAATTTCAGTGTACCGAAGACCTTACGACGATGTTCCGCCAGTTCCGGTGGACATTCAACAGCTTGGTTTTTCAATTCTGCCTGCGATTGGGATTCGGTTTTGACTGCTTCGATTTTACAAACGCTCAACTGCGAAACTCATTGCCATTCTGAGCCACCTCATATCTGATGTTGTCCCGTTCTTCTGGGGCGGCACCACCATAAAAGCATAGGTTCCTTTGCAAACGTAGCTATCAGAGCGTTGCGTATGAGATACGCAACGCGGTAAGCTCGGCCCAGGAGGTGGTGAAGTGAGTCCACGAGTCGGTTCGTCTGGCCCTTTGTCATACGAAAAGATTGTTGCCGCGGCGATCGTGGTTGCTGACGAGGTGGGCTTAGAAGCAATGACGATGAAGCGTGTTTCAGAACGGCTCGGTGCCGGTGTGATGTCGCTATATCGACACGTGGCTGATAAGGATGAGCTGATCGAGGCTATGGTCGAGGAGGTCACTAGCGAGTACACTTACCCTGAGCAAACTGGACTCAGCTGGCGGGAGGCCATGCACGCTCTCGCTTGGCAGGACTGGGCCGCATTCCTCGCTCATCCTTGGCTGCTCACTGCGACCGCCACGGTGACGCCTCCATTCGGCACCGCCTCACTGACCGCTATGGAATGGGCGCTTACGGCGCTTGAAGAACTCGAGCTATCGCCGCACGTAGCTGCTCGAGCGATCCTGACGATCAACACTTATGTTCAAGGCAACGCACGCGTCGCCCTCGGCGATAGACAAGCTGGGGTTGGCGATGATCCGGGCCGCAATTGGCAACAACGTCTTGCTGAGGTTGATCTCAGCGCGTTTCCCCGTATAGGTCACCTTGTAGGCTTACCTCTCCCGGTCGGCAAGCGAGACTGGTTCACCGACGGGCTTGACGTCATCCTGGACGGCGTCGAAGCCAGTAGCCGTTCCGGTAGCAGTACACACGGTTCGTGAACGTGTCGGTGCCAATGCGCTACGGCCAACAACGGGCCAATTGTTAAACTGATAGCCTTTCAACCGCTCGTCCCAAACAGGAATAAGGCCCATCATTCTCGGTGAGGAGAACCAGATGCCTAATGCCCAGCTTCCTAACACAATGAGGGTTGCCCAGTGTGGTTCCTTCGGTGACCCCTCTGTTTTGCGGATTCATGACGTTCCGCTCAGGCCACCCCGTACCGACTGCGCCCTCGTGCGGATGGTTGCCACAACCGTAAATCCCCTCGACCTCGAGGCCCGTCAAGGAGGGTTGCGGGCTCTCCGGCGGCTCCCAATCGGAACCGGCCTCGACGTCTGCGGCCATATCGCAGCTGTGGGTAAGGGCTGGAAGGGCCCGCCGGTAGGGTGCCAGGTGTGGGGTGTGCTGGGCGGGCTTCCGGTCAAAGAGCTGATGTCAGCAGCAGAGTACGTGGAGGTTCGGGTCGGCTGGGTTGTCGAGGCCCCGACACGCATTCCCCTTACGGAGGCGGCCGCCCTACCGGTCGCCGCGCTCACCGCCCACCGCGGCCTTCGTGCATTGTCCTTACGGCCCGGAAACCGGCTTCTTATCCGTGGCGCTAGCGGCGGCGTCGGCACCGCAGCGCTCCAGCTTGCCAGGGAGATCGGCGTTCACGTCACCGCGCTTTGCAGTCCCCGCAATAATGACCTCTGTCTGAGCCTGGGAGCGCACGAGACAGTTGACTATCACTCGCTCGATTGGAACTCGCTCGCCCCCGTCGACGCCGTTTTAGACATCGTTGGCGGTGACGGTCTCAAATGGTCAGCTCGAGCTGTGCGAAAGAGTGGGCGGGTTGCAGCCGCGGTTCCAGATCGCCCAGGTCTCATCCTAGCTTCGGTGCTTCCGGGCAGGATCTCTATCCGTCCTGTAGTGGCCCTGCCGTCGAGACGACGCCTGAACGAACTCGTACGCCTCATCGACCTCGGACACCTTACACCGGTCGTCGCACGCCGTTTTTCGCTTGCAGAGATTGCCGACGCGCACCGCCACCTGGAATTGGATCGCACGCCCGGCAAGAGGGTTATCGACATCTCTCCGAACCTCGAAGCGCATGCCGTCGTTTGACTTGACACTAACAACTAAGTACATCCCGGTTATACTTTGAGGAATGGCCAAACCATTGCGATTTCTCAAACTCACCCCCGCGCAGGATGAGGCGCTGCGAGAGCTTGAACTGAGTCCGGTCGTCAACGCCAAGGTGCGCTTGCGGGCGAGCATCATCCGGCTCAATCATGCGGGCTGGGGAGTGCCGCAGTTGGTGGCACACTTCGGGCGCAATCCGCAAAGCCTCCATAACGACCTCGACCGGTTCGAGCAGATGGGTGTAGCCGGGCTAGGTGACGGTAAAGCACCGGGGAACAAGCCGCGCGTGACCCCTGAGATCACCGTGTTTTTACAAAGCAAGCTCGGCGAAGATCAGGTGTGGAACAGCACCTTATTGGGCGAAGCCGTTCGTGAACAGTTTGGCGTCAAGCTCGGACGCGAGACGATCCGGGTGACGCTTCTGGAACTGGGCTATAGCTGGAAACGGACCCGCTACGCCCCGGGCAAACAAGCCGACCCGGAGGTCGTAGCCGAGCACCGAGCGTCACTGGAGACGTTAAAAAGGGGGCAATGGACGGGAAACTGACGCTGAAGTACCTTGATCAGAGCGGCTTCTCGCTCGCGTTGGGGTTGTGTTACACCTGGTTTGCCAAGGGTGCAGGCAAACAGTTCAGAGTGCCGACCCGCTGGAACTCGGCAGGCCGCTTGAATCTGATCGGCACGCTCTCCTTATTCGGAGCTAAGGCGCAGCTTGAGGTCCGCGAACTTACCGGGTCATGCACGCAGGCGCAGGTCATCAGCTACTTAGGCACGCTCGCCCAGAGCTGTGACCCGGCCCGGCTGACGGTCGTCGTGCTCGACAATGCACCCTTCCATAAGGGCCATTTCCTGCAAAAACAACGCACCATCTGGGAAGCCCAAGGCCTCTACCTACGCTACTTGCCCCCCTACTGTCCCCAACTCAATCCCATCGAGACCACTTGGCGCAAGCTCAAGGGCTTCCTGATGCCCCGGCGCTGTTACGATTCCCTCAGCGAACTCAACGCTGCCCTTAAGCTCGCCCTTAAAGCCCTCAACGTTACCTATGTCTAGAGTTTAGGCGGGAGGTACTTAGCAGCCTCGGGTATCAAAGCCCTACTGAGTTTGAAGCGCAAAGCTTGGAAAAGCGGGCGGCGTAAGCTAGACTTTCAGGATCCATTTAATCCTACCAACGCCACTCCTGCTAAAGTCTGAGGTAGACAGAGGGCCACACCGCTTAGCCTGAATGCAGCCTTTAGGCTCTGCCTAAATCATTCGCTTCATACTTGGGTAGGCACGATAATCAAGTCCGAGGTGAGATGGTGGATTCAATCCCTATGCTCGAGAAACTCAACCAGATCAAGCAAGCCGATCTCCAGCGCACCGCCGCCACCGAGCGGCAGGTGCGAGAGGCGCAGAGACACGTCCCCGGCCTGCGCTACCACGTTGCCCAGAGGCTTGTCGCCCTAGCGACGTGGCTCAGCCCCGCGCACCAAGAGGTAGCGCAGACACGTAGAGGAGCGGGCGGCGCACCGGGGCACCCCTGCAAACGACCGACTTAGATGATCTCGATTACCTTTGGCACCAGCGACCTTGCCAACACCCGCTTCGCCTTCAGCCCGCTGTGGGAAGCGGTGGCAAGTTACTCCGTACTGCTAAGGCCTGAATTCCAGACGTTCCACCAACCCTGGCTGATAGAGGCGCGCACGGCCTCGGCCGAACTCGACCCGAGCCTCATCAACCTCCTGCTGCAACCGGTGCCTAAAGCACACGGAAAGTTCCCCTATCACGCCGACTTCCTTACGCCGTTTCCAAGTTCAGTAGGTAACACCATCGAACATGAACTGGGGCGACTTCGGGCGACCCCGCCCGAGGTGGTGCGCGAGGACATCCGCCGCAATTACGTGGGCTTGCCACAAGCACAGTTCCGGCCCTTGCTTGCCGATCCCGAAGCTGCCATGCACAGCCTTGCCGAGTTTCTTTGGCACTACTGGAACCGTACCTTAGCCCCGCACTGGCCGCGTATCAAAACGCTCCTTGAAGCTGATGTGCTCTACCGCGCACGTATTCTAGCGTTACACGGCCCGCAAGCTCTGCTTAACAGCTTGGGGTCGGGGGCGAAAGGTGCAAGCTTTAAGGGTAAGACGCTCACGCTGGACCGATATAAAAGCGACACGACAGCTTCGTTGGCGGGGCACGGGCTGCTCCTCATCCCTTCGGTCTTTATCTCGGTGCTGATGACGTTACCGTGGCAAGAAGCGTTGCAGTACCAGGTGCGGGGGGTCGCGGGGCTGTGGCAGCCCACCCTACCCGACCCTGGCGAGGCACTCTCGCTGCTGCTCGGTGAGGCGCGCGCCCGGCTGCTTATGTGCCTAATGGTGCCTGCCACGACGACCGAGCTGGCGCGGCGCTTTGCGGTTACGCCAGGGGCCGTCTCGCAGCAGCTAGCGTGGCTTTTGCAAACCGGACTTGCGATCACCCAGCGGCGAGGGCGGGAGGTGTTTTACGAAGCAAGCCAGATCGGGCGGGGGCTGCTAGCGGCTTATGACAAACGAGACGAAGACAAATTGCTTTTAGCCAGTTGATTGCGAGAGAAAGGGTTGAACTCAGATGACAGATCAAACGAAGAATTCTCACTTTGAAACAGAAACAGAGACGCCCGTTGATCAGAGCAAAAGGTCATTGCATCTGAAGCGGTCTGCTTGGGCTTTGGATGACGAGCACTGGTATGGGCAGTTTGAAGGTAGAGACTTGGGTACGAATGTTACGGTTCTTTTCTACACGAATAACAAGCCAGGCACCGGGCCGAAGTGGCATATACACCCTTACGACGAAGTGTTTATCGTTCGCTCGGGTCACGCGTTATTTACGATTGGAGAGGAAAAGATCGAAGCTGAAACGGGGGAAGTATTGCTCGGACCGGCGAACCTGCCCCATAAGTTCGTAAACCTTGGCCCTGGCCGACTTGAAACTACAGATATTCACCTCAGCAGCACGCTGATTCAGACAGATTTAGATGATCCTGACCGGTAGGAAGTTAGCGATTTACGGGTAGCGCCTCTTGTTGCAGACAGCCTCGTTCTCGTGCGCCGTTGTCCGAGCGTAAACGCGTTCAGGTCACAGGCGCTAGGGCTAGCTGGTTCACTCCCCTTCGACACCTTGAGCTGGCGGGGCGTGCGGAGTCGTCGCAGCGACAATCGTACCCTGCGCGACGGCACAAAGTGTCTCTTCTCGGTCTGCATTCACGGCAAGGACGTCGCACCGGCACACGGCTTGTCGCTTGCCTGCGTAGACGACGGACGCCCTGGCGACGAGCCTTTCTCCCACCGCTGGTTTTAGATAGTTGATTTTGTACTCCGAGGTCAGCACGGCTGCTCCCAAAACCGAACCGCCCGCAAATGTTAGGGCGTTGTCGGCAGCGTAGCTCAGCACGCCGCCGTGAACGTAGCCGTTCTGCTGCAATAGGCCGTCTCGAATCGGCACCTCGACGCTAGCCTCGCCCTGAGAGAACCTGACTAGCCGTGCCCCGAGCAGTGTGCTAAACGGTTGCGCCGCTAGAATCTGCTGTCCAGACTGCAACAGTGTTTCAAGCGTATCGTCCATCTAGGTGTCCCTTCTCAGCGCCTTGTTGCGGCTTTCTCGAGCAAACCGCAACACCGCTACTGTATCCACATAGAACATTTGCGCTTCTGCGAGCTTTCACGCTAACGACTTACACGTTCTCCTCAAATGGGTACATCAAGCCAAAGACGAAAGGAGCCTACCCTTACTCGCTGGTCCACACCGTTTCGCCAGACGCTTCATCAATTAGCTGCACATAGGCGTCCGAGTCTCCATCGGTGCGTTCTGCAAATTCGAGACCCGTTTCTCCGCCTAGATAGAGTGTTCCTTCAGCACCAAAGGCAAGCGCGTTTATTTGGTTGCCTTCAGACTTGTAAATGACTTTGGTCCAGAGTTCCCGACCTTCAGGTGAGCGCTTGACGATTAGGTTCTCACCACCGTACGTTTCCCCGCCAACGATGACGCCACTACTGTCGGCAACGATGGTCTCTATATAGTTCTGCTCGCGAGTCAAAGGTTCAGCCCATAGTTCGGTGCCACCGGTGTCGTACTTGACAACGTGCGAAGGCTGTTCGTTATAGCTGTAAGTCAGGACGTAGACGGCGTCACCGCTGACGGCTATCTGGGCGACGGTAGCGTTACCGGGATCGGCAGCCCAAAGCTCACGACCGTCGGGGCTGAACTGCCGAACGAAAGCTTTAGCATCTAGATTACCTGCAATCACGATGTTGCCCCCCTCATCGACGGCAACAGAAGGTGTTTCGGTCGAGAATTCCCCCTCGAGTACCCTGGTCCAAACCACGGTGCCCTCAGGGGAATAACGACGAACGAACGGAAGTTCCCGGTTGTTTTGTTCTGGGTCGGTATCTATACGGCCAACGACATAGACCGCATCTTGCGTTGTGGCAACGCCACTCGCTTCACCACCCTCACTTGGCCCATACTGCTCTGTCCATAAAACGTGACCATCTGCGTCATACTTGCGGATAAAAGGATCGGTTCTTGCCCCACCGGTGAACTTCGCGCCCACGACGTACACGTCGTCAGCTTCGTCTGTCGCTACCGCATTGGCAAAGTCGGGCAAGTCGGTGCCAAACTGCTCTCCCCACACCAGCGTACCGCTGGCGTCGTACTTGACGACCAAAGCGTCGCCCGCAGAAGGCTTAGACCCGTTAGGGCCACGCCCAAAGGTATGACCCACCGCGTAGACACCCGTAGCCGACAGAGTAAGCGCGTTAATACTGTCGATATTCGTGGTGTTGGGACTGTCTATACGCTGAGCGTCAGGTTCATAGTTAGGGTTGTAAGGAACCCGTTCACAAGCAGCCAGACAAACAAGTAAAACAAAACCTATCCAACGCATTCTTGACCTCCTGAGCTACTAGCTTGCAACGTAACCCTACAAGCGAAAGCTTAAGATAAGCTTAACCAACCTCAGTTTGAAGTTTTCAAGCTTTGTGAACCGCACATCCTGAGACGCTATTGTTTTGTTCGTTTTCGCAGACAGCACTTGAGACCATTAGTAAAGATAACGGGTTACAAACGCCGCTGAGTTTGGCGCGAACCCTGCGCTGAAGTTTCTGGGAAGGCGAAGTCACCCGCCTGTTCGGCCCAGTTACAGCACAGGTGGCTGCCCTGAACACGCTCGTCAACCACGTAACGGCTAGCGCTTAGCCGCGCCCCAAGCAGGATTCCGGCAGATGGCACGGGTATCACATTTCCAACAGTGGTTGACACAAATACCACCTCAGAACATGCGTGTCCGTCGGCAGAACTTGTACTGACGGGGCTGTGACCAGATATAAGAATTTTGTAAGACGCTTCTTAATACAGTTTGGCCTATGCAACGAACCTTAGCCCACCCAGGTCAGGCGCTCCACCGGCTGCAGTACAAGATGCTCTCCACCTTGCTTCTCTGGGTCGTCTACGCGTTGGCATTTACGCTACTCGCGCCTCTCTTAAAGTCACCGACCGGCAGCTTGGTGATGATCCCCGTGATCTTCGGGGGTTGGCTGTGGGGTATGAGAGTTGGCGGCCTACTCGCTTTTGCAGGTGGCCTCCTTAACTTCGGTTTATACGCCCCCACAGGACTTTTTGAAAACCAGCTTTGGATCGTCTTTTTCCCCAATTTAGTCGTTTTAGGCGTGGGTCTGCTCGTAGGTCATCTGCGAGACCTGCACCAAACTCTCAGACAAAAAAACGAACTGATCAGCTACCACGCCGATCACGACGCGCTGACAGGTTTGAGAAACCGCAGTTCGTTTGGGCGCGAGGTCAATGTCTGGCTCGAGGCAGCAAACTTAGAAGACAATTTGCTCGGTCTTTTATACATTGACCTCGACAGCTTTAAGAGGGTCAACGACCGTTTGGGACACGCTGCGGGCGACGCCCTGCTCGTGGCTGTAGGGGAGCGCCTACGAACGGTAACCTGTAGTAGCGACGTCCAGGCCCGTTTAGGAGGCGACGAATTTGCGGTTTTACTCACCAAGCTAAACCACGCTGAGGAGGCTGAAAAAGTTGCTAAAAATGTGCTTGTTGCCCTTTCTGACCCCTGTCTTCTAGAGGGCGAGTCAGTAGCTATGGGGGCAAGTATCGGAATCAGCTTGTTCCCGCAGAGCGGGCGCACACTCGACGACCTTCTCTGACTAGCCGACGGTGCTATGTACACCGCAAAAGCTCAGGGTAAAAACAGCGTACGCAGCGCAAAGCTCGAGCGGAGCTAGTCCCCGCCGCCGCTCAACCCTCATGAGTCCGCGGTGCAACCTCTTAATTCCTAGCTGTGTCGCCGTCGTCGCGCTCAATGACCGCATAACGCTGACGGGCTTAGCCGTATAAATCCGGGAACTTGTACGCTAAGGTTCTGTAACCTATAGATGCTCAACTACCACATAAAACTTTGGCTGGCCCGAAGCTGATTGAGAGTCTTTTGGCTATCAGCGTGAAGGTAATTAAAATACTCGAACCGAAGGTCTCCCTTAACTATGTTTGGATAGAGGACCTACTTAAGCACTCTACTACCTGATTTCATATGCGAGAGAACGGCTCCGAGAGGCGTAGTCAAAAGTAGTCATACAAGGCGCAGCCGGGTTAGCGAGGCGACCGCCTCGCGTCCACCAATGTGCGGCACGATCCGCAGCTCGAGCGTGTTGCGCTCACCGTGTACGCTCGGTAGGCTATGCGGGTGAGCGAAGAAACGCAGGACGCCACGCTCCTTAGGCCCGGAGTGGCAGCGCAGCGGCATGGCGTATCGGGTGCGGCGTTGCGGAGAATGGCAGCGGCTTACGAGCGGGTTCGCGGGGCGCTCCCCGAAAGCAGCGCGGGGCGGCCGTGGCCTATCGAAGCCGTAGAGCGTTTGGAACAAGCTCGGGCGCTACTGGCAGCCGGAAGAGCGAAGTCCGTACAAGCGGCGCTCGAGGCGCACGACTTGGGCGCTCGGGTGAGCGTTGACGCTGCTCCGGCGCTCCGGGACGGGGCTACGGCGCTCAACGTCATAGCTGTGCAGCTCAAAGGCGTCGTGCGGCTCAAGCAGCATGTTGAAGCTCTTGGGAACGAAATCGAAGCTCTTAAGAGTAAACTGCAAAGGGCGAAGACGCTACCCGAAACGACACGGAAGGCGGCAACGACGGAAGCAAACAGCGAACACGGGCTGTTCTTCCGTTTCGCGTTATGGCTCGAGCGACGGTTGAAAGGGTCTTGATGTGGACTTGATTTTTACGCTCATCGTTGCTTTTGCGTCCGCGTGGTTCGGTTCGTTTCTGCAGAACGAATCAACTAAGTCTCAGAACAACACAAATCGAAAGATAGGCAGCGCAGAGAGAAACGTTAGGGAGATTCAAGAAAACTTGCACGCTTTTCTTTACGAGCAAGATGATGAAATTCGAGCGATTTGGAAAATGTTTAGAGTGGCAGAAGCGCGTGATGAACGCACTATAGAACGCTTAGGAACCACTTATATTCGCAGCTTGGGATCAGTTTTGAATGATTTTCCTCGTAGCCAAAGCAGAGTAAGAAGCTGGTTTGGCTACGATGCCAGAAAACTTTTGAGAAGGTTAGGTGAGAAGGAGACGAGACTCGAGGATATAGGGGAACGGTTCGATTTGTTTTATGAAGACTTCTACAACATCATAATGACGGTTAATTCCTTCGAAGAAGCTCAACTTGCTGACGAAAGCAACGAAGCTACAACGCTTGCTAAGGATTTCTACGACTCTATGGCACTGCTAACCGAACGACAAAGAAGGTTTGCCGCAGAGGTTCGAGCACTCGCAGATAGCTTAGATGAATTGATTCCCCCAGAAGTCACGGTGCGCTCTAAGGTAGAAGGCTCCCTGAAAGGCTTTTCGAGACGACTAAGCGAAGGCCAAACACCTTTCAACGCCGTAGACCGGGGCGGCGTCCTGGTGCGAGCTGCGCGGCGGTTGGAGTACCTTTTAGGAAGAGACCCGGAAGATGCGTAGGAGAAACTGGCTTGCTAGTCTCTTGGCGCTCTTTTTCGTTGTCGTAATGCCCTTTGCAGTTGCCCGGTTCGTTTGGGTAAAGCTACCAGACCCTAAAGACCTCGAGAAGTTCGCTACCGCCTTCGGGGAGATTGCGGGGACGCTTTTTGCTGGCCTGGCCTTTGCAGGACTTATCTACACGGCGCTGATGCAACGCGAAGAACTTTCTCTCCAGCGTAAAGAGTTAAAGGATACGCGAGAGGAATTGAGTCGAACAGCGGACGCTCAGGAAGCCTCTGAAAAGGCGCTTATAACTCAAGTAGAAGTTGCTCAACTAACGGCTCGCTTGAACGCCGCGACCACGCTCTTAGAGCACTACCGGAGCATCTCAATAAGTTCTCCTGGCATCATCGGAGAATCCAACTTCGACGAAAACCGAAAGAAACGCGAAAAGCAGATAAAAGAAAGAGCGCGAAACATGGAAAGCGTTCTGGAAGAGATAAACGGCTTGAAAAGCAGATTGGCAATCACCGTCGAAGGTGGGCCTGTAGCTATGCAAGCTACTGCAACCCTTCGTGCCGAAGGAACTGTTATCCGGGCAGGAAGCGAGGAAAGAGACGCGTAAGACTGGACACCGGGGAACAGGCCCACGACCCAGAAGGCGGATAGGGCGGAAGCGAACAGTGAACACGGGCTGCTCATTTGTTTCGCGTTATGGCTTAAAGCAATTCTGAAACCGCGTTAGGTTCTCAGTTTCTTGCGTCCAATGAAACGAATCACAAGTTCAAACTCAGATGAGTCAATCTTAGATTTGTGAGCACCTCGAGCATAATGAGTTCATGGACGGGTCAGATTTAGCAGAAGTCGGTATTAAAGCGTGGATGATTCAAAAAACAGCGGGTAAAGCTCTCGACAATATAGGCGACGCTTTAGGGCTCCTAACCTTGCCCATCGTCAATGAGGTAGGAAAGCTTGTTATGGAATATCTAAAACGGAACGGACACACGGTAAACGACTTGCATCCGAGGTACAGAGAATTCTTTCCTATGCTCGAAGCATCGAAGTTTGAAACCGACCCAACGTTGCACGGCATGTGGAAAAACCTCATGGCAAGCAGCCTTACTTCAGACAATGAAATGCTTTATAACTACACCGAAATCTGCAAACAGCTAACTCGCCCCCTTGCTCAAATTCTTTTACTGCAAGAAGAGTTCGACCACCTAAGACCCGTCGAAAGCAGGAGCGCTACCGACCAACAAGCGGTGCAACTGGAAGATGATTTCCGAAACGAAAAGTGTTCTTGGATAGTTAGGGAGGATGTAGTTGTAGCTCTTGAGTATCTCACCAAACTAGGCGTCGTGGCGACAGACGTGATAGGACTGGAAGGGCTTTTTGATGCTGGTCTTATAGACGAAGAAGGCCAGAGGCGAGCGAATGAGCAGCCTGTAACTTTTTATGTTCACCGGATTAGCAACATCGGAAAATCTTTTTTAGCACGTGCGAATGGAGAGCGTGTTTAACCTGATTAGCCGCTCGCTCGTTTCGCGTTATAGCTCGCGACGTTTTCGAGGATGAACTGGACTTAGTGCATCATCTTGGAGGTCGAGGTAAAAGTGACCCTAAAACGAGGTTGTGGGCATGGAGTAGGCCGACGGCATGGCGACGAGTCAAAGGGGTGATGGCGGCGGCGGATATTGAAGGGACGCACGCCAGCCCCAAAGGACTCAGGCACGGCTTCGGAGTGGTTCATGCGCTGAACAAGACGCCCTTACCAACTTTGCAGCGCTGGATGGGGCATAGTGACCCGAAGACGACGGCGATCTATATGCAGGCGGTGGGTGAAGAGGCGAGGCAGCTGGCGGGGGCGGCGTGGTAGCACCGGAGTTTGGAATGCGCCTGAGCGTGACCGAATCCACACTAAAGTGCAGGGATAGCTTGAGCACGCCGACTACTTCGTTAGCCCTTCGTCGCAGAGAATGTCACCGAGGCGTCCTGACCCTGACTGTTGACGCTTATGGTTCCCTGCATCGTAGCGTCACTGACGCTTCCCTCGAGCTGTAACGTACCGGTCTGGTCCTGGCCACTGAGCGAGATGAGATTGCCTGCGAGCGCACCGCTGACCTCGAGTTGGCCACCACCCAGCGCGAGCGCACCGTTTACGGTTGTACCGCTCTGGGCAAGTTGCAGCGTGAGGGGTGCTGTCCCACCCGAACCGCTGATCTGGCCAGTCCAAGTTCCGGTCACGTCGGTGCTGTCCGCAACTTGACCGCCACACGCGGCGAGCATAAGGGTGAAGAGCAAAAAGCTGAAGGTTCTGTAGGGACGAAACATATCAATCTCCTTAGATTGGGGTTTGGCGTGAGTAATCACGGGGTAAGATCCATTCGCCACGAAGCTAGTTCACTCACCTGAAGGTCAGTGCCAGGCCGTTGTAGTACGCGCTGCATAAACTCGGCCGGGGCATCTCGCCACAGGAGCTTCACCGTGACCCACTGTGATTGTGGTGGTAAGTCGAAGGTCGAAGCCACCGACCCGTCTGCCGGGATACGGGTATCCTCGAGTACCTGAGCTACCTGCCAGATGTCGTGCCTAACAAGCGGATCACCTCTTTCGTCGCCAAGGACTTGACGAAACACCACCGCATCTTCGGGAAGGTAGCCTGCCGCGTCAAGTACGCCTGAACTGTAAACGGTTTCCCCGGCGACGTCTTGTGCCGTCACCTCGAGCCACAACTCACGCAAGTCGCCGACGCCGGTTGGTAGGTGATGCCCTGCCATACGGTTGTAGACGGTGACTTCGAGTGTTTGATCGGTGAGCGACGCCTCGAGTTCGACCGCTTCACGTAAGGTGTCGGTGTTGTCTCTCGCTCGTGGTGACTGTTCGGTCGAGCCGCCACCGAGGGTGTGGCGGTAGACGTGTGCGCGCGCCGGGTAGTGTTCGACGACGTGACCAGGGTCGGGAATCTTTGCCCCTGCTCCCGGCGTAAAGTGGCAATCCTGACACGAGGTGCCTTCAGCGGCGTAGCTCGAGTCCTCCCATTCCTTATAGGTGTTTTGTAAGGTGACACCGTTGAGTTCGAACTGATGGCACCCCATACACATCCGACTGTCTTTATAAAGGGGCCGCATCATATCGGCTTTATGAACCCCTGGCGCGGCCATGACCAAATGGGCTGCATTTTCAATCCCCTCGGGCGAGAGATAGTCACCACCCTTGTAGGCTCGGACCCGACCGGGATTCGAGACCCAGCCGCCGTTCCCGCTATGTACTGAATCAACTGTGTGGCAGAAGAGGCACGACACCCCCTGCTGACTGCTGAGCGACTCCTGGTTATAAAGCCCGACTTCTCCAGTCATCAGCGCTACAGGTGCGTGACAGCCCGCACAGAGCCGCACTTCTTGTTCACCCTTTTCAAAAGCCAGCAGGTCTTTGACCTTTAGATACCAGGCGTCGGTCGCTGAGACCGCGTGCATGGAGCTTGCCCAGCTCTTGTGGATACCGACGTGGCAGCGGGCACACACGTTTGGGGAAGAATACGCCTCAATAGGCAGCAGCGACTCGGTGAGGCTCGAGGCAGGGCTAGGTGTGAAGAGATCGTCGTCTGTGTAGGTAGTGGCGATGACCTTGCCGCTACTGCCTTGCTCGAGGCCGCCTTTATAGAAAGCGGGGGGAACTACTGCTGGAATTGTAGAAGACTTGCCTGAAAACGAATTCTCTGAAGAGAAACCTAGATAAAGAAACCATAGGAATAGCGCGACTATACACGAGAAGGAAATGGTAAAAAATGCAGTAAACTTTCTCATTAAGCGGTTTGGAACATGTTACTGAAACGTTTTGTCTTGCCCATGTTGAGAATTGCCCTACTTTCCATAATCCCATAAGTATTCGCGTTAATTACTGTCAGGTTCCCAAAAAAGGAAACTTTCTCGTTCGTAGGCACCAAATACAATCTTTCTTGTCCCCCTAACAATAGCCGACATTTGAAGCTCGCTTATTTCATGTATTCCTTCATCAAAAACAGTTTCATCAACAACTGCTAAGACGCCAACGTAAGCCCAATCCACTACGCTCGCTAAGAGTTCTTCAATATCGTCTTCTTCAAACTTTTTACTGTGGGCATAGTGGTACAGCTCATTCTCAAAGATAAAAGAGTTTTTAATAGGATTTGACTCCTTGGTGAACCAAGGATCAGTAGCTTGGCCTAGAGCCTCTTCGACGCAAAAGATACTCGACTGATGTTGAGTTAGGAACCTACTAATTTCGGCGATGACCATGTCATATGGGTCTGTAAAGCCATTCTCTTCTGCTCTGAACTTTTGCTCTTCTCTCTTGCCTCTTGTAAATTTTAGAGCCTCCTCCAAGCTAATGTTCGGTGGCAAATAAGTGTGGAAGACACCTTTACTTAAGTCGAAGCTTTCACCTAATGCTCTTGACAGAGTATGCCTCTGGAGTAGGCGATTTGCATACTCCAGAGGCTCGGTTGTAAAGTCGTAGCGGCTCATTTTTAAGGTTTGACCTCGATCCTACCATCAGGATACCAACGCGCACCTTTTCTCACGCCCTGTTTTTGCCAATCCCAATGGACTGTATGACCAGCATCCGGCTCTCCGTATTTCAAAGAATCCTTTGTCGTGGGCCTAAACCAAGCACCGTCGACATCGCCAGGCTTGCTGTCCTTAGTTTGACCTTTCCATTCCCAACCTTCTTCTTCGGGTGGTTGTAGCGGATCAGTAGGCCATTCACTCAGTGGAGGATCTTTGTAGATCTCTTTGAGTTCCTCTTTCGTGTATCTTTTTGCTTGAAGCACCTGGCAAAAACTGGTACCGCTGCACTGACTGGCTGGAGGTTCAACTACAATCGGGTCAAACACGCTACTGATAGCACTATCTAAGTAATTGGTAACACTGCTAGCGCAAGAGGTATTTAGGCACCATTCAATGCCGCCCACCGTTACTGCCGCTCCCAACACTGCAAGTCTGAGTGGCCCGGGAGGAAGCGAGCTAGACTGAAATCTCAAGTCAGCCGCGAAACTTTGCTGGGGCGACAAAGTTAGTGACCCTGGCTCGATACCTAGATCATCTACCTGGTACTGCATTACTCCGGTAGTCATTTTGAACTGTGCAGGATCAGGGGCAGTTAGGCGCAGAGGAACAAAGGCAATGCCATTGATCATCTCTGCGGTGCCAGAAACAACGCTTCCGCTTTCTACGCCGATACCTGAAAGCGATACGCTTTCAAGATTTGCCGGTACCACTTCTTCTCCAGTTTCATCTAGGGCTACAACGGGAACTTGAACTAGAAAGTCGGTAAGAACCTCTCCCGGCTTGTACAAAATATTGACATAACCCTGTGAGTACGCGACTGTAGGTGTATTCACTATGTCTTCCGGAAGAATCTCTAGATAATCTCGATAATCTTCTGGCAGAGGAACAAGATTTATACTGTTCACAAGTACCGAGCCAATTACGTTTAAGATGGTGGTACTTTCAAACTCCTCGAGCGAGTTCGAGAGTCCCTTGAACGTGACTGGGATGTTTGCGCCAACCGGCAGTGTACGATCCGGCGTGTATTTGACCCTGTAGGTAGACGCGGACGGTGCACCATCGTTGACATACTCGAACGTCAGGTCGTCACTAACATCATTATCACCGATGAACAATTCAAACTGAGACTGGTTGAATTGGAAGAAGTTCTCGATCTCAGCTGAAAGGTCGGTAATTTGATCGGCAATTACCAGCTGCCGTGAGGGTGCTTCGTCTGCAGCTGCAGCTGAGATAACTTCCGAGAAAAGGTCAGTTCGTCGATCACTTTCTTGGGCGTCAAGCGTGCAGACTTCTTGCTCGGTATGAACCGTGATGTTTGGCAGGGAAAGGATAACCTTGTTGCCGCGGCGGTCATCGACATTTAGTTTGGGACTTCTGCCTGCATCATCCCGACCATTCAGCTCTTGTCCACACCCTGCTGCAACGCCGGAGGCTTCTAATTGATTACTCCCATACCCAAGGCCAGTAAAACCTTCACTAACGACAACTTTGCTGAGGTCATACTCAGTCGGTGCGCCTTCGTAAAGAGACACCGCCACCGGCACCTGTGCCACACCTGCGGTAAGACCCGTGGCGTCCGAAACGACTCCTGAGATGTTGAATGCGTTGCTGGCGTCGATAGGCAAAACTTGACCATTGTTATCTACGGTTCGAATGGGAACTTCGACGCGTACACCCAACCCTCCTCCATCTCTTGTCAGATCACTTTCGCGGAAGGTGTAGCTGAGACCCTGCTCGGTTTCTTCTATATAAGGTGTGGAAACATCTGCCGGGACGTCTGCATCGGATTCGATAATCACGTTTACGTTTGGTACTCTTACTCCTGCCACGATGTCGGCATTAACAGCGCTGGAGAAGCGTTGACCAGCTTTGTTAAGTACTTCGATTGACGTCTCGATATCAACGCCCGAAGGTAAATCAAGCTCCAACAAGTCGAGCTTAATGTCGAGATAGTTGTCGGATCTTAGATCAATCCGCGCCAAGTCGGTAATGTCTTGCCCGCCTGCTACAACCCGGATCCCGGACATATCGGTGTTCGTTGCACCGAAGTTAGGGATTCCAGTCTCTAGAAGGGCTGTCGTTTCGCGGAATACAAGCTGGTTGTACACGCCCCCAGTCGCCTGAAAGGTTTGCCTTTGGGTGTTGAAAGCACCAGCTATGCTGGAGGTGACGCCACACGATTGTCCTGGAATGTAAACCGGTGGATCGATCTTCGGTGTCAAATCGACTTCTACCACGATGTCCGGCATCTCGATAGGCTGGCTTCCGTCCGTGTTACCTGTCGCGCCGTATTCATCTTCGTAGCCCACAACATAGGCGTCAACCGGACCGCCTGAGGAGCTTCCTGGAGACGAGCCGCGGTAGTTGCCATTCGCGTCAGTGATACCGAAGTTTGTTGTCAGACCTGCAGCAGGTGCCCCGTTGCTGTCGAGAACCTGTCCCGATACGGGAACCGAGGGTCCCTGTCCACCGATCCAGGTAAAGTGATTGATCTCATACTCTAAGTAGAGTTTGCCCTCGATTTCCGTAATGACACCCGAGGTGATGTCCTGCACCCAACGCTTGTCTTTCTCATCGAAGTACGAGATGCGGATAGGCTTTCCGGGCGTCCATTCGACGTTCGGACGTAGCGGAAGAAAGAGTGTCGCGGGCTTATTGAACGTCAGACCAGCTGGACCTAAGTGAGCGAATGCGAGGTAATACCCGTCCTCAGGCAGCTCCGGCAGGGTCGAGGCAGCTCTCGTATGTGTGAACTGAATGTCCGCGTCAGCGTCGAGAGCCCCAGGAGGAATTACCAAGAAGGCTCCGTTGCTGGCCCGGTGCGTACCCCCCTCAGAACCGATACGAGTAACGTTAGGGTCTTTACGCTCGAGCGTCGCAAGCTCCAAGGTCAGTGTTTTGGTTGTTTGTGTGACCTCGGCAAAACGGTAGACCGGTTCGTAGCCCTGGGCTTCAATCTTGACAGCATGTTGACCCGGAGGCACACCCCGAAGCAAGAACGAGCCTGAATCAGACGTGGTGGTTTCGAGTCCAGGGATGCTCACCTTAGCCCCAGCAATGCCCTGACCTGTAGCATAGTCTCTGACGTAGCCGTCGATAAAAGACTTGCCAAAAACAATGGGATCAATCGGAGGTGGGGGCGCTCCTTCAATAACGGTAAACGCCGGGTAAAGGGTTGCCCGCGAGCCATCGGGATTAACAGCCATGAGGCCGTAGGTCGCAGCCGGGAAGCCTACCGGTACGACGACGGAGGCGCTCGTGGCACTCCAATTTTGTACGGTCAACTTGGTCGATTGGATAAAGAACGAGGTCTCGGCGCGGATACCTTGGCCGCTTACCGTCACGGTCGTCGAGGTGTCGTTTTGCAAGCTCGTAGGGCTGGCACTGGTGAGGTCGAAGACACCATCGGTTTCGATGAGTGAAGCGGTGAAGTTAAAGCCTGACCCTTCCGGGGCGTTGAACTTCCAGCTGAGCGTTTTGCTCGTGTTAGGTGGCACAGTGCCGAACTCTAAGAACGGCTTGTCGTCGGAGGTGTACCCTGCCGGGTTGGTGCTTGTGACCGTCGTTGGATTGAAACCGCTTAAGACAGCGCGCATACCGTTGTAGGTGCGGCTGCTCGAGGTGTTCGTCAAGGTCACATCAGCGCTAAAGGCGCGGCTACCCGTGTTCCATACCGGGTTGGTCGCGCTCAGCGTGACCGCTGCCGGTTCTGCCGGGGTAAAGGTGATGTTGCTGTAATTGGATGCAACTTCGACGGCAACAGTTGGCAGCGTTTCACTGACGGGTGTGTCGAGTATCGGCACCACCACGTCGGGGCTGACCGACACATTCTGAAACGTCGCTGTGGCTAGGTTGTTACTCGAGCTGTTCACCGCTAATCCCAGATAGACCGTTTCATCTAAGGTGAGCGTTGCCGTCCCCACCCGCTGCCAGGTCTCATTGTTGTCCGAGACATAGCCGATCAGCGTGCCCCCTTCACGGGTCAGCATCAGCCAACGATTGGGCTGGGTCGTTGCTGCTCTGGAGAATCTGAATCTACTGAGCAGACTCGCCATCGCGTTTGTAGCGGTTCGTTCTTCGATGATCTGGGCTGCCCCGTTACTCGCGGGTGCCAGCGGCGCTTGGGTGAACGACGCCGTGCCATCTAACCCGAGCGAAAGGAAGCCGTAAGGCGAGCCCGCGTCTAGAGTCTTGCGAAGCATCAGTCCAGCTTGTAGATTGGCTGCCGAGCCCGAATCGAGCGACGGAATCTCAGCAATGAGTGTCCCGTCCCCCGAAAGGTCGTGATAGACAAAGTGCTGAGCGTCCGTACCCGCTGTGCCGTTGCCCGACCCACTGACGACGAACGTACCGTCGTTGTCGTTGTAAAGCGAGCTACCTGCGGTGCCGACCGGTCCGATGTCACGTCTGGCCCAAGGAGGAGGTAAGGGTGCGGGCACATCGACAAAAGGCCCCTGCGCTTCAACGGTGACACTCTCAAACCGGGCCAGCGATAACTGGTCGGGGTTGCCACTCGCGGCAGTCAAGCCGATGCGGAGATTTCTAGCCAGCGCCAGCGGGGTGCTACCAACCTCTTGCCAGCTGGTGCCGTTGCTCGAGCTGTAAGCCGTTACAGTCTGATTGACCCGTTTGATCCGCAACCACTGCGGGGCGGTGAGGGCGCTGGCCTGAGCCGAGAGTTCCGGTTCATCCTGTGAAGACAGCTCAGCAGCAACCGAGTCGCGGAGGACGTCCGTTAGATCGCTTAGCTCGGGGGTGACAGGGGCAGCGGTGGGCGTACGGAGTGCGGTGGCAACGTCGGCGATCACGTCTTTGTTCACACGCAGGTCGCGGTTCAGACTATAGGTACTAAAATCCCCATAGGACTCGAGTTGTGGAGCCACACCCGGTTTGAAAAAGAGACCAGCCGCCGCATCCTCAGGTTGGTACGCCGAAACACCCTGAAAGAAGACTCCGGCTTCAGCGCCTGCCTCGAGGCTGGTGACTTTCACGGTAATCATGCCGTTGCCGTCTAACGGTTGAGACACGTAGTGCATCGCTTCATCGAAACCGGTCGTGAGGTAGCCCTCGGCGACGCCGCAAACCTCGAAGATGCTGCCGGTCTGGGCGGCTTTCCCGTTGATGCTGCTTGCGTAACTGAGGTTTAAGCTCTGCCACGGAGCGAGGACTGAATCGGTCAAGGCGTCACACGGGCCACTCGGGGGCGGAGGTGGTGGGTCGGTCGTCGTAGTTGTGTAGCTCACAATCAGCTTGGGCGCGTTGGCTGCCCCACTCTCGAACGATGCAGCTTTACGGGTGCCACTGCCCGTAACCTGGAGTGCCAGGGCGTTCCCCGACTGCCAGCCATTGCGGATGACGATCTGTTGCACGATCCCTTTGAGTTCTGGCGACCGGTACAGCGTGCCATTCGTCCAGGCCGTGGGTTTCCAGTTCACGTTCGCGCTCGTCTTCGTGCGAGCGCTTATGTTCTTGTTACCGGTGGTGTAAGTAGGGGTATTGTCTGCCGCCTCCCCAATCACGGTAAAGTTCGTCGTCCCTGAGATACTCGCCGAGGCTTTGACCTCGAGTACCGCACTCGTAATCGTCGCATCCTTGGGAATGGTGACGTTGTAAAAGCGCATCCCAACGGTGCGGGCACCACTGTTGACGCCGAACGGCAAGCGGGAGTTTATCAAGGCTACCCCGCCCCCAGTCATGTCTTGCTCAGCGTCGTCACTGCCAAGGCTGACCTTGACGGTGAGACTTCTCGAGGTTGTCGCGGACGTATCTAAATTCCCGGGCGTCGTGACCTCATCACGGACGTTGCTACTACAGCTGGCTAAAACTAGGATAAACAGACACAAGCAGACAAAGCGGTAAGACCCACGGGTCACGTGTTCTCCTCCAAGAGGTACCAAAGGACAGGGCGAACCAAAAAAGCTCGCTGGGTTGTCGCAGCAGGGCGGCGTCAGAGCAAATGCAGAGAGTCGTCTTGAGCTGGGGCAGTCCTCTCGGTTGAGCAAAGTCAACGTTCAGATGAGTAGAACATGAAGCCTGTAAGAAATCTAACAAAGCTTTGCCCTCTATAGATGTGAGATTTTTTACATCTGGAGTTGCGTAAAGGACAGGCGATGTTGTGTCTTTAACCAAAACGTGTGTCTCACGTGGAATTTACGTTTGCGACTTTTACCGCGTTCGAACGCTTTTGTGACCTCTTGGCAAAAACTATGCGTTCAACCGGCCCGATAAACGCATAAGAAAACTTTTTTTGCCTGTGGCACCTACTGGCCTAGCCACATCCCCGGCGGCTCCCTCCCATCCAGAAGTGCGTCCACCGACGCCGCCACATCTGGATGGAAGTAGTATTCGCCGCGCCGCCTGATCTCCAACGCCTGCTGGAACACCGGCTCGCTCGAGCGTCTCTTTAGTGACGTGTCAGGGTCGCCCACGAGGCCCATGAGATGCTTGTTGCCGGAGATGTCCGAGAGCCTCGTACCGTGACCCGTGGCGATGACCTTGACGCCCCTTTGAGCGATGGTCGCGATCACCTCTGCGTCGCTCTCGTAACCCACCTCGTCGGCGATGATTACGCTCGGGCCGTGGTTCCGTACCGCGTACATCAGCACGTCCGCCTGGGTCATATCGTGCGGAATCTGCATTCGCCTGGCAAACCCGATACATGGATCCGGCACCCGTCCCGCCCCGCCTATCTCCGCCGAGGAGTCCACCACTACAACGTCCGAGGCATAGGCGTCTACGGCTGAGAGAATCGCCGCGGTGTCGCGCAAGATCGTCGTCTTCCCTACCCCAGGCGGCCCGACCAGCAGCACGCTCTTGTAGCGGTTCTCTGGGTCGATAAGGATGTCTTTGAGAAACGCTGCCGCGCCGGGGATGTGCTGGGCCACACGGACGGTCAGCCCCACGATGAGCTTGTTGTCGTCCCTGATCGGCGAGATGCGGTGCAGCGCGCCGTCGATGCCCGCTCGGTCGTTCTCGTTGAAGGAGCCCACCCGGAACTTGGTGAACTCCACGTCGTCTTTACTCACTACACGGTCCAGGACGATGATGCCCTTTTTCGTCTTGAGCGTGGCCCTGCGCCCCTCGTCGAAGCGCACCTCCTCGACATCCGCAGCGTCGCTAGTGGGTCCACGCAGCCACAGTGGTAGGTAGCCGAGGAGCTTCTCGAAGCCCGGGTCAGTCCTGGATGATCTGGTAGTTACGGTAGACACTCAGCACCCTCCTGATGTAGCTCTGTGTTTCGGTAAAGGGCGGGACGCCCCCGTACTTGGCGACGTTCCCCGGCCCGGCGTTATAGGCGGCCAGGGCAAGTTTCCAGTCGCCGAACGTGTCGTACTGCTCGCGCAGGTACTTGGCTGCGGCCCAGAGGTTTTGAGCCGGGTCCCAGGGGTTCACACCGAGCAGGGCAGCCGTACCCGGCATCAGTTGGCCCAGACCGACGGCTCCTTTCGGACCCACCGCCGTGGGACAGAAACCGGACTCGACCCAGACAAGAGCCTGGACAAGCGTTTCGTCCAGGCCGAAGCCCTCTGCGTAGTAGCCCGCTAGGTCCGTGAGCGCCGGATCGGGCGTGCTGCTACACCCGAGCGCGCTAGTTCCCAGCAGCAACAGGCTGAGAAGGGCGAGGCTCCTCATAAGTCGCCTCCGAGCCACGTGCGGTACTCTCCGGGTCGTCCTTTGCCTCCATGTGGTCCCTCGCCGGCTTGTTGCGTTGAAGCAACCCCTGAGCCAGCAGATCGGCACTCAGCTCGAGCGCCATCACGCCCCGGTACAAGAGCCAGAGCGTGAGCGCTGCGGTAAAGCAGCCGAGCGCGAACACGAGGCCTCCAGCCGTGAAGCTTAGAGCCATGCTGAGACCCACCATGACCAGAAGTGCCATCACGACGTAAAGCAGATTGCGCTGCATCCTTAGCCTCCGTAGGATTCCGCGGCCACGAACGCCTGGTAGTAGCCGTCAAGGAGCCCATACACGTAGTTGGGCTCCATGATTAGGGTGGTCAAGCCGGTAGGCTCGGCGTAGGCGTAACAAGAGGGGTCGGCGAGTGCCGGGGCTTCCGGTTGTGGGGCGGTGCCATCTTCAGGCGTCGTAGCGGGCGGCGCACTGGGAAGCGTCGTGCCCATCAGCAGCTGAGCTATCGAACTGATGGCGAGCTGCTCCTCACAGATCCCCATCGTGGGACTTGTTTCACCGCCTTGTGCGGCGAGCAGCGCCTCTTCCTGCAGGGCGCTCCGCTCCTGTGCGGTCTCGTAGAACCACCCCAGCAGATCTGTTCCGGCCTCCAACTCAGGGTCTATAAGCGGCAGGGGTTCCTGCACCCCTACTTTCGGCCAGCCCGCGGCCATCGGTCCCACAACCGCCCACTGGCGGTCGACCAGGGCGAAGTTCGCCGCCGATTCCGCTACTCGGACGCTCGCCCCCGCCGCGGTGAGGCTGCGTACATACGACTCTGGAGCGTCCACGGTGTCCTCGCGGGTGAGGATGTAGATGCTGACACCCCTCTCGACCATCGCCCGGCGCAGGGTGTCGGCGACCTCCTCAGAGACGATGGCGTCGGCGGCGATGAGGATTTCGCTGGTGGCGACGTTGTAGAGCGTGGCGATGTCTTGGGGGCTTCTGACGACCTGGTAACCGACCTTAGCGAGCATTTCCCGGGTAGCTGCATCTACGGTTGGGGCACCGCCTGCGGGTGCCTGGGCGAACGAAACGCTTAATGTGAAGCCGATGAGGGTAAGCAGTGTGTTTTTCATGACTCCTATCCTAGAAACTCTTTACGAGCTCGATGCTGTTAAGGTTGAGGGGTCTGGAACGCTGATCTTGATAAGCCGCGGGCGTGTCTTTGCGATGTCTGGCCGGTAAACTCTGAGTCTGGGCAAGTCCACCTCCGGTAAAACCTCTCTCACGTTGTCTTTGTTGATGCCGATGAGTGTTGGCGTGTACGAGGCGTCACACGCTACATCACTGGTGCCGTTAGGCTTGCGCTGGGGATGGCCGACTATATCGGCTGCGTGGGCGTCTATCCATTTACGCAGCGGGAGAAGTTTGTGGGCAAGGGAACGTGGTATGTCGAGCGTTTTCTGTCCCCCCACCCAGCTGTTTCTGTGATAGTTTTGAAGTCCTTTCGGAACCTCGCCGAGGCATTCCTTAATGACCGCTTCGGAAAGGGTGTACATGCCCTCTTCGTAGGTTCCAGCAACTGTGCTTTTGTCTCCATCCGCCGCTTTCTGGTAGTAAAAGTCGCCATAGAAGCGGTAACGGTTTTTGCCGAACCAGTCCATGAACACACCCTGCTGTTCTGGTTTTAGCTCCAGGTAAGGAAGCTCCCCTGCGCTATTGATGCGCGCAATTCCAGGCTTCTGCGTAGTTTTGTTCGCAGTGGCAGGAGAAGCCGTCTCTGCTCGAGGCTTGACCACGACCCGCTCGCTGCCCTCGCCAATCTCCACGACCTGAGCCTGTGGGGAAGCTATAAAGGCGTCGATTTGCATCGGGCAAAGCACCACACAACCAGTGTTGACGATACCGAGCTTGCCCCCATGAACCCGTACCCAGTTCCGCTGTTTCCAGTGCGCCAGGTGCTCGTGCCGCAGCGCCCCCGGCAGCCTTTCGAACAAAATCTTACTAACCCTGTCTTGTCCACCTTCACGGACGCGGAAGACGGTGAGTGGGACCTCACGCCAGCTGAGGCTATCGACCCAGGTGCGAAACGAGGGCATCAGCTCGCCGCTGGGGACGTGGTGCAACGGCTCGAGCTTTACAGGAGTTTTAGTCGTGGGTTTGGTTTTGGACGGTTTTTTCGTCTTAGACGGCTTTGCAACTTCCGGTAATGCCGTGTGCGCGGCCCCCACTACCTTAACGGCCTGCGCAGGTGCAGAGGGAGGCGTCGGTTCCCCGGCAACCGTGATGGGCGCTTCCCTATTCTCAACTCCTTGCGGGGCTAGGCGCTGCGGTTCGGTGAACACAAAGTCGTTCGGGTTATCGGTTTTGAGGGTTTGCGGTTCTTCAAGGCGTCGCGGCATCGGCGTGCGCGTCATGAGCTTGTGCCTGTTCAAGAGCCCCTGCACCAAAACCGTCGAATTACCGACACCAACCGAGTTGCGAAAAATATAAAAGTGGTTGTTCACCCTCCCTACGCGCTTTTGGTCGATCCTAGGCGCAACGATCTTTGTCGGTCCCGCCCCATGAGGTACCAGAATGCCGTAGTTGGCGTCCCAGTTATTCATCTCCTCCCGGCTCAGTAGCGGCCTTGCTACCCGTCTACGGGTCTTGGTTCGGCGGAACGGTTCGAACAGGTGCTGCCTCGACATGCTCTCAGTGACCTCCTCGGCGGTTACGTCACCAAGTAGCTTGGAGATATATTCCTTGTCATCGCCCGTCAACGACGCCGGAAAGGTGATCAAGTGCTGAAAGTTACCGCCCGACATCGCTTTGGCCCCAACCGTGCCGTAGATCAGCTCGAGCTGCGCGCGGTTTTGCATGGCGATGGTAAAGGCGATGTTGTAGCTCCGCATCGTGCCGAACCAGCTCCCGGCGTCATCGAGCTTCCCAATGTTGGCGAACTCGTCGATGTAAACCGCCAGTTGCCGTTCGAGCGTCCCGCCCTGCTGCCTGGCGATCCCCATCACTTCGTCCATGATTCGCCGGAAGAATAGGTTCAGGAGTAGTTTGCCGTCGCCACGCAAGAACATCTGCTGCGGGATACCCACATAAAGCACGCTCTTTTGCTTGGTCAGCGACGCCGGACGGAGGTTTTGCCACGCGCAAGGGCCAGCCTGCGTTGCGGCGTCGAGTTGCGCGTTGGTAAAGATGCTCAGGGTACCTTTGAGTCCTTGAAGCAGCCCGATCAGCGTATCGTGGCGGAGCTGCAAAAGCGTCCCCATGCTCCTGATGATCTTGGGGTCCTCACAGGCGGCTACCCAGGCCGTGAGCGCCTTGGGTCCGCCGTCTAGCAGGTCGTAGATGCCGCCCACCGAACCGCGTCCCGCCTGCGCCTCTCCCCACAACAGGTGTTTGAGCAACTCGCGCTCCTGGTTCCGGTAGAACTGCGCGCCTTCGCTCGTTTCACCCGCACCCACCTTAGGGATAATCGTGGTGGCAAGGGCCTCGGCGTCGGCGTGAGATTCGAGACTGCCGATCAGCGGCAGGCCCAGTGTGGTCTCCTCGAACGGGCAAAAGACCTGCACGTCATAGCCCTTTGCCGCAAAGACGGCCAGCATGTCGCTGTAGCCGCCCCGCGGGTCTGGCCACTTCGGATCGACCATCAGCACCGAGGTGCCGTCCAAAGAATCCTGAATGAGCGAGGGCTTGATGATGCGGGTAGTTTTGCCGCCGCCCGTTCCAGCAAAGATCGCCAGGTGGGTACAGCGGTCCTGGCTGGGTGCGCGCAGCTGTTTACCGCTCTCCGTGTACCCATAATGCCCTTTGCGCAGGTTGTCGGGGTCTTTGCTATCTGTGAGATACGCCTTGAGGTCTTTGTCGGTGGCGAAGTGGCCGCCACCAGGATCCTTCTCATCCGGCCGGGTGGTGGCGAACCAACTGACGATCAGAGCCGCAAGCATAAAGACGGTAAAGCCCACGCCCAGCCCCAAAGTGAGGAGGGTAAATTCCACGTCCGTAAACCGTTCCCGGAAGACGGGCCTGCACGCGCCGTTCATCAAGCAAGAGACGCTGAACGCGAGCTTGCTGTTCTCGGGGACATTCACGTAACTCCCCCAGCCCGCGTCTAAAAGCGCAGTGGCGCTCGCCTTGGCGTCGAGGTAAAGCGAGAAAAGGCCAAGAACGGCGCAAAGCACAAAGAGGACGACCAAAGTCTTATGGAGACGTTCCATACCCGCGCGCTTCATAACCTAGCTTCCCGGCCCAAGGGCGCGCTGTGAACCGCTCCCGAGTGCGCCCCGGCTACTCGAGGGAAGCGACTTCACCTCCCTGGCTTCGACGTCGATGATCGCCTCGTCGCCGCCACCGCCACGGGCACTGCGGATGCCGCCGGATGAAGCTGTGGCGAGCGCGGAACTGCCCCCACCGCCTGCGCCTAGCGCCGGGGTACTGCCGCCGCCCGCACTAGCACCTCCACTTCCACTTCCACTTCCGCCAACGCTACCCCCACTCAAGGCGGGAGCCTTGCCGCCTGCCCTTCCGCCGCCAAATAGCGGCATTACCCCCCCGGCAATGCCGCCGAGGAAGCCGGTGATCACGCGGTCGAAATTTCGCATCAGGTAGAGAGCGATCAGCATCCCCATAACGAGCGCGACCAGGCTCAGAATCCAACCGCCGATAACGTGCTCGAGCGCCTCTAGCGGGGCCATAACCTCGCCGTAAAGCTTGTCCAGAAGGTACCCGGAGATCTTTCTGGGGTCTCTCGGAAAGGCCGGGTCGCCTAGTGAGGCGGTACCATCGATTCCGCCCACGACGCCTTGCAAAGAATCGCTGGCCCTTTGCAGGCCGCTCTGCATCACGTCCATCGGGCCGAGCATCCCCAGGAGAATCACGATGTTAAAGAGGATCGGGAGCACGAGGATATTAACCATCCCACCCGTGATCATGCCGAACCAGCGGCCCCACCAGGAGAGCCCACCCGGAAAGACAGCCATTGCCCCGGCGAGCGGGAGCAGCAACATGCCGAGTAAGATAGTCAGGCCACTTAGAAAAACCAGCGCAGCGTAGATGCTAAAAACAGGCAAAAAGGCGTACATGAGCACCCGGGTAAAAAGTCCGAGGCTTCGGCCTGCGCCGAATTTAGCGACGTTTGCGCCCCCAGCAATCCCGGCGTTGCCCGCAGCAGCCGCACCCGCCGCAATCCGGCCGCCAAACATCGCCGCGCCACCACCGACAATCAAGATCGGCCCGAGCAGCAGGCCCACGTCTTTAGCACCCTGTTTGAGGTCGGTCTGGATGGTCTCGCCGTTGAGGGCGCTGCTCCAGGCATAGAGGTTATTCCAGATGCTCAGCGTCCCTCTCTGGATGGGGCTGGCGTTGACCAAGATCACCATACCTAGCAGCAGGCGGCCGTAAACCGCCCACCACTCCCCTTCGCTGGCGTAGTAGGCGACGCGTGAGAGGCCGACCAGAAAGCCTACAAAGAGCACCGCCCAGCCGATCTGGATCATGCCGGTATGGAAACCGTTGGCGGTGACGAAGCCGTGGACGCTCGAGAGCCAGCTGATAGGGTCGGGCAGCTCGAGCCCTGGGAACATCATTTCAGTCTCTTGAGCCGTGGCCGCGCTGGTACCTAGAACGAGTAGGAACGCCAACACACGCCTTACCATCCCAAGGCTCCGGGGTCGAGGCTGCTCGTGTCGGGGGTGAGCAGGTGCGCGCCAGCGGTCATCACATCGGCGAACTGCCCGGTAAGCTGGTCACTCTCTTCGTAGAGCCCGTTGATCTCAAGCTGCATCCTCGCACGCTCTTCGGCAAGCTTGTTTTCGCGCTCGTCTAAAAGCGCCTGCACGGTGAGTTGCAGCTCCCAGTTCGTCATGACTTGCTGCTGCGCGAGCACCTTGATGGATTCGGCCAGGTTGCTCTCGAAGGTAGCGTTGTGACGCATCAGGTCGGCTACACCCTCGGTCAGTGCCTGCACTGCCGCGCGGGTCGAGACGGCGGTGTTCACATCGTCCTCAAGGGTGTCGGCGTCGCCGCCTGGTGCCAGGACGGTGGTGGCGGTGTCCGTCGCGGCGGTGTTCTGCTGCGCCACCGCGCCCAGCTTCCACGAGGTTTCGGTCACCGAGGCTGCCTCGGCTTTGAGCGCCGCCGCCTCTTCTTGCTCGACGGCGGAGACAACCTCCGCAGCGGCCACGTTGGGTAGCGTCTGGGTCATCTCCTCGAAACGCCCGTCGGGAGAGTTCGCAGGGGCGTTCTGGCCCGCATAACGCTGCCTGGTCAGCGTCCGTACCGACGCCCGCGTCGCTTCACGTAACGCGCTCGGTCCCTCTTTGATCGCCTGCTCGATGTCGGCGAACGCCGCCTCGACCTGCTCGGTATCCACGCCCATGCTGACGGATGCGAGCGAATCCTCGAGCCAGCCCGTCGCTTCGCCGTAAAGGTCTTCACCCATGCCGGTGATCTCCCCGTGAAACTCGTCCATTAGACCCTCGAGCTGCGTGGCCAACGAGAGTGCGTAGCCGATCCAGTCGCAGACGTCCCCGGCGGCGTTGCAGAGGTCTTCCCCAACGTCACCGGGATTGGGCAGAGCGGGTATCTCGGGAAGACCCGGCAACGCTTGCGCTAGGGCCGGACCGGGAAAGAGCGACGTCAATATCCCTACGCTTAGGGCGATGTAGCAGAAACGGGTGACGACCAAGATTTGCTTACGCGGCTTCACGGAAGGCCTCCTTTTCGACCTCTTCACTTTTCTGCGGCGTCCTGAACATTCCCAGCGGGTAGCGCCGTGCCAGGTCCAAAAGTGCCGCGTAGAGGTTGCCGTTATAGATGGCTTTGGTGCGGTTTCGTTCGGCGGCCTCGAGCGGGTGGCTGGTAAACGCCCAGTACATGACTGCCGGTTGGACGTTACGCAGCACGTCGCCGACCGCGCCGTCCTCGGTACGGATCCAGGCCAGCACCTGCTCTTTGGGAATAAGTCCCTCGAAGCGCCGACGAGCGTTGTCGGGGAGCCTCAGTACACCGGCCACTAGGTCCTCCTGGCCGGGTGTAGGGAGCAGGTAATGGTAGGTCGTATTTTGCAAGATGCTCTTGGCACCGTCGCTCAAGAGATCTTCCATCGTCTGGGTGACGTAGTAGATGCCGCCGCCGTAACTCCGGGACAGCCGGGAGAGTTTTTGCATATAGGCAGCCGCCTCGGGGATGCCTAGAAGTGCCCACGCCTCGTCGAACACCGCGAGCTTGTTCCTTCTCGGGTCGCGCTTGATGCGGGTGAACACGTAGTCGGCAATGGTAAGCAGGCCCACCGGCAGCAGGCGGGGGTCGTCGGCCATACCTTGAACGTTGAAGTACATGATCTGGGCGTCCAAGTCCACGTTGGTGGGTCCGTCGAAGAGGCCCGCGTACTGGCCGTTGCCGATGAACGAGCCGAACTTTCCGGCGAGGGTGTGAGAGAGTTTCTTATCGTCGGGGGTGGCGTTGCGCCCCTCGAGTTCCTCGATGGCGTCCAGCACCCGCACGAAGTTCGACAAGGTAGTGCCCTCGTATCTTTTGACCTCATTCATGTCGTCGTCGTAGTGGGTGGTGGTGGCCCGGGCGTAGACCTGGGTGATGGCCGCCGAGAGGATGTTGTTTTCAGACGCGATGTCGGTGCTTTCATTGCGGGGCAGGATGGTTCTTAAAAAACCCATCAAAAAGGCGCGCTTGGTAGTGTCGGGTTCGACGTGTCCTTCAGGCAGGTCGAACGGGTTAAGGCAGGTGCCTCCTTCGGGGCCGAAGGTGACAGTGTGGCCACCGTAGAACTCGACGAGCTGCTGGTAGTCGTACTTGAGATCGACCAGCATGACCTCGGTGCCATCGCGCATCACCTGGGCAAGCAGCGACTGCGTAAAGAAGGTCTTACCGGTACCCGAGCCGCCGATGACTACGCCGTTATAGTTCGTAGCCTTGGGGTCGAACGGGTCGAGAGCGGTCAGCGCGTCGTACTGGTTCCAGAAGATCGCGGCGGGTCGGGAAAAGCCCGGCCAGGGGCCGTTCATCAGCCAGAAGTCGGCGGCGTTCTCCTCGTTGACGAGAAAGGTGAAGTCGTTGGTGAGGCCGCTCAGGGGTGCCAGGGCGAAGAACTGCTCGCGCAGGTTGCTCGACTCCTCGATGGGCGTCACCGCTGGAACCTGGGCGAAGTGCGAAACGGCTTCTTTAGCTCCCTCCTGTACACCCTCGAGAGTGCGGTCGAAAAGCACCATCGAGACGCCGACCTTGTACATATGCTGGCCGGTGCCCTGCAAAAAGGCGATGAGACCGCGAGCTTCCTGGTTCTCGGCCTCTTTGGCCGGGTCTGAGTAGTCGCTGAGGCCGCCGGTGTCGCCCGTCATGGCGGCCAGCCTACGGGCTCGAGCCTGAAGAAAACGCAGAAACTTGTTAGGCGTTTTGTGCTCGTAGTCGAGCACCAGCCAGAACTTCCGGGGGGTGTTTAGGACCTGCCCGAGTGCGCCTGTAAAGGTTGACCCGACCGGCTGGTAGCCCATCGAGACGATCTTCATGAAGTGACCGGCGGTAAAGGCGTAGTCGGTGTAGGGGATGTAATCGCTCGACAAGAGCTGCGCCCGGATGCTCGGCTCGGCGAGTTCCGGGTGCTTACGCAAGACCTTCTCGGGCAGGTGAAACTCGGGCGGCGTGTAGGTGGGCACGACCGCGCCGCGCAGTTGCGGATTGAAGTAGCGGTAGGGAATCCGGAAGTGGTCTTGCGGGGAGAACGGGATGGGACGAAGGCCAGCCTGTTGTAGCGATGCCTGGAGCTGGCCCCGGAGCGTCCAGGCGCGGTTGTCGACGGCGGCGATCTCGTCCAGACCAAACGCACGGCCCTGCTGCCAGCGTGAACGCTCGATTTTCACCGTGCAGGTCACGTAGGCACGGTACTCGTTTAGAATCTCCTTACGTCTGCCGCTGTTCAGGAGATTGGAGGTGGCTTCGCTCACGAGCCGGGCTGCGGGGTTAGAGGTCTTGAGTTCGGCACCATAACGGGCGAGCAGACGGTCCTCGAGGGGCGCGACCTCCAAATGGAGGCGGAGCCTTTCGCCCGCGGGCACGGCGTAGTGCAAAACGTTCATGATGCGCCGGTGAAGGCTCAAGAGGTCGGCGTCGCCACTCATGGTGGTACTGGGAATCGAGATCTCGAAACCCACCTCCGCAACGTTGGTATTGCAGAGCATATGGGTCGAGCGCGCCTCCCAGTAGTTGAGCTGCTCGGCGTAGCGGGCGTCGTTGCGGCCTAGGGTCGGCATCCTCTTCCCCTCTCGTTACGCGCCGCTGCCGACCCTGGGGGTCAGGTAGGCGTCTTGGGCAACCTCGTCGTACGCCGGTCGCGGGGGCGGGGTTAGTCGTAGGGTGTGCTTAAGGCTTGGGCGCACCGCCGCGTTGCCACTCGAGAACGCTGTGCTGGGCATTTGGCTGAGCTGTATACGATCTCTCTTCTCCTGCTCGAGAAACTTCAGCACCCGCCGGTGGTCCACCACAGCGGGCCGGGTTTTGGTGTCGGGGCCGACGCGGTAGGCGTTGGCTTCGGTCGCCCAGGCAAGGAAATGGCGAAAGAAGCCGGGCGGCAGCTTGTCTTTGAAAACGCGCCAGAGGGTCAGGGCAAGACCGATCGAGGCAAAGATGGCGAGCAGCCGCAGGCGCGGGGGTAAGAACTCCCCCGCCAAAAAGTTGCCCAGCAGCCAGGTCGTCAGGCCGACGGTGATGTCAGACAGGTCAATACCCAAGAACGTCTGCTGGCTGGCCAGGTTATAGAGCTTGTGCTGCATTTAAGCCGAGGCCTGACCGCAGGTTCCGCCGGTGAGCGCCGTAAACAGTCCCACCGCACCAAACAGCGCGACCGCGCCGAGAACCGCCCACATGGTCTTACCTTGGCCGTCTCTGTTACCGATGGCGATCAACGTCCAGCCACCGATAAAAACAACGAAGGCTAACGCCGTCCCGATAGCCCCGACTGTAGGTGCCCAGCCGCACACCACGGTCGCGATGTTCGTAAGGGCAAACACGGGACTGCCTAGCAGCAGCAAAAATATCGTCGCGGTACTCGTCCCGAAGACGAACGCCCGCCCGTTCGCCAGAGCCTGCCCGGACGACAGCGCGACCGTGAGCTTTACTTTGCGGCGCTGCACCGACGACTTGAAAGAAGAGTTGCGGATCATTAGGCTACCTCCTTGATTCGGCCCCGTCTGGAACCTGTTAAGAGCGTAAGGAAACGACGGATTTTCGTAGCCGTTAAGGTTTGAGGTTGTGCAGCAAACAACGAGGGGCGTTGCAGCCGGTGCAACGCCCCTTTCTGCCGGGGTTACCTTGGCCTAAAACCAGGGCGCGTAATACACCTCGAGGTCAGGCACAAGGTTTCGCGCCAGATCCTTGATCGTCCCGACTCGAGCTTTGCTGGGGGTACCCCAGATCTGTGACGTGTAGCCCGCCTTAAAGCTCAGCAGCTTGTCTGCGATTCGCTCAGGGTCGTAGCAGCCCGAATCGTATTCGATAGCGACCACTCCCCCGGGCGTCGTCCAGATGGCGTCTGGCTTGCTTTTGACCCGCTGTTTACCGGCGTCGCTCAGCCAGGCGTCGTGAGGTGCGCCCAACAGGTAGCGCAGCTCCGCTACGCCGGTCAGATGGCGCACTGTGCCCCCATCTTCAGGTGCCCGCTTGCCTTTGCGGATGACGAACCTATAGCGGTCATAGCTGTTGCTGCTCTGGGTTTTCGATAAGGCTACGGCAAACGCGCGCACACCCAGGTTCTTCGCCTCTGACTCGCTCACGCCGTGGTGTCGTTCTAACTGACCCACGCTGAGAACGTGATCGGTGGCCAGGGCGTCGAGCAGGTTAGAGGCCATAGATCACCGTAAAGGGAGTTCCAGGGGCAAGCTCTGCGAGCCGCACGATGCTCGTTTGGTCGCTTGGAAGTGAGAAGAGGTCGGTGCCGCGCCCCAGCAAGTAGGTACCGAGGTCGGGCTCTGCGGGCTGCCGGATGATTTCGTCCTCAGCGATGATGACGGTCTCGCGGCTGCTCAGCGCCTCTAGATAGTCTGACGCGCCCCCGACCGCGCTCCGCAGCAAATCTTGTACGGCCGTCGGCGCGGCGTCGCGTACACCGGCCCGCACGCCGGGGAGTCTGTCGCCGCCGAACGCCCTGGCCGTCACGCTCTGTACGGCGTTGCCGACCACCGCCTGGGTAAAAGTGAGGTCTATCCGGTCCGCGCCGGGGAAGCTCGCCTTACCGATCCAGGTGATTTTTAAGCAGCTCCTACTACCGCACCAGTCGCCCGTCGTCGTGGCGATAACCGGCACGGCCGCGCCGTCAGCTGCCGCGACGCCCGTGACTAACTCAGCCTGGAGCTGCGTTCCCGGTGTGAGCAGGGCGCTCAGGTCGGTTACATCGGGTTGGCTCACCGCACCCCCCTGGATGGGTTCCGGCGTAGCTGGAGCTGATGGAACGCCGCCACCGACCTGCGGTACCGGGGGCAGGGGCTGCGTTGACGCCTTGAGACTCACCACCGCACGCTCAGAAGGCCCTTCCTGCTGGGCGAACGACAGGCTTTTTTCTGCCACGCTTCCATCAAGACTTTCAGCATCTTCCCAGCCGAGCGTGCTGGCGACGGGAGCCTCCTCTTCGCTGCTGACGCCGCCTAGACTAGTAGGGAGTGGTGCAGCCTGTAACGGTTCGCTCCGAGCGGTGCTGGTCGCCGCGAGAGTACTCCCCGGCTCACTCGGGAATCTGGTGTCCGATCCTCCCTCTATGCTAAAGACGTTCAGCGGACCTTCGGGCATTGCCTCGAGCGGGGCGAACGAGAGGTTGCCGGGCAGCACGGCCGGCTCCGCCGCGCCTCCTGTTGCAGCTCCGGACGTCGAGGGCAGATAAGGTGACGCCGGCGGCGCGCTCGCCACACCCGGCTGCGGGGGGTCGGGTACAGGTGGCAATTCGTCCTCCGGTTCGTCCTGGGATGCTCCCAGCGGTCTGCCCATCCCAAAGGGCAATGGGGTTTCTGTTCTGGTGGGTTCCGGTTCAGGCTGCGCTACAGGTTCAGGAGAATCTTTCGGTGGAGGGGTCGGGACAGTTTGAACAATCTGAACGGCCTCTGGTATATCGAGCTCCTCACCCAGTTCCGTCGTATCGGCCTGAACCCCAAAAGGGCTGTCGTCGTCTGCGACCGGCGCTTCGGCGGCGGGCGCGTTGGCGACGCTGTCTGCTTGGGCGGCGAAGCCGCGGCTGACGTTGGTGTAGCCAATCCAGCCCATCAAGATGGTTGCTAAAGCACCCCCCACGACGATGGTCTTGCGCTTATCCATGATCTGTTTGCCGTCGTGAGTCTCCCGGTTCTTGAGGTGATCCGCAAGCCTCTGCCGCTGGGCACGTTTACGGGCGCGGAGGGCTTCTTTCTCGACCGGCAACGGGTCGCCCTTGTATTCGAGTGCGCTCACTAAATCGTTATAGGCGTCGGGCTGCAGCTCGCGCAGCTCTTCTAGCAGTTCGTCGAATTCCTCGCTATGGGGCTCGGGAACGGGTTTGCCAAGCTTTTCGCCCAACGCGTTTCTGGCTGCTTTACTCAAGGTGACGTTTTCCATGCCTCGAGCGTAAAGAGACGCCCGCTTACTGGCGCTGTTAAGCCCTGGGCGTCTCCTTATAGTCGTATCAGGCGGTTAATTGGGGCGCCGTGTGCGACGCTTTTGCGTCTGCGCGCCCCGCGGCAGGAAGCTGAAGCCGCGGCGGGAGAACGCTTCGCCAAATTCCTCTATCCCGACCCGCTCCCGGCTTCTACTTTCGGCGTTCAGCGCCGCCAACTTACTGACTTCTTGCACATCCCGCCCGCTCATGCCGGTGGCGCTCTCGGCCAGCATCTCAGCGCTTACGTCGAGGCGGTCGCGGTACGGCCAAGTGTAAAGGCGGAACAGGTTCACGAGCGCACTCATGTCGGGCAGACCCATGTAGACGTGCATCCCTAGACGGCTGGTGATGGCCGCGTCGAGGCTGTTCAGGCGGTTCGTCGCCCCGACCGTAAAGACCTGCCCGCGCCCCCTAAAGCCGTCGATCTCCTGTAAGAGCTGGTTGGTGGCGTTGTTGAAGCTGCGACCTGCCCCACCTCGGTCGCTACCACTTCCTGAGCGCTGCGCCGCCAGGGCGTCGAGTTCGTCGAGAAACACCACGCACGGCGCGTGCGCCCTGGCCTGCTCGAAGAGCGCGTGGATAGCTTTTTCGCTTTCACCGACCCACATGCTGCTGAGTTCAGCAGGGCTCGGCGCGAGAAAGGTGTAGCCTGCACGCTCCGACATAGTACGCGCGATCATGGTCTTGCCCGTTCCGGGTGGTCCGTGCAAGATGGCCCCTAGCGGCGGCTCCAGCCCCCAGCGCTGCTTGTACCCTCCTGGGTCCGCAAGAATACGCTCTAGGGTCATCAGCTCGCGTTTGGTGTTCTCGGGGAGCACCACGGCGTTCCAGGCGTTTTGCTGGCTTTTGCTGCGGCGTTTCTTGTGGCCCTGTCCGTTCTGGCTGAACCGCCAGGGCAGGTCGTTCCCGAGCCACCCGGCCAAGGCGTAAGCGATCCGGGGAAAGATGAAGGTGGCGCTTAAAAGCACGAGCGCGATATACCCCAACCCGAGATCCACCTTGTCAAGGAGAAACCAGGTGGGCGGGATCATAGCGAGGAGACAGAGCACAAACACGCCCACCGGTGGGCTTTGCTTTGCTGGACGGTTCACGCCTTCCTCCTCTCGGGTTTTTGTACTTTAGCAGATCGGCTTGCGCGCTGAGCCGACGGTGCAGCTGACGCACGGCAGACTAAACCCGGCACCGCCATAGCGCGGTGCGTTTTCTTGTTTCATCAGTTACCGACCTTGCAGATGCGTCCGTCGACCTTGAGGGTCCTGACATAGTCTTGGTGTTTCGAGACCGTCCTGGCGAGCCTGCCCGGGTGAGGCGTCGCTATGATCAAAACCCCGCGTGTTTGAAGTAGCAGGGTCTGATACCGGCTCAGCAGCCGCCTGAGGGCGCGCGCGGTGTACCCGGCGGTGTTGGGCTTGACCGACGCCGCGAGAAAGTAAACGCTGCCTTCGGCGCTCGTAAAGCGCCTGAGCACCCGGTCTTCAGCACCCTTGTAGGTCAAACCGAGCTGCTCGAGCTTAACCTTCGCTTCACGCCGCATGATGTGCCTTGCCGCCGCGCCCGGTTCAGTCGTGTGGTTGGGGTGCAGACCGAGGTGCTTGCGTCCTTCTCGGCCTAGCGACACGTAGGTAAAGGAATTCCCGTCTCGGATTCTGATCAAGTTTTCCAGAACGAGCTCTGCGGTGGTGGTCTCCCCTATCCACAACTGAAAGTTCTCCAGTGTATCCGCACCCCAGCTATGCAGGTCGCGCAAGATGGTGGGGTCTACTGGCCGATCCAAAGCGGCGTCCCCTTTACATGCGGAATCGGGTAACCCTCAGGCACAGCGTCCCAGGTCGTGAACGCTTTGGGTACCAGCGGAATGAAGATGGGGACGGGGATGGGTAGCGGCACCGGAATCGGGATGGGGGTTTCCGTGAAGCATATCGTCCACATATAGGGGCCACGCTCCAGCTTGAAGAACTGCTGGCTGTGCAGCTCGCCGTGGGCGATAAAGAAACCGCTGAAGCCGAACTGTTGGTACTCGAGCACGTTGCCGATGTCGAGCGTGTACTTGCGAATTTCTTTGTCGTACAGGCCGGGGTCAGCCCCCTGGATCTCACCGGGGGCGTGCGGCACCGGCAGTTTGGGAAAAAGGTTGGGCTGGTAGTAGTAGAGAACGTCCTGAGGCCCCTCCACCAGAGCGCGGATCTTCTCGAAGTCGGGCACGGGGTCTAAGGTCGTGACCGGCGCGATGACCGCCCCGAGTTCCGGAAAAGGGTCTTGCCACCACAACGCGCCGGGCAAGTGAGTAACAAGGCTTTCGTGAACCGCTTTCCAGTAGGCGGGGTTGTGCTCGGTCAGCGACACCTGGGTGGTGTCGGCGACGCGGCCCATGACGCAGCCCCAGTCGACCGTCGGGGGACAGGGAGACGGTACCCAGCAGGGCGGCGCTTCGTTGAGCTTCTCGTTGCCGGTGTCAATGGTGGCGTCGAGGTAGACTTCCCACGCTTCATCCAACTCGGTCTCGACCGTCTCGGCCTGATCCTCAGTGCTGTAGGGCACGGGATAGGCGTAGCGAGTCGTGCAGGTCGCAAGTTCACCTTCACAGTTTCTGTACGGCTCTAGAGCGATTACCTCGGTGTTCGGGAGGCACTCGCGCCCGAGGCCGTCGGATGATACGCCGATGCACTCGGGCACGCGCCCCGGGTCTACTGGCAGCATGTCCACGAAGGACAGCACGCCTACCGGATCATCAAATGGGACGTCGTTCAAGTCGGTCTTTTCGCGCTCATCCTCGTCGACGCTAGGGAGTGAGAACTGGGCGAGCGCGGGCGTGACCATGACGACCCCGAGCGTAAGGAGCACCCCAAAGACTTTACTGGACGGCGCGGGTAAGACCCTCACGGTAGTCCCTTCGGATGTAGTAAGTTGCGCCGGGTCCGATCTCGGTGATCGGCCACTCGAGCAGCAAGGGTCCGTCAGGCGGGTCGTTCACGACGATGGTGCCGTATTCGCCTTCCCCTGGCTGGATGCGCGCCAGGCCGTCGTCGGGGGCAATGCGTGAGATGATCCGAGGTACCGGCTCGCCTTCGTAGGTCAGGCTCAGGCGCTGCGTCTCGGCGGTGATAGGGAACTCGCCGGTGTTCGCCAGCGCGTATTGGATGACGACCTGCTGATCGGTCAAGAACAGAAGCTGGGCGTCGAACGTGACGCCTTCAGGCAAGATTTCAGGGCGTCTCCCCTGCCGCGTCAGGTCTCGCAAAATACTGGCCACCGTTCCGGTGGTCTCATCTTGGCGAGTCTGCAGCTCCCGGGGACGGCGCACCACATAGCGTTTGGGGGCGGTGGCGTCTTCGTCTACCTCGAGGCTGAACATGGCAACGGTGCCTCCGACGGGAACGACGAGGTCGGTGTTAACTACCGGTTCGTTGGCGCGTACCCGCACGGTGTCGGATTCATGCTCCATCGTAAGCAGGTCGACGCGCCCGCTAGTAGGTCGCCCGATCTGCAAGCCTTCGAATTCGATCAGCGTCTGGTAGCTCGGCGAAATCAAAATCTCTGCCGGGGTGCTGTCGAGGGTCTCGAGGTCGAGGTACTCGAGGGTGAATTCTTCCTGGGCACTGACGACGGTGGAAAGGGTCAAGAGGGTGATGAGCATGGCCAGGCTGCGTTTAGACCAAAAGGGTGTGTTCATGTCCTAAGTGATAGCAGCTCGTGTCCTAGTTGCGAGGGGTTAAGCGGCGGCTGGGCCACCCCGGTTATGGGTGTGATCTGGGGTGTTTCAAACCCATGAAGCTCGCTAGGCGTGCCGAAAAGGTTCTCGACCACGCTTTTGGAGAGCGACCGAACATACTTGGGGGCGTGCCGGGCGAGCATTTTGATCGCCAGGTGGGCGCTACCGAGGGCCTTACTCAGGTAGTCGAGGGCGTCCTGAACAGGCAGATGTTGGGCGGGCTGCGCGCGCTGCGGATGGAAGAACGTCCGGACTTCGGATTGCCGCTTCACCCACGCGTAAACGCTCTGCCGGGCTCTTCCCGCTAGCGTTGTCAGGCAGACGACGGGAAGCCAGTTTGCTGGTGCTGGGGTAAAACGCTCACCAAGGGTCTCGACCGCGACGCGCTCGACGTAGTAGCGTCCCCGAGAGACGTACGCCTCGAGTTTTCCAGCGTGTATGCGCCGCTGTAACGAGTGGTAAGAGGTGCCCATCCGCTCGGCTTGTTTGAGCGTTACCGTCCCTTTCGGTCGTTCTGGTACAAGCGACCCGCAGAAGCGGCCCTCGAGTAACCAGGCTGAGAACTCATCGTTGCAGATCTGCTCGTCTGCAAGGTAGAAAACCCGCTTCCGCCTACCGTCGGTTCCGCGGCGATTTTTATAGCGTTTAGCGATCTCGTTAAGACGCTTGGGTGCGTAGCCTGTCAGCTCACGGAGTTCGTTCAGCCGGTAAAAGAACTCCGCGTCGCGCGTGCGTTGCTCGCCCATAAGCCCTCCAGTGCGCTACAATGGCGGGCAGTGTGCGCCAAAATGGCGTACATACCCGCCAATGAGCGGGGATTTAGTCGGTGTGGTTCCCCAGTCGCCAAACTTACGGAGCCACATCCTTTTAGCGCTATTTACAAATCATATTTGTGTATACAGCGCGTGACTGGAAGTTTAGTACAGGTTTATAAACGTGTCAAGGTGTCGCTCTTCCCGACCAGCACCTTCCGTGATTCAAATTCGCGGAGTATGGCAAACTGTGGTCATGAAAGACTTTCGCTTCCCCGAAGCGTGGCCCTTTGATTTCGGTGCTTATCTACGCCAGGTTCGTGAGAGCCGGGGACTTCGTGTTGCCGATGTTGCCGAACGTTCCGGGGGTAACATCGCTGGCGCGTCGGTTTCGGTTATCGAACGCAGCCTTTTGCAAGGTGGCCCGAGCCTGCGTCAGCTCGAGGGCTTCTCTCAGGTCTTCGGAATCCCCGCTATTTACCTGTTCGCGCTGGCGTACATGTCGGACAAAGAGCTCGACCCCGCGACAGTCGATAAGGTGTGGCGCGAGTTCACCGTCGAGCAGGTGGACGCCCACGACGAGGCGAGCGCCGTCGTGCCCGTTCCCCGCCAGCACCTCGAGCTGCTTGGCCTCACGCAAAAGCATCTCCGCGTGTACAGCTTGCGTAAAGCGGGTCTGCTAAGCGTTGAAACGACCCAGCAGGGCTACGTCACAGAGTGCGATATCATCGCAGTCGATCCTGAAGGCGACGTGCGGGCCGGGAGGTATATGGCTGGGTGGTGGCCAGAGCAGGCAAAACTCGTCGTTTACCGCCATCACATCGACGTTGCAAATGTTTTAATCCCAGCACAGACCGCGGGCGAGCCCTACCTCGTCTTAAACAATGTAAAAACCTTGAAGCGATTGGGCGTGGTCGTTTGGAGATGCGGGCCAGCACCAGCACGGTAAGGTGCTGACGGACACCATACTGACAGAAACGAAATTGCGACTTTGGACCGATGGCCATACCAACCGGCGTGGCTTAAAGGCATAAAGCTACCCATACTGACAGAAACGAAATTGCGACTTGAAAGTAAGTTGTAAGACCGGCCGAGGTTGGCCCAAGCAGGCGAAGGCACCCGTACTGACAGAAACGAAATTGCGACCTGGCAGGTGACTGGGCGTGGTGACGTGAATCAAAGAAGTTCAAGGCTCGATCCGTGTGTTCGGTCCTGGTATTTAGCAAAACGAATTTTCCAGCCAGACTAAGCGTCCATAATTTCTCCGTACACTCCCGACTCTTTTAAACGTGAGATAAAGAGCGCCGCAGGACTGCGGGCGAACCCCTCCGCTTTGGCTGTCATCTCCCGCTGTAGACAAGCCTTAATGGAGAGCGTATAGTCCCGCCCCCCACCTTCGGCGAGGTTGGCTACGGCGTCGCAGAAGCGGGTCCAGAACGGCAACGAGTGCTGATCTCCAAGTGCCCGGGCGATGGCGCTAGCTGCTGCGCCGATACGCACGCCCCGGCCCGCTTTGGGGCCATGTGTGATGTCCAGGATCGTCTCGAGTCCATCCCTGCTACTTGATTGCACAGTCAAGAAACGAGGTTTACAAGTGCTTACGTTCCAGGGCCGTGTACAGTTGCTCTGCACCCAGCTCAGTAACCGGCAAAGTCTGTCTTTTAGATTCCCTACCCACGTTCCTGACTGTGCAAGGCGAAAGACGGTTCGCTCAGCCTCGATGTCTTTTCCCAGGTCGCGATAGTCTGAAACCTTCAAATCCTCGAATGTCACGTGCGCCTCACCGGTTCGCAAGGCGTTGAGTTTCACCGCGAATACGGTTCCGTCACAGCGGTTGCCGCGACCCGCCAACGTAGTGACGTGTCCCCGGTAGTCGATAAGTTTTAGAGCCTTGATCCGCCGCAAAGCGTCGTAGACCGTGCGTTTAGGAACGCCGGTAGCGAGAAAGATGGTCTCGGCAGGTAGAAAGAAGCTTATCTGGTGGGCTTTTAAGCTCTGTCCTTTACTCAGCGCCTGCGAGCAGGCGAACAGGTGCATAAACTCGAAGACCTTGGTGCTCTGGGGCGTCAGGGCAGGTGTGACGAGTTCGAGCTGCTCTCGTGAAAAGGGTTTAGCAGCCTCGACTGCCAGCAAGTTCTGTTTTTCGTCGGGGGACAGCGTAGCCAAGGTGGTCGGGGCGTTCTCGACCAGCTGGTCCCGGTTTGGCGTCGGTTCGGCGGTAGCTGCGGTCTGGAACAGACGAAAGTCGTTTTCTATGACCCTACTGGCCGGTCTGCCGGTACTCGGGCCGAGGCCGCCGGTACCGGCTGAAGGTTGGAACAGTGCAGCCTCGAGCTGTCGCTCGAGCCACCTCTGTGCGGCAACTCTCCCCTGGACCTGGGTCAGGCCAGCAACAACCCGCGCCAGCTCGTGTTTACGCTGCTCCGGGAGTTGGGCAAAGCGTCGCTGGTAGTCGTGTGTGGTTCTGGGGTGTGCTTGTGCTTCAGTAGCGTCTAGCGCAGCACCTGACGTGGCTTGCGCTGCCCCGGTCATATCTGCACCTTGTGACTGATCCGTATCTGCACCGTGGCTAAACGACCACGTCGCGTTCCGCCGGTCAGGGGCGAAATCTTCATATCGGCATCCTTTGGGTCGAAAAGAGTTGACGACACCACTTGGACGCTGTATTCTGACCTCATTCGTTGGGTCAAGGACATGCGTCCAAAGTTTTTAGAAATCCTGGTTGTTGGAAGCAACCGGGGTTTCTCCGTTTTGGCTGTACCGCTACGTCCGGCGTAGCAAGTGTGTTATGAGTATGAACCTCCTAAGCCGTAACTTTAACATGTGAGCTGGGTTTCACCACTTTTATCAGGGCTCTTTTAACAAAGCAGACGCCTTGTTGTGGGTCAGGCGACGCCACAACGCCTCCATAGGACCCTGAGCGTGCTGCGAGAGCCACCAGCGGCTTGCAAGAACTTGAAGGGTGTAGAGCGTCAGGGCGAGCAAGACGCTTACACTTAGCGGAACACGGGCATAAAGACCACCTCCACAACCGTAGTAGAGTGAGGTAAAGATAAGTGACTGTAAGAGATAGTTACTCAGGCTGGTACGACCGACGAAGCTCAGCGGCTCGAGCCGCTGCCGCCATACAGGTTTTTGAAGCAGCAACAGTAGCGTGGCTGCGTAAGCGAAGCCGAGCGCTGCACTTCCGAGGGCGGTGTCGAGCGCGGCCAGCCAGGCCGGTATAGCAGGTTGCGTGAACATCACCACACCGTGAGCGGTGACGATGGGCAGACCGACGCTGAGCGATAAAACGAGGGTGCGGCGGAGCAGGCGACTGTCCGACAGAGTCTTTTCGGCTCCGCGCCTGCCGACGAGCAGGCCGAAGACAAAGCACGCCAGGATGTGAGGGAAATAAACAAGGGCTTCGACGAGTACCGCACTGAGGTCAATCAGGCGTAGCTGCGTCGCCGCGAGATAACTGCCTTGGGCATAGGTCGTTGTTACCAGCTCGAGGTGGCTCTGAGGGGTCTCGCCAGCGTTAAAAGCGGCGTAGAACATCCCTAGCGAATAGATAAGACACCCGCAGATAGTGGGCAGTAGGGTACGTGATGATCTGTTACGAAGTGGGATAAGTGCAAAACCGAGTAAAGCGTAGGAGACGAGAATATCTCCCTCCCATACCAAAACGGCGTGCAGCACACCGAAGGCGAGCAGAACCAGCAGACGCCGACGAAAGTGGTCGGGTGTAAATCCCGGCTTTTGCATCTGCAAGGCAAAACCTAAACCGAACAAGGTGGCAAACAGCGGGTAGAACGAACCTTCGGCAAGGCTGCGGATAAACGTCTCTGAAACCCTATCGAGCGTAGTGTGGTCGGCAAAAGTAAGTGGAGGGAGATAGGTACCGGGGTAGGTAAGGGATTGCAGGTTGGCAAGGAGCACCCCTAGGAGCGAAAACCCTCTTAGAATGTCGAGGTTAATCAACCGCGCGTTGATGGCTGATTGACGCATGATCGTTATCCCGCTTTTTCTTGCGTGCTAGCATCATCAGGTAATGAGGCAAGCAGTTCATGAAATGCGTTTTCGACAACGTATTGAATATGTATGATCTCTGTAAGCTTCAAGGCTTGAATACGGCCTAAATCAAGACATACATGCACCTCCCCATTGATAAGCTTTGTGACCTTGAGGGTCATGCAGGCGAACAAGCTCGATCTTTTAGGTTCACAAGTCACCTCGCCCTCCTCATCGTGTGTATCGGGGCTGTTTATACTCGCCCCGTAGCCATCAATAAAAAGATTTTATTTTGCTAAGAGGTGCTTGTGGTTCTCAAAATGTATAAATGAGAGAAAAGGCGGACGCATAAGACGAACAAATACCTACTTCTGAAAAGTAAGTGACCGCTTAGGACGCTATTACGGCGTGTATACTTTCCAGAAGAAAATATTCATTTTGAGAGTTTGATGATGAGTTCGTCTTTTGCACTATGGAAGTGGCGTCGGAGTCGGTTCGCCCACTCGGAGTCTAAGGCGAGCATGAAGGGCAGTTCATAAGATTGAATCGCTCTCTCCTTCTCACTACGGGAGCCTGTTGCCGCTTTCTCTAGATCGAGAGCGTCAACGCTAACCCCAACAAGCAGCTCATACAAACGGTTTTGGGTGTCATGGCGAATAAATGCTTTTCCCTCCTGCGTAACACCAGCGAAAGCTCTTCTGATGATATGGATTTGGGCTCGAACATTTGCACGCATCTGTTCTTCGCCTTCCCATATGGCCTTGACGATCTCGTCTGCCGGACAAGGCCCTTGCAACGCGAGGTAAACAAGTACACCGAGAGGTTTCGGAGGAAGGACAAGGAGTTGGCCGTTGAGTTCTGCTGTCGGGACGCCAAGTGTACGCAACTTTAGTATGTGTGTCTCTTGTTGCGCAGGCAACGCAAAAAGCTCGCTGTGCCAACCATGAGCAATGCAGTCGTCGTAGAGCGGGCGGAGGTAACGCGACTCGCGTTGCAGTGCCCAGAGCGTCTGGTAGCGCACCGAAACCTTCTGGAGGGTATCAATATGGTTTTCCGTCAGGCAGTCTTTGCGCCTTGCAACCTCGGCAAGATAGGCGTGGGCCAGCACGATTCGGTGGTAGTAATCCGTCAGGCGCGTTGCTTGAGCAGCGAAGGTTTGCAGAGCTTGTTCGGCGGTATCTAAATCTCCCTCGTCGAGAGCAAGCACACCCTGGAAATAGCAGTGGTTGAGATCGAATACTGTTTTGGGCGCATCGTTGATACCGGGCCTAAAGGCGTTGTCGAGCCACCAGCGTGCTTCGTCTGGTTGGTCAAGATATCTCAGGCACTCGCAGAGCGAAAACGCGAAGAGGTGAAGTACGCCGGGATTGAGGTGCTCGCTCACAGCGAACCCGCGCTCGTACTCCCCGACGGCTCGGCTGAAGTCGCCCTTCGCTTGGTAATGGTCGCCGCGGCGCATGTACATGTAAGGCAGGGCGTTAGGGTGCTTTTCTGCGCGCGCCATCATCTCTTCCACAAGGTGAAGACTACGTTCGCTTTCGCCCAGCTGGAAGTCGAGATGCGCCAGCACAGTTACCGCAGAGAGCATCTGGTTGAAATAACCCTCGGAACGCACCAGTTCCACAGCACGCTGGAGTTCGGCACGTGCCTGTTGGTAAAACGTGTTGTATTCCTGCAAGTCGTTCCGCTCTTTACCCAGTCCCGCGTAAACTTTCGTCATAACCGCACCCAATAATAACGCGGGGTGCCCGACGGTTTTAGCAACCTCTAAAGCTTCCTCGCCAGCACGACTTGCTGCGTCCCAATCTTGCCCGACGAGACTGAGACCTTTGAGTTGGAGAAGGAAAACGGATTCAAACGGTGCGTGGGCCAAGGGCAGTCCCGCCTCAGCACAGCGCAAGGCAGACGAAAAATCGTTCCGGCCCATCGCGCCCATACCGAGGCTGACGAAGGTCAAGGCGTCGGCAGCACCTTCTTGCACAACACCTCGCAGAATCGTCTCGCCCTCGACGAGGGCACCTGTTTGCGAGAGGCTAGCACCGAGGTAGGTTCGCAGCTCGGGAGGTAGTCTTTGCTGGGGAAAAGCCGAGAGGTGGTCGCGCACCGTTGTCCACTCCCAGCGCATACCCCACTGAAACACTGCCTCGCGCACCCACCCGACCGCACGCTCGAGATCGTCCGCCTCGAGAGCTGCGCGGATTGCGCTTATCGTTTCCCCCTGATTTAAGTAAAGCGCGGCAGCGTCGTGCTGGCGCTGAGTGTACCTGGCCGGATCACCCTTGAGGTGTTCGAGGAGAGCACTGCGCAGCAAATCATGAGGCCGACAAGCAGCCTGGTCGAGCAAGACCAGCGGTAGACCGCTCGAACTCAATGCGTCCAGCCAGCCCTCCGGCAGCTCCAGGCCGAGCGCGGACGCATCCTCTTCGCTCCACGTAAACAGCACCGACAGGTCGGGAAGAATCTCTTGGAGCGAGAGAGGCAACGTCGTCAAAGGCCCGGTAATAAGGTTCGTCGCGTCGGCGCTCCCGCCCGAGGCGATCATCTTGAGGGCCACCGGCCATCCCGCTATCTGTTGCCATAGCTGTTCTACTGGCAAAGCTTTTTCGGCCAGGCCGAAAAGAATACGTGTCTCCTCGAGGCTGAAGGTGAGTTCATCGGCTGAAAGACGGACGATGCTCCTACCCCTGCTAGCTTCAAGCATAAAGTCGTTATCGTGGCGACCGGCTAGAACGACGCGGTGCTTGAGGTCGAGATAATCGACGAAGGTCGATAACCAATTGGACGCATCGTTAGATAACTTTTCAAGGCCGTCAATCACGAAGGTGAGCCGTTTACCAGAAACGTCGACGTCCTTGGAAAGTGAAGAGGCTAACCTATCCGCTCCCTTTCCTTGCCGAAGTGACGCATAGAAACGGCTCGCCTCGAGATCGTATTTGAGTTGCGTACTCCGCACGAGGCTTAGAGCCAAATCATGAACGTCCGTTGCTTCCTGGGAAATCGTTACCCAAGCGGCCAAACGCTGCTCTCTGGCGTACTGCGCGAGTAGAATTGACTTACCGTAGCCCGCTGGAGCAATGACGAGGACGAGCGACGGCTCACTCGCCTCGATCCGGTCGAGAAGACGTTTACGGTCAAACTCGTACTGCGCTGGCTTGGGTACGGCATAGTTGCGGTTTGATCTTGCCATAGTTGTACCTTAAAAAACGCTGTGATGAGCTTGTGTGGGCTTGTGTGAGCGGTTTGTCGTTCAGGCTAGCCAGGTGAGCCCAGCACATCTTTCGGGTTCGGTCTTAGGGAGATCGAAATCTAGTAGCCACCATTGCAGCCGACGCGCTGGGAAATACGGCCAGCAAGCTTCGTGATGCGTCCTCGAATACACGCGGCTCGCCCTTTCATCGGTGGCGGGTGTCCACGACTTCGCTTGCTGTCATAAACCCCATACTAGAGCCCCTTAACATACGCTTCTGGAGGTTCCGTATGACGGTGAGTACGAAAACGTTCCCTCCCCCCTTCCAGCTTCTCAACGCGTTTGGGAAGCTCACGCGCGCAAACAGGCTGCGCCGCTTCCGGTTCGAGGAAAACGCGGTGCTCGGAGAGGCGATGCGCCGGACGGGTCTTAACGACTTCGGCGATCCGAGGTTCCTGGACGGCCTCCAGGTGCTTCTAGCGTCGGCCGAACGGGATGCCTCGCTGCACTTCCTGGGCCGTATAAGCCTGCGCCGATCGGTTGTCGAGAGTCTGATCAACCGCCTTCTCCTCGTTGAGGCGCAAAAGCGCACGCCCGAAGTGTTCGGTGCGCCGCTCGTCCCTCCCCTTATCGTGCTGGGCCTGCCACGCTCGGGGACAACCTACCTTCATCGCCTCTTGGCCGAGAACCCAGCTCACCACGCGCCCCCTTTCTGGGAACTCGTGCGACCCCTGCCGCAACCGGGTGAACGCGACGACAGGAGGGAAGTCATCGCGCGTGAGCTGATCTGGCGTAAGCGAGTGGCACCCGAACTCGACCGTAAGCACTTCATCACAGCCGACACCCCCGAAGAGTGTCTCTTCATGCTGGGGGCGACCTTCGAGGCGCTTCTTTTTTGGGTACTCGCACCCATCCAGGGTTATATGGAATGGTACATCGCGCAAGATCATACCCGTAAATACCAGGAGTACCGAGCGTGGTTGCAAGTTCTTCAGGCAGCTACGCCGGGTAAGCGCCTGGTGATGAAGGCACCTGAACACACAGGCGCGTTGGCGGCGCTTTTGCACGCAGTACCCGAAGCGCATATCGTCCAAACGCACCGTGATCCGGCGAGCGCGTACGCCAGCTTCAATAGCCTCATAGCCACCACACATGCCACGTCGAGTGCACAACCCGATGTCAAGCGGATGGCCAAGATGAATCTGCGGCTCTTGGAAACAGAAACTGCGAGTAATCTGGCGGCTCGGGGAGCGAACCCCGATGTTGTTCACGACGTTTGGTACGACGAACTTGTAGCCGACCCCACAGGAACGGTAGGGAGAATATACGAGCGTTTCGGACTCGATCCGTCAGACGCTTATCAAACGCGCTTGATGACCTATGTGCAGAAGCATCCTCGCACAAAGCATGGCGCACATAGATACGCTCTGGAAGATTATGGAATGAGTGACGCACGAGTACGTGCTTGCTTAGGCGCTTACTGCGAACGGTTCAACTTGTAGAATTAACTCTTCTACTAAAACCTGTCATTGTCTTTACGTGCTCGCCGCACCAAAATCTGCTTGTTCATTAGTGTAAGATTTTTGGCTGCTTACCTTCGGAGTGGCTTGCCTTAAGGTAGAAGTTGTTCTTGCGGTTCTGGGATTCCGGAACCCTCGACTTCCCCCTCGAGCACCCTAACCGCGACGCTCTTGGCGGCCCTGTTCATACCGTCGTAAACCTGTAGCACCACGGTGTAGCCGCCCGGTTCCTCGAAGGTGTAAAAGGTATTGGTAACCTCCCCGCAGTTCTCGACCTGCTGCCGTCCGTTCTCGTAGAGAAGCGTACAGGAGAGGGTGTCGCCCTCGATGTCGGCGGCGCTCCAGCTAAAGCCCACCAACAGAGGTGCTTGACCTTCGGCGGGCTCGGCCACAAAGTCGCTCAAGGTTGGGGCTTGGTTCCCGTCAAGCTGATCCTGAATGAGCTGGCAACCCGAAAGGCTAGAGGTAGTTAGCAGAAGACCAAAGACATACTTAAGCATGAGTTCTCTCCTGAACTTCAGGCTTCGGAGGGCTGGATAATGAGTTGTAGGCGGTATCAATGACCCGCTGCGAGTCCTTCTTCTGCGGCGTCTCGAGCGCATCTTTAAGGCAGATGTGGGCGTTACCGGGCGTCAGCTCCAGGTTGCTAATGGGATGGACGAAGGGCTGCACCGTTCCGGCGTTGACCATCTGCCAGAGTGTGCGCTGCATTTCCTCATAGTTAGCTCCATTCACCGTCTGTTCAGGCGCGGTCAGTTCTAAGAAGTGCGCGAGGGTATTGCCCGCATCGAACCAGTCAGTTACGTCGCCCCCAGCCGGGAGGTTAGGCAGCTGAAGACTAGAAAAGTCTGCTGCTACCCGTAAAGCTTTTTCAACCATTGTGGCGTGCTGTTGTCCCGCTTTGTCGTTATCCGGCAGGTTGACGACCCGCTTGCCTCGGAGCGCTTCGGTGTAGCTTTCGTCCCACTTGAGCGAGCCCATAGGGTTGCAAGTAGCGGTAAGGTCGAACGCCTCGAGAGTCTCGACGTCTTTCTCACCCTCGACGAGGTAAACCGTCTCCCCGCTCGACGCTGTAGCGATAAGCTTGGGTAGGTGAAAGAGCACATGCTGGCATCCTGGGAACTCACATTCAGCGGGCTCACCGTTTTTCGGGATGACCCAATCGCCGTTTGTGCCTCTGATGTAGCCCCCAGCCTTGAGTCCCCATACCCAAGCACCCGTTTCGGGGTCCTTGCGGCGCTGGGCAAACCGCTTCGGCGTGAAGCGCACGACCTCGAAGAGTAAGTTGTAGTGCTCATCGGTATAGGCGTAGGTCTTGACGATTCTAGACCTTACCGGCTTCTTGACTGCCGGTTTCACCCTCTCGGGCGTTTTCCCGACCGGTGCCGGGGTGCGTGAAGCAGTAAACCCGCCGCCCTTGAGTGCTTCAGCAGCCTCTGCTTTAGGCAGCTGCAAGATGTCGACGAGAAAGCCGAAAGCGTTACCTTTCTCCCCGGTTGCGTGGTCGCGGTAGAGCCAGGTGCCACCGTCTTCGCTCTTGAACAAGCTAAAACTCGGATGCTCGTCGCCGCGCCATACCGCCTTTACAGCGCCCTCGACGCCCGGTTTGGCACCGCTCTCGGGGTAGTGATGAGCGACCAGCGCAGGCAAGTCGGTCGTCTCGATAGCTTCGCGTAACGCCTGTGGGTTTTTCTGCGTCTCACGGGGTCGGGTGGGAATTGGCTGTGCAGCCATCACTTCTTCAGTTGGAAACACCCCTACCAAGGTGCCTCGGGATAGGGGGGCGTCTAAAGCGTGCAGGAGCGTCGTGCCGCAGAAGCCGGGGAGGGGCAGAATCTCCTCTCGTACCGCCAGGGTGCCGCCATACTGCTTTGCGACCGCTTCACCAAGCTGCTGCCATTCTCTCTCCCCTAGCACCTCTTCGATCAGGTAGTAGCTGCTTAAACCGCCCGGCCCGTCGAGGATGAACGTCGGCGTAATTTCGGCGGTGATGAGTTCGAGGAGTTTATTGCTCAGCGCCTCTTCCCCGGCAAGGTCGGTAAACAGAGTAACGAGCAGCCTGGGTGGTTGGGCCTGTATGAAGCCGACAGCCTTGCCCTGCTTGCTGGCTTCGACGAGCGCACCGAAGTGTTTTGCGGGCTCCCCTTTCAGGGGTTTGTGGTCGAGATAAAGTGTAGTTCCTTCCAAAATGTTCATGTCCGACCTCCTGTCTCTAAGATGTCAGAGTCTGTGGTGCGGCGAGCGGTTAAACCTGCCCACCAGGTGGTGCGTCACTCCTCGAAGAGGTCGTCATCGTGCTGGCTGTAGTGGTCTGTCTCATAGGGGCCGGTCTGGTCACCTAAACCGTAGAAGCAGAGCAGGGTCAGGACGGCCAGGGCTATCAGAAACTCGCCGAGCATATCGTCTCCTCTAAGCTACAACCCAAACCGGACAGCCGTCTTGGTCTGTTGCAGCTTTTACGTTCGTGGGTGCAGCCGTGGACGCGACCTCTTTACAGCTGAGTGGTGTTTTGAAAAGAACGGCCTCACGGCTCACGACGACGCACGCGCAACCGTCCGAGACGTGCTGCTTAGCCGTGGTTGCGTCCGGAACTCCAACCTGAAAGCGTCTTTTCTGTAAGGTGATAACAAACTGGCTTAACTCGAACTTTGGCATCGTGTCCTCCTTTGCAGCATGACAGGGCCAGGCAGGTCCGGCGCTGTTGAGCCGCTGCCTAAAGGTTTTGGGGTGGATACGCATATGCCTGCTGCGACAACCGAGAAGCTTTTCTTGAAGATATCGGAAAGCGCCCTGCCCTTCGGGTTCGTAGGTTTAAGCAGCGGGGCGTAGCCGCTCTTTTTCTCATGCCACCGTCTTCAGTAGGGGCTCGAGCTGGCGGTTGCGAGAGAGTGCTGGGGCACTCTCCCCTATTCGTTTAGTCTCAAGCAGCTTCAGCGCGTGCCAGGACGTTTCGGGCTTGGGCGGTAAGAAACTCTGCCGCCCGGCTCGCTTCCCGCGACGCGCTGAAGATGGCTTTCGGGTCGTTCTCGAGCAGCTCTACCCAGGTGCCGATGTAGCCGGTGTGGTGCAGCGCAGCGGGGACGCCCAGCTCGGCACATAAGAACGCGGCAGTCAACTCGGCCACCAGTTCCTCGTTTGCGTACTCACGGCTCTCTTTTGATCCCTTGGGGCGGTTCAGCCTTTGCGGGTGACCGCTGGCGTGAGCGAGCTCGTGTAGGGCGACGGCATAGTAGGACTCTGGAGGGTTGAACGCTCCGGGAAAAGGGAGGTTGATGGCGTCTTTTGAGGACGAGTAGAAGGCCCTGTCGCCACCGTGCGTGATGGGTACGCCTTGCGCTGCGATAAACGCCTCGGCGTACTCTAGGCGCGCCTCGAAGGGCGGGGGTGAGGCTTCGGGCTTGAGTACGTCGCCGCTCACCTGCTCAGCGTTAAAGACATTGTAGAGCCGCGAAACAAAATAGGTCGCTTCGTCGTCGGTACCTAACGCGCGGGTACACGTCTTGGCAAAAACGATCCGGGTTGCGGACTCGCCTTTGAAGCTACCCCCTAACTCCATTATTTGGTTGGCTGTTAGCCAGCGGGTGTCGGTGAATCCGTGCTCGAGGGTGCTGAGCCAGGTGAGCAGCACGTTGATGCCTGAGTAAGGCCGTCCAGAAACGTAATTCCTAGGTGTCCCTACGAACGCCTCGCAAGTCCACGGCTTGACCCAAGGCGGGGTGCCCTCTTTAAGCTGGTCTACGATTTTACACGTTATACGCTCATAGAGGCTCGGCTTCTGATCACGCCTACTTTGCTCACTCGCTCTGTCAACGCCCTTCCGCTTCCGGTGTGCCACTTTGTGACCTCCTTCGACGTTTGGGTGCGCCCACGGGCGCGCTTCTTAGCGGAGTTCATCACTTTCTGAGACACCCACTCGGGCCGGTAGTCGTCAGTTGACACCCTCCAAATCCAAATACATTCGGCTTTCTATCGCCATTCTAGAGACTTCGGTCTAGTCCGCCACTGCTGAGATCAAAAACCCTCTCCCCTACTTCTCCGGCATATAACTGCAGTCCGCGGCTAGGCGGTTCTGCTTGTTCACATAGCTACCTGATAAATGGCGTCCCCTCCGGAATGTGTTTCAAATGGGAGAGACGCAACTGTTGTCTGTCTCACTAACCTCGGAGACAGCGCCGTACCGATGGGTTAATCTCCTCAAATCACCAGATTCTTGCTATGAGACAAGACCCGGAGGTTATTGCAACAAAAACCGGAGGTGCGGGGCAAACTTTTATTTTGCAAGCCTCAAGCCTCTATGAGTATTGAGTTTTAGGCCTTGAAGCCTTATTATCCAGTTCTGCTCCTAGTTCTATTCAGGAGCCTGGGTTTGTTTTTCTCCTCTTGTTGATGCAACAAATATTATATTCAAAACATTCTATTCTTTAGCCCTGCTCTAAACACCGTCCTAGACGGTGTTTGAGGTCACGTAATGAAACATTTTCCGGAGTTTGCTAAAACAGCAGCCGGAGGCTACGAGAACATTTTCCGGAGTTCACACCTACATTTTCCGGAGGTTATTAAAACATTTTCCGGAGGTCAAGTGAAACAAAAACCGGAGGCGTCAACAAAAACCGGAGGTTATTAAAACATTTTCCGGAGGTCGGAAACCTCGCCCCCGTTCTAAAGTTATAATCAGCCGTGGTAGCCTCATGAAAAGCGGGCAGTCCGAACCAATGGCGATCCAACCCCGGCTTATACCGGGGGATGTTGATTCGCTGGTAGTGACTCAGGCCAATACGCTTGCAACGAGCATCCAAAATATGTCTTTACTAGAACGCCGCATCTTGCTCCTGACCTTGGCAGTGTTGCGGCGAGCAGATACAGAACTCCCGTATGTGCGGATCTACTCTTCTGATGTCAGGCGTGCCTTCGAACTCAACCACAACTCGCTAAATAACGAACTTAATGAAGCTACAGGCAAGTTGATGACGCGTTACGCTGAGTTTTTGAGGACGCAACACGGTAGCAACAGCAAGGTTGCCTGGGTTAACGAAATCCATTTTACGTCTGGTCGAGACAGCGAAGTGGGCATGGCCTATATCGACGTTCAGTTGCATCCGCGGATGGCTCAGTATGTCCTGCAACTCACGGGA
>CBDCDB010000004.1:0-165493 GCA_965215315.1 Truepera sp. | reverse complement strand
CGGGCTTAGAAGCTGCGGCGCGGCACTCAGGGACTTACCTGAGCTAGGCGCGAGTGAACACGTCACTGTCTCGGCAGCCGAGCACCAGAGTAATCTGACTGAGCAGAGTCACTGTCCTACTCGTGAACAAGAACGCCAGTAAAGGGGATCTGGGGCAACTCCTTGCACTCAAAGAATTTTCTTTGCCTGTGCCAAAGTCGGCAAGCTTTTCCGCCCTACCCGCACAAGTGTTCGCGCTCACCTGCGCCGCCACAACCAGACTCGCAGCTTTGGTTTATGGGCTGAGTTGTTGTGGTTACTTTGCCCTAACAGGCCTAAGACAGCAGCAACTAGAACGTACTTTTATATCTCGCCATCGCTCCATCTGAAATAAGTTGACAGGACCTCCTAGGCGGGTGTTCTATCCACTGCAACTCTGACTTAACAAGTAGTCACTGTAAAGCTCTAGCAGCTTTTGGTTCATACACAAAAACTATTTCTTGTTAACGGTGCGTAAGGTGAGTTACGTAAAAGTTATCTATCCACCTTTATAACTCACTGGTTACCTTGCCGCCAAGTTCAAACAAAGTTTAGCGGACACCAGTGATAGAGCAGATTTCGAAACCTTTCTAAGGATTAAACCCGCGTAGTCAGGAGGTAAGTTTACGCTATCCCAAGAGCGGTAATTTTTATGATCACAACGCTTTTTACCTCTTCAGGGCCTATAGCTCGGTTTCCACCCCATACGCGGTGTTGGCGCTTGCGGCGGGCGGGGTACGAACGAATCCGCCACTACCCCGGTCGTAAACGCGTACACCGCCTTATGCAGCAGGTCGACGGCCTGCTCGTCAGTCGGCCAAGTCTAGGGCGGCGCGCCGACGCCAGTGGCATTTTCTAAAGATTGATCGTTCAACAAGCGCAAGTTCAAGAATATAAAAGACCCGACTGGACCACGCAGGCCGTGCTCTGCCATCAACACACGTACCGGTCTAAGGATGATTTCCTGGCCCCAGTGCATCGTCCAGTTTAGCCATAGTCGCTCTCTGTCAGGGCGACGTGGCAACCTCAGGAGCCGCTCGAGGGTACGGGCTGGAACGTAGGAGTTAGGCCGCTGGGTTAACGCTTGTTCAAACTTTTCAACTGCAGTCACGGCTGCGACGCCCGCTAGGCCAGCCCCGAGACCACGCAACACTGAGTTTTTCATCTGAGCCAGCTTGGCGACATATATGACGGCCTCGCTGCCGACGGGTTTAGACAGCAGGACCGCCACAACATAAACCTCGGTCCTGATGGCAAGATCGTCCCTAGGTGCGGCACGGCGACCACTTCCCACGTCTCAAGCAGCAAGTTCTCGCTCAGCAACTGAACTTGGCGTTCAACCATTGCGCCTCCTCCACGCGTCATAGTAGCGGCGGGTGGCGGCCCAGACTTGGCGCAGACGCGAAAAGGTGGCACGACACCGATAGATCCGGCTCACCAGATGATGAAACGCTCCAGAAAACTTTTGGGGCGCACGGTTTTGCCTTTGCTCTACGCTGTTTTCGTATCCGGTCGGATGTCTCTGAAGGATGACGCTACCTAAGCTCAGGACTCATTAATCAGCTTCAGAGAGACTGCCCGTACATTCTATGGTAGGAGGGACTGCCCTAAGCACACCTTTCTTACTGACACTGCAGCTCGAGCGCATCAAGCCTTATTTTCCACGTTCACATAAGCTTGCACGGGTAGATGACCACCTTGTGGTGAGTGGCATCAATTAGGTTCTTCGTAACGGTCTGCAGTGGAAAGACGCGCTACGTGCATATGGCCCGGCCCGTACAAGACGCTCTATAACCGCTTTGTTCTCCGGACGAACGGCAAGGACAGCTCCGACCGAAGAGTGCTCCAGGGTTAACCTGGAATTGGTAGGGGTTAAACGGACACCAATAGTTGAGACCGCTATGGAGCGAACTAGCCCCAACGGGGCGGGCTTTGCCCGTTCTAGGTAGATGCGTGGACTCCCATAGCGCTTACCGCTCGCTTCAAAAATATCGGTGATCTGGTTGCGTAGTGTGACGCTGTCCTGCTCACGCTTTGAGGGTTTCTTATCTCTCCGGGCCAAGTAATCGAAGAATTCACTTCGCGACACCCTCATCACCCGACACAGCAGGACAAGCGGGTAAAAAAGGCGCTGGTCGGCGATAAACCCGAACTTCACTTCGGGCTCGAAGCTTCGTAGGTGTTCGCCTTTTTCAAGATGTCATTCTCTGGCTCGAGCTATTTGACCTGCGTCTTGAGTCGTTTGAGTTCAGCTTCCTGCTTAGTCGGCTGCGCCTAGCACCAGTTTGCCCTGACGACGACCGCAGGAAGTGCCTTGCCCACCTGACGATGTTTCCCGACGGCACGCCTAAACGCTCGCTTCAGGAACGTTGTAACCTTGATCCGCTACCAACCTCGCTGCGTCGATCTTGAACTCGATATCGCACTGCCTTTTCTTACCTACAACTCCTCCTGGAACTTGGTGTTCTTACAGTAGCCGCTCGTTTCCTCTTACTCAAGTCCAGACGAGCTATGACACCGCTGACCTTACTCAACTTCTAGGTCTTAAACTTGCAGGCACGCCATTAACGGCTCATTACGTGCGTCTCCAAGAGATTAGAGGGTGTTTGGGAAATCCCCCACCTATGTTTAGGTAGGGGTGAATGGTCAAGCGAAAGCAGTATACAACGGACTTAAAAGACGCTGAATGGAAGGTGCTCGAGCCCTACTCACTCAAGTTGCTGCCTGAACCAAGAAGAGGGCGCAAGACGGGTTATGAACTCAGAGTACTGCTTGATGCTATGCGCTATGTGCTGAGAAACGGCTGCACCTAGCGAGACTTACCAGGCGACTTTCCCCGCGTGGCAAAGCGTGTACTACCACTTTGCGAAGTGGCGAGCGGTGGGGCTGTGGCGCAAGCTCAACAAGCACTTGCGGCGTGCGTTAAGGAAAAGGCTTGAGCGTAACGAAGAACCGAGCGCCGGTTGTGCTGATAGCCAATCGGTCAAAGCAGGAAGCTTGCACGGTAACGGCTTTGACGGAGCCAAGAGCGTTAACGGCAAGAAAAGGCATCTGCTGGTGGATACCCTCGGGCTGGTGCTGAGTGTGTTGGTGACGAGCGCGAATGTACCTGAACGCAAAGGGCTGTCACTACTCTTAAACCACAGCAAACCTCATGTACCGAGGTTGTAGCATTTGTGGCTCGACCGGGGTTATAAGGGCACTGCTTTCAGCAACCGTATCCTTTTGTGTTTCGGTATCGTGCTTGAAATCGTCGCTCGTCGTGTTAAGAAAGGCTTTGGCCTACAAGCCAGGCGCTGGGTTGTGGAGCGCACGTTTGCTTGGTTAGGAAACTACCGCAGGCTCAGCAAAGATTATGAAACCCTCCCCGCCTCGAGCGAAGCCTTTATCTATCTCGCAAGTCGCGACTTTATCACCAAGCGCCTTGCTCAAACTAACCACACACCCTGGAGAAACCGGTGAACCTATTCCAAAACACCCTCTAGAAAGAGGCGACCTAAGACGCGCCTGTCAAACGCAGTTTACATGGTCGGATTTCCGCCGGTCACTGGAATGACCGCAGCCGTAATGTAGCTCCCATCTTGCAACGCTAGCATCACAAATGGCGGAGCTAATTCTGCTGGTTGCGCGGGTCGTTGGAGCGGCACCTGCTTGCCAAAGTTTTCCACTTGCTCCGGTGGCATTGTTGCCGGAGTGAGGGGGGTCCAGACTGGCCCGGGCGCAACACTATTGACCCGAATACCTCGCTCCCCTAACATCTGAGCTAGACCTTTCGTAAAGGTAACAATAGCCCCTTTCGTAGCAGCGTAAGCTAAGAGATTTGCGCTCGGCTGATAGGCCTGAACTGATGAGGTATTGATGATAGAGCTACCCGCTTCCAGGTGCGGGATAGCAGCTGTGCAAAGGAAAAACATGGCGTAAATATTGGTGCGGAACGTAAAATCTAGTTCGTCATCTGGAATGTCGTTGATGTCCTCCCGCGCCATTTGAAAGGCAGCATTATTGACTAGAATATCGAGGCGGCCCAGTTCTTTGACGGTTTGCTCAACTAGTACTTGACCACAACCAATTACGAGATTAAGTCAGGTGATGACAAGACCCAAACTGCACCGTGTCGAGCTAAGCGAGAGTGACACCCAAAGACTTCACGACCTGATCAATAAGGGTCACGCCTCAGCCCGAGTGATTCGGCGGGCACACGCGCTGCTGCTGGCGGCTAAAGACCAACAGGACAAGGACGTGGCGGGAGCGCTGCACCTCAAGGCACAGACGGTGTATCAGCTCAGGAAACGCTTTGCCTCGGGGGGGTTGGCAGCGACCCTTTACGACAAACCTCGACCAGGAGGTAAGCCAAAACTGGACGGCAAGCAAGAAGCGCTGCTGGTCGCCCTAGCGTGTAGCCAACCTGACGACCGGGAAAGCTGGACCATGCAACTGTTGGCCGACAAGCTCGTCGAGTTGAAGGTTGTGGACGCCATCAGCGATGAGACGGTGCGCAGAACGCTGAAAAAAACGCGCTCAAACCGTGGCAGACCAAACAATGGTGCAGCGCCAAGGTAACGGCTGATTTCGTGTGGCGGATGGAAGACGTTTTAGACCTCTACGCCGAAACACACGACCCGAAGCGTCCGGTCGTGTGTTTCGACGAGTTGCCCTGTCAACTCCTGGCTGAAGTTAAGGAACCTCTACCCACTGAGCCGGGTAAACCCAAACGCCAAGACTACGAGTACGAGCGCCGAGGGCACTGCTCGCTGTTCATCGGTTTTGAACCCGCTGTAGGTCAGCGCGTTGTCAAGGTAAGAGAACGCCGCACCGCGCAGGACTTCGCTCAAGAGCTGCAGCAGCTCGTCGCTCGCTATCCCGACGCTGACGCTATCGGCGTTGTGCTTGATAACCTCAATACTCATACCCCGGCGGCGCTCTACCAAACCTGCTCGGCTGACGAAGCTAGGCGTTTGACCCGAAAGCTTGAGTTTCACTACACCCCTAAGCACGGTTCGTGGCTCAACATGGCTGAGATTGAGTGGTCGGTGCTCTCGCGACAGGCACTAAAGGGACGCCTTCCCGATATGTCTAGCTCAGGACGCGCGTCAACCCCTGGCAGGCTGAGCGCAACCAAAGACGAGCTACAGTCAATTGGTGTTTCTCCACCACTCACGCCCGTACCAAACTCGCCCGGCTTTACGCTCAATAACTACTGTGGTGGAATACTAGGTTTTGAGACAATCTGACGCGACTGTATTTAACCTGAGTTCGGAATTGTTTTTACGTCGGGTACACAAATCCTGTACTTTTGGTGACTGACGACCGTCTCAAGGATTGCGCTTTCGCTGTTTAAGACGACGCGAGCGTTTTAGCCTCAGGCCCGCCTTACGCTTGTAAAAGCAAACTCGGCAGAGACAGAAAACCTATCCCCGGAGAAACTTCGAACTCAGGTTATTTATCTAAGTGGTTGGGTTGCAAAACCTAGTTGATTGAACCTGCTGCGTATTCGGTCTGCGCCTTTGAACTCCGTCGTTTTCATTCCTGTCGCCAGCTCAAGCAGATACTTCGGTGGGTACAGGTAATCTTCATAGATAACGGCGTAGGTGTAGTTCTCGTTATGAAGCCAACCTCTATAGTCGTTGGAGATTGTAAACTCTCGTCGGAACTTCAGCATGGCCTTCAACACATCAGCTTCATTGACCTCACTGATAGATTTATTGCTGCGAGCTGTTGCCACAAAAATAACGTAGCAAACCTGTAAAGTTTCCGGTGTGAAAATCTGAGCATCTAAGTTCCTTAAAAAATACTAATCGATTTTTGCCCTTACACAATGTGTATTATGTAAGGTTTAATGTGAAACTATGAACGAGTTAGGAGATGGCATTACTTAGTCCGTATATGCTATAGTGGACTAAGGGGTACAGATGACCAAGGTTAATATTCATGAAGCCAAAACGAACTTTTCTAAACTGATCGAACGGGCACTTGCAGGTGAAGAGATTGTCATCGCCCGAAGTGGTAAGCCGCTTCTCAAACTTGTGCCGCTCGAGGGGCCAGGGGCGCTGCGTCCGGTGGGTCTGCACCGTCAAGTGGTCAGCGACGATTTCGAGACGCGCTCCTTAGCGCCGCTTTCAGAAGATGAACTTACTGCGTGGGAGCGTCCGGACTTGCTCAGTGACTGAGGTGCTGCTCGATACGCACGTCTTGCTCTGGTTTGATTCTGCTCCGGAGCGGCTGCCTAAACATATCCTTGCGCGCATCCGCGACCGTAACCAACGTATTTATGTGTCGGCGATCAGTACGTGGGAACTTACGATTAAATATCGTTTGGGAAAACTGCCTGAGGCGGAGGCGCTCTTAGAGAGCTACTACGATTCGCTTCAAACATATGGTTTTACCGAACTCCCCTTTACCGGCGTTCACGCGCTTAAAGACCGTGAACTTGGCTCAGCGCACAAAGATCCCTTCGACCGTGCCCTGGTTGCTCAGGCGCTAAGTGAGCAGTTCGCCCTAATCAGTAGAGACCCTCACATCGCCGCCTTTCCAGGCGTCGCAATCATCTGGGACGACGAGAACCGCTGATGGCTGACCTGATAAAAGCTCACGGCTCGAGCCTCGTCGAACGTACTCGTGACCTGGCCACCATGTCTGAGGACGAGTTGCGGCGCTTTGCAACGGAGGCCGCTCGGGATCGGGACGTGCCGAGGTTATGGGCTTTGACCGAAGCTCACCTGACCCTGCATGGTTCGGCAGGGTCACGGGTCTCGAGCCATACCCTTTCAGCGTATCGGCGTGCGGTGACGGTACTGCTCAGAGATTGGTCGGGAGAAAATCTCTTACGACCGGGGCGTAATGCTGGGGTGCTCTGGGTTCAAGACCTCGAGGCCCGTAAACCAGTTAAAGGTAAGAACGATACGATGTCGTCCGCAACCGTCCGTGTTTATCTGGCGGGAGCCAAAGCGCTCTACGCGGCGCTACGTTGGACAGGGGCAACCGACGCGGCCCCATTTACCGACGTCAAGGTAGCCGTCGATAAGACCCCGGCTTGGGAAAAGCGTGAGGCTTATACCCATACCGAAGTTCACTGGCTCGAGCGGGTGAGTGAGAGTTATACCTTACATATAGTGCTGTTAGGAGCCCACGCTGGGTTGCGCGTGTCGGAAATGACCGCACTCAAATGGGAGGACGTTAATCTGAGCGAGAGTGTGCTGCGAGTCGTCAACGGTAAAGGGGGTAAAACCGCACGTGTCTATTTGACGCCGACGCTTGTAAGTGCCCTTGAGGCTACTCCGTTAAATGAAAGAACTGGGTACGTGCTGCCGAGCCGGTCACGGCAGTCGGTATATGAGCGGCTCGAGGCTGCGTGCAGGCAAGCAAAAGTCACCTTCAAGGGCGTTCATGCGCTCCGGCACGCTTCTGGCACCCGTCTTCGGGATGAGACTGGCGACCTGGCGTTGGTGGCCGACCACCTCAGGCACTCGAGCTTAGATACGGCGAGATCATACGCAAAATCGGACAATAGGCAGCTCAAGCGAGCGCTTGGGGAGTGGTGAACTGTGCGTACTTTGGGTTCAAAGGGCAACTAAGCGAAATTGAACTATGAGGCTATTTTTCCAACCTTAACAAAACTTGAAGCAGCTGAACCCGGCGGTCGGAGGTGCGTTTCGGTGGTTCTGCCGCATCAAGACAAAACGCCGGAGCTGGGTAAAAGCTAGGTGAACGAGCAGAACAATCAGCACCACGAAGTGCAAAAATACGGTGGTTATAGGTATATCTGTGAGAACGGCGTTCATATTTGGCACGTATCACTATGGGGTTTCGTTTATCGGAGGCAACTCGGTCAGTAGCTTCCAGAATGGAAGTTCGGTATAGATCATCGTCCGCACCGACTTGAGATAAGGATCGTCTAGCTGGGACAGGTAAACGAGATACTCTTGGGCCATCTTCTCATCGGTCGAGCAGAGTATAACCAAAGTATTACCCCGTTTGCTACCCAAAGAGGATGCCCGAGTGAACGAGGTTATGAACAGCTATTTTGAGGTTGACCCGAGCTCTAAGTGAGTGAAAGGTCTTGACTTGGGCCGCGTGAAGTGTAAGAGAGCCGACCAGAACGCTAAAAGAGGTTTCGATACGTTTGCGGCTACGGTTAAGCGTTTTGTCCCAGTAATCTGGCCAGGTCATGTTCTTGTGCTTGGGCGTAACGATTGCAGCGTTGCCCAGATAGGCTTTATCGCCCATAACCGGTGCGTAGATGCCCTCAATCAGTCCAGGAGCTACCGCAGCTTCATGATGATGCGCCGAAACTCCAGTGTTCAAAAAGACCTTGTTCGTTGACTAACTGCGTATTTCAGCATAATTTGACCACCGAATTTATGTAATCTGGGCAGCTAATTTTACCGAACTTGACCACTGTTTTACCGAATTTGACCACCTCAAGCTGAGACGCAAGACACTCTAGCGACAAGCCGACAATAAGGCATGTCTAGAAAGCGAGCGTCAATGCGAAAGGTCAAAGAAATCCTGCGGTTACGCCATGCCTGCGGGCTAAGTGAGCGGCAGATCGCCCAGAGCTGCAACCTCAGCAAAGGCAGCGCTCGAACGGGCAAAGCCCGGCCCTAGTGGGCCTAGTTCTCAGCAATTACCTGCGCCGAGCTGAAGCCGCCGGGCTGTCGTGGCCGTTACCTGAAACACTGGATGACACCGCGCTAGAAGCCAAACTGTTTGCGGCTAAAGGTCGTTCGGTGCGCCCTGAACCCGACTGGGAACAGGTTCATAAAGAAAAGCAGCGCAAAGGCGTGACCTTACTGCTGTTATGGCAGGAATATAAGGCGCAGCAGCCCACGGGTTACGAATATGCGGCGTTCACGGTTCACTACCGGCGCTGGCTCGGCGAGCAGGGCGTCACCATGCGCCAGGTTCACGCTGCGGGCGAGAAGCTGTTTGTCGATTACGCCGGGATGACCCTTGCAATCACCGATCCCGGCAGCGGTGAGGTGCGCCAGGGACAGGTGTTCGTCGCGGTGCTGGGAGCAAGTAACTACACCTACGCCGAGGTCAGCGAGAGTCAAAGCAGTGAAGCTTGGCTCTCGTCGCATCGCCGCGCCCTGGAGTTCTTCGGCGGCGTGCCCAAAGTCGTCGTCCCAGACAATCTCAAAGCAGGGGTCAAACAGCCGTGTCGTTATGAATCTGAGCTGAACCCCGCTTACGCCGAGTTTGCTGAGCATTATGGTTTGGCCGTGGTTCCGGCAAGGGTCAGAAAGCCCAGGGACAAAGCTAAAGCCGAGGTCGGCGTGCAGATCGTCGAGCGCTCCATCTTGGCGCGGTTACGGGATCGCAGTTTTTTCAGCTTGCGTGAAGCTAACGACACGGTGTCGGAACTGCTTGTCGAACTCAACAGCAAGCCCTTTCAGAAACTTTCCGGGAGCCGCCACAGCACCTTCGTTGAATTAGAAAAAGCCGCTTTACAGCCTCTTCCCAACGAACCCTATAACGTTGCCAGCTGGAAAAAAGCCAAGGTCAATATCGACTATCACGTCGAAGTTGGCGGCCACTACTACTCGGTGCCGTATCAACATGCCCGCCACGAGGTAGAAGTCCGCCTGAGCGCCGCCACGATTGAAGTGTTCCATCAGGGGAAGCGGATCGCTTCGCACCTCAGAGTCGTCGATACATCCAGAAACAAAGGTCGCCACACCACCGTGGCCGAACACATGCCTGCCGCCCATCAGCGCCACGCCGACTGGAGTCCGGCAAGGCTGATCAGCTGGGCTGAAAAAACCGGGGAATACACCGCTCTGGTTGTCAGCCACATTCTCGAGTCGCGGCCTCATCCCGAACAGGGCTTCAGGTCGTGTTTGGGCATTATGCGGCTCGGCAAGCTCTACGGCGAAGGGCGTTTGGAGTCGGCCTGCAGCCTCTAGAACGGGCAAAGCCCGGCCCGTTGGGCCTAGTTCAGCCCACCGGCTCAGGTCGTACAGCTACAAAAGCATCCAGTCGATTCTTAAACATGGCTTAGACGCCCAACCGCTCGAGCCCGAACCGCTTTCAGACACCGCCACTACCCACGAACACCGCAATGTCCGGGGAGCCGACTACTACCGCCAGGAGACCAAACCATGCTGATCCATCCGACCTTAGACAAACTCCGCACCATGAAACTCTCGGGTATGGCGCAAGCGTTGCAAGACCAACTCGAACTCCGAAATGCCGACGACTTACCCTTTGAAGAACGCCTGGGACTCTTGATCGACCACGAACTGAACTTTAGAGATAACAAACGCTTTGCCGCCAAGCTTAGAAAAGCGGCCTTCAGGCAGAAAGCGGCCCTGGAAAACATCGACTATCAGCACCCCAGGGGACTCGATAAAGCTTTAGTTCGCCCCCTGTCAACCGGCAGATGGCTGGTCGAACACCGCCAGCTCTGCATCACCGGCGCGACTGGCGTTGGCAAAACCTTTTTGACCTGTGCTTTTGGACATCAGGCTTGCCGCCAGGACTACAGCACCCGTTACTACCGCCTCAGCCGTTTGTTGCAAGAATTGACCTTGGCGAAAGGCGACGGCAGATATCTCAAGCTCATGCAAAGCCTTGCCAAAACCAACCTGCTGATTCTCGACGATTGGGGCCTCGAACCGCTCTCGGGTAGAGACCGCCACAGCTTACTTGAACTGCTCGACGACCGTTATGAACGCGGCTCAACCTTGATCGCCAGCCAGCTTCCAGTGGAGAGCTGGTACGAGTTTCTTGGTGACCCCACCTTAGCCGACGCTATTCTCGACCGCGTGCTGCATAGTGCCTATCGCCTTGAACTCAAAGGGGAAAGTCTAAGAAAGCGCCGACGCTTGACGAAAGAGGAGGTGACCGCGCCATAATACGAAAGCTTGCGTCGCTGCGCTCCGAGACTGGTCAGATTCGGTAAATTGCGTGGTCACGTCGCTGTAAATTGACTGCCCAAATTCAGTGGAATACGCACCACCATAGATTTTCGATATGCAAATAGGTAAGCGAGTGAGCGCTGATTGCTGGAGACGTCGAGGGAAAGGTACCGGGCGCACGGCTTAAACCTCAACTGCGAACGTTCCGTAGCAAGGTCGTTCCGACTACCGGCAGGTCTCGAGGTTTGCACTTAGCATGTCAGCTTGCCATTTAAGACGCAAGTACCACAGAGGCCCGGAGAGTTCACGAGCCTCTATGCTATGGGTTCAGGGGTACTATTGGGACTCAAATAAGCGTTCAGCTCGGAATGATATGTGATTCGGTAGGCTATCTGAGCTTATCTAGGCACTCCCAGCGCTGAAAGTAGGGGGTGTTACGAGCATCCCTTGCCACCAGCGAGCGCCGCCCAGGTATTGACTCCTACGATACCGTCCTGGGTCAGCCCTTTGCTCCGCTGAAAGCTTATGACTGCCCTTTTCGTAGTTGGTCCGAAGATACCGTCTGCGCCTATACCCAGAAGTGTCTGAGCAGCCTTAACCAAGTCGCCCCGGTCGCCTTCTCTAACCGTCTTGCCGGAAACCAGCTTTTCCCACGTGTTTTTGCCAACAATACCGTCTTGGGTCAGTCCCTTACTCCGTTGAAAACTAGTAACCGCGTTGGAGGTGCCCGAACCGAAGTAACCGTCTACTGTGAGGCTATACCCGTGAGTTTTAAGCAAGTACTGCACGGCTTTGGCATTCTTGCTATAAGCAGAGCTGCGCTTTACGAGGGGCCAAGAACGCGTGCAGCTCGGTAGAGGGGGCGCTACCGTACCACCCGCCCGCGCCAAAATGGTGGGGATAAGGCTAAGTAACTTGTCTCCAGGACATGACGTAGAACCAGGTGCCCACTCCCGGTGACCTTTAACCTTAGACCGGTCTAACGCAATACCATAGGTGCGGCTTATCCAGCCGACGATTCTAGCAGCGCCGTTAAGTTGTGAGTCGGGTGGCGCTGCACTTTCGTAGTCGCCCATAAGCGCGACGCCAATGTTGCCGGTATTTTGACCGAGGACGTGAGCACCGGTGCGGCGCTCATCTGAGCGGCCCTGGAAGATCGTACCGTCGGCGCTTACAACGAAGTGGTAGCCAATATCGCACCACTCGCGGTCGGGGTCGTCAATGTGAAACGCCTGAATCTGCCGCATAATGGCAGCCGGGTTCGTGGCTCCGCTGTTACCATCAGTGTGATGAATCGCCATTCTGTAGGGCGTGTGAGGACTGCCGCAAATTTTGCCGGGATCACGGGCGCCCCATTTGTAACGGGAAACAACGAGACTGCTTGGAGCTGTTTGCGCACCCAGACCTTCTGGCGCTTCTTCAAAAGGTAGATCGCGTGCGAGTAGCTCAGGGTTCGACGTGGCCTGCTCGTAAAACTCTATGCTCAAATTGTTAAAGCCGTTACCGCGCAGCTCGAGTTCACGTACAGGGTCTTTTAGAATGATCCGCGCGTTGTAAAGAGGCGCTTCGCTCCAGGTAATTTCAGCGGTTCTCCAGTCCCCTTGCTCTTCACGGTACTCAAGCTTGGGCGTGGTGTCTGAACTTAGCATCAAGCCGAGCTGCTCAAAGGGTTCGTCTAAAGTCAGCTTTGCAATACCGGTGCTGAAAAAAGCTTTAACTGCGTCGGGATTCTCGAGAAAGACGCTGTGCTCATGCTCGTCGCCCATATCAGGCGCTGCTGCGCTGTCGTTGTGGAAGGGTTGCGTCGTGTTACAACTGACCAACAACAGGGCGGTTAATAAGGCCGGAACCAATGTGCGCATCTTTACCTCACTGAGTAAAAGGGCGAGAAGCATAACCTCTCGCCAACCAAGTTTCGTTGTAAGTATTTAGAGCTAGTAAGTACACCCTGAAGTCGGCAAACTCGAGGGGCTAGGAACCGCCGCACCATCGTAAAGTGCGAGCAGCAGCCGTTGTGGGCAACGCAGCACGCCCCCGGCTCGGACCTCAAGGTGTAAGTGCGGACCAGTTGAGTTACCGGTGTTGCCTGTGTAACCAATGAGCTGGCCTGCGCTCACACGTGCGCCTGAACCGACTGAACGGCTGTTTAAGTGGCAGTACTTGTAGCTCGAGCCGTTGCTTGCCGAAACCAAGATGCCGTTACCACAGCCGCCGCCAACGTAACTGACTGTACCTGCGGTGATGGCGTAAGCTGGCGTTCCCGTCCGCGTTGGTAGATCGATAGCTGGGTAGTCGTGGTGGGGATCGTCGTATTCGGAACGAGGCAAGGTGCCTTTGGGAATAGGAAGACGATAAGCGCCGCCGCTACTGCTGTCACAATTCACGCTGCCGCCGACCAGCGCCGCCCAAGTGTTGGGTCCAACGACGCCATCTTGGGTTAAACCTTTGCTCCGCTGGAAATTGATGACGGCTGACTTTGTACCTGAGCCGAAAATGCCATCGTTTGTGATACCTAGCTTGAACTGTACCGCGCGAACCGCGTTGCCACGGCTGCCGTTTTGTACCGTGGTGATTAGCCGCTCCCAAGTGTTCTTACCGACGACACCATCTTTGGTAAGTCCTGCTTTGCCTTGAAAGGCGACAACGGCGTTGTAGGTGTTCGGGCCAAAATAGCCGTCGGCGGTAGTATTTAACAAGTACTGCACGACTTTGGCGTTACTGCTGTACGAAGCGCTACGCCGCACCAGCGGCCACGAACGGGTACAGGCTTGCGTCTCGAGAACATTTTCGGGCGCTCCAGCTGCGGGCGTTTCTGCATACTGAGCACAAGCCGAAAGAACAAGCACTAAGAGCCCAAAGAGGCCGATGAACCACTGTTTACTCATCTTGTCTCCTAAAATTTCTAGATTTACTTTGAGTTGAAACTACCTACTTAGCAGCGTCACGTTTGCGCTGCCCGTGCTTCCGTCTAGATGTCACCCCCGGCGATACTTAATTTATCTAAAGCTTTAGCGTGCCTTCATCTTACTAATCAACGTGGCCCACTGCCTAGCTTCTTATCGTCAGGGGTATACCTGACCAAAGTCAGGCGTGTCAGTCAGTACAGCGGATAGGGAGGCGTCCAGCCCTTTATGAGGTGCCAGTGCCCATAGTAGTAGTGCGCGATTTGTACACGCGACCGCAGCTTTAGCTTGGCGTAGATATTGCTGAGCGTATTCTTGATATGCCCTTCGCCTACACCTCTGAGCTTAGCAACCTCTTTATTGGTGTACCCCTGCGCAATGTAGTGAACGGTGCGGCGCTCGACCGGGGTCAACGGAGTCTTAGACAATTTGGGGTAGAGCTTAGTGCCATTATGGACGAGCTGAAGCGTGGCCACGAGCGCCTCACAGCAGCGCAGCCCAACAAGCGCCGCCGGGTTACGCTCGAGCAGCTCAAGTTGATAGGTAACGCAAACGTTGTCGCTTGCAATCACACAACGCGTCAGGTCGAGTTTGGGATGAGGGAGAGAGGCCCAACCTACAGGTTCGTCGAGCAGAAGCTGCAAGGTAGCGTTTTTGCATAGCTTAATACCTTGAGCCATCAAACTATGAGCGAACGCCGTTTTATAGGTTTCAGTGCCGCAGTGAAGCTGTATGCTGAAATTCATAAGACTTTAGGGTAGCAAATTTCGTCAAAGCGTAGGTCAGCACTTCGTCAACGGCTAACGAGTTATGAATCAGTAGCGCAAGGTAGTTAAACCCAAAGCACCTGCTTTTGGGTGCTTTGGGGCACTACGGGTACTGCTCTAGGAATCACTTCAAGCGGCGATGCGAGGGTTTGCTGCTGCGCTCAGTGTAGCCCAAGGGGTGAGGTAATTCAGCGCTGAAACGCTCGCGGTTGTACCAGCGGTGGAAGTCGGGTAGGGCGGTTTGCACCTCGGCGAGCGACTGCCAATCGTGCCTGAAGGCAAACGAGTACTTGTACGTCCGGTTAAGTCTCTCGAGAATTCCCATACCGCCTTTCTGACTAACTTTGCACCTGACCCACGCGCCGTATTTGAGGCAGGCCTGCTGAAACACCTCACCGGTAAAGTCCGAGCCGCCATCGCTCTGCACCAGGATGCTGCCGTGGACATCGAGCGAGCGCAGCACCAAGGCGGCTTCGTCGAGCGCGGCCTTAGCGAGTTGCATAGACAAGCTGCGAACCGCTTTGCTCGCCAGCACCACCCGGGATTGCACACCGAGTACGTGATAGACCCAGCACACGCCGTCAGCCAACGACAAGCGAGTGGCGTCGATTTGTACTCGGCGACCGGCAGGCCAGTTGGGAGCTGCTACAACATCCGGGGAAGGCTTCCTGGTCTTACGCGGCTGCAGCGGGTTCAGTCCGAGTCCCAGCAACTCCCTGATGCGGTGTAAACCCACCTGCTCACCCTGAGCACGCAACTCCTGATAAAGGAACCGGTAGCCGTAGGTTGGGTGCAAAAGCGCGATCTGCCTGACCTGCTCGCGTAACGCATCTCCTTCCTGAGCACGTTGCTGACGCTTAGGAGAGCTTTTCCCGTAGTCGCGCAGCTGCCAGTAAGGCAAGGCACCCCGGCATACCGCGCAAAGCGCCGCAGGCTCAGGTCGGCTCTGACGTAAGTCCATCACCTCAGACACACTCAGATAGCAGGCCCACTGGGGCCGGGTCTAGTGACCCCTATGCTGCCGTCGTACTTTTCGCGAGATGTCGAGCTCCAGTTCCTTCTCAGCCACGATCCGTTTCAAGCGGTCGTTCTCCCGCTCCAAGGCAGCGTGTCCGTTATCCTGCCGCTCCTCGGCTAGCCGCGCCTGACCGGCGTCTAAGAAGTGGGCTTTCCAGGTATGGACCAAACCTTCATTGACCCCGTGCTGCATAGTGCCTACCGCCTTGAACTCAAAGGGGAAAGTTTAAGAAAGCGCAGACGCTTGACGAAAGAGGAGGTGACTGCGCCATAATAACGAAGCTTGCGTCGCTTCGCTCCGAGACTGGTCAGATTCGGTAAATTGCGTGGTCACGTCGCTGTAAATTGACTGCCCAAATTCAGTGGAATACGCAACAGCTAGCATCTGAGGAGATTGACATGTCAGGACAAGCACTTTTCACTGCGATTCCGTTTAGTGTCATCGAGATTTCCAAAGCGTCACCGAGAGCCTTAGGACAACTGCAGTTTCGGGCTGCGCCTCGTAAAGGTGAGTACATCACCCTAGACGGTGAGGATGGTCAAGGTCAGAACTATGAAGTTCTGGCTGTTATCCATCCGTCAGAACCTCAAGCAACTGCGGGCGACCTGCTGGTTCGTCACACTGGCAGCGACACTGATTTTCGCAGTTCGTTTGGGAGAAATATTGTTGTTGTTTAGCTTTTGAAAAAGAGGGTGCAGGAAGCGGTTCGCGTTGCGATGCTTAAAGGGTGAATCCGTTTGAAAAAAGGGGCGCTCGAACTCAAACGGCTCGAGCGCCCCCATAGTTATCTACTAGACTGCGTAAGGGTCTTTAGGTGTACCTGCCGCCGCACCGAATGCTGCGATAAGTGCGCCGATGAGGAGCGCAGCGCAAAGGCCGAACGCGACAAGACCTGAAATGCTCGCCGCTTCTTCAGTACCTTGAACGACCGTTTGTTGGGTCTGGTCAACCTGTTGACTGAACGCTTGCACTTGCTGGTTGATTTCCTGCTCAGTCAAATCCGAGTTTTGCGTCAGGAAGGTTGTGAGTTCAGCTTGCGCGTCAGGCGAGGTGAGGCTTTCACCGGCCTGTACTCGGCCGACGATAAGCTGACCGAGTTGTTGGCTAGCCTGAGCCGGGTTTTGCACGCCAGCTTGGTTGAGAAACTGGTCAATTTGTCCCTGCAACGCGTCAAAACCTGGAAGCTGACTCAGTGCGTTCGCGGCCCCTTGCGGCGAGTCGGGCGTAGCGGCTGCCGCTGCTTGCGTCGTCGTCCCAAGTACGCCGCCGACCAGACTGGTTACACCGCCGACAAAACGGCCCAGAGCAGTTGTAAGTAAGAAGATGGTAAGAATTGTCAGCACGCCCCAAGTCAAGACGCCGTGGATGAAAGCGTCACTACGGCGTGACACTCCGGCTAGATGTCCCGCGACCCAACCGCCCAGAAAGAGCGCCACGAAGTTTGTTACGACGAGGGCGACGATGCTACCTGTACTAAAGCCCGAGAGCGGGCTCTGATTTGAGGTCAAATCAAGGCTCTGGAGGCCGATTCCGGCGAACAACAAGCTCAGCAAAAACGTTGTCATCAGGGCGATCAGCGCACCGGCAAAAACAGCGCTCCACGAGGTACGTCTGAGCGTGAAATGTTCATTGTCGGGCTGAACAATGACACGGTTAGCACGGGTTTCTGTTACAACTTCTTTTTCCATAATTACTCCTTTGAGATGAGCGGTGAAGCTCAAGACTTGAAAATGATGCGCTCACCCGCGAAGGGTTGCTACAACCTTGATGGTAGGGCCGCCCCTAGCGCGTAAAAGCCCCTCAAACGAACGGCGCAGCACGTACCACCGGAGGCTGGTAAAGCCGGTAATCAAGCCGTAGGTGAGTAGCGCAGCGATAAACGCGCTTAAGACGCCCTGCCAGTTCCCAGCTGCCGAGCCGAACAAAAACCCCAGTGTTACAGTCAGGGTTAGAGGTAAAGCAAGAAGAAAGACACGTTCCCAGTCCTCGAGTTCGGTCTGCTGTGCTTGAACGGCCTCGCCGATGTAAGCGTAAGCCAACGCACCCGCAGCGATTACGAAGATGCCGGGGAGCAGGCCGAGCATAAAGACCGCTAGCACGTTGAGGTCAGCTGTGCCACGCGCCAAGCGTGCAAAAAGAATGAGGATGAGGCTGGTATAAAGCCCCGCTACCCCGCCACTGAGGGTGGCCCTTACGAGAACCTCACGGCTTAGCACTCTCGCTTCGGTGCTGCCGGGCTCGAGCATTTTGCCCCGCGCCCGATGCCTGAGCAGCACCTCGTAGAGCGTCACAACGAGCAGCACGGTAAGGAACGTCAGCACTGCTACGAAGAGCAAGCGGCCTCCTGCAAACGGACGGGCCGTACTTGCACGCAGCAGCACGCCGAGGACAAAGCCGCTGACGATGAGCGAAACGAGCGCCAGCACACCGCCGACAGCTGCGCCGATCAGGTAATCCCAAACGGTTTTTGATAACAAGTTTTTCATGCTGCCCCCTAAACCCAATTTCTGCTGCTACTTTCTGACCTTGCTACCTACGGCTTAAAAAGCGCCGCGCGGCGAACATCGCCAGTCCCATGAGCGCCCGTTTACCACCGGGGCTTGCAAGCGGACTGTTGCCACCCAAAAGACTCGACAATAAGTTTGGGTCTTGCTGCGACGCTTGCCGCGTCATCCGGCCCAGCTCGCGGGGTGAGGCAGCTTGCTCTAAGTCTTGACCCTCGCGGTAGCCTCCAAAGCTGCGACTACTGTCACGGTCGGCGTCCCTATACTGCTGCGCGAGTTCGCGCCGCTGCTCGGGGGACATCTTGCTAAATGCCTGCTCATACTCGGTTTCAGCGTCCGGGTCGTCCAAGTCGTCGGGAGCGTGCGCCATCATGTCGCGGTAACGCTGCGCCGCTTCTTGCTCAGAGATGCTGTCAGGGTCTTCTTGAACCCGCCGCTCGAAGTCTTTATAGTCATCTTCGCGGCCACTTTGACCCATGAACTCACCTAGCTTATCGAACATATTGACCCTCCTAAGGGTAGTTACAGTGTGTTAGTCGAGCTGAAGCTGACGTTACGCTTCAGCCGTTCGGTAGGCGAACATACGTAAAAGCATCCACAGATGGTCGCGCAAAACGCCGAGTGCCTGAACATTCAGCGCGTCCGTATGAAAGCAGTCTGTTAAGACCTCGAGGTTTTCCCGCACTAAACGGTAGGTCGTTTCACCTGCCCCCTTGCGGTAGCCGGGTAAATCTGTCCAGAGTTCGGTGAGAAGGCGCTCAATCTCGCTGCTGTAGCGCTGAACGAGCGCAACCTCCAGGTCTTCGAGGGGGGTTTCGTAACGTATATTCGCTAAATTGTGCTGCATCCTCACCTCCTCTTTCGTTCAGCTAATTGTTGGATTCGACCTCTTTACGCTCAATCTCTACTTCTTCACGCCGGAGCATGACCTGCTGCGGTTCACGCCGCTCGGTGCGCTGGGTGGTAATCCGCACCTCTTCAACGAGCATGAGCTGTTTGCTAACGACCAAGACCTCCTCGAATAGGGGAACAATCATAGTGTCGCCTTCTTGACGCACGAGGGTAGCCTCGTCTACCGGGCGGCCTATGCTGACCCGCTCGACCTCGACACGCTCTTGTTGCAGCGCAATATCAACCGTTTCTTGCCGCTCGACGACCCGTTTACGGAGTTGCACCACGCCCCGTTCTACAGTGCGTTTACCGATACGCAAGGTTTCTTCGACAACAGGGATAACCGTATCTTCAGAGGTTTCGGCTTCCGCGCCCTCGACGAGGCTTTCGTCTGTGACTGCGCCACGTGCGTAGTCACGGAGATTTATACTCAGCTCAAAACGCCCCTCCCCGGCAGGTATGAGCAGGTCTCGAGGTACGAGAAACTTCGTGCCGTCGGTGAGCTGCAAGGTAACTTGGCCCTCGTCCCCACCTTCAGGTGCAGGTCTGAGCCACGCCCTGAACGACGCGCCGCTCTTATCGACAATTAGAACTGATTCTGCTTCGCTCACACGTTTCCTTTCAAAAGGCTGGCTCTTAAAAATTCAAAGCCAGCCTCTACTCTCTTCATGGTGTCAGTGAGCTGGGTTTAGCCTTTACCGCGCAGTCTGTCCCAAGCGTTTTTGACGCTGCCCTGTGCTTGTTCCCACGTACCTTTGTCCTGGTTTTTACTCTCCCAGTCGGCTTTAGCGTCGCCTTCGACTTCGCTCCACTCGCGGCCCTGATATTTCGGATTGGAAGCCAGCGACTCGGCGTGGCTCGAGCCGAGTTCTTCAATCTCAACGTCGGCGCGGCGCACGGTATCACGGACGGTCTCAGTGCGGTTTTCGACCTCTTTACCGACGACCACTTCTTCGACGACCTTCGCTTCTTTGGCGACGACCGCCTCTTCATCGGTTTCGGTGAGTTCAATCGTCTTTTCGGTAAACAGGTCGTCGGTACCTTCGACGCTGCGGTTTACGGTCTGCCGGTCAACTTTGATGGTCTCGTCGCGGAGTGTGACCTGTTCTTCGACCTCGCGTTCAGACACGACCCGCTTGACCCGAACACCCCCGCGCTCGACGGTGCGTTTACCGACCTGAAGCTGTTCTTCAACGACCTCCAAGCGCTGCTCACCTTCGGTTGCCCCTTGGGTATCAGCCGTGTACCGCGCGTCGCTATCGGCGGCGGTGTAGTAGCGGTTCATGATGGTGACGGCTTCGTCAACCTTGTCGTCTTCAGCCTGCGCAACGACGATAGCCCCGTCTTTAGTTACGCTCGCCGCGTAGTTATGGGCGTCGTCGGCTTCAATGCCCGCGTCCAGAAGCTGCTGTTCTAAACCGCTGCTACTGCCCTCGTAGCGGGTTACAGCGCCGCTACCAAACCCGTTGTTGGTGAGGTCACTGATAACTTCACCGGCGACGCTGACACTTTCAAATACACCTATGATATTGCTGGCCATGATTTTCTCCTTTAAGCGTGAACTAGAAACTAACGGCGGGTGCCGTCAACGACGACGTTGCGGTTGCGTCCGCCGAGGCCGATCAATCCAAGCAGACCGAGTAGACCCAAAAGTCCCCAATCGTCAAACCCTTGAGCGGCGTCCTGAACATTTTCGCCTGCGTTCTCAGCAGTGTTACCTACTGCTGTAGCGGCGTCACCAGCAGCATCGGTCGTGCTCTCGACCGCGTTTTCAGCAGCGGTGTCGGTGTTGGTCGCAGCGTAGGCGACCGGGAGGCTGCTTACAAGTAGGCTAAGGGTGAGAAGGCTGGCTTTTAATTGGTGGTTTTTCATGATGTCCTTTGTTTTTGGTACGTAAGGCTGTCGCCTTGACTACTGAGGATTACTTGGCGTTGTTCTGGGCTTTTTGAGCGGCTTGCTCGAGCTTGGGCTTAGCGGCTTTGCTCTGTTCCGTCCAACTCTGGAGAAGTTGTGCTGCGCTGTCACGTCCGCCGAGACCGAAGGCCAAGCCCGCGGCTAGCGCAAGCGCACCGACGAGACCGATAAAGAGGGTGTTCACAAGCGTAGCTGCAATCCCCAACTGATTGACCGCGACGATGATGCCAAAGCCCCACACCGCGATGCGGGCGATGTTGGCGAGCAGGTCGGGGCTACCTAAACCGGCCTGGGCTGCAACTCCCTTAACAAGTCCGGCAAGCGCGTTGGCAGCGAGTCCTGCGACGACGAGCACTACTAGGGCGACGACCAGGTTCGGTAAGAACAACAGTAAGTCTTGCAAAACCTGAGAGATGGCCGGGAGTCCAAGCGCGTCGAACGCGACGACGAGGACAATGAGCCGGATGAACCATTTGGCAACGGTCGCAATAAGCCCCGCCGCGTCGTTTTTTACCCCGGCTTTTTGTACGAAGCCGCTGAACCCCGAGCGCTGCGCGAGTTCGTTGAACTTAACCGCTCGCAACAGGCTGGCGACGGCCCCGGCAACGAGTGCCGCGACAATCCAGCCGATGATAAGGATGAGTAGAAAGCCGATGATGTTCGGCACGGCCTGAGCAAAGCCGCTCAGCATAGTAGAGAGTGAATTGCCGACAGAATTAGCTTGTTCCATGTGCTGCCCCCTTAGGGTTTAACTGACTGCTAGAGCGCTTTAGCGCTTTTTCCGGTTACTCTCCCAGCTACTTCTAAAGTCGTCACGGATGCTGTCCCAAGGCTCGCCGCCCTGATTGTCACGCTCGTAATCGGTACGAGCTTCAGTTTCGACCTCAGCCCACTCGAGTCCCTCATAACGGGCGTCACCAGCGAGCGACTGACCGTAACCCGCACTAAACTCTTCGATCTCTACATCGGCGCGGCGCACCGTGTCACGAATCGTCTCGGTACGGTTTTCCACGTCTTTACCGACCACAATCTCTTCGATGACGTGCGCTTCTTTGGCAACGACGGCTTCTTCGTCGGTTTCGGTAAACTCAAAGGTTTTCTCAGTAAACAGGTCGCCGTCAGCTGCGTTTAAGGTGCGGTCTACCGGGCGGCGGTCAACGCGGATGGTCTCGTCACGGAGCGTGACCTGCTCGGCAACTTCACGCTCAGTGACGACCCGGCGCACTCTCATGCCACCACGCTCTACGCTGCGCTTGCCGACCTTGATACGCTCTTCGACAACATCGAGGCGTGCTTCGTCTTCGGTGTTGACAGCTGCCGCCCTGCTGCTACCGTTGGTTAAACTGTCCGCCCCAACGATATCTGCGTCTACGGTATCCATATCCGCCGAACCAGTTACGGGCGTATCCGCCAGATAGCTCGCGTCGCCGAGGTCATCTTCGGTTCCGGCGTAACGGTTCATAATTTCGGCCGCTTCGTCAACCTGATGATCTTTGGCCCGCACCGAGACCAGCGAGCCGCCGCCTCTAAGCCCTTCGGCGTAGTAGTCCGCGTCGGCGTCCGGAACACCTTCGCGCTCCAACTCGTCTTCGATGTCATCTTGGTCGCCTTTTGTGTGCGTGATGTTGCGCTCGCTGAAGCCCTGCGCCCGCAGATCGTCGATAACTCTCTGCGCGACCTCTTCACCGTTAAATAGACCGATTACGTTGTTTGCCATGTTTACCCTCTCTTGTTGCCTTGTGGTGCAGGTTGACTAGGTTGCTTAGTGCCTCACAGAAGTCTAAACTCCCGATACACTCGGTAAGGAAACCTCTAACGCTCTATGTACCGTGTCCCTAAGCCCTGCTTGCATCATCTCACTAACTGCACTAACAAAATTGTATGTTTTCATCCCATGCTTCTACACTAATTTTTGGTGCGTTATGTACCAGTTTGGGTTAAGCCCCCTCAAAAAGGTGCAAATTCTCTAGAAAGCTGAGTTTCGCCTACAATTTCCTAGATAAACAGAAGAAATGATGCACTATGACGCACCAATCTTCACCCCCTGCCGGTCAGCGGTTTCAGCTCGAACGAATGATTTCCGGGCTAAGTACCGGTATCATCACCCTAGAAACTGACGGCAGTTTGCGCTACGTCAACCCTGCCGCTTTGCAGATGCACCACGTTACCGACGTTGGGGCCTTGGGGGGTTCGTCGGCGGGCTATAGAGAACACTTCAGGTTAATGGACTTGACCGGCGTACCGCTGCCAGAGAGCGCGTATCCGCTCGAGCGCCTCTTAAGCGGCGATACCTTTTCTGACCTCAACGTCCGGGTGCCGGTCGAAGGCGACGAGCTAGTGCATAAGTGCCGGGGTATCTGTGTCGAAGACGAAACGGGAGAAACCGACTTTTACGCGTTATTCATCGAGGACGATACCGAACAATACGACGCTGAGCAGCGTTTTGAACAGACCTTTAACGCCAACCCCGCCCCAGCGCTGATCAACCGGCTTTCAGACCTGCGTTTTATCAAAGTGAACGAAGGCTTTTTGACGATGACCGGCTTTAAGCGCGAGGAGATCATCGGTCGCACCGCCTATGAGTTTGACGTGTTGGTTGGAGTTGCTGCTAAAGAGCTGGCACTTAAAAAGTTTCACGCCGGGGAGACGATGCCGCCGCTCGAGTCATACCTCGACACCAGCACGGGGGGCAAGAAATTCGTCGTGGTTGGCGGGCAACCGCTCGAGGTCAACAACGAACCATGTATGCTCCTGACCTTCATCGACCTCGATGACCGCAAACGCACCGAGGACGCCTTGCGGCAGAGTGAAGAGCGCTTCTCGAAGGCTTTTTCGCTCTCACCGGTGGCAGGTGTGATCAGCGCCGTTGCGAACGGGCGTATTTTTAACCTCAACGAGGCGTTCTCTAACATGACCGGTTACGCGCCGGGTGAGGCGGTCGGGCGCTCGACTGCTGAACTCGGGTTGTGGCGCAGTGACGGAGAAAAGCTGGTCGGTAATCTGCTCAAGACCCAACGCGGTTATAAGAACCTCGAGCTTAAACTCCATACTAAAACAGGTGGGGTCTGTGACGTAATGGTCTCAGCAGAAACGCTCAAGATCAATGATGAAGCGTGCGTACTGTCGATGTTTCACGATACTACCGATATGAAACGCACCGAAGCCGAGCTGATCGAGGCGGTCAACATGGTCATGAAAGACTCTGAATGGTTTAGCAACTCGGTCGTAAAAAAGCTCATGGCTGTGCGGGGAAAAAAGCCCAATCCCCAGACCGAAGCGAAGCTCGCACGGCTAACATCGCGCGAGCTTCAGGTGTTTGAGGCTATTTGCCGGGGTCAAAATACGTCCGACATCGCCGCCAAATTAGGCGTCGCCGGAAACACGGTACGCAACTACTTTTCGAGTTTGTACAAAAAGCTCGAGGTGCATTCGCGGGCTGAGGTAATTGTTTGGGCAAAACGTCACGATGTGACCCCTTGACCTAAACTCATAACCTGAGAATCCCACCGAGATGTTCCGGTGGGATTGCGTCAACGTTCTAGCTGAATTTGCCTCTGACGCTGCTTTTACCCTTTGACTGGAGCCTTTTCTTTCTTTCGTGAAACGCACCGCTATTACTTTCGGCTATAACAGAACTCACGACTGATCTGATCCCGGTAGTGCTCCAGCAATTTCTTCCAAACGAGACGCAAACTATGCGTGGCTTGGGCCCTTGTTCCTATAAACCTGCGCCTCACCTTAATCGGAAGCTGGAAGTGCTTTATAGCTATACTACACTGTCAGCGAGGTACTGACACCTTCACCTCTGTATAGGCACGTTTGAAGGTGTGTCTAGCCGCTTCTTTGGAGAATTGCCAGTTGAGCTTAACTTGGGCTTGATTGCGCTCTGTTTGCCAAGCGTTAAGTTCAGTTTCAAGGCGGTCACGTTGAGCAATGCGCCGGTCTAGGCACTGTTTGCTTAAAGCGGAGAATTCAAGTTCAGCCATGTTAAGCCAAGAAGCGTGCTTAGGGGTATGAATCATCTCAAACTGCTGGGCAAGTTCGAAGGCAGCTTGCGGTGCTAGAGCAGCATAAAACGAGCCTGGGTTATGGGTGTTGAGATTATCCTGCACCAGCCTGATTTTCTGCGCTTGAGGGAACTGTTGCGTTAAGTACTGCATAAAGTCGGTGTATTCCTGCCGTCGGCGGTGGTCATAGAGCCTAGTCCAACGCCTGCCGGTAAGCGGCTCGACCGCTAAGAGCACTGAACAACTTGCCGTGACTTTATAATGGTAGTCCTCGCGTTTGACCTGGCCTGCTTTCATCGCTACAGGTTGTAAGGTCTGTTCAATCAGATAACAAGGTCGTTCATCAAAACAAAGTACCGGATAGTCGGGGTCATAAGGCTGAGCGTAAGTATCAAGCACCCGCTCCATTTGCCAAATGAACGCAGAGGTGAGCTTGCCCAAACACCAACACCGCTTTAGGTGGGGTTTGAGCTCGTTTTTTTCAGTATCTCGCTGACCCCCTCATGCGAAACAGTCTCAACCAAGCCCAGCTCGACAGCTTTATCCGCTAACAGTCTCAGTGTCCATCTGCTTCTGCCTTCAGGAGCCTCACTACATGCTAAAGCGGTAATCTTCGCTCGCTGTTCACCACTAAAGCGACTTGGGCGTCCTGGTTTGGGCTTGTCCGCTACTACCTCTTGGACGTTACTCTGGCTTTCGCAAAAACGTTTGCGGATCCTCTTGAGCGTTGCCAAACTGATATCTGCTTGCTTGAGAATCTCGGCGTCACTTACCCCGGCATCCGCCAGTAACAGTGCCCTAGCCCGTTTGTACACCCTCACCCGGCACGCTCCCGCTTTTGTTAGCCGTTCGAGCTCTTGCCTTTGTATTTTACTCAGCTTGATTCCATAGCGCTTTTTCATTCGCTTACTTTAGACACTGTGTTGCTATGGGTCAACTCTTCGCTGACAATGTAATATATGAGTCTTACCCTTACCCTGCCTTATCACACCGAGGCGCAGCTGCGCGAACTGGCGCAGCAGCAGGGTGTCAGCACGGAGACCTACGTAGCTCAACTACTCGAGTCGTTTACCAGGCAGCAAGATCTACGGGAGGCGACCGAGACACAGCTCCTCCAACAGCTAGATTTGGGTTTCTCCGAACGCGAATGGGGACGCTATCATCACCTCGTTGGACTGAGGCAAGATGGGCGTTTAGGCGAGGCAGAACACCAAGAGCTGTTGGCTCTGAGTAGTCGGCTCGAACATGCCAACGTCAGGCGTATGGGTGTGCTAGCCGAACTTGCAAAGCGCCGCCAGATACCGGTCGAACAGCTTGTGCATGAGGTAGCGTCGCGCAACCCAACCTCCTTTGACCTCACGGGCACCCCTCTCTGCGGCCCAGAAGCAGGTAGTTACCGAGCGTGCGCGCGGCTGCTGCGAGTACTGCTTGAGTCAGCTGCGCTTTTCCCCGGACCCTTTCTCGGTTGAGCACATCATCCCGGTAGCCCAGTAAGGTGGTAACGATCTCGACAACCTGGCGCTTGCCTGTCAGGGTTGTAACAGTCACAAGTACACCTCGGTAGAAGCGATTGACCCTGCTAGCGGTATAAGCGTGCCCCTTTTTCACCCGCGCCGTGATGGGTGGCAACGGCATTTCGTGTGGAGCGACGATTATAGCTCTATCATCGGTGTAACCTCGACAGGACGTGCGACCGTCGCGAAGCTCAGGCTCAACCGGGCTGGATTAGTAAACTTGCGTGCGGTACTCAAAAGTATAGACGAGCATCCGCCATATTGAGGCCGATGAACGCGTCGTTACTGGAGGCGTATTCCTTTGCAAAAAGAATCTTTGCGCTCAAGTAATGCATAAGTAAGCCGTTGAAACGTCATCCTGAGGGCTGAAGCGCTACTAAAGCGAAGCAGTCTGCCTGGTGTCCTCGGCTGCTAACGCAGCGGCCCGTTGCGACAACCGCAGTAACGCCTCACGCAAGGGTTGCGGTCCAAGTACCTTAACCTCGAAAGGAAAACTCAGCAGGTAGAGGGCGATCTCGCCTAACCGCTCGGGTAAGACATGCGCTCGCAGCAGCACGCCGACTTTTTCAGTCTCGAGCGTCACAGCCGCATTCGGGATAAGGCGACTAGCCTCGACGAGGCTACAGTCCAGAATCACTTCACAGGTGACCGCCCCTGGAAACGAGGTCCCGGCAATCGCGCGGCTGACGACGCCCAAAGCGTCGAAGTCGGCGGGATGAACAAAGCTTCCTCCGAGGGTTTGGGCACGCCGCACCCGGTCGAGCCGGAATACCCGCACGTCCTGGCGCAGGTGACAGTAGCCCGTCAGGTACCAGTAGCGCCCCATATGCACCAGCCCGTAAGGATCGACGCGCCGCTCGGTGATCTCGCCTTGCGACTTGCGGTAGCTAAGCTCGATCTGCCGCTGCGAGGCAGCTGCCTCCGCTAGGTCGAAGATGAGGCTACTGGCAACCGGTGCAGCCTTTCGCTTTTCGGTCGGGGGTTCACTTAGCACCCGAGCCAGTGCCTCGAGCCGTCCCTGGAGCCGCTCACCAAGAACACTGCCCAAGCGTATCGAAGCGCTCTCGGGTGCCCGTCCCAGCGCGACCCCCTCGGTGCGCCCTGCCAACAGCAAGCCGAACCCGAGCGCCAGCGCTTCGTCGTCGGTAAAGCGCAAAGCGGGTAACAGTGACCCTGGCCGAAGTGTTACACCGCCCCCGCGTCCTGATGTCACCTCGACGTTCAGCTCGAGGTCTCGTAACCGCATCAGGTCTCGCCGTATCGTTCGCTTGCTTACCCCTAGACGCTCCGCCAGCTCTTCAGTAGTCAGGCGCGTGTGGCTCTGAAGCAAGTCGGCGAGCTTCAAGAGCCTGCCTGTCAACCCGTTCATTCCTATAGCATACGAAAAACATGGCCAGATTTTGGCCACTTTTACGTCTACACTCGTCTTACGGTCGTTCTAACCTCAAAGGAGGCACACATGAGTAAGCCTGATTTCAGCAACTTGCAGCGACCCACGCACCCCATGCCCGACTTTGTGCGGGAGTCGCTCGAAGGGCGCGGCTTGATGACTTTGTATGAACGCCGTCCCGCGTATCAGCAAAACGATTACCTCGGTTGGATCACCCGTGCCAAACGCGAGGAAACCGTACAGAAGCGCCTAGCGCAAATGTTGGACGAACTTGAACGTGGTGACACCTACATGAAAATGAACTACCACGCCCAGGACTAGGAGGCTTACATGGCAGGCACGGTGCAGTATCTAAATCCCGAAGGACTCCCCCAGAACCCGGCCTTCACGCAGGTCGTCAGCGTCAGCGGCGCGGTCAAAACCATCTACGTCGGCGGTCAGAATGCGCTGGATGCGAACGGGGAGGTCGTCGGCAAGGGCGACCTGGCGGCGCAGACCGAGCAGATCTTTCACAACCTGGAGCATGCCCTGAGAGGCGCGAGCGCAAGGCTCGAGCACGTTGTCAAGTGGACCATCTACGTGGTGCAAGGCTAGGACATCCGCAGCAGCTTCGGCGTCTTCGGGCGGGTGTGGGGCGAGCGTCCGAACCCGCCTGCGATTACGGTACTCGTCGTCGCAGGTCTAGCCAACCCTGAGTTTCTGGCGGAACTCGAGGCTATCGCTATCGTTCCCGAATGACCAGCCGGAATAAACGTGCGTAGCCGACCCCAGATAACTATCCCAAGCATGTCGATCAAGGAGTAAACTATGACCTACCCCGTTCAAAATAAAATCGCCGCTGTTGCTGGCGCTGAACTCTCCTATGACCTCACGGGCGAGGGGCCAGTACTCGTTCTGGCCCATGCGGGTGTCGCAGACCGTACCATGTGGGACGAGCAGGTAAGCGCGTTCGCCGCACACTACCGCGTCCTCCGTTACGACCTGCGCGGCTACGGCAAATCACCGCCGCTAGCAGAGCCGTTTTCGCACCACCAGGATTTGTTCGCGTTACTCACCGACCTGGGCATCACCCAGGCCCACCTAATCGGCTGTTCGAACGGCGGCATGGTGGTGACGGACTTTGCGCTGGCACATCCCGAGCTGGCGCAGTCGCTGGTGCTCGTTTCGCCGGCCGTAAGTGGTTACGAGTTCAGCGGGGAGCCGCCCGAAACGATCCTTGCGCTGATGAACGCGCTGGGTTCGGGCGACCTGGATGAAGCCGCCGAAGTCGCCGCCCAAATCTGGGTTGATGGGCCGACGCGTTCGCCCGACCAGGTAGACAGAGCCGTACGAGCGCAACTCAAAACGATGAGCCGCGCCGCACTGAAAACCATGCTGCCAGGAGCGGAGCAACCAGCAGGGCTCGAGCCGCCCGCGTTGGGCCGTCTCGTTGAGATCACGGTGCCAACGCTCATCATCCTCGGCGACAAGGACGACCCCAGCATTTTAGAGATCGGTGAGACACTCCATACGGGTATCGGCGGCGCGAAAAAGGTCGTCATCTCCGGTGCGGCACATATGCTCAACATGGAAAAACCCGAGGCGTTTAACCAAATGGTGCTGAACTTCCTGGCGAGTCAACACGGAGGTACATAAGCTCGACCTCCATAGTGCGTGGTGGGCATCACGTTTGGCTTAAAAATCCATGCGGCCTTCCGGCCCAATGCACGCATAAGCAAGGGTTGCCAGCCACTGCCAACCTGTCAAGACGTATCTCGGCATCAACGGCTTTAGCTAATTTACTTCACGCACGTCATGAACCTTCACTAAGACGGGTGTCGAGTCTCTTTATTCCTACTGGCTTTCACGCTCCACCAAGCTTTCGCAGCACCACCTGACGACTGGGCTTTTTGTCGCTCTGCTCCCATAAAGCGTCGAGCTGGACGAGATTTTCGTCAATGAGGTCGTAAAAGACGTCTTCAGGCTCGCGGTCTAGCAGCGCTGACAGAGCCACTGCCACCCGCACCAGGGTATCGAGGCTGAGATTGATCGCAGTGGTTGAAGGCAACAAGGCGTCATCGATTCGACGTCTTGAAATACCCGCCATTTCAGCGAGTGTAACGTTGGCGACGCCGGTGTCAGCAACGAGCGCCTTGAGCCGCGCAGTGTAGAGGTATTTCAAACTATGTCCGTCATTGCCGAGCTAGCTGCGTTTTGAGCTGTTCGCGGTGCGCGGCGTAGGGCTCGAAGAGGGATGCGCCTAAAAGCTCACGGAACACCGTGCTCGGCGGGGTATTGCTCTCTAGCGCCAGGGCTACGGCGAGGTAGGTGAGCGTCGTATATCGGGGGTTGGTCGGCGCGGTCTCCATCGTGTAAAGTGACGCCGCGCTAATCCCTGAAAGGTAGGCCAGGTCATGACCTGAAAGGTCAGTGGCCTCACGTAGCGGCCTGAGGTTGGCAAGAAAGTGGCGCTGAACCATCCTACCCAGCTTGCCATATTTAAGTGGTATAGGCACCCGCATTATGCAGACGGAACAGCGAAATAGTGGCGAGCATGGCTAAAACCACCAGTACGACGCCCGCGCTGCCGAGCTGATACCCTTGGCTGAGCGAAAATAAGACCAGTGCTGAGACTGTCAGCTCGAGCCCTGTGAGTAACCCCAGTAGGGGCCGCCTCAGCCCAGAACCGAGGGGGCCAACCAGTAAACCGATTTGGAAGAGCAACACGCCCCACAAAAACGCCGGGGTGAGCTGGAGGTCTGTCAGATACCCCAGTGCGACAGGGCTTACGATAGCTACGGCCCAGGCCACCGGATTCGGATCCCCACCGGTACTTAAGATGACCGGTAAACACAGCACCAAGCAGAGCGGCCCCAGCACAGCCAAGCGGCTTAGGTTTGCCTCGGAAACGTCCAGACCAATGGGCGACAGCCCGACGCCGACCAGGAGCAGGAGCCAACTTAGGAGATTCTGGGCTACCGGCGCGGGCTGGGTGTGCCCACCTTGCAGGTCGCCAGCGAGCACCTCACACGCTTGCCTAAAATCGCCAGGTGAGGTGACGTTATCCCCCACCTGCTCGAGGACAAGCTCGTGATGAACCTGTCCGAGAAACGCCAACCGGCTTCCAGGCGTCGGTGGCAGTTGGGGTGAGGCCGCCTCAACCTGTTCGGCAAACGAACCGTGCGCTCCGTAACGGCGGCGTAACAGGGCGCGTAAGCGGCGCAGCTCAGGCGGATTAAAGCGGTTCGTGCCTACCTCGTGTCGGTAATTTTCTCTTCGACCATAGCGCGGTAGAGTTCAAAGATCATTTTAGCGTAACGGTCTAACGTGGTGGTCTCCCCTTCTGGCCCTACTACGGTGACGTTCTCGCCTGGAAACCCGTCGCCATTGGTTTCGTCTAACCTGCCGCTGTAGCGGGTCACATCCTCTGCCAAGCTCGCCTCGTCGAACGTCGTGATCTCGCCCTCCAGTTCCGCGCTCACGGGTAGCCCATCAGAGTTGTAGCCGGGCTCGCTAGCTGCCAGACTAAAGTGTGATCCCCGGCGTGGGCCATCTACAAGACCGATTCCAATTTCAGTGTCTAACGACAAACTTACGAAGCTGCCCCCCGACGCGAAACAGTCCACACGTGCGATCTCTCCGGTCGCGGCAACCGCTAAGCTCAGGTCGGCCTGGGCGTCGCCAGCCAAAGTCACGAGACCGAGGGTCAGCTCGAGCGTGTCTTCGCCCTTAATCGGATCGGTGCCAAGTGTCCAGTTCAGCTCTAGGTTGCTCGCGTCGATCTCGGGCCGTTCAGGGGCCGCGTCGCCCTCGTCTTGCGCTGGAGTCGCGTCGCCCTCTTCTGGTCGGGCGTGGCTGGTGTAACCGGTCAGGCTCAGCGTTTCAGGCTCGAGGATTGCTTGAGGGCAACCGTCAGGTTTGCGCCAAGCAGCGGTAACATCCATGTCCAGGATGGTCTCGCCGTTGTCGGTCACGTAAACGCGCGTGGCGGTGGGTACTTCAACCTCACCCAACTGGCTCGCCACGACGATGGTCTCTCCCCCATCTTCCCAGTCCACCGTGACGACGATCTCGTGTGCCCAGAGCGTTTTTGGATCGGGATAGGAGAAGCTCACACCCAAGCTACCAGCGTCAGCACGTAAACTTTCCCACGCCCCGCGTTCTTCGCTATAGCGGTAGGAGCCACGCGGAAGTTCAATCGCCTCGGTTTGTTGTGTAAACAGTCCCCGTGTGCGGGCCCGCACCGCCGATATGCGCCACAACGACACCCAAGGAAAGTTGCGGGCAACCTCCGCTGTCCTGCCATTACCTACAGACTCCCAAAGGTCGAGAGCAGGCCGACCAGGTTCAGCGGGTCGCTGCCGAGCGCTGGGTCAGCGTCCGTAGGCGTCTCAGGCGTCCCGGTCGTGGTATCGGTACCACCCGGTACGTTGCGGGCCACGCTGATCTCGAGCGGCAAGCTCTGTGCGCCGTAGGGAACCGCACGCAGCGTGTAGTCTCCCGGTTCGATGTCTGAAGTGTCGAGTACCGTTTCGTAAACGTCACCTACTAGATAGGCTTTGGCGACCTCTTTGTCTCCTAATCTAAAGACGACGTTGGGTGGCGCGGGTTCAGTTAGCGGTTCGACACGGAAACGAACTTTACCGCTGACCGTGCCCCTTGCGCTGGGACTAAGCCAGCGTAGCGTGGGCGCTCCTTGCTGGCACGCAACTAAAAGTGCCAGTAGGAGCAGCGTGGACATCTGACGACCTCTGTACATACAGCGATTTGCGCTAGCTTTGATATAGCGTCATAGTGGAGCATGGCATACTCACTCGACTTACGCGAACGAATTGTCGAAGCGGTAGCGGAAGGGCAGAAGCATCAGGACGTTGCAGCGCGCTTCAAGGTAGGCGTGGCGACGGTGCGGCGTTACCTCAGCCGCTCACGGGGAGCTGGCAGCCAAGGCACCACCGGGCCGCAGCGCGTTAATTCCAGCCGAAGCGTATGAGCTGCTAAGCGAACAAGTCAGACAGCATAACCAGGTCACCCTGGCCAGACACTGCGAACTCTGGGAAGAACAGCAGGGCGTCAAGGTCAGCATCGTAGCCATGTGCCGCACGATGCAGCGTGCTGATCTATCGAGAAAAAAAGACGTTGGGAGCGAGTGAACGTGACGAAGGGCAACGCTTGCGCTGGCTGGCTAAAGTGTTCTGTGTTGACCCAGGCAAAGTCGTCTTTGTCGATGAGAGCGGCTTTAACTTTGCTATGACACCTCTCTACGCCCGTGCTCCGAAGGGGGAACGCGCTTACAACCAAGTGCCCCGTAACCGGGGTGAGAATACCAGCCTCATCGCCACCCTTTCCCTTAACGGACTGCAAGCTCCTATGACACTTCAGGGCAGCGTTGACGGCCTTGCGTTCGAGACCTATGTCGAGCAGATGCTTGTACCTACCCTTACCCCAGGTCAGATCGTTGTGCTTGACAACCACCGTATCCATAAAGGCGATAGGGTCGCCGAATTGCTGGCTTCCAAAGGCTGCTCGCTGCTTTTCCTGCTACCTTACTCACCGGACCTGAACCCCATCGAAGAAGCGCTTTCTAAAATCAAGACCTTCGTCAAAGCGAGCCAGGCACGAGCTCGAGACGCCCTCGATCAAGCCATTGCCGCTGCCCTGAAAACCATCTCCTTGCAAGACATCCTTGGCTGGTTCGGTCATTCCGGCTATAACCTACGCTATCAGTGATTACGCAAAGCGCTGTAACCCCTCCTCAAAGTGGAGTTTGCACTATAATAGTATTATTTCAATGCCATATGAGTCAAACGTCGGCACGGACAAATATTGCTACGAGAAATTGGTTGTCGTCGGCTGAAAGCTCGAGGCCGCCTTCAAGGGTTGCGCCAAATGCTGATAGACGCCGCCTCTCCCCCACTGTTAAGAACAGTGGATTTTGCAGCGCAAGCTAAATACGCAACAGGTCGCCAGACCGAGGGTTTGCTTGAGACCATTGGCGCAGGGGCGTTTCCATTCCGATAACATCGTCCCAGGAGAGTTGATGTTTATCAAGAAACCGCTTGAGCTGACCGGCTACGGCTAGAACTTCACCACTATGAGGGCTTTCCAAGCGGCTACAAAGCTTGACGAACGTGCCCCGGGTTTTGTCATCTAGCACCGTCATGGTCGCATTATAGCCGCTGTCGCAACTCCAGGGCGGGGGTTGTTGGCCAAATCAGGAAAAGCCAAATATTAAATCTTGTATATTATATAGTTAATATTTACCAAGATAGCTGAAGTATTAAATGGTACAAACTGAAACTCGCACTAGAGTGCGCTCATAAAACCAGCCACAGTCTAACAACGACCCAAGCCAGTACCGAGCCTCCCATAAACGGGTCACGCAAGATGTCGCTTGTTGGATCATCACCTTTCTCGTTCCCGCGTTGAAGAAAGAGATAGCGACCAACGCCCAAAACGACAAAGGGTACTGTCAGGGTGAGATCTAACCAACCATGTATCTGACGAACTTCAGGGCTAGTGGTAAAAAGTATGTAGCTTAACATGACGCCTAAAGCACTGAGCCAGACTGCCCAGTTGAGCGCAGTCAAGCTGTAGTGTTCGAGGACACGCCGGTAGTTTGCCCCGTCGCCTATGAATTTAGCTAACTCAACCCGTCGTTTCGTAAAACCTAGAAAGAGTGCGAGCGCGATGGTGGAACCAAGCAACCATCCCGACGGCTGGAAGCCCACGGCTGAAGTCCCGCTCAAGACACGCAGAATATAACCGGACGCCAAGATAGCAACGTCGATATAGGCCACGTGTTTGAGGCCAAACGAATAGGCGATGTTGAGTGCAATATAGATAACTAAAAGCATCACCATGGTCGGTGAGATATAGGTGGCCAGTACAAAGCTCAGGAGCCAAAGGCCGACCAGGAGAAACATAGCAGCCCGTACCGATACCGTTCCAGCGGCGAGCGGTCGGAACCGCTTTTTCGGATGCTGGCGGTCGCTTTTTCGATCTGCAAGGTCGTTGAGGACGTAGATGCCGCTGGCACATAGAGCAAAGACGACAGCAGCAAGGCACACCTCGAGAACCAGCGCTGCTTCCGGCCTGACCTGACCAAAGAGGAGGCCAAAGAACACGAAAATGTTTTTAGCCCACTGCTTGGGACGAACGAGGTGCCAGAACCCTGGCAAGGTATCGAACTTGGTGCGCCCGAGCACCTTAGTTCTCAAGACCTTTACCGAGCCGCTCTGCCACTGAAGTTACGACGCGCTCAAACGTGGGTTTAGAGGCTCGTGTTACCACAGCGTTCGTCGGTATCCGAAACACAGGGTTTTTTAACCTTGAAACAATCCCTTCGACGAGCTTGAGGCGTGCTGCAGGAAACAGTTCCGTCTGCTTGGCCATCTCGAGTGCCGCTTCAAGACTATGCTCGTCAAAGTAGTGCGGCATGGTGTTCACGGCGTTCTCGGTCTGTGAGCGCTTCACCCCAAGAGACCTGATCAAATCGTTGTCGGTAGGCTGCAAGTCAACAATTTTGACAGGAAGCCGCAAACAGTGTAATTCGAACGCTAGGGCTTGAAGCCCCCGAGTCATGCGACTACGAATAGGGCGCGGAAACGCTTGCTTATAGGCTCGTGCGATTTCCGGCTCCTCCCACACCTCATCGATCAGCAGATGAACCCTGTAGCCCAAGGTAAAGTCGGGTGCTGAACCTGTGTGGGTTGTAAGTTCATCGAGTGTTGGGATAGGGAAGTGATACTTTTCGCGTGGCTCTTTGGTGAAGTAACGGACGTCGGGATAGAACGCACCCACGTAGTAGTCCGAAAGATTGTCGATAGGAAGGGCTGCACGCTGCGCGGTGGCCTGCGCGACAACGTAGTGAGAGTAGGGCATGGGCATAAAAAACCTCGTTAAACAGCTGCCGAAGCTCCACTTTCGGCAGCTTGACTTAAAGCTTAAGTACCGCCTAGTCGTCTGCTGCGTTCGCTGTAATCGTGTAGCGCAGTTTCGAGATCACCGCCACGAAAGTCCGGCCACATCAGTTGGCTAAAATAGAGTTCGGTGTAGGCAAGCTGCCACATCATAAAGTTGCTGACGCGCTGCTCGCCCCCGGTTCGGATAAGAAGGTCGGGATCGCCAAAAGGTGCGGTACAGACCAGCTCAGCTAGCGTTTGCTCGGTGAGGGTGTGTAGGTCGCCCTTATTCAGTTGCTTGACCGCATTGACGATGTCCCATCTGCCCCCATAGTTAAACGCCAACAGAAAATCTGCCGCTGTCCCTTTGGACGTACCGTCTACCGTGTGTTCGATGGCGTGTCTTGTCTCGTCGGGCAGTTTCGTTGTGTCGCCGATGGTGTGGACACGGACACCGTGTTGCACGAAGGTCGAGGTGTGTTCGTAAAGGGTTTCTGCGAACGCTTTGAAGACCTGAGCAATCTCCTCTTCACCTCGGTTCCAGTTTTCGGTAGAGAACAAAAATGCTGTAATGACTTTCACACCCTGATGGGCAGCGCAACACACGTTATCGACGAGATTTTCGCCAGCAATTTTGTAAGCCGTGAAGTACGGCTGGTGGTGCGCCCTAGCCCAGCGGCGGTTGCCGTCAACGATTAGGGCTAAGTGTCTGGGAGGTTTGTCCATTACCTTGCGCCGTAACCGTGAAAGCCTGCGCTTCGGTAAACTCCGACCAGTAGTGACAGTTGCGCGCTCGCGTGTTCCATTGGTAAATACCTCCGTCGTTCAGTAAGCCCTGCGGAAGTTGCACGCGTGGCTGCGTAGCGAAATTGTTGTTGTACACAACCTTGTCTGTCAGTAGGTCGCGTATGTAGTAGCCGTAGCCGATCACATTTGGCTCGGGCTTGACTGCCAACTGCGGGGTCACCGTATGGGTCGTTCCTAAGGGCGCAAGCATCACTGGCTCCTCAGGCCTGCTTTCGATATTGGCAATTCGCAAAAGCTGCAAATTGGTTTGGGCCGTTTGCATGGCTTTGGGAGTCACGGTAAATTCTAGCGGGCTCGAGCTGTCCAGGACGGTATTAGGTACCGGATTCAGAAAAGCAACAGGGTCACAGGTAGTGCGTCTATGCCCTCTGCTTAACCCAGCAGACGCGCGTCAAAGGCATGTTCTACGACTGCCACGACTTCGACTGCACTAAAGTCAGGGTGTTCAGGGTTGAGCAGATAGTTCGCTTCACGCGGGCTCACACTGCTCGGCACTTTAAGCAGCGCTGAACTCCGCGCGTCAAGCCATTCTTGCCCTATCGCCTTCGTACTGGCAGGATGCGGAAAAACGTTCCAGTTCTCAGGCAGGTCTTGAACGCGTAGTTCTTGAACGAGCGCACTACCGAAGCGAACCTCGGCTACAGCATATTTGGCGAGCGTTTCTGTGTCTTGCAGATGAACAAGCACTTCTAACGTTGCCAGCGCAACAGACTCCGCTAAATAAATTAGGGGTACGCCCCGATAGTTCCAGCGACCACCGGTACGCCTTGCACCTTCACCACTCAGCGGCTGATCCTGATACTTGGCTTTGAGAATGCGCCAAGCTTCAACCAAGTACGCCGTACTCGAGCCGCTCAATCACGTCGAGAACTTCGCGGGCACCTTGCTCACTCCGGGCGAAGTCGAGCGGTGTTTGTCCCCCTAGCGCGAGGGCTGGCTTCCCTAGCCACGCTCTCGCTTTCCCCTCGTCTTCAAAGAGCAGCGTGGCCCGTTGGACAAGCTCAGCGTAGCGGTAGAGGCGTTCGCTCTCGTCAGCCCTGAAGTGACCCTCGGCAAAGCGCCGGTGCAGCGTCGCCTCGGAGAGTCCTAGATAACTTGCTAACGCCTTTTGCGAGATGCCCAGAAGCGTCTGGAGCCGACCGAAGGCGGCGGCGGGTAGACCCTGTTCGAGCGTCTCGAGCAAGTCGCCCACGGTACTCACGTCTAGCCCCAAACCAACGCCATACCGGTTAGGGTTCAGCTCTCTGGGAACAAAGGGGGTAAAGATTGTCTCTGTCACGTCATTACTTCTTTCATTTGACAAGTATAATACTTTCAGATGAAGTTAAGCAACTACTGCTTCTAGTTTGTTAGCGAGAAAACCGCTTTCAGAAAGGTCGTGTCATGCAGACCCGTACCTTGGTTGTTCCGCCACGCTCCAATGGTCTAAAGTATCCCTCAACTATGGACGACGCGCTCCCCACGGCTATCGACCAGGCCGACCTGCCCGCGCTGGTCGGGCGCTACTATCCCGATTCGGGTGCAAGGCCGGGGCGTAAGGGCGTCGTCTTTGCCGTCTGGCGCGGTGATGAACAGGCGTCGTTCTCACTGTTCAGAAGTGACGCCGGACGCTGGCTCTACCGTGACCACCGAACCTGCGAGAGTGGCAACGCCTTCGGCTTTCTGACCGACATTTGTGGTTTGACCAGGGCCGAGGCTGCCGGATGGCTGAAGGCGGGCAAGGGAACGGGGGCAGGGACAGGTGTCCCTGTTACGCCCACGTCAGCCCCGCGGAGCCGCAAAGTCGGCGTGGAACCGGGCGAGGCAGTCTACGACGCGCTCCTCAGGGCGGTGTCGGACAAACGTATCCCCAGCTTTGCCCATCCCCTCAGTCAGGCGAGGTTGTCCCGTAAGGCGGCGCTGGCGTGCGCGCAAGCTGCTCTAGAGACCCCTCAAGCAAAAGACAGCCAAGATGTCTTAAAAGCAGCGCACGGGGCGCTCAAAGGCCTTGCCAAACGAAGAAGGGCTAGGCCTTATAAAGGCAAACCGGTGGCCTATTACGACTACCTGGACGCGCACGGCACGCTGCTCTATCAGGTCGTGCGGCTCGAGCCCAAAGCGTTCGTGCAGCGGCGGCCTTATCAAGGTGTCTGGGCGTGGGGACTCGTCGCAGGCGCTTACGTCCAGGGAGAGTCGGGGAACTTCTACCTCGAGGACGAGGCGACCCCACCCGACGCCGAACGTTTTACCCTCGGTACTTGCCCGCTAATTTTGTACCGGCTGAACGAGGTCGAACAAGCGGTGGCTCAAGGTCGGCCTGTGTACATCGTCGAAGGCGAAGAAGACGTTCACGCGCTCTTGGCGCTCGGCCTCACCGCGACCTGTAATTCGGGTGGTGCGGGCAAATGGAACGACGCTTACGCCGAGGTCTTTCGGGGTGGCGTGGTCTACGTTTTGCCCGACAACGATCCTGCGGGTGACGACCACGCCCGGAGAGTTGCGCAGTCCCTTACAGGCGTTGCCAAATGGGTGCAGCTTGTCCGTTTGCCGGGACTCCCATCCAAGGGCGACGTACGCGACTGGCTGAACCTGCACGGCCCCCAGCGACTTCTCACTCAGCTCAGTCCAGGGCACTAGCGTGGCGCGGGTGCTGATCGGCGTGGGCGAGTTGGACAGTCTTGAGGGACTCTTGCAACAACACTTACGGGTGCAGCGGCGGATCGAAGCGCTTAACGAGCAAGCAGCTCAGTACGACACTGTGCCTGCTGAATTGCAGAACCTTAAAGCCGAAGCGGAACGGCTGCGCTCACGCCTCAAGGCGATGCTCGGGGCGTGGCAGGCGCGGCTCTAAAAATCTTTTGGAGGGGCGACGTGGACAACTTAAAGAACCTCAAAGCCGGGGGCTGGGACGAAGCTGAAGCCAGGAAGTATATACAACTTGTCCAGTGGGCAGCGCAACGTCTCCGCAGCGTCGCTGCCGAGTCCGTCGGCGCAGTCTATACCCGGAGTGAAGAACGGTTTGGCGACTCGTACATCTTTACCCGGTATCCCGACGGGCGAAGTGGCTCGCTCCTCCTCGAGGCCACGCTTAACGTGATGGCAAAACCGGTGCTCGAGCCAGTTAACCTGGTCAATATCATAAGGATGGTATGGCGGCATCCGAGTATGCGTACAGCTATGGCAATCTCAGCCCAAGTTAGTAGCGCTGAGCAGCTTGACCTAGAGCCGCAACTTAGCTGGCTGAACTGACGTAGCCCACGTGCGAGCCGCACACTTTGCAGAAGGATTTCCCAAGCTTCGCCGTTAATCTGTGCAACATCTAGTGACGCTTATAGAACGGCAAAGCTGGCAACAAAACGGGCATCCGCTTACGCGGTAAACGGGCCGTTCTGCTGCATAAAAATTTGAATCTGCCCGGCCACCACCTCATCGTGTTGCGACCGCTTGCTTCTTGGCCTTCTCCGCCGCCCATAAAAGCCGCTTCCAGACACCTGCATCATATTGCATAAACGCGCTACTAGGTAACGCTGATGCTCCTGTTCGGTAAAACGGTATCGTACTTGGATTCTTTGACTAAGTACCCCCAAATGAAGACTGAGGCTTAGACGGCGGTTGCTCCAAGCAGCTCGAGTGCTTGGGTAACAGCTTTGCGGAGGTCTCTGAGGGCATCGTAGCAACGCCTTGGGAGGAGCCAAGCCTTGAGCCGTTTCCAAAGACATTCGATGAGATTGAAGTGTGGGCAATAAGGCGGCAGAAAGCGTAGATAGAGTCCCTGAGCTTCCCAAGCAGCACGTTTGGATTGAACCATTTTAGCGCGGTGAAAAGTAGCGTTATCCAGAACCACAACACTCAAGCTGTCAGGCGAACAGCTATCAGCGAGGTGTTCTAAGAAGGCTAGGACATTGGCACTTCTGACCGATGTTTCTAAAGCTTCGTAGTGAAGCGTTTGCCTTGCTCCATAAACTTCGAGCGCACCGATAAGGTTAAGTCGTCCGTGACTGCGAACTAGGCCCAACGGGCCGGGCTTTGCCCGTTCTATCTCCAGCGTGTCGGAACTGCTAATGTGGTGTGACCAGATTTTGCCCAGGTGTACGTTGTGCCCAGCGCCAGACTAAAGCCTACTTCGTCTAGATAATAAAGCTTCAGCCTTTTTTCTGCCGCCCCCTTTTAAGCGTGTCTAAACCCGCTCGGTGCTGCTGTTCAAGCTCAGGGTCTACCGTTTTACAGGGCACGTAGCGCGTCCTTTTCCAGACATAGCCCAAGCGGTTGAGGTGCTGGCGTATCGCTTCAGCTGTGACCTTTATGTTGAATTTCCCAGCTATCTCAGCGGCAAGCTGCGAGGCTGTCCAGCTCCGTTCTTCAGCAAGGTATAGGGCCAGTTGGGTTCTTATTTCGTCCGTAATCAAAGGAGCTTGTCCCGGCGCTGTGCCGTCGCCCAGACCTGCCACGCCTTGCTGTTGCCACCTTTTCAGATCGCGCCTGATACTTTCTTCGCCTCGGCCCAAGTAAGCAGCTAGCTTCGGCACACGCCAGCCTTGGTTCGATAACCGTAGAACACTGGCTCGCAGACGCACCTTGGGCTTGAAGTGGGGGGCTTTCTCTATCTCTAGCAGCTTTCTGTCTTCTTGCTCGCTCAGCTCAACATAGAGGGGTTGCATCCCTCAAGTATAGCTTGGGGATACTTAGGTGAAGGCTAAGAGCCTTTGAGCTTTGCTCTTACCTGTAAGAACATTACAGCCTTTTTTAGGATGTCCAGTCCATAATGAGTGATTTCTAACTCCCGTTTGAACCTCTAGATATCTGCTTTTGTGGCGTGAGTACCGTGTTGCCGTGACTGAGGAACACCGCCCCATCCTTCTCCCGATAATCCCTAATCTAGTGAGTCGGCGTTGATTTACCTACCCCTAGATCGGCTGCCATCCGCACAATGCTGTTCCCGGGTGAAAAAGCCAGCTTGATCGCCCCCTGCTTGGACTCCGCTGTAAACGTCCGCCGTTTCTCCATCTTTCACCTTGTTCTGATTGTCGAGGCTTAACTTACTGTCTTTCCATACGGAGTAGGTTCATAGGTTAGTCCTGACGTTTTACAGTGATACAGCACCCTTGGCGTATTTGTAGGTTCTGAGGGTATTTTTGTAGGCGCGCTATGAGTAGACTGATTACTAGAGTCACGCCGCAAAAATAATCCGAAGGGAGTAGGCGCTGTTTCGCCTATTCACCTTAGTGGCTTGCTCGTCTGGAGGTCAAGATGTATACAGGTGGTTCGAAACGGCTTGTTTGGCTGTTAACAGTTACAGTAGTAGCGTGCAGCTGCTTTTTCGCCTCCGCTACTCAGGAGGCAACGCCGGGCTGGACGGGCATTATCACCATGCGCGCGCAAGCCTACACACCCAACGCAAGAAACGATGAAAGCCCGCTCTCGGCGTTTCAAGAGGTAGCCGACGCGTACGAGGCCGAGCATCCAGGCGTCACCATCGCATTTATTGACGAAGAGATACCCGATAATAACAACGACATTCGGGTCAAAGCGGCGGCGGGTGAGCTTTACGATATCTTCTGGGCGCAGTGGAGTAGCCTTAACGGGCCCCTGCCGCAGGGAGTTGCCGTTGACCTTGCCCCCCACTTCGCTGCGCCCAACCCCTATGCCCCGGACGCCGCAACCTGGGCCGAGGCGATGAACCCAACTATCATCGCGGAAACAGCTGCCCCGGGCGGGGCGAGCTACAACATCAACGGCGATTTCGTCGCTACCGCCTTTTTTTATAACGAAGCGCTTTTTAAGCAAACCGGTGTTACCAAAACGCCGACAACCTGGCCGGAGCTACTCGAGCTTGCGTCTCAACTTCAAGAAGCGGGTATCCCCGCCGCCGTGGGCGTGCCGCTCTACAGCTGGTGGCAGCGCCACTTTTTGTCCGACTTTTACGCCGACGACTACGACCGTATCGCCGCTTTTGACGGTGCCCCTGCGATTTCCCCGCTCGACGAGGCGGTCGCGATCGACCAAGGCATCCTCAGCACTGACGACCCACGCTTTATGGCCTGGTGGCCCATCTTCAAAACATTTACCGACTTCTGGGTGCCGGACTACCTGGCGCTCGCCCCCGACCAGAACGACGCTGCTTATCAAGACTTTATTGGTTCGAAAGCGGCGATGCTCTATGAGGGCTCTTATACGCCCAACAAATTTGCAGACTCGGGCATTTCGTTTGGTTACAGCTCGTTTAATTTTCCTCCGCTCAGCTCCGAAGTATCTGAGTACAGCACAGGCCTAGACACCTCGAACGCCGTTGGAGGACCTAACGCAGCCTATCAGTACGCCATCTCGTCAGAACGTGCAAACCGCACCATGACGGAGCCCGGAAAGTTTGAGGCGGTACTCGACTGGCTCTACTATATCGGCACGCCGAAAGTAGCTGAAAAGGTCATCAACGAAGAAGGTAGCTTTATCCCAACCTTCGCTGGGACAACTCCAAACCCCGGCTCCGAAGCGCTCGCTACGCAAGCCGATCTAGAACTCCGCACCGTGTCGGTCGGTAATACGAGCGCCACGCTGAGCGACGACCTGCAGCGCGTTTTCGGCCTTTACCTGTCGAATAACCTAAGTCTCGAGGATGCCCAAGCACAGGTGCAAGCGGCGCTCACGCGGTCGGCCGCTGACTACGCCCGGAGCAACGACGTCGATCTCAAACAGTACAGCAAATAGTACACTCGCCAGGGCGCTGCACGCGGCAGCGCCCTGAATTGTTGGGGAGAGTAGATGCAACTAACGACCTCGGTTCACACGGCTGGACGCCGCCCCGGTTTTTTCAGACGTTTATGGCGCGCGCGCGTCGCCTACTTATTTTTGCTACCGACGTTTATCTTTTTAGCCTACTTCATGTACTATCCGGCGTGGACCGCTTTACAGGGCGCGTTTACCTATTGGGACGGCTTTAATCCACCCCAGTTCGTCGGCTTAGAAAATTTTCGGCGCGCCTTTACCGACCCGGTGCTGCGTATCGCAACCGTCAACAATCTCGTCTGGATCGTATTCGGGATTGTTCTGGCGCTTGTTCCGTCGTTTTTGGTGGCTGAACTTATCTTCTTTTTACAAGGCCAGAAAAAGCAGTATTTTTACCGCACCTTGTTTGTAGTTCCTATCATCGTCCCGTCAATTGTCGGCATCTTGCTCTGGACCTACTTTTACCGGGGAGACGGGCTGATCAATCAGCTTTTGGGACTCGTCGGGCTCGAGCGCCTACAAACGCTCTGGATCGGCAACCCTAATACAGCGCTTTACGCGCTGATTTTTATGGGGTTTCCGTGGATCAACGCATTTAATCTGCTTGTATTTTATGCTGGACTGCAAGGTATCTCTAAAGAGGTTCTAGAAGCGGCGCGGCTCGAGGGGGCCACGGGCTGGCGGCGGGTCTGGCAGATTGATATCCCACTCGTTATGCCGCAGTTCCGCCTGCTGCTGATTTTAGCTATCGTCGGCAATGTACAGAATATCGTCACGCCTTTGGTTATGACCGACGGCGGTCCCGGGTACTCGACGTACGTCCCGGCGCTGCATATGTACAAAACGGCTGTAACGTACGGCGAATTCGGCTACAGCATGGCGATTTCGTTTTTGCTCTTTACCGTCGTATTGGGGCTTACGCTGATCTCACAGCGTACGAGGCGGAACCGAGCTTGAAACGTCTGGGCGATCTCGTTAACCAGGGCGTACTCCTGCTGCTCGGCTTTTTAAGCCTCTTTCCTATCTACTTTACCTTGGTCAACTCGGTTAAGAATCCAGAGCAGTACGCCCGTAACGCGTTTAACCTGCCTGCCGAATTTCAGTGGCAGAACTTTACGCGTGCTTGGGACGTAATCGCCTTGCCGATTTTCAACACTGTGTTTATCGTCGGGGTAAGCGTAGTTTTTATCTTGGCGTTGGGCTCGCTGAGCGCCTACGCGTTTGCACTGCTCGACTTCCCCGGGCGTAGACTCTTGTTCGGGCTCGTGTTCGCGCTGCTCCTTATCCCAAGCTTTTTGACGCTGATTCCGCTCTATTTGCAGATTAAAGGACTCGGTTTGTCAAACCACTTGGCGGTGATCTTACCCTACATCGCCGCCGAGCAAGCGTTTACCATCTTTGTGCTCAAAGCGTTTTTCGAGGGGTTACCAAAAGAGCTGCTCGAGGCTGCCAAGGTAGACGGAGCGGGAGAGTTTTTTATCTTCCGCCGTATTGTGCTACCGCTTTCTGTTCCGGTGCTTGTAAGCGTCGGTATCATCAATGTGGTTCCTTTGTGGAATGATCTGCTGCTACCCCAACTCGTTCTAAATCGAGAGTTTCGAACCGTCACCATGGCGCTCGTAACGTTTCAGGGGAGCGCCGAGTCGTATACCGCTCCGGATTTCGGTGCGCTTATGGCAGCCTACGTGCTCGCTTCAGTGCCGCTCCTGGTTCTTTTTTCGTTTTTAATGCGTTCATACATAGAAGGTCTTACAAGCGGCTCGCTTAAAGGCTGACCTGGCAAACAAGTCGCCGGTAATGGGTGGGGCGCTGTTGGCGTCCTTTAGACAGCGAGAAAGCGTAAGTGTTGCGCTAACGCGCTTCTAATTCTTGCAACGCTTGTATCAAAGATGACCACAGTGTCCGAAGCAAGTTTTAACCTTGTAGAGCAAAGATCTTGCCCAATTACTAAAGACCGTCGGTCAAGCGCCTCTTTGGTAATACCGAACTAAAGTAACTTACTGGTAGCACTACCCCAACACTCACCGCTATCAGCTCTTCACGTTCGACTTCCGCTCTGAAGATATGGAGGACGTGCTTGTCTAGCGCCCTGACATCAACCCACATGACTATAGCCAAACGCGCCGCTATATGTTGAGGAGGGGCGTTCGCTGGGGGTTAGAGTGCCAAGCGTAGTGGTCCCGGTAAGCTACAACTATCTTGTTACCCCTCAGCACCCCGCTTTCGATCCGAACACAGTCACCGCCCGCGGCGCGTTTAGAGGTGGACCTTATCCTTGAGACAGAACCCCGTTCGTTCTTAACTCTGCTCACGAGCAAGGTCTGGGCGTCAATGTCGTTGCTGAAGTCAGCAAGGTTTGCGGTGCCCGGTTGCTCGTGGGTTCACCATACACCGCATTAGGTGTTTGCTTGCTGAGGCTGCTGTGACGGCGTTCGCCGTTGTAATAGCTGAGGTAGCGCTCTAGGCCAATTCGGGCTTCGTTAAGATTGTTGTAGGCATAGAGATAAACCTCCTCGTATTTGAGACTTCTCCAGAAGCGTTCGATAAAGACATTATCGATCCAGCGACCTTTGCCATCCATGCTGATCCGAACCCCGTGCTGGTCAAGCAAGCTGGTGAATGCTTGAGAGGTGAACTGAGCACCCTGGTCGGTATTGAAGATCTCAGGTGCGCCGTGTGTTGCCAAGGCCTCGGTTAAGGCAGTCATGCAAAAGCGTGGGTCGAGGCTGTTCGACAGCTGCCAACTCAGAATCTTACGGCTGTACAAATCCATGATCGCGACGAGGTAGCAGAAGCCTTTGGGCATCGGCAGATACGTGATATCGGCGACCCATATTTGATTGGGTCGGCTCGGCTCGAGTCCCTGAAGTAGGTAGGGATAGATTTCGTGTCCCTTGGCAGCTTTCGAGGTTCTTGGTTGGGGATAGACCGCAGTGATGCCCATCCGTCTCATGAGCCGCTGCACGCGCTTTCGGTTGACCGTGAAACCGCGATCTTTGAGTTCGCCTTCGATCCGGCGACTTCCTAGGAACGGCCTTGCCAGATGAATCTCGTCGATAGCCCACATGATTGCCAGTTCTTCTTTTGAGACTGCTGCCCTCCGGCGGTACACCGACGCGCGGCCTACACCCAGTAGTCGGCATTGCCTTACAACCGGTGACGGCGTTCCCTTGTCGATCATCGCTTGGCGCTCAGCTCGGCTCAGCGACCGAGCTTGTTCGACAAAAAATCGCGCTCCATCGTAAGTTCACCGATCTTGGCGTGGAGGTCTTTGACCTCAGACTCGAAGTCACGCTGCTTGTCCGCACCACTCTCGAAGACCTCGCTGACTTGAGCTAGCAGTTGCCGTTTCCACGCTGAGATTTGCTGTACGTGGACACCAAACTGCTGGGACAGCTCAGCCAACGTCTTTTCCTCTTTGGCTGCCTCTAGTGCTACCTTCGCCTTGAACGCTGCTGAGTGGTTTCGCCTCTGCTTTTTCATTTCTTCCCCTTTCTGAAAGCCTAGCGCTTTCAACCAAGGGGTCTGTCTCGATTCTTGGGTCCATTTCTTTTGAATATGAAGACCGGGTTGCACGGCTCATCGAAGAAGCGAAGGCGAGTCGCGACCAGGGTTAGAAAGACATCTCCATAGAAACCTTTGTGCGGTTAACGAGCGCAAGCACGGCGTTGACGCAATCCTTTAACTCAAATGTCAGCTTGCAGCTTAAGAGTGACATAGAAAACCCCGCGTCGCCGGGGGGATGACGCGGGGTTCTACTATCAGATACGCAGCTAAGACGATTTTGGATGTTAGGCCCTGAGGTAAACTCTCGCAAGTTACACACAGGAATAAAACGTGTGCCCGGTGTCTTCTGCTGGGCGCACGTCAAGATTGGCTACTTAGGGCGAGAACGACTTGAAGAAGGTATGGAGTGTGAATCTAGCGGCGCTACCGTGTTCTGTAACAGCCCAAGACAAAGTTGTGGCCCCCTTATCTACTTGGGCTAAGTTTATAGACAGCATTAGCGTAATCATCAGAGACGAATAGATTACCGCTAGTGTCAGCTACGACGTCTACCGGACGGCCCCAGCGTTCTTTTTTTACTGCGTTAGTGACCCAGCCGCTGACTAAATCCTGCGCTTTGCCAGGCAAACCTGCTGCCGTCCAGGGGAAATAGATGACTTTATGACCCACGAACCTCGAGCAGTTCCAGCAGCCGTGTAGGGCTACGGCTGCGCCGTCTTGCCAAAAGCTCAGGCCCAGCGGCGCGGAATGCGCCTGAATACCCTGCGTAATCCGGTCGGCCTTGGCGCAGTTGAGTTTAGAGCCGTCGGCGTTATTCTGCACGTCGCGGTCGAAAGGCATATTGGTTAAACCGCTATCGGGATTGGGATTACAGTACGGCCAGCCGTAATTACCCCCTTGACGCACCTTGATAAATTCTTCAGGCGGATGATTGTCCACGTAACTCTGGATCACCTTGCCGTAATCATCGCCAGTACCGTCGTTTTGCCAGTCGTTGTGGAAAGGATAGGCGAGGTTATCGCGGTTGTTGACAACGATCCAAAGGTCATTACTGTTAGGTGCAAAGGCTAACCCTTCGGCGTTGCGGATACCCTCGGCGAACAGTTTCCTGCCGCTACCGTTAGCGTTGTATTGGTAGATGGTGGCGCGCTTAAACGTGGCAGTCACATCTGAGGGGCTTTGGTTGGTCGCTGACGCCACCGACACATAGAGTTTATGGTCTAAGCCCAACGCGATGTTTTTAAGGGCGTGCGAGTAGGCTCCCTTAAGTTCTGGGGTACTCGAGTCGGGCAGATTAGCTACAACCGTCTGGGCGGCGCGTCGGGTGGTATCGCCGCCGCCATAGACTGAGCGCGTCACCCGGTTGCTTTCGGCCAGATACAAATAGCTAACACCGTCAACTGTGTGGAGTACCACGTCATGTGGGTTCTTGAGGCCAGAGGCGAAGGTGTTTACTACGCCCGCACCGTCTATACCGGGCTGGACGCGTAACACTTTACCGGTAGACGGCTGCGACACTAATAAGTCGCCGCCCGGCAGTGGTTGCATAAAGCGGGCTTTGGTAATACGTGCGTAGACCGAGACGCTAAAACCAGCGGGAACCTTGAGCGAACGCGGCTTGTCAAAAGGAGCACTCCTTGACGCTGGGGGCACCTTGAGCGCGACAGTTTGCTGCGCCCCTGGCGAATTGGTCTGAGGTTGACACTCGAGCCGAGGCTCAACCCAGTCTGCATGATCGTGACTGCGACTGTCGCCCGCGTCCGTAACGACCAGCTCGAGCCGCTGTTTACCGGTGAGGTTGATGTCAAGTTTCCTAGACGAATTTCTGCCCGTCAAGGTGCCTGAATCATAGAGCTTCTGGCCGTCGGCGTAGGCTTGAAAGCTTACTGAGCCGCGGCTACCTACCTCGTCGTCAACACCGACTCTAGCGGTCAAACGGGTGCAAGCTTTATCCAAGTTGTAGACCACTGACGAATCGGCATGGACGCCTAGACCGCGAAGGTAACTCACTCCGTTGATCGTTAACGGCTTACCATCACCCGTAGCCTTCTCTCCGTTACTTAAATCCTTTTCTACCGGCCCCCAGCCATTCGTAACGCTTGTCCACGTCAGATCGGAAAGGTTATTGACAGCTTGAAAATTGAGACGTGAGAGGCTACTTTGTAGCTCGGTTTTTTCGCTTAGTTCTTTTGCGTTAAGGTCTTTCTGACCCTCAACTGCAGATTGTGAACAGGCGCTCAGGGTTAGCAGCGCACCTAACGCCGCAGCATACCCACGGCGCTGCAAGGACCTACGGCGGGGTGAAAGATGTGGACGGGTCATTTCGGCCTCCTTTGAGTGTGCGTGCGCGCGCTAAGGTAGACGCACATCCGTTATTGCTGAAGCTCAGACAAATTTTCTTAAAAACAGCACCGACCAACGATCTGTGAGTCGTTGTTGCTCTGCAAGTTGGCCTTAGGTTGTCTTAGGCAGTCAGTTAAGAAAGGTTAACAAGTAGCAGAGTACCGTGGTGTGAAAAAGTCTACAGCTTGACTAAAGATAGATTTAGAGGTTGTTTTCCGAGTTGCTAGTGTTCGAAAAACCACCATTTTTAGCCAGGTCGAGCTATGAGCGTCTCAGCATGCTTTTGGCAGCTAGGTTCTGTTGACATTCCACCTAAGCCAAATGAGTGTGGAAGCGAAGTGTAAGAAGCTGAGGTAGTTACGAGCAAACTTGTCAAACCTTGAGAAGCAGCGCCTAAAGTGCTTGAGCTTATTGAAAAAGCACTCAACCAAATGACGCTCTTTGTAATGCTCCTTGTCATAATTTCGTTGTTTCTTGCGGTTTTTCTTAGGCGCAATCACCGCTTCAGCCCGCATATCAGCAATCATTGTGAGGATGGACGCGGCATCATAGGCTTTGTCCCCGAAGACGAACTCAGCTTCATAGTCTTTTGGTAGTGCTTGAGCGTAAGGTACTTCGTGGACTTGACCAGGAGTGAGCAGTAAGCGTAGAGGGTTACCCAAAGCATCGACGCTTACGTGTATTAGTGCTAAATCCGCCTCGACTATAGCCGAGGGCTTGTGCAACTTGTCCCCCTTTTTGTGCGGCGCACCCGCTGAACACGCATGAGCGCGAATGACTGAGCTGTCTAACATCAGACTTTCCATGTCAGGGTCCTCGGCAAAGTGCTCAAACATCTTTTCCCATACGCCCCGTTCACGCCATCTATCGAAACGCTTATAAACGCTGTTCCAGTGCCATACTTATCGGGTAAAAGTCGCTACTGCGAACCGCTTCGCAATATCCACAGCACGCCCTCAACGAATTTGCGACACTGTTTCTCTCGTCCTACATACACCTCTGGCGTCTCATCTAAAAATGCCCTGATTTTACGCCATTGCTTAGCTTCAAGTTTCACCTTGCTCATGCCCTTCTCTAACAATGCTTGACATGAGAATGTCAACAGAACCTAGTTACGTCCTGAAACTTGTCTTTTTATCAACGTCTGAAAAATCCCAATTACAATTAGATTTCGAGACGGCATGTCACAACTGTATTTACCTAAGTGGTTGAGTTGCTAAGCCCATTTGATTGAATACGCAGCGTAATAGATTTGTTGCTGGGAGTTACCGTAAAGTAGCAAACCCATAAAGCTTTCGGTATGAAGCTATGAGCATTCAAGTTTCCTGCAAAGCTATGATCTGAACAAGTTTCTCAGAATCATATGGTGACGCCAAGGAGAAGTTACCTCTATAGAAGCCTATAGTCGATTATGCCCTTCTACGTTTTTCTAAAAATCAAACAAAAGACTGACTGGACTTTGAAAGGTTCATTCAACGACTATGGGCTAGCCCGCGCCGCTCGCGACAACTATACAAATGAATCAACGAGCTCGGTCGCCCGTATGGTTAAAGCGCAAACTGAAGGTGAGGCGAGAGGAAAAAACGGTACGGCTTGGAACGCCATTAGCTACGACACGGTCACCGAGTAACGACGAACTGACTGGATTGACTTTCGTTATGGTCGTAGTATGAGCCTTCCTGTCACAACGTAATTTATGTGCCTCTGATAAACCAGTGAGAGGTAATCTGAAAACCTGACATGGGGAACGAACAATCTAAGTTGATGTGTGGAGCCTCAAAAACAAGCGCACCAAACAGGAATAAAGGACGCATTGACGAAGCTCTTGAACTTAACGGCGAGGGAGCTTCCCAAACTATCTAAAATAGAGCTATGAGAATCGCGACCTACAACCTTTGGAATGCGAATGTCCGCTGGCCGGAGCGGTTGGACGCAGCGGGCGAGGAACTTGTGCGCCTCGACGCCGACGTCGTCGCCCTGCAAGAGGTGGCGGCGCAGGTAGGGGAGCACGATGGGCGCGACGCCGCTGAATACCTTGCAGAGCGGTGCGGCTACGATTGCGTCGAGACTCGGCTCTACCCAGACGACCTGGACGAGGGGCTGGCATTTTTAAGCAAGCAGCCGTGCGCGTTGTCGAGGCTGGGTGGAACACCGACTTACCGGCACTGACGAACTGTGGGCTCCGAGCACGCGTGAGCGTTGGTAGCACTGAGGTCGCAATAACAAACGTCCACTTGGATTGGGAGAACATCGTGTCTAGGGAGGCTCAAATGGCGCAGGTCGCGGCTTGGATCGAGGCACGCTCAAAGGAAGGGTGTTATGAGATACTGTGCGGCGATTTCAACGCTACCCCGGACTCGAGCATCTACCGGTTCTTAAAAGACCAGCAGACACTGTTAAGTAGAGGACCCGGCTCTAGCTGGCATGATCTCGCGCGTTTCCAGGCCGAGAGGGAAGGCCGCTCGCCCGAATCGACGCTCGACTTCTGGCGCAACCCACGCTGGCAAGACGCGCCGACGCTCGAGATTCCGCTGCGGGTTGACTGGATTCTCCTGTGGGACGTTTTCGACACAGAGTTGCCTTACCCTGGCGTGCTGGACGCTGGTATTTTCGGTACTCAGCCGACACCTCAGTTGCAGGTAGTTCCTAGCGACCACTACGGCGTCTACGCAAACCTCGACTTCAGCAAACAAAAACAACAAGAGATAGATATAGGGAGACAGCATGAGTAACGCTTGTACATCACAACCTCCGATGTCTGGTTATGCGTCGCTCTGAAATAGTCTTATGTAAGGGTATATGTGAAATCAAGAGTTATAACTCGTCTGTTGCGGTCAGGGCACGGGGTCAACGACTGCCACACTGACAGCAACTACTGCTTCGGTACCGTACTCGGCTTCTGACACTGTAACTTCGGTGTTTCCACCCGTAAGCTGCGCCGTAATCAGTCCGCTAGACGTATCAACGGTGGCAATATCGGTATTCGCTGACTCCCAGCGCGGGGTAACGTCTAACTCAACTGTACCCCCACACAGCCAAACACCTTAAACGAGGGTTGAGCCGTCTCTCCCGGGAACAGACTTACGGTACTGCTCCAACGATCACTTCCAAACGAGACCCAAACTATGCAAGGGTTGAGGAATTTAGAGGAAGATTATGGGCAAGCAACGAAAGACGTGGAGCGCAGAGGTCAAGGAGCAAATCGTGTTGTCGGTGCTACGCGGCGAACTCAGTACCGCTGAGGCCGCCCGGTGACCTGCTTCCAGAAAACGAGTCCAGGCTAAAGTGGAGAAAACGACCTAATCTAGAGCTTTAAGGAGGCTCGTATGAAAAGGTCGAAGTTTACCGAAGAGCAGATCGCCTTTGCCCTCAAGCAGGCAGAGTCAGGGGTAACAGTCGCTGAGGTGTGCCGGAAGATGGGCGTGTCAGAGAACACCTTCTACAACTGGAAGAAGAAGTTCTCGGGGCTCGGCGTGTCCGAATTGCGTCGGCTCAGGCAGCTCGAAGAGGAGAACCGCAAGCTCAAGCAACTCGTAGCCGACTTGAGTCTCGATAAGGCGATGTTGCAGGACGTGCTGGGAAAAAAGCTTTAAAGTCAGCAGCGAAGCGGGAACTCGTGCTGAAGTTACAAGACGCCTGGAGGGTGAGCGAACGTCGAGCGGCCAGGGTGATTGGAGCACATCGTTCGGCTATTCGCTACCAACCCAAACGTCCCCTGCTCGACGCGCCTATCCGCAAGCGCATGGAGGAGATCGCTGCTGTAAGGATTCGTTACGGCTACCGGCGTATCCATATCCTCCTACAGCGTGAAGGCTGGCGGGTCAACTCTACAGCGCTTTGCGTAATCACTGATAGCGTAGGTTATAGCCGGAATGACCGAACCAGCCAAGGATGTCTTGCAAGGAGATGGTTTTCAGGGCAGCGGCAATGGCTTGATCGAGGGCGTCTCGAGCTCGTGCCTGGCTCGCTTTGACGAAGGTCTTGATTTTAGAAAGCGCTTCTTCGATGGGGTTCAGGTCCGGTGAGTAAGGTGGCAGGAAAAGCAGCGAGCAGCCTTTGGAAGCCAGCAATTCGGCGACCCTATCGCCTTTATGGATACGGTGGTTGTCAAGCACAACGATCTGACCTGGGGTAAGGGTAGGTACAAGCATCTGCTCGACATAGGTCTCGAACGCAAGGCCGTCAACGCTGCCCTGAAGTGTCATAGGAGCTTGCAGTCCGTTAAGGGAAAGGGTGGCGATGAGGCTGGTATTCTCACCCCGGTTACGGGGCACTTGGTTGTAAGCGCGTTCCCCCTTCGGAGCACGGGCGTAGAGAGGTGTCATAGCAAAGTTAAAGCCGCTCTCATCGACAAAGACGACTTTGCCTGGGTCAACACAGAACACTTTAGCCAGCCAGCGCAAGCGTTGCCCTTCGTCACGTTCACTCGCTCCCAACGTCTTTTTTTCTCGATAGATCAGCACGCTGCATCGTGCGGCACATGGCTACGATGCTGACCTTGACGCCCTGCTGTTCTTCCCAGAGTTCGCAGTGTCTGGCCAGGGTGACCTGGTTATGCTGTCTGACTTGTTCGCTTAGCAGCTCATACGCTTCGGCTGGAATTAACGCGCTGCGGCCCGGTGGTGCCTTGGCTGCCAGCTCCCCGTGAGCGGCTGAGGTAACGCCGCACCGTCGCCACGCCTACCTTGAAGCGCGCTGCAACGTCCTGATGCTTCTGCCCTTCCGCTACCGCTTCGACAATTCGTTCGCGTAAGTCGAGTGAGTATGCCATGCTCCACTATGACGCTATATCAAAGCTAGCGCAAATCGCTGTAAGGTGACACCTGTGTCAACCTCTGTTGGAAATGCTAGCAGACGAGTTGCTCATTACAGAAAGACGATTACTCGAACAGCTCGCCCTGCTGTTCTGAGTGAACGTATCTGATGACGCTCTGCTGTTCACCCAAATTGGCTTGGATCATCTCTACAACCGCAACAACTCGAGCCCTCAACCTTCAAACTGTACTTTCAAAGCTCTCGAATCACAAACCTCAAGATGTCTTCCCTTTAGCGTTGACCTTAGAGATACTGTCCGCTTTCAACGCTACAAATGACTCAACAAGAAAATCTCAAACAGCGAAGCCTGAGCTTCGGTAAAACTGTTCGGGTTCGTAATAGAGAAAGGGTTCGTTCTTTCCCGAGGTAGCGACCCAACCTTTCTTTTGGGGGTTCAGTCGCACTATGGCTCGAGCAACCACCCTCTCAAAATTGCAGGCTTTAAGCGCTGACAAATTTACCTAGTGACGTTGACTCCTGAGATATTCGCCGCAGAGAGCAGACCTTGTAGAAGAAGACGCCAGCTTGGGGCTAGCGTCTAAACCGTAAGGGATGGTTACGGTTTGTACAATCTTAGCTGAGGGAACGTCTCGAGCTGGTGGAACTGACAGACTTTCCCCTTGTGAAACGCCTCCAGCCAAGCTCTCGTGCCTTGATTATTTTTCGAGTTCACTCACCAATGCTTTGAGCTGCTTGACGAGCGCGGCTATATCCGATTCTCCAGGACGGAATTTGACGACGAGATCGAACGCCCCTGAACGCTTTTTTTTCAGCTCAAACGGCTTGACCGGTCGTCCACGCGTCCTCTTATTCGTCTCCCCTCTTGCCGTTCCATGAAGCAGGACATTGATCCGCGCCTCTCGCCGTTCCGTATCGGCAATTTGTGCAACTGCTTCAGCTTGTGAAAAAAGCTGAGGGGATTCTTCAAGCATTCTTTGGACATCGAGCGGCATCTTGAGTAGCGCAAGCCTTCTTGATACGTAGCTTTTCGATTTTCCTGTTGCTTGCTCGAGTCCCCTTACACTTGCGCTTAGTTCCTTTTGCAGATTGCCCAGGGCTCTCGCTTCGTCCATCAAGGCAAGATCTTCACGTTGTAAGTTCTCTACAAGTTGAAGCTCTTTGATCCGACGACGGTCGTGGACTACCTGTACCGGCGCAGCGTCAAGCCCAGCGCGCTGCGCCGCACGGAAACGCCGCTCGCCTGCAATAATATAGTACAACTCACTTTCAGCATAGACGATGAGTGGCTGAAGGATACCGTGCTCTTGGACTGAACGTGCAAGTTCTGCAAGGGCAGTTTCATCGAACACTTTACGGGGCTGATCCGGGTCAGGCCTAAGCCGACTTAGCGGCACCAGTAGAGCGTTTTCGTTACGACCCTCACGTTCAGCTAGAGGATGGTCTCCACCACTACGATTCTCGGATTTCACATCTCCCTGAAGGCCCCGTTTACGAGTCGGCACGTTTAAGCACCTCCTCGAGCAACTGGGTATAATCCTCAGCGCCGCGTGATGAACTGTCATATTCGAAAATGCTCGTCCGTCCGCTTGCGGCTTCGTCTAGCCGTACTGTTTTGTTGATGACCGTCTCGAGCATCGCTGTCCCGTAGGTTTTTCGTAGAACCTTTATTACATCATTGGAAATCGTCAACCGACTATCGAAGATAGTTACGACAATACCAAGTAGTTCAAGCTTGGTATTGACAATTCGGCGTATCTGGTTGAACGTTTCGATAAAGTCAGCCACAGCATTAAGGCCGTAGTAACTTGCGGTGACGGGCACGAGCACATGCGTCGCTGCTACGAGGGCATTGGTCGTCAGCGCACCCAAAGATGGGGGACAATCAATAACGACATAATCATAAGGAAGCCCTTCCAGAGCTTCACGGAGACGGTAAGAATCGACCGCTCCTTGTAGCTGCGGCTCGAGTTTGGCCAGTTTGATATGCGACGCAACTAGATCGAACTGTTCACCAACACGGTACGCTGCTTCGTCAACCGTGAGAACGCCGTTAAAGACGTCGAATACCGAAGGAATCGTGGCTAGTTCGGGTTGCTGTAAGCTCTGAGTTGCATTCGCTTGAGGATCGAGATCAATAAGGAGCGTCCGGGCACGCCGAAGCGAAAAACCCGAAGCAAGGTTGATGGCAGTCGTCGTTTTCGCAACACCACCCTTCTGGTTGGCAATCGCAATGATTCTCACTGCTCAACCATTTTCGTGATTGCCGATCCCATTTTCGTATCCTATCAGAATAGTTCAACCTATACCGATATGCCCCTGTCCCAGAGTGGGACAAACACATGGAACCAGCGTCCACCACGATCAAACCGTCAAAAGAATATTTCACCGGAAACGCAAATCGAAAAGTACAATACGGACCTACATGAGCAGCATACACACAAAACTATATATACTCAGTTCAGTCCAATGGTAGCAAACATGGTAAGGGTACTGCTAGTATCGCATTACCCGCCGCGTCCCCGTACGTAGCCAAGGACGTCCCACGAAGCTTTCTTTTTTGGAATCACGTCTTGGATTTAGCGGCTTCGAACCAAACGTGTAGCAGCGCCAAAATGACGGAGCAATTTCCTGCCACGACCGCTTTGACCATGTTTGTAACAAAACCACCTAACACTCTAAAACTCCTTTAAAAACTATTTTAAAATCTCAAAACCTCAAATAGAAGACGTAGGCATGTTTCGTGGCTCACCTTAACGTCCAGCGGGCGGAAAAACAGCATTTTTTAGTTGCTCGGGTTCGAAAAGTGGACACGGTGTTCGTAATGGTGGAAATGAAGGAATGTTGTGCGTCTTCTTGCAGCAATTTCTCGGGGCACGACGAAATCAAGCGTTGACCAGACACAAACCCAGATTCTCTGCTCTGCCCGCCAACTCTAGTTAGCGAAAAGTCGTCGATGAGATGTGTAGCACGGCTTTTACAAGACTCAGATGTTTGCCTCCTGCACTGTATCACCCACACACACCGTAACTGCTGTCAAGCCTTAACTGAACCGTCGCGTTTTCTGTTGACTACTAATTGGTGGTATCGGTATTCGTCAAGTGTAGGCAAATAATTCGTCCCCCCCATCTCAAATTTTTATTGTGCCGCATCGTGTCAATCTAATTTTGAGTCGTTAGCTTAGGAAACCTTCCGGCGAAAACACATGAATTTTCAAAAATCCTCGAGCAACAGCAAAACTAAGCATTTGGTGATTCTCGAAACGCTTGGATTGCATTGATGTTGACTTCGTACATTTGAAATTACAAACATTTCTTATTTGTCACCCCCCAAAAAGCGGCTCACCGACGTAAAAAACCCATGTATAAGGGGACAAATAATTCGAGTAAAAGGGGCAAATTGTTCGTTATAGTGGGGCACAATGTTCGTTCAAGAGGGGCAAATTGTTCGCTTAGGTGGACAGCGTATTCGTTAAGTAGCGGCAAATTGTTCGCTATCTGTGGGCAAATTATTCGTAATAGTACAAACACCGTGCTATTACGTTATTTTCAAAAGTACGGTGGCGTAGACCCGGCGTATGAGGCGTAGTGTGGGCGAGATATTCGCTCTTACGCTCCGTGAAGGTGCTGTAGTGTAACTGTGGGCAAATGATTCGTATAGCTGTCTAATGCACGGCGGTCTGCGCCGCTAAAGTGGGCAAGATATTCGACCTTGTCTGATGCGAACTTGCTTGGTGTGGAATCGGCCTTGACAAGGATTCCACACTAGCTATACGCTGACGTAGCGCACCTGACTAGTAGAGGAGTATTCGTGTTTCAAGGCAGCGGCGAAAAGCTCGATCTCGAATTCGATAAAGCACGTGTCAGACAGGCCAACATGCTGGCAAAGAGCGGCCAGGCACTCGAACTCAACGAGAAGCGGCTGATCTTTCTGACAATGGCCCGAATCAACAGTGGTGATAAAGAGCTTCTGACGCATAAAATCGGGATGAAAGAACTTACCCGGCACTTTGGCGAGAATCCCTATGCCCGCGCTGAACGAGCGGCGCGTGGGTTGCTGCGGCGCATTGTTTTTATACCGACTGAACATGGGGGGTTCAGGGAGTTTCAGTGGACGACAGTTGCTGAATACGTTCCGGCAGAATCGAGCGAGACGGGTGAGTCGTACGTTAAAATCCGGTTGAACGAAGAACTTGCCCCACTTTTGCTCGAGCTGCGCGAACGCTACAATACGATTCCGCTTCTTGATGTGCTGCCGATGGAGTCATTTAATGGTCAGCGGCTTTATGAAATTTTGTGGCACGACTCGCACGGTGGCGGGAAAAAGATTTTGACCTATCACATCACCGACCTTAAATTCAGCTTGGGGATGCGTACACTTGAAACAAAGGGTTCGAAAAAAGTTTGGATAGAAAAATACAAAGCGTGGCGCGATTTTCGTAAAATGCTCGAGCGCGCCTCCGCTGAGTTCGAATTGCACGGACGCTTACGTTTTTCGTTTGACGCGCTCAGGCAAGGCCGCGCTATTAAGCAAGTCCGCTTTCATCTTTCAATTGTTGAAGGCGATAAACCCTCGTTGGTACCAGCCAAGCAGCCGGTTCTATCGTCTGAGGAGTCTACCGTAGCAGACGAACTCCGCACTACCGGATATGTCCAAGACGCCGAAGCCTTCGTTATGGCACAGGGTCACCACGTCGTTGACCGGGCTATCACGCTTGGCCGAGCCGCTGCAAACCGTGGTAATAGCCTGGGCAAACCCGTCACCAACCTCCCGGGCTTTATCCAACACCTCGTCGTTTCGGGAGCCGCGTCGCGTTCACTTAAGCTAGACGCTGCCGGTGCAAAAAAGCAGGCAAAGCGGGCCGCTGAGCAAGAACTGGTCGAGATGATTAAAAACGCGTTCGACGCCTTCCGCAATCAGGCAGCTGAAAGCGTCCTTGAAACACTCGACAAAACCACCCTCGAGGCACTTCCGGAAATGTTACGCGTTGAGCTAAAAACCCGAAAACGCCCTTACGTACTTGAAGTACTTGACAAAGCAGGGTGGCAGGGAACTCAGTATGAGATTGCCCGAAATGCCTACCTCCTTGAACTTTACTTCGACGAACTTCCCGAAACTGTGCACGACATCGAAACGTTTATAGACGAGCAGCAGCTGCTAGTAGGCCAAGCGAGAGAGGTTGCAGAACGCGTACGAGCAACACTAACAGACACTCCTGAAATCTGATCTATAGTGCTGCAAACAAGAAGATAAACAATCAAGTGCTCCAATCAGCTTTGAACCTTTCCACCTCGCTTCGAATGGGGTCACCGAGTCGGCTCATTGATAAGGGCCAAATTGAACTCGACCTGAGGCCGACAAACAGGTTGTGACAGGTTTCTTCAGCACGCCAAAGTGACTTCGGGCAGCGTCGTATCGGCGAGTTTAGGGAAACGTTCAACAGCCGTCCGGAGCAGGTCTTATTTCTCGGAGTTGAACTGTGCTTAAGGGCAGCATAAAACAAACTGACCTGTGTCCCTTTACTACTTCGACCTGGGTAGAAGTCAGGGGTGTTCCTGGTACCTATTTCCTTTTCGAGTCATGGGAATGAACAAAATATAGCAGGTATAGCATCTAACGGTTTAGAGGCTACAAAAAGCGTCATTTACCTTGTCATGGAAAGCACGGTCTAGGTCAGGATGATGTTTAATAAGGGCTTTAATCTGGTTCCATAGCGGCTCGATGAGGTTGAGGTCAGGAGAATAAGGCGGTAGGGCGAGTAGACGGCAACCGAGCGGCTCGAGTAACTTTTGCAGGGTTGCTTGACGGTGAAATGAGGCGTTATCAAGAATAACGACCTGCCCAGCTTTTAACGTAGGGATGAGCACCTGCTCAAACCAGGTCTCGACTACCGTGCCGTCGCAGTAACCGGTGAAGGTCATCGGTGCCAAGACCTTACCCTGACACCAGGCGGCAATCATCGAGACGCGCTGGGTAAAATGTCCCAGCTTCTCAGCACTGCAGCGTGTACTGAAGCTCCAGCCGTAGCTATAGTCGAGCGTGTTCTTCAACGCCAGCTTCATCGATATACACGCACTTCTCCGGGTCTAGTGTGCTTAGCTCCTGCTCGAAGGCTTGCCGTGCTGCTGGTGAGCGCTCCCGGTAGAGATAGCTCTTCTTTTACGCGTATAGCCAAGTCGCTTAAGTGCTCTAGAAAACGCCATCGTACTCAGCCTTGCGCCTTGCTCTTGTTGCCACGCTGCCGCCATCTCTGTAAGTGCGCGGTGCTGCTGCGCTGCGGTAAAAGCCCGCACCTCTGCGGTGTTGCCTAGTACCGCAGGACGCCCGCGATAAGAGGTGGACCTTATCCTCGAGACAGCACCCCGTTCGTTCTTAACGCTGTTCACGAGCAAGGTCTCGGCGTCACCGCCCTACCCAATATCGGCAGATGGGGCAGTACCCGGTTGCTTGTGGCCTCACCATACACCGCATTAGGTGTTTGCTTGCTGAGGCTGCTGTGACGGCGTTCGCCGTTGTAATAGCTGAGGTAGCGCTCTAGGCCAATTCGGGCTTCGTTAAGATTGTTGTAGGCATAGAGATAAACCTCCTCGTATTTGAGACTTCTCCAGAAGCGTTCGATAAAGACATTATCGATCCAGCGACCTTTGCCATCCATGCTGATCCGAACCCCGTGCTGGTCAAGCAAGCTGGTGAATGCTTGAGAGGTGAACTGAGCACCCTGGTCGGTATTGAAGATCTCAGGTGCGCCGTGTGTTGCCAAGGCCTCGGTTAAGGCAGTCATGCAAAAGCGTGGGTCGAGGCTGTTCGACAGCTGCCAACTCAGAATCTTACGGCTGTACAAATCCATGATCGCGACGAGGTAGCAGAAGCCTTTGGGCATCGGCAGATACGTGATATCGGCGACCCATATTTGATTGGGTCGGCTCGGCTCGAGTCCCTGAAGTAGGTAGGGATAGATTTCGTGTCCCTTGGCAGCTTTCGAGGTTCTTGGTTGGGGATAGATGGCCGCAATACCCATGACCCGCATCAAGCGCTGAACACGTTTGCGATTAACGGTGAAACCACGGTCTTTGAGTTCACCTTCGATCCGGCGACTTCCTAGGAAGGGCCGTGCTAGATGGATCTCGTCTATGTGGCGCATGACCGTCAGTTCTTCTTCCGAGACTGCTGCCCTCCGGCGGTACACCGATGCACGGCTCACGCCCAGCAATCGGTATTGTCTTACAACCGGCAGCAGCGCTTCTCTGTCGATCATCGCTTGGCGCTCAGACCTGCTTAGCGCCTGAGCTTGCCGGACAAAAAATCTCGTTCCATCGTAAGTTCACCGATCTTGGCGTGGAGGTCTTTGACCTCAGACTCGAAGTCACGCTGCTTGTCCGCACCACTCTCGAAGACCTCGCTGACCTGCGCTAAGAGCTGCCGTTTCCACGCTGAGATTTGCTGTACGTGGTCGCCAAACTGCTGTGACAACTCGGCGAGCGTCTTCTCTTCTTTGGCTGCCTCTAGTGCTACCTTCGCCTTGAACGCTGCTGAGTGGTTTCGCCTCTGCTTTTTCATTTCTTCCCCTTTCTGAAAGCCTAGCGCTTTCAACCAAGGGGTCTGTCTCGATTCTTGGGTCCATTTCTATGCCGACGGTGCCGAAGAGTTGCCGTTTGGCCTCGGCGACGTAGACGTTACCGGGACCGACCAAAAAGTCTACGGGTTCTAAAGATTCCGTACCGTAAGCCATCGCTGCGAGCGCCTGCACGCCACCGAGCACAAGAATTTCGTCGGCACCCGCGAGCGCCATCGTGGCAACTGTGGCCGGATGCGGTTGACCGTTTCGGGGCGGCGTACACGCCACTACCCGCCGCACCCCTGCCGCCTTCGCCGTGACGATGCCCATAAACGGCGAAATGACCATCGGGTAGCGCCCGCCCGGTGCGTAGCACCCCACTGCGTCAATGGGGATGTGCCGGTGCCCCAACACGACTCCCGGCAGTGTTTCAAGCTCGAGGTCAACCACCGTGGCGCGCTGCGCCTAGGCAAAGCGCTGAATCTGCTCGCGCGAAAACTCAACCGCGCTCCGCTCTTTAGGCGTCAGCGAGGCCACCGCGTCGTCAATCTCACTTTGCGAAAGCCGAAACTGCTCGGGGTTGAATTGGTCGAGTTTTTCCGAGTAGCGTCTGACCGCCGCGTCGCGATCACGTTTAATCTTGGCGAGCATCGTTTTGACGGTCTCTTCGACCTGTTTGGTGATGGCGTCTTGGACACCAACTTCAGTACCGGCTTTGATGGTTTTTAACACGACTTTCTCCTTGACTTGAGGCTAGGCTGGAAACGAAGGGACTCGCGCCAACGGCTGCGTTTTTCGGCTTGGCGCGAGTCCCGAAAGCTCGGATGGCGCATTACTCGGATGTGTCACGACGTCACGTCACCTTCTCGGTGCGTACCCTGCTAGCTGAGACACTTGGGCGTGTGGTTGCGCGGGCAATCAGCTTAACAGGTAGCGTGAACTGTCCCGCCTTTTCACGCTCGCCGGTAACGACCGCTAAAGTTTCTTTGAGCATGAGGTCAATGGGTTGTCGGACGGTCGTTAGCTGGTTGCCGAGCCAACCCGCCGCCTCTATATCGTCAAAACCGATGATGCCGACGTCTTCAGGGACGCGCAGCGCAAATTCGGCTCGAGCACTGTCGAGTGCGCCGAGCGCGATCAGGTCACTGGCACAAAAGATGGCGTCGGGCGGCGTCTTCTGCTCGAAGAGATACCGGGACGCGTTTCTGCCCCACGCGTAGCTGTACTCTTTCTCAACTGCGTAAGTGAGGCCTGCGCCGCGCCCTTTGAGCGTGTCCATAAACCCGGCTTTGCGGTCTCTGTTGGTCGACGTGTCGGGGCTGCCGCCGATAAAGGCGTAACGCGCGTAGCGGGCGTCCAAAAAGGTGTCAGCCGCGAGCGTACCCCCGTAAAAGTTGTCACACGATACCGCGTAGACGTTGGCACTACGCTGCGCGTGACTGGGTGAGCGGTTAAACAAAACGACCGGGATACCCGCTTCTGAGAAGATTTCGGCTGTGCGCGACGAGAGCGTAACAGACGCGACGACCATCGCTTCGACGCGGTACTGTAGCGCCATCTGCAGAACTCTGCCGAGGTCCTGGTCATAGCTAAATGGTACGTCGGTCGACGCGTCAAGTTGGGCGCTGACGCGTTCCTCGTCAACCCCGAAATACATAACTTGACGGTCTACTTGCCAGAGCTGCGTCGTCAAGTCCTCGAGTACCTTAGGGTAAAAGTGGTTGTCGATTCGCGCCATCATGACCCCGACGACCTTGGTGCGCTGCTGTACCAGTGTGCGGGCAAAAGCGTTTGGGTAGTAGCCCAACGCGCGCGCGACCTCCAGCACCTTTTCACGTGTCGCCGCAGCGATTTTGCCGTTTGGATTAAACGCCCTCGAGACCGCCGACTGCGACACACCCGCAGCCCTGGCAACGTCGTGTGACGTAACAGGCGCTTTCTGGCGCACATTACGGCCTTTGGCTCGGGGTTCATCGGTGGGCATTTTAGTAAGAGGACGATCTTGCCGCCGAAATTTCTTCACGGGCGTTTTCGGCGTCGTCGTTTTCGGCAGTGTTTTTGAGATCGGTGACGACCGCGTCCGCGCCCGCAATCAGATAGCTGAGGTCTGAATGAACCGTAACAAACGCGTAACCGAGCCTGACCATCTTCTGCGCGTAACGCGCTGAAACAGTGTGAATACCTGCACCGACGCCGTGTTCACGCGCCGCTTTGACGATCTCCCTGATCGCGTCGGCGACCGGCCCTTCTTCCCAGTCTGCGCCGGGTGCGCCGCCGAGCGCCTGGCTGAGGTCGGCTGGCCCGACGTAAACCGCGTCGAGGCCGGGAACAGACATGATCTCGCCCAAGTTGCCGAGCGCCTCGGCTGTTTCGATCATCGCAAAGGTCAACATCTCGTTGTTGGCGTGTTCGGCGTAGTCCGCACCTGCGCGGAGCTGTACCCGCGTCGGCCCGAACGAGCGGACGCCGTGAGGCGGATAGCGGCACGCTGCAACGAACGCTTCGCACTGCTCGCGGGTGCTGATCATCGGGTAAATGATGCCGTAACACCCCGCGTCTAAAAGTTTCATGATGATGCCGGGTTCATTCCACGGGGCGCGGGCTAAGGGTACGGTCGGCGTACTCGAGCTAGCCTGAATCATCGTCGGGGCACCCCCAAAGTCGATAGGCCCGTGCTGCAGATCTATCGTCAGGGTGTCGAAGCCTCTATGGGCCGTCGCTTCAGCACTTAACGACAAAGGGATATGAAGCCAGCCGTTGACGACCGGCTTGCCACGCTTTAGCTTGGTTTTGGCCGAGTTTCTAAGCATTATTTGCCTATACCCACTCGCGCAGCAGGGTGGAGACTGACTGGGGCTGCTCGAGCGGTGCGTAGTGACCACACGCTAGCGGGACAAACGTCGCTTGAGGGATAAGCTTCTGCATCTCTTCTTGAAGCTCAGGTGGCGTCACCCGGTCCTGGCACCCGCCGACAATGAGCGTCGGGCAGCCGATGTTACCGAGTGAGGGACGGCTGTCGCCGCGGCTTGCGAGCATCGTAAGCTGAAGCAAAAAAGTCTCTATACCTGTGGCAAAAGCCATCTCTTCGACGGTATCGCAAACCGCTGTTTTCCCTTGCACACGACCGACTTGCTCAGTGTGAAAACGAACAATGTCGGCGAAGCCAGTACGCGCCTTACGCTGCCAGCGCGACCAGGTCTCGAGGTTTTGCGGGGTGCTGCCGCGTGGGTTCGTACTGATGAGGCAGAGTTTATGTACGCGCTGCGGTGCCTGCCGCATGATTTCTAGAGCAACTACGCCGCCCTGCGAAAATCCGGTCAGTGCGAAGTGTTCAGGAGCCCGTTGCAGGGTCTCTGCGGCACACGCCGCGATAGTCGTGCCGGTTTTTAGCGGTAAAACCTGCACGTCGGTAACGTCGGCTAAAGCCTCGACCTGAGGCGCAAAGAGCGCTTCTGTGCAGAGCGTTCCGGGTAGCAGCACAAATGGAGGATTCATAAGGTTGACGTTTAGGTAGCGGCGCTATTCGTAGCTACCTATACGCGCCAAGATCTCTGCTACATTTTTGGCGTTCTCTTCAGGAACCTTGACCATCTTGCCGGTCGCGTCGGCCTCGTACCCGGCCCCCCCTGCAGCTCTCGTCACATAAGGTGCCCAGTAGGGATCTTTGAAGGTAAAGGCGTCGTGAGGGTCGAGTACAGCAAAAATCCACGCCGGTTCCGTTTCGCTCTCCAGCAGCTCAAACCCGCGCCACAGCTTAGGCGGCAAACTGATCAGATCCCACTTTCCCAAAATCGTTTCGCCGTCTACCTTATCTTCGCTTTCGCCCCAGTAAAAACGCCACTGGTGCTCGGTCAGCGGGACAAAACACTCGACGTAGTCGTGCGTGTGGTACGCCGGGCCGTTGCCCGGTTCAGCTTTCACCATCCCGATCTGAAACCGGTGCGGTGAAGCGAGCATCGGTTCAACTTCCGGATTTTCCCCGGCTGTATCCCCGATGACGGCGTAGTTGAGACGTTGGTGATGCGGCAACGGACTGTCGATAAACATCATCGGGTTCGGACGTTCCAACAGCTCCTGAAAGCGGCTGATACGACCCTCCATCGGGCCGAGTGCGTTACCTTCGGGGGTTTGTTCTCTGGGATTTAGAGGCGGCTTAACAGTCATGTCTGCTCCTAAAAATAGACCATTGAGATCAAGGCGGATACTAGCCTGACTACGTAATCACTCTTTCAGGTTTCTATGCACTATAGATACTTCGCCAAGAGCTGTCAATAGCGGCTCTGGTGCGTAAAATTGCAAAAAACCGCGATTCTATACAGATTCGTGCTGACTACTGAGCCTATTTGACTTCGTAATGACTACGTAGTAGTGTGTAGGCCTTAGTACATTTTTCCGCTTGCTATAACGGCGGCGCGGGCTATCAGCGCTAGCTTTGTAGTAAGCCAGAAACTACAGGAGGTTGAAGCTGATGAAACGGATTTGGTCGTTTTTCCTCGTCACCGCGCTGGTGTTTGCCACAGCACAAACGCCTACTGCAGCCGATTTCAATCTACAAGAAGGTAAACCTTATGACGGCACCGAACTCAACTTCTTGATCTGCTGCACCGCCGTCGCCCAGTTTGCCGCACTCATCGAGCGTACTGAAAAAGAATTCACGCCGCTGACCGGCATCACGGTCAACTGGTCGAATACGCCTTACGAATCGTACAAAGACGAGATTTTGATTGAAGCCTCATCAGGTACCGGGAGCTACGACCTAGTAGCTTGGGTTGACGCCTGGGGGCCGCAGCTCGAGCCCTTCCTGACGCCCATAGACGACCTTGTGGCGAGAGATGGTGTAGCCGTAGACGACTATCCGGAAGTCTACCTGGACGCCGCACGACTCGGCACCGATGTGCTTTACGGGTTGCCCCTGCGGGGCCACGCGTTTATGCTCTGGTACCGCAAGGATGTGCTCCAAGAACTGGGGCTCGAGGTTCCCACCACTTGGCAAGAGGTCGAAGCGGCAGCCAAAACGATTTCGGAGCAGACTGATTTTGACGGTGTATCGCTGTACTACAATGTCGGCACGGGGCAGAACCTGTTCAACTGGCTTTCTATGTTGTGGGGTGCCGGGGGCGACGTCTTTGACGAGAACAATCAGCCCATCTTTAATAGCGAAGTCGGGGTCGAGGCGACAGACCTCTACGTCAACTTTTTACGCGACGGTCTGACGGCCCCCGACGCGGTAGCGAATGGCGAACAAGATGCGTGGCAAGCGATGGCGCAGGGGCGCGCCGCGATGTTTCCAGGCTGGTCGTGGATTTACGAAAGTTTAGCCAACCCCGAGTTTTCCAACCAAGAGGTCGTCGATAACTTGGGGTTTGTCGCTGCACCGGGTTGGGAGGGCGGCGACCGGACTTCATATGGGTATATCTGGCCGGTCGGCATCTTCGGTACCAGCCGCAACCAAGATGCGGCTTGGGAGTACCTCAAGTGGCTCGGTGACGCCAAAACCGACCTGGAACTCGTCCTCGACAAAAGTAATCCCGATTTGAGTACCGTCGTTACAACGCACTATTCGGCCCTGACCTCACCTGAAGTCAACGCGACGACCGGCGGTTTGCAAGACGCGATGGCAGCCTCTCTACGCGACGCCCGTACCGAACCGCTCGTCCCTGAATGGCTCGACGTGCAGTCGGTCTTAGAGGTCGCTATCAACGAGATTGCCAATGGCGCGGACGTTCAGGAAACGCTCGACAACGCTGCCGCCGACGTTTCAGACATCATGGAACGCTCCGGCGCGACCAGCTCGAACTAACCTGCTCGTCCCTTTGGTAGTTCCCGTAGAGAGCAGCGACCTTAAAATGTCCCTCAGGTCGCCGCTCAGAGAGGAGACGGTCATCCAAGATAGACGCACCCTCACCTGGCTTTTAGGCCCAGCTGTTGTCCTCCTCGCGCTCACGACGACCTACCCTCTTATCTACGCGCTGGTCAACTCGTTTCGTTACTGGCTACTCAGTCGGCCCGGTCAGGAGCGCTGGGTTGGTCTCGAGAATTACGTTCGCGCCTTCAGCGATAACAGCTTCTTAAACAGCATCGTCGTATCGGTTAACTACACCGTTATCGCGGTGGTCTTTTCGGTGTCGCTGGGGCTGGCGATTGCGCTCTTGCTACAAAAAGGCAGCCGCCTACACACCTTCGTCAAGGTACTTTTAATTTTTCCGTTTGCAGTCTCACCGGCGCTCAAAGGATTTTCGTTCCGGTTTATGCTAGACAGCAATTCAGGAATTTTCGACGCGATTGCCGACCAGTTTATCCGCTTTTTTAGCGCGGTGCTCACACTTGGTGGACTGATCCACTACCCGTCATTCCAAATCGGAGGCTTAGACGTCGGACGCCTGAACCTGATTCCCGCTCTGCAGTTTCCTATTACGACCGATACGGTTTGGCTTGGCGACGGGTTTTGGGCGCTCTTTTGGATGGCGATGAGCGAGGTTTGGGGTTGGGCTCCGCTATTTGCGCTGATGTTTCTCGGCGCACTCGGTTCGGTTGACGATGACATCTTTAACGCGGCGCGAATGGATGGTGCAAACTCGTGGCGGATTTTTTGGGGAATTACCCTGCCCCTCTTGCGCCCGGTTCTGCTCATCGTTACGCTGCTAAAAATTATCTTCTCGCTGAGGATGTTCGACCAGGTTGTCACCATGACCGGGGGTGGTCCTGGCCGAGCTACCCAGACGATCAACCACCTCATCTATCAGGTCGGGTTCGGGCGCAGTCTCGATATGGGCTACGCCTCGGCGCTGGCCTACATTTTGGTCGTCGCATTGTCCATTTTCGCGTTTTTCTACGTCAGGATGCTTTCAAAGCAGGCTTAGTTAGGAGGTACAAATGGCTGTTGAACTATCCCAAGCCGAGGTCAGGCCGCTTGCCAAACGCACACCCTCACGCTTTCGTCTCAGCACCCTGCTTGATTGGGTGGCGACGATCGCTGTGGCGATTTTTGTGCTGCTCCCTATCTTTTGGTTAACCATGACGGCCTTCAAGGGTCAGCGGGACGCTTTTACCCTTAACATCTTTTTCAAACCGACGCTCGCTAACTTTCGCACCATCTTTTCAGACACCTACAAAGTAGGCGGGATGCTTGTTGACAGCATTGTCGTCTCACTGATTACAATTGCGATCACCCTGCCTGTCGCCCTTATCGCCGCGTACGCCTTTTCACGGTTTCGCTTTCGCGGCAGCAACTTGCTGTTGGTCTGGGTGTTGGCGACGCAGTTCTTGCCACCGGTAATCGTGCTCTTACCTTTTTATAACCTGTTTCGCCGCCCTTTCGGGTGGTTGCCGGAGAGCTGGCTGAGCGTGCCCTTTTTTGACAATCTGGCGCGGTATACGATGCTCGACACCTACGCGGCACTGATTATCTTGAATCTGTCGTTTACGCTGCCCTATGCTATTTGGCTGCTTAAAGGGTTTGTAGACGCCCTACCTAACGAGCTCGAGGAGGCTGCCCGTGTAGACGGCTCGACCACGCTCGGCGTGTTACGGCACGTGACCTTCCCGCTCATCTTGCCGGGAATTATCGTGTCGGCGGCCTTTGCATTTATCTCAACCTGGAACGAGTTTATCTTTGCGCTCGTCGTTGGAGGTCAGCGCGTTACGCTGATTCAGGTTGGGTTAAACCAAATGAACAGCGCTGTCGGTGTGATCTGGGGACAAATGTCGGCAGTCGGCGTGCTGATTATGGTGCCCTTAATCGCTCTATCGTTTTTGATTCGTCGCCATTTTGTCAACGGAATTACTGCCGGGGCCGTAAAGTAGCCTACAGCTCACGCTTTTGAACCTATGCTCGAGGTCAACTATGTCCGAAGTCGATAAACCTTCCAATCAGGCCGATACCTTGTCGCCGCTCGAGGTGCCCTACCACGACATTAGTCAGCTCCTCCATCCCGAAGGGGGCAGGCGCCAGGCGCTGCGCGGCTTTCAAGACGAGTATATAGATATTGTTCACTACATCGTCAAATGTACCCACGACATCTGGGAGGGCGGCGGCATCGGTCTAATCTACACGCACTATTCACATAACGCCCGCGTTCACTCATCGGACGGTATGACCTACGGGCGCGACGCGATGATCGAAGACACGCTCCAACGTCAGGCGGCGTTTCCCAACGCCAAAGCTTACGCCGACGACGTAATCTGGTCAGGGGATGAGGAGAACGGCTTTCACTCGTCGCACCGCGTCCTCAATGTTTCCCGCAACACCGGCTATTCGGTGTACGGCCCGCCGACAGGCCGTCTGACAAGGTATTACGTCATCGCAGACTGCCGCGTCTTGGAAAATAAAATCGTCGAAGAGTGGCTCGTCTATGATGGACTCGCTGTTGTTCGCGGTCTCGGGCTCGATCCGCACGCCTGGGCTAAGACACTCGCCCAAGCCGAGGTTGATGCCGGATTTATCCCCTCTGAAAGTTTCGGCGATGTCGAGCACCGCCGTGGTCAGGAACCTCCGCTACTCGAGCCCACCGAACTAGGCGAAACCGACGCCGAAGCGTTGATTCGCTGCAGTACGCACGAAATTTGGAACTGGCGACTGCTCAATCAGGTGGATACCTACTACGCTCCGAATCTCGTTTGCTACACCACGGGCAACCGGATCTTGTACGGTCTGGGAGCTTACCGCCACAACATCACGGCGCTACTTGCAGCTTTTCCCGACGCACTTATCCAAGTTGACCATAGCTGTGCGCTACCAAATGGCGAGAAGGGCTACCGCGTCGCTACACGGTGGACGCTTACTGGAACCCATACCGGTCCCGGCTGGTACGGTCGTCCTACCGGCAAACGGATTCGGCTACTGGGCATCACTCACAGCGAAGTCGAAAACGACAAGATTACGCGTGAGTGGCTCCTTTATGACGAAATTGCTCTCCTCAAACAGTTACAGAGCCCTGCGCTGGCATGAGTTTGTGTTGCTTGTGTTGTCTCTTGAAAGCCAGCTAGCTCAACGTGGGTAGGCGCAATATCGCTCAGGCAGTGCCTAAAGCTGTCGAGGATGCCTTGCAGCGATACCACCTTGTTTGGGAGCAAAAAGCGGTGGGGCTTATTTACGATTACTATCTGCATAACGTGAGAACTCACACCTTTCTCGGGGAACACTACGGTCGTGATGAAGTGGTGACGAGCACGGTGCAGTACCTTGCAGCGTTTCCCGACCTCCGTTTGCGGGGCGAACAGACTATCCGGGACGACCGTGGTGAGTATGTTTCACATTGGGCGACTCGGGTCGCCCATAATACCGGCTACAGCAGCTTCGGGGGGCCGACCTCAAGGTGCGTTTGTTATCCTGTCGTTACCAATTTACAGATGCGTGAAGGCCGTGTTGTTGAAATGTGGGAAGTTCAAGACGGGCTGCTGCTCGCCAAGCAGCTAGGCTTTAGCTCTCGTGAAGCCGCCTCTATACGCTCGGCTGGTTACACAGCTACGCTGCCAGAACTCGGTATACAGTCAAACGGTCAGCTGCCGCCGAATGCGTTGTCCCAACCCGCAGGGGGCGACGCCGAAGCCTTAGTGCGCTGGTTCTGGCATGAGGTCTGGAACCGCCGCCGCCTAGACCGCATCGCACAGATTTGCGCCCCGAATTACCGATTTTTCGGCCCTTCCGGAAGACGGTTTCACCTCTCGGGCAGCTTTGCGGCCTATGTCCTCGGTTTACTAGCCGCTTTTCCCGACGCCGCAGTGCAGCTCGAGCGCATTACAGTTTTAGAAACAGGTTCAGAAGCAGCGTCCGAAACAACCCTAGAAACACACGTAGCCGTTCGCTGGCGTTTTATCGGCACGCACGGCGGCCCCGGTTACGGCGTCCCTACAGGCCGGAGCGTCAACCTCTTGGGCGTCACGCATCACCGCCTGCGTAAGGGACGATTTATCGAAGAAAAAACCTTATTCGATGAGTTGGCTCTGCTCACGCAACTCTACCTGCCCGAAAAAGCTTTGGAAACAACGTCCGAAAATTCATTCTCTACTGAAGCGCGAGAGGAAACATAAGTATGGCAGTTGAACCCAAACACGCACCGCTCGAGGTGCCCTACCACGACATTAGTCAGCTCCTCCATCCCGAAGGGGGCAGGCGCCAGGCGCTGCGCGGCTTTCAAGACGAGTATATAGATATTGTTCACTACATCGTCAAATGTACCCACGACATCTGGGAGGGCGGCGGCATCGGTCTAATCTACACGCACTATTCACATAACGCCCGCGTTCACTCATCGGACGGTATGACCTACGGGCGCGACGCGATGATCGAAGACACGCTCCAACGTCAGGCGGCGTTTCCCAACGCCAAAGCTTACGCCGACGACGTAATCTGGTCAGGGGATGAGGAGAACGGCTTTCACTCGTCGCACCGCGTCCTCAATGTTTCCCGCAACACCGGCTATTCGGTGTACGGCCCGCCGACAGGCCGTCTGACAAGGTATTACGTCATCGCAGACTGCCGCGTCTTGGAAAATAAAATCGTCGAAGAGTGGCTTGTGTTTGACGGTCTGGCGATCGTCCGCAGCTTGGGACTAAACCTACGTGGTTGGGCGAAGCAACTCGCGCAAGCCGAGGCAGACGCCGGGGTTATCCCTCCGGAGGGTTTCGGCGACGTTGAACACCGGCGCGGACAAGAACCGCCACCCCTTGAAGTTACCGAACAAGGCGATCTGGCGTGCGAAGCACTCTTGCGCCGCAGCACGCACGAAATCTGGAACTGGCGTTTGCTCAACCATATAGACACTTACTACGCAGCTAACCTCGTCTGTTACACCAGCGGCAACCGGATCTTGTACGGTTTGGGAGCTTACCGCCATAACATCACCGCACTTTTAGCTGCCTTTCCTGACGCTTTTTTGCAAGTCGATCATCTCAGTTCGTTACAACATGGGGAGAAGGGTTCCCGGGTTGCGACGCGCTGGACACTGGTCGGCACCCATACCGGTCCCGGCTGGTACGGTCGTCCGACCGGCAAACGGGTCAAATTGATGGGCGTCACCCACAGCGAAGTCGAAAACGACAAGATTACGCGTGAGTGGCTCCTTTATGACGAAATTGCTCTCCTCAAACAGTTACAGAGCCCGAGAGTGTGAGTACTAAGCCCCTTGTTGAAGACGGGAAAAGGGTGAAAACGGTCGATGTAGTGGTGATTGGCGCGGGTCTCGTCGGCGCGGCAGTGGCCTTCGAGCTGCACCGAGCGGGGCACCGCGTCGTCGTGTGTGAAGCTGAGAGCGAACTCGGGGCAGGGGCGAGCCGCTCGAACTCAGGGGTTTTACATACCGGTTTCGACAGTCCGCCGGGCACCTTCGAGACCGCCATGATCTTGCGCCAGTCGGGGCGCTGGCGGGAGGTTTTCGGGACGCTGGGAATTCCCTTTCGTACGCCTGGGGCACTGCTTCTAGCCCACGGGAACGAGGTAACAGCACTCGAGCGCCTAGAGGACGGGGCGGCGCAAAACGGGGCCGAGGTGCATCTTTTGGGCCGCGAGGCGGTGCGGCGGCTTGAGCCCGGCATAAGCGCCGACGCCGCCTTACATATCCCCGGCGAGGCTATCACCGACCCTCTCGAGGTGATCACGCGGCTTCTTTACGGGATCGAGGTGCAACTCGGATGTACGGTCATGGGTCTCGGGGCACACGCGGACGGCCTGCGCCTCGAGACTCACAGAGGTGAGCTTCAAAGTTCATTCGTAGTCAACTGTGCCGGACTCTTTGCCGACGAGCTGACCCGCGAGTTCGAGATTACTCCCCGCCGAGGCGAATTTATTGTTTTTGAGCGGGGTAGCGCAGCGCTTGCCCGGCACATCTTGTTGCCGCTACCTAACAGCTTTACCAAGGGCGTGCTGGTGTTTCCGACGCTGTATGACCATCTCTGCGCCGGGCCCACCGCCGAGGATCAACACGATAAACGTGACTGGAAGCCGCGTCCGGCGGCGTTGGCGGACCTTCGCCACCAGGCGGTCGCAGCGCTTCCGGCGCTGCGTGGGGTGCCGGTCGTCAGCGCTTGGGCGGGGCTGCGCCCGGCGGGTACACCGCACAACTACCTGTGCCGGTTTTCCGAGCAGCTACCGGGGCTTCTGCATCTGGCAGGAATCCGCTCGACTGGGCTCTCTGCCTGCTTGGGGTTGTCGAGTTGGGCGCTCGAGCAACTTACGGCTCACGGTCTGCCTGCGCGCCCGCCGCGTCCCCTCCAGACGCCCCCGCAGAGTATCTCGCAGAACATCCCACAGCCGTGGTGGGAACGCCTGAACGCGCTGCGCGGCGTTCACGACCCCCTTGCTGGAACCGACCATGCTCTTAGGGATTGATCAGGGTACGAGCGGCACTACCTGTTTGGCGCTCGACACGGGCGGCGAGGTTGTAGCGCAGGCGTACCGACCACTCGAGAGCAGTTCGACCCAACCCGGTTGGGTCGAACAGGATCCTGACAAGGTGCTGATGACGGTGGTTGAGGCAGTCGCTGAGGTGCTGGATTCCCTCGGCGGGCCGACGCGGGTGCAGGCCGCCGGACTTGCCAACCAGGGGGAGTCGGTACTTGCCTGGGACGCAGCGAGCGGCGTCCCGCTCACCCCGGTGCTGGTCTGGTCTGACGCTCGCGCTCAAGGCCAGGTCGACGCGCTTGCGGCGCTCGGTCAAGGCGAAGCTATAACGCGCGAAAGCGGCCTCCACCTCAGCACCTACTTTTCGGCTCCAAAACTGCGCTGGTTGCTCGAGCACGATGATGCTGTGCAAACAGCAGCCCAGGCCGGAACCTTACGGCTGGGTACCCTGGACGCTTGGCTGGGCGTGAGGCTAGGTGCGCTCAATCTGACCGACCCGAGTACCGCCTCTAGAACCCAGCTCTACAGCCTTGCCGCAGATACGTGGTCTCCCTTTTTGCGGGAACAGTTCGGCGTCGAAGCTGCCTGGCTACCGCAGATCAAACCGGGCGCGGCCTACCGGGGGACGCTGTCGCATCCCGCCTGGGGCGGTGCGCTGCCCTGGTACGCGGGCTTGGTCGATCAAGTCGCGGCGCTTTTGGGGTGCGGTTGTCTGGAACCGGGGGAGGTCAAAGTCACGTACGGTACCGGCGCATTTGTGCTGGCGCAACGTGGGCCGGTAGCCGAGCGGGTGCCGGGCCTGCTCTGTTCGGTCGGCCTGAGCGAGGCGGGCAGCCGCTCGTTTGTACTCGACGGTGGGGTGTTTACGGCGGGGACGGCGATCCGCTGGCTCGAGCGGATGGGGCTTCTGACCGACACCGCGCAGGCTTCCCGAATGGCCACCGAAGCCGGGGGCAACGTCCGCTTTTTGCCCGCGTTTGGTGGGCTGGGCGCACCCTGGTGGCAGCCGGAGGCCAAAGGTGTCTTTTCCGGTCTCACCGAAAGTACGACCCCTGCCGATCTGGTAAGGGCGGTACTCGACAGCGTCGCCCTGGCGGTCGCCGACATCACCGGCGTGATGGGGGACGCGCTGCCCGAGCTGCGCTGTCTTCGGGTAGACGGCGGCCTATCGCGCAACGACTACCTGCTGCAGCGGCAAGCCGACCTCACCGGACTCAGGGTAGAGCGGGCCCGCTCGAGCGAGGCCACCGCATTAGGGGTAGCCCTGCTGGCCGGGGTAGCGGCAGGCGTATTAACCTGGGAAGGAGTCCGTACGCAGCTCTACCCTCAGGAGGCTTTCGTACCCAAGTGGAGCCCTACTAGACGAGCGCGCGAAATGACCGACTGGACGGTGTGGCGTAAACGTGCGGCTGCGCTCCCCTAAAAGTTGACCTGACCCAAATAGAAGGACCAAGTTCATTGTAAGGGAAAAGCACTCCGAGAAGGTCGAGGGGCGGAAACCAGCCATGCCTCAGGAGCAGGTGAGGTGGGCGATAGCCGAGGGAGCTGTGAGGGCGGTAGCGATTACAGTGATCCCACCCACCAGCTGCCGGTAAGCACCTGAGCTCCCTTGAGGGTGCTGAAAACTTCGCCGTTCGAGAGTCCATCCCGCAGTTTGCCGTTAAACGATTCGGTGTAGGGGTTTTCCTAGGGGCTGCCTGGATAAAGAGGGTGTTGACGTTGAGACGGTTGAGCCACCTTTTGACGGCTTCAGCACAGAAATCGGGACCGTTGTCCGAGCGAGGGTGTTGGGGCGGACCTCGGCTGATAAAAAAGTCTAGCGAACCAACGCTGGCAGAGTATTTGCAGACCCCAACGCTGCTCCACCCAAAATAAGTTGACGCAACCTCGAGCGGTCCTAACGCAATGAACGGCGTCAACTCGATCTTGTCACTCCGCCCCTACCTGACCCCATCGGCCTACGAAATCGGCACATCTGCCCCTACTAAGACAAGCCCCACGACGCCTAACGAAATGCTCAACTAGCCACAATGTACACTTTATTAAAACGTACAACCCCATCCTACTGTATCTTTCATAGTACCGCAAGCTTTCCCTATCCGGTCTACCAATGGGAAAACCAGACCTGAGGGGAGAAAATGAAAACAGAAACTAGAGAACGCCAGTGGCTGTACGTTTTAATAAAGTGTATAGTTATTTGAGAGGTGATTAGTATGGAAGGAGTAGAGAGCCGAACCGATAGGACCTACGCCCATTTTCACCGGGTACTAGGGACGCTGCTGACAGAGCTGGGGGCGTTGCCGGGGGTGATCTGGCTAACCGACCAGCGGCACGTGTTACGTGGTGACGGGGCGCGTAACGACTACGCCTGGGCGATCTACCGGGTAGGTGAGTTGGAGCCTTACCGTGGGTCTCTAGCTGAACTCGGAGCGGTGCAGCAGCGAGCCGTAACAGAGCTGGGTTTAGGACGGGTACCTAGAGAGCTGCTGTTACCGCAGGTAATCGAAGGGGTGAGCTATGTCCAGCTAGGGGAGAGTGGCGGCTACCGGAGTTCTCCTAAAGAGAAGAAGGCCGTGCTGGCCATCCTCGAGACCGCCCTTAAAACCACCCGGAAGAATCTAGGTGAGTTCCAGCGGTATGGAGGAGCGTACGACGAAGGTACGCGGCGGTTAGGAGCTGAAGTCGAGGCTATCGAAAAGGTTAAAGACACGGTGTTAGGCGCACCCGAGCAACCCTACCGGGTCAGGGTCTGGCAGCCACAACGGTTTAATCCCTATATCTACCAGGGTGACGCCGAGCCCAGACAAGTCAGGTGTCGGAAACATGGGCTGATTTTAGTGGGTGAGTCCATCGGGATGAGGCCGCCTCGTGAGGTAAGACGGGTGCGGAGCGATAAGCGCGACCTCGAACCTTTGTTCGCGTTTGGCAGGACGCAAATCTACTTTGAAAGTGACTGGCAGGGGGCGAAAGCGTGAGCGAGGTAGGCGAACGGATGATCCGTGAATTGCAGGCGATTCGTAGAGTGCTCGAGACCTCGCAACCGCTGGGGTTTGGTAAAAAGGCGCAGCCGGTGTATGTGTTCGTCAAACATTCGCCCGAGAGCCTCTGGTACAGCCGGGACAAGGCGGCCCAGGAGAACGTCCCGATCAGTGAGCGCGACCTGACCGGCTACCTGGTTAACGTCTGGCGGTTCGAGCGGCGCGACGACGCGACGGGTGAAGTCGTACCCAAACTCATGGTACAAGTTCACGCCGACCGGGAATACATCATTCAAAGTGGACTCGAGACTAACTTCAGCAGAAGCTTGCTGGCGGGGCTGCTCGAGCTCGAGGTGGATGATCTGAAAAATCCCATCACCCTTGTTGTTGAGGATAATGCGGGTGGACGGGGGAGACCTACGGTGTTCGCTCGGCTCGAGCTGCAGGGACAGCGGCTTAAGCCTGCTTTCGACCGAACGGTCGTTGTTCAGGAACTGCTCGAGGGGGCGCAGGTGCGGTTCGGTTTTAGTTCGCCCTACACCTCAGATGATGTCTAAGCCTCAATTTTCTTTAACTCAAACATACGGATACGGTGCTTAACTACACCCCACCTTAGGAGATTACGACCTACCCAGCTATTGTTCAGACCCGTTTGACCGTCTACTCATCGCCCATGTGCAGCTCGAGGGGTTGACGCAGGTGACAAACGACGAAAAAAGCGCTTCATACGACGTACTTTCTATTTCGTCCCCGAGAACGCTTCACTACTCGGGACGCGGCTCGCGCTGCTATTTCCGAGGTCACCGAGCTCTACGACAAGCGCGAACGGCGGCACAGCTCGCTAGGCTATCAGACCCCGGTACGCGTTCATTCGGCAGCCGTCCACCTGCCCAGCAGGGTTGGCGGCTTACGGTATCGTGAAAATCGTCCAAGCAAATAGGCCAAGTCCAGCTCAGCATCGCTGAATTCTCCTTATGAACTAGCACCATTGGTTAGATAGCACTACATATTACACTGTCAGCGAGGTACTGACACCTTCACCTCTGTATAGGCACGTTTGAAGGTGTGTCTAGCCGCTTCTTTGGAGAATTGCCAGTTGAGCTTAACTTGGGCTTGATTGCGCTCTGTTTGCCAAGCGTTAAGTTCAGTTTCAAGGCGGTCACGTTGAGCAATGCGCCGGTCTAGGCACTGTTTGCTTAAAGCGGAGAATTCAAGTTCAGCCATGTTAAGCCAAGAAGCGTGCTTAGGGGTATGAATCATCTCAAACTGCTGGGCAAGTTCGAAGGCAGCTTGCGGTGCTAGAGCAGCATAAAACGAGCCTGGGTTATGGGTGTTGAGATTATCCTGCACCAGCCTGATTTTCTGCGCTTGAGGGAACTGTTGCGTTAAGTACTGCATAAAGTCGGTGTATTCCTGCCGTCGGCGGTGGTCATAGAGCCTAGTCCAACGCCTGCCGGTAAGCGGCTCGACCGCTAAGAGCACTGAACAACTTGCCGTGACTTTATAATGGTAGTCCTCGCGTTTGACCTGGCCTGCTTTCATCGCTACAGGTTGTAAGGTCTGTTCAATCAGATAACAAGGTCGTTCATCAAAACAAAGTACCGGATAGTCGGGGTCATAAGGCTGAGCGTAAGTATCAAGCACCCGCTCCATTTGCCAAATGAACGCAGAGGTGAGCTTGCCCAAACACCAACACCGCTTTAGGTGGGGTTTGAGCTCGTTTTTTTCAGTATCTCGCTGACCCCCTCATGCGAAACAGTCTCAACCAAGCCCAGCTCGACAGCTTTATCCGCTAACAGTCTCAGTGTCCATCTGCTTCTGCCTTCAGGAGCCTCACTACATGCTAAAGCGGTAATCTTCGCTCGCTGTTCACCACTAAAGCGACTTGGGCGTCCTGGTTTGGGCTTGTCCGCTACTACCTCTTGGACGTTACTCTGGCTTTCGCAAAAACGTTTGCGGATCCTCTTGAGCGTTGCCAAACTGATATCTGCTTGCTTGAGAATCTCGGCGTCACTTACCCCGGCATCCGCCAGTAACAGTGCCCTAGCCCGTTTGTACACCCTCACCCGGCACGCTCCCGCTTTTGTTAGCCGTTCGAGCTCTTGCCTTTGTATTTTACTCAGCTTGATTCCATAGCGCTTTTTCATTCGCTTACTTTAGACACTGTGTTGCTATGGGTCAACTCTTCGCTGACAATGTAATATAGCATTTGCATGAGAGATTGACACCAGTATCATCCCAGAACGTGCGTACTAGACTGGAAGTCTTACGTAGCGTGTTTCCGACTAGATGATACCTGCTAATACTACTGCTAGTTCGCATCACAGACTAGTACTAGACCACAGCGGATAACAAGAATATGGTCAAGGATGCCAAGATCGAAACAATACCGTGTAGAACTAAACGAACAGCAGCGAGAGCAGCTACGTCACTTTGTCAACGCAGACCACCATTCAGCCCGAGTGATTCGGCGGGCACACGCGCTGCTGCTGGCGGCTAAAGACCAACAGGACAAGGACGTGGCGGGAGCGCTGCACCTCAAGGCACAGACGGTGTATCAGCTCAGGAAACGCTTTGCCTCGGGGGGGTTGGCAGCGACCCTTTACGACAAACCTCGACCAGGAGGTAAGCCAAAACTGGACGGCAAGCAAGAAGCGCTGCTGGTCGCCCTAGCGTGTAGCCAACCTGACGACCGGGAAAGCTGGACCATGCAACTGTTGGCCGACAAGCTCGTCGAGTTGAAGGTTGTGGACGCCATCAGCGATGAGACGGTGCGCAGAACGCTGAAAAAAACGCGCTCAAACCGTGGCAGACCAAACAATGGTGACAACTGTTGCAGCGCCAAGGTAACGGCTGATTTCGTGTGGCGGATGGAAGACGTTTTAGACCTCTACGCCGAAACACACGACCCGAAGCGTCCGGTCGTGTGTTTCGACGAGTTGCCCTGTCAACTCCTGGCTGAAGTTAAGGAACCTCTACCCACTGAGCCGGGTAAACCCAAACGCCAAGACTACGAGTACGAGCGCCGAGGGCACTGCTCGCTGTTCATCGGTTTTGAACCCGCTGTAGGTCAGCGCGTTGTCAAGGTAAGAGAACGCCGCACCGCGCAGGACTTCGCTCAAGAGCTGCAGCAGCTCGTCGCTCGCTATCCCGACGCTGACGCTATCGGCGTTGTGCTTGATAACCTCAATACTCATACCCCGGCGGCGCTCTACCAAACCTGCTCGGCTGACGAAGCTAGGCGTTTGACCCGAAAGCTTGAGTTTCACTACACCCCTAAGCACGGTTCGTGGCTCAACATGGCTGAGATTGAGTGGTCGGTGCTCTCGCGACAGGCACTAAAGGGACGCCTTCCCGATATGTCTAGCTCAGGACGCGCGTCAACCCCTGGCAGGCTGAGCGCAACCAAAGACGAGCTACAGTCAATTGGTGTTTCTCCACCACTCACGCCCGTACCAAACTCGCCCGGCTTTACGCTCAATAACTACTGTGGTGGAATACTAGGTTGATCGTCAATAGCGCAAATCTACTGAGGTTACGGGGCAAACAAGTACATATTGAGACAACCGGAGACGGCAACGAGGGCAAGTATCAGTCGTTGTGCGCTTAACGAGCGTATTAACACAATCACCTGTGCTGCAGATGGCCCGTCTCGAGCTCCTCTTGCCCGATAACGTAGACATCTACCCCGTGCGCCCCACGCAAAACCTGGTTGATAACCGACCCTCTAAAAAACTCGAGCCAGCGACTACGCAAGCTTGAACCCAGCACGACCTGAGTGATGCGGTGCTCTTTAATAAATTGCACTAGCGCGGGGGCTGGAACTGGTGCTTCGACCTGCGTAAACTGACCGTCTAACGATTCGGTGATAAGCCGCTGCGCGTCGAGAACTCGCTCTTCATCACGCGAGAGGTGACGACTTCGCACGTACACGACAAAAAGTTCACCGTCGAGCCGGTGCGCCAGCCGCGCCCCGCGGCGAATAAGCCGAGTGGCCTCGGGACGAGCCGTTACCGCAACGGCGATACGTTCTTTGAGGTTGCTGCCGCCCTCTACCGTAACGTCTTCAACGGCGTCGGCGACTTCGCGCAAGGCCAGCTCCCTTAAAATCGCCAAGTTCTCCGCCGTAAAAAAGTTGGTCAGTGCCTGTTCCACTTTGTCGCGGGCGTAGATTTTTCCAGCCTTGAGGCGGGCACGCAGCACCTCGGGGGTTACGTCTACCAAGATGACCTCATCAGCTTCTAGCAGCACCCGGTCGGGAACGCGCTCCCTGACCCTGACGCCGGTCAGCCGCGCAACCAGGTCGTTGGCGCTCTCGAGGTGCTGCACGTTCATAGTTGAGATCACGCTGACACCTGAACTTAGGAGTTCCTCGACGTCCTCAAAGCGTTTTTTGTGCTTGGAACCCGGTACGTTGGTATGAGCAAGTTCATCGATTAAGACCAGTTCGGGTCGGCGCGTTTTAAGTCCCTGCAAATCGCATTCGGTAAGGGTGACACCTTTGTAGTCAACCGCTTGTCGGGGGAAGACCTCGAGGCCCTCAGCCATACCCTCGGTCTCTCGCCGCCCGTGCGTCTCTAGAAGTCCGATGATGGCGTCTACTCCGGCCTCTTGCTGTTCCCTAACTTCTTGCAGCGCACGGTAGGTTTTACCGACCCCCGCAGCTGCCCCGACGTAAATCTTGTGCTGCCCTCGGTTTTTTTTGCCGAACGCCTTGAGGAGCGTTTCAGGGTCGGGCGCGTCCTCACGGTGCAGTTTGCGTGAGACCGGTCGGGTCATCGGACTACTGTTCCAGTTCGTCTAACGCTAAGTTGAGTTCCACGACGTTGACACCGGGCATCCCCAAACCGAGCGGGTTGCGTTCGGTGTAGCTCTGCACCAGCTCGAGCACGTTCGTCTCAGGGAGTCCCCTGCTCCGGGCGACGCGCGGCACTTGCAAGCTTGCGCCCTCCGGCGAGATATGTGGGTCGAGTCCCGAACCCGACGCGGCGATCAGGTCTACCGGAATCTGCTCGGGCTGCGCGCCCTCACGCTGAGCAATCTGCCGTGACGTCGCCTCAGCCCTAGCACGCAGGTCGGGGTTACTCACCGAGAGGTTTGAGCCTGAGACGTTGGTAGGATCGTAGCCGTCCCCGGCTGCTGAAGGGCGGGGAATAAAATACCTTGAAGCACTGAAAGGTTGCCCGACGAGCGCCGAACCGACAATCGCGCCGTTTCGCTCGAGCAGGCTCCCCTCAGCTTGACGAGGGAAAAGGGTGTGACCTAGCAGCGTCGTCGCTGCCGGGTAGACGCCGCCACCGAGCAGGGTAAAAAGGAGCGCAAAGCGGAGCCAAACGGTGAGACTGCCCCCCTGATGATCTAAAGTAGCTGGCTGTGTCTGAGTCATAATCCTTAAACCCAACCCAATGCGCTGAGCGCAAGGTCGATAAGTTTGATACCGACAAAAGGTGTGACGAGGCCGCCGACGCCGTAAACAAGCAGGTTGTTGACTAACAGCGCGTCGGCACTTTTCGGGGTGTAATGGACGCCGCGTAGCGCGATAGGGATCAGGGCGGGGATGACGAGCGCGTTAAAGATAACGGCGGAGAGAATCGCGCTCGTGGGACTCGAGAGACCCATCACGTTGAGCACGCCGAGCGCAGGCAGGCTGGCTGTGAATAGGGCAGGAATAATCGCAAAGTATTTGGCAACGTCGTTGGCAACCGAAAAGGTCGTGAGCGCTCCACGTGTAATGAGCAGCTGCTTGCCAATTTCGACGACCTCTAACAGTTTCGTCGGGTCGGAGTCCAGGTCTACCATGTTGCCCGCTTCTTTGGCGGCCTGCGTGCCCGAGTTCATCGCCAGACCGATGTCAGCCTGAGCGAGCGCCGGAGCGTCGTTCGTACCGTCGCCCATCATCGCCACGAGTTTGCCCCCCTCTTGTTCAGCGCGGATAAAGTTCAGCTTGTCTTCGGGGGTAGCTTCAGCGAGAAAATCGTCAACCCCGGCTTCTTTGGCGATTGCCGCCGCTGTCAGAGGGTTGTCGCCGGTAATCATCACGGTGCGTAAGCCCATCTGCCGGAGCCGCGCGAAACGGCTTTGAATGCCGGTTTTTACGATATCGGAGAGCGCTACGACGCCCAAGACGGTGCCGTTTTCCGCGACGACGAGCGGCGTGCCGCCACCCCGTGCGATGTTGTCTACCAGGGCCTTGAGGTCGTCGGGCAACGTTCCGCCCTGCTCTACAGCCCACGCTCGCATCCGGTCGGACGCGCCTTTACGAATCTGCCGTCCGTCCGGCGTGTTGATCCCCGACATGCGCGTCTTCGCCGTAAACTCGATGAACTCGGCCCGCTCCCTCACACCGCCTTCTACAGCGGAACCCTGCTCCCGCGCCAACCGCACGATGGACTTACCTTCGGGCGTCGGGTCGGCGAGCGAGGCGAGGTGGGCGGCGTCCCGGAGACGCGCCTCGTCAACGCCGCGCACCGCGCTAAAGGCCGTCGCCTCACGGTTGCCGATGGTGATGGTGCCGGTTTTATCTAACAGCAGGGTATCTACGTCACCGGCGACCTCGACCGCTTTACCCGATTTGGCGATGACGTTGGCCCGCAGCGCCCGGTCCATCCCGGCGATGCCAATAGCTGGAAGCAAGCCGCCAATCGTCGTGGGGATAAGACAAACCAGGAGCGCCACGAGCGTCGTGACCGAGACCGACGCGCCAACGGAGCCTGCTATCGCCGGGAGCGTTGCGACGACGATAAGAAAAATCAGGGTCAGCGCAGACAGGAGAATAGACAGCGCGATTTCGTTGGGCGTCTTTTGCCTCGAGGCTCCCTCGACCAGGCTGATCATCCGGTCTAAAAAGCTTTCGCCAGGGTTGGTGGTAATCTCTACCGTGATTTCGTCGGACAAGACTTTGGTACCGCCCGTGACGCCGCTCGAGTCCGTCCCCGCTTCACGCACGACGGGCGCGGACTCGCCGGTGATGGCAGACTCGTCTACGGTAGCGACGCCCTCAACAATTTCACCGTCGCCAGGAATAATTTCGCCCGCTGCGACCCGTACCCGGTCGCCCTTTTGCAACGAGAGGCTCGAGGTACGTTCCTCTTTGTCCCCTACCAACCTGCGCGCCACCGTGTCCGAGCGCGTCGCGCGCAAGCTTGCAGCCTGCGCTTTACCCCGCGCCTCAGCGAGAGCCTCGGCAAAGTTAGCGAACAGCACCGTAACGAAAAGCAGGAGCGTGATCGCCAGTTCATACCCAAAGGGCTGCCCGTTTAACGCGTGACCTAGAGTGATGAGGAGCGTTACGACCGTACCGACCTCGACGACGAACATCACCGGGTTACGCGCGACCTGCCGGGGGTCGAGCTTGACAAACGACTGACCGAGAGCGGTGCAGAGCAGGTCGGGCGCGAAAACGTTAGACGGCGCGGATTTCGTAGCTTGAGCGCTCACTGTGCGTCTCCTTGTGGGCCAACTTGTGGGTCTAGTTGCGGGCTTCCTTGTGCGGCGAGAGGCGGTTGCGGCGTCTCAACCAACTGTTCAGCAATGGGGCCGAGGACCAAGACGGGCAAAAAGTTCAAGAGTGTCAGCAAGATAATGGTGGAAAACGTCGTGATGGCAAAGACCGGCGTTTCGACCCGCAACGTACCCGCTGTTTCGGGAGCGGTGCGTTTTTGCGCCAGCGAACCGGCGACAGCTAAGGGCGCGAGGATGGGGATAAACCGCCCGAAGATGAGGTTGACTGCGCTCGTGACGTTCCACCAGACGGTGTTGTCGCCCAAACCCTCAAAGCCCGAGCCGTTGTTGGCAAACGCCGACGTATACTCGTATAAAACTTGAGAGACGCTGTGAAACGCAGGGTTTGAAGCTCCGGTGAGGGCGGGTACCACGAGCGCGGTGGCGGTCGGTACGAGGATCAACAGGGGCTGAATCAGTAGGGCGATAGCGACCAGCTTGATCTCTTTGGCCTCGAGCTTTTTACCGAACAGCTCAGGCGTTCGTCCGACCATCAGCCCAGCGATAAACACGGCTAAGAGTACGAACAAAAGAAAGTTGATGACCCCGACGCCCCAACCACCGTAGGTTTCGTTGATGAGCATCCCAATCATCAGTACCATGCCGCCTAGCGGCGTAAACGAGTCGTGCATGGCGTTGACTGAGCCGTTCGAGGTCTGCGTCGTCAGGGTGGCCCAGAGCGCCGAAGCGGTCGGGCCAAAACGTACCTCTTTGCCCTCCATATTTGGGCCGGGTGCAGCGAGACCTGCGAAGGCGCGGTTAGCGCCGTTCTCGGCACCGATCACAGTCACGGTGAGCAGCACAGAGGTAACGACCATCACGCTTAAGATCATCACGCCGAAACGCCTGCGCCCGGTGAAATAGCCGGTCATAAAGACAATGGCGATGGGCATGAGGATGATAGCGACGGTCTCGAGCAAATTCGACAGCCGGGTGGGGTTTTCCAAGGGAACGGTGCTGTTAGGGCCATACCAGCCGCCACCGTTGGTACCGAGCTGTTTGATGGCAACCATCGCAGCGACCGGCCCGACTGGAAGCAGCTGCTCGGTAACGCCGCCTTGGGGCTCGAGCAGTTGTACGGTTTTCGCGCCGCTAAAGGTGCTCGGCACACCTTGCCAGACGAGCAGCAGCGCCATCACTAACGAAAGTGGGAGTGTGACCCGCAAAATCCCCCTCGTAAGGTCAACGTAGTAGTTGCCGAGGTCTCTGGGTTCATCCGCCTTGGCGGTTGCTGCGTTGCGCCCACCCATCAGCCCGCGCAAGATTGCGACCAACGCGGCGAGCCCAGCCGTCGGAGTGACGATTTGCAGGGCAGTAATCCCTACCATCTGCGACAAGTACGAGAGCTGCGCCTGCCCCGAGTAGTGCTGCTGATTGGTGTTGGTTACAAACGAGGCAGCCGTGTGGAGCGCCAAATCCCAGCTCATACCGGGGATACCATCGGGGTTGAGGGGCAGGACGCCCTGAAAAACAAACGTCAAATAGGCAAGTACACCGATAAACAGATTGCTAAAGAGTAGCGCCCGCGCGTAACCCCGCCACATCATTCCCCGCCGGGCGTCAACCCCCAAAAGGCGGTAAAAGCCGTTTTCGGTAGGGCTTAAGATAGGGTCGAGCCAGGTCGGTTCACCCTTAAACACGCGGGCTAGGTAGCGTCCGAGCGGCCACGCGAGAACAAAAGACACGGCAAAAACCAGAATGACGTCGGTCATAACCGCTCTGCACCACCTATGAACGCGCCGCAAGCCGCAAACAAACCCACCAAGATAATCAGCCCAAAAATGACGCCCATCAGAACCGCTCCGGGCGCAGCAACGCGTAGAGCAAGTATGCACCTACTGCAAGAACGAGCAACAGCCAAAGAACATTCACGCCATCCTCCTTAGAGGCGGTGAAACCGTGCTTTGCACCGGCCTCACCGCCGGGGACACCTAAAAGATGCCCCGTACCGCTAGCCACTGTATGAGCTGTAGCTACCAGGGTCATCAGCCAGGTGGACAGCTTGTTTAGCCAAGCGGCTACGTCTTTTGGCCGGTCGGCTGAGCCGCGCAGCGAAAAGAACTTTACAATCAGGGGATGAACTCTAGGGATGGTTCTATCGGACCTTTTAGCCTTGACAAACACCCAACAAGTGAGCGTCTCATTATCGCGGTCGGCAGCTTTGCGTTTCTAGGGATCGGTTTTTTGTTGGACGTTGCGACCGCACAGGAATTGGTCGTTGCTATCTTGTACAACGTCCCTATCGCCTTCTCGGGGCTGTCGTCCTCGAGGCGTCTTTCTTACAGCGTGATGGCCGCTGCGCTCGTCGCTAACCTCGTCGCCGGTTATTTCAACGCCCTTGCGCTCGGAGGAGTGGACGCGGTTGCTATTTTGAACCGTTTGCTGGCCGGGTTATCGTTTTTGCTCGTCGGTTTTATGACGCGTGCTCTGCGGCGCTCGGCGGCGCGCCTAGCTGAGCTTCAGCAAAGCGAGTTGCAAGCAGAGCGGGAACACAAGCTGCACAAGTTGACAACCGAACTCAGCGGGACGCTCCGCCCGCAAGCATTTTTGCAACGTACCTGTGAGGTGCTAAAAGACCTTTTAGAAGCCGACGCTGTGGTGATCAGCGGCGCCTCCCACAACCGTTTCGTTGCGCCGCAGTACGTTGCGCCGCAGTACGGTTCACCGCCGAGCGCCGCGCTCGCCCACGCGCGTGCAGGTGAGCAGCTTCCCTGGTTATTGACAGTCGCGCCGACGTACAGCCCCGCGGTTGCCGCAGGCTACGTGGACGCGCACCCTTTGACGGTCGGGTACCTGCACCGGGGAGAAAGCCCAGACCTCGCGCTGCTGGTTGTTCACGCGCGTTCAGAAGATGCCGTTCCCTTTTTAGGTGACGCGCTCCGCGAACTCGAGCCCCTCTTGGAACGAGCCGCCCTACTCGAGAACCTCGATCAGCAAAAGACCGAACTCGAGCGGCGTAACGGCGTTATCCGCGACCTCGTTTACGCCTTTTCGCACGACCTGAGAACGCCCTTAATCGCTAATGCGATGAATATGCGGCTGGCGTTAGACGGCGCGTTTGGGCCGCTCAGCACGGAGTTTGAGCGCACGCTTGAAAACGGCTTAAGCGCCAACGAAGACCTGCTCGAGCTAGCCGATTCGCTCCTGTTCGTCGCCCGGCGCGAAAGTGGCGAGGCGCTTGGAAACCCTGAACCCGTCAGTCTTCCTGCCTTACTTCAACAAGCGGCCGCGCGGCTCGAGCCTGTCCTTGAAGAGCGGCAAATCAAGGTTCAGCTGGACACGCCAGAAGAACTCAAGGTGCTGGGCCGCCCCTCAGAACTCCGCCGGGTATTTCAAAATTTGCTCGACAACGCTGCGAAATTTTCTCCACAGGACAGTGTGGTCGAGGTCAACCTCGTGGCCGACAATGACGCGACGAGTGCTCAAGGGGCGCGGCTCGAGGTTTTAGACCGGGGCAAGGGTATCTCGAGCACATTGGCATCTAAACTGTTCGGGCGTTTTTCGCACGACCGTGCCGGGGGCGGAACCGGGCTCGGCCTTTACCTTGCCCGTCAGATTGTCAACGAACACGGCGGAGAAATCCGCTACAGCCCGCGTGAAGGGGGCGGTAGTCTCTTTACAGTATGGCTACCCGTCGCTAAAGAGGCGATTACAGCGTGAGTAAGACCGGTGTTTTTCTGGTTGAAGACCATGCGTTTACCAGGGACGGTTTACGCGTCGCTATCAACCGCGACCCTGACCTTCAGGTGGTCGGTGAGGCGCGTAGCGGTGAAGAGGCGCTCGAGCGCCTCGGCAGCGTTGGCGCAGGGGTTGTTGTAATGGACATCGGGCTACCTGGTATTGACGGCATTGAGGCGACGAAGCGGGCGAAGACGCAGTGGCCTGAACTGCGCGTGGTGATGCTCACCGCGCACCGGCTTAGTACCGAAGTGCTCGCCTCACTCGCTTCGGGCGCAGACGCCTACTGTCTAAAGGAGACCGACCCCAAATCGCTGCTGCTGGCGATTAGAGCAGCAGCGCTAGGGTCTGTCTATCTCGACCCGCAGATTGCCCACTTAGTTCTCGAGCGCGTTCCCAAAGGCGTGAGCGTCGAACTCTCCCCCAAAGAGATAGAGGTGCTTGAGCTTATTGCCGAAGGGCAGAGTAACAAAGAGATCGCCGAAGCCCGCGGCGTCAGCGTAGCGACTGTAAAGCTACACGTGCAGGAGATACTTTCCAAGCTTTCCGCTTCGGACCGAACTCAAGCGGCGGTCAAAGCGCTGCGGCAAGGACTTATTTAACCTGAGTTCGAAGTTGTTTTTACATCGGGCACGCAAATCCTGTACTTTCGGTGACTGCCGACCGTCTCAAGAATTGTGCTTTCGCTGTTTAAGACGACGTGAGCGTTTTAGCCTCAGGCACGCCTTACGCTTGTAAAAGCAAACCTGGCAGAAACGGAAAACCTATCCCTGGAGAAACCTCGAACTCAGGCTAATTTGCATTACTATAGCAGGTATCAGCTGGTTTGAGCCGCTCTGGGAAAATGATCGTCGTTCCTGCGGAGGACTTCGTATAGCACGCACCCCCAAGAGATGATAGCTGCGAGCTTCGCGCTCAGTAGGTGTGATAATTGCTATAGTTCACCCGCTAAAACCGACCATAGTTGACAGGTTGCTTTTAGACAAAGATTAGCTGACCGCTCGTAATCAGTTGTAGGTTCTTAACACTACATGTCCTGCCCTGTTTGAAGAACGCGAATGTAATCTAGAGGGTGTTTTGGAATAGGTTCACCGGTTTCTCCAGGGTGTGTGGTTAGTTTGAGCAAGGCGCTTGGTGATAAAGTCGCGACTTGCGAGATAGATAAAGGCTTCGCTCGAGGCGGGGAGGGTTTCATAATCTTTGCTGAGCCTGCGGTAGTTTCCTAACCAAGCAAACGTGCGCTCCACAACCCAGCGCCTGGCTTGTAGGCCAAAGCCTTTCTTAACACGACGAGCGACGATTTCAAGCACGATACCGAAACACAAAAGGATACGGTTGCTGAAAGCAGTGCCCTTATAACCCCGGTCGAGCCACAAATGCTACAACCTCGGTACATGAGGTTTGCTGTGGTTTAAGAGTAGTGACAGCCCTTTGCGTTCAGGTACATTCGCGCTCGTCACCAACACACTCAGCACCAGCCCGAGGGTATCCACCAGCAGATGCCTTTTCTTGCCGTTAACGCTCTTGGCTCCGTCAAAGCCGTTACCGTGCAAGCTTCCTGCTTTGACCGATTGGCTATCAGCACAACCGGCGCTCGGTTCTTCGTTACGCTCAAGCCTTTTCCTTAACGCACGCCGCAAGTGCTTGTTGAGCTTGCGCCACAGCCCCACCGCTCGCCACTTCGCAAAGTGGTAGTACACGCTTTGCCACGCGGGGAAAGTCGCCTGGTAAGTCTCGCTAGGTGCAGCCGTTTCTCAGCACATAGCGCATAGCATCAAGCAGTACTCTGAGTTCATAACCCGTCTTGCGCCCTCTTCTTGGTTCAGGCAGCAACTTGAGTGAGTAGGGCTCGAGCACCTTCCATTCAGCGTCTTTTAAGTCCGTTGTATACTGCTTTCGCTTGACCATTCACCCCTACCTAAACATAGGTGGGGGATTTCCCAAACACCCTCTAGGCAACACCGCAGAGGTGCGGGCTTTTACCGCAGCGCAGCAGCACCGCGCACTTACAGAGATGGCGGCAGCGTGGCAACGAGAGCAAGGCGCAAGGCTGAGTACGATGGCGTTTTCTAGAGCACTTAAGCGACTTGGCTATACGCGTAAAAGAAGAGCTATCTCTACCGGGAGCGCTCACCAGCAGCACGGCAAGCCTTCGAGCAGGAGCTAAGCACACTAGACCCGGAGAAGTGCGTGTATATCGATGAAGCTGGCGTTGAAGAACACGCTCGACTATAGCTACGGCTGGAGCTTCAGTACACGCTGCAGTGCTGAGAAGCTGGGACATTTTACCCAGCGCGTCTCGATGATTGCCGCCTGGTGTCAGGGTAAGGTCTTGGCACCGATGACCTTCACCGGTTACCAGGAACGTCGCCAAGTCTATAAGCAACGTGAGAGACGAATACCCGCAGCGTTGAAGCCGAGAAGATCGGGTCACCACGGGTAATCTGCGATGTGTCTAATACCGCAAGGGCAAGTTTACACGCGCATTACATCCTGGGTCTTCTTTCCGGCAGCAAGAGCGTAACCGACATGGCTGAACGCGGCTTGTTGCCGTTTGGCAAGCAGTACGCCTGCAAGCTTCTAGCGCAGAATCCAAACCTCACCAAGACGTTCTGACATGCTGTTTAGCCGACGCACCCCAGGGCGCTTACCTCGCCGTTGATCTGCTCAAGGTCAAGCACCAAGGTGAACGTATCGAGGGGGTCGGACGCTGTTATGACAACAGCAAGGGGGTGATGTGGGGTCACACGTTAGTGAGTAGTGGGCTGGTCCAGTTAGGCGAAGACCCTTATCTACTACGCTGTGATCCGTTTCCCGACGAGCTGATGAGTACTGAGCGCTACCCCAGACTCACGGCTACCGAGGCGATGCTCACGGTGGCTGGCGACGTCGTAAGCGCTGGCGTAAAGGTCAAGGCGTTGCTGGTCGATGCCGAGTTCACGACTCGACTGGGATTACGCTCCTTGAAGCAGCTACCGCTAGCTTTTGTTGGTCGCTTCAGAAGTAACGCCAAAGTGATGTTCGAAGCCCAAAAGGTGCGCGTCAACGATTTGGCTAAACGCTTCATGCCCGGCAAAGCGCGCTGGTATCCAAAACTCAGACGCTATATCAAACGCCTCGAGGTCGTCCTAGCCGAAGTTGGCACTGTGGAGTTGCTGATTGTCTGGAAAGCTCAAGGGTTCGGCTGGCACCTCACCACCTTGATCAGTACCCTTAAAGCCGGCGTTCAGGAAGTCTTTCAGGCTTGGTCAGCGCGTTGGAGCCTGGAAGTCAGTCACAGGCTCCGAAAACAATCCTTGGCGTTGGGCGCGTGTCAGTGCCTGACCTATGCAGCTCATTTGCAACATGCCGAGCTGGTCAACCGGGCCTTCGGGCTGATGCGTCTAGAACGGCAACGAACATCTTATCTAACGTGGAAGTCGGCTCAGCAGCGCGCCGCTGAAACCCTGAGAAACGCCTTGCTGACCGAAGGTTTTCGTATGGTCGCCTGAAATTAACCCTTCAGTACGCGGTTTCTCAATTTGGCGACATTCCTGGTTACTGCGACGGCACGGTAGTCGAGACCTGGTTTGAGCAGGTGCTCATCCCTACGTTAAAAGCTGGGCAGGTCGTTATTCTTGATAACGCCTCATTTCACCGTCAAGCAACCCTGCAAAAGTTACTCGAGCCGCTCGGTTGCCGTCTACTCGCCCTACTGCCTTATTCTCCTGACCTCAACCTCATCGAGCCGCTATGGAACCAGATTAAAGCCCTTATTAAACATCATCCTGACCTAGACCGTGCTTTCCATGACAAGGTAAATGACGCTTTTTGTAGCCTCTAAACCGTTAGATGCTATATCTAACGTTTCTGAGAAATCAGTTGTCTCGTCAGGGTTGCCAAACCAATTACCACCAACCGCTAGATTAACAAGTAAAAAACATCTCCTCTTGAGGAATATTGTCAGTCACTTCGAAAACAGGCTGATCATCGACGTACCATGTTATTTTGTCAGATTGCTAATGAATTCCGAATTTGTGGAAGCCTTCAGTAAAGTCAACACTCTCAAGCTCAATCTCCTTACCGTAAGCACTGTTGTTTGGAGCTTCTCCAAAGTGAAGTGTTGTATGGATGGTATCGGTATTATCGCCGTCAAACTCCATCACATCAATTTCAGGTGGCCAGGTCACTTCGGGAGACTCTTTAAGCAGCCAGAATGCAGGCCAAAACCCTTTACCTTCTGGTAGCTTGGCTCTCATTTCCATATAACCATACTGAAAAGCGAACTTGCCATCGCTGGAGAGTAACCCTGAGGTGTAGTCAAACGCGCCTTCATCTTCCTTAGCGACAATGCTTAAAATACTATCGCCCGCATCAGAAGAATCGTCATAGAATTTATAGGCGTCATACTCTCGACCTTGAATGATCTCTTCATCGCCAACATAGGTCTGCAGCTCTCCATTTGCTTTATTAACGCGTCCTTGACCCGCTAAATCATCTTCCTCAGTGCCATTTCCCCACTTATATACAGTGTCCCAGGTATCGCTATCAATCATATTTTGATCGAATTCATCGTTGAATATTTTTTCCAGTTGCCGTTCTGTATTACCTCGTCAGGAAGAGTGTATTCGCCCTCATCAGGTGGGGTAGCTGGTTCTTCTGGATCTGTTGGTTCCTCAGGATCAGTAGGATCTTCCGAGTCTACAGGCTCTCTTGGCTCAGGGACGCCTGAAGTAGCAGGCGTAGCTTGCCATGTACCACTGCCCTGTGAACCATCAACAAGCGCCAAGAAGGAACCTTCTACACTGTCGTCTTCAGCGACAATACCTCTACCTCTGATAAAGGTATTTGCCTCAGCGTTTGAGAAAAATACATAGAGAAGATCGCCTAGAATAAGGTCACTCGCGTCTAAGCTCGAGCTGTCTTCTAGAATCAGTTGTCCTTCGAAGATGGTGAACGTAGGAAGATAACCACTCGCTGGATAATCTGAACCTTGAGCAATAATCTTACCTTTAAGTTCAGTGCCGGCAAGCGAACCCGTATTAGCCTCAGCCTCGAAATCATATAGAAGCGTTGCAGTTGTGCTCGGCAGCGGTGATTCACTTTCACTTATAAGGTGCTCGGCCTCATCATAACTGAGGTTAGAGCCTGATGGGTCCAGCGAGCCGCAGCTCCCTAGAATCAGGACGGGTAAAGCGACGATCCAACGTTTCCACATAGTAGGCTCCTTGAGAGTAGGCGTTACTGCCTATTCTTCTGGACGCTGACCCGGTCAGCATTCCTTTTGTGAAGGTTAGGAGTATGAAGTCTGTACATTTTCACTTTTTTGGCCTTACTTAAGCGGTGGAGGGCGCGCCCCGCGCCTGAAGCTAAGTTCCATATCAAACTCAACGGTGTGAGGCTCGAGCCTCACACCGTTGAGTTTTTAGTCAACTTTAGTTCTCTAGGTAAGTTCAGAGTTAAGTTAGGCTGTAAACTAGCAGCAACAGTCAGTAGACCTAATTATGCATCTTCATCCCAGCCATATTACCCGGTCGGCAAAATGCTGCTTGAGAAGGTGAGGACAAGGTGGTACTCACTGTGCATAGCTCACTATATAAGGTCGCGGCGGGCACTTTAAGTACACCCTCGTACTGCGGACGATATTTGAGGGCTGGACCTGGGAGTGGATTGTCCCCATCGGGACCACCATCTGTCAGATAACCAAACCCGCAACCACTCTTAGCGTCCGTCTGCAAATTGACACAGTTGTCAATCCACTGCTGGTTGATTTCAGGCTTCCAACCACCCCACCAGTCAGCGTGAACACTTTCGCCTGGAGTGGTAGCTAACTCACCCGACGTCATGTTCACATCCGAGGAGAGATACCAGCCTTGGGTCGTTTCACCGTTCTCGAGAGGATACGCGATAATGTACTCCACATTAGGGAAGGTTGTCGCTTCTTGACAATCACTGTAGAACCACTGACCCTGCGTGGGTATTCTCCAATTGTCAGGATCGGTTGGATCGCCATCTAAACAGTTGGGGAACTTGACATGCATCTCCAGCACGCGCCGATATGATTCTGGGCGCGTATCGCCGCACACCGGAATAGTATCGCCTTGCGGCGTCTTCGGAAAGCCTCGGAACTGATCTGTGCAGATGAACGCAACCTCATCTGCAAAGTCTGCTACGCCGCCGACGGTCACTTTATGTAAATTCTCGTTGGCAATGACCGCTGCGCCCGGTGGGTAAACCTCAGACGCGCCATTAGCAAGTCCGTAGCCTTTGTAGTAAACAATAATGCGCTCTGGAACGCGGACGTTACCTTCAGCATCAAACATTGCCGGAGCCCAGTACCCGGTGCGGTTGAGTTCCTGACCGTTGCAGGTGCTGCCGCCACTGTTAAGGAGCGTGTCGTACGTAGAGTAGGCATTTACATCAGTGTTGCCCCAAAACATGTGTAAATGTGACGCGCCTGGCTGGTTGGGAAAAACAAGTGGATCGTCGTAAGCAAAATGAGAGAATTCACAAGCAGTGCGGAAACTACCTACATTTTCAGTGGGAAAAGATTGCTCAGGATTACCATCGGAGTTGCCAAGATACTCGGTGCGTGGTCCTAAGAGTGCGTCAGTAGGGATGTCTGCCATCGCGGTGTTCAGGTAAGGTGAGTCGTCGTGATTCGTGTTTCTCACCGAGACACTTTTAATCATTTCAAGATTCTCACCATAACCGCCTGCTGGTGCTTCAGGTTCTGGCTCCGGGGTTGGTTCTGGGTCAGGTGTAGGCTCAGGATCAGTCGGCTCAGTCGGCTCGGGTGCAGGTGGAACGAGCACCGCGTCAATGATGTGAATGACACCGTTCGAGGCTTCGATATCAGCCGTCGTGACCCTGACGCTACCGTTTAGCACAACGCCGTCAGCAGTAACTTCGACGCTGATGTCTTGCTCGGCCAGGGTGGTGAGCGTCGTTTCATCAGCTAAATCACCCGACGTGAACGTACCGCTCACCACGTGATAGCTCAAAACCTGGGTGAGGGCGTCACCTTCAGGTAGGGACTCGAGCACGGCAAACGCGTCATTGGTCGGCGCAAACACCGTCAAGCCTGCTTCTGAATCGGCAGAAAGCGCGTCAACTAAACCCGCTTCTTGAACGGCACCGACTAGCGTGGACAGTTCCGGTGTGGCGGCGGCTACGTCTACAATGGTGTTGCGCTCAGGCGCGGTCGGCTCCTCAGGATAGGTGGGTTCTTCCGGGTCTGGGGTCGGGTCTGGGGTCGGGTCTGGGGTCGGGTTCGGTGTGCCGGGTTCTTCTGGGTCTGGGGTCGGGTCTGGCGTCGGATTAGGGGTTGGGGTTGGCGCAGCGGTTACATCTACCGGCGCTGCTCGCCATACGCCGCTGTTAAAGCCTCCTTTACTGACGAGTAGAAAGGCGCCTGCAACGCTGCCGTCCGCAGCGACGCTGCCTTTGCCTCGAATGAGCAGGCTATTGTCGGCAGCGCTGAAAAAGACGTAGAGTTGCGACGCTAGGATCAACCCTTCAGCTTGTAGAACGGAGCCGTCCTCGAGCGTGAGCGCCCCTTCAAAGATGCTGAATTTAGGCAACAAGCCTGAGGCGGGATAGGCTGACTCCTGAGCGACAAGGCCACCCTTCAGGACGGTACCGGCGAGCTTACCGATTTCGACCTCGGCGGTCACCTCGAACGCCAGCGTTGCGGCCGTGCTCAGGGTCACTTCAGACTCGCCAATAAGCTGCTCGGCTTCGTTGTAGTTCAAATCTGAACCTGAAAGTTGCGGCTTTTCTGGTGAGCCGCAACTCGCCAGGAACAAGAAAGATAAGGTCAATAACCAGCGTTTCATAGGAGTTCTCCTTTGATTCTACGCAACTATAAAGTCAAAGCTCAACGCAGTCCCAAGTCCAAGATGTGAAGACCTTTACAGGCTTCATCAAATCTTTAACTTTATCACCGCATTCTTAATTGAGACGAGGTGAGAAAAATTATAAGCAGAACTGGCGGCGAATATTTAGGCAAACCAGGTGTAGGAGAGCTTAAGACTCTTTCTAGAAACCTCTGGCTTGCGTCTACATAATAGAATAGATGGGCCAAAGACCCGTGCGCTGCTCAAGACCACCCTCAACTGCCCTTCTAGTAAGGTGGGTTGCATCAGCCAGACAAAGTGCGTAACTTGTGGCCGTTTAAGACGCCGCCTTTTTAAGGGCAGCATCTTAAATGACTATCTTTTAAACGTTCGGTTTATTCCGTAGCGTAATCCTCAATAGCGTAATCCTCAATAAAACCAATAGGTCCGAGAGGCTCGGAATGCTCGAACTCAAACCTCCTTGGCTCGGCACTCTGGGTGCTGATGCCGCCGGTAGGCAGTTCATAAGGGTCGGCGCTGTCATAATTGACGCCGGTGTAACCTATGTCCTGCAGCGCTCCAACGGTTATGCGGCTTAATGAGGCGGGATTATCTGGCAACTCTGCCTCGCTAGTCATAAGTTCGTTGTCAAGAACGTCCTCGCTCCAGCGGTTACTACAGCTTCTTTCAGAATCTTCTAAGGGTACGTTGCCCTGACCTCCTAGCGCCTGCCATTCGCGCACGGCGTTAGCACCACTAAACCGTAGGTCAGCACCGCAGGCACCGCTCGTAAGTGGCTCGCCAGAGTTCGAGGTTAAACCGATGAGGCCCAAGATGCGGCCCATTTGTTGCAGGACAATCTCCGCAATAGTCGAGCTCTCGACATCAAAGTCTGCCACATCTATCTTCATGTCGCCATAGACCGGAAGATCGCTGACAGAGCTGGTTAGGCATGGGCGAGCCTGACCAGCAATTCTACCCGGGCCATCAATCTCTTTTATTTGCACATCTATCAAAAGATTTGTAATAGTGCCCTCGAATGCGGGTAGAGTTTCTTCACAGAGGCCCGCAGGAATGTCTACCGCTGTTGCAGGACCCTGGCTCTGGGTGATGACGCTAGACCACTTCCGGGCAGCAGCTTCGAAGACAGCTTTTTCACTGTCTGAAATATCGCCATTAAACCGCAGTTGGATGTCAAAGCCGCCTTGATCAGGGGTAGCTTCAGGAACAAACAGGCTGAGCGATGAGAGTTTGTCGTTAAACTCGCCACCGACCCAAGGGGTGCTAGCACTCAGCTCGAGGGATTGACCTTTCAAGCGCTTCTCGTCAAACAGTACGGCGCTTACGCCCGGTCTTAACTCAACCGAAGAAACAAAGTTGTCCCACTCTCCTGGAAGACTAAGAACAGCGAGGTCGCCTGGTTCACCATCACCTCTTAGACATATGACAGCGCCCCCAAAGTTTATACCCTCATATAGGCAGGCCAGAGCGTCCTCGGGTACGGCCTGCGTACCTACGCCGGTTCTATCTGGGACATAAAAGCCTTCTGGTAAGGTGTCTAACGCCTCAGCTAAAGTATCCTGACTACTACAGGCACTTAGCAGCACGCCTAAGCTTAAAATCAGGGCTGATAAAACTTTATGTCGGTGCATGGTGTATTCCTCTCCCTTGAACAAATGATGTTTCTCCTCGAGGTGTAGCGCTTACTTCGCTAACCTACCTTCGTTCGTGGAGTTCATACGCCTTTCTAAGCATTTACCTAACCCCCTAAAAAATGGCTTACACATGAGCTTCCTGATCAGCTTTGCGAAATTGTAGATGTGAAGTCTGTTATTGGTTCTCATCTCAACGGGCGCTGCAAGACGTCCCACGGTGCGCCACTGCATCGGCCCATTCGGGACATGACGGTGCAGTGGCGTGGATGCTCATGTTCTCGTCTGTATCCTAAGGGAACGAGCAGTGAGCGAGGATGAGGCTATGGGCGTTTCCACTTTACAAGACTTCTACAAAAAGACCAATTCTCGCGCCCGCACGTCATTTCCGAGCATCTTCCTGAGCGCCGCGAATGGCCTCCTGCCACTGCTGAGACATGCCCCCGGGCGTTAGCCAATCGTCAGCCTCAACATAGACCCAGACGAACTCATCAGCAGTGCGTAAAGCGTTTGTGAGCGTGCTCCTCATAATGGCTGGCGTCATCTCGTCCTTTTGCGGGTCTGGCCAACTCCGGTTGTAAACACCAAAGCTAATGTCTAGCCGCTCGTCCCAAACTGGGCGCAGACTTTCTGGAATAAACGAGCTGTTTACTGCCTCTGAAGCGATGGTGTATTTACGGTACTCGTAAGACATTGTGAAGTCACTTGCAGTTCGGTACTGGTAAACCTCGCCGCCGTCGGTCACCGTCGAGTCTTCTGTGTCAGCTTCGAGCATCCCCACAATGAAGGGACCAAGCAGCTCGTACTCGTCCGCGCCTGCGACTTGGCTACGTTTTAAGAACTCGGGCGTGTCGGGTTGCGAGAGGTAGGGTCCATGCGCCGTGACCAAGTTAACGTCAGGAAACTCCTGCAGGATGGTTTGCATTACCTGCCGCCCGCGCAGTCTTGCTTGAGAAACGTAGTCAGCACGGCTACGAGACGGCTGAGCGTAGTCCTCAGGAAAATTGAACCAAGGGTCAAAATACTCTTCGTTGTCTAAGAAGATGCCTCTTGCACCCGCGGCTTTCGCCAGCTTCGCCACCACACGCCAGTTCTCCAGTGTTTGCCCCCAAGCTGCGTCGTCAAAGAGGTCACCAGGATCCTTTACTTGAGCGCGGAGAAAGTTATAGCGTAGGGTTGTAAACTTGCCCTGCAACGGCTTTACCCAGTTATCGAACTCGTCTGAGTAGTTCAGCGTAATACCTGGCTCCATCACGAGCCAGCCTGCAGGAATGTCGATAACCACACCGTCAAACGGTAGAGACTCGATATATTCCAGATTTTTTAGGAGCGCCGGAGTTCGGGTTGGTAATCCGTCATTACCACCGTCCCAGTAAACCGTGTAGGGAACCTGTGGGGTAGGTTCAGGCGTAGGTTCTGGCTCAGGTGTAGGCTCCGGTGTTGGGTCTGGGTCCGGTGTAGGCTCAGGCTCAGTCGGCTCAGTCGGCTCGGGTGCAGGCGGAACGAGCACCGCGTCAATGATGTGAACGATACCGTTTGAGGCCACAATGTCGGTCTGAACGACCTTGACTGTTTTATTAAGTAAAACGTCGCTACCGACGACCTCGACACTGATGTCTGCGCCGGAAAGAGCTTTGATGGTTTCTTGTTTAACCAGCTCTTCTGCCGCGACGGTTCCTGCGACCACGTGATAGGTCAGGACGTTGACCAGGGCGTCACCTTCGGGTAGCGCTTCCAGCGCAGCGAACGCCTTGTTGGTCGGCGCAAAGACCGTCAAGCCGCCCTCGGCAGGACTTCCCAAGGTTTCAGCCAGACCCGCCTGTTCGGCGGCGCTGACCAGCGTGCTGAGACGGGCATCACCGGCGGCGATCTCCAGGATCGTCCTTTCGTTCGGGACGGGCAGCGCGGGGCTGCGTTTGGGCTTGATCTTCCAGGCACCATAGTTGACGCTCCCGGCGGCTTCGTAAAGGACAAAGCGTCCCCTCGCGTTGCCGTTTTCCGCTACGCCACCTTTGCCCCTAATAAAGAGCGCATCTTCGCCGCGCGTATCAGAGGCTAAAAAGAGGTAGATCTTCGATTTGAAGATGACCCCTGACGCCTCGAGCCGGGTGCCGTCCGTAAGCTTTAATGCGCCTCTGAGGGCGGTAAAGGCAGGCCAAAGCCCGCTATCGCCCTGCTCTGAAGTGTGAACGATCAGCTCGCCTCTGAGTTTGGTGTTTTTGAGCTCGCCTCGCTTGACTGTTGCCTGAAAGCTGTAAGTCTGCGCGGCTGTGATCGCCAGTTCAGTGGTTGATTGCGCGAGCAGCTGCTCGGCCTCTTCGTAAGAGAGGTCTGCCCCCAGCGCCTGAGCAGGGCCGGGGGGCTCGACCGAGCCGCAGCTTGCTAGCAGTAACGCAATTAAAACAAGTAACCAACGTTTCATGACACGCTCCCTTGATTCTGCAGAACTGTAAAGTCAAAGCTCAACGCAGTCCCAAGTCCAAGATGTGAAGACCTTTACAGACTTCATCAAATCTTTAACTTTATCACCACATTCTTAATTAAGACGAGGTGAGAAAAATTATAGCGGAGCAAGTCAAGATGCTTGCTAAACAGTTTGGGTGTTGCCGGTACGTCTACAACCGCGCTCTCACCATGCGGATAGACGCCTACCGAAGCGGTGAGTCTGTCGGCTTTGCTGCGACGAGCAAGGCGCTAACAAGTTGGGAGCGGGACGATAAAACCGAGTGGCTGAGTGAAGTCTCGAGTATCCTGTTGTAACAGGCGCTTAGACATCTTGAAAAGGTGACCAGCGGATTTTTCAAGGGCGTCGGTAAGTTTCCGACGTTCAAGAAGAAGACGAACAGCCAGAGCGCCCGGTACATGCCCAACGCCTATGCTCTGGGTGATGATAGTCAGCACCCCACCGTCAAACTTGCCAAGCTGGATACACCGCTCAACATCCGCTGGTCGCGCCCGTTGCCGGGCAAGGTCATCTCTCTCACGGTGTCTAAAGACGCCGCCGGTCGCTACTTCGTTTCTTTTCAGTGTGAACGCTACCTTGAGCCGTTGCCGCAAAAAACCAACACGGTAGGACTCGACCTTGGCTTGACACACTTGCTGATAACGTCTGACGGTGACAAGTTCGGAAATCCCCAGTTCTTCTCCAGGCTGCAAGACAAACTGGCTAAAGTGCAACGTGAACTGTCTCGCAAGGTTAAAGGTTCGTCGAACTGACACAAGCAGCGGGTTAAGGTTGCGCGTATTCATGCCCGTATTGCTGACGCTCGCCGGGACTTTCTGCACAAATTCACCACCGGACTCGTGCGGCGTTACGGCGTCATCTGTACCGAAACCTTGCGCGTCAAGAACAAGCTGAAAAACCGCTCGTTGTCGAAAGCGATCAGCGACGCCGAATGGTCTGAACTTGTCAGACAGCTCGAGCTTAGACGCGAGTGACCTTATTCTAGGCGATCTTCTCTATGTATTTTTCTCAAACGCTGAGGCAAATACCTTTATCAGAGGTAGAGGTATTGTCGCTGAAGACGACAGTGTAGAAGGTTCCTTCTTGGCGCTTGTTGATGGTTCACAGGGCAGTGGTACATGGCAAGCTACGCCTGCTACTTCAGGCGTCCCTGAGCCAAGAGAGCCTGTAGACTCGGAAGATCCTACTGATCCTGAGGAACCAACAGATCCAGAAGAACCAGCTACCCCACCTGATGAGGGCGAATACACTCTTCCTGACGAGGTAATACAGAACGGCAACTGGAAAAAATATTCAACGATGAATTCGATCAAAATATGATTGATAGCGATACCTGGGACACTGTATATAAGTGGGGAAATGGCACTGAGGAAGATGATTTAGCGGGTCAAGGACGCGTTAATAAAGCAAATGGAGAGCTGCAGACCTATGTTGGCGATGAAGAGATCATTCAAGGTCGAGAGTATGACGCCTATAAATTCTATGACGATTCTTCTGATGCGGGCGATAGTATTTTAAGCATTGTCGCTAAGGAAGATGAAGGCGCGTTTGACTACACCTCAGGGTTACTCTCCAGCGATGGCAAGTTCGCTTTTCAGTATGGTTATATGGAAATGAGAGCCAAGCTACCAGAAGGTGAAGGGTTTTGGCTGGGCTTGGTTTAGAACCTTGGACAGCCGAAGTATACCGTTACGCGGCTAGGCTCACCTCCTGATTCTCTTTTTGCTGCCTAAGTTCGGCATGGATTCGAGGGCTACCGTAACGCCTCTTGTTTTTCTCGAACACCGCTTTTATCTTCTCCAATAGCTCGGCATTCTTCTGCTCGCGTTTGCTCGGCTCCCGCTGCTGACGCTCGCGCCAGTGGTAGTAACTGCTCCTAGCCACGCCCAAGACCTCGCACAACGCCGAGACGGAGAATTCGCCCTGGTGCGCTTCGATGAAGGCACACTTTAAGTCGCGTGTTTCGCAAAGTACACCGCGGCCTTTTTTACGATCGCTAGCTCCGTTTCCAGACGCTTCACCTCCGCCTGTAAACGTCGCAACTCGGCTTCGTCAGTGCTCGGCTGCGCTCGTCTGTGACCTACTACAAGCCGCCCCTCGCGGTACTGCCGCCGCCACTTATGAATATTCGACTCGGCAATGCCCAAGCTCCGCGCCGCTTCGACGATCCCGTAGCCTTTCTTTACCAGTTCAACCGCATCGATCTTAAACTCTACCGGGTACTGCCGAACAACCCTTTTGCCCTTACCTTCTGCCATCGTCTTCCTCCTTAACAAAGTCTAGGTCCTACTAACTTTGTCCAAGGAGATGAACCAAGCCCAGATAAGCAGGTCTTGTCGGTGGCATCCGGACACACGTCTCGTTGACATCGCAGCCAAGTCTCTTTGCATCCACTCAAGCGAGCCAATCCCAATCATACAAGTGTCAAAGAAATGGACCAGGCCGATCCGGGACTGGAAAAAGGCACTTAACTGGTTTGTCCAGCTCTTCGGTGCTAGACTGCTCGACAAGTTGGGTACACAAAATTCCTGATACCCTCAACAGCCTCCCTATGAGCTTGAACACCCATAGTCTGAGCCCTGTTCATGACTGCTTCAACTAGCACCAAAGGTTACTAATGCTAATGCTTTTACGCTTACCCTCACCCCACACTTTCCCCCAACGCCTCCTGCGCCTTTCTCGCCCGCTCGGAGGCTTTACGCGAGGTCACTTTGCTGTAGCGCATCGTTGTGGTGAGGCTGTTATGACCGAAAAGTGCCTGGGTCTCCAAGGCACCGACCTGCTCTTGCATCACGACGCCAAAGGTATGACGGAAAGCATGGACGCCTTTATAGCCGTTGGGTGTTCCCTCAAACGGGTTGATCCCAAATGCCTTGAGACACAGGCGTTTGATCCTGGCTCTAATTCCGGCCGCTTGATACGGTGCCCAGGTCTTTGCATGGTAGCGCATCAGCACGTAATCTCCGGCGTGTGGTACGTCGCTCATGGCTTTCCCGGTCGCCGTGGCGAGCGGCACCAGCCGGACTTTTTTCCCTTTGCCGTGAACCCGGATCAGCCGTTCCCGAAAATCGACGTTCGCCCACTTTAGTGTCACGATCTCTTCGATACGAAGTCCTGAGAGGACCGCCAAGAGAATAGCGACCTTCGAGACTGGATCGTTAAAGGTGTCGCATGCCTGAATCAGGTCTTTGACGGTCGTCAGCGAGTATTCGGTACGTTTCTCCTCGGGCCGAACCGGATCAGGCCGAACCATCACCTTTTGGAAGGGGTTCTCGAGTTCAAAGCTGCACCACTGCAAAGCCTGATAAAAACGTCTGGCAGCGACGGCTCGGAGTTGTACCGTCGCAGGCGACTTGGGCTTGACCTCTCCCGTACCTTGCTCGAGTAGCCGCACATACGTCTGCGCTTCGTCGGGTAAGACTCTTAAGATGTCCGCCCCTCCACTATATATAAGGTAATCGAGTACGCCTCTTCGGTATGCCCGGAGGGTGTGCTCACTGATACTCGTGCCTTTCTTGCCTTTGAACTGCAAGTACGCCAACGTCAGCAGCCAGAGGTCGTCGTGGTTCTCGGCCTGGATCGCTTTCGCTGCTCTGAGTTTGCGTTCTCCCTCAGACAGTGCTGACCAGTCCTTCCAGGTGTCGCGGGCGTAAACGAGGTCAGTCATGTACTTGGTCCTCCGCATTACCATCTGGATTAAGCCAGTCCACCGTGAGCGCCTTAAAGCCTTTGTCAAAAGACACGACCTGACCGCCACTTAAGTGTGCCCTAGCCGCCAGGTAGGTGTCGGGGAAGTCCAGCTTGGGACTCAACTTTGAGAGCGCGTCGATAGCTGCTCGCTCAAGTCCCGCCGTCTCGAACCGCACAACCTCGGTACTTAGGAGGGCAAGGAGTTCATTTTTAACCCGTTCATGGCTATAGCCGTAGACACCGAGCAGCACATAGATGACCTCGGCTAATGTTAAGGGCTCGATGACGAGATTGAACTCCAAACGCTGACCTCGTTCGAAGATGTCCCTGGCTTGCTCGGCTTGCTCTAACGGCTGCTTGGTCAAAAACCTTAGCAGCACATTGGCGTCGATGAAGGTCACGGTTGATCGTCTACAAATCCGGCTCGAGCCGCCCGATATTCGGCGTCTTCCCCGGCGTAAGCTTCGACCCCAGGCAGCGAGGCGAACAGCTCACCGACCTTACGACCGTGCATGACCCTTACACGCAGCTCGCCGTCCTCGATATTGAAGAGTAGTTTGTCACCTGTTTCGATATTCAGTATCTCACGGATACGCCGGGGAAGTGTAATCTGCCCTTTTCCAGTAACTGTAGCCTTGTCCATTTAGTTTCTCCTTACATAAAATTGCAAATCTTACTTCAATTTCAGTAGTTTACAGCTGGATAACGTAAGAAACATCACTTTTCGCCAAATATCGCCTCTTACATACTACACTCATTAATATTACGATAATAACACCTTATCGTAATATAAGCCGCTTAACCGAGTTGGATTTCAGGGGGCGACTCGAGGCTATCAGGTAGCCGCTCGAGGTCGCGCTATGAGAATGACCTATAACAGTTAATGTATCGGTCAGCTGGTGGCGCGAGGTTATCCCTAGTCTTGGAAAAACCCGGTGCAGGTGCGAGGCAACCGTGCGGGGTGATAAATAAAGTTGCTGCCCGCTGTCGCCGTTAGACAAACCTTCGGCGGCTAGCTGAGCAATTTGCAACTCTTGTGGTGAGAGGAAATCCGAGACGCTGACAATGCGGTGCTGACGGGTAACACCCGAAGCGCGTAGCTCTGCGTGTGCCCGCGCGCCCCAGGCGACTGCACCCGTATGTCAGTATCAAGCAGGTAGGTCACCTATAGATCAACGTCTCGGTCAAGGGATCGTTCTAGCAGGAGGTCTTTATCGGCAGGTGGTTCATCTCGCCATACCCCGGAGAGGCTGGCGAGTGGATGCGCTTCGCCAGTCGCACCGCTTTTGCTGGCTACGCGTCTGAGGAGAAAAGCTGCGAATCTCGGAACGTCTCCGTGAAGTGTGTGAGCTTTAGATTTTGAACCTTATTGAGGGTTGGCAAAGGGGTCGGGATAGCCGAGTTGCCCCAGGACATCGGCGCGGTTGTAGTAATCACCTAAGCGAGCGATCAGATTGCCTTTCAACTCCAAGACCGACACAGCCGGGACTGAAAAGGATGCCCCAGTTCCTTCGATGGGTCCCAGGCGCTCAGGCGTGCCGCTAAACACCCACTTCACCGTGATTCGGTCGCCCGCTCTAAAGGCTTCGATAATCTCGACTTGAGTGCCAGGAATGTTTTGAACCGTCAGCTCAACCCAGGCCGCGACGCCCTCTCTGCCTTCGACCTGCGCCTGAAACGCGAAGTCTTGATACACGCCGTCCTCGGTAAACAGCTCGCTCATCGCCTCTGCGTCGCCGGTGTTCCAGGCGTCCCTCCATGCTTGTACGACCGCGGGGACTGAGCGCGCCGGGGTCGGCGGGGTTGCTGGGGTAATCGGTCCAATAGGACTTTCCTGAGCACTGGTAGAAGCGCTGAGCGAAATGAGTAAAGCGAAGGTGGCTAAGGTAAAAAGCTTAAAGGGGTTGAACGTGTTCATGAATGCTCCTTCTAAAGGTAGCGAGAGGGTGAAAGTAAGAGGTTGTCAAGGTCTGAACTTGTACGGCAAATGTCTATAAAAGTCGTTTACGAATTTGGTAAGAAGACTACACTGCTATGACCTCCATAACTTCGTCTGTACTATTGATAGCTAATTTATCGGCGATAGGCACATAACAAAAAAATTAGGTCATAAGGTTCTCCCAGTACTGAAGCAGGGCGCGCAGTGCCTCTACTGCTAACTGTTCTGCCCGCTCAAAGCCGATGTCGGGCAGCATCCCGAGCGTCGTCATGCCGTGCAGCACGCCCCACGACGTTTCGCTTGCGGCGTAAAAGTCATCTAGAGTTGCGCCCCGCTCCTGTGCCCAAGCTTGAATCGCCTCGATTGATAGAGCGATAACGCCCCCCGCCGCCGCGGTGCGTTCGGACGGCTCGAGGGCCACGCCGCCCAGCCCATGCATCAGTTCATAGAGGCGGCGGTGGTCGCGGGCAAAGTGCACATACGCCCGGCCCAGCGCCAGCAACCGCATCTCGGGGTCATCGCCCGTCAGTGCGCGGCGCATGGACGCCTCGAGGTCAGTGAAGCCCCGTTCAATAAGCGCTTGGAGCGCCGCCTCCTTATTGCTGAAGTGCTGGTAGATGATGGGCGAGGTGTAGTCGATTTCGTCGGCTATCTTGCGAATTGTTACCGCTGACCAACTTTCGCGCTCGGCAATAGCTAAAGCAGCGTCTAAAATTCCCTCTCTGTTTGCGAGCCGTTGACGCTCTCTGCGCGTTATGGTTAGCATTACCACCCCCTTTAGTTATCTACCAGTGATAGAATACTACCAATGATAGATGGTGTCAAGAAGTGAACACTCGAGACTGCCGGGATTGTTCATCACGCCAAGGACATCCGGTCGTTGTACGAACGGCGCTACCTGCGCGACCTGACAAAAGGGCGCTGTGCAGACGGTGGCCTTGGTTCATTTGCTTGGACAAACAGCAGGGTCTAGAATCCTGCCAAGGAGACCCTTACGGCCGAAGGTGACCGAGTTGTCAGGCACGACCCGAGGGCGTTTAAGGTTGACGCGGTCAAGCTTATAGAGGAAGAGGGTTACACCGTTTCGGAGGCAGCTGGGTTATGTTGACATTTCATCCCAAACTGTAACCGAAAAGCTGATGAGGTGTAACAGACGGTGTTCTTACACCGATGGCTAAAGTGCTACTTTTTGGCGTAACAACTGGAATCAGGTAGATCTTAACGGACAACGAACGAAGGAGCAGAATGCTCCGAAAGGGAGTTGTCATGAATAAAAGGCAGTACGACATGGTCTTCAAGATCGACGCGGCGAAACTCGTTGCTGAACAGGGTTACAGCGTAGCTGAGGCGAGTCAACGTCTTGGGGTTCCTGATAGCAACATCACGCGTTGGGTGCGTCAGTATCGTCAGGGGAAGCTCGATCCAGAGCACAAGCAGGCGCAACCGACGGAGGCTGAAGCGGAACTCAGGCGACTACGGGCTGAACTCAAGCAACTGCAAATGGAGAACGAGATCCTAAAAAAGGCGAGCGCCTACGAAGCTTCGAACCAGAAGTAAAGTTTGGGTTTATCGCCGACCAGCACCTTTTTTACCCAGTTGTGCTGCTGTGTAGGGTAATGGAGGCGTCGCGGAGTGGGTTTTATGATCACTTGTCCCGAAGAGGTCGGGACCCTTTGAAGTGCGAGCGGGACGCCGCTGCGCTGCTAGAGCAGATCACCGACATCTTTGACGCAAGCAGCAAACGCTATGGCAGTCCGCGGATCCACGCCGAGCTGAAAAAGCGTGGGATCATTTGCTCCTTGAAACGGGTTAAAAGACTTATGCGTCAAGCGGGCATTTACGCCTTGCCCAAGCGCAAGTATCAGCGGCGCAAAACGCCCCAAACGTTGCGGGCAACCGCCAACTTGCTCGTCCCCAAGCCCGAGATCACCAGTGCTAATCAAGTCTGGTATTCGGATATCACCTTCGTGAAGACAGAGGAAGGCTGGCTTTATCTGGCAGCAGTGATGGACGCCTACTCCAAGCGCATTGTCGGCTACGCCATGAGCGACCACATGAAAACTGATCTCGTTATTTAGGCACTACGTATGGCCAGAACAGGGCGCCGTGTCGGGGTTTGATCCACCATAGTGATAGCGGGCAGGCCCGGAAGGTGCCGTTTTGCCCAAGACAAGGGCAGTCAATATACGTCCACCGCCTACACCCGGGCGTTGACGGCTGCAGGTATGAGAGCGAGCTTCACCGGTACGGGTGCGTGCCTGGATAACGCCTATATCTATCGAGAGCTTCTTCGCAACCCTCAAAAAAGAGCTGGTTTACCAAACAACCTTCGCTACCCGGGAGCAGGCTCGGACCGCCATTTGTGATTTCATCCTGATGTACTACAACAGCTGGCGGCTCCACAGCAGTCTCAGCTATCAATGTCCCAACGATTTCGAGGCTCAGAGCTTGGAAAGGCTAGCCGCTTGAGTTAGACTGTTATGTCCGTTCAACCCCTTCCAATTCCAACGGGGACTTTCTTCGGTCGTCGCCCAACCGACTACCTGTCTCATGAAGGCGTCGAGTACCCCCGCCAAATAGAGCTAGCCTTCTTGAGTCCGCAAGTAGGTGATATAGCATCTAACAGCCAAGAAGCTACAATGAAGGCATGGGAGCGCCTTACAGTAGAGACTTACGCTTAGGCGTGTTAGCGGCTTTGGATGAAGGGCTGAGCAAGACGGAGGTACATCGGCAGTTCAAGATCAGCCGGAGCACGGTAGACGATTGGCTTAAACTGCGAGCAGAAACAGGCAAGGTAACGGCAAACACAGACTACTATCGCGGGCGTCCTGCGGTACTAGGCAACACCGCAGAGGTGCGGGCTTTTACCGCAGCGCAGCAGCACCGCGCACTTACAGAGATGGCGGCAGCGTGGCAACAAGAGCAAGGCGCAAGGCTGAGTACGATGGCGTTTTCTAGAGCACTTAAGCGACTTGGCTATACGCGTAAAAGAAGAGCTATCTCTACCGGGAGCGCTCACCAGCAGCACGGCAAGCCTTCGAGCAGGAGCTAAGCACACTAGACCCGGAGAAGTGCGTGTATATCGATGAAGCTGGCGTTGAGAACACGCTCGACTATAGCTACGGCTGGAGCCTCAGTACACGCTGCAGTGCTGAGAAGCTGGGACATTTTACCCAGCGCGTCTCGATGATTGCCGCCTGGTGTCAGGGTAAGGTCTTGGCACCGATGACCTTCACCGGTTACTGCGACGGCACGGTAGTCGAGACCTGGTTTGAGCAGGTGCTCATCCCTACGTTAAAAGCTGGGCAGGTCGTTATTCTTGATAACGCCTCATTTCACCGTCAAGCAACCCTGCAAAAGTTACTCGAGCCGCTCGGTTGCCGTCTACTCGCCCTACCGCCTTATTCTCCTGACCTCAACCTCATCGAGCCGCTATGGAACCAGATTAAAGCCCTTATTAAACATCATCCTGACCTAGACCGTGCTTTCCATGACAAGGTAAATGACGCTTTTTGTAGCCTCTAAACCGTTAGATGCTATATAAGACATCCATACCTCGTTAGGCTTTGCCGCACTGAATTTACCCCCCAGGAGATTGTTCGCTGTAGGCAGGTCAGTTCTACTTCGTTTCTGCTTACTCTCCCCCTTGCACCTTCCCCTCAGCCCTGCTAGCCGCATCAACCGTGCGATACGCTTCTTGCCGCAACCGACTCCCTGGTCACATAGCTCGGCGAACTAGGCCCAACGGGCCGGCCGAAGGTTGCCCGTTCTAGGTGAACCCGAGGAGCGCCGTAATTACTACGGCTCGGGGCGTGAATCGCCTGCATCCTTTCTGTCAGCACTTCGTCTCGCTTCGACTGCTCACTTTTTGGCCTTCTCCGCCACGCATAGAACCCGCTTCTAGAGACCTACATCACCTGGCAGAGCAGCCCCACGGCGTAGTTAGATTGCTCCTGTTTGATAAAGGCATATCTCACTTGCTCTCCTTGGCTAGGTGAAGGCTAAGTGGGCTTGGTTCATCTCCTTGGACAAAGCTAAGTATCCCCAAGCTATACTTGAGGGATGCAACCCCTCTATGTTGAGCTGAGCGAGCAAGAAGACAGAAAGCTGCTAGAGATAGAGAAAGCCCCCACTTCAAGCCCAAGGTGCGTCTGCGAGCCAGTGTTCTACGGTTATCGAACCAAGGCTGGCGTGTGCCGAAGCTAGCTGCTTACTTGGGCCGAGGCGAAGAAAGTATCAGGCGCGATCTGAAAAGGTGGCAACAGCAAGGCGTGGCAGGTCTGGGCGACGGCACAGCGCCGGGACAAGCTCCTTTGATTACGGACGAAATAAGAACCCAACTGGCCCTATACCTTGCTGAAGAACGGAGCTGGACAGCCTCGCAGCTTGCCGCTGAGATAGCTGGGAAATTCAACATAAAGGTCACAGCTGAAGCGATACGCCAGCACCTCAACCGCTTGGGCTATGTCTGGAAAAGGACGCGCTACGTGCCCTGTAAAACGGTAGACCCTGAGCTTGAACAGCAGCACCGAGCGGGTTTAGACACGCTTAAAAGGGGGCGGCAGAAAAAAGGCTGAAGCTTTATTATCTAGACGAAGTAGGCTTTAGTCTGGCGCTGGGCACAACGTACACCTGGGCAAAATCTGGTCACACCACATTAGCAGTTCCGACACGCTGGAGATAGAACGGGCAAAGCCCGGCCCGTTGGGCCTAGTTCGCAGTCACGGACGACTTAACCTTATCGGTGCGCTCGAAGTTTATGGAGCAAGGCAAACGCTTCACTACGAAGCTTTAGAAACATCGGTCAGAAGTGCCAATGTCCTAGCCTTCTTAGAACACCTCGCTGATAGCTGTTCGCCTGACAGCTTGAGTGTTGTGGTTCTGGATAACGCTACTTTTCACCGCGCTAAAATGGTTCAATCCAAACGTGCTGCTTGGGAAGCTCAGGGACTCTATCTACGCTTTCTGCCGCCTTATTGCCCACACTTCAATCTCATCGAATGTCTTTGGAAACGGCTCAAGGCTTGGCTCCTCCCAAGGCGTTGCTACGATGCCCTCAGAGACCTCCGCAAAGCTGTTACCCAAGCACTCGAGCTGCTTGGAGCAACCGCCGTCTAAGCCTCAGTCTTCATTTGAGGGTACTTAGTAGGACCTAGACTTTGTTAAGGAGGAAGACGATGGCAGAAGGTAAGGGCAAAAGGGTTGTTCGGCAGTACCCGGTAGAGTTTAAGATCGATGCGGTTGAACTGGTAAAGAAAGGCTACGGGATCGTCGAAGCGGCGCGGAGCTTGGGCATTGCCGAGTCGAATATTCATAAGTGGCGGCGGCAGTACCGCGAGGGGCGGCTTGTAGTAGGTCACAGACGAGCGCAGCCGAGCACTGACGAAGCCGAGTTGCGACGTTTACAGGCGGAGGTGAAGCGTCTGGAAACGGAGCTAGCGATCGTAAAAAAGGCCGCGGTGTACTTTGCGAAACACGCGACTTAAAGTGTGCCTTCATCGAAGCGCACCAGGGCGAATTCTCCGTCTCGGCGTTGTGCGAGGTCTTGGGCGTGGCTAGGAGCAGTTACTACCACTGGCGCGAGCGTCAGCAGCGGGAGCCGAGCAAACGCGAGCAGAAGAATGCCGAGCTATTGGAGAAGATAAAAGCGGTGTTCGAGAAAAACAAGAGGCGTTACGGTAGCCCTCGAATCCATGCCGAACTTAGGCAGCAGCAGATCGCCTGTTCTTTGGGATGAGTTAAGCGCCTCATGAGACGCGAGGGGTTCTACGCCGTAAGTGCTAAGAGATACCGTTCCAAGCGTGAGCGCTGTGACCTCGAGACCAAGAACCTGCTGCTAAAACGGCCGCGCCCGACCGCGATCAATCAAATCTGGCACGTAGATATCACCTACCTGCCAACCGCCGAGGGCTGGCTCTACCTGGCGGGCGTCATGGACGGCTTCTCGAAGCGCATTATCGGTTACGCAATGGCCGAGCATATGAAAACGGACTTGGTGTTACAAGCACTTAGGGCAGCCACAACGCGGCGCAAACCCCCGCCCGGCTTGACCCATCACGGCGATAGGGATAGCCAATACACCTCCTACACCTACCAGCGTGAACTCGCCGCTTGCAAGATGCTGCCGAGCTTCACGGGTAAAGGCGCGTGTTTCGACAATGCGGTGATGGAAAGCTTTTGGTCTACCTTGAAACGCGAACTCGTCTATCCGGCAGGGCGCTTCGCCACTCGTGACGAAGCCCGCGTTGCGGTGTTCGAATACACCGAGGTCTATTACAACCGCGAGCGCTTGCACAGCTCGCTCAATTACGAGACACCCGACACCTTTGAGATGTCTCGGCAGCAAAAAGAGAATCAGGAGGTGAGCCTAGCCGCGTAACGGTATACTTCGGCTGTCCAAGGTTCTAAACCAAGCCCAGGGGTAGATCTTGTGTCCCTTGGCTGCTTTCGAGGTTCTTGGTTGGGGATAGATGGCCGCAATACCCATGACCCGCATCAAGCGCTGAACACGTTTGCGATTAACGGTGAAACCACGGTCTTTGAGTTCACCTTCGATCCGGCGACTTCCTAGGAAGGGCCGTGCTAGATGGATCTCGTCTATGTGGCGCATGACCGTCAGTTCTTCTTCCGAGACTGCTGCCCTCCGGCGGTACACCGACGCGCGGCCTACACCCAGTAGTCGGCATTGCCTTACAACCGGTAATGGCATTTCCTTGTCGATCATCGCTTGGCGCTCAGACCTGCTTAGCGCCTGAGCTTGCCGGACAAAAAATCGCGCTCCATCGTAAGTTCACCGATCTTGGCGTGGAGGTCTTTGACCTCAGACTCGAAGTCACACTGCTTGTCAGTACCACTCTCAAAGACCTCACTGACTTGAGCTAGCAGTTGCCGTTTCCACGCTGAGATTTGCTGTACGTGGACACCAAACTGCTGGGACAGCTCAGCCAACGTCTTTTCCTCTTTAGCCGCTTCTAATGCCACCTTTGCCTTGAACGCTGCTGAGTGGTTTCGCCTCTGCTTTTTCATTTCTTCCCCTTTCTGAAAGCTTAGCGCTTTCAACTAAGGGGTCTGTCTCGTTTTAGGGGTCCACTTCTGGCTTACTAATTTACGGGGAATCTTATCGCAGGTATCATCTGGGAACGGACGCTCTCGATTTCGACTAAGCCGTCTAGCACGCACATTTTGAGGTGACTACGGTAGCTTCTAACTGCTTAAGTGCTATACCTTTACCTCTTCGTGCCCTTAACTGAGCACGTTTACCTTTGCAAGTGCTTTTTGAAGAAGGCCGGGCGGCGTAGGTCAGTTCGCTGGTGCCAGAGCTCGGAGAAGCCATGACCTTCCCCCTTGGCCCGAACCAGCGTGACGTCCGCGCTAGCTTCTCGCAAAGCCGTCTCGAGAAGCTGTACGTTTAAGAAAGGTGCGACTTCATCCTCATCACCATAAATTATAGCAGGTATCATTTGGTTTGAGCCAGTCTATGAGGATAAAGCGCAGTCTAGCACGCACCCCTAAGAGATGATAGCTGCGAGAAGCTAGCTCAGTAACTACGAAAACCACTATAGTACACTGTCAGCGAGGTACTGACACCTTCACCTCTGTATAGGCACGTTTGAAGGTGTGTCTAGCCGCTTCTTTGGAGAATTGCCAGTTGAGCTTAACTTGGGCTTGATTGCGCTCTGTTTGCCAAGCGTTAAGTTCAGTTTCAAGGCGGTCACGTTGAGCAATGCGCCGGTCTAGGCACTGTTTGCTTAAAGCGGAGAATTCAAGTTCAGCCATGTTAAGCCAAGAAGCGTGCTTAGGGGTATGAATCATCTCAAACTGCTGGGCAAGTTCGAAGGCAGCTTGCGGTGCTAGAGCAGCATAAAACGAGCCTGGGTTATGGGTGTTGAGATTATCCTGCACCAGCCTGATTTTCTGCGCTTGAGGGAACTGTTGCGTTAAGTACTGCATAAAGTCGGTGTATTCCTGCCGTCGGCGGTGGTCATAGAGCCTAGTCCAACGCCTGCCGGTAAGCGGCTCGACCGCTAAGAGCACTGAACAACTTGCCGTGACTTTATAATGGTAGTCCTCGCGTTTGACCTGGCCTGCTTTCATCGCTACAGGTTGTAAGGTCTGTTCAATCAGATAACAAGGTCGTTCATCAAAACAAAGTACCGGATAGTCGGGGTCATAAGGCTGAGCGTAAGTATCAAGCACCCGCTCCATTTGCCAAATGAACGCAGAGGTGAGCTTGCCCAAACACCAACACCGCTTTAGGTGGGGTTTGAGCTCGTTTTTTTCAGTATCTCGCTGACCCCCTCATGCGAAACAGTCTCAACCAAGCCCAGCTCGACAGCTTTATCCGCTAACAGTCTCAGTGTCCATCTGCTTCTGCCTTCAGGAGCCTCACTACATGCTAAAGCGGTAATCTTCGCTCGCTGTTCACCACTAAAGCGACTTGGGCGTCCTGGTTTGGGCTTGTCCGCTACTACCTCTTGGACGTTACTCTGGCTTTCGCAAAAACGTTTGCGGATCCTCTTGAGCGTTGCCAAACTGATATCTGCTTGCTTGAGAATCTCGGCGTCACTTACCCCGGCATCCGCCAGTAACAGTGCCCTAGCCCGTTTGTACACCCTCACCCGGCACGCTCCCGCTTTTGTTAGCCGTTCGAGCTCTTGCCTTTGTATTTTACTCAGCTTGATTCCATAGCGCTTTTTCATTCGCTTACTTTAGACACTGTGTTGCTATGGGTCAACTCTTCGCTGACAATGTAATAGTAGAGTCGGCGGCGTATCAGGGCGGCTGATGGGGTTGACCAGCCTCACCAGCGCCGCCTTGTCACCTACCAAGCCGCCAAAGAGTAGTGACGGTTCAGAGGCTGGATTGTTTAGCCGGTACCAGAGTCTTATCACCAAGTGCCTTGCCAAAATCGATATAACGCCCTAGAAGAAACGGTAAATCCGTGCCGACATACTCTCCGGCATTTGTCAATCTAGGTGGCAGCGAGCTCACGCATCCGCACAAAGATATCTAGGTCTTGCTGTTTAAGGAGGTAGGGTAGATCGATAAAAACCCAGTTCTCGGCAATCTTATCTCCCTCGCGCCGGTACATGTCCACGACGCGCATATCAATATCAGTATGGGTCGCCGGTAATCCTAAAAAGCCGCCCCTATTGACGCGCATACTGAGGCTGGGCCAGCCTACCCAGCCCCCGTACCGGCCCTCAGTAAAGCGCGACTTGTGACCGTTAAAAACTCGAGTCGCGTAAAGAGCTTTTCTAAAAGGTGTCTGGTGCTGCCTCTTAAATCCTTCGATGCTCAGCGTCGAACCAATTCCGCTGGGCCCGTACCAGATCATGTTTTCATGCCACGTTTCAGCAAGTTTGGCCCGGCTCATATCTACCTCTGGATGGTCGCCTAAGTCTTTGGCCATCTGCTGAATAAGCTTGAGGGTTTTGGCGGACTCGGTTTCGTCTTGTGGGCCTGACACCACACCGTCCTGTGTTCTAGGGCCGGGAACTAAGAATTCTGCACCGGTCTGGGGCGGTAGCGGGTTGACCCCGGCCTGTTTCATAACGCCGATCAAGTCGGTGTGAAAGTAGGTTTCTATGATCTCACCCCCTTCGATACGGTGAAATTCGCAGTAGCGCAAAAAGCTCATTTTGCCTGTCGCCGGGATACCCAGCCAGTCGCGTACAAACAGCCCACAAAAGTGACCCATGCTCGTGACCCAGGTGCCGCCAAATACCGACGCACCGGCAATAAAAATATCTTGCCGACGCTGCAGGTGTTCCCAGGCGTGAAGCAGCGGTTTCCAAAAGGTTTCGGCGAGCGCCGCAGCGCCGTGCTGCGTCTCAAACGGATAGACACCGTGCCAGACGTAATCCCGGCTCGAGTAAGAAGCAATAGTCTTTTCCACACCTTGGATGGGCGCACGCTCAAATTCAGCTTGAAAGGCCAGAACAAGCGCTTTATTGGCCTGGTTGGTCTCGGTCTCGACTTGACGAAACTCGTACTGCAGCGTGTCTTTATCGGTCATTGCGTGCTCCTAAGCAGTATGCTCAAAAAAGCCACCTGAGCAGCCATAAACTGCCCATACCTGCGGCGATAGTCAGCAAAATGTTTCGGGTTCGCCACGCAACTGGCGCGGCAATCAGTCCGGCGGGTACTTTAAGGGAACCGGGCGAGAACGCGCCGTCTGTATAGAACAGGGCTGGGATAACGAGCGCGGTGAGCACCGCTGCAGGAACAAAGCGCAGCGCCCTGGTAATCAGCGGCGACAAGCTCAACCGATTTTGCAGGGCAATGATGGAGAGCCGCAGCGAAAAGGTAATGACGCCCATGCCCAAGATGGTCATCCAGAGCGTCCAGTTCACGTTTTAGCACCCGACTTATGCACGGCCTCGGCGTAAAGACCTGTCGCAATGCCGCAGAACGCTGCGAGCATGAGGTTGAGGTTGTAGGGTAGCCCGTAGGCGACGACGGCCACGACGCCCGCGACCGCGGCGGCTAGCGCGGTTGCTTTGTCGCTGATAGACGGAAAGACGACGGCCAAAAAGGCCAGTGGGACGGCGAACGTAAGCCCCCACCGCGCGGGAATCTGCGCGCCTACAAAGATACCGACAGCGCTACTCAAAATCCAGGCAGGCCAGAGCGTGAGGGCGTCGCCCAGGTAGTGCCAGTGTTTCAACGGGTCGCCCGGATTCTGCTGAAAACGGACGATGCCGAGTGCAAACGCCTGGTCGGTCATCGGGTAGGCCAGCAAAACTCTCCAGCGTTTGGGCAACCTCTCAAAATGCGGTGCCAGCGCGGCGCTATACATCACGTAGCGCAGTTCGACCGGGATGAGCTTTACAACGAACGTGAGGATCGTTGGCTGAACCGCGGCTGATGCCCCGCTATCTTCTTGACACTAACCTATTACTCTATGCTTACGACCGGCGTGAGCCCTTAAAGCAAACTCGCGCCCTCGAGGTGTTGGAGCGTTTAGGGGATAGTCTGAGTGCCGCGCTGAGTACGCAGAACCTCGCGGAGTTCGCCAACATCGCCTTTGAAACGGCCTAAGCCGCCGCCCACCTCGTCGCTCGCCAAGCCGGTAAAGTCCTGGTCGGGCGCGTACACGGTGACATTCTCGAAACTTCGGCTCGGCGGGCTGAAGGTGTACCCTTCCCGGCTCGGGGTGAGGGTGCCGGACCAGCCTGACGGAAAGGTGCAGGTGTAGTAGCCGTCGCCGTCCGAGAAACGGCACGCCGCGTCTACGTCACGGTTCGGGCCGACGGGCGGTCCCGACTTCAGGTAAGCTCCGGCGATGGGGTCTCCCGCTCTGTCGAGCAGCGTACCCTCGATGGATTGGCGTTGGTCAAACGCGGCGACGGCCTCGTCAACAAACGCCACGCCGAAGCCCAGCGGCGCGTCCGCTGAAACTTTGCTCTGGGCTCGCTCGAGCGCGCCGCGTAGCCCGTCAGGAACGTCGCCCTGCCACCACCGCACGTTCTCGCTGTAGACCCAGACGTACGCGTCGCTAGTTTTCAGGCCGTGATAGGTGTGGTGCTCCAAAAGCTTCCGGCGTTCCTCGTCGTCTTTTAGATAAAACCCGAAAAACTCCGGCGCGTTCCACAGGTTCAGCAGACCGTCAACGTAGACTGCCTGGGCCACCTCGACCTGTGCGTTATACGCGCTGCGGTTTTCCGGGGAGATAAGGCTATCCGCGCCGCGGATATACGCTGCGCCGTTCTCAAACTGCTCCGTCGCCGTGTAGTAGTAAGACCCTTCGTTGCCGTCGATCAGGGTCACGCTGTCCTCGGCCACGTCGAGCCAACCTTCCAAAAAGGCTCGCAAAAGGGCGTACTGAGTAGTTTCCAGCTCCCCATCTTCAGTTTGTGCGCGCACAATCGCCATCAGAAACAGTGAGAGCACCTTGGCGTTCGGCAGTTCTGCTTGAATCGCCTGCATAAAGCTCCCGCCGCGTTCGCGCACCACCGCTTCAACTTCAGCGAACGACCGGTTCGGGTAGCGCGCCCCGCTGTAGGCCCAAGGGTTGGTATCGTAAGGTTCGGGATCGAATAAGATGCCTGCGAAACCGCCTACGGCGGCGGTTCTGGCGACGTTGCGGACGTTTCTCTCGGTGGCAGCCCAGTCGCTGTCACTGAGCCAGCTCCAGGTTTCGTCGCTGGGGCTAGACTGCACGCGGAGAAAGTTGTCGCTCAGGTTCCCGTAATTGATACCCGCCAGGTCTGCGCGGTCTTGCGCGAAGTCCGAGTCGGGATAGGGTTCTTTGGAGAACAGCTGAGGCCCGACGCTCACGTCTAAGGTGACGCCGTCCACGGGCGGGGCGGCGGCGCTACCTGCCAACTGAGTTTTAAGCTCCCCGGGGGTGAGCAAGCGGAAGTAGTTCCCCGCGTCGCTGCTAAAGGCGATGAGCTTTTTTGACGGCCCGCTGTTCTCGGGGTTTTCAACAAGCGTAAAGGAGCGCGAAAGGGGCGTTCCGGCAGAACCTGCTCGTCGAGGGGCCGTATAGGGCGTGACCTCGAGCGTATGCTCGCCTACGCCGGGCAACCTCCAGGGATAGTAGCGTCTACCACCCGCGTCGCCTGCTACAGCGTAAGGCGGGTAGTTCTCGGTGCGGAGGAGACGCCCGTCCAGGCGAAACCGCACGCTGCCAACGCGTGACGGTTTGGTATTTGCTCGGACGCTGATGTTTGCAGGTAACGCGCTTAGGTCGAGCACAGCGTCTTCGGGAATAGGGTCGTAACCAAAAACAGGCTTGCCAGTGTCGGCGTCCAGCAGCGTCAGGCTTTTGACAGAGATGCGGGTGGTGGGCTCGAGCGTGGTCGTAGACCGAGCGTCCAGAGGCTCAAAGGTAACGTCAGCGGTCGGGACGGATGTGCTGCAGGCGGCAAGTAAAAGGAGAGCGAGTAGCGCGGCACCGGGTCTTCGCGCCGCGCTGACGTGCGCAGTAATAGCGTCAAACATCGGTCGCTCCCGAAGCAGCGCGTCGCGGTTGGAACCGCTCCAGTTATGCGAGCGGCAGGGACGAATTAAAAAAACCTGTGCTACACGTTTCATCTTTCCCCCAGCGTTTCATAATGTCGTATCGGGAACACGGCCTCCAGACTGAAACGCTCAACCTGAGTGATGTGTAAGCCGGATGTGCGCCTCTACTTTAAAGAGAGGACGTAGGGAGTATATGAAGGGATGATGTGGTTTCTGAGAGCCGAGTATCGTTAGCTCTAACTAGCTGAAACTTTTGCACGTCTAGTTATCAGCCCAAATAGCGTCCGACAGGGAAACTCTGAAAGCAAGAAGACTTTGACTACTGCGAAATGTGAACTTTCTTTTATCAGCGCTTTTAGTTGCGTTGGCGCAGAAGAAGCGGGAGCACAGCAAGCAGGCGGAGGGTGTGGAAATGCCGTTAATGTTCACGCACAGAACAGTAAAGCCCAGCAGACAGGCGCAGCGGCGTGAGCTAATCAAAATTGCGGGTTGAGGTGCTGCTCGAGCCCGGTCACTCTAGCAGGGGACGGACGCGTTCTCGTCGTTTTGGGTTGTCTCTAAGGGACAGGCGAAGGATGCGTACCAAGATGCTCACAAAGGTAAGACGTCGGCACCAACCGATTCTACGCCAGACCTGTAACGGAGCACGCTACTCCGGCTGCCGCGCGTGCGTGAGTTCGCGCATCCGTGAAAAAACGTCAACGCCGAGTTGATGATAGACATCTAGAATATCTACAAGAACCCAGTTCTCGCGGATAAGTCCCGCCTCACAGCGCCAGAAGTCGAGACTACGCATGGTGAGCGGCTGCTGCGCGGGCGCGGTACCTAACCAGCCATCACCGGAAAGCGTCATCTTCATGCCGGGCCAGCCGGTAAACCCGACGTAGTTGCCGTCTCCAAAAAGAACACCCCCACCCGGCGGTGAAACCCGGTCGGGGAAGGCTTTGAGAAAGGGTATCTGATGCTGGTTACGGAAGCCGCTGACGAGACGGTTGGTGCCGATACCGGCGGGGCCGTACCAGGTCATTTTGGGGTGCCAGTAGCTTTCTAGCTGCATGGCTTTAGCACCTTGTTCTCGGTGTTTTTCCAAACCGCTCAGCATATCAGCAACGAGTTGACGGCTCGAGTCCGCCCTTTGAGCGTCATACGCTTCGGTGACGATTCCGTCTTGGGTCGCCGGGCCGGGAACGAGCCACTCGACGCCGAGACCCGGCGCGAGGGGCCAGGCCGAAGCTTGCATCATCACGGCGGGAACATCCCACAGTGCCTGCAACTCGACGATTTTCCCTTCAACAATACGGTAAAACTCGTGAAAGCGTAGGGTGACCGGGTGCTGCGTGGGCGGAATACTCAGCCAGGGGCGCGTAAAAACCCCGGTGTAAAAACCGGCGCACCCGACCCAGTTCCCCTCCAGGTCGCCTTCGGCCCCCGTCCCTGCAATCACGATGGTGTCACGCCGCTCCAAATCCGGGACGGCGTGGACAAGTGACCTGTAGATATCGAACAAAGCTTCGGTTCCGCCCACGTCTTCAAATGGAAACGCGAGCTGAATCTCGGCGTCTGCGGCGAAGACCTCGCCAAGTTGCGCCTCTAACGCGTCGATCTCGAGGTCGTAGAGCGCGGCGCGGAGTTTGGCGACGAGCGCTTTGTTCTGCTGATGAATGTTCACAGACGGTACCTCTCTCAAACCGGCTTGGACTTAGTGGGTATGTTCTAGCCCTTGACCGCACCTTGCGTCAGCCCCGAAACGATCTGTTTTTGAAAAAAGAGCACGAGCAAAAAGAGGGGGAAGGTGATGCTGGCGGCGGCGGCGATGGCCTCGAGCTGATCGGTCAGGGTCGTCTCGCGGTTGAAATAAGCCAAGATTGCCGGTACCATCGTCCGGGTTTCACCGTCGAGCAAGAGCGCCGACACGAGGTAGTCGTTGTAGGCGAGCATAAACGAGAAAAGACCGGTCGTAATCACGCCGGGCCACATCACGGGCATAATAACGTTCCAAAACGCCTGTAGATGGTTGCAGCCGTCAACTAAGGCGGCTTCGTCGAGCGCTGCCGGGATATTCATAAAAAACGAACGCAGCATCCAGATGGTAAAGGGCTGATTGATGGCGACGAGGACGACCACGACAGCGATACGTTTGCCGTAGAGTCCCCAGTCGATAAAAAGCGGCAGGTAGCCCGTGACCAGCGTCGAATGAGGGAGCGCACGAAAGATAAGCGCTGCAATCAGAATCCAAAAGGCCCAAGGGGTACGGGTGCGTGCCAGACCGTAAGCGGCGAGCGTCCCGATCGTCAGCGAGAGCGTCACGACCCCGACGGTGACGTAAAGGGTGTTGAGAAACTGTTTGTAGAAGCCGTTCTGCACCCAAACGGCCTGATAGTTTTGCGTGGTAAGCCCGAACAGAGGTTTTGCTAGGGTACTTAGAAACGGGACGCTGCTCAAGGCCCCGTTGAGAACCCTCGAGGCGAGCGGCAAGACGAACACGAAACTTACCGCCGCTGCAAGTAAAAACACCAGGTAAAAACCGACGATGACGAGGGATTTGGTGTTCGCTTCGGCTAAACCGAAACGTTCTAACCAGCCGTCCCGAGCGGCGAAGATACTTAGAAAAAGGTAGGTGAGCGCGGCGGCGAGCAGGGCGCTGAGAAGCGACACGCCCCCGACACGCTCTCTGGTAATCGGACCGAAAACGACGTTCCAGAAGTCGGCGTCGAAGGCGTCGAGCGGCAGCTTGAACGACATGATGAGCAGCCATAACAAAGGGAACAGCGCCACGACGAGCCAGACACCAATCGTCACCCAGGTTAGCAGGCGTAAGCTGAGGGGAAGCCGAAACAGTTTACCTTCCACGCGACTACCTCCGCTGTTCTTTCCAGGTGTTCCGTAGTGGGGCGATAAGTAACATCACGATGCCGAACATCGTCAGCACCGCTGAAGCCGAGGCGCGCCCGACCGAACGGTTGCCCGCGTCGTCGGGGGTTAAAAAGTCGAAGGTGAGCCACTGCAGCGAGATGCGAAACGCCTCGGCTCTAAATCCGATGATTTCGTCGAACACCCGGTAGGTGTCCATCAGGTGGATCAGTGCGACGAATACGATAAGCGGCCCCAGATACGGCAAGATCACGCTCCGGATGACCTGCCACCGGGTCGCGCCGTCGATCCGGGCAGCTTCGATCTGTTCGTGCTGGACACCTTGCAGCGCCGCATAAAAAATAATAAAAGCAAAGGGCGAGACGTGCCAGACGCGGTAAAAATACATCAGCAGTTCGATGGTCCAACCTTGTGCGAACATCGAAATGTTCGCGCCGGTCAGCTGTTCGAGCTGCGCGGTTACGATACCGTCCCCGATAAAAAGCCAGCGAATCGAGAGCGCCCCGATCACCGGCGTGATGATAAAAGGCAGCAGCGTGACAAAGATAATCGGGCCACGCACACTCGCCATCAGCGAATTGACTGTAAACGCTAAGATTAGGCCCACACCGATCACGAGGGGAAGGGTGATAAGGGTAAACATCAGGGTAAAGCGGAGCGCACTCCAGAAGGCGATGTTGGTCACTCCGGCGAGGCCCCGGCCGTCGGCAAAAGCAGCTTTTAGCCGTCCCCAGTTGAGGATGTTGCGGTAGTTCGTCCAGCCGACCCAGTGCGTCTCCCGCAGGGCGCGCCCGTTTTCATCTACGACGGGCTGCGTCGCCGTCTCCGTGGTACAGCCAAAAGGAGTACACGCCTCGCGTTCGACAGTTTCAAAAACGTTCCGAGTTTGCTGAAAGCTTTGCACGAAAACGCTGGCGAGCGGCCCGGCGATAAACACGACCATGATGACGAGCGAGGGCATGACGAACATCAAAAAGGGTCTGGTTTTCATAGCAAACCTTTCGTACCCTGGGCGCTCGCTTTAGCAGCCGGTCACGTTACAAGTAGCAAAAAGATAAAATGAACCTCTCGAGCGCCACCCAGATTGTAGTGACGCCCAGAGCGGTAGCAGCCTAGTTGATAAGTCCGGCTTCGCGTGCGGCGGTCGTATAATTCGCTTCGATGTCGCTCAGGGTTTTTTCGGCGGACTCTTTGCCTGTTAAAAAGTCGGCGATATTGTCACCCGCAGCGGTGTGCATCAGCCCGACGGCGTTCGACGCCGGGTAAGACGGCGCGCCCCCTTCAGCCGAGGCAGTCGCGCCCGCCCCGATGCGCGACTCGATAGGCTGCTTTGACAGCCAGATCGAGACGTCCGGATGAGCTGACAGGTTGTCGTAGCTGATCCCTTCCATCATGAGCTTAAAGGCGGCCTCAGCTTCTTTGTCCGAAACGTTTTGTGCGATTGTCATGCCGTCCCACCAGAGCGTCGTGGCAGGGGGCCCACCCTTGGCGGCGGCGGGAGCAGCGGCAAACTCGATCTTGCCGACGACCTGCGACTCTTCGGGGTTGTCCATCGCCCCGGCGCGCGAGGCCCAAAGGTTCGCCATCGCGATTTTGCCCTGCTGGAACTGCTGCTGCACGACCGTCGAATCGGCGGCGAGGTATTCGGGGTCCATATATTCGCTCAAAGCTTTGAGCATCTCGAGGGCGGCGACGCCCTGCTCGTTGTTGATCGTCGGCTTGTTGTCGGCGTCGAAAAATTCGCCGCCCATGCCCAGGTACATATTGATAAACTCTTCACCCAGGTTGAACCCGGCGGCGAACGTGCCGCCGAGCGGATAATCAACGACGCCCGCGTCTTTGATGGCCTGCGCCGCTGTCAGCACCTCGGCGTAGGTGGTCGGTACCTCGAGGCCCAACTCTTCAAAGATGTCGCTGCGGTACATCAGGTGCTGCGCGTTGATCATCATCGCTATCGCCATGATGTTACCGTCGATTTCGATCAGTTGCCGAGGGTCTAGGTCTTGTCCGTACTGTTCGACCAGACTGTCCAAGGGCCGGATCAGGCCGTCACTCAGAAGCGGAATAATGGTCGAGTTGGCCACGCCGCCGATGGTGTACTGCGACGGATTCGCTGCCATCGCCGCCAGTTGTTTTTCTCTAAACTCCTGGTCGAGCTCGGCCTTGAAGTTGCCGCATTCGGCCATTTTGTCGGTTACGACCTTCCAGGCTTCGAACCCGGCCGACAAAGAGGTGACGGGGACGTCGTTTTGGAAACTGCACGCTGCCCAAACGGGACTGGCAAACAGAAAAAGGCCAACGATGACGGTGAGCGTTCGTTTCATACAGCATCTCCTTTAGAAGATTAGATAACGGTTCACCCGACCCTTACAGCGTGGAAAGTAGCAACCAAAGAATCTTGAAAAGCGTTACCCCGTTATGCTACTTCAGACTGGTTTTTCTTTCAAGTGTGGTCTAAACCTTAAGTACCCATCCTAAAAGAGCCATATTGAGCAGGATGTGGGCAGCGGCGAGGTGAATAAACGCCAACCAGTTCTGCGGTTTTTTGCACCCTCTAAGGCGGATGCTACGCCTTTTACAGAGCCAGCCCAAGGTTTTTTCGACGACCCACCTTCTTGCCGGATAGCTTTTCTCTCCCGGTGCAGGACATACCTCTAAAACAGGTTCGCCTCGACGACGCCGGTGTTTGATATGGGCAACGTAGTGCTGGTCGGCGACCACCTCACGCACATCGGGATAGTCGTAACCTCGGTCGGCACAAAGATGCTGCTTACTCCTTGGGCGCTCTACTACGATGCCAACGATGAGTTCGGCAGCTCCCCACTTGTCATGTCGGTTCGCGCCAGAAACGTAAACCGCTAGCGGTGCGCCGCGCGCATCTACAAGCAAGTGAATCTTGCTGCCCCTTTTGCCTCTATCCGTCGGGTTACGCCCGGTTGCTTCGCCACCAAGAGGAGCAGGACAGCTTTTGCTGTCTACCGATTGCCAACGCCATTTAATGTGCCGCCTTTTGCCGTAGACCTTTGCCAATGAGCGCGTGAGGTGCTTGAAGACGCCGACACGTCGCCAAAGTTGAAAACGCTGGTGTAGCACGCTGGCGCTCACACCAAACCAACTTTTATGAACCGCTTTCCATTGGCATCTTGTCCACAAGACATACCAGATGCCGTTTAATACTGCCCGGTCTAAAAGGTCGCCCTCGGCCTCTCAGCTTCTTTCGCTTGGGGAGTTGCTTTCTGACCTTGCGCCAGAGTGGGCGTGGAACGCAAAAATAGTTGGGTGCAGCAGGTGTCGTGATAGTTTTGCTCAAGGCGTGCCTCCATTAGATAAGTACTCGACATACTTGTTCTGACCTCTGTCACGCCCCTTTCTAGCTCACTGCTTTCTTGGAATAGGTACTTGGTCTTTTCTGCAGCCTCTCTTGGCTTTGAATAACTTGGCAGACCTTCGAGTCTTGTACATTTCATCAGGTATAAACTTGATTTTGAAAGGTGATTTCGTGGATCAAACAAACGTAGATGAAAGCCAAAAAACAAAGGCGTTGGTCGCCCGAATGTACGACGAAGGTCTGAATCACCATGTCGTCGAGGGTATGGAGCGCTACTGAACGGAGGACATGTACTGGTACGGCCCGGCGGGTATCGGGCATAAACTGAGCTTGAAAGCGTTTCAAGAGGAGCACCAAAAACCCTTTTTGCACGCGTTTCCCGACAAGTCGGCCACGGACGAAATCCGCATCGCCGAAGGCTGTTACGCCGCTGCCAAAGGCTACCAAGAGGTCACGCACGAGGGCGACTACCTGGGCGTTCCGGCAACGGGTAAAAAGATGAAAATCCGTTATATAGACGTGTGGCGCAGAGAGGGCGACAAATTGGTCGAAAACTGGGTGATGATCGATATCTTGGACTTTTCAGCGCAGGCGGGTTACGACGTGGAAAAGGTGCTGAAGTTTATCGGCTCGAAACCGCCCGAGTTCTTTGAAGAGGCGTAGGTACGACTCGCTTAAAGGGGGGTGGACGAGCCTAGCAGGATGACGAAGGCCGTTCTCGAGCGTCTCCTTGCAGGACGAGCTGGTCACAAGTTATCACTGTTGCGACAGCCGTAACAAAGCAGCCAACGTCGGCACTTGAAGAAGCCTTTTCTCAGATACGCTTTACAGGGGCGACAAAACCGGGTAGGGTTGGCGGGTCACGAGTAGGAGAGGAGAGGGGATGGACAAAGATCCGATGGCGGGGCGTATCGCCCGCTTCGAGGAGCTTAGAACGCGCGGGACGCCGCTGATGTTTATCGGCAGCGTATCAGAGGGGCATCAGCGGATGAACCACGCGCCGGTTGGCGATACGGCAAGTGAAAACGACGGTTACGACCCCCTCATCACCGCGCCGCACGGGTTTCAGGTCGGCGTCGTCAAGGCGAAACCGGGCAACGGCCCGGCGTACCCTACCCACAACTATATCGAGGCGTTTGCGCCGCTGAGAGGGTCGTGGCGCTTTTGCTGGGGTAGCGCGCCGGACAAAGTAGAGGGCGAGACCATCATCCACGAGTGGGACTTGATCTCGCTCCCGCTTAAACTGTGGCGCGGCTTTGAACCGGGGCAAGGCGGCGAAGAAGGCTGGATTTGGGGCATTTTGGAAGAGCACCAGGCTTTTTCTGGGAAGGACCCCTACCGGGCACCGCAGGTTATTCGGCGCGCGAGTGAGCAGGGCTTCGGCGCGGACGACTCGGGCAGAATGATCAAACCGGGCACTACGAAGAGCTGGAAAAGCAGACGCGCGAAAAGCTCGGTGGCACTGACAGGTGAGCAGGGCGAAACAGGCGCTCGTGCTGCTCCCCGGAACCCTTTATGCAGAACACCTGTGAAGAACACCTGTGGACACACCAAGTGAAGCCTTTGACGGACGTGGCGGAACTGAGTTTTGGCGACCTGACCAGCAGTGCGTCCGTTACCGAGGTCGCTAGAGACGTGCTCGGGGCAGTGCCGGAACGCTTTGCCCTGGCAGGTCACTCGGTGGGCACGATCGTCGCCCTCGAGATCGTGCGTCAAGCGCCCCGGCGCGTCGTCAAACTCGCTAGCTTAAACGGGAACGCGAGAGGTTCGGTGCCTGTGAATTTCGAAGTGTGGAACTGCCGGGAAGCGCTGACGCGCTCCGGACGTTTTGACGAGGCGCTTAGCGTACTTGCCGGTCGGATATACCGCCGCAAAGACTGCCTTGGGACGATCCCCGAAATTACCTGCCCCACACTGTCGCCCGCCGGACGTGAAGACGCCGTAACATCCGCCGCGCTGCACGAAAAGATGGCGGAACGCCTGCCTGATGTGGCGCTGAGGGTGCTCGGGGACTACGGTCACTACAGCCCGCTCGAGCACCCCGCGCGCGTCACTGCTGCGCTGCAGGACTGGCGGGTTTAGATGCGGCGCAACCGTCTTAAAGATATCTTCGGGCGCGGCGACGCCGTGCTCAACGGCTGGTTGCATATTCCGTCGTCCGTCAGCGCCGAGGTGATGGCGCACGCCGGATTCGACAGCCTTACGGTCGATCTGCAGCACGGCCTGAGTCACTTCGAGAGCGCCGTCCCGATGTTTCAGGCGATTTCGACGACCGACACCGTACCGCTCGCCCGCGTCCCCTGGAACGAACCGGGGATCATGATGAAACTCCTCGACGCGGGCGGCTACGGCGTCATCTGTCCGATGATCAACAGTGCGGAAGAGGCGTCAGCGTTTGTCGGGGCGTGCCGCTACCCGCCGCACGGCTACCGGAGTTACGGACCGACGCGGGCGTCGCTCTACGCCGGGACCGACTACGCCGCACACGCCAATGACGAAATCCTAACCTTCGCCATGATCGAGACGGCGGCGGGTCTTGAGAACCTCACTGAGATCGTCCAAACGCCCGGTTTGGACGCCGTTTACGTCGGCCCGGCGGACTTGAGTCAAAGCTTGGGAGGTCAACCCGGCGCGGATTTTGAGACGGGGCCGGTGGTCGAAGCGTTAGCGCACATCGCCGAGGTCGCGCGGGCGCACGGCGTCGTGGCGGGGCTTCACAGCAACTCGCCGGAATATGCAAAAAAGATGATCCGCTCAGGCTACCGGTTTGTCACGGTCGAGACCGACCTCAGGCTGCTTTCAGGTGCGGCAAAGGCGGTCACGCAAGCGGTCAAAGGCGGGGAGCCGGACGTTACAGCACCCTATTCACGAGGAGGACAATAGTGAAGTACGTTAAAAGAGGGATGGACGCAGGTGCGCTCGAGCAGATCAGCGACGACGTGCAAGAGAAGGTTAAAGCGCTCATAAAAGATGTGAAAGAACGCGGCGACGCAGCCGTGCGCGAGCTGTCTCGAAAGTTCGACCACTACGCGCCGGAAAGCTTCCGCCTGTCGCAAAGAGACATTGAAGCGGCGATCGCCCAGGTTTCAGAAGACGAGCTGACAGCGATCAAGTTTTCTTTAGCGCAGGTTCGGACGTTTGCCGAGGCGCAGCGGGCCACGCTCCAAGACCTCGAGGTCGAAACTCGCCCCGGCGTTACACTGGGGCACAAACATATCCCGATGAACGCGGTGGGCTGCTACGTTCCTGGGGGGCGCTATCCGATGGTCGCGTCGGCGATCATGAGCGTCGCTACCGCGAAAGCTGCGGGTGTCGCGCGCGTCGTGGCGTGTACGCCGCCTAAAGGCGGCGAACCTTATCCCGCGACCGTAGCGACGATGGCGCTCGCCGGGGCCGATGAAATCTACGTTCTCGGCGGTGTTCAGGCGATGGCGGCGCTTGCGCTGGGTACCGAGACCATCGACCCCGTAGACTTTTTGGTCGGCCCCGGCAACGCGTTTGTCGCCGAGGCGAAGCGGCAGCTTTTCGGCCGTGTGGGAATTGACTTGCTGGCAGGCCCGACCGAGATTTTGGTCATCGCCGACGAGACCGCCGACGCGGAAATGGTCGCCACCGACCTTCTAGGCCAAGCCGAACACGGCCCGAACTCGCCTGCGGTACTCCTGACGAGCAGCGAAGCCTTGGCGAACACCATCCAAACGGAGATAGGCCGTCAGCTCGAGACACTCCCGACCGCCGCCGTTGCCGGACAAGCCTGGCACGACTACGGGCAAATTATCCTTGTAGACAGCGATGAAGAGCTCGCCCAAGAGGCCGACAAGCTCGCTTCTGAACACGTCGAAGTCCTGACGCGCGACCCCAATTATTTTTTGGAGCATCTGACAAACTACGGCTCGCTCTTTCTAGGCCCGGAGACGAACGTCGCTTATGGCGACAAGACTATCGGCACCAATCATATTTTGCCGACCGGCAGAGCGGCGCGGTACACCGGGGGGCTCTGGGTCGGCAAGTACCTTAAAACCGTGACCTATCAGCGGTGTACGCCCGAAGCGAGTCTAGAAATCGGGAAAAACTGCGCGAAGATCTGTGAACTCGAGGGTTTCGCCGGACATCAAGCTCAAGCTGACCTGCGCGTCAAACGTTACGGGAGGCGTGAGCCCGTCACGTGACCAGGTTATGCGGTATCCGGTATCTAAAGATGGTAGCTCGAGACCCGATCTACAAAACCAAGCCCGGGGCAGTTTGAGATGACCTTAAGGTCGGAGCGCGTCGCACTTGTCACGGGAGCCACAGGCGGTATCGGTTCAGCCATCTGCTTACGCCTTGCCGAAGCGGGGTACCGCGTCGTCATCACCTACAATACCCAGGTAGACGCCGCCGACCGCCTACTCGCAGAGCTTCCCGGCCAGGGGCACATGGCGGCTCGAGCCGCCGTTGATGACACCTCCATCCTTACAGCCTTAGCAGAACAACTCAGCGGGCACTACGGAACCCTCGATTTGCTCGTCAACAATGCGGGCGTCACCCGTTTCGTGCCGCACGACGACCTCTGGGGTTTAGACGACGCGCTCATAGACCAGATATTCCGGGTCAACTGGCGGGGTGCGTTCGCGTGTACACGGGCCTTTAAGGGTTTGCTGCAGGCAAGCGGCGGCGGTGTGGTTGTCAATATCTCGTCAATTGCCGGGACGTCGGGTCAAGGGAGCAACGTCGCCTACTGCGCGTCTAAAGCTGCCCTCGATTCAATGACGCGCTCCTTGGCGCGGGCGCTCGCGCCGGACATCAGGGTGCTGTCGGTCGCGCCGGGATTGACTGAAGGGCATTACACCGCGCAACTTGACGCCGCCTGGTCGCAAGCTCAGGCCCAGAGGACGCCACTTGGACGTCTGACAACCGCCGAAGACGTAGCGCACGCCGTTCTCGCCGCCACCGAGCTAACCTTCAGTACCGGTTGTATCATACCAGTAGATGGGGGCCGCCCCCTGACCTAACCGGGTCTGAACATCCCAACTAAGCCGTTTCGCCTCAACTACCTTTAAGCTGCCCCAACTAAGGAGTCACCGGTGTCAAAGCAAGCACAACCTGAAGCCGAACCGCCCCGAAACGCCTTGTCCCCCACGAAGAACGGCGCACGCCCTGTTACCGACGCGCAACATGCCGATATCAGTACGTTGATGAACCCCGGTACCGAAAAGCGCCAGCGTATGCGGGGGTTCGACGATGATTACGTCGATATCGTTGACTACATTGTCCGCTGCACACACAAGATTTGGGAAGAAAAAGGGCTCGGCCTGATCTACAGCCATTACCGTCACAACGCCGTGATCCACACGGCCGACGGTATGACCTACGGGCGCGACAAGGTGATCGCCGATTCGACAAAGATGCTTTCAGCCTTTCCCGACGCGCGGCTTTTCGCCGACGACGTGATCTGGTCAGGCGATGACGAGGTGGGTTTTCATACCTCACACCGTATTACCTGGGTCGGGCGTAATACCGGCTACAGCATCTACGGCCCCCCGACCGGGCGCAAGATCGTCCGTCAGGGGGTCGCGCACTGTTTTGTTAAAGAAAACCGCATTGTCGAAGAGTGGATCTGCCGCGACGAACTCTCGCTGGTACGTCAGCTCGGCTTTGACGAATACAAACTGGTGCAAAAATTGGTGACACAAGACGTGGCGCGGGGGCTCGGCAGTCCTCGGCAGCTCCCGCAAGGTGAGATCGAAAGGCTTCAAGGTCAAAGCACCCCGGAGCCGGTGCGGGCGGTTCGTGAGGGTGATGTAGAGGGGTTCGTCCGGCGGGCGTTTCACGAAATCTGGAACTGGCGGCTCCTAAACAAAGTAGACGCCTACTACGTCAGAAGCTATGTCGCGAAAGTTTCGACCAACCGGCAACTCTACGGTTGGGGCGACCTCAAAGGTTTTATCTTGGGGATGCTCGCAGCGTTTCCCGACGCGCTACTAAACGTTGATCACGTCTGCTTTCTTAGTGATCATGAGGGCGGCTACCGCGTCGCAACACGTTGGACGCTGGTAGGCACGCACGATGGCCCCGGCGTTTACGGCGAGCCGACAGGTAAGCGGGTCTATCTGATGGGCATTACGCATCAAGAACTTAAAGGGGGCAAATTTATAAGGGAGTGGACGCTGTTTGACGAATTTGCGCTCTTAAAGCAGCTCTACGCCCCTGAGCAAGCAGAAATGGTAAGCCGTGCCACCCCGCTTTGACACGATTGTTGTCGGCGTCGGCGGGATGGGGAGCGCCACGGTGTATCAGCTTGCCAAGGCGGGCAAGCGGGTGCTGGGACTCGAGCGTTTCGATATCCCTCACGATCAGGGTTCCTCGCACGGTCACTCCCGTATTATCCGACTGGCCTACTACGAAGACCCTTCGTATGTACCACTCTTGCGCCGTGCTTATGAGCTGTGGCGCGAGCTTGAAAGCGTTACCGGCGAAAAAATTCTGCATATTACCGGCTCGGTAGACGCTGCCCCAGAAGACGACGACGTGTTCCGCGGCTCGTATGAGTCGTGTCTCGAGCACGGTTTACCCCACGAAGTGCTAACGAGCGCCGAACTGACCCGCCGCTTTCCCGGCTACCAGTTGCCTGCTGACACCTTTGCGCTCTTTCAAGCGGAGGGCGGCTTTCTCCTCTCGGAACGCTGCATCGTTTCACAGGTGATGGCGGCGCAGGCGCTGGGCGCAGCCGTGCACGCGCGCGAACAGGTGCTCGAGTGGGAAACTACCGCAGACGGTGTCAGGGTCAAAACCGACAGGAGCAGTTATGAGGCGCACTCGCTCGTCATTACCGCAGGCCCGTGGACGTCACAGTTGGTACCCGAGCTAACACAGACCGCCCTACCGGAGCGGCAGGTACTCGGCTGGTTTCAACCTGCTAAGCCGGACTTATTTACGCCCGAGCACTTTCCGGTTTTTAACCTCCGGGTTCCCGAGGGGCGTTACTACGGCTTTCCCGTACACGGGGTTCCCGGCTTTAAGCTCGGGCGCTATCATCACCTGGAAGAGCACACTGCACCGGGTGAGGTAGACCGCCGTATCTACCCTCGAGACGAGGAGATTCTGCGCGACGCTGTAAGCCGCTATTTTCCGGAGGCCGACGGCCCGACGATGGCGCTTAAAACCTGTCTATTTACCAACAGTCCCGATGAGCACTTTATCGTGGGAACGCACCCTGAATACCCACAGGTCAGCCTCGCTGCTGGGTTTTCCGGTCACGGCTTCAAGTTTTGCAGCGTCGTCGGCGAAATTATGGCGGAGCTGGCAACGCTAGGGGAGACGCGGCATGATATCGGGTTGTTTGACCCTGACAGAGTTTGCCTTTCTACACACGAAAGCCGCAACTAACGCCACGGAGCTTGATGCCGATAGGCCGTAAAAAAGAGGGAAGCTAAGCATTTAGAGACTACAGAACACATCATCTGGTCACGGAAAAGGCGGTCTGGGTCAGGGTGATGTTGGATAAGGGCTTGGAGCCGGTTGCAAAGTGGCTCGGTACGGTTCAAATCAGGGGCGTATAGCAGGTATCAGCTGGTTTGAGCCGCTCTGGGAAAATGATCGTCGTTCCTGCGGAGGACTTCGTATAGCACGCACCCCCAAGAGATGATAGCTGCGAGCTTCGCGCTCAGTAGGTGTGATAATTGCTATAGTTCACCCGCTAAAACCGACCATAGTTGACAGGTTGCTTTTAGACAAAGATTAGCTGACCGCTCGTAATGATACGGGTTTACTTTGAAGGTTAAGGATTGGGCAATGACGTGTAGCCGTGGAAGCTGGTTGAGCTGGCAACTCTATCAGGGTGGTCGGTGAGCCAGACGCAGCGCTCAGCAAGGCGCGACTCGAGCGCGTCAATGTCAGCGAAAGCCTGGTTGGCGGTAACTTCGCGCAGCAGCGGCCAGCGGTGCTCGGCAGGATTGAGTTCAGGGGTATAAGGCGGCAGGATCACGAGCCGGAATGTTCGGCACAGCTAGCTTGGACGAGCGGTGCCAAGAAGCGCCATCTAGAACAAGTAGGGCGACGACGTCTATGGGTAGTGAAGCCGCAAAGTCATCAAGATAAAGCTGCATGGTTTGGGTGTTAGCGACAGGCAGGATCAGAGCGTGGGTGGTGCCCGTCTCAGGATGCACAGAAGCAAAAACGCAGCTCCACTGGTATCTGGCGCGGCTCGGTGCGGTAGGACGCTGGCCGACAGGTGCCCAGACACGCCTACAGGTCGGTTTCAAGCCAAAGCGTGCTTCGTCCTGGAAGCACAACCAGACCTGCCTATCGGGTTCAGCTTGGCGCAACTTCCTCAGCGTCTCGAGTGTTTTTTTGGAAGGCGGCTTGATCCTCAGCACTGGCCGCTCCAGGATGTTCCGGGCGCGGCAGCTGCATCGACTGACGCAAGCGTCGCAGGGTCCGCCAGCCGGTCACGAGGTGCACCTTACGACCGCGGCGTTTGCTGAGCCAGCTGGCAACTTTTACAGCCGTCCATACTTCACCCTCAGTGGTAGGTCTAAGGAGCGCTTCACGCAGTTCCGTTTCTTCCTCGGTGCCCCAGCGTAAGGCCGCTTCATGGCCTCCCCACTGCTGGCCTCTACGCTTGACGGTTTCGACACCCTCAATGCCCCTCTCGTTGTACGCCCGCACCAGCACGCTGACCCAACCGCTTGTGCGGCCTACCAGATGTGCTGCCTCATTGCCTGACTTTCCCGTTGACACCAGCCAAAGTGCGTGCCAGCGCGTACGGTCGGCCCGGTGCCCGCACCGCAGATATCGCTGCTGCAACTCAGCGCTGCTGAGATGTCCTTCGAGTTTCGCTGTTCGTGGCATGCCTCAGTCTGTCATCACTTAGCGGTTAACGTAAATCCGTATAACCCCCACAAACCATTTTGTTGCAGTGCAGAATTTTCCTACTGCACGCTAAGGCTTTCTGCTACAACACCCAGGCAACATCTCATAATCGGGGGTTCCACGCTTCCCTAGTACCTGCGTCCGCTATTTTTTATTACGGCTTGCATGCATAATTGGCTGGGAGGTTCGTCGAGCCGGCCACGCCTTGGCGGACTATTTTCTCTCGGTTTCACGGCGCTTTTCAGCCACGGCGAGAGCACAATTATGACCGCCATGACGGTGCCTGAGACGACGCAGAGGTCTGGCGTACTGATACTCGTTCCACCTAAAGCTAGACCGAAATCAGATACGCTCGCCCTCTTTAACTCCTTGTAACGATCCTAACACCTCTTTGGCCCGCTCGACCACCGTTGGCGGCATTCCGGCAAGTTGCGCGACCTCGATACCATATGAGCGGCTCGCCGGTCCTGGCAAAACTTGATGGTAGAAAACCAGTTCGCCCCCTTGCTCCTCAGCTGCAACGTGCCGGTTCTCGGCCCGCGGGAGCGTGTCGGCTACTTCGGTTAGCTCGGCGTAGTGGGTAGCAAACAGGGTCAACGCCCTCAGGTGGTCGTGCAAGTATTCGGTCGCGGCCGTAGCAATCGCAAGTCCGTCGTAAGTACTCGTTCCCCGTCCTACTTCATCAAGCAGTACTAAGCATCGGTCGTTGGCCGTACCTAAAATGTGGGCAAGTTCTTCGGCCTCAACGAAAAAGGTGCTGCGTCCCCCCGAGAGGTCGTCGTTGGCCCCGATACGCGTATAGATCCGCTCGAAGATAGGCAAACTTGCCCGCTGCACCGGAACGAACAAACCGATCTGCGCCATGATGTTAATCAGCGCAGTTTGTCTCAAATAGGTGCTCTTCCCCAACATGTTCGGTCCGGTCAGAACGATCAAACTGAGGTCGGGACTAAGCGTAAGGTCGTTACGCATAAAGCGGGCGTGACGTTCGACAACCGGATGCCGCCCCCCTTCGATCAGCAGTTCGGGGGTACCGGATCTGTGGTCTCACATATTTATGGGTCACGGCAACTTCAGCGAGTGCTACGTAGACGTCAATGCGGGCTAGCATCTTACTGAGCAGTTTCAGGCTGTCGGTATGGCTCACGAGCTGCGCGGTGAGGCCAGCTAGCAGCTCTTGCTCTCGCCCTCTCCCCGGCAACTTGCCGCTCGGCGTGGCGTTGGCGTAAGTCAGCCCGGGTAAAGCGCACCTTGTCTTCGAAACTTTGCAGATGTTCATAATCTTTGGGTACCTGAGACTGAGCGGCTTTGACAACTTCGAGGTAGACCCCAAGCGCACTGTTGAATCCGACTCGTAAGCTGCTGATACCGGTAGCCTTACGCTCTTTAAGTTCCAGCTCCTCGAACCACGTTTCGACCTCATCGGCTGTCCGCCTCAAGGTGTCGAGCTGGGCGTCGTACCCCGCTTTGATAAACCCGCCCTGAGCCGCCTTGACCGGCGCATCGTCTACGACTACGTTGGCAATAAGTGAGGTTAGTTTGCCGATCAGCGGTTGCCGTTCTTTCAGTCAGTCATAAACCGCCTTGTGCTGGATCATGGCAGCTTGCAAATCGGGCAAGACCGCTAGCGTTTTCTCGAGCGCTTTGAGGTCCCTTGGCCCCGCCTTTCGGCTGCTCAGCCGGGTCGCCGTGCGTTCCAGATCCTAAACTTGAGACAAGAGCTTTCTGACCTGCGTCCGCAGCGAACGGTTGGCGTAGAACAGTTCAACCGCTTCTAGTCGTGCCTCGATCTGCGCTTTGTCAAGCAGGGGACGTTGTAACCAGCTCCTAAGCTGCCGTTTGCCGGGAGCCGAACGGGTCAGGTTAAGGGCGTCGAAAAGGGTTCTGACCCTTCCCAAGTCTCCCCCACCCGTCGTCGTCGAGCTAAACACCTCGAGAGTTAGGGCCGCAGCGTCAAGCATCATCGCGTCGGCTACGTCGTAAACCCCAAAGCGGTCGGTCTGCGGCAACTGCCCTTGCTGGGCTGCAGCGGCGTACTGCAAAAGCTGCGCCGCTGCTAGCGCGAGCGCGGGGCGGCTCAGGCGTTCGGGTAGCCTCCTAAGCTGCGTCTCGAGTAAGCTCTGGTCGTCCAGTGGATCGTTTGGTTCGGAGAGTAACCCGAACTGCGCGAGCGCCTCTTTTAACCCTACATCTTGCGCCGTTTCAGGCTCGAGCACTATCTCTCTAGAAGCAAAGCGTTGCACCTCGGCTAATAGGGCAGCAGGTTTAGCTACCAGCGTGCCGGTGAATTCCCTGGTGCTGACGTCGAGTAAGGCCAGCGCATACTCACCCTCGCGGTAGACGACCCCGGCTAAGTAGTTGGCTTCAGCACTCAGTAGGTGCTCGTCGGTGACCGTACCAGGGGTGATGAGCTGGCTGATCGCCCGGGTCATCACCCCCTCGTCACTCGCCTCACCAACTTGCTCGGCAACCGCCACTTTGAGTCCGGCGTTCAGCAGGCGTTCAATCTGGACCTCGAGAGCGTGAACCGGTACTCCGACCATCGGTGTCACGAACTCTTTGGTGGTTTTGCGGGTTAACGCGAGGTTAGCAAGTCTGGCAAGGATTTCAGCATCTTCCCCAAACGCTTCGTAAAAACCTCCGGACTGACTGAGCAGCAAGTAGTACGGAAACGCTTCTTTGAACGAGACGTACTGCTGCAGCACTGGCGGGAGCGGCCCTGCACCTTCACCTTTAAGCTGAAAAGGTAGCGTTGAGGCGACGTCGGGAGTGCCCATGTCGTTCTAGTTTAGTCCATTCCTAAAGGCTCTTTGGCGTAATATAAGACGGTGAACGGGGTCCCTGACGCCTTAGGTGACCCGCTGCCAGAAATTGGTCCAGGTGAAGGAGGAGAAAACGACCTTACGAATAGCCTACGGCTTGCTGAGCGAACTGTCCAGGTGGGATGTTTCCGAGTCCCGAGTGCGGCCTGAAATGGTTGTACTCGACCCTCCAGTTTTCGATCTTCTCCCGAGCATCTTCGAGTGATAAAAACCAGTGGATGTTCAGACACTCGTCTCTGAGTGAACCATTGAACGATTCGATAAAGGGGTTATCGGTAGGGCGACCAGGACGAGAGAAGTCCATCGTGATTTGGTTTTCGTAAGCCCACTTGTCCAGAGCTTTGCTGACGAATTCACTACCGTTGTCGGTCTGCAGTCGCCTGGGGATGCCACGAGTGGCAGCGAGCTGGCTCATCAAGACGGCGACCTGATCGCCTTTGATGTTTTGGTCGGTATGAATAGCTAAGCACTCTCGGGTGTACTGGTCCATGACGGTCAACGCTCGAAAGCGTTTGCCGTTAAAGAGGGCGTCGGAGACAAAATCCATGGTCCAGCAGTCATTGGCTTTTGTCACGTCAGGACGAGAGATGCGGTGACTTGCCATACGTCTTCTTTTGGGTCGTTTGCTTCTAAGGTTGAGCCCAGCCAGACAGTAAATACGGGGTACACACGCTTAGAGTTGACCCGCCAGCCTTCACGCTGTAGGAGGATATGGATACGCCGGTAGCCGTAACGAATCCTTACAGCAGCGATCTCCTCCATGCGCTTGCGGATAGGCGCGTCGAGCAGGGGACGTTTGGGTTGGTAGCGAATAGCCGAACGATGTGCTCCAATCACCCTGGCCGCTCGACGTTCGCTCACCCTCCAGGCGTCTTGCAACTTCAGCACGAGTTCCCGCTTCGCTGCTGACTTTAAAGCTTTTTTCCCAGCACGTCCTGCAACATCGCCTTATCGAGACTCAAGTCGGCTACGAGTTGCTTGAGCTTGCGGTTCTCCTCTTCGAGCTGCCTGAGCCGACGCAATTCGGACACGCCGAGCCCCGAGAACTTCTTCTTCCAGTTGTAGAAGGTGTTCTCTGACACGCCCATCTTCCGGCACACCTCAGCGACTGTTACCCCTGACTCTGCCTGCTTGAGGGCAAAGGCGATCTGCTCTTCGGTAAACTTCGACCTTTTCATACGAGCCTCCTTAAAGCTCTAGATTAGGTCGTTTTCTCCACTTTAGCCTGGACTCGTTTTCTGGAAGCAGGTCACGTTGACGATCTCTCGGTAGCTATGCTGTCTTGGTCTCCCTGTGCGCGCTGCTGCTGGCATCAGCTCCTCCAGTACCGCCCATTCGGTATCCTGTAGATCGGTTGGGTATCGCTGTCTGTTCACACTTCAGCTTTACCTAACCCCCTCCCTCTTTCACAGTTTTGAGACGGGTTCTAAGCAGGTCTTGGCACAAGGATGCCTATAGAGCCGGAGCTTCACCTTAATATATGTTGCGACTGATCGCTATTAGACAACACTCAAAGCAAGCTCCTGAGCAAAAAGGCCCGAGCTAAGCCGATCCCATAGTCAGGTCAACTCTTTATTTGCCGTGAATAGAATGAATGAGGCTCGAGCGGAGCAAGTGCTCTAGATGGGATGTCGGAGGGCACGCCTACCTATAGCCTCACCAAAACGGCGCTTGACGCCCCAACGACTATGCGCGTCCAATCAACTTAAGGCGCGTGGCGTGCCCGTTGACGCGGTCGATCCTAGTTGAGCGGCGACCGATGTAGAGATGGTTAGTGAGGCCGACCGATCTCTAAGGGGCTGCAAGCACAGCATAGGCGGTGATGCTGGGGATGACAGTCCTATCGGCGGCTTCTTCCGAGATGGCTTAGCTCCTTCTATTCGTTAACCTTTAACTGCCCCCATCGTCAAACCGGTCACGATGTAACGTTGGATAAGCAGTGTTAGCAAAATTACCGGTAGGGTGATAAGTACAGCCGCAGCTCCCAAGCCACCGAAGTCAATCTGACCATACGAGATGAAGTTAAAAACAGCGACGGGGACAGGACGGGTATTAGGACCTGAAAGCACAAGACTGAACAAAAATTGGTTCCAGCTAAAGATAAAGGCGAGAATCGCCGCTGCGACGATACCTGGTGTTGAAAGTGGCAGAATGATACGCCAGAACGCGCCGATCCGACTCGAGCCGTCAATAAAAGCAGCCTCTTCAAGTTCGATAGGCACATCTTCAAAAAAAGAGATCATGATCCAGGTGATAAGGGGCATCCCAACAATCAGGTGCGTAAGTGTCAAGGCGATATAGGTATCAATCAAACCGAGTGCCCGGAACGTTAGATACCACGGCACTAAGTAGGTGATGTAAGGCGTAAGCCGCGCGATCAGAATAGCAAAGGCCAAGCCGTTTTGCTTAAACCGGGCAATCGAGTAGGCCGCGGGTAGACCAATAACTAAACCCAACAGAGTTGAAAGCGCCGCGACGACAAACGAGTTCCAAGTAAACGTAAGAAAATCGTTCTCCTGGAGGACGTTACGGTAATTGTCGAGCGTTGGCCGGAAAAACCATACAGGAGTAGCACTAGTGTTCGCCAGCTGGTTCCGAAAGCTCGTCAAAATCATCCAGTAAAACGGAAAAAGCATCACAATCAGGACAACGGCCATCAGTAAAAAGATGCCGAGCCTGCCAAGGTTTTTGTTACGTGCGGCGCGTGCGCGCAGCTTTTCATCGTTTATACGCGTTACTCTAACGACCGCTTTACTCACGCCGACTGCCTCCTTAGCAAATTAAAGACAACTGCAACGCCGAGTACGACGAACATTAAGAGAATCAAGAGTGTGGCGGCGTAACCCGCCCGAAAGAATTCGAAACCGGTCTTAAAGGCGTAGACGTTAAGCGTCTCTGAAGCCGTCCCTGGTCCCCCCTGAGTAATGACGTAGATGATATCGAACGTTTTGAGCGCGTCGATGCTACGTAAAATCAGGGCGACGATCGCCGCCGAACGGATGCTTGGGAGGGTAATAAACCAGAAGCCCTGGATACTATTAGCCCCATCAATACGCGCTGCCTCGTAGTATTCTTGTGCGACGCCCTGAAGGGCTGCAAGTAAGATGAGCGCGGTAAACGGCGTCCACTCCCAGACATCAACTAAGACGAGTGATGGGATAACCAAGTTGGAATCTGCAACCCAAAGCGAACGTGGTAATCCTAGACCCTCTAAAAATGCGTTAAGCACGCCTAGGTTGGGGTTAAACATCAGCGCCCAGATCAAGGCTATGGCTACAGGCGTAGCAACCATCGGAAGCAGGGTGATCGTTCTGACCAGACCCTTTCCTGGAAACTCTCGGTTAAATAAGAGCGCGATGGCGAGACCTAAAACGAGCTGGATAGGGACAGCCAAAAGGGTAAAGTAAAACGTCAGCCGTAAACCGTTCCAGGCCCGTGCGTCAGAGAACGCCTCACGGAAGTTTCCCAGCCCAGCAAAGCTCGGCGGCGTGCCGATAAAATAGTTGTAGGTAGAAAGCACGACGTTAGCAACAATAGGCGCAACAATCAGTAGCAGCATGGCTAGTAACGCAGGAAGTGGGAAGATCCACTTAGCGTGCCGGTCAATAAAGTTTGCAGCACTTTTCATATCCGTTTAGTTTTGACCCGTAGGCCGAAACGCCCCCTTCAAAATATGGAGCTGGACTCTATAACATGCGAGTCCAGCCTTGATGGTCGGTAACAGGCTAGCTAAGTTTCAGGCGACTACCGAGAGATAATTCCGTTAATCACCCCGTTGGCCTGCTCGAGCGCTGGTCCTACCTCTTGTCCTTGCAACGCCGCGACGATAGCCTGCCCGTAAGCGTCGCGCACCTCAGATACCTGGACGACCGGTGGGTTCCAGTCGGGCTGACCGGTGTTAAACGAAAGCTGCGACGCGTCAATCCAGCTCTGCGGCGCAGTTGTTTTAAATTCTTCGTTGTCCCAAGCCGACGGGCGCGCTGCCGGAACGCCGCCAAGGAGCGCTTTAAGCTGATTTTCCTTGGACAGTGCCCACTGCAAAAAGTACCAAGCAGCTTCTGGATTTTGTGAGGCGTGGTTGATACTTAGCCCCCAAACCAGAACGGCGGGTACCCTGCCTGCCGGACCTTTGGGTAACGGCGCGTACAGGGTGTTCGCCCGCACCTCTTCAAGTGCCTGCTCGGGGTCTTCCATAATTGACCGGAAAACATTGGCGTCGAACATCATGGCCGCCTGTCCTTGGGCGTAGAGGCTGGTGACTTCGGGCCATGACATATTGGTGACGCCCGCCGGACCGTCGTTGCGTAACAAATCAGCGTAGTAGGCGAGCGTTTCCTGACTCGCTTCACTGTCTAAAGCCGAGGTTCCGTCGTCGTTGAGCCACTTTCCCCCATAAGAGTAGAGAAAGTTGACGATCTGGCTGGTCGCGTTAGCTCCGCTGCCGCGCATTGCAAACCCAGCTACGCCGTCGCCATTAAGCTTATCGGCGTAGTCGCGTAGCTGCTCGAGCGTCTCGGGGGGTCCGTCAAGACCCGCCGCTTGCAACAGATCATTACGGTAAAAGAGCAGGCTAGATTCGATCTGTAGTGGCAAGCCGTACATCTGGTCGCCGTCTAAAAACGTACTGGTGGCCCCTTCAAAAAAGTCGTCCATATCGAGGTCAGGATTCGTTAAGCTGGGGTCGTTCAAGAAGTCGTCGATGTAACGTACCCAACCTGCGCCAAGGTACTGCGCCCCAGTTTGACCGGGTTGGATCATGTAACCGTCTAGGGTGTCTGCGCCACTACTGGCTTCGAGCAGCGTGCGTTGCCGGAACTGATCTTCAGGAAAACTTTCTAACGTTACTTCGATGCCGGTCAGGTCTTCAAATTCAGGGATTAAGGGCTGAATAAAATCGGTAAACGGATGCTGATTCATCAAAAAGCGGATTTGAGTACCCTCAAACTGACGCCAATTAAATTCTTGAGCCCACCCGACGTTGAGTAATGTAGCTACGAATAAGCCAACTACGACCTTAGATCTCATAATGCCCCTCCTGGCAAAACCTACTGCTTCTTTGCAAACGTTAAATTGTGCTGCTCTTTCAGATTAAAATATACGTCAGGTTCGTTTCTCTTTGCAAGTATAGAAATTGCCCTGGGTTCGGATTGTTAGGAGGAGAAGCGGTGAAAGCGGTGATGAAGGTTGCTAGGGGAGTGGGTAACGTTGCGCTTCAGGACATCCCCGAACCGAGTCCGGGGGCACAGCAGGTTTTGCTCGAGGTCAGTGCTGCGGGCATCTGCGGTACCGACCTCCATATCTTTCACGACGAATTCAAGTCTGACCCGCCGGTCGTTCTAGGTCACGAGCTCTCAGGCCGAATTGTTGAGGTTGGCAGTGAAATAGATGCGTCCCTACTAGGCAGCCGGGTCACAACCGAAACCTACTTCTCGACGTGCGGAGTGTGCCGTTACTGCCGGAGCGGCGCGCCTAACCTCTGCCTCTCTCGTCGGTCTATCGGGTCGGCAGTCAACGGCGGGTTTGCCCGGTACGTGGTCGTTCCCGCTGCCAACATTCACGTGTTGCCCGACACCGTTGACCTTGCTGCGGGTGCTCTAAGTGAACCGCTGGCTTGTGTAGTACATGGTGTTCTTGGCACCCCTACCACTCGACCCGGCGATCTTGCTGTCATTGCAGGCCCAGGCGCTATCGGGCTTTTAACGTTACAGGTTGTCAAAGCAGCCGGGGCGACGGTGGCTGTCCTTGGTACCGAAGCTGACGAGGCGCGTCTTAGTCTGGCCCGTACACTCGGAGCGGACTACACGTTCAATGTAGGTGACGAGACGTTTGCTGACACGCTGCGCTCACTCACCTACGGCGGTCATGGTGCCGACGTCGTCTATGAGTGCTCTGGTGCAGGCCAGGCGGCTCAACAACTGCTAACGTTGGTAAGGCGCGGTGGGCGCTTTGTCCAGATCGGTCTTTTCGGCAAATCAGTTACTTGGGACGCTGACCTGATTCCCTATAAAGAACTCTTGGTGACCGGCAGCAATGCCAGCACACCAGCGTCTTGGTTGCGTGCACTGGCACTCCTAGGTAGGGGCGAGGTTGATACCGCGTCTCTAATCAGCCACCGCTACCCGTTAACCGAGTGGGACACAGCCTTTAGCATGTTCGAGCAAAAACAGGGCGTCAAGCTTGTGTTGCTGCCGGGCGTAGAACCGGCTTAGCTACATCCCCATGAGTACGGTGGTGCGCTGACCCTCTACTGGTGAAGCCCGAGGCCCAGGGACGGACTTGTGTTTTTAAGTGGCTCTGTCGAGAACGAACGCGACGTGTGGGACCTGTTCGCCGCCGTTGTCTGCCTCGTGACAGATGACGCAACGCTTTTCCGTCGTCTGGCGGCGCGTCCAAACCCTTATGGAAAAGCACCAGACGAACTCGCGAACATACTCGAGTGGAACAGAACATGCGGGGCAACCTATCGCCGCTTCGGCGCGTCGATCGTCGACGCCAGTCAACCGCTTGACGCAGTCGTCGAGGATGTCCTCCGAGTTGCTGGTCACGCGCTGAACCGAGGCGGCGAGGGGTAAGGATTCCTTGGATAACGCCCAGGCACCTCTTCGTCCTTTTGCGTGTAAACGGCCCAATTCACGCTTAAGTATCATCCGAGCCATCACGCTCGAATTCGGCCTTCTAGATAGTTATTTAGACTATAATGACTATCTAGGAGGATGTGTCATGAGTAAAGAAGTAACCGTCGCAGAGGCTAAAAGGCAGCTTTCTAGCTGGCTACGTCACGCTGAATACGGTGAAGCAGTCGTGATTACCCGTCGCGGCAAGCCCGTCGCCGCACTCGTAAGTAATGAGGATCTCGAGCAACTCAAGCGGTTACGTGCAGCAGGTGCTAACTCTGGCTTAGCTGGACTTGCCGGGGGTTGGGAAAGTTCTGAGGAACTAGTACGCAACACTCAGTTGCATACGCGCAGCTATGGACGCGACCTTCCTGATCTCGAATAGTGGCTTACCTGTTCGACACCGACGCTATTTCAGAAGTCTTACGACCGCAGCCTGCGCCAGCTTATATCGAATGGCTGAGTACTATCCCACGTGAGGATCAGTTCACGAGTGCGGTATCGATAGGCGAACTTTTCAAAGGTGCTTACCGCTCAGTGGCGCGTGAGCGGCATCTTAAAAACATTCGTGAGCGCGTGCTACCGGCTGTGTCCGTTTTGCCATTTGACACGAACGTCGCTCACGTTTTTGGTGAGCTTAGCGCCCAGTTGGAAAGAGAAGGTCGGCGCTTAGCCGATGCTGATCTGCAGATTGCAGCAACTGCGCTGCACCACGGGCTTATTTTAGTCACTGGAAACATCCGCCACTTCGAGCGGGTACCGGGGTTGCAGTTGGGGCTGGCGCTCGCCAATGCAAGAGATGATAGACCGTTCTAGAAGATCAGTGAGTGCTGCGTTGTCGTCCTTGCGCTCAACTCACGCACAAGGATTAGCAACTAAATCATCATTGAGCACGCGCGGTCAGGCAAAGACCAGGGGAAACCTATGGGTGAATTCTCATTTGTCAAATCAACCCCAGCGTACGCGCTTTGACGGCAGCTTCGGTGCGGTCTCGGCTTGCTGTTTTCTGGATGATGACGCTGACGTAATTTTTCACCGTGCCATCGGCAAGCCTGAGTTCAGCCGCAATCTGAGCGTTGGTCATACCGCCAGCAACCAGCCGCAAAACAGCTATTTTTCGAGCTGAAAGAGGTTCTGTCATCAGTTGCGACGGTTGTGAGGGTGGCGGAGCGTGAGAGACAGCTTCAAAAAGAGCGTTAGCGGCTGCCGGGTCGATCATCGCTTTACCTTGCCTGACAGCGCGAACGGCTGCGGCAATCTCTTCACCAGAACTGTCTTTGAGTGAAAAGCCCTTGGCACCTGCCTGCACCGCCTCTATCACGTAGTGGTCTTTGTTGAAGGTGGTCAGCACAATAACGTTGGTGCCAGTGAAACGTTCTGTGAGTACGCGCGTTGCTTTCACCCCGTCCAAAATAGGCATCTGCACGTCCATCAGAACAACATCAGGACTGGTCTGGGAGAACGAGTTGAGTGCGTCCTGTCCATTTTCAGCTTCAGCGACAACGGTGATGTCAGGCTCGAGTTCAAGAAGCAGCTTGAGACCTTGGCGAATCAGTCTCTGGTCATCGACAATCATGACCCGAATGGTTTTATTCACGCTTGCCCCGCACGTCTTCCTGCACGTCTTCCTGCACACCTTCCCATACGCCTTCGAGGTCAAAACGGAGGGTGGTTCCGCCCCCCGCACGCGCCGTAAGGATTAAGGTGCCCCCTACCGCCGCCGCTCTCTCTTGCAAGCCGATAAGTCCAAACGAGCCGTCTCGCTCGCTCGAGTCAAATCCTACGCCGTCATCATCTACGCACACCCTAAGCGTACCGCCCAAATTTTCCAGAGTTACCCACGCACGCTCTGCGGACGCGTGTCGGTGGACATTGGTCAGACCCTCTTGTACCGTTCGGTAGATGGCCTGTGCGGCTGCAGCAGGTAGGGTTGGCAACGCCGACGCTCGAAAGGAAATATGCAAACCTGTCGCTAAGGCAAGCGTGTCGATGAGGTGCTCGAGACTTGCTTCCACACCCTTTTTCGGTAGCGGGCTGTTGTCCGTATCATCCTCAGGAGAAGCGCGCAGGGTGCTGAGGAGGTTACGCAGTTCGTTCATCGCCTCTTTGAGCTGCTGACGCACACTGGCAGTAAGCTGAGCTGAGCGCTCGGGGTCGCTCTGTGCGAGGCGCTGCGCCCCCTCCAACTGCATCATCACCACGGTCAGCTGGTGTCCTAGCGCGTCGTGCATCTCGCGCGCTAGACCCTCGACAACCGCGAGCTGCCGCGCTTGCTGCGCGTAACGCCGCAGCTGCTCGTGTGCGCCTTCCAGCTCATCGTATAGCGCCACGTTGCGCTTGAAATTGACGTCTGCTTGCTGAAGGATAAAACCAAAAATCCCGAAAAAAATATACGCCCCAACCGCCCCGTACCAACCCGACAAACCGCCGAGCCCGAAAGCCAACCAAGCATTGAGCAGGGTCAGTAGATAAAAAAGGGCTTCCCAGGGCAACGCTTGCGGTAACGGCAATAGCACGGCGGCAACGCCCCCCAGCATAAAAAAGAAGATAAACACGTTACCGAACTGTTCGGGTTGAAGCCAAAACATCCCGACGATGCAAGCCGCGCCCCCTAAAAGCGTCAGGTGCAGCCACAGAGCCCGGTGTTGTAACAAAACGGCGAGCATAAGCGCCCAGGACAAGCAGGCACTCAGCAAAACAGCTGCGTAAAGGGTTGCAGGTGCAAGTGACGCTGTAAAAAGCGTCGGCACCATACTTGCCACAATGCCGAAAATCCCTGCACCGACGAGCAAAAAGGCCAGCGTGCGGGTGTTGAGCACTGCGCGTGCGAGCAGGGGGGTTCGATCATCAGACTGTTAGCCTCTCCGCGTGGTCCAGTGAACTCGTCCCGACACCGCGATTAGCAGTTCAGGCTGAAGGCTCGAGCCCTCGCCTTGTCATTGCAACAGGTGTTTGGCGTGCCCAAAAGGTCAATCCGGCTAAGACGATTGTACTGAGCCAGGCAAACCAATCACCGAAGCGGGCATAAAGGGTCTTTACCCCCTGGATAGGGACGTCCGCGACCATCGTGGGCGGTGTGGTCTGAAAGTAGTCGGTTTGCGCTAAAACACGGCCCTGATAATCGCTGGCGAGCGAGCGGCCACGGTGGGTGGGCCTCACGACCGAAGCGCCGTTTTCGACGCCGCGAAAAGAAGCCATCAAGCTGTGGTACGGGTTGATGGCCTGCCAATCGCTCGAGGGCGCGATAATTATGTCAGCGTCCGCTGCTCCTGCTTGACGAGCAAACGCGGGAAAGTCCAGGTCAAAACAGATAGCTTGGGCAATACGACCGTACGCGGTGTCTAGCACGAGCATGTCGCCGTCGCCTACCACATTCGCGTCTCCTGGAACGATCTTCGTCTTAAAGTACTCACCGATTTGCGCGCCGCCAGGACCAAACGTCACCAGAAGCCATCTCAAAAACGCCTAAGCAGTAATTTGATGCAGCCGAGATGCAGGAAGGCCAAGAAGTTTAGGGAGTGATGTTCATAGCGAACGACCAGACGGCGAAAGTTGCCGAGGTGGGCGAATAGCCGTTCAATCTTCCAGCGCCGTTTGTAGCGCCTCAGTTTACGTCCATCTTGCGTCTTGGCTTTTTTACGGTTTCTTCGGTGAGGCGCAATCATTTCAACACCTGCTTCGGCGAGTTCAGCGTCAAGCGGATCACTGTCATACGCTTTGTCACCGATTAACTTGTCGGGTTTGCCGCTGACGTGTCGAGATGCGAGAGTCGCGTGTACCAACCGGACCTCATGTGGGCTAGCAGACGTAACGTGCAGGGCGAGGCAAGTACCACCAGCGTCCGATACCGCCATGACTTTGCTACCCTTACCCCGTTTAGTCTTACCAACTGCTGACCCCCTTTTTTCGCAGCCACAAAGGTACCGTCGATAAAGCATTCCGACAAGTCGAGTTTGCCCCGCTGCAGGGGGTCATGCGCTAAAGTCTCTAGAATCTGCCGCAACACGCCGTTTCTCTCCCATTCTTGAAAGCGCCGATGGCACGTCTGATAGGGCGGATAGCGCTCGGGTAAATCAGCCCACTGTGCGCCCGTTCGTAATATCCAGCAGATGCCCTTAAGTATCGCTCGTGGTTCTCGTCTGGGACGGCCTTTGCCATCTTTGCGTCGAGCTGGTTCGGGAATGAGCGGCCCTAGTACTTCCCACTGTTCATCGGTGAGTTCCATACCACCGTTCTAACAGCTATGCAGCTGACTATTCGTTTTTGAGATGGCTTCTATTCGTTTTCGACAAGCGGTTGACCGGGGATGACGGTTGCAGCAGCGACGATCAAGTAGACCTCATAGCGCTTAGAGAGTGCGGCGGCACGCCCAAACATCGCCGCTTCTTCCCCTTGGCGTACTAGAGCGTCCCCCTCGGCCCAGGCGATGATCTTCGCGCCTGCCCTGGCCTCTCGTTCGCTACGGGCGAACAGGTCGTCGTGATGTGCCTCGATCAGTGAACGCACCTCCGGCGGTGTCGCCGTAGCCGCGTGAAGGTCAAAGCCGGTTGTGCCGATAGCTTCGTAGAGCGCACGCTGGTCGCTCACGATAGCCGCAACACGAACCGTTTCAGCCGGTGCCGGTAGCTCGCTACGCAAACCGCCCGCAATAAAAAGGGCGACGAGACACCCGAGCATCGTCAGCACGCGGGGGTAACAAGAGCGGCTCAAGCCGTCCGCCCAGACACCGGCTACCGTGGCGGCAAACCAGCACAGTAAAAAGGTCACGCCGTGAACACCTGTAACAGAGAGTAGTTGGGTCAGCTCGAGCACACCCACCTGTGAATAGGCGATATCTGCGTTTGTACCGTAGGGTGAAAATGTGGACATGGCGTAGTTAAAGGCGACGGTAGAAGTTGGCAGAACGAGGGTGGCCGCGAAAGCGGGTAGTCTCCGGCTGAGCCAGCTATCTATGAGAAACGGTAGAAGTTGGAACAGACTGAGGCCAGCTGCCATAACTAAAAACATAGTAGGGGGCACGGGAATCCAGCCGGGCCACATCACCATAAAACTGGCGAACAGAACGCCGTAGACGAGCAAACCCCGCCTTGCGCCGCCACGCATAAAGCGCACGAGAAAAATAGGGGCGAGCCAAGCAGCTATCGGTACGGCAAAGCGTCCGTTTGACAGGGTAAGCAACGCGAAACCGGTAGCCAATGTCAGCCACCTTTCAACCTGGTTGACCTTCACCTTGACACCCTTCTGCGGTTTACGCCCTATCCGCGGTGGGTTTAGCATGACGCACTCCTTTCAGGTGACGTGCTGATGACAGCGTTACAGGGGCATCATAGATAGCGCGAAGTCATAGACATAAGTGCTGTTCGGCAGGTGCCGCGGCACGGTTTGGTGCTGCGACGACGAGATTTTACTGCTAAAGTAAGCGTCCTTTTGAAAAGAAAAGGAGAAAGACGGCAAGATGATAAGTAGTGGGATTATTTGTCAGTTTTAGGTTGCACAACGGCCCAACAATCGCATAATTCAGCCGTACGGTAGTAGGTCTTATGAAACGAGTAGTGCCGTGATTCACTAAGCTTGGTATCCTCAAGCCGTGGCCCGCGTTTCGACCCTAGCCTTCGACCGTGGCACCCTGATCTTGCACCTACCGCCACGCGGCAAAGCGTGGGTCGACTTCGCTACCTGGGACGACCGCGGCGAGAAGTTTCGAATTCCAGCGCTAAAGTATCGGTCTTTGATGGGAGAACTCGAAGACGCCGGGACCGAGGTCAACGACAAGGCTAGAGGTTTTGGGGTCCAGTCGTTTGAAAAAGACGGCGCTCGAGCACGCTTAGCCCATCAAGCCGAAGCACTCGCCGCTTGGATTCAAGGGGGCAGACGCGGTACCGTCGAGTTACCGACCGGTTCGGCAGCAGGTTGGATAACGGACGCCCATAGATTCACCTACCGCAACCTTACCGGCGTCCCATCAACTTTTATGCGGAACAAGCTGTACGGTTTAACCCGAAGGTCCTGGCCGTTATGGTAGTTCGGCTGGCGGTGAAGCTGATTGGCGGTGAAGTAGAGATAACCGTCCGCGGCGAGAGACAGCGTATCGGGCCACAAAATGCGCGGGTCAGCTACAAGGGTTTCGTAAAACCCATCTGGTTTCAAACGGACAATGGCGTTATGTTCATAGGCGGTAGCGTAGACGCGGCCTTGAGCGTCCGACTCGAGGCCGTCCGAAGCCGGTTTCATGCCTTCGTCTCTGACCGTCGCCGCCACCTCAGCGTCGGTAAGGTTTGGGCTTAGCAGCGCCGCAGTCGAAACGCTGTAGAGCCTACGGCTCGCAAGGGGGCAGTAGTAGAGACGGTCGCCGCCGCTACCCATTGCAACTCCGTCTGAACCGAGTGCCAGATACTTTGGCGCTTCGTTCGGCGCGCGCTCCATCAGCGGCCGCCCTTCGACAAAGGGCAAAAAGTTTTTTTGAGCTTTGGTTGACGGATGGTTGTTGAGTAACCGGCGGCTGGTACCAGAAGCTAAGTCAACGACGATCAGGCCGTTTGGCCCGGTACCCGACGAATCGGTGATGTAGGCCACGCCGCCTGCTCCTCTGGTCAGGTCGAAACGCACGTCGTTGAGATATGTTGTCGGCAGCACCACGTCATTTGGGAAACGGATCGTCTGGACAATAGTATTAGTTTCCAAGTCGATACCCACCAGCTTCGGCCCGCCCTCGACGACCGGCGCAAAATTGATGCTGCCGGTATCTAACACCCACAAGCGATCTTCCGGGTCAACGACGACAGACTGCACGGAGACGAACGTCTGGGCGGCGTCCCTTAGGTCGAGCGCCGTAATCTCAGCGTTCGGATAAGGCACAGCTTGAGCGTTCACGACTTCAGCGACCGTCGAGGCAACCGGATCGCCCCAGCGCGGAAAGTTGACGAAAATGCGCCCGTTTTGCGACACGGTAACGCCTGTAGGCATCGGCCCGCTAAACGACGCGACCTGCTCGAGTTTCCCGGTGGTTTGCGTTTGGGGCAAGGGTGATGCTGTTTCGCTCCCCAAGCTTACTTTCGGCGCACACGAAACAAGCAGGCCCACGGTCAAACCGAAAGCGGTAGCTAGGGTGGTACGTGTTTGCATAGCAGTTTAGCTCCTAAAGACAGTTTGAAAAAACCCCTTGATGATGTGGACCAGCCAAGGGGTGTTCAGCATCTACTTTTGTTTGAGAGCTGAGGCTACTGCTCTTCTTCCCACTGCGCCTCAGCTTCGGCTGCGGTCATAGAGAGCGTCACGAACTCACCTACAGCGGCAACAGCCGACACCGGCAGAAAGTGATGCTTACCGCCTGCTTGCGAGTCGTGATGCGTGAGCTTAAGACGCTCACCCTCGAGCTTGTCTACAATACCGACGTGCGTTTTGTCCGACCCGACGACTTCCATATGCTCTTTGATCTGGCTTGTGTCCATTTCGTGCTCCTTTGCTTGACTGCTCTGTAGCAGCGTGAATGGTTGCGGCGTTCTGAATTTGGTGCTGTACGGTGCTAATTCCCCATCCCCGGCTTCAGCACGACCTTCGTCCAACCGCTGTCGCGGTCGTCAAAGTGTTCGTAAGCGTCGGGCGCAGCTTCTAGTGACAGTTCATGCGAAACGAGAAAAGCCGGATTCGCTTTACCTTTGTGAATGAGCCGCATCAGCTCACGGTTGTACGCCTTGACATTGGCCTGACCCGTACCCATCCGCTGCCCTTTGGTAAAAAACATGCCCATATCAAAGGCGATTTGGCCTTGTGCGCTCAGTTCGTCAACAGGTTTAGGGTCTTCGGGCGCGAACAAACCGACTACGCCAAAAGAGCCGGTAGCGCGAACTGACTTGACCAAGTTATTCATCGTCAGGTTCGGAACTTCATGACCCTGCGGATCGTGACACTGCCAGCCGACACACTCGCAGCCTCTATCGGCCCCCTCGCCGTCCGTCAGCTCCATGATCTGCTCGACCGGGTCGCCCTTTGTGTCGTCTACTGGAATTGCCCCGATCTGCTCAGCTAGCCTGAGGCGGTCGGGGTGGCGGTCTACGAGCATTACCTGACTTACGCCTTTAAGGTTCGCTGAATACGCTGCCATCAGTCCTACAGGCCCCGCACCATACACAACCACCGACTCGCCCGCTTTGACGCCTGCAAGTTCGGTTGCGTGATAGCCCGTCGGCCAGATGTCGGCGAGCATCGCATAGTCGGTTTCTTTTTCTTGGGCGTCTTCAGGCAGTACCAAACAGTTAAAATCACCGAACGGTACCCTCAGATACTCAGCTTGACCGCCGTTATAGGGGCCCATATCGGCGTATCCGTAAGCGCCCCCGGCAAAGCCCGGATTGACCGTCAAGCAAAAGCCGGTCAAGCCTTTTTCGCAGTTTTTACAAAACCCGCAACCGATATTAAATGGTAGACAAACGTAGTCGCCGACTTTGACCCGTACGACCGCTGAACCGATCTCGACGACTTGGCCTAGATTTTCGTGACCCAAAACCTTGCCTTGCTCGACGCTGGTACGGCCTTCGTACATGTGCAGGTCGGAACCACAGATGTTGGTGGTCGTAATCTTGACAAGTACATCTGTGGGCGCTTCGATTTGGGCGTCAGGAATGTCCCTAATTGAGACGTCTTTAGGGCCGTTGTAAACAAGTGCTCTCATATGCTGCCTCCCGAAGCTATCTTTAAGCTTTATATCCGGAAACACTGCTTAGATGCCTACAAACTCGAGTTACCAGCATCCCGGTCTGCCAGTGGAGAGGCAAAACAGTGACAGGCAGACACACCTGCCTGTCACTACCAATTGTCTGAACAGCTTACTGAGGTAGGTTCCCGACCCACTCGAGAATTGCCGTGTTTGCTTCGTCCGCCGCTTCGATAATCGCCGCGTGCGCCGCGCCCGGCAGCAGCACCAACTCCGAGTTCAAAATCCCTTTGTTCAGTGACTGAGCGATTTCGTACGGATAGAGCGTGTCGTCTTTGCCCGTTAAGATCAGGGTCGGTACGGTGATCTCGGCTAACGTAGCGGCCGAATCGGGGCGGGTCTCGAGCGCGCTCGCGCCAGCAACCGCCGCATCTTGCGACGCTTGTTTCATTAAGTTGCCGAGGTACGTGACTAATTCGGGATTGTTCATCCGTGTCTCAGCCGTCAGCATGTCGGGCACTAAAAATCGACGAGCGACGCGACTCCCATCGTTTCGGCCTGTTTGCCTACACCCTGCCACAATCCCGCTTCTGAAGGGCTGGACGCCGCAGCAATCGTATCGTTTAAGATCAGGCCACGAAACCGCTCGGGCGCTTCGCGGTACATCTCAAAAACCGTCGGTCCCCCCATTGACAGAAGTGGACCCCTAAAACGAGACAGACCCCTTAGTTGAAAGCGCTAAGCTTTCAGAAAGGGGAAGAAATGAAAAAGCAGAGGCGAAACCACTCAGCAGCGTTCAAGGCAAAGGTGGCATTAGAAGCGGCTAAAGAGGAAAAGACGTTGGCTGAGCTGTCCCAGCAGTTTGGTGTCCACGTACAGCAAATCTCAGCGTGGAAACGGCAGCTCTTAGCGCAGGTCAGCGAGGTCTTCGAGAGTGGTGCGGACAAGCAGCGTGACTTCGAGTCTGAGGTCAAAGACCTCCACGCCAAGATCGGTGAACTTACGATGGAACGAGATTTTTTGTCCGGCAAGCTCAGGCGCTAAGCAGGTCTGAGCGCCAAGCGATGATCGACAGAGAAGCGCTGCTGCCGGTTGTAAGACAATACCGATTGCTGGGCGTGAGCCGTGCATCGGTTTATCGCCGGAGGGCAGCAGTCTCGGAAGAAGAACTGACGGTCATGCGCCACATAGACGAGATCCATCTAGCACGGCCCTTCCTAGGAAGTCGCCGGATCGAAGGTGAACTCAAAGACCGTGGTTTCACCGTTAATCGCAAACGTGTTCAGCGCTTGATGCGGGTCATGGGTATTGCGGCCATCTATCCCCAACCAAGAACCTCGAAAGCTGCCAAGGGACACGAAATCTATCCCTACCTACTTCAGGGACTCGAGCCGAGCCGACCCATATTTGATTGGGTCGGCTCGGCTCGAGTCCCTGAAGTAGGTAGGGATAGATTTCGTGTCCCTTGGCAGCTTTCGAGGTTCTTGGTTGGGGATAGACCGCAGTGATGCCCATCCGTCTCATGAGCCGCTGCACGCGCTTTCGGTTGACCGTGAAACCACGGTCTTTGAGTTCGCCTTCGATCCGGCGACTTCCTAGGAACGGCCTTGCCAGATGAATCTCGTCGATAGCCCACATGATTGCCAGTTCTTCTTCCGAGACTGCTGCCCTCTGGCGTTACACCGACGCGCGGCTTACGCCCAGTAGTCGGCATTGCCTTACAACGGGTGACGGCGTTCCCTTGTCGATCATCGCTTGGCGCTCAGACCTGCTTAGCGCCTGAGCTTGCCGGACAAAAAATCTCGTTCCATCGTCAGCTCGCCAATCTTGGCGTGCAGCTCCTTGACCTCAGACTCGAAGTCACGCTGCTTGTCCGCACCACTCTCGAAGACCTCGCTGACCTGCGCTAAGAGCTGCCGTTTCCACGCTGAGATTTGCTGTACGTGGTCGCCAAACTGCTGTGACAACTCGGCGAGCGTCTTCTCTTCTTTGGCTGCCTCTAGTGCTACCTTCGCCTTGAACGCTGCTGAGTGGTTTCGCCGGTAATGCTCCAGCGATTTCTTCCAAACGAGACCCAAATTATGCGAGGGTTGAGGAACTTGGAGGAAGACAATGGGCAAGCAACGAAAGACGTGGAGCGCAGAGGTTAAAGAAGCTATTGTGCTGGCGGTGCTACGCGGCGAGGTCAGTACGGCTGAGGCTGCCAGGCAGCACAGCGTGCACGAGAGCCTGATCCATACCTGGAAGGCCAACTTCTTAGACGCCGGCCGAGCGCGACTAGCCGGGGAACGGCAGGACAACGGGCACGCTGCCTTGGAACGCTAGAACGACCGCTTAAAGCGGATCGTAGCTGAGAAAGAACTGGAACTCGACATCTCACGAAAAGTACGACGGCAGCATAGGGGTCACTAGACCCAGCCCCAGTGGGCTTGCTATCTGAGCGTGGCAGAAATATCGGACCTACGTCAGAGCCGTCCCGAACTAAGCTTATGGCGCTTTGCCCGCTACGCCGGAGTACCTTACTGGCAACTGCGAGACTTTGAGAAGAGTGCTCCTAAGCGTCAAAGACGTAGCCAGGAGCGCGATACGTTGCGTGAACAGGTCAAACGCTTAGCACTTGTACATCCGACTTATGGCTACCGGTTTCTCTATCAGGAGTTGCGAGCACAGGGTGAACAGATCGGCCTACACCGAGTCAGGGAACTGCTGGGCGAACTCGGGCCGAACCCGCCGCAGCCGCGTAAAACGAGAACGCCTTCGGTGGCGGTCACGGCACCACCGGATTGGCCTGCTGGCAGACGTATCCAAATTGACGCCACTCGCTTATCGCTGGCTGACGGGGTGTGCTGGGTCTACCACGTACTCGACGTGCAGTCGCGGGTAGCGCTAGCAAGTAAAGCAGTCCGGAGCCTGTCGATGCACTCGGCTAAAGCCGCGCTCGACGAAGGCGTCGCTGTGCTGCGCTCGGTCGGCGTCCCTGGTACCGTTCTCGTACAAAGTGATGGTGGTTCGGATTTCACCAGTGAGGTGTTTCAAAACGCTTGCTCGCGCTATGGCGCGTGGGTCAGGTGCAAAGTCAGCCAGAGAGGGGGTATGGGGATTCTTGAAAGGCTCAACCGAACCTATAAATACGCCTTTGCCTTCAGGCACGATTGGCAGTCGCTCGCTGAGGTGCAAACCGCCCTACCTAACTTCCATTGCTGGTACAACCACGAGCGGCGGCACTCGGCGCTGAACTACACCACCCCTTGGGCTACACTGACTGGAGCAGCAAACCCCCGCTTAGCTGCTTGAAGAAATATCTGGAGCAGTACCGTACTCAAGGTAAATAGATATTGTTTCGCTCCTCTCGCTGAAGGGAGTAGGATCAGCCAAACACCAGGGGCGTCACGGCGGGACTCGATAGGAGAGAGCTATGACACCAGGGACAGACGGTTCAGCGCAGGCTCGCCAAGCTCGCGACAAGGCACAAGCACGTTTCCAGATTACCTTCGACGCCAACCCGGCTCCAGCGATGATCGTCCGGCTTTCGGACCAGCGGGTGCTCGAGGCCAATCCTGGCCTTCATGAGATCACCGGGCGGCCTAACGCCGAGGTCAAGGGTCGGTGCGTTCCTGACCTTGAGTTTTTAACCGACGTAGACTTAGCTAAGTTCGGGCATATCTTAGAGCACCTTAAGCGGGGCGACGGTACCTCTAAAGCAACACTGGTGATGCTTTCGGCTGCCCAGGGTAAGCGCACGGTTCAAGTCAGCGCCAAACCCATTGAGCTAGACGCTGGGGCGTGCGGCATCTTTACCTTTTCCGATGTGACCGAGCTCGAGCAAGCCGAGGAACTGTTTGCCCAGGTGTTTGGGCTTGCCCCCGTTCCTATCACCCTAATTGATACCAAACAGTGCTTGACCGAGGTCAACGAAAGTTTTGAAGTGCTCACCGGCTATTCACGCGGTGAAGTGGTCGGGCGCTCGAGCCGTGAACTGCAGCTGTGGTCGTCACCAGCAGACCGGCGGCGTATCCAAAGCGCGCTCAAAGCGCAAGGCGAGTTTCATAACTTAGACCTCAGTTTGCGAACCAAAGCCGGGGACGAGCGCCATATCATCGGCTCGGCTAAACCGTTGACCGTAGCAGGTGAGCAGATTTTGCTCCATATCTTTTACGACGTGACCGAACGTAAACGCAGTGAAGGCGAGATGCACCGGGCGATCCAGACAGTCATGAACGATACGACCTGGTTTAGCCGCAGTCTGATCGAGCAGCTCAACCGTATCCGGGTGAATGGGGAGGCCGATACGCTTGAACAGGTCGCTCTATCCAAACGTGAACAAGAGGTTTTGGAGCGGCTGGCCCAAGGGCTTAACAATCAAGACATCGCTGAGGTGCTGGGTCTTGCGAAGCAAACCGTGCGTAACCACATTGCCGTGATCTACAGCAAAATAAACGTCCACTCGCGCGTCGAGGCGGTCGTCTGGGCCAGAGAACGTGGACTTGTCTAGCGGTCACAGCTACGCTAATATGATTCGGCTGTCCAAGAGCTCTAAATCCACACCTGAGCCCTTCCAAGGTGCGCTTACGCTTTACCCAGAAACCTAGCGATGGGCCGCGTCGCCTCAAACTCCTCGCAGAGCAGCACCACAGCAATGGTTAGCGGCACTGCGATAAACGCGCCGCCGATACCCCACAACCAACCCCAGAAGACGACTGAGAGCAGCACGACTGTTTCTGAAAGCCGCAGTGCGTTGCCTTGAAGCGCTGGGTCAACAGCGTTACCCATAACCAGCTGAATCACGCCCAGACCAACGAAGGCAAGCGCCGCTGTGCCGGGGCCGCCGAAGGCCAACGCAAAAAGTGTCGGTGGGAAAACAGCGACAATAGACCCGACCGTAGGGATAAAGTTGAGCACCGTAGCCAGCAAGCCCCAGACAAAAGGGAACTCGACCCCAATAAGCCAGCAGTAGAGTCCGGTCAGTACCCCAGTAACGAGGCTCGAGAACGTCTGCACCAAAAAGTAGCGGGCGAACTTCTCAGTCATCCGTGAAAAGGCGTCGAGCACCTTTTTGTCGCCCCCTGCTGGGAAGATGCCCCGCTCGAGCTTGCGGCGGTAGCTGTTGACCTCAATGAGTAAAAAGGTCAGGGTCGTCAAGCTCAGTACGGAAAGGCTGAGCGCCGAAGCGAACGACCCCAAACCGCTAAGGACGCCCTCCGCAGCTCCAGATGCTCCGCTACCGCCCGAAGGCAGCGTTATCCCTGAACCTTGCAAACGGCCTCTCAAACTCTCGAGCTGAGGTCGAAGCTGCTCAGCCAACCGGGGCAATTCGGGAGCAACAACCGACACCCCGTAAGCCACGGCCAACCCTCCCAGCGCAAGCAGGCCCAAAACGATCAGCAGCACCATCAGCGGGCTTAGCCAGTGAGGGAGGCGGCGGTCGAGCCAGACCTGGAGCGGCCTAAAAAAGAGCAGCAAGACGACCGCAAAAACTAGCGGCAGCGAGACCGGTTGCGTGGCTTTAAGTGCAGCGAACCCCACTACAACAGCGATTACGGCGAGCAGCGTGCGGGTGCCCAGTGATGAATGTGTCATATTACCCCCACCCTCAGGGTACTGCCCGGTTTAGTCTCTGTCGGCAGGCTGCGTTATGGTGTGCGCCGCGCGTGCTAGCTGGTCCTAACTTGGAAAAGCCAACGATGCGCCAGATATTTACGTCGATAAACGATAAGGACGTAGGAGGTGTTTGGGTAAAGCGTTAGATGGCAAGTTCTAATGGCGGCAGGTTGGGTTAGACTGGGCGGCAACGTCGAACGATGTAGGGGCACCATCGTGAACTGGTCATACAGCGCAGGTCGGACGTTTGCAGCCTGTCCCCGGCGCTGGTTTTACCGCACGGTCATCGCCCACCACGCCGCGAAAGACCCTTTGCGCCGCGAGGCGTACCTGCTCGGCAAGTTGAGCGGCTTACCGCCTTGGCGCGGGCGGCTCGTCGATGAAATCGTCTCGGAGAAACTAATCCCAAACCTAGCTTTAGGACGTATTCCTGAACTTGCGGAGCTACTTGAGGTGGCGCGTCGGCGTTTCGAGGCGCAGTTGAAATTTGCCCTATCACACCGCCTGAGTGACCCCAATCTGAGGCCGTCTCGAGAACCCGACTTCTTGCTTTTGGCTGACGTAGAGGCGGGTACGCCCCCCGACGAGGCTGAGTTGTCTCGGTTCTGGGAAGGCGTCGAGCTGGCTCTAGCGCAACTTCTAGCGATGGAGAGTCTGCTCGATCAGCTCTTAAATGCACGGTTGCTCGTGCCGCAACGCACCCTTGTCTACAGCTTGACGCTGCCTGACGGCGAACGAGTTACGGTTCGGGCCGTACCAGATTTGCTAGCGTTTTTTCAGAACGCCCCGCCCCTGATCATCGACTGGAAGGTCTCGGCGCGTGCGGCGACAACCCACCAAGAACAGCTCACCGGCTACGCGCTGGCGCTAAGCCGGAGCCGAAACAGCTCGGTGCCTCCGCTTAGAACCGGTGCGGCAGATACGGAACTGCTCGAGGTGCAGCTACTTACGAATGAACGCCGCCGTTATGGGCTTAAAGAGGCCGACCTAGAAAACGCTGAGGTGCAGGTAGTAGCCTCCGCAGGCCGGATACGAGCGCTTATGAGCAGCCGCACGAAGGGCGACCTCGATCCTACTACGGTACCCCCGACGCGTGAGCTAAGAAGATGCGACGGCTGCGCCTTTAAGGGGCCTTGCTGGGCAGGCGGTGTGGAGCCCCGCGTCACCTGAAGAAGTACGCTTGCTAGCTTCCCCTCAGCCTTGGGTCGAACGAGAAGGTCTCGACTTTACCAACAGTTAGGTCACCGAACCCAGCCCAGAATGCCGTGGATTTAGCAAATGTAGCAGTTGTCAGAAGTTTTGAGTCGAGCAACCACAGAGCCTAGACCAAGCCTCTCGGCTTTGGAAGCGCCGTTCTCTCATGCACGGTTGAAGTGTTTCTTGGACTACCCGGTGTTGCTGCCAGCGATGAGGGCGGGGGCCACGGGGTTGCTGTTGTAGGAAGCGGTAGGCGACCCGCTTATGCGTGACTACGGCCCAACTCACGCATAAGCGGCCCAGTCACCCTAAATTGCTGTCACCTTTAAAGCCAATCGCTTTCGCCAAACCGAGACGCGAGCGTGCGAAGTATCGCAGCACCGCTCGCCGGATAGCGAGGGAAGGCTCGACACGCTCGAGCTTGGGTCGACCGGCGCGAGGGACGCATCAGCAGAGATAAATGTAGAGTGCTGAGCAATCAGCAATCGTGAGGACGCAGTTTGTGTGAACCGTAGGGACCTATCCGAGCCGCTCAGCACCCTGCGGTCGTTGGTAGCCTCGCCCGGCGAGCGACAAGCATTCGTTACCGCCGACGCGCCGTGCCGCGCGCCCTACGTTGCCTACACGTTTTGAGGGTGCCGCCTGCGCCTAGAGCCCGGGTGAGCCACCGGACTCACAAGCGCGAGAAAGAACACCGACACCATGAGCGTCTCAACGCCGCTTGGACCGCGTGAGGGAGCTGGTCCCGCCCGCGCCGGTTCACCGACGGAACGGCTAGAACCCACTTCAGCTGTCAAGTAGCAGTCCTTTGGGTACCAGTACCAGCTCGAGCTGCCCCAAAACGTAATCAAGCAGCACCGCTAGGAGCGCCGCGGGCAGGGCTCCCTGAAGTACGAAGGGATAGATAGTTTGGTTAAGCCCCCCAGCGAGCGGCACACCAAGACCGCCGGAGCCCGCGAACGCGCCTAGCGCCGCCACACCAACGCCGATCACTACGCTCGTGCGAACCCCCGCTAAGATAACGCGGCTCGCGCTCGGCAGTTCGATCTGCCAGAACAGTTGCGTGGGCGTCATGCCCATTCCGCGCGCCGAATCGATCATAAAAGCGTCTACGCCTTCGAGCCCCGCGACGGTGTTACGCACCACCGGCAGCACGCCGTACAAGACGAGCGCGATGACAGCCGGCCAGAACCCGAGGCCGATCAGTGGCACCACGAGCGCAACAACCGCCAGAGTCGGGAGCGTCTGACCAGCGTTCACGAGGTCACTCACGAGCGGCAAAAAGTCGCGGAAGGCGGGCCGGGTCACAAACAATCCTAAAGCGAGGCCGAGCGTCACGGTGACAAGAGACGAGAGCACCACAAGTTCAAGGTGCTCCGCGGCGAGGCCGATGACGGTCGCGCCCGGGTAAAGTAACCTGTCACGTCCGGGGAAAATGGTACCGAGTAGGAGGTCCCAGAGCGGCAGGTGTCCGAAGGCGGACCAGAAAACGAGAAACAAGGCTGCCGCCCGGAAGAGCGGGACAGAAAGCCCCCGCATGCGGTGCCGGGAACGCAGCACGAGGACCGCCTCGACGAGTGCGAAGAGCAGCACAGGGTAGGTTAAGCGGACCCCGGTGTCGAGCGCTCCGACGTTGAGAAGCGTGCGTCCGTCCACCCCAAGCGTCGGCAACCAGAGGTTCGGAACAGGCGACCCCAGCGCTCCTTTAAAGCGTGCGTCCTGAAGCGTGAAGGATACAGAACCGAGCAGGGCGAGGGTGAGTCCGAAAAGGAGCCAGAGGACCGCCGGGGCGAACCGGGACGGGCGGCGTGCGTTCACGCCGCCCGTCCCGGTTCGCCTTCACCTAACGCGAGGTTTTGCAGCGCCTCCAGCGTCACCGACCCGACGAGCCGTCCCTCGTCGTCCACGACGGGCGTGACCTTAAAGCCGCGCGCCACCATCGCCGAGAGCGCGTCCCGGACGCTCGCCGTTTCGAGTACCGCCGAATTCTGAGGACGCACTGCGGTCATCGCCTCGGCGACGGTGCCCTGCCCCTGCGCCGCCCCGCGCTCGAGCACTCCTCTTAGATGCCCCGCGCCGTCCACTACGAAGGCACTCTCGACGCCCCGCCGCCGCAGTCGAGCGAGGGCACCCTCTAGCCCGTCGCCCTCACGCACGACTTCATGAGCGCTCTTCATAACCTGCTCGACTGCGATGAGGCCGAGGCGCTTGAGCTGCCGGTCCGCCCCGACGAAGTCGCGCACGAAGTCGTCCTCAGGGTTGCCTAGGAGCTCGTCTGGGGTACCGACCTGCACGAGCTTGCCCGCGCGCAAGAGGGCGATGCGGTCACCCATCTTAATAGCCTCGTCGATGTCATGGGTGACGAACACGACGGTTTTGCCTAGTGCCCGTTGGATGTTAAGAAACTCATTTTGTAGACCTACGCGCGTAACCGGGTCTACAGCGCCAAAGGGCTCATCCATCAGCAAGATGGGCGGGTCCGCACCGAGTGCGCGCGCCACGCCCACGCGCTGCTGCTGCCCGCCCGAGAGCTGACTCGGGTACTTATCGCCGTACACGTCGGGAGCGAGTCCGACCAGCCCTAGTAGTTCGTCCACACGGCGGCGTATGCGCTCCTCACGCCAACCAAGCAACCGGGGCACAACGGCAACATTACGGGCAACCGTCATGTGCGGGAACAATCCGATCTGCTGGATCGCGTAACCGATCTCACGGCGCAGCACCTCCTCAGCGAGGGTGCGGTTGTCGCGTCCCCGCACAGTTATAGTGCCGTCTGTCGGGGTCACAAGGCGGTTAATCATGCGCATTGAGGTCGTTTTGCCGCACCCCGAGGGGCCGATCAGCACGCACACCTCCCCCTCAGGAATCTTTAGGCTGAGCCCGTCCACCGCCCGCGCCCCGCCGTAGGCTTTAACGACCTCTCTGAATTCGATCATGCGCCCTTCGCTTCGGCGGCGCGTAGACCCGGCGGCGTGAGCGCGTAGCCGAGGCCGCGGAGCGCCGCGTCGAGAAGGAGCGCGAGGAGCACCGCCGGAACCGTGCCGAGGAGAATCTGGTCGACGGAAATGTTTACGATGCCCCCGATAACAAAGTCGCCGAGGCCACCCGCACCGATAAGCGAGGCGATGGTTGCGGTGCCGACCAGGGCCACCCCGGCGTTGCGGGCTCCCGCCAGGATGACCGGTAGGGCGAGGGGCAGCTCGAGCTGCACGAAACGCTGTGCTGGAGTCATCCCCATGCCGCGTCCAGCGTCGGTAACGGCGGGGTCTACGCCCCTAAGCCCTGCGTAGGTGTTGCGCACGAGGGGCAGCAGCGCGTAGAGCGTCAACGCGATGACGGCGGGTGCTGGGCCGATGCCCGAAACGCCCAAGTCGCGTACGGTAAGCGCGGCAGGATTCTCTATAGGTCCGATGACCGCGCGGATGGCAAGTCCAAGAGCAGCGAGGAGCGCGGCACCTAGAGAGCCGTACCCAGCCCAGATACCATAGGTGCTTAAGCGCTGCCCTAAACCGGGTTTAAGAACCCGGCGAAGCGCCCCGAGCGTAAGCGCGAGGACGAGCGCTGTCCCCATCACCAGTCGTAAGGCCGAGTAAGGCGCGGCGTTCGTGAAAAACGCCAGCGCGCCCCCGCGAAAGAGCAGGCTCGAGGCGACGACGATCACGAGCACCAAAGGGGCGGCAGCGGTAACGGCGCAGAGGAGCAGCCCGGCTTGCCGCATACCCACCGGGAGCGCCTGAGCAAAGCGCCAATAGAGCAGGGCGAGCCCAGTCGCCCCTGCGAGAAGTGCCAGAAACACCACGCCTACCACGCCCGCGCGCTGATCGCCAAGGCGCGCGAGCGGCACCAAAAGCGCCCCGAAAAGCGCCAGGCTGGGCACCGTCTGGATGATGCTGACGGTGTAGAGGACAAGGGGCGCGGCGCGCGGCTCCCGGAAGGCCCACAGCCCGAGGGCGATCCCGACGAGCGCCCCGATCCCCAAGGCGATCCCCACCAGCAGCACATGCTCGACGACGGCCCGTCCTAACTGCTCCCCGCGCTCGTTAAACTCCACGACCACCGAATAGCTGTCGAACTGGCCCGTCACAAATCCCAGCGCGATGAGCGCCACCCCCACCCAAGCGACGAGTGCTCTGACGGGCCGGCTGATGCGGGCGCTCCGCAGGTCTTGGAGGCCGCCTGAAAGCACCACGAAACCCCGAAAAGGCCGAGCGCCAACGCGGCGGCAGGCAGCAGGCGCGGGTTGCTGACGCGCACCCCCGCCCCAAGGGTTGACTCGGCGTTCTCCAAGATTGCCGTGCCCGCCCCTGCGGGTACGAAAAGGGTGAGTACCAAAAGCAAGGTTCCTAGAGCCGCGAGCAGCCACCCGCGGCTCCGGTGACCAGGAACAAGCGAGGCAGCCAAGGAAAGCGCCGCGAGCGCGGCGAGGATAAAGCCGCCGCCACCTAGCTCCAGAAGCCGCAAGGGGACGCCCGGCGCCAGCCGGTTGGGCCTCAGCTCGAGCAGCGGCAGAAAGAGAAAAGCGAGAATGGCGAGGAGCCCGCCGAGTAAAGCGACGCGGTTGACGCGCCTCGGCAAGCCGATTCCCTCTTGGGGCGCGGTCATGGCGTGCGCCGAAGGTTGGAGCCAGAAAGACGTGAGCTGAAAAGGGGCCAAGCGTTCAGCTTGACCCTCGCCAGGCTCGGCCTTTCAGCTCGTCTACTCGACAAAGCCGTTTTCCTGGAGATACGCGCGCGCCACGTCCGCCGGACTCTCGCCGTCCACGTCCACCTGCGCGTTGAGTTCTTGCAGCACCTCGTTCGTCAGAGAGGCAAAGATCGGGTTCAAGACCTCGGGAACTTCCGGGTAGGTTTCTAGAACCTCCGCGCGAAAGCACGGCGCGGGCTCGAAAACCGGCTGCGCCCCCCCCGGGTCGGTGAGCACCACAAAGTCGTAGGCGACGAGCGCCCCGTCGGTGCTGTAGGCCATCGCCACGTTGACGTTGTTCGTACCGTCGGCGAGTGCCTGCTCGGTCTGGGCGGACGAGGCGCCGGCGATGACGAGGAGCTGGTCGTCGGTGAGGTCAAACCCGTAGGTTGCCTCGTAGGCCGTGAGACCGTCCGGGCGCTGCGCGAACTCATCGTTTGCCGCCAAGACGACCTCGTTGCCGGCGTTGATATACTCGGCTAAGTCCGCGGCGGTGCCTAGGCCGTTCGCTTCGGCGAAGGTGCGTGTGACTGCTAGCGAAAAGGTGTTGTTGGCAGGTGACGGCTCGAGCCACACCAGGTTGTTACGCTCCCGGTCAATTTCGCTGACCAGGCTGTAGAGCGCGTCGGCGTCCTGGGTAACTCCTTCGGGAATGTCGGCACCCCGGAAGTAGTTGCTAATAGCCGTGCCCGTATACTCCGCGTAAACGTCGATCTCGCCGTTCTCGAGCGCCGTGCGCGTCACCTGCGAGCTACCCAAATTCGTGCGGTCCTCGACCGGCAGCTCCGCGTCCTTGAGGGCCGCTACGATGAGCTGCCCGAGCACTAGGTTTTCTGTATTCGGTTTTGAGCCGACGCGGATGAGCGTCTCTTGCGCTAGGCTTTGCGTTCCCAAAGCAAGCCCAACAAACATGAGCAGAATCCTAATCTTTCGAAGCATAAAACCTCCACAGTTTCTTATAACTAAGCCTAAATTCAACACACCCCAGAAAGACTATAACCTTAAAAACTAGCCGTAAATTTAGTTCACGCCGGGTTTAACGCTGATGGGTGGCAGAACAAGAACATCAACAGAGGCCACACTAAGAACGGGTTAGGTAAATATCAACCGGGGAATAGCGCGCAACTCAGCCGATATCAGAGAAATGGACCCAAGAATCGAGACAGACCCCTTGGTTGAAAGCGCTAGGCTTTCAGAAAGGGGAAGAAATGAAAAAGCAGAGGCGAAACCACTCAGCAGCGTTCAAGGCAAAGGTGGCATTAGAAGCGGCTAAAGAGGAAAAGACGTTGGCTGAGCTGTCCCAGCAGTTTGGTGTCCACGTACAGCAAATCTCAGCGTGGAAACGGCAGCTCTTAGCGCAGGTCAGCGAGGTCTTCGAGAGTGGTGCGGACAAGCAGCGTGACTTCGAGTCTGAGGTCAAGGAGCTGCACGCCAAGATTGGCGAGCTGACGATGGAACGAGATTTTTTGTCGAACAAGCTCGGTCGCTGAGCCGAGCTGAGCGCCAAGCGATGATCGACAGAGAAGCGCTGCTGCCGGTTGTAAGACAATACCGATTGCTGGGCGTGAGCCGTGCATCGGTTTATCGCCAGAGGGCAGCAGTCTCGGAAGAAGAACTGACGGTCATGCGCCACATAGACGAGATCCATCTAGCACGGCCCTTCCTAGGAAGTCGCCGGATCGAAGGTGAACTCAAAGACCGTGGTTTCACCGTTAATCGCAAACGTGTTCAGCGCTTGATGCGGGTCATGGGTATTGCGGCCATCTATCCCCAACCAAGAACCTCGAAAGCTGCCAAGGGACACGAAATCTATCCCTACCTACTTCAGGGACTCGAGCCGAGCCGACCCAATCAAATATGGGTCGCCGATATCACGTATCTGCCGATGCCCAAAGGCTTCTGCTACCTCGTCGCGATCATGGATTTGTACAGCCGTAAGATTCTGAGTTGGCAGCTGTCGAACAGCCTCGACCCACGCTTTTGCATGACTGCCTTAACCGAGGCCTTGGCAACACACGGCGCACCTGAGATCTTCAATACCGACCAGGGTGCTCAGTTCACCTCTCAAGCATTCACCAGCTTGCTTGACCAGCACGGGGTTCGGATCAGCATGGATGGCAAAGGTCGCTGGATCGATAATGTCTTTATCGAACGCTTCTGGAGAAGTCTCAAATACGAGGAGGTTTATCTCTATGCCTACAACAATCTTAACGAAGCCCGAATTGGCCTAGAGCGCTACCTCAGCTATTACAACGGCGAACGCCGTCACAGCAGCCTCAGCAAGCAAACACCTAATGCGGTGTATGGTGAGGCCACAAGCAACCGGGTACTGCCCCATCTGCCGATATTGGGTAGGGCGGTGACGCCGAGACCTTGCTCGTGAACAGCGTTAAGAACGAACGGGGTGCTGTCTCAAGGATAAGGTCCACCTCTCAGCTACTCATACTTACGATAGGCTTCGAGTTGGTTGAGGTCCTTTAAGCATCAAACGCACAACCGCATTG
>CBDCDB010000003.1:0-31813 GCA_965215315.1 Truepera sp. | reverse complement strand
CGCGCGACCCGAGCGAGCGGGTGCGGGTGTCTTTAGACCTCTCGAAAGAGCAGCACAAGGCGCTGAAGCGGTTTGCGCTCGAGGCGGAAACGGACTCGAGCGCGGTGCTGCGGGCGCTGCTAGTGAGGCTCGAGACCGATCAGGAACTAGCCGAAACGGTACGAGCTGAAATAAGTAAATAAGTAGTTGAGTAGATACTTAAATCCTTATTCACTCAGATAAGCGCTTGCAAATATGGTGAAACCGCCATATCATTAGGATATAGTGTTCCGATATGCCGGACGAGAAGCAGGTTATCTGGATCGGGTCATCGTTAAAAGACCTACAGGCGATGTCCGAAGACGTGCAGGACGTGATCGGTTTTGCGCTGGGCAGAGTACAGCAGAACAAACCTCACCCGAGCATCAAACCCTTGAAAGGCTTGCCCGGTGTGCAAGAGATCAGGGCTAACGTGGACACCGATACCTACCGGGCAGTGTACGCCGTCAATCTGGGAGACGCTATCTATATGCTGCACGTCTTTCAGAAGAAGTCAAAGCGCGGTAGCGAAACCCCGAAACCCGATCTGGACGTGATACGCGCCCGATTAAGAAAAGCCCAAGAGGAGGCCCAAAAATGAGCGAACCAGACAATATTAGTGTGACCCACGGCAGCGGCAACGTGTTTGCTGACATGGGGCTTGCCAATCCCGAAGACCGACTGGTCAAAGCCCGCCTTGCCAGTCGTATCTATGACGTGATTGAGGCTCGAGGTTGGACGCAGAAACACGCCGCGCAGGTGCTAGGGGTAAGCCAGCCCGATGTGTCAAAGGTGACTCGAGGACAGGTCAAAGAGTTTTCGGTGTCGCGGCTGTTGAGCTTTTTAACCAAGCTAGATAACCGTGTGACAATTACGCTCAGCAGTGATGAGCTGCCGACGCAAGAGATCGTTATTGCGGCAGATGAAGCAGTAGGAGCTGAAATAAGTAGATAAGTATTTAAGCAGATACTTATTTGCTTGAATAAAGAAAAAGGCAGAGTCCGCTACGCAGCTCCTGCCTATAGCTCGAGGGTAGCATGGTTGGCTCGAGCAGCCAAACTTGGTCACAGCTAGAAAAACCGGCCGAAATTATGGAACAATTAGCTATGCCAGATCAGCCGCTCGCTGAAGTCTTCGGTTTTCCTATTGATAACCGGAGCGCCGAAGCCGCCCGCTATCAGAAAAACAAGCTTTGCCCCTATAACAACAAAGTGCCGAGCTGCACCAAAGATAAAGCCAACGACCCACTAGGGGTGTGCAGCATATTTCACGGCAATGAGTTAGCCATTACCTGCCCAATACGCTTTCGGGAGGGTTGGCTGATCGCTCAGGAAGCCGCGGCTTTTGTCTTTCCTGAAAGTATGAACTGGACGACCTTGACTGAAGTGCGTCTTAAAGACGGCGACGGTAAATCTGCTGGCAACATTGACGTAGTGATCGTGTCTTACGATGAGCGCGGTCAAGTGACCGATTTCGGTTCGTTAGAGGTGCAGGCGGTTTACATCTCCGGCAACGTGCGCGCACCGTTCGAGCACTACATGGACGACCCTGACAAACAGAGCGCGATGAGCTGGAAAGGCCAGCCGAACTATCCTCGAGCTGATTACCTGTCGTCCTCCCGGAAGCGGCTGCTGCCGCAACTGCTCTACAAGGGAACCATCCTCAACGCTTGGAATAAAAAACAGGCTGTCGCGCTACACAAAGACTTTTACAACGAACTGCCGGCGCTGCCTGAAGTCAACCCTGAAGAGGCAGAAATGGCGTGGCTACTCTACGATCTCGTCCGCGACCCCACGCAGAACCGTTACCAGCTGGTGAGCTACAAAACCATCTACACTGCCTTTGAACCGGCTTTGCTCCGCATCTCGACGCCTAAAGTCGGCAAGTTGGAGACGTTCGTCAAGCACTTACAGGGCAAGCTAGACGCTCAGCTTGCGAGTGCGCCCGACACCTACACCATTACCGACGATAGGTTGACCTGATGACGACTCGAGCCCAAGCCGTTCTTTTCCCCAAAGTCGCTCAGAAGATCGTCAACGTCGCGTCGGTGAAGCAGCTCAGCCCCTTCCGCTATCCCGGTGGTAAGACGTGGCTGGTGCCGAGGGTGCGTGAGTGGCTACGCAGCTTGCCGAACCGGCCGGAAACCTTTATCGAACCGTTTTGTGGCGGCGGCATCACCAGCCTGACCGTCGCGGCTGAGGGCTTGGCTGATCGTGTCGTGATGGTGGAGCTAGACGCTGATGTCGCGGCCGTGTGGCGAGTGTGCCTCGGTAGCGGTGCCGAGTGGTTGGCACAGCGCATCCTAAATTTTGACCTGACCCCCGAGAATGCTCGAGCGGTGATTGACCAAACCGACCCTGCGCTAGAAGAGCGGGCATTTAGAACCATCCTCCGCAACCGCGTCAATCACGGCGGCATCCTTGCGCCCGGTTCCGGCATCCTCAAACATGGCGAGAACGGCCGCGGCCTCTTGTCGCGCTGGTATCCCGAAACGCTGGCGAAGCGTTTTCGGACGATTGCGACGCTGAGAGACCGCATCGAGTTTGTGCAGGGTGACGGCGTTGCTGTAATCGAGAACAACGCTCATAACGAAGATGCGGTGTTCTTCATTGACCCGCCCTATACGGCTGGCGGTAAAAAGGCAGGAAGCCGCCTCTACACGCACTTTCAACTCGACCATGACAAGCTTTTCGATGTAACTTCGACCGTAGCTGGTGACTTTTTGATGACCTATGACAACGCGCAGGAGATTCTCGAGCTGGCTGAGAAGCACCGCTTTGATACCGAAGCAGTTGCGATGAAGAACACCCACCATGCCGCGATGAATGAGCTAGTCATTGGGCGCTATCTGGCTTGGGTACGGTAGTTTGGCGGCGTGCGCTAGACCTATGAGTAGAAGCTGTAATCATCGACCACCTACGTTCTTTTGGACTACCTCAAGTTGGTAGTATGACCAAGCGCATAAGCTTTGAAATCAAAGAGAAAATGGTTTCGCTGGCAGGAACTTGCTTCTGGTATTGGAACAGCTTTTACAGTTTCCTTGATAGTTGTGGTGTTTCAAAATCATTACAAAGGCAATTCCCAAAAGAAGCCTTCAACAAGTATCAAGTCATGAGAAACATTTTGAGCTATTTAGAAGATAGAGGCGATGCTGAGACGATCAACAATATCGTTGCTAACTTCTATCAGCTCTCTAATGCCATAGATAGGGACTATTTAGACGAGGGCAGAGCAAAAGCTCTCTTAAAAGAATTTAAGCAAGCCGTCGGAAATGATCCAATTGAGAACGAAATAAAAAAGCGAGAGAGAAACAAAAACAGAAGGGCTGCTGAAGCAAAGCTCGAAGAAGTAAAAGACTTTGAAAATCGGCTTAGTGCCCTCAATCAGGAGTTTCTATCTTTGTTTTCTCTTAGAGGAATGACTCCGCAGGAGAGAGGATATAAGCTAGAGAAGCTGTTTTTCGATTTGTTACAGCTCGGAGAGTTTGAGTACACTCCTCCATATAAAACGAGTGATGGTGAGCAAATTGACGGCCATTTCAACTATGCCAAATTTGATTATCTAGTAGAAATAAAATGGACTTCTGAAAGTACCAAACAGAAAGACCTTTCTATTTTCGATGGGAAGATTAGAGGGAAAGCTCAAAGTACTCGAGGGTTCTTCTTGTCGGCAAGCGGCTTTGATGAGAACGCAATCAATAAGTATTCCGGCGATAGCCCGAGAATCATTTTGATGAACGGTGAAGATTTAGCTTTAATTCTCGATGGGCATCACCTGTTATTTGACGCGGTAAAGGCCAAAGTTGATGCTCTCGTTCGATACGGACGTGTTTATCTACCTCTAAGAGAGCTTTGAAAACATTCTTAAAGCTGAGATGCTCTTTCTGAAGTAGTTCAAGCTCACCGCACCACCCACAACCCGCAGCGCCCCAACACCTCTTCAATCTCAAACAGATGCCCGACCCCTAGCAGCTCGCGCCGCTTGTACTGCTCATAGAGCATGTGCGCCCGTTGCGACGAAAAAATCCACACGTTACCGGGGTCGTTGTTGCGCTTGTTGCCGTCGTCATGGTGGACGACTTCACCGGGCTCGAGCGGCCTGCCTAATTTTGTCTCTGCAACCACCTGATGCTCGTAGACCGTCACCTTTTTACGGGCGTCCCAGAGCCGGACGTAAGGGTTGTGATCAGTCACGCGCCACCCTAACACCGCCTTTATTTGCGCCCTAACCCTAACCGCTCCCGAATCCGCGCAGCTGCACTTGAGCCTCGCTGCTTTACAGGTTCCGGCGCGGCGGTCTTGTCGCCTCTGAATGAGCGCGGCGCAGCGTCATAAGGCTCGAGGTACTGCCCGAAGGTGTCTACCACCTCACCGAGCCGCCACAGCGGACGGTGCTTGGCGATGTAGCGCGGCTTGGGTAGCTTTTCCTCTTTGACATATTTCCAGACCGTCGAGCGGTTTTCCGTCCCGACGAGCTGCATGACCTGTTTGGTGTTGAGCTGAATAAAACGTTCGTGGACGCTGAGGTCGTTGGAGGGGGAGGTGTCCATAAAGACGATTCTAAAGCAAAAATGTTCGGTCAGAGATTTTAGTAGCCGTAAGTAAAGGGTAGGTGAAGGTCGGGCTCGAGTCCGGGCCACCCAGCTTCTCTAAACGGGTTGAGTAGACTTGAATAGACGGTTTTTGCAGAAGCAGCTCGAGCGCTCTGCTCGTAAAAATCTCTTTTTATCGTCACAATAAAAAGATTATCGTCATTACTAGCCGTTTCAGGGCTATCTTTTACGGCGGTAAAATACTTATATGTGCCGTCTGTGACGCATCAAGTGCCTTATATGGCCCCGCTATTATGCTATGCTGTAAATTGATATTTACGTCACAACTTTAGTTTCTGCCTCGAGCTGAAGCAGGGCGTGACCACTAGACTAGATGTAAGTAGGAGTTGGAGAAAAAGATGGACTACCGCAACCAGTTTCAGACCTACCTCAAGGTTGAAGAGGGCAAGGGCGCACGCACGGTTCAGGCGTACCTGGCCGACGTGCGCCGCTTTAAGACTTGGCTCGACGCCGAGGTGCAGCGCCCGCTCGCCTGGGAGGAGGTGACAACGCGCCACATCCGCGCCTACACCACCTGGCTTTCAACCGAGCGCCGCGTGACTAGAGAAGACGGGGTGCGCCTCGAGCTTCCCGGCGTCGGGCCTCGGTACATCGGCAGGGTCGTGTCGTCGCTAGGTGCTTACTTCGACTATCTCACCCGTGTGGAGAAGCTGCTCGAGGTCAACCCGGTTGCCGAGGTCAGGCGGCCTAAAATCCCGAAACGAGCGCCCGAACACCTCACCGTGCAGGAGCTGCGGCGGCTCATCAATGCGGCGGTCGAAGGCTCCCGACTGCCCGAGCGCGTGCGGAACTGGACGCTGATTGCCTTCTTGTTCAACACCGGGCTGCGCGTCTCGGAGCTGTGCGACATGAAGGTCTCAGATATTCGCTACCGTGACGGGCTGCCTGCGTCGCTCAGGGTCATCGGTAAAGGTGATAAGGAGCGCCGCGTCGCGCTCTCCCCTGAGGCGCAGCGGGCCTTACAGAACTGGCTCAAGGAGCGGGCGCACGTCGCCGCTAACGCGCCTCTCGAAGCTGACCTTGAACACGTCTGGCTGACCATCATCGGGCGTAAAGCGGGCAAGAAGCTCGAGCCTTCAGGCGTCCGGGCGCTTTTACGGCGCTTCGGCAAGCTCGCAGGCATTACCAAGAACGTTCATCCCCACCTCTTGCGTCACTCGTTTGCAACCGAGGCCGTCAGGAACGGGGCGAAGATTCACGGCCTTCAGCGGGCTCTGGGTCACGCTTCGATTGCGACGACGGGGATTTACCTGCACGCTGACGAAGAAGAACTCGAGCAGGTGGCGTCGGTGATTCCGTCGGTGTTGGGTAAAGGACGGCTCGAGCCAGACGCTTAGGCAGGTGCTCAGGGGTTTAGGCCGTGCTGCACACGTTGCTTAGGCGCTAGGCGCTCGCTTAAGCGGCTGGGCGCTCAGCTGCTTAGGCACGTGCTCAGGCGGGTGCTAAGGTAGCGCATGGACGCGCCGCTGCTTCTCTCACCGTCCGAGGCCCAGAAACAGTACGGCTTTTCCGGTTCGCTGCTGCGGCGTTATGCGCTCATCTATGAGGCGCAGGGCGGCACGGTTCACCGTGACAACCGGGGCGGCAGGCTTTACACACATGAGCTGCTCGAGCACTTCCGCACGGCGTCGGAGCGGGTCGCTACCGGCGAGACCGTCGAAGCTGCGCTCAAGACCTTGACCGCTGCCGAAGAGCTGACCGCTCAGGATGAAACGCTGTCAGAGAGCACGGAGTACCTGCGTCAGCAGACGGCGCAAAGCGGTGAGGTGCTCCAGGTGCTCAGGCGGGTGCTCGGCACACAAGAGGCGTTTCTAAATGAGATGCAGGGGCTGCGTAAGGAGTTACTCGAGACTTCTACAACTAAGGCAGAACTCGAGGCGCTGCGGCTCGAGGTAGCGGAGCTGAAGGCGTCGAAGAGCCGGGTGCTGAGGTGGCTCGAGCGGTTTAGAGCGCGTGTAATGGCTGTGGTTAGAGAGAAATGACCTGCACGAGAGTGAAAAAACCGCGCTGTTCTCATTGCTCGAGGCTTCTGCTGTCAAACTAGAACTCGAGCAGGTAGTGGCGATGATTCCGTCGGCGTTGAAAAAAGTAGCGGCGTGCGAAAAACTTTAAGATGTCGAACTCGCAGATGCTCAAAGTCCGAATAACGCACCTATAAAAATAAAAAAGAGAATCCAGCCAAGACACCCATAAGCAGACATACAACCGGACTGACAGCCGCCCCGAGGCACGATACAACCCGTTGCCATGTCCATATCTATTTTCTTAGTGCTAGCACCCTTTTATTGCGTCCTTTGTAGAACAAAATCAACTTTTGAGGGTGTGAAAAGCGTGTAGCTAGCTGAGCCAGTCATAGTATCTCCGTTGATTTGTGCATCTACTACTACAGTGCTGTCAGGCTCGCGGAGGTCAATTGAAGTGAGTGTAAAGCGATTGCCGCTAACCTCACCACGCACGTTTGCTCCAGCGGCTCCAGCAAAAACGTTTCCAGATATAGTGTTGCCTGTTTGTACTAAGGTCATAACTACGAAAGCACTATTTGTGTCTGTAGCCGGGTTCTCTTCCCATCTTCCAGTAGCGTCAACCGTTTGGGTGCTACATGCTGATAGTAAGAACAAGATGCAAAGAGTAACGAGGGAGCGAGGGATATATTTCATAAAGATTGGCCTCCGCTCGTAAGTTTATACGAAACCAACTCACCAATCTACATAATTTACACATGTAAAGCTAAAAACGCATACTGTTTCAGCACCTACTTTGAGCCGTAGTGCAAAGCGCCATACTGAACCGTGACCAACCCACCCGCCTCAGCAGTTTTCTAGGCCGTCGCACAATTGATTTTGGAGGGGATAAGGCAAAAAAAGCCGCGCTACCTGAGCGCGTTTGATTCCTTAACTATACCGCCGTATGCGCTATTCGTCAAATGGTTGCATAAAAGTCTGTCTAGCACAGCGTAAAACAGTCGTTTTAGCTGTCTAAATCGCCCCGATAGTACGGCGAACGCGGATGACCCCAGAGCGCTCACAGAATCGGCAACCAACCTAAGTAGTAGGACGAAGGGCAAGCTGAGTAAGCTCCATTCGCCGGGGAGTAGTAGCGTCAGCACCAACCCTAAAAGCGCGGCGGGGACGAGTTGTTTCGGTCTCATTCTTTCACCTCGGCGGTCTCGGTACGCTCCAAGAGCACCACCTCGAGACTCACCCCCGCTGTACTCACTTCACTAATCCGCACATCCGCAATCGTCCCGGCGACGGGCGCACGTACCCACTGCTGCTCGAGCGCCCGCTCCCCGTCCAGTTCGGCGCGGCGCACCGCTAGGCGGGCGTCCCGGAGCTGCACCGTAAGGCCGTACTTTTGCGATGTCCAAGCCGTCTGTTCCGCTGTCTGCGCGTTCTCGGCGTGGTTCAGCTCAGCCTGCGCGTCAGCAAGGCGTACGCGGGGTTCTGCACCCTTTTCGACCAGAAAGGTCATGTGCTCGAGCCTTTCTTGCGCTGCTGTCAGGTCTTGGGTGAGCGCCCCCAACCTTGCTTCGTGGGCCTTTCTCTCCAGGTTCATGCTCTGCTCGAGGTCGGGAATCTTCCCTTTCGCCGCCGTAACTTCGGCTTTTGTTACCTCGAGGCCCGCATCATCCACATACCGGGCAATCAGCTCACCCTCGGCGACCTCTTGACCGGTTTCGACCACCAGCCCCGCCACGCTCGGCAGGTCGGGAATCGTCAGCGTGTGGCTCTTGACTCTGGGCGCGGCGGCGGTCAGCTCGAGGGCCACCGGTACTTCGGCCCCTTCGCTGTACTCGGCCCGGACGACGGCGCTGCCCGTTTCGATGGCGAGGGTTGCGAAGGGGGCCAGGTCGCTGGGCGTCGCAGCGCGTAGCTCGAGCGTGTCCCCGCTTCTCGTCACCCGCTGAAAGTGACCGAGCGCCGGGGCGGGTTCAGCTTCTCCTTTAAGCGTCAGCGCGGCGTTCAGGTTGAGATGCCGCGCGTTTTGGGGCAGCGACACTAAGAAGTCCGAGACGAGCAGCCCCGCCACGTCTGCCCGGTAGGTGTGGGCCGTGATGCGCTCACCTTGCCACGCCGAGACACGGCTCGAGACGATGTTCGCCGAATCGGAGAGTGACACGCTGTAGGCGCGTCCGGTGTCGTCTTCGACCAGGAGCGCATCTTTACCGAGTACGTCGAGCACCCGGAAACGCCCTTCGATGTCCTCTTCGTTCAGCAGGTTGTGACCCTTTACGTCTACCCACACCTCAAAGGCGTCGCGCCAGCCCAGATAATCCTCGACCGCGCCCGTCGGCGTCCCCAGCGCCCGGTGAAACCACGGGCCGAAACCGTCCAGCGAGAGCGGTACGAGCGCCACCGCTGCGAGCGACATCACCGCCAGCCAACTAAACTCTTTCGGCGAGCCGTAGGGGACTCTCAAGGAGCGGTCGCGCACCATCACGGCCTCTATACGTGAGGGCCACAAGAACGGCACCCCGACGACGTTGCAGGTGTCTAAAATCAGGTGCGTAAAGACGCCCAAGAGCAGCCAAGCCCACGCGCCCGGATGGATGAGCAAGAGCCAACTGGTAGCGAGCGCGAGCGCCGCCATGCCCAAGAGTGAGTGCGTCAGGGTGCGGTGGCCGAACCTGCGCTCGAGCACCCTCGAGACCGGCTTGACGAACTTTCCTAAATCGCTTGTCGTGGTGTCTATATCGGGCAACAGTGCGCCGACGGCCAGCGCCGCGCCGCCTGCCACATCGAGCGGCGCGCCGAAACCGCTAGCGACGACGCCCGTCAGCCCTGCAAAAGCTAAGTGGGTCGCCCCCCTCACTTCTTGGCGACTTCCTCAGTGCCGTTGACGACGGCTAGCGTCTCTTTCGGCGAACGTCCGACCGCTGCGGCGAGTTGCTCGAGCGAGACAATGACCTGACTGTTTGCTTGCAACAAGGCGAGGGCGCTACTCGAGACTGCGTTCTGCGCAGTGAGCTGGTCGCTGAGCGTAGCTTCACCGACCTCGACGCGGGCCTTCACAACGCTAAACGACACGTCTATGCTCTCGAGGGTGTGGGACGCCGCTTCCGCTGCTTCTTGGGCGACCACGTAAGCGACATAAGCGGCGGCAACTTTGGCGCGATTCTCGCTTCTCGCTGTGGCGAGCTGCGCCCCTAAGACACCTGTTTTGTCTTCGACGTTGACGAGTTTCATGATGTCTACGCCTGCGCTGACGCTGTAGCGTGGCGTGGCCTGCCCGTAAAAATCTCCTGAAAGCCCAGTCCCGACGTTGATGGTCAGCGAGTCCAGTAAACGTGCGCCTATTTCGCGTTGAGATTCCGCGACGCTCAGGGCGTGTTGGGCCTCGAGCACCGCCGGACTCGCGCCCTCGGAGGCGGTGACAAGCTGCTCCAAGGCGGTAAGTTGTTCGGGCGTAAAAAAGGTTGCCAGCTCCGTCTTTCCAGCGTCTTGTGCGTGCGCCCTGTGAGGCGCTACGGCGGTGAGCAGGGAAACGGCGACGATTCCTCGAGCCAGCAGCGAGAGCGTCTTAAAACGGCTCTGAGCGGTCACTTGCTCCTCGGCTTCAAGGCTGAGCGGAGCCACGGCGAGAACACAATCATGAACGCCATCAGGATGCCTGAAATCACGTACATGTCTTGGTTATCTTGGGCGCGGGCGATGTAGCGACCGGCGACCACGAACGCGCTGAAGACCAGTAGCAGCGGCGCAATCGCAATCTGTTTTACGTCGCGCTCGACAAACTGCTGTGAATACGAGCCCAGGTCTCGAGTCTTTACCAGCGCCTCCGAGGAGTGGTACTTCACCAACCGTTGCAGCTCGAAGGGGCTGCCCTGCGCCAGCTCGAGGACGCGCCGCCGGTACACTTCCGGCTCGTCGGCGTTGACGTTGTAACGCTCTACCAGGTGGCCCAGCAGCTCGGCACTCTCGTCTTTGCTGAGCCGGGTCAGGTTCACCTCGTCAAAGCGTTTCCAGAAGCGTTTGCTCCCGGCTTTTTTGAGGGCGGCGGGGTCGGTTGCAGCGAGTACCGTCACGGTCTCGAGGAGTTGCTCGAGCCACGGCCTCGAACTCTGGGTGACGCCTGAAGCGTCGTCAATGACGACGATGACGCCCTCGTGCTCACTCATCAGATTCAGCAACGCCCGAGCTTTCTCCTCGTTGGTGCCATGCTGCTTGTTCCATCTTTTGAGGTCGTCGGTGAGGCTCGAGGTCTGTTCCGGAACCAAGCCGAGGTCGTGCAGCCCCGTAAAGCACTCGCGGAGAAATGCGCCGAACGGACTCAGCCTCGAGCAGTGGATGAGCTGCCCTTCTTCTTTTAGCACCGGCTCGAGGTACTCCAAGAGCGCCGTCTTCCCGACCCCGGCCTCACCGATCAGCAGCGTCGAGCGCCCTGCGGTGACGTTAGCGAGTATCAGGCGGGCCTCGGCCTCACGGCCCACGAAATGCTCGAGGTTCATCGGTTAGTTTCTGCGTCTCTCAAGTGAACTTCCCCTTTGGCGACGTAAAGTTAGAACACGCCAGCACAGAAGATAACTGGAGCCGTATCACAGGATTCTTAAAGGCGGATTTTTCGCAGCAGGACGCGCCCCAGGCTCGTAGCGTTGAGAGATGAAGCGTCTGGTGTTGCCCTTGTTGCTGACGGTGCTCGCAGGTTGTAGTGCGCCTACTCCCGCAGAACGCCTGACGCAGCGACACGAGGGGCTGGTCACGGTAGCGGTGACGCTGCTCGAGACGCCAGCGGGCGTGGTGGGCAGGGCCGAGTTTACGGTGGCTGCCGGAGTGAGCTTGCACGCCTACAGTGAGACAGAGTTCTTGAATGGCGTCCACGAAGCCTTTTTCATGCTGGGAGATATTTCTACGGCTATTCCTGACCTGACCGGGCCGACGATGCAAACCCTCGAGCTGGGGCCGCTGCCGCCGGGGAGCGCAAACCCTTGTTACAGCGTAGGGTTTGCGTCCTCGAGAGGAGACGAAGGGCCGGAACTGCTCGAGCTAAGCGGGTGCGTCAGAGACGGCTAACAGACCAGGCCAGTTTGCAACGAATCAAGTCAGTCCCAATCTTGGATTGTTGCGGCGGTAGCGTCAGCCTCAAATAGCTTTAGGCGAGCTTCGTAGCAGCTGTCACACAACACTCGAGGTTCCTCTTGGTGCCATAACTCGTCTGAAGACCTCAGTGGAGACCCCTTTTCAAAGCAGTTGACACACTGGTCAGCAGCTAACAGGTCTAGGTAGGCGGGTTCTTGCCGGTAAGCTTGTCGGAGTTCTGTCTCGCTAAACGCTGTTTTGACAAACGCGTCTACCGCTACCTCGAGCCAGCTGCAAATCTTCAGGTAAGAACTGACCGAGGCGATTTCTCCCATCTCTGCTTTAGCCAGTACGACCCCTGAGAGTCCCGCTTCCCGGCCTGTTTCGCTTACCCCGCGTCCACCTCTTTTTTCGTAGATCAACCGGCTTAACTCTTTCATCTTTAACGCCTGTGATAAAGGTCTAGGTACGGGTCGCATGGGCTTTAACCTCGTTTCTGCTCCGCCACGTTTTTGTCTTTGGCAATGTCTTTTTGGTCGGGCATATCGTCAGCTCCTTTGTAGTTCTGAAGTCACCGTATTACGGGCTTACTTGAACAAATCAGCGTGGCTGCCGGTTCTGGCCAAAAGCACCTCGTCGTCGGTGACTTCGTAAATCAGTACCCAGTCGGGTTCGATGTGACAGTCCCACTTCGGTTTCCAGTTGCCAACGAGCGGGTGCGGCTTGTAACGAGGCTCGAGCGCTTCCTCTTGCACCAGCTTGGCGACGACCTCTGTAAGCTTGTCCAAGTCCTTACCTCGTTTTTTCATCCGCTTGGCGTCGCGCCGAAAGGTTGTGGTCTGGACGATTTTTCGCAAAAGCTACAGCTCGGACAGCGACGTTTTGAACGCCCCTAGCGTGTCAAAACTCGTCAGTTCCCGGCGCTCGTCGAGGTCGTGAACAGCTTGCACGGTCTCTTCGTTGGGGACGCGCAGCTCAAAGGGAAAGCCTCGGTGCAGCTCCACCTGCCGGTAAAAGAGCCGGACGGCTTCACTCGGCGAAATCCCCAGCTCGGCAAAGACGCCTTCAGCTGCCGTTTTAGTCGCAGGGTCGATTCGCGCACGCACTTCTTCGGTTTTACTCATCGTCAGCACCTCATCTAAAGTGTAGCACGTGTGCGCGGCAAATCTGTATCATTATTGTTTAAGTAGATACTGATTTACTTAACTACTTATTTACTCAATCACTTATCTACTCAACTCTGCTCGAGGCTCGAAACGCTGATGTCAGACCGCAAGCGCAAACCGATTTGAGCCGTCACTGACCTAGAATCTGCTCTTGACAGCAGGAACCCAAAAGCGCGGTTAGGGGTCTCGGGTCGGAACGCGGTGGGGCGTTCGACCTGCCTTTGGCTACCGCACTTTTGCCTGCTGTAAAGAGACGGCTGCGTGTCGGCGGGGGCGCTTGCTTAGGGCGCGTGCGGCGTTGCGGGTTTCGCTGTCTATTTTACAGCGTTTTTGCGTGCTGAACGGCGTTTAGGACTTGACAGTATTAAGCCTGTGTGCTAAAATTTAATATAGAAAGGAGTTAGCAAGACAACAGAAAAGGCTGCTTCCTCGACCAAGATTCGGCAGCCTTCCCTTTCCGCCCCCTCGTCTAAAAGGAGCATCATGTACCAAGTTACAGCCCCCCTCTCCGCCCGTCAACTCGCCCTTATCAAAGAGTTCAAGCGCCTCGAGGCCCACACCGCCCGTACTGGCATCATCACCGGACTTCAGGGCAAGCGCCGCGCCGCTATCATTTCCGAGTTGCACCAAATCGAAGCAGAAAAATTAGGGGTGGCGGCGTGATCGCCCCCCTTTTTCTTCCCCTTCGTCATCACGACATCGAAATGTACTCCGACCGCGAAGAAGACCTCGAGGCGCTTTACGCCGAGCTTGCCGCCGAAGAAGACGAGGGCGACGAGCTGCCGCCGATTATCGTGCTCGAGCCGCTCGACCCCGAAGACGACCCGTTCTGGCCGGTGGCGGCGTGAGCCTGCAAGAGAGAGTCTACGAGGTGGCGCGTCTGCGCCGCCTCTTATCCGAGGCAGAGAGCGCCATGCAGGAAGAAAAACGGGCCTTCGACAGCAAAAACGCCGAACTTTCAACGACCTTGAAGGAGCTGAGTACGGGCCTCGAGACCTGTGAAGCTGCTTTACGGCGCGACGCCCTCGCCTGCGTGCAGCAAACGGGCGACCGCTGCCCCGCGCACGGCGTCGGCGTGCGGATGTTGACCGTTTACGATTACGACCCGTTCCGGGCGTTCGACTTTGCGCGGCGCTGCAAAGATGCCGACCAGCTCTTGAAACTCAGCAACCGGGCCTTCGGTCAGCTCATCCGCGCTCGAGCTGAGGAAGGCAAACCGCTCGAGTTCGTAAAAATCGCCGTAGAGCCGCAGATTGTGCTCAGTCGGCAGTTACCCGAGGGGCGCAGATGATGCGCCTCTCTCCTGCTGAACTCGCCGTAAACCTCGCACACTTCAGCGGTTCCGAAAGTTACCACCGCACGCACCCCGGCTTATTGGCAACGGACGGGGCACCTCGCCGAACACGCCGGGGCGTTTTGGCTTCTGGGTATCGCGTGGAGCGTGCTGCACAAGATTGACGACGATTTTGCGGGGCTCGAGCTGACGCGCACGGAAGGCTCGAGCGAGGCCGTCGCCCATATCCACGACGGGCGCGAGCCGCAGACTACTTTTCACCGCCAGCACATCCCCTTTACGGACTTTCCGCTCGAGTCCATCAAGCTCTACCTGCAAGACGCCGGGGACGAGTGGGTGGTGATGTTGCCGAGCGAATACTAATTCCGCGTGCGCGGGGGCGGCGGTTGGCCGCCTCCGCTCCGCTGCGTGTCGAGTGAGAGCGAAACGGCAGTCCACGCCGCGGCGCTTCGCGCGCGCCGGGGAACCCTGCCTCCCATCGTTTGTGCTGGCGCGTCGTCGGTGAGAGCATTGGGCAATCCAGCGCCGCATTGCTACGCTCGCGGCGGGACTTCCTACGGTCGCTGCCCGCTGATGAGAGAAAGGAACTGATGAGACCTGAACCTGTTGCACTACCCGAGGCGCTGCGGACTGAAACGCCGACGACAAAGCTGCTCTACTTATGGCTCGAGCCTCGAGGCGAGGTGGGTTATACCGTCCGTGAGCTAGCCGAGCGGCTCTTTCTCTCAACCGGTTCGGTGCAAACTGCCCTCACCCGCTTGCGTGGGCTGGGGCTACTCGAGGACATCAAGCCCGCTCTCGGCAGCGCACCAGGTCGCTACCAAATCAAACGGTAAAGGGAGCGCTTAGGCACGTGCTCAGGGGTTTAGGCCGTGCTGCACACATCACTTAGGCGCTAGGCGCTCGCTTAGGCGGCTGGGCGCTTAGGTGCTTAGGCGCGTGCTCAGGCACCAAAGCGGTGAAGTTTTAACAACTTATGAAGCTGTAACAATGTCAAAATTGAGTAACTTTGGTTTGCAGCAGAGCTTACCGTGTTAAGCTCGAGCAACTTTTTTCTAAGGAGTACCGGACTGACCAAACTAGAGCTGCGTAGACCGTAGCCGTAAAGACTAGACGCGCACAAATGGCGAACACCCGATTGACTGGAATCAATCGAGTGCTCTGGGCGAACAAAAACTACAGCTAATGTCTAGCCGTAGTCTATTTCGTCCAGCAGGGAGTCGTCAAGCCTTTTGACCTCTGTTGGAGTTAATCCTTGAACCTTTTTACAATCCATCTGACTTTTGAGGCGTTGTCATGAGCCTCGAGCTAATCGCCCAAACGCTGCGGGCTCAGTACGGCCCGGTCTACGCCGACCGCTGGTTACGCGACCAACACACAACCTTTGAGCCTGTCCAGAGCGTGCAGGAGCCGATTCTCGAGCATCCGAGCCACACCGCCGCGACGGAGTTACTCGAGCCCCACCGTAAAGCGCTGGGCGCAGCCTACCCGCTGCTGCACTTTCTGGCCCGCTGGTCAGTCGAGAACGCTTCTGAAGACGACCCTGCCCCGCACTTGATGACGACCTACTGGACGCTCGAGGAGGCTGTGGGCCTGTGCGAGCGCACGCTGCGCCGTCATCTCGTCGAAGATAAACACCCCTGGAGCGAGGCCGTCCGTCATCTTGTGGACGTGCGTCCCAATTACGGCGAGCGGTTAAACGGCAAAGACGACGCGGGTAAAGACAAACTCGAGTCGTGCATCACGAACATGGTCATCCGCTTCTTTCCGAGGGGCAAGCAGAGCAGCGAGGCCCGCGTGAAGCGCTGGGGACGGCGTGACCTTTTGGCAGAGTCGGACGAAGGCAGAACCAAAGCCACCCGCAACGCCGTAAAAGTCCGTTACAGCCGCAATATCGGGCAAATGTCCGCATATAGCTCTGTGGAAGAAAATGTAAGGGAAAATAATTGGCTCTTGGCGAGAATCGGAAAAACGGTATTCCGCCAACCAGAATCTAAAGACTCCGGTAATCTATATGCGGACATTCCGAGAAACTACGTGCTGGACGCGCTTCGTGCTGACCTTAGCTTGGGTATAGAGAATGCTCGAGCTAGGGGCGCGAACGTTAAACGGGCGCGGTCGAAATGGGTAGATGCGGCGGCGCAAGTTCTGGCCTCGAGGCACGAAGACCACCGCCCGCTACCGCACCACCTTTCAGACAAGCACGTCACGCACTACGACGGCTTTACCGACCTCTGGCGCAGGGCGCTCTGGACGGCGGTCAAGGCGGAAATGTACGGCGGCACCACGCGGGGCTGGCTTTTGATTCAAGAGATGATTGAGCGAGCGCAGGAGGCGAAAGTGGCGGGTTACAAGAAGCCGTCGGCGTGGGCGTGGAGCAAGGTTCGGGAGGAGTTGGAGGCGCTGCGGCGGGATTATGGGAGTGGGGCGGCGGGGGCGCTCGAGGCATAGCTGACAGATACTCGAGGGTCGAGTATGAGGCGTCTGTCAGTTCGCTGCGGATTAGTGCTGCTCCTGTATTTTGACTACTTTGCGATAGGCTTTCGTAGAAAGAGAGAATTACGTGGCTACTAGAAGCCATCTCAAAAACGAATAGTCAGCTGCATAGCTGTTAGAACGGTGGTATGGAACTCACCGATGAACAGTGGGAAGTACTAGGGCCGCTCATTCCCGAACCAGCTCGACGCAAAGATGGCAAAGGCCGTCCCAGACGAGAACCACGAGCGATACTTAAGGGCATCTGCTGGATATTACGAACGGGCGCACAGTGGGCTGATTTACCCGAGCGCTATCCGCCCTATCAGACGTGCCATCGGCGCTTTCAAGAATGGGAGAGAAACGGCGTGTTGCGGCAGATTCTAGAGACTTTAGCGCATGACCCCCTGCAGCGGGGCAAACTCGACTTGTCGGAATGCTTTATCGACGGTACCTTTGTGGCTGCGAAAAAAGGGGGTCAGCAGTTGGTAAGACTAAACGGGGTAAGGGTAGCAAAGTCATGGCGGTATCGGACGCTGGTGGTACTTGCCTCGCCCTGCACGTTACGTCTGCTAGCCCACATGAGGTCCGGTTGGTACACGCGACTCTCGCATCTCGACACGTCAGCGGCAAACCCGACAAGTTAATCGGTGACAAAGCGTATGACAGTGATCCGCTTGACGCTGAACTCGCCGAAGCAGGTGTTGAAATGATTGCGCCTCACCGAAGAAACCGTAAAAAAGCCAAGACGCAAGATGGACGTAAACTGAGGCGCTACAAACGGCGCTGGAAGATTGAACGGCTATTCGCCCACCTCGGCAACTTTCGCCGTCTGGTCGTTCGCTATGAACATCACTCCCTAAACTTCTTGGCCTTCCTGCATCTCGGCTGCATCAAATTACTGCTTAGGCGTTTTTGAGATGGCTTCTAGGTACATCAAAGTCGAGAAAAAGATTTTTTATCTTTGTGATAGTTGCAAAAATATGGGCTATATAAGAATTGAGCAAACGAGTTCTGAGCCTGAAACTGTAAAATGCTGGAACTGTAAAGCAAAAGCAAGCCCTTTTGCTAATTCAACATTAGTGCAACGTATCCAAGCTGCTGACTCGAGTTGTTTTAGAGAGATGGATCCCAATTTTGAGACAGAACCCCGTCAGTTCTTAACTCTGCTCACGAGCAAGGTCTGGGCGTCAATGTCGTTGCTGAAGTCAGCAAGGTTTGCGGTGCCCGGTTGCTCGTGGGTTCACCATACACCGCATTAGGTGTTTGCTTGCTGAGGCTGCTGTGACGGCGTTCGCCGTTGTAATAGCTGAGGTAGCGCTCTAGGCCAATTCGGGCTTCGTTAAGATTGTTGTAGGCATAGAGATAAACCTCCTCGTATTTGAGACTTCTCCAGAAGCGTTCGATAAAGACATTATCGATCCAGCGACCTTTGCCATCCATGCTGATCCGAACCCCGTGCTGGTCAAGCAAGCTGGTGAATGCTTGAGAGGTGAACTGAGCACCCTGGTCGGTATTGAAGATCTCAGGTGCGCCGTGTGTTGCCAAGGCCTCGGTTAAGGCAGTCATGCAAAAGCGTGGGTCGAGGCTGTTCGACAGCTGCCAACTCAGAATCTTGCGGCTGTACAAATCCATGATCGCGACGAGGTAGCAGAAGCCTTTGGGCATCGGCAGATACGTGATATCGGCGACCCATATTTGATTGGGTCGGCTCGGCTCGAGTCCCTGAAGTAGGTAGGGATAGATTTCGTGTCCCTTGGCAGCTTTCGAGGTTCTTGGTTGGGGATAGACCGCAGTGATGCCCATCCGTCTCATGAGCCGCTGCACGCGCTTTCGGTTGACCGTGAAACCACGGTCTTTGAGTTCGCCTTCGATCCGGCGACTTCCTAGGAACGGCCTTGCCAGATGAATCTCGTCGATAGCCCACATGATTGCCAGTTCTTCTTCCGAGACTGCTGCCCTCTGGCGTTACACCGACGCGCGGCTTACGCCCAGTAGTCGGCATTGCCTTACAACGGGTGACGGCGTTCCCTTGTCGATCATCGCTTGGCGCTCAGACCTGCTTAGCGCCTGAGCTTGCCGGACAAAAAATCTCGTTCCATCGTCAGCTCGCCAATCTTGGCGTGCAGCTCCTTGACCTCAGACTCGAAGTCACGCTGCTTGTCCGCACCACTCTCGAAGACCTCGCTGACCTGCGCTAAGAGCTGCCGTTTCCACGCTGAGATTTGCTGTACGTGGTCGCCAAACTGCTGTGACAACTCGGCGAGCGTCTTCTCTTCTTTGGCTGCCTCTAGTGCTACCTTCGCCTTGAACGCTGCTGAGTGGTTTCGCCTCTGCTTTTTCATCTCTTCCCCTTTCTGAAAGCCTAGCGCTTTCAACTAAAGGGTCTGTCTCGTTTTAGGGGTCCACTTCTTAGATGTGGAGCAGCTGTAACAGAAGAGATTCCTAAAAAGTTCACTAAACCAATCCAAATGTGTCAAAAGTGTTCTGAAGTAACAAAGCATCACATGTATATTGAACTAAGTAAGGATGCTCGCATCGCGGATGAAGAGTTGCAGCCAGTAGTCTACTTTCTTCAGCCGGAAGCGGGAGGAAATATAAAAATTGGTTTTACTCGTACTCTTTACAAAAGGTTTAGAGAGATACAGGCGTGTAGCCCTTTACCCCTAAAAATTATTTTGCTAATAAATGGGACGGAGTACCTCGAGCAGAGCCTGCACTCGAAATTTAGCAGGCACAGAGTTCACTATGAATGGTTCAAGCCACACAAGGAAATTTTAGATTTTATTGATAGGCGTACAAATCTAAAACGTAGAAGAGAGCTTAAGCAGAGAGTCTCTGTCTTGCGGTAAGTAAGTTACGAGTTCGCTATGTACATTAAGCAGATATAGTCTAGAAATGCGAAATATAGAGCTTTTGTTAAAGCGGCAACCAGGCAGAGAGATAGGTCTTTTATGCGGCACAGACGGAACTTTCCAAGCGTTTGTACACTTTCGTTTTGATGAAGATTACGGAACGGGCGACCTTTGCGACGGTCTAGGCTCTACGCCTGAAGAGGCGTTAGCGGTATTTGACGCTGCCTTAGGAAAAGTCTACGAAGAGTATGGTATACCACCTGAAAAGCCTCTGGAGTTGGGCGTTGAGACAGCCGAGAAAGCTGAATATGAGTTGACTGGTCTAGATGTCTTAGCGGCGTACACGGCTATAATGCACTATAGGCTCCATATTCTTGAAGGTAAGAGTGAACACTATGCAATGCAACAAGCCCTTGGCATTGCCGTTGACGTACAGAAAGCTGCGTTTTGGAAAGAGTTAGGGGCAAAAGGTTTCGAGTATAGAGATTTGAACCAGAGAGAATGGGAGATGGTGAGGGAAATAACCAAAGATCTTATAGATGGATTCAAAGAGTCTAATTTTTGATGCTCGCTCTGCTGCATTGTTGCTAGGCTCAAGCCACTCTAACTTTCTGACCCAATTCTTCACTTAAGTATTTACTTATCTAAGTAGTTAAGTACATACTTAAATCATGAAGCTCGCTATCGTCAACCTCAAGGGCGGCACCGGCAAGACCACGAGTGCCGTCTACCTCGCCCTCGGGCTGGCGCAGCACGGGCGCACGCTGCTGATTGACGCCGACCCGCAAGGCTCGTCTTTGTCATGGAGTGAAGGGGCGAAAGACTTTCCGGTTCCGGTCATCGGCCTACCTGTCAAAGACCTGCACAAGCGCGCCCCTCAGTTCGCCAAGGACTACACGCACATCATCATCGACACGCCGCCAGGGGAAATCGCCATCGTGCGTGGGGCGCTCCTCGCTGCGGACGCGGCGCTCTTACCGATTCCGCCGAGCCTCCTAGACCTTGACCGCTTGAGGCCGACGTTGGAGCTACTCGAGGAGGTCGAACACTTTAACGGCATCGAGGTTCATGTGCTGCTGACCCGCGTGCGCCGGGGGACGAAGAGCGCCGCTGCCGCCCGTGAGGTGCTTCACGAGCTGGGGCTGCCGGTCTTGGACGCTGAGGTGCCGCTCTTGGAGGCGTACTCGGGTTCGTTCGGCCTAGTGCCCGACGACCTCGCCGAGTACAGCGCAGCCGTAGATGAACTGATGAAAGGGGCGTCATGACGAAGAGCAAACCCAGCGACATGGTGGAGCGGATGCGAAACACTGCCACGCGGGAGAAACCGATACGGGTAGGGGACACCGACAAAAGGCGGGTCAAGGAGCTGCCGCGCGACCCGAGCGAGCGGGTGCGGGTGTCTTTAGACCTCTCGAAAGAGCAGCACAAGGCGCTGAAGCGGTTTGCGCTCGAGGCGGAAACGGACTCGAGCGCGGTGCTGCGGGCGCTGCTAGTGAGGCTCGAGACCGATCAGGAACTAGCCGAAACGGTACGAGCTGAAATAAGTAAATAAGTAGTTGAGTAGATACTTAAATCCTTATTCACTCAGATAAGCGCTTGCAAATATGGTGAAACCGCCATATCATTAGGATATAGTGTTCCGATATGCCGGACGAGAAGCAGGTTATCTGGATCGGGTCATCGTTAAAAGACCTACAGGCGATGTCCGAAGACGTGCAGGACGTGATCGGTTTTGCGCTGGGCAGAGTACAGCAGAACAAACCTCACCCGAGCATCAAACCCTTGAAAGGCTTGCCCGGTGTGCAAGAGATCAGGGCTAACGTGGACACCGATACCTACCGGGCAGTGTACGCCGTCAATCTGGGAGACGCTATCTATATGCTGCACGTCTTTCAGAAGAAGTCAAAGCGCGGTAGCGAAACCCCGAAACCCGATCTGGACGTGATACGCGCCCGATTAAGAAAAGCCCAAGAGGAGGCCCAAAAATGAGCGAACCAGACAATATTAGTGTGACCCACGGCAGCGGCAACGTGTTTGCTGACATGGGGCTTGCCAATCCCGAAGACCGACTGGTCAAAGCCCGCCTTGCCAGTCGTATCTATGACGTGATTGAGGCTCGAGGTTGGACGCAGAAACACGCCGCGCAGGTGCTAGGGGTAAGCCAGCCCGATGTGTCAAAGGTGACTCGAGGACAGGTCAAAGAGTTTTCGGTGTCGCGGCTGTTGAGCTTTTTAACCAAGCTAGATAACCGTGTGACAATTACGCTCAGCAGTGATGAGCTGCCGACGCAAGAGATCGTTATTGCGGCAGATGAAGCAGTAGGAGCTGAAATAAGTAGATAAGTATTTAAGCAGATACTTATTTGCTTGAATAAAGAAAAAGGCAGAGTCCGCTACGCAGCTCCTGCCTATAGCTCGAGGGTAGCATGGTTGGCTCGAGCAGCCAAACTTGGTCACAGCTAGAAAAACCGGCCGAAATTATGGAACAATTAGCTATGCCAGATCAGCCGCTCGCTGAAGTCTTCGGTTTTCCTATTGATAACCGGAGCGCCGAAGCCGCCCGCTATCAGAAAAACAAGCTTTGCCCCTATAACAACAAAGTGCCGAGCTGCACCAAAGATAAAGCCAACGACCCACTAGGGGTGTGCAGCATATTTCACGGCAATGAGTTAGCCATTACCTGCCCAATACGCTTTCGGGAGGGTTGGCTGATCGCTCAGGAAGCCGCGGCTTTTGTCTTTCCTGAAAGTATGAACTGGACGACCTTGACTGAAGTGCGTCTTAAAGACGGCGACGGTAAATCTGCTGGCAACATTGACGTAGTGATCGTGTCTTACGATGAGCGCGGTCAAGTGACCGATTTCGGTTCGTTAGAGGTGCAGGCGGTTTACATCTCCGGCAACGTGCGCGCACCGTTCGAGCACTACATGGACGACCCTGACAAACAGAGCGCGATGAGCTGGAAAGGCCAGCCGAACTATCCTCGAGCTGATTACCTGTCGTCCTCCCGGAAGCGGCTGCTGCCGCAACTGCTCTACAAGGGAACCATCCTCAACGCTTGGAATAAAAAACAGGCTGTCGCGCTACACAAAGACTTTTACAACGAACTGCCGGCGCTGCCTGAAGTCAACCCTGAAGAGGCAGAAATGGCGTGGCTACTCTACGATCTCGTCCGCGACCCCACGCAGAACCGTTACCAGCTGGTGAGCTACAAAACCATCTACACTGCCTTTGAACCGGCTTTGCTCCGCATCTCGACGCCTAAAGTCGGCAAGTTGGAGACGTTCGTCAAGCACTTACAGGGCAAGCTAGACGCTCAGCTTGCGAGTGCGCCCGACACCTACACCATTACCGACGATAGGTTGACCTGATGACGACTCGAGCCCAAGCCGTTCTTTTCCCCAAAGTCGCTCAGAAGATCGTCAACGTCGCGTCGGTGAAGCAGCTCAGCCCCTTCCGCTATCCCGGTGGTAAGACGTGGCTGGTGCCGAGGGTGCGTGAGTGGCTACGCAGCTTGCCGAACCGGCCGGAAACCTTTATCGAACCGTTTTGTGGCGGCGGCATCACCAGCCTGACCGTCGCGGCTGAGGGCTTGGCTGATCGTGTCGTGATGGTGGAGCTAGACGCTGATGTCGCGGCCGTGTGGCGAGTGTGCCTCGGTAGCGGTGCCGAGTGGTTGGCACAGCGCATCCTAAATTTTGACCTGACCCCCGAGAATGCTCGAGCGGTGATTGACCAAACCGACCCTGCGCTAGAAGAGCGGGCATTTAGAACCATCCTCCGCAACCGCGTCAATCACGGCGGCATCCTTGCGCCCGGTTCCGGCATCCTCAAACATGGCGAGAACGGCCGCGGCCTCTTGTCGCGCTGGTATCCCGAAACGCTGGCGAAGCGTTTTCGGACGATTGCGACGCTGAGAGACCGCATCGAGTTTGTGCAGGGTGACGGCGTTGCTGTAATCGAGAACAACGCTCATAACGAAGATGCGGTGTTCTTCATTGACCCGCCCTATACGGCTGGCGGTAAAAAGGCAGGAAGCCGCCTCTACACGCACTTTCAACTCGACCATGACAAGCTTTTCGATGTAACTTCGACCGTAGCTGGTGACTTTTTGATGACCTATGACAACGCGCAGGAGATTCTCGAGCTGGCTGAGAAGCACCGCTTTGATACCGAAGCAGTTGCGATGAAGAACACCCACCATGCCGCGATGAATGAGCTAGTCATTGGGCGCTATCTGGCTTGGGTACGGTAGTTTGGCGGCGTGCGCTAGACCTATGAGTAGAAGCTGTAATCATCGACCACCTACGTTCTTTTGGACTACCTCAAGTTGGTAGTATGACCAAGCGCATAAGCTTTGAAATCAAAGAGAAAATGGTTTCGCTGGCAGGAACTTGCTTCTGGTATTGGAACAGCTTTTACAGTTTCCTTGATAGTTGTGGTGTTTCAAAATCATTACAAAGGCAATTCCCAAAAGAAGCCTTCAACAAGTATCAAGTCATGAGAAACATTTTGAGCTATTTAGAAGATAGAGGCGATGCTGAGACGATCAACAATATCGTTGCTAACTTCTATCAGCTCTCTAATGCCATAGATAGGGACTATTTAGACGAGGGCAGAGCAAAAGCTCTCTTAAAAGAATTTAAGCAAGCCGTCGGAAATGATCCAATTGAGAACGAAATAAAAAAGCGAGAGAGAAACAAAAACAGAAGGGCTGCTGAAGCAAAGCTCGAAGAAGTAAAAGACTTTGAAAATCGGCTTAGTGCCCTCAATCAGGAGTTTCTATCTTTGTTTTCTCTTAGAGGAATGACTCCGCAGGAGAGAGGATATAAGCTAGAGAAGCTGTTTTTCGATTTGTTACAGCTCGGAGAGTTTGAGTACACTCCTCCATATAAAACGAGTGATGGTGAGCAAATTGACGGCCATTTCAACTATGCCAAATTTGATTATCTAGTAGAAATAAAATGGACTTCTGAAAGTACCAAACAGAAAGACCTTTCTATTTTCGATGGGAAGATTAGAGGGAAAGCTCAAAGTACTCGAGGGTTCTTCTTGTCGGCAAGCGGCTTTGATGAGAACGCAATCAATAAGTATTCCGGCGATAGCCCGAGAATCATTTTGATGAACGGTGAAGATTTAGCTTTAATTCTCGATGGGCATCACCTGTTATTTGACGCGGTAAAGGCCAAAGTTGATGCTCTCGTTCGATACGGACGTGTTTATCTACCTCTAAGAGAGCTTTGAAAACATTCTTAAAGCTGAGATGCTCTTTCTGAAGTAGTTCAAGCTCACCGCACCACCCACAACCCGCAGCGCCCCAACACCTCTTCAATCTCAAACAGATGCCCGACCCCTAGCAGCTCGCGCCGCTTGTACTGCTCATAGAGCATGTGCGCCCGTTGCGACGAAAAAATCCACACGTTACCGGGGTCGTTGTTGCGCTTGTTGCCGTCGTCATGGTGGACGACTTCACCGGGCTCGAGCGGCCTGCCTAATTTTGTCTCTGCAACCACCTGATGCTCGTAGACCGTCACCTTTTTACGGGCGTCCCAGAGCCGGACGTAAGGGTTGTGATCAGTCACGCGCCACCCTAACACCGCCTTTATTTGCGCCCTAACCCTAACCGCTCCCGAATCCGCGCAGCTGCACTTGAGCCTCGCTGCTTTACAGGTTCCGGCGCGGCGGTCTTGTCGCCTCTGAATGAGCGCGGCGCAGCGTCATAAGGCTCGAGGTACTGCCCGAAGGTGTCTACCACCTCACCGAGCCGCCACAGCGGACGGTGCTTGGCGATGTAGCGCGGCTTGGGTAGCTTTTCCTCTTTGACATATTTCCAGACCGTCGAGCGGTTTTCCGTCCCGACGAGCTGCATGACCTGTTTGGTGTTGAGCTGAATAAAACGTTCGTGGACGCTGAGGTCGTTGGAGGGGGAGGTGTCCATAAAGACGATTCTAAAGCAAAAATGTTCGGTCAGAGATTTTAGTAGCCGTAAGTAAAGGGTAGGTGAAGGTCGGGCTCGAGTCCGGGCCACCCAGCTTCTCTAAACGGGTTGAGTAGACTTGAATAGACGGTTTTTGCAGAAGCAGCTCGAGCGCTCTGCTCGTAAAAATCTCTTTTTATCGTCACAATAAAAAGATTATCGTCATTACTAGCCGTTTCAGGGCTATCTTTTACGGCGGTAAAATACTTATATGTGCCGTCTGTGACGCATCAAGTGCCTTATATGGCCCCGCTATTATGCTATGCTGTAAATTGATATTTACGTCACAACTTTAGTTTCTGCCTCGAGCTGAAGCAGGGCGTGACCACTAGACTAGATGTAAGTAGGAGTTGGAGAAAAAGATGGACTACCGCAACCAGTTTCAGACCTACCTCAAGGTTGAAGAGGGCAAGGGCGCACGCACGGTTCAGGCGTACCTGGCCGACGTGCGCCGCTTTAAGACTTGGCTCGACGCCGAGGTGCAGCGCCCGCTCGCCTGGGAGGAGGTGACAACGCGCCACATCCGCGCCTACACCACCTGGCTTTCAACCGAGCGCCGCGTGACTAGAGAAGACGGGGTGCGCCTCGAGCTTCCCGGCGTCGGGCCTCGGTACATCGGCAGGGTCGTGTCGTCGCTAGGTGCTTACTTCGACTATCTCACCCGTGTGGAGAAGCTGCTCGAGGTCAACCCGGTTGCCGAGGTCAGGCGGCCTAAAATCCCGAAACGAGCGCCCGAACACCTCACCGTGCAGGAGCTGCGGCGGCTCATCAATGCGGCGGTCGAAGGCTCCCGACTGCCCGAGCGCGTGCGGAACTGGACGCTGATTGCCTTCTTGTTCAACACCGGGCTGCGCGTCTCGGAGCTGTGCGACATGAAGGTCTCAGATATTCGCTACCGTGACGGGCTGCCTGCGTCGCTCAGGGTCATCGGTAAAGGTGATAAGGAGCGCCGCGTCGCGCTCTCCCCTGAGGCGCAGCGGGCCTTACAGAACTGGCTCAAGGAGCGGGCGCACGTCGCCGCTAACGCGCCTCTCGAAGCTGACCTTGAACACGTCTGGCTGACCATCATCGGGCGTAAAGCGGGCAAGAAGCTCGAGCCTTCAGGCGTCCGGGCGCTTTTACGGCGCTTCGGCAAGCTCGCAGGCATTACCAAGAACGTTCATCCCCACCTCTTGCGTCACTCGTTTGCAACCGAGGCCGTCAGGAACGGGGCGAAGATTCACGGCCTTCAGCGGGCTCTGGGTCACGCTTCGATTGCGACGACGGGGATTTACCTGCACGCTGACGAAGAAGAACTCGAGCAGGTGGCGTCGGTGATTCCGTCGGTGTTGGGTAAAGGACGGCTCGAGCCAGACGCTTAGGCAGGTGCTCAGGGGTTTAGGCCGTGCTGCACACGTTGCTTAGGCGCTAGGCGCTCGCTTAAGCGGCTGGGCGCTCAGCTGCTTAGGCACGTGCTCAGGCGGGTGCTAAGGTAGCGCATGGACGCGCCGCTGCTTCTCTCACCGTCCGAGGCCCAGAAACAGTACGGCTTTTCCGGTTCGCTGCTGCGGCGTTATGCGCTCATCTATGAGGCGCAGGGCGGCACGGTTCACCGTGACAACCGGGGCGGCAGGCTTTACACACATGAGCTGCTCGAGCACTTCCGCACGGCGTCGGAGCGGGTCGCTACCGGCGAGACCGTCGAAGCTGCGCTCAAGACCTTGACCGCTGCCGAAGAGCTGACCGCTCAGGATGAAACGCTGTCAGAGAGCACGGAGTACCTGCGTCAGCAGACGGCGCAAAGCGGTGAGGTGCTCCAGGTGCTCAGGCGGGTGCTCGGCACACAAGAGGCGTTTCTAAATGAGATGCAGGGGCTGCGTAAGGAGTTACTCGAGACTTCTACAACTAAGGCAGAACTCGAGGCGCTGCGGCTCGAGGTAGCGGAGCTGAAGGCGTCGAAGAGCCGGGTGCTGAGGTGGCTCGAGCGGTTTAGAGCGCGTGTAATGGCTGTGGTTAGAGAGAAATGACCTGCACGAGAGTGAAAAAACCGCGCTGTTCTCATTGCTCGAGGCTTCTGCTGTCAAACTAGAACTCGAGCAGGTAGTGGCGATGATTCCGTCGGCGTTGAAAAAAGTAGCGGCGTGCGAAAAACTTTAAGATGTCGAACTCGCAGATGCTCAAAGTCCGAATAACGCACCTATAAAAATAAAAAAGAGAATCCAGCCAAGACACCCATAAGCAGACATACAACCGGACTGACAGCCGCCCCGAGGCACGATACAACCCGTTGCCATGTCCATATCTATTTTCTTAGTGCTAGCACCCTTTTATTGCGTCCTTTGTAGAACAAAATCAACTTTTGAGGGTGTGAAAAGCGTGTAGCTAGCTGAGCCAGTCATAGTATCTCCGTTGATTTGTGCATCTACTACTACAGTGCTGTCAGGCTCGCGGAGGTCAATTGAAGTGAGTGTAAAGCGATTGCCGCTAACCTCACCACGCACGTTTGCTCCAGCGGCTCCAGCAAAAACGTTTCCAGATATAGTGTTGCCTGTTTGTACTAAGGTCATAACTACGAAAGCACTATTTGTGTCTGTAGCCGGGTTCTCTTCCCATCTTCCAGTAGCGTCAACCGTTTGGGTGCTACATGCTGATAGTAAGAACAAGATGCAAAGAGTAACGAGGGAGCGAGGGATATATTTCATAAAGATTGGCCTCCGCTCGTAAGTTTATACGAAACCAACTCACCAATCTACATAATTTACACATGTAAAGCTAAAAACGCATACTGTTTCAGCACCTACTTTGAGCCGTAGTGCAAAGCGCCATACTGAACCGTGACCAACCCACCCGCCTCAGCAGTTTTCTAGGCCGTCGCACAATTGATTTTGGAGGGGATAAGGCAAAAAAAGCCGCGCTACCTGAGCGCGTTTGATTCCTTAACTATACCGCCGTATGCGCTATTCGTCAAATGGTTGCATAAAAGTCTGTCTAGCACAGCGTAAAACAGTCGTTTTAGCTGTCTAAATCGCCCCGATAGTACGGCGAACGCGGATGACCCCAGAGCGCTCACAGAATCGGCAACCAACCTAAGTAGTAGGACGAAGGGCAAGCTGAGTAAGCTCCATTCGCCGGGGAGTAGTAGCGTCAGCACCAACCCTAAAAGCGCGGCGGGGACGAGTTGTTTCGGTCTCATTCTTTCACCTCGGCGGTCTCGGTACGCTCCAAGAGCACCACCTCGAGACTCACCCCCGCTGTACTCACTTCACTAATCCGCACATCCGCAATCGTCCCGGCGACGGGCGCACGTACCCACTGCTGCTCGAGCGCCCGCTCCCCGTCCAGTTCGGCGCGGCGCACCGCTAGGCGGGCGTCCCGGAGCTGCACCGTAAGGCCGTACTTTTGCGATGTCCAAGCCGTCTGTTCCGCTGTCTGCGCGTTCTCGGCGTGGTTCAGCTCAGCCTGCGCGTCAGCAAGGCGTACGCGGGGTTCTGCACCCTTTTCGACCAGAAAGGTCATGTGCTCGAGCCTTTCTTGCGCTGCTGTCAGGTCTTGGGTGAGCGCCCCCAACCTTGCTTCGTGGGCCTTTCTCTCCAGGTTCATGCTCTGCTCGAGGTCGGGAATCTTCCCTTTCGCCGCCGTAACTTCGGCTTTTGTTACCTCGAGGCCCGCATCATCCACATACCGGGCAATCAGCTCACCCTCGGCGACCTCTTGACCGGTTTCGACCACCAGCCCCGCCACGCTCGGCAGGTCGGGAATCGTCAGCGTGTGGCTCTTGACTCTGGGCGCGGCGGCGGTCAGCTCGAGGGCCACCGGTACTTCGGCCCCTTCGCTGTACTCGGCCCGGACGACGGCGCTGCCCGTTTCGATGGCGAGGGTTGCGAAGGGGGCCAGGTCGCTGGGCGTCGCAGCGCGTAGCTCGAGCGTGTCCCCGCTTCTCGTCACCCGCTGAAAGTGACCGAGCGCCGGGGCGGGTTCAGCTTCTCCTTTAAGCGTCAGCGCGGCGTTCAGGTTGAGATGCCGCGCGTTTTGGGGCAGCGACACTAAGAAGTCCGAGACGAGCAGCCCCGCCACGTCTGCCCGGTAGGTGTGGGCCGTGATGCGCTCACCTTGCCACGCCGAGACACGGCTCGAGACGATGTTCGCCGAATCGGAGAGTGACACGCTGTAGGCGCGTCCGGTGTCGTCTTCGACCAGGAGCGCATCTTTACCGAGTACGTCGAGCACCCGGAAACGCCCTTCGATGTCCTCTTCGTTCAGCAGGTTGTGACCCTTTACGTCTACCCACACCTCAAAGGCGTCGCGCCAGCCCAGATAATCCTCGACCGCGCCCGTCGGCGTCCCCAGCGCCCGGTGAAACCACGGGCCGAAACCGTCCAGCGAGAGCGGTACGAGCGCCACCGCTGCGAGCGACATCACCGCCAGCCAACTAAACTCTTTCGGCGAGCCGTAGGGGACTCTCAAGGAGCGGTCGCGCACCATCACGGCCTCTATACGTGAGGGCCACAAGAACGGCACCCCGACGACGTTGCAGGTGTCTAAAATCAGGTGCGTAAAGACGCCCAAGAGCAGCCAAGCCCACGCGCCCGGATGGATGAGCAAGAGCCAACTGGTAGCGAGCGCGAGCGCCGCCATGCCCAAGAGTGAGTGCGTCAGGGTGCGGTGGCCGAACCTGCGCTCGAGCACCCTCGAGACCGGCTTGACGAACTTTCCTAAATCGCTTGTCGTGGTGTCTATATCGGGCAACAGTGCGCCGACGGCCAGCGCCGCGCCGCCTGCCACATCGAGCGGCGCGCCGAAACCGCTAGCGACGACGCCCGTCAGCCCTGCAAAAGCTAAGTGGGTCGCCCCCCTCACTTCTTGGCGACTTCCTCAGTGCCGTTGACGACGGCTAGCGTCTCTTTCGGCGAACGTCCGACCGCTGCGGCGAGTTGCTCGAGCGAGACAATGACCTGACTGTTTGCTTGCAACAAGGCGAGGGCGCTACTCGAGACTGCGTTCTGCGCAGTGAGCTGGTCGCTGAGCGTAGCTTCACCGACCTCGACGCGGGCCTTCACAACGCTAAACGACACGTCTATGCTCTCGAGGGTGTGGGACGCCGCTTCCGCTGCTTCTTGGGCGACCACGTAAGCGACATAAGCGGCGGCAACTTTGGCGCGATTCTCGCTTCTCGCTGTGGCGAGCTGCGCCCCTAAGACACCTGTTTTGTCTTCGACGTTGACGAGTTTCATGATGTCTACGCCTGCGCTGACGCTGTAGCGTGGCGTGGCCTGCCCGTAAAAATCTCCTGAAAGCCCAGTCCCGACGTTGATGGTCAGCGAGTCCAGTAAACGTGCGCCTATTTCGCGTTGAGATTCCGCGACGCTCAGGGCGTGTTGGGCCTCGAGCACCGCCGGACTCGCGCCCTCGGAGGCGGTGACAAGCTGCTCCAAGGCGGTAAGTTGTTCGGGCGTAAAAAAGGTTGCCAGCTCCGTCTTTCCAGCGTCTTGTGCGTGCGCCCTGTGAGGCGCTACGGCGGTGAGCAGGGAAACGGCGACGATTCCTCGAGCCAGCAGCGAGAGCGTCTTAAAACGGCTCTGAGCGGTCACTTGCTCCTCGGCTTCAAGGCTGAGCGGAGCCACGGCGAGAACACAATCATGAACGCCATCAGGATGCCTGAAATCACGTACATGTCTTGGTTATCTTGGGCGCGGGCGATGTAGCGACCGGCGACCACGAACGCGCTGAAGACCAGTAGCAGCGGCGCAATCGCAATCTGTTTTACGTCGCGCTCGACAAACTGCTGTGAATACGAGCCCAGGTCTCGAGTCTTTACCAGCGCCTCCGAGGAGTGGTACTTCACCAACCGTTGCAGCTCGAAGGGGCTGCCCTGCGCCAGCTCGAGGACGCGCCGCCGGTACACTTCCGGCTCGTCGGCGTTGACGTTGTAACGCTCTACCAGGTGGCCCAGCAGCTCGGCACTCTCGTCTTTGCTGAGCCGGGTCAGGTTCACCTCGTCAAAGCGTTTCCAGAAGCGTTTGCTCCCGGCTTTTTTGAGGGCGGCGGGGTCGGTTGCAGCGAGTACCGTCACGGTCTCGAGGAGTTGCTCGAGCCACGGCCTCGAACTCTGGGTGACGCCTGAAGCGTCGTCAATGACGACGATGACGCCCTCGTGCTCACTCATCAGATTCAGCAACGCCCGAGCTTTCTCCTCGTTGGTGCCATGCTGCTTGTTCCATCTTTTGAGGTCGTCGGTGAGGCTCGAGGTCTGTTCCGGAACCAAGCCGAGGTCGTGCAGCCCCGTAAAGCACTCGCGGAGAAATGCGCCGAACGGACTCAGCCTCGAGCAGTGGATGAGCTGCCCTTCTTCTTTTAGCACCGGCTCGAGGTACTCCAAGAGCGCCGTCTTCCGACCCCGGCCTCACCGATCAGCAGCGTCGAGC
>CBDCDB010000002.1:0-7590 GCA_965215315.1 Truepera sp. | reverse complement strand
GAGCCCGTGGCGAATTTCTTCTTCGGTGATGTTGGGGTTGTTCTCGACAAGCTTGCTGGCGGACATGATCATGCCGGGGGTGCAGTAGCCGCACTGTAGGCCGTGCTGATCCCAAAAGGCCTGCTGCATGGGGTGCAGCGCGCCGTTGGCCAAGCCCTCGATGGTGGTTACGGTCGAGCCATCGGCCTGCACGGCGAGCACGGTGCAGGATTTGACGGCCATGCCGTCCATATGAATGGTGCACGAGCCGCACTGGCTGGTGTCGCACGCGATGTTGGTGCCGGTGAGGCCTAGCACGTTGCGCACAAAATCAACCAGCAGCAGGCGCGGCTCAACATCACGCGTGACGGACTGGCCGTTGACGGTAAGCGAAATGGTCGTCATAAGCGTCTCCTAAAGTAGGGTGCGAATAGAAAAATGAAGGGTAGCAAATCAAGCGCTGCGCGCGATTGAGGAAATCAACGCGCAGCCCAGCTGGTTGGGAAGCAGCCAGCGGTGAACAGGTATGTGGTTGTTGAGCGGGACAAGTGTGAAAGTTGGTTTGTATTGTACCGATCTTGCGAGAGGCTGTCAAAGTGGGCAAAGGGTTCTATATTGGGTTGGTAAAAAGTTGAGTTGATAATTTTCAGACTAAAAGCCTACGTATAAATTACATGATTTTCCTACGCCGAAGAATCGTTGTGATCCAAAACTCCATTCGTTGATTAGCCGCGCCGAATGTATGGTACATTGCCTATGCACATACGCCATTTTGCGTATATCATTGCACATACAAGGAGACCCTCATGCAAAACAACAGGACGATGACCATTGACCAGTTCAGCACCCTGCTGAAGGCCGAAGAGAAGAATGAGATGGCTGTGAAGTTGCAGCAGACGGCGGAGCGGGTGAATGCGACAGGCCTGCGCTCAATGCACAAGCGACTGCGGAAAACAATCAATCGGTGGGGCTGGTGCTAGGCTACATAGTTCCTACAAATCAGTGGTGCTAGTTGGTAACCTTTGCAGCAGTTCTGCAAAACAATAGATTACATGTAGGTTCGCTGAGGAGCCTTCTTAACATTTTTGCGTTAAGAAGCGCCACTGATTCTACATGTAGTGCTTTTTCTGTATTTAACTGCCGCACGTAGTGGCCCTAATCTAGCACCAGTGGTTACAAGCATTGCTGCTAGTTTTGAATGCGTATGGGATCTTACTCCCGTACGCATTTTTAATTGAGAAAAACAAATTAAGCTAATGAGCCCAGTATACTTGGAAATTCAGCGTCTTTTTGTGAATATGCCTTGGCCTGAAATTTTCAGCGTGTTCGACGAGTCTAATTCTTCACGAGATTGGAAACTTGTTGAGCTTGCTAATCTCGCGTTTCAAGGTAACCACACAAGCATTCTACCTGCTATGGCAAGTATTTTGTGTCTCCAAAAAAGTATCATTTTGGTCGATGACATACTTGATAATGATCCAGAGGGCAAGCACATCACAATGGGCAGCGGACGGTCGGCCAACCTCGCACTGGCGTTGCAAGCGGCATCGATCAAGCTTATCGAGCAGTGTGATGTATCAGCAGAACGGCGTCGCGCCGCTCTGCTGGCTTTGAACCAGATGGCATTGGACACGGCTGTCGGCCAAGAGTTGGACGTGCAGAACTTAACGGGTGAGGAAAATTACTGGCGCGTGATTCGTGCGAAAAGCACGCCGTTTTACGGAACCGCGCTGATAATTGGCGCGCTGCTCGCCGGGGTGAGCCAGGACAAAGCGCAGACTATTTACGAAATTGGCGTGCTCTTTGGGGAAAATATCCAGATTTACGATGACTTGGAAGATGCGTTTCAGATACCAGCCAATCCAGATTGGCTACAGGGGCGCAATAATCTGTTGCTGCTCTACGGCTCGACGGCCAACCACGACGAGCGCGAACGCTTTGTCGAACTGCGCGCGCGGGCGCATGAGCCAGACTGTCTGCATGAAGCCCAGGAGATTTTGGTGCGCTCGGGTGCGGTGGCTTACTGCTTCTATCAAATTATAGAGCGTGAACGGCAGGCGCGTCAGCTGCTGGAGCAGTTCGACGTGCCGGAGCCGCAGCATATCTGGCAAATTTTTGTGGAACAGCGTCAACTCTTGGAAGAGCTGGCGGCGCAGACGGGGGTAGAAATTGGGGAATAACGCACCAAGATAGACAATCTAGTTGAGCCCAAAGGGAGCGCGCGGGAATCTAAATTTTAGATTCCCGCGCGCTCCCTTTGGGCTTTTTCGCATCAATATGATTGAGCTGTCTAGCTAATTCTACAGCTTTACGGCACGACTAAAGTTATCGGGATAGGGAACCGTTTAGCATTTGCCGCGCCGTGTCGACTAGCGTATCCAAATCATACGGCTTTTGCAGCAGGCCAACCGTTCCTTCGCGAAATAAATGGCCCAACGTTTGCTCACCGTTGTAGCCCGTGGACATTAGCACTTTGAGATCGGCGTCGATGGACTGCAACACATCGAGCGTTTCTTCACCGTTCATGCCCGGCATGTTCATGTCCAGAATTGTCAAATCAACCTCTTCCCGGTGTTGGCGATAGCATTCTACGCCCTCGTGCCCGTCCCGCGCGGCAAGCACCCGGTAATCAAAGAGCTCTAAAATCTCTACCGTGGACTCACGCACAACTTCTTCATCATCAATTACGAGCACGACCGGCATCTTTTTATCGACTTGGGGCGTCGAGGCGAAGGATACCTGCCTAGTTTCCAGAATCTGAGTGTCTTCCAGCGGGAAGACGACCTCAAATTCCGTTCCTTTGCCTTCCTCACTTTGCAGGGCAATTGCACCCTCATGGGCCTGCACAACGCCCAGCGTGGCCGCTAGACCCAAACCGGTTCCCGATTCTTTGGTCGTGAAAAAAGGGTCAAAAATGTGATCGCGCGCCGCTGGGCTGATGCCTTCACCCGTGTCGCACACGATTAGCGAGGCATACCGGCCCGGCGTCGGCTGCCGACGACTGATAAAGCGCGCAATGTCGAGCGGGTCGTTCAGCGCAGTTTGCGAGGTGGAGACCGTCACCTCCCCCGCTGACTGCATGGCCTGGCCCGCGTTGACGACGAGATTTAAAATCACCTGCTGAATTTGGCTGCTGTCCGCAGTAATTGTTAGCGGCGAATCAGCTTTGTGAAAGCTCAAGCGGACGTGCGACGGCAGCGAATCTTTTACCAAAGAAAGCGTGTGCTCCACGATCTGGTTAAGGTCCACGATTTGCTTTTCAAACTCGCCCTTGCCCGCGTAAACGAGCAGCTGCCGCGCAAGATCGGATGCACTCCGTACCGATTCAATCGCCTTCTCCATGTGAATGTGTAGCCCGTTATCACGGGGCAGTTTTGACTGTGCAAGAGAGACCTGGGCAGAGATGGCCGCGAGCATGTTGTTAAAATCGTGTGCAATCCCGCCCGCCATAACGCCGATGCTGTCCAGGCGCTGCGCCCGCAGCAGCGCTTCCTGTATGCGGTTGCGCTCCGTTACGTCGCGCACGGCGAGCATGTGGAGTCTCTCGCTGTCTTGAGAATGCTCATTGATAATAACTTCAAGTTCAATATAGTCACCATTTCGCCGTAACCCTGTCGTTTCCACAAGCGGCGTCTCTCCAAGATATGCATCTGTGTTTACGTCAGGAGAAGCCAAATTGAGATCCGGCATAAAGAGCAAGAGAGAATTTTTTTCGACTTGGTTGTCGTCATAATCAAAGATGCGCGGGAATCCTGGATTCACGCTAATAATTTGGCCGTTGCGAACGAGCGCAATCCCCTCAAATACGGTTTCAGATAAGGTTTTATAGCGTTCTTCGCTTTCAACTAACGTTCGGCGTCGATCGCGTTCTAAGGTATCACGGTGCTCGACAGAAATAACAAGAATTATAGCGAGAAAAATGTAAAACTGAATCACGTTTCCGTTTACACTTAGCTGAGGATACTGTGGATTAAGCAAATTTAGAACCACGAACAATATCACCAGATTGCCAACAGTAAAAAGCGTCGTAATTCGCAAACCGCCAAAGATACTAAGAATCACCACGGGAACCAACAGATAAGGAAGCAGGAAAAAACTATCAAGACCAGGTCTGCTAATCTGCAGCCAGAAGATGATTGCGCTGAAGGCGAATATAAAAAGCAAAGCACCTAGCCGAAAATAGCGAGTTCGAGCAAGTAAATATGCAAGGGCGGCAAACCCTATGGTGATAAAGCTGGAGGTAGTTATAGTATTGGGATCATAGAAACTAGAGTTGATCACCTCACCCCCAAAGAACGGCTCTAGCACGAACTCCACCACAAACCCAAATATGAAGACAAACAGCATCATCGCCGCGATGAAGCGGGCGTGGCGACGCTGATCCGGTGCGGTGACGGAAGGGGGGGGATCGAGGAAGAGGCGGCGAAAGGTATGGAGGATGGAGAAAAGGGTGTTCAATTTGAGACTGTCCAATTTGAAGAGACGAAACATGGTTGCTGTACAGCTTCGCTACGCAAGCAACTATGTCTTTAGCTAGACCGGTCTGTATCGTTTCTATCTCTACCTTACTATATCGCACAAGAATTAGCAGTGCAACTCTTTCCAAAAGAAAGGGATAGCCACCAAGCGCTCGGCTACGCCGGTGGCAGCCGACTATGTTGCCTGAGACAAGCCGAATAGAAGCGGTGTTTCAATAACGGAAAGCGCACCTGCTTTTCACGCGGCGCTCAATCCCCAACCGCCATACTATGGGCTGGCTGGGTCGGCGACCATCGCCACCCGGCGTGCCGAGCAAAACGTTGCCCCACTGGCCGGGCGGCCGCCGCGCCGCTACTGCGCGACCAGCGGTAGGTAGAGGCGACGATCACCGACCCACGGCGCGCGGGGCTCCCCGGTCTCGGCCAGGGCCGTGGGGAGCCGGTTGATTTCGCCATCGGCGGAAACAAAGACCGTGGCCTCGGCGACTGCCTGAACAGATAAATCCTGCCCAAGCGCCGCCCCGTCCATTAACGACGCCTCGTCCACCAGCGCCGTCCAGGTGGCGACGTTGGTGGTGGTTACATCCAGCGTAGCGGTGATCGTCAGCCCCAGGTCGACGGTCGAGACGCGGGCGCCGGGGGCGAGCGGGTAGTCGACGTCGCGCAGCAGCTCACCCAGCTGGTCGTCCACGAGCGAATGCACGGTAAGCGTAAACGCGCCCGTGTTTTCAACGGTGTAGCAGTAGGCCACCGCCGTGCCCGGCTGTACGTCGACGGCGCTGCTGGCGGCGCAGGGGCTTGTCTGTGGCTTGCCGACCGGGGCCGTGCCCGCCACGCCCACCGTCTTGCGCAGCATCAGCCCCACGTCGCGCACGGCGACTTTGGCTCCATCCCGCGCCGTTACCTGCGGCCCAACCGGTGGCCTGCCGGTGACAATCACGGTGTTGGTGATGACGCTGCCGCGCTGCGCCTCGTCGACTGTGAGAGAGAGCGTGCCGGTGGTGAAGTCGCCCGGGCGCAGCAGCGTTTGGCCCAGGGGAACCGTGCCCAACGGATTGTCCACGGCCTCGACATTGGCAAGCGTAACGTCGCCCGTATTTTGCACCCGATAGGTGTAGGTCACCGTTTCACCCGCGTTGACCAGCGGCGCGCTGGCCGTCTTGGTGATAACAACGCCCGGCGCAAAGAGCACGTCCACCAAAGCAAAGGCCGTGCCCGTAACGACTTCGCCCACCGGCGGCGTTCCCGTTGCCACGACCGTGTTGGTGATCGGCCCCGGCAGCAGCGCTTCGTCGACCAGCAGCGACAGCGCGCCCTCGGCGCTTTGGCCCGGCGCAAGCGTCCCCGTTGAGATCATCCCCGTTGAGAGCGCAACCGGCCCCAGCGCATCGTCGCGCGCCGCAACGTTGCGCAGGGTGACGTTGCCGCCGTTGGTAAGGCGATAGAGGTAATCCACCCGCTCGCCGACGCGGGCGCTGGCGGCGCTGGCGATTTTCTCCACAATCAGCGCCGGGCTTGCGTTTAGCGCGACCGTCGCCGTGGCCGCTGCCGTCACCGCTTGGCCCACCGGCGGCGTGCCCGTGACCAGCACCGCGTTGGTAATCGGGCCGGGTAGGTCGGCCTCGCTCGTGGCATAATTCAGCACCAGCTCGACGCTTTCGCCGGGTGCAAGCGGGGTTTCCACGGCGGGCAGCGGGCCAAGCATATCGTCGACCGCTGTAACTTCGTGTAGCAAAACATTGCCCGTGTTGGTAAAGCGATAGGTGTAGCGCACGCTGTCGCCCACGTCGACCGTCTCCACGGCCTGCTTGCTGACGGCGAGGCCGGGGCTGCTGACCAGCGTGACCGCGGCGTCGTCCCGCGCGCTGAGTTCGGCGGTGGGCGAGGTGGCGCTGACGAAGACGGTGTTGGTGAGGGGGCCGGGCAGGTCGGCTTCGCTGATGCGGGCGCTCAGCGTGCCGGTAACGGATGCGCCCGCGGCGAGCGACGTGGCGGGCAGCGGCACGTTGCCCAGGCGGTCGTCCACCGCGCGCAGGTTGCTCAGCGGAACGCCGCTGCCGTTGATGAGGCGATAGGTGTACGTGACCAAGTCGCCCGGCGCGGCGACCGAAGGGCTGGCGGACTTGATGACGTTGATGTCGCCGCGCTCGCTGTTGGTAAAGACGCAGCGCACCGTCTCGCCGGGGTCGATCTGGAAGGTGGCCGTGCGGGCGGCTACGTCGACGGCGCTGGGCGTGGCGCTGGCGCCATCGTCACAGGCAATCCCGGTGAGGAAGTGGCCGGGTGCGGGGTCGGCTTCGCTGATTGTGTAGGCCGCGGGCGGCAAATTGTCGACGGTGAGTTCGCCGTTGTCGGCCAGCGTTGGCGCGCCGTTCAGCCCGTCGCCGCTGAAGGTGAATCGGGTGGGGTCACCGTTGGTCGACGTCTGCTTTTCGAGGATGAGCGTGCCGCGCTGCACGTTGCGAAAGGTGCAGGTGGCGCTGTCGTTAAAGCCCAGCGCCAGGGCAACGCCGTCTGGCTGCGCTTGCCCTCGGCCATCGCTGCACTGAACGTCGGCCAGCGCCCAGCCGCCGGGCAGCGTCTCCGCAATGGCGTAGTCGCCCGGCTTCAGATTCTCGAAGGTGAGGCGGTCCGCAAAATCATCACCGTCATCCACATCACCGTCATCCACATCACCGTCATCCACATCACCGTCATCACCGTCGTCCAGCGTGAAGGGGCCGAGCGGGCCGCTGCCGCTGAAGGTAAAGTCCGTGCCGTCGGCGGGCCGTGCGGCCTTGATGATGGTCAAGCGGCTGCAGTCGGGGCGCGGGGCGATGCTGGCAAAAACGGCTCCGTCGAGCAGAAGCTGGCGCGTGCCCGTTGGCTGGCCGCTGGCCAGCAGGGCCGGGTTGGGGCCGGGCTGGGCCGTGGCGGATTGGGGAGCCACTTGGGTGGCCGCGTCGCCCTCGATGCGCCAGGCAAACGTGACCGGGTATGCGTTTGGATTCAGCACGTCGAACGCGCCGCTGGGGCACTGCGCCGCGGGAACGAGGGATTGAAAGTCATACTCGTTGACAAAGGTGCAGGTCACCGTCTCGCCAGCGCGCAGGCCGACGCTGTCGACGGGGCTTTCGTTGTCGCAGGTGGCGCT
>CBDCDB010000001.1:0-51221 GCA_965215315.1 Truepera sp. | reverse complement strand
CTCAAACTTTGAGCGTCGAACACGAGTCCATCCGCCTCAACCTCTTCTTGGCAGACGTCAGTTACAACCTGGACAACTTCGTTTTGCTGAAGTCGCCCGAGCAGATCGATGTCCATCGTGGGCCGCGCTTCGGGCGCGTACCAGACGCGGAGCATCAGCGCCCCTTTGAGGACAAACTTGTGGCTATGTTCAGAAACTGCGAGTCGGTAAAGAAAGCGCTCCATCGTGTAGTACTGCAGCAGTTCAGCGAAGGGCCGTCCGCTCTCCCGCGCCCGGTTTAACAGGCGTTGCCGAACCGATGCTGCGACGTTGGCTAGAGGCCGGGTCACGTCAAGACCGCCTCGAGGTAGGGCGTCATCACCCGCTCAACCCGGTCGATCCGGGCGTATTTGAGGAGCGCCGCAACGTTGACCTGGCGGCGCTGTTTGTAAAGCTTGAGTCCTTCGAGGGCCACATCAATCCCAAGCTTGTGGCGGTATTTGAACAGGTCGGCGAGCGTCTTTTCAGCGCTGTATACCTTGAGGGAGGCCCCATCCAGTTCGTGCGTCTCGATTCCTTCGTGATAAGCCGAACCACTAAACCAGACGATCTTGAGCGGCAGTTCAGCGATCCTGGGCCGTTCGCGGCCCCCCTCGAGCGCCAGCTCGATTTGGTGCGGAATCTCGGTTGTGAGTTCGTGAAACGCAAGCGCTGAGATCAGACAAAGAACGCCGTGCGGAACGCGCCGCGCTACCGTCACGAGATCGGGCTGATCGAGAGGAGGCAGGTCGGCAAGGCGGTAGAGGCCGTAGCTCAGCCTTTCGAGTACGCCTTCGTCGCGGAGTTTATAGAGCGTCCGGCGGTGGATACCTGCCCCTAGTGCCTGTGACGTTGACAGTATCCCCCCGCGCGCGCGAAACGCAGCTTTAGCAGAGGCTTCTGCCGCTGTGGGATGAGGTTCAGAGGTCACAGGTAAAGAATACCACTACTTTGAGATATTTACAGGTAATTTTGTCCAAGCCGTGCTTCAGCAACCTTCTGCCAAAGCACGGCTTGCTGTCTTAACGACCGTTCACGCTGCTCCTCCGAGCACTTGCTGCACCTCTAAAAGCCTGAGCTTGTACCGCAAACAGTCCCAGGAGACGCGGGCTTGCTCGAGTTCTCCTCTAGCTTCGTTGAGTGCTACCTTGAACCCAATCAGCTCAGCGTGTTCGTCGAAGAGTTTGAGCCTCAGCACAGCGTCTCTAGCCTCGGCATTTTTGCCTTCTACCCCTTTAACGAGCAGTTCGGCCCGTTTGAACTCAAGTGAGCATCTCGCTTCAGTAAGAGTGTTCAAGGCTTCGGTGTAGTTCGCTTGGGCGATTTGGAGTCGTTTGCAGGCACTGTCAAATACTTGCGGAACCAGCTGCGTGCTGGGGGTCAATGTCGTAAGGGTAAGGGGTGGATTCATAACGTCGCCTCCTGGTGTTTCGCTATTTCAAGCTGAGAGAGTTCTTGCTCGAGCTGCTCGATCTGGGTAGCGCGGCCGTAGTCACGAGACATAGGCGCTTGTAAACGGCGCTTTAAGCTTTTACGGGTTTGCAGGGAGGCGAGTTGCCGCTTGGTTAGAGGTGCAGTGAGCTGAACCATTAAGATTCCTTTCAGATGGCCTAGAAGGGTAGGTCATCGGTTTCTTCGTCTATGTCGTCGGTTTCAGTAGGTTCATCCTCGAGACGCGAAAGTGCAGCGAGTACTTCAAAGCGGTCGGCTAGCACCTCAACGTCCAGGCAAATATCTGAGATATAAAACAGGGCGACTTGACCTGGCGGCTTGACTTGGGCAAACTGGGGCATCGTTCTCCTTAATGGGGCAGAGCGAAGGCCCACGCTCTTTGGTCAAAGATGGCGTGGACTCTATGGCTGGGCGGGGGCAAGCAACCTCCTTTGACCTACCCCTTGCACGTGCGCTAGCGCGTGCTAGTTTGCTCTGCTGTCGTCTCCCACTACGTCAACAGTTAGGTTGAAAGCCGCCACCATCCCCGCCGCTGCTCTCGAGGCTTTCTCACCCGCCACAAGCAGCTCATCAGGATGGTCTGTCCAGCTCGCCAGGTAAGGAAAGGTGTAGCGCGAGGTATCTAGCCCCAGCTCGTGCAGCACCAGAAAGGCGCAACTCTCAGCTTCGAGTTCACACAGGTGCCGCTGCTCTCCCTTTTTAGGCTCAGCATGAAGGAGGGCGTGAGCGAGTTCGTGAATCAAAGTCTTTAAAGTTTGCAGGGGTGGCAAGTCAGCCCTTACCGTGATCGCTCTCTTCGTTACCGAGAACGAACCGAAAACACCCTCCCGAAGCTCCCGGTAATAGACAGGCAAGCCCTTAGCAGCAGCAAACGCTTCAGCTCTCACCAATACCTCTCGGATGGCTTCGCTGTCAGCCTCGAGCACGGTTAGGCCGGGCAATTCTGGCAACGGCTCGCCGTCGGTCTGCGACACGTCAAAGACGCGGGCTGAACGGAACCCCACGACACGCCGCTCCCTTTCGTCACTGCCCTCGTCGGCAACCTTGCAAACGATGGGAGCAAGAATGGCAAGACTCGTTTCTCCCTTTTTGACCTGTCGCCCAAGCTCCTGCCAGCGGCGATACCCGGCGACCAGCGTTGCGTCAGGGCGTTGCAGATAGATCAGCAGGGCGTTGTTAAACGAATAGCTGTGGAACTTGGCTTTGAACTTGAGCGCGTCCTGCCAAACCTGCGAGTCGAGGAGTTCGGCAACACCTGCGTGTAGGCGTTCTAACGCAGGGTTGAGCTTGTCCCATTGAACACGGTTAGATTTTGGTAAAGCGGACGAGGTAGGCGTGGTCTGGTGCATGAGGCACCTCCAAAAAGAAGTCAGGATCGCTCCTGCTACTCCCTGGTTGCACGTGCGAAAGCGCGTGCTAAAACCTGCTTTAGCTAGAGCGTTTCAGCCTAGTCATAAATTATTTGCACTGAGCGGTGATACTGGTGCAGTTAGGTTAAACTAGAAGTATGAAACGTGCGACGATTACCTTCCCTGACGAACTCGAGGCCAAACTCGATACCTACCTTGCTCAGCAGCAAACCCCACCGAGTCTTAGTACGGTAGTGCAGACGGCACTTGAAAACTTTCTCGAAGGTCAGAAGTGGGCAGCGTATCAGCCGCAACCCGCAACGCGACCTTTTCACATCAGTGTGGCCGAGGAGGGCGGTGACGCGGACGATGTAAGCCTCTATCCCGACGCTTATAGTGCAGCGGCGACGAGCGCAAAAAAAGTCGGTTTTGAGCCAGCGGTCAAAGCCAAAGGCGACGAACCTTTACCTGCCGATTCGTGACCTTAGCTCATTTCCGGTACGCAGTTCTGGCCGACACGAGTGCGCTCTACGCGCTTGTTGACCCACGCGATCAGAACAACGCCACGGCGCAGGCACAGAGCCAGAGACTGGTTCAGGAGAAGCGCCGCGTCCTCGTCACCTACGCCACCCTACAAGAAGCTCACGCCCTGGTACTTCACCGCCTCGGCTTACGTACTGCTCAACGCTGGCTAGCTGAAGTGACGCGGGGTACAACCTTGCTGAGTGTGCCTGCTGAGGACTTTCAAGCTGCTTTAGAACAGGCGTACGAGTACTCCAATCAGGCAATCACGCTGCACGACTTTGTACTTAGCGTCGTCTCAAAAAAGCTCGGCGTAAGCGTCTGGACTTTCGACGAGCATTTCGATATCCTTCGCGCTGACGTTTGGCGACCAACTTAAGGCCATTTTTGAGGTCGCAAAACGGTGCATTAGTTACCGACGTGTGAGCCGCGGTATCTGTTGGGGGTATAAAGTGTCTATTCACTCATCCACTGCGCAACAAATTCAAGCCGTTCGGGAAGGGCTACCGTACAGCAGCTTTGTCACGTTTAGAGACGCGCTCGAGCTAAGTATCGACGAGCTTGCTCAGCTGTTAGGCATTCCGAGACACACCCTTACCAAACGGCAACAGGCAGGCAGCTTCAGCCCGAGTGAAAGCAACGCCCTCAGCCGCGTTGCCCGCATCTACCGCGAAGCCACCGCCTTCTTTGGCGATGAAACCGACGCTCGCACCTGGCTTAAAACTTCCCTACCGGCGTTAGCGGCAACTCCGCTCAGCTTGCTCGACACCGACCCTGGAGCTGAGGCCGTAAGTATTCTTTTGCGGCAACTCGCCTGGGGCACCTACCCTTAAACCCGAAATCCTTAAACCACAGCAAAAAAGGGGCCGAAACCCCTATGACGCCTCCCAACAGCGGATACGGCTAACCACTTCACCCTCGACTTTGAGCCAGCCCCAACCGGTCTTGCGGCTCGAGGCACCAAAGTGGGCGGTCTCACCGGTTTCCTGGTATTCAGGCTCGAGCGTAATGTCGGGCAACTCGTGAAGTGCATCAAACTGAAAGTTTCTAGCTTCAGCCCAGGTGATGTCAGCCGGATACTGCGTGATACGTTCCCGGCGACCATTGACGAAGGTTTCTACAGTACGAAACCGCGCGTTGACGGGCTTCTCAACGGGTTTGACCTGCTTGCGCCGGTAGACCTTGAAGTGCGACCTGGGCTTCTCTACTTTGCCCCGTTTGACCAGCTCTTCGCCCAAGCGCATATAGGCGTAAATCACTGCTTTTGCGGCAAAGCGTTCATCTGCCAGACAATGCACCATCACCTGTTTACGCTCGGCATAAACGGTTGCAGCTTCAACGAGTGCCCGTTTACTGAGGTCATTACAACGAAACTCCGACCGTAAAAAAGCTAAAAACGCCTCCTGACTCACCAGCACCGAACCTTGCTGTTCTGCGGATAAATGACCTACGAACTGCGATACACTGAGCTTAAGCATTTGAAGTCTCCTCTAAACCAAGTGACTGAATGCCGACCCTGCGACTACAGGGTGCCCAGCGACCACCGCTGGGTATTTTCCTTTTTTTGGCTGACACTGCTCTTAAAGACCAACCAGTGCAGGCCCGGAGCGACCGCAGGGAGCGTAGCTCTGTGAGCACCTGCGGTGCTCAGGCTTGCGCGGGAGTGCCCACGCAGCTCAACGCGAACCGAAAATAAGGAAACCAGCGGCGGTTGCTATTTGGTTGACCAAGGGGTAGACCGGGGTTGCAGCACAATGCAAACGTAACGCTCAGCCTCGACAACACTACTTCTTGGCAGTAAAGGCGCATAGCTTTGCTTTCGCTGTCTTAAAAATTTCCTTTTGCAATCTGTTGTCGCCATCTTGTTGCCTGTAATGAGACCATCTTGTAGAAATGTGCCGCGAGTTTCGGGGAACGCTATCAGCTAGCAGAGAAGTCTTTTCTAACAACGACTAAACGAACGCGTGACACGGCAAGAAACACGTTCAAAATATGAGCATATTCGCACCGTATGAAGTAGGAGTGCTTTAGTCTTAGGGAAGATGGCCGAATAGTATGTGGGAAGAAAGAATATCTGCCAGGAGATCAAGAAGGCGAAATACTACCTCAGAACTTTTAGACGCCTTCATCTGTTCTTTTGAACAGACATTTGGTTCAGGACAAGCAGGTTTCGGGGTTTACCCCTTGCGGGCTAGTCTGCAGGTACGCAACCTATGGCTCACGTCGGCAGTTGCTTCAGATATACCAGAGAAGGGTGTCTGGCCATTCGGCAAGCAATCGCCTGACCTAAAGAAATGGGCCTATTGGCCTACTGAGTCGCTACCGCTTTGTAAACCCATTAAACTGTGACGCAACCGTGGAGGTCGACCAGTTCGAGCGTGCAGCGCGGATGTGGGACATACTTGTTGACCTTACAGCAGAAAAGAAGAAGGAGACCTATGAGGCGTTAGCGGTGAAGCTTGGCGTACATCACCGCGTCTTGGGGTAGTTCCCCGGTCGGACGCTGTTGGCGAAGTCAGGCAGTGGGGTCATAATGACGCATGTTGAAACCAGCAGCAGGAAACGAGATACCCGCCGCCACCGCCCGCGTCGCTAGAGCAGCCTTTCCCAAGGGCAACCGGGTCATGAAACTGCGTGATGCATTCGGCACCGTTTACGAAGACAAGGATTTCAAAGCTTTGTTTTCGTCTACAGGTCAACCTGCTTTAGCTCCCTGGCGCTTGGCGCTGGTTACAGTGTTTCAGTTTCTCGAGGGATTGAGCGACCGAGAGGCAGCGGACGCAGTCCGGAGCCGTATCGACTGGAAGTATGCGCTGGGCTTAGAACTCGACGATTCGGGGTTTAACTTCTCGGTGTTATCCGAGTTTCGTGATCGTCTGGTTGCAGGGGACGCCGAACACGTTCTACTCGACACGCTCCTTACGCATTTTCAGAAGCGAGGTTTACTTAAAGCTGGGGGTCAACAGCGTAGCGACGCCACGCACATCTTGGCACAGGTCAGAGCGCTCAACCGCTCCGAATGCATCGTCGAGAGCTTGCGCGCCGCCTTGAATGTCCTGGCGACGGTTGACCCTGACTGGCTCGCGGCTTGGGTGCTTGAGAACTGGTTCAAGCGTTACTCACTAAGAATTGAAGAGTCACGCTTGATTAAGGGGAAAGAGGCGCGAGTAAAGTATCTCGAACAGGTCGGGCGCGACGGCTTCGTGCTGCTAGAGAACATCTACGCCGCCCGAGACCACAGCTACCTTGTTGCCCTGCCAGCCGTCGAGACATTGCGTAAAGTGTGGCTGCATCACTTCTGGCTCGATGAGGGTAAGCTCTGCTACCGCGCCGCAAATGATCTCGCACCGGCCAATGCCCGTCTCAATTCACCTTATGATCCGGAGGCGGAGTTCGGTAAGAAGGGAACCTACACCTGGACAGGCTACAAGGTGTTTTTCACCGAAAGCTGTGACGCCGCTGCACCACGTATTATCACCAATATCATGACGACCGGCGCGGGGGCGTCAGACGTGAGTCAGACCGCCGAAATTCACGAAGCGCTGAAGAATAAGCAGCTTCTGCCCAAAGTGCACCTCGCTGACGGCGGTTTTACCGACACTGACCTCTTATTGGGCAGCACAACCGACTATGGCGTAGAACTGCTCGGACCGTGCGACGCGACCGCGGCTGGCAGTCTAAAACGTCCGAGGCGTACGATATCTCCCGTTTCACCATCAACTGGGATGCTCGAACGATGATCTGCCCTGAGGGTAAACAAAGTAGCTCCTGGACACGCAAGCAAGGTCCAAAAGGAGACACAACAATCGCAGTGAAGTTCAGGTATGCCGACTGTACCTACTGCGGCACCCGACACCTTTGTACCCGTAGCAAAAAGGAACCCAAAGGCTTTTCTCTTAAACCCTACAAGGCACACCAAGCGCTCAGCGAAGCGAGGATTCAACAACAGCAACCCGCGTGGCGTGAACGCTATAAAGTGCGCTCGGGCATTGAAAGCACGATGTCTCAAGGGGTCGGCGCTCATGACCTACGTCGTTCTCGCTATCGCGGTCAGGAGAAGACCGCTTTGCAGCATATGGCTACTGCGGCTGCGATCAACGTCCAAAGAGTGACAGACTGGCTCGCGGGTATCCCTATCGCCCAAACGCGTGTTTCTAGCTTTGCCCGCCTTCAGGTTTAGAACTTCGCCAACAGCGTCCGATCAGGGAACTACCCCAAGTTGTAAGCAACGCGAAAATCTAAGGGGTTTTCGGCGTTTCAGAAAAATTACCTAAGGGTTTTTGCTCGAGCCACACAAAACCCCGTACACGACATAAAAAACCCTCGAGCCTCACTGCCTCCGTACCAGTGCGCCTTACGGATTACCCGACTGGGGAACTGGACGCGCCGGATTAGGGCGGTAGTGGCGCAGCTGCACGGGTAGCTCGAGGTAACTACTAAATCCAACTACCCAGCATTAGTAAAGAACCCGCTAACCGGCGGGTCCTCGTCATTAAATCAGGTTGATTGTAGTTGGTGTTTTATCTGCAGGTACATGAAGGACTCGTGCTATGGAGCTGCAAATTGCCACAGACAAGCCTACCCAAAGCCGAATAGGTCAACTTGCCTGACCCGTTGAAGATACTGATGGCAAAGGTGTCACTCGAACCCTTACCGTTGTCAGACGCTTTAACCTCATAACGAAACCCGTTTTTCCCATTTACCGTAGCTGTCCCTTTAACCAACCGGGTCTTACTGTTGACGACGCTATAGCTTGTCACCTTCGTACTTTTGAGCGTAAGGTTTTTGGCTGAGTCGATATATGTGAGGTTGCCGAAGAGCCCACCACTCTTATTGCCTCCACTAAAGCTGAACGCACCGCAGTTGACGCTACAACCTGCTTTGATACTGCCGCTACCCGTAATGAAATCACCGTACGAAGGCCGCACCTGCTTACAGGTAATTTCGGCTTGTGATGAGGCGATAGTGACATCTGCAACGCTTTTGAGCGCTGTGACGTGAAGTGCATTGACCGTCTTTTTACCGGTAGTTCCGCTTACCGAGCCAGTCTGTTCGTTGATGACGATTTTGACGAACCCAAGAACCGAGATTGTCTGATTGGGTTCGCCGGTGACAATGATCTTCTTGTTGTTGATCGTGAGTCCAGTGAGCTGTGAGCTGCCACTTACCGACGCTCGACCCGAGCTGCTGCAAGAAGTCACGGCTTGCGAGCTGATAAAAGTCGCTTTGATCCCAACCCCGGCGACGCTTAAATCAACCCCGGCGACCGACGCCTCAGAGCGTGTGTGGTTGCCTTGACCGATTGTCGTAGCGTGAAGCACGCCCGTCGAGAGGAGTCTGGGTACCTTTGCAGTAAGAACAGTTTTATGAAGTGCGCCGCCTTTAGTCGGCAATGCTCTAGTGTCGGCGAGCTGCACGCTTACGCCTACGGCTTTGGCTTGTACAGCAGTCGCCCGACCTTTACAGCGATTTGCGCTAGCTTTGATATAGCGTCATAGTGGAGCATGGCATACTCACTCGACTTACGCGAACGAATTGTCGAAGCGGTAGCGGAAGGGCAGAAGCATCAGGACGTTGCAGCGCGCTTCAAGGTAGGCGTGGCGACGGTGCGGCGTTACCTCAGCCGCTCACGGGGAGCTGGCAGCCAAGGCACCACCGGGCCGCAGCGCGTTAATTCCAGCCGAAGCGTATGAGCTGCTAAGCGAACAAGTCAGACAGCATAACCAGGTCACCCTGGCCAGACACTGCGAACTCTGGGAAGAACAGCAGGGCGTCAAGGTCAGCATCGTAGCCATGTGCCGCACGATGCAGCGTGCTGATCTATCGAGAAAAAAAGACGTTGGGAGCGAGTGAACGTGACGAAGGGCAACGCTTGCGCTGGCTGGCTAAAGTGTTCTGTGTTGACCCAGGCAAAGTCGTCTTTGTCGATGAGAGCGGCTTTAACTTTGCTATGACACCTCTCTACGCCCGTGCTCCGAAGGGGGAACGCGCTTACAACCAAGTGCCCCGTAACCGGGGTGAGAATACCAGCCTCATCGCCGCCCTTTCCCTTAACGGACTGCAAGCTCCCATGACACTTCAGGGCAGCGTTGACGGCCTTGCGTTCGAGACCTATGTCGAGCAGATGCTTGTACCTACCCTTACCCCAGGTCAGATCGTTGTCCTTGACAACCACCGTATCCATAAAGGCGATAGGGTCGCCGAATTGCTGGCTTCCAAAGGCTGCTCGCTGCTTTTCCTGCCACCTTACTCACCGGACCTGAACCCCATCGAAGAAGCGCTTTCTAAAATCAAGACCTTCGTCAAAGCGAGCCAGGCACGAGCTCGAGACGCCCTCGATCAAGCCATTGCCGCTGCCCTGAAAACCATCTCCTTGCAAGACATCCTTGGCTGGTTCGGTCATTCCGGCTATAACCTACGCTATCAGTGATTACGCAAAGCGCTGTATAAACAGTTGCGTTCGTCGCAGTTGTCTCGAGTGCAGGTGCTTGGGTTAGACCGGCGTCCCCACACGCCACGAGCACTACAGGAAGAAGAAGTGAAAAAGCCAAGTGCTTCAGGTACTTCATGGTGTTACCACCCTTTGGGAATTGGCCACGGCGTTTTTGCTCCGTCCCCCCGAGACGTTACAAATAACACCAGGTGATACATCCCTTCGGATTCGGCCGGTTGCGCTACTTGCTCAGTCTGTCCCAAGCGCCCAAATACAGAACAGACGTCATTGCCTCCGAAAGGATCCTCAGTAGAAGCTAGCTCGTGAAGCTGCTTTTAATGAGATTATTACTTTAAGGTCGTACGCCTTAAAAGTGATTGTGATTAGCTAATAAAACCGCTGACGTGAAGAATTCAACACGTGAGAAAATAATGAACTGTATGACACTCCTGTTTTTGTTAAGGGAGCACTCGAGGTTAGTTACCCCATGATTTTCGTTCGTGAGCTAAGCGGTGAAGCGACCTTTCTGCGCGAAACCTTCGGGGCTGTATGGGAAGCGCTGCGGTGTGGCGTTGCAGGTGCGCCACGGCTCGACTGGCGTGCGCTTGGCGTTCCCGACCTGTACCGCGAGCTATGAGCGCCACCTTAACCGACGTTCTCGAACGGCGCGAACAGCACATTCGGGATTTGCAGCGGTTGGATGATGCTGAGCGTGCTAAGCGACAGACGCTGTACCCCAGCTACACCCCACTAGCGCCTGAACCTACTACCCACCATTGCCGTCAGAACGCTTGTCGGCGCTCAAGGTCTGCCGCACGACGCCCGTGAGATTCGGCGTTACCTCGAGGCGGTCGCGCTTTGTCTGGGTGCGCCGTCACCCGCTCAATCAATCCCAAAGACGGGGTACCGCTCGTTCACACCCTGCACGCTGCCCGCGCCCGCCAGCTGTCGTGGCGTGAGGCGTTACGCCAAGTTGGACTCGAGCTACCCACCGACCTAGCGCCCCAGATAGCAGTGCGTCAGCAGGAGCTACGCGCGTTGTGGGAACAGCTGCCGGGGCTAATCGGTCGGGTTTTTGAGCGCAGCAACGGAATCGGGCAGGAAAAACTTTTAAGACACCTCTGGTCGCTACTTCGGTAGACGACTACACTATTGGCAGGTGGGCAAAACTGAGTTATAACCCTACGTTCTCAGCCCACCGAGAGCAACGCCCCGACGCGTCAGCGGGGCGTTTTTTGCTGTTGGTCGTGTGTCAAACGGAACGCGAGTGCATGACCTTGACGAATCTCGCATACGGGGGTAAACTTAAAGAATCAAAGCGCTCAAGACGGGCGCGATTTTTTTTTGCCTTTTTGAGCCTACGGTATCCAGCTCAGCCAAAATCCTCGTTGCTTAACTCGTGCCTGATGACCCCGGCTTCGACCGCCTCAAAAGCTGAGCGTATCAAGGTTTTGGTGAAGTAGCGCTTGCCGCTCACGCCAGTCGGGAAGACAACGTTCAAGCAGGTCGTAAAACGCTTTCGAGTGGTTGTGATGTACCACGTGACACAGCTCATGGACGATCACGTAGTCGATACAGCTTTTGGGCGCGCCAACGAGCTGCGTGTTGAGCAGGATACGCCCGTCACGGCTACAGCTGCCCCAGCGCTTTCTCATCCGCCGAAGGGTGACGTCGCCCGAGTGGTCGATCCCGAAAGCGGCCACGTGGCGGCGACACACCGCTATACGTTCAAGGAAGACGTATTCAGCCCGCTCGCGGTACCACGCCCTCAGCAGCAACTGCACCTTTCTAGGGGTCGGGGGTGCGGCTACCCTGACCTCGAGCCGTCCCTGATAAAGCCTGGTGCCTTCAGGTTGGGCCTGAATCACCTTGAGCCGATACTGTCGCCCTAGATAGCGGTAGCTCTCACCAGAGACGAACTGACGGGCGGGCGGCACGGGCGGCAGCTCGGCAAAGCGGCGCTGCTGTTTGACGATCCACGCGCCGCGCTGTTCAACCCGGTTGACGATACGGTTCAGCGGTAGACGCAGAGGCGCTTTGACCCGGACGCTCCCGTCGGGATGCACCTCAATCGCCAGCGTCTTACGCGAACGGCGCTCGAGCCCGAAGTTCAGCGTCTGGCTGCCGTAGGTGGCGGTGTGCGCCTTCACTGCTGCGTGACTTTGGCGATGTTCAGAAGCTTACCGGCGATTTCGTCGAGCACGTCGTAGGGGAGCGACGCCCCTTGGTCACGTCCGAGGTCGTGGAAGAGGTCGTCGAGGTCGTTGAGCATTCGGTTTTGCACATCACTATTATGCGGCCAATCACGAACCTTGTGCCGACAGATCACCGCGTCGGCTTGCAGCGCTGCGCTGACGAGCGCCGCCGCGTCGCCGACGTACTCGGCTAACCGCTCGCTAAGGACACCGTAGTAAGCTCTAGCTGCGCCCTTGTGCCGCAGCGGTTCGGGTACGTGGTCTCGGCCCCCGTCTTTAACCGCTGCCAAATGTTCACGCATCCGCGCCAGATATTCGGCATCGGACAGGCGTTTGGCGCGGTGAGCGTCGATGGTTGCCTGAATCAGCTCGGAAAACTTTTGTGAAAAGGTCGGGTCTTCTTCAAGCGTTTCGGTCAACGACTTTTTAACCCGCGCGGCGATGGTGTCGGCTTTCGCAGCTTCCCCTTCGACGCCCGCCACCTCCAACTCAAATCGCTCAACCTCGAAGATACTGACAGGCGGGACGATGACCTTGACGTCAGCTGCGCCGATGTGGGTTTCGATGATGTTCTTGAGCTGCGCCTCATACGCGCTGTAGTCCACGCTTTCAGCGTAACGCTGCTTGACGGCCGCCCGCAGGTTCAAGAAGTATTTGAGGTCGCCCGTATAGCGGCGCTTCGACGTGTCAGGCGTTGTGTCCTGCCAGGTCGGGTTGGCGAGCGCCAGCTGCAGGGTTTTGGCAAACCCGGCGAGCGCGTCGTAAAATCCGTCGCGGCGGTCAACCGGTTCTAACGAGCGCTGCATCGCCTCGAGGTCGCGGGTGTTGTCTACGTTGGCAAAGACGCTCCACACCGCCCCGTGTTTGGTCGGTAAGGTGGCGATCTCTTGACCCACGTCGAGCAGGCCACCCTGAACGTCTTTGAGGTCGAAGCCTTCACGCTCCAGGGCAGCGTAAAGCTCTAACGCCTCGTTCATATCGCCAAAGATGCCCCGGTAGTCGATCACTAAACCGTAGTCTTTACCTTCAAACACCCGGTTGACGCGAGCGACCGCCTGCAAGATGTTGTGTTCTTTCAGCCGTTTGTCGAGGTACAAGACAGCGTTTCGGGGTGCGTCAAACCCGGTTAAGAGTTTGTCCACCACGATCAAGATGTGGGGCTCGTCGCCGGTTTTGAAGCGGCTGATCAGGTTGTGCTGATACTTCTCCGGCGACCCGTGCCGCGCCATCATGTCACGCCAGAACCGCTGCACCTCGGGGATATTGCCCTCGTCGGCGCTCTCGTTGTCTTCGCGGGTGTCGGGGGCCGAAATCATGACCTCGGTGGTCACGAGCTTGTGCGCGTCGAACCGCTTTTTGTAGGCGAGCGCCGCCGCCTTGCTCGAGACCGCGAACTGTCCTTTGAACGGTGTGCCCACAAAGGTCTCTTTGAAATGTTTGCCGACGTCGTAGGCGATCTCTTCTAACCTCTCGGACGCGCCGAACAGCGGTTCAGCCGTGCGAAACTTGCGTTTGAGGTCGCCCTTTTGGGCCGGGTTCAGGTCGTGCGTCACCCGCTCGAACCACTTGTCTACCGCTTCGGTATTGCGAAACTCGCTGTCGCGCCCTTCATAAAGCAGCGGGACGACCGCACCGTCGGCGACCGCCTGCGGCATGGTGTAGGTGTGGATGAACCCGCCGAACTTGGTCGCGGTGCTCTTTTCTTTTTTTAAGAGCGGCGTTCCGGTAAACCCCAAGTAGCAACCGTTCGGAAACACCGTCCGCATCAAGGCGTGGGTTTTGCCGTACTGCGAGCGGTGCGACTCATCGACTAGCAAAAAGATGTTGGGGCTGGGGTTTTTGACCCGTTCACGGGCGACCCCCTCGAACTTGTCAATGACGGTGGTCACGACCTCGGCGCGAGGTGAGTTGACGAGTTCCAACAGGTGTTTGCCGCTCGCCGCCTGATGGATAGCTGCGCCGCAGTTCTTAAACGTGTCGCGGAGCTGGTCGTCGAGGTCGATCCGGTCGTTGACCAAGATGACTTTCGGGTTGGGGATGGTTTTAGAAAGGGCCAGCGCCTTCCCGAGCATGACCATCGTCAGGCTTTTGCCCGAGCCGGTGGTGTGCCAGATCACGCCGCCCTCACGGGTACCGTCGTCGCGTACCTGCGCCACCCGCGCCAGGGTCGCTTTGACGGCAAAATACTGCTGGTACCGGGCAACCTTCTTTTCACCTGCGTCGAAAACGACAAATCCTTGAATGAGTTCTAACAACCGCTCGGGGCGTAGCAGACTGTGCAGCGTGCGGTCTTGAGCGCTGACCAGTCGCCCACCGGCGTCCCGCAACGCGTCCAGATGCTGCCGGTAACGCGGGTCGCGCCACGAGAGCAAGGCGTCGCGCTGCGCCGCTGACGGTGGCATATTGACGCGCCGCTCGAGCTCAGCATTTTGCGTACCCTCGGCCTCTTCGCGCCACACTGCCCAAAACGCCTTGTCGGTAGCGGTGGTGCCGTATTTGGCGGCGCTCTGCGACACGGCGAGTAGCAGCTGCGCCGCGCAGAACAGCTCGGGGATTTCGTCCGGGCGGTGGTTGCGCAGATGCTGACTGATCGCCTCGTCTAGCGGGTCTTTGAGGTCGGGGCGTTTGCATTCTATCACCGCTAAAGGAATCCCGTTGACGAACACCACCACGTCGGGGCGGCGCGTCCGGGTGCTGCCGCGCCGTTCGACCTCGAACTCGTCAGACACGTGAAAGACGTTGTTTTCGGGGTATTCCCAGTCGATATACGCCAGGTCGTACGATTTACGGTCGCCGTCTACGGTCTCCTCGAGACTTTTGCCGAGCGTGATGAGGTCGTACATCGCCTGCGCGGTGGTGTTGAGCGCGTCGAACGGATGCTGGCTCAGCGCGGTTACGGCCCGCTGAATGTTCGCTTCGCTAAAGGGGCGGCGTTGCCCTTTGGCCTCAAAGCTGCTGTGCGTACGGAGCCAATCTGCGAGGACGTGCTCGAGCACCACCCGCGAACGTTTTCCGCCCCGCAGCGCCAGCGCCTCGTCCGGCGGCAGGTAGGTGTAGCCCAGGTTTTGCAAGAGCGTAACTGCCGGGAGCAGCGACGAGACGTCCTCGAGCCAGTCCGAAGCGTACGCCCGCTCAGCCACTTTGGGCCTCTGTTTTGCCGTTCCCGTAAGCTGATGAGCTTTGTTTCATCTCGTCAGTTTACCGTGCCCGCCCTACAACCCCCTGAAACATTGTTCACGCCAAAGCACCTCGGCTTACGCCAGCCGTACCCGCGTCTTACCCGTCAACAACCGCTGCATCATGCCCCGCTTTTGCGCCTTGAGCGCCGTAAGTTGAGCGGTGAGCGTGTCGAGTTCGGCGTCGGCAGCCGAGAGGACGGTGGCAATTTTTTGCTGTTCGGGGAGCGTAGGCGTAGCTAGGTTATACAATTTGAGAATTACGCTAGGATGTGCCTTCGATTGATAATCAAAGCTTAGCCGTTCGTGTTGAACTTCAAGGTAAGCCGCTACAAAACGATAGTTGAACCTTGAACTATCAAGGTGCATGTGTCCGCAAACATTAGTAACTGAAAATCGGTGCTTAGGGCGGTAAAAAAAGTTTCCGCCACCATCTACCGACCAAGTAATCAATTCTTCATCAAACATATATTTGCCGTAAGTACCAAACAAACCGTTTTTCTTGACCGACGATGAATAAACAGGATAATCACCCGGAGAATTTTCCATATCAGTTTTAGAGATAACGTTACCTCTACCTAAAGAGACCGCTTTGCTTTTGACTAGCTCTTCAAGAGCAACTGTTTCCCACTCGAGCCCCGTAAACTCCTTGAACCGTACCCGGCCCGTCAAAAGCTGCTGCATCAGCCCGCGTTTGCGCTCACGTTTGAGTTCTAGAAGCCGCGTCTGCTGTTCGATAGTTTCATCCCACGCACTCAGGATTTCGGCAATTTTTCGCTGTTCCTCGAGGGGTGGTAAGAGAGTCTCGAGTTTGTGTACGTCGTTTCGATTAACGCCTGGGACGCCTGTTTTATCACTTAGTTTCTTGAAGTCAACCGTGTTGAGCAAGTAGAAAATATATCGCTCTTGATTACCGTGAAAATCCTTAACCCAAAGTGATGTATTGAGCGGCCAATAGTCTTCTTCGAGAAAAAACAAGTCGCCGATGGTTCCGTATCGTCCAGTAACAACACCCGGAGCTTTAGCTCTGAAGTCGTTATGAAATCCGGTTATGCCGCCAGACGAGACAATAGGGAAAGAACCTTCTAATCTGTCTTGTTGGGGTAAATCAAACCCTCTTTGAAGCGTCGCAACTTCTCCGAACGTCTTCTTTCGCCAGCCCTCCGGCACCCCGCTCGAGCCTCGTTTATCACTTGTCATCTTTTATTCCTGTTCCTGCCGCTCAAGTCGCTCACGCCACGGTCTCGAGTCGGTCTAAGTAGATGTTGACAAGCTTATGGGTCTCGAGTAGCACTTCCACACGCGGCCATACTCGCGCCAGGTGCGCGTGAAAAGCTGCGAGGCGTAGGTTTCCGAAACGCAAATGCACAACCTTTGGTGGTGGCGCTTGCAGCAAGATGCGTTCAGAAAAATCCGCATCTTTGGTCACAATAGCTAAATCGTGGGCGGTAGCGTAAACCCATAACTCGGTGTCTGTTCGGCTTGCACCCAGGTCTAAGGCGTGGATGACGGGTAGTAAAGGGGTAAACCGTAGCTGTGCAGGCAGATTTTCATCAAACAAAAACCCGGTCAAGCGACCTTCTCGACGGTAAAATGGTTGGCGAGCAACTTTGAAGCGTAGTCTAAACAAGCCAGCACATCCTCATGACTGAGGGTCGGGTAAGCCTCTAAAACTTCAGCAACACTGTCCCCGGCAGCCAGAAACTCGAGGACGGTTTGCGCTGCAATACGTGTACCCGTAACGGTCGGGCGTCCATTGTTGACCTGTGGGTCGGTGATGATGCGCGTATTCATAACAGGAAGTATAGCTTTCTGTGTTTGTGCTGCTCAAGGTTGGCGGGGTTCGAGCCTAGCTTTCGTCCCTCACCCCTAAAATCACCATAGCGTCGGCACGTCGTACTTGACTATCTGCCCATCGTCGGTAACGAGGGTCAGCCCCTCGAGCTGAGCTTGCGCCACGAGCAAGCGGTCGAACGGGTCGCTGTGATGTGTCGGCAAGCTAAAGTCGCACAGCGTGTGCCGCAACGAAATCGGCAAGACCTCGAAGGCGTGACGCGCCAACATATGCGTCATAAACGCGCTCGGCTCTTCACCTAAAGGCAATTTGCCGAGCCGGGTTTTGATGGCGATCTCCCAACCGGTTACGGCGCTGACGAAGACCTCGTTGTCGGCGTCTGACACCGCCTGCAAAACGGTCTCAGTCAGGCGTGGGTCGTCGGCGCACCACCACAAAAAGGCGTGCGTATCGAGGAGTAGCCTCACTCGAACGTATCTAAGATGTCCTGCGGCAGCGGTTCAAAAAAGCTTGCGGGTACCTGCAGCCCCTCTGCACCGCCGGGGGTACGTGATCGGCGCGGCGCGAGCGGGCTGAGTTTGGCAACCGGTTCACCCGCGCGGGCGATAATGACCTCTTCACCGAGAGCGACGCGCTCGAGCAGCTTGGAGAAATGTGTTTTGGCTTCGTGAACGTTGACTATCGTACTCATCGTTGCAGTATAGACTAAGTAGCGGACTAAGGTGTGGTTTAGTTCAACCCGAGTTCGTCGAGGTAGCTTTTGAGGTTGCCTTTGGTTTCGATCAGGGTCTGTTCTAAGGCGTCAATTTCGCGCTGCACTGCCCGCAAGTCGATTTCAGCTTCCTCTTCAAAGGTGTCTACATAACGCGGGATGTTGAGGTTGTAGTCGTTCGTGCGGATGTCCCCTAAGGTCGCTAAGTGAGCGTATTTGTCTACGCTCTGCCGCTCGCGGTACGTGTTGGCAATTTTGGCAATGTCCTCGCCCCGCAAGCGGTTCTGGTTTTTGCCGTCTTGAAACTCACGGCTGGCGTCGATAAACATCACGGTGTCGTCTGGTTTATTGCGCCGGAACATGAGGACGGCTGCTGGAATCCCAGTACCGAAAAAGAGGTTGCTCGGCAGTCCGACCACGGCGTCTAACAAGTTTTCATCGATCAGCCCTTGCCGAATCTTGCCTTCGCTGCTGCCGCGAAAGAGGACGCCGTGCGGCACCACCACGCCGACGCGCCCGTCGGTCAGGCTGGTCGTTTCGATCATATGGCTGATAAAGGCAAAGTCACCTTTGCTTTTAGGCGGCAGACCTCGGGCGAAGCGGCGGTAACGGTCGCTCGCTACGTCGTCTGCGCCCCATTTGTCGAGGCTGAAGGGTGGGTTGGCGACGACGACCTCGAACCGCATCAGCTGATCGTCTTCTAAGAGTTTGGGGTTGCGGATGGTGTCGCCCCACTCGAGCCGGGCTCCGTCTACCCCGTGCAAAAACATGTTCATCTTAGCCAAGGCCCAGGTCGAACCGTTGATCTCCTGACCGTACAAGGCCACGTCGCGGCTGCCGCCCTTTTGAATGTGGTTGGCGCACTTGATCAGCAGCGAGCCGGAACCACACGCGGGGTCGCTGATGCGTTCACCCGGTCGCGGTTGTACGAGCTCGGCGACGAGTTCGGAGACTTCGGCGGGCGTGTAGAACTCACCTGCTTTTTTACCTGCGTTGGCAGCAAAGTTGGCAATCAGGTATTCGTAGGCGTTGCCGATTACGTCCAGGTTCCCGACGCGGCTGGGGCGCAGGTCGAGTTTGGGGTCGCTAAAGTCTTGTAACAGCGATTTGAGCCGGACGTTGCGTTCTCTCGTCTGGCCCAAGTTACTTTCCGAGTTAAACGAGATGTTGCGAAACACGCCCTGCAACTTCTCTTTGTTGGCCTCTTCGATGGCCTCGAGCGCCTTGTCGATGACTTCGCCCAGGTTCGTTTCGTTGCGCTGCGCGTAGAGGTCACTAAACGAGGTGCCTTCGGGTAAAACGAAACGTTCACGCCCTAGTCTGCGGCGGATACGTTCGTCGTCACCGCCGTACTGCTCTTTCAGCGTGGCGTAGTGTTCAGCCCACACGTCCGAGATGTATTTAACGAACAGCATGACCAGCAGGTAGTTTTTATATTCGCTTGCGTCTACGGTGCCGCGAAAGGTGTCGCAGGCGCGCCACAAGGTTGCGTTGATTTCGCTCTGGCTTGCGGGCAAGGATTGAGGTTGAGACATCGTTATAGTGTGACATTTGCAGAACGGGGTCTTTAGATGATTTGTGCTCTGGTCAAGGACTATCTTTCAGCCCACACTGCTTTAAGGGTCATAGCAAGGGGTTCAAACCCCCTGCGCGCTGTCACCGACGCATAATCTTGACGGATAACGTATTCGGGTGTAAGCTAAAGGAATCAAAGCGCTCAAGACGAGCGCGATTTTTTTTGCCCTTTACGGCTAAAAACCTTTGAGATGCACTTCTTGCCATCAAAGGTTACTTCACGCTTACACAAGACACAGAAAAGGCCGCGTGGTGCGGCCTCTAAACGTCACATTCGGTTTGTGCTAGGGATAAAAACTAACGTCCTTTCTTTGATTTTTCCAGTCGAGTTCAAAAGGACTGGTTGCCGTCGCTTCGAGGTAGTCATAACCGCCTAGATAACTGGTCGGATAACTGGTGTCGTAGTAAAATGCCCAGCCATTCTCATCGCCCTCCGCTTTTACGAACGAAATTTGAAGCGGCGTTTCTTGTCCCGTGAGATTAAACTGCTGAAATCCTAATTCAGTAGGGTTTGTATAGGGTTTAGTTCCCCAAACGCTGACCGAAAGCCGCTCACCGGGGTGTAAAACTTCTTCATAATCCTCAATGTCGTAGTTAATCTCAACGTTAAACCTCACTCCAGCAATCGGCTCGAGGCTGACACTGAGCGGTATAGTCTGTCCCTGAGCGATACTGATTGACTGCGTGGCAGCTACAAAAGGGCTTTTCGCTGGGGGATTGACGCTGAGGGTGTAGTCGCCTGCAGGTAACGAGATGGTCTTATCCCCCGTACCCTTTAGCGTGCCGACTGTCCAGCTCGAACCGTTGGGCGTAACGTCGAGTTTGAGCGTCCCTTTACCCGGTACCGGGTCGGGTTGTATGGGGTCAGGCTCTGGCGTTTCTGGGTCGGGATTAGGATCAGGGGCGGGGTCAGGTATCGGCTCGGTCGTGCTACCTGTAACCGTGATGGTCTGAGTGGCGCTGTCCAAGCCGCCGCGCCCATCACTAACACTTACCGTTACTTTATAACTCCCGGCTTTAGTGTAGGTATGTTTGATTGCCTGTACGTCTTTTGCGCTCTCACCGTCACCAAAGCTCCACACGTAACTGAGCCGGTCGCCGTCGGGGTCTTTAACCTCGGGTAGTGAAAGACATTGGGATTTTCTATACCCTAAGCCTTCCAATAAACCTCCCCACCAAACTGAGACGTGTAAAACCGGTGACAGCGCGTTCCCGCCGCCCCTCCAAGAAACTATGGTTTTATGCAGTGAAGGAATTTTCGAGAGCAAGTTGTGATAGTCAGAATTCACCCCGCCTCAAACCGTATCCGCTCGATCTCTCCCCGCTCGACCTTATCGCCCCGGCGATCATAAAGCTTCGTAGTTCGCGGATCGCTATGCGCCGCAATCCGCTGGGCTACTTCTAATGAGCCACCATTCTCTAAGTAGTTGGTGATACCGGTGCCTCTCAGCGAGTGTGGACTTAGAGTATCAGAGAGTCCTGCTGCTACTGCTCTGGCTTTAATCATCTTTAAGGCGTTCGCTCTCGAGAGGCCGTTCTGCGACAAGGTGTGCGACTTAGTCATCGAGCGAAAAAGTGGGGTGCTTTTCTCCCCGTCGATACCTGCGGCCTCGAGGTACGTGTCCAAATGCCGCTGCGCCAGATGATGCGCCACCACCTCATGTGCCTTACCGCCTTTTTCTCTGAGTCGAAGGCTCATCTCACCCCGACCGGTCTGGACGTAATCTCTGACCTTCATGCCCAGGGTGGCACTGACCCGCGCAAACGAGTAGAGCATCACGCCGATCAAAGCTTTATCTCTAAGACCTTTAAGCGTCTCAGTTTCGATTGAATGGAGCAGATGAAAGGCATCTCCCCCACTCAAGATAGGTGTCGAGCCCTTCGTCACCGAGTGCTTTGGGCCACGAACCGGAGCCGCCGGATTGCTATCGACGATCCGTGCAACTTGCAGATGATCAAAAAGCCTACGGATAGCCGCCAGGTGCTGTTTAACCGTCGCAGGTTTCCCTGAATGACTTTTGATATAGGTCGCCACCATCCACGGTTCGACCTGCTTCAAGGTCACGCCGCTGGCTTCACACCACCCTAAGAACTGTCCGATGGCTTTGGTATACGCCGCTCTGGTGTTGTCATTTTCAATTTCAGCCGTAAAGAAGCTGAGATAAGCCTTAGCCGCATCATCGCCTTCACGGAGAATTAGATTAGGAAAAGGCAGTCGCTCACTCGGCCTTAATTGGAGGGATGTAGCAGCGGCAGTTGTTAGATTGAAGGACTCGCTCATATTCTCGCCTCTCTTAGCCAAGGCTCGAGCATCATCGGCACTCCCAACTCAACCTTCACCGAATAACCCGCACGGGTACACCACGTTCAGCTTTTGCCCAAACGTTCTCAGCCGTGACCGCTATACCTGAAAGTACAGAAGCGGTCGCTAAGCACGCCCGGTCGCCGAGCGAGAGGCCATAGGTTTTAGTCAAGGGATAAAGCTCAGCCGCCCTCTGACCTTCAGCGACACTAAAGCCGCGTAACTCAAGCCCCAACGCCGCCAGCTCCTCTTGCAGCCCAGTCACGACAACACCTTTCTGCTGAGCCTTTTGCATCACCTCGCTCCAGTTCACGCTGTTCATGACCGCACCCTCGAGCCTTACCTCAGCAGCTCCAGGCTCATTCTGCAACCAAGCCAACAGCGCCGACGCGTCCAACACTTCAGGCCCGCTACTCACCCTCGGTTTCCCTAGCAGCCTCTTCCCTACGTTCGGCCATCAGTTCGTCAGCCAATGAACCCTCGATACTATTAAACCGTTCGCGCAACCGAGCAACGACTACCGCTCGCGTTTCAAAGATCAAGCGCCCCTCTTCAGCTCGAGCCACCAACTCATCGCCTAGCTCTAGGCCAAGCTCATGCCGAAGTGACGCGGGTATGACGAGTCTCCCCTGTTTGCCCAGCTTGACTGCTTCTACAGTAGATGCCATATACAATTATTATGCCACATGTATTCTGATAATGTCACACGTAAGCCTATAAACCTAAGTTACTCCTGACTGACACCAAATCCATATATACACCTTTTTAACGACTCATAACATCCTTTATGGGGTGTCAGCACTCGGGGTGCTACGGCTCGAGGTGGCAGAGGTGAAGATGTCAGAGGGGGCAGGACGTTGGGGGTGGCTCGAGCGGTGCAGATGTGTCAAAGCAGCTGTAGTAACCTCGTCAATCTTTGTCACCATCTAACACATCAGCCTGAGTTGGGTAGGGGTAGCTCAAACCAGGGTCAGGGTGTGATGGGTAGCCCGAGACGAAAGGGGGGATAAAAGATGCACCACCGACGATCATAAATAGGCGAATAGTCAGAGCAAGCAGCTGCTCTTCTTCAGGCGTGACTTGCCGGTAGATGGTGTTCTTGAGGAGGCTGCCGAGCGCTGCGTAAGCGCCTGCTCCCTTTCCTGCCGCTACCTTTGGAAGGGAAGGCGCGTGGACAGGCATCCCGGATGCTTGATCTTGCTCACTCACGCGGCCGCCTCCGTATCGTTTCCCTGTTGATAGTAATCCTAGAGGTTGAGCGTCTTGATCCGCATCTCGACGAGTTCGACGCCAGCCCCGTACTTACTGGCGATGTGCGCGGCACGGTCACCCCGGTAAACCGCTTTGGCGATCTGTTTTGAGGGGAGCAGGGCAGCAGCAGCCGTGAACTTGGCCTCTTGCTCCTCCGGATAGTACTGGGCGCGTCCGCCGGGGCCGATACTGACAGGAGTATGACCGTGGTAGTGATGCGCGATCTCCTCGAGGAGTGTGACGCGGGCACGCTCAGGCGTCTGCTGGCGGTTCAGCACCACCAAAAGTTCTCCTTCAGGCAATTCGTTGCCCATCCCAGACCACTGCTTTGCGTCTAAACTGTTCATCTCCGTAAGAAGCTCTTCAGATAAGTTGGTGAGTTCGTCAGGGTAGGTCAGCACGACGCCAAGCTCGGCTAGCAAGTTTGTGGGATCAAAAGGTTCATAAGGGCCGACGCCTGCTTTTGCCCTAAGCGTCCTGGCGCTCTCTTCGAAGTGATGCATGATGTCTTTGGGCAGTTGGGGCTTGGGCATAGGTTCTCCTTAAACCGTTTCTTTATTCGTCGCAGCGTCGTAGGCAAGCTGAAACATCTGCGCGAGATTCTCAGCGGTTTTGGGACTCAGCTTGGGATCGGCACGCAAGAACGCCGACACCTGATCCGGCACGTTGGTAGGCGGAACCATCCCATCAGGATTCTGAGCGGTTCCTACGTCCTTAAGCTCTCCACGTAGATTCACCTCAAAGTGCTCTTCCATCTGAAACGAAATACCCATGACTTCGAGGATGCGCTGTGCACGCTCTACGGTGACGCCGTAGTACTCGTTACGTTCGTCGCGTGACACTTGTGCGTCGGAGACCCCAAGCTCCTGGGCAAGTTCTTTTTGACTCCAACCTTTAGCAATACGTGCGCCGATCAGCCACCGTCCAACACTTTCCAGACTCTCGAGCGTGCCGAGGTCACCCCGCTTCATATTCTCATAGGCTAAAACCTCTTCCTCAAGCTGGGCTCGGAATGAAAGTAGCGGATGCAGGGCACGCTCGAGCGCGTCACCGGTGAGCCCAGCCTGAATGAGCCGGCCCTTTTGAGCCTCTAATGGGGTTTTTCCTTCTTCGAGCTGTTTGAGCATTCTTTGGTATTCGCGTTCGGTGCGGATCATCGTAGACCTCCTTCCTTTTGTAGTAAGACGATTCCCTTCTGGGCAAAGGTGGCGCGTTGCAACCGAAACGCTGAGGGAAACGTCAGAGGTTGACCGTACTGATCGGTGATCCCTGAAAACTGGTTAAAGTGTGGGAAGAGTTCGACCCGGTAGCGGTGCCACATCTGCGCTAGTCCCAAACTATGTCAGCAATGGCAGTCGCTGGTCCAAGTCGGTGAGGATAGACAGCGGCAGTTTGGCGCTCCAGGCGTTGCGGCGAATCTGAAAGGCGAGGGGCAGGTCGTCTTTAATGTTGACTGAAGGTTTCTTAGCTCCTAGGAAGAATTTGCGGGTGCCGCCGATGCGAAACGAGTAATCCGGCGCTTTGGTCTGGCCGCCGATCTTGATGGCGTCCTCGTGAATCACGTCTTTGTAGGCTTCGGCGTAGCCATTGTGATTATCCACATCCCAGCCCAGCGCTACAAAAAACGGGTCGATAAACTCGCGTCTGACCTGCGTTTCGTTGTATTTGCCGGAGCGGTACGAGCTGAGGTTGTAGTCAAACCGTTCGATCAGCTCTAGAACCTTGTCGGGTGCGGCCACGTCTCCCCCTGCTTCATTTCTGCACCAGCATTACATACTAAGCGGCGGGGAAACGATTATTTCTCAAGTGCTACAGCTCGCACCTATCAGTACGCCCGCACTTCTTCGTCGGTTCGCTTGGTGAACTGATTAAGAGTTACTTCCCTATCTGGAAACTTCGCTTTGATCTCCAACTCGCCCCCCAGCGCCCGGATGTAGCGCCCCAGCGTCTGAATCAAGATGTCTTCTTGGTGCTCGAGCTTGGAAATAGCAGCCTGCCGTATCTCCATGATCTCGGCTACTTCCTTCTGGGTCAGCGCTTGGTCTTTACGGAGTTGGCTTACCAGGTCGTATTCCATGAAAAGCACCTGCTTGGTCTTTTGGACGATCTGGCGGTCTTCGTCGGTAAAGTCTTGGGTCAGTTCACTAAATGGTACGGTTCCCATCATTAGTCCTCCTTAGCTAGGGTTTCCAAATGTCGTTCAAAGATTTCCTCGGCTAGCGGGATCATCCGCTTGTACCAGCGTTTATCTCCGGCCTTGTTCCCGCCGACGAGCAGCAACGCTTGCCGCTTGGGATCGAAAGCGTAGAGAATGCGGTACGGCTCACCTCGGTGTTGCACCCGTAGCTCTTTTAGGTTGCTCAGCTTCGAGCCCTCGAGCATATCGGCGTAAGGTCGCCTCAGCTGCGGCCCCTGCTCTTCTAGTAAGCCGATATAGGCCGTTATCGTCCTCCTTAAAGACTTATCCTGGGCGCTGAACCACTCGCCAAACTCTGCCGAAGCATTAACCGTATAAGCCATTAGGCAATCATACCAAAATATAACTTCAAAGCAATATATAACTTTAGGGTTATTTTGTAAATGGTTTTGCTAGCCAGTCATAGTGGTTCCGCAACTATCCCTACTCCCGTTTGCCCAGCACACTCGGCATCACCGCTGTGACCTGCTCGTGTTCCCCCTCATCTGGATGGGCATAGATGCCCATCGTTGTAACCGAAGTGTGACCCAAAGCCCGCTGAAGGCCGTGAAGCTTCGCACCGTTTCTGACGGCCTCGGTCGCAAACGAGTGCGAGAGTGGGTGCAGATGAACGCTCTACTGGCTCAGCTTTTTCAGGGCTCGAGCTTCCTGGTCACCTCCTCGAGCCACGCTGTCAGCTCCTCAAAGCGGAACACCCCACTCTCGAATAAATCCATAAAGTGCTTGTACGCCGCATCAGGGTCGGTCTCGATGTAAGAACCGTTTAGCCGCAAGAAGGTGTCGGTCACGAAAAACGCTGCCCGCTTGTTGCCATCAACGAAGGGACGGTTGTTGGCTAAGCTCTCCATCAGCGCTGCGGCCTCGTCAAGCAGTCCGTCGTAGTAACCGAGCTGCGGACGCATCAAGGCAGCCTCCAACGCCCTCATCTCCTTAACCCCTGAGGGGCCGCCAAACGTCTGAATCAACAGTTCGTGGATGGCCAAGACCTCTTGCAGGGTCGGAAACTTACGCACTATTTGGCCAAGAGCTCACCTAAAAGCCGGTTTTTCTCAATACTGGTGCGCAGGTGCGCCATCACGTGGGTTCTGGGTGAACTGTTGTTCCGCCGCTCGAGATAGTCGCGCATCGCATCTTCCATGACCGCTTGAAACTGCCTACCTTCTTCTTTAGCGACTTTACGCATCGCTTCAAGTAGTTTCGGGTCAGCTTGACTGGCATATTTCTGGCGGGTTGTGGTCATGGGTTTAGTTTAGGCTTGACGCAAACCGACATCAAACTATAGCTCGATAGAAACAGCAGCTTTATAACTGAATACACTTATTAAACACATATAAGCTCAAGTATACTTGGATGATGGGACAAGTCACACTTTATCTTGAAGAAGAACTTACGAAGAAAATGCGGGACCGAGCCAAACAAGAGGGAATAAGCCAGAGCCAGTGGGTTGCTAAGCTTATAGAAACTAAGCTTGCGAGCAGCTGGCCAGAGTCGGTGCGTGCATTAGCCGGTGCCTGGCCGGACTTTCCTGAGCTGACCGAGCTGCGGCAAGCACAGGGCGAAGACACCTTGAGAGAATCCTTTTAGTGTGTTGGCGCTCGACACCAACACCGTGATCCACTACTTCAAAGGTAGGGGAAAAGTAGCCGTGCGTATGCTAGCAATACCACCTGAACGTATCGCGATACCTAGCGTTGTTGTCTTTGAGATCGAAGTCGGTATCCTAAAGTCAGGTGAAACGAGCAAGCGCCGCCGACAGTTTAGCGAGCTGCTTGAGGCTGTTACGATCTTTCCCTTTACGCAAGCGGAAGCGCAAACGGCTGCTCGTATTCGCACGGGCCTTGAGCGTCAAGGTACACCTATCGGTCCGCTCGACGTGCTGATTGCGGGAACCGCGCTCGCGCAGGGTGCGACGCTCGTCACCCGGAATACGGACGAATTCTCGCGGGTTCCGGGTCTGGAACTGGAGAACTGGTATGACGATTGAAAAGGCAGATGTACAATGAACCCTATGACCGCTGATCCGCTTTTGTCTCGTATCACCGTGGACCCGGACATCAGCCATGGCAAACCGAGCATCCGGGGGTTGCGCTATCCAGTCGAGCTGATCCTGGAACTCCTCAGCGGTGGCATGAGCGTCGACGAGGTGTTGGAAGACTACGACGACCTCGAGCGCGAAGACATTCACGCCGTGCTGCTCTACGCTGCGAAGCTAAGTCAGGTCAAGAGCATTCAAAAGATTGCGTGACGAAGTTTCTCATGGACGCGCATTTACCACTCAAGCTCGCTTGGGCTATACGAACGGCTGGTTACGACACACTGCACACCCGTGATCTGCCGAACGCCAACGCGACGAAGGACAGCCAGATCAATGCCCTGTCCCTGACCGAGCAGCGTGTGGTCATTACCAAGGACGCTGACTTCGTCGAGTCGTTCACACTTCACGACCCTACAAGCTGCTACTCATCAGTACCGGCAACATTCGTAACGCCGAGCTATTCGAGTTGCTCACACAAAGGCTCGAGCAACTGGCTGACCTCTTTGAAACCCACAGTTATATCGAGCTGGCGCGTGACTCCCTTATTATTCACGCCTAGGAGGATCTGATGGCTGACCTCATCCCTAATGCCCTAGAACTCGAGCCCCGCCGCCTCACCCAGACTGAGTTTCAGGGCTTGGCGAAGCTCCCCCCCGAAGTCACCTGGTTTGCCAACATCCGTAACGCCAATACCCGGCGGGCGTATGAACGCGACGTCAAAGACTTTAGCCTCTATATCGGGATTGGGGAAGGGGTGGTGCATTTCCGGATTCAGGGTAAGGGCGGCAAAACCCGGTTCGTTCCTGCGGCACCCAAAGCGTTACGGTTGATCCAGGGTTATCTTGAGATAGCTGGACACAGTGAAGATCGCGATGGGGCGCTCTTTAGGCCCGTTAGAAACAATGTTACGGGAGAGCTCAACAAGCACCTTAGTCCCGATTCGGTTTTGAAGTCCATCATCAAGCCTTACGCTAAAGCGCTCGGCATTGACGCCGAGGTTGACGGCGTCTGTGTCCACGCGATGCGGGCCACCGCAGCGACGAACGCCTTAATGCATCAGGCTGACATCGCCAAGGTGCAGGAGTGGCTAGGACACGCGAATATCTCTACGACGCGGCTTTATGACCGGCGGCATATGAAACCTGAAGATAGCCCGACCTTTAAGGTGAGCTACTGACGCTTCGCACCGAGTTCGAACGATTTAAGGCTGTTTGACGTTCTTTATGAAGTGCCCCGCGCGAATACCTGGCCAATAAACGCTGAGCCGAGATAATTTCTCAGGTCAGGTGACATAAACTGGGCATAAAGGTTTGAACCTCTAAGTTGTTTCAAAGCTGCCGTTTGGGAAACAAAGAACGCTTTTTAATCTCTTACCGTCAAAGGATTTAACCTCATGCCTGAAACTGACCCAGTTATCTTGCTCGACCCCTACCCTCGCCCACTCGACCTCATCTTTAGCGCGGCGGACAGAGCGCGGCTAGGGAGACTTGGCCGCGTTGTCTGGCACGACGGTTCACCTGCCTCTGAGCAGCTTATCGAGGCGCACCTACCTAACACCGTGGCGATTATCGGTCAGACCTCACTCCCCCGTGAACGTCTAGACCAAGCGCCCAAGTTACAGTTTGTGGCCAACGTCGAGAGCAATTTTTTGCCTAATATCGACTACGAAGAATGTCACCGCCGTAATATCCACGTCGTCTCGACCGCGCCGGTATTCGCCCAACCCGTCGCTGAGATGGCGCTCGCTCAGGCGCTAGCTGCGGCCCGGCGGACGGTTCAAGCGGACGCCGCCATAAGGAGCGGCACTGAGTCGCTCTACGGCGAAGCTGACAATCACGATTCGTTTTTACTACGCGGAAAAACTCTGGGTCTTGTCGGCTGCGGCAATCTCGGACGAGCCCTGCTCCCACTACTCCGGCCCTTTTCCCGCGATATCCTCGTTCACGACCCGTGGTTACATCCGCACGTTCTACGCGATATGGACGTCCAGGCTGTCAGTATGGATGACCTCTTCGTTCGCGCCAAAGTCGTGTTTATCCTGGCGGCTACGACGACTGAAAATCAAGGGGCTATCGGCGCACAACAGTTTGGGGCGATGCAAAAGGGTTCGGTGGTAGTTCTGGTCAGCCGCGCGGACGTGGTTGACTTTGACGCTTTGCTCGCCGCCGCCGCTTCAGGTCAGATACGGGCGAGTATCGACGTCTTTCCAGAAGAACCTATCCCTTCGGAACATACCGCTCGCCAAACTGCTAATACCGTTCTCTCAGCTCACCGCGCCGGTAACGTTCCAGAAATCTGGACGGGTATGGGTGAGATGGTCGTAGACGACCTCGAGCTGGTGCTGCGCGGTTTACAACCGCAGCGGTGTCAACGCGCCGTGCTTGAAATCGTCACGCGGCTGCGGAGTAAACCGGTTTCATAGCTCGAGTCGGTATCTTCTTGACCTTGTACCTGGGTTGCACTGACCGAACTTTATGATTTGGTCAGGCGGTCGATCACCATCGCTAAAATGATAATAATTCCAGTAGCCAATAGCTGGTAGAACGCCTGAACGTTGAGTAAGGTCAGCCCGTTAGTCATCGCGCCCAGAATAATCGCGCCGAGCAGCGTACCGATCAAGCTCCCGCGACCACCACTGAGCGACGCGCCCCCGATGGCGGCAGCCGCAATCGCGTTCAGCTCCCAGAGGTTGCCTAAAATCGGCTCAGCTGCGCCCAGCCGCCCGACGAGGATCAGTGCTGCGAGCGCCGACAACACTCCGCTGATGACGTACGTGATGATTTTCGTCCGCTTGACCGGTACGCCAGAGGCGCGCGCCGCCTCCTCGTTCCCGCCAATGGCGACGATATATTCGCCGAGCGGAAACTGCCGCAAAATCAGCCACGCGACGAACGCGGCCACAGCGACGATCACAACCGGCATCGGCACGGGTCCAAGACTACCGGTAAAGAACTGGCGAAACATATTGGGTATGCCAAATATCGGACTCCCGTTGGTGTAAATCAGCGCAAAAGCCCGGTAAAGGCTCAACGTTCCTAAGGTGACGATAAAAGGTTGTAATCCGACGTACGCGATCATCGCGCCGTTAAAGAAGCCGCACGCGGCTCCAACCGCGAGGCCCGCGAGCGCGGCAAGCACAACCGGGGTACCGCTGACCATCAGACCTGCGGTCACGACCGCGCACAAAGCTGCCACCGAACCCACCGACAAGTCGATACCCGCGCTGATAATCACCAGGGTCATCCCGATAGCCACACACGCGTTGATGGCGGACTGCTGCAAGATATTAAACAGGTTTTGCTCGGTTAGAAAAGCTGGGGATAACGTCGCAAACGTCACCATGATGGCGATCAAACCTACCAGGGTGCCGGCACCTCGTAAGAGGCCGCGAAAGTTGATGCGTGACGGTGTGGTCTGTTGCAGCTTGGCCTTCATAGCGTGCGTTCTCCTTCCAGGTTCGGTTTCTCGTGCGTCGCGTAAAACATGATTTTGGCTTCGGTTAAGTCGGGTGGTGTCAGGGTCGCCGCGAGGGTGCCTTCATGCATCACCAAAACCCTGTCGCTGAGGCGTAAAACTTCAGGAAGTTCAGAAGAGACAACGATCAGCGCTTTGCCCGCAGCGGCCAGTTTAGAGATAACGTCATAGATCTCTTGTTTTGCGCCAACATCAATGCCGCGGGTGGGTTCATCGAAAATAAGGACGTCGCTTTCAGCCACCAACCAACGTCCGATAATCGCTTTTTGCTGGTTGCCCCCGCTAAAATACTGAATCTCTTGCTCGACGTTGAGCGGCCTTAAGTTAAGGCTCTGCACGGCGGCAGTGGTCTCTTCTTTACGTTTGCGCCGCCTCACGAAACCGAACCTGGTAAATTTGGAAGCTGAGGCTAGACCGATGTTGGCGGCAACCGACATGATGCCGATATGACCGGTTCGTTTACGGTCTTCGGGCACGAAGCCGATACGCGCTTGAATCGCGTCTCGCGGGGTCTGAAACGTCTTGACCTGACCAGAGAGTTTGATTTCGCCGCGTGTAGGCTTAAGGTGCCCCGCAATCATACTGACCAGTTCGGTTCTCCCTGAACCGATCAGGCCGGAAACGCCGAGAATTTCTCCTTTGTAGAGTGAAAAACTGGCGTCTTGAACCGACGTACCCCAGGTCAGCCCCGAAACCTCTAGCACCTTCTCTTGGGTCGCTGTTGACGTCCGGGGCTGCTGATTCGCGAGTTCGCGGCCTACCATCAGCTGTACGATACGGTCGCGGGTCAAGTCGGCGACGTTGTTTACCCCAACGACTTTACCGTCTCTAAGGATCGTCGCATTATCGGCCACCGAGAAGATTTCATCGAGTTTATGAGACACGTAGATGACGCTGACGCCCTCAGCTGCGAGCGTACGGACGAGATTTAGAAGCACGGCGATCTCTTTAGGCGTAAGGCTCGAGGTCGGCTCGTCCATCGCAATAATTTTGGCGTCGCCTAACAGGGCTTTGGCGATTTCGATCAGTTGCCGCTGGGCGACGCTCAGCTCCTCAACAGCGACAGAGGCGTCGACGTTGGCCCCGACCCGTTCGAGCACAGCCTCGGCGTCACGCCGCATTCGCCGCGCATCTTTGAGTAAACCGTAGCGCTTATGAGGATGACCAAGAAAAATATTTTGGACAGCGCTAAGCTGTGGCACTTGCTGGAGTTCTTGATGGATCATCGCAACGCCGTGCTGATTTGCAGCCCGAGGACTACGTATCGTCACGGGTTCTCCGCCGATATAGATATTGCCGCTTGTAGGCGCGTGGATGCCAAACAGTATTTTTAGCAGGGTGCTTTTACCCGCACCATTTTCCCCAACGAGCGCGTGAACTTCACCTGGCCCAAGTTCTAAATTCACACCGCTGAGCGCGGTCGTTCCCGCAAACACTTTGGTGATGTTTTCTAGTTTAAGCGCAGAGGTCATAAGTGGGTGCTGATTGGGGCCAGCCCCAACCAGCACCCTCCTTTAGTTGCTTTCGCTCTTGGCGTCTTCGATAAGCGCGGCTCTTGCGTCGACGCCCTCGCCTTTATAGCGGTCGTAGTTTTCTTCGGTGATCAGCGCCTGGGGTGTACTGACGACGCGGGGAACGTCTTGACCACCGAGCACCCGCAGGGCGACCTCCATCCCAACTTCACCCGTAATAATCGGAAACGAGTCTACGGTTCCGGCTAGTTCTCCCGCCAAAATAGAAGCGTAGGCGTCGTTGATCCCGTCGGTTCCGAAAACTTTGACACCCTCTTGTCGGTTAGCGGCTTTAACAGCCTCGACAATCCCTAACGCCATGGTGTCGTTGTTCGCGTAAAAACCGATCAGCTCAGGATACTGACTGAGGATCGTCGTCGCCTGATCGAACGCGGTCTGCCTGCTCCAGTCGGCGGGGACGCTCGCCACGACCTCGAAGTTACCCGCTTCGTTGACCGTTTCGGTAAACCCGGCGGTACGTTGACCTGCGGCGTAAACGCCCGCTTGACCTTCAATCACCGCGACCTGCCCGCCGTCAGGGTAGTTTTCAATAAACCAGTTCGCTACTCTGACGCCGTTTTGCTTCTGGACGTTGCCAACGTACTGGGTAGCTTGCGGAATCACGGCGTCGTTAACGTTAACTACGGGAATGTCCTGGTCGAGCGCCGCTTCAAACGCGGGTTGTAAGTTGGCGTCGCTTTGCGGTGAAACGAGCAAAGTGTCGTAGTTTTGACTTAACATTGTCTCAGCGATCGCGAGTTGGCCGAGCTGATCAGATTCGCTCTGCGCGGCCTGCACGTCGACTTTGACCCCGTAAGTAGAGCCGCCGTTTTGATACCCTTCAGCCAGCAGCCGCCAATACTCGTTGGTCAGGGTTTTGGCAACTGCGCCGACGGTCGTATCTGCGGGCGCTTCAGGAACGCTGCCGAACGTCTCTTCGAGCTGCCACCACTCGACGCGGTCGGGTTCGGTATCGGAGTCGAGCGGTGCGGCGTCTTGCGCGAAAACAACCGTGGTGCAGAGTAAAAGGGCGGGGATAAGCAAACGATATTTCATGGGTTTCCTTCCTAACAGAGGGTTTGGGGTCTATCCGCTGGTGATCAAGCTTGACGTACCAGATTAGCCTCCGCTCTTGAACTCAGGCAGCAGCGTTCCGTAGAGCAGCTGCAGGCTCGAGACCGCGTCGTGCTGATTTTGCGCCGCAGCTAACGCTTTACGGTCGAGTTTAGTTGCTACTTCAAAGAGCGCTTTGACCACCGCGATGTTGGTGCTGCACTCAGCAACCGGGTCTTCAGCGTGCGGAAAGGTATCGAAATAGATGAGGCCCTGATAATTGATGTCTTGCATCAAGCAGAGCAGCTCGAGCGTTGACGAAAGGTGCACACTGCCGACCATTAAGCCGTCGTCACGTTTGGCGTAGCCGTCGTTGAGGTGCAGCCCTAAAAGCTGACTGTGCTGATGAACCAGGCTAGCCGCGAAGGCGGGCTGCTCATCGGCGTACAACACGTGACAAAAATCGATCGTTACGCCCAAGTTCGGTAGCCCCACCTCACGAATCGCCAGCAAGGTTGTGCCGACGTCGCCTAAGAAGCTAAACGCCCGCGGTTCGTTGGGTTTGTACTCGATACTGATCTGAACTTCAGGGTTGTGCGACGCGACGCGCCTAAGACCTTCGGTGATATGGTTCCAGCTTCTTCTATAGTCGACCTGAAACGGATAATCGAAACCGTCTTGCCCTAACCACAAGGTCATCAGGTTGACGCCGAGCTGCGCCATCCGGTCGACGCCGCGAAGCGTCAGCGCGATCGCCTCTTCCCGCACCGCTTTGTCAGGGTGAGCGAAGCCTCCAGCGGTAAAGGTCGAGCCGCTGTAGTAACGCATCTGAAACCCGTTAAGCGCCAGCTGCGTGTCGGCGAGCACGTCGCGTAAGGCCGCGTCGGCGAATCCTTCCAGGTGATCGGGATAGTTCAGGTCAACGGCGTTAAGACCCGTCGTTTTACCTGCCCGTCTGAGCAGATCAGCTGTCGTTGGTTGATGGCCCTGGGGCCAAACCAGTTCAGGGCGTGCAGAAAACGAGTTGAGCCGGGTAGCAAACTTGAGCGTATCGATGTTCAACTTGGACCTCCGTGACGCAACTTTACGAAGACTCTGCGATGTGTGAAACAAATACCTCGCCCCAGCTAGCGCCGCTGTAAAAGTTAACCTTAAACAGTCAATATGAAATCTTTGTAAGGATATTACCGTCAGGTAACGGGATTTGTCAAGCTCAAGTTCACTTATATTATTTATTTAGTTAAATTTGTTTGAGCGACGACTGAGCTTTTCGCGTATAGGTTTACTTTTCTTGTGGTTTGCGTAAACTATGAGTGAGAGGACACCACACCTATGGATCATTCTGTAAGAGGTATCGGGCCCCAGATCCGCACCATGCTGCCTGAACTGACGCCCAAAGAAGGTGAGATCACGCGGTACTTGCTGGGTCAGGGCGCAGCGGTGGCGCAGCGGACGATCTCTGAAGTTGCCAGAGCCTTTGGGGTTTCAGAAGCCATGATCGTCAAACTCGCCAAGCGTTTGGGTTTCTCGGGGTATAAGGACCTCAAAACCAAGCTCGTTCAGTACGCCCAGCTCCCCACAACCGATATGTTTGAAGAGCTGAGCGCCAACGACACGACCGAGCAGATCGTCAACAAACTCTTTCGCACCTCGATTCAGGCGCTTGAAGAGACGCTGGCGGTGCTTGACCTGGATGACGTCGAAAGGGCCGTAAAGATCCTTTTAGCTGCCGGGCAGGTTGACCTCTACGGGTTGGGCGGTTCCGCTGCAATAGCTAAAGATGCCAGCCACAAGTTTTTACGTATCGGGTTTCGCATGGCGGCTTACGAAGATGCCCACCTCATGTCGATGTCCGCGTCGTTGCTCAGCCCTAAAGATGTGGTGATCGCCATCAGTCATTCGGGCCAGACCACAGCCGTCCTCTCGGCGCTGCGGCTCGCGCGGGCCAGTGGCGCTAAAACGATCGCGCTCACCAACCATCTGCTATCTCCTTTGGGAAGAGAAGCCGACGTCGTACTGCAATCGACGGCTAGAGGTTCGATGCTCATGGGCGAAAACGCCGCAGCCCGGATTGCGCAGCTCAATATCATCGACGTTTTATTTGTGTGCGCGGCCCAGCACATGCAAGCCAAAGCGTGGTCGAACCTCGAAAAAACCATGCGCTCAGTTGAAGGGAAACGTGAATAACATAAAGCACATCGCCGTTGTAGGCAGCCTCCACCATGACATTATCGTCCACGCCGCGTCGCTCCCCAGGCTTGGTGAAACAGCTGTGGGGCGCAGCTGGACCACCAAACGTGGCGGCAAGGGAGCCAATCAAGCGGCGCAAGCGGCCTATCACGGGGCACACGTTTATATGGTGGGCCGGGTCGGTAGCGACGCTGAAGGGTCGGGCCTGATCGCGTCGCTCAAGGGTGCAGGCGTCGATACCCAGTATGTGACCGTCGATACCGCTGGAGCTTCGGGGCTAAGCGTTGCAGTTGTAACTGGCGAGGGCGACTACGGCGCAGTCATCGTATCCGGAACGAACCAGCACGTAGGGGGCGAAGACCTGCGCGTAGCAGACGCAGTGATCCAGAGCGCCTCACTTCTCGTGTTGCAGCTCGAGCTTCCCCTAGAAACCGTGACCGAGGCCGCGGCGTTAGCCCAGGCTCATCAGGTACCGGTTCTGCTCAACGCCGCGCCCGCTTACCCGTTGCCGCCGCGTCTAAGCGCCGCCGTCAACATTTTGGTGGTCAATCAGATTGAAGCCGAAATGCTTACGGGTCTCCCCGTGAGCTCAAAAGCAGAAGCGGAGAACGCGCTAACGCTTTTGCAAGGTACGGTTCCTGCCGTCATCATTACCTTGGGCGACCAAGGCCTCGTGTTCTCTAACCAGGTCGGGAGCTGCACCTACCTACCAGCGCACGAGATCAAACTCGTCGACACGCACGGTGCGGGCGACAGTTTCGTCGGGGCGCTTGGTGCCCGGCTAAGCGCGGGCGACGCTTTTGCAGAAGCCGTTACCTACGCGAACGCAGCCGCTGCGCTGAGGGTATCGACCGAAGGCTCCGACTTTGTCGAACCCGCTGCGGTTGAGAGGTTTTTAGAACGCTATAGCGATACCGACTAAGAGGGCTCGGTGAAAAGGCGGGTCGTGCTGGCAGCAACACGACCCGCCTTCGTCGCTATAAGAACCTACGGGTAGCTGCAAGTAGCGCTGATATAGACCTCTAATCCGTACCGCAGGACCAGCTCAGCGTAGAAGCCGCTACGTCGGGACAATTAACTGCTGCGCCAAAACGCGCCTAACTGTCATCACCGTCTAACACATCGGCCTGCGTGGGATACGGATAGCCCGAGCCGGGGTCGTTTCGTGTTGTGGAGCCTGACACGAAAGGCGTCACGAACGACGCTGCGCCACCGACGACCATAAGTAGACGTAGGGGCCAAGGTAGTAGGTCACCGCCAAATAGAGCGAGGCCAATCAGGATAAAGCCTGTCATAAATCCTCCTCAGCGGTTTCCCTGCACCGCCAGCGGTGCTAGACCTATGAGTTTTTTTTGAGCTGCCGAGGGGTAAAATCTAGGTTTCTGTACCCACTCCGCCAGCACGACTAGCGGCCTTTACTGCCCTATCCACGCCTCTTTCGCCTGTTACATCTCCGCCAGCGCCTCAACCGGACTCGTCCCAAACGACGAACATGTGTCTAAGCCGGGAATGTCTGCGATATACCCCTCGTCCTCCTTGCTGTAAAAGATGTTGATGTGAAAGACTTTCACCCACGCCTCCTCACCGAGCTTCAGATTGTACGTTTCTGTCAGTTTGGCACAATCTTTTGATAAAGCTGCTTATGCTGGGCAGACTTTCACGTTTACGATACTTAGTGCAAACTTCTAAACCCCTTACCTGACGCGGCTTCTACTTCAATTTTTTTTAGGACAGCTTGAAAAGAGATTACCTCCAAGTCTCCAGTAATTGGCTTCAGAAGGTTGGCGATCTCCTAACACATGTATACAAGTTCATCAGACACCTTCCCCTTCAGACGTTACCTCTACCTCTACGCCCGTCTTACGCGGGTCGTGCCGACTCCCCTCTTTACGGTCTTTTTTCTCCAACGCTTTGAGCACGTTTTCTTTGAGCCGTTCGTCACGCTCGAGCATATTTAAGAGCTCTTCTAAAACTGCACTTTTGTTGACCGCCCCGACGCCGACCTTGTCCATATGCCGAAAACGCTGTTTGCCAGTGCGGATAAACTCATCAAAAAAGTCGAGCTGGCGTAGCGGCAGGTTAAAGGTCGCCGTTTTGCGCGGCTCACCAGCGGGCTTAATCGGAATCTTGGTGCCTTCAAAAAACGCTTCGACCCCGCGGCCCTTGCTACGTTTTCTGTCTTTAAGGGTAGCTCGCCTACGCGTCACGCCGCACCGTCTCCGCAAGTGAGAGGTACGCCGCTGCGCCTTCGAGTTCCTGGGCATAATCGAGGATCGACTGACCCACAATCGGCGCTTCGGCAAAACGTACCGAACGCCGAATGGGTTCAAAGATAGGGATGTTCTCACCGTACTGTTCTTTAAGCGTGGCGAGTACCTCACGGGCGTGAAGGGTGCGATGGTCGAACATCGTCGGCAGGATGCCCATGACCTTGAGGCTTGGGTTGAGCCGCGCCCGCACCTTTTCAATCGTCGTCAAAAGAAGTTGTAAACCCCGCATCGCCAGGTACTCGCTGTTGACCGGGATCAGTACCCCATCAGCAGCCGTAAGCGCGTTAATGGTCAATAGACCGAGGGAAGGGGGACTGTCAATAAGGATGGTGTTGTAACGCTCTCTAAGCGGCCTCAAGTTGTCCGCTAATACTCGTTCGCGCCCAAGCTCGTTAATCAGTTCCATTTCAGCAGCTGAGAGGTCGATGTTTGAAGGCACCAGGTCGAGGCTACCGGTGACGTTAACAATCGGCAGCTCACGTCCTCTAACGAGCGCGTCGTAGACCGATACATCGATATCTTGCGGCTCGAGCCCGGTCGAGATGGTTAGCGACGACTGCGGGTCTAAGTCAACCAAAAGAACCTTCGCGCCGCCCCTGGCCAGCGCTGAACCAAGCGCGTAGACGCTGGTGGTCTTCCCTACCCCGCCTTTTTGATTCGATACGCTGATGATCACGCGGCCCTCCGATCTAAGGTTATCCATAAGACCTTAACACTTATGCAATTAGCGGCGAGCTAGCACGCGCCAGCAGGCTTTGGTTTTACCCTTTAGACTCGTGATTTGAGCGGGCTCCCTTGTCAGCGTGGTCCAACCCCGTAAAAGCTCCTGCACGTCGCCTTTAGTAAAATAACGCCGCGTCACACCGTCTTGCTCGAGCACCACGCCTGGTTCTAAGGTGCGCTGTACCTGGCCCTGTGCAGCTCTCCTCTGCCCTTCGGCCTCGCTGTTAAGGTAAACGCACACCAGACCGCCCGGTGCGAGGACACGCCGAATCTCAGCAAAAATGTCCTGCGTTACCGACCGGCTGAAGTAGTGGAGCGACAAGACGGCGACCACACACCCGAACTGTGCGGCTTCAAACGGCAGCGGCCGGGCCACATCTGCTTTCAAAAAGGTGATCGGCAACGTACCGGCGTTGGCTCTCGCGCTTTCTAATGCAGTTTCTGAAATGTCGAGCGCTGTGACCTTTAGCCTTCGGTAAGCCAGGGCGCAAGCTAACGCACCCTGACCACAGCCAATCTCGAGGACATGCATAGGGGGTTGGAGGGTCGTTGCAAGCAGCTTCTGTGCGTCGGCGCTCCAGTCAAGCGAGAGGTTCTCAGCTCGTGCCTGCCTGTGATGGCTTTCCCAGGGATGGGTCACGCTGCCAGTCTAGCCTGAAAAATATTCTCTCAGCCGTCAAAACACTTAGACATCTAAACGCTCAAACACTTAGACATTTGACTTATTTTCGTTTACAGATGGGTGAGTCACAACCACCAAAATCGTTTGGCTATGCGTGAGTACCCAAATGTTTGCGCGGTCAAACGTTTGAATGTTTAGAGCGTATGGAAGTATTACCTGGCTTTACTGGGTCAAGCTGATATATCTTTTCAAACATCTGAATGCTTAAACATCTGAGTGTCCAAATGTTCAGCTCTGATCTTCGAGCCACGCTTTAATAAGATCACGGATCACGTCGCTCATCTCCTGGTCATGGCGTAGTGCAGCGATCTTGAAAGCTTGATGTTCTTCAGGTGGCAATACGGTAGCAACCCTTTTCCATCTCTGGGCGAGTTTCTCCCGGTGGGTAGCCGGAACCCCAGCAGGTTGCGGTGGGGCGTTCTCAATTGCAGGCTGGTCAATCGTAACCGGTTGACGCCTGGCGAGGCGCTCGGCAAGTTTGTTACTGGCCACGGCTGAGCCTCCGGAGTTCGTGCAACACGTCGAGGTAGTCACGTCTGGCCCGCCGCGCCGGATAGGTGTCCAGACCAGCCACAGTCGTGTCGCGGAGCGCAGCCTCTTTGTACGCCCGGTAGTCGACGACTTCAGCGTCCATCACCTTTAGTCCCTGCTCGCGTAGCCATTTTCGGGTGGTTGCCGCTTCGGAGCCCGAATGGTAGACCCGGGTCAGCAGAATACTGTAGGGCCGCCCGGAGAGCGCCCGCTGGGTAAACGCCATCGCTACCTCGAGTTCATCGATGCTTGGCGACGTAGGCACAAGCACAAAGTCGGCTAGCTCCAGAGCCGTCTGCAGGTCGGCGTTGGCCGCGTCAGGCGGGCAGTCGATTACGACGTATTGCGGCAGGGCGTCGGGTAACGTTCCGATGGTGTAGGCGGGGATACCGATAGCTTTGGCGCGGCGCTCGGCGGCGCTCGCCCCTGCCAGGCGGTTGGGTCCTGGCGCGTCGAGGTCGACCACAGCGACCGCTTCACCTTCTAAGTCGAGCAGATGAGCCAGAGTCAGCGTGGTAGTGGTTTTGCCCACACCACCTTTTTGGTTGGCTACGGCGATGATCAACGCGTTACCTCACTTATCTAGTTCAGCATAACTTACTGTATGTTCAAACTTCTAAACATTTAAGCTTTTGAAAGTTTAGCTAGATAAATATTCAGGAATAATTTTTGTGCTGCTCTGGCTTATCAGCTACTGCTCGTAATAAGATTCAATCCAGGATAGGCGGTGCGGTGGCGGTTTACGTCTAACGTCAACAGCTGGTCAGCCATAAGTAGCGCGTGTGCTCCCACAACGAAATCAACGAGCAGCCTTTTAAGTTGTCCCGTCCGGTCTATGCGCCGCCGTTCGGCGTAAGCGCTAAAGGCTTCACCCGCTCTAGCCCATACTTGAAAAGAGAGACCTGTATGAACCTCAATTTGGGTGTCTTGCAAAAAGGTTTCGACAAACGCGCGCGTTGCTCCCGGATAAGCCAGCAGTTCTGCAAATACCGGCCCACAGACGACTAGCCCACCCGTCTGCCTGGCCGCAAAGAGAAGCTCTTTGACCTCTGACGCGGTCGGCTCTTTTGACCACAACGCGCTGATGACGTTCGTATCAACGGCAGAGAGCACCTAATCGTCATCTCGTAGGTCGCTTAACCAGGCGTTTATCTCAGCTTGGGTTTCAAACCCACCTAACGCACCTGCGTAGCGCTCGAAAGGGTTAGGCTCACCTCGAGCAGGTTGGATCGTCGTCGTGCCGTTCTCGGTTACAAACACGACCTGATCTCCTTGTTTAAGTCCTAGCCGTCGCCGCACGTCCTGCGGAATCGTAATTTGCCCTTTACTGGTCAAGGTGGCTCTATTACTCATCCTTACCATACCTCCTTACAGTAAGGATAGCACGAATACCCGCCGCTACAACGCCTTAAACGTAGCGTTCTATGGTGCAAGAACCCTTTCGGAGTACCTGTACCCGCTATTTAGGCGGCAACCCGAACCAGCGGCACCTCCCGCACTTCAGACCACAGCTCACACGCTTTCAGACGCGATACAAATAGAGCTCCTGGCTTTCTGGCGAATCCCTCGAGCTGGTCGGTACCCACCCTGAGGATCATCTGGTAGACCATAAGCAGATAGTCTCGGCCTTGTTGATGCAGCCGCAGGAGTTGCCACACCAGGTAGCGGTAAAAATTGAGCGAGCCTTCATCAGAAAGCCGCTGCGCTAAGGCCCTGGCCGCCTGATCGACGCCCTGCCGCCGCGCCGTGCGGGGTAAGAAGGGTACGTCGAGGAGCAGCTCGAGGTCTAGCTTTTGGGTTGGGGCGACAGTCATGGTAACGGGGTTTTGGATACACGCGGGGGGTAACGACCAAGTCACCAAACTCTCAAACGGCACCGACTCTGCTTTTACTCGACTTGACTGTCGCGTCTGTGACCAGACCGTTGTACCCGCGTCGATATCAGCCTCCAGGTCGCGGTACTGCGCTTTAAGGTCATCAAAGCGTAAGCGGGCGCGGCTGCCCCGGTACGGCAGCAGCTTTACTGACCAGAGCGTTCCATCAGCGCGGACAGCCCAGCCGTTAAGCGTCGTTTTGTGACCACGGGCGTCGACAAAGCCCAACGTTAAGAGTTCTTTGAGTGACCGGTAGAACGAGCCCCGGCTGATCCCCAGATGGATAAAGACGAGTTCGGCGGGGCAGAAGTACGACACCTGTGAAGCTTTCCGGTGGTAGCCGCGGCGGTGTGCGATGGTGCAACCAAGCAGATGAAGCAGAGCGTAGATGCGTCCTGCCAGGGGATTGAGGTCGCCCGTTGTCCGAGCAACCTGACGCGCTGAAAAGCTCGCTATGGCCTCTTGCAAAGGGAGGGCAGCTGTATCTTTACGCAAAACTGCTTCGGTAGGCTCAGGGAAGCGCTCAGGGGCTGCTGGGGGTGGTTGAGGGTCGTGTTCCAAGTTCGGTTTAGGTAATGCGAACAGCGCGACCGGCTGGTTGTTCTTCGCAGCCAGCGTATGACCGAGGCGCTCGAGCTGCTTTTGCAGCGCCGGGTTCACGTTAGAACCTCAGCCCACAGAGGATAGAGGGTCTCGGTACGGAAACCCCAAAAACGATATTCAGTTGTTAAACGTTTCATAAAAACTCCGGAAATGGTGTCAAAGAGGTTGACGACGCCGTTCCGGGCACTTAGACTGTCTTTAGTGTTTTAGACAGGTTTTGTTAGTGCCCGGTGCTCCTAGTTGCTGATAACAACCAGGAGCGCTCCTTTTGGGTTGTGCTGCTACGTCCGGCGTAGCAAGGGTTAAGTCATAGCGGCTCCAAGATTCGTGCGGTCAAGCCTAACATACACAACACGCTCAACGTACAACAAACGGCTTTCCCAAGGTAAAACTCCCATCTTAATAAGTCTTATGGTCTTATTTAAGCCAATAAGACTAATTAGAGATATCACGTGGAGGACGTGTCTGCATTCAGGAAGCCTTTCGGGTGCTATTGAACTCTTATGGTCATCCATAAATTATGGGTTCGAGCGCCTTAGCGATTTAATTTTTTCGAGCGCACCTTTGGCAGCTTGGTCGTTCTTTCCGCGCTTCTCCGTCCCAAGCCTAGCCAAAGGCTCAGGCGTCGCCAAAAGCTCCAGCTGGAGAAGTTCGGGGGCGGGGTAGCGGGGGAGAAGCCGCCCCTGACGCCGTACGAAGACCCGTTTGCCCCCCGACAGGTCAGTTGGCCAGACGCGTTTGGCAGCAATCGGCGGACGTCCACCTGCCAGGACAATTGTCTGGCTTAGCTTGAGCTGGCTGATCGACCGGGGGCGCAGCAGCGGCTGCGTCGCGAGCGTGGTGTTAACACTTTTGTCGCTGACGCGCCCGCGTTCGCCGCGACTTTCACGGGGTACGGGCATCTCACCGAGCCGTTCAGAGAGGTGTTCAGCTGCCGCGTGGTCGTTGGGCCGGTAGTAGACCTGAACGCCGCAGCCCGCTTCAATCGTACTCGCGTTGTCGTGACCGTAACGCTCACGCAGCTGCGCCCGGCTTTGCAACACCACCCACATCACAACGCCCCAGTCGCGGACGCTGTTGAGATGTTCAGGAAGATTGGTAGGGGTAAGGAGATGCGCCTCGTCATGAACGAACCAGACTGGCGACTCCCGGTACCTCGGGTTAATCTCACCACTTTGGGTAAGCCCCCGAGTCAGCGATTCGACGATCAAACGGTAGAGGGGCAGGGTGGCCTCAAGGTGTTCTTTAGAGAACTGCAAAAAGACCTTAACCTTGTCGTTCCGGAGTGTTGCCGCCGTAAAATCGCTTTTTGACGTTACCGCTAAGATCGGGTCGGCTAGGAGCGGCTCGATACGGGTGGTCAGGTTGGCCCAGCACGACTGAATAAAGCGGTCTTGCAAAACCGACTCCCAATCGGCCAAATCAGCAGGTTCACTTAAAAAACTCGTAACTTTACGGTCGATAACCGGATCGGCAAGTGCCTGTAACCGCTTGAGACACCGCTCCATGCCGTCAGCCAGCAGCATTTTAAGGTAAGGCAAGATCGGCTTGGCCTGAACACGCGCCGCCATCATCATGGCGCTCAAGATGATAGCGGCGCGTTCGCCGAAGATCTTATGGCCGCCGTCACGTTCGGGCGCGAGCAAAATGGCCGCCGCTGCGCCCAGACCGAGTTCACCTTGGAACTCAGCAAACGGATCGTAGCAGTGCCCCAAGCCGTCGGTACGCAGCACAAAGCAGCGGTGCCCTGCCTGCGTAAACGCGCCGCCAAGGTCACGGTAAAAGTCTCCTTTAAGGTCGGCGATCACCGCGCTGCCGTACCACATCGTCAAGTTGGCTTTAATCAGCATCCCTTTGCCGCGCCCTGGCGGGGCGACGATCAGCGCGTTCTCCATCTCGGTTTTGCCGTCCCAACCCGGATACGCGGCGAGGGGGCGGCGTCCCCAAAGGCCGTAGTGATGCTTTTTACCAGCAGCTCTGACAAACGGGGGACGCAGCAGATCGCGCACATCTTGGCGCGTCGCCCAAAACTGTCCATACGCCTCGGGTAGGGCGAGCGGTTTCCGCCACCGCTTAAGCCAGGGATTGGCTTCAACGCGGCTCCTGAGCAGTTAGAAGTGGACCCCTAAAACGAGACAGACCCTTTAGTTGAAAGCGCTAGGCTTTCAGAAAGGGGAAGAGATGAAAAAGCAGAGGCGAAACCACTCAGCAGCGTTCAAGGCAAAGGTGGCATTAGAAGCGGCTAAAGAGGAAAAGACGTTGGCTGAGCTGTCCCAGCAGTTTGGTGTCCACGTACAGCAAATCTCAGCGTGGAAACGGCAGCTCTTAGCGCAGGTCAGCGAGGTCTTCGAGAGTGGTGCGGACAAGCAGCGTGACTTCGAGTCTGAGGTCAAGGAGCTGCACGCCAAGATCGGTGAACTTACGATGGAACGAGATTTTTTGTCGAACAAGCTCGGTCGCTGAGCCGAGCTGAGCGCCAAGCGATGATCGACAGAGAAGCGCTGCTGCCGGTTGTAAGACAATACCGATTGCTGGGCGTGAGCCGTGCATCGGTGTACCGCCGGAGGGCAGCAGTCTCGGAAGAAGAACTGACGGTCATGCGCCACATAGACGAGATCCATCTAGCACGGCCCTTCCTAGGAAGTCGCCGGATCGAAGGTGAACTCAAAGACCGTGGTTTCACCGTTAATCGCAAACGTGTTCAGCGCTTGATGCGGGTCATGGGTATTGCGGCCATCTATCCCCAACCAAGAACCTCGAAAGCTGCCAAGGGACACGAAATCTATCCCTACCTACTTCAGGGACTCGAGCCGAGCCGACCCAATCAAATATGGGTCGCCGATATCACGTATCTGCCGATGCCCAAAGGCTTCTGCTACCTCGTCGCGATCATGGATTTGTACAGCCGCAAGATTCTGAGTTGGCAGCTGTCGAACAGCCTCGACCCACGCTTTTGCATGACTGCCTTAACCGAGGCCTTGGCAACACACGGCGCACCTGAGATCTTCAATACCGACCAGGGTGCTCAGTTCACCTCTCAAGCATTCACCAGCTTGCTTGACCAGCACGGGGTTCGGATCAGCATGGATGGCAAAGGTCGCTGGATCGATAATGTCTTTATCGAACGCTTCTGGAGAAGTCTCAAATACGAGGAGGTTTATCTCTATGCCTACAACAATCTTAACGAAGCCCGAATTGGCCTAGAGCGCTACCTCAGCTATTACAACGGCGAACGCCGTCACAGCAGCCTCAGCAAGCAAACACCTAATGCGGTGTATGGTGAACCCACGAGCAACCGGGCACCGCAAACCTTGCTGACTTCAGCAACGACATTGACGCCCAGACCTTGCTCGTGAGCAGAGTTAAGAACTGACGGGGTTCTGTCTCAAAATTGGGATCCATCTCTGTTCGTAGGCGAATGTGTCAGAGCTTGCGTACCACGAACGAGCAGCGAGCCCCGCAGTAACAACGAATAAAACCCCAGTTGCGTAAGCTTGATTGGGGTTAAGTTGCCCTTCACGCACCAGCCACGTCCAAACTTGCCCTACGCGCCGCCATGACCCTAGTGCAGCGCCAACGTCAACGTTAGACGCAGCTAAGAATGACCCGCTGCCAGAAATTGGTCCAGGTGAGGGAGGAGAAAACGACCTTACTGACCCGCTGCCAGAAATTGGTCCAGGTGAAGGAGGAGAAAACGACCTTACGAATAGCCTACGGCTTGCTGAGCGAACTGTCCAGGTGGGATGTTTCCGAGTCCCGAGTGCGGCCTGAAATGGTTGTACTCGACCCTCCAGTTTTCGATCTTCTCCCGAGCATCTTCGAGTGATAAAAACCAGTGGATGTTCAGACACTCGTCTCTGAGTGAACCATTGAACGATTCGATAAAGGGGTTATCGGTAGGGCGACCAGGACGAGAGAAGTCCATCGTGATTTGGTTTTCGTAAGCCCACTTGTCCAGAGCTTTGCTGACGAATTCACTACCGTTGTCGGTCTGCAGTCGCCTGGGGATGCCACGAGTGGCAGCGAGCTGGCTCATCAAGACGGCGACCTGATCGCCTTTGATGTTTTGGTCGGTATGAATAGCTAAGCACTCTCGGGTGTACTGGTCCATGACGGTCAACGCTCGAAAGCGTTTGCCGTTAAAGAGGGCGTCGGAGACAAAATCCATGGTCCAGCAGTCATTGGCTTTTGTCACGTCAGGACGAGAGATGCGGTGACTTGCCATACGTCTTCTTTTGGGTCGTTTGCTTCTAAGGTTGAGCCCAGCCAGACAGTAAATACGGGGTACACACGCTTAGAGTTGACCCGCCAGCCTTCACGCTGTAGGAGGATATGGATACGCCGGTAGCCGTAACGAATCCTTACAGCAGCGATCTCCTCCATGCGCTTGCGGATAGGCGCGTCGAGCAGGGGACGTTTGGGTTGGTAGCGAATAGCCGAACGATGTGCTCCAATCACCCTGGCCGCTCGACGTTCGCTCACCCTCCAGGCGTCTTGCAACTTCAGCACGAGTTCCCGCTTCGCTGCTGACTTTAAAGCTTTTTTCCCAGCACGTCCTGCAACATCGCCTTATCGAGACTCAAGTCGGCTACGAGTTGCTTGAGCTTGCGGTTCTCCTCTTCGAGCTGCCTGAGCCGACGCAATTCGGACACGCCGAGCCCCGAGAACTTCTTCTTCCAGTTGTAGAAGGTGTTCTCTGACACGCCCATCTTCCGGCACACCTCAGCGACTGTTACCCCTGACTCTGCCTGCTTGAGGGCAAAGGCGATCTGCTCTTCGGTAAACTTCGACCTTTTCATACGAGCCTCCTTAAAGCTCTAGATTAGGTCGTTTTCTCCACTTTAGCCTGGACTCGTTTTCTGGAAGCAGGTCAAGAATGTCAGCGCGGGGTGCGCTACCCGGTAGGTTGCCCAGACAGTCAGTACACCAGTCATTAGAGCCAGTGTGACGTAAAGACCTAGCCACGGCGCTTTCAGACGCCAGAGCAGCCTGGCTTCGTTCATTTGACGTAGGCTCTTTCGCGGCCATGGTGCGGCGTTGTAAGCGGTGAGCGGAGTGTAATTGCGCTCACGAGCCGATCTGCGAGGACTGCGGCGGTAGACGCCGAGACAAGGAGCAGAAACAGCGAGCTTACTAAGAAACCTGGAACAAAACCAGCTACGGGTGAGAGGCTAAGAATCAGGATCAGAATGAGCGCCGTCGGCAAAAGACTTATAAGGGCAGTGAGAGGTAAGAGTAAAAAACTCAATATTGCTGAAAGGAGAAAGGGATTGATATAAGGCAGGCGAACAACACGGCCAAAAAGCTTGAATGTATCAGGAGTTCGCTTAACATACGGGGTGCCTTCTTCTGGCGAGAATCCGAAGTCTTCCCACAACTCGGCGATGGGTAGCATCGCTCGCATATCCGCTGCATGATCCCCGGTACGCTCTTTGACGACTAAAAGCGGAGGACGTTTCTGGTCTTGCCACCAAGCGCGGCACAGCGCCCAAAATTCGGCTGCAAGCGCGTGTGGCAGGTTAAGCTTGTAACTCTCTGACAAAGCTTCGTGCTTGTTCCAGTAGAAGAACTGATTATGGACTTCTTTAACAAAGACAGTTTCGGTGAACCTGTCGGGCACAGCTTTGTATATGTAAAACGATTGGCGGTAGGTTAGCTCGTCAATAAGTTGCCCCAACTGCGCCAGACGAACTTGCGACGTCAAATTCACGTCGTCACGAATACGGTCAGAGAGCACATAGAGGGTTTCACCTTCAGCTTCGGCGCAGCCTACGTAGGTACACGTAGGTCCAAAGTTGTTCGGGTATTCCCACCGAAAATCTTTATTCGGGTAATGTTGCGCGATATCGGTCTGCAGCTGCTCGTATCCGGAGATCTTCTCGAGTGAACCAAAAGGCAACGGAAGCTTGCCGGTTATAGCCTGGTAGCGCCGTGTCAGTAAATGGATTACCGATGTGACACGTTTTAGCATTGCCCAACCCAAATAGCGAGGAAGGTCGTGACGCTCGCGCCAGAACAGCTTCAAATTTGTACAGTTTGGGTGCGGTAAATGAGTAAACAGCGCATGATGGAGAGCCGCCTCATAGCTTTCACCTCTCAGCATGTGATCGGCTGCAAGCTCGTGTACTGCGGCGCAACTGTTACGAAAGTATTTTACACGCAACTCCCCTGGAAGACCTCTGGTCAACATATGCAAGCGTTCAACGAGTTCGATATCGGCGGGCGTAACTTCTTTGACGGTAGCCATCAAGCCAGTCTCCGCCACAACATCCACTGTGGTTTATACCCACCAAGGATTCTTAAAGCCGTTCTCAATGTTGAGGTTGCCTCAGCAACTTCACTTGGAAGTGCCTGCCGTCCCGCATCTGTAATGGTGTAGTAGCTAACTGGAATGCGGCCACGCGGTGGGTCTTTTTCTTCGACACTTACCCAGCCAAGCTGCTCCAAGCGGCGAAGATTTGGGTAGAGGGTACCTGCATTTAGAGCTTTTGGACTACCTGTACGTGCTTGATATTCGCGGGCAACCTCAAGGCCGTAAATAGGACCTTGTTCCGCAATAATAATGAGGAACAGCGTTCTAACATTGCCTGCCAGCCGTTTTGTGTTCATACTTTCCTTTCGTACCGGATTTGATTACGTATCTTGTTCTGATAATACAGATAGTATCTGAGATTGTAAAGAGCCAAAGTAGAAAACTTTTTTATGCTTACAATCGTTTAATACTCCAGCCCTTGGCTGCGGGAGCGCTCACCTACACTTGAACCTTCATGGCGCAACCCTAGTTCCCGCTGGCGTTCACGCTCTAATGTACGGTTAAGGCGCTCGACCTCTAAAGCCTGGTCGACGCGCTCAGTACGCACACCCCGCGCTTCCATCGCCAGAACCCCAACCCCAATATGCTTGGTAGGAATACGGTCAACGCCTTGCTCGGCGAGCGAGCGGTGGTCAATGTGTTCGCCGATCCCTTCTCGCTCGAGCGCCTGATTTGCTGCTACGGCCCAAGCCGCACGCGTTTCAAAAAGCCAGGCTTTAGGCTTAAGGCTATCTGTTTTTGCAGCTCCGCCCACTTCAGGTGTCTGCGAGTTGGCGCGGCGAAACCAGGTTTCTCGTGAACGCGCGACGCCGTCGTTGGCCCGCTCAGAAATCATCAGATGGGCGTGCGGATTCTCCCCTTTACCTTCGTGGATAGCCAGCGTGTAGGGGAGACGGTTGGCCTCGGTAAGCTGCGCGGCGAACCTCTGCGTTAGCGCAATCTGTCCTTCGGAAGGGAGTTCTTTAGGTAAGGCAAACTCAACTTCTTTGAAGAGCCTGCCGTTACGCCGCTCGTAGGTGTCAGCGGCCCTCCAGTAGTCGTTCGGCTGGGCTTCAGCCCAGGCTGGCATGTGGCCCGACTCTTTGTAAGTCAGCCGGTCTTCTTGCGCCCGGTATTTGCCTTCGCGCTGGATATAGTCCGCTTTGGCGCGGGCTGAGTGCCCCCGCTGCCGACTGCCTGTTTTGGCCCTCAGATGATAGATCGCCACGTCCAAGCACCCTCCTAGAGTTTGTTGGAGTGTAGCGGATTCTGGTGTTGTAAGTGTCAAAACAGACCTGAGCGCAGCCCTCGTTCAGGACGTTTACCGACGCACTCAGTACCCCTTGATCTCTCTCTAAAGCGCTCAGGTCAGAGAGAAACCGGTTAAGTGCGCTTTAGAGACTTTTCGAGTATTCAGGGCGTTTTGGGCTGTGCTACGCTAGCGCACCAGGGAGGGGCGTATGGATCAACTAAAAGAAAAACGCCGCCACTTGGAAACCAGGCTCGCCGAACTCGACGCGAAGGCTCTGCGGCGGCAGTTACGCGCTGAAGAAGAGAAGCGCAAACGCGACCTGCGCCGCAAGATTCTCATCGGCACGGCTATTTTAGACTTGGTTGAGCGCGGCGTGTGGCACGAGGCCGACCTTGCTGAAGTGATGGACGGTTTTCTGACCAAGCCTACCGAGCGGGAGCTTTTTGGGCTTTAACGGTTTAGGTTAGCGGGATATATTTTCCCCACACCTAGCACTCTGATTTTGACGGTTCAGACGTTGTAGCGCAGGTCAGACTCGGACTCACAACACACCGCAGGTATTTCTAAAAGGGGTCGTCTACCTTGCACACTGAAGCTGGCTTAGAACCGGTCACGCACCTCTGGCTCAGTATCCGGCACCTTAGCAAGCACCTGCTCGAAGGCCGCTTGGTCGCCACGCTTGGCCTGCGCTCCCAGATAGTCCTCGCTCATCAGCGCCGAAAGCTTTTCAACGAGCGCCGTGGTGACAAACTGACTAACCGAGACGCTTTCTTGTTCCGCTAGCGCCTTGACCTGTTTGTGTAAAGGTTCGGGAAGCCGCAACTTGAACTTGCCCATAAATACCTCCAATTTTCCATCCTTTAGCAAAGTCGTACACGCAGAAGCCTCCTGGCGCGAGTTTCCAACGCTTCTATCAACCTTCTGGGTGCCAGCCTCGAGCAGGCGTCCAGTGGGACAGAAAAGGGCGAGCTTCGGTCTGCGCTTTAGCTACCGGTTCCAGGAATTGAGCTATCGCCGCGACCACCTCACTGAATGCGTCAGGTACATTGCCAAGCTGCCCTTTACGCAAAAACGCCCGCCACTGCAGAACTTTACTCGGGTCGTTGGCAAACGCCGGGGTGAGCGCGTCGGGTAGGGTTTTTACAGGTGTACCGCGTTTACGAAACGTCTGTGCTACCGCCTCGGACAACCGCTCACCCTCGAAGTTGAATTGACGCGACAAGAGCCAGATGTCGTAAAAGTCCTTCATCCGGCTGTTGAGCCGCCCTAACTTGGTCATCGCCTCGAACTTCTCAGCAATGCTGCTCTCGCGGCTGTACCCGCGCAAACGCGGTTGGTTCATCCCCAGCAGCGACGGATACTCAGCGATCTCTTCGGTAAAGGCCACGTCCCCAAACCCGACGCCCCGCTGAACCGTTACTCTAGCCGTACCGAGAAAGCCGCGCAGCCGCACCCGGACGCCCTCATAGTCGGCGTCTTCAGTGATAGCTTCGGTGCTGGTTATGTCACAGGATTCATGCTAAAACCACCGATAAGCATTCAAACTATCCAACTGTCCCATTTACGATGTGTTGGTTTTATCAAACAGTTCTGTCCCTGACGCACTTTTTGACTTATCGCTAGGGGAACTGTCCAGCTTAAGGGTAAAAATCAGACAGTAGTCAAGTCCTACGAGATTACCAACAGAATCTTTGTCTCAGACGACAAAGCTTTTCTTATCGGTGGTTTTGTCGCCAATCCTTTGATTGAACCGT